>NZ_JAJNDV010000010.1 GCF_021043375.1 Sphingomonas sp. IC-56
CTCTTCGCTCCCCCGCCCCGGCACCCCTGCTGCCGGGAATGCCCTTCCTTTGCCCGAAAGGATCGCTCCCATGCTGCACTTCCCCTTCTACGAAGAAACGCTGGAAACCGACGCGCTCGCGCCCTCGGCCTATCTTCGGCTGCGCCGCGAGAGCGCCGGCCTCAGCGTCCGCGAAGCCGCGGCGCGCCTCGCGCCGACCAACAACAATCTCGATCGCGCCATGTCGCTGATCCAGCGACTGGAGACGCCAGGCCGCAAAGCGCTGTTTCGCTCCACCATCGGCGATCTCGCCCGCGCCTTCCCGCTCGATCCTGCCGTCTACTGGCAGCTCGCCGACGAACCGGCGGAGCGCCACCCGCGCATCTGCCGCAGCTGCGGCTGCAGCCAGCAAGATGCCTGCGTTTGCGAGGACTGCGCGCCCGCCGCGCGCCCGCTCGATCGCCTCGCCGTCCTCACGGGCCTCGCAGCCTTCGCGCTGATCCCCGGCCGCGCCCTTTTCCACCTGCTGATCGGAGCCACGTCATGACCGCTCAAGTCGCTACGCACCGCAAACGCAAAGCATTAGCAGCCTTGTTGCTACTCATTGGCGCGATCCTCGCCTTCCCCTTCCTGCTCGCCATGATGCTGAGCGGCGCAAAGGAGCGGCGCTGATGACGCAGGCCACGCACCTCCGCGTTCAACAGCGTGTCGAAGCCGAAATCGCACGCGTAGACACCCGTGCCATCCAGCGCGCGCAGGGCCTCGCCTGGGCCCGCGCCTGGCGCATCCGCAACAAGCCGCGCTTCGATGCCCTCTATGGCGAGGAACCCTGCGCCTGCGGCCGCGGCCAACCGGCCTCACGGCGCGAAAGCCGGTGATGTGCCCCACGCCTCAACGCGCGCCGGGCGCACCGGCATCGCTCATGGCGACCGCGTCATCTACCTCGGCATCGGTCAGCGGCGCGGCCAACATGGTGACGCGCTCTCCCCGCGCAAGCAGTTCGCGGGCGTCCGCTTCGATGACGGGTCGGCGTTCACCTGCCTCACCGCCGATCTCCACCCAATCCCGCGCCGCCCGCCGCCCATGTTCTGAATCAGCGGCTGGTCCAATGGAACTCACCTACTATGGCTAGTCGCGCGCACTTCCGACCGGAACACCTGACACGCGCCCTGAAGGCGGCGGCGAAAGCCGGCTGCACGATTGCGCGCAGCGAGATCGACCCCGACGGACGCATCGTCCTGATCCACGACCGGCCTGGGGCTTCGGCACCCGAGAACCCGTTCGACGCATGGCAGGCGTCTCGCAATGCGCATTAAGTTGAAGGGCCTGAACAAGGCCTCGAAGAAGCTCGCCGACGGAACCAAGGTCACCTACTACTATGCCTGGCGCGGCGGCCCTCGCCTTGAGGGTAGCCCCGGCTCACCCGAGTTCCTCGCCAGCTACAGCGCGGCGATAGAAGCGGAGAAGCGCAAGGCAGGCAACAACCTGCGCGCGCTGCTCGACGCCTTTCAAGACTCGCACGATTTCACCGACCTCGCGGACAGCACCCGTGCAGACTACCGCCGACACCTGCGCATCATTGATGCGGAATACGGCGACTTCCCAGCGGCGGCGCTCGAAGATCGCCGCACGCGCGGCGAGTTCATGGCCTGGCGCGATCGCCTCGCGATCAAGTCGCGGCGCCAAGCGGACTATACCTTCGCCGTTCTGAAACGCGTGCTCTCCTGGTCCCTCGACCGCGGGCTCGCGTCGACCAACCCCTGCACCAACGCGGGTCGCGTCTACCGCGGCGGCCGATCGGAGCGGATCTGGACTACGGTCGACGAAGAGGCCTTCTACAACAAGGCCCCGCCGCACCTTCACCTCGCGCTCACCCTCGCTCTGTGGACAGGCCAGCGCCAGGGAGACCTGCTCGCGCTCCGCTGGGGCGATTACGACGGCACCCATATCCGCCTGATCCAGCGAAAGTCGATCAGGAAGAAGACCGGCAACACTGGCAAGCGCATCGTTCTACCTGTCGGCGCTCCCCTCAAGGAGAAACTCGACACGCTGAAGCCAGGCGAACGGCCCAAGTCGCAGACGGTCCTGCTGACAGAGCGCGGCACCCCCTGGACGGGCGACGGCTTCCGCACCTCTTGGGGCAAGGCCTGCCGAAAAGCAGGCATCACCGGCCTGACCTTCCACGATCTCCGGGGCACGGCGGTAACGCGCCTGGCCCTAGCCGGCGCCACCCCGCCCGAGATCGCGACCTTCACCGGCCACTCTCTGCGAGACATCAGCGAGATTCTGGACGCCCACTACCTGAACCGGGATCCCAGACTCGCCGAAGCGGCCCTCCGAAAGCTCGAAACGGGCTGATTTTTCAAACCGAACTTCAAACCGGGCCGCTCGCGTCCCGGCATGCCAACCAAGATCATCGGAAATTCGGTTTCAGATCAACTGCCTAAGGTGGTGCCCCGAGAGAGCTTCTAACTAGCTGTTCGCCGCTGTTCGCACTTTGCCGCCCCACTTAGGGAGCAGAGAGCACCTGGAGCCCGCCTGTTCCGCTATTGTTCGTTGACGTTCGCCACCAGTCGCGCCAAAGTGAGGGAACGATTAGGGGAGCGGTGTGGCAAAGCTATCTGCCGTAGCGATCAAGAATGCGAAGCCGGGACGCCATGCAGATGGAGGTGGCCTCTACCTGCTTGTGAAGCCGACAGGAGCGAAGTCGTGGGTGTTGCGGGTTCAGGTTGAAGGCGTTCGCCGGGACGTTGGATTAGGAACGGCCGACACCTCCACGCGCCCCAACGGCAAGGCTGAAGAGCCGCCGATCTCCATTCCCATACTGCAACGGAAGGTGCTCACCCTGAGTGAGGCTCGCGAGAAAGCAGGCATATTGCGGCGCGCTGCGAAAGCGGGATTAGATCCCTTGGCTGAGCGCGATCGGGAGCGTCGTGCTGTTCCGACCTTCCGGAAGGCCGCGCAGGCCGCGCACGAGGCGCTGAAGGACGGCTGGGCCGAGAAGGGTGCGAAGACCTTCATCTCCTCTCTGGAGAATCATGCGTTTGGCTCTTTGGGCGATAAGCGGGTCGACGGGATCACGGCAGGCGACATTACGGAAGCGCTAGCGAAGATCTGGACGGCGAAACCCGACATGGCGCGCAAGGTCCGCCAGCGGATTGGGACAGTCCTCAACTTCGCGCACAGCAAGGGCTGGCGGGCGACTGAAGCTCCGGGCCGCTCTGTGACGGTCGGCCTTCCGCGGCAGCCGAAGGGCGGCAACTACGAGGCTATGCCGTATGCGGACGTCCCCGCATTCGTTGCGAAGATCGCCGCCGAGTTTCCAACCAGCGGACGCCAGGCTCTGCTGTTCCTGATCTACACCGCTGCACGGCCCGGCGAGGTGCGTGGAGCTCGATGGAGCCAAATCGACCTTGATGGTGGCGACTGGAATCGCCCAGCTGCACTGATGAAGGGCGCGGATGCGCCGCCTCACACTGTGACGCTAAGCAACGCCGCGATCGAACTGCTGCGGCGCTGGAAGGGCGAACGTCAGCCGGAGCCAGACGATCTGATTTTCACCGGGCAGCGCCGTTCGATGCTGTCGGACATGACGATGAACAAGGTGCTCCGAACGGCGAAGCTACCGTATGACGCCCACGGCTTTCGCAGCTCGTTTCGTGACTGGGCGGCGGAAAAGATGCCCGAGATACCAGATCCCGTCGCTGAGGCAGCCCTTGCGCACATCGTGCCGGACAAGGTGGTCCGCGCTTACAAGCGTACGAACTTCATAGAAATGCGGCGGAAGCTGTTGGACGCTTGGGGTTCCTATGTTTGCGGCGGCCGTCATGATTGACACGACCTGGATCACTCCGCTCGAGGCGGGATTGCTTGTCGCCTCGCACTACGGACCGCAAGCCATCGCGAACGGAAAGCCGCAGATGCAGCTTCTCGACTGGGTGACCGACGGCCGGGTCTCATCAATGGCAGTTGAAGTTGTGATCCACGCGCCGGATCTTCGCCCCTCCGGGCCGGAGGACGAAGATTACCTGATCAGCACACACGATTGGAGTTTGGCTCGCTCCGCTCCGGAGAACGTGAGTAAGTTCTATACGTCAGCGGAGGTGTCTTTTCTCTGCCAGGACGAGAATGGAATATCCACCAGGGTCACCTTTGCTGGGATCCGTGTTTCGAAAGAGGATGTCCTCCGTCGAGTAGCGGTGGCCGGTTGGCCAATAAGAGATCATGCTGATCATTGCGCGGAGAGCCCCCGAAGCTCCCCCGTGCCGCACGCCGATGCTGCTGTTCGCGCACCAGGCCATAGCGCTCCTGTCGGATCATCGAGAGGACGACTACCGCCGAACGCCAGTGCCGCAAATCGGCGCGACGAGGAATATGCACACGCAGCGGCGGAACTGGTGCGTTCGGGGAAGAAGCTATCCGAGGCTTTACGTGCAGTCGCACCAATTGATCATACTCGGGCAGAAAAGAGCATCGAGCACGCAATCAGGCGAACTTTCGACTTGATGTACGACATCAGGGGCAACCCGCTCTGATCAAAAATTGATCTCATTTGATCAAGCGACCCCAAAAACTGGATCAGTCACTCCGTAGTCGCCCGCTGGTGTTCGCCAGCAAAACGGAGGCGACCGAATGCAACCTGTGCTGCACCCCATCAATCGGTTCTGCGAGATCTACGGGATCGGCAGGACCAAGACGTACGAGATGATCAACGCGAAGGAGCTCGAAACCGTCAAGGTCGGGCGCAAGCGCCTGATCACGGAAGCGAGCGCCAGGCGCGCCCTTCTCGGCGAGGCAGCGTGATCGACCATGTCGTCACTCGCCCGGGCAGCGTCGCCCGCTAAGACGCGAAAGGCCCGCACCGCGCCAACGGTGCAGGCCTCCACAATCTTCGTAATCAACGGCAGACACGAAGATAATCTGATCGAGCATCGAGCGCAACGGCTGGTGCGCGATTTCGGCCTAACTGATTGTCGAGCGCGAGTAGTCGCCGACCTTTGCTGGGAGGCGTCTCATGGCTGAGAACCTCCTCCAGGCCTTCGCCTCGCATCGCGACGCCGCGATGGCCCTGCTTACCTCCGGAGCCGCTCTCCGCCCGAAGGAAGGGCAGTTCCTCGGCGGCATCTCTTTCGATGCCAATCCGCTGACTGAGAAGCAGTCGAACTGGCTGACCATCCTGCTCGCGCGGCACGGCTTGCCCCCGCTTCATGATGGGGGCGACGATGCTTGAGTACCCAAGCGGGCCCGGCCACCGCGGCATCGACACATCCATTGCGGCAGCGAGGGACATCGAAATCTCCGTCGGCCATCTGCAGCGCATCGCTCTCCGTGCGATCCGTGCCGCAGGCGCGCGTGGCCTGACCACAAACGAGTTGGCGGCGGCGGTTCGCATACACCGGGATTCTATCCAGCCCAGGACAAGCGAACTGCGCGAGCGTGGGCTTATCCGCGACAGCGGCGCACGTCGCCTGAACACAAACGGCAAGCGGGCGATCGTCTGGATCGCAGCCTCAAACCAACCACCGCAGCGGGAGGACGCACAATGATCGCCGCTCCTATTTGCGCACCGGTGGGCAGCGCCGGATCTACCTTGAAGCGCGCGCTCATCGTCGAGCAGTTGAACCCCGATCAATGGCATGTCGTCCGGCAAGGGTGGCCAGTACCGCGCAACTCGCTCGAAGGCATGCCGGGCGGCGTCTTGAGCTTCAATGGCGCCCTTGCGGACGCACTGGATCGTTCGGTGCTCACCGGAATTCCGGTGCTGGTTCAGCCGCTGAATCGCCGCCCTCGCCGCCTCATGCCGCAGGAACGCGCACGGCGCTTTCGCAGGATCGTCCGCTCACAGGCGCGGCCGACCCTCGATCAGATCATGGGACTCGATCCCTGGGATGGTGCTGCATGACCGGACGCCTCAACATTGAGCAGGTGCGGCAGGACTGGCCCGTCGCGCGAGTAGCGGGTGCGGTGATGAAGCTGCGCCCGGCGCAGGGCGAGCTTCGCGGCTGCTGCCCATTTCATGCGGACCGCTCGCCCTCCTTCTATGTCTTCGCGGATGGTGCACGCTGGCACTGCTTCGGGTGCGGAGCCACGGGTGACGTTCTAGACTTCGTGCAGCGGCATTACGGCGTCGGCATGCGTGAGGCTGCGGAGCGGCTGTACGGCAACTCGCTGCCGCTGATCGAAGCGCCCGCACTCCCACCTAAGCCGGGGGGCAGCACGGACTATGCTCGTAGCGTCTGGCAGTCGGCGGTACCGGTCGCTGACACCCCGGGCGAGCTCTACCTGCGCAACCGCGCCATCACCTTTCCCTTGCCGCCAACCCTGCGGTTCGCTCGTCTTGCGCCTCCGAAGGACAGCGGTGTGCTTGAGGCGAACGGGCCAGGGAAGTTGCCGGCGTTGGTCGCACTGGTTCTCGCTTACGACGGTCGTCCTATGGGCGTGCAGCGCATCTACCTCACCGAGGATGGGCGCAAGGCAGCATCCAGTGATCGGAAGGTGAAGTTCAGCCTGGGGCATATCCGCGGCGGCGCCGTGCGCCTGGGCCACACTCTGTCGCGGGATCTTGCTGTATGCGAGGGCGTCGAAGACGCTCTGTCCTTGATGCAACTCGGGGCGGCGTCTGCCTGGGCAGCTGCAGGAAGCAGCATGTTGGACGGCATGGTTCTCCCGGACGATGTTCGATCGGTGGTGATTGGCTCGGACAGCGATGAGGCTGGGCGCCTCGCATCGACGAAAGCCGCGGACGCGTTCACCCGCGGCGGTCGTGAAGTCCGCGTCATCTTCCCGACAGCGCCCTTCAAGGACTTCAACGAGGAACTCCAGAACGGCGGTGTAGCATGACCGCCGCACCATTCCGCGAGCGGGTCGCCAACGCGAACATCGTTCCCGGTCCGAAGCCGGTTGTGGCGGAGATCCACGCCACGCCCTTCGTCTGGCGAGATCCACGCGCCATCCCAGTGCGCCCGTGGGTCTATGGCCGGTGGTTGCTGCGCGGCACAGTGACCGCAGTCGTCGCACCGGGTGGCGTGGGCAAGTCGTCGTTCATGGCGTCCACGGTGCTTGCGCTTGCAACCGGTCGCTCGCTGTTGGGCAAGCAGGTATGGGGTGGACCACAGCGGGCCTGGTACTGGAACCTCGAAGACGACGGTGACGAGCTGGCACGCCAGATCCAAGCGGCTGCGATCCATCATCGCATCGACCAGATGGATTGCGGCGACCGGCTGTTCATCGACAGCGCGCTCGAAGGCAACGAGCTCTGCGTCGCCATCGAGGGAGCGGAAGGCGGCGCCATTCAGCGACCCGTGATCCATGCCTTGGAGGCTGAGCTTCGTAATCAGGCGGTCGATGTTCTGATCGTCGACCCGTTCGTGTCCAGCCACCGCGTCAGCGAGAACGACAACGGCTTGATCGATGACGTGGTGAAGGAATGGGCGAAGCTTGCCAAGCGCTCGGGCTGCTCGATCGTGCTGGTCCATCACAGCAAGAAGCTGAACGGCGTGAAGGTAACTGCAGAAGCATCCCGCGGCGCCTCATCGCTCGTCGCTGCGGCCCGCTCAACCCTAGTGCTGAACCGGATGGACGAGGCTGAAGCAACCAAGTTCGGGATTGAGAACGACGACGAACGCCGCCGCCTGTTCACCGTCCAGGATGACAAGCACAACCGTGCTCCAGCCGAGAAAGCAACGTGGTTCCGCATGGCATCCCAGGATCTCGGCAACGGAGAAGGGGCGCATGGCGACAACATCGGCGTCGTCACCTGCTGGAGCCCGCCGGACGCTTTCGATGGCATCAGCGCGGATCATCTCCTCCGGGCTCAACGCGCAATTTCAGCCGGCAGCTATCGCGAGAACCAGCAGGCGACCGACTGGGTGGGCCAACCTGTAGGGGATGTGCTCGGGATCGACGCCGACAGCAAGCCCGGCAAGGCTCGCCTCCGCCAGATCATCCGCACCTGGATCGATAATGGCGCACTGATCGTGGTCGACGGCAAGGATGAGCGCCGCAAGCCTGTGAAGTTCGTGCAGGTGGGCGAGTGGGCGGATCAATGATGCTCCACTCATTACAGGTGGAGCGGAGCAAGGTGGAGCAGTCCGGCGGCCAGATCTGCTCCACCACCACCCCCTTAGGGGTGGAGGGGTGGAGCGGAGCGGAGCGCGGCGCAGGCAATCAAGTGGAGCAGGCTGAGAGCCTCGACATCACCAGCAAAGACGACTCAGCCGCTCGGCGGCTTCAAGGAGTATCAACATGACAAAGCCAAAGGCAAAGAAGGACGCGAAGGCGGGGAAGCCGGTACCAGGACCCCGGACCAGTGCTGCCATTCGGCAAGCGCAGGAAAAACATAGCGAGCTACCACTGCGCCCGTTTTTGGCTCTGGGCCAGGGCGACGACGGCAAGCCGGAGATGGGGCCGACCCACTCCGACCAAGCCGGACACTCGGCATGGCTCCATTCTTCACTAGGCACCACATCCACCTCGTTCATGCTCCAGCAGATGCACTCGCTTGAGGTGGCGACGGCTGGCGCGGCGACGGGCAGCGAGCCGAACGTGTTCGGCCTGAATGCGGCGCTGGCAATGCTCGGGGCGATCAATCCCCAGGATGAGCTCGAGGGCGCCCTCGCAACCCAGATGGTTGGCTGCCATTCCCTTTCGATGGCCATGCTGTGCCGGGCGAAGAGCACCGATCGTACGGATCACCTCCAGCTCTACGGTAATCTGGCAGTCAAGCTGCAGCGGACATTCACCGCTCAGGTCGAAGCGCTCGCCCGGCTGCGCGGTAAGGGTCAGCAGACTGTCCGCGTTGAGCATGTCACCGTGCATCCCGGCGCTCAGGCGATCGTCGGCGATGTCCACCACCACGCCCCGGGGACGCTGGGGGCGGAAGCAAAAAACGAGGTTCTACCCCATGCAACAAGCGAAACAGCCGCCGGCGCTCAAGGCCGCGCGGCGCTGCCTAGCCCGGACTCGGAAGGGTTCGGCGTGCCAATCTCCAGCCATGCCGAACGGCCGCTGCCGGCTCCACGGCGGACCGTCGCCCGGCGTGCCCGGCAATCAAAACGCGCTGAAGCACGGCCGCTACAGCCGGGAGGCGATTGAGATGCGTCGCATGCTGCGGGAGATGCGACGCGACTTGAGGGAAGGCCGGTTCGCGATCGATTGACGGCCTGCCTAGCCGCGAGCACCGCCTCGCAGAGGTCCACCATCACCTCAGCATCATATCCATAGGCCTTGCCCCCGGTCGGCGTGATGAAGACAATCGGCTCGTGGATTCGCTCGGTTAAGTCACTGGCAACAAAAGGCTTTACTCTGTCGCGTGAGGCAAAAAGCTCAAGTCGATTCATACCGGCAACCATGGACCCGCCGCGGGCTATCCCCATACCGTCGCTGATGCCTGCAACCGTCAGAACCCGACGCTCGTCGTCCAGGACATAACAGGGGATCGACATGTCTCCAATCCGCAGAGGCTTGTCCGTCGACCCGCGCCAATAGGCTGGACTCGGCAACGATCTCCATGCTGCCTACAGCAGGGGAGAAATCAAGTGGCGGCGCAGTCAAAGTCCTCAGGTGGCATACTGGGCTGGGCATTCGCGGGAGTTCTTGGGCTCATCGCTCTCGGCCAATGCGCCGGCAACAACAAACCCGCAACAAGCGCGCCGGAAGCTGTCGCCGCGACAGACGCGAACACGCGCTATGTCACGGCACGGTCTCTCAATTGTCGGTCGGCTCCAAAATCCACCTCCACACCAATCGTGGCTTTCTCCAGCCAATCATCGGTCCGGATCACCGAGGAGCGTGATGGCTGGGCCAAGGTGGGCGACTCAAACTGCTGGGTCGCATCCCGCTTCCTGTCGGGCGCACCTGGAAAGGGCGCACAGGGGTTGATCAGCCCCACCTCGCCCACCGCCGAGAGCGGAGCGGCAGGAACAGGTCTCTCGGGCTACAGCGGCACGTCGGGTTCGTATTCGGCGGATCGACCATCCTCCTTCGTCGGCAGGTCGACACCAAGGCCAAAGAAGTCCCGGAAGTCGCGCAGCAGCAGGAAGGCGCGTGGGTACGACAGCGGCGGCGAATGCCCGTGCTCCGGGAGCAACATCTGCATTGGCCCGCGCGGCGGCCGCTACTGCATCACCAGCGGCGGGAATAAGCGGTATGGGGTGTAGTGCACGCAGTGATCGCGCCAGTGTTCGTTCACGATGCTGGCGTGCGCTGGAGCTAACGCAGATCTCGGGCGCTGACCTTGGCACAGATGCCGTCAGCCAGCGCCTGGACCCTTAGAACCCTAGCGTCACACCGGCGGCAAAATAGTGCGGCCCAGCATTGCCCTTTAGCTTCAGCTTAGGCGCGAGCGCGAACGCCATCGTGCCATAAGGGCGAACTTCATCGCTGATGCGCGCACCAACACCGATCGCAAAGCCGGTCGGCGAATTGAACAAGCCTTCGACCCGGCCATACGCCTTGATCTTGGTTGCGTCGCATTCGACGTCGTCAGCATACTGACCATTGTTGCCGTTGCGGCAACGCGGGCTCCCGCCATTGTCGTCCATATAATAAGGGTCGCTGTCCCCTTGGTAAATGAAGCCGCCAGCAGCTCCTCGCAGGCTGATCGGACCAACATGCACCGCATAGCCCACGCCGAGTTCACCGCCCCACTTCTCCTCGGACCGGGCGCCATTTGCCTCCAGCCCGATCTGCGCCGAAGCAGGAGCGGCACAGAACGTCGCCGCAGCAACAGCTGCACCGAGCAACATCTTCTTCATTTTGCATCCCCCAAGATCGCCGCGAATCAGTGCGGCGGACGCGCGAAGAAACAGAAGAGCGCGCGACTTGCAAGCGGAAGTCCGTGATAAACGGCGAACTCGTCGCTTCTAGTCATCAGTTGATTATTCTTTCAGGCTAACTCAGAAGGATGACGAAGAATCGGGGGGATCGATGTTCAAACTGAAGGGTCTGTTGGCCGCTATTTTCCTGTGTGTGGCCTCGCCAGCTCTCGCGGATGAGTACTTCGCGGTTACTCCAACCGGGATGGCAGAGACGCTGTTCAGCGATAAGCCTGTGGCTGCCATTGGGAAGCTGACCAGCAAGTGCATTGATGCTCATTGGACGGTCATCTCCTCGAGCGCGACCGAACTCGTGTGTGAGGCACCTCTAAATTTTGGACAATCCCTGCTGGGGCAGCTAACGATGGGGAACAGCTACTCGACGCCACCCCGCCGATTCTTTCGCTTTAATGTAGCCGAGATCAACGGGATCTCCCGTGTTCAGGCGTCCGGCTGGATGGAACTTCAAATGGCGTTCGGGCAGATGAAGCGCACCGACTTCTCAGGTCCCGAGTTCCAGAACAGCATCATGCAGTTCATGCTCGCGGCAGGCGGCAAGTACCCGCTTGGAACGTCATTCCCTAATCATGCATGGTTGGGAATCCAGGCCGAGGATGCCTCTTTAGGCAAATATGTGGGTATTCGCATCAAATCGGTCGAGCCAGGCGGAGCCGCGGCAACCGCCGGGCTTCAGGTTGGCGATGTGGTCAATCAGATTGTAGGCAAGCGCTTTAAAGACATGGGCGACTATCTGGACGCCACAGCGAAAGCTGCAAAAACCCCGGTGTATGAGGTTCAACTCACCCGCGACGGCAAGCCGATGAAAGTCAGCGCCGCGCGCGCGTTTAGGCCGGCGATCACGGAAGCCGTTGTGGCTTTGGCCGCCCCCTCCGGCGCCCCTGTTCCTGTCGCTGGCCCGACCGCTCCGATCGCCGACGAGCTGACGAAGCTCGCCAAGCTCAAGGCAGATGGCATTCTGACGGACGCCGAGTTTCAGGCGCAGAAGGCGAAGCTCTTGGGGCAGGAATGATCATGGGCTCTGCCGGTTTCATCCGGCGACTTGCGCTGCGTAGGGCTGTAGAAGTGACGCCCGGATTTTTATGAAGACACATAATTGCGGTTGTAAGCAACTTTAATGCAGTTTTTTGCGGCGCGTTGATATATTAGTGCTGGGTAGCCGTCCGACGGGAGTCACAGCACTTGGATGCAGCAGCCCTAGCCCTGAACATCGACAGCAGTTCGGTCGTCACGGCGGCGAACGATCTCGACCGACTTTCGGCGTCGGCTTCCAAAGCAGCAGCATCTAGCAGCAAAGTCAGCGCAGGTTTTGGCGGATCGTCGGGTTCGATCGCCAGGCTGGTTGCCGAGGCCCAGTCTGCGAACAGCAAGCTTACGACCATCATCGGGACGCTGGAGAAGATCGCGTCTGTGGACAGGGCGACCGCCGCCGCCAACGATAATGTGGCGCGTTCATTCAACAACGCAGACAGCCACGTCATCGCATACACCCAGCATTTGGCCGGGCTGGTGGCAGGGTCTAGGGCGGCGGCTGGGGCGCAGACGTCATCCGCAGCTGCGGCGTCCGCGTCCTCTCAGGCGCTGGCGGCGGCGGACGCTCATGTCGTCGCGTACACGCAGCATCTGGCGAGCATGGCTACCGCCCAGCAAAACGCGAATGCGCACGTGCTTGCGTACCAGAACCACTTGCGCGCTCAGCCGGCGTTAGGGGGTGATGCGAACGCCCACGTGCTAGCCTACCGGGACAGCCTCAACCAAGTCGGTGTTGGAGCGGATAAGGCCACCACCGCAATCAAGTTCACGGCCCGAGAGGGCCTGAACGCTTCGCGCCAACTCGCGGACATCGGCGTCACTGCCGCGATGGGCATGTCGCCCTTCCTGATCGCAGTCCAGCAGGGCCCGCAGCTGTTCGACATTCTGCAAGAGAAGGCGATTGTCACAGGGACGAGCGTCAGCACCGTTTTCAGGGCAGCGGCGCTTTCCGTGCTGGCGTTCGCGGCGCCATTCCTGCCCCTTGTCGCCGTGGTCGGTCTTGCGGCCGCAGGCGTTGCGGCTCTCAACAAGCAAGCGAACGACGATAGCGGCCTGAAGAAGTACACCACGGCAATGGGCTACACCAAGGAAGAGGTTAAGAAGCTCAACGCCGTCACCGTCACCTTCGGCGACACCACCAAGGCCGTTTTCCAAGTCGCGCTCAGCAGCGCCGCCGATGCGATGGGCATCAACACTAAGGAGATGGCGAAGACCTGGGACAGCTTCCTTGACCGTCTAGCGAGCGGCACGCGGGCGACCCTGGCTGGCATCTATGCCGGCTTGGCGGGCACGCGGGCCTATCTTGCCGAGATGGGCAAGCCGGCGACGTTGGGGAAGGCGCTCATCGGTCAAGGCGACCCCGATCTACTGAAGAAGACCTACGGCAAGGCCTATGCCGATGCTCAGAAGGGCATGGACGAGATTGTCGCACAGGCGCGGAAGAACGCGCAGGGGCGTCAGAGCGAGATGGCCAAGGGCTTCTACGACGCCCCTAAGACCCCGAAGGCACCGCAGGGGCCCAAGGCATTCACCTACGCCGATTTGCTGAAGGACGCGCAGAAGACGCAGGACGCCTTGACCAAGGCCGGCGCGCAGATCGGCAGCTACGGCGAGGACCTTGCCCGGGTGACTTATGAGCAGGACCTGTTCAACAAGGCATCCGAGCACAACCTGAAGCTGACCCCGAAGCAGACCGCGCACATCAAGGAGCTTGCCGCCTCGATGGCGTCCCTGTCGGAGAACAACCGGCACTCGACGTTCATGGAGAACTTCAACCAGCAGACCTCCCAGCAGGTGACGGCCCTCGCTTCGGCCCGCGGCGCGATCGGCCTCAATGGGGCGGCACTCGCCGCCTACACCTACGAGCAGGAGCAGCTGAACAAGGCTGTGGCCGACCACATCAAGCTTACCGACGCCGACCGCGCCAAGATCAGCGATGACGCTATCCGTGTTGGCGACGACACCTACGCCAACACGCGGGCGCAGTCGCGGACGGACAACTCGCGGTGGCATAATGAGCAGATCCGCATGCTTGAGGCAGAGCGCGGCGCTATCGGCCTGACGGGCGAGGCGCTGATTTCGTACAACTACCAGCAGGACCTAATCACCAAATCCCTGCAAGCGAACGTCGCGTTCAAGGATTTGGACATTGAGAAGATCCAGCGCCAGGGCGACGCCTATGCCTCGCTGTACGAGTCCATCGAGCGCCAGCGCGAGGCGCTGGCCGATTCCCGGGAGATTGCGCGCGGGTTCTTCACTGACTGGATCGACGGCGTGCGCCAAGGCGAGGGCGTGTTCAAGTCTTTCGAGAAGGCGGTCAGCAACGCGCTCGACCGCATCATCCAGAAGATCATCGAAGCCGCGATAGAGACACTGATCCTCAACCTGATCGTCAGCGCATTCGGTGGCAGCGGCGGGGGCATGACGGGCATAATGGGTATGCTCGGCGGCCTATTTGGCGGTGGCGGCGGTAATGCCTACGGCATCAAGGGCGTGGGCAACCTCTATGCGAACGGCGGCGCATTCGGCACGCCGCAGCGCTTCGCCCAAGGCGGGACGTTCACGAACCAGATCATCACTTCGCCCACCCTGTTCCGCTTCGCCAACGGCGGGAAGATTGGTGAAATGGGCGAGGCTGGCCCCGAGGCCGTGATGCCGCTCTCGCGCGGGCCTAACGGCAAGCTAGGGGTGCAGGCGCATGGCGGCGGCGGCAAGGGCCGCACGGGCGATGTCAACGTCGAAAACCACTACCACCTATCAGGTGCAATCGGCGCGGATGGTATCGCGGCCATGGTGCGTCAGGGGGGTGAGGCGACCTACAACCAGGTGAAGCGTGATCTGCAAACCCTGCTCGCGCAGCTCGACCAGGATGGGAGCTTTGCGTGATCGCGCTGCTGCAAACTGATCCCCCCGCTCGCATCGGCAGCTTCGAGCTCATCATAGATCCGGTCGTAGACCGAGCGGCTGTTGCCGTGGATCTACAACGCCGCGGGACCGGCGCTGTGGATGCCCGCCAGGCGGGGTATCAGGCCAGCGAATACCATAGGCACATGAGCAGCGTTGGCGCACGCTGGTGGCGCAATGCGGAACATCTCGTGCAAGTCACTCGGGCGGATGCCGTGGGGTTTTCACGGCCCGAAGCGTCGCCGGTGCTGTGGTTGCGGGTTTACCGGCACGACGGCGGCATCTTGCCCGACCACTGGCGAACTCTTCAGGCGATCAAGAGTGATTTGGTCGGCCCCGAGTTCGAAGCTGTTGAGATATACCCGCGGGAAAGCCGGCTGAAGGACGGCGAGAATTCCTACCACCTATGGGTGCCGCTGGGGTGGTCGTTACATTTTGGCTTACCTGGAGCGCGCTCAGCGACGGCGGACGGACGGCCAGCCGTTTCCACCCGCTTCATTTACCCCGAAGAATTGCAACGGAGACGGCATGGTTGACCATGATTACCGAGAGAGGGTGACGCTGCTTCTGGTAACCGACGCCTTGGAGGCAAACAACGGGAACCGGGCAGAGGCGGCGCTCCACCTGCTCGATGCAGCGGGAACGCTCATCGTCGATGCGCAACGTCACGCTGCGATCAATGCCGAAGAAACCGCACGTGCGGCTGCGCAATATCTTATCGAGCAAGTGGAGGCCAATTCGGTGGACAAATGAACAGCGTCACCAATGTTCCCACGTCCAGCGCCACGAGGCATGGCGACAACCGAAATTGTCGACAGTTACGGCGGCGGTGTTGGGCAGGTGCAGTCGATCACAGACCACAGCTGCACCGGGCACTTGGCGCTGACTGGTCGTCCACAGTGATGGAGTTCGCTGCAGGCTGCCCCAGCCGCCGGTCCCTTCAGCAATAACTCGACCTTACAATCACTCGGGAGATTACAGTGTCTTGGAAAGGTATCGATCCGTCGAAATGGGCGGGCAACAAAGAAGCTCTTCTGACCGCTCTCCTGCGCAACTCAGTGCAGGCGCTGGCGAAGGAGGCGTCGACTACCATCCCGAATGGCGGGCGGGTGCCGGTGAAGAACGGTAATTTGGCGCGCTCCGTGATCATCGACGATAAGCCGCCGGTGAAAGGCGTGCCGGGGCAGGAGTATTCGGCGTCAGATCTCGAGCTTGGCGTCTCCAAGCTCCAGCCAGGCAAGCCGGCGTATGTGGGCTGGCAGGCCGAATACTCGCATCGACAAAACTATGGCTTCACAGGCGAAGACAGCCTGGGGAGACACTACAACCAAGCCGGACACGGGTTCGCCGAAGCCGCGGCGGCGAAGTGGCCTGCGATCGTCGCTGAGCAAGCAGCCAAGCTGAAGCGTTAACCGCCGATGGGTCTCCCCAAATTTGGGGACACCTTTCATCCACAGCTACTGATAGCACCGCCGACCCTTGTTGAAACCGTTGGCAATTGCGTTCTTCCGACGCGCCTCTACTTTCACGCCGCCTTCAGCCGGCTGGAGGACATAGAAGAAGATTGCGCCTGCTTCGGGCGTGGAGAACGTCAACTCGCGGCGCTCCGGCGGTCCCGTCTCGATAGGATCGCGGAGCAAGCCCAAGGCCTCGACCAGGCAGTCGCGGACCTGCTGGATCGTCTGTCCCTGCACGACTGCGGTATCCTGCACCTCTCGGGTGCGTATTTCGGAGATCGAAGTGGTGCTACATCCTGCGAGGAAGACAACAGCGAGCAGGGCGGGGATGCGAATCATCCCATATGCCTAACAGAAGCGCGGAGGTGCGAAAGCCTCTCTTCGTCATGGCGAATTTCAGGCTAAGTGGAAACTGAGTTCAAATGGTGACGGAGTCGAAGGCGGATGATCTTGTCAAAGGTCTGGAGGCTCGTGCTGGTTTGCTCCGCCTTCTTGGCGATTGATGCGCCTGCACTTGCCCGCGACTGGCCGGAAACTGCCGGTTGGGACATCGTTGAAGGTGACGACTTTTGCCTGATGCACATGGAGTACGAAGGGCCTGGCGATAGCTCCCTTGCGATCGCGCTCTATCAGGACGGCCGAGTCCTTATCTCGGACGTGAACTACGGCTGGTCCGCCGAGAAGGAGCAGATCTATCCCGAAGTATCCTTCGCGCTCAACGGGGAGAGCTACACCGGCGCCGCTGTTGGAGTAGAAATCTTAGGCAAGAAGGGCTTCGCCATGAAGTTCGGGGGCGAGATCCTTGCCGACATAGCGGCAGCCCAAGCGGTGCGCGTTTACAAGGGTGACACCCTGATCGACCGGCTGAGCCTCGGTGGCAGCTCCTCCGCTCTCGCCATGACCAAGCGATGTCTAGCAGCTGTTCGAACGGCACACGCAGATGCGGAGAGAGAACGGAAACGCTGGGCCGATCTGCCGAAGGATCCATTCGCGGGCGAGACGGGATCAAAGGCCGTAAGCGCCCGGGGCAATCCGGCCGATTGGATCAGCAACGACGATTATCCGGCCTCTGCCCTTCGTAATGAAGAGGAGGGTTCGGTCGGCGTCACCTTCAACATCAACCCCCGTGGGAGAATCGAGAACTGCACGGTTACTTCGTCGTCGGGCTCGCGGGCTCTGGACGATGCGACGTGCCGCCTGCTGACATCGCGCGGACGATACTCGCCGGCTCTGGGCTCTGACGGCAACGCCATTGCAAGCACCGGATCGTTCAGGTTTCAATGGTCAATTCACTCGAAGTAACGGTGCGATCCTGCGCCCTGGTCGTAGCAAATCGAGCCAAAACTCGCTGCCGCTTGGGGGCGAAGCAGACGTCCAGGCCCGGAAGCCTACCGCTAGGGTGATAGAGTCAGACCCGGATGGCGACGGGCAGTTGATCCTAAACGGCGCCAGCCTGTGGGGACGTCTGAGGGACCGCTAGTGCATACTCCACCAGGATAACTTGCCAGACCAGCAACTTAGGGACGCGGGTTAGAGGGAGGCGTACAGCTTCGAACCTTGCCTTGAGAGGGACGAGACCTGTGGAGTCCACTAGGATCGGGCGGTAGAAGCCACCGAATGCTAATTCTTCTTGCGGCGACACTAGCCACCTGCACCCCGACCCTTATCTACGACGCCGACACCTTCACGTGCGCAGATGGGACGAAGCTCCGCGTAGCTGGCGTGAACAGCCGCGAACTGAAGGGCGTGCCGTGTCCCGGGGACTACCCCTGCCCCGCTATGTCGGCGATCAAGGCTCGCGACGTGACGGTGCGGCTGCTTGGGGCCACTGTAATCGGGAAGCGGCCCACCGGCCATCTCATCGTGCGAGCGCCGACAATCCGCTACCAAGAGCTTGATCGCAACCATGATCGCCTGGTGGCTCGGATCATCACTCCACGGGGGCATGACTTGCGCTGTGGGCTCCAAGCTGCCGGAGCGGTGGCCGAGTGGCCGAAATTTGTCAGACGATACCGGCTACGGTCATGTCGGCACTGATCAGCACACCTGGCGCGACGAGTTCTTCTTGACTCCTCTTCCTCTTAGTGTCTGACTTCCTAAGTCAATCTGACAGGGGGAATCGATGCACTACTTGGCAGGAGCCGCAGCAGCGGCCCTTTTCTTTGCGCCCGTCGGGCATGCGCAATCGACCGCGACTGTCCTGCCGCCGCAGCCGGCGGTCATTTCTACGGGGACGACCGTGGCAGCACCATCTACGGCAGCCGCGGTCTTGCGCTCCGGCACCTCTGTGCCCCTGCGCACTGTTGAGCCTCTGACGACGAAGGGAAAGAAACTCCGGGTCGGTCAGCGCTTCAACTTGGAGGTTGCTGAGGCAGTCATGGTCAACGGGCAGACCGTGATCCCAGTCGGTAGCCCGGCCGTCGGCGAGCTTACCCACGTCCGGAACAAGGGTATGTGGGGCAAGTCCGGCAAGATCGAGGCTCGGATTCTCTACGTCCGCGCAAACGGCGTGCAGATCCGCCTCACGGGACAGGTGGACGACAAGGGCGTGACCGGCACTGTCGGCGTCGTTGGCGCCCTGGCCGTCGTGCCGATCGCCGGGTTCTTCATGACCGGCACCAGCGCCGAGATCCCGACCGGAAGCATGATCACGGCATTCGTTGAAGAGGACATGCCAGTGGCGTTCAGCGGAGCGGCACCCGCGCCGATGGTCGTGCCGGCGAGCGCTGCCGCTCAGTGATTGTGAGGGCGCCTGCCGCGGAAAGCCTGCGGCAGGCGCTTCACCCTGGGGAGGGGCGATATGAAAGCGGTCCTGGCGGCTGTTGCGTTTCTCACACTCAGCTCAGCGAGCCTTACGCCGTGCATCGCCAGCGGGGGCGCGGCGGCGTGCTGCAAGGTGTGCTCGAAAGGGAAGGCGTGCGGCGACAGCTGCATCGCGCGCCATCTCACCTGCCGAAAGGGAAGGGGCTGCGCCTGCGACGGGTAGGCTCACTCCTCACCCGCCTGTGGAACTACCGCACCAGCAGCCTGTGGGTGTGGGTGCCCCTCTGGGCGTTCGCGATCCTGCTGCTGGGTGGGTTCCTGATCTGACGCGAGCGCTTGGCTCGTGCGTCCGCAGGATGCTATAACCGCAGTCGGAAAGCATGACGGAAAGGCTCGGTCATAGCGACCGGGCCTTTTTGCTGTGGGGTGGTGCTATCCTTTCCGGGAGCGCTGAATAGCAGCCTCGATCTCCGCCATAGCGGTCATAAGTTCAGGCGGCTTACTCCTCTCCGTCGACACACCCGGTGCGAGAGCCCAGAAGCCTGCGGCTGGCGAGATAACCAGTTGGCGCTCCTTCATGCGGCGGAGGTGGGAGCGAAATGTGCTTCGTGATCGAACGCCGAGAGTGCGAGCGAAGGGCCACAACTGATCTGCGCTGACACTAGACTGAGGATTGCGCCGAAGCTGATCGAGCACCACGTGCTCTACGAGCAGCCGCGTGGCGCTTGTCGATCTTGGAGCCTCAACACCCGACTTGCCGGCGCGGCGAAGGTTGGTAAGCCTGCGTTGCAGCTCGTCAATCTCGCTTTGAAGACGGTCGATCGCAGCACGCTTCTGGCGTATAGCAGCGAGGACGCGCCGCTCAGCGGTTGTATCTCGGACGGCCATGGCGTTGCATATCGTTTTTCGTTCTCAGGTTGCAACGCCTGAGAATCTCAAGATTAGCTTGAAATTTCGTTGACGGCACTCCCCTTTTCAATTACGCGTCACCGCGTAATTCAGCGGCATCCCTCCTTGTTCCGCCGGAGCCAGCGTGCAGATGAAACGCTGAAGTCTCAACCAATCGGTTTACCTTCCGATAACGTTATCGGGCCAGGATAGGCCGGTTCGACCAGGAGGGCCTTATGGCAGTGCTGCATGCGCCCCGTCTATGGGGGCCGAAACCCATCAACGCCAAGAGCACAGCGACCGCTTTGGCTGCGGGCAAAAAGGTGTTCGCGAAGACTGGGGTCACTCCGGACCTGAAGCGCATCCTGCGTCTGTCGATTGAGAATGATCGCCGGATCGGGCGCCTGAAATAGAACCGCCTAGCGGCATAGTCTGCGAGCCTCTTTGTGCTGAGACGCGGCGAGAAGGCTTCGTGTGCGGCGACGCAGAGATCGACAAGTGGTTTCGAAATAAGGCGCTCAAGGACCACGGCACTTCCAAGCACATCGTCACCTGTGCGACGCTCGAAGGCAGTTCGGACGTCATAGGGTTTTACGCCCTCTCCGCGGTAGTTGAGGATGTGAGGAAGCTTCCCGAGGCATCCGTTTCATTTTTCAGCTATGGTTCGGAGCTGTACTTCCCATGCATCCAGCTCGTTTACCTCGCCGTTATTAAGCCGTTGCAGGGCAACCTCTACGGTGAGGTGATCATGTCCTACGCTCTACGCGAGTTCGCGCACATAGCGTCTTCTATCGGCATGCCTGCGATGATCGTCACGCCGCTCAACGAACGCGCTAAGAAATTCTATACCAAACTCGGCTTCGAACCTTACGACAGGGGCATGAGGATGTTCTTGCCACTCCAATCGGTCCTGACAGGCATTGATGAGGTTACCGCAGAGGATGGCGGCGATGAGGAACCACAGCAAGCGCCTCTAGCCTAACCCCTCCGCCCCCACCCATCATAAGCAAACCCGAGCACGTCCTGCGCGCTGGAGGCGACGGACCAGAGCCCGACATGCTGCGCTGGCACGGAGGCACCGGGCAGCACCTCCACTGTCGCATCGCTGTCGGCCACGCGCTTAGGCATGCGCCAGCTACGCGCTGCTTGCGACGCTTCAGGATATGGAACCGGTTGTCGCGCTGGCGCGTCGGTTGCCCACCTTAGGAGGCGCGCCATGGTTGATAATCCTGAACTTCGTGGTCCGCAGGACCGTAGCCGTATATCGCTCCACGAAGAGCATGAGGTGCGGTACTGGACGCATAAATGGGGCATCACCAAGGACGAACTCGCCGATGCCGTGCACGCGGTCGGGCATAGCGCTGCGCATGTAGCGCGGCACCTTGGACGGTCCGAATACGACTGAACGCGGCGGCTGGCATGTGCAACGAGTACCTGCGCGACAAGACGCCCGAGCAGCTCGCCATGGAGTTTTCCCAGGTGCGTGTGCCCGTGACGTTCCCGGAGGGCGCGCCGAACCTGCCCCCTGAGCAGAGCGTGAAGATCACCGATCGCGCGCCAATCGTTCGCGCCGGTGCTGACGGTCCCGAGCTCGTGATGCGCCGTTGGAGTTGGCCTGCACCGGGCGGCAAGCCGGTCTACAACTTCCGCTCAGAGGGACGGCGCTTCGGCGCGGAGCGATGCTTGATCCCGGCCGACGGGTTCTATGAGTTCACGGACGCCCCTGCCGAGGAAGGTGCACCAAAGCGTCGACCGAAGACCAAGTGGCTCTTCACCATGCGGGATGTGCCATTCTTCTGCATTGCTGGCATCTGGCGCACAACCGGCGTCGGCGAGGCGTTCACGATGCTGACCACCTCGCCCGGACCAGACATAGCACCATATCATGACCGCCAGGTGGTGGTGCTCGCACCCGAGGACTGGGGGGCGTGGCTTAATCCGAGCATGCCCGCGAACGAACTGGCGAAGCCCGCACCGGCTGGCACGCTTACGGTCGAACAGGTCCGCTGACTCCACGCCGTTCCCTCAATGTTCTATAGTCTCCGTGTTCCGAGTCGCGGAGGATTCGAATGCGGGGAATAAGTGGAAGCTGGCGGGTCCTGGTGGGCGACACCTCCCTTGTCCGCCGGGATTGGGCCGAGAAGCCGATCCTCGAAATCAGCAAGGAGCGGATTTGTTTCGCCGGCGGTGAGCCGCTGCAATCCGAGATCCTGAACGCCGAGCAATCCGGAAAGGGCTACGCCACCTTCGAGATCAACTATCGGGCCGGCGACGGGTGCCATGGCCGCATCCTGATTGATCGCGGAGGCGACACCTGCCTGCAAGGGACCCATTTCTCGGCCGCGAAATCGCTGTCGAGCTTCGATCACGACGGGGAAGATCTGCCGGATGGAGTTGAGCGGCAGCCGGTGTGCCTGGTCCGTTTGGAGGAAGCTGAACGGCTGGAGATCGAAACCGCGACTCAGGATGCGGAAGACGCGGTAGCCCACTGAGACCGACGCCTAGGCGCGGACTGAAATAGATCATCTCTTCGTCTGCTCTGAATGCGGTCAAGCGTTCGACTTGCAGCGTCGGGGTGATGTGTTCCACCATGGCGGTGCAGAATCGCTGCCGGTGAACTAAGGGCCGCAAAGTGGATACGAAATATCTCGCTATCGGCATCGCGGTGGGTGTCGCTATCGGCATTGCCATGGACAACATCGGTTTAGGCATCGCGATCGGGGTGGCTCTCGGTCTTTCAGTCGGTAAGGCCAGGGATAAGCGGAAGTCCTGACCGTCTGAAGCGTGAGCGGCGCGGCACCTCCTGTTGCGACCAGCCACCTGTCGGCCAGCCTACAGGGACGTTTCCTCGTATCTTCCAGCGCGACGGAGCTGGCGGACGATGCCGTTGAAGGCGGCTGTAACGCCCTGAGCGCGTCCGATGTCGTTCTCCTGCCCGGCCGCATCCCAGTAGAGCTCCAGCGGCCAGCGCTCGGGGCAATGTGGCAGCAAGCAGCGGAGGGCTAAGCGGACTTCAATGCCGTCGACCTTGTTGTCCGCTGAGCGGGTCACCGCAGCACGGAGAATATGAACCGAGAGCGCGATCACAACGCGCTGGTGCTTTGGCAATGTCGCCATGGTTCAGCGGAAATCGTGCGACTTGAAGCGCAGCACTTGTTCAGGGTCCATCCCATCTGCGTGGGGCGGCCAGTAGCAGTCGCGCGGTTCCGGGCTCCAGCCCTTGCCGCGGTGATCGGGCGTGCCGCCATACCGGGCGCCGTCGCCTCGGCCAGTCCGATGGGCGAACGACATCTCGCCCACCTTGTGGAGCAGGTCGCCGTGATCGATGATCTTGTCGCAGATGACGTGGATCACCTCCCCTTCCTTCTGCACCCTGCCCCTCATGCCGATCATCAACGCCGACATGACCGTGCGCCGCTGCGCCTCGAAGCGATCGGGCCAGAGGATGCCATTGGCGATGCCGGTCTCGTCCTCGATCGTGATGAACAGCACGCCCTTCGCAGACCCAGGCTTCTGCCGAACCAGGATGATGCCAGCGACCTCGACATGACGGCCGTCCCGGATGCCGGCGAGATCCGCGCATCTTGTGACTCCACGACGAGCGAGTTCGTCGCGGACGAAGGTGAGCGGGTGCGCCCGCAGGGACAGCTGCAGGGTTCGATAATCCTCGATCACCTCGCGACCGTCCGTCAGCGGGCGCAGCGCAACGGCAGGCTCGATGCCTTCAGCGGTGAAGGCAGCCTGCGCCCGGTCCGCAGCGGCGAACAGCGGCAGAGGTGCCTCACCCAGCCCCCGCACCTTCCAGAGCCCCTGCCGACGATCCGCACCGAAGGCGTGAAAGGCGTCGGCATCAGCTAGCTTCTCGATCGCGGCGCGCTGCACCCCCGATCGTCGCCAGACATCCTCCACTGACTCGAACATTGCGTCGCCGCGTGCAGCGACGATTGCGGCGCCGTCCGCATTGGAGAGGCCGCGCACCTGACGCAGCCCAAGGCGCACTGCTCGGTAACGGCCCCCGGTCGCCTCCAGCGTGCAGTCCCAGCGGCTGGCATTGATGCAAACCGGGCGGACTTCGACGCCATGCTCCCGCGCGTCCCGGACGATCTGTGCCGGCGCGTAGAAGCCCATCGGCTGCGCGTTCATCAGCGCTGCGCAGAACACGTCAGGATGATGGTGCTTCATCCAGGCGGAGGCGTAGGCAATCTTGGCGAACGAGGCTGCGTGGCTCTCTGGGAAACCATAGGATCCGAAGCCTTCCAGCTGGCGGAAGGTGCGCTCGGCGAACTCGCGAGGGTAGCCGCGCGCCACCATGCCTTCGATCAACTTCTCTGAAAAGTGCGATACGCCACCTGTAAACTTGAAGGTCGCCATCGCGCGCCTGAGCTGGTCCGCCTCCGCCGCGGTAAACCCCGCGCCGACGATCGCCACCTTCATCGCCTGTTCCTGGAAGAGCGGAACGCCAAGCGTCTTCTCGAGCACCGCGCGGAGCTCGGGACGCGGATACTCCGGCTTCTCCAGCCCCTCGCGCCGGCGCAGATAAGGATGGACCATGTCGCCCTGGATTGGTCCCGGACGCACGATCGCCACTTGGATGACGAGATCGTAGAAGCGCCGCGGCTTCATGCGCGGCAGCATCGACATTTGCGCGCGGCTTTCAATCTGGAAGGTGCCCAACGTGTCGGCCTTCTGGATCATGCCGAACACGGCAGGGTCGTCGTCCTGTAGATCCGCCAGTCCGATGCGGACTCCCTTGGCTTCCTCCAGCAGGTTGAAGGCCCGGTTCATGCAGCCGAGCATGCCCAGGCCCAGCACATCCACCTTCATGAACTTCAGCGCGTCGATGTCGTCCTTGTCCCATTCGATGATCTGCCGGTCTTCCATTGCCGCAGGCTCGATCGGCACCAGGTCATCAAGACGATCATGCGTGAGCACGAACCCGCCTGGGTGCTGGCTCATGTGACGCGGAACGCCGATCAGCTTGCGGGCAAGATCAAGCGTGAGCCGCAGACGCCTGTCGGCGATGTCGAGGTTCAGTTCCTTGACCTGCTTCTCGCCGACGCCTTCAGCCGACCAGCCCCAGACCAGGCCGGCGAGCGAGCCTGTCAGGTCCTGGGGCAACCCCAGCGCCTTTCCTACGTCCCGAACCGCGCCGCGCGCGCGGTAGCGGGTCACCACCGCGGTCAGTGCGGAGCGATCGCGGCCATAGGTCTCATAGATCCATTGGATAATCTCTTCGCGGCGCTCATGCTCGAAGTCGACGTCAATGTCGGGCGGCTCGCGCCGCTCGCCGGACACGAACCGCTCGAACAGCAGCTCGTGCTTGATCGGGTCGATCGAGGTGATGCCCAGCACGAAGCAGACGCAGGAGTTAGCCGCGGATCCTCGCCCCTGGCACAGAATGCCCCGGCGCCGCGCCTCGCGCACAATCGCATGCACCGTAAGGAAGTAGGGCGCGTACCCCAGCTCGGCGATCAGCTTGAGCTCATGCGCGATCTGGTCCGCATAGGCCCGCGGCACATCACCGTCGAACATGCGGGCGACGGCATCGCCTGCCAGCCCCTCGAGCGCTTCTTGGGCGCTGAGACCCTCGATCACCCGCTCATGCGGATACTGATAGGCGAGCTCACCCAGGTCGAAGGTGCACGCGCGCGCAATGTCGACGCTGGCGCGAAGAGCATCCGGATATGCAGCGAAGCGGCGCACCATTTCCTCGGGCGACTTCAGCGCCCGGTCCGCGTTCACCTCGCGCCGGTAACCCAGTTCGTCCACGGTGCACTTCTCGCGCACGGCCGTTACCACGTCCTGGAGCAAGCGGGCCTCGGGCTCGTGGTACAGCACGTCGCCGGTGACCACAGCACGTACGCCGGCACTCCCCGCCTGGGTGGCTAGCGCATCGATGCGGACCGCGTCGTCAGGCCGTCTGCGCTGGAACAGGGCCATATAGCCGCGGCGTCCATACAGTGCCTGGAGGTCGGATAGCGCGGTGATGTTGGCATCGTCCGCTTCGTGCGGCAGCAGAATGGCGATCATGCCCTCAGACCAAGGGCCCAGATCGTGCCAATGCAGCTCGCATCCACCCTTCCCTGCCCGCTGCTTTCCCAGCGTCAGCAACCGGGTCAGCCGCGACCATGCGGCACGATCCGTGGGATAAAGGAGCAGCCGGCGCCCACAGGCGAGATCAACGCGCGCGCCAGCGATCGAACGGACGCCGGTGACCTTCTGCGCCTCCCAAGCCCGCACCACGCCGGCGACCGTGCCGATGTCGCCAACGCCAATCGCGGGATAGCCAAGCAGAGCTGCGGCCTCAAACAGCTGCTCCGGACTGGAGGCCCCGCGCAGCAGCGAAAAGTGGGTGAGCACCTGCAATTCGACATACGCGGTCATGCGAATACGCCATGCATCCACCAGCTAAGATCGCCGGTGCTGTCCTCCACCCCATCTCCTCGCCGGAAGACCCAGTAACGCCCGCCGCTTTCGTCCTCGACGCGGTAATAATCTCGCACCGCCCAGACTTCGGCATCGCGCCGCCACCACTCGCCATGGATCCGCTCAGGTCCGTCGCCGGCAACCACGCGGTGCACCTTGCCCCGCCACTCGAACCGGCGGGGCGGCTGATCCGGCAGTAGCGCCATCACGCTGCGCAGTGGTTCAGGTCTCGCGAACAGCCGGATCGGTCGCCGCCAGTTCGGCCAGCCCCCTGGGGCGTTCACCGGATCCGCGTGCTGAACGGCACGTTCGGGCACATGGCTTTCCACCGGCGCAATCCTGAACACCGCGCGTGGGCCAATGCGCCCGGCGACCACGTCAACCAGCCGCGCAGGATCGCGCACCAGCGTCTCGCCAGCGAGGACCGCACCCAGGTCAACGGCGTCCAGGGGCTCAGTATGCGCCGCGACCAAGCGGAACTGCTCCAGCCCCATGCCCGGATCGATGCGCTCGATTCGCAGCTTCAGCAGCCGCAGCAGGTGCGGCACTTCGCGGGTCGGACGCGACGTGCCGACGGCCACCACCTGCTCGCCCCCATCGACCCGCAGCCCGATGAGGCGCAGCGAACGGACGCCGAGCCCCCTCGCCTGCAGAACTTCCGCCAAGTCATCCAGCAGGTCCTCCATGACCTGCGCGATCGCCTCGGCCGTGCCGATCGGCTCGAGGAGCCGCCGCTGGACGCTCGGCACGACAGGATCATCGCGCGGCGTGATTGGCTCAGCGGCAGCGCCGAGCGCTTGATCGAGCCGCGTGATCGTCGCCAGCCCTAAGCGCCGCGCAAGCGGGCCGCGAGCGACTGGCAGGAGATCGCCTATAGTCTCGAAGCCGAACCGGCGCGCTGCAGTAAGCGCGGTTTGCTCCAGGCGAAGCGCGGCAATCGGCAGCGGCCCAAGCATTCGGGCGTGTTCCCCGGGCGGCGCGAGCGTGATGGCGGCTCGCCCGAATCGCGCCAGAGCGTGCGCCGCGCCTGGCGTGTCCGCCACCGCCACACGCGCGGTGAAGCCGGCGCGCCCGCAAAAGGCCAGGAGCCGTCGGCAGAATCGCTCCTCCCCGCCGTGCAAATGCGCGCAGCCAGTCAAGTCCAGCCAGATGCCGTCGGGCGCCGTCACCGCGGCAACGGGGGACCAACGCCGGACCGCCAGCAATGAAAGCCGGTCCAGCAGATCCGCATCCGCCTCCGGTTCCGCCGGGCGAAAGTCCAGGTCCGACACGAGCGCGCGCGCATGCGTTGCTGCCATGCCGACGCGAATTCCAAGCGCCATGGAAGCAGCGCAGGCGGCAACCACCTCCTCGTGCCTCCCGACTTTGTCGATCAGCGCGAGTGGTGCTTGGCCCACCTGATTGCCGCTGCTTCCGATCGGCGGCGCCGGGTGCGCCTCGGGCGGCCCTTTGAAGGGATGGGTCGCAGCCTCGGAGCGCCGCCCGAGCTCTCGCACTGGCGGCTGTGCATGTCTGGGCAATGCAGCGATTTGCTGTTCAACCACATCCCGCGACGGCATCTGTCCACGTGCCCATCGCGCGCCCGGGCGCCATCCCCCACCTCGGGGAATGGAGCAGGCACCAGGGTCCTCGTCGACAGGAAGCTCGAGCGGCGCGCGCCTAGGCAGCGGCGTGGCGGACCGCTCCAGCCGTCTCAGCCGCTCCACGGCCAAGTGCGGCAGGAACAGCGAGACGACCCGTCTCATCGCAGCCCTCCAGGATCAGGGAGAAAGGTTCGCCGCCACGCTGCCGTGCGGCCTCAACCGACCAGCGCGCGCGTGCTACACCGGGAACACTCAGCCGCTCGGAGGGCGCACTGCCGATCCGCCACCTTGTCCAGGCGGCGGAGGGTTCGGCCAACGGATCTTGATCACGCGCGCGCCGCCGACGAAGCAGCAGCACGGGTATGTCAGCGTCAGCAGCGACTAACTGCAGCCTGCGGCTTGCAACCATCGAAATCTTGGTCACCTCCGCCACCACCGCGGCTGGCGTTCCATCAAGCACGGCGTCCTCCGCCACGGCGAGCAAGGCTTGGTCGTCACGGGGCTGTGCGTAGATGACATTAGCTGAGAGGAGCCCGGCCTGTGACAGCCCAGGGGCGTATAGATCGGTCCTGCAGCTCACCCAAAGCACCGGGCCGGCTGCGTGACGCGCCTCGCGAGCGGCAACGCCAGCGAGAAAAAGCGTGGCGGCAGCATCGTCTGCCAGCGAGCAACTCTGCGCGGTCACTTCGTGGAGCGCCCCCGCGCGCAAGCCGCCTCCGGCAAGACGGGCATCCAGCCGGGACAGGCCAAAAGGGATCACCCGGTAATCGGTCGCGGGACTCGCCATCGTCCTCAATTGGGCGATCGTCGTCAACGGGTGGGGGCTTGTGGCAGGCATTAAGGGACGACTCCGATGTTCCGCTTATGTTCCTCCATTAAGTACGAGTCGGTCAATGCCGAAGATTCCCCGAGCGCCCCGGAAACGTGCACCTGACCACCGGTTCTTAATTCGTCGCGGGTATCGAAACGGGCGTGACCGCCCCTTTCCTCCCACCTTCGTTCCAGCTCGACCACGCCCATCCCACAGCGTGCACCCAGCGCTTAGATGTGACCCTGATTTCTCGGCCGGCATGCCCGAGCTGCGGTCCACATCAGCGAATCCATAGCCGCGGGTTTCATAGCGGCGGGCCGCTGAGCATCTTCGATCTGCCGCGCGAAGGGCCTGTCGAACTGAGTGTTCGTCGGCGCCGCTACGAATGCGCCGTCTGCAAGGCCGACCCGGCAGCGAAGGTTAAGACGTTCTCGGAACGCGGGCCGGACACACACCCGCGCTATGACATGACCAAGCGGCTGCATCGCTATGTTCTCGGACAGGTAGCTCGGCGTCCCCTACAGGAGATTTCGGCTCACACCGGCGTCCCAGCCTCCACCCTCTGGGATATTGCGGTAAACCTCAGCAAGCGGCTGGAGGCAGGCCACAGGCTCCCCACACCCAAGGTGCTCGCGCTCGACGGCATCAAGATACTCGGACGCGAATACATGGTGGTGGCGGACGGGGTGACGGGGCTGCCTGTTGGTTTCATAGGTTCAATCAAGGCAGCAGATGTGCGCGCTTGGACGCATACCCACCTAGACATCGATCAGGTCAACGTCGTCGTTGCCGACCTGCACAAAACGAACACGAGCATTGCTCGGACCAAGTTCCCTAACGCCATCTACGTGGCTGATAAGTGGCACGTGATCCAGCGCTTCCAGCGCGTCCTTTCGCAGGTCATCAACAAGGAGATCAATGATCTCCGTGCGGCTGGAGAGAGTGAGCGCGCAAAGACGATTTACGACTTCAAGCCCGGCCTTATGGCCGTGAAAAAGAGCCTGCGCAGGACCCGCCGCACGAGCAAGGGCGGGCGGCACACACTGTCGTTCTATGATGACCTTCGGCCGATCTTGGCAGCCAGCCCCAAGATAAGGCGAGCTTATTGGGCCCGGCACGATTTTCTTCGCTTCTACAGCAGCCGCAGTCTGCAGGACGCGATGCCTTGGCTAGAGCGGTTCCGCCGGCATACTCATGCTTTCGCAAGCATGACCAAGATGATCGAATTCGACAAACACTTCGCTTCGAACTGGAACCTGATTGCCAACTACTTTGAGACCGTCACGCTTCGATCGGACGGCCGGTGGCGTGGCTACACAACCAATGCTTTGGAGCAGTACAACGGGCAGATCCGCAAGCACCTCCGAGCCCGCAACGGCGTTCGCAATTTCGACTTGATGCGGTTGATCGCCGTCTATGGCTCCCGCCGGATCGGCGAGGAGATCCAGCTCTGTTCGAGCGCTGATTGCGTGGCTGCCATAGGGCCGGTCTTTGGGCCACCTGCCCCACCGGAGATACGGGAGCGCACCGGCACCTACTGGACCTGCCCTGACTGCCGTTAACCATTCACCCCACAGCCCCCGCGCGCACGCGGTGGTCTGCTCTCACCGCCAGCCTGTGGGGTCGTTCCACCCCGCGGGCCGGTGTTAATCATCGCCGTACCTTTCAGGATGGAGCGCAAGGCGGTTCAACAACCGAAAGGAAAATGAAGATGAGTAATACCGTTGCATGGCGGGCGAAGCCGCGCACCAGCAAGCCTAACAGCCGGCAGAAGCGGAACGGGTTGTTCCTGGATGCGCATCCAGTCTGTCAGCAGTGCTGGAGTGCTGCATCTACGCAGGCGCACCACCGGCTATGGAAGGGCCATCCCAGCCGCAATCTGTGGCTTGCGATGCAGGCCACCTGCGAACCGTGTCACGTCTTGCACCACCGCCCGCTGAAGATCACGTTCGGCGCGCAACGAAAGCGCCCCTAGTCCGCAAGCCGGACCCCTGCTCCGCCTCCTGCTGAATGGTGTCCGGAAGCGATGAACACGACGCCGGCTTCTACGAGCGCATCGACCATCGCGTCGATCGAGGCTTCAGCGATGCCAGCGCCGCCTTCGTATCGGCGCACGGTGGCTACTCCGAGGTTCGCTCGCTCAGCGAGATCCTGTGCAGACCACCCAAGAAGCGCTCGTGCCCCCCGACATTGCTCAACCGTCATCATCTGATCTGGATTATATCAGTTCGCACTTGTTCGCCACCGTTCGCTGTGATATGAAACCTATCAGTCAGCCGGGCTTGGAGGGCCTAATCTCCAAGCCCGGCCTGATCGCAACCCCTTGTTGAAGAAGGGACACGACTATGAACGCTATTACCCGCCGAGGGCTTCTCGGCGCAATCTCTGTCGCGCCGGCGGCAGCCGCCGCCCTGCTTTCTGCACCAGCGTTGGCCAGCGTCCGGACCGGAGCATCAGCGCAAGGCCGCTGGCATCGGCTCAAGGCCCGTCTCGACCGGTTGGAGGCGGAATATACTCGCTTCCACAACACTGTCGTCATCCCTGCAGACAAGGCGGCTGCGGACGAGATCGCAGCGCTTCCACACGTGAGTGCAGAATGCCCAGGCTGGGCGTGGATCAAGGGCGTTCGCCAGAACACCACCATTACCACCGCCGCATCAGGCGATCTGAGGATGGCGGCCCAATCCCTCGCGCACCCTGAAGGGCATGAGCCAGAGTATCTGGCGGCTTGCCGCACCATCACCGAGGGACAGCGCGACCGCGACGCAGCAATTGAGCGGATCAATGAGCACCACCAGTGCGACGCGCTCTCTGCCCACGCCGACCGCCTTGACGACATCGCGTACCGCCTCCGCTGGAAGCTGATGGTAATGCCAGCTCCCGACGCGGCGGCGGCTCTCTGGAAGCTGGACTATCTGGTTTCAGACGATGGCTGCGGCAGCATGTCGGCCTGGAGCGTCAAGGATCCCGGCGTGAGCGCCGCGATTGCTGACGTTCGTCGCCATCTTGGCGGGGGCGCCTGAGCCATGGCAACCGCATTCAAGCACGCCGCCCAGCCGCTCCCCTTCATCCATCCAGACGATATGCCGCCCCGCTACGCCCTGCCGGGGATAGGGCATTGCCTCGAGCCGCTGGTAAAGAACGGCACGCTCGTCGCCTTTGACAAAGAGCGCCAGCCCGAGCCCGGTAACATCGTCGGCCTGATCTTTACCCGCGAGGCAGCAAAGGGCCGCGGTGTGCCCGGCATGATCAAGCGGCTGGCGATGGCATTGCCGCCCACGGGGCTTCCGAAAGGGTGCTCCGGCCTCGTGGTGGTCGAGCAGATCAACCCGCCCCGCCGCTACCATATCCCCGTGGACGAGCTTCTGGCGGTCCATGCCGCCTATGGCTTCGCTGAGAGTGCTGGCGATGGTCGCGCGATGGTCACCCCCTTCTCCAAGGAGACGGGGCTGTGACCTTGAACCACACACAGGGGGCCGCGGCCCCAACTTTCGACGCTGCCGCTTGGCTCCACACGCTGACCGAGCTTGGCGGCGGCTATGCCCTCGCCAGTGGCCGCAAGTTGTGGCTGGTGGTCGACCAGGTGCCCGCTGACGACCTCACGTCGCTTATGTCCGTTCTCGTGGGGCATCCCGACCGGCAGGAAGCGGTGCGCGCCACAATCCAGCACCGACAGGCAGGGGAGGTGCTGTCATGAGCGCCAATCTACTGCGCGTCATCACCATGTACTGCGAGCGCAACGGCCTCGCCGAAAGCAAGTTCGGCCTAATGGCAGTGAACGATCCCAAGCTGGTCCGCGACATGCGGCGGGGCCGCGAACTCCGCGCCGCCACGGCTCGCAAGGTGCGCGAGTTCATGGGGGTTGCACTATGAGCGCCCTGCATATCCGCTTCGGCGCCGATAGAAGCCTGCCGCTCGACTTGCTGCTGGGCTCCATTCCATCCCTGCCGCGTCACATCTTAAGCCGCCTGGTGGATCAGGCGATTGAACGGATGGACGAGTTGGACGGGGATCCGGACCTGGAACCGGGCGGTGACGAGCTGGACGGCACCAACGCCGAGGACGAGCCATATACGCCCTGGCCCAGCTACACGGCGGTGCATGGAGCAGGCTGCCCAATCAGTGACGCAGATGGGTGTTCAGCAGCGGATGACGGCTGCGGCCCGATCCTACGCGGAGGCGGCGTCATCTGGGGCAGTGTGGAGGATGAGCCAGTCTGAGCCAGTCGCTGCCCGCCGCGCAATCAGTGGCGCCTCGATCTTCGGGTCGGGGCGCTGCACGCGTTCACAGCTTCCGCGACAGCTTGGCTCTTTCTGAACGGTATGCCGAAGCAGACTGGTGGCTGCCCCTCTACCGGCGCATGTTCCCGCGGCTGCAATCGGCGGTGTCGGTGCGGGAAGATGGCTGGGCACAGCGTGGCGGCGTCGATCGCGTCCTGACGCTGAAGTGCGGCCGGACTTACACAGTCGATGAGAAGATCCGCACCGAGGATTGGCCGGACATCCTACTGGAGCAGTGGAGCGACGAGGCGCGGCGCTCGCCCGGCTGGGTGCAGAAGCCACTGGCCTGCGACTTCATTGCCTATGCCTATGCCCCGTCTGGCGTGTGCTTCCTGCTCCCAGTTGTGCCGCTGCAGCGTGCCTGGCGCCAGCACGGGCGGAAATGGGTTGAGCTCTACGGCCAGCGCCGGGCTTGCAATCCGGGGTATGTCTCGGTCAGCGTACCGGTGCCTCGGGGCGTGCTGATGCAGGCCGTGGTGGAGGCGATGTTCGTGTCATAACCAATCCTTCGGACAACTAGCGCAAGGTTCCGGCTTTTCATCGACTCGGGATTAGCTAGTGTGAAATAATGAATGCCGAAGCCCTCAAGCCGCCACGGCTGCCCTTCAATGGGCGGATGCTGCGCTGGGCACGGGAATGGCGTGGGCGTTCTATCGATGACGCCGCAAAAAAGCTGAATACCAATCCGGCAAATATCGAGGCGTGGGAGCGCGGCGAAAGCGTGCCTAGCGTTAGGCAGGCGCGTATGCTCGCCGGTTTCTACGAGCGCGGCTTCCTTGAGTTCTTTCTAGATCGCCCGCCGCCCGTTGTTGAATCCGCACTGGTGCCAGACTTCCGGCTACACCGTGATGCTGCTGATCCCACAGGTGATCGTGAGCTACGTGCGATACAGTCCTGGGCAGAGGAGCAGCGTCTCAATGCGCTCGACCTGTTCGAGATGCTTGGCGATGCTCCCCCTGAATTTCCGGCGGAACTCTTCGCGACGATCGCGTCAAATCCTGAGACCGTCGCTTCTGCGGCGCGCAAAGTGACTGCGCTTGCCGTTGAAGATCAAATGGGCCTCGAGCCGGCGCAACGTCCGACGATGCCGAAGCTGTTTCGACGAGCGATCGAACGGCTAGGAGTGCTGGTGCTAAAGGAGTCCGCTCTAGCGAAGTATGGAGTGAGGGGACTCTGCGTCTTCGCCACCCCGCTGCCGGTGATCGTTTACGGGACCGAAGCGCCGGCGGCGCAGTCGTTCACCATGGCGCACGAGCTTGCCCATGTGATCCTTCAACAGAGCGCGATCAGCGGGCCACCCTCAGCACGCGACACTCAGTCCGCAACCGAAGCTGTTGAGCGTTGGTGCGATCAATTCGCTGGCGCGTTCCTGATCCCGGCGGACGCCATGGGCACGGTTTGGGCCAAGCCAAATTCTGCCCTGCCGGCTATTGGCGATGACATGCTGGGCAAGCTGGCAAATACCTTCTGTGTCAGCCGGCACGCGATGCTGATCCGGCTCGTGCACCTCGGTTACGTCGAGCCCGCATTTTATTGGGACGTGAAACGGCCCGAGTTCCTGAAGCAGGAGCGCGAATTCAAGGGTGGTGGCCGCGCCAAGTACTACGGTACGCGCTACCGTTCATCTCACGGCGATCTCTACACCGGCCTGGTGCTTGAGGCATGGGGTAGCGGGGTGATCACCAATCACAATGCCGCTGAGTTCATGGGTATTAAGAACCTGCGCCACCTCACCGACATTCGCGACGACTTCCTCTCATGAAGAAGTATTGTCTCGATACGTCCGGGTTGAGCAACCCGCTGGAGGCGATGCCCGCTGACATCTACGTGTCCCTCTGGGCGCAGATCGAAGCGAGGATCACCAACGGCGACTTGGCTTGCACCGCCGAAATTTATGAGGAGCTCACCCACCTCGAAGGCCCGATTGGCGATTGCATCAAGGACAATGAGCCGAACTTGCGCCTTGAAGTCGGTGATGCGAGTTGGGATTTCGCGACCTATCTGGAGCACGCTACGCGTATGCAGGTCGAGTACGCAGCGTTCCTGCGGGAAAATCATTCCGGCAAGAAGAGCACGGTGGGCCTCAACGACCTGTCAATAATCGCATTGGCTAAGACTCTGGCCCTGCCTGTCATCAGCATGGAAAAGGCAAAGGCCCATCAGAGCGACAAGTGGCGCCAGATCCCGGATGTATGCGCACTCGAGAAGGTGCCGCACATGAACTTCAACGATTACCTTCGTGCTGAAGGCATCCAACTCTAGTTGCGCTGCCCCGCCAATGCACGAATGCTGGCGACCTCGATGCTCACAGAGCGCAGGCCGGCTTCTGCCCGGTCAGCGAGCCTCGCTTCAACAGGTTGCAGATCGTGCCTCGGCTCGAACCAGCAGCCCTAAACTCTAGCCCCCCCCCTCTATCTCGGCGGCGCGATGATGCTCAGCCTGCCGCAGCCTTCGGGGCACCCGCCAACTTGACCCTGCGCAGGCGATCAATGATGGCCTTCGCTTCCGGCGGTGCAACCTGGACAAACAAGGCGAACAGCTCCTGCTCATTCAAGGAGCCGTTCTCTACGCTGATCGGAAGCGCGATTGGCTGACGCGCCCTGGCCCCGGGCTGCGCCTCTACAACCAGTGCACGCCACGACATGCCGACGGGCGGTTCACCCAGGTTCGTGTTGAACTCCATTGCCACAGCGTTGCGCATCCGAATGCGTCTATCCGGCTGCTCCTCAAACCAAGCCGCGTCTCCCTGGCTGACAATCTCGATCAGACGTTCTTGAAGCGCCCTAACTTCGGCCATGATGATCCCTTGCTTGTTCCGCGCGACATGCCGCTCAGGCCGGCTACGGGCAAGTGCCCGGGTGCGCTAAAGCGCTGCCGGACGGTGGGCAAGGCACGGCTATGTGCGCAAAGCCGAACGGCTAAGATTGGGTGGATTTCAGACGATTCGCTTTTCGGCCTTGGAGCGCGTTAGCGGACTTCCGAGACCTTAGCGCCTGCATGGTGGAACGCGCATCCGATCAGATCGAAGAACTGCTTAGGTGCACTATCGCGCAACGCAGTGTTCCAATGCCATGTCTTGTCACCCAAGGAAGGGAACAGCATGTGCGCCGGAGCGATGCCGCCCCGCCGAGGTATGTCGTCGATTACCTCATAGTGCGCGTTCGTACCGATGTACTCCAGATCTCCAAGCGGTCGAGGACCCCCATCTGGCGATGGTGGCTTCCAATCTGGCAGAGTAACGTCGGTCGTGGATGCGACGTTTTGTCGATCGTTCGTTCCGCCGTTCCAGGGAAGCCACCAGTAAGTTCGATTGGTGTCGCCGAAATGGACGGCGAGTGCGACCTTGGCCGGCCAATCCCGGCCGCTATCTACGGGCCGGAATGTAGCGGTAATCGCCGGATTATGACGCAGTGCATACTGCGCATCCTCAACCTTGCACTCAATCGATGCAGCGAGGGCAAGAATGGCTAGAGCAAACATCGATCTCCGATCCGAAGAGCCGGATCGATAGTGGCAGCTACACTACAGAAAGCAATGGCGGCTTTCGGGATCGTTTGATGACCGCTTGAGCGTCTGTAACTGGGGCGGAAGCTGACGCTCACCGTCCTTGGCTTCACGGCCTAGCTCAACAGCGTCCTGATGCTATCCACGGTGATCAGTGTCCGCGTGTCTACCTTCACGCGCGTTAGCCGCCCCTGCCCCATCAGCTGGTTTACCTTCGTCCGACCCAGCCCAAGAGCCGCCATCGCCTGCTGAACAGTGACGGTGACAGCACCTTCCGGAATAGAAGCAGCTGGCGATTGCGAGCGCGGAGCTGCGGCCGGCTGCGCAGAGATCGCCGCTGGCGCAGCAACTGGCTGCGGCGGCGTGATTACACCTGGCGCCGCTCGCAGCGCGCGGAGGGGCCGCGCCTCTGCGCTGTGCTGCTCGATCACCGCCTGCAAGGAGACATCGTCGAACCGTATCCCGATGACGCTCATCGACGGCTCACCGCCTCGCAGATGCGATCCCGGTAGCCGGACGGTACCCACTGCCAGGATGTCAGCAGCACAGCCCTGTTCGATGATCCGCTTCCACACTTCTCTTGGAACACGGCTATCCCGCACCTCGGCGCAGGTGCCGTCTGCATGCGCAGTCTCGATCAGTCGTGCGTAGCCCTTCACCAACCCGGCCGCCGCGAAGTCCACCAGTATCCGCATCGGATCTCCAAGCTGAGCTTCCTCGATGATCGCGGCTGCACGCCGCGGCGGGATAGGATTGAAGGCGCTCAACGATGCTCTCCTGAGCGGCCCCAGTCGACCGCATCAGCTTGATGCAGTGAAGGCGTAAAAATCAGCCTACCTCAGGCTGAATGACCGCTGCTGTTCGCGGTTGTTCGCATTCACTCGCGCTGATATGTGGGAGCTACTGAGGGCTCTACCCGCAGGCATGCGCACCATTTCTTCGAATTATCAGCACGTTAGCTTCTTCATGATGGTGCCCCGAGAGAGACTCGAACTCCCGACCTTTGGTTTAGGAAACCACTGCTCTGTCCTGCTGAGCTATCGGGGCACGGTGCCGCTGGTAGAGGGCGGCGCGGCAGGAATCAATTGCAAGCCTCTGGCGGCACCACCGGGAGCGGCAGGGGAGCGACCGGCACCCCCTCCTCGATGAGTTCCATGGCCTGCTCCACCGTCGCCTGCCCATGGATCGGAGTTACCGGCGTCTCCCCCAGGTGCATGGCGCGGGCCTGATCGGCGAAGCCCGCGCCGACCCATTGCGACGATTCGAGCAGTTTCGCCTGTGCCGAGGCCAGCGCTGCCATCGCTGCCTTCACCGTCTCCGGCGGCGGCATTCGCTTTGGCGACGCGCCGGACGCGGGCATGACTTCGGCACGCTGATTGGCTTTGGCGGCGACATTGGGCGCCATCACTGCCTTGGTGATATCCGTGTCGCCGCACATCGGACACGTCACCAATCCAGCCGCACGCTGAGTCTCATAAGCCGCGGTCGATCCGAACCACGCCTCGAACACATGCGCGCCGATGCACTTCAAGTCGAAGACGATCATGTGCGCATCGGCGCCGCAATAGCCCGACGGTGCTTGAGCACCGGCACGCGCGCCCGCGCCTCGGCGACAAGCGCCGGATCCATTTCGACAAAGCCGAGCCCGGTTCTCTCCCCCATGTCGAGCAGCACCTCGCCCCAGGGGCTCACCGCCAAGCTGTGACCGTAAGTGGCGCGGCCATCCTCATGTTCCCCAGTCTGTGCCGCCGCCAGCACAAACGCGCCAGCCTCGACCGCCCGGGCGCGAAGCAGCACATGCCAGTGCGCCGCGCCAGTTGGGCGGGTGAACGCCGCGGGCACCGCAAACAAGCTGGCTCCGGCGTCGCTCAGGGCCCGAAACAAGTCGGGAAAGCGCAGATCATAGCAGATCGCCAGCCCCAACATGCCAAGCGGCGTCTCGATCAACACCGCCTCTTCCCCCGCGGCATAGCGGTCGGATTCGCGCCAGCGCTCGCCACTCGCGAGCTCGACGTCGAACAAATGCATCTTGTCGTAGCGGGCGCGGACCTCGCCGCGGTCATCGATCACGAAGCCGCGATTGGCGAGCCTGCCATCGCGCCGCATCACGGCGAGGCTGCCCAGATGCACCCACATCCCGTGCCGCGCCGCCGCCTCGCGCACCGCCGCGAGCACGCGATCCTCTTCCTCATACGCAAGCGATCCAGCCGCCCGGTCGCGATCGCTGTCGAGCAGTCCCGACATCTCCGGCGTGAACAGCATGGCCGCGCCACCTGCGGCCGCATCCGCAATGCCCTGTATCAGGGTGCGCGCATTGGCAGCGGGGTCGACCCCGCTCGTCATCTGCAGCAGTGCAGCCCTCATGCCGCGAGCAGTGGGTCCAAGCCGCCTTGGCGATCCAGCGCTGCAAGATCGTCCGAGCCGCCCATGTGGCGCCCGTCGATGAAGATCTGCGGCACGGTGCTGCGTCCGTTCGCGCGCTGGATCATCTCCTGCCGCTTCGAACCGCCCATGCTGATGTCATACTCCTCGAACGTCACGCCCTTGGACTTGAGGAGCCCCTTTGCCCGCGTGCAATAGGGGCAGAACGCCTTGGTATAGATTTCAACTTTCGCCATAATCCGCCTGACCTGAGTTGCGTGCCGGCGCTTGTCAATCCGCCGGCTCGCTATGGAGAACGCACGCCCAGCAAAGAAGGATCACTCGCGCTGCGCCGCCACGCTTCAGCACCCGGGCACAGGCCTGCGCCGTGGCGCCGCTGGTATGCACGTCGTCGACCAGCACGACCGTTCTGCCACGCAGGCGTTCGCGCGCACTCGGCGCGAGCGCAAAGGCGCCCGACACTGCCTTGTGCCGCCCCCTTAGCCCCAAACCACGCAGGACCGGGGTGGCCCTCACCCGGCGCAGCAGTGCCACTTCCATCGGAACACCCGATGTTCGCGACAGTGCGCTGCCGATCAGCGCGGCCTGATTATAGCCGCGGCTCCAGATGCGCCAGCGATGCAATGGCACCGGCACCAGCAGCTCGGCGTCCGCCGGCATCAGCCGCAGCATCGCGCGCGCCATCGTGTCCGCGCAGCCGAGCCGCCCGCCATATTTGAGCTTCAGCGCCACGGCCCGCGCGACTGCGCCATAGGCCACAGCAGCCCGGACTCCGTCATGCGCCGGCGGGCTCTCCATGCAGCTGGCGCACTGGGCATCGGCGCCGCGATCATAGTCGAAGGGCAAGTGACAGGTGGCGCACCACGGCGGCCCCAGAAAGGTCAGGCTCGACCAGCAGGAGACGCAGAAGCGATGATTCTCGTCCGTCACCGCGCCGCATCCAGGGCATCGCGGCGGCAGGGCGAGATCGGCCAGGCGGGCAAGTGGAGCGAGCAGCGCCATCACCCCCTTGTCGCGAGCCGAAGCCCGCTGCACAAGCGCGTCCGTGTCCGATCCCGAAATCTTCGCCCGCAGCCTGCGCCGCCTGCGCCGCGACCGCGCAGCTCCCCATTATGGCGCGTTCGCCTTTCTGCGCGAACACATGCTGGAGGGCATTCGCGAGCGACTGGAGGGCGTCAAGCGCGAGTTTCGCGATGTGCTCGACCTTGGCAGCTTTGGCGGGGGCTTCGCCCTGCCTGGGGCGCGCATCGCCCGACTCGACTCCGGCTTTGACTTTGCCAAGGTGGCGGGCGGCGTCCAGGCGGACGAGGATCGGCTGCCCTTCGCTGATGCCAGCTTCGACCTGGTAATATCGGCAGGCGTGCTCGATCAGGTTAACGACGTGCCAGGCGCACTTGCGCTCGCCCGGCGGGTACTGCGCCCGGACGGTCTGTTCCTCGGAGCGTTCGTGGGCGCTGGCACGCTGGCGGGGCTCCGCGGCTCCTTTCTGGCGGCAGAGGCCGAGCGGCCCGCCGCACGCTTTCACCCGCAGATCGATGTGCGCTCGGCGGGCGATCTGCTCGGCCGCGCGGGCTTTGCGCTCCCCGTGGCGGATGTCGAGACGCTGACGGTGCGCTACGGGGGCATCGCCAATCTGCTGCGCGACTTGCGTGGCATGGCGGCTACGAACCTGCTCCCCGACACGCGTCCGCTGACCCGCGAGCCCCTTGCCCGCGCGGCACAGGCCTTTGCTGAGTGCGCTGATCCGGATGGCCGCACACCCGAGCGGTTCGAGATCGTGTACCTGACCGGCTGGGCACCCGACGCCTCGCAACCGCAACCCGCCCGTCGCGGCAGCGCTACAGCCTCGCTCGCAGACGCTCTGAAGGGGCCTCGTCCGAGCTAGAGAAGCTTCTCGAGCAGGCCGATCAGCGGCACGTCTGCCGGCGGCATGTCCAAGCTGTGCAGGTGTGTAGGGTGTAGCCACTCGAGGGCATCGGCATGGCGCGCCAGGGGCTCGCCTTCCCAGCTGCGCAGGGTGTAGAGTAGCAACAGCAAGTGTTTGCCGGCCGCTACTTCGCTGGCGAATACGCATGGCGTCAGCGCCGCAGGATCGACGCCGATCTCCAGTTCCTCTCCCAGTTCGCGCGCCAAGGCGGCCTCGGGCAGTTCTCCGGGCTCCACCTTCCCGCCGGGGAATTCCCAAAGTCCTGCCATCGGCTTGCCGACAGGCCTGCGCTGCACCAGCACCTTGCCGTCATCGTCCACCAGCGCCGCCGCGACGACCAGCACGATCTTGTCCCCGCTAAGCACTTGGTAACTCCATTCCTCTAATACGACGATGTCCCTCTGTAAGAGATTACATCCCGATGCGAGCCTTGCTTCACCGACTCAGCCTGCTTTCGCGGGACACGAAAGCGGCAACCGCAATCGAATATGGTTTGATCGCTGCGTTGATCGTCATTGCGATGATGACGGCGATGATGGGGGTAGCCACAATCACCACCGACATGTGGAACAACGTGAGCACCAAGGTAGAGGACGCCAGCGCGTCGCGCGATAGGTAGTTCCTGCCGGGTGGCTTAGCCAAATCTTTACTCCCGGTACTGTAGGCACACTCCGCCGGACCGGTACTCCCGGGGCGGCCGGGAATTGAAGCCACTTTGAACGTTGGAGACCGGTATGCAGAAGATCCGCAACTTCGTTAAGAATTCCAAGGGCGCGACCGCGATCGAGTACGGCCTGATCGCCGCGCTGATCGCCGTTGCCGCCATCACCGCCATGTCGGGCCTGGGCAACCAGCTCAGCAGCACCTTTACCAAGGTGTCGACCGAAATGGGCAAGACGCAGACCACCACGTAAGCAATTGCCCTGAAGAAAGACGGGCGGCGGAACGCAGTTCCGCCGCCTTTTTTTTCCCGTTCAAGCCCGCCCCATGGCCAGGAACTTCGCGCGGCGCGCCTGGCGCAGCCCTTCGGGCGACACGCCGTCGAGATCGTCCAGCGCCGCTTCGATCGCGTCGCCCAGCGCCATCACCGCCTCGCCCGGCGCGCGCTGCGCTCCGCCCAGCGGCTCGGCCACTATCTTGTCGATCACGCCGAGCTCCTTCAGGTGCTGCGCGGTCACCTTCATTGCCTCGGCAGCATCAGGTGCCTTGTCGGCGGTTCGCCACAGGATCGATGCACAGCCCTCCGGTGAAATCACCGAATAGACTGCGTGCTCCATCATCAGCACCTGGTTGCCTGCGGCAAGTGCCACTGCGCCGCCCGATCCGCCTTCGCCCAGCACGGCGGCGACCAGCGGCACACCCAGGTTCAGGCACTGCTCGGTGGAACGTGCGATCGCCTCAGCCTGGCCGCGCTCCTCTGCCTGCACGCCTGGAAAAGCGCCCGACGTGTCGACCAGTGTGATCACCGGCAGCCGGAACTTGTCTGCCAGCCGCATCAGCCGGATCGCCTTGCGATAGCCCTCCGGCTTACCCATGCCGAAATTGTGCTTGAGCCGGCTGGCGGTATCGTCGCCCTTTTCGTGGCCGATCACCATCACCCGGCGCCCGCGAAACCGCCCCAGGCCGCCGATGATCGCGTCATCGTCGGCAAAAGCGCGGTCGCCGCCCATTGGCATAAAGTCTTCGATCAGCCCCGCAACGTAATGCTTGAAGTGCGGCCGCTCAGGGTGGCGCGCGACCTGCGTCTTCTGCCACGGCGTCAGCTTGGCATAGGTATCCTGCAGCAGCCGGTCGGACTTTTCCTGCAGCGGCACGATCTCCGCTTCGATGTCCACCGCGCCCCCCTCAGCGGTGCGGCGCAACTCGTCTATGCGGGTTTGCAGCTCTGCGATCGGTTTCTCGAAATCGAGGAAGGTTGCCATCAGGCGCGCAATTCCCTGTTGTTGTCAGCGTGTCCTTAGCCGCTCGCCCCCGCCTTGTCGAAGGGGCGCGACATAGGCCGTTCTCGGACGGAAACGGTCGGCCCGGCCCTATGCCGGGTCCGGCTTTGCGTCAACGCGCGCATCGGCCAGCGCCTCGCCGAGGGGATGCCGCGCGTTCACCAATTCCACCAGCCGCCGGCTGTCGACATGGGTGTAGATCTCGGTAGTAGCGATATCTGCGTGCCCCAGCATCGCCTGGAGCGCGCGCAGGTCCGCTCCGCCCTCCAGCAGGTGCGTTGCAAAGGCATGGCGCAGCACGTGCGGGCTCACCCGGTCGGGCGGAATGCCGGCCAGCCCCGCCAATGCGCGAATCAGCTGGTACAGTCGCACCCGCGACAAATGGCCTTTGCCCGAGGGAAACAGCCACGGGCTCGCCGCCGGCACCTGTGCCCGCCACGCCGCCACCGCCGCGCGCGCACGATCGGAGATCGGCACCAGCCGCTCGCGTCCACCCTTGCCCTTCAGGATCAGGAACGGCCGGTCTGGGGCTACGGCATTACGCGGCAAGGACACCAGCTCCGTCGCGCGCAGCCCCGATCCGTAGAGAAGCTCCACCAGGGCGGCGAGCCGGAGGTCGAGCGGATCGCCCGGCTCTCGCGCCAGCCGTTCGCTGATCGCTCCGAACAGCCGTTCGACATCGGCGGTGCTCAAGACCTTCGGCAGCGGCCGCGCAGCACCTGGCCGCGGCAGCGCGACTCCCGGATCATCGGGCCGAAACCCTTCATCGGCTAGAAACGCAAAGAAGCGCCGAAGTGCCGCCGACTTGCGGGCGACGGTGGAGGAGGCCAACGTTTGCCACTGGCCGGCCAGCCGCTCCAGCTCGGTCGCGCCCGCCGTGCTCAGCGCGCCCCCAAGCACCTCCGAAGCCAGCCGCAGATCGGTGCCATAGGCCGCGATCGTGTTCCCGGCAGCGCCCGCTTCGGCACGCAGCATTTCCAGGAATCGGTCGATCAGCGCGCGATCGTCCGATCCGCTCAAGCTCGGGTAACCGCCTCGACAGCGATCATGCGCGCGTAATTGACCATTCCCGCCGCGCGGAGCGATGCGACGACATGGAACAGCGCCTCAGGCGTCACCCAATCCCAATTCGGCGACTGCATGCCGACCGCGGCGAGCAGCACCACCATGCCGGTGTCGCCACGTTGCCCGGCCTCATCGATCGCCCGCGTCCACACGTTGCTGCCGCCGATTGCGACGTCGAGTTCGGCGGCCGCGCTCTGCGCCTCGCCTGCGTTCATCCGTCCCAGCCCGGCCAGCCCCGCCAGCAGCATCTGTCCCTTGCGCCGTGAGGCAGAGCCGGCAAAGCCCTCGACATCGCCCGACGATACCGCCCCGGCACCGGCCGGATCGGCCAGCGTCAGCAGCGCCCAGCCCTCGCTCCGAGGCTCCACGGCCGACCGCCACTCCATTGCGGCGGCGTCCAGCCCAGAGGAGAGCATCGAGGCGATCAACCGATCCGCCTCGCCCAGCTTCGGGTCCGCCGGCACCCATGCCGCCGCGCGGGCGGTCAGGATCAGGCGGGCATAGCGCGTGCGGGGCGTCTCCGCCTCGTTCCACAGCGTGCGCAACGCCTTCAGGCGCGCGCCAGCGTCCGTGTCGGTATAGGCAACGCGCAGGTTGCGCGCGACGCCGGCAACGTCTCCTGCCGCATCGCCCGCCTGCTCGATCTCGCTATACAGGTCGACGAGACCGGCGTTGGAGAACACCCCCGCCGTCGCCGCCAGTTCGGCTGCCTGCGCCCGCTGCGCCGCGTCGATGTTTGGTGCCAGCGCCTGCCAATAGCGCACGTTCGGCCCGGCGCTGCGGTACAGCCATGCAGGTACTTCCACGCGCGTCGCCGTTGCCAGACCCCAGCGCCATGCAGTCAACTGCGGTACACCGGCCCATTCGATCGTCACTGCCCGGCGCCCCTGCGCGCCGGTACCCAGCACCTTTTCGGCAAGCAGCGAGTCGATATCGCCCTGGCTTGTCCCCCACCATGCCTGTCGCAGCAACTGCCCGGCCTCAGTCGGCTTTCCGGCCAATCCGGCACACATCGCCCGCGCGAGTGCCCAGCCCCGCTGCGGGATCGCCGCCGCACCCTTGTCGACGACCGGGCACAGGGCCGCAGGGTCGCCATTGGCCATCGCCGCCTGCATCGCGATCTCGTACAGCGGCGCCGTGTAGTTCTCGGTATCCACGTCCTCGACGACGCTACGCGCCGCAACCGCTTCGCCCATGCGCAGCAGCACCCAGGCACGCTCGGCGGCAAAGTCCGCGCCGTTGATGTCGGCAGGCGTGTTGACTGGCGACATCAATGCGCGCCGCAACAGGATCGATGCCCATCGCGACGCGACCGGCGCGTCCAGACGCCGCATCAGCGTCTGCAGATATTTTCCGCTGGCGCCGCCGAATGCATCGGCCGGGAACGCCTCGTTCCCCGCGCCGCTCGCGCCCACCCGCGCCAGCGAGTGGCGGGCGAATTCGGGCATTTCATATTTCGACCAGTCGATCTCGGCAGCTTCGACCTCGTCCGCCGCCGCCACATTGGCGACCGGCGAATCAGACGGCGCTACCGGCTCCGCCGGCAGGGGCTGCACGATCTCGCCGCGCGGCGCGGCCGGTGCAGCGGGTGCAGCACTCGGCGCAGGCCCGGGCGCTGGCGTCGGCGCGGGCTCGTCGAACCCGGGCGGCAGCAGCGATTCCGGCCGGTCCTGCTGACCCTGCGCCGGCACCGCCACGCCCGCCAGCAACACCGCCGCCAGCGCGGCGGCGCGCCCTGGCTTACTTGGTGAGGTTATCAAGCGGGACCACCTTTTCCATGCGGACCGGCTCCTTCTCGGCGGTGCGCCCGGCCAGGAAGAACATGCCTCCTACCAGCACGACCAGGATGACGAGGAGGAGAACGAGCGAACGCGGCATGAAAACAGTCCGTGCTTAGGAAGAATGTGCCGGGCCTTTTGCCCGAGACCCGCCCTCGCTGTATAGCCCCCGCCAGGATGTTACAAACGCAGGCACGAAACCTTCGCTGGGATGGCAAGCCGATCGTGCTGATCGGCCTGATGGGAGCGGGCAAGACGACGGTCGGCCGGCGGCTGGCGCAGCGCATGCGCCTGCCTTTCGTCGACGCCGATGTGGAGATCGAGACCGCGGCCGGCATGACCATTGCCGACATCTTCGAACGCTTTGGCGAGCCGCATTTCCGCGACGGCGAACGCCGTGTGATCGCCCGGCTGATCGACGGCACGCCAAAGGTCATCGCCACGGGCGGCGGCGCGTTCCTCAATGAACAGACCCGCCGACTGATCCTGGAACAGGCCACCGCCATCTGGCTGGACGCCGATCCGGCGATCCTCGCTGAACGCGTGAAGCGCCGCGACACCCGTCCGCTCCTCCGTGGCAAAGACCCCAAGGTCGTCCTCACTGAACTGGCACGCGTCCGCAATCCTTTCTACGCGCTTGCCCCGATCCACATCCCCAGCATCGCCGCGCCGCACGAAGCCACCGTCGACGCCATCCTGAAGGCCATCGAATCTTGACCACCATCCCCGTGGCGCTCGGCGAGCGCAGCTATGACGTGCGTATCGAAGCAGGGCTGCTCGCCCGTGCCGGCGAGATTCTGGCGCCGCTCGCCAAAGGCCGGCGCATGCCCATCGTCACCGACGCGAATGTCGGCGCGCATCTCGTCACGCTCCAGGCCAGCCTGACCGCCGCCGGCATCGCCAGCGAAGCGATCATCCTGCCTGCCGGCGAAGGAACCAAGAGCTGGGCAGAGCTTGAAGCGCTAACCGATCGCTTGCTCGAACTCGGCGTCGAGCGCAGCGACCATGTCATTGCGCTCGGCGGCGGCGTGATCGGCGACCTGGTCGGCTTTGCCACCGCCATCCTCAAGCGCGGCTGCCGCTTCGTCCAGATACCCACCACCCTGCTCGCCCAAGTCGACTCCTCGGTCGGCGGCAAGACCGCGATCAACAGCCGTGCCGGCAAGAACCTCGTCGGCGCCTTCCACCAGCCCGCGCTGGTGCTAATTGACCCGCAGGTGCTCGACACGCTGCCGATCCGCGAACTGCGCGCCGGCTATGCCGAGGTCGTGAAGTACGGCCTGATCGACGATTACGCCTTTTTCGAATGGTGTGAAGCCAACGCCGCCGCGCTGCTGGCCGGCGACCCGCACGCCCGCGCACACGCGATCGCCCACTCGGTCGATGCCAAGGCCCGCATCGTCGCCGCGGACGAACACGAACTGAGCGGTACCCGCGCACTGCTGAACCTCGGACACACCTTCGGCCACGCGCTGGAGGCGGAAACCGGCTTCTCCGACAAGCTGCTCCACGGCGAAGGTGTCGCCGCAGGCACCGCGCTCGCCTTCGCCTTTTCCGCGCGGCAGGGACTGTGCGCGCCCGAAGACGCGGAGCGCGTCGCGGCGCACCTGCGCGCCATTGGCCTTCCCGACGGGCTCAAGGCGGCAGGCATCACCGCCAGCGGCGCCCGGCTGGTCGAGCACATGCTCCATGACAAGAAAATGGCCGCCGGCACCCTGCCCTTCCTGCTGGCGAATGGCATCGGCGAGGTGTTCCTGGACAAGACCGTCGACCTGAAGGACGTCGAAGCGTTCCTGGACGATCAGCCTCGCTAAGCTACTTCATAGAGCCAGCACTACACAGTTCCCCGGCCTTCGCCGGGGAACTCGACATTACTCAATTCGTCATCCCGGCCTTGAGCCGGGGTGACGAAGAATATGCCAACGCCTCAAAGCGGCTCGGGCAACAACCGCTCGACCGCGTCCAGCCGCGCACAGGTAAGCTCGGCATGCATGCGCCGCAGCTGCGCCCGCAACGCCTCGACATTCGCCGCAAGCTCCGCCAGGTCCAGCGACAATGCGGTCAGCGCCGCGGCTCTCTGCACGTCGGGGTGGTTCATCAACGCTTCTCCTACCCGCCTGCAACGCACGGTGCGGCAAAGTGGATGCCCTGCTTGGCCGGTGTCCATGCAAATCCATGGTAAACATGAACCGCCTTACCCGCCCCGGCGTTCACCGCGCATGACCGAACCCCGCACCATCGGATGGCTGCTCGACGACGCCGATCGCGCAACGCTGCTGATCCGCTTTCCCCCGATCTGGCCCGACGTGATCGCCCATCACGTCACCCTCGCCTCCAAGGTCACCGACCCGCTCCCAACCGCCACTGCCGGCGAAGTCGTCGGCGAGGTCGACGACGGCGAAGGGCTCCAGGCGCTGGTGGTCGCGATCGGCGGTACCACCGACCGCCCGGATGGCAGCACCTACCATATCACATGGTCCCTCGACCGCGCTCAGGGCCGCCGCGCCGTGCAAAGCAACGACGTCCTGCGCGAGCAGGGCTGGACCCGCATCGACGATCCCATTCCCATCAAGCTGATCCCCAGCGACCTTTGAAACGCTTCCCTGAAACGGGGGATCACTCCGCCACTCAGTTGCCGTTCACCCGCAACCTGCTTACCCACCGCGTCATGCGCATCCTCCTCCCCGCCCTCGCCGTCCTGATGACCACCACCGCCTCCGCGGCCCTCGCCCAGCAGGTGCCCGCCCCGATCCTCACCACCCCTGAGGCGAAGGACGTCTGGACCCGCGCCCAGCCGCAGGTCGCCCGCGTCACGCATGTCGGGCTCGACCTCACCGCCGACTTCGCCAAAAAGACAATGCGCGGCACCGCCACCCTGGACGTCCTCGCAGCCAGGAACGCGCGCGAGGTCATCCTCGACATCGACGATCTCGTCATCGCGTCGGTCACCAACGCTGCCGGCAAGCCGCTCCCCTACACGGTGGGACAGGACGACCCCGAACTGGGCCAGGCGCTCACCATTCAGCTGAACGGCGCCAAGCGCATCGTCGTCCGCTACGAGACCAGGCCCGGCGCCACTGCGCTGCAATGGCTGCCGCCCCAGCTCACCGCAGGCAAAGCCAAGCCCTACCTGTTCAGCCAGGGCCAGCCGATCAACAACCGCAGCTGGATCCCGACGCAGGACAGCCCCGGCATCCGCCAGACCTGGGACGCCAAGATCACCGTTCCCACCGATTTCGTTGCCGTGATGAGCGGAGAGCGGCTCGACGGCGCCAAGGGTCAGCCGGCGGGCAAGGGCATGCACAGCTTCCGTTTCCGTATGGACAAGCCGGTGCCGCCGTACCTGATCGCCATGGCGGTCGGCGACCTCGCCTTCAAGGCAACCGGCCCCCGCTCCGGCGTCTGGGCCGAACCGCGCCAGCTCGACGCCGCCGCGTACGAAGTCGGCGACGTGGAAAAGATGATCGACGCGGCCGAGGCGCTGTACGGCCCCTATCGCTGGGGCCGCTACGACATGCTTGTCCTGCCACCCTCCTTCCCGTTTGGCGGCATGGAGAACCCCACGCTCACCTTCCTCACCCCGACGATCATCACCGGTGACCGCTCCAACACCGACGTCGTCGCACATGAACTGGCGCACAGCTGGTCGGGCAATCTCGTCACCAACGCGACTTGGTCGGACAACTGGCTCAACGAAGGGTTCACCACCTATTTTGAGAACCGCATCATGGAGGCGGTGTATGGCGCCGAGCGAGCCGCCATGTACGCCGATCTCGACTGGGATGGCCTGCAAAGCGACATCAAAGACGCTGGCGGCCCACACGCGCCGACTACGCGCTTGCATGGCGAACCTAGCGCGACCTTCGGCCAGCTTGATTATTTCAAGGGCTCCACCTTCCTGCGCACCGTCGAACATGCGGTCGGGCGCCCGCGTTTCGACGCCTATCTGCGCTCCTATTTCGACCGCCACGCCTTCCAGCCGCAGACCACCGCGGGCTTCCTCGCGGATCTACGCGCCAACCTGATCAAGGGCGACCAGGCGCTGGAAGCCAAGCTCGAGCTCGACCGCTGGGCCTACCAGCCCGGCCTCCCCGAGAACGCCGTCCACGTCCAATCGGCCACGCTGGCCCAAGTGGATGCCAAGCTCGCCGCGGTGAAGGCTGGCGGCCCGGTTTCGGCGGTGCAGCCGCAGGGCTGGAGCACCCAGCAATGGATGCGCTTCCTCAACGGCCTGCCCCGCCAGCAGACCCCGGCACGCCTCAAGGAACTCGACGAAACCCTTGGCCTGTCCAAGTCGAACAACGCTTATGTCCGCTCGGCGTGGGCCGAACTTGCCATCGCCAACCGCTACGAACCCGCGCTGCCCTCTATCCAAGCGTTCGTGAACAGCGTCGGCCGAGGCCTGCTGATCCGCCCGATCTACGAAGGGCTGATGAAGCAGGGCGACTGGGGCCAGCCGATCGCCCGCCGCTTCTTCGCCGAAGCACGCGGCACCTATCACCCCGCCACTGCTGGCGGGGTAGAGAGGATCATTACCCCTAAGTGATCGCTATCCGGCGCGGGCCCGGGCCTGCGCCGGTTCCTGCCCGATGCCGGGGATGCCGGGCACAAGCCGCAGCATGTCTGGCGACGCCGTGCCGGGCATCGCCGCCTGAACCTGCGCCTCGCTCAACCCGAAATCCTCCAGTGCATAGCGATGCGCCGCCAGCTTGCGATGGCTCGGCCGCGCAAGATAGCGCGCCATCCGCCGCTCCACGTCCGGCGTGAGCACCATCCCTAGCGCGTGGTACACCCGACGCATCTCGCCCAGCGCGTCCGCGTTCATCGCCTCGAATCGCACATCCACCTGCGCCACGTCCGCACCGCTCCGCGCCGCCGCCATTCGCCGCTGGCGCAGCGCGATCTTGCGCAGCCACTCGCGCCCGATCCAGTGCCGGTCCACCGCGTTCGACTGCACCCGCATCTGGCTGTGCACCAGCGATGCCGACGACGCGACCAGCGTCGCTGCGGGCCGGTCGAGGCACACCAGCCGCGCATCGGGAAACACCTCCAGCAGCGCCGCCAGATCCTGGGTCAGCTGCGGCACCTTCAGGATCCATGGCCGCTCGCCGCGCTCACCGCGCAGCCAAGCTATCGTCTGGAGCAGCTGCTTGAATTCGGCATAGACCGGCCGCGCGTCCATCGCCTCGCCCGCCGCGGCAAAGCTCGGCACCCGCCACTGCGCCTCGAACGCCGATCCAAAGATCGACACGTTGTGCAGCCCGATCTCTTCGTCGGGCTGGCGCGTGCCGGTCGGGTGAATGACACTGAACTCCGGGTTCAGCCAATGCGCGGCGCGCAGGCCCATCCACCCGCGCAGCAGGCGATCGTCCATTCTTCCCAGGCGCACCCCGGGTAATGGGTTCCAGCTTTCGAAGAACCGCGTATGCGCCAGCCGCGGATCGCAGGCGAGCAGCCGCTGCATCCGCGTGCTTCCCGATCGCATCTGCCCCAGCACCACGATCGGCGACCGGACCGGAATATCCAGGATCTCGGGATGCCGCCGCCACAAGGCGTGCGCGCGCGCCCGATTGGCCAGCGCCGAGACGAGCTGCCCATAGGCCACCACCCGGCCGAGAGGCGTCAGCGCCGCCTCCCCATGCAGCGCCTGCGTCAGCAGCGTCAGCCGCTCGCGCCAGCCCGGCGCGTCGCCAAACTGGGACAGCCCCGTCTTCTTGCGCGCCGCCACGATCAGCGCCTCAGGCTCCAGCACGGGCCGTGAGAGCCATTCCCTGCCCCACGCATCTTCCAGCATTGCGTTCAGGCGCGGCGCCGCTCCGTGAGACGATGTGGGTGGAACGACGACCGGCATAGCACTCCCAACCCGCCAGCACGGCGATCGTGCCGCACTTAGCAACATTGTTGCGCGTTACTCCATAGCGGCGCGTCACATATCCGTAACCGGAACGTCTTCGAAACTACTCCAAACTCCAACCTGTCCGTCATGGAAGCCGCCTAGCGCCGGCATGCGGCCGACAGGGGGACAAGCCGAGTCGATCCCGCAACAGTTTCGAACCCGCGCAACCCGGCGTCCGCCGGAACGGAGAACATATGGCCAGCTTCAAACGCCTTAGCCTCATCCTACTCACCAGCTGCGCTTCGCTCGGCCTTGCGGCGTGCGACGGCGCCAGCAGCGTGGCGTCTCCTGGCGAAGGCGGCTTCCCGAGCCCTGCTCCGGCCCCGGCGCCCGCGCCTTCTCCCAGCCCGACGCCCACGCCCACCGCTGGCACCCCAGCCGCGGCTTGCCCGACCAACACCGGCCAGGCGCTCACCGACAGCGGCGTGCTCGGCAACTATCGCGTGTGCCGCCTGCCCACGCTGGTCACCAACCTGACCCTCCCCAGCGCCGCTCAGGCACCCGGCGTCGCTTATGAGATCAACGGCCGCGTCGATGTGGGCACGGATCGCGGTACGCAGGGCCTGGCGGGCACCGCCGGCTCGCTGACCATCGGTGCCGGCGCGCTGATCTTCGCCAACACCACCAACACCGACAACGACTTCCTGATCGTCAATCGCGGTTCGACCATCAACGCACAGGGCACCGCCACCGCGCCGATCATCTTCACCGCGCAGGCGAACCTCACCGGCACGCTGCCGGCCGACGATGCCGGCCAGGGACTGTGGGGCGGCGTGATCCTCGCCGGCCGCGCACCTATCGCCAACTGCACCACCGGCGTGAACGACGCCGCGGGCAGCAGCACCACGTGCGAGAATGTGGTCGAAGGCACCGGTAACGCGCTGTACGGCGGCAACGCCCCGGGCGACAGCTCGGGCGTCTTCCAGTACGTGCAGATTCGCTACTCGGGCACCATCATCAGCCCGAACAACGAGCTTCAGGGCCTGACGCTGGCGGGCACCGGCTCGGGCACCACCATCGATCACGTCCAGATCCACAACAGCTCGGACGATGGCATCGAGCTGTTCGGCGGCACCGTCAATCTGCGCAACATCGTGATCACCGGCGCGGACGATGACAGCCTGGACTTCGATGTGGGCTGGCGCGGCATGGTCCAGTTCCTGATCACCGCGCAGAAGCCGAACAACACCACCACCGACAATTTCTCGATGGAAATCGACTCCAGCTTCGCGCCGGCGACCGGCGCGAACCCTGAGGAGGCATTGCCGCGCACCTTTGGCCGCATCTCCAACGCGACCTTCATCCACACCAACACCAGCACCACCAATCCGCTGGCGGCGATCCGTCTGCGGGGCAGCGCGGACTTGAGCCTGGTCAACTCGATCCTAGTCACGCCCGGCGCCTGCTTGCTGACTGAGGCCGGCACCGCCGATCGCGGCACGATCCGCCCGGCCAATGCCGCGCTCCAGGACCAGGGTCCGCCGCGCTTCAACTCGATCTACTTCGCTTGCGGTACGCAGCTGGCGGCGCAGAACGCAGTGAACCAGAACACCATCACCACCGCCGAACAGGCCGAGTTCTTCACGAGCGGGGGCAGCACGGGCAACACCACCAACGGCACCGCCGCAGGCGCGGTGCAGAACGGCTTCTACCCGACGACGACGACCCTGGCAGTGACCCCGTTCGCGGCAACGGGCCTCAACCCGTCTGGCTCGGCGTTCTTCGTCAACACGCCCTACATCGGCGCGGTCAGCGGCCCCAACGACACCTGGTTCCAGGGTTGGACCTGCAATTCCAACCGCGCGAACTTCGGCTCGACCAGCCGGTCCTGCTCCGCCCTTTAAGGCCGGGAATGGGGGCAAATGGGGACGGCGGCCTGGCTGCCGTCCCCGCCTTTTCTTGAAGCCACATCACGAACAGCGGATACCCCGATGAAGCACCAGCTCGCCTTTGCAAGTCTATTGGCCGTCACCACCTGCCTGATCGCGCCGGCCGCATTGGCGCAGACGACGGGTGGCGGCTCGCCCCAGACGTCCAGCCCGCCCCCGGCAACCCAGACCCCGCCCGAGCAGGTTCCCGATCAGGATGTGGAGATTTCTGCACCCGGCGCCGGTGGTGACGATATCGGCGAGATCGTCGTGGTCGGCCGCAACATCCCCAACGTGGTGCGCAGCACCGCGCAGGTGGTCTCCGTGCTGTCGGCCGAGGACATCGCCCGCACCGGCGAGGGCGACATTGCAGGCGCGCTCCAGCGGGTTACGGGCCTCAGCGTTGTCGGTAGCGGCTTTGTCTATGTCCGTGGGCTTGGCGATCGGTATTCGCTTTCGCTCCTCAATGGCCTTCCGCTGCCGAGCCCCGAGCCGCTGCGCCGCGTGGTGCCGCTCGACATCTTCCCGACCAGCGTCATCGGTTCGGGCCTGGTCCAGAAGACCTTTTCCGCCAACTATCCGGGCGAATTCGGCGGCGGCGTGATCAACCTGACCACCACTGCGGTGCCAAAGGAATCCTTCTTCTCGATCGGCGCTTCGGCAGGCTTCGACACCGAGACCACCAGCGAGCTCGGCTACACCTATGACGGCGGGTCGCACGACTGGCTCGGCTACGATACCGGCGAGCGCAAGGTTCCGGGCTTCATCCGCGACGCGGGCGCGAACCGCACCAACGTGCCCACTAATCAGGTCACGCAGCTGACCAACGCCGAAACCACGGTGTTGTTCGAAAACTACCATATTCCCCCCAACTTCTCGGGCGAAGTGAGCCTGGGCGGCGCCACCGACGTTGGCGGCGCGCGGCTCGGCATCGTCGCCAGCGGTGGCATCAGCAACAGCTGGCGCACGCGCGATTCCGTCAGCGGCGTCCGCTCCATTCCCAGCACCGAGTTCCGCCGCGTGGTCACCGATCATCGCGCGCTGGTGAACGGCCTGCTCGGCTTCGGCGCCGAATTCGGCGAGCACCGCATCCGTTTCACCAATCTCTACATTCACGACACGCTCAAGCAGGGACGCCTCGGCGCCGGCACTGGCGAGAATTATGAGTCGCTGATCGACGGCAAGGCACCGATCATGGTGCAGAACACCAACTGGTTTGAACGCCAGTTGTTCACCAGCCAGGGTGTGGGCGAGTTCGACTTCGGCGACCTCGATGTCGATGTCCGCGGCGCCTATGCCAACACCAAGCGCAAATCGCCCTATGAGCGCGAGTTCCGCTACCTCTACGACGCGTCGATCAAGGATTACCGCAACACGCTGGCAGGTGGCACCTATGCCACGTTGGCGTTCAGCGACCTGAACGAGGACCTCTGGTCGGGCGGCATCGACCTTGCCTATGACCTGAACCTCGGCCGTCCGTTCAAGATCCAGGCGGGCTATGCCTATCAGGACACCGACCGCACCTCCTCGCGCTACACATTCGACTTTGTGCTGCCGGGCGGTGTTGCTCTGGGCGATCCTTATTCACAGCTGCGCCCCGACTACCTGCTGTCCGACGCGAACATCCAGCTGAACGGCATCATCCTGCGTCCCTCGACCACCAGCCAGGGCGCGCGCGCCTATGACGCCGAACTGACGGTGCACGCGGGGTATGGCCAGGTTGAAGGCGAGATCGCCGACGGCATGCGCGTCACCGCGGGCGTTCGCTACGAAACCGCCGACCAGACCGTGCTGCCGACCGATGGACAGGCAGCGACGACGCTCAGCAACGACTATTGGCTGCCGGCCGCCACGCTCACCTGGAACTTCGCGCCCGACATGCAGTGGCGCCTGAACGCGTCCAAGACGATCGCCCGCCCGCAGTTCCGCGAACTCGCGCCGCAGCTCTACCTCGACTATGACTCGGACCGAGTTTTCTACGGCAACCCGTTCCTGCAGGACAGCAAGCTGACCAACTTCGAAGCGCGCTATGAGTGGTTCTTTGGGAAGGATCAGCGCTTCACGGCAGCCGCCTTCTACAAAAAGATCGACAACCCGATCGAGACGGTTAGCTTCCAGGTCGCGGGCAGCAACAACACCCAGATCAACTTCGCCAACGCGCCCAAGGCTGAGCTGTACGGCGCCGAGGTCGAGGTCCAGAAATATGTGCCGCTCGACTTCATCAGCAGCGACCTGTTCGCCAGCCGCCGCTTGGTCCTGATCGCCAACTACACCTACACGCAGTCCGAAGTGTTCGCGGGCAACCAGCTGATCCGCGATCCGATCAATCCGGGCACGGTGCAGCGGCCGGCGAACGAACTTTTCGTTTCCGGTCAGCCACTGGTCGGCCAGTCCGACCATCTGGTGAACCTTCAGGTCGGCTTTGAGGATACCGAGCGGCTCTCGCAGCTCACCTTCCTGTTCAACTATGCCAGCGATCGCATCGTCGCCCGCGGTCTGCTCTCGAGCGGCGGCCTTCCGCCCATCGTCGAAAGCCCCGGCATCCGCCTGGACTTCGTGCTGCGCCAGGGCTTCCAGGTGCTGGGCGGCGACTGGGAATTGAAGTTCGAGGGCCGCAACCTGACCAAGACACGCTTCGTCGAGTTCCAGGATTATGGCGGCACCACCGGTCTCGCCGATACCAACACCTACGACCTGGGCCGCACCTTCTCACTGGGCCTGAGCACCCGCTTCTGAAGAAAAGGGGCTCCAGCGTGGACGGGCCGGAGCCCCTTTCCTTTCACCAGCTCCAGGGCCGCTCGCGGAACCACTGGGTGATGACGTATTTGGTGCCCGCCCTGACCTTCATCGCGTGGTGAAGCGTCGACGGGTTCGGCGTGCCGTCCGGCCGCAGGTTGTTCCAGGCCAGCAGCTTGCCGGTCTCCGGCTGGACGATCTTGTCGACTGCCTTGAACCGCGTCGCCCCGCCCGCCTCCACCTCGTTCAGGTACAGCATCACCGTCCAGGTGCGCTGGCCCGCCACCGTACAGAAACGGGCGAAGTCCTGCCCCGTGGGATCGAAATAGTCGGTGTGCGCCTTGAACTCCTGACCCACGGCATAGCGCTGCCCCTGCATCGGCTCGCCATGCGCAGGATCCAGCCCCGTCAGCGCCACGATCCGCTGCTTCAGCTCGGCGGCAAGCGGGTCGGCTGGATCCAGGTCGCAGGTCTCGCTGGTGCGAAAGGCGCTGTCGCCATTGGGATCGGCAATCGTGGACGGGCGCCGCTTCCCATCGATCTGCGCCATCAGCGCCTGGCACATATCCGGGCGCATAAAGTTCTTCACGATGAACATCGCGACCTTGGGGCTCGGCACCCGCTGCACGCCGCTCTGGCGCAGGATGTGCTCGACCACCGGCGCGGACGGGTGGCCAGACCCGAAGTTAGGAACGCTCTGCATGCGCCGACTCTGCCAAATCGCGCTGCCGGTTTCCAGCGCCGCACGGATCAACGCCTCTCCACGCGCGCCGACATGAGCGCCGCCAAACGCGCCGTGCGGATTTCGCGTGAAGGAAATGCCGCAACTATCTTGCGTTCCCGCAAACGCACCGCTAAGCGGCCAACCTCCACGGCGACCGTAGTTCAATTGGTTAGAGCGCCGGCTTGTGATGCCGGAAGTTGCGGGTTCAAGTCCCGTCGGTCGCCCCATCCCATCCATAGTCAGGATTATGCTTGTGCTGACCGATTGGGGCTTTCCCGACTTCGACGACCATGAGGGCGTGCACCTCTTCAGCGACCGCGAATCGGGCCTTAGCGCCATCATCGCCGTGCATTCCACCAACCTTGGCCCGGCCGCTGGCGGCGTGCGATTCTGGCACTATGCCAGCTCGGACGCGGCGATCACCGACGCGCTGCGCCTATCGCGCGGCATGAGCTACAAGAACGCCATGGCGAACCTGCCCATGGGCGGCGGCAAGGGTGTGGTGCTGGCGGACAAGCCCGGCGCAGAGATCACCACCGCCCAGCTAGAAGCCTTTGGCCGCGCCGTTGAGTCGCTCCAGGGCCGCTATGTGACTGCCGAGGATGTCGGCATGTCCGAAGCGCGCATGAAGATCGTGGCGACTCAGACCAAGCACGTGTCCGGCCTGCCGGTCGCGGCGGGCAGCGCGGGCGGCGATCCGGGTCCGGTGACTGCACGCGGGGTCTATCTGGGCGTCAAGGCGGCGGCCAAGCGTGGGCTGGGTACCGACTCGATGGCTGGCGTCCGCGTCGCAATCCAGGGCGTCGGCTCGGTGGGCGGCGCCCTTGCCCGCCTGCTCGCAGCCGACGGCGCCAAGCTTGTGCTCGCCGATGTTCATGCCGATCGTGGCAAGGCGCTGGCTGCCGAACTGGGCGGCGAAGCCGTGGCTGCCGATGAGATCCTCGCGCTCGAAACCGACGTGCTCAGCCCCTGCGCCCTCGGCGCAATCCTGACCGAACGTTCCATCGAAGCCCTAAAGTGCAAGGTTGTGGCCGGTGCAGCCAACAACCAGCTGGAGACCCGCCAGGACGGTCACCGCCTGCACGACCGCGGCATCCTCTACGCGCCCGATTACGTCATCAACGCTGGCGGCATCATCAATGTCGCGCTGGAATACCTGGGCAAGGGCGACCGTGCCGAGGTGGATGCCCGGGTCGAGAAGATCCCCGTGCGCCTGACCGAAGTGTGGGACGAAAGCGAGCGCACCGGCGATCCCGAGAGCGAAGTCGCCGACCGTATCGCCCAGCGGCTTATCGGTCGCGGCTGAGCCGCAACGGCTTCCCAGTCCGGACGTGCACTGACCCGCGGAGCCTCTGCGGGTCAGCGTGCGTTCAGCCGCAGGACGGCAAAGGAAGCACCATGCGTACGATACTCTCCACTCTGTTGATCGGCGCGGCGATGGTCGCGTCTCCTGCAATGGCGGTCGGCCGCGACAGCCCCGACGTGCAGATGCAGAAGCTGCTGGCAAACCGCACCGCGGGCACGCCGGTAAGCTGCATCTCGCTCACCCGCTCACGCTCCAGCCAGGTCATTCCCGGCCGCGCCATCGTCTATCGGGACGGCGGCACGCTCTACGTCAATCGGCCGCAATCGGGCGCCGAGTCGCTCGACGACAACTCGATTCTGGTGACGCGCAGCATCGGCACCCAGCTCTGCCGTGGGGAGGCAGTGAACCTTATCGATCGCGGCGCAGGCTTCCAGCGCGGCTTCGTCCTGCTCGGCGACTTCGTGCCGTACCGCAAGGCTAAGCAAGCCCGCTGAGGCAGCTGCGCGGCTAGGTGAGGCTCCCCGCCTTACCCGCCGCGCACTGCGCTGAAGGCCAGCCACAGCCACCCAAGGATCAGGCACACGCCACCGATCGGCGTGACCGCGCCCAGCCAGCGTGGCTGCCCCAGCGCCATGGCGTAGAGCGTGCCGGCAAAGATCAGCCCGCCGACCAGGAACAGCCAGGCAGCCGGGCGCACGCCCATCTGCAACGCGACCAGCGCCGCCACCACATGCACCATCTGGTACTGCGCGCCGGTCTTCAGCCACTCCACCGCCTGCCCCTGCGCGCCATGCGCGCCGAACGCCCCGGCGCCCACCGCAAGCGCGCCGGAAAGTGCCGCTACCAGAACCGCTATGTTCATTTCCGCTCCAGGTCGCTTTGCATGGCGGCGGCTTGCCCCGCCTGGCTGAACATCGAATCGCGCGCGGCATACAGGTCGCCGGTCTCGCGCTGCACCTTCAACCGCTCATAATCGCGTCGGCGATACTCGCTTTCGGTCTTGTCGATTTCGGTCACGTCCACGCCCACCGCCTGCATCGCGCGACGCCCCATGACGATTGCGCTTTCCAGCACCTCGCGCACGGCGCCAGCGATCGGCGCGCCCTTCATCTTCATCACCGAACGCCGGTCATAGGCGCGCACAAAGATCGACGCGCCGGGGAAGGCGTGGTGCAGCCCCTCCAGCTTGTCGGTGTCCAACCCGTCGCCATCCTGGCAGAACAGCAGCAACTGCGCGTCTCCCGCCCCGGCCTGGCGCAACAGGTCGATGCGCGTGCCGTCGCCATAGTAAACCTTCATGCCGAAATCGGCGGCGGTCTGGATCATCTCCACATCGGTGTCGATGATGGTCACCGGAATGCCCTGGCCGATCAGCATCTGCGCCACGGTCTGTCCGAACCGGCCATAGCCGACCACCACGGCGTTGCTGCCATCCTGGCGCGGCACGTCCAGCCCTTCCGAACTCGCTACCGGCTCGGCGCGCAGTCGCTTGGTCGCCATCATCAGGAACGGCGTCGTCGCCATCGAAAGCGTCACGATCGCACCGAATATGCTCGCGGCGGCCGGTTCGATCAGCAGCGCGCGCTGCGCCTGCGCAAAGAGCACGAACCCGAACTCGCCGCCCTGGCTGAGCAGGATGCCCAGCGCAAAGGCCTGGCGCGTCTTCATGCCGAACACCAGCCCCAGCACCATGATCAGGGCCGCCTTGGCCGCGATCAGCGCCAGCGCCATTCCCGCGACAAAGAAGGGTCGCTCGGCAATGGCGTTCAGGTCCAGCGCCATCCCCACCGCCAGGAAGAACAGCCCGAGCAGGATCGCGCGGAACGGCTCTACGTCAGCCTCCAGTTCGTGGCGGTAGGGCGAGTCCGCCAGCATCACGCCCGCGATAAACGCCCCCAACGCTGCCGAAAGCCCCAGTGCCTCCATCACCGCCGCGCTGGCGATTACCGCGAAGAGGCCGGCAAAGACGAACATCTCTCGCTCACCCAGATTGCCGATCAGCCGGAACAGCGGCCGCAACAGGAAACGCCCGGCCAACACCAGACCGATGATCGCCCCCACCGTATACAGCCCCAGCATCCATCCCGGCGGACCGCCCTGGTCCGCAGGATTGCGCGACATCGCTGCCACGATCGTAATCAGCGGTACGATCGACAGGTCCTGGAACAACAGGATGGCAAAGGCGCGCTCGCCGAAATCGGTGCGCAGCCGTCCGGCCGATTGCAGCAGCGGCAGCACCTGTGCAGTCGATGACAGCGCCAGCGGCAGCCCCAACGCCAACGCAGCGCCAAGCGAGAAGCGCGTCGCCACCCACACCAGCCCCGCCAACACCAATCCGCACACCGTGACCTGCAACAGCCCCAGTCCGAAGATGTCGCGCCGCATCCGCCACAGCCGCGACGGGCTAAGTTCGAGGCCAACCAGGAACAGCAGCAGCGCGATGCCAAGCTCGGCAATGCCCATCTTGGCCTCGGCGTCGCCGACCAGCCCCAGAACCTGCGGCCCGACGACCGCGCCCGCGACCAGGAAGCCCAGCGTCGCACCCAGCCCCAGCCGCCGGAACAGCAGCACGAACACCAGCGCAAAGCCCAGCAGCGGCGCCCCGTCGTGCAGCAGCGACATGCCCCCATGCGCTTCCATCAGCCGCGGCCCGCCTGCTCGGCGGCCTCAGCGGCGGCCTCGAACGCCAGCCGAATGGAGGCGTGCCGGCCTCGGTGCGGCAGCGCTGGCGTGAAAATCTCCATGCCCGGCCAATCGGGCGGCGTGTCCCGCTCCCCGGCAAGCCAGGCGGTTAGCTGGTCGCGTGCCTCAGCGAGGTCGGCCGCGCTCCGCCCGATCACATGCGCGCCCATCAGCGACGAGGACGCCTGGCCCAGCGCGCACGCCCGCACCAGCATCCCTACCGCCGCAACGTGGCCCTCCTCGTCCAGGGCGACATCGATGGTCACGCGGCTGCCGCACACCGGTGATCGTTTCTCCGCCGTGGCGTCCGGCGCCGTCAGCCGCTCGTCGAACGGAATGGATGCGGCAAGCCGCAGGATGTCGGTATTGTACAGCGGCGCGTTCATGGCTGCAGACTTAGGCAAGCCAGGCCGCAAGTGCGAGCGCTTTGCGCTTGGGATGCCCTATTCGCCGTCGCGATTTGCGTTGCGCAGATATTCGTCCCGGTCTTCGCCGAACACCGGCTCGCCGCGCCGGCGCCGATCGACGATCACGGCGATGCCTGCGCTCGTGCGGTCCAGGATCGGATAGGTCGCGGAACCCGTGATCCAGGCCGGCCGACCCGACTTGCCGCCGCCAACGGTATCGAACACCAGCACCACCAGCAGGAATGCGACGCTCACCAGCACCAGGCCCTTGAGTGCGCCAAAGCCGAACCCCAATGCCCGGTCCACCGCCCCCAGGAAGCTGTCGCGCGTGCGCGATCCGATCGCGCGCGCAACCAGCCGCCCGCCGAAATAGGTGGCGCCGCCCAGGATCGCGAAGGCAAGCACCGCGCCGCCCTGCACCGTGCCCACCGTTCCGGCCAGCACCTCTGAGAGTGGTCCATGAAACAGCTTGAGCGCCATCACGACGAGCAGCCAGGCGAGCAGCGCCAGCACTTCGGTCACGAAGCCGCGGATAAAGCCCAGCACCCCTGCTCCGCCAATGGCGAGCAGCACGATGATGTCCAGCCCTGTCAGTCCCATGAAAACCCTCCGCGCGCGTCCCTAGCGCAGGACGGGGGCGGCGCGAAAGCGGAGATCCTTTGGCGCCCCCATGTGTTCTACCTACGAACAGGACAGGAGCAGGTGATGTCGCAGGAAAAGATCAGCAACGGCCCCAACGAACGGGCCAGAGACGAGCCCATCGCGGGCACCGCCCCGGGCATTCCCGACGAAGCCCTAGCCCCGGGCGAGACGCTCCCTGAGCCGCCCACTGACGAAGAGGTCGCCCGCATTGCTGAAAAGCTCGGTGCGCCGGTGCCAAAGGCGGACGGCTGAGCCGCGCCAGTAGGTTGTAAGCGGGCCCGGCTCCTCCAACGTCGAGAAACGCTAACAAGCCGCTTAAATCCTACCCCGTCATCCCGGCCTTGAGCCGGGATCCCGCTTCTTCTTCTGGGGGCGCCGGCTCAAGCCCGGTGACGAAGTGTTGCTCGGCCCAGCCCGAAAGGGTCGAGCCGCAGTTCCCGCCCACGGGATACCTCACCGCCCCAGCAAATGCTCCACCAAAGCACCCAGGTTCCGAAACCCCGAGACCTTCAACCCACCCGCATCCGGCTGCGAAGACGGCGCCAGCGCCCGCTCGAAACCAAGCTTCGCCGCCTCCCGACACCGCAGCGACCCATGCGCCACCGGCCGCACCTCGCCTGAGAGCGCAACCTCGCCGAATAGCACCGCATCCGCCGGCAGCGGCCGCTCGGACAACGCCGACACCAACGCCGCCGCCACTGCCAGGTCCGCAGCCGGGTCCTGCACGCGGTACCCGCCGGCGATGTTCAGATACACTTCGCACGCTGAAAAGCTCAGCCCGCACCGCGCTTCCAGCACCGCCAGGATCATCGCCAGCCGCCCGCTATCCCAGCCGACCACCGCCCTCCGCGGCGTCGCCCCGCTCGCCAGCCGCACCACCAGCGCCTGGATCTCCACCAGCACCGGCCGCGTACCTTCCAATGCCGGGAACACCACCGTGCCCGTCACATTCTCATCGCGCTGCGTCAGGAACAGCGACGACGGATTCGTCACTTCCTCCAGCCCCTCGGACTGCATCGCAAACACGCCGATCTCGTCGGTGCCGCCAAAACGATTCTTCACCGCGCGCAGGATGCGGTATTGGTGGCTCCGCTCCCCCTCAAAGGCGAGCACCGTATCCACCATATGCTCGAGCACGCGCGGCCCGGCGATCGACCCGTCCTTGGTGACATGCCCGACCAGCACCAGCGCCGTGCCGCGTTCCTTGGCAAAGCGGATCAGCTCGCCCGAGCTCGCCCGCACCTGGCTCACCGTCCCCGGCGCGCCTTCGATCAGGTCCGAATGCATCGTCTGGATCGAGTCGATGATCAGCAGCGCCGGCGGCGCGCCTTGGCCCAGCGTGGTCAGGATGTCGCGCACCGATGTGGCTGCCGCAAGCTGTACGGGCGCGTCGCCCAGCCCCAGCCGGCGCGCGCGCAGACGCACCTGGTCCGACGCTTCCTCGCCCGACACATAGGCAACGCTCAGCCCCCGCCGCGCCAGCTTGGCCGCAGCCTGAAGCAGCAGCGTCGACTTGCCGATCCCAGGATCGCCGCCGATCAGCGTTGCGCTGGCCTCGACAAACCCGCCGCCCAGCGCGCGGTCCAACTCGGCAATTCCCGTCGCCATCCGCTCGGGCAGCGCCACATCGGTGTCGAGCCCGGTCAGCTGGATCGCCCGCCCGCCCGATTGCAGGTTATGCCGTGCCTGGAACGGCGTCACCACGCCGCCGGCATCCTCCAGCAGCATGTTCCATTCGGAACAGTCCCCGCACTGCCCGGCCCATTGCGCGGTCACCGACCCGCAGGACTGGCAGACATAGCGTTTCTTCGGTTTCGCCATGCGCGTGAGCCTAGCGCAAGAACAGGACAGGAACAACCGCCAAGCGTCAGCCGGGCGCAACCACCCGCAGCATCACACGGGCGCGGCCAAAGCCCGCCTCGTTGTCGTTCGCCGCCGCCCTTGCGACGCCTTCGAGAGCGCCATCCCAGGCGCTCCAATCCGTCATGTCCATTCCGCACCCCCCGGCGCTTCGTTGATCCCTCCATTTTCATTGTAGAATGCGGCAGGCTCGTGGCAAACTTGCCCGCACCCCATGCCCCCGCTAAGCCGCCGCGATGCAGCCTTCCGACCTTCGCGTCGCGCTCTTCAGCGGCAATTACAATTATGTCCGCGACGGTGCGAACCAGGCGCTGAACTTCCTCGCCGGCCACTTGCTGTCGCAAGGCGTGACGCTGCGGGTCTATTCCCCCACCACCGACAAGCCCGCCTTCGCCCCCACCGGCGAGTTGGTGAGCGTTCCCGCGCTTCCCGTGCCCGGCGGTCGGAGCGAATACCGCTTCGCCTGGCGCCTGCCCGCTGAGACGAAGCGCGACCTGGAGGCCTTCGCCCCCAACATCGTCCATGTCTCGGCTCCCGAGGTGCTCGGCCACCGCGCGGTCAGCTGGGCGCGCGCTCGCGGCATTCCCAGCCTGGCCTCGCTCCACACCCGGTTCGAAACCTATCCCCAATATTACGGCATCGGCTTCGTCGCGCCGTTGATGATCAAGGCGCTCACCCGCTTCTACAACCGCGTCGACCAGGTAGTTACTCCGGGCAAGTCCACCGCCGACCTGCTGCGCGAATGGGGCGTTACCACCCCGATCCGCACCTGGTCGCGCGGCGTCGACCACGACCGCTTCAATCCTGGCCGACGCAGCCTGGAATGGCGCCGCGCGCTCGGCATCGCCGACGATGAGTTCGCCGTCGGTTTTCTCGGCCGCCTGGTCCTGGAAAAGGGCCTCGATATCTTTGCCGAGGTCTGCACCGCGCTGCGAACCCAGGGCGTGCGTCACAAGGTTCTGGTGATCGGCGACGGGCCGGCGCGCGACTGGTTTGCCGAGCGCGTGCCCGACGCGGCCTTTGCCGGGTTTCAGCGCGGCGACGATCTCGGCCGCGCCGTCGCCTCGATGGACGTGCTGTTCAACCCCTCAGTTACCGAAACCTTCGGCAATGTGACGCTGGAAGCGATGGCCGCCGCCGTGCCGGTAGTCGCCGCGCGCGCCACCGGCGCGGTGGACCTGATCGACGAGGGCGTCACCGGCTTCCTCGTTCCCCCGCGCGACGTCGCCGCCTATGCCGGCGCCATCGCCCGCCTGGCGCAGGACCCCGTCCTCTACCGGGCCCAGTCACAGGCCGGCCATGCCAAGGCCCAGGCTTATCGCTGGGACGCGATCAACCAGGTCGTGCTCGACACCTATCTGGAAATGCTCGCCCGCTGAGCGGACCCCTTCTCCCCATGCTTCGTTGACCGGCAAACACCGGAGAAACGCCATGACCTACGATCCCCAGGAAGAGCCCGCGGACGACCAGTCGAACGAGATGGAGCGCGTCCAGGAAGAGGCCGCCGAGGAACGCGAGGAAAACGGCGGCTATCAATAGCCCAAGCGCGCCGCAGGTTGACGCTGCACTGCAGCATGGCCACCTGCGGCGCATGCATGACCTGACCAGCGCCCAACGGGCGGACGCCGCCCCCGCGGCGATCCGCCGCCCCGGCATCGTCCATTTCGCGCTCGCGATGGGCGGCTTCGCGATCGGCACCACCGAATTCGCGACCATGAGCCTGCTGCCCTATTTCGCGCCCGGCTTGGACATCGATGAGCCGACCGCCGGCCACGTCATCAGCGCCTATGCGCTCGGCGTGGTCGTAGGGGCCCCGCTGCTGGCGGTGCTCGGCGCCCGGCTATCACGACGCGTGCTGCTGATCCTGCTGATGGGCGCCTTCGCGCTGTTCAATGGCCTCAGCGCACTCGCCTCCAGCTATGAGCTCATGCTGCTGTTCCGCTTCCTCAGCGGCCTGCCCCATGGCGCCTATTTCGGCATCGCCTCGCTGGTCGCCGCCTCGCTGGTACCTACGGACCAGCGCTCCCAGGCGGTAGGCCGCGTGCTGCTCGGCCTCACCGTCGCCACCGTGATCGGCGTGCCCATGGCCAATTGGATGGGCCAGGCGATCGGGTGGCGCTGGGGCTTCGCGCTGGTGGCTGTGCTGGCCCTCCTGACCATGTTGCTCGTCTGGTTCCTCGCTCCCGGCGACAAGCCCGACCGCAGCGTCAGCCCGCTGCGCGAACTCGCCGCGCTCGGCAATGGTCAGGTGTGGCTGACGCTCGGCATCGGGGCGATCGGCTTTGGCGGCATGTTCTGCGTCTACACCTATGTCGCCTCCACGCTGCTTGAAGTGACCAAGGTGTCCCCGGCTATGATCCCGGTCGCACTGGGCATCTTCGGCCTAGGCATGACCGCGGGCAACATCATCGCCCCGCGCTATGCCGACCGCGCGCTGATGCCCACCGCCGCAGTGCTGCTGATCGGCAGCGCCCTCGCCCTTGCGCTCTACCCGCTTGCCACCGGCAATTTCTGGCTGCTCTGCCTGGACGTATTCGCAGTCGGCTTCGGCGGCGCACTCGGTCCCGTGCTCCAGACCCGGCTGATGGACGTCGCCGGCGACGCGCAGGCACTTGCCGCCGCGCTCAATCACTCCGCCTTCAACACCGCCAACGCGCTCGGCCCCCTGCTCGGCGGCATGGCGGTGGCGGCAGGCTGGGGCTGGTCCTCCACCGGCTATGTCGGCTCCGCGCTCGCGCTGGGCGGCCTGCTGGTCTGGTGCCTTGCGATGCTAAGCGACCGCCGCATTCGCAGACGTGCCGAACAGCGGAACTGAAGGTAAGGTAGGTGGGGGGCAACGCAAAGTTTGTCCTCATTGCTGCTGAGCCGGCATAGCCTCCCAGGATTAGGACGGAGGTCACGTATGCGCGCTCTGCTTGCCACGGGTCAGTTCTCGTTGGTCACGGTTGCGGAACAGGGGCCGTCCGATCTTCTGCGCATGGTCGGCGGATCGTTCGGGAGCCACAGCCATGTGCCGTTCGAGGCGGACACGGTGGCGCAGCGCAATCTGCTGGGGGCGCGGATCGATGCTGCGGTGACGCAGGCGGATCGGGCCGTGCTGCTGGTGGCGCAGGGGGCGGCGTGTTTTGCAGCGGCGTGGTGGGCGCGGCTGTCGCCTAGTGGCTATGTTTCGCGCGTGGCTGGGGCGTTGCTGGTCGCGCCGGTGGAAGATGGGGAGAGCTTTGCCTCGCCGCAGGTTGCGCTGCCGTTTCCGTCCATGCTGGTGGAGAGTTCGGTGGCGCGGCTGGATGGGCGGGCTTTGGCACTGGGTTGGGGGAGCGAGGTTGTGCGCTCGCCCGTCCGTCGGGCGATTGAGCGGTTTACCGGGGCGGTGGTGGAGTCTCGGGTCCGGGCTGCGGAGTCGCTGATTTCGGGGCGGCCAGCATCTGGTATACGCGGATAACGAGAGGTCCAAAAAGGCGGTTATCGTTTTTGCTCAAAGAGTTGCGGTGTATACACCCCCGCCCCCTTTGACATGTAGGATCGGGTGACCTATATCGCCCTCACACCACAGAGCCGGGAAATGATGCGCCGTCGCGCAGTGCATCGACAAGGATTGGTTCTGTGGATCGAGACGACGCTGGGAGCTGCCGAAATCCGAAAGGATGTCGAGCGGCTTTTTCGCGTCGCTTCGCACGTCCCGGCCCCGGACAGGGGCACGAATTTACGGCTGACGAGGCAAGAAAAACCCTATGGCTACCAATGCGATCGAAGGCGGCGCCGCAACTGCGCGCGCAGGCTCGGGCGGGACGCTGAAGCGCCGCATCCGCAAGGTGTTCGGCAACATCCACGAAGTGGTGCAGATGCCGAACCTGATCGAGGTTCAGCGCGAATCCTACGAACAGTTCCTGCGCAGCGATCCTTCGATCGGCTACGTGTCGGGCCTGGAAAAGACGCTGCGGTCGGTGTTCCCGATCCGCGACTTCGCCGGCACCGCCGAGCTCGACTTCGTCAACTACGAGCTTGAGCATCCCAAGTTCGACGTGGAAGAATGCCGTCAGCGCGGCATCACCTATGCAGCGCCGATGCGCGTCACGCTGCGCCTGATCGTGTTCGAGGTCGATCCGGACACGGAAGCCCGGTCGGTGCTCGATATCAAGGAGCAGGACGTGTACATGGGCGACATGCCGCTCATGACCGAGAACGGCACGTTCTTCATCAACGGCACCGAGCGCGTCATCGTCAGCCAGATGCACCGTTCGCCGGGCGTCCTGTTCGACCATGACCGCGGCAAGACCCACGCCAGCGGCAAGTATCTGTTCGCGGCGCGCGTCATCCCGTATCGCGGCTCGTGGCTCGATTTCGAGTTCGACGCCAAGGACATCGTCAACGTCCGTATCGACCGTAAGCGCAAGCTGCCGGTCACGACTTTGCTGTACGCGCTGGGCCTGACCAGCGAGGACATCCTCAACCACTTCTACAACCGCGTGACCTTCGTTCGCGGCGAAGGCGGCTGGCAGATCCCGTTCCAGGCGGAAAACTGGCGCAGCGCGAAGCCGATGTTCGACATTATCGATGCGAGCTCGGGCGAGATCGTGTTCCCGGCCGGCCAGAAGATCAGCCCGCGCGCTGCCAACAAGGCGGCCAAGGACGGTCTGACCACGCTGCTGATCCCGACCGAGGAAATCTTCGGCCGCTACAGCGCGTATGACCTGATCAACGAAGCCACCGGCGAGATCTACATCGAAGCCGGCGACGAAGTGTCGGCCGAGAATCTCGAACTGCTCGACAAGGCAGGCATCGAGCGGCTCGAGCTGCTCGACATCGACCACATCGCCACGGGTCCGTGGATCCGCAACACGCTCAAGGTCGACAAGGCCGAAGAGCGCCAGCAGGCACTGAGCGACATCTATCGCGTCATGCGCCCTGGCGAGCCGCCGACGCTGGAGACCGCAGAGTCGCTGTTCGCCGGCCTGTTCTTCGATCCCGAGCGCTACGACCTGTCGGCCGTGGGCCGCGTGAAGCTGAACATGCGCCTGGACCTCGACGCCGAGGACACCGTCACCACGCTGCGCACCGAAGATCTGCTGGCCGTCATCAAGACGCTGGTCGACCTGAAGGATGGCAAGGGCGAAGTCGACGACATCGACAACCTGGGCAACCGTCGCGTGCGTTCGGTGGGCGAGCTGCTGGAGAACCAGTACCGCGTCGGCCTGCTGCGCATGGAGCGCGCCGTGAAGGAGCGCATGAGCTCCGTCGACGTGTCCACCGTAATGCCGAACGACCTGATCAACGCGAAGCCCGCGGTTGCCGCGGTGCGCGAGTTCTTCGGTTCGTCGCAGCTGTCGCAGTTCATGGACCAGACCAACCCGCTGTCCGAAGTGACGCACAAGCGCCGCGTTTCGGCACTTGGGCCGGGCGGTCTGACGCGTGAGCGCGCAGGCTTCGAAGTCCGCGACGTTCACCCGACCCACTATGGCCGTATCTGCCCGATCGAAACGCCGGAAGGCCCGAACATCGGTCTGATCAACAGCCTTGCGAGCTTCAGCCGCGTCAACAAGTATGGCTTCATCGAGACGCCGTACCGCCGCATCATCGACGGCAAGGTGACCAACGACGTCGTCTATCTGTCGGCGATGGAAGAGGCCAAGCACACGATCGCGCAGGCTTCGGCCGAGCTCGACGAAGAAGGCCGCTTCACCGAGGAACTGGTTTCCTCGCGTCAGGCCGGCGAATTCCTGATGGCGTTCCCGTCGCAGATCACGCTGATGGACGTTTCGCCCAAGCAGCTGGTCTCCGTCGCGGCATCGCTGATCCCGTTCCTGGAAAAGGACGACGCCAACCGCGCGCTGATGGGATCGAACATGCAGCGTCAGGCCGTGCCGCTGGTGAAGGCCGAAGCGCCTTTCGTCGGCACCGGCATGGAAGAGACGGTTGCCCGTGACTCGGGCGCTGCCATCTCGGCACGCCGCGGCGGCGTGGTCGACCAGATCGACGCGTCGCGCATCGTGATCCGCGCCACCGGCGACGTGAATGCGAGCGAAAGCGGCGTGGACATCTACACGCTGATGAAGTTCCAGCGCTCCAACCAATCGACCTGCATCAACCAGCGTCCGCTGGTGAAGGTGGGCGACGTGGTGAAGGCCGGCGACGTGATCGCCGACGGCCCGTCGACCGAGTTCGGCGAGCTGGCGCTGGGCCGCAACGTGCTCGTCGCGTTCATGCCCTGGAACGGCTACAACTACGAAGACTCGATCCTGATCAACGAGCGCATCGTGAAGGACGACGTGTTCACGTCGATCCATATCGATGAGTTCGAAGTGATGGCCCGCGACACCAAGCTGGGGCCGGAGGACATCACGCGCGATATCCCGAATGTCGGCGAGGAAGCCCTGCGCAACCTCGACGAAGCGGGCATCGTGTACATCGGTGCAGAGGTCGAGCCGGGCGACATCCTGGTCGGCAAGATCACGCCCAAGGGCGAGAGCCCGATGACGCCGGAAGAGAAGCTGCTCCGCGCGATCTTCGGTGAAAAGGCCAGCGACGTGCGCGACACCTCGCTTCGCCTGCCGCCGGGCGTTGCCGGTACGATCGTCGACGTGCGCGTCTTCAATCGTCACGGCATCGACAAGGACGAGCGCGCGATGGCAATCGAGCGCGAAGAGATCGAGCGCCTGAAGAAGGACTCGGACGACGAGCGCAACATCCTCAACCGTGCGACCTGGTCGCGGCTTCGCGAGATGCTGCTCGGCCAGACCGCCACGGCAGCGCCCAAGGGCCTGAAGAAGGGTGTCGAGATCGACGCAGACCTGCTCGACAGCGTCGACCGCCACGAGTGGTGGAAGTTCGCGGTCGCCGACGATGGCGTTCAGAGCAACCTGGAAGCGGTGAAGGGCCAGTATGACGAGGCCGTAAAGCGCATCAAGGACAAGTTCGAAGACCGCCGCGAGAAGCTGGAGCGTGGTGACGAGCTGCCCCCGGGCGTGCTGAAGATGGTCAAGGTCTTCGTCGCGGTGAAGCGCAAGCTGCAGCCGGGCGACAAGATGGCCGGCCGTCATGGCAACAAGGGCATCATCAGCCGCATCCTGCCACAGGAGGACATGCCGTTCCTGGAGGACGGTACGCCGGTCGACTTCGTGCTGAACCCGCTGGGCGTGCCTTCGCGCATGAACGTCGGTCAGATCTTCGAAACGCATCTGGGCTGGGCCGCGCGCGGTCTGGGCCGCAAGATCGGCGACGCTCTGGACGCATGGCGCGCAGCCAATCCGAACCCGCAGGCCGGCGAACCGCCGGAAGCGGTCAAGGAGCTGCTGAGCACCGTGTATGGCGAGAACTATGTCGACGAGATCGCGGAGCGTTCGCCCGAACAGCTGCTCGACCTTGCGCAGAATGTCCGTTCGGGCGTTCCGATGGGCACCCCGGTGTTCGACGGCGCGGTCGAGGCCGACGTTTCGGCGATGCTGAAGCTTGCCGGGCTGGACGAGTCGGGTCAGGTCGACCTGTTCGACGGCCGCACGGGTGACCGTTTCGACCGCAAGGTGACGGTTGGGTACAAGTATGTGCTCAAGCTGCACCACCTGGTCGACGACAAGATCCACGCACGTTCGATCGGGCCGTACAGCCTCGTCACGCAGCAGCCGCTGGGTGGTAAGGCGCAGTTCGGTGGCCAGCGCTTCGGTGAGATGGAGGTCTGGGCACTGCAGGCGTATGGCGCAGCCTACACCCTGCAGGAGATGCTGACGGTGAAGTCGGACGACGTGGTCGGCCGCACCAAGGTCTATGAAGCGATCGTCAAGGGTGACGACACCTTCGAGGCCGGCATCCCGGAGAGCTTCAACGTGCTCGTCAAGGAAATGCGCTCGCTGGGTCTTAACGTCGAACTCAAGAACTCCGATCTGGGGTTCGATGACGACGGCGTGGCGATCGCGGCGGAGTGATGGGAGCTGGGAGCGGCGGTTGTTGAAGCCGCTGCTCCCTCCCCTGCCCGTCCAGAGATTTATCCTCCCATGAGGAAAACAAAATGAACGAACTTACCAACTTCGCGAACCCGGTCGCCAAGCCGGAGACCTTTGACCAGATCCAGATCGGCATCGCGTCCCCGGACCGCATCCGTTCCTGGTCGTTCGGCGAGATCAAGAAGCCGGAAACCATCAACTATCGCACGTTCAAGCCCGAGCGTGACGGCCTGTTCTGCGCGCGCATTTTCGGTCCGATCAAGGATTACGAGTGCCTGTGCGGCAAGTACAAGCGCATGAAGTACAAGGGCATCGTCTGCGAAAAGTGCGGTGTCGAAGTCACGGTGTCGAAGGTGCGCCGCGAGCGCATGGGCCATATCGAACTGGCCGCACCGGTTGCGCATATCTGGTTCCTGAAGTCGCTGCCCAGCCGCATCGGCCTGCTGCTCGACATGCAGTTGAAGCAGCTCGAGCGCGTGCTGTATTTCGAGAGCTACATCGTCACCGAGCCGGGCCTGACGCCGCTGGAGAAGTTCCAGCTGCTGACCGAGGACGAGCTGCTCGACGCGCAGGATGAATATGGCGAGGACGCGTTCTCGGCCGGCATCGGCGCCGAGGCGGTCAAGATCATGCTCATGGACCTCGACCTCGAGGGTGAGCGCAAGGACCTTCTGGAAGAGCTGGCGACGACCAAGTCGGAGCTGAAGCCCAAGAAGATCATCAAGCGCCTCAAGGTCGTCGAGAGCTTCATCGATTCGGGCAATCGTCCTGAGTGGATGATCCTGGACGTGGTGCCGGTGATTCCGCCCGAGCTGCGCCCGCTGGTGCCGCTGGACGGTGGCCGCTTCGCGACTTCGGATCTGAACGATCTGTATCGCCGCGTGATCAACCGTAACAACCGCCTGAAGCGCCTGATGGAACTGCGTGCGCCGGACATCATCGTCCGCAACGAAAAGCGCATGCTCCAGGAAGCCGTCGACGCGCTGTTCGATAACGGCCGCCGCGGCCGCACGATCACGGGCGCCAACAAGCGTCCGCTCAAGTCGCTGTCCGACATGCTCAAGGGCAAGCAGGGCCGCTTCCGCCAGAATCTTCTGGGTAAGCGCGTCGACTATTCGGGCCGTTCGGTCATCGTGACCGGTCCTGAGCTCAAGCTGCACCAGTGCGGCCTGCCCAAGAAGATGGCGCTCGAGCTGTTCAAGCCGTTCATCTATGCCCGTCTCGACGCCAAGGGTCTGTCGATGACCCTGAAGCAGGCCAAGAAGTGGGTCGAGAAGGAGCGCAAGGAAGTCTGGGACATCCTGGACGAAGTGATCCGCGAGCACCCGGTTCTGCTGAACCGCGCGCCGACGCTTCACCGTCTGGGCATCCAGGCGTTCGAGCCGGTGCTGATCGAAGGCAAGGCAATCCAGCTTCACCCGCTGGTCTGCTCGGCGTTCAACGCCGACTTCGACGGTGACCAGATGGCCGTCCACGTTCCGCTGAGCCTTGAAGCGCAGCTGGAAGCGCGCGTGCTGATGATGTCGACGAACAACATCCTGTCCCCTGCAAACGGCAAGCCGATCATCGTGCCGTCGCAGGACATGGTGCTGGGCCTCTACTATCTCTCGCTGGAGAAGCAGGGCGAGCCGGGCGAAGGCATGCTGCTGGGCGACATGGCCGAGGTGCACCAGGCACTCCAGGCCGGTGCCGTCACGCTGCACACCAAGATCACCAGCCGCGTTCCGCAGACCGACGAGAACGGCAAGCAGTACCTCAAGCGCTACGAGACGACGCCGGGCCGCATGCTGCTGGGCGAAACGCTGCCGCAGTCGCACAAGGTGCCGTTCGAGACCGTCAACCGCCTGCTGACCAAGAAGGACGTGGGCGACGTGATCGACGAGGTGTATCGTCACACCGGTCAGAAGGAGACCGTGCTGTTCGCCGACGCGATCATGGCACTAGGCTTCCGTCACGCGTTTAAGGCCGGCATCTCGTTCGGCAAGGACGACATGATCATCCCGGCGTCGAAGGACGCGACCGTCGATGAGACCCGTCTGCTCGTGAAGGATTACGAGCAGCAGTATCAGGACGGTCTGATCACGCAGCAGGAGAAGTACAACAAGGTGATTGACGCCTGGAGCCGTTGCGGGGACCAGGTGGCGAGCGCCATGATGGACGAGATCAAGGCTGTGAAGCACTTCACGGACGGCCCCGACGCCGGCCGCGAGAAGCCGATCAACTCGATCTACATGATGGCCCACTCGGGTGCCCGCGGTTCGCAGGCGCAGATCAAGCAGCTGGCCGGCATGCGCGGCCTGATGGCCAAGCCGTCGGGCGAGATCATCGAGACGCCGATCATCTCGAACTTCAAGGAAGGTCTGACCGTTCTTGAATACTTCAACTCGACCCACGGTGCCCGTAAGGGCCTGGCCGACACGGCACTCAAGACGGCGAACTCGGGCTACCTGACCCGCCGTCTGGTCGACGTGTCGCAGGACTGCGTCGTCATGGAAGACGATTGCGGCACCGAGCGCGCGCTGGAGATGAAGGCCATCCTGCAGGGCGGCTCGACCATCGCGTCGCTGGGCGAGCGCATCCTGGGCCGCACCACGGCCGAGGACGTGGTCGACAAGGACGGCACGGTCGTCATCCCGTCGGGCACGCTGCTCGACGAGGCGATGATCACGACGATCGAAGCACTCAACGTGCCTGGCATGAAGATCCGCAGCCCGCTGGTCTGCGAAGCCAAGATCGGCGTGTGCGGCAAGTGCTATGGCCGTGACCTGGCACGCGGTACGCCGGTGAACATCGGTGAAGCCGTCGGCGTCATCGCGGCACAGTCGATCGGTGAGCCGGGCACGCAGCTGACCATGCGTACCTTCCACATCGGTGGTGCGGCACAGCTGAACGAGCAGTCGAACCTGGAAGCGCCGGTGGACGGCACGGTGGAGTATCGCGACCTGCGCGTGATTCTCGACCAGCGCGGCCGCCGCGTGGTGCTGAGCCGTTCGGGCGAAATCGCGATCGTCGACATGGACGGCCGCGAGCTCTCGGTCGATCGCATCCCCTATGGTGCCTACGTCACCGTGGACGATGGCCACATCATCAGCGCGGGCGACCGGATGGCCGAATGGGATCCGTTCACCATGCCGGTGATCACCGAAACCGGCGGTGTCGTGAAGTACCAGGACCTGATCGACGGCAAGACGCTGACCGAGCAGGCCGACGAAGCGACGGGCATCACCCAGCGCGTCGTCACTGAAAACCGCGGCGGTGCAGCCAAGAAGGAGGACCTTCGTCCCCGTCTGACGCTGACCGGCGATGCAGCAGGCGAAGCCGCCCGCTACATGCTGTCGCCCGGCGCGGTGCTGTCGGTCGAAGACGGTGCCACGGTGCAGGGCGGTGACGTTCTGGCCCGTGTGGCGCGCGAGTCCGCCAAGACCCGCGACATCACCGGCGGTCTGCCGCGCGTTGCCGAGCTGTTCGAAGCACGTATCCCGAAGGAAGCGGCGATCATCGCCAAGGTTTCGGGCCGCGTCGTGTTCGGCAAGGACTACAAGGCCAAGCGCAAGATCGGGATCATGCCCGAGGACGGCAGCGATGTCGTGGAGTATCTGGTGCCCAAGTCGAAGGTGATCGACGTTCAGGAAGGCGACTACGTCAAGCGTGGCGACAACCTGATCGGCGGCTCACCCAACCCGCACGACATCCTGGAAACGCTGGGTGTCGAGCCGCTCGCCGAGTATCTCGTCGCCGAGATCCAGGAAGTGTATCGACTCCAGGGCGTGAAGATCAACGACAAGCACATCGAGGTGATCGTTCGCCAGATGCTGCAAAAGGTCGAGATCACCGAAGGCGGCGACACCACGCTGCTGAAGGGCGAGCAGGTCGATCGCGACGAGATGAACGCCGAGAATGCCAAGCTCCAGCCGGGCCAGGCCCATGCACAGGGCAAGCCGGTACTGCTCGGCATTACCAAGGCGTCGCTGCAGACCCGCAGCTTCATCTCGGCGGCGTCGTTCCAGGAGACCACCCGCGTCCTCACCGAGGCGGCGGTCCAGGGCAAGCAGGACACCCTGCTCGGCCTGAAGGAAAACGTGATCGTGGGCCGCCTGATCCCGGCCGGCACCGGCGCAGGCATGAACCGCCTGCGTGTCGCAGCCTCGTCGCGTGACGCCGCGCTCCGCGTGGCCCAGCGCGCGATGCAGGGTGCAGCGATCATCGCGCCGGATTCGGCCGAGCAGCAGCGTGCAGCGGAAAACGCCCGCACGCCGCGCGAGGACACCGGCACCGGTGACGACGCGCTGGCAAGCGTGGTCCCCAGCGGCCACGGCACCGACGCGGACGCCGGCGAGTATCTGAACAAGGAGTGAGAACTCCCTGTTCGGTTGCTAAGGCGCTGAAATGAAGAACCGCCGTCCGGGGATGCCCGGGCGGCGGTTTTTCTTTGGGAGATGGTGGTTCTAAACCGGGTCCATCGGGGAGGTGATTGGAACCCGAGGGCGACTTACTCGGAGGCACACAAGCCTAGTTCCCCGGCGAAGGCCGGGGCCCAGTTGCCACGGAGCTTGCGAGGGCTCGCTGCGCCAACCAGATGCATTGCAGCTGGGCCCCGGCCTACGCCGGGGAACTGGTGTGGATTTTTCAGGGTCAGTGGCGTGGGTGATGGGGGATCAGCCGCTTGGCTGGCGGGGGTTGGCATCCTCGTGACCGGCTGGCGAGGGCGCCAAGTTACAGTTCCCCGGCGCAGGCCGGGGCCCAGTTGCTATGGAGCTCGAGAGGGTTTCCCCACCAACGAAACACATTGCAGCTGTGCCCGGGCCTTCGCCGGGGAACTGGGTGGTTGAGATCTGCCGGGCCTTTGGGTGCGGATGCGGAGATGAGCAGCACCCTGCGCACATGTGGCCGCGTCAGCCTGCGGTTTCGCGTTGCTTCCGTCGACACGCTGAATGCAGAGCCTGCTGCATAGGGAAGCCGCGAGGCGGTGTCCTTTATAGACCCCGCCTCGCGCACCTCCGTCAGATCTGGGCGAGGCCGCCGTCGACGAAGACTTCGGCGCCGGTCATGAAGCTGCTGTCGCTTGAGGCGAGGAAGGCGGCGACGGCCGCGACTTCGGCGGGATCGCCGAGGCGGCCGATGGGGGTGGAGGCGCCTAGTGCCTCGAAGCTCTCCGTGCCGATGACATCGAGCGCCAGTTCGGTCCGCGTCGGGCCGGGCGAGACCACGTTGACGCGGATGCCAGTGCCCTTGAGGTCGAGTGCCCAGCTGCGCGCGAAGTTGCGCACCGCCGCCTTGGACGCGCTGTAGACGCTGAAGCTGGGGGTGCCCATCTCGCCGGTGGTGGAGCCGGTGAGGATGATCGACCCGCCGGCGCGCATCAGCGGCAGGCCCTTTTGCACGGTGAACAGTGTGCCCTTCACATTGACGTCAAAGGTGCGGTCGAAATGCTCGGGCGTGATCTCGCCGAGCGGCAGCAGCTCGCCAGTACCAGCATTGGCGGCCAGGATGTCGAGCCCGGCCCCGCGCGCGGAGACCGCGGCGAACAGCCGGTCGAGATCGCCCAGATCGCTGGCCGAGCCCTGCACGGCGGCGGCATGGGAGCCGAGCTTGGCCGCGGCGGCATCGAGCACGTCGCCGCGCCGACCGAAGAGGAACACGAAGGCGCCCTCGTCGACGAAACGCTCTGCCATGGCAAAGCCGATCCCGCTGCCGCCGCCGGTCACTACCGCGGTCTTGCCGTTCAACCTGTTCATCTTGTCGTCTCCTTGTTTGGGTGACGCAAAGCTGGCCAGCCACAAACCTATCGACAAGTATGCACCTTTTGGTAAGTACCTGATTATGTCTGAAGTGCTCCCCGTCGCGCCGAGCTTTTCCTGCGGCCTGGACGTCACGCTCCGGGTGATCGCGGGCAAGTGGAAGCCGCTGATCCTGTATTTCCTGCTGGATGCGCCCAACCGTTATGGCGCGCTCAAGCGGGCGGTGCGCGGCGTCAGCGACAAGGTGCTGATCCAGCAGCTCAAGGAATTGGAAAGCGACGGGATCGTGGTTCGCACCGATTACAAGGAAGTGCCGCCGCGGGTGGATTATGCGCTGACGCCGCTGGGCCGCAGCCTGGCGCAGGCACTGGCGCCGCTGTGCCAATGGGGCACTGACCATATGGAGGAAGTGGCGCAGGTGCTGGCCGAGCGGGATAGCTGGCAGCGCTGAATGCGGGAGCGTTCGTGGTGCCGATTGCGTGCAACGCGGTGCGGTGACGTCTCACTTTTTCTTTGAAGCTTTGCCGACATCGGCTGAGAAACGGCAGAAACGGTGGGCTGTTGGCGATCCGTAACAGGTTTTCCGCCTGACTTATTCGCGGCTTACGCAGTGAACGCGGTTAATCACTGCGGAACATCTTCACGTGATGGGAGGTTTTTACGTCGTGTTCCACAGGGTGCATGAAGTAAAACCCTGACGATCTAGGAGATTTGATATGGGTCCTCTCAGCGACATCTTCGGCGGCGACCAGAACGCTTCGTCGAGCGAAGGCACCGGCAACAGCAGCGACTTCATGGGCGACCTGACCAGCACGGTCGGCCTGGACGCTTCGTCTTCGAACGACAGCTATTCGGCGGATGAAGACGGCAATGTCGACGCCAGTTCTTCGGACAACGCGCTGAACCTCGACACCAGCACCGACGGCCTTCTGAGCAGCGTCACCGACAGCTTCTCGTCGTCCAGCGACTCGACTTCGGACCAGTAATCCGAACAAGTTTCGTCCGAAAGGGGCGGGCCGGCAACGGCTCGCCCCTTTTGCGTTGCGCAGCGGGCCTTGGCGGCCGCGGCAACGAACCACGTGGGGGCGCGTTAGGTGCGCCTGCCCTTTTCGGAGAATATCATGCCGCTTCAAGCTGTTCTGTTCGACCTCGACGGCACGCTGGTGGACAGCAACGATTATCATGTGGCGGCGTGGGAAGTAGCGTTTCGCGAGGCGGGCCATGCCATCACCACCGAGCAAATCCACGGGCAGATCGGCAAGGGCGGCGACAATCTGGTGCCGGCGCTGCTGCCCGAACTGGGCGCGGATGCGGTGGAAGCGCTGGGCAAGGCGCAGGGCGATGCCTTCCGGGAGCAGTATCGTGATCGAATCCACCCCTTCCCCGGCGCGCGCGATCTGATGGCGCGGGTCGCGCAGGACGGCCGTCAGGTGGTGCTCGCCTCTTCGGCGGGGAGCGAGGACATCGACCATTATGTCGAACTGCTGGGTGCGAAGGGCCTGATCGCCTTTGCCACCGGCAAGGACGATGTCGAACATTCCAAGCCCGACCCCGACATCTTTGCCGCCGCAGTGCGTAAGGCTGGGGTGGCGGCGGCGGACTGCCTGGTGATCGGCGACACGCCCTATGACGTGCAGGCGGCCAAGGCGTGCGGGATCGACGCGGTCGGGCTGTTGTCGGGCGGGTTCGGCGAAGATGTGCTGCGGGAGGCGGGCGCGATCGCGGTCTATGCGGACGTGGCGGCGCTGTTGGCGGGATATGACGGCTCGCCGCTGGCGCGCTGAGCGCGGCTGGCTTAAGCCGCCGCGATGATCCGTATTGCAGTGATTGGCGCCGGGGCGATCGGCGGGACGCTGGCCGCATGGCTTGCGCAGAACGGCGAGCACCAGGTGACCTTGTGCGTGCGCAGCGGGCTCGACGATCTGGAGGTGGAGACGCCTGCCGGTGTGATCCGCGCCGCGCCCGCCGTGCTGACCGACCCCGCGCAGGCCGAGCCGGTCGACTGGGTGCTGGCGGCGACCAAGACCTATGACTGCGCGGGCGCGGCGGCGTGGCTGCCCGGGCTGATCGGGCCGGAGACGCGGCTGGCGGTGATCCAGAACGGGGTGGAGCATCTGTCGCGCTTTCCCAGCGTCCCGCGCGAGCGCACGGTGCCGGTGATCATCGACCTGCCGGTCGAGCGCACTGCGCCGGGGCGGATCGTGCAGCGGCGCGACGGCACCATCCTGGTGCCCGAAGGTGAAGCGGGCGCTGCGTTCGTGCAGCTGTTCGCCGGCACGATCCTCGACGCGCAGACCACGCCCGACTGGCTGACCGCGGCGTGGCGCAAGCTGGCGATCAATTGTTCGGGGATCGTCAGCGCGATCACCCTGCGCGCGGCGGAAGTGGCGAACGATCCGGGCACCGCCGAGGTGATGCGCATGCTGGTGCGCGAGTGCATCGCCGTCGGCCGGGCCGAGGGGGCGACGCTGCCCGACAGCCTGGCCGACCGGATCGTCGTGTGGACGACGCGGGCGCATCCGCAGTCGGTGAACTCGCTCCATGCCGACTTCCTGGCCAAGCGGCCGATGGAGCTGGACGCCCGCAACGGCGTGATCGTGCGGCTGGGCGAGCGGCACGGGATCGATGCGCCGATGAACCGGTCGCTGGCCGCGCTGCTGGCGGCAGCGGCGGCGGCTTAGAGTTCGACGATCCGGTTGCCCAAGCGGCGTGCTTCGTTGGGGTCGTGCGTGACGAGCAGGATGGGGAGCGCCAGGGTGTCGCGGACCCGCTCGATCAGGCCCATGATCTCTTCGCGGCGGCCGCGGTCGAGCGAGGATAAAGGCTCGTCCAGAAGCAGGAAGCGCGGGTTGGAGAGCAGCGCCCGGCCGATCGCGACGCGGCGGGCCTCGCCGCCGGAGAGCCCGCGCGGCCAACGGTCGAGCAGCGGTTCCAGGCCGAGCAGCGCGATGGTATCGTCCACGTCGATGCTGCCCTCCCCCTTGCGATAGCCGTAGAGCAGGTTGGCACGCACCCGCATATGCGGGAAGAGGCGCGGCTCCTGAAAGACATAGCCGGCGCGGCGGCGATGTGGCGGCAGGTTCACGCGCTTGACGGAGTTGAACAGCAAAGTGTCGCCGACACGGACATGGCCGTGGTCGGGCTTTCGCAAGCCAGCGATCATGTGGAGCACGCTGGTCTTGCCGACGCCCGATGGGCCGAACAGCACGGTCAGCCCTGGCGCGGGCGGGATGACGCAGGTCACCAGCGCCGTGCCGATGCGCGCGGTGACATCGACGTCAAAAGACATGAAGGCCTCGGTTCGATCGGCGGGCGAGGAGTTCCGAAAGGATCAACGCGCCAAGCGCCAGCACCACCGAGATCAGCGCGAGGCGCAGCACCAGCGCCTCGCTGCCCGGCACCTGGAGCGCGGAATAGATGGCGAGCGGCAGCGTCTCGGTCTCCCCTGGAATGTTGGAGACGAAGGTGATGGTGGCGCCGAACTCGCCCAGCGCGCGGGCAAAGCCGAGCACGAGACCCGCGATGATGCCGGGCAGGCTGAGCGGCAGGGTGATCGTCCAGAACACGCGCAGGCGCCCTGCCCCCAGCGTGCGCGCGGCCTGCTCCAGGCGCGGCTCGACCGCCTCGATCGACAGGCGCATGGCACGCACCATCAGCGGCAGTGCCATGACGGCGGCGGCGAGCGCGGCGCCGGTCCAGCGGAACATGACGCTGACCCCCAGCCACTTGGCAAGCCACGCCCCCGCAGGTCCCGCGGGCGCGAAGGCGAGCAGCAGCAGCCAGCCGGTCACCACCGGTGGGACGACCAGCGGCAAGTGGACGATGCCGTCGATCAGCACCTTGCCCGGGAACCGCCCGCGCGCGAGCAGATAGGCGAGCGCAAAGGCGACCGGCAGCGCGGAGAACACGGCGGCGCCGGCGACCCTGAGCGACAGCGCGACGATCCCCCACTCCTGTGGCGAGAGCTGCATCACAGCGGCTGGAAACCGAACCTGGCGAAGATCGCCTTGCCCTCGCTCGAGAGCAGGAAGCGCCGCAGCGGCTCGGCATCGGGGCTGCGCGACGTTTTGAGCCGCGCGAGCGGATAGCGGATCGGCGGGTGGCTGCCGGCCGGGAACATGCGAAAGGCGCGGACGCGCTGCGACGCGCGCGCGTCGGTGGCATAGACGATGCCCCACTCCGCCGCCCCACGTTCCACCAGCGCCAGCGCAGCGCGGACATTCTCGGCGCGCACGACGCGGGGCGATACCCTGGCCCACAAGCCCAGGCGTTCGAGCGCGGCCTTGCCATATTTGCCGGCGGGTACCGCCTCCACATCGGCCATGGCGATGCGGCCCTGGCGCAGCACGCGCGCCAGCGGGATGTTCGCGGCAATACGCGGCGCGGCGGCGGACTGGACGACGACCAGGCGGTTGCCGAGGAATGGCGCGCGCGTGCCCGGGACCAGCAGGCCACGCTGCGCGACATAGTCCATCCAGGGTTCGTCCGCGGACAGGAACAGGTCTGCCGGGGCGCCCGAAACGATCTGGCGCGCGAGTGCGGAGGAGCCGGCAAAGGAGAGCACCGGGCGGGCATGCCCCCTGCCCGCCCACGCGTCGGCAACGGCGTTCATCGATTCCTGAAGGCTGGCTGCGGCGAGCACCAGCGGCGCGGAACCGGCAGCGCGCGCGGGACGCGCAAGGGCAAGGGTGCCGATGCCGGCAAGAAGGCTTCTGCGGTTGACCAACATTTCAGAGCTATGGCGCATGGCTTGCAGGCGGGGCAACCCGGCGCGTGGAGTGAACCGAGAGGCTTGTGGTTGGTTGGAGTGGCGAACGGAGAGTCCCATGACCATCAACCAAGTTCCCGCAGTCCAGACCGCGCTCGTGACCGGAGGGTCCAGCGGCATCGGGCTGGAGCTTGCCCGCTGCTTTGCCAAGGCGCACCGCCGCGTGATCATCGTCGGCAAGGACGAAGCCAAGCTGGCCCGCGCCGCGGACGACCTGCGCGGCAGCGGCGCGCATGAAGTGATTGCGTGGAGCATCGACCTGGCCGGAAACGACGGCGGCGCGCGGCTGTTCGCCAAGGCGCAGGAACATGGCGAGGCGATCGACTATCTAGTGCTGAACGCAGGTTCCGGCGCGTGGGGCAAGTTCGTCGGTGAAACCGACTGGAAGCTGGAGCTGGAGGGTATCCAGGTCAACAACATCTCCACCGTACTCGCGGCCAAGCTGTTCCTGCCCGCCATGGTGCAGCGGGGATCGGGTCGCGTGCTGATCACGTCCTCGGTCGTGGCGCTTGGGCCATCCGCCAAGCTAGCGGTGTATTCGGCGACCAAGGCGTTCCTGTATGCTTTCGCCGAGGCGTTGCGCGAGGAGCTTGCCGGTACGGGCGTAAGCGTGACCGCGCTGATGCCGGATCTGACGCAGTCCGACTTCTTCGAGCGTGCGGGGGTCGATCCGGATTCGATCACCGCCAAGGAGCCCAAGGCCGATCCGGCACATGTCGCGGAGATCGGGTACGAGGCGATGATGAAGGGGCGCGATCATGTGGTGGCGCCGCATCTGTCCGCAGTGAAGATGGCGGCTGCTTCGGTGTTGCCAACCTGGCTTACGACGAAGTTCGCACGGGCGGAGTAGGGTTTTTGGCTTCGGCTGCGGGTGTATTCGAGGGCTGAGCGCCGTCGAGGCTGTGCCGGAGCTGGGCCCCGGCCTTCGCCGGGGAACTCGTGGCCGTGGGAGTGGTGTGCGCCAACAATCCTCCCCCGGAGGGGAGGGGGACCAAGCGCAGCTTGGTGGAGGGGTAGTCTCCACAAGCGACTCAGCCCGCGGCCAACACCCCTCCACCACTCGCCGCGCGAGCGGTCCCCCTCCCCCTCCGGGGGAGGATCTTTGCGCGGTCGCCGGTGGATGCCTTCCGCAAAGTTTACCTAGGCGGAGAGCTCCCTCCACCACCGCCTTTGGCGGCGGTCCCCCTCCCCGTGCCGGGGAGGATCTTCAGGCGCCTGGCTGTGCCGATGGCTTGGCTTGCGAGCAGGTCGGGGAGTTGCTTGAACGCCGGGCGTGGGCGGCCTTGCGTGAGGCTGTGATGGAGCCCCAGCGTGCCTGCCCGGACTGCGGTGCGGGTGACTTGCCACCAGAGGCTGCCGAGTTCGCCGTTCATGTAGTCGCGTTCGGCGTCGCTGTAGCTGTGCTGGGCGAGCAGGGTGTCGCGCAAGCTGGTGAGCGTGCCGAACAGCAGGTCGAGCGTGGCGCGATCGGGCACGGGCACGCCATCCATGACGTGCCGGACCAGCAGCCGGGCGATGTCGGGTGCGCCCTCCCCCAGCAGCGCACGGTGGCGATCGCGCAGCACATCCTCGGCATGCGCAATCATGGTGTCCGTATAAACCTGCGACGCGCCGCCGGGGTGGACGCGGTAGAGCATCAGCACTTCGTCGATCTGGTCGATGCGGCCATGCGCGCGCAGGCGCTGGTACAGGTCGAAATCCTCGACATAGCGGCGCTCGGGGCGCTCGAACGGGTCGAGCCGGCGTGCGGCGTCGGCGCGGAACATGACCGAGGACCAGGCAATCGGATTGCGGATCAGCATCAGCCAGTCGATGCGCGCGCGGCTCAAGGGGCGCGGCCATTGCCCGGGCTGCCGCTTGCCGTCGACCAGCAGGTCGGCAGCGGTGCTGACCAGGACAGTGTCGGGGTAGCGGTCGAGGAACGGGACCTGTTTGGCGAAGCGTTCGGGCAGGCTGAGGTCATCCTGATCGAGGCCGGCGACATAGCGGCCGCGGACTTCGGCAAAGGCCCGATTGCGGGCGACCACGGGGCCGCCATTCTCGGCCGAGCAGATCACGCGGATACGCGAGTCGCCGAAGCGCTCCAGCACGGCGACGCTGTCGTCCCGCGAGCAGTCGTCGACGGCGATCAGCTCCCAGTCGGTCAGCGTCTGTGCCTGGAGGCTCTTCAGGGTCTCGGGAAGATGGACGGCGCCATTATAGACCGCCATCACGACCGAGACGGTCGGCGGCAGTGTCACGCAGCAGCCCGGGCGCTTCGGTCCAGCAGCTGGTCGACGATCATCTGGCCGATATCGTTCTGCCACAGCCATAGGCCGTTCGCCTTGCCGCTGAAGCTGGCTTCGCCGCCGAGTTTGCCGTCGGGGACATGACCCGAGGCGAGGCCGATGCCGTAGACGCCGGGGACCGCCCTGCCCTGTGCGTCGATCACGCGGCATTGCTGATCGACAAGACGAGGGCGACTGCCGCTGTCGGCGGCGAGCGCGATGCGGGCGCCGGCGGCGTCATATAGCGGGAGCGCGCGGGGGCGGTAGCCGAGCGCGCCGATCACCACATCGGCCTGCGCGAGTTCGGCGCGGATCACTGCCTCATCGTGCTGGCTGATCTGGCGGAGCGCCATGCGCGGATCGGGCGCGCGGCCGCCGATGCCGAGCATGCGCAGCACCAGCTCGCGCGCTTCGAGGCGGAAGCCGGCCAGGCGATAGACGAAGCCGCTCAGGGGGCAGATGTCCTGCGGGCCGAAGTCGGTGAAGCCATCGGCGTGTGCGGCCTCGACCGAGGGGTAGAAGGGGCGCAGCGGGCGGCGGTGGTACAGCGCGAGCGCGCCGGCACCGAGCGGCAGTGCGGGGCATGCCTTGAGGAGCAGGCAGGCGGCAGCGAGCGCGCTGGTCGAGCCGCCGACGACGGCGATGCGGGGGGCGCGGATGTCGGCGATACGGGCACGGAGTTGCTCGAGCCCGCCGATTCGCAGGAACGCGTCGCCGGGCATCAGCCGGTCGCCGGCGAGGTCACCCAGCGACATGCCGGCAACCGGTTCGGCCCGGAGTTCGTCGGGCGACTGGTGGCCGCCGGTGGCGATCACCAGGCTGCGGGTGCGCATCACGCGTTCCTGCCCGGTGACCAGATTGCGGACGCGGGCCGACCAGGTGCCGTCCGGTGCCTGACGCGCGTCGAGCACTTCGCTGCGGGTGGCGATCACGCCGCCATTTTCCGCGACGAGGCTGGCGAGTTGCGCGCCTGTGGCTTCGAGCAAGGGCGTGGTGCGGGCGAGCGGCACGCCGAGCTTCCCGGCATACCCCGCCACTTCGCGGCCGGCATGATGCTCGGTGAGGCCGGCGATGCTTGCGTGCGCATTGCCCTTCACGGCGGTCAGGAAGGTCTCGGCAGTGCTGTCGGAGGTGATGGCATAGCTGCCCAGTTCGCCGCGCCCGAGCACGGCGTCGCGCTCCACCACAGCAAGGCCGCTGGCGGCGAGCGGAAGCAGCGCGCCCGACTTGCTGGCGGCGGTGAGCAGCGCGGTGCCGGCCGGGCCCCCGCCGACCACCAATGCGGCGTGGACGAAGCTGCCGCGGCGTTCGCGGCCAAGCCCGTGAAGGCCCGAGCGAACGCAGGCGTCGATCAGCGTCTCGCAGACGCGCTCGACATCGGCTTCGGTCATGCTGTCCGTGACCGGCAAGGAAAGCATGCGCGCGGCGACATCCTCGGTGACGGGCAGCGGCTCGGCCACCCCATGCGCACGGAACCAGGGCTGCTCGCCCAGATGCGGACTGAAATACTGGCCGGCGCCGATGCCGGCTTCGTCGAGCATGCGCAGGATGGCGCGGCGATGGCCGGCAAAAGCGCGCGGCAGCAGCACCGACTGGAACTGGAGCGCGGGCTGGGTGCCGCGCAGGTGCTGGAACTCGAAGCCGTTCTCGGCGGCGAACGCGCCCAGCCGCTCACGGTAGACAGCGTCCAAGCGCATGCGGTGCGCAGCCACGCTGTCGAGTGCGTGCAGCCGTTCCGACGCGAGCAGGCCCAGCACTTCGGGCAGTTTGGCGTTGAGCCCGGGCCCTTCGGCCGAGCGCGCACCGGCAAAGCCGAAATTGGTCATGCGCCGCAGCTCGTCGATCAGAGCGGGATTGCCCGAGTGGATCAGCCCGCCCTCGGCCGTGGCAAAGACCTTGGTCGCGTGCATCGAATATACGATGGCGAAAGGCGCATCGGTGCCGAACTGGCGTCCTGCGGCATCCCGCGCGCCCAGCGAGGCGGCGGCGTCGACCACCACGCCGACACCGCGGTCGGCATAGGTGCGGTAGCGATCAAGCTCGATGCCGGCGCCGAAGGTGGCATAGGGTACGACCACGGCGATGCGGTCGCCATAGCGGTCGAACGCTCTCGCCTCCGCCTGCGCACAGGCCGCCCAGTCCTGTGGGTCGATGTCGCACAGCAGCGGGGTAAGCCCGGCCCAGAGCGCGGCATGGGCCGTGGCGGCGAAGGTGAAGGCAGGGATCAGCGCAAAGGCGCCGGTGCCGGCGCGCGGACCGGCGGCTTGGCGAATAGCGATCATCAGCCCGAGCGTGGCGTTGGCGACGGCGAGGCAGTCGCCCTTGTCCCCGAACAGCTGGGCAGTCGCGTCAGCTTCGAAACCGCGCACCACCGGGCCGCCATTGGAATAGATGCCGCGATGCTCGATCGCACGCAGCTGCGCGGCCATGCCGCTCAACCGTGGCGGTTGCGGCGCGATCAACGGCAGCCGGTTCATCAACGTCTCCCCCAACCAGACCCGCTGGTCCTGACAGGGCGAAGACTTGCCCGAAGGCGCCTTAGATTTGGTAAATGCAGCAGCCGCAGGCCCGGAGACCTGCGGCTGAAGCGGCTTACTTCTTGGTGGTCTTGGCGGGAGCTGTTGCCGCCACCGCCGCGTCGAATTCGGCCTGGGTCATGCTGACGAACAGGCCTTGTTCGTTGGAGCCGATGCCGGCGATCGGCACGCTGACGGCGCTGCCCTTGGCCGTGGCGAGCACGACCTGATCGCCATTCACTTGGCGAACGGTGGCAAGAACCGCGCCGGCGGTGCCGTGCACAGGGGCGCCGGCGACGATCTTGGAGCGGATCTCCTGCGCGGCGGCTGCGCCGGCCTGTGTCGCGGCGGCATCAAGCTCGGCCTTTGTCATGCCAAGCGTCGGGCCCTTGGGGCTGGTGCCGAAGCTGGTGAGCGGAATGGTGGCGCGGTTGGTGCCGGTGAACACCACGGCGTTGCCGCCGCTGATACCCTCGATCTTGCCCACTTCGACGCCCGAACCGTCATACACGGTCGCGCCGGTGGTGGGAGCAGTCTGGGCCGCAGGTGCCGCTGCGGGAGCGGGCGCAGCCGCCGGTGCGGGCGCGGTCTGCGCATGGGCTGCGGCAGGCAGCAGGGCGGCGCCCAGCGCGGCAACCGCAATCGATGCGAACTTCGTCATTCAGTATCTCCTGACTATTCGAGTCACCTATGTAAGCACCAAATCCACGTTTTGTTCACTCGCAGGACGATCCGAGCCATTGCCGGGACGGATCGCATCCCAACAAATGCTGCGCCCGGAGCCTGCATCAGCGCGTTGTGCAGCGATGCAGACCCCCGCCACGCTTGTGGAAAGCTTCGCCATTCACCCGGCGCGTACAGAGCAGTTCGATCGCTGGGTGGAGGCGTACCTGAAAGCGCTGGAGCAGGCGGAGGGACATGGCGGCACGCTTCGGCTCGAGCAGGCTTCGGCGATCCATCACTTCATATCCAGCTTTCAGAGCCAGACAGATCTCGACGCGTGGCGACGCTCCGAAACGTACCGGAAGCTGTGCGAGGAACGCAGGCCCTGTTCGGCCGCGCTTGTGCAACATGGGACCGGAAGGGCGCTGTGCTTCACGGTGCCCAGCGAAGCCACCGCGCGCAAATGGAAGCGGTTCCTGATCGTCTGGGCTTCGGTGCTACCTGTCCTGCTGGTGCTGAATACCAGCGTGCGCACGATGCTGCCCGGGCTGCCGCCGATCGTGCAGCTGTGCATCACCTCCCCCATCCTCACCGCGCTGCTGACCTGGGTCATCCTGCCCCGCGTCCAGCGCTGGTCGAGCTACTGGATGTTGCAGGGGAGCGACGGCAAATTGCAGCGCGATCCGGACTAGGAAATCCTGGCTTACCGACAAACATGTAAATAAAGCGCGTCCGAGCGGGCGATGTTCATCTGCCGGAAAGCCTCACAGTGGAACTTAGCAGCCGGATCGCTGTTCCCACGCGCGAGGTAGATGGCTAAGGGCCGCGTCCGACAAAAACCCCTGGCCGACCTTTCATTTCGAAGGGCGGCTTGCGGAACAAGGAGAGTACATGCTGTTTTCGCTTGTAGCAGTGGCCCTGGCAGTGGCGCCGCAGCAGTCGGCAGAGTCGGTCTTGGGCCGGTGGAAGGCAGAGACACGCGGCGGGATCATCGAGATCCAGCGCTGTGGCCCGTCGATCTGTGGCCGGCTGGTCAGTTCGGACGCACTGCGCACCAATCCCAACCTGAAGGACGCGAACAACAAGGACGCGAACCTGCGCAACCGCAACCTTCGCGGCCTGCAGATCCTGAGCGGCTTTACCCAGAGCGGCAACGCCTGGACCGGCGGCAAGATCTACAATGCCGAGGACGGCAAGACCTACACCGCCGACGTGACGCCGGCAGGTCCCAACGCGCTGAAGCTGCGCGGCTGCGTGTTCAAGCCGTTCTGCAAGACCCAGACGTGGACGCGGGTGCGCTGAGCGCACGCACATAAACTTACAGTATCCAGAGTATAAAGGGGTTTCCCATGTTCAATCGTACCACCCTGCTGGCGAGCGCGTCGGCAGCCGTCGCCCTGTTCGGTTCTGCCGGCGTCGCCCATGCCCAGGCATTCTACCTTCAGGAACAGTCCACCCGCGCCGCAGGCCGTGCTTTCTCCGGTGAAGCGGCAGATACCGGCGCAGCGTCACTTTGGTGGAACCCGGCGGCGATCGGCGGGGCGACCGAGGGTGACGCGGTGCTGTCGGCCACGCTGATCCTGCCCAAGGGCGACGTCCGCAACAACGGCACGGTGATCCGCCGCCCGGGCCAGGCGTTCGCGCCGATCGGCGGCGAGCAGGTGTCGAGCAACCCGATCAACAACGGCGTGCTGCCGGCTGGCGCGATCGCGGTGCCGCTCAATGAGCGCGTTGCAGTGGGTCTCGCTGTCACCTCGCCGTTCAGCTTCACCACCGATTATGCCAGCGATAGCTGGGCGCGCTACAGCGCCGACCGCACTAAGCTGCTGACTATCGACATCCAGCCGTCGATCGCAGTGGCGGTGACCGACTGGCTGCGCGTCGGCGGTGGCGCCAACATCGAATATACCGATGCGAGCCTGAGCAACGCGCTGCCCAACCTGTCGCCGGCGCTGGCCGACGGCCGTCAGGAACTGAAGGGCAATGGCTGGGACTTCGGCTGGACCGCCGGTTTCCAGATGCACAACGAAGTCGCCACGATTGGCTTCAGCTACAAGTCGGCGATCAAGCACACGCTGAACGGTGAGCTTGAGGTGAGCGGGCTGCTGGGGCCGCTCGCTGGGCAAAACCGCACGATCGAGGACGCGGAAGCCAGCTTCTACACGCCGGCCCAGGCGATCGTCGCCGGCCGCTTCAATGTCAGCAACAAGCTCACGCTGAACGCCCAGGCGATCAATTACCAGTGGAGCAAGTTCGACGCGATCCGCCTGGGTGCGCCGATCAACCAGGCGATCCCCGAGAACTACAAGGACAGCTGGAGCCTGGCAGGCGGCTTCGACTATGCCGTGTCGCCCAGCTTCACCTTCCGCGCCGGTGTACAGCACGCCACCACCCCGACCCGCGACGGCGAGCGCGACGCGCGCGTGCCGGATTCGGACCGCTGGAACTATGGCGTGGGCGCATCCTATCAGGTGAACGAGCGCTTCGGCCTGGACCTCAGCGCCAACTATGTCGACTTCGAGGACACCACGATCGACCGCGTGACCGCAGCTTATGCGGGAACGCCCGTACAGACGCCGATCGTCACCAACGGTACCCTCGAAAACGCCCGGGCCATTGTCCTGTCGGCGGGCGGACATATCCGCTTCTGATCGACCGATTGGTGTGAAGTTTGGGGGCGGGACATGCGAATGTCCCGCCCCTTTTCTTTTGCGGTTCATCGGGTTCCCCGGCGGAGGCCGGGACCCAGTTGCTACGTCGTCAAGGCGGCGCTGACCCGCTCCGACACCTACACGGCAACTGGGCCCCGGCCTTCGCCGGGGAACAAGTTTGCTGAAAGCGTTCGGCTCAGAAGCGGAAGCGCTGCCCTTGTTCGGGGATCAGGAAGCGGACGCCGAGATCGTTGCCGGCGTTCAGCTCCGACAGGATCTGCGCCTGGGGCTGAATGTCGGTCAGCGCGTATTTGATGTGGGAGACGACGATCGGCATGCCCTTAAGGCTGCCTTTGCCGGCGACCGCTTCCAGCTTGCGCAGTTCGGTCAGCAAGTGCCGGGGCGTGAGGTGGCCGAACAGCTTGTCGTCGGGGCGATCATTGGCGAAGGATACTTCGATCACGATCGCTTTCAGACGCTTGGTTCGCACCCGCTCGGCGACCGCGGACCACACCCGCTGGAGATTGTCGGTCTTCTCCACCGCGTCGGGCCCGGTGTCGCCGAAACAGAGCAACGCGTCGGAGCCATGCTCGACCAGGAAGGCCGTCGATTCCATGCCGCCATGCGCCAGAGGAAACGGCGTGACGCTCATCGCAGTACCGGCGAGCGGCATGGGCGTGGCGGGCTTCAGGTCCTCGACATGGTATTTGCCCAGGCGCGGCTCGGCGCCGCGATCGGTGAAGTTGCTCCACGGGCCCGGGCGGAAATAGCTGCGCGCAATCTCTTCGTTGACTGAGGGAAGCGCGTAGATCGGCTTGGCCGCGTCATCAGGCGAAGCGATGATGAGGCCAGAAAGATGGTCGAGATGCGGGTGGCTGATCAGATAGCCCTGGATGTCGTGCTTGAGGACATAGCCGACGCGGCTGAGCCCCTCACCCGCCGGCACCCGTACATCCTTGAAGGCCCCCTTGGCCTCAGCGACGCGGAGGCCCTGGACCAGCGTGCCGGCGTCACAGGTGACGCCGCGCGGATCCCCCTGGGGCTGGATCAGGTAGCTGCTGAGATTGCCGTCCTCGATCCCGCCGCGCGCGCCGAGGACGATCACGTCGAAACCAGAGGGCGCGGGCGCTGCGGCGGTGGTCAGCAATGCCGCCAGCGCGAGCGCGCGCATGTTATTCTTCGCCCATCCGAAGCGCGGCGATGAAGGCTTCCTGCGGGATCTGCACCGAGCCATATTCGCGCATCCGCTTCTTGCCTTCCTTCTGCTTTTCCAGAAGCTTGCGCTTGCGGCTGATGTCGCCACCATAGCATTTGGCGGTCACGTCCTTGCGCAGCGCGGCGATGGTCTCGCGCGCGATCACCTTGCCGCCGATCGCCGCCTGAATCGGGATCTTGAACAGGTGGCGTGGGATCAGGTCCTTCAGCCGCTCGCACATGCCGCGCCCGCGGCTTTCGGCGGTGGAGGCGTGGACGATCATCGACAGTGCGTCGACGGGCTCGTTGTTGACCAGGATGCTCATCTTAACCAGATCGCCTTCGCGGTGGCCGATCTGCTCATAGTCGAAGCTGGCATAGCCGCGGCTGATCGACTTCAGGCGATCGTAGAAGTCGAACACGACTTCGTTGAGCGGCAGTTCGTAGGTCAGCTGCGCACGGCCGCCGACATAGGTCAGGTCACGCTGAATGCCGCGGCGATCCTGGCAGAGCTTGAGGATGCTGCCCAGATATTCGTCGGGGACGTAGATCACCGCCTTGATCCACGGTTCCTCGATCATCTCGATCCGGTTGGGATCGGGCATGTCAGCCGGATTGTGCAGCTCGATCTCGCGCGCTGCGGCTTCGCCGGCCGCCTTGGTCAGCTTGAGCTTGTAGACCACCGATGGGGCGGTGGTGATCAGGTCGAGGTCATATTCGCGGGTCAGCCGCTCCTGGATGATCTCCAGGTGGAGCAGCCCCAGGAAACCGCAGCGAAAACCGAAGCCGAGCGCCGCGGACGTTTCCATCTCGAACGAGAAAGACGCGTCGTTGAGGCGCAGCTTCGAAATCGATTCGCGCAGCTTCTCGAAGTCCGCGGCGTCGACGGGGAACAGGCCGCAGAACACCACCGGCTGGACTTCCTTGAAGCCCTCCAGCGCCTGCGCGGTCGGGCGCTTGGCGTCGGTCAGTGTGTCGCCGACGCGGGCCTGCGCCACTTCCTTGATCTGCGCGGTGATGAAGCCGATTTCACCTGGGCCGAGGTCGGGCAGCTGCTCGATCTTGGGGCGGAACGCGCCGACACGATCGATCAGGTGGGTGGTGCCCGCGGCCATGAACTTGATCTGCTGGCCCTTCTTGATCGTCCCGTCGATCACGCGGACTAGGATCACGACGCCCAGATACGGATCGTACCAGCTGTCGACCAGCATCGCCTTCAACGGCGCGTCGGGATCGCCCTTGGGCGCGGGGATGCGCTCGACGATGGCGTCCAGAATCTCTTCGATGCCGATGCCCGACTTGGCGCTGGCGAGCACCGCGTTGGACGCGTCGATGCCGATGATCTCCTCGATCTCGTTGCGCACCTTTTCGGGCTCGGCGGAGGGAAGATCGATCTTGTTGATGACCGGGATGATCTCGTGGTCGTGCTCGATCGACTGGTAGACATTGGCGAGCGTCTGAGCTTCGACGCCTTGCGCCGCGTCGACGACCAGCAGCGCGCCTTCGCACGCGGCCAGGCTGCGGCTGACCTCATAGGCGAAATCGACGTGACCCGGCGTGTCCATCAGGTTGAGGACATGGCCCTTCCATTCCAGGCGCACGGTCTGCGCCTTGATGGTGATGCCGCGTTCCTTTTCGATGTCCATGTTGTCGAGCACCTGGGCGCTCATCTCGCGCTCGGTGAGGCCGCCGGTGCGCTGGATCAGCCGGTCGGCGAGTGTCGACTTGCCGTGATCGATATGCGCGATGATCGAGAAATTGCGGATCTTGGAGAGTTCGGTGGCCATGATCGTCGCGCGTTAGCAGGGCGAAGCGTCCCTGCGAAGAGGTTGCCGAGCGGATACGCACAAACCCGGGCCGTCTATCTCCCGAGCAGCGAAGATGGCCCGACGGGGGTAACAAGGTTCCAGAGACGCTGCTTCCCCCCTCTAGCGGTTGTTCTCAGGGCCGGCTCCCTTTCCTCCCTATGCGGAGCCGGCCCTACCCTCCCGTCCGGAACCGCAAGGCGGCGCGAGGGATTGCATGGCCGATGGTCAAGCAGTTCCGCATCGGCACGGCCGCGTGGGCCCTCCCCCGCAGTGTGCGCGACCGGTTTCCCGATGGTTCGAGCAATCTCGCCCGCTATTCAGGGTGCTTCGACGCGGTTGAGATCAACACCAGCTTTTACCGGCCGCATCGGCGAAACGTGTACGCGCGCTGGGCAGAGGCCGTGGGTGATGATTTTCGGTTCGCGGTAAAGCTGCCCAAGGCGATCAGCCATGAGGCGCGGCTTCAGGATTGCGCGGGACCCTTGGCGGCCTTCTTCGATCAGGCCGCGGGGCTTGGCGCTAAACTCGGGCCCGTCCTGCTCCAGCTGCCGCCCAAGCTTGCCTTTGACGCGGCAGTGGTGGCGCGCTTCCTGCATGACTTTCGCGAGGCGTCGGACGCGCAGCTCGTGTGTGAGCCGCGTCATGCCAGTTGGTTCGACCCCGAAGCCGACGCGCTGCTGGCGGAACATCGCGTCGCCAGAGCCGCCGCCGATCCCGCCCGCGTGCCCCAAGCCGCCACGCCAGGAGGCTGGACGGGTCTCGCCTATTTCCGCCTGCATGGCAGCCCGCGCATCTATTGGTCGAGCTACGATGCCGCCGCGCTGGCGCAGTGGGAGGAAGCCGCCCGGGCAGCCGCTGCGGAGCAGTGCTGGGTCATATTCGACAACACCGCGAGCGGCGCGGCGACCGCGGATGCGCTGGCCCTGCAGGACCGTCTGCGGCCGGGATGAAGCCCGCATGTCCGTCGTTTTTAGCTTGATCGTCGCGCAACCCCCCGCTAGGGGCACCACCCTGCAATGTGTCGGGGCGTGGCGCAGTCTGGTAGCGCACTGGTCTCGGGGTCCAGGGGTCGTAGGTTCGAATCCTATCGCCCCGACCATTGCAGCTTGTTTTTGCTAGGGCATTTGACCGGCGAAGCAGGCTTTCCCCGTTTCTTCATATGATCGGCATCCGAACGCAGTGGCGTCAGTCCTCGACGGTACGCAGGCGGCGGACCAGTTCGGCGGCGAGCTGCCGAAGCTGTTCCGATGGAGCGCCGGCATCCACCGCTTCTTCCAGGGTTCGCGCGAAGTCGGTCAGCCCTGAAAAGCCGAACATGCCGGCACGGCCGGCTAAGCGGTGGCTAAGGTTGCGCACGTCGCTCCATTCGCCCGCCACGGCGTGGCGCTCGATCTGCGCAGCCTCTTCCTCCACCTGATCGATGAAGCGCCGACGCAGGGCCTCCATCCGCTGCACAAACTCGGTCACTCGAGGAACTCGCGCACGCGCGTTGCCAGCGTCATCGGGTCGAAGGGCTTGGCGAGCACGCCGACTGCACCCAGCGCCTGGAAGCCGCGCACTTCGGCCTCCTGGGTGCGGGCGGTTATGAATACCACCGGGATCCCCGCCGTGGCAGGATCCTTTTGCAGGCAGGCGAAGACCGTGGGGCCGTCCATCTCCGGCATCATCACATCGAGCAGGATGAGGTCGGGCCGCCATGCCGCAGCCACTGCAATGGCTTCGGGCCCCGAGGCGCAGGGGCGCACTTCGAAGTCCGGATCCAGTTCAAGCGACATCTGCGCGACTTCGCGAATATCGGCTTCGTCGTCCACATACAGGACTCGAGTCATTCCCCCTCGACGCTCCGCTGTTGGTTGATGATGGCCAGCACCTTTGCCACCAACTGGTCCATGCTGGCCCGCGACTTGACCATCACCAGGTCGGCACCGGCGACCTGGCCGGGCTCCACTTCCTGCGCGGTGAAGACGATGATCGGCATTGTGGTGCTACGGTCGCGCAGCAGCGGCACGAGTTCAAGGCCACTGCCATCGGCCAGGCCGATGTCGAGGATCGCCGCATCGAAAGCGCGATGGCGGATCGCCGCGATCGCCTCGACCACGCTGGGGGTGGAATAGAGCTCGGCGCGGTCCTCGAACACGCTGGACAGGACGCGCAGCATGTCCGGATCGTCATCGACATGGAGGATCGCAGGCTTCGCCGACAGCGATGCGCTGCACGGCTCGGCCACTGCTGCGGCGCGCGTGTGACCGGTTGCCGGCAAGTCGACATGGAAGGTCGCTCCCTCACCGGGCGTGCTGTCGAAGCTCACCGCCCCGCCCAGCCGCGTGACGATCTCCCGAACGATGCTGAGGCCCAGGCCGGTGCCGCCCTTGTTGCGGGTGTCGGAATTGTCAGCCTGCGCGAACTTGCCGAAGATGCGCGTGCGGAACGCCTCGGGGATACCCTCCCCCTGATCCGAAACGCTGATCCGGAAGCGCCGGTCTAGCGGCGAGACCCGCACACGTACGACACCGTCTGGCCGCGAAAACTTCACCGCGTTTGACAGCAAGTTCGTCAGCACCTGCGTCAGCCGATCCTCATCCGCGAGCACCGCAGCGCCGACAGAGGGCGCTTCCAGTTCGATCCGGACGTTGTATTCGGCCGCGAAGCCCGAGGTGTCGCGCACCACGCGCGTCAGCGCGGGCCCAAGCTCGACCGGCTTGATGTCGAACGTCATGCGGCCCGCCTCGATCTTTTCGATGTCGAGGATGTCGTTGATCAGGCGCACCAGTCGAGTCGAGTTGCTCTGGGCGATCTGAACCAGCCGGAGGGCCTTGGGCGGGATGGTGCCCGCCGCACCCCCGGCGACCAGGCCTAGCGAGCCGGCGATGGAGGTGAGCGGCGTGCGCAGTTCGTGGCTCACTGTGGCGACGAATTCGCCCTTGATCCGCTCGATCTCGCGCCTTTCGCTGATATCGCGGCATACCGCCACGAACAGCGGCCGGTATTCCCGCGCCACCGTGCTGATCGATACCTCTAGCGGGAACAGCGTGTCGTTTCGCCTGCGGCCGACAAATTCCTGCATCGGATTGGCCGACAGGCCGCGGCGCGCCTGGAGGCGGGAAAGAAAGCTTTCGATGCGACCCCGGTCGGGCGCGACTTCGAACAGGGTACCAATGTCGCGGCGCACCAAGTCCTCTGGCGCGTAGCCGAACATGCGGGCGGCCGCGGGATTAAGGCTTTCGATGCTGCCGCTGCTGTTGAGCACGATCATGCCGTCACTGGCGCTGTCGAAGATCGCCGCTTGCCGCGCGGCCAGGTCGTCGCGGCGGCGCCGTGCGCGATCGCGCGCGCGGTTGCTGCGCATGACCAACAGTCCTGCCCCGGCAAGAAGCGCCAACAGGATTCCCTGAAGCATGAACGTCGTGGTGCGCAGGTGCACGCGCGCGGCCTCCACATTCCGTGTGGCCCGGTCCAGGGAAACCCGCTCCGCTTCCGAGATTTTCGTTATCAGAAGGCGGATGGTGTCCATCGCGCGCTTGCCTGCGCCTTCCGCTACCCAGCGTTGGGCCGTGCCGCGGTACCCGCTGCCGCTCAGGTGAATGGCTTGGTCGACAAAGGCGCGCTCCAGGCGGGAGGTGCGGCGAAGCTGGGCGAGTTCGTTACGATAGCGCCCATCGGCCGGCATGGTGCGGTCAAGCGCGGCGAAGGCGGAATCGATCTGGCTTGCAGCCTCCAGATAGGGCGACAGGAAACGGCGGTCGCCGGTGATCAGATAGCCGCGCTGGCCGATTTCCAGATCCTGGTGAAGCGACAGGATATGCTGCAACTCCGCGCGGGCTTCGTAGGAGCGCGCGAGTTCATGGCGCAGCGCAGCGGTTCGGTCGAAGCCCTGCCCCACCAGCACCGTCATCACGACCAGCAGCAGCGGCGTGCCGATCGCCGCCGCGATCACCATCCACTGGATCAGGCGAGCATTGCGCGCCGGCGCCTCCGGCAGGATCGCGTCCTCGCTCATCGTTGCAGCGTCCCGTGCCCTTGCAAAGCGTGTTGCGACTCCAACCCCTAAAGGGCCTGCCGAGTTCTGCCGCGAAACGGCTGAACTGCCAAATCCACCGGTTTCAGAACGGCATGCATGACGTTGAGCATGTTAGCCTGCTTCAACGCGCCGCCGGGCGCAGATCGCCCAGCGCGATCGTTGCGGGTGCATCGGCCGGTATGACGATGTCGAAACTGGTGCGGTCGGGATCGGTCAGCGTGATCCGCCAGCGGCCCGGCGCCAGCCCAGTGGCGCCGAAGCGGCCCGCCGCGTTGGTGAACAAGGCCACCGGCTCGCGTTCCGGCCGGGCGAGTTCGGTCGCCGTACCCGCCACCAGCGCGATCGGGGCACCGCCTGCACCAAGCAGACGTCCCACCACGCTCACCATATAATCCGAACCGACGTTCAGCCGGTAGCCGCTGCGATAGGGCGGCAGCAGCCGGAACGATCCCTCGCCCAAATTGGCGCCAAGCGGCGCGTCGGGCGCGGTGACCAGCACGTTGCGCTCGCTATAGCTGCTGAGGCTGGGCTGCATGGCGGTGCCAAGCGCGCCCGTGGTCGCGGCTTCGCTCGCGCCGGCCGCGTCCACCAGTATCTCGGCACCTTTCAGGGACCGGTGCGCCTGGACCACTGCGAAGCTGTCCTGGATTGGCCGCCCGACCGTGAATGCTCCGTCCGCCACGGCGAGCGCGGTGCCGAAACGGAGGGAGGTTCGCTGACTCGTGGAGCCGCCCAGATCGCGCTGGAACGTGCCGAAATGGCTGAGCCCCAGTTCCGCGCGGTTGGTGTAATAGCTGCCGTTGAGATTGGCGCCCGCGCCCACGTCACTGCGCTCCACATCGGCGTTGAAATTGTACGCGCCGTTCCCCGAGCCATTATACGTCTGATAGCTCAACCGCGTGCGATTGTAGCGGCTGTCATAGTCCGAACGCAGGCTGGACGCGCGGTTCAGCCGGTAGGTGAGCGACAGAAGCGCCGCGATGCGCTTGCCTCGCCCGTCGCGTTCATAGCTTACATCGCCAGTGAAGCTCAGATCGGGGCTGATCCGCCATCCGCCCGTCGCGCGGATGCTGCCGACATCGGGCTCAGCATCGCGGCCGCGCGAGTAGCGCAGGTCCAGCCCGCCATAGACGGCGTCGCTGATGGTCGCGTTGTAGCTGAGCCCGGCAATATAGCTGTACGGGTTTGACGGCAGACGCGTGCCGATCGGCGCGAAGTTGCGGCTGCGCGCCTCGAACGACAGCGACAAGGCGTCGGCACGGCTGTCGCCCCGGTTGATGGTCCGCTGGAACGTGGTGACCGAGGCCCAGCCCGACCCCACTCCATCGACATGCGAGGCTGATGCGAAGCTCCCGAACGATCCAACCGGCGTCGCGATCACTGTCTCCAGGCCACCCATCCAGCCGCCGCCGTCGATCTGCGCATTGGCGCCCAACGTCAGCCGGTCAGTGAGACCGCGGCGATAGAAGCCGCTGAACGCGAGATCATCGCCATAGACCGGTCCGCGTGGCCCAGTCGGCGCCAGAGCGCCGGCGTAGAAGCCGAACTCACTCAATCCCCGGGCGAGCTGCGATTGATCGAGGAAGATGTTGAAGTTGACGGACTCGGTCCTGCCGGCATCATCGGTGATGGTCAGGCGGACATCGTTCGATCCTTGGGTGAACGGAAAATCCTGTAGGTCGAACGTGCCGGGATCCAGCTCCAGCCGGCGCACCAACTGGTCGTTCACGCGCACCTCGACGGTGGAGCGGCGCTCCAGCTGGAAGCTGCGGCTGCCGCGCGGGCGGATGATCGTCTGCGGATCGAGCAGCGAGTAGAAGCGCGACACAGAAAGGCCGGCAATCTCGGGCGCGGACTGGAAGCCGCGCGCCAGCGTTTGCAGATCGCCCGCAGTCCAGCGCACCAGATTGCTGCGGTCGTCATAGACCAGCCGCGTGCCGCGCCGCTGGAAGTCCGCACCGGCCGCGCCGGACTGCCAGTTCGCTTCCGCCTCCAGCACCACGCCGCCCGCACGCACCGCGCCGTCGAGGAAGGTCACCGGCGCGGCCAGTCCGGCGTCCGTCCCCTGCTGTACCCAGTCGAGCGAGCCGCGGATGTTGAGATAGGCGCTGAGATCAGCGGGCGCGACATAGCTGCCCTGCCCCTGGCGCGTGTCGTCGCGCAGCGCCACCGAGCGGCTGGCGCGGCTGGCGGCGGCGATCTCCAGCATCACCTGCAGCGCCTGCGGATCGTAGCGCAGCGTGACGCCAGCCTCTCGTAGGTCCGCGCTGTCGAGTTGCCCTCGTTCGGCAAGCCGGGCGCGCAGCCGGGCGAGCAGCGGCGCACCGATGCGAGGCTCAAGCAGCGCGATCAGCCGCTCCGCCGAGAAGCTCGCCCGGCCGCCCGGATCGAGCGTTACGGTGGCATCGCCCAGATAGGTCGGGCCGTCCATCACGGGCGCAGTGAGGATGATCGCCTTGCCGGTGGGATTGATCGCCGCGGCGTCGCCTTCGGACTCGATAAAGACTTTCGACGGGGCAGCGTTGCCTGTTTGCGCCTGCGCCTGGACGATGCCCGGCAGGAGCGCGGCGGCAAGCAGCGCCGCCGCCGCGGGGCCGTGCAGGTTCATGCCGGAAGCAGTGCCTCAGCCTTCGGGCGTGAACTGCGCTTCAATCCGGCCCGTCGTCTGAGGCAGGCGAACCGGTAGCGTGATTCGCCGCGTCTGGCCGCCGCCGATCAGGCCATAGCCGATCGACTGCTGGAGCTCTGGACCGCTGAACTGCTTGGACAGGAGTTCGCGCCCATCAGGCGCAAACTGGACGATGCGGAGCCGCCCGCGCGACAAATAGCCATGCGCCGCCGAGGCGTTCGACACGGTGATCACCGGCGCGGGCTGGCCGTCGGCATCCTTGCCGATCTCGACCGACCCGATCTTCAGCGCAGGCTTGGCGCCATCGGGAGAGACGCTGACCAGCACCTGGAAGTTGTACAGGAGCTGGATGTTGGATTGGGTGTCGTTGGTCTGCACCGGCAATTGTGCGACGGTGACGAAATAGTGCTTGCTGCGCGCGAGCGCGGGATCGCCGACATATTGCACGCGAAAATTCTGGCGCTGTCCCGGCGCGATCAGCGCCTGGGGCGGAAACACGGCCAGTTCGCCGCTGTCGCGTCCAGTCGCCTTCACGCCATCGGCGGTGAGGTCGAGCGATTCCATGCGCAGTTCAACGGGCAGTGGGCGATCGAAGCTGTTCTCCACCGTCACCACCTGGCTCATGCCGCGGCCAGAGGTGGTGAGATCGATCACCACCGGCTGCACGGTCATCGCGTACACGGCGGTCGAAATACCGAGCACCGCAACCGACGCCATCACCATGCGGACGAAGGATCTACGCTGCAGCTTCACACGCTTACTCCTGAACCTCTCGCATCGAATACCGGATGCGGGATGGCGGGATCATGGACGGATCGGCCGGCGCCGCCAAGTCGGGAAACACCCGGCGCGGCGCGTTCGTTTCCGCTCCGCCTATTTAGGCAGGTAAACCTTGACCGGCTGAAGCTCGGGAGCAGCATTCACCATGCCATCCAGGCGTTCATACTCGGCGGCCAGGAACAACAAGTCGAACCGTTCTTCGAGGGTGGCAGTAACTGCCCGGGCGCGCAACTCGGCGGCCAGGCTTTGGGGATCATCCGAGTCCATGGCTAAAACAGCAAGGTCCCGGCAGGTCCCTCGGGTCCTGCCGGAACATCATGGCTTAGGCGGTCGGCGCGATCGTGATCTCGACCTTGCCGGCATAGGTGCCTGCGTCGAGGATCGCGGTCGCTTCGCTGGTGGCGCCGGCGCCCACGGTCAGCGCGATGTTGTTCGTGACGGCCGCTAGGCGGTCATTGATCGGGGCCGAGGTCGCGCCCGTGGTGACCGACTGGTCGGCGATGGTCGCGTTGGTGCCCTTGGCGCCCATTGCAACCACGGTCGCGGTGTAGTGCACCGTGTTCGTGTAGCCCGCGGCGGTGGTCGTCGCAGCGGCGTTGATCAGCGGCTTGGCTTCCACCGAAACCTTCGGATTGGCGCCGTTGCACTTCACCGTGAAGTTGCGGCTCAGGCCACCGGTGTTGTTCGAAAAGGCAGTGTCGACGGTACCGTCGGTCTTGGCAAGTTCGCCCAGCGTGATGCTGCCGCTCAGCGGGGTGACGGCCGAGCAGCGTGCAGCGACGGTGCCGCTCACATCGACCGAGCCACTGGCTTGGGCAAAGGCGGGTGCGGCCGAGAGCATTGAACCGGCGAACAGGGCGGACAGAACCAGCTTCTTCATCTGTAGTCTCCGAAAGGAAAGTGTTCGGGCTGCTGCCCTATGCCCTTCTTATGACTGAGATCCCCGGCGTCCGGCATTTAGCGGGCGGCGAAAAGGCGGCTAACTTCCAGCCACAAGCGACTATACCCGAGGATATAGAAAGCCGCGCTTACAGCCCCGCGCAGTTCGTCGCCGTCGAACTGATGACGATTGGCGTGAAGGTGATGCTGATGATGTCGCCATAGTCCGGCGCGGGGGTCTTGGCCGAACCGCCCTCCTTCAGCGTCGCACGCAGCGGCAGCGTCCCAGCCTCCCCTCCCACGCCCGCGCGGGCACAGGTTCGGGTGCCGAACGCAGCATTGGACGTGACCTCCTGGCCCAGGAAGCGCGCGCTGTAGCGAATGGTCTGCGCCGGGTCGGCTAGGTTCGCGCCGGGAAAGGCAAGGCGGAAATCATTCTGCGAGCGCACGCGTACTTCGAACGGGCCGGAGCTGCGGACGCGTAACGAGTTGGCCGCGGACGTGGTATATCGATCGGGCGCGGCCAACACCGTACTGGTGGTCGCCTCCCCGATCTCGCCGAAATCGAGCACCGACCCGGCATAATAGGCCTGAAGCGCGCTCACCGTGTTGACGTTGATCCGCACCGCGCCGGTTTCGCGCGTCGGGATCGGTACGCTCAGCATGCCGCCATCGCCCGAGCAGATATAAAGCATGTCCAGAACGATCGGCTCGCCGGCCGACAAATCGGTACCTGGCGGAACGGTGATGCGCAGGTTCAGCGGCGAAGATAGGTCAGTGGCGAAAAGCCCGCCAAAGTCATAGCGGATCTCCCCCGCCGCACCCGCACCATTGTCCCGCGCGGTAAGTGCGCGCGGGCGCCCGGCGGTGGAGCCTTCCGGATACAGAACCCTGAAGCCATTATAAGTTACGCTCAGCGGCGGCGTTCCGCTTGGCGCGACCAGCACCAGGCTCACTTCGTCGGTACGTCCGGTCAACAGCCCCCGGTTTCGCCGGAGCACCAGCGGAATGGTGACGTCGGACAGTCCGGCGGCCGAGAACGGATCATAGCTGATGCTGGCGGGCGTCGTGGCGCTGGCGCTCACGCCGCAAAAGGCCGAGATCTGAGTCTGCGCCGCCGCCGGCGAAGCAAGACCTGCCGCCGCGATCAGGATCGGCAGTGCGAAAGCAATTCGTCCACCCGTCATACTCGGGGGGATATGACGATCTCCATGGCGGTGCGAGCCGATTGTTGCGGCAGCCCCGCCTGTGCGACGAAATTCGCCGGGATCCTCTGCGTCACCAGCGTGCCATCGCCGTTCAGCGCGCGCAGATGCGATTCCGTGCGTGGCGTGGACTGGTTGCAGATCGCATGCGGGGCCAGCCCGGAGCCGTGCCCGTCGGGCTGAATGGACGCGTTCGAAACCCAGCATCGCGGCGCGACATAACCGTACACCTGGACGCTCTGGGACGTCTGCGCCTGGGCCGGGCTGACGGCAATCGCACTCGCGCACGGGAGTGCTGTCCAAAGGACTTTGGACAAGAGGCGACGACGAGGTTCCGTTACCCGCTTCATAACGGGAGTTGTACACCACGGCGCGTGAATAGTTCATGGGATTAGATACTTATCGTCAACTTAAGGAGACACGCTAACCGTGATTGTCAGCGTGTCGGCATAACGGCCCGCCACCAAAGGCGCGGCTCCGGCGTAGCTTGGTGCGCTTACCCGCAGATACGACCCGTTGACCTTCGTGGATGCGGCACCCAGCCGGAGCCCGGCGGTGTTGCTCGCCGCGCCCGCAAAGCTGCAATCGCCGCCCGAAGACAGCCCCGCCGCGTCGCACGTTGCGGACGCCGTGGTGCCGTTGTCCGCGATCATGCGCAGCGCGACCTGATACGGAGCCTTGGTGCCATAGCCAGTGGCGCCCGGAGCCGCCGTCGCCATGCCGCCATTTGCAGAAGCGACCGCGATGCGCGACGCCGCCGTGCAATTAAGCTGGATCGCGAAATCCTTGGAGAAACCGGTCTGGTCGAAATCCGCCTGATCGATGCTGCCGTTGGGAGCACCGCCCGTGGCAAAGCCGCAGCGGCTGCGCACCGAAGCGCGGACTTCCACCCCCACGTCGATGCTGTTGGTGCCTCCCTGCCCCGCTGCATAGGCCGTCACCTGGGCGCGCGCAGGCTGGCTGATGGCGAGAACCGCCACCAAGATCGCCAGCATCTGCACCAGAACTCGCCGCATCGTCCGCCCATCACGAGGCGACACGATGCCGCCGGATGATGGTGAGATGGCCGAAGCCGCGCGTGTTAACTATTCAACCGCTGGCGAGAAGCAGGCTTACCAACGGCCGAAAAGGCCTATGCCTTTCGATATAGGATCAGTCTTCGCGGCCTTAGTCTTCGCGGCCCTGGGCGAGCAGGATCAGCTCGGTGCGGCTGCGCACGCCGAGCTTCTCGAACACCTTGTGCAGATGGACCTTCACCGTACCCTCGGTCAGGCCCAGTTCCCCGGCGATCTCCTTGTTGCGCAGGCCGCGCTGGACCAACGACGCCACCGCGCGTTCGCGCCCGCTCAGCGCCTCCAGCGGGTCGCGCGGCGTGTCTGGCGACATCGCCAGGTCCATGGCGCGCTGCATCACTTCCTGGTCCAGCCAGCGCCGGCCCTGCGCCACGCTTTCCAGACAGGTCAGCAGGTCGCGCGGGGCAGTCGACTTGATGACGATGCCGTTGACGCCCAGCTGCATCGCTTCCTTGGACAGCTGATCGTTGATGCCGCCCGTCAGCAGGATAACCGGGCGATTGTCACCACGATTGCGAAGGGTACGCAGCACGTCCAGCCCGGTCCGTTCGGGCATGCCATTGTCCAGGATGAGCATGTCGGGCCGGTGCTTGGCCAGCGCATCGAGCGCGGCCACGCCGGTGTTCACCGCCGCGACCACTTCGAAGTTGGTCCGGTCGAGTAGGACTTCGATCCCCGCGAGGGTGAGCGGATCGTCCTCCGCCAACAGTACCTTCATATTTTTCAACGCTTACGCTGCACTTACAAGCCGGACGCATACCACCGCCGTCAGCCCAGCGTCCACCCTTCGGGAGGATCGCGGAACGTTGCACTCAAGCTTCGGCCGGCTGATCTGACGCGAAGCCTTCGCAATAAGATGGCCTATTGCGAAGCGTTAGCACCCACGGAAGGAAGAGGCGGCGCCTCCGGAGGCACCGCGCTATTGCGCCAGCGCTCGACCGCTACGGCCTCTACGACACCCTCAACCGTGCGCCGGCGCTGGACCAGCGTGGCACCCTGCTGGCTGGTACCGCCGATCGTCGCCCGCGTTCGTACCCAGAAGGTGTTCGAGCGGAAACTCGCCCCCCACGGCATGGTGACATTCTGATCGGTCAGGTCCTTGAGCGTGAGGAAACCCTGCCGCTGGCGCACCGCGACGAGCCGCGCCGCCACCACTGGATCGCGGAACAGAATGCGCAGCATCTCCTCATCCGCAGCGTTGAGGTTCAGCGAGGTTTCGCCGGGTAGCGCCGTGACCAGCCGCTCCATTCGCGCGGCGATCTTCGGATCGATCCCCGCCATCCGCAGCGGCCGCAAATCGGTCACAGGCCCGCGCAGCCGCACGAACGCGATCGCCGCCACCATCTGCTCTTCGGTCAACCCGACTTCCCGCGCGATGGTCTGGAACAGGATCAGCGACGCCGCATCGCCGCGCCGCACCGCGTTGATGTTGTAGCGCCCTTCCGCATCGGCGATCGCCAGGTCGAAGGTGCCACCCTCGATGGGCGCGCCCGCCTCCGACAGTCTGGCCCAGGGCTCGCCGATGTGGTCCACCTCGGGCGAAAGCTGCGCATCACGGCGGAGCGCCACCAGCGCCGACAGTTCGCCGCCCCGCACGATGGCCAGCGCTCGCGACGCCTCTCGCATGCGCAAGCCGCGATCCAGCGCTACTTCTTCGCGGCTGATCATCAACAGCACCAGCCCGCTGGCAATTGCGACGAACATCAGCACGTTGACCAGGATCAGTCCGGCTTCGCCCTCCTGCCGCCTCATGGCTGCTCCGTTTCCTGCGCACGCGCCGGAAGCGCGATGACGCGCCGCACCGGGGAAGCCATGCCGCCGGGTCCGGCGACCTGCATCTCCAGCGCGATCGCGCGGGGCCAGCGCGCCTTGCCTTCCGCGCTCACCGGCCAGCGATCCACCCAGACGCCATCCCAGAACCGCCAGCGCGCACCTGACACCCCGCCCAACACCCGCTGCGGCATCGGACCCAGGCTACGCACCAACACTCCTCCCGTCATCGCGTAGCGGAGGGGAACCGCCGGCCCGCCCATGCCCGGCGCTGCTCGAGTAAAGGACAAGGTGGCCCCGCCGCCGCTAATGTCGCCGCCCGCCAGCTGGTCAAGATCGCTCGACACGACAAACAACGCGCGCTGCAAGTCAGCCAGCCGGTCCAGCCGCGTTTCGGTGCGCCCCTGCACCTTGATGATCCCATCTACCAGCGCCAGCCCGGCGACTGCGATCAGCGCGAACAGCCCCAGCGAAATCATCAGCTCGATCAGCGTGAAGCCCGCGTCCCCACCGCGCGCTTGCTCAACCGCGGCGCGCATGACGCAATCAGGCGCCGGAGCTGGCGGCGACGGGTTCATAGCCCTGGGGCCGCGCCACCAGGATCGCGAAGTCGCGCGCTACCGATCCGTCCGTCCGGAAGCGCACCGGTCCGGTCACGCAACGGAAGCCCTTGCTGTCCAGCAATCCCTCGGGGCCAAGCGTGCCAGCGTTGCGCATCGCGTTGGCGATCCCTGCCGCATCATAGGCCAGCGCCGCAATCGTCCCTGGTTCGCCGCCATTGCGAGCACTGAAGGCGCTGGCAAAGGTGCCGAACGATTGCGGGTCGGGGCTGGCGATCCAGGCGTCCTGCAATGCTTCCAAGGCCTCGGGCCGGTGATCGAGCCCCTGCAGCGTCGCGAGCGGTTGGATGCCGCTGCCCTTCAAGTTGCGTGCGGCCGCGAGTACCGCTTCGCCGCTTCCCGGCAGCAGCACCGCGTCGGGTGCATCGCCCGGCGTCGGCAGCGGCTGGCCGGCGCGGATCTCTAGCACGCGCACCCGCATGCCGAGTTCCCCCTCCAACTTCCCAGCCGCCAGCGCCGACGCCGCGCTCCACGCGCTGCCATCGTCGATCACCGCGACCGACTTCACCCCGCGTGAGCGGGCGTACCGCAGGACCGCGCCGGTGACCTGACCGGCGGTAATGCCAAAGATATAGGTGCCCGGCGCGCGCAGCACCGAGTCGTTGCTGAACGCGATGATCGGCACCCGACCTGCCACCGTGCTGGATACCGCCGGCACTTCCTCGGCGCTTAGCGGCCCCAGGATCAGCGCAGGCTTGCGCTTCAGCGCGTCCGCCGCCGCCGCCGCCGCGCCTGCCGCCGTGCCGCCGGTGTCGAAGCTCTGCACGAAGCTGCCGTTTTCCGCGAGCAACGCCGCCTGACGCATGCTAAGGCCCAGCCGCGCTCGCGCTCCGGTGAGCGGCACCAGCAGGGCGATGGGGCGCTTGTCCTTTTTCGCGGCTGCTTGCGCGTAAGAGGGAAGCACGACCGATGCCGCTGATGCGACCAGGCCTGATTGCAGCAACCTCAGCAGGGATCGCCGATCGGTTACCGGTTCCGGATACGGGGCGTGTGGCACGTCGGCCTATTATCGTGTTCGCGGCGCTTGGCATAGCCGCCTATGCACTTGCGATGCTCGCCACGATGCCGGCCAGCGTGGCGCTGAAGAACCGCCCCTGGCGCACCGGCGTGGCGGGCACCGTGTGGAACGGCGAAGTGGGCGTGGCCGGAGGGTCCAAGTTCGAATGGCAGATGGCGCCGCTCCGCTCGCTCACCTCGCTGGGCTTCGCCGCCGATTGGAAGGCGACCGGCCCCGACACCGATCTGGGCGGGCGCATGCTGGTTCACCTCGGCGGGCGCACCGTGCTCGACAAGGTCAGCGGCACCGCCGACGGACGCCTGCTCCAGGCGCTTCAGCCGAACCTCCCCTTTACCTGCGACCTCACGCTGCAGGTCGACATGGATCGGATCGCCACTGGCGGCGGCAGCCAGATGCTGGCGGGCAAGGCCGCAAGCGATCCCGGCAGTTGCCGATCCAAGAGCGGGAGTGCCGCGCCCTCTCCGCTCCCGCCGTTGCTGCTCACGGCCGAGCCGATCGGCGGCCGCACCACCATCCGCATCGTGCCCGCCACGCAGCGCCGGCAGGTGCTGGTTCAGGTTGAATTGTCGGAAAGCGGCACGCTGGACCTTTCGGTCACACCGGAGGGGGCGGCGATGATGCCGTTCCTGGGGATCCCTCCGGGCGCGCGCATTCAGGGCGCGCTCTGACGCGGGGCTAAGCGCTGCCCTTGGGCAACCAGTCGGGTTCCGTCACGAATGGCGGCACCGTGCAGGGACACAGGGCCCGCAGCGCCGCGACGTCGCAGAAAGTGATGCGCCCGCGCCTGCGCTCGATCAGCCCTTCACGTTGCAGACGGGTTAGGGTGCGGCTGGCGTGAACGGGAGTCATGCCCAGCAGGTCGGCGATCTGCTCCTGCTTGAGCGGAGAGTCGAAACCATCCTCGTCGGCCATATCCGCAGCTCGCAGCCGGGCGTGGAGGTCAAGTAGAAACCAGGCCATCCGTTCCATCGCGGAGCCCTGACCCAGGATCGCCTTTTCGTACATCAGTGCCACGCGCTCTTTCTGCACGCTCAGCAGAAAGGTTGCGGCGAAGCGCGGCGATTTGTCGATCAACTGGCCGAGCACGCGGTGGGGTACATGGGCAATCGACACTTCGGTAAAGGCCTCAAGCGTCTCTGCCGCGGCGCTGAGACTCATGCTGGGCGAGCCCAGCACGTCGCCGGGCAAGTGGATCTTCATGAACTGCCGGCGACCATCGGCCAGACTCATCGACGAGCCGACCCAGCCTTCGGCAAGAAAATAGACGCAGGTGGCGGGATCGCCCTGCTTGCGGATCTTGGCGCCCGCCGGGTAGCGCACCTGCTCGCTGGCCCAATTCTCCAGCAGGTCAGCACTGCCGGCACACAGCGTGGCAAACTCTTCCAGCCGATGCAGCGACATCTTCGGCAACGGTAATCCCTTCCCTCCCGCTAGCTCAGCGCTGCTAATACATCGCCCAGCCAAGGCGAAAGAGGCATTTCACCAGGAGGGGAAAGCCAAACTTTAGAAAAGTTTAGGCCGAGGTCAAAGTCCGACCAAGTTGTTGAGATTGATAATCGGTAGCAGAATGGCAAGGACCATCATCAGCACCAACCCGCCCATGACCAGCAGCACCAGGGGCTCGACCAGCGACACCAACGTCGACACCAGCGCATCGAGTTCGCGTTCGAGCTCATCCGAAGCACGGCCGAGCGCGGGTGCCAGACGCCCGCTCGACTCTCCCGACGCGACGATGGCGACCAGCATGGTCGGGAAGACCTGCGCCTCTTGCATTGCGGCGCGCAGGCTGATCCCCTCCCGCACCCGCGTGGCGACACCGAACGCCTTGGCTCGCACCCAGTGATTGGGCGTGACCGCAGCAGCGGCGTGGAGCGCTTCGACCAGCGGCACCGCGCTCCCGACCAGCGTCGCCAAGCTTCCGGCGAACCGGGCGGCGTTCAACTGGCGGCTGAAGCGGCGGAACGGACGATGCTCTGAAAAGAAGCGGTGCACTCGCAACTTGTTGGCGGGAACGCGCCCCCAGCGCAGGAAGGCGAAGATGCCGACCGCCAGCGCCAGCAGGAAGTACAGCCCGAACTGCTGGATGAACCAGCTGATCGCGATCAGCGCGCGGGTAAGCAGCGGCAGTTCCGCGCCGCGCGACACGAACACCTTCACGATGTCGGGCACGACATAGACCATCAGCAGCACCATCATGCCGACCGACACCAGCGCGAGCAGCGCCGGATAGAGCAAGGCGAGTTGAAGCTTTTGGCCATTGGCCTGGCGGTTCTCGACGAACTCGGCGAGGTGGTTGAGGACATCGGGCAGCCGCCCCGACGCTTCACCGGCCGCGACTGACGCGCGGTAGAATTCGGGAAACGCCTTGGGATGCTGGGAAAGCGCCGCGGCAAAGCTGCGCCCGTCCAGGATGGCGCTGCGGACATCGACCATCAGCGAGTTGATCGCCGGCTGCTCGGATTGCGTGGCGACGAGGCGCAGCGCCTCTTCAACCGGTATGTCGGACCCAACCAACGTCGCGATCTGGCGCGTGGCGGTGGCGAGTGCGCGGGGCGAAACGCGGTTGCGGCTCAGGCCCGGGATCTGGATCGTGCCGGGCCTGGCGCTACGGTCGGAGGCGGCTTCCACCGAAAGCGGCAGCAGCGCCTGCTCGCGAAGCGCCGCGCGCGCGGCAGCGGGGGACGACGCCTCAATGATCCCGCGCTTGTTGCGGCCCGCGCGGTCGGCGGCGCGGTAGGCGTAGGCCGGCATCTAAAATCCTCCCCGGCACGGGGAGGGGGACCGCGCCCACAGGGCGTGGTGGAGGGGGGCCTGCCACCAAGCGAACCCTCTGCGGCGCGCCCCCTCCACCATGCTTCGCTTGGTCCCCCTCCCCGTTCCGGGGAGGAATGCAAGGTACGCCCTCACGCCTCGTCCCTGACCACGCGGGCGACTTCGTCCACGGTGGTGATCCCGGCGCGCAGCTTCGCGACGCCGTCGTCGAGCAGGCTGGGGTTGTCCACCCGGGCATAGGCCTCGATCTCTGCTTCGGACGCGCCGTCGTGGATCAGCTTCTGGAAACGGTCGTCCACCGCGATGACTTCGTACAGCCCGGCGCGGCCGCGATAGCCGTCACCATGGCACTGATCGCAGCCTTCGGCGCGCCAGAGCGGGGTGCCCGGAGCGATCGCGCCGCCGAGCAGCACGGCGTCCGCTTGCGTCGCGATATCCTCGCGCCGGCAGGTCGGGCACAGCTTGCGCACCAGCCGCTGCGCCGCCAAGCCCACCACCATCGGCGCGAGCAGGTAGCGCTCCACGCCCATGTCGATCAGGCGCGTCACCGATCCCACCGCGCTGTTGGTGTGCAGCGTGGAAAGCACGAAGTGACCGGTCATCGCCGATCGCACCGCCACCTGCGCGGTTTCATGATCGCGTATCTCGCCGACCATGATCACGTCCGGGTCCTGGCGCAGGATCGCGCGGAGCCCGCGCGCGAAAGTCATGTCCGTGCGCGGATTGACCTGGGTCTGGGCGACGCCGGCTAGCTCATACTCGATCGGGTCCTCGACCGTCATCACGTTGCGCTTGCGGTCGTTGAGGCGGGTGAGCGCGGTGTAGAGCGTGGTGGTCTTGCCCGAACCAGTCGGACCGGTGACGAGCAGGATGCCGTGGGGGCGCTCCAACAGGCGGCCGAACACCTCCCGATCGCGTTCGCTCATGCCCAGCCCGCCAAGGTCGAGCCGCAGTGATCCCTTCTCCAGCAAACGCAGCACCACGCGCTCGCCATGCTGCGTGGGAATAGTGGAAACACGCGCGTCAACGTCATGGCCGCCGATGCGCAGCGTCACGCGCCCGTCCTGCGGCACGCGGCGCTCGGCGATGTCGAGCTTCGCCATTACCTTGATACGGCTGACCAGCAGCGGCGCAAGCGCGCGTGGCGGCTCGATCATGTCGCGCAGCACGCCATCGACGCGGAAGCGCACGACCAGCCGCTTTTCCTGCGTCTCGATATGGACGTCCGACGCGCCTTCCTTGACCGCTTCGAGCAGCAGCGCGTTGATCAGGCGGATCACCGGCGCGTCGTCGCGGGTGTCGAGAAGGTCGTCGACGGAGGCGGCGCTGTCGGCCAGCGCCGCCAGATCCATGTCGCCCAGATCGAAATCGGCCGCGGCCCCTGCCCGCTCGCTGAAGGTCTGGCTGAGCGCGGTGTCAAACACCTCGTCACTTACCGCCACATAGCTGGCGCCCGGCGCGATCCGCTGAACCTCCAGCAGGCCATCAAGTCCGGCGCCCGCGCGGTGGACGCATTCCACCCCCGCCGTTCCTTGGCGCAGCAGCACGCCGTGCTTACGCGCAAAGCTGTATGGTACGGTCAGCGGCGCGGGCGCGTCCTCGATCACCATCAAGGTCTCGCTCACCCGACGAACTCCACGGTCGCGGACACGCGTCCAGCAGCAGGCCGGCGCTGGATCGACAGCCCGCGCACCCGCAGGTCGCTGGTGGCACTCAAATCCGCCAGCCATGCCATCAGCGAATCGTAGCTCGCATCCGCCACGATTACCCGCACACCGCCAGGCACCACCTGCGGCCCAACCGCCAGCCCGAAGCCGGACGCCGACGCACTCACCACCTGCGCCGGGGGGCCCTGCCTGCGCTGTGTCCGCGTCGTGGTCAGCGTGCCCGCCGCGCGGATGCGCGCGCTCAGCGTCTCATAGGTGCGGATGTCGGCCACGGCCTCGGCCCGCGCCGATTGCAGCGGCTTCACCACGCCATAGATCAGCACCACGCCTGCCAGCAGCAGCCCGAGGATGCTCAGCAGCACGCGCTCGCGCCGGCTCAGCCCACCCCACCAGTTATCCAAGCGGATCAGTGCCGCATCGAGCGTCGGCAGGTAGGTCACGATGACTCTCATGCCGCCCTCGCCGTGATGCGGATCGCGCCATCGGGCGATTGCGTGACCTGCCCAGACACCCTCGCTGCGCGCAGCGCCGCGTCGATACGGCCGACCAGCCCGGCATCGCTTCCTTCGACATCCATGGTGAGCGTGTTCGCCTGAAAACCAATGCCGCGCACCGTCAGCCCGCCCGCGACGGGCCCCAGCGCACCCGACACCCGGGTGAGCAGCGGCAGGAACAGGTCAGGGGCAGCCGCCGACCCGCTTGGCAAAAGGTCGGCAAGGCTCGCGGCGAAGTCACCGCTCAGGTTCACGCCCGGCGCGGCCAGCGCTGCAACGGTGCGGGTCTCTTCCGCGCGTCTGTCGGCGATCGCGCGCAGCATCAGCGTATCGGCGGCTGCGATGACGATATGCGCCGCTGCGCCCACCGCCGCGATCCAGCCGAGCCGGCGCCAAAGGTTCGGCAAGGCGGGCCGCCGGCGGGCAAAAAGACCCTGGCGAAGGTCGAGTGCCGGATTGATGAGGCGGGTCGCCAGCGGCTGCGGCGCGATCTCCCCTTCGGCAAGCAGCATGTCGTCTGGCAAGGTCGCGCCATAAGCGACCACAGGCGGCTTCCCCGCCGCGTCCCAGGCGGAACGAAGAAGCGGCGCTGAAATTGCAAAGCCCGCCCCATCGGGCGTTCGCACCACCGCGCGCTCGTTGCCAAGGTCGACGGCCCACTGCCCCTCGCTCGGCCGCGGCAGCGCAAGCGCGTCGGGGACCATCGCCGCGTGCCCCAGGCCCGCTTCTTCCGCGACATCCACCCAGGCGGCCATCACCGCATGCCGTACCACCGCCACCAGATAGCGCTTGGGCGCGATCTCGGCACCCAGCGCCACGTGCAGTGAGTCGATCGGCTCGGCGATCTGGTCCTCGATCGCAAAGGGCAACGCTTCCAACCGCTTGGCGCGTGTAGAAAGCGGCAGGTCGACGGCAAGCAGCCGCACCTGCTCGGTCGGCACGAGGACGGTTGCGGGCCCACCCGGCTCGGCTATGATCAGCCGGCCACCCGCGAGCGTCCAAACGCCTGCCGCGGGGGCGTCCGTCTGGTCGGGTACACCAATGGGTCGGGCAGCTTGTGTCACATTTGCTTCATGGGAAGGACGCATGGGGCGGGGATGCGCATAGAATTGAAACAGTTTAGTGACATCGCACCACCGGAGCCGTCGCGCAAGCGCCGTGCCGTGCCCAATGGCGAAGCCGGCCTGACCCTGATCGAGATGCTGATCGTGCTGGTGATCATCGCCGTCGTGGCGGGGCTGATCACCATGAACGTGATCGGGCGTCCAGACGAAGCAAAGGCGACCACGACCAAGGGCAACATCTCCTCCATCGAAGGCGCGCTCAAGATGTATCGCCTCGACAATGGTGATTACCCCAGCACCGAACAGGGGCTGAAGGCGCTGGTGGAAAAACCGACCGCGCCGCCGGTGCCGAGCAACTGGGCACAGGGCGGCTATCTGTCCGCCCCACCACTCGATGGCTGGGGTCAACCCTACGTCTATAGCTCGCAGGGCGGCAGCTTCACGATCCGGTCGCTCGGCAAGGATGCGAAGCCCGGCGGCCAGGGCGTCGACGCGGATATCGAGGGCAAGGGCTGATCCCATGCGGGGGGGGGTCAGCATTGGCAAAGGGCATGCCGAAGCGGGCATGACCCTGATCGAGATGCTGATCGTGCTGGTCATCATCGGCGTCGCCGCGGGCGCGGTGACGCTGGGCATCGGCGCGGCGACACGTGCGCCTACGGTGGAAACCGAAGCGCGCCGCCTGGCCATGCGGCTCCAGGCCGCCGCCGACGACGCGATGCTGGGCGACCGCATGATCGCCTTCACGGCCGAGAAGCATGGCTATGGCTTCGCTACGATCGGCCCGGATGGTAGGATGATCGCGCGCACCGACGATGCGTTGGCCTTTCACCGCCTGCCCGACGGCATCGTCGTGACACTGAGCGCCAAGCCGCCTGTGATGCTGGGCGTCGATGGCGCGGGACGGCCGCTCTCGGCAACGATCGAGCGCGGTGACCAGCGCTGGCGAGTCTCCTATGACGGCCTGACCGCCAGCGCCGCGCCGGCACCGCGCGCATGAACGAAGACGGCTTTTCGCTGATCGAGGCGCTGGTCGCACTGGCGGTGCTCGCCATCGCCACGGTCGGCCTGATGCGCACGGTGGAATCACACATCGATTCGACGCGCGGGCTCGAACGCCGCAGCGCAGCCATGTGGGTTGCGGAGAACCGGCTGGCCGAACTGGAGGCCGGCATAACCGGCACTGGTGAGCAGGTGCCGATGCTGGGGCAACAGTGGCGCGTGGCGGTGGAACGCCGCCGCACCGATGATCCGGAGATCCAGCGGGTCCGCATCAACGTCTTCGCGCTGAACGAGCGCTCGGCGCTTGCATCGCTCGACGGCTTCGTGGACGGTCGCGGCCGATGAACCCCGCCTTCACCCTTACGCCGCGACAGGCACGCACGCTGCTCGACGTGCTTACCGGCGCGGTGGTGGTATCGGTCGCCTTTGCGCTGGCCGGGCTGACCTGGCGGATCGCCGGCCATGCCAGCACCGGCGCGATCACGGTGCCTTCGGGGCGCAGCGCCCCTGCCGTCGCGCCGGACGTCGCCGCGGCCCTGGCGCTGGCGCCGTTCGGCAAGGCCTCGGCCACGGAAGCCGCCCAGGCAACGACTATGCCGTTGGAACTGAAGGGCGTTGTCGCAGCGGTTCCGGCGTCACTGTCGACGGCGTTCATCGCCGTGAGCGGCCAGCCGGCCACTGCCTTCCATGTCGGCGAGGCGGTGAACGGGGCGACCATCCAGGCGATCCTACGCGACCGGGTGATCCTTTCGGCCGGCGGACGCAGCGAGTTCCTCGCCTTTCCCGATCCCACGCTGACGCCCGCACAGCGCCAGGCCGCCGCCGCACAGGGTCCTCAGCCCGGTGCCGCAGCGCCAGGCGGCACCACCGCCCCCGCAGCACCGCCTGCCGCTGGAACGGCTGCATTGTTGCAGCGCTTCGACGCGAGCCCGGTGAATGGCGGCTATCGCATCGGCGACAATGGCCCGCCCGGCATGGTCGCTGGCGACGTCATCCAGTCGGTCAACGGCACCTCTCTGTCCGACCAGACCGCCGCTCAAGCCGCCTTTGCCGCTGCCCAATCCAGCGGCTCCGCCCAGATCCAGATCCTTCGCGATGGTAAGCGCCTCACGCTCACCGTTCCGCTGCGTTAAAGAGAACCGCAAGTGTCCAAGCTTCGCTCCACCCTCGCCGCCCTCGCGCTCGCCGGCACTGCGCTGGATGGCATGGCTGCGGCCGCGCAGACCGTCGAAACCGAAGCCGCCGATGTCGTGATCAACATGCGGGGCGTGGAGATCACCGACGTCGCCGACCAGATTTCGCGCATCACCGGGCGCACGCTGATCCTTGACCCGGCGGTCAAAGGCGCAGTCACCGTCACCTCCGCTACCCCGCTGACCAAGGCGGGCGTGTGGGAGCTGTTCCAGTCGGTGCTGCGCGCCAACGGCTTCTCCGCCGTCCGCTCAGGTCGGGCATGGCGCATCGTCCCTGCCGCCAACGCGGTGCGCGATGGCGGCGTGCCCAGCCGCGCCGCGGGCGGACAGGAACTGGTCACGCGCATGGTGCGCCTGTCCAACGTGCCCTCCGCCGATGTCGCGCGGGTCGTCCGGCCGCTCGTTGCCACCTTTGGCAGCGTCGAGCCCCTGACCGCGCCCAACGCCATCGTCGTCACCGACTATGCCGACAACGTCCGCCGGGTAGAGGCGATCGCTCGCCAGCTGGACGGCGGCAGTGGTCAAAGCTTCGCGACCATCACGCTGCGCAACGGCAATGCCGGCGACGTCGCTCAGTCGCTCCAGGGCGTGCTCGGCGATGCGCAGGGCGGCACCGGCGCGCGCGTTGCGGCCGACGCGCGCAGCAACACCGTCATCATTCGCGGCACGCCCGCGGCAGTCGCTGAAGCGCGCCGCATCGCCATCACGCTCGACCAGCCGGGTGGTGCCACCCCGATCACGCGCATGTTCCGCCTGAACTATGCCGACGCCGAGTCCGTAACGGACGTGCTGCGCGGCGTGCTCGGCCAGGGCGAGAGCGCCGACAATCCCGTGGCGCGCAGCCTGTCGGGCGGCAACTCTAATCCGTTTATGCGCCAGAACCCGTCCCAGATCCTCTCGGCGCTGCCCAACAGTTCGGCAGCGACCAGCGGCGGCATCGGCGCCGCAGCGGCGGCAGGGGGGCTCGGCGGTGGCCTGGGCGTACAGGCACAGCCGCAGATGAGCAGCGAGCCGCAGCAGCGGCCCCAGGGTTTCTCCACCCCCGACCTGACCGTCCAGCCGGCGCCCGAGCTGAACGCCGTGGTGGTGCGCGGCACGCCCGCGGCGATCAACTCGATCGAGGGGCTGATCACAGAATTGGACGTGCGCCGTCCGCAGGTCATCATCGAAGCCGCCATTGCCGAGATTACTGGCGACGATGCCGAGGCGCTGGCGATACAGCTTGGCGCAGCCGGCGCGGCGCTCAACCGCGGTGGAGTAGGCACGTCGTTCGAGGGTGAGACCGGTGGTCCCTCGCTTGGCCGCATCCTCGCCACACTCGGCGTGCCGGGCGCCGCGCTGCTGAGCGGTGGCCTCACCGGCAACCTAGCGGTCAGCGACGACTTCTCGATCTTGGTCCAGGCGCTCGGCGTGTCCACGCGCGCGAACCTGCTGTCGACGCCGCAGATCACCACGCTCGACAACGTCGTGGGCGAGATCGTCGTAGGTCAGAACGTGCCGTTCGTGACCGGCTCGATCCTGACCAATTCGAGTGACGTGAACCCCTACACCACGATCGAGCGCAAGGATGTCGGCATCACCCTGCGCATCCTGCCGCGCGTGAATGCCGGCGACACGATCAGGCTTCAGGTCAACCAGGAGGCATCCTCCATCGCCACCTCTACGGTGTCCGGCGCGTCCGACCTCATCACCAATCGTCGCGCGATCAACACCTCCGTGCTGGCTGACAATGGCGAAACCATCGTGCTCGGCGGGCTGATCAGCGACGATTATCAGGACGCGCGCCGGCAGGTGCCGATCCTGGGCGACATCCCCATTGTCGGCGAGCTGTTCAAGAGCCGGCGTGAGCAGCGCCAAAAGCGCACCCTGTTCATCTTCCTCAAGCCCACGATCCTGCGCGACACCGCCGATGCCAGCGCGGCGACAAGGGATCGCTACAACCGCCTTCGTGCCGACGAGCTGGAAAACAATCGCCGCAACAGCCTGTTGCTCGCCCCGCCGACTCCGCGCCTGACGGTGGAGATCGACGGCATCTACTGAACCCTCAACCGGCAGGCAGCGGGACGCGCGCCCGCTGCGCGCCACGAGTGAAGAACGCCGCGTCGATCGCCAGCGAGGCGAGCTGCCAGCCATCGACGCTTTCGCCGACACGTAGCGTCCGCGTGGCGCCGTCGCCGCCGCGAACCAGCGCCACGGCATCCTCCCCTAGCCGCCCGACGATGCCCACCAGCTGCGGCGCATCCTCGGGCAACGCTGCATCCACCTGCTCGGCGGGCGCAGCAAACAACGGCCGCTCGTACACGGCCTGAAGCACCGGCGGCGCCTCTGCCCCTAGCGGCGGGAGCGCCTGCCCCTCCGGTCCGGCCGCTCCTCGCCCGGCGGGCAGCAGCAGCACCGCGGGCATCAGCAGCGCGAACGCGCCGCCACCCAGCAACGGCCACCAGTGGCGCGGTATGGTCATTGCCATGGCGCCAGGACCTCTCCCGAAAGGCGGATGCCGCCGGCCATTGGCTCCACGCGCCAGCTACGCAACCGCATCAGCGGCCTTTGCCGTTCCAGCGCATCGGCAAAGGCGAGCACTGCCTTTTCCGCACCCGACACCCGCAGGCGCACGGCCGCCAGCCCCTGCGGCATCGGCACCGCCGCAACCGTTTCAACCAGCACCCCGCCGTTGCGCGCCAGCAGGTTCACCCGCCCCAGGATCGCGGCCCGTGCTGCCGCCTCATCGCGTGCCGAACTCGCCAGCCCCGGGGAGACCAGGGCTACCGCCACATCACCCCGCTTCGCTTCCAGGCCAAGCCGTGCGTGAACGGTCTGCGCCGCCCGCAATGTCTCCAGCGCGTCGGATGACAGCGGGCTCAGCAGAACCACCGCAGCCGCGCCGCCGGCCACGCCCAGCGCAAGCGACCGGCGGTTCACGTCCCCGCCCCCTGCAACAACACGATCATCGCCGCGTCAGACCTTTGCTGCCCCACTTCGCGCAGCCCCGACAATGCAGGCACCCGGCGGAGGGCGGCGCGCAGCGCGTCGGGATCGGGCGTGCGCAACGCCAGTTGCAGCGTGCCGTCGGCACCCCGTTCGGCCCGAACAACGCTGGCGTCCTTGGGCAGTCCGCGGGCAAGCGCCTCAAAGGTGGCGCCCAGCGTCGCACGGCTGATCACCGGCGACAGCAGGTCGCGCGCCTGCTCGGCCGAGGCGCGCCGGGCAAGCCGCGGCGCAAGCTGCGCCTCCAGCCGCTCCGCCTGCCCGCGCTCTTGTACGGCAAGCATCTGCGCGCCGGCGATCGTCAGCACCGGCCCCATAGCGATCAGCCCCGCCAGCAGCGCCGCTTCGCGCCACTGCCCCGATGCCTTCGCCCCGGCAGGCGCACGCCCAGCGCCGCGCGCAGATCGAAACAGCTTCGCCGTCAGGCTTTCGCCCGGTGGTGGCACGTCTTCCTTGTCAGGCTCGCCGGCTCGCATGGCGCGCCGCTTACGCCCTCCGCCGCCCCAGCGCAAAGCGTCACATTGCGGTCACCAACTCGTCACGCGAGCGCAACCGGTTTCACATCACCGCGTAATTTCACCCTCTCAAGAGCGCCCTAGTCCGGGTCGCGATGACTCCGGCGTCCTGGGGGACCGATTCCATGAACGACCTTACCGAGACGGGCTTTGGCTATACCGATGGCGACGTCGACACCAACACCAGCACCGCCGTCAGCCTGAACGAACTGGCCGAGCGCCGCCTCTCGCGCCGCCAGACGCTGCGCGGCGGATCGGCGATCGTCGCTGCGACCCTTGGCGGCTCCGTGCTCGCGGCCTGCGACAGCACCGAGCAGAACGACAGCGACAACAACACGCCGCCGACCGTCAACGCCGGGGCGGCGATCAGCACCAGCGCCGGCCGCCTGGTCACGCTGAACGGCGACGCGACCGACGACAAGGGCGTCGAAGCGCTATCCTGGACGCAGACCGCCGGCCCCACCGTGTCGCTGACCAACCCCACCAGCAAGAACCCAACCTTTATCGCGCCAGCGGTAAGCGCCGCGACGACCTTCACCTTCCAGCTCGCCGCCGCCGATGCCCAGGGCCGCAGCGCCACCGGCATCGCGACCGTCACCGTCAATCCCGCGACGCTCGGCTTCACCGCCGTGCCCAAGAGCTTGGCCGACGTGGTGTCGATCCCAGAGGGCTATACGCTGCAGGTCATCAATCGACTGGGCGATCCGATTGCCGCCAACGTGCCCGCGTACAAGAATGACGGCACCGACACGAACTTCGCGCAGCGCATCGGCGATCATCACGACGCGCTTCAGTGGTTCGGGCTCAACAGCTCGGGCACGCGCGACCCGAACAGCTCGACCCGCGGCCTCATGGTGCAGAACCATGAGAACATCACCCAGAAGTATCTGCACGCTAACGGCGCCACCACCGGTGCAAACCGCCTCGAAAGCGAAGCGATCAAGGAGATCGAAGCGCACGGCGTCAGCATCACCGAACTCACTGAAGGCGCAAACCGCGCCTGGACCATGGTGCAGGCCAGCAGCTTCAACCGCCGCATCACCCCGAACACCCCGATGGCGCTCTATGGCCCCGCACGCGGTTCGGACCTGCTCAAGACTGCCTATTCGCCCGACGGCACCAGCGGCCGCGGCACGATCAACAATTGCGCCAACGGCATCACTGCCTGGGGCACGTTGCTGACCTGTGAAGAGAACTGGGCCGGCTATTTCCGCCGGACCGGCGATGTCACCCGCTCGGCCAAGGAAACCGCATCCTTCGCCCGCTACGGCATCTCCGCCACGGCGAACGGCAGCTATGGCTGGGCCACCGTCGTGGCGAGCGATCCCACCGACACCCGCTTCCGCCGCTGGGATATCCGCGCGACCGGCAGCTCGGCCACGACCGACTTCCGCAACGAAGCCAACCAATATGGCTGGGTGGTCGAAATCGACCCCTACAATCCGAACTCGACCCCGCGAAAGCGCACTGCGCTCGGGCGCTTCGGCCATGAAGGCGCGTGGCCGGGCAAGTTCGCCGCCGGCAGGAAGCCTGCCTGGTACATGGGGGACGATTCCGGCATCGAGCATCTCTACAAGTTCGTCTCGGCGACCGCCTGGGCCGAAGCCGATGCCAATGCGACCGACCGTTTGGCGATGGGTGACAAGTATCTGGACCGCGGCACGCTCTACGTCGCCCGGTTCAATGCCGACGGCACCGGCATCTGGCTGCCGCTGGTCTATGGCCAGAACGGCATCGACTCGTCGAACGCAGCCTATCCGTTCGCGGACCAGGCCGATGTGCTGGTGAACACCCGCCTCGCCGCCAGCGTGGTCGGCGCCACGCCGATGGACCGACCGGAATGGACCGCAGTCAACCCGGTGACCGGCGAAGTGTATCTGACCCTCACCAACAACAGCGGCCGCACCGCCGCAGCGGTCGACGCCGCCAATCCGCGCTCCTACTCCGATCCCAAGATCACTGGCGGCGCCAGCAACGGCAATGCCAATGGCCACATCATCCGCCTGCGCGAGGATGGCGACACCACCGAAGCCACTGCGTTCAAATGGGACATCTACCTGTTCGGTGCGGGTTCGGATCTCGATCCAGCCAACATCAACGTGTCGGGCCTGACCGCTGACCAGGACTTCTCAAGCCCGGACGGCATGGCGTTTGCGCGCAGCACCAGCGTCGCCGGCCAGGTCAAGCCGCTGCTGTGGTTCCAGACCGACGACGGCGCCTACACCGACGTCACCAACTGCATGATGCTCGCCGCACTTCCGGGCAGCGTCGGCGACGGCGGCGCGCGCACCATCACCAGCGGCACCCGCACCCAGGCCACTCGCGTAGGCGCAGCCCCCACCGCCGCGACGCTGAAGCGCTTTCTGGTCGGCCCCAAGGACTGCGAGATCACCGGCCTGGACACCACCCCGGACGGCCGCACGCTGTTCGTCGGCATTCAGCACCCCGGCGATGGCGGCACGGTCGCCGCGCCGTCAGGCCACTGGCCGTACAGCCAGGCCACCGGCACCGCCGATGCTTCGGTGCGCCCGCGCTCGGCCACGGTGGTGATCACCAAGAACGACGGCGGGGTGATCGGGCTCTAAGGCTCGCAATCCCGCTAGACCAAGGAGGGAGGTTCCGGGCGGAACCTCCCTTCGTCTTACGGGCCACAAGGAACACTCTCCAACTCCCGCAGCCGACCGTTCCGAAGCTGACCTTGGCTACCAAGCCGCAATAGCGCAGCGACCCGCCGCCGCTTACCGGTCCGAACGGCTGACGATGTTCGCGGTGCCGTCTGGTGTGATCGTGATCATGTGGCTGCCGCCGCCCGAACAGTTCGCGCGCCATAGCGGCCGGCCGTCCTGGTCCTCCATCCGCTGCGACGTTTTCACCGCCTGACAGGGCAGCTTCGCGTCTAGGATGGCGCGGATGAATACCACGTTGCGCTCGCGGTCGGACAGCGCGGCCACCCGCTGGCCGATATCCTCGCCCGAGGCATTGGCGGTCCAGTTGGCCGACGCGTTCGCCGGCGCCGCTGGTTCGTCCGTCTCCTGGCACCCGGCCAGCGCTAGCGCAGCCCCGGCCATCCATAGCAATTGCTTCATGTCATTCCTCCGATGGCGTGAACGGGCAATGCTGAAGGCGTCGCCAAGTTCCGGGCGAGCCAGGCCCGCCCGGACAGGATCAATGCTCATACGCCTTGGGCAGCGCGCCCTCGCGCGGGTTCCAATAGCGCTGGCGCAGCCGCGTCTGGCGGCTGGTCATCGGCTGCTCGATGCCGTCGATGAACACCTGCGCCGCCGAACTGCCCAGTTCCAGCGGATCGCCGTCCCAGATCACCACATCGCCGCGCCGGCCGCTACGCAGCGAGCCAAACTCGTCGCCCATGCCCAGCGCCTCGGCAGTGCGCGACGAGATGGCGGCGAACGCCTCGCCCCAGCTAAGCCCGCTCGCGCCCGGGATCTTCCTCAGCGCGACCAGATTGCCGGCATATTGCTTTTCCCAACGCGCCTGGCGCGCCTCGTCCTGGTTGATCGTGCCGATGCCGACCAGCACGCCAGCTGCCTTCATCCGGCCGATATTGGACTGCGTCGCCGCCAGCTGCTCGAACGAAGACGGTAGGTCTGCGACTGCCGAGGCGATCACCGGCACGCCCGCCGCGGCAATCTCCCGCGCCACGGTCCAGCCCTCGGTCGCGCCCACCAGCACCAACTTCAGGCCCGGCACTTCGCGCTTGAGCTGAAGCAGCACCAGAATGTCCGACGCCCGCTCGACATGCGCGAGCAGCGGCGTGCGCCCCTGCACCACCGGCACCAGCGCCTCAGCGTCAGCGCGGGTCAGCAGCGCTTCCTTGCCGCGCGCGTTGAAGCCCGCCGGGCTGCGGATATAGTCGCGCACTTCGAACAACGTGTTCTTGAGCAGCGCATAGGCCGCCGACCGGCTGCCGCCTGCCGCGCGGGCACCCGCCTCGCCCCATTCCATGAACTGGAACGCACGCGGTTTGGTGACGGCGTCCATGTCGGCGCCGGTGTCGATCACCGCACCCTGCCCTGCAAAGATCGATCCGCTGCTATTGTCCGGCGCCACCACTGCGCGGGTGACGCCTTCCAGCCGGTTGATCGCGAGCGGCGTGCTCTTGGGGTTCACCGCCGGCGCGACGTCCAGCGCGGCGTCGAAGGGCGAACTGCCCGCGCTGGTGTCGTTGGTCGCTTCGACGCCGTCCACTTCGACGATACCCATGCGCGTGAAGCCCGCGAAGATGCCGGGCGATACCCAGCGCCCGCCAGCATCGACCACCCGAACGCCTGCAGGTACGGCCACGCCCGCACCGGCGGCAACGACGCGCCCGCCGCGCACCACGACAGTGCCGCCCTCGACGGGTGCGGAGCCGTCGCCGACGACCAGCTTGGCGTTGGTAATGGCGATGTCCTGCGCCTGGGCAGGCGCCGCAAGGCCGATCACGGCAGCGGCGGAGAGAAGCAGCGCCTTCATCACTTCACATCCCCTTCGCCGGGCTGGCCCAGTTCGAAGTCCGACACCGGACGGAGCTTCGGATTGTTCGCGTCGTACAGCAGCGCACCGTCGACCCACACCATCTGCGGCCGCGTGTACACGCTGAACGGATTGCCGTTCCACAGCACCACGTCCGCCATCTTGCCCGCCTTCAGGCTGCCGGTACGGTCGTCGATGCCCAGCGCCTTGGCCGGGTTGATCGCCAGCCAGCGCCAAGCCTGCGCTTCGGAGATGTCATAGCCCGCCTTGATCCCGGCCATGCGCGCCTTGGCAACTTCCTGGTTCAGGCGCTGGATGCCGTTCTCGTCATCCGAATGGATCATCGCGCAGGTGCCTTGCTTCTCAAGGATGGCAAGGTTCTCGTTGACCGCGTCATAGGCTTCCATCTTGAAGCCATACCAATCGGCCCACACCGCCGCGCAGGCGCCGTTTTCCTTGAGCAAGTCGGCGATCTTGTACGCTTCCACGGCATGGTGGAACGCCGTCACCTTGTACCCGAACTCCTTTGCCATATCCATGACATTGGCCATCTCGTCGGCGCGGTAGCAGTGGTTCTGGATCAGGATTTCACCGTCCAGCACCCCGCGCAGCGTGTCCATCGCGATGTCGCGTCCGGGCGCCTCGCCGCCCTTGTCCTCATATTTGTCCCAGCGGCGCTTATACTCGGCCGCCTTGGCCCAGGTCTGGCGGTCCACCGCGATGTTGCCCATCCGCGTCGCCGGCTGGCGTCCCTTCGAGCCATAGACCCGCTTGGGGTTCTCGCCGCACGCCATCTTCAGGCCGTAGGGCGCGCCGGGGAACTTCATCCCCTGCATGGTGCGGGCATAGACGTTCTTGAGCACCACCGAACGCCCGCCGAACAGGTTGGCCGAACCAGGCAGGATCTGCAGCGTGGTGACGCCGCCATTGGTTAGTGCGCGGCTGAAACCGGGGTCCTGCGGCCAGACGCTATGCTCAGCCCAGACATCGGCCGTGACGGGGGAAGTCGCCTCGTTGCCGTCGGAGAGCGCCGGAACGCCTGGCGAGGGATAGTCGCCCAGATGGCTGTGGATGTCGATCACGCCAGGGGTCAGGTACTTGCCCTGTCCGTCGATCACCGTGACGTCGGCGTCGCGGGCAAGGTTCTGGCCTACGCCCACGATCTTGCCGTCCCGGAACAGCACCGAGCCACCCTCGATCCGTCCGCCCTCGCCGTCCAGGATCGTGACGTTGGTCACCAACGTCGCCGCGCCCGGATAAGCATGGTAGGTCGAGGGATAGGGGTCGTGCGAATAGCCCTTGCCCCGGCCCGGAGCCGACGCGTCGGACGAAGCATCGCTGCCCGCGGTCTTGGTACCACCTGCGCCTTGACTGGTGCAGCCTGCCGTGAGGGCGACAAGCCCAGCGGCCACCCCTGCCGTTAGGATCGATCGGATCAAGCGAAACTCCCTGCCCTGTTGCGGCGCTTTCTAGCGCTCGACCAACTGATCGCCGGGACGGGCAAGTTTTGCAAGGGCGGCACGCCTTGCGCTGCACCATGGACTTACTGGGGCAAAGGAAATGTTCGTGGTAGTTTATCGGGCCCTCGAACAATGCTAAGGCGTTGAGGAAGAGTCCATGTCTTTGTCCGGCGGCAATGGAAATGTGTGTTGAGTAACGAGCTGCTGGGAGAAGGTGTTCGCTCGCGAACGGCAACCTATATTGCCGCTGCGCTGGTCTTTGCCTCTCTGCTTACCACCCTGATTTCGTTATCGGGTTGGATATTCGATATTGCGCAATTACGCGATTTCGGCGGCGGCCGTCCGGTATGGCCGCTCGGCGCAATCGCGTTCGGCTTTGTCTCGGTGGGGCTACTGCTGGCCATCTTCAACCGTCCGCGACTCGCCTGCTGTTGCTGGGCGGTGACCGCCGCTATTGCCGGGGCAGCGATCGTCGACGCCACGACTTCGCTCGACCTGGGATTGCGGGACGTCCTTTTCCCTACGCTGGTGCACAAATATGGGTACTTCAGCCGCACCGCGCCCTCGGCTTCGATAGGCCCCACCTTGCTGCTGCTGTTCGCCGGGATCGGCGTCGGCATCGTTGCCCGGCGCAGGCTCCCACCCGAAGCAGGCAGCCTGCTTGCCGGCGCCAGCCTGGGCATGGCGCTCGCCACGGGCCTGCTGGTCTGGCTGGCGATCGCCGGCTGGGGCAAAGCGCGTCTTTCCGTTCCCACCATGGTCGTCGGGTATTTCCTTTCGATCGCGCTCATCGTCCTGCACAGCGGCGTCGGCTGGATCCGCACCTTGTCCAGGCCTGGGCCCGAACGGCAGGCGCTACGCCTGCTGATCCCGGCAGTCAGCGTGCTGCCGGTTGCGCCCTCGGTCGTCGAACTGGTGGTGATGCAGCTGGGATTGCTCCACCCATTTGCGACCCAGCTGCTGGTGGTGGGCTGCAACATCGTGATCGTCGCGCTGGTCACCTACTGGGCGGTAAATCGCGTCGCCCGCGAACAGGGTGCATCCACCGAGCTTACGCAGGCGCTGGACGCGACCACCGTCGTGCTGGCCGAGCCCGACGGCACCATCACGCACTGGTCGCGTGGCTGCCAGCGCCTGTTCGGCTGGACCGAGGCGGAAGCACGGGGGCAAAACCGCTACGTCCTGCTGCGCAGCGCGTGCGCGCTCGGCACACCCGAAACGGACCCGAGCGTTCGCGAGATGCTGGAAGTCTGCAAGGATGGGCGTCAGATCCACGCCATCGAACGCGTGCTTCGCATCGAACAAGCCGGGCGTCCGCCCTGCATCGTCCATAGCCTGACCGACATTACCCAGCACGTCGCCGCCACTGAGGCACTGCGCGCGAGCGAGGAACGGCTGGCGCTCGCCACCGCCGTTCATGGGGTGAGTGTGTTCGAAGGGGATTATGCCACTGGCCAGATCGCGTGGTCGCCCGGCGCCGAGGAGCGCCTCGGCCTCCAGCGCGGCAGCCTGGACACACTGGACATGTGGCGCGAACAGATCGTTCCCGGAGATCTGGCGGACGCACGCGAGAACCACCTGCGGGCGCTGCGCGAACATGCCGACAAGGTCAGCTTCCGCCACCGCCTGCTGCAAAGGGATGGCGGCGAGCGCGTGGTCGAAGGGTCGTTCCGTCTCTTCTACGATGTCGCCGGCAAGCCTCTGCGCAGCATCGGCGTCGTGGTCGACGTGACCGAGCGCGACGAGCGCGAGACGGCGCTACGCAGCCGGGAGGCGCAGTTGCGCTCCGTGCTTGAGACCGTGCCCGACGCGATGATCGTGGTCGACGAATGTGGCGTCGTCCGGCAGTTCAGCACGACCGCGGAGAAGCTGTGGGGCTATCGCGCGGACGAAGTGATCGGCAAGCCCGAGACCATGCTACTGCCCGAGCATCTGCGCGAAGTGCACCAGGCGGTGCTGCGCCGCTTCCTGCAGCATGGCGAAGGCGCCATCGGCGAGATCAACGTCAGCACCGCCCAGGCCGCCGACGGACGGCGCTTCCCCATCGAGATCCGCACGGGCGTGGCGCGCATCGACGAGCAGTTCCTGCTGACCATGTTCGTCCGCGACATCAGCGAGCAGCTGGAAACCGAAGAGCGCATGAGCGACCTCAGCGCCGATATCGCCCATGTCTCGCGGCAGAGCGCCATGAGCGAACTGGCCGCCGACCTGGCGCACGAACTCAACCAACCGCTCAGCGCGACTTCCAATTACCTGTCCGCCGCGCGCATGCTGCTGGAACGCGGCGATACGTCCGAACGGGCCATCGAGCTGCTGCGCTCGGCCGTCGACCAGACCCAGCGCGCGGGTGAGATCATCCGGCGCCTGCGCGCCTTCATGGCGCGCGGCGAAGTGGAAATGCGGGCTGAATCGGTCGAACGCACCGTGCGCGACGCCGCCGATCTGGTCCAGGTCGGCACCGCGCACTTCAACATCCGCATGGCGTTTCAGCTCGATCCCGAAGTCCGGTTCGTCTTTGCCGACCGCATCCAGGTACAGCAAGTGCTGGTCAACTTGATCCGCAATGCGATGCAGGCGCTGCGCAACAGCGACCGGCCGGACCGCCTCGTGACCATCAGTTCGCGCAAGTTGGACGATCAAATGGTCGAAATAGCCGTTGCCGACAATGGCCCCGGCATACCTACGCAGATACTGGAAAACATGTTCACCCGCTTCACCACCACAAAGGGCGGGCGCGGCGGAATGGGTATTGGACTTTCGATAAGCAAGCGTATCATCGAAGCCCATGGGGGTGCCCTCAGCGCCGCCAACCAAGCCGAAGGAGGAGCAGTTTTCCGTTTCACGCTGCCAATGATCGAAGGGGGTCACGATCAATGACGAGAACAGTATATATCGTGGACGACGACGATGCCGTCCGCTCATCGCTTCATACTTTGCTTTCCATTCGCAATGATCTGCTGATTCGCAGCTACCGTTCGGGGGACGCCTTTCTTCAGGAAGTGAACGATCTCGATCCGGGGGTTCTCCTGCTCGACTTTCACATGCCCGGGGCAACCGGACTCGATGTTCTGGTCACCTTGAACAAGAACCCGAAATTCGTCTCCATCGTGCTGACCGGCCAGGGCAATGTCGGCCTGGCGGTACAGGCGATGAAGGCCGGCGCGCTCGATTTCGTCGAAAAGCCCTATGAGGCCGAAGTGCTGATGCAGTTGGTCGACACTGCCTTTGCTCGTCTGGAGCAGGGCAGCGAAGCCGCCGCCCGCGTCAACGCCGCCGAGACAAAGATCGCCAAGCTGTCGCCGCGTGAAACCGACGTGCTCAAGGGTCTGATCGAAGGGCGCTCGAACAAGATCATCGCCTATGAACTCGACATCAGCCCGCGCACGGTGGAAATCTATCGCGCCAATCTGATGGAAAAGCTCGAGGTACGCAGCTTGTCCGAAGCGCTCCGCATCGCCTTCGCGGCCGGTCTATTCCCGAATAGCTGAACAACACGCCCTCTCCCGCTGCTCGCAGGGGGAGAGGGCGCATCGTTAAAGCATTCTGCTGGCGCGCATCAGCGAGACTGGCGCGCTATTCAGTGGCATGGGGCCCAAGTCCTTGTGCTCCGGCGACGAGCTTGTCGGCGCCCTAAGTAAGACTGCGTATAACCCCCGCCGCCCGCAAATTTCCTCTAAAATACAAACATGTATTCAGGTGCAGTCCGTGCCTGGGAGTGGGTGCGCCTGGCAACTTGGCCTTGTCCGGGGGGAGCTATAGATGAAGACCATCGAGAACTTGAAGATCTCTACCAAGATTTTGGCGATGATGCTGGTCTTGGGTCTGTTGAGCGTAGCAATCGCGTTTACCGGATCCAACGCCATGCGAACGGTGGACGCAGACTATTCGGTCCTTACCGATACGGCGCTGCCGAACAATCTGAAGCTGGCGCGGGTCAATCGGCGCCTGACCGAGATGGCGTACGCTGCCTATCGAACCATGGCGTATGACGGCAACAGCGCCGAAGCGCGGGCAGCTTCGGAGAGCGAGCAGGCAGCGTATCAGCAAGCACTCGATCAGTTGAAGGAAGTCCGCGAGAGCGAGCCTGCGCTCGCAGCACGTGTCGATACTTTGAAGGCTTCGCTGGACGACGTCCACGGCAAGGCGCGCCAGGCAATCGCTTTTGGCATGCGCAATGACGATGCCAACGCAAAAGCTACGATGACCGAGGTCGACAAGCGCGTCGCCGATCTGGGCAAGGACATGAAGGCGTTCAACGACCACCGCGTCGCCGAGGCAGAACAAGGATCGGCAGCACTGACCGCTCAGATCAGTTCGGCCTCGTCCTCGATGCTGCTCATGAGCGTGATCGGCACGATCGCCGTGCTGGGTGTTGGTCTGTGGCTGATCCGGCGCACTATCTCCATGCCAGTGAAGCAGTTGAGCGATACGATGCGAGCGCTGGCCGCGGGCAACAATCGCGTCGACGTGGCTGGTACGGATCGCCGCGACGAAATCGGCGACATGGCAAAGGCCGTGCTGGTGTTCCGCGAAGGGGCCGTGGCAAAGGAAAAAGCCGACATCGAGAAGACCGCTGCCGATGCCGAGCAGAAGTTGGTTGTCGACACCCTCGCCGCCGCGCTTGGCCAGATGTCGCAAGGTGATCTGACCGGCGACATTCGCACCGAGTTCACCGGCGGCTATGCCGAACTGAAGACCAACTTCAACGGAGCGCTGAGCAGCCTTCGCACGCTGATCGGCTCGGTAACCGAAAGCGCAGCCGCCATCCGCACGGGGTCGGGCGAAATCGCCCAGGCGTCCGAGGATCTTGCCCGCCGCACCGAAGCAAACGCGGCTAGCTTGGAAGAAACCTCCGCTGCCGTGACGCAGATGGACGGCCGCCTGAAGGCGACCGCCGACGCGGCAAATCGCACCGTGGTTCGCGCCGATGGCGCGATCTCGACGGTCGAAGGCGGCCGTACCATCGCCGACGAGGCCGTACAGGCGATGGCCCGCGTTGCCGACGGTGCAAAGGGCATCGACAGCGTCATCGAAGGCCTCGACAAGATCGCCTTCCAGACTCGCGTGCTCGCCATGAACGCCGCCGTCGAAGCCGGCCGTGCCGGCGAAGCGGGCCGCGGCTTCGCGGTCGTCGCCGACCTGGTTTCGGCGCTCGCCATGCGCTCGGAAGAAGAAGCTGCCCGTGCCCGCGACCAGCTGACCGCCACCCAGACCGACATCGTCTCGGCCGTGGAAATGGTCCAGAAGGTCGATGGCGCCCTCGCGAACATCTCAGGCGACGTCGCCGAAGTCCACAGCCTGCTTGGCCAGATGGCCGCCGACAACCAGGCGCAGTCCACGGCGATCACGCAGATCAGCGTCGCGATCGGCACCATGGATCAGTCCACGCAGCAGAACGCTGCAATGGTGGAGGAAACCTCCGCTGCGGCACGCAACCTGTCGAGCGAAGTGTCCGCCCTCGCCGAACAGGCTGCCAAGTTCGACGTCGGCGTCGCGACGCCAAAGTCGTTCCGCCCCGCCGCGGCACCCAGTGCCCGCCCTGCTGCGCCCGTTGCGCCTGCTGCGTACCGTTCGCCGGTGAAGCCGCTGCCGGCCTCGATCAGCCCGGCCTCGGACGACGACTGGACGTCCTTCTAACCCTTACATCCAATGACGGCACAAGGGGCGTCGCGGTCATCCGCGGCGCCCTTTTTGCTGCCAAGCAGGGGGTCGGCAGCACCGCTCATGATCGGAAACAATATGTTTCAGTTATTTTTCCGGGCCGACAACCTGTTGAATAAGAACGGCTAACGGCCTTCCGTGCACGCGCCGTCGGCAGCATTGGCCTCCGTACAAACCCGTAACGCAGGACATCGACCTATAATGCGGCATCGCCTCGCCCAGCGGCAGCTTGATCCAGATCATGTGCCGCATCGATGCGCGAGCAAGAAGGAAGATCGAAATGCACTGGTTTCAAGCCATCGCGCCAATCCGGCAGAAGACGCTCGTCGCGTTCGGGACGATGATCGCCTTCATGGCGGCAATTCAGGGGCTGAGCTTCTTGGGCTGGACCGGCCAGGCGATCAGTTTCGGGCTGATCCTGACCGCCATCTACCTCGCCCAGCGCTTCCGCACCGCCATCTGCGACCCTTATGTCACCACCGTGGTGCGCATGGAGGGGCTCGCCGCCGGCGACCTCACCAGCCCGATCCTGTTCACCGAGTATCAGGATTGCGTCGGCAGGCTGAGCCGCGGGATGGTCACCTTCCGTGACGCCGCCGTTGCACAGAGCCGGTCGGGCGAGGAGCAGGCCGAAGTGGTCCGCATTCTGGGCGAAAGCCTGTCGCGCCTCACCAATGGCGATCTGACCGCGGATGTCACCGCCGACGTGCCCCCCGCCTATGCCGAGCTCAAGGCGAACTTCAACGAAGCGCTCGCCAGTTTGCGCACCCTGATCGGCTCGGTCGCGGAGAGCGCGACAGCGATCCGCACCGGCTCGGGCGAGATCGCCCAGGCGTCTGAAGACCTCGCCCGCCGCACCGAGGCGAACGCCGCCAGCCTGGAACAGACCTCCGCTGCCGTCACTCAGATGGACGGACGCCTCAAGGCCACTGCCGAGGCCGCATCCCGCACGGTCGCCCGCGCCGATGGCGCAATCGCCACGGTGGAAGGCGGCCGCGCGGTTGCCGACGAAGCAGTGCAGGCCATGGCCCGCGTTGCCGATGGCGCAAAGGGCATCGACAGCGTCATCGAGGGCCTCGACAAGATCGCTTTCCAAACGCGCGTGCTCGCCATGAACGCCGCCGTCGAAGCCGGCCGTGCCGGCGAAGCGGGCCGCGGCTTCGCGGTCGTCGCCGACCTCGTCTCGGCGCTCGCCATGCGTTCGGAAGAAGAAGCGGCTCGCGCCCGCGACCAGCTGACCGCCACTCAAACCGACATCGTCTCGGCCGTGGAGATGGTGCAGAAGGTCGATGGCGCGCTCGCCAACATCTCGGGCGACGTTGCCGAAGTTCACAGCCTGCTTGGCCAGATGGCCGCCGACAACCAGGCGCAATCCACTGCGATCAGCGAGATCAGCGTGGCGATCGGCACCATGGATCGCTCGACGCAGCAGAACGCAGCCATGGTGGAACAGACCTCCGCCGCCGCCCGCAACCTGACCAGCGAAGTCGAAACCCTCGCCGACAGCGCCGCCAAGTTCGAAATCGGCCAGGC
>NZ_JAJNDV010000011.1:0-112727 GCF_021043375.1 Sphingomonas sp. IC-56
TCTCAAGCAGGGTTCGCTTGCGGATAGCCCCCTCCACCATGCTTCGCATGGTCCCCCTCCCCGTGCCGGGGAGGATTTTGCCTCGCGTGCCGTTCGGCTCGCGGGGTTGGCGGGGCTGGTGTTCGGGTGGAGTCCGGAGACCTTCTGGAACGCCACGCCGGCTGAGCTGGCGGCGCTGGCTGGGGCTGCGCGGGGCGAGGGTGCCGAGCCGCCGGGGGCGGCGGAGATCGCGCGGTTGAAGGAGCTTTTTCCCGATGGATGAAGAGATCGAGCGGCTGGTGGTGAGCGTGCGCGCCGATACGCGGAGCTTTGCGCGCGATGTGGCGGAAATGCGCGGCAGCCTGGAAGGGCCGTTGGAGGCCGGGGTGGATCGAGCCGGGCGCGCGATCGAGACCGCGCTGGGGCGGGCGGTGCGGACCGGCAAGCTGGGGTTCGAGGATCTGCGCGGCGTGGCGCTGGGGGTGATCGGGGAGATCGCCTCGAGCGCGCTGCGCGGGGGACTGAACGAAGTGCTGGGCGGATCGGGCGGCGGGCTGGTCGGGCTGATCGGGTCGCTGTTCGGCGGGGCGCCAGGGCGGGCGACCGGCGGGCCGGTGAGCCCGGGGCGGCCTTACTGGGTGGGCGAGCGCGGGCCTGAGCTGTTTGTGCCGACGTCGGCGGGACAGGTTGCGGCGAGCCTGCCGGGAGGGGCGCGCGAAGTGCGGGTGTCGATCACGGTGAACGCAGCAGGCAGCGAGGCGCCGCGGGCGCTGGCGCAGTCGAGCCGACAGGTGGCGCGGGCAGTGCGGGCGGCTCTGGCGGCAGAATAGGTCCGTCCGTTTTTCCGGGGAGGGGGGGATATGGGCTGGTGGCTTTGTGGCGAGCGGCGGGGGCAGGCTGCCGGGTTCGTCTCGCGGTTCGATCCGGCATATTGGACCGTGGACTTTCCGCGGCCGATGATGGCGAGCGTGGTGACCACCGCGCCCGACGCGCTGCGGGTTGATGCGGTGTTTCTGCGGCAGAACGACCTGGCGGGGCTGATCTGGGCGTCGGCGGACACGCACGACCATCCGCTGCTGCGCTATGAGACGCGGCGGGATTACCGCGATTGCCGGTTGCGGTTTCGCTGGCGCTCTGCCGGGGTGTTGCCGCTGGACGCGATCAACGGCCCGGTGCTGACGATCGAGGGGCGCGATGCAGAAGGCAATGCGCGTGCCTGGTATGTGCGGTTGTGGAACTATGCGACCGGCACGCCGGAAGATGCCGAGGTGAGGATCGACTTTGCGCAGCTGGTTGGTGGCTTCACCCTGCCCGAGGAGGCGGACCCGGTCTGGGCGGGCGATGTCGAGCGGATGTTCGTGTCTCTGGTGGCGCCGGGGTTCATGGATGCGGACACGGACGCGCCGCTGCCGGCGGCGGTAGAGGGCTGGGTCGAGCTGAGCGGCATCGCCGGTGAGGGGCCGGGTTCGGTGCTGGCGATCGGCGATGTGGTGGTGCCCGAGCATGGGCTGGGCATCGCCAATGGCTATGACGACAGCTACCACCTGACGCCGCAGCGGGTGCTGCGCAACATGGTGCAGCTGGGGTATCGCGGCGACATCCTACATTATGTGGGGATGAGCCATTATTTCCGGCTCGAGGCGCTGTACGGCGGCTATTATGTGTCGCTGGGCGCGAGCGCGCTGAATGTGGCGTGCGCGGCCTGGCATCGCGACTTTGCGGCGCGCGCCAAGGCGCTGGGCTTCGGCGTGATCTGGTCGCTGTCCTACGAGCTGCTCGACCAGCATTGCTGGAACGACTGGAAACAGCGCGCGGTCGATGGATCGGCAGGGCTGACGGGCTGGGATCCGCCATCGGCATTGCTGTCGCCGGCCAATGGATCGGCAATGGCGTATCTGCGCACGGTGGCGCTGGATTTCGTCGGGATCGCGCGGGGCGCCGGGCTGGCGGTCAAGTTCCAGGTGGGTGAGCCCTGGTGGTGGGCGATGCCGGACGGGAGTTTGTGCATCCATGATCCTGCCGCAGTGGCGGCGCTCGCAGCGGCGGTGGATGTGTCGACGGCGGCGGGGAAGCTGCTGGCGGATTCGACGCTGGCGCTGCGTGATGCGGTGAAGGCGGCGGCGCCCGGCGCGGTGGTGATGCTGCTTGCCTATCTGCCGACGGTGACGGCGAGCGCGGATGCTGTCGCGGCGAACCTGCCGGTCGGCTGGGCGCGTCCAGCCTTCGATGTGCTCCAGCTGGAGGATTATGACTGGGCGGCGGCGGGGCTGTCGGCGGCGAGCGACGAGGGCGTGGGGCTTGCGGAGGCGCGGCTCGGTTATCCTGTGGATGAACAGCATTACCTCGCCGGCTTCGTGCTGCGGGCAGCGGACAAGGGGCAGTGGCGGCCGATCGCGGAAGCCGCGGCGCGGGGACGGCGGCGCGGAGTTGCCGCAACCTATGTCTGGGCACTGCCACAGGTGCTGCGCGACGGCTTCGTGCATTGGGAGGGGGAGGAAGAGGTGCAGTCATTCGACGATGTGCAGTTCCCGCTGGCGCTGGGGCGCGAGGCGGAAGTGGCGCCGGAAGTGTCCACCGCCATCGTGACGAGTGCGGGCGGACAGGAAGCGCGCAATGCCGATTGGGCGGAGGCGCGGACTTGCTATGACGTCGGGCCGGGTGTGCGCTCGGAGGCCGACATCGCCGCGCTGCTGGGGTTCTTTCGGGCGCGGATGGGGCCGGCGCGCGGCTTCCGATTGCGCGATCCGTTCGACTGGCGGGGCTTGGGCGAGCTGCTGAGCGAAGGCGATGGCGCGGCGCGGCAGTTCCAGCTGGTCAGGCGCTATGGCGAAGTGGTGCGGCGCATCACGCGGCCCGAGGCCGGCACGGTGCGCGTCTATCTGGACGGCGTGGAGACGCGGGACTTTGTGCTCGGCGAAGGCGGCAGCGTGACGCTGGCGGCGGCGCCGGGGGCGGGCGTGGTGGTGAGCGCGAGCTTTGCGTTCGACGTGCCGGTGCGCTTTGCCGAGGATCGGCTGCAGGTCAGCCGGGCGACGTTCCTGGCCGGCGCGGCGGCGTCGGTGCCGCTGGTGGAGATACGCGAATGAGCGCGGCGCTGACCACGATCGCGCTGTGCTGGCGGCTGGAGCGGCGCGACGGGATAACGATCGGGCTGACCGCGCATGACCGCGACCTCCTGATCGACGGGCTCGTCTATCGCGCGGCACCGGGCATGACGCCGAGTGCGATCAGCCGCAGCGCCAGCCTGGAAGCTGACAGCATGGATGTGACCGGCGCGCTGACCAGCAGTGCGATCGGCGAGGCGGACTTGCTCGCCGGGCGCTGGGACGGGGCGCGAGTGGTGCTGTTCGCGACCGACTGGACCGCGCCCGATGCGGGCCTGCCGCTGGGCGAAGGCGTGATCGGCGCGGTGGAAACGCGCGGGGGCATGCTGACCGCTGAGCTGCGCGGCGCGGCGGCGCGGCTGGAGCGGGCGGTGGTGGAGGAAACCTCGCCCGATTGCCGAGCAATGCTGGGCGACAAGCGCTGCCGCGTGGCGATGGCAGGGCGGCGGCAGTTTGCGCGGGTGGTGGCAATCGAGGGCGCAGTGGTGACGCTGGATGCAGTTGAGCCGGTGGCCAATGCCTATGGCGGCGGGGTGTTGCGGTGGTTTGGCGGCGCCAATGGGGGGCTGGAGGATGCGGTGGCGCTGTCGGAGGGCGCGCGCGTGACGCTGCTGGCGCCGCCGCGCTTTGCCGGGGCGGGTGCCTTGGTCGAGCTGATCGAGGGGTGCGACAAGACGCTGGCGACCTGTGCGGGGCGGTTCGGGAACGCGGTGAACTTCCGTGGCGAACCGTATCTGCCGGGCATCGACCTGCTGACGCGTTATCCCGGCGCATGACCCCGCTGGCGCGGGCGCGTGAGGCGCTGGGGACGCGGTTCCGGCTGCACGGGCGCGGCGGGGCCGATGGGATCGACTGTGTCGGGCTGGCGGGGCTGGCCTATGGCTGCGGCGTGCCAAGCGGATACCGGTGGCGCAGCGGCGACGCGGCCCAGGTGGCGCTGGCAGTGGAGGCGGCGGGGCTGGTGCGGGTGGCGGACGCACGTGTCGGCGACTTGCTGCTGGTGCGCAGCGGGCCCGGGCAGCTGCACCTGGCGATCGCAAGCGAAGATGGGGTGATCCACGCCGATGCGGCGCTGCGCCGCGTGGTGGAGCGGCCGGGGCCGGTGCCCTGGCCAGTGGTGGCGCGCTGGCGCCGGGAGGAGAACTGACATGGCGACCGTGGTGCTGAGTGTCGCCGGCGCGTTTTTCGGCGGGCCGATCGGGGCGGCGATCGGCGGCGTGGCGGGCGCGGCGTTCGACCGCGAAGTGCTGTTCAAGCCGGCCGGGCGCCAGGGGCCGCGCCTGCAGGAATTGCGGGTGCAGACATCCTCTTATGGCACGCAGATCCCCAAGCTGTTCGGGACGATGCGAGTGGCGGGATCGGTCATCTGGGCGACCGACCTGATCGAGAGCCGCGTCACGGAAGGTGGCAAGGGGCGGCCGGACATGACGCGCTACAGCTATTCCGCGTCGTTTGCCGTGGCGCTGTCGGCGCGGCCAATCCTGGCGGTGCGGCGGATATGGGCGGACGGCAAGCTGTTGCGCGGGGCGGCCGGCGACCTGAAGAGCGAGGGCGGGTTCCGGCTGCATCTGGGCGGCGAGGACCAGGCGCCCGATCCGCTGATCGCCGCGGCGGAGGGCGCGGGGCTGGCGCCGGCGCATCGCGGCATCGCCTATGCCGTGTTCGAGGACCTGGCGCTGGCGGAGTATGGCAACCGTATCCCCTCGCTGAGTTTCGAAGTGGTGGCGGATGCCGGGCCGGTGGAGGCAGGCGCCATTTTCGCGGGGCTCAGCGAAGGCGAAATCGCTGCCGAGCCGAGCGTGGCGCTGACCGGCTTTGCCGCGTCGGGGGCAAGCGTGCGCGTGGTGGGGGAGACGTTGGCCGGGGCCGCGGGCGGCTGGTTCGAGGCGGATGGCGACACGCTGGTGCTGCGCAGCGGCGCGGGAGCTGCGGTGCCGCTCGCGGATGCGGGCACTGCCACCCCCGGCAAAAAGGGTGCACGCGGCGTGCGGGCGATCGGATCGGGCGAGGCGGTGCCCGGCGTGCTGACGCTGACTTATTATGATCCGGCGCGCGATTATCAGGCCGGGGTGCAGCGGGCTGCGCGGCCGGGCGGTGGTGGGCGTGAGGCGCGGATGGAGCTGGCGGCGGCGATCGATGCCAGCGCGGCCAAGGCGCTGGCTGGCGCGGCGCTGGCGCGGGCTGGGCTGGAGCGAAGGCGGCGCACGCTGGCGCTGCCTTGGACGGCTTTGGCGGTACAGCCGGGTGCACGGGTGCAGATCGCGGGGGAAGAGGGGCTGTGGCGCGTCGAGCGCTGGATGCTGGAGGCGATGGTGCTGACGCTGGAATGCGTGCCGGCGGCGCCGCCTCCGCCGGTGCAGGCGGCGAGCCCCGGGCGGATGCTGGGCGCGCCCGACCTGCGGCTGGGGCGAACGGTGGTGCATGCGTTCGAGCTGCCGCTGATCGGCGACGCGCTGCCGCATGTGCCGCAGCTGGCGATCGCGGCGGCCGGCACCGAGCCGGGGTGGCGCGGGGCGGCGCTGTTGTGGAGCGGCGATGGCGGGGCGAGCTGGACGAGCGCGGGGGCGAGCGCGCGCCCGGCGGTGCTGGGGCGGGTGGTGACGCCGCCGGGTGTCGGGCCTGCGGGGTTCGAGGACGGGCGCAGCGTGCTGGTGGTCGAGCTGGCGCATGGGGACATGATGCTGGGGGACGCCGATGCGGCGGCGCTGCATGCCGGTACGAACCTGGCGATGGTGGGCGACGAGCTGCTCCAGTTTGGCCGGGCAGTCCGCCTGGGCGAGCGGCGCTGGCGCCTGTCGCGACTGTGGCGGGGGCGGAGGGGGACCGAGGCGGCGATTGGCGGCCAGGCGGCAGGGGACCGCTTCGTGCTGGTGACGCGCGACACGCTGGCGTTCGCCGAGCTGCCGCTGGGTTTGTCGGAGGTGCGGGTGCTTGCCAAGGGAGCCGGCGACCCGGCGGAAGTGGAAGCACAGGCTCGGGTCGCGGGCGCGGCGTTGGTGCCGCCCCCGCCCGTGCATCTGCGCAGCGCGTGGGCCGCGGACGGAACGCTGGCCGTGACTTGGGTGCGCCGCAGCAGGAGCGGGTGGGACTGGATCGACGGCGTCGATGCGCCGCTGGGCGAAGAGGCCGAGCGCTACCGGGTCACGGTGCAGCGGCCCGCGGGGCCGCCGCGCGTGCTGGAGGTCGCCGAGCCGCGGCTGGTGCTGGCGGCGGAGGATGCGCCCGGCGCCGTAGTGCGGGTGCAGCAGGTGGGCGCGCGGGGCCTGTCCCGCGCGGCTGAACTGCGAGTGAGACAAGGGGAAGAGGCATGAGCGAGGATGCAACGCCGCGAATGGGGCTGCCGATGCTGGTGGCCGGGCAGGCGCAGAAGGAGATGACGCATAATGAAGCGCTACTGCTGATCGACGCGCTGGTGAGCGGCGCGGTGGTGCAGGTTGGCCTCGACTCGCCGCCTGAGGCCGCTGACGATGGCGCGTGCTGGATCGTCGGGGCGATGCCGACAGGGATCTGGCAGGGGCAGGCGAACGCAGTTGCAATATCGACCGCCGGCGGCTGGCGCTTCGTACCGCCACGGGAGGGCATGCGGCTTTGGGCAGGTGTCGGCGCAGGGTTCGTGCTGTTCCGCAACGGCGAATGGCGCGTGGGCGAGGCGCACGGCAAAGTTTTTGTCGAGGGTACACAAGTGGTTGGCAAAAGACTGCCGCCGGTGGTGGAACCACTGGGTGGGGTAGTGGTTGATGGGCAAGCGCGGGCCGCAATCGTTGCGGTACTGGAAGCATTGCGTGTGCACGGTCTGATAGCCTCAGACGAACTGTGACGATGATGCAACAGTCCCCGGATTTGTGCGCTTGCGTGGATACATTCGTTTCGGTACTGAGTTTGTCGCTGTCCGTAGTGACAATCGAGAAAGGGGTTTTAATATGCGGAAGCTTGCCATCACTTTGGCGCTCGCGACCACCGCGCTGAGCACGCCCGCCCTTGCACGCGAAGATGCGTGGTATGTGGGCATCGAAGGCGGCGCGATGATCGTCGAAGACATCGACTGGAATGTCGGTTCTGTCGAAGACGCGCTGACGGTCGACCATAACTATGGTTACGACGTGGACGCAACGGTCGGTTACGACCTGGGCGTGTTCCGTCTGGAAGCCGAAGTCGGCTACAAGTCGGCTACCGTTGACGGTCTGACCTCGTCGGTCGGCCTGCCCGGCGCAGCTGCTGGCAGCTATGACTATGCCGGTGGCCGCACCACGGCGCTGAGCTTCATGGTCAACGGCCTGTGGGACTTCGGTGATGATGACGGCGTCCAGGGCTTCGTTGGCCCCGGTATCGGTATCGCCCGCATCAAGTCGCGCCTGGCGCTGAACTCGGCTTCGGACATCGTCGATGACTCCGACACGGTTGTTGCATGGCAGGCGATTGCGGGCGTCCGCGCACCGATCTCCGACAATGTCGACGTGTCGCTGAAGTATCGCTTCTTCAACGCACCTGGCGTCGACCTCGTCGCTGCCAACGGCGCAGAAGTCAGCGGCCGCTTCCGTTCGCACTCGATCCTGGGTGGTCTGACCTTCAACTTCGGCGCACCGGCTGAGCCGCTTCCGGAGCCCGCTCCGGCTCCTGCTCCCGAGTACACCCCGCCACCCGCTCCGGAGCCCGTCGCTCCGGTCGTGGTCTGCACGCCTGGGCCGTACATCGTGTTCTTCGACTGGGATAAGTCGGACATCACGCCGGAAGCTTCGAGCATCCTCGACAATGCGATCAGCAACTACCAGAACTGCGCGAACACTCGCGTCGTCCTGGCAGGCCACGCTGACCGTTCGGGTTCGGCCAGCTACAACGTTGGTCTGTCCCAGCGTCGCGCTGACTCGGTCAAGGGCTACCTCACCGGCCGTGGCATCTCCGACGGTGTCATCTCGACCGAAGCGTTCGGTGAAAGCCGTCCGCGCGTCGACACCGCCGATGGCGTCCGCGAGCTCCAGAACCGCCGCGTGGAAATCACTTACGGTCCCGGCTCGGGCATGTAAGCCACGCTGGTCCTCTGGATCAGAAGAATTGGGGAGGCCGGGCAACCGGTCTCCCTTTTTCTTTGTCTGCAGTCAGATGGTCCACACATCTTGTGCGTATCAGGCGCGCCGCTAGTCTCTGGTGATGCGGCAGACGAATGCAGAAGGATTGCAGCTGGAGCGGGACGGCGCCGTACTCCACCGTGCAGCCGTTGCTGGACACATCGCCGAACTCGAACAACTGCTAAGCGACTACGCCTCCGATAGAGCCGGAACGCGCATACAGGATCATCCCGCGCTGTCAGTGGTGCTGGAGCAGGCGGTGGGCGGACGGATCGCGCACCATCTGGGCAGCGCGGCAAAGCCGGTTCGAGCGATCCTGTTCAACAAGACCGCGGACACCAACTGGAGCCTGGGCTGGCATCAGGACCGGACGATTGCCGTGCGCCACCGTGCAGTGGTGCCAGGCTTCGGCCCGTGGACGGTCAAGCAGGGAATGCTCCATGTGGCGCCACCCTTTGCACTGCTCGCGGGCATGCTGACCGTCCGCATCCACCTGGACCCGGTCGACGAAGGCAATGCGCCGCTGCTGATCGCGCCGGGCTCGCATCGCCAGCAGGTGGCGGAAGCCGATATAGACGAGGTCGTGCGCGCCTGCGGAACCGCGGCATGCCTGGCGGCGCAGGGCGACGTCTGGATCTATGCCACGCCGATCCTTCACGCGTCGCAGGCGGCAGCGTGCCCGCGTAGGCGGCGAGTGCTGCAGGTGGATTATGCCGGAGCGGGACTGCCGGGCGAGCTGGAGTGGCTGGGGGTGTGATGCTGCGGCTGCGCGTTGCTCTTTGGCCGCACAGACCGATTAGGTTCCGGTAGTAGGTGCTCGGGGCGGGGATCTCGTGCTGTGTCGCGCATCGTGTCCGATAGGACTGAGCTTTGATGAATTGCGCTGGATAGTGCGGTCGGCACTCGCGATCTGACGGCAACTGCGCCCCGGCCTTCGTCGGGGAACTGGTCGCGGCCAGAGGAGCGCAGGATCAGCGAGCCTTTATCGGCGTACATGGGCCTGGGCTGACGCCACTATCGTCTAAGCCCGCACGCCTGGTGCGTTGCGGTAGGCGCCAGATCCGATGGTGTAGCTAAGCTCCCGACGGCTCTGCTGCCACCGCCTCCGCCAGCCACGCTGGCAGCAGCGCATCGCCCAGCGCCTCCACGCGGCGCAGCTCCACCATCAGCCCCAGCTCCGGGTACACCGCGCGGGTGCGGTCGCTTGCCTCCCCTAGCGGCACCACCACCAGGCGGCGGTTGACCTTGGCGCGGTAGTGCATGCGGGCGGTGTTCTCCTGCCCGACATAGCATCCCTTGGTATAACTCACCCCGTTCAGCGGTTCGGCGTTGCATTCCAGCCACAGCGTCTTGTCCCGGCCGAGCTCGGCTGCCCCTTCGGTGACGCCGAGCGACAGGCGGTGCGCGTGCCAGTCGAGCGCCGGTTCGCCTACCGCTTCGCCCAGCCAGCGATGACCAAGCGCGGGCAGCCGGGGATCCGGCACTCCCTGCGCGCCATCCCGCGACCAATGCACCCCGCCATCGACCGGCTCGATCACAATGGGCCGGCGCAGGCGGTAGATCGTCAGCCGCCGCGCCAGCGCCTCGCGCTGCGCCGCCTCGCAATCGACCAGCACCGCGTCGCCATCCTCCCACAGGATGAAGTCGAACAGCGCCTTGCCCTGCGGCGTCAGCAGCCCGGCCCATTGCGGCTGCCCAGGCGCCACCCGCGCCAGATCCTGCGTCAGCAATACTTGCAGGAAACCACGGACATCCTCGCCCGAGATGCGGAGAAGCGCGCGGTCGGCAAGCCAAGTGCCGGGGCTGGTTTCGGTCATGACGAACAGGTAGGAGGCGGCGGGCGCGGAAAGAAGAGGCGAGCATGGCAGAGATCGACTTGAAGCTGACGGGCGGGCGGGTGCATCTGCCGGGCGGACCGGCGGAGGTGGATGTCGGCGTCGCCCGCGGGCGCATCGTCGCGATCGGCAAGCTCGGTGACGCAGGCGCCACGGTGGACTGCACCGGGCTCGACATCCTGCCCGGCGTGATCGACAGCCAAGTGCACTTTCGCGAGCCGGGGCTCGAGGCCAAGGAAGACCTGGAGAGCGGCAGCCGTGCCGCGGTGCTGGGCGGTGTCACCGCCGTGTTCGAAATGCCGAACACCAAGCCCAACACCGACAGCGCCGACGCAATCAATGACAAGCTGAACCGCGCCAAGGGGCGGATGTGGTGCGACCACGCTTTCTATGTCGGCGCGACCAACCATAACGCCGCCGCCCTGGCCGAGCTGGAGCGCTTGCCGGGCACCGCCGGCGTCAAGATTTTCATGGGCGCCTCGACCGGCGACCTGCTGGTGTCGGACGATGACAATCTCGCCCGCGTGCTCGCATCGGGCAAGCGCCGCGTGGCGATCCATGCCGAGGACGAAGCGCGGATGAACGCGCGCGCGGGCGAACGGATCGAGGGCGATCCGCGCTCGCACCCCGTCTGGCGCGACGACGAAAGCGCGTTGCTCGCCACTCAGCGTATCCTGCGGCTGGCGCGCGCGGCCAAGCGGCGCATCCACGTGCTGCACGTGACCACGCCGGCCGAACTGGCGCTGCTGGGGCAGCACAAGGACATCGCCACCTGCGAAGTCACCCCGCAGCACCTGACGCTGGCAGGCGAAGAAGCCTATCCGCGCCTGGGCACCTTTGCCCAGATGAACCCGCCGATCCGCTCTGGCGCGCACCGCGACGGGCTGTTCGAATGGCTGCGCCAGGGCGTGGTGGACGTGATGGGGTCGGACCACGCGCCGCATACGCGCGAGGAAAAGGCCAAGCCTTATCCGGCGAGCCCCAGCGGCATGCCCGGCGTGCAGACCCTGCTGCCGCTGATGCTCAACCATGTCGCCGAAGGGCGCCTGACGCTGCAGCGGCTGATCGACCTGACCAGCGCCGGGCCGCAGCGCGTGTTCGGCATCGCCGGCAAGGGGCGGATCGCCGTCGGCTACGACGCGGATTTCACCGTGGTCGACCTGAAGGCGCGCTGGAGCATCGAGGAAAGCTGGCTCGCATCGAAGTGCGGCTGGTCGCCCTTCACCGGCATGACGCTGACGGGCAAGCCGGTCGGCACCTTTATCCGCGGCGCGCAGGTGATGTGGGAAGGCACGCTGGCCGAGGCCGCAAGCGGCGAGCCGGTCCGGTTCGAGGCTGTCGAGTTCGGCTAACCGCCTCTTCCGATCGCGCCGACGCTGCCTATCTCTGGTCGAAGCGGCCGCGTGGTGCGGCCTGAGGCCAAGGCATGTCGTACACCGCGTCCAGTCGCGCTGATCGTAGCAGGGCCGCATTAGGCGCGGCGGTGCTGACCGGTGCGCTGGGGGCGGCGCTGCTCTGGGGCTTGGCGGTGCACCAGCGCGTCGCCGAATCGCCCGCGCTGTTGGTGTTCCAAGGTACCTCCCGCGCCGCCGCCGCTGGAAAAGCCTAAGCCGGTGCCGCAGCGCGTGCGCAGTGGCCGTCCCGAAGGCGAGGCCTCACCGCCCAATCTGCGCGCCGAACCCACTCAGATCGTGGCGCCGACCCCGCTGGTTCCCGTACTCATCCCACCGCCAGTGGTGGCTGCCCCGATCGCCGGCACAGGTGCGATGGCGTCGGCCGGGAGCGCCGACATCCCGGGCCCGGGCTATGGCAGCGGCGGCATCGGCCATGGCCGGGGCAGCGGCGGACAGGGGGACGGTGACGGCGGTGGCGGCGGCCGTGCCGAGACCCCGCCCGAATGGGTGCGCGGGCGCATCCGCGATTCCGATTTCCCCGATGCGCTCGCGGAAAGCGGCGCCGGCGGCACAGTCGGCGTGCGCTACACGGTCTGGACTGACGGCCGGGTGGTCGATTGCGAGATCACGCGGAGCAGCGGCAACCGCCTGCTCGATGCGACCACCTGCCGGCTGATACGCGAACGTTTCCGCTTCAAGCCATCGCGCGATCGCGAAGGCCGCCCCGTCGCGGCCGACATCGTCGAGAACCATAGCTGGCTCGTGGAGGAGCTGCCGCCGGAGCCCGCACCGCCCCCACGCCGTCGGCGCGGGCTATTCGGGCTCTAGGCGGCAAAGCTCCAGCCTAGCCCGCCGATCACCCCGACCTGCACCATCGCGATCAGCTGGAGATAGGTGGAGAAGGGCTCCTTGCGCGTCTTGTGCCGAAACCGCTGCCGCGCGAAGAACGCCGCCGGCGTGCCGCCGATCAGCGCCAGCCAAAGCAGGGTCTTCTCCAGAATCCGGCGGTCGCCGCGCACCGCGCGCTGCTTGTCATCGCGGAAGCTGAGCAAGGTCCAGAGGTTCACCAGCACCAGCAGCGTGATGCCAAGCATCAGCACCGGCGGCGACAACGCGCTCACTTGCGCGCGCGAAACGGCACCACCCGGCCTGGACCCTTGCTGAGCGCAACCGCTTCGCCCACCGCACGCGCGATCTGGTCGCGCCGGAATGGCTTGGCCAGGCGCGGGAGATTGGCGCCGACATCCTCTGGCAGCTCTGCATAGCCCGACACCAGCAGCGCGGGCAGATCGGGCCATCCAGCGCGGGCGGCATCGACCAGTTGCAGGCCGTTCATGTCCGGCATGGCGAAATCGGTCACCATTACGTCGATCCGGCTTTCGGAGAGCAGCTGAAGCGCCTGCTTGCCCGAAGTCGCCTGAATCACGCGGTGGCCGGCATCTTCCAGCATCGCCGCGGTGTTGGTCAGCACCAGCGCATCATCGTCGACGGCAAGCACCACCAGCCGGTCGCCTTGAGGGGCGGGCGGTTCCGGGGTGGCGGACGGCGCCGGATCGGCGTCGGCGGCCGCGTCGGATACCGGCAGCCAGAGTTCGGCACGCGTGCCTTCGCCCTTGCGGCTGTGCAGGACCAGTCGGCCCCCGCATTGTTCGGCAAAGCCGTGCACCATCGACAGGCCCAGTCCCGTGCCCTTGCCCACGCCCTTGGTGGTGTAGAAAGGCTCGGTCGCACGCGCGAGGGTTTCCTCGTCCATGCCGCTGCCGGTGTCGATCACTGAGAGTGCGACATAGCTCCCTGGCTTCAGCGTGCCGCCCAGTTCGACGCGCTCCTCGCGCGCGGCGATCAGCACCCGGCCCCCCTCTGGCAACGCGTCGCGCGCATTCACCACCAGATTGAGCAACGCCAGTTCCAGCTGCGCCGGGTCGGCACGCACCGATCGCAGCATCAGCGGAAATTGCGTGTCGATCCGCACCGATGTGCCGATCGTGCGCTGCAACAGGTCGGCCATGCCGCGCACCAGCGCCGCAGGATCGACAGATTCCAGCTGAAGCGCCTGCTTGCGGGCAAAGGCGAGCATGCGCTGGGTCAGCGTCGCCCCGCGCTCGGCTGCCATCATCGCATTGTCGAGGAAGCGGGTGATGTCGCCACCCTGTGCCGCGCGGCGGCGGGCAAGATCCAGGCTGCCGATGATCGCAGCCAGCAGATTGTTGAAGTCATGCGCGACGCCACCGGTCAGCTTGCCGATCGCCTCCATCTTCTGCGCCTGGAACAACGCCTCGCGGGCCTGGTCGAGCGCCAGCTGCGACTGGCGCCGCTCGGTCAGGTCGCGGGTGATCTTGGCGAAGCCGATCAGCGTGCCGGTGTTGTCGCGGACGGGATCGATGACCACGCTGGCCCAGAACTGGGTGCCGTCCTTGCGCACCCGCCAGCCTTCGGCTTCGAACCGGCCCTGGGTCCGCGCGGTTTCCAGCGCATGGGCCGGGAAGTCGATGGCGCGGTCTTCATCGGTGTAGAAGCGGGAGAAATGCTCGCCCAGTATCTCCTCGGCGCGGTACCCTTTGAAGCGCTCGGCGCCCGCATTCCAGCTGGCGACATGGCCCTGCGGGTCGAGCATGTAGATCGCGTAGTCGGTGACGCTCTGCACCAGCAGGCGGAAGCGTTCCTCGCTGCGGCGAAGCTCTTCCTCGGCGTGGCGCCGCTCGGTCAGGTCGCGGGTGACCTTGGCGAAGCCGATCAGCGTGCCTTCGGGATCGCGGATCGGATCGATGACGACATTAGCCCAGAAGTGGGTGCCATCCTTGCGCACCCGCCAGCCGGTCGCCTCGAAACGGCCCTCGCGCTCGGCGGTGGCAAGCGCATGGGCGGGGATGCCTGCGGCGCGGTCCTCATCGGTGTAGAAGCGCGAAAAGTGCTGGCCGATGATCTCGTCGGCGTCATAGCCCTTGAACCGCTGCGCCCCGGCGTTCCAGCTGACGACTTCGCCGGACAGGTCGAGCATGTAGATGGCGTAGTCGGTGACGCTCTGGACGAGCAGTTCGAACCGGCCGCTTCCGGGTTCGCCGGGCTTCAACGTCACACTCAATCTCGTCCCCATCGCCGCCGCGAAGCGCAGCTTCCGCTGACGTCGCAACCCCTTGAGGGGATTTTGGTTCCGTCAGTGCCTCAGAAGGGCAGCCAGCGCTGCTTCTCGCTGAACTTCATGTATCCGGCATTGACGCCCAGCCGCCAGCCGACGCCCAGCCGCACCGGGATCAGCACCACGTCGCCCCGGCGCATATAGCTCGCCGAGAACCCGCCCACGAAATAGGCGCGGCCTTCGCCCGCCGGGAAGCGCTTGTAGAGCTCCTGGCTGTCGTAAAGATTGTAGACCAGCACGAACACCTTGTTCGCGTCGCCGCCCACGTCGAAGCCGATCGACGGGCCGGTCCAGTACACCGGGCGCTCGCCTTCGATGCGGTGGAACATGCGGCCCGAGCCATAGCGCAGCCCCACGCCGATCGCGCCGGACGCCTCGCTGCCGGCGATATAGGCGTTGGGACGGCCCTGGTCCTTCAGGATATTTTCCAGCAGCCCGGCCAGCCCCGAAGCACCCTTGCCGAACACGCCCTCGGCCGCGCTCAACAGTTCGTCCTGTTCGAACGTGTCGGTCGCCCGCTCGCGCGCATTGGTGGCCGGCGCAGTCTGCACCGGCGGGGCATATTGCGGCTGGGGCTGGGCAGGGGGAGCGGCGGGCTCGCGGTACGGACCGTAATCGGACGGTGCCGGCCCGTCCTGGCGCACCGGCGGCGCGTCCAGGTCCGAATCGATCGCGGTGTTGGGATCGATGGTGGTCATCTGCGCCGCGGCCGGCACCGCCGACATCCCGATCAGCGCCGCCACCGCCGCCCAAGTCCATGTGCCGATACGCATAGTCTGAGTGCCCCAAGTCCCCGGAAAACCGCGCCACCATAAGGCGCAGCCGCTGACGCTACAATGAACGGGAGCCCAGCGGCACGGAATTCGCGACTTGTTGCTTCTCCCCGTTGATCCCCGGAAAAACCGCCGCTATAGCGCTCGACCTCTAGCCCCTTCCGGAGACGTGGGTGAGTGGCTGAAACCAACGCTTTGCTAAAGCGTCATACGGGAAACCGTATCGAGGGTTCGAATCCCTCCGTCTCCTCCACCTCGGCTCAGATCCCCCTGCATCGCAAACTTCCCCCACCGGGCCCCGCGCATATTCGTGGTGCAGCATTGAACCCACCGCCCGCTCGGCCTAAGTCGCGGACCTGTTAACGGTACCGTTGAAACTGGAGTTCGAGACATGGCCCTGACTGGCGAATTTTTCATTGCGGGCAAGCGCGTGAAGCGGGACGGCCCTGGCTTCAAGGCGATCGAGGCCGCGACCGGCCAGGAAATCGAACCGAGCTTCAGCAGCGCGACGACCGAAGACCTGGAAGCAGCCTGCGCCGCCGCCGAGGCCGCGTTCATTCCGTATTCCAACCTGCCGCGCGAGCAGCGCGCCGCGTTCCTCGAAGCCATGGCTTCCGAGATCGAGGCGCTTGGCGACGAGCTGGTTCAGCGCGCCATGCAGGAAAGCGGCCTGCCCCAGGCCCGCCTGACCGGTGAGCGCGGCCGCACCGCCGGCCAGCTGCGCCTGTTCGCCAAGGAACTGCGCCTGGGCGATTTCCTGCGCGTCCGCATCGATCATGCGATCCCCGACCGCGCACCGCTGCCCAAGCCCGATCTGCGCCTGCGCATGGTTCCGCTCGGCCCCGTCGCGGTGTTCGGCGCGAGCAACTTCCCGCTCGCCTTCTCGGTCGCCGGTGGTGACACCGCCGCCGCACTCGCCGCCGGCTGCCCGGTGGTGGTAAAGGGCCACAACGCCCATCCCGGCACGTCCGAAATGGTCGCCGGCGCGATCCTGCGCGCCGCCGAGCAGACCGGCATGCCTGAGGGCGTGTTCTCGCTGGTCAACGGCGTCGGCAACGAAATCGGCGGCGCGCTGGTCAGCGATCCGCGCATCAAGGCGGTTGGCTTCACCGGTTCGCGCGGCGGTGGTCTGGCGCTGATGAAGCTGGCCCAGGCCCGCCCGGTTCCGATCCCCGTCTATGCCGAGATGAGCAGCGTGAACCCGGTGTTCCTGCTTCCCGCAGCTCTGGCCGCCCGCGCCGAAGCGCTGGGCAAGGCTTATGTCGCCTCGGTGACCATGGGTGCCGGCCAGTTCTGCACCAATCCCGGCCTGGTGCTGGCGATCGAAGGACCCGATCTCAACCGCTTCGTCGAGACTGCGGCAGAGGCAATGACCGGCACCGCCGGCGCCACCATGCTGACCCCGGGCATCCACAAGGCCTATGAAAGCGGCGTCGCCAAGCTCGCCTCGGCGCCGACGCTCAAGCTGCTGGCACAGGGCCAGGAGCCGACTGGCCCCACCTGTGGCCGCGGCGCGCTGTTCACCATGACCGGCGCGGACTTCCTCGCCGATCCGAGCCATGCCGAGGAAGTGTTCGGCGCAAGCTCGCTGCTGGTGCGCTGTGCCGATGTCGAAGAGATGATCAAGGTCGTCGGCCTGCTCGAAGGGCAGCTGACCACCACGCTGCACCTGGACGACGCCGACATCGAAATCGCGCAGCGGCTGGTGCCGGTGCTGGAGCATCTGGTCGGCCGCATCCTCGCCAATGGCTGGCCCACCGGCGTCGAAGTCACCGACGCCATGGTCCATGGCGGTCCGTTCCCGGCAACGTCGGACGGCCGCAGCACCTCGGTCGGCACGCTCGCGATCGATCGCTTCCTGCGCCCGGTCTCGTACCAGGACCTGCCCGAAGCCCTACTCCCGGCCGAACTGCGCGACGGCGACAGCCTCCCGCGCCGCGTCGACGGCAAGCCCACGGTCTAAGCACCTTCCTTTCCCCTCCCTGCAAGGGAGGGGATCAAGGGGTGGGTATCAGCGGCAGCCGGAGCTCGATGCTCCGGCTGCCGCTTTCGTTTGTGCGGACGAGCGTTCGTCAGCGGGGTACCCCACCAGTTCCCCGGCGAAGGCCGGGTCCCAACCTCGGCGTCCCCCGAAACGGCATCCTGCCCTCTCGGGCACCATGGCAGCTGGGCCCCGGCCTCCGCCGGGGAACCCTGAGGGTTGATATACCCCTCGTCACCCCGGCCTTGAGCCGGGGTCCCGCTACTTGCGCCAACAGAAGAAGAAGCGGGATCCCGGCTCAAGGCCGGGATGACGGACGTGTAGAACCAATGGGCTTCGCCTAACCAGTTCCCCGGCGGAGGCCGGGGTCCAGCTTCGGCGTCCCCGGAACGGCATCCCGCCCTCGCGGCACCTTGGCAGCTGGACCCCGGCCTCCGCCGGGGAACTCTGGAGCTAAACCGAAAACGCCTCGCCCGCGTCGCCAGCCACCCCAAACCGCAGCGCAATATCATGCCGGTACGTCTCGCCCGGATCCAACCGCGCCGAAGGAAACGCCGCCTGGTTCGGGCTATCGGGAAACCGCTGCGGCTCCAGGCACAGCCCGGCATGCGCCGCATATACCCACCCGCTCGTCCCCGGCGCACCACCGGCCAGGAAATTGCCGGTGTACAGCTGCACGCCCGGCTCGGTTGAATGCACCTGCATCACCCGCCCAGACCCGGGATCGAACAGCGTTGCGATCCGGCGCAGCGCCCCCGCGCCGCCATCCAGCACGAAATTATGGTCGTACCCCGATCCGATCCGCAGCTGCTCGTCCGCAACACCGATGTCGCGGCCGATCGCGCGGGGCGTGCGGAAGTCGAATGGCGTACCCTCCACCGCGCGCAACTCGCCGGTCGGGATCTGCGTCTCGTCCACCGGCGTGAAGCGCTCAGCGGGCAGCTGAAGCATATGGTCGAGGATCGTCGCCCCGCTCGCTTCCCCGGCCAGGTTGAAATAGCCATGCGAGGTCAGATTCACGACCGTCGCCTTGTCGGTCGTCGCGCTGAGCGCGATCGACAGGCCGTCCGGTTCCAGCGTGTAGCGCACCTGCGCGCGCAGCGTGCCGGGAAAGCCGTTAAAGCCGTCCGGGCTCTCCAGCGCAAAGGTGACCGAATGCGCCTCCTGCGCCACCACCTCCCAGAACTGCTGGTCGAACCCCAGCGGCCCCGAATGCAGGCTGTTCGGCCCATCGTTGCACGCCAGCTGGTACTGCGTGCCGTCCAGCGTGAAGCGCCCGCCGCCGATGCGGTTGGCATAGCGCCCGGCCACCGCGCCATAGAAGCGCGGCGGCCCGCGATAGTCTTCCACATCCGCAAAGCCGAGCATCACATTGGCGGAAGTGCCGTCGCGGTCCGGCACCTCCAGGATGCGCAGCGCCGCGCCCAGGTTCAGGAACTGGGCGCGAAACGCGCCGCGGGTCAGCTCCACCGTCTCGATGGAGCCCCCCATCACCTGCGGCGCGGCGTCGCTCACTTCGCGCCCGGGCAGGTGGCGTTTGCCGGGTCGGACACGATGCGCACTTCGGCCAGGGAAACGGTCAGCGGCCCCGAAGCCTGCATCACGAACGGCGCGGTGACCTTGGTCAGGTCGACGCCGTTGGTCTGGAAGCACTTCAGCGCGATGTTGGCGGTGCGCCAGCTGCCGGTCTGGCCGGTGAACAGGCTGGTCGCGTCGATCGCGCCGGTGTTGGTGCCGCCTTCCATCAGAAGCTTGACCGGCCCGCTCGCGGCACGGTCGAGCTTGTAGCTGATCTGGAGCGACAGGTCCGCATTCGCCTCACGCACCAGGTCCAGATTGCCGCCGCCGATGCGCAGCGTTGCCGGGCCAGCGGGCCAGGTCAGCTGCTGCGCGCCTTCCTGGGTCTGCGGCCCGTCGACCGGACGGCGGGTGATGCGGCTGTCGGCTGCGAACGAGAATGGGGCAGGGGCCGCGCCCTTGGCGAAGAAGGTGCTGGTGTTGGCCAGCGACGGATCGATCCCCGACACTTCGCTCAGCTGCGCGACCTTGCCGCCCTTGGCATAGGTCAGGCCATAGCCCAGCGGGAACAGCGGGTTGTAGCCCGGCTTGCCCTTGTTCAGGTTGAACTGCGCCGCGGTCTTGGGCCAGCTGTACGACAGGCGTCCGGTGAAGTCGCGGCGCGGCTTGCCAGCGGCATTGCCCACCAGCACGTCGGCCACGCCCGCCCCCTCGCTGCCCGGCAGCCAGGCGGCGACGAACGCGTCGGACGCGTTCAGCTCGGGGTTCACCCACATCGGGCGGCCCGACAGGAACACCGAAACTACCGGCACGCCTGCGTTCTTGTACCGCTTCAGCAGCGCCAGCGCCTGCTTGTCGCCGGGCTGGAATTCCAGCGTGCGCACGTCGCCGCGCATCTCGGCATAGGGCTGCTCGCCGAACACCACGATCGCGACATCGGGCTGCGCAGTGAAATTGCCGTCGGGCGAATAGGTCGCGGTGCCGCCGCCGGCTTCCACGGCCTTGCGGATGCCCGAGAAGATCGTCTCGCCGTTCGGGAACACGTCGTTGCCATTGCCCTCACCCTGCCAGGTGAGCGTCCAGCCGCCGGTCTGGAGCATCATCGAATCGGCGCCGGGGCCGCTGACGAGCACCTTGGCGCTGGCCTTTACCGGCAGCACGCCGTTGTTCTTGAGCAGTACCAGCGACTTGGCCACTGCCTCGCGGGCAACCGCGCGGTGCTCGGGTGCGCCCAGCACGCCTTGCTTGCCCTCGAACGGGCGGGCCGCGTCGAACAGGCCCATCTTGGCCTTTACGCGCAGGATGCGGCGCACCGCGTCGTCGACGCGCGCCATCGGGATCGCGCCGCTGCGGACATGAGTCAGCGTCGAATCGAACAGGCCCTTCCAGCTGTCGGGCGCCATCGCCATGTCGAGCCCGGCGTTGAACGTCGCCGCGCAGTCGGTATTGGTGCAGCCGGGGACCTGGCCATGGCCGTTCCAGTCGCCGACGATGAAGCCCTGAAAGCCCATCCGCTCCTTCAGCACGTCCGTCAGCAGCGACTTGTTGCCGTGCATCTTGGCGCCGTTCCAGCTGGAGAAGGACGACATGACGGTCAGCGTGCCGGCGTTCACCGCGGGCGGATAGCCCGCGCTATGGGTCTTGATCAGCTCGGCTTCCGACACGCGGGCGTCGCCCTGGTCGATGCCGTTGAACGTGCCGCCATCGGCCAGGAAGTGCTTGGCCGACGCCGCGACGCGGCCCTTCTGGATACGGTCGCTGGTGTTCGGCTCGCCCTGAAGGCCACGGATCATCTCGCCGGCATAGCGGCGGACCAGGTTGGGATCCTCCGAATAGCCTTCATAGGTGCGGCCCCAGCGGTCGTCCTGCGGCACCGCCAGCGTCGGGCCGAACGCCCAGTCGATGCCGGCCGCGGCGGTCTCGGCGGCGGTGGCTGCGCCGATCCGGCGGATCAGCGCGGGGTCATTGGCCGCGCCCAGCCCGACATTGTGCGGGAAGATCGTCGCGCCGATGACGTTGTTGTTGCCGTGCACGGCGTCGACGCCGAACATCAGCGGGATGGGCACGTGGCCGGGGCGCTGCTCTGCCGCCACGGCGCGGAAGGCGCGGGCGGTTGCCACCCACTCGGCCTGGCCGGAGCGGTCGTCACCCGAAAGCGGCGGCGAATTGCCGCCCGCCAGGATCGATCCCAGCGGATAGCGGCGCAGGTCCTCGGGCTTGATGCTGGCGATGTCGGCCTGGATCATCTGGCCGACTTTTTCCTCCAGGCTCATCTGCGCCATCAGGTTGGACACCATCTTCTCGGTGCGCGCGTCCACCAGCCCCTGGCTCTGCGCCGCGGGCCACTTCGACGGGGTGGCTACAGTCTGTCCACCCGACAGCGCTGTCGGCGCCTGCTGCGCCAAAGCCGGCATGGCCCACAACATCGTGCTCGACAGCAACAGCTTCATTCCAGCCTGCATCACACTCTCCCTGAATAGTTTGACGCAGCGATAGCCGATGATGCAGCCCCAAGTCCACGACCCGCTTGGCACCACGCGCGCTGCGTGTACGTTTCCGCGTCGACAAGATAGTGGACGGGACCAATGGCAGGCGAACAAACGATCTTCATCAGCGGCGGTGCCTCGGGTATCGGCCTCGCCGTCGCCCGCTACTTCGCCGCCCGCAACTGGCGCGTGGGACTGGCCGACATCGACGCCGACCGCCTCGCCGCAGCCGGCGCGGAACTCTCCGCCCGCACCTACACCATGGACGTCCGCGACCACGCCGCCTGGGTCGCCGCGCTCGAAGACTTCACCCGCGCCACCGGCCGCCTGGACGTGCTGTTCAACAATGCCGGCATTCCCCACAGCGGCCCGCTCGCCCAATGCGACATGGCCGGCGTCGAGCGCACCGTGCAGATCAACCTGCTCGGCGTGCTGAACGGCGCCCATGCCGCGCACCCGTTCCTGAAGGCGACGCCGGGCGCCTGCATGCTGGTCACCAGTTCGGCTGCGGGCATCCGCGGCACGCCCGGCGCCGCGACCTACAGCGCCACCAAGTTCGCCGTGCGCGGCCTCGCCGAGGCGCTGGACGGCGAATGGGCGCCCGACGGCATCCGCGTGCGCACGCTGATGCCCAGCTTCATCGAAACGCCCTTGCTCGACCAGGCGGTGAACACCGGCAACCACTCGGTACGCCAGGCGGTCCAGGCAGCAGGGCTGGAGATCACGCCGGTCGAGCAGGTCGCCGAGGCCGCGTGGCGCGCTGTGCACGGCAACCGGCTCCACACCCAGGTCGGCAAGACCGCGCACCGCCTCTGGTTCCTCGCGCGCTGGGCGCCCGGCGTGCTGCGCAAGAGCCTGCGCAAACGCTAGGCGAGCAGCCCTTCGATCGCCCGCGCCATGTCCACATCGCGTTGCGACAGCCCGCCCGCATCATGCGTGGTGAGCAGGATGTCGACGCGGTTCCACACATTCGACCATTCGGGATGATGGTCAGCCTTCTCCGCCAACAGCGCCACGCGCGTCATGAACCCGAACGCCTGGTTGAAGTCGGCAAAGGTGAACCGCCGCGTGATCGCGTCGCGTCCGGGTTCGTGCTGCCAGCCCGTCAACGTCGCCAGCGCCGCGTCCCGTGCCTGCTCGCTCAACCGCTCCACCATGACTGCCTCCTTGCCGCGCCTTCGTGCCTCCGCCTATGGACTTGGTCATGAGCGGGCAAGCACCAACCCATGCACCCGATGCTGCGGCCATCGAAGTGCTCGCGCGCGCGGCGCTGGCGCGCATCCCCGAGCCGTTCGCCACCCATCTGCACGATGTCGTGCTGGTGGTGGAGGAGTTCGCCGATGACGAGACGCTCGCGGCGCTGGGCATCGAAGACCCGTTCGAGTTGACCGGCCTCTACTATGGCCGGCCGATCGGCGAGAAGTCGGCGTTCGACTCCGGCGCGCTGCCGGACCGCATCCACCTCTACCGCCGCGCGCTGCTCGACGAATGGGTCGACACCGGCGTGTCGCTCGAAGCCCTGGTTAGCCATGTGGTGGTGCACGAAGTCGGGCATCATTTCGGCCTGTCCGACGATGACATGCACGCACTTGAGGACGCGCCCGAGTGAGCGTCGCGCTGGCGTTCGAGGATGTCGCATGTTTCCGGGGCGGACGCCTGTTGTTCGAAGGGGTCGGCTTCACGCTGGCACCTGGCGACGCCCTGCTGGTCCGCGGCCCCAACGGCGTCGGCAAGTCCAGCCTGATCCGCCTCGCCGCCGGGCTGCTCGCGCCCGCTGCCGGCAAAGTCCGCTGCACCGGCGCCTGCGCGCTGCTCGCCGAAACCGCGGCGCTCGATCCCGAACGCGAGCTTGGTGATGCACTGCGCTTCTGGGCCGGGCTCGACGGGCGCGCAGATGCCGTTCCTGACGCACTGGAGCGTGTCGCGCTCGCCGACCTGGCCCGCGTGCCGGTGCGGCTGCTTTCCACCGGCCAGCGCCGCCGCGCCGCGCTTGCCCGGGTGATTGCCAGCGGTGCGCCGATCTGGCTGCTCGACGAGCCGGCGAACGGGCTGGACGAAGCGGCGGTCGCAATGCTGGAATCCGTGATCGAACGGCACCGGAGCACCGGCGGTGTCGCCCTGATCGCCACGCACCTGCCCTTGCGCATCGCCGCGGCACAGGAACGCACGCTGTGAACCCCTGGCTGCTGATCGTCGGGCGCGAAGTGCGGCGGGCATGGAGCAGCGGCGGCATGCTGCTGCCGGTCGCCTTCTTCCTGCTAGTGGCAATCCTGTTTCCCTTCGGCGTCGGCCCCGATGGCCGGCTGCTCGCGCGAATCGCCGCGGGCGCGATCTGGGCCGCCGCGCTGCTCGCGGCGCTGCTGCCGGTCGAGCGGCTGGTCACGCCCGACCTGGAAAGTGGCGTGCTCGATCAGTTCGCCACGCGCAGGATCGCCGATGGCGCGATCGCCGCGGCCAAAATCGCGGGGCACTGGATCAGCTTCGCGCCGCCACTGCTGGCTGCATCGGTGGTCGCCTCGGCGCTGCTGCACTTGCCCGAGGCTGCACTGCCAGCCCTGCTGCTCAGCCTCGCCATCGGCACACCGGGTCTCGCCGCACTCGGAGTCGCCACTGCCGCGCTTGTCGCGGGGCTACGCGGGGCAGGGGCGCTCGCCGGGCTGGTCCTGCTGCCCTTCGCGGTGCCGCTGCTGATCTTCGGGGTGGGCGCCGCATCCGGCCAGCCCGGCGCGATGAAGCTGCTAGGCGCAGTCAGCCTGTTGCTCGTCGCCGGGTGCCCGGTCGCCGCCGGCGCCGCGATCCGGATGGGCCGCTCCTAAATCTCTCCCTTGTCACCCCGGCCTTGAGCCGGGGTCCCGCTGCCTTGCCCCACAGAAGAAGAAGCGGGATCCCGGCTCAAGGCCGGGATGACGGATGTGCGGGAGGAAACCACCACGGCAGACCACATTGCCAGCAGTTCTCCGGCGAAGTCCGGGGCCCAGTTGCCATGTTGCCGCGAGTGCGGGATGCCGTCTCCGGCAACGTCGAGACTGGGCCCCGGCCTGCGCCGGGGAACCGAATTCTGCCATCCGGCCCTGAGCCGGGGATGACAGCGGATCAAGTGCCCCTCAGCGGCTCCAGCGCGCAAAGATCGCCGTCGGCAGCATCAACCCGCGCGCTTCCTCGCGCACCGTCAACTCACCTGCCTCTACGGTACCGCCCAGATCGGCGAAGTGCTGCCGCACCAACTCCCCAATCGCCAGCGCCGACATCCGCACCGCATAAACGGTCAGGAACAGGAAGCGCGACTCTGCGTCCAACAACTGCCGGCAATCGGCAACCAGGCCGGGCAGCCCTTCTTCCAGCTTCCACACTTCACCGTTGGGCCCGCGGCCCCATTTCGGCGGATCGAGGATGATGCCGTCATAGCGCCGCCCCCGCCGGATCTCGCGCGCGACGAACTTGCCGGCATCGTCGATCATCCAGCGGGTCGGCTTGTCGCTCAGGCCCGACAGCACGGCATTCGCCTTGCCTTCGGCCACCGATTTCTTGGACGCATCGACATGGGTCACCTTCGCCCCCGCCGCCGCCAGTGCCAGCGTCCCCACCCCGGTATAGCCGAACAGGTTCATGCACTCGGGCGCGTCCATCCCCGCAATGCGGCCGCGCATCCAATCCCAAACCGGTGCCATGTCGGGAAAGAAGCCGAGATGCCGGAACGGCGTGTTCTGCGCGGTGAACTTCACTTCGCGCCACGACAGCGGCCAGCCCTCCCGTGGAACCTGCCGGCTGAACTGCCAGCGGCCGCCGCCTTCCTCGTCCGATCCGGGGATGAACTCGGCGTCGGCATCCCAATTGTCGGACGCGGGCGCCCACATCGCCTGCGGCTCGGGGCGGATGAAGCGGAAGCGGCCATAGCGTTCGAGCTTGCGGCCATGGCCGCTGTCGATCAGCCCATAGTCCGCCCAGGGCTCGCCGGTCATCGTCACCAGGTTCATGGCCGCGGCACCGCCCGCTCGGCGATATAGCCGGTCACGGCCTCAAAGGTGGCGGGCAGCACGTCGTAGCGCTCCTCGCGCTGGTGCAGGTCGCCGATTCGTGATGGCACTTGCGGCCGTACCCCGGTTGCCCGCTCGACCGCGTCGGCGAACTTGGAAGGATGGGCGGTCGCCAGCGTGACGATCGGCGTTGCGGGGTCGAGCCCACTTGCCCGCGCCGCGGCCAGGCCGATGGCGGTATGGGGGTCGAGTATCTGGCCCGTGTCGGCATAGGCCCAGCGCATGGCCTCGTTCATCGTGTCGGCATCGATCGAGGCACTGGTGAACAGCCCGGCCGCGCCGTCGCGCTGCGCGTTGGTCAATTGCATCGCCCGCGCGGCCTCGAACCCGCGCATCTGCTCGCTAACCGAAGCGCCAGCGAGATCGAACAGCAGCCGCTCGAAGTTCGAGCTCACCTGAATGTCCATCGACGGCGCTGCGGTCGGCGTCACCGTGCCGGTGGAATAGTCGCCGGTGGAAAGCGCGCGGTGCAGGATGTCGTTGACGTTGGTGGCGACGATCAGCTTGGCGACCGGCAGTCCCATCTTCGCCGCCACATAACCCGCGAACACATCGCCGAAATTGCCGGTCGGCACCGAGAAGGCAACGGGCTTGTCCGGTCCACCGAGCCGCACAGCGGCGTAGAAGTAGTAAACCACCTGCGCCATCAGCCGCGCCCAGTTGATCGAGTTCACCGCCGACAGCCGGAAACGCCCGGCGAAAGCGGAATCGTTGAACATCGCCTTCACCAGCGCCTGTGCGTCGTCGAAGCTGCCCTCAATGGCGATGTTGTGGACGTTGGGCGCCAGCACGGTGGTCATCTGCCGCCGCTGCACCTCGGACACCCGCCCCTTGGGATGAAGCATGAAGATGTCGACGCCCACCCGTCCGGCCACTGCGTCGATGGCGGCGCTGCCGGTGTCGCCCGACGTCGCGCCGACAATGGTCAGATGGGTGTCGCCGCCTGCCAGGAAGCCCTCGAACAACTGCCCCAGCAATTGCAGCGCCACGTCCTTGAAGGCCAGCGTCGGCCCATGAAACAGCTCCAGCAGCCAGTGCTGCGCGTCCAGTTGCACCAGCGGCGTCACTGCGGCATGCGCGAAGCGGCCATAGGCGGCGGTGCACAGCGCCCGCAGCGCGTCCTCGTCCAGGTCCGGCTGGACGAAGGGCAGCATCACCCGCACCGCCGTCTCGACATAGGAGAGGCCGGAAAGCCCAGCGATCTCGTCGCGAGAAAGCTGCGGCCAATGCTCGGGCACATACAGCCCGCCATCGCTGGCCAGACCCGCCAGGGTCACGTCTCGAAAGCCGAGCAAGGGCGCGGCGCCGCGGGTGCTGTGATAGCGCATGTGCCCCGGTTAGCGGCCGGGGCAGGGCCTCACAAGATAGCCATTGTTTAGGGTAGCCGCTCCCGGCGCACCATCCCGCGGTTTCGCAGCCGAAGCGCGAGAACATAAATCACCGCTGCCACCGCCGCGAACAGGAACCACTGCACGCCATAGGCAAGGTGATTGTTCGGCACCGAAGACAGGTCAGGCGCGGCATTCGGCGCAAGCCCGGCCGGCGGCGTGTCGGCCACTACCATCAGCCGTTGCGGCGTGTGCTCGAACAAGGCCGCGATCATCGGCCGGCTGTCAGGCGCATGGCTGAGATAGCCGCGCACCACCCCACCCTTCCACACCGGCTTGGCCAGCGGGTCGCGGGTGGTCCCTAGCTGCACCGCCATGGGCGCTTCCGCTTTGGTGCGGCATTCCACGATCCAGCGAAAGCCGCTGGCTCCAGCGCCGGCCATGGTGCTGGACATGGGCTGAAGACACATCGCCTCCACCCGGCGAAACAGCAGCCGGTCATCGTTGCTGCGCGGGAAAGCGATGGGCGGCTTGGCCGGGTTGGTGGCCAGCTGCGCCAGGAACGCTTCCTTCTTCGGGAGCCGGTCGAACAGCTGCCAGAAACCAAGCGCGATCATCGCCGCGATCGCCAGCGTCACCAGGACGGTCGGAACCACGGGCATGCGCCGCATCAATCGTCCGCCCGGATCCGGCCCTCGCGCGCCTTGTTGCGGAATTCCAGCGCGATCAGCCACCCCTTGGCGACCCGCAGGGTCAGCACCGTCAGCACCAGCGTGAGCGGCAGCCACAGTAGCGCGTGGAGCAGGAAACTCGGCTCGTATTTCAGCTCCACGATCAGCGCCAGGATCGTGACGATCGTGCCGATCCCAAGCGTCAGGAACACGACCGGCCCATCGCCCACATTGAAGTCGCGAAAGTCGAGCCCGCAGTTCGAGCAGGTGTCGGCATAGGCCAGGTAGCTGCGGAACAGGGTCTGGGCGCCACAGCGCGGGCACACGCCCTGGAGCCCGGAAGCAATTGGGGGAGGCAGCGGGTCGCTGCCTCCCCCCGAAAGGTCGGAAGGATCCGGCATCAGCCGCCGTGCACCGGCGCGCCCCAGCCGCCCCAAACATAGATCGAGGCGAAGAGGAACAACCACACCACGTCGACGAAGTGCCAGTACCAGGCCGCGGCCTCGAAGCCGAAATGCTGGCGCGGGGTGAAGTCGCCCTTGTACACGCGCACCAGGTTCACGATAAGGAAGATCGTGCCCACCAGCACGTGGAAGCCGTGGAAGCCGGTGGCCATGAAGAACACGCCGCCATAGCTCGACCCGCCATCGCTGCCCGCCTTGAAGGGGAAGGGCGAGTGCATGTACTCATAGGCCTGAACCGCGCTGAAGATCACGCCCAGGATGATGGTCAGCCACAGCCCCTTCTTGACGCTGTCATTCTCGCCGACGCCCAGCAGGCCCCACGCCCCGCGCAGCGCGCCGCCGCGCTCGTTGTGGAGCAGGCCGTGGTGCGCCCAGGTGATGGTGCAGCCCGAGCACAGCAGGATCAGCGTGTTGAGAAGCGGGAATTCCCACGCGTTGATGACTTCCATGCCCTTGGGAGGCCAGGCGCCGCCCACCGCTTCCACGGTCGAGGGAAACAGCGCGAAGTCGAACCACGCCCAGAACCAGCCGACGAAAAACATCACTTCGGACGCGATGAACAGGATCATGCCGTAGCGCAGGTGCAGCTGCACCACCGGCGTATGGTCGCCCTGGCGCGCTTCCTTGATCACGTCCGACCACCAGCCGAAGAAGGTGATCGCGATCAGCGCCACGCCGGCGAAAAAGACCAGCGTGCCCGCGGCCATCTCGTGCATCCACATGATGCCGCCCGATGCCAGCACCAGCGCCGCCATGGACCCGAAAAACGGCCAGATGCTGGGCGGCAGGATGTGGTATTGGTGGTTCTTCGCTCCAGCCATGGCCTCTTCCCTGTTCCTTGCTTTGCCGTTGCTTAGCTTGCAGTCTTGCCGGAATCCACCGGGTAAAATGTATAAGACAGCGTGATCTCTTCCACGTCGCGCGTGTCGGGATCGTTCAGGATCGCCGGATCGACATAGAAGATCACCGGCATCCGCACCGTCTCGCCGGCTTCCAGCGTCTGCTGGGTGAAGCAGAAGCACTGGATCTTGTTGAAATATTTGCCTGCCACCACCGGCGTCACGTTGAACGTCGCGGTGCCGGTGATGGCCTTGCCGCTGGTGTTGCTGGCGGTAAAGAACGCCATGTCGCGCCCGCCGATATCGATCGTGTCGGCGCGGCGCTCGGGCTTGAACTTCCACGGCATGCCCTGCGCGACATTGCTGTCGAACGCGACGGTGATCTTCTGGCCTACCCGGCCCGGCGCGCGCGTGCCCACCTGCGTCGTGCCGTTCAGCCCGGTCACTTCACAGAACATGCGGTACAGCGGCACGCTGGCAAAGCCCAATCCGGTCATCGAGCACACGCCCACCGCGGCAAGCATGGCAGTGCGCAGGTTCCGGTTCACGTCGCGTAGCCCTGGCTGATCTTCACGACCGAAATCGCGAACACCAGCGCGACGAACGCGAACAACAGCACCGCCATCACCCGCGCCCGGCTCTGCTGCCGCGCGCGCACCATCTGGCTCTCGGTCAGCGCCTCGGGCGCCTGCACAATGTCATCACGCTTGTTCATGCGAACCACCGGTCGGCGACCAACGCGCCGAAGATGAGGAACAGATACAGGATCGAATATTTGAACAGCCGCTTTTCGGGCGCCATCGTGTCGCCCGGCACCGAACGGCGCGTCGCCACCTGAACCGCCAGCGCCAGGAACAGCGCGTTGAGCGTCACCGCCGACCAGCCATAGAGCGCGCCGACCAGCCCGAGCGGCCAGGGCGCGATCGCCGCGGCGATCATCGGGATCGTATACAGCCCGATCTGCGTGCGGGTGACGCGCTCGCCCGCGACGACCGGCAGCATCGGCACGCCGGCATTGGCGTAATCGGTCTTCACGAACAGCGCGAGCGCCCAGAAATGCGGCGGCGTCCACAGAAAGATCAACGCGAACAGCAGCACGGGCAGCAGCGCCACGTCGCCGGTCGCCGCCGCCCAGCCGATCAACGGCGGAAAGGCGCCGGCCGCGCCCCCGATCACGATGTTCTGCGGCGTCCGGCGCTTCAGCCAGATCGTGTAGATGAAGACATAGAACAGGATCGAGACGGCCAGGATGATCGTCGCGGTCAGGTTGAGCGCGAAGTACATCAGGCACAGGCTGAAACACGCCAGCCCCACGCCGAAATGCAGCGCCGACTGGCGGTCCATGCGCCCGGCGGGCAGCGGCCGCGCGGCCGTGCGCCGCATCTTGGCGTCCAGGTCGGCCTCATACCACTGGTTGAGCGCCCCGGCGGCGCCCGCGCCCAGCGTGATGCACAGGATCGCCGTGAAGCCGAGCACCGGATGGATCGGCATCGGTGCCGCCAGCATCCCGCACAGCCCGGTGAAGACGACCAGCGTCAGCACCCGCGGCTTGGTCAGCGCAAGAAAATCGCGCCAGTCGGCGGGAAGGGCAGCGGGCGAGGTGAGGGTGCTGGGCATGACTCGGCTACCGGCTATAGGAGCGCAGAGCTCACGAAGGAAGCAAGAGATGCAACGCGTGGGCAATCCGCCGGCCAGGCCGGCGGCGTAAATGCCCGTCGCGGATCCAGCCCCCCACCAGTTCTCCGGCGAAGGCCGGGGCCCAGCCTCCGCATACTACGAAACGGCCAGTAACCTCTCGAATACGGCGAAAGCGGCTCTCGCCCTGACACCCGCCAGGCAACAATCCTCACCGGCTGCCACCGGGCACCAAACCAATCCCCTACGCGCCCTTGCCCTGCTGCTGCGCAGGTGGCAGCTCGTTGACACCCTCGCGGGTCTCGCCCGTGGTCTTCTCCACCTGGTGCTTGGTCCACAACACAAAGCCCGATCCGAACAGCGGCAACAGCGTCAGGATCGCCCAGCCCAAGCTCGCACCACGGCTGCGCAGCATGCCCCGCTTGCGCAACACCATGCCGATCACGAACAGCAGGACCGTTGCCGCCACCAGTGCCAGCACCACGCCCATGCCGGTATTCGCCGTTCCCTGACCCATCGCATCCAACTCCCTGATTCGGGTCTGCAAACGCGTCCCATCCGGGCAGGTTGCAGCCGCGCCTCAGACGCACTGGAGCCGAGGCCAAAAAAAGAGCGCCCCGGCTTGATGGCCGGGGCGCTCGATTTTCAGAAAGGAGCCGGTGCTCAGTCGATTCGCGGCAGCGTCTCGAACTGGTGGAACGGCGGCGGGCTGGACAGCGTCCATTCCAGCGTCGTCGCGCCTTCGCCCCACGGGTTGGCTTCGGCCTTCTTGCCCGAGAGCAGCGACCAAATGATGTTCACGAAGAAGAACACCATGCCCAGCGCCATGATCTCATAGCCATGGCTCGCGATCTGGTTCCAATATGCATAGGCGTCCGGATAGTCCGGGTAGCGCCGCGGCATGCCCTGCAGGCCCAGGAAGTGCATCGGGAAGAACAGCACGTTCACGCCGATGAAGAACACCCAGAAGTGCAGCTGGCCGAGCAGCTCGCTGTACATCCGGCCCGAGATCTTCGGGAACCAGTAGTAGAAGCCGGCGAACAGCGCGAACACGGCACCCAGCGACAGCACATAGTGGAAGTGGGCGATCACATAGTAGGTGTCGTGCATGTAATCGTCGATGCCGCCATTGGCGAGCACCACGCCGGTCACGCCGCCCACGGTGAACATGAAGATGAAGCCCAGCGACCACACCATCGGCGTCTTGAAGCTGATCGAGCCGCCCCACATCGTGGCGATCCACGAGAAGATCTTCACGCCGGTAGGCACCGCGATCACCATCGTCGCCGCGGTGAAGTACATCTTCACCGTGACGGAGAGGCCGGTGGCGAACATGTGGTGTGCCCACACGATGAAGCCGACCACGCCGATCGCGACCATGGCATAGGCCATGCCGAGATAGCCGAACACCGGCTTGCGGCTGAAGGTCGCGACGATCTGGCTGATCATGCCGAAGCCCGGCAGGATCATGATGTACACTTCGGGGTGGCCGAAGAACCAGAAGAGGTGCTGGTACAGCACCGGGTCGCCGCCATAGGCCGGATCGTAGAACGCCGTGCCGAAGTTGCGATCGGTCAGCAGCATGGTGATCGCGGCCGCCAGAACCGGCAGCGCCAGCAGCAGCAGGAAGGCGGTGATCAGCACCGACCACACGAACAGCGGCATCTTGTGCAGGGTCATGCCCGGCGCGCGCATGTTGAAGATGGTGGTGATGAAGTTGATCGCGCCCAGGATCGAGCTGGCGCCCGCGATGTGCAGCGACAGGATCGCCATGTCGACCGAGGCCCCGGGCTCACCATAAGTGGAGAGCGGCGGATACACCGTCCAGCCGGTGCCGGCGCCACCGCCGACGAACGGCGAGGCGAGCAGCAGCGTGAACGCCGGGATCAGCAGCCAGAACGACACATTGTTCATGCGCGGGAACGCCATGTCGGGCGCGCCGATCATGATCGGCACGAACCAGTTGCCAAAGCCGCCGATCATCGCCGGCATGACCATGAAGAACACCATGATCAGTCCGTGGGCGGTGATCAGCACGTTCCAGAAGTGGAGCGCCTGGTCGATCGTCTGGGTGCCGCCATGGAACATTCCGGCCCAGGTCGGCAGGTACTGGATACCCGGATCGGCCAGCTCGGCGCGCATCAGGCCCGAGATCGCGCCGCCGATGATCCCCGCGACGATGGCGAAGATCAGGTACAGCGTGCCGATGTCCTTATGGTTCGTGGACATGAACCACCGGGCGAAGAAGCCCGGCTTGTGATCGGCATCGTGATGGTCGTGGTCGTGGGAATAATCCCGCGCATGGGGATCATGCGCCACATGGGGAACTGCGGTATCAGTCATTGCTTTGGTCCGCTTGTCCGAGGCCCGCGGGGTTCTGCGTGGCTGGCTTGTTGGTCACCGCGGGCGCGGCGGTTGCGTTCACGGTGGGGGCGCCTTCGTCCACCAGGCCGTTGCTGGTGTCGTCCGCGCTGTCATTGCCCGGTTCCGCGGGAACCTTGCTGCCCGATTCGGCGCCGGCCTGGCCGGGCATCTTCCCGCCCTTGGCCGCGATCCAGCGTGCGAACACTTCCGGGCTCACCGCTTCCACGGCGATCGGCATATAAGCGTGGCGCGCACCGCAAAGCTCGGAGCACTGGCCGAAATACAGGCCTGGCTTCTCGATGGTGAAGCTGGTCTCGTTCAGCTTGCCGGGCACTGCGTCGAGCTTGATCCAGAAGGCGGGCATCGCCCAGCTGTGGATCACGTCCTGCGCGGTGGTGATCAGGCGGATCGGCACGCCGACCGGCAGCACGACGCGCTGGTCGGTGGCGAGCAGGCGGGGACCGTCCGCATCGGTGCGGAAACGCTGACCCGCGGCAACTTCGGTCTGCTCCTTGAGCATGTTCGACGTCAGCTGGATGCCGCCATGGTCGGGATATTCATACGACCAGAACCACTGGTTGCCGATCGCCTTGAGCGTGACCGCATTGGCGGGCGCTGGCTTGAACTGCGCGGCGAGCAACCGGATCGAAGGCACTGCGATCGCGATCAGGATCAGCACCGGCGCCAGTGTCCAGATGACCTCCACCATGGTGTTGTGCGACGTGCGCGACGGAACCGGATTCGCCGCGCGGCGGAACCGGACCATCACATAGATCAGCAGCGCCAGCACGATCAGCGACACTACCGTGATCAGCGGCAGCAGGATCGCGTTGTGGAACCAGTGCGCCTCGCGGCCATTGGGCGTGACCTGGTCCTGCAGGCCCCACAGCTTGGCGGTCGGCTGGCCCATGCCGGGAACCGCCTTGGTCAGGGGCTTGCCCTGCGCGTCCAGCGTCGGATCGGCAATCGCGGCGGGCGCGGGCGCCGCCGTGGTGGAAGGGGTTCCGGCCGGTGCGGCGGACGTGCCCGCCGACTGAGGCGTAGCGGCATCTGCCGCTGGCGGCGTGACGGCTTGTGCCGCCGGCGGCGGTGAGGCCGCGGTCTGCGCCTGACCGGGCATGGCAAGCGCCAACCCCGCTGCCAGGACTATCGAAGTCAACCCAAGCATGCGCATCGTCTGTTTTCACCCTGTTCGCGAATGGCGCCGTCGGCGAGGTAGAGAACTCTCCTGATTTAGGCGGGGTATACGGCGCCGGGACCATTCTCAACCTTTTTCGAGCATGGTTGCGGCGGCGCGGGGGCGACCCTAAGAGTCCGGCGAAGTCTGGTTTTGGGAGTGCGGATTTGACCGGCGATGCGATCCTTCAGGAGTTCCGTGATGCAGGGGCGCTGCTGGAAGGGCATTTCATCCTGTCCTCGGGCCTGCGCTCGCCCGTGTTCCTGCAAAAGATGCGCATATTTGAAGATCCGGTGCGGACCGAGCGGGTCTGCTCGGCACTAGGCACCCTTCTCCGCGACACTTTTGGCAACATCGACATCGTCGTCTCCCCCGCGATCGGCGGCATCATCCCGGGCTACGAAACCGCCCGCGCACTCGGCTGCAAAGCGGTCTTCGTCGAACGCGAAGACGGGGAATTCCAACTCCGCCGCGGTTTCGAAATTCCCGAGGGCGCCCGCGTCGTGATGGTCGAGGATATCGTCACCACCGGCCTGTCCTCGCGCGAATGCATCGCCGCGATCCGCAAGCATCCCGGCACACTGCTCGGCGCCGCCTGCATTGTCGATCGCTCGAACGGCAAGGCCGATATTGGCGTGCCGCTGGTGTCGCTCACCAAGCTCGACGTGCCCGCTTATCCCGCGGACCAGCTTCCCCCGGAACTTGCCGCGATCCCCGCGACCAAGCCTGGGAGCCGCGTGACCGCGTGACCGCGACATTGCGCCTGGGGGTCAATATCGACCATGTTGCGACCGTGCGGAACGCGCGCGGATCGGGCTATCCCGATCCGGTGCGCGCCGCCTTGCTGGCCGCGCAGGCGGGGGCCGACGGCATCACCGCGCATCTGCGCGAGGATCGCCGGCACATCACCGACAACGACATCGCCCGGCTCTCCGCCGAACTGCCGGTTCCGCTGAACCTGGAGATGGCGGCGACGCAGGAGATGCTCGACATCGCGCTCCGCCATCGCCCGCACGCAGTGTGCATCGTGCCCGAGAAGCGCGAAGAGCGCACCACCGAAGGTGGCCTCGACGCCGCTGGTCAGTACGAGCACCTTGGTCCGATCGTCGCCGCGCTGCGTGACAATGGCAGCCGCGTATCCCTCTTCATCGAGCCCGATGCGCGCCAGATCGACGCGGCAATTCGCCTTGGCGCGCCCGTGGTCGAACTGCACACCGGCCGCTTCGCCGAACTGGGGGGCAAAGACCAGGCCGACGAGCTCAAGCGCCTCGCCGACTCTGCGGCTTTGGCTGCCAAGAACGGCATCGAGCCACATGCCGGCCATGGCCTGACCTTCGACAATGTCGTGCCGATCGCCGCCATCCCGCAGCTGCGGGAGCTGAATATCGGTCACTTCCTGATCGGCGAAGCGATCTTCGCTGGCCTGGGTCCGGTGGTCCAGCGCATGCGTACGCTGATGGATTCGGCTCGGTGAGCCTCGTCCGCACATTATCGGGCTCTTGGAGTGACGAGGGGTCGGGCAAGTGATCCTCGGCACCGGCTCCGATCTCTGCAACATCGAACGGATCCAGGCATCGCTCGACCGATTCGGCACGCGCTTCGAGAACCGCGCCTTTACGGAAGCCGAGATGGCAAAGGCTGATCGCCGGCCGCACACCCGCGCCGCGACGCTCGCCAAGCGCTTCGCCGCCAAGGAAGCCTTTTCCAAGGCGGTGGGAACCGGGTTCAAGGCAGGGGTGTTCCTGAAGGATATCGGTGTCGTCAATTCACCCTCTGGTGCGCCGACCCTGGCGCTTACCGGCGGGGCCAAGGCCAGGCTTGACGCCATCACCCCCGACGGCCACGTCGCGAAGGTACATCTGACGTTGACGGACGATCATCCCTGGGCGTTCGCGATGGTGATCATCGAGGCGCTGGCGGTCGGGAAGAACGGTTGATGGCCGCGGACGAACTGGCGTTGAGGCAGCAGGATTTCGATTTGGACGAACACACGCCTGCCCGGCCCCGTACCGACTGGTGGGCAGAGGTGCGTGGCATCCTCTGGCTGGTGCTGGCGGTGCTCGGCTTTCACAGCCTAGTGGCCAAGCCCTTCTACATCCCGTCCGAATCGATGATGCCCAACCTGCTCGTCGGCGATCGGCTGGTGGTGACGAAGTATCCCTATGGCTACTCGTTCGTCACGCCGACCTTTCACCTGTTGCCGTTCATGCCCGGCCGGCTCTTCGGCCGGCTGCCCGAGCGCGGCGACGTGGTGATCGTCACGCCGCCGGGATCCGAAACCGACTATATCAAGCGCGTGATCGGTCTGCCGGGTGACCGCATCGCAGTGCGCGCCGGCATCGTTTATCTCGATGGCAAGGCAGTGCCCCGCCGTTTCATGGGCGAGCGCGACATTGCCGCCGACGCGAACACGCGCTGCGACGACGAACATTATCCCGGCCGCCGTATCGATGGTCCCGCCACGCCTGCCGTGTGCCGCCTGCCCATCTACCGCGAGACGCTGCCCAACGGCCGCTCGTACGACACGATCGACAAGGGCTGGAGCCCGGGCGACGAGTTCGGCGAGATTCGCGTGCCCGAGGGCCGCGTGTTTTTGATGGGCGACAATCGCGACAACAGCGCCGACAGCCGCTTCTCCATGGCTGAGAACGGCCTGGGCGGACCGGTCCCGTGGGAGAATATCGGCGGCCGGGCCGAGTTCATCACCTTCTCGCTGGACGGCAGCGCTACCTTGAATCCGCTGACCTGGCCGAAGTCCTTCCGTTCTGGCCGCGCCGGCATGTCGCTTCACCCCAATCGGGGCGAGTGATGGCCGGCGGGACGCCTGAGGCGGAAGGCATTCAGGTCACCCGCGAGCCAGGGCCCAACGAGCTGCGCGACCCCATGACGCGCGCCGAGCTGAAACGAGCTTCGGTGTGGTTCGGGCTGGCGATCGGCGTGGCGCTGGTGGTGCTTCTGATCCAGCCGCTGCTGATCATCTTTGCGGGGCTCGTCTTCGCTTCCATGCTCGACGGCGGCGTACGGCTGCTTGGGCGCGTGCTGCCGATCCCGCGCGGCCTGCGCCTGCTGATCGTCGTGCTGCTGGTCGCGGCCTTTATCCTGGGCTCCTTCTATCTCACCGGCATGCAGATTGCGCAGCAGGCCAATCAGTTGCGCGAAACGCTGGAGGTTCAGGGAAACCGCGTCGCCGGTTGGATCTCCAGTCTCGGCCTGATGCCCGGCCGCTCCGACCTGACTGGCATGGCGCAGCAGGCATTGGGTTCGGTCGGGCGGCTGACCTCGGCGGTAGGCAGCGTGCTGGGTGCCGCCGCCAGCCTGGTGATGATCGTCGCCATCGGGCTGTTCGTCGCGATGGACCCGCGCATCTATGAACGCGGGCTTCAATGGCTGGTGCCGATGGAAGCGCGGGATCATGTCTCGCTGGTAATCGGGCGCATGGCCCGCATCCTGCGCATCCTGCTCGCGGGGCGTCTGCTCGGCATGCTGTTCGAGGGCGCGCTCACCTGCCTTTTGCTGTGGATCGCTGGCGTGCCCATGGCGCTGCTGCTCGGGATCATCACCGGCATCCTGGCCTTCATCCCGAATATCGGCGCCTTCATCAGTGGCGTACTGATGGTGTCGGTGGGCTTCAGCGCCGGTCCCGATCAGGGCTTTTGGGCGATCATCATCTATTTCGCCGTGCAGAATTTCGACGGCTATGTGCTGATACCGTTGATCGCCAAGCGAACGGTGGATCTGCCGCCAGCACTGACATTGTCCTCGCAGATCCTGGCGAGTGCGCTGTTCGGCGTGATGGGCCTGGCCCTGGCCGATCCCATGGTCGCGATGATCAAAGTGGCGCTGGAAAGCGAAGCCGAGCGCGCGGCGCGCCTCTCGGCGGATGGCCGTGGCCGGTTCCGTTGGCGCCTGGGGCACCGCGGCCCCGCCGATGCGCTGCCGCCATCTGGCGAACCACCGACCGGCAGCTAAGGGCCGGCGAAAAAGGAGGGGCACATGCTGCTCTACGATTACTATCGCTCGTCCGCGGCCTATCGGGTTCGCATTGCGCTTGCGCTTAAGGGCGTGGCCTATGAACGGCATTCGATCATGCTGCTGGAAAACCAGCAGCGCAGTCCCGAGCATCTGGCGCGCAATCCCCAAGGCTTCGTTCCCGCGCTCGAAGTCGATGGGAGGGTGCTGACGCAAAGCCTTGCCATCATCGATTGGCTCGATGCTCGCTATCCCGAGCCTCGCCTGATCCCCATAGACTCCGACAGACGGGCCGCCGCGCTCGCCCAGGCAATGATCGTCGGCGCGGACATCCACCCGATCAACAACCTGCGGGTCATGCGGTGGCTGAAGACCGAGGCTCATTTGGGCGACGAGGAGCGGGATCGCTGGACGCGGCACTGGATCGCTGACGGCTTCGCCGCGTTGGAAGCGATGGCTGGGGAGGGGCCCTTCCTCGGCGGCGATGCGCCTGGCATCGCTGATTGCTTTCTGGTCCCGCAAATGTTCAATGCCCGCCGCTTCAGCGTGCCCCTGGACGCGTTCCCCAAGTTGGTGGCCGCCGATGCCGCCGCCACTGCCTTGCCCGCCTTTGCCGCGGCCCATCCCGACCGAGTAGCACCTGAATGAAGTATCTCGCGTATTCCACCGGTCTGCTCCTGGCCGGGCCTGCCCTAGCGCAGGAGGTCGTGCCTGCTACCGCGTCGGAGCCGCAGGAGGTCATCGTCACCGGACGGGGGCTCGACGTGCCGCCCGGCGAGGCCGCCTATGACGTGGTCACGATCGATCGCGAACGGCTGTCGAACACCGCGAGCGGGCGGCTGGAGGATGTGCTGCGCGATGTCGCTGGCATTGCGCAGTTCCGCCGCTCGGACTCGCGCTCGGCGCATCCCACCAGCCAGGGCATCACCTTGCGCGGGCTGGGGGGCAATGCTTCCAGCCGCGCGCTGGTGGTGCTCGACGGCGTGCCGCAGACCGATCCCTTCGGCGGCTGGGTAGCCTTTCCCGCCTATCTTCCTGACCGTCTTGCCAGCGTGCGCGTGACCCGCGGCGGCGGCAGCGGCTTTGCCGGGCCGGGCGCGCTTGCCGGCACGGTGGAACTCATCAGCGGCAGCCCCGGCGACCTCGGCCCGCTTCAGCTGCGCGCCGCCTATGGCAGCCGCGACAGCGTTGATGCCGCTGCTGTCGCTACCGCTAATCTGACGGGCGGCTTTGTCACGGCTGCTGCCGGCTATGCGCGCGGCGATGGCTTCACGCCGATCGTTGCGGAGGACCGCGGACCCGCCGATCGACCCGCACCCTATGAGCAGGCGAGCCTGGCGCTGCGCAGTGTCTTCGACATCGGCGCCGGCACTGAACTTCAGGCGAACCTGTCCGGCTTTCGCGATCGGCGCGACCGCGGTGTCGACTACACCGACGTAAGCAGCGACGGTGCCGACGCCAGCATACGCCTGGTGAATCGCGGCAACTGGGCCTGGTCGGCGCTCGCCTATCTCCAGACGCGCAGCTTCGCCAGCGGCTTTGCCAGCGTGAACGACGCCCGCACCGCCGCCACCGCTACGCTCGACCAGTATAATGTGCCGGCCACCGGTATCGGCGGACGCTTCGAAATCGCGCCACCGGTGGGCGGCGGCGTCACCCTGCGGCTGGGCGGCGACGTCCGCAACGTGTCGGGACGGACGCAGGAGCTCTACACCTTTGTGAGCGGCGCCCCCACGCGCCAGCGCGTTGCCGGCGGCGAGAGCACGACGGGCGGCGGCTTTGCCGATGCGAGCTTCGAATCCGGCGCGCTGACGCTCAATCTCAGCGGCCGCGTGGACCGGTGGACGATTGACAACGGCTCGTTGGTGGAGCGTACCCTTGCCGGCGGACCGCTGCTGACCAACATCGCCTTTGAAGACCGCAGCGGCTGGGAGGCGACCTGGCGGGCAGGCGCTGCCTGGGAGGCCGGCAGCGTCACGCTTCGCGCCGCGGGTTATCGCGGTTGGCGCCTTCCGACCTTGAACGAGCTCTACCGCCCGTTCCGCGCCGGTGCCGATGCGACCGCGCCCAACGCCGAACTCGATCCCGAGCGGCTGATCGGCGCCGAAGCCGGGCTGGACTGGCGCCTGGCCAGCGCCGTCACGCTCCGCGCCACGGCCTATTGGAGCCGTGTCGACAACGCCATCGCCAACGTCACCGTCGCCAATGGCCCGGGTACCTTCCCGTTCGCCGGCTTCGTCTCGGCGGCGGGCGTGTACCGCCAGCGCCAGAACCTGGATGCAGTGGAGGCTCGCGGCGTCGAACTCGATGGCCGGGTGGTCAGCGGCGCACTCTCCCTGTCAGCGTCTTACGCCTATACCGATGCGCGCGTGCATGCCTCGGGCCTCGCCGCGCCGCTCAACGAACTACGTCCGGCCCAGACGGCGGAGCATCAGGCGTCCGCGACGCTGGCCTGGTTCCGCGACGCGCTCGGTGGCTCGCTTACCGCGCGCTATATCGGGCCTCAGTTCGAGGACGACCAGAACAGCCGCACGCTGGCCGACGCTGTCACCTTCGATGCGGTAGTGTCCGCGCCGGTGACTGCCGCGCTGTCGCTGGAAGCGCGCGCCGAGAATCTGAGCGATGCACGGGTGGAAGCGACGATCAGCGGCCCGGGCATCGTCGAGCGGGCGACGCCGCGCACGCTCTGGCTCGGCATCCGCTACCGGATGCGCTGAGCCGCCAGCCAATCGAACAGCGCCAGATAGTCGCCGACCGGGTCCCCGGCGTCGACCTGGCGGTTCGGCCGCGAACGCCCAGGCGCAAGCCAATGATCCAGCGCGGCCACCAGCGCCATTTCGTCCTCGCGCGCAACAACGGTGCCGAGCGCCGGCGCATGGACAATCTCGCGCACCGCCACGCTCGACTCGGTCGACACCACCGGCGTACCCACCGACAGCGCCTCGCGCAGCACGCCCGGCACGCCTTCATAGTCGGAGGTCAGCACCGCCACCGCAGCAGCTTCCAGCGCCGGCAGCGGGTCGGCGACGTGCCCCGGCAGGAACACGCGATCCTCCAGCCCGAGCGAGCGCACCTGCGCTTCCAGTGCACCCCGCAGGCTGCCTTCGCCCAGGATCAGCAACGACAAGCGCGCATCGGCCAAGCGCGGTAATGCGGCAATCATCCGGTCCCAGCGCTTCTGCGGCTCCAGTCGGCCTACGCCGACGATGAAGCGCCCCTGTGGCAGCGCCACCGGCGTCGCAGCGGCGACGGGGAGAGCAGGGGGATTGGCGATCACGCGCACCCGATCCGGAGCGATCCCCATCTCCGCGACCGCCTCCGCCGCCATTGCCGGCGTCATCGCCACGACCTGATTCAGGAACCGCGGATGCTGCCGCAGCCAGCGGCGATAGCCCCAGGCCGCCACTGGTCCCTGCTCCGGCCGCACCAGCGCATTCGACACCTTGCCGACAATCGGCGGGCAACTGCGCCCCAGCCGCAGCCGTGCCATCGCTGCAATCGCGCTGTAGTGATTGCCTGGGCAAAAGATCACGTCCGGACGCGCAGCCCGCACGTGCTTGGCTAGGCTGAACAGCGCACGGTACCGTTCGTCCTTTAACTCCACTACCTCCAGGCCACCGGGCAGTTCGGCGGCAAGCGGCCCTTCTCGGCTGCCCAGGACGAGCGTCACGCGGCGCCCTCGCTCCAGCCATCCCGCCGCCATTCGCAGCATCGCCCGTTCCACGCCCCCGCCGCGAAGCGTCTGGGCAAAGGTGAGGATGTGGCGGGCTTGGCTGGCGGTGTGCTGGGGCATGGTCACTTGCGGTTTGCCATGCTTAGGCCCAAATCGTCTCCGCAATAAACCGCATTCTGCTGTCAATCGGCGCCCTCCGCATGCATGTCGGAGCCGCTCGGCGCCGGAAAGTCGCGGTGAACAGAACAACTTGCGACGGCGGACCAGGATACGTGAACAGGCCGGTTGTGGAGGCTTCGATGAACACCAGCGTTGTCGAAGCTTCGCCCGTGGCGGCGGCGCCCGATCTGGCAGGGCTTGAGCCGGTTGAAAAGATCAAGCGGCGCTGGCCGATGTTCCTCGGTGGCGCGCTGACGCTGCTGATGGTCGCCGGGCTCGCGCGCGAGCTGTTCGACGCGGGCCTGGTGGGGCTCAGCAGGGCCGCGCCCACCAACCCCCTCTTCTACCTGGCGTTCGCGATCTACTATCTCGGCCCGCCGACCTTCGATTACGTGATCTTCCGGCGGCTGTGGCGCATTCCGCTTGCGGGCATGGCTGCGCTCCACAAGAAGCGCATCTCCAACGAAGTGCTGTTCGGCTATACCGGCGAAGCCTATTTCTACGCCTGGGCCCGCCAGCGTACCCAGATGGTCGCCGCGCCCTTTGGGGCGGTGAAGGACGTCACCATCCTGTCGGCGATCGCCGGCAACGCTATGACGCTCGCGGTGGTGGCGATTGCGCTGCCGCTGGGCATCAGCCTGCTCACTGCGGTTCAGCAAAAGGCCGTGCTCGGCTCGATCGCCGTGATCGTCGGTACCTCCGTGCCGTTCATGCTGTTTTCGAAGCGAGTGTTTTCGCTTCCGCGCGGCACGCTGTGGTGGATCTTCGGCGTGCACTGCGTGCGCATTCTGACGGGTTCGATCTTCATCGCCATCGCGTGGCATTTCGCCATGCCCGAAGTCGCGCTGGGCACCTGGCTGTTCCTGGCTGCCGGCCGCCTGCTCGCCTGGCGTCTCCCGCTCGTTCCTAACAAGGAGCTCGTGTTCGCCACTTTCGCGATCATGGTGATCGGCCAGGGCGCGGCGCTGTCCGACCTGATGGCGCTGATCGCTGCGCTGACGCTCCTTAGCCACGTGGTGCTGATTGCAGGCTTCGGCCTTCATGCTTTGATCAAGAGGATCCGTTGATGTTCCGCTCGACCCTGTTCGTCGCCCTCGGGCTCGCCGCCTGTGCAATCCCCGCAACTGCCTCCGCACAGGACTGGAAGGATGGTTCGTGTGCGGTCGGGTCGGGCCCGCGGCTCTATGTCACGGTTGTCGGACTGAAGGACCGCAGCGGCCGCCTCAAGCTGGAGCTGTATCCCGCCAATGAGGCCGATTTCCTCAAGGACGATCGCGACCTGAAGGCCGAAAACAAGCCGTTCCGCCGCGTGTGGAGCGGCACCCCAGCTTCGGGCGAGGTCAGGCTGTGCATCCGCGCGCCAAGTGCCGGGCAATGGGCAGTGCTGTTCACGCACGACCGTGACGGCAAGAACAAGTTCAACTTCTGGCAGGACGGCGCGGGTTTCCCGAGCAACCAGCGCCTCGGCCGCAGCCGTCCCAAGCTGCGCCAGGCGCTTGTCAACGTCCCCGCCTCGGGCGGCCAGATCAAGATCCAGGCACAATATCTGAAGGGGCTGGGCGGCTTCGCCCCGCTCTGATCGAAGCCTGCCATGCGCATCGTCGACGTCAATGAATTCTACTCGCCGACCGGCGGGGGCGTGCGCACCTATCTGGACCGCAAGATGGGGATCATGGCCGATCTGGGCCATGAACTCACCGTCATCGCCCCCGGGCTGCAAAGCGCGGTGGAGGACCGTCCCGGCGGCGGGCGCATCATCTGGGTCAAGGCGCCGCCGCTGATCCTCGACCGCAACTACTGCATCTTCGTGCGCGACGAGCCGATCTGGGAACTGCTCGATCAGATCCAGCCCGACATCGTCGAGACCAGCTCCCCCTGGCGCCCCTGCTGGACGGTTGGCCAGTGGAAGGGTGACGCGCTCAAGGTCTTCTTTGCGCATGGCGACCAGATCGGCGCCTATCCCCAGCGCTGGCTCGACAGCGTCGCCACGCCGATCCAGGTTGAACAGGCGTTCGACTGGTACACCCGCTACTGCAACCGCTTCCTTGAATATTACGACGCGTTCGTCACGAACGGCCCGGCGCTGGCCAAGCGGTTCCGCCGCCGGGGCATGAAGGTCGATGCTTCGATGCCGCTAGGCATCGAACGCAGCTGGTTCTCGCCCGATCTACGCGATGAAAAGCTGCGCGCAGCCCTGCTCGAACAATGCGGGTTGCCGCCCGAAGGGCTGCTGCTGCTCGGGCTTGGCCGTCACCACAAGGAAAAGCGGTGGCCGCTGGTGATCGATGCGGTCGAGTCCGCCGCGACCGACCTGCCGGTCGCGCTGATCCTGATCGGAGAAGGGCCTGAGCGGCGCAAGCTGGAGGAGCGGATCGCCGACAGCCCGCACATCCGCATCTTCCGCCCGGTTTATGATCGTGTCCGCCTGTCGCGCATCATGGCGAGCTGTGATGCGCTGATCCATGGTTCGGATGCGGAGCCATTCGGCCTTGTTGCGTCGGAAGCGCTCGCCTCAGGTCTGCCGATCATCGGGCCGGATGAGGGCGGGTTCGCTGAACTGGCCGACCCCGTCTACGCTGAAACCTATGCCGCGCGCGATGCGCTGTCTGCCGCAAATGCGATCCGCCGCATGGCAGCGCGCGAGCCAACCGCCCTGCGTGCCGCTGCCCGGGCTGCTGCGGCGCAGGTCCGCAGCGATTACGATCATGCCGTCGAACTGATGGCCTATTATGAAGGGTTATTGGCGGCGCGCCGGGGTGCGCCTGTCGCTTCGGCCGCCTGAGCTTCGAATACGGCGACGCTGTCGTTGCCGACCGGCCACACGCCCTTCAGCCGATAGCCATTCTCCTTCAGGCGCTGAAGCGTTCGGCGGCGGACGTCGGGGCGCTCGCCATCATAAGGTTCGGCTACGGTGACAATGGCCGGCCGAGCGCGGAAGATGCGGCGGATTTCAGCAAGCTGGTTCACGCCGATCGCTTCGGCCTCCCGCACCCGCGACAGGTGACGCGGGAACAGCCAGGCGGTGGTCACGCACCGGCCGGTGGAACTGTAAAGCATCGGTGGACCGGAATACAGAAACAGGCAGCCGGGCCCGCTTCCGATCGCCTGCGTCAGCGCTTGCAGCTCCGCCCCGTTTCCGCGCGACTGGCGTGCTAGATAAGTGGCGGTGGTGCCCGCGACCAGCGACACGGCGACCAGGGGGGCCATCAGCTTGCGGCCGATGGGATGGCTGCCGAGAAAGCCTGCGCTGCACAGGCAGGCCGGCAGCATCACCGGCAAGGCATAGTGCGTGAAGAAGCCGCCGAACAGGATCAGGCCGATAACAGACGCGGCAAGCCAGCCTAACAGGAAACGGCGCCGCGTCTGCTCCAGGCTCGCCTCGGCAGTGAGGCATGCCGAGATCGCGCTCATGGTCACCAGCGGCGCCAGCATCAATGTGACCTCGCGCACATTGTGCCACCAGATGTGGGGCGGATCCTCCTGGCGCGCGAAGATGGAGGTGACGTTCGCGTAGATCCAGGCATCACCCTGGCCGATGGCCATGTAGAAGGACCAGACAAGCCCGGTGGGCACTGCCGCGACGCCGGCCAGCATCGCGGCGGTGGATAGCAGTTGGCGGGGATTGGCGCCGAGGCGGTGTTCGCGCCACATCAGCCACAGGCCGAAGAACATGCCTTCGAACACCACGGAATATTTGATCTGCATCGCCAGGCCGACCAGCGCCATGGCGAGTACGGCGCGGGCGATTCGGTGGCGGCTGGCCAGCATCTCGTCGACGCGGACAAGGATTAGCGACGCGGCTAAGGCCATGAAAAGATTGTAGAAGACCGGGGACTGTCCGCCCTGGCCCCCTGCCAGGTTGAGCATAAAGACGTATAAAAGCGCGCCAGGAAGCGCGCCGCGGCGCCATCCGGCCTGGTCTGCCATGCGCGCGATCAGTAACGCGGTCAGTACCACGCTGCCCAGCGCCATCAGCTGATAGGCCCAGATGCCGAGCGGCAGGCCGAGCGCGGCGGCGGGCAGATAGATCAGGAACAGCCCGATCGGCTTGCGGTCCCACACATCGACATAGGGCAGGGCGCCGTGCGCCATCTGCTGGGCCGCCGCGAAGTAGAAATTCTCGTCGATATGGACCAGCGGATTGCCGAAGGTCAGAAACCGCGCGGCGACGGCGGCACAAAGCAGGACCAGCCAGCGCGGCGCCGTGGCGACGGCTTCGATAAAGGGCGGCACCGGCCAGCGGCGGATGCCAAGAACCGCGGAGGCGACGCTCACTGGCAAGACAATGGCAAGGGAGTCACAGGCGACGGTCGATGCATGAATCGGCCTTGAAGGAACAACTTAGGTTGATCCTACCCGTTCACGCCGCCGCTGTCACCGATGCGCTTCTCGGCCCGTCCCATGGAAGGGACCGGAGAGCGCGAAGGCTCTCCGGTTCCAGTGGCTCAGTCGAGCGACTTGGACGCCTGTTCGAACGTGTCCTTGCTCAGGCCGGGCGTGGCGACGATCCGCTCGAGCTCGGCCCGCATCAGCGCGCCGCGGCTGGCGTCGAACCGCTTCCAGCGCCCGAGGGGCGGCAGCAGCTTGGCCGCGGTCTGGGGGTTGAGCTTGTCCAGCGCGATCAGCTGGTCCGCCACGAAGCGGTAGCCGCGGCCCGAGGGCTGATGAAACGCACGCTGGTTGACGGCGAACGCGCCGATCAGCGAGCGCGCGCGATTCGGATTGGCCAGCGTGAAGGCAGAATGCCCGGCCAGCGCCTGCACCACGTCCACCGTGTCGTCGCGCGACGACAGCGCCTGGGTCTGGAACCACTTGTCGAGCACCAGCCCATTGCCGCGATAGCGCTCGAAAAAGGCGGCGAGCGCCTGTTCGCGCAGCGGCGACTGGCCGTTGGCCAGCGTGCTGAGCGCGCCCTGGCGGTCGGTCATGTTGTCGGCATTGGCGAACTGGTCGAACGCCAGCTGCGGCGCGTCCTGCGCCCCGCTCGCGGCAATATAGCCAAGAGCCACCGAACGGATGCGCCGCGCGCCCTTGGCCGCAGGCGAATATTCGAAGCGGTTGGCGATGCTGCCTTCGTACGCCGCGCGCCACTCGGCCTGGAGTGCAGTGCCAAGGTCGCGGCGCAGCGCCTCACGCGCGCGGAAGATCGCTTCGGGATCGACGATCGCCATCTGGTCGCCGATGAAGCTGTCCGAGGGGAGCACCACCGCTTCGGCGATGAAGGCGCGGTCGAGCGCAGGATCGGTCAGCGTGTTGCGCACTGCTTCGATCACCGCGCCGTGATCGGTTCCGCCATTCGCGACTGAGGCCACCAGCGTGTCGAGCATCAGCTGCTGCATCGCCTCGTACCGGGCGAAGGGGTCGTCGTCATGCGCCGACAGGAAGGCGAGGTCGGCGGCGGTGCGGTTGGTTTCCACCACCACGGGTGCGGAGAAGCCGCGATTGATCGACAGCACCGGCTGTTCGGTCAGATTTTCGAAGATGAGCTCGCTGCTCTCGTCCTTCAGCAGCACCAGCTGCTCGTCGCCCATCGAGCGGCCGGTCTGCGCGCCGAACAGCTTGATCTTCAGCGGTAGCACCATCGGCTCCTTGACCGGCTGGCCGGGCGTGGCGGGCACGCTCTGGCGCAGCGTCAGCCGCGCCTTGCCATTGTCCATCGCCAAATCGGCGGCGACGCGCGGGGTGCCGGCCTGGGTGTACCAGCGGCGGAACTGCTCCAGGTCGACGCCGCCGGCTTCCTCCATGCACGCCACGAAGTCCTCGCAGGTGGCGGCGGTGCCGTCGAACCGGTCGAAGTAGAGGTCGGTTGCCTCGCGGAACTTGGCCGGCCCCAGGATGGTGTGCATCATCCGGATGACTTCGGCGCCCTTGTTGTAGATGGTCGCCGTGTAGAAGTTCGAGATCTCGATATACTCGTCCGGGCGCACTGGGTGCGCGAGCGGACCCGCATCCTCGGGGAACTGGCTGGCGCGCAGGCCGCGCACATCCTCGATCCGCTTGACAGCGGCCGAACCCTGGTCGGCGGAGAAGCCCTGGTCGCGGAAGACAGTGAAGCCTTCCTTCAGGCTCAGCTGGAACCAGTCGCGGCAGGTGATCCGGTTGCCCGACCAGTTGTGGAAATATTCGTGCGCCACCACCGTGGCGATCGCGTCGTAATCATAATCGGTGGCGGTATCGGGATCGGCGAGGATGTAGCGGCTGTTGAAGACATTCAGCCCCTTGTTCTCCATCGCGCCGAAATTGAAATCGTCGACCGCGACGATGTTGAACACGTCGAGATCATATTCGCGGCCATAGACCTTTTCGTCCCAGGCCATCGACAGCTTGAGCGCGGCGAGCGCGTGATCGGTCTTGGCGAGATCGGGCTGGCGCACCCAGATGCCCAGTTCCACCTCACGCCCCGACATGGTGCGGAAGCTGCCCTTGTTGGCGACCAGGTCGCCCGCGACCAGCGCGAAGAGGTAGCAGGGCTTGGGGAAGGGGTCGTGCCACTCCGCCCAGTGCCGGCCGTCCTCACCCTCGCCCTGCGCGATGGGATCGCCATTGGCGAGCAGCACGGGGAAGCGCGCCTTGTCGGCGGTCATCCGCACCTTGTACCGGCTCAGCACGTCGGGACGGTCGGGGAAGAAGGTGATGCGGCGGAAACCCTCCGCCTCGCACTGGGTGCAGAGGATCCCGCCCGAAGCATAGAGCCCCTCAAGCTGGGTGTTGCGCTCAGGCGCGATCTCGACCTCGGTTTCGACCAGATGCGCAGCGCCGCTGAGCGGCACCACCAGGTTCGACCCGTCCATCGACCAGCCTGTGGCCTCTACGCCATCGATCTTGACCGACAGCGGCGTCAGCCCGTCGCCGTCGAGCACCAGCGGACGGCCATGGTCGCCGTTGCGCGTGACGCTGAGCGCCGCGCGAACCCGCGTCGCTGCGGGATCGAGGTCGAAATCGAGCGCGATTTCCGGCACCCACCAATCGGGTGCGCGATAGTCCTCGCGGCGGATGATATGGGGAGCCTGGGTTGCGATCTGAGCGTCTGCCATAGCGTGGCGATATAGGACGAAGTCCCCGCGCCGCCACAGGAAAACTGCCCGCTTGCCTCCCGGCGGCACGATGCTACCGATGGCGAAGTTCCAGGTTTCTAAGGACCTTGCCGAATGCGCCGACTGTCTGTGCCGCTTTTCCTAGCCATGTTGCCCGCCGCCGCCTTTGCCCAGGACGCGACGCCGGCGCAGACCCCGGCGCAGAAGAACGCGATCATCAATGCCGAACTTCCCGCCGATCAGGCGGCGTTGAAGAGCCATGTGATGTTCCTCGCCTCCGACGCGCTGAAGGGCCGCGAGGCGGGCAGCCCGGAATATGACATCGCCGCGCAATATGTCGCCGCGCAATTCTATGCCGCCGGGCTGAAGCCGATGGGCGACGAAGGCTCCTATCTGCAAAAGGTGCCGCTGGTCAGCTACAAGGCCGCCGACCAGGGCAGCATGCTGGTGACCGGCAAGCGTGGCCCCGTCACGCTGACCTTTGGCGAAGACTATCTGCCCGGCGCCAATCCGGAATCGCCGACTTTCAACCTGACGGCGCCGGTCGTGTTCGTCGGCTATGGCATCGAGGGCCTGGGCCGCAACGATTACAAGGGCATCAATGCCAAGGGGAAGATCGTCGCCTTCTTCCCCGGCGCACCCAGCAGCTTCCCCGAAGAGGAAGGCGCCCACTTCTCCAGCGCGGCGAGCAAGGCCGAGATCGCCGCACGCCATGGCGCGGTCGGCTATATCCAGCTGGAATCGACCCGCACCGGGCGCGGCAGCTATCCCGTGGCGATGATGCGCGCCAGCTGGGACCGCCCGCGCGTTACCTGGGGCAATCCCAACGGCACCGGCCATATCGCCGTGCCCGGCGTGCCTTCGCTCGGCATTCTGAGCAAGGCGGGCGCCGCCAAGCTGTTCGCCGGCGCCCGCACGCCCTGGACCACGATTGCCAAGCAGGCCGAAAAGGACGGCGCGGTGTTCAAGGCAATCGACCTGCCGGGCAAGCTGACCGTCACTTCCAAGACCGCGCTCACCCCGATGACCAGCTATAACGTGGCCGGTTACCTTCCCGGCAGCGACCCCAAGCTGGCCGGCGAAGTCGTCGTGCTTTCCGGCCATCTCGACCATGTCGGCGTGGGCAAGGCGAACGCGCAGGGCGACACCATCTATAACGGCGCGCTGGACGACGCGGTCGGCATCGCCTCGCTGATCGAAGAGGCCAAGCGCTTCAAGAACGCGGAGACCAAGCCGCGCCGCTCGATCCTGTTCCTGGCCGTGACCGCCGAGGAAAAGGGGCTGATCGGTTCCGATTACTACGCCAACCACCCGACCGTGCCGGGCACCATCGTCGCCAACGTCAATCTCGACATGCCGATCATCACCTACAAGTTCCAGGACGTGGTGGTGTATGGCGCACAGCACTCGACGCTGGGGCCCATCGTGGAAAAGGCGGGCGCGGCGATCGGCGTGACGCTGTCGGAAGATCCGCTGCCCGGCGAATCGATCTTCACGCGTTCGGATCACTATAACTTCGTGAAGAAGGGCGTGCCCTCGGTCTTCCTGTGGCCGGGTGCCGGTGGCCCGGGCCGCGCGGCGATCGATGACTTCATGAAGAACCATTATCATCAGGCGTCCGACCAGATCGGCATCGTGCCCATCAACTGGGAATCGGGCGTGCGCTTCGTTGACGTGAACTACCGCATCGCCCGCGAGATTGCCGATGGCGACCAGCGGCCGATGTGGAACAAGGGCGACTTCTTCGGGACCTTCTATAACGGTCCCGGCGCCAAGTGAGGATGCCGGTGCGGATGGCGGCGGGGCTGGCGGCAGCCCTGCTTGTCCTGCTGCCTTCCGCCCGGGCGCAACAGCTTCCCCCGGAACAGGCGGCGCTCAAGGCGCATGTCCAGTTCCTTGCCGCCGACAGCCTGCATGGGCGTGAGGCGGGTACGCGCGACTATGACATCGCCGCCGATTATGTGGCGGCGCAGATGCTGGGCGCGGGATTGAAGCCGGCGGGATCGGACGGCAGCTGGTTTCAGCCGGTCCGGCTGGTCGGCTACCGCCCGACCGACAAGGCGAAATGGTCGCTGACCCGCGCGGGCAAGCCGGTGCCGCTCGCCTACGGTACCGATTTCCTGAACGAGCCCGTGCCCAGCGCCGCCGACTTTGCCGCGCAGGGGGCGATGGTGTTCGCCGGCTATGGCATCGTCGACGCGGCGAGCGGGCGCGACGATTATCAGGGGCTGGACGTGCGCGGAAAGATCGTTGCGATCTTCGCCGGTGTGCCCAAGGGCCTGTCCACCGACATCGCCGCGCATTTCGGCAATGACGATCAAAAGGCGCGGCTGGCCCAAGCGCGCGGCGCAAAGGCGGTGCTGATCCTGGAGTCCGCCACGCGCCGCGCCGATTACGCGTTCGAGGGGCTGGCACCCTATTGGGACTATGAGCGATTCGGCTGGGTCGGGGCGGACGGCAAGCCGAACATGATCGCGCCCGGCGCGCCGGTGGTGGGCTATGTCAGCCGCGCGGGTGCGGAAAAGCTGTTCGCCGGATCGCGCCTGAACTGGCGCGCGGTGATGGCGGCGGAGGAAAGCGGCGCGACGCTCCCCACCGGGCCGCTTGCCGGCACGCTGCGCGTCGCCAACCCTACCCGCACGCGCATGCTCGAGAGCCGCAACGTGGTGGGCGTGATCGAGGGCAGCGATCCGGTGCTCAAGCACCAGTATCTCGTGCTGTCGGCGCATCTCGACCATGTCGGGGTGGGGCAGGCGGTGAATGGCGACAAGATCTACAATGGCGCGATGGACAATGCCGCGGGCATCGCCACCATCCTGGAGGTCGCGCGCCGCTTCCAGGCCGATGGCGTGAAGCCGCGCCGCTCGATCCTGTTCGTGGCGCTGACTGCCGAGGAAAAGGGGCTGGTCGGCTCCAGCTATTTCGCCGCCTATCCCACCGTGCCGCGCCAGGGGCTGGTCGCCGACCTCAATCTCGACATGCCGATCCTGACCTATCCGCTCCAGGACCTGGTGGTGCTGGGCGGCGAACGTTCGACGCTGGGGCCTGCGGTCGCGGCCGCGGCGGCGGGGGAGGGGCTGAAGGTCGTGCCCGATCCCGCGCCCGAGGAGATGTTCTTCGTCCGCTCCGACCATTACAGCTTCGTGCAGGCCGGAATCCCGTCGGTGTCGGTGGATACCGGTCCGGGTGGACAGGGGGCGGCGCAGCAGCGACTGTTCCTCGACAATGACTATCACCAGCCCTCCGACCAGTTGGATCTGCCCTTCGATTGGGCTTCGGCGGCCAAGTTCATGCGAGTGAACTACGCCGCCGCGCGCGCCATCGCGGATGCCGACGAGCGGCCGCGGTGGAACAAGGGTGACTTCTTCGGCACGCTGTTCGGCGGCCATGGCGCGGACTAAGGCTCTAGTCCTCCCGCGGAGGGGGAGGATCGGGCTCGCATGCGCCTGCTGATCTTCGGCCCGGGCTACACCGCCGCGCGGCTGATCGCGCGGCTTGCTCCACGCGGCTGGCGCATTGTCACCGTCACTCGGGACGGCGAGTTGTCGATCGGGGAGCGCGACCGAGTCGCGTTCGAGATCGCCCATGCTACGCACATCCTATCCAGCGTGCCCCCCGCAGGAGAAGCCGACCCGGTCCTGCAAGCCTATGGCGCCGAACTCGCCGCAGCGTCGGCGTGGGTCGGCTACCTGTCGGCCACCGGCGTGTATGGCGACACCGGCGGCGCCTGGGTGGATGAGACCGCGCCCACGGGTACGGGCCGCCGCAACGTCCGCGCGCTTGCCGATGCTGGCTGGGCGGCGCTGCCGAACGCCCGGGTCTTTCGCCTGCCCGGCATCTACGGCCCGGGGCGCTCGCCGCTGGACCGGGTGCTGCGGGGTGAGGGGCGGCGTATCGACGCGCCGGGGCAGGTGTTCAGCCGCGTCCATGTCGATGACATCGTGTCGGGGGTGATCGCGGGTTTCGATGCGCCGGTAGGCATCTACAACCTGGCCGATGACGAGCCTGCGCCGCAGAGCGATGTGATCGCCTATGCCTGCCAGCTACTCGGCTTACCCGTCCCGCCGCTGGTTCCGCTGGAAGATGCCCAACTAAGCCAGCAGGCGCGCGCCTTCTATACCGAGAGCCGCCGCGTCGCGAACGGTAAGGCCAGGCGCGTGCTGGGCTGGTGCCCGGCCTATCCCAACTACCGGTTGGGCCTGCGCGCCCTTAGCGCGATGACCAGTCCCGCAATCACCAGCACCGCGCCGCCGCCGGCCAGCAGCGACCAGCGATAACCCTCGAAGATCGTCGAGAGCAGCATCGCGATCACCGGGATCAGCACGCTGGTATAGGCCGCCTTCGCAGGGCCGATGAGGCGGATCAGCTGGTAATAGATGGTGAAGGTCAGCGCGGACCCCAGGACGCCCAGATAGAGGATGCCCCCCAGATAGCTCCAGCGCATCTCGAACACTGGTGGGCCGGCCGTGCTCCAGGCGAATGCCGCGTCCACGCCCGCACCGATCAGCATCGCCCAGCCCAGCGCGGTCGACATCGGATATGCCTTGGCCCAGCGGGTCGCCTGCATGACATTGGCGGTCGAGGCCGCCAGCACGCCTAGTGCCGCCGTGCCGATGCCGATCAGCGCCGCGCCGGTGCCCGCCGTGCTCAGCCGCGCTTCATGGATGAACAGCAGCGCTACGCCCGCCATCGCCACGACCGATCCGACGATCAGCTGCCGGCCCATCCTTTGACCCAGAAACAGCCGCGCGAGGATCGCGTTGGGCACCAGCAGCAGGGCATAGACCACCGCCACCACGCCCGAGGTGATGTGCAGCTCGGCGCGGTAGACGAAATTGAAGTTGAGCACGAACTGGGCGATCCCCAGGCACGCCGCGAACAGCACGCCGCTGGCCGGGAGCCGCAGCCCGTCGCCGCGCGCGATCGCCCAGCCGAGCACCACCACGCCCGCCACCAGGAAGCGGTAACAGACCGACCAGCTCGGCGGCACCACCGCCAGCTGATCGCGAATCACCAGCCAGGTAGAGCCCCAGATCAGTGTAACCAGTATGAAGGGTATCAACACTTCCAGCCGCGCCGAACGGGGTGGCACGGCCTCTACTGGAGGCTCTATCTTGGGCTTTGCGTGGAAGAGGATGCGCCTCACGCCAGCTTCGCGATCGCGTCCGCCAGCGTCCGCACCGCCTCCTCCGCATGATCCCAGCTGGTCACCAGCCGGACCTCGCCCGGTGCCCAGTCATAGAAATCGAAGCCCAGCCCGCGCAGGCCAGCGGCTTCCTCCGGCGTCGCCTTCAGGAACACTTCGTTGGCCTGAACCGGATGCACCAGCCGCGCCGGCCCGGCAGCCTCGGCCAGCAGCCGTGCCGCGGCATTGGCGGCGCGGGCATTTTCAAGCCACAGGTCGTTGTCGAGCATCGCCAGGATCTGCGCCGCGAGATAGCGACCCTTGGACAACAGCAGCCCGGCACGCTTGCGGCGGTACAAGGTCGCGTCGGCAAGCTCGGGCTTGAAGAACACCAAAGCCTCGGCGCTCATGCCGCCATTCTTGACGAAGCCGAAGCTCAGCGCGTCCACGCCCGCGCGCCAGGTCACGTCGCCGGGATGGCAGCCGAGATGCGCGACGGCATTGGCGAAGCGCGCCCCGTCCATGTGGAGCCCCAGGCCGCGTTCGCGCGCGACATCGCCGATCGCCGCCACTTCCTCGGGCGTGTAGACGAGCCCGTACTCGGTGGCGTTGGTGATCGAGATCGCGTGCGGCTGCACCTGGTGCACGTCGTTGCGGATATTGCCGAGCACGGCCCGCAGCGCGTCAGGCGTGATCTTGGCGCCCTGACCCTCGACCAGCATCAGCTTGGCGCCGTGGGTGTAGAATTCGGGCGCACCGCATTCGTCGTTCTGGATATGCGCGTCGCGCGAGCAAAGCACGCCGCCATAAGGCGGGCACAGCGCCGCGAGCGCCAGGCAGTTGGCCGCCGTGCCCGATGGCACCCACAGCGCGCGCACCTGTGTGCCGAACAGGTCGGACAGCTGCCCGTCCAGCTGCTTCGACCAGCGATCGCCATCATAGGCGGTGTCGAGCTGGTTCACCTCCACCATCGCCTGAAGCACTTGGGGGGAAACCGGAGCGGCATTGTCGGAAAAGAAGCGCATGCTCAGCCCCTTGGCCCCGCGCGGCGGCTGGCGTCAACCAGTCGCTGGTGCGTTAGAAACCCGGATCGTCCTCCGGCGGCTCTTCTTCGTTCGGCTCCTCGCCACGGCTGCGGCGGGGGCCCCCGCGCCGCGGCAGCGGACCGAGGTCTTCCTCGCCCTCGTACGGCGCGGCGCGCGGGTCGATCACCTGGGTGTCGATGCCCGCGCCCTCGATCATGTCGCCGACCCCGTTCAGCACATCGTCCAGGCTGACGGCATTGTCGCCTTCTTCGACAACCGGCGGGGGCGGCGGCAGCTTCAGGTCCATCGCGCGCACCATGAAGTCGCGCCAGATCCGCGCCGGCAATCCGCCGCCCGAGGCGCCGGGAATGGGCGAATTGTCGTCGTTGCCGATCCACACGCCGACCACCAGGTCGCCGGCCCAGCCGACGAACAGCGCGTCGCGCGCGTCCTGAGTCGTACCGGTCTTGCCGAAGGCCGGGATCGGCAGCGCGGCGCTGCGCCCGGTGCCGCCTTCGACCACGGTCGCCAGCAGCGAGCGCAGATCCTCCAGCTCCCCACCTGGAATACGGCTGGCGCCACCCAGCCGCTTGGAAAGCCAGTCATCGGCTTCCTCCTGCTGGTCGAGGCCGCTTGGCCGTACCGGATAGCTGCCGTTGGCGACCGCCGCATAGGCTGCGGTAAGTTCGAGCAGCGACACGCCCGACGTGCCCAGGCCGATCGAAGCATCATTGCCGATCGGCGTCGAGATGCCCAGGTCGCGCGCCGCCCGCGTCACCGCGCGCACGCCCAGTTCATTGGTCAGCCGTGCCGCCACCACATTGCTCGACTTGGCGAACGCCTGGCGCAGCGTGATGCGCCCGGCATAGCGTCCGTCGCTGTTGGCCGGTTTCCAGTCGCCGATCGTGACGGGCGTATCGTCCACCATCGTGTCGGGCGTCATGCCCGAGCGCAGCGCGGCCAGGTACACGAACAGCTTGAAGGTCGATCCGGGCTGGCGCCGCGCCTGGGTGGCGCGGTTGAAGGGGCTTTGGCCGTAGTTGCGCCCGCCGACCATCGCGACCACGCGCCCGTCGGGCCGCATCGCGACCATCGCCACCTGGGTGCCGCGAAGCCCGGCGCTCTTCACCACCCGCTCGGCAGTTTGTTGGAGCTTGGCGTCAAGCGTGGTGCGCACTTCCTGCTCGGTGGCGACACCGCCGGCGCGGTCGCGCGCCTGGGGCAGCACCCAGTCGGCGAAATAGGTGCCGTTGGGCAGTTCCGTGCTCTTGCTCACCCGCAGCACCGCCGGGCGGACCCGCCGCGCCTCGCGCTCCGTCAGGAGCCCGGCATCGACCATCGCGCCGATCACCAGCTTCTGCCGCTCGCGCGCGCCGGCCAGGTTGCTGGTTGGGGCCAGCCGCGAAGGCGCCTTGACCAGCCCTGCGAGCATGCTCGCCTGGCTCACCGTCATGCGCTCAGGCTCGACGCTGAAATAATGCTGAGAAGCGGCCCGCAGGCCATAGGCATTGTCGCCGAAATACACGTTCGACAGGTAGCGCGACAGGATCTCGTCCTTGGTCAGCCAGGCTTCCAGCCAGAAGGCGATCAACACTTCCTGGAATTTGCGGGTCGCGGTGCGGTCCATGGTCAGGAACGCGTTCTTCGCCAGCTGCTGCGTGATCGTGCTGGCGCCCTGCGAGCGGCCGTCCGAAGTGGTATTGTGCCATGCCGCGCGCAGAATGCCGCGCGGATCGACGCCCCAATGGCTGTAGAAACGCCGATCCTCGATCGCCACGAACGCGTCGCGGACATGCTCGGGCAGCTTGGACACGTCGACGGGATCGCCGATCACGCCGCCGCGCCGCGCGATCGGCGTGCCGTCGTTCGCCAGCAGAGTGATGGAAGGTGGCACCGGCGGCTGGAGCGACTTGTTCAGCGGTGCTGTCACCGCCAGCCAGCCCACCGCCACGAAGAACAGCAGGAGCAGCGCGGCGATGCCGCGGCTGATCCACCGCAGGACGTTGCGCCGACGGCGGGGCGGGGCGGGCAGGTTGGTGGAATAGTCCTCCGGCTCGTACGCGCCGGCTTCGGGCGGCGGCGGCGTGGGCGGAGGTGGCGGCGCTGGCGGCGCCTGACGATAGGACGTGCCGGCGTTGGGAAACGCTTCGCGGAACGACGGCAGCCCGCCCGTCAGGTCAAGCGGTTCGGGGCGCGGGGCGCTTACCGGGCGCCAGTCCCGCGCCGCTTCGCCCTCGTCTTCCGACACGCGCCGCCGCAGGGTAAATCTTGTGTCGTCAGAGCCGGAGTCACGCGCCATCCACTAATCCTAGGAGATCGCCGTACCGGTTTCAAAGGCTTAACGGCGACGTGTGCTAGTAAAGTGATACAGCGTGATGCTCAAGCCTCCAGCTCGACGTCCCAGTACAACCAGTCGCGCCAGGTCTCATGCAGGTGGTGCGGGGGGAAGCGGCGGCCATGTTCCTGCAACTGCCAGCTGGTCGGACGAATCGGCCGGATATGGAGCGGCATCGCTGCTTCTTTGGGAGTGCGTCCGCCCTTGCGGAGGTTGCATGGCGCGCAGGCCGTCGCGACATTCTCCCAAGTGGTGCGGCCGCCCTGGGCCCTGGGTATCACGTGATCAAAGGTCAGGTCGCGCGGGGAGCCGCAATATTGGCAGCTGAACTTGTCGCGCAGGAACAGGTTGAAACGGGTAAAGGCGGGGAATTGCGAAGGTCGAACATATTGCTTGAGCGCGATAACCGAAGGGAGCTTCAGCCTCGCGGTGGGACTTCGCACCTCGCGTTCGTAATAGGAGACGACGTCGACGCGTTCGAGGAACAATGCCTTGATCGCGGTTTGCCATGGCCAGACGCTGAGCGGATAATAACTGAGCGGCGTATAGTCGGCGTTCAGCACCAGCGCGGGGCAGCTGTCCGGATGGCGGATCAGATCGGGATGGTACATGCAGTCCCTCGCCCTGATTGTTACGCCGCGCTGTCTTTGCCAACAAGCGTGACGCCGTCATGACAGCACAGCCGCTGACTCGCGGTCAAGGCCCCGAAACCATGACCGTCCATACCCGCTTCGCACCAAGCCCCACCGGACGGCTGCATCTGGGCCACGCATTCTCGGCGATTACCGCGCATGACTTTGCCCGTGCGCAGGGCGGGCGCTTCAGCCTGCGGATCGAGGATATCGACGGCACCCGCAGCCGGCGCGAGCATGTAGATGGAATCCTGCGGCACCTGGAATGGCTGGGGCTGGAATGGGATGGGGAGGTGACCTTCCAGTCGCAGCGGCTGCACCTGTACGAAGCCGCGCTCGACCGCCTGCGCGGCATGGGGCTGCTTTATCCGTGTGTGTGCACCCGCGCCGACATCGCCGCCAGCCTGTCCGCCCCGCATGGGCGGGAGGGGGCGGTGTATCCGGGCACCTGCCGTGGGCGCGCGGACGCTGACCTTTCCCGGCCGCACAGCTGGCGCCTGGATGTGGAGCGTGCGCTCCGGGAGGATCTATGGTGGCACGACGCCTTCGCTGGCCGGGTGCGCGCCGACCCCCTCTCGCATGGCGACGTGATCCTCGCCCGCAAGGATGCGCCAGCCAGCTATCATCTTGCCGTCACGCTCGACGACGCGGCGCAGGGGATCACCCATGTCGTGCGCGGGAAGGACCTGTTCGAGGCGACGCATGTACACCGGCTGCTCCAGGCGCTGCTCGATCTGCCGACCCCCGAATATCGCCACCACGACTTGCTCAGCGGCCCCGACGGCCAGCGCCTCGCCAAGCGCCATGGCGCTCCCACGCTGGAGTCGCTGCGGCTGGCTGGCGAGGATGGGCGCGCGCTGGCCGATCGCCTGCGCGCCGGACTGCTTCCGGTTGGATTCGCCGCGGCAAAGGCGTAGGCTCACACCATGAACCTTTTCCTCGTCCTCCTGCTCGTGGCCGTGATCCTCGCGGTCCTGTTCGTCCTCATCCGGGGGCTGGTGAACATGGCCGGCACGACTCAGGCCGATCTGGAGGGCGACGGGCCCAGCGAGCGCGCGCTCAAATCCAACAAGCTGATGCAGCAGCGCATCCTGCTCCAGGCGCTGGCGATCGGCCTGATCGCGATCATCCTGCTGTTCGCCTCGGCCGGCAGCTGAGGCGCAACCACGTCCTCGCTTTTGACCGGTAGGGCCGCTACTTCGGCTCGCATGGTCAAGCTCAACAAGATCTACACCCGCACCGGCGACGACGGCACCACCGGCCTGGTCGATGGATCCCGCGTCGCCAAGAGCGATGCCCGGATGGCCGCGATCGGCGATGTGGACGAGGCGAACAGCGTGATCGGTGTGGCCCGCGCCGCGCTTGGTGCCGGTGACTTTGACGATCTGCTCGCGCGTATCCAGAACGACCTGTTCGATCTTGGCGCCGATCTGGCCACACCGCCCGAGATCGCAGGTGCGCTCCGCGTCGTTCAGAGCCAGATCGACTGGCTGGAGGAAAGCATCGACCGGCTCAACGCCGAATTGCCGCCGCTGACCAGCTTCGTACTCCCGGCGGGCGAGGGGGGAGCGGCCGCGCTGCATCTCGCCCGTGCCATCGCGCGGCGTGCCGAGCGCAGTGCCGTGGCGGCAAACGAAACCGCGCCGGTGCGCGGCGAGGTGCTGCGCTATCTCAACCGCCTGTCCGATCTTTTGTTCGTGGCTGCACGATTGGTGAACCATCGCGGCGGCGGAGACGTTCTGTGGGTTCCAGGCGCATCCCGCTAACCTGGATCATGCGGCGTTGACTCATTTGCCGCCGCGGAGTACGAGAACATCATGCGAACAGAGCGCGGCCCGGCCCCGGCTTGTTCGGCACTCGCGCTGCGTTTCGCGCAGGTGCGGGCGCTGTCCGAAGCGCTTGTCGCACCATTGTCCGACGCGGATGCGACGATCCAGTCGATGGACGATGCTTCGCCCGCTAAGTGGCACCTCGCGCATACCAGCTGGTTCTTCGAAACCTTTGTGCTGCGCGATCATGTGCCCGGCTACCGCATCCACGACGAACGCTTCCCGTTCCTGTTCAACAGCTATTACGAAGCCGAAGGCGTCCGCCATGCCCGCCCGCGCCGCGGCATGCTGTCGCGTCCCTCGCTCGACGAGAGTCTCGCTTATCGCGCCGCGGTGACCGAGGCGGTGCTTGCCGCGCTGCCCGATCTTCCGCCCGAGGCGGAGGCGCTGGTGGCGCTGGGGTGTCATCATGAAGAGCAGCACCAGGAGCTGCTGCTCACCGACATCCTCCACCATTTCTCCGTCAACCCGCTCGAACCGGCGGTGTGGCCGGGCGCGCCAAAGGTGCCCGTCGCCATGCCCGGGCCCACCGGCTGGATCGAAGGGACCACCGGCGAAGTCGAAATCGGCGCGATGGCCTCAACTTCTCTAAACTTTGCCTTTGATTGCGAAGGACCGCGGCACCGCGCGCTGCTCCATCCCCACGCCTTGGCCGACCGGACCGTCACCAACGACGAATGGGCCGGCTTCATCGCCGACGGCGGCTACCGCGAGCCGCGCCACTGGCTCTCCGATGGCTGGGCATGGGTGCAGCGCGAGGGAGTCGACGCGCCGCTATACTGGTACCAGCAGGATGGCGTGTGGACCCGCTTCGGCCTGGATGGGCGCCGCCCGATCGACCCCGCCGCGCCGGTTACTCACGTCAGCTTCTATGAGGCAGACGCCTATGCCAGCTGGGCCGGCGCGCGCCTGCCCACCGAGTTCGAATGGGAAGCGGCCGCCGCTGTGCACGACCCGAACGGTGGCAACCAGCTCGACAGCGCAGGCCCGGTCGAGCCGCGCCCGTCGACCGGCGGCCCTGCCTTTTTCGGCGATGTGTGGGAATGGACCGGCAGTGCCTTCCGCCCTTATCCCGGCTTCCGTGCGCCCGACGGTGCAGTGGGGGAATATAACGGCAAGTTCATGAGCGGGCAGTTCGTGCTGCGTGGGGGGAGCTGCGCCACGCCACGCGGCCATGCCCGGGCGAGCTACCGCAACTTCTTCTACCCGCACCAGCGCTGGCAGTTCACTGGCGTCCGCCTGGCGAAGGACCTCTGACCATGCTGAAGCCGAGCCATGGGGAGGCGAGCCTGGCCGACCCGCATTTCCGGGCCGACGTGCTGAGCGGCCTCGCCGCTCGGCCGCGCGCGATCCCGGCGCGGTGGTTCTACGATCGCCGGGGCTCCGAACTGTTCGAGGCGATCACTGCGCTTCCCGAATATTACCCCACCCGCACCGAAGCCGCGCTGCTCGACCGGATCTGCCCCGAACTCGATGTGGCGCCGGGCGCGGCGGTGGTGGAGTTCGGCTCGGGCTCCTCGGCCAAGACGCCGATCCTGCTGCGCTGCATCGATCCCGCCGCTTACGTGCCGATCGACATTTCGGGCGATTTCCTCCGCCAGTCGGCGCGCGAACTCGCCGCAGACTTTCCTGGCTTGGCGGTGCTGCCGCTGGAGGCCGATTTCCTCCGTCCGGTGCCGCTGCCCGAGCAGGTCGCGGGTCTGCCTAAGTTGGGGTTCTTCCCCGGCTCCACCATCGGCAACATGGACGCCTATCAGGCCGTCGACCTGCTCCGGGTGATGCGCACCTGGCTGGGCGAAGGCGCCAGGCTGCTGATCGGCATGGACCGGGTGAAGTCGCCTGACATCTTGGTGCCCGCCTATGACGATGCACAGGGGGTCACGGCCGCGTTCAACCTGAACCTGCTGGAGCGCATAAACCGCGAGCTTGCCGGCACCGTGCCGGTGAACGCCTTCCGCCACAGGGCGATCTGGAACGACGAAGCTTCGCGCATCGAAATGCACCTGGAGGCCACCCGCGACGTCGCCTTCGAAGTCGAGGGCCGCTCCTTTGCCATGGCCGCGGGCGAGACGATCCACACCGAGAATAGCCACAAATATGGCGAGCGCGGCGCTCGGCTGATGCTGCGCGCCGGCGGTTGGACGCCGGTGCGCGAATGGACCGATCCGCAGGGCTGGTTCAGCCTGATTTTGGCCGAAGCGCAGCCGGTCGCGCGCGCGCCGTGATCAGCGGAACACTGGCTGCGCCGTCCAGCGCCGCAGCCAGTTGGTCGATCCCCGGCACTGCTCCATCGACCGCAGCTCGACCAAGCGAAAGCGGCGTCCGTCCCACACATATTCCGCCGACTCGCCGCAATCGCCGATCCCGCGGCCCTTGCCCCGGCTGCTCAGAATGCTTCGATCTTCTTCCCACCAGGCGTTGAACAGCATCGGCGCGCTGTCCGTCCCTTCGTTGCTGTAGTCGATATCGGCGGGCGCGATGCTGCCACGACGCACCACGAAGGGAACCAGCAGCGTGTTGTACGCGCCCGACATGCACGGCAGCAGCGCCAGCGTAGCCCCGCCGCCCAGCGATGCGGTGGTGACTTCCTGCGATGCGTCCCCTTCCTCATCGCAGCCGGCGAGCTTCTCCATCTGCGCCTGCATCGCCTTGGTAATCACGGTCGGCTTGCCCGAAGCACGCAGCGCAGCCACTTGCGGCGGTGCGATCGCGGCCGGCACGCTCGACGCTGGTCGCGTGCCCTTGGCCACTGCCGCGGTGACGGTACCCGCACGCCCCTGCTCGGCATCGATGAAGCGCAAGGCAGCCGAGGATCCGCTGAGCGGCACCGTCGTCAGCAGCTTGCCGCCATGCTCGATCCGCATGGCGGTGCCGTTCGCCATCGCCGCCACGATCCGCGCGGCTTCGGCCCCGCTGAAGCGGATAGCGCCATTGGTCGGCGTGGCGCGGGCCAGTTCCGATCCGTCGATCCTGACCGTAACCGGTCCCTTCGCCGAACCGGTGTCGATCGTTACGGCGAACCCTGCCGCCGCGCCGGCTTCGCGGGCGATCGACACGTTGAGCGGGCCATCGTCCGGCCACTCGGCATCCTCGCGCATCAGCGAGGTCATCTCGCATGCGCGAATGTTGTCGCAGGCGACGTCCCAGTCGCCGAACCCCTTTTCGGTGCCGAGCGTAGGAACAGCCTGAAGGGCGGCGAGCAGCAGGGCGATCGTCAGCATTGCGCCAGTCTAGCCGCGATGCCCCGGGCGGAGTAGGGGCACCGCAAAGCAATGCATGGAGACGGATGATGCGAACGGTAGGCGTAATCGGGGCAGGGCAGATGGGTGCCGGCATCGCCCAGGTATCGGCGCAGGCGGGTTATACGGTGCTGCTGTCCGACGTCGACCTCGCCCGTGCCGAGGCCGGCAAGGCTGGCATCGCCAAGCAGCTTGCCCGCGCAGTGGACAAGGAAAAGATCACCGCGGCCGACGCGCAGGCCGCGCTCGACCTGATCCAGCCGCTCGATGACGTCTCCGGCATGGCGCCTTGCGATCTGGTTATCGAAGCCGCGACCGAGCGCGAGGCGATCAAGCGCACCATCTTCGAGGCGGTGGGCAAGGTGCTCGGCCCCGACGCGATCCTGGCTTCCAACACGTCGTCGATCCCGATCACGCGTCTTGCCCAGGCAGCGCCCGATCCGGCGCGCTTCATGGGCGTGCACTTCTTCAACCCCGTGCCGGTGATGGGCCTGATCGAGCTGATCCGCGGCCTCGCCACCGCCGACGCGACCGTGAATGCGGTGGAAGCGTTCGGCCAGCGGCTGGGCAAGCGCATCGTCCACGCCAACGATGCGCCGGGCTTCATCGTCAATCGCGTGCTGATGCCGATGCTCAACGAGGCGTGCTTCGCGCTGGGTGAGGGCGTTGCAACGATTCCGGACATCGATGCGGCCTGCCAACTCGGCCTCAACCATCCGATGGGCCCGTTCACGCTGGCCGACTTTATCGGCCTCGACACCTGCCTGGAGATCACCCGCGTGCTGTTCGAGGGCACAGGCGATCCCAAGTTCCGCCCGGCGCCGCTGCTGGTGAAGTATGTCGAAGCGGGCTGGTACGGCCGCAAGACCAAGCGCGGCTTCTACGACTATTCGGGCGCGGAGCCCGTGCCGACGCGCTGACCGTGTGCGACTGCCTCTTGGGGCGGAGGCCATGCCAAGCGGGCAGTCGCACCGACAAACAGCAGGAAGGCAATCTGCGATACCATGAACGGATCGGCAGCGACTGAGGCCAAGAACCTCCCGCGAGGAGCGAAATGCGCCACGATCCACAGATTGTGCGCAACGTCGGTAACGATGATGATGCCGGTGGCGACGACGCCAGTGCGTGGGCGAACGAACAGCAATGCGACGGCGAGCGGGTCGAAGAAGGTGAGCGACGTCCAGAACGCCGCACTCACCCAGCCTACACCGCCATAGTCCCACGCTAGTCCGTGCCGTGCGACGATCACGACATGATTGTAGGTCGCGCCCAGCAGGCAGGCGGCGTAGACGCAGCGAACACGAAGGCTCCTGCCGGCCATCGGCTCAGGGCAGCAACAGCCCCGCCAGTGCCGCCGACATCAGGTTGGCGAGACTTCCCGCTACCAGCGCACGCAAGCCGAGCCTGGCGATCATCGCCCGCTGGTTGGGTGCCAGGCTGCCCGTCGCGGCCATCTGGATGGCGATCGAGCTGAAATTGGCGAAGCCGCACAGCGCGAAGGTAATGATCGCCTTGGTGCGCGGGGCGAGATCGGGCGTGGCGCCCAGCTGGATGAACGCCACGAACTCGTTCAGCACCACCTTGGTCCCGAACAGTCCGCCGGCCTGCACCGCCTCGCGCCACGAAATGCCGAGCAGGTACATGACCGGCGCGAACACCGTGCCGATGATCTTCTGGAAGCTCAGATCCTTGAACCACATGGCCCAGTCGGCATTGCCGCTGACATAATAGACCCAGTTGCCCGCGCCACCCAGCAGCCCGTTGGCCAGCGCCACTAGCGCCACGAACGCCAGCACCATCGCGCCGACCGCTACTGCGATCTTAACGCCGGTCGACGCACCGCTCGCCGCCGCCATGATGAGGTTGGCGGCGCGCTCTTCCTCCAGGTCGTGCTCGGCGACCTTGATGATCTCTTCCTCCGGATCATCGCCCAGCGGCAGCTCGCCTTCCGGCGCGGCGGGCGTGTCGGGCATGATGATCTTGGCCATCAGCAGCCCGCCCGGCGCCGCCATGAACGAGGCGGCGAGGAGGTACGGGAGCGAGGCCGGCCCGAGCAGGCTGGCATAGGCGGCGAGAATCGTGCCCGCGACGCCCGACATGCCGACGCTCATCACCGCGAATAGCTGCGACGGGGTGAGCCGTGCCAGATAGGGACGGATCACCAGCGGCGATTCGCTCTGGCCGACAAAGATGTTGGCAGCCGCGCACAGCGACTCGACCTTGCTGGTGCCAATCACCTTTTCGATGCCGCCGCCGATCCAGCGGATCACGAACTGCATGACGCCCAGATGGTAGAGGATCGACACCAAAGCGGCGAAGAAGATGATCACCGGCAGCGCGGCAATGGCGAAGCTGGTGCCGCCCAGTTCGGGCCTGGCAAGCGGACCGAACAGGAAGCTGGTGCCTTCGCCGGCATAGCCCAGCAGCGCCGACACGCCGTTCGACATGCCGTGCAGCACTGCCTGGCCCCAGCCGGTGCGCAGCACCAGCACTGCGATCAGGACCTGAAGCCCGAATGCGGCGCCCACCACCCGAAAGCGGATCGCCCGGCGATTGGTGGAAAGCGCATAGGCGATCGCCAGAATGGCCAGCACGCCGAAGATGCCGATCGGGAAGTGATTCATGCGGTGAAAGCGGGTCCCAAGGCCGGCGCGTCGAATTGGCCAGCGAAAGCGGGACCATACACGCTGCGCGGATTCTCGCCAGTAGCGGGATCGCACGCATCTTGCCGGAGCGACCGCTTTGCCGCTAGCGTCGCGCGGATGGACATTTCCCGGCCCGCGGGCACGCGCTCGCTTTTCGCGCTTTCGATCTTTTACGGCGGAATGGTGTGTATCGCCGGCGTGCTCGGCAACAAGCAGGTGTCACTGGGCCCCTTGTCGCGGATCGGCGAATGGGTCGGCGTTGGCCCGCTTGCCGTGGAGGCGGGGATCTTCGCGTTCCTGCTGCTGGTAGCGGTGTCGAGCGCGGTGGCCGAACTGCATGGCCGGTCGACGGCGAACCGGCTGGTGCAGATCGGTTTCGTCCCCTTGCTCACCTCCATGGTGCTGTCGTGGCTGGTCTATGCCCTGCCGGCCTCGCCCGAGATGATCCCGGAAAATCGTGACGCCATTCAGGTCGTGCTGGGCGCGACGTGGCGCATCTGGGGAGCCGGCATCGTCGCCTATGGCGTGTCGCAGACGCTGAACGTGACGATCTTCAGCGCGTTGAAGGGCGGGCAGGGAAAGCTGTTGTGGCTGCGCGCGGGCATTGCCGGCGTGCTCAGCCAGATCGTCGACACGCTGATCTTCGTGACGCTCGCCTTTTATAACGAGTTCCCGATCGGTCCGCTGCTGGTCGGCCAGATGGTGGCAAAGGTAGTGCTCAGCGCCGTGCTGGTGCCGTTGCTGATCTATGTGTTCGTTGGCATTGGCCGCATGCTCGATCGCCGCCGCGCGCTTTGAGGAAGATTGCGGGCCGGGTTCGCCGCGCCTAAGGGGCGCGGATGACCGATCACGGACCCGATCCCGCGCTGCTGGCCAAGGCAGAAACGCTGACTGAAGCGCTGCCCTATCTGCAGCGCTATGCCGGCGCGACTTTTGTGGTGAAATATGGCGGCCACGCTATGGGGCATCCGGACCTGCAGCGCCGCTTCGCCAGCGACGTGGTGCTGCTCAAGGCGGTCGGCATCAATCCGATCGTCGTGCATGGCGGTGGGCCCCAGATCGGCGCGATGCTGAAGCGCCTGGGCGTCGAGTCGCAGTTCGTCGGCGGGCTGCGCGTCACCGATGCGGAGACCGCGCGCATCGCCGAAATGGTTCTGGCCGGATCGATCAACAAGGAAATCGTCGGCTGGATCGGCCAGGCCGGCGGCAAGGCCGTGGGCATTTCGGGCAAGGACGCCGCGCTCGTCACTGCCCGCAAGGTCGAAGGCCGCGGCGCCGATCCGCTCCAGGGCGTCGAGCGGCATGTCGACCTGGGCTTTGTCGGTGAGCCAGTTTCGGTCGATCCCGCCATCCTCCACTCGCTGGCGGCGCAGGGCTTCATCCCCGTGGTGGCGCCGGTGGCGCTGGGCGCCGACGGGCATACCTACAACATCAACGCCGACACCATGGCCGGCGCTATCGCGGGCGCGTGCGGCGCGGCCCGCTTCTTCCTGCTCACCGACGTCGCCGGCGTGCTCGACAAGTCGGGCGACCTCGTCACCGACCTGGACGCGCAGCGGATCGCTGCGCTCAAGGCCGACGGCACGATCTCGGGCGGCATGATCCCCAAGGTCGAGACCTGCGTGTCGGCAGTGGAGGCCGGTGTCGACGCGGCGGTGATCCTGGACGGGCGCGTGCCCCACGCGCTTCTGCTCGAAATCTTCACCCGGCGCGGCGCGGGCACGCTCGTCCACGCTTGAGGGTGTTTCCCGCCAAAGCTTTCCTATATCGTCGGATCAACCGAGTTCCGCGGAGACAATCTTGAATTCCTTCCTGATCATGCTCCTGCAGATCGTGCAGCTGCTACTGACGGTCTTCACCTTCATCATCGTGGCCCAGGCGATCCTGTCCTGGCTGATCGCGTTCAACGTGATCAACACGTACAACGAGTTCGTCCGCTCGCTGTGGAACGGGCTGAAGGTCGTGACCGAGCCGGTCTATCGCCCGATCCGCCGGGTGCTGCCGGATTTCGGCGCGCTCGACATCTCGCCGCTGGTCGTGCTGCTGATCCTCTACATCCTCAACAACTACCTGATTCCCTGGCTGATGATGCAGATCGCTAATCCGGGCTATCCGGGCTGAGTGCCCGCCTGGCGGGGCAGCGCTGACGGGATCGAGATCGCCGTCCGCGTGACCCCGCGGGCGTCGCGCGACATGCTCGCGGCGGGCACCGCGGACCATTTCGCCGCCCGCCTTGCCGCGCCGCCCGTGGAAGGCGCGGCGAACACTGCACTGGTCGCGTTGGTAGCAAAGCAGTTCAACGTTGCACGCCGCGCCGTCACGCTGCTCGCCGGTGAAACGTCGCGGCTGAAGCGGCTTGCCATCGTCGGAGACGTTGCAACGCTGGAACAGATCGCCCGCAGCCTCTATGGGGAGGCGCATGACGGCTGAACTGATCGACGGCAAGGCATTCGCGGCGGGCCTTCGCGCCCGCGTCGCGGCGCAGGTTCCCACCTTCCAGGCGGCGGCGGGGCGCGCACCCGGCCTTGCCGTGGTGCTGGTCGGCGAAGATCCAGCCTCGGCGGTCTATGTCCGCTCCAAGGGCAAGTCGACGCGCGAGGCCGGCATGGAAAGCTTCGAGCATCGCCTGCCTACCGACACTTCGCAGCAAGCCCTGCTGACGCTGGTCGAACAGCTGAACGCCGATCCGGCGGTGGACGGCATCCTCGTCCAGCTGCCGCTGCCGCGCCATATCGACGAGCAGGAAGTGCTGCTGCGCATCAGCCCCGACAAGGATGTGGACGGCTTTCACCCGGTCAATGCCGGTCGGCTGGCGACGGGAATCGACGGCTTCGTGCCCTGCACGCCGCTCGGCTGCCTGATGCTGCTCCAGGATCGGCTTGGCGACCTGTCGGGTCTGGACGCGGTGGTGATCGGTCGATCCAACATCGTCGGCAAGCCGATGGCGGCGCTGCTGACGCAAGCGAGCTGCACCGTGACCCTGGCCCATTCGCGGACCCGCGACCTTGCCGGCCATGTCGCCCGCGCGGACATTGTCGTCGCCGCGGTCGGCCGTGCCAACTTCGTGCAGGGCGAATGGATCAAGCCCGGCGCCACCGTGATCGACGTCGGCATCAACCGAGTCGATGGCAAGCTGGTCGGCGACGTGGACTTTGCCAGCGCGATGGCGGTCGCAGGCGCCGTTACCCCCGTTCCGGGCGGTGTCGGCCCGATGACCATCGCTTGCCTGCTGCGCAACACGCTGGTCGCCGCGCACCGCAATGCGGGCGTGCCGCTGGCGGCTGATGTTCTCGCCAGCATCGATCGGCCTGTTCGCCCATGATCGAGCTGTTCGTCTCCGCCTTCATCACGTTCTTCGTGGTGATCGACCCGCCCGGCTGTGCGCCGATCTTTGCGGGGCTGACGACGGGGGCGAGCGCGGTACATCGCCGCGCCATGGCGGTTCGCGCGGTGCTGGTCGCCGCCGCGATCCTGTTCGGCTTCGCATTGTTCGGCGAAGCGCTGCTGCGTGCGCTTGGCATCAGCCTCAATGCTTTCCGCATCGCCGGCGGCATCATGCTGTTCCTGATCGCGCTGGAGATGGTGTTCGAGCGCCGCACTGAACGTCGCGAGGACCGTGCCGAAAAGGTGAAGGCGGATGAGGAGATCACCGACATCTCCATCTTCCCGATGGCCATGCCGATGATCGCCGGGCCCGGCTCGATCGCTTCGGTCATGCTGCTGATGTCGCAGACGCAGGGGTTGGGCCATAGCATCGTGGTGCTTGCGGCCATGATCGCGATCCTGTTGCTCACCCTTGTCGCATTGCTTGCCGCAGGTCCGCTCATGCGGCTGGTCGGCGCCAAGATCGAGGCAGTGGTGTCACGGCTGCTCGGGGTGCTGCTCGCCGCGCTCGCCGCTCAGTTCGTGATCGACGGGATCACGGCCTCGCTGGTCGCTGGGCGGGCCGCGACCGGCCACTGACCGGCGCGTCGGGCAGGTCATAGCGTATCCGCCACAGCTTCAAGGGTGAGTTGGCGGGCAGCGCCATCGGCTCCAGCCAGTTCGGCACCTGCCCCCGATATAGTTGCGAGAAGAAGCCCCGGGGGCCGCGTGAGCGGTAGATCGTGGTTTCCGACATATCGGGGCAGATCAGCAGATATTGCGCCTTGTGCCGGGCTGCTATGCCACGGAACTCGCTGGTCGGGCCGGTAAAGGCGTGGTGCACGTCCAGGATCGCCGCGCCGTTGCGGTGATATGGACCGGCGATCGCGTCGTGATGGGTGGTGGTGATCAGCCGCGGTCCCATGTCGACATGGCTGAACAGAGTGGCCTTGGGATAGGCGTTGAGCGGCAGCAGCGAGGACAGGCGCGCGCATGCCGCGTTGGCCTTGCCCACCTTGCTCGGCACGCCCTTGGCCGGTTTGTCGGCCGGCAGCAGCTTCTGCGTCAGTCCGGCGAACAGGCCGGTCGCGATCAGGAATACCACCAGCGCACCGATGATGCGTACTGCCACATTGGTCCGCTTCAGGAACCAGGGGATCGCGATCCAGGCGAGCGCGGTGGCGCCGGGCACGCTGAGCATCTGCGCGGCCGGGCCTGCGCGCACCTGCCACAGCAGCATCGCACCGGCGAAGGTCGTGAACAGCGCGATCGCCGCCCAGGCTGACGCCGCGGCGGTCCGCCGCGCCCGCCAGGTCGCGAGCAGCGCGCCGATGATCCCCACCACCGGCAGCGCCGCCATCGGGAAGACGTTCTTGAGCGGGTGCTTGTAGATCGGCCGCGCCTCGCGGACATTGTTGAGCCAGGTCCGCGCCAGTTCGTCCGACACCTGTTCGGGCCGGCCGAGGCACTGCGGGAAGAACAGCGCGAAGCCAACGACAATGGCGCCGCCCACCACTGCGGCGAGTGCGAAGCGGACCCAGCGGCTGTTCGCCGGGGCAAGCGACATGGCGAACAACAGGCTGCCGGTCGCCACCATCACACTGAGCCAGACCGGGGTGAGCGCGTCGCACCGCAGCACCTGGTTGGCGTCGGAGGCGAACAGCGCGAAGCCGATCGCCGATCCCCCAGCCAGGGTAAGGCCATGCACCGCCATGCGGCGCGCGTCCGCACGGTCCCAAATCCAGCGCAGCACGATGATCCCGTCGGCCATCGCGCAATAGGGTAGCATCTCCAGCCCGATGGTCAGCGACACCGCACTCGACAGGCCCACCGTCGCGCCGCCGCGTGCGCGGTTCGGGTCGGCCAGCCCCGCCACTGCCATCGCCAGGCAGGCCAGCTGCCAGCCATGATGGTCGATCCGCATCGGCGCATACATCGCCATGGTCGAGGTGCAGCTCATCAGCACCAGCATCGCCATCGGCCAGGCATAAGGCGACACCAGCCGGCGAACGGTCAGCGCGAGCGCGGTCATCGTCACGATGAGCGGCAGCAACGGCGCCAATCCGCACGCCCAGCGCTCTGCCGCTTCCACGCCCAGGAAGGGACGGAGCAACAGGATCAGTCCGGCGATCGGCAGGTCCACCAGGCGCGACCAGTGGATGTCGAACCCGCCGAGCGCGGGGTCGAGCCGGTACTGGCGCAGGTCATACCAGCCCTGGCCGGCCAGCAGCGCGCGTACCTGCGCCAGCCGCAGATTGTCGTCGGTATCGGTGAGGACGAGCCAATGAATGTTGCCCTCGCGCTGGATCAGGTACCAGGCGACGACGCAGCCCCAGAAGGCGAGCATCCAGCCGAGCCAATGGCGGTTCAATTCATGATCCAGGCGGAACCCGCCCACTGCCTTCAGCTTCAAAATGACTTTCCTCGCTCCGTGTCCCGCATTAGGGCGGCGGCTTGGGCGAGGGCAAGCTGAAGTGAGCGCGGTTCAACGACGGATGGAAACCCTGGTGGAGAGCGGTTTGCTCGGCCAGCTGATCCGATTCGTCATCGCCGGTGGGATCACCACAGGCCTCTACACGCTGGTCTATTCGCCGCTCGCGGGGCTTGGGATTACCTCCGAACAGGTGGCGAATATCTGCGGCTATCTGGTCGCGATGACCTCGGGCTATCTGCTCCACAGCAAGTGGAGTTTCCGCGGGCACGGCGCGGAGGCGTCGAAGACCAGCTGGCGCTTCTTCACCGTGTCGCTGGTGAGCTTCGGGCTGAACACGATGTTCGTGTGGATCCTGACCGACGATGCGATGCTGGCGGGCCCTTGGTGGTGGCCGCTGGTCCCGATCCTGTTCGTGACGCCGCTCGTCACCTTTGCACTTAACCGCTTCTGGGTATTCGGCTGATATGGACCGCGTCGTCTACGATCGCATGGCTGCACATGACACCACCCATTGGTGGTATCGCGCCCGCCGCGACATTCTTTCCGACTTCCTCGCGCGCGAGGCAAAGCTGCCGGCGCAGGCGCGCATTCTCGAGATTGGCTGTGGCACGGGACACAACCTGCCAATGCTCGCCAGCTATGGCGAAGTCGACGCGATCGAGATCGATGAGGCCGCTGCGGCAAAGGCCAGCGAGCGACTGGGCAAGCAGGTTGGCTCCGCGCCGCTGCCCGAGCTCGATGGCGTCGAGCCCGGCAGCTACGACATGGTCGCGGTGCTCGACGTGGTCGAGCATGTCGAGGACGATGTCGCTGCGCTGCAAGCCATCGCCCGTGCGCTGAAGCCGGGCGGCAAGATCCTGATCACCGTGCCTGCGCATCAATGGATGTGGAGCGCGCACGACGTGGTGAACCACCACAAGCGCCGCTATTCCAAAGCGTCGCTTGCCAAGGCGCTCGATGCGGCGGGCCTTCGTCCGCACAAGCTTGGCTACTTCAACTCGCTGCTGTTTCCGGTGGCGGTCGCGGCGCGCTTTGCCGGCAAGCTGATGGGCAAGGACGACAGCGACGATTCACCGCCGCCCAAGCCGCTCAATGCCGTGTTCGAAAAGATCTTCGGTCTGGAGCGCCACCTGGTTGGCCGGGTCCCGCTGACGCCGGGGCTCTCCCTGATCGTGCTGGCTTCGCCGAAGTAACCTTCGGCGCGCTACTCCGCAGCGTCGCTGCGCACCGATTGCGGCGACACGCGCACTTCGCCTGAATCCTCGAAGCGGTAGCCGAGCGAGGCATGGCCCTTCACCGGCCCTGCCACATCGGCGACCAGGTACAGCGGCCGCCGCTTGGACTCGACGTACAGCCGGCCGAGATATTCGCCGATCATTCCGAGCACGAACATCTGCACCGCGCCCAGGAACACCACGACCAGCATGGTCGAGGTCCAGCCCTGCACGGCATTGCCCATCACCCAGCCGACCAGGATGTAGAGCATCAGCAGCAGCGAAGCGCCGGTCAGCAGCAGCCCCACATGGCTGGCGAAGCGCAGCGGCGCAGTGGAGAAGCCGGTGATCGCATCGAGCGCGAAACGCACCATCTTGCCCAGCGGATATTTGGTCTCGCCGGCATGCCGCTCGTGCCGATCGTACACGAACGGTACCTGGCGGAAGCCCACCCAGGCGACCATGCCGCGAATGAAGCGCGCCTGCTCGGGTAGCGACAGGAAGGCGTCGAGCGCACGCCGCGTCATCAGCCGGAAGTCGCCGGTGTCTAGCGGGATCGGTGTGTCGGTGATCCGGTCCAGCATGCGGTAGAACACGGCAGCCGTGAGCTTCTTGAACAGGCTCTCGCCCTCGCGCTTGCGGCGCACGGCATAGACCACGTCAGCACCCTCGGCGCGCATCTGCTCGCGCATGGGCCCCAGCAGCTCGGGCGGATCCTGAAGGTCCGCGTCGATGATCAGGATCTCCTCGCCCGCGCACAGGTCGAGACCAGCGGTCAGCGCCAGTTGGTGGCCATGGTTGCGCGACAGGTTGATCGCGACCAGATGCGGATCGGAGGCGGAGAGCCGCTGCATCACGCTCCAGCTGCCGTCGCGCGAGCCGTCGTTGATCAGGACGATCTCGTAATCCTCGCCCACCACATCCCGCGCCGCAGCGGAGATCCGCGCGTGCAGCATGTCGAGGCACCCTTCCTCATTGTAGCAGGGGACGACGACGGAAAGTTTGGGCCGCTTCATGGGCGCGGTGTCTAGCGCGCTCGATGCCGCGCGTCACTATACCCGTTCGGCGTCGCTTACGGCGTCCGCTGCCCGCAATGCAGCCAACAGCCGCATCAGGTGCGCGGCGTTGCGCACCTCCAGGTCGACCGTGTTCGTGTGGAAGGTCGTGTCACGGCTGTCCATGCGCAGGCCTAGGATGTTCGCCTTGTGCTGGCCGATCAGCGTCGCGACCGCGCCGAGCGCGCCTGGCTCGTTTTTCAGCGTGACCAGGATGGTGGCCGTGCCTCCTTCGGCCTTGTCACCCCAGGTCAGGTCGACCCAGTCTTCCTCACCAGTGTCGGCCAGCGCCGCGCAATCGATGCGATGCACTTCGATCGGCTTACCCGCGCGGCGGATGCCGATGATCCGGTCGCCAGGCACCGGGCGGCAGCCTTCGGAAAAGCGGAATGCCACGCCTGGGGTCAGCCCCTTGATGTCGATGGCGTGGCTCTGCGGCGGCATCTCATGCTCCGCGCCATCGGCCGATCCCGGCATCACCGCGTCCATCACCTGTGCATCGGTGACCTGGCGCCGCGCGATCGCTTCCATCAGCGCCGCTTCGTCGGCGATCTTGAGCCGCTTGAGCGCGTCGCCCATTGCCGCTTCGCCCGGTGGGGTGGGCAGGCGCTGGACGATTTCCTCGTACAGCTTGCGGCCCAGCGCGATGGTCTCGTCGCGTTCCTTGTGGCGGATGTGCCGCCGGATCGCCGCCCGCGCCTTGCCGGTAATGGCGAAGTTCAGCCAGTTGGGCTGCGGCTCCTGCGCCTTGGATCGCAGGATCGCGACCTGATCGCCCTGGGCGATCTCCGTGCGCAGCGGCACGACCTTGCCATTGACCTTGGCGCCTACCGCCTGGTCCCCCAGGTCGGTGTGGACCGCATAGGCAAAGTCGATCGGCGTCGCCCCCTTGGGCAGCTGGATCAGCTCGCCCTTGGGGGTGAAGGCGAAGATCCGGTCCTGGTACATCGCCATGCGGGTATGCTCGAGCAGCTCTTCCGGGCTCTCGGCATGTTCCAGGATCTCGATGAGGTCGCGGATCCAGCTGACCTGCGTGTCGGGCCGTACCGCGCCCTGCTTATACGCCCAGTGCGATGCGAGACCGAACTCGGCCTGGGCATGCATGTCGCGGGTGCGGATCTGGATCTCCACGCGGGTGTCGCCGGCGTGCATGATCGTGGTGTGCAGCGAGCGATAGCCGTTGCGCTTGGGGGTCGAGATGTAATCCTTGAAGCGCCCGGGCACCATCGGCCAGCGGCGATGGATCACGCCCAGCGCCCGGTAACATTCCTCCTCGGTGTCGACGATCGCCCGGAACGCCATCAGGTCGGAGAGCTGCTCCAGGCTGACATGCCGCTCTGACATCTTCTTCCAGATGGAATAAGGATGCTTCTCGCGGCCCGTCACATCGGCTTCGATGCCGCCGCGCCCCAGCAGCAGCTTCAGTCCGGACGAAATCTTGGCGATGCGGTCTTCGCCCTCGATCTTCAGCGATTCCAGGCGCCGGGTGATCGACTCATACGCCTCGGGCTCGAGCACCTTGAAGGCGAGCGTCTGCATCTCCTTCATGAACTCGTACATGCCGATCCGCTCGGCGAGCGGGGCATAAATCTCCATCGTCTCGCGCGCGATGCGCCGGCGCTTGTCCTCGTTCTTGATGAAGTGAAGCGTGCGCATGTTGTGCAGCCTGTCGGCCAGCTTGACCAGCAGCACGCGGATGTCGTCCGACATCGCCAGCAGGAATTTCCGCAGATTCTCCGCGGCGCGCTCGCTCTCGGTTTGCGCCTCGATCTTGCTCAGCTTGGTGACGCCGTCGACCATGCGCGCGACATTGGCGCCGAACAGCCGCTCGACTTCCTCCGGCGTCGCTACCGTGTCCTCGATCGTGTCGTGCAGGATCGCGGTGGCGATCGTCTCGTCGTCCAGGTGCAGGTCCGTCAGGATGCCCGCGACTTCGATCGGATGGCTGAAATATGGGTCGCCATTGGCCCGCTTCTGCGTGCCATGGGCATTGACCGAAAAGACATAAGCCCGGTTGAGCAATGCCTCATCGGCGTCGGGGTCGTAGGACAGGACCCGGTCTACAAGTTCATACTGGCGCAGCACGGCTCCTAAATGGGGCCGCGAGCCGCTGATTTGCAACGAAATAGCGCGGCGTTCAGCCGTTCAGTGCCGTCAGTCGTGCGCGTACCTGATCGGGCAGCGGTACCGAGCGGCGCTCGGCGGTGTCCAGATGGACACTGACGATCTCCACTTCGGCATGCAGATCGCGGGTGTCGGCGTGGCACAGATCGATGCGCAGCGTCATGCTGGACGTGCCGACGCGGTCCACGCGGACGAACGCCTCGACCATGTCGTCGAAGCGGAAGGGCTGCTTGTACTGAACGGTGGAGCGCACGACGTTGAACTCCGCGTCGCTCCACTCGGCGCCCAGCGCATCCAGCTCCGCCCAGCGCCAGAACTCGGTCAGCGCCACATCGGCATAATCGAGATAGCGGGCGTTGAAGACGATCTTCTGCCCGTCAATCTCCGAATAGCGCACGCGGAACCGGGTGGAGAAACGGAACCCCTCGCGCACGTTCATCCTGCCTTGGTCGAGGGTACGTTGACGCCCATCGACTGGAGATACTTCTTCACGTTGCGCGCGGCCTGGCGCAGGCGCTGTTCGTTCTCGACCATGGCGATGCGGACATAGCCTTCGCCATTCTCGCCATAGCCAACGCCTGGCGCGACTGCGACCTTGGCGTGGGTCAGCAGCTGTTTGGAAAATTCGAGGCTGCCGAGATGGGCGAGTGCCGGGGGAAGCGGCGCCCAAGCGAACATCGACGCGCGGGGTGAGGGGATATCCCAGCCCGAACGGCCGAAGCTCTCCACCAGCACGTCGCGGCGCTTGTGATAGAGTTCGCGGTTCTTTTCGACGATGTCCTGCGGGCCGTTGAGGGCGGCCACTGCGGCGGCCTGGACGGGGGTGAACGCGCCATAGTCGAGATACGACTTCACCCGCGTCATCGCCGCGATCAGATGCTTGTTGCCGACCGCGAAGCCGATTCGCCACCCCGCCATGGAATAGGTCTTGCTGAGCGACGTGAACTCGATGGCGATGTCCTTGGCGCCCTTCACCTGCAGGATCGAAGGCGTCGGCTTGCCGTCATAATAAAGCTCGGAATAGGCGAGGTCCGAGATGATCCAGACCTTGTTCTCGCGCGCCCAGGCGACCAGCCGCTCGTAGAATGCCAGGTCGACCGTCTCGGCGGTCGGGTTCGACGGATAATTGATCACCAGGATGCTTGGACGCGGCACGGTGAAGTTCATCGCCCGCTCAAGGCTTTCGAAATACGCGTCGTCGGGCGTGGTTGGCACCGCGCGGATCGTCGCGCCGGCGATGATGAAGCCAAAGGTGTGGATCGGATAGCTCGGGTTCGGCGCCAGGATTACGTCGCCGGGCGCGGTGATCGCGGTGGCGAGGCTGGCAAGGCCTTCCTTGGATCCCATGGTGACGACCACTTCGGTCTCGGGATCGACCTCGACGCCGAAGCGGCGGCCATAATAGTTCGCCTGCGCGCGCCGCAGCCCCGGGATCCCCTTGGACTGGGAATAACCATGCGCGTCGGGCTTGGCCGCGACTTCGCAGAGCTTGTCGATGACGTGCTGCGGGGGCGGCAGGTCGGGATTGCCCATGCCCAGGTCGATGATGTCCTCGCCCCCCGCTCGCGCCGCGGCCCGCATGCCGTTCACTTCGGCGATGACGTAGGGCGGCAGGCGCTTGATGCGGTAGAACTCTTCGGACATGTCCATCTCTTCGTTAGAGGGGCGGCACCCGAACGCGCCGCCCTTGCGTTGATAGGGCATATGCGCAGCTTCGGGAACGCCGAGTTGCATGGGTCGCGCAGATAGCGACGCGAGAGAGGAACGCATGGCCGATACCACCACGTCGAAACCCAGCCTGGAGGAACTCCAGCACTGGACCTGGGTGCTTGGCCGCGCGCAGCAGATGATGCTGGAAAACGGCTTTGACCTGATGGGCGCCAAGCCGGCCGCCGGTCCGATGGCGGCGATGTTCGATCCCACGGCCGCGATGCGGGCGAGCGCGGGCTTCTGGGCCGATACCATGCAGCTGTGGCAGCGCTTCCTGGACCCGGCCAATGCGCAGCCGTTCGAGGAAACGCCCGAACAGGCCAAGGACAAACGGTTCAAGGCGCCGCAATGGCGTGAGCAGCCGGTGTTCGATTTCTTGCGCCAGAGCTACTTCACCGTTGCTGACCATCTGCTGAAGGGTGTCGACGCGCTGGAAGGCGTTGATCCCAAGCAGAAGGAGCAGATCCGCTTCGCGACCAAGGGCTTCATCGACGCGATGAGCCCGAGCAACTTTCCGGCCACCAATCCGCAGGTACTAGAGCGTGTCGTAGAGACCAAAGGCGAGAGCCTGCTGAAGGGTCTTCAGAACATGCTGAACGACCTCGCAAAGGGGCAGTTGACCCAGACCGACGCGCAAGCCTTTGAGATCGGGCGCAATATCGCGGCGACCCCGGGCAAGGTGGTCAAGCGAACCCCCCTCTACGAGCTCATCCAATATTCGCCGACCACCAGCCAGGTCTATCGCACCCCGCTGATCATCTTCCCGCCCTGGATCAACCGCTTCTACATCCTCGACCTTTCGCCGGAGAAAAGCCTGATCCGCTGGGCAGTGGAGCAGGGGATCACCGTGTTCGTGGTGTCGTGGAAGTCCGCGGACGCGACCATGAAGGACGTGGTGTGGGACGACTATGTCGAGCGCGGCCAGATCGACGCGATCGACACGGTGCGCGAACTGCTGGGCGTAGAGGGCGTCCATGCCGTGGGCTATTGCGTTGCCGGGACCACGCTGTCGGCAACGCTGGCGCTGCTCGCCGCGCGGGGCGAGGCGGAAAAGGTCAAGAGCGCGACCTTCTTCACCGCGCAGGTGGATTTCAGCGAAGCCGGCGATCTGCGCATGTTCGTGGGCGACGACCAACTCGCGCTGATCAAGAATTTGGGCGCCGAGGGCTTCCTGGACGGGCGCTACATGGCCGCGACCTTCAACCTGCTGCGCGGGCGCGACCTGATCTGGAACTATGTCACCAACAACTACCTGCTGGGGCAGGACTATGTGCCCTTCGACCTGCTCCACTGGAATTCGGACGTCACCAACCTGCCGGCAGGCTGGCACCTGAGCTACCTCACCGACTTCTACCGCGACAACAAGCTGGTGACGCCCGGCGGGCTTTCGGTCAGCGGCACGCCTATCGACCTGGGGCAGGTCAGCACGCCGACCTATGTCCAGGCGGGGCGCGAGGACCATATCGCGCCGGCCCAATCGGTGTGGAAGATCACGCACCACTTCAAGGGGCCGCTGCGTTTCGTGCTTGCGGGCTCCGGTCATATCGCGGGCGTCGTGAACCCACCTTCGGCCGGCAAATACCAGTATTGGACCAACGACGCGCCCGTGGAGACGCTCGCGGAGTTCATCGAGGGCGCGACCGAAGTGAAGGGCAGCTGGTGGCCGGACTGGGCCGCATGGCTGACCACGATCGATCCCGAAAAGGTAGATGCAGAAGCTGCACGTATCCCCGGGCAAGGTGCGCTGCCGGCCATCGAGGACGCGCCTGGAAGCTATGTGCGCACGCGCTAATCCTATTGATTACGTAGAGTAATCTGATGTTGCTGCACTGCACAAGAGGGGTTGCGGCGCATGCAATTAACCCTTACATATTGCAGTGCAGCAATCATCCAAGGGAACGATTCGCATGGCAACCAAGGGACCCAAAGCGGGCAAGCCCGCAGTGCGTACCACCCAGCCGAGCGCGCTCGTGGCTGAGGCTGTTGCGGCCACTGTTGAGAAGGCCGAGCCGGTGTCGTTGATCGAGGCAGGCGCCCCGATCAACCAGTCGGGACCGGTACCGTCAGTGGAAGCAGCGTCGCAGGAAGTCGAAACGCAAGCCGCGGAAGCGCCGGCACAAGCCGCCGCCGCGCACATCGTCAACGAATCCGCATCCGCCAGCGAGGCGACGCGGGAGAGCATCGTCAAGGAAGTCAGCACCATGGAAACCACGATCGAGAACGGCGCCAAGGCGCAGGCACTTTTCAACGATTTCAACGACCGCGCCCGCGCCGCCGTCGAGAAGTCGACCAAGCTCGCTGAGGAAGCCGGCGACTTCGCCAAGGGCAACCTGGAAGCGCTGGTCGAATCGAGCCGCATCGCCGCCAAGGGCCTGGAAAGCTTCGGTCAGGACGCAGCCGACTATGGCCGCCGTTCGTTCGAGAACGCCACCTCGGCGATGAAGACGCTGTCGACCATCAAGTCGCCGACCGACTTCTTCAAGTTCCAGAGCGATTTCGTGCGCGGCGTGTTCGACGCCTATGTCGCCGAAACCTCGAAGAACACCGAAGCGATGATCAAGCTCGCCAGCGACGCGGCCCAGCCGCTGTCGAACCGCGTGGCGGTTGCCGTCGAAAAGGTGAAGACCGCGGCCTGAGCCGTTCGCGTCTGAACATTGAAAGGGGCGGTCACCACGCGGCGACCGCCCCTTTTCCTTTTGCAAGCCGTGCCGCGCACGCGCGCAGGCTTGCCTCCCGCCAGGCAAATCCATATTTTCCGCAACGTGATGGTCGAACCAGGAAATTCCGTGATCCAGATGGCCGAAGACGGCGACCATGACGATGGCAATGACGGCCGCGACCGCTCGGTCGGTCTGGCGACGCGCACCCGTAGCCGCACCAAGAAGCCGACGCCGTACCGCGTGCTGATGCTCAATGACGATTACACGCCGATGGAGTTCGTCGTGCTGGTCCTCCAGCGCTTCTTCCGCATGACGATGGAAGAGGCGACGCAGGTGATGCTCCACGTCCATCAGCGCGGCGTGGGCGTGTGCGGGGTCTTCTCCTATGAAGTGGCGGAGACCAAGGTGAGCCAGGTGATGGACTTCGCCCGGCAGAACCAGCACCCGTTGCAGTGCACGCTGGAGAAGGCGTGAGGGTTTAGCGGTTCGCGCTGCAGGCTGAACGCTCAGCGTCGCCGAGATTGGCGTTGGTTTGCGTCTTTCCGTTCCCCGGCGCACGCCGAGGTCCAGCTGCAATGCCGTCCGCGAGGGACGTCTTCGCTCGCTGACTGAGCCGAAGCTGGGCCCCGGCCTTTGCCGGGGAACTGGTTTCATTTATACTTTCTGTCATCCCGGCCTTGAGCCGGGATCCCGCTTCTTCTTCTGTGGGGCAAGGCAGCGGGACCCCGGCTCAAGGCCGGGGTGACGGAGGAAGTGTTCAGTGCCTGGTGCGAGCCCGCGCTCTCAAGCCGCCGGCAGCCAGCTCAGGTCCAACCCTTCATACCGGTTCACGTAATTCGCGGCCCGCGTCAGCGCGCGTTCGTCGACGATGGTGACCTTGCCTGCCTCGCGCGCGATCAGGCCGTCTTCTTCCAGCTGGCGCAGCATGCGGTTGACGTGCACCGCGGTCAGCCCGGTGGCATCGCCCACTTCTTCCTGGGTCAGCCCCAGCGCGAAAGCATTGACAATGCCCTTGTCCGACACACGCAGCCGGTTGCGAAGTTCGAGCAGCAGTGCGGCCACGCGCGCCTTGGCGCTGGTGCGACCCAGCGCCGCCAGCCGGTCGGTCAGCGCCACGCGCTCGATCTGGACATGCACCATGATCAGCGCCGACAGTCGGGGATGCGCGATCATGATGTCGGCCAGCGCGGTGCGGTCGAACGGCGCCACGGTGCAGTCGGACAGTGCCGCCAGCGTTTCTGGCGCCTCACGATAGATCGCGCTCGACATGCCCAGCATGTCGCCGGGGAACAGGAAGCGCAGGATCTGCCGGCTGCCATCGTCCAGCAGGACATAGCTCATCATCAGCCCCTTGCGGAGGATGAACATCTCGCCGCACGGCTCATTCTCGCGCTGCAACACCGCCCCGCGGCGTACCTGCCGCTGGCGTGACTCGAGCTTATCGAGAGTCGCGCGCTCGCCTGCCGTCAGTTCGACAAGCGCACTCAAGATTTCAGCGAAACAACTAATCGCCACGCGTTCGCTACCCCCCACCGGCCCCGTGCAAAGCAGTACCTTGGAATCAATGCATTAAAGTCGATCAATCCCCACCAACGGCCTGCCGCTTGCACCGCGCCCGGGAGCGAGTAGAAGCCGGCCATGGACCGTATCCTTATTCGCGGCGGCAACCGCCTTTCCGGCAAGATCACCATCTCGGGCGCGAAGAACGCCGCGCTGACGCTGATGCCCTGTGCCTTGCTGACCGATGAACCGCTTACGCTGCGAAACCTGCCACGTCTCGCAGATGTCGACAGCTTCGGACATCTACTGAATGTTCTTGGCGCGTCGACCTCGGTCGAAGGAACGCGGCCCAACGAATTCGGCCGAGTCATGACGGCCCGTGCGGGCAATCTCAGCTCGACGGTGGCACCGTATGACATCGTGCGAAAGATGCGCGCTTCGATTCTCGTGCTTGGTCCGCTGGTCGGCCGCGCAGGCGAGGCGACGGTGTCGCTTCCCGGCGGCTGTGCGATCGGCAACCGACCGATCGACTTGCACCTGAAGGCGCTGGAGGCGATCGGCGCCGAGATCGAGCTCGCCGCGGGCTATGTGAAGGCTTCCGCGCCCGGCGGCCGGCTGAAGGGTGGCGAGTACCGCTTCCCCGTCGTGTCGGTCGGCGCGACCGAGAATGTGCTGATGGCCGCCGTCACCGCGCGCGGCACCACCGTGCTCGATAACGCTGCGCGCGAGCCCGAGATCGTCGACCTGTGCAACCTGCTGGTGGCGATGGGCGCCTCGGTCGACGGCATCGGCACCGACCGGCTGGTGATCGAAGGGCGCGACCGCCTGCACGGCGCGACCTACAGCGTCATGCCCGACCGGATCGAAGCGGGCAGCTATGCCTGTGCCGCGGCGATCACCGGCGGCGATCTCGACCTGGTCGGCGCGTCGGCGAACGACATGCGCGCGACGCTCGACGCGCTGGTGGAGGCGGGCATCACGGTCGAGGAAAAACCCGACGCAATCCGCATCGCCGCGCCCAACGGCATCAAGCCGCTGACGCTTTCCACTGCCCCGTTCCCCGGCTTCGCCACCGACATGCAGGCGCAGTTCATGGCGATGCAGTGCATGGCGGACGGCGTCAGCACCTTCACCGAGACGATCTTCGAGAACCGCTACATGCACGTTCCCGAACTGGCGCGCATGGGCGCGAATATCGAGGTCCATGGCCGCACCGCAAAGGTACACGGCGTCCAGAAGCTGACCGGTGCGCAAGTGATGGCGACCGATCTGCGCGCCTCGATGAGCCTGATCCTGGCCGGCCTCGCCGCCGAGGGCGAGACCCAGGTCAACCGCGTCTATCATCTCGACCGCGGCTATGAAGGGCTCGAGGAAAAGCTCCAGGGCGTCGGCGCCGACATCGAACGCGTCGGCGACGGCTGAGGCTGTCTCCCCGTCATCCCGGCTTAAGGCCGGGGTGACGAAGGAAACTAAACAAGTTCCCCGGCGAAGGCCGGGGCCCAGCTTCGACGCATTCGCGGTTATGTCCTGCCTCTCTAGGAACTCGGCAACTGGGCCCCGGCCTTCGCCGGGGAACGGGGGTTACCCGCCGGCTGACCCTCAGCGTGTACTCATCGAATAAGGCCGCGCCGCCTGGCTCGTGCCCCAGCTCTTGTTCGGCGCCGCCTGCATCGTGAACCGCAGTTCGCCGCCCGCTACCACCTCCTCATGCCGGAGGTAGCTGCGTTCCAGCGGCTTCCCGTTCAGCGTCACCCGCACGACATACCGGTTCGCCTCTGACAGTCCCTCCGCCACCACCGCAAAGCGCTTGCCGTTCGGCAGGTTCAACGTCGCGCGGCTCAGGAATGGGCGTCCGATCACATATTCGTTCGATCCCGGGGCAACCGGATAGAAGCCCAGCGACGTGAACACGAGCCAGGCCGACATCTGCCCCAGATCGTCATTGCCCGACAGGCCGTCGGGGGTGGGCTTGTACTGGCTGTCGACGATCTGCTTCAACCGCTCCTGCGTGCGCCAGGGCTGGCCGGCGTAGCTGTAGAGATACGCCACGTGGTGGCTGGGTTCGTTGCCATGGATGTACTGGCCGATGAGCCCGGCGATGTCCTCGGCATGGCTGTAATCCACCTTGCTATTGTCATACTCGAACATCGCGTCGAGCTTCTTCACCGCCGCGGCGTCGCCGCCTAGCGTGCGGAAGAGCGCGGCCTGATCCTGCGGCACGAACCAGCTATATTGCCAGGCATTCCCCTCGGTATAGTCGCTGCCGTAATTGATCGCGGTGGGATCGAACGGCGTGCGGAAGCTGCCATCGGCTTTCCGCGCACGCAGGAAGCCGGTCTTCGCGTCGAAGCTGTTGCGCCAATATCCGGCGCGCTTCTCGAACTCGGCGGCGACGTCTGCCTTGCCCATCGCCCGCGCCATCCGGGCGATCGTCCAGTCGTCATAGGCGTACTCGACTGTCTTCGACGCCGCCTCGGGCTCGCGGTCGATCGGCGCGTAGCCCAGCTTCATGTAATCGCCCAAGCCGCCATAGGGCGCGTAGCGGGCGCTCGCCGCCATCGCGTCGAGCGCCTTGGCGGCGTCGAACCCGCGCACGCCCTTCAGATACGCGTCGGCGATCACCGGCACCGCGTGATAGCCGATCATCGTCCAGGTCTCGCGTCCCTGGAACTGCCACACCGGCAGGATGCCGAACGGGCTCGCTTCCCGACTGGCGATCAGCGAGTTGACGAAGTCGGCGTTGCGCTGTTCCGGCTGGACCAGCAGCAGCAGGGGGTGTTCGGCACGGAACGTGTCCCACAGCGAAAAGGTCGAGTGGAAGGTGAACCCCCTGGCCTGGTGGACCTGATCGTCGGGCCCGCGATATCGCCCGTCGGCATCCGACAGCACGCTGGGCGCCATCAGGGTATGGTATAGCGCGGAGTAGAAGGTCTTGCGCATCGGCGCAGGGCCTTCGGCCTCGATGGCCCCCAGCGCCCGCTCCCACGCCGCCTTCGTGCTGGTCCGGATCGCGTCGAAGCCGCCGACTTCGCTGTCGAGGTTGGTGATCGCCCCGTCCTCGTCGACGCTGGAGATTGCGACCTTCACTTCCAGCGGTTGGTCGAGCACGCCGAAGTCGAGCCGCGCCACCAGCGCCTGCCCGTGCAGCTGCGCAGTATCGTCGGCGCCGCGGCTCGGTCCCTGAAAGCCCTTGTACGGCACCTTCTCCTCGCGGTTGAAGAAGGCGTGGCCGGTTAGCGGGGCGGAAGGACGGATCGCGAAATAGAGCTTGCGCCCGGGCGCCCAGCCACGCGTCTCGCGCATGCCGGTGATGGTGCCGTCCGCGCGCAGCCGCACGCTCGACCACAGGATCTTGCCGGGATAGTTGTACAGCGAACTGCGTAGGTCGAGCAGCAGGTGCGCCGCCTTGCCCGCTGGGAAGGCGTAGCGCTGTACGCCGACACGCGTGCCGGCAGTCATCTCCGCGCGCACGCCGCTGTCGGCGAGGGTCACGGCGTAATAGCCCGGCCGCGCGGTCTCGCTGCTATGGTCGAAGCGCGAGCGATAGCCCGACCCCGGCTGCTTGGCGTCGCCGGGCTCCAGCGGCACGGTGTCGCCGGAAACCGGCATCATCAGGAAGTCGCCCAAGTCCGAATGCCCCGCACCCGAAAAGTGCGTCATCGAGAAGCCCTGGATCGTGGGATCGTCGTAGCGATAGCCCGCCGCGTGGCCATAGCATTCGCGGATCCGGCAGCCGGTGTCGGTATCCGGGCTCAACTGCACCATGCCGAATGGCGCCACGGCGCCGGGAAAGGTGTGCCCTTCGCCACCGGTGCCGACGAACGGGTCCGCTGCCGCATAGGGCGCGGTTTCGGTTTCCTGGGCCCGCAAGGGGGCGGCGGCGAAGGCTAGGGCGGCAAGCGCGGTCGCGGCGCGGCGGAACTGCTGGTGCATGCAGGAGTTAGAGCATGGCAGACGCTGGGTTCCAAGCCCGCCACATTGCAGTTACGTTACAGTGACTTGGCTCGCCGCCCATGTCATTCTGCGGAACCATCTTCCTCCTTTGCCGGTTTGACTTACCGCAGGAGAGAGAAACTCACATGGCTACACGCATTCGCGACCTCCGACTGACGTCGGGTTCGCAATTCCTTACCGACAGCTTTCAACGCGGCTTGGCGCACTGGAACCGCGAGCGCCTCGAGCCCGGTTTTCCCAGCGACGACTGGCAGCGCACCTTCGACCGCGACTTGCGCATGCAGCGGCTGGAAGGCGCGTTCCTCGAAGAACTGCGCGCCGAAGTCGCCGACGAAGCCGCCGCCGCGCCGACCGATGTCGAGGGCTTCATCGCCTGGTTCGAAAATCTGAAGCAGGTCGGCCCAGGTCAGGGCGATCCGCTCTTCCCCTGGCTCGCCGAGAGCGCCGACAAGGAAGAACTGCGCTGGTTCTTCGAACAGGAAGCCGCGGGCGAAGCGGGCTTCGACGATCTGGTCGCGATGACGCAGGTCAAGCTGCCGACCCGCCCCAAGCTCGAACTCGCCCGCAACTATTGGGACGAGATGGGCCATGGCACGCAAAAGGGCATGCATGGCCCGATGCTCGACGCGCTGGTCGACACGCTCCAGGTCGAACCGGTGATCGAAAACACCGTCTGGGAAAGCCTGTCGCTCGCCAACGCGATGACGGCGATGGCGACCAACCGCCGCTATGCCTGGCATTCGGTCGGTGCGCTCGGCGTGATCGAACTCACCGCTCCGATCCGCGCAGATCTGGTCGCCAAAGGCCTCAAGCGCGTCGGCCTCACGGCCAAGGAAGCGCGCTACTTCACGCTCCACGCTGTGCTCGACGTCAAGCACAGCGAGGACTGGAACCGCGAAGCTATCCGCCCTGCCGTGGAGGAAGACCCCCGCCGCGCCACCGCCATGGCCGAAGGCGCGCTGATCCGCCTCAAATGCGGCGAGCGCTGCTTCGAAGCGTACCGCACTCACCTCTGGGGCTGAACCCCACCCACCTCCCTCTTGCAAAGCGAGGGAGGTGGCGCGCGTACCGGCGAGGAGCTAGCATCGTCGCATGCTCAGCCTCGCCCTGCTCGCCACCTTCCTCGCCATCCCCGATGACATGCCGATCCCGGCCCATAGCGCGGGGCGCGTCACCGCCGACGGGCGGTTCGGCTGGCCCGGCGTCTATTTTGAGGGGCGCTTCACCGGCGACGATGTGAGCGTCGCGGTCGAGACCAGCCACGACCATTTCCGCGTGCTGATCGACGGCAAGGAACGCGCCACCCTCACCAAGGCTGGCGAAGCGCGGGTTTCGTTCACCAAACTGGGGCAGGGCGAACACATCGTCCGCCTCGAAAAGCTGACCGAAAGCCAGGAGGGGAGCTCACGCTTCCTGGGGTTCTTCACGCGAACCGGCCACGCCATTGCCCGGCGCGCGGCCAATCCGCGGCAGATCGAATTCATCGGCGACAGCTACACCGTCGGCTATGGCAACATCTCCGCCGACCAGACCTGCACCGAACAACAGGTCCACGACCGCACCGACACGCAAGCGGCGTTCGGTCCCGTCCTCGCCCGGCGCCTCAATGCCGACTACCGCATCGTCGCCTTTTCCGGGCGTGGCATCGTCCGCAACTATAGCGGTCTCGCGCCGGGCATGAGCCTGCCCGTGCTCTACCCTCGCGCTATCCCGGGCGAGGCGGCCGCCGCGGCGACGGATGCGGCATGGCGGCCCCAGACGATCGTCATTAATTTGGGCACCAATGACTTCTCGACTGCGCTGAAGCCGGGGGAAGCGTGGAAGGATGACGCCGCGCTGCGCCAGGATTACCGGGCTCGCTATGTGGCGTTCGTCAAGGAACTGCGCGCGCGGCAGCGCCAGGCGCGGGTGATCCTCATGGCGCCGGAGCGCTTCTATGCCGATGTGGAAGCGGTGGCGAAGGCAACGGGAGCGACGCCGGTGAAGTTTGGGCCACTGGCGCTGACGGGGTGCCATGGGCATCCTTCGGTGAAGGATGATGCGGCGATGGCCGACCTGCTGTTTGGAGTGATCGGGGGGTAAGGCGGTGAACTCCGGAAGGTGGAGTGACCTTCCCATATCCGTCACCCCGGCCTTGAGCCGGGGTCCCGCTGCCTGTTGAGCCGCAGAAGAAGCGGGATCCCGGCTCAAGGCCGGGATGACGAGGAGAAAAGGTCAGTCCCCCTCCCAGAGTGCGCCGCAACTGGGCCCCGGCCTTCGCCGGGGAACAGCTGCGGGACTGGTTACACCGCCTTCAGCGCTTCCTCGAAGTCGGCGATCAGGTCGTCGGCATCCTCAACGCCGATCGAGATGCGGACCAGATTGTCGGTGATCCCCAGCGCCTGTTTGCGCGCCTCGGGTACTGACAGGTGGGTCATCCCCGCAGGATGGCTCGCCAGCGTCTCGGTGCCGCCCAGCGACACCGCCAGCTTGGCGATCTTGAGTGAATCGAGGAACGCGAACGCCTCCTTCTCGCCACCCTTCAAGTACAGCGAGAAGGTCGATCCCGCGCCGGTGCAGTGCCGGCGATAGATGTCGGCCTGACGCGCATCGTCGCCGCGGTCGAGGAAGCCGAGATAGCCGACCTTCTCCACCTTCGGGTGCGCGGCCAGGAACTCGCACACCTTGGCGGCATTCTCGCCCGCCCGGCTCATGCGCAGTTCCAGCGTCTCAAGGCTGCGCAGCAGCATCCAGGCGGTGTTGGGATCGCAGATCGTGCCGATGGTGTTGCGCATCAGCCGGATGGTGTTGATGTGCTCCTTCGACCCCAGCACGCCGCCCGCGACCAGATCGCTATGCCCGCCGGCATATTTGGTCAGCGAATAGACGACGATGTCGGCGCCCTGATCGAGCGGCTTGGCCCAAAGCGGGCCCAGAAAGGTGTTGTCGATCGCGATCGGCGGCTTGTTTTCGCCAGTGAAGATCGCGTCGCGGCTCGCCGCTACCGCCTCGACATCGACCAGCGCGTTGGTCGGGTTCGCCGGGCTTTCGAGATAGATCAGCGCGACATTGCCGCTTGCCGCCTCGCTCAGCACGGCGTCGATCTCCTCGCGCGTCGCGCCGGCCGGAAAGTCGAGCCACTTCACGCCGAACTTGCCGAGGATGCGGCCGATCAGCGTCTCGGTCGCGGCATAAAGCGGTCCCGAATGGACGATGGTGTCGCCGGGCTTGGTCATCGACAGGAACAGTGTCGCGATCGCCGACATGCCGGATGAAAAGGCGAGCGCGTCCTCGGCCTCTTCCCACAGCGCCAGGCGGTCCTCCAAAATCTCCTGGTTCGGGCCGTTGAAGCGCGAATAGACCAGGCCCTCGGCACCGCCCGGACGCTTGCCAGTCACGCCCTCGAAGTGGCGCTTGCCCGCCGCGGCGTTGGGGAAGACGAAGGTGGAGGTGAGGAAGATCGGGGGTTTGAGCGATCCTTCCGAAAGCACCGGATCATAGCCATGGCCCATCATCAGCGTGGAGGGCTTCAGCTTGCGCCCGCCGACCTGCTCGACATTGGCCTTGGGCCGCCGGCGCGCAGTGCCGCCGGTCAGGTCGGCTTCGGTTTCGTCGGTCATGCTGGTCTCCGATTGATTGTTGGTTACAAGTGTAACCAGATTCGCTGGCGCCTCAATCCTCGCTGCGCGGGAGGGGCGGCGTCGCCTGAGGATACTACTTGTTCAGCCCCTCAGCAGTTCCCCCGCGGAGGCCGGGGCCAGCGCCGGCGCATTAACTGAGGATGGTCTGCCCTCGAGAAGACGTGGCGACTGGGCCCCGGCCTTCGCCGGGGAACATTCAGGTGAGCCCGATGATCGAAATCTGCCGCCCATAATCGGGCTCGCCGCGATGCGTCGCGCGGCGGTAGCTGAAGAAGCGGTCGGCATCGCCATAGGTGTCGAGCCCCAGCATTTCGACCGTGCGAACCCCCGCCGCGGCAAGGCGGTGCGCGACATAAGCTTCCAGGTCGAACTGGAAATGCTCAGGGCGGCCGTCGGCGAAGAAGCGCTCATTCTCCGGATCGGCTTCGGCGAAGCGGCGAAAAAAACCTTCATCCACCTCATAGCTCGCCCGCGCGATGCACGGCCCCACTGCCGCGACCACCCGCTCGCGCCGGGCGCCCAGTGCCTCCATCGCCGCCAAAGTGGAGTCAGTCACGCCGCCGATTGCGCCCTTCCACCCGGCGTGCGCGGCGCCAACCACGCCCGCCTCGCGGTCGGCGAACAGCACCGGCGCGCAATCGGCGGTGAGGATGCCCAGCGCCAGGCCAGGCCGATTAGTGACGAGCGCATCGGCGCGCGGCCGCAGCCGTTCCTCAAAGGGCTCCAGCACCGTGACCGCGTCCGCCGAATGTACCTGGTACAGCGTCACCAACTGTCCGCCCGGCAGCACCGCGTCGCGCGCGCGGCGGCGGTTCTCCTCGACCACCGCCGGATCGTCCTGCGATCCCACGCCCACGTTCAGCCCGGCATGCACGCCGTCCGACACGCCACCGCGCCGCCCCAGAAAGCCATGCGCCACCCCATCGAGTGCCCGCGCGCGGATCACCTCGACGCTCACAGGTCCAGGCTCATGATGCGATCATCGTCGATATGATCGCCGACGCGGAATTCGTAGCGCCCGATCTCCTGGAAGCCGTGGCGCTCGTAGAAGCGCCGGGCGCGGTGATTGTCGACATAGACGCTCAGCACCATGCGCGTGGCGCCCTGTGCCCGCGCCGACGCGATCGCCCAGGCGGCCAATGCCTGCGCCGCGCCGGTGCCCTTGCCCCGCTCGCGTAGATAGAGCTGGCGCAGCTCGGTCGTCGGCGGCCCTGCCTCCACCGGCAGCGTCACCGGCCCGATCTTGCAGAAGCCGACCACGCCCGCATCGTCCTCGGCCAGTCGGACGGCCATCCCCGGCGTCGCCAGTTCCTTCGTCCAGGCTTCGAGGGTGAACTGGCCTAGAAAAGCGGCCAGGTCCTCCGGCTTGTAGAGGTGGCCGAAGGTGGCGACGAAGCTTTCGCGGAAGACGGCATCGATCGCCGACACGTCGCCCGCCTCGGCGTCGCGGTAGCGGATCATGCGAACCCCGCCGGCACCGGCCAGCCGGGCGCCGTAACGGCCATCACCTTGAACAACTCGCCCATCGCCTCGTCGCCGATCAGCCGGTCGCGGTCGATTGCCAGCTGCTCCGCGCGCTCGGGCGCCGCCCGCGACAATGCCTCGGCGCGCGCCTCGATGCCGAGCGCACACAGGAAAGCGCCCTGCGTCACCGGGCCGTGCACCACCAGCCCCTCGGCCTCCGCCGCTTCCTTCAGCGTGCCGAAATCGACATGCGCGGTCAGGTCGGCCTCGCCGGGCGCGTCGAACGGATTGGCATAACGATGCCCGCGCACGGCCTGGAGCGTGTCGCCGATCGCGGGGCCCACATAGCCATAGTCGATGATCAGCGCGGCGCCCCCCTGCTTCTCCAGCCGCGCCGCCAGCCCGCGCAGTACCGCGACGCTTGCCGGAGAAGTTTCCAGGATCGATCCAGGCGCCGCCTCGCGCAGATCGGGCGGGATGATCATGTCGAAGCTGCGGTCGCCGGCGATCGGCAGGAACAACGTGTCCTGGCAGGCGACCAGCCGCTCGCGCCAGCCATCGCCGGTCGCCACCAGCTGGCGGATCGGCAGGGCGTCGAAAAACTCGTTGGCAACCACCAGCAGCGGCCCGTTCTCGGGCACGCCGACCAGGTCGAGATGCCATTCGGCGTCCGGCACCCGTTCGGCCTGCGCGGTGCGGAGGGTCGGGCTGTTCTCGATGAAATGCACGGGGGGTTGCATGCCAGCCTCGCCCAGCACCCGCAGCGCATCGGCGGCGAGGGTGCCGCGCCCAGGACCGAACTCGACGTAGCGCGGGTTCTGGACGCCCGCCCGCGCGGCAAGGTCGGCCAGCCAGGCGCCGACCAGTTCGCCGAACATCTGGCTGATCTCGGGCGCGGTGGTGAAGTCGCCGCGCGTGCCCAGCGGATCGCGCGTGCCGTAATAATGCGCGTTCGCCGCCCCCATGAACTGCGACAGGGGGATCGGCCCGCCCAGGGTGATCGCGCGGGCGAGGCGTTCGGGCAGCAAAGGCTCGGGCGGGGTGGTCGTGTCGGTCATCGGATCGCTCGGCTCAGGCCACGCTCTCCGATCCCGCGATCGGCTCCACCCGCTGGCGCCGGCGCTTGGACGTGCCGATCAGGTACACGCCACCCGCGATCATCGGGATGCACAGCCACTGGCCCATGTGCAGCCCGGTCTGCTCGACCAGCCAGACGAGCTGGCGATCGGGCTCGCGGAAGAATTCGACAAAGAAGCGGCACAGGCCATAGCCCAGCACGAAGATGCCGACGAGCTTGCCCGGCTGGTAGCGCGAATCGGTGCGCCAGAAGAAGAACCACAGCACCACGAACAGCAGGATGCCTTCCAGGCCGGCTTCATACAGCTGGCTGGGATGGCGCGCAGGCTCGATCATGCCCGGCTCCACCGTGTTGCGGAACACGATGGCCCAGGGCAGGTCGGCGGGCTTGCCCCAAAGTTCGCCGTTCACGAAGTTCGCCAGCCGCCCGAAGAACAGTCCGAACGGCACCGCGCACGCGACATAATCGTGCACGCGCAGCCAGTTGAGCCCGTGCCGCCGCGCCAGGATGATGATCGCTACCGTGGTGCCAATCACGCCGCCATGGAACGACATGCCGCCATCCCACAGCTTCAACACCTGGATCGGCCGGGTTAGCATGTCGGGGGCGTAGAAGATCACATAGCCCAGCCGCCCGCCCAGGATGATGCCGAGCGTCGCGTAGAACACCAGGTCGTCGGCATGGCGCCGCGCCATTGGGGCGCCGGGCTGGTCCAGCAGCTTGAGCAGGTACCACCAGCCGATCAGGATGCCGGCGATGTACGCCAGCGAATACCATTTGATCGTGAAGAAGCCGAGCGACAGCGCTACGGGATCGAGCCCTAGGTCCTGATAATGGATATGGCTGCCGGCAGCGGCGGCAAGAATGGTTGAAAGCACGATCGTCGGTTCCCCGTTGATGGGTGTCGGGCTGCGATAGAACAGCCATGCGTCAAACCCAAGGCCGAAGCGCTGGTAAGCGCGCGGGCGGCGCGATAGAGCGTGCTGCATGGCTCCAGACCATGGCACCTCGGGGAGGATCGACCGCCGCACGCTGCTGATCGGCGGCGGCGTGGGCGCGGGGCTGCTGGTTGCCTGGGCCGCATGGCCACGCACCTATCTGCCCAATCTGACCGCGGCTGAAGGCGAGACGCTGTTCGGCGCCTGGATCAAGATCGGCACCGACGGCCATGTCACCGTCGCCGTGCCGCAGCTGGAGGAAGGGCAGGGGGTTTATACCGCGCTGCCCCAGATCGTCGCCGACGAACTCGGCGCCGACTGGAAGCTGGTCGGGGTCGAGCCTGCGCCGCTCAATCCGCTATACGCCAATCCGCTCGCCGCCGAGACCCTGTTCGAAGCGGCGTTCGCCCGCGTCCCGCACTCGCTGCGCCGCAGCTATGCTACGCGCAACACGCTGATGCTGACCGGCGGCTCCACCTCGATCCGCAGCTTCGAGGATCAATTGCGCCAGGCCGGTGCCGCCGCCCGCGTGCTGCTGCAAAAGGCCGCGGCGGCGCGTTGGAACGCCGACTGGCAGACGCTGACCACCAGCCGCGGTTTCGTGGTGAATGGCAGCCAGAAGCTCGGTTTCGGCGAACTCGCTGCCGATGCAGCGGGCGAAAGCCTGCCCGATCCGCTGCCGCTGCGTGCTGGCGAGGACCGGCTGACCGGCCGCGCCGTGCCCCGGCTCGACGCGCCTGCCAAGGTCGACGGCACCGCCCTGTTCGCCGCCGATATACGCCTGCCCGACATGCTCCATGCCTCGATCCGCATGGGTCCGACCGGCGACACTGCGCTGCTCAAGCTCGACCGCGCCGCCGCCGACCAGATTCCGGGCATGCGCGCAGTGGTGACCACCGACGACTGGGTCGCGGCGGTAGCCGATCACTGGTGGGCCGCCGACCGCGCGCTCGACGCGATGCGCCCGCGCTTCCGCACCCCTGCGCGGGTGGTGAACAGCGACACGATCGACGATGCCCTGTCGGGCGCGCTCAACGGCGACGGCACCCGTCTCGCCTCGACGGGCGACCTTGCCGCCGACTTCCGCGGCGCTCGCCTGATCACCGCCGACTACCGCGTCGGCCTTGCGCTCCACGCCACGCTGGAGCCGATGACCTGCACCGCGCAGTGGAAGGACGGACGCCTTTCCCTCTGGCTCCCGACCCAGGCACCCGCTCTGGCCCGCGCCGCTGCCGCGCATGAAATCAGCGTCGACGAGAACGTGGCCACCGTGCATCCGACGCTTGCCGGCGGGTCGTTCGGCGCCAAGCTGGAAGTGCAGATCGCCCGCCAGGCCGCCCGCCTCGCCAGGCATCTTGAACGGCCGGTGCAGCTCACCTGGCCGCGCGGCGAAGACTTCCGCCACGACCGTTACCGCCCCGCCGTTGCTGGACGCATGGCGGCGAAGCTGGACCAGGCGAACCGCCTTACCGGCTGGCTCGCCAAGGTAGCCGCGCCGGAGACCAGCCGCGAACTCTCGCAGCGCCTGCTTGGCGAACAGCCGCTCGCCGCCGCCTCGCTCAAGCTCCACTCGGGCGATCCGGCAGCGGTGGCTGGCGCCGTGCCGCCCTATGCCATTCCCAACCTGGCGGTGGACCACCACTCCGCCGACATCGGCGTGCCCACCGGATACTGGCGGTCGGGCGCACATAGCTACACCTGCTTCTTCACCGAAAGCTTCGTGGACGAACTTGCCCATGTCGCGCAACAGGAGGCGGTGTCGTTCCGCATGGCGATGCTCGGCCAGCAGCCTCGCCTTGCCCGCTGCCTGCAAATGGCCGCGCAGCTGGGCGGCTGGCAGGGCGGGCAGCCCGGCAGCGCGCAGGGGATCGCCTGCCACGCCTTCCGCGGATCGTACATCGCCGTGCTCGCCGAGGCGCATCTCACCAGCGAACGCCGCGTAAAGGTCGACCGGATCGTCGCCGCGGTGGACTGTGGCCGGGTGATCAACCCGGACCTCGTCACGCAGCAGATCGAAGGTGGCTTGCTGTTCGGCTTGGCCGCCGCAATCGGCGCCTCGACGGGCTTCAGCGAAAATGTCGCCGATGTGCGCGACATGTCGGAACTCCGCCTGCCGACGCTCGCTGACGCGCCGGAGATCACGGTGGAGATCGTGCCCAGCGCGGAGGATCCAGGCGGGGTGAGCGAGCTTGCCGTGGCTCCGGTGGCGCCCGCAATTGCCAACGCCCTGCAAGCGGCTACCGGCATACGCTTCCGCCGCCTCCCCTTGCTATCGGACCTTGAATGAAACGCCCCGCCGACCACCCGCCGATCCCCGCGCCGCGCATAGGCGTGTTGCTGGTCAATCTGGGAACGCCCGACGCGCCCGACGCGCGGTCGGTCCGCCGCTATCTGGGCGAGTTCCTGTCCGATCGGCGCGTTATCGAGATCCCGCAGATCGTGTGGCAGCCAATCCTGCGCGGCATCATCCTGACGACGCGGCCGAAGAAGTCGGCGCACGCCTATGCCCAGGTGTGGAGCGAGCAGGGGTCGCCGCTCGCCGCGATCACCCGCGAGCAGGCGCAGAAGCTGGAAGGCGCGTTCGGCGACGGCGTCATCGTCGACTATGCGATGCGCTACGGCAATCCGGCTATTCAGGACCGGCTTGCCGCACTGAAGGCGCAGGGGTGCGAACGCATCCTCGTGGCGCCGCTTTACCCGCAATATTGCGCAGCGACGACTGCGACCGCCAATGACATGGCGTTTGCCGGGCTCGCCAAGATGCGCTGGCAGCCGGCTTTGCGCACCCTGCCGCCCTATTACGATGATCCCGCCTATATCCAGGCGCTTGCCGTTTCGGTGGAGGAGTCGCTCGCCCGGCTCGATTTCACCCCCGACGCGATCCTCGCCAGCTTCCACGGCATGCCCGAGCGGACGCTGCACCTGGGCGATCCCTATCACTGCCACTGCCGCAAGACTGGAAGGCTGTTGAGCGAGGCACTGAACCGCGAATTGATCGTCACCTTCCAGTCGCGGTTCGGCCGGGCCAAGTGGCTCGAGCCCGCCACCGACACCGTGCTTGCCGAGCTGCCGGCCAAGGGGATCAAGCGCGTTGCGCTGGTCGCCCCCGGTTTCTCCGCCGATTGCGTCGAAACGCTGGAAGAGCTGTCGATCCGCGGGCGTGAGACATTCGAGCAGGCCGGCGGCACCGACTTTGCCTATCTGCCGTGCCTAAACGCTACGGAACGCGGCGTCGCGATGCTGCGCAACATTTTGCAACGGGAACTTGCAGGCTGGACCGACGCTACGTAGCGTCGGTGGGATCAAGAGAGGGATGCAGATATGGCACGCGTAGCAATCGTAACCGGCGGCACGCGCGGCATCGGAGAGGCGATCAGCCTGGCGCTCAACGAACTGGGCGTAACCGTTGCTGCGAATTATGCGGGTAATGAGGAGAAGGCGCGGGCCTTTACCGAGCGCACCGGGATCGCGGCCTATCGTTGGGACGTGGGCGATTTCGATGCCTGTGCAGCGGGCGTGGCGCAGGTCGCCGCCGATCTCGGCCCGGTCGACATCGTGGTCAACAATGCCGGCGTCACCCGCGATGGCACCATCCTGAAGATGGACCGCGACATGTGGGAGGACGTGATCCGCATCAACCTGGGCGGCTGCTTCAACATGGCGCATGCGGCGTTCCCCGGCATGCGCCAGCGCAAATGGGGCCGCATCGTCAACATCGGGTCGATTAACGGCCAGGCGGGCCAATATGGTCAGGTGAACTATGCCGCCGCCAAATCCGGCATTCATGGCTTTACCAAAGCACTTGCACAGGAAGGCGCGCGGTTCGGCGTGACCGTGAACGCAATCGCGCCGGGCTATATCGACACCGACATGGTGGCTGCGGTTCCCGCCGATGTGTTGGACAAGATCGTCGCCAAGATCCCGGTCGGGCGCCTGGGCCAAGCGAGCGAGATCGCCCGCGGCGTCGCGTTCCTCTGCTCGGAAGAGGCCGGGTTCGTGACCGGATCGACGCTGTCGATCAATGGCGGGCAGCACATGTATTGACGGTGCGGGCGGGGGTCGTTCGATCCCCGCTTACTGCCGCTCGGCAGGGTCAACGGAAAAGGGGCCGGTGCCTATCGGTACCGACCCCTATCCCCTCGATACGCTACGCGAGGGAAACTGCTCGTTCGAACAATGCGCCACCCATGGATTGGTTGCATTGACGCGTTCCTGAACAGAACTGTTATCTCCTGTTCATCTTCAAAGCGCTGGCTCGGGCCGCGCAAAGGGCTATGACCGCGCCGATGCGTGGCGTTCTTCCGCTCCTGGCCGTGGTTTCCCTGTTCACGCAGACAAGTTCGACGGCGAGCATCCGCCAGATGCTGGGCGATCGCCCGAACATGGCCGCGCACCCGGTGGTGCTGGACCCCGGCCATCCCGAACGCACGCAAGTGGGTGCGCTGACCTGGCTGGGCGGGGTGCGGCTGACGAGCGATGATCCCGTGTTCGGCAGCTTTTCAGCGATGCTGATCCAGGGCGACCGGTTCACTCTGCTCAGCGACTATGGCAACCTCGTGCAGTTTCGCATGGGAGCCGATTGGCGCCCGCGGGAGGTGTCGTTCGCCGACTTGCCCGGCGGGCCGGGGACCGGCTGGGAAAAGCGCCAGCGCGACGCGGAGTCGATGACCGCAGATCCTGCGACCGGTCAGGTCTGGGTCGGTTTCGAATGGGCAAACGCCATCTGGCGCTTCGACGGCGCGTTCAGCCGTGCCGAGGCGCATGCCATGCCAAAGGCCATGCGCGACTGGCCGACCGGCGGAGGGCCAGAGGCGATGCTGCGGCGGCGCGACGGCAGCTTCCTGGTCATCAGCGAGGATGCCCGGCCCAAGGACGACGAGCATTCCGCTGCGCGTCGCGGGCTGCATTTTGCCGGCGATCCCACGGATAAGGGGCGGGAGCCGATGTCCTTCCTGTATGTGCCGCCGGCGGGCTATGATCCGGTCGACATGGCCGAGCTGCCCGACGGCCGCGTGCTCGTGCTCAACCGGCGCTTCTCCATCCCCGACCTGTTCACCGCCAAGCTGACGCTGATCGACCCGCGCCGCCTGCGCGCCGGACAGGTGCTGCGCGGCCGCGAACTCGCCACGCTCGCCCCGCCGCTGCTGCACGACAATTACGAAGCGCTGGCGGTCAGCCAGGAAGGGGCGGACACGATCATATGGATCGCGTCGGACGATAATGGCGAGATCTGGGAGCAGTCGCTGCTGCTGAAGTTCAAGCTTACGCTCTGAGCCTAACCCTCGCGCAACGACGAAAGCCCCGGCCGCTCCTGCGAGCGCCCGAGGCACAAACGCGTAAACTCCCGCAGGGGCGGGGGTGCGCCTCCGGTGCACTCAGGCACCGGCGAATGGGGAGGGCACCTTTCGGTGCCCCGCCACTCAGGCCGCTTCGGCGGTCTGGGTCGCAGCCTTGCGCACTTCGCGCTTCAGGCGGCGTGCACGCAGCGAGAGGTCCTCGTCGCGGGTCTTAAGCAGCCAGTTGTCCAGGCCACCGTTATGCTCGACCGAACGCAGACCGTGGGTCGACACGCGCAGGCGGATGCTGCGGCCCAGCGAATCGGAGATCAGCGTCACGTTCTGCAGGTTGGGCAGGAAGGTACGCTTGGTCTTGTTGTTGGCGTGGGAGACGTTGTGTCCCACCTGCCGGCCCTTGCCGGTCAGCTCGCAAATGCGCGACATCGCTTCAGATCCTGAGTTGCGGCCTAAGCCGGAAAGGCCGCGCCAGTACCGCCTAAGCGGTGGGGCGTCAACCGATTCTCCGCATGAAGGTGCCCTGTCACCCCATGCGATAAGGTCCAAATAGGGCGGTGGGGCGGCGCAGGCAACCAGGCGGGGCGCCATGCGTTGGTTACGCAGCCGATTTGAAAGGAAACCTGAATCATGCGCTTGATCCTCGTCCTGCTCGGGCTGGCGGCCTTGGTCGTGGTGGGCCTGCTTGCCACCGGCATGATCAGCCTGGACGCCTATGGCGGGCGCCTGCCCACCGTGTCGGCGGAAACTGGCAAGGTCGCGATCGGCAGCAGCAACCGCACGATGGAAGTGCCCACGGTGGAGATGCGCAACACCACGGTCTCGCTGCCGACCATTGAAGTGCAAAAGGCGCCGGAAGCGGCTCCTGCGCCAACGCCGGTGCCGGCACAGTGAGCGGCGCGACGCCGGGGCGAATCGCAGCGGCGGTGCTGTTGCCGCCGCTGGGCGTGTACCTGGCGAGGGGCGCAGGCCGTGACTTCGCCATCGCCTGTGGCCTGACGGTGCTCGGCTATCTGCCCGGCATGGCGTTCGCGCTGTGGAGCGTGCTTCGCGGGGAGGCTCCGCGTCCGGTCACAGCCTGAGGCGTGACGCGCGGGCCCAGGCGCGATAGGCCGGGGCCATGTTTCCCTTGCCCGAACCGATGCGCCTGGCGCTCGCCGCCGCTGCCGATGCCGCCACGCGCGGCGAAGTGCCGGTTGGCGCGGCGGTGGTGCGGGACGGCCGGGTCATTGCGGTAGCGGCCAACGCGCCGCGCACGCTGCATGACCCCACTGCGCATGCCGAAATGCTCGCCATCCGCGAGGCGGCACGCATCTTTGGACGCGAGCGGCTGGAGGACTGCGACCTGTGGGTGACGCTGGAGCCCTGTGCGATGTGCGCCGGAGCGATCGCCCATGCCCGAATCGCGCGGCTCTATTGGGGCGCCGGTGACGCAAAGGGCGGCGCCGTGGAGCACGGCCCGCGCTTTTTCACCCAGCCGACCTGTCACCACCGGCCCGAACTCTATCCCGGCATTGGTGAGGCCGAGGCCGGCGGGCTGTTGCGAGCGTTCTTCCGGGCGCGGCGGTAGTGGAGCACCAATCCTCCCCTTTCAGAGGAGGATTGGGAAACGTCAGCCCAAATTGCCCTGCGTCACCGGGACAAGCTTGATCTCGACGCGCCGATTCGCGGCCTTGCCGTCTTCGGTTTCGTTGCTGGCGATCGGCTGGGTCTCGCCAAAGCCGCGGGTCGCCAGGCGTGCAGTCTCGACGCCGCGCCCGGCCAGGTAATCGGCGACTGCGGTCGCACGCCGTTCCGACAGCGTCAGATTATAAGCATCGCTGCCGGTCGAATCGGTGTGCCCGTACACATCGACATAGGTCTGGCGATATTCGCGCAGCACATCGGCGACCTGATCGAGCGTCGGTCGGAACTGCGGCTGGACGCTCGCCTGGTTGGTGGCGAAGGTGATGCCAGAGGGCATGCTGAGCACCAGATCGTCGCCCTGGCGGATAACCTGTACGTCGGTGCCCGCGGTGCGGCGGCGCAGTTCCTGCTCCTGGCGGTCCATATATGCGCCGATGCCGGCACCCGCGAGCGCACCGATGCCGGCGCCCAGGATCTTTTCGGTACGGTCCCGCCGCCCGCCGACCAGGTCGCCCAACAGATAGCCGCCGACCGCGCCCACGCCGCCGCCGATCGCCGCCTTGGACACGCGCCGCTCGCCTGTGACGGGATCGGTCACACAGCCCGTCGTCAGCGTTGCGGCCGCGAGTCCAGCCATCAGCCATGCCTTGCGCATCATTCCTGCATTCCTTTTTGTTTCGCTTGGATCTTCGTCCAACCCGCCGCTCGCGGCGCTTGTTCCGGCATCACAACCAGCAAGACCGCTACAAGTTTGTTGTGAAGCCCCCGACTCTGCCTGTATGGCGTCCGCACATCATGGACGCCCCCTTTCCCTGGATCGACGTCGCGATCATCCTCGTGCTGATCGCCATTAATGGCATTTTCTCGATGTCGGAGCTGGCGATCGTATCCGCCCGCCCGGCGCGGCTGGAGGGGATGGCGCGTACCAGCAAGGGCGCAGCCACGGCGATCCGCCTGGCGGCTGACCCCGGCAAGTTCCTTTCCACCGTGCAGATCGGCATCACGTTGATCGGCATCGTCGCGGGCGCCTATTCCGGCTCCAGCCTCGGCACGCCGGTGGCGCAGCGGCTCCAGGGGCTGCTCGGGCTGGACGCAGAGACGGCGCAAACCGCCGGCATCGCGCTGGTGATCGCCATCACCACCTATGCCTCGCTGATCGTCGGCGAGCTGGTGCCCAAGCAGTTCGCGCTGCGCTCGCCCGAGCCGATTGCCGCCGTCATGGCGCTGCCGATGCTGTGGCTCAGCCGCATCACTGCGCCGGTCGTGTGGCTGCTCGACCGCTCCAGCGCGCTGGTGTTCCGCCTGATCGGCCTCAAGCGCGAATCGGAGAACCGCGTCACGGCCGAGGAGCTTCACCTGCTCGTCGCCGAAGCCTCTAAATCCGGCGTGATCGAGGAACATGAGCGTTCGATCATCTCGGGCGTGGTCCGACTGGCCGACCGCCCGGTTCGCGAAGTGATGACGCCGCGTACCGATGTTGACTGGCTCGACGTCGATCTCGACGCGGCCGGCATCCGCGAGGCGCTGTTGCAGACGCCGCACACCCGCCTTCCCGTCGCGGAAGGGTCGATCGACTCGGTGATCGGCGTCGTGCAGGCGCGCGACATCGCCGCCGCGCTGTTCCGGGGCGAGGCGCTCGATCTGCGCCGACTGATGCGCCCCGCGCCGGTGCTTCCCGACCAGGTCGATGCGATGGACGCCTTGGGTGCCCTGCGCCGTGCCGAGGTTCCCATGGGCTTCGTCCATGACGAGTATGGCCATTTCGAAGGCATCGTCACGCCGGCCAACCTGCTCGCGGCGATCGCTGGCGAGTTCGCGTCGGACGCGGAGCCCGGCGAGCACCCGAACCTGATCGTGCGCGAGGACGGCTCCTATCTGGTCTCGGGGCAGATGCCGGCGGACGCGCTGGCCGAACGCATCGGCCTCGAGCTGCCTGAGGACCGCGACTATGCCACCGTCGCCGGCCTCGCGCTCGCGATCCTCAAGCACCTGCCGCAGGAAGGTGAGACCTTCACCGAGCAGGGCTGGATCTTCGAAGTCGTCGACATGGACGGCCGCAAGATCGACAAGCTGCTGGTCCGTCAGGAAGACTGACGGCGCGGCCGGAGCCGCGCGTTACGCTCCGTCGGCGGCTTATAACCGGCCGAACTGCGCCTCATAGCCGGCGGTGTCGCCCGCCGCCAGGAACCCGGCCTGTTCGATCCAGCGGTCCCGCTGCAACCGGCCCTGAAAGGTGCCGAGCTGCGCATCCAGCGCCGCTGCTTCGCTCGAGGTAAGCGCGGCGATCTGCGCGAACCGGGTGATGCCCAGCGCGCGCAGCCGCTCGGCCAGCTTGGGCCCGACGCCCTTCATGCGGGTGAAATCGTCCGCATCGTCGCTCGACACCGGCGCCGGACCCGATGCGGCGACGCTTGCGGGCGAGGCGTCCATTGCGGCTGCCGCTGCGATCGGCTCGTCGGCCAGGGGCGCCGGCTCGCGCACGGGCTCTGCGGCAGGCGGGCTCGCCGGCAGCTCTGCCGCTGTGATCGGAGGCGGGCCGGAGGCAACCGGCGGCTGCCCCTGCGGCGCCGGGGCGGGGTCGCGCACGGGCTCCGCCACGGGCGGACTTGCCGGCAGGCCGGTGTCGTCGATGGGCGGCGGGGAAGGGGCGACGGGCGGCTGCGCGGGTGGGGCCGGCGCCGGGCTGCCGGCATAATGCGTTTCGCCGCGCTCCTCCAGTTCTTCGCGGCCCTGCCGCCGTCGCGACGCCAGCCGCGCGCCCCACCACAGGATCAGCAGCGCCAGGACAATCCCCAGCCCGATCAGCACGAACGGCAGCGTCAGCCAGTCCTGCCCCGCGTTCAGGATCGACGCCGGCGTCGGCGAAGCCATTTGTTCGTTCACATGCCCCTCCAGGCTCAAGCAATTCCGTAGCGTCACAACTGCATAGCGGCCCAAAAGAGCCCGTCCAGCGCCTCCGTTCGTCGCGGGCGCGCTTGTTTGATTCTGTTGCTGAGGTGGAACCACCCCGTTTTGAGCGCGTAGTCAGGCCGCGGGTGGGAACGCAGGGAGATTTTAGATGAAAGCCCTTCTGGTCGCGGCGGGTGCCGCAATAATGCTAGCCGGATGTACGTCCACCAACGATGTCGATGAGCCCGTGGCTGCGGCGGATCCGATGTCGCCGCTGAGCGCGCCGGGCTATATGTCCATGGCTGCGAGCAGCGACCTCTTCGAAATCGAATCGAGCCGCCTCGCGCTGCAGCGCTCGCAGAACCCGCAGGTTCGCCAATTCGCGCAGATGATGATCGACCATCACACCCGCACCACCGCGGACCTGATGGCCGTCGCCCGCCAGACCGGCATGAACCCGCCGCCGCCGCAGATGCTGCCGCCGCACATGGACGCCATGGCGCGCCTGCAGTCGGCCGGCCCGATGGATTTCGACGCCGCCTACAAGCGTGAGCAGATCGCCGCCCACCAGCAGGCACTGATGCTGCATCAGAATTACGCGTCGCAGGGTGACATGGAGCCGTTCCGCATGGCCGCCTCGCGCACCGTGCCGATCATCCAGAGCCATCTCGACCAGGCACAGATGCTTCCCGACTATGCACCGGCGCCGGCACCCATGCCCGCTCCGGCCGGCGCGGGCGAGCGGGGCCGTTAAAGGTCCAAACATGACCAACACCAACTTCGCGCGCGCCCGGTCCATCCGGGTGCGCGCACCTTTCCTGGCCATCCTCCTTGCCGCCGCGGTTCCGCTGGCGCCATCTTCGGCCGCCGCGCAGACCTCGCCCGCGCTGATCGACGCAATGGAGGGCGCGGACTCCGGATCGCGTGAGATCCGCAGCTTCTACCGCGCTCGCGCCTATGAGCCGCTGTGGATCCGCGACGACATGGTCGGCCCGGAAGCCGCGACGCTGCTGACCCTGATCGAGACTGCCGATCTCGACGGCCTCGATCCCGATACCTATCGCCCACGCACCATCGCCAAGGCGCTCGACCGCGCAATGAGCGGGTCTCCGCGCGACCTTGCCAGGGCCGAGATGCTGTTGTCCCGCGCCTTTGTGACGCTTGCCCGCGACATGCAGCGGCCCCGCGACGTCGGCATGCTGTACAACGACGCCGAGCTCGCGCCGCAACGCACCACTGCCGACACCCTGCTGAGCCAGGCTGCGCGTGCGCCTTCCTTGCGCGAACACCTCGAATCGGTCGGCTGGATGAACCCGGTCTATGCCCGCCTGCGCAACGCCGCGGCGGCCGAATATAATGGTGACTCGCCCGAGGCCGATATGCGCCTCGTCCGCCTCAATCTCGACCGCGCCCGGGCGCTGCCGACGAAGATGGGCGACCGCTACGTCCTGGTGGATGTCGCGGCTGCCCGGCTGTGGATGTACGAGAAAGGCCGCGTCGCCGGCACCATGAAGGTGGTGGTCGGCCGTCCCGACCAGCAGACGCCGATGATGGCGGCGCTGATCCGCTATGCCAGCGTGAACCCCTATTGGAACGTGCCGCCCGACCTGGTGGCCGAGCGGGTCGCACCCAATGTGCTCCAGGACGGCGTGCCCTATCTCAAGGCCAAGGGGTATCAGGTCCTGTCCGACTGGTCGGACGATGCCACGGTGGTGCCGCCTACCCAGGTCGACTGGAACGCGGTCGCCAGCAACGCCCAGCAGCTGCGCGTCCGCCAGCTGCCCGGACCGAGCAATGCGATGGGCCGCGTCAAGTTCATGTTCCCCAACAAGCTGGGCATCTACCTGCACGACACGCCGCAGAAGACGCTGCTCAAGGAAGATTCGCGCATGTTCAGCGCCGGATGCGTCCGGCTGGAGGATGCGCCGCGTCTCGCCCGCTGGCTGTTCGGCAAGCCCGTGCCGATGGGCACCGGCAAGCCCGAGCGCCGCGTGGATCTGCCCGATCCGGTGCCGGTCTACATCACCTACCTGACCACCGGCGTCGAAGGCGGGCGGCTGGTCCTGCGCGACGACGTCTATAACCGCGACGGCGTCCAGCTCGCCAGCCGCTGACCCTCCCTTGCGTTGCCCGCAAGGGAGGCGCCCCGGTCAAAACTGCGTCGAGAAACGCCCGTACAGGAACCGCCCGTTGAACCCGAAGGGCGAGAAGCCGCTATAGGGCTGGTAATAGGCGTCGACCGGATAGAAGCCGCCGACACCACTCGGCCGTGCGCCCGTCGGCCGCGCGGTCGGGTACACGTCGAACAGGTTGTTGGCGCCGAACGCGAAGGTCGCGTGTTCCTTCAGCGTCACACGCACTTCCAGGTCGGTCACCCATTTCGGCTCCAGGAACAGGTCGTCCGGACCATAAGCGGTAAGGCTGGTCGGCGCGGTAAGCGGCGTCGCCGCGCCGGGCGCGATCACCTGGCCATAGCGCGTGGACCGGGCGGTGATGCCGAACGCGCCGAGCGACCCATCGGCGCTCAGCACGACCTTGTCCTTAGGCTGGCCGTTGGTGAAGCGGATCCCCTCCACACGCCCGAACAGGATCAGCCCGGGGATCTGCGCCAGCGGGCCCAGGTCGCTGATGCGCCGGGTGATCTTGTTGGTGTTGCGGTTATACGCCGCCGACAGCGACCAGTTGCCCAGGCCCTCCACCCCGAAGCGATAGGTGCCGACCACGTCGACACCTTCGGTGGTGGTGTCGAGCCCGTTGATGAAGAAGCGGGCCGCGCCCACCGACTGGAAGCCATTGGCGTCCAGGATCGCCTTCACCGCCGCATTCACCGCTGCGGTGCCGCTGCCAGCCGCGCCCAGATTTTCGGTCAGCACCACCCGGTCGTCGATCTTGATGTGGTAGTAGTCCGCGGTCAGGTTGAAGCCGCGGAACGGGTTCAGCGTCGCGCCCGCGGTCCAGTTGAACGACTTTTCCGGCTCCAGCTCGCGCGCGCCCAATGCCTGCGCCACAGGACTCGTGACGGGCTGGGTGCTGATCTCCACCGGCACGCCGCCGATGAAGTTCGTCGAGGTGGTGGTGAAATATTGCTGGTGCAGCGATGGCGCGCGGAAGCCGTTCGACACCGATCCGCGCACCGCAAAGCCTTGGGTGAATTCGTACCGGGCGGCCAGCTTGCCGTTCAACGTTTCGCCGAAGTCTGAGAAATGCTCGTAGCGCCCGGCCGCGGTCACCGTGAACCCGTCGAACAGGTCGGTGTCCAGTTCGACATAGCCGGCATAGCTGTGCCGACTGACATCGGTCGCCGCCGATTCGGGGAAGCCCGGGAAGCCCTGCGCGCCGACCAGCGCCCCGAGCCCGGGGAAGCTGCAGATGCCCGTCGCTGCGGCATAGACGCCGCCCTGCGTCGCGCAGTTCGCCGCAGTGGTCGCGAACGCCGCGCGGAAAAAGGGTCCGATCGCGTAGGACTGGGTCTCGCCCGGGCGGATGTTGAAGTCGTCCTTACGGTACTCGGCGCCCAGCGCGAAGGTCAGCGGCTTGGCCAGACCAAGCTCGAACTCATGGCTCACGTCGAGATTGGCGGTCAGCTGCCCGAACGCCAGCCCGCCCGAATCGAAGTTGCTGAGCGACTGGGGGCCGTAGGAGGTGTTGAGGCTGTTCTCGGTCCGGTAATCGAACTGGTTGTGGCCATAGACCACCGACAGGTCCGTCGACCAGCCGCCGACATCGCCGCGGATGCCGATCGCCGCGGAGTAATCCTCCAGCTTCGAGTGAATGAAGGGCAGGAAACCATCGGGACGCAGCGGCACGAAATTGCCCGCGTTCGGCGTGGTCGCCGGGGTGATCGTCGACCAGTCGCGGTTGTTCGCCGAGGACGATTGGCGGAAGTTCGCGGCGCTCAACCCGTCCCGGGTGGAATAGGAGCCAAAGGCATAGAGCTCGAACGTGCCCAGCGGCACCCCGGCGTTGACGAAGACGTTGACGTCCTCGGTCTGCGGATCGCCATATTGGAAGTTCAGCCGGTTGAAGCCGATCTCGCGCGCGTCGAACGCGGCGCCGGGGCGGTTGTAGTTGGGGCGCAGGTCGAACCCGGCGCGGTTGGTGTTCTGCCGGTCGCGATATTCGGTGGTCAGGTTCACATAGCCCTCGGCCCCGATCGGCAGGCCGATGTTGAAGCCCAGCGTCCACAGGTCGCCGTCGTTCGCCTTGCGCTCGCCGTTCCGCGACGCAGCCAGGATGCGCGTGTCGGCGGGGTCGAATGTCGGCTGGCCGCCGGTCAGCAGCAGCCCGGTGACATTGGGTACGCCTTCCATGGTGGTGACATATTTGCCGTAGCTGACCTGCGCCCGCCCGCCATGATTGGCGCGCTTGAGCTGGACGTTGATCACGCCGGCGATCGCATCCGAGCCATATTGCGAGGACGCACCATCGCGCAGCACTTCGATGCGGTCGATCGCCAGCGACGGGATGGTATTAAGGTCTACCGCCGCCGAACCGCGCCCGACCGATCCGTTGACGTTGAGCAGCGCCGAAACGTGGCGCCGCTTGCCGTTCACCAGCACCAGCGTCTGGTCTGGTGCCAGGCCGCGCAGCGACGCCGGGCGGATCACGTCGGTGCCGTCGGTGATCGATGGCTGGGGGAAGTTGAAAGAGGGCACCAGGTTGTTGAGGATCTTGTTGACCTCGCCCAAGCCCGAGCTTTGCAGCGCTTCGGACGAGATCACGTCGATCGGCACCGGGCTGTCCGCCACGGTGCGGTTCGCGGCGCGGGTGCCGGTGACGACCACGGTGTTGGCGGGATCGTCGTCGGGCACCGCGTCCTGCGGCGTCGCCCCCTCCACCGGGTCAGACACCGGCGGCGTCGCCGCGGTTTGGGCCTGCGCCGAAGCGGCGAAGGCCAAGGTGGAAGCGGTGAGCGAAAGCAGCGTGGTGATCGAACGGCGCATGAACGTTCCTCCCGTCGGGGAGCCCCCTCCCCGGAAGGACCATCATGCCCGAGACATTCTGCAACGAAAGAGACACATTGATGCGGCGCAACGAAATTACGGAAGCTGTGGCCGTAATGCAACGATCCTGCGCGACCGCCATCCTCTGGGTCTTGAGCATGGCGGTCGCGCGAGCGGTCAGCCGGGTGCTGCGGCGGAGCCCGCGAGCAATCCTCCGTCGATGTTGATCTCGGTGCCCGTGACATAGGTCGCCTCATCCGAGGCCAGCGTGACGGCAAGCGCCGCCACCTCTTCGGGCAAACCGAATCGCTGCAACGGCGTGTCCGCCACCACTGCCTTCATCCGCGCCTCTCGCTCTGGGCCGGTGCCCAGCATCGGGTCCCACATCGGCGTCAGGATCGCCGCTGGATGGATCGAGTTGCAGCGGATCTGCCAGCCTTGCTGCGCGCAATAGAGGGCGACGGTCTTGCTGTGGTTGCGGATCGCAGCCTTGGAAGCGGCGTAAGCGGCGGCAAGCGGGATGCCCACCAACCCCGAGCGTGAGGATATGTTGATGATCGATCCGGTCCCGCGCCCCTTCATCGCGCCGATCGCGTAACGGCAGCCCAGGAAGGTCCCGTCCAGATTGACGCGGTGTACCGCCCGCCAGTCATCCAGGCTGGCATGTTCGGGGTCGTGCGCCACCATGCCGGTCTCGAAGCCGGTAACACCGGCATTGTTGACCACCACATCGGCTGCCGGAACCCGCTCGGCCAGGCGCGCCCAATCGGCCTCGTTCGCGACATCGAGCGGCTCGAAGCGGCACCCGATCGCTTCGGCCGCTTCAGCGCCCGCCGCTTGATCCACATCTGTCAGGATGACGATGCCGCCTTCGGCATGGAAGCGCACAGCAATGGCACGGCCGATGCCACGCGCCGCGCCGGTAACGACGCACGTCTTGTTGTTCAGTCTTTGCATGATGTTCTCGAAACAGGAGTCCAGTGCGCGGATCGCTCCGCCGTGGATGTCGTGCCGCTTCAGCGGTGACGCTGGATCATTTCGAGAACTCCTTCGCCGTATAGCTATGGGGCTTCATAGCTATGGGGCTTCGCCCGGCCGGCAAGACGTACGCGTCTACCGGCCAGGCGCGCCCGCCTCAACCCTGCTCGCGCGCCACCTCACGCCAGCCGATGTCGCGCCGGCAAAAGCCGCTGGGGAAGTCCAGCGCATCCACCGCGCGATACGCCCCCGCCTGCGCTTCCGCCACGGTGGCGCCGGTCGCCGTCACATTGAGCACGCGCCCACCGCTCGCCACCAGCTGCGCGCCGTCCATCCGGGTTCCCGCCTGGAACACGCGCGCGCCAGTTGCCTCCGCCGCTGCGATCCCGCCGATCGCGCCGCCGGTCTCGGGCGTCCCTGGATAGCCCTTCGCCGCGATCACTACGCTCAGCGCAGTTGCGTCCGAAAAGCGCGGGGCAGGGCGGTCGCCCAGTTCGCCCTTGGCCGCGGCGACCATCAGCTCGAGCAGATCGTCCTCCAGCCGCATCATCAGCACCTGGGCTTCGGGGTCGCCGAAGCGCGCATTATACTCGATCAGCTTGGGCCCCTGCTTGGTGAGCATCAGCCCGGCATAGAGCACCCCGCAATAGGGCGAACCCATCCGCGCCAGCGCTTCCACCGTCGGCCGTACGATCTCGTCGATCGCCTGTTGCTCCAGCGCCGGAGTCAGCACCCGGGCCGGGCTGTATGCGCCCATGCCGCCGGTGTTCGGGCCGGTGTCGCCGTCGCCTACACGCTTGTGGTCCTGCGCCGATCCGAACGGCATCAGGTGCGTGCCGTCGGTCAGCACGAACAGGCTAGCTTCCTCACCGTCGAGGAACTCCTCGATCACCGCGCTGCCGCCCGGCACCGCGAAGATGCCGCGCACCGCTTCCTCGGCCTCCTCGCGGCTGAACGCGACCGTCACGCCCTTGCCCGCGGCCAGGCCATCGGCCTTGATCACCACCGGCAGCGGGAAATCCTCCAGGCTGGCGAGCGCGCCATCACGCGACTGCACCCGCACATAGCCTGCGGTGGGGATCTTCTCGCGCTTGCACAAATCCTTGGTGAAGCCCTTCGACCCCTCCAACTGGGCTGCCGCCTTGCTCGGTCCGAACACGCCGATGCCCATGGTGCGCAGATTGTCGGCCAGTCCGTCGACCAGCGGCGCTTCGGGCCCGATCACCACGAAGCCGATCGAATTGCGCAGGCAGAAATCGATGATCGCGCGCTGATCGCCGACCGAAATGTCGACCAGCGATGCGTGCTGCGCTATTCCCGGATTGCCCGGCGCGGCGTATAGCTTTTCCAGGAGTGGCGACTGTGCCAGCTTCCAGGCGAGCGCATGTTCGCGGCCCCCCGATCCCAATAGCAGGACGTTCATGCCCGACCCCTTTGTTGATACGTCATTCGGGCGGCTCGTAGCCGAGCCGGTCGCCGGGGACAACGCACCGGCCATGAGCGTGTCCGAACTCTCGCAGCGCTTGAAGCGCGTGGTCGAGGGCGAGTTCGGCCATGTCCGCCTGCGCGGCGAGATTTCGGGATGGAAACGCGCTGCCTCGGGCCATGCCTATCTCTGCCTTAAGGATGCCGACGCCGTGATCGACGGCGTGATGTGGCGCGGTGCCGCCGCCACCATCCCCTTCGCCGCGCAGGATGGGCTGGAAGTCGTCGCCACCGGCAAGCTCACCACCTATCCCGGTCGCTCCAAATACCAGGTCGTGATCGAGCGGCTGGAGCTTGCCGGCGAAGGCGCGCTGATGGCGCTGTTCGAGAAGCTGAAGGCCAAGCTGGCGGGCGAGGGGCTGTTCGACCGCGAGACCAAGAAGCCGCTCCCGTACATGCCGCGCACCATCGGCGTGATCACTTCGCCCACCGGCGCCGTCATCCGCGACATCCTCCACCGCCTCGCCGACCGCTTCCCCAGCCATGTGCTGGTCTGGCCGGTCAAGGTGCAGGGGGAGGGCGCAGCCGCCGAAGTCGCGCGCGCCGTACGTGGCTTCGACGCGATGCCCGCCGACGGCCCGGTGCGCCGCCCGGACCTGCTGATCGTCGCGCGCGGCGGCGGCTCGATCGAGGATTTGTGGGCCTTCAACGAGGAAGTGGTGGTCCGCGCGGTCGCCGACTGCACAATTCCCGTTATCTCGGCGGTCGGGCACGAAACGGATACGAGTCTCTGCGATTATGCCGCCGACCTGCGCGCGCCGACGCCCACCGCCGCCGCCGAGATGGCCGTTCCGGTGCTGGCGGACGTCCGCCACACCGTGTCGACGCTCGCCCACCGCACAGATCGCTGCGTCCGCCGCTACCATGAGCGCGCCGGCGAGCGCCTCGCCGCGCTGGTTCGCGTACTCCCGCGCCGCGACGCGCTGCTCGGCCCGCAGCGCCAGCGCATGGACGATCTCGGCGCCCGCCTCGACCGTGCGCTGGAGCGCCGCGTCACCGTCGCCCGCTCACAGCTCGACCGTTCGGCCGGCGCGCTTCGCCCCGCAATGCTCGACCAGCGCCTGCGCGCCGCGACCGAGCGGCTGTCGGGCATCGCCCGCCATCTGGAACTCGTCCACCCCGAGCTGCCGCTCAAAAAGGGCTATGCCTGGGTGGAAGCCCGCGGCAGCGGCAAGGTGATCGGCACGGCCGAGGGCGCGCGCGCCGCCCAGGCCGTGACGCTCCACTTCCAGGACGGCCCGGTCGATGCGCGGGTTGAGCGCAGCGGCGGCAAATCCTACACTGCGCCCAAGCCCGAGCAGCCCAGCCTGCTCTGACCCCAACCCGGAGCCTGCCCGATGCTGATGTCCAATTCCGATCGCGCCGCGCGCCTCCATTATCTTGCCAACAGCTTTCGCGTGCTGACCCGGGGCGACTATGTTCCCTGCGCGGTCAGCGGCGAGCATATCCCCCTCGACGAACTGCGCTATTGGAGCGTGGCGCAGCAACAGGCCTATGCCACGGCCCAGCACGCCACGCGCGCGATGGCAGGTTGAGCCGGGGGTGATCGCTTCGCTCGCGGCGCTGGTCCTCACCGCCGCCGCCTCGCCGCAGGCGGCAAGCCCGTTCGGCCTGCCCGCGACGCTGACCCAGGGCGGGCTGGCGCTCGGCACCGCGCCCCAGGGCACGCGCACGCTGACGCTGGACGGCCGACCCGTCGCCATCGCGCCAGATCGTCGTTTCGTGATCGCCTTCGACCGCGACGCCGCCCCGGTCGCGACGCTCGTCGCCCGCCTGACCGATGGCAGCGAAGTCACGCAGCAGCTGACGATCACTCCGCGCGCCTGGAACATCTCGCGCCTAAACCGCCTGCCCAAATATCCGGTGCCCCAGCCCGAGTTCGAGCGGGTCCGCCCCGGCGAGCTTGCCCAGATCCGCGCCGCCCGCACGCTGCAAAGCGACGCGCAAGGCTGGCGCCAGCAATTCCTCTGGCCCACGACGGGCCGCATCTCGACGCTGTTCGGCTCGCAGCGCATCTATGCCGGCGAACCCGGCGCGTTCCACTCGGGCATCGACATCGCCCGCGCCACCGGCACCCCGATCGTCGCCCCCGCCGACGGCGTGGTGATCCTGGCGACCGACCACCCCTTCACGCTGGAGGGCAATCTGCTGATGATCGACCACGGCATGGGCCTCAACAGCGCCTTCCTCCACCTCTCGCGCATCGACGTGCGCCCCGGCGACCGAGTCCGCCGCGGCCAGCCGATCGGCGCCGTTGGCGCAACGGGCCGCGCCACCGGCGCCCACCTCCACTGGGGCATGAAATGGGGCGACGCCCGCATCGATCCGCTGCTGGTCGTGGGCCGATGATCGCTGCTGAATAATTCGGCAGTGCGAATTCGCGCTGCAACATAGTTACGCACGCGACCCGATTTTCGGCTATTCGTGGCGTGCAAACGTGTCATTAAAGATACACAAAGAAGCGAAAGCTGGTTTTCCTCTAAAGTGAGGCTTTACACAGGCTGAACGGCGTTTCATCCATTTGTCATGCTTCGGTCGCGCTTGCGTGCGCAGGATCGGAAGTAGTGGAGACAGCCGATGAGGATGTGCAAAACACACCCATCGGAAAAAGAGGGAAACGCATGACGAAAAACGCATCTACAAAGCTGCGCGCCGGAACTGCGCTGCAAGCACTTGCTCTGTGCAGCATGGGTCTCGGCGTCAGTGCGGTGATGGCGGCTCCCGCCGCAGCGCAGGATTTCACCACCGGCGCTCTGGTCGGCTCGGTTGAAACGGCTGAGGGCACCCGCGCGACCGAGGGTACGATCACCATCACCTCGGACGCGCAGGGCTTCACGCGCACGGCCACGCTGAACGCCGAGGGATCGTTCCGTATCCAGTCGCTGCCGGTCGGTGATTACACCGCGGTTGTAACCGTTCCCAATTTTGAACCTGTCACGTCGTCGGTTTCCGTCA
>NZ_JAJNDV010000011.1:112826-114934 GCF_021043375.1 Sphingomonas sp. IC-56
GGGCTTCACGCGCACGGCCACGCTGAACGCCGAGGGATCGTTCCGTATCCAGTCGCTGCCGGTCGGTGATTACACCGCGGTTGTAACCGTTCCCAATTTTGAACCTGTCACGTCGTCGGTTTCCGTCAGCGCAGGCCGTAACAACACCTACACCTTTACCGTCGGCGGTGCTGGCGCCACCTCGGACGACGGCGAGATCGTCGTCACCGGTACGGCGCGCCGCGGTAACGATTTCGGCAACAACACCGGTGGTTTGAACATCAGCAATGTCAGCGAACTGCTGAACACCACCCCGATCGCGCGCAACCAGACCGCGCTGATCCTGCTTTCGCCGGGCACCAGCTCGGGCGACACCACCTTCGGTAACCTCGCTTCGATCGGTGGCGCCACCGTCGCCGAGAATGCGTATTACGTGAACGGTCTGAACGTTACCAACTTCCGCACGTTCGTGGGCTCGAACAACCCGCCGATCGAGTTCTACCAGTCGTTCGACGTCAAGCTGTACGGGCTTCCGGCCGAGTTCGGCCGCGCGCTGGGCGGCTTCACCACCGCGGTGACGAAGTCGGGCACCAACCAGTTCAAGGCCGGCATGCTGGTCGCAGTTGCGCCCAACGCGCTGCGCGATACGTCGCCGAACACCTATGCCGCCTACAACGAGGGCGACTACAACCAGAACATCGAGACGAACTTCTACGTCAGCGGCCCGATCATTAAGGATCGCCTGTTCTTCTATGGCCTCTACAATCCGAATTATTCGGAAATCGGCGACAGCAGCATCACGGCCGGGCAGCGCCTGACCACGACGAACAAGTCGCCCTTCTTCGGCGGCAAGCTCGACCTGATCATCGCCGATGGTCACCGCCTGGAGGGAACCTATTTCCGCAATGCGCGGGAAGCGCGGACCCGCTACACGGCCTTCGATCCGGTAACTGATACCCAGGGTGCCGTGCTCGGCGATATCGTCGACAAGGCGGGCGGCGACAACTTCGTTGGCACCTATACCGGTCAGTTCACCAACTGGCTGACGCTGTCGGCCGCCTATGGCGAAGCGCACGACAACCAGTCTTCGGCACCGGGCCCGGTGCAGGCGTTGGTGCAGAGCTCGCTGACTGGCACGACTACCACTGCGGCTGGTTTCTCAAGCGCGCTCAGCTCGGATGATGATACCCGCAAGTTCTACCGCGCGGACGCCGACGTGTATGTGAACCTGCTTGGTTCGCATCACTTCCGCATGGGATATGAGCGTGAAGAGCTCAGCTCCACCACCGATACTCGCTATTCCAGCGGCTATCGCTATCTGCTCGCGCCTACCTACGTCTATCGTTACTATTACGAGAATGTCGGCACCTGGGATTCGGTCAACGAATCCTTTTACATCCAGGATAGCTGGTCGCTTGCCAATGACCGGGTCAATCTCCAGCTTGGCCTGCGCAATGACAAGTTCAGCAACAATGCACTGAGCGGCGAGACGTACTTCGAGTCGGGCGATCAGTGGGGCCCGCGCCTCGGCGCTTCGTTCGACGTATTCGGCGACAAGCGGACGACGGTGCGTGGGTCGTGGAGCCGGTACTTCATGCCGGTGGCGACCAACACCAACATCCGCCTCGGCGGTGCTGAGCTCTACTACCGCCAGCGCTTTGCCTATCCCACGGGTGTCAATCCCGCGTCGTTCAACTCGGTGGGCCTACCCGCAGGCCTTCAGCTCGACAGCACTGGCAACATCCTCGGCCTCACCACGCGCACCGGCGGCGCTGTTGGTCCGTGCCCGGATGTCGGTCCGGACGCAGGGGCACTGTGCAGCAGCGTCAGCTCGGACGGTGTGTTGGGCCCGACGGACACGCTGGTCTCGACCAACCTGCAGCCGAGCTACACCGATGAATGGACCGTCGGCGTCCAGCATCGCATTGGCGACTGGGACTTCAGCCTGACCTACCTGAACCGTCGTCTCGGCCGTACGCTGGACGACGTGGCGATCGACGCCGCGGTGCTCGCTTATTGCGATCGCGAGGGCATCACCGGTTGCGACGCGTCGTTCACTGGCTTCCACCAGTATGTGCTCGCGAACCCCGGCGCCGATATCACCGTTCGTCTGGACGGCGATTGCGCGC
>NZ_JAJNDV010000011.1:115032-127673 GCF_021043375.1 Sphingomonas sp. IC-56
CCGCGGTGCTCGCTTATTGCGATCGCGAGGGCATCACCGGTTGCGACGCGTCGTTCACTGGCTTCCACCAGTATGTGCTCGCGAACCCCGGCGCCGATATCACCGTTCGTCTGGACGGCGATTGCGCGCCAGTGCGAAGTGGCAACGCTTAGCGCTGCCGATCTGGGTTATCCGGCTGCGATCCGCAATTACGACAGCGTGCAGTTCCAGTTCAACAAGGCCTGGAGCAACAACTGGGCGATCGGTGGCTCCTACTCGTACACCCGCCTGCGCGGTAACTACGAAGGCGCGGTTAAGTCGGACAATGGTCAGGACGATGCCGGCCTGACGCAGGACTTCGACCAGCCCGGCCTGCTCGACGGAGCTTATGGTGTGCTCGCCAACGGGCGTAACCACCAGTTCAAGCTGTGGGGCACGGTGGGTCTGACCGATAACTTCCGCTTCGGTTTCAACGTGTTGTTCGAATCGCCGCGCAAGTTCTCGTGCATCGGCGTCCACCCGACCGACGTGTTCGCGCAGGCTTATCAGGCAGCCAGCTTCTTCTGCACCCAGCCGCAGTTCTCGGACCGCACGGAGGCGAATGGCAGCTATCTGGTGGAGCGCGGCACGGGCTTCGAAAGCGAATGGCGCAAGCAGATCGACGTGAACGTTCAATATGATCTGAACGCTCTGCCCGGCAGCTTCATCAGCCTCGACGTGTTCAACGTGTTCAACTTCAAGTCGAAGCTGGATTACAACGAGTTCGGCGATAACGCTGATGGATCGACCAACAACCGTTATGGCCAAGTGATCGGCTATCAGACCCCGCGCTATGTGCGGTTCACGCTGGGTCTCCGCTTCGGCGAGACCTCGCGCGACTAAGCTCAGGCGAGAACCAACTTCAGGAGGGGCGGCACCCATGGTGCCGCCCCTTTTTTATGTCTACGGTCGGCCATGGCCACCCTTCGCAACGACAGCGCTGCCGCCGTTCTCCAACAGCTAAAACAGGCCCTGGCGCAGCGCCGCCGGCATGAGGTTGATAGCCTCATTGCCCGCCTGCTCTCGATCGATGCTCCGCTGGGTGCCCAGTGGCGCGGACTGGCTGAAGTCAGCCGCCGTAATGGCGCGTTGGCGAACACACGTGCCTGCCTGGATCGCCTCGTTCGCCAATCGGCTGGGGCAGCGCAAGCCCGCTTCGAGCGGGCCGCGGTCCTTGCGCAGATCGGCGACTTCGCGGACGCGCGGCACGCGCTGGCCGCACTTCCCGCCGGCTTCCCCGACCCCGCGACGCGCGCGCATTTTGCAGGAACGCTGGCGCTCAACATCGGCGACCTTGAGGAGGCGCGCACACTATTCCGCACCGTCCTCGATACCCGACCGACATCCGGGCAGACCTGGCTCTCCCTGGCCGAGGCGATGCGCCGAACCGATCCCGCCGAGTGGGCACCAGCAGTCCTTGATGCGCAGGCAACGATGCGCAGCGCGCCCGCCACGGAACAAGCCCCTTTTCTCTACGCGCTTGGCGCAGCGCAGCACGCGCTCGGCGACCATGACGCCGCATTCGCCGCCTTTTCGGGGGGGGCGGAGATCGTCCGGAAGCTTCGGCCCTATGATGCAGAGGCAGATCGGCGCAGTGTCGCCCAGGCGCGTACCCTGCGATCTATCAAGCAGCGCGTGAACCTGCCTACCGACCGCCCGATCTTCGTGTTTGGTCCGCCACGGTCTGGCACCACCCTGGTTGAGCAGATCTTGTCCAGCCATTCGGCGGTCGCAGGCGGCGGCGAGATCCAGCTGTTCGACATCCTTGCCGGCGAGATCGGCGGCGTCTCCGCAGCGCATTTCGAGGCAGCGCGCGCCGCCCCGGGGCTGGACGTCTTGGCACACGATTATCTGGGTCTGCTTGCGGCGCGGTTCGGGGCCAGCGGGCGCGTTGTCGACAAGACGCTGAACGCAACTCGCTATGCGGGTCTCATCTCGGCAATTCTGCCCGACGCGCCGCTCGTCTGGGTACGCCGGGATCCGCTCGACAACGCGTGGTCATGCTACCGGACCTTCTTCAGCGAAGGCGTCGCTTGGAGCTGGGATCAAGACTCGCTCGCGCGGCATCTCGTTCTGGAGCGAGAAATGCTCGATTTCTGGCGCGACTTGCTCGGCGATCGCCTGTTGGTCGTCGAGTATGAGGAGTTGGTGGGCGAACCGCACGCGGCAATCACGGCGCTGCTGGCGCATTGCGGACTGCCACCCGAACCTGCGGTCTTCACGCCGCACAAGACCGAACGGGCGGTTATCACCGCGAGTGTTGCCCAGGTTCGCGAGCCGATCAATCGCAAGGCCGTGGGTGCCGCCGAACCCTATCGGCGGCACCTTCAACCTTTCCTGGATGCCTATAAAGGAACAAACTAGGCCACGCTGAGCCTCAGCGCCCCGTCGCCCTCATCCACGCTCACCATCGACCCATCCTTCACGTCGCCGCGCAGGATCATGTCGGCCAGCGGGTCCTGCAGATACCGCTGCACCGCACGTTTCAGCGGCCGCGCGCCATAGACCGGGTCATATCCCACGCGCCCCAGCCACCCCCGCGCCGCGTCGCTCAGCGTGATGCCGATCTTGCGGTCCTTGAGCAGCTTGGCGACCCGGCCGACCTGGATGTCGACGATCGGCGCCATGTGCTCGGCGGCCAGGCGGTGGAACAGAATGATCTCGTCCAGCCGGTTGAGGAACTCGGGCCGGAAATGCGCCCGAACGATCTCCATCACCTGCGGCTCGACATCCTCCACCTTCTGCCCATCGGCCAGGTTGGTCAGATATTGCGACCCCAGGTTGGACGTCAGGATGATGATCGTGTTCGAGAAATCGACCGTGCGGCCCTGGCCATCGGTCAGCCGCCCGTCGTCGAGCACCTGCAACAGGACGTTGAACACGTCGCCATGTGCCTTCTCGACCTCGTCGAACAGCACCACCTGATACGGGCGCCGGCGAACCGCTTCGGTTAGGACGCCGCCTTCCTCATAACCCACATAGCCGGGAGGAGCCCCCAGCAACCGCGCGACCGAGTGCTTCTCCATGAACTCGCTCATGTCGATGCGTACCATCGCGTTAGGATCGTCGAACAGGAACTCGGCCAGCGCCTTGGTCAGCTCGGTCTTGCCCACGCCCGTCGGCCCCAGGAACAGGAACGAGCCAAGCGGCCGGTTCGGGTCCTGCAAGCCGGCACGCGAACGCCGCACCGCGGTCGCCACGGCCTTCACTGCGTCGGCTTGGCCGATCACGCGCTTGCCCAGCTGCGCCTCCATCTGGAGGAGCTTCTCGCGCTCGCCCTCCAGCATCTTGTCGACGGGAATGCCGGTCCAGCGCGCCACCACCCCGGCGATATCCTCGGCGGTCACTTCCTCGCGCAGCATCGCGCCCTTGGTGGTCGCCTGCGCTTCCTCCAGCTGGCGCGTGAGGGCAGGAATGGTGCCGTAGTTCAGCTCGGCCATCTTGCCGAGATCACCCGCACGCTGCGCCTGTTCCAGCTCGATGCGCGCGGCGTCCAGCTGTTCCTTGATGCGCGACTCCGCGTTGATCTTGTCCTTTTCCGCCTGCCAGCGCCCGGTCAGCTCGGCCGACTGCGCTTCCAGATCGGACAGGTCGCCTTCCAGCGTCGCCAGCCGGTCCTTGGACGCAGCATCGGTTTCCTTCTTCAGCGCCTCGCGCTCGATCTTGAGCTGGATGATCCGCCGGTCGAGCGTCTCGATCTCTTCAGGCTTGCTCTCCACTTCCATGCGAATGCGGCTCGCTGCCTCGTCCATCAGGTCGATCGCCTTGTCGGGCAAGAAACGGTCGGTGATGTAGCGGTTGGAAAGCGTCGCCGCGCTCACGATCGCCGCATCCGTGATGCGCACGCCGTGGTGCAGCTCGTACTTCTCCTTCAGCCCGCGCAGGATCGAGATCGTGTCCTCGACCGTCGGCTCGCCGACGAACACCGGCTGGAAGCGCCGCTGGAGCGCCGGGTCCTTCTCGACATATTTCCGATACTCATCCAGCGTCGTCGCGCCGATGCAGTGCAGTTCGCCGCGGGCGAGTGCGGGCTTCAGCAAATTGCCCGCGTCCATCGCGCCTTCGGATTTACCCGCGCCGATCAGTTGGTGCATCTCGTCGATGAACAGGATGATGTCGCCTTCGCCGGCCTTCACTTCGTCGAGCACGCCCTTCAGGCGCTCTTCGAACTCGCCGCGATATTTCGCGCCGGCGATCAGCGAGCCCATGTCGAGCGACATCAGCGTGCGATTGCGCAACGTGTCGGGCACGTCGCCATTGGCGATGCGCAGCGCGAGGCCCTCGGCAATCGCGGTCTTGCCCACGCCCGGCTCGCCGATCAGCACCGGATTGTTCTTGGTGCGCCGCGCCAGGATCTGCACCGTGCGGCGAATCTCCTCGTCGCGGCCGATGACGGGATCGAGCTTGCCGTCGCGCGCCGCCTGCGTGAGGTCACGCGCGAACTTCTTGAGCGCGTCATAGCGGTCTTCGGCACCGGCCGTGTCGGCGGTCCGCCCACCGCGCAGCTTGTCGATCGCGGCGTTGAGGTTCTGCGGCGTCACGCCCGCCGCCGCCAGCGCCTTGCCCGCGGCGGTGGTGGAGCCCAGTACCAGCGCCAGCAGCATCCGCTCCACAGTGACAAAGCTGTCGCCAGCCTTCGCCGCCACCTGCTCGGCGGTGTCGAGTACGCGCACCAGATCATTGTCGAGCCCAGGCTGCTGCTGCGCCCCGCTGCCGCTGACGGCAGGGATCTTGGCCAGCGCCGCATCGGTCTCGGCAAGCGCACGCCGCGCGTCGCCCCCGGCGGCCTGGATCAGCCCGGAAGCCATGCCCTGCTCATCCTCGAGCAGCGCCTTCAAAAGATGTTCGGGCGCGATCCGCTGATGACTCATCCGGATCGCCACGGTCAGCGCCGACTGGAGAAACCCCTTGGCGCGGTCAGAAAATTTCTCGAGGTTCATACGTCCCCCTGTTGGTTACGGGGGTAAGGTAGTGTTGCCATTGTGCAACACAAGGGGGCTGTAAAGCCTCTTTTGCTACAGGACCGACTTCTTGTGCATTCGGTCGCTGTCCTCGGTTGCGGTAGGGTCCCCTAGTTTCGCTGTGATCGTCCAGTTGGGAAATTGTTGGCGTAGTTCCAGGATCTTATGTGTAAGCGCCTCTCTTAGATCTTCCCCTTCCCCGGCCAGAAGGATTTTGATTTTCGCTACACTCTTTATCCAAGATAATAGCTCGTTCTCGTTCATGTTCAACTTTTCATGTTCTCGCACTCCTAAATCAGCTAAATCAACAGCGATGCTATTCAATTTGTTCGTAATACCTGTTCCTATCTGTTTTCCCACGAAATTGGAAATTAGCTGTTCTCTAGACTTTCTATGTCTTTCAGGGACCTTGCCTTGATCAAACTTGGCAGTCTTGTCTTCATATATTTTCTTTTTGACCAAGCGAATGCGGTCGAACTCGGCTAAGTCGTTTTTTGTTCGTTTGTTTGTCAGCCGAAATCCAGGCACACGAGGCTCTAGTTCATCTTCGGAATCAGTGAAGATGTCGTCCTCGATCTCTTCGGCGCCAAGGCTCTTCCACTCTGCGTGTGGTCTCTTGTTTTGCTCGCCTGCATACTCCTGAAGCTCTTGCCCTTCAGCCGAGACGACTTCAAACCAGTAGTCGTTGCCGTCACTGTGCCAGGTCACGCCGGCAATCGGCTGATGCCAATACCATCGTTGCGCGATCTTCTTATCCTTGATCCAGACGGCTTGTAGGACCGCATCGCCGAGCCGCGTAGATACCGGCCCGGAAGCTGCGGCCTGAAGCGTTGCAGCGCTGGCGCCCTTTTGATCAGCCTCCATTTCGAGACTTGGGTCGTCGTTCATTGCGACTCCGCCGCGCACGTGCCCAGTGGCCCTTACCCGCCCCTGCTTCTGCTGCACCACATGCCACGCCTCATGCGGCAGGTGCTTCTCCTGCCCGGGCCCCAGATGGATGTCGGTCCCCTGCGCATAGGCGTGCGCCTGCATCTGCGCCGGTCTGTCCGAATTGCGGTGCACCCGCACATCGTCGAGCGCGATGCCCGACATCGCCTCCATGTTGGTGCGCAGCGGATCGGGCAGGCCGTCGCTGCGGCTGGGCTTGCGCTGCACCGTTTCCGCCCGCGCGTTCAGTCGTGCCGCGGTCGCTTTGGCCTGCGTCACTGCGCTTCGGGCGTTCAGGTCATCGTGAACGGCAAGGCCCGGGGATGACTCCGCCGCCGGCCTGGCCACTCGGTCCGCCTCGCGCTGCGCATATGCCGCCATGTCGTACTCCCTAGTGGCGAGCATGCTTCATTGGGCCGGCGGATCAAGCCGCGCGGGGCGGCGCTGTCTCCATAACGGAGCGGTCTTCCGCGCAAGAACCCGCAATCACGAAGCTCGCTTGCGGGCGGGTGCCCACGTGTTATGCTCGGCCATCACACATCCTTCGGGGGATCCGATGAAGCCGTTCCTGATGTTCTGCAGCGCCGCCACTTGCGCGCTCGCCACTGCCACGCTCACGCCCGCCGCCACCGCCCAGACCCAGGCTCAAGCCCAGGCCAGCACCGCCAAGCCGGTGCCCGTCGCCACGCTCGTCCGCCAGGTCGACGTACCGTACGAAAGCTTCACGCTGGCCAACGGCCTCAAGGTGCTGGTCCATACCGACCGCAAAGCGCCGATCGTCGCGGTGTCCACCTGGTACGATGTCGGCTCCAAGCATGAGCCCAAGGGCAAGACCGGCTTCGCGCACCTCTTCGAGCATCTGATGTTCAACGGGTCGGAGAACGCGCCGGGCGACTTCTTCGAGCCCCTGAAGCAGGTCGGCGCCACCGATTTCAACGGCACCACCAGCTTTGATCGCACCAACTATTTCGAAACGGTGCCGAAGCAGGCGCTCGAGCGCGCGCTGTTCCTCGAAAGCGACCGCATGGGCTATCTGCTCGGCGCGATCACGCAAGGGGTGCTCGACGAGCAGCGCGGCGTCGTCCAGAACGAAAAGCGGCAGGGCGACAACCAGCCCTATGGCCTGGTCTATTACAAGGTGCTCGAAGAGCTGCTCGGCGGCACTCCCTATGGCCACAACGTCATCGGTTCGATGGAGGACCTCGACGCCGCCAGCCTTGAGGACGTGAAGAACTGGTTCCGCTCGCATTACGGCCCCAACAATGCCGTGCTGGTGCTGGCCGGCGACATCGACGCCAAGACCGCGCGCCCGCTGGTCGAGAAGTATTTCGGTGGCATCAAGGCGGGTCCTGAAAGCCGCCTGCCCGCGGTAACCGTGCCCACCCTGGCGCAGCCCAAGACGGTCACCATGAAGGACCGCGTCGCCGCCACCATGATCCTCAAGACCTGGGCGGTGCCGGGCCTCAACGACGCCGACGCCGTCCCGCTCGACGTGTTCGGGGAAGTGCTGGGCGGCCTCGCCAGCTCGCGTCTGGACAATGCGCTGGTCCGCAAGGAAAAGAGCGTGGTGCAGGTCTCGGCCGGCGTGCAATCGATGGCGCAGCTCGGCATGTTCACCGTGCAGGCGATCGTGAAGCCGGGCGTCGACGCCGCCAGCGTGTCGCAGCGCCTCGACGCGATCATGGCCGACTTGATCCAGAACGGCCCCACCGCTGACGAGGTCCAGCGCGTCGCCACCACCAACGTCGCCAGCCGCATTTCCGGCCTGGAGTCCGTCGGCGGCTTCGGCGGCAAGGCCGTCGCGCTCGCCTCGGGCGAACTTTATTCCAACGACCCGCTGTTCTTCAAAAAGCAGCTGGAGGCCATGGCCCGCGTAACCCCCGCCCAGGTCAAGGCCGCCGGCGCCAAGTGGCTGACCCGCCCAGCGCTCACCATCGTGGTCGAGCCCGGCCAGCGCGAGGCCTATCAGGAAGCACAGGGCGTCGCCGCCGCCAAGCCCGCCGCCGCTCCCGCAGCGCAGGCCGAGCCGGTGAAGGGCACCCGCGGCGCGATGCCCGATGTGGCCGCGGTCACCGATCTCGACTTCCCCGACGTGTCCCGCACCAAGCTGTCGAACGGCGTCGAGCTGGTCTATGCGCAGCGCAAGGCGGTGCCGATCACGCAAGTCGCGATGAGCTTCGATGCCGGCGTCGTCTCCGATCCCAACACCAAGCTCGGCACGCAGGGGCTTACCCTGTCGCTGCTCGACGAAGGCACCACCACCCGCGATTCGATCGCGATCGCCGAGGCGCGCGAGCGGCTGGGCGCGGAGATCGGCTCGGGCAGCAGCGCCGACCGGACCTACCTGACGCTTTCCACTCCCAGCGCGAACCTCGCCGGCGCGGTCGACCTGTTCGCCGACATGGTCCGCAACCCCGCTTTCGCACCCGCGGAAGTGGAGCGCGTCCGCCAGCAGATGCTGACCGGCATCGCCCAGGAACTGACCAGCCCCCAGGGTCTCGCCGGCCGCGCACTGCCGACGCTGATCTATGGCGCGGGTAACCCGTATGCCAAGCTCGCCGCCGGCTCGGGTGACCCCGCCGCGGTCAAGGCGCTGACCCGCGACGACCTGGTCGCTTGGCACCGCGCCTGGATCCGCCCGGACAAGGCGACGGTCTATGTCGTCAGCGACCGCCCGCTGGCCGAGGTGAAGGCCGCGCTCAACGCCCGCTTCGGCAATTGGCAGGGCCAGGGCACGGCCGGGACCAAGGCGTTCACCGTCGCCGCGCGCCAGTCCGCGCCCAAGATCCTGCTGGTCGACCGTCCGGATTCGCCTCAGTCGCTGATCCTCGCGGGCCAGATGACGTCGCTCGACCCCGCCAGCGAATTGCTGCCTCAGCTCACTGCCAATCAGGTGCTGGGCTCGGGCTTCCTGTCGCGCATCAACATGGAACTGCGCGAGAACAAGCATTGGTCGTACGGCGCACGCGGCGGGTATAACTGGCTCGAGCGCGCGGTACCCTACACGATCAGCGCGCCGGTCCAGGCCGACCGCACGGGGGACTCGATCAAGGCGATCCAGGAGCAGGTCCGCGACTTCCTGACCACCAAGGGCGTCACCCAGGCCGAGCTCACGCGTGAGATCAACGGCACGACTCGTGAGCTTGCCGGCCGCTTCGAAACCAGCGGCGCGGTGCTCAGCGCCTTGCAGGAAAACGATCTGCGCCACCGCCCGGACAATTTCTACGACACGGTTGCGCAAAAATATCGGACCATGACCACCGCCCAACTTGACGCTGCGGCACGCGCGGCTCTGGACCCGAACAAGTTCGTCTACGTTGTGGTGGGCGACGCCGCGAAGGTGAAGCCGCAGCTTGACAGCCTCGGCCTCCCTGTCGAGGTGGTTCCCGCAGCGGCGCTGGCGACCTCCGCCACCGCCGCCTCAAAATAACGGAGAGAAGCATGGCGAACGTGGACGGCAACTGGAACACGGTGACCAAGTCGCCGATGGGCGATCAGCAGGCGACGCTCAGCGTCCAGAGCAACGGCGATACCTTCACCGGCACCTTTTCGGGCGGCCTCGGCACGACCGACATCAAGGACGGCAAGGTAAACGGTGACACGCTCACCTTCACGCTCGACATCACCGTGCCGATGCCGATGAGCCTCACCGTCGAAGCGACGGCGCAGGGCGACAACCTCAACGGCACCGTGACCGCAGGCGCCTTCGGCAGCTTCCCGATCACCGGCACCCGCGCCTGAGCCTTTCTCAGCGCTGAAACGAACAGGCCCGCTTCCCACAAGGAGGCGGGCCTTTTTGCGTATGTAACGGAGCCTCCTCGATCTCTCTTCGTCACCCCGGGCTTGACCCGGGGCCCCGCTTCTTCCTTCCTGCACCGATGGACCAGGGCGGCTGGGTATACATCATGGCGGACCGCTACCGCGGCACGATGTATGTCGGCGTCACCGCTGACATCGCAGCCCGCGTCCACCAACACCGCACAGGCGACGGATCCGACTTCTGCAACCGCTACGGATTGCACCGCCTCGTCTGGGCCGAGCACGCGCCGGCAATCACCGACGCGATAGCGCATGAGAAGCGCGTGAAGCGCTGGCAACGCGAGTGGAAGTTCGCCCTGATCGAGCGCGGCAACCCGGAGTGGCGCGACCTGTTCGACACGCTGACCTGAAGCAGAAGAAGCGGGACCCCGGCTCAAGGCCGGGGTGACCGGATCAGAAAAAGGGGGCGCAGGACGACGGCCCGGTTGCTAAGCCATGACCTATCTGACCCGGAGTCCCGCTTCCCCCTCCCTATGCCGCCCCAGCACCCGGCTCTTGCGCCCCTGCACGCCGGTTCTAAACAGAAGCACGAAACCGGGGGTCTGATGTTCAAGAAGCTTTGCTGTGCCGCCACGCTAGCGCTGGCCCTTTCCCCCGCGCACGCTGCCGAACCAGGCGCCACCCCGGTCCCTCCCGCCGTCCTCGCTTTATCCGGATGCTGGGAAGGGAGCGGCGAAGTGATGCGCAAGCCTGTCGGCATGGCCATCTCCGTGTATCCGATCGTCCAGGGCGCGATGCTGGCGATCGAGGTGGCGAGCAGCGCAGTGGAAGACCCGGACGACGAATATGCCGCGCACCTGATCTTCGGCGGTGCCGGCAAGCAGCCTGGCGCCGCGCCAGGCGGCATCACCGGCTATTGGGCGGACAGCTTCGGCGGCGCCTTCGCGGCATCGGGGCGCGGTGAAAGCCGCCCGGGCGGGTTCGACATCACCTATCATTATCCCGACATGGCGTACGTGAACCGCTGGCGGCTCGCCGGGGACCGCCTCACCTGGCAAATCGTGGCGCGCGACAAGAAGGGCGCCGAAAAGCCCTTCGCCAGCTACACGCTGCACAAGGCCGCGTGTGGCGAGGCAGAGGCGGAGGGCTGACCCTCCGCCGCGTACTCAGCCGCGCACCACCCGCGTCCAATGCCCCATTTTCCGGCCCGGCCGGACATCGCCCTTGCCGTACAGGTGCAGGTGCACGCCGGGCTCCTCCAGCAGCTTCGCCCAATCGTCGGCCTCGTCGCCGATCAGATTGCCCATCTCGACGCTCGCGCCGGTCAGCGCCGTCGATCCCAGCGGCAGCCCGCAGATCGCGCGGATATGGTTCTCGAATTGCGAGGTCTCGGCGCCTTCGATCGTCCAATGCCCCGAATTGTGCACGCGCGGCGCCATTTCGTTGAACACCGGCCCGTCGTCCGTCGCAAAGAACTCCAGCGTCAGCACGCCGACATGGCCCAGCGCCTCGGCCACGCGCCCGGCCAGCGCCGCGGCCTCGGTCCAGTGCCGCGCGATCTCCGCCGGCGCCGGCACGCTCGAGCGCGCCAATATGCCGTCGCGATGCTCGTTCCAGGGCGGCGGATAGCTGGTCAGCGACCCATCTAGCCCGCGCACGGTGATGATCGAGAATTCGTGGGAAAACTGCACGAACCCTTCCAGGATCGCCGGCCGCTCGCCGATCTCCGCCCAGGCCGCTTCGGCATCGGCAACGTCGTGCAGGCGGACCTGCCCCTTGCCGTCATAGCCCAGCCGCAGCGTCTTCAGGATCGACGGCGCGCCGATCTTGGCGACCGCCGCCAGCAATTCCTCGCGCGTCGTCACCAGCGCCCACGGCGCGGTCTTCCCGCCCAGATCGCCGACAAATGCCTTTTCCAGCGCGCGGTCCTGCGCGATCTCCAGGCTCTTTGCGCCCGGCCGCACCGGCACCTTGCCCGCCAGGTAGGTGACCGGGCTCAGCGCGATATTCTCGAACTCGTAGGTGACGACATCGGCCTGCGCCGCCATTTCGTCGAGCACGATGCGGCTGTGATAGTCCGCCCGCGTAAAGCTCGACGCAGTCTGCGCCGCGACGCTCTCGTCATCGGGCGCCAGGATGTGCGTGCGATAGCCCAGCTGCGCCGCGGCTACTGCCAGCATCCGCCCCAGCTGGCCGCCGCCAAGGATGCCGATCGTCGAGCCGGGGGGCAGGATTGCCGGGTGCTCGCTCATTGCGGGTCCACCGCCACGCTGTCGGTCTGCGCCGCGCGCCACGCCTTGAGCCGCTCGGTAAGTGCTTCATCGCTGATCGCCAGGATCGCCGCCGCCAACAGCCCGGCATTGATCGCCCCGGCCTTGCCGATCGCCAGCGTGCCCACCGGAATGCCGCCGGGCATCTGTACGATCGAATACAGGCTATCGACGCCCTTCAGCGCCTTGGACTCCACCGGGACGCCCAGCACCGGCAGATGCGTCATCGCCGCCGCCATGCCCGGCAGATGCGCCGCGCCGCCGGCCCCGGCGATCACGACTTTCAGCCCGCGATCCGCCGCGCTGTTCGCATAATCGTACAGGCGCTGCGGCGTGCGGTGCGCCGACACCACCTTGGTCTCATGCGCAACGCCCAGCGCGTCCAGCGTCTCGCTGGCATGGCGCATCGTCTCCCAATCGGAGGTGCTGCCCATGATAATGCCGACTGAAGGTGCGTCCGACATGCTGTCCCCATGCTTGCGGAAGCGAGGGTTGTTAGTGGGGCAGGGAGGGGAGGGCAACCCAATCCTCCCCTATAAGATCCTCCCCCAGCTCGCTGGGGAGGGGGACCATCGCGCAGCGATGGTGGAGGGGCCGGCGCGGAACGCGCCGGTAACCCGGCGCGCCCCTCCACCACTGCCTTCGGCAGCGGTCCCCCCTCCCCGAGCCAAGCTCGGGGAGGATCTAGGAGGGTACGGCGCTGTTC
>NZ_JAJNDV010000012.1 GCF_021043375.1 Sphingomonas sp. IC-56
CACTCTTCGACTGATCAACTCCTCCCCGGAACGGGGAGGGGGACCAGCGCAGCTGGTGGAGGGGGATCGCCACGGGCGGGCCGCCTGCGGAAAGCCCCCTCCACCCCTCGCTGGCGCGAGCGGTTCCCCTCCCCGTGCCGGGGAGGATTTACGTTTCGGAGCAACCCGCTACACCCCTCCCAAACCAAAAGAGAGGGGACCCCCATGACCACCCGCCGCGACCTACTCGGCGCCGCAGCCGCGCTCACCGGCACGCTCGCGCTTCCAAGCGCAGCCCACGCCGCCCCCGCTGGCCCTTTCGTTCGCCGCACCGGCACCCGCCTCACCCTCGACAACAAGCCCTACCGCTTCGTCGGCGCCAACATCTGGTACGGCGCGTATCTCGGCGCCAAGACCGACTATGGCAATCGCGAGCGCCTGCGCCGTGAGCTCGACAAGCTCACGTCGATCGGCGTCACCAACCTGCGCCTGCTAGCAAGCTCGGAGACATCCCCACTCAAGAACGCCGTCAGCCCCAGCTTCCGCAACAACGGCACCACCTACAATCCCGCGCTGCTCGATGGCCTGGATTTCTGCCTCGCCGAAATGGGCAAGCGCGGCATGAAGGCGGTGCTCTACTTGACCAATTTTTGGGAATGGTCGGGCGGCATGATGACGTATCTAAGCTACGTCAACGGCGGCAAATATATCGACGCAAACGACCCCGCCCACCCTTGGCCGGAATTCGCCGATGCCACGTCCGAATTCTACCGCACCCCAAAGGCCGTCGCGCTCTACCATGACTGGGTCCGCGAACTGGTCGGCCGCACCAACCGCGTCACCGGCACCGCCTATCGCGACGATCCCACCATCATGTCCTGGCAGCTCGCCAACGAGCCGCGCCCGGGCGGCGGCCCACAGGTAGCCGCGCGCAACCTGCCCTTCTTCCAGGATTGGGTGCGCGGCACCGCCCGCCTCATCAAGACGCTCGACGCCAACCACCTCGTCTCCACCGGCAGCGAGGGGCTGAAGGGCACCGTCGAGCGTGCCGACATCTACAAGACCGAGCACGGCTTCCCCGAGATCGACTACTGCACCGCGCACATCTGGCCGCTCAACTGGAGCTGGGTCGACGCGAAAAACCTGCCCGGCACCCACGAGGCCGGCCGTATTAAGGTCGCCGACTATCTGCAACAGCACGAAGCCCTCGCCCGCGATCTGAACAAGCCGCTGGTGATCGAGGAATTCGGCTATCCCCGCGACGGCGGCGGCTATGATCCCGAAAGCACCACCGCGTTCAAGGACCGCTATTACGGCCAGATCTTCGATGCGGTCCTGAACAGCGTCCGCACCGGCGGGCCCATCGCCGGCTCCAACTTCTGGGCCTGGAACGGCGAAGGCCGCGCCGTCCACGGCGACCACCGCTTCCGCACCGGCGACACCAACTGGGTCGGCGACCCGCCCCACGAACCTCAGGGCTGGTATGGCGTCTACGACCAGGACACCACCACCCACGCCCTGATCAAGGCCCACGCCCAGGCGCTGGCCACAGCCGGCGCGCCGATCGCAGCGCGCTAACCCTCCTCCGTCATCCCGGCTCAAGGCCGGGGTGACGGGAGAAGATACGCCCTGAACCACTCTAAACAGTTCCCCGGCGAAGGCCGGGGCCCAGTTGCCAAGGTGCCCGAGGCGGCGGGACAGCGATTCTTCCACCTGCTTGCAACTGGGCCCCGGCCTTCGCCGGGGAACAAGATGGTTCACGCGAAGGCGCGAAGGCGCGAAGCGAGAAAAACAAGAAGAGAGCGGTTCACGCAGAGGCGCAGAGAGTAGCCCGCGCCATGCGCCGGAAGACCATCAAACCGCACACCACGCTGAACCCTTCGGATAACTCCTGCCGCTATCGCGGCAACCAAACCCTCTGCGCCTCTGCGCGAACTCCTATCTTCTTCTAAACTCCGCGCCTCCGCGCCTCCGCGTGCAACCCAAACTTCTTCGCGAGCTTCGCGCCTTCGCGTGAACCACCCTTCTTCAAACCCGGCCCCCACGCCCGCAAAAGCTCCGCTACGCCCCCCCAAAGCATCCGTCGATTGCGACCACCCGCCCCCGGGACCATCTGCCATCCATGGCAACGCTCCTAGATCCTTCCGCACGCGGCCGCGTGATCCTAGTCGGCGCAGGCCCGGGCGACCCCGGCCTGCTTACCGTCCGCGCCGTCGAGGCACTGCGTGAGGCCGACGTCCTCGTCCATGACGGCCTGGTCGATCCGCGCGTCCTCGATCTCGCACCCCAGGCGCACCGCATCTCGGTCGCCAAGCGCCGCAGCCGCCACACACTGTCGCAGGAATCGATCAACGCCCTCATCATCGCCCATGTAAAGACCGGCGCGATCGTCGTGCGCCTCAAGGGCGGCGACCCCTTCATCTTCGGCCGCGGCGGCGAGGAAGTCGAAGCCGTGCGCGAAGCCGGCCTCCCCGTCGAAGTCATCCCCGGCGTCTCGGCAGCCCTTGGCGCCGCGGCCGAGGCGATGCTCCCGCTCACCCATCGCGACTGGTCGAGCGCGGTCAGCTTCGTCGCCGGCCAGTGCAAGGGCCTGACCGAGCAGGACTGGTCCGGGCTCGTCGGCAAGGGCCGCACGCTGGTCATCTACATGGGCGTCGCGACCGCCAACGCTATCGCCGACAAGCTGATGACCGACGGCGTCGCGCCCGACATGCCCGTCGCCGTCCTCGAACGCGCCACCCTTCAGGGCCATCGCGCGATCCGCACCTTGCTCGCCGATCTCGGCCCGATGGTCGAGCGCGAGGACGTGCAGAGCCCGGCAGTGATCGTCGTCGGCGAAGTCGTCCGCCTCGCCGATGCCGAGGACAAGCTGGCCAAATGGGCGCGCATGGCGGAGGTCGCGCAATGAAGATCCTGACCGGCAATGACCTCGTCACTGGCGACGTCACCTGGTGGACCGGCGAAGGCTGGTCCCGCCACATCGAAGACGCCAAGGATGTCGGCGATCAGGGCGACATCCTCGCCCAGGTCGAGGAAGCCGCGCGCCGCGTGAACACCCCCTACGTCATCGACGCCGACGCCACTCCCGAAGGCCCCCGCCCCGCCCACATCAAGGACCGCATCCGCGCCTTGGGGCCGACCGTGCGCCCCGACCTCACGCTTAAACCCGCCGACCCTGACGCCGGCAGCTGGGTGATCTGATGTACAAATACGACGAATACGACCACTCCATTGTCGCTGCTCGGATCGACGAGTTCCGCGACCAGGTCCGCCGCCGCCTCGAAGGCCATATGACCGAGGATCAGTTCAAGCCGCTCCGGCTGATGAACGGCCTCTATCTCCAGCTGCACGCCTATATGCTGCGCGTCGCCGTTCCCTATGGCACGATGGACAGCCGCCAGATGCGGATGCTGGCCACCATCGCCCGCAAATACGACCGCGGCTATGGCCATTTCACCACGCGCCAGAACATCCAGTTCAACTGGATCAAGCTCGCCGACACGCCCGAGATCCTGGAAGAACTCGCCACGGTCGAGATGCATGCCATCCAGACCAGCGGCAACTGCATCCGCAACATCAGCTCGGACCAGTTCGCCGGCGCCGCCGCCGACGAAATCACCGATCCGCGCCCCTGGGCCGAGTTGCTCCGCCAGTGGAGCACCTTCCACCCCGAATTCACCTACCTGCCCCGCAAGTTCAAGATCGCGGTCATCGCGAGCGACACGGACCGTGCGGCGATGCGCCTGCACGATATCGGCATTCAGATCGTGAAGAACGACGCCGGCGAGCTGGGCGGCCGCATCTATGTCGGCGGCGGCATGGGCCGCACCCCGATGATCGCCCCGCTGATCAAGGACTTCGTGCCCTTTGCGGACTTCATCAGCTATCTCGAGGCCTGCCTGCGCGTCTACAATCGCTACGGCCGCCGCGACAACATCTACAAGGCGCGGATCAAGATCCTGATCCACGAGATCGGCGCCGACAAATACCGCGATGAAGTTGAGGCCGAATTCCAGGCGGTGAAGCAACTCGGCATCGATCCGCCCCAGGCGGAGTTCGACCGCATCGCCGCGCACTTCGCGCCGCCCGCGTACGAAACCGGGCTCTCCGACGACGTCGATCGCAGCGACCGCACCTTCGCCGCCTGGGTAGATCAGAATGTTTCTGCCCATAAAACAGCGGGTTACGCCGTCGTCACCGTTTCCCTCAAGCCAACGGGCGGAATTCCCGGCGACGCCTCGGCCGACCAGATGGACACGCTTGCCGGTCTGGCAGAACGATTCAGTTTCAATGAGTTACGCGTCACGCACGCCCAGAATATCGTCCTTCCCCACGTCGCGAAGAAGGACCTTTTCCGCGTATACCAGATACTGGCCGAAGCGGGCCTGGCCGAAGCCAATCTCGACCTGATCAGCGACATCATCGCCTGCCCCGGTCTTGATTATTGCAGCCTCGCCAATGCCCGCTCGATCCCCGTCGCGCAGAAGATTGCCCAGCGTTTCGCCGACCTCGATCGCCAGCGCGAGTTGGGCGAACTGAAGCTCAAGATCAGCGGCTGCATCAACGCCTGCGGCCATCATCACGCAGGCCACATCGGCATCCTGGGCGTCGATCGTAAGGGCACCGAGAACTTCCAGCTGCTCTTCGGCGGATCGGGTGCGGAGGATGTCAGTCTGGGCAAGATCACCGGCCCCGGCTTCTCCGAAGACGGCATCGTCGACGCCATCGAAAAGGCCACCGACGTTTATTTCGCCCAACGCGATCAGGGCGAGCGCTTCGTCGATACCTATCGCCGCATCGGCATGGAGCCGTTCAAGGAGGCAATCTATGGTTGATGCAATCCGCTTCCGCGAAGACGAGGCGCATGACGAACCCGCCGTCACGCTCGACAGCTTCCTAGGTCAGTCGAACGCAACCGCCGTCCGCATCGAAGCCGGCGAGGACGCCCGCATCCTCCTGCCGCATCTCGACCGGATCGCGCTGGTGGAAGTCAGCTTCCCCAAGTTCCGCGACGGCCGCGGCTATTCCTCGGGCCGCATCCTTCGCGAAGCCGGCTATACCGGCGAGCTCCGCGCCCAGGGCGATGTGCTGGTCGACCAGATCCCGCTGATGCGCCGCTGCGGCTTCGACAGCTTCGCGCCTGAGGCACCGGTAGATGCATCGGTCCTCCAGGCCAGCCTGGAACGCTACGACCATCACTATCAGGCCGCAGCCGACCCGCACGTTCCGGTTTGGAAACGCCGCCATGGCTGAAGCTCTGCGCAAGATCGACCGCCTCGACGTGGCACCGCGCTTCACCGCGGCCGACGCGATCCGGCTCAACACCCGCTTCCATGGTGCCACGACGCACGAAGTGCTCGAGGCCGTGCTGCGCGAGCGGGTGCTCGGCAATGTGGCGCTGGTGTCGTCCTTCGGCGCCGAGTCCGCCACGCTGCTCCACCTCGTCGCCAGCGTCGACCCCAGCGTCCCCGTGCTGTTCCTCGACACCGGCCGGCACTTTCCCGAGACGCTTGCCTATCGCGACCAGCTCGCCGCGCATCTGGGGCTGACGGACTTGCGCAATCTCCAGCCGGACCCGGACGTAGTGGCCCAGCGCGACGCCAGCGAACTGCGCTGGTCGTTCGATCCCGATGGTTGCTGCGAGATCCGCAAGGTCGTGCCGCTCGCCAACGCGCTCGCCGGCTTCGATGCGACGATCACCGGCCGCAAGGCGTTTCAGGCCAACACCCGAAACGCGCTGCCGCGCTTCGAGCTCGACATCAGCGATCCGGCTGGTCGCATGAAGTTCAATCCGCTCGCGGATTGGACCAAGGACGAACTCGACGGCTATTTCGCGAAGCACAATCTTCCCCAGCACCCGCTCGTCGAACAAGGCTATCTCTCGATCGGCTGCGCGCCATGCACCAGCATCGTCAAGCCCGGCGAAGACCCCCGTGCGGGCCGTTGGCGCGGATGGGACAAGACCGAGTGCGGCATCCATACGCCGGTCACGGACAACGATCCCAACCAGCCGGTGTTCTGAGGCGCCGCTTGGCGCGCGCCAAAGATTGTGATTACGGGATGCATGTCCTTCTTCCCCGATCATGAGCGCGATCTGGCGGCGCTGAGTGCCGTAAGCAGGCGCCGGAGATTGGCGCCTCGCGCGGGGCTCGATTTCGCTTCGAACGACTATCTCGGGCTGGCCAGCGCTCCTCGCTTGAGGGCCGCAGTTCAGAACGCGCTGGCCCGCGGCGTTCCGATCGGATCAGGCGGGTCGCGCCTTCTGCGCGGCAATCACGCTGAGCACGAGGCGCTGGAAGCCGAAGCCGCCGCGTTCTTCGGCACGGAGTCTGCGCTCTTCCTGGCAAGCGGATATGCCGCCAACGCACTGCTGTTCGCGACACTTCCCCAGCGCGGCGACCTCATCGTGTATGACGAGCGGATTCACGCAAGCGCACATGAAGGCATGCGGCTCAGCCGCGCGCCGAGCCGTCCGGCCAAGCATAACGATGTCGATGCATTTGCCGACACGATCGCCGACTGGCGACGCGAAGGCGGCACTGGGAGACCCTGGATCGCAGTGGAAAGCCTATACAGCATGGACGGCGATCAGGCGCCACTAACCCAGATCGCGGACGTCGCTGACCGGACCGGCGCCATCCTGCTGATCGACGAGGCCCATGCCACCGGCGTGTTCGGCCCGCAGGGCCGTGGCGTGTCTGCCGACCTGCCCGCGCGCGACAACGTCGTCACGCTGCACACCTGCGGTAAGGCACTCGGCTGTGAGGGGGCGCTAATCGCCGGACCGGCGACGGTCACCGACTTCATCGTGAACCGTGGCCGCGCCTTCATCTTCTCCACCGCGCCATCGCCGCTGATGGCCGCCGCGGTGCGCGAAGCTCTGCGTATACTCCAAGATGAGCCGGAACGGCGCCAGCGCCTGCATACCCTGATCGCGCTGGCACATGAGCGACTGGTTCCCGCCGGGGCACTCGCCACCGGATCGCAGATCCTGCCGCTCCTGCTCGGTGATGACGCGCGCACCATGCGCGCTGCCGCGGCGCTACAGGCACAGCGGTTCGATGTCCGTGGCATCCGGCCCCCGACAGTACCCGCGGGGACGGCGCGCCTGCGCCTGTCGCTGACCCTCAACATCTCGCCCCAAGACATAGCTGCTCTGTCGGAAGCGCTCGCTGGAGGCTTTGCATGACAGACGCCATAGTCGTCACCGGAACCGATACCGGCATTGGCAAGACCGTCTTCGCAGCGGGCCTCACCGCCGCGCTGAACGGCGCCTATTGGAAGCCCGTGCAAAGCGGCTTGGATGACGATGAGGACAGCGACACGGTCGCTTGCCTTGCTCACCTGCCGCCGGATCGGATCGTGCCGCCTGCCTATCGCCTGCGCACGCCGTGCTCACCGCATCGTGCCGCCGAGATCGACCAGGTGGAAATCGATCCTGCGCGGCTTACTCCTCCCGCAACCGATCGCCCGCTGGTGATCGAAGGCGCTGGTGGTGTGCTGGTGCCCCTCACCCGTACCTTCCTCTACGCTGACCTGTTTGCGCGCTGGGCGCTGCCGACGATCCTCGTCGCCCGCACGGCGCTCGGAACGATCAACCACAGCTTGCTTTCGCTTGAGGCGCTGCGCTCGCGCGGCGTGCCCGTGCTGGGCATCGCCTTTGTTGGTGAGGCGAACGACGATACCGAAGCGACGATCTGCGCGATTGGCCGCGTGCCACGCCTTGGCCGCCTGCCGATACTGGAAGCGCTGGACGCCGAGCGCCTGGCGCAGGTATTTGCCGCGAACTTCAAGGACCTCCGCCCGTGACCTCGCCGATATGGCATCCCTTCACCCAGCACGGCCTTGGCGAGCCCATCCCGGAGATCGCGCGCGCCGAGGGAGCAACCCTGCACGCTCGTAGCGGCGAGCGTTATGTCGATGCGATTTCGTCATGGTGGGTGACCACCCATGGCCATTGCCACCCGCGCATCACGGCAGCGATACAGGCACAGGCAGGGCAACTCGACCAGATAATCTTTGCCGGCTGGACCCACGCGCCCGCCGAGGACCTCGCCCGCGGCTTGACCGACATGCTGCCCGCCTCGCTTGCCCATGTGTTCTTCTCGGACAGCGGCTCGACCAGCGTGGAAGTGGCGCTGAAGATGGCGCTCGGCTTTTGGGATAATCGCGGCACGCCACGCCACCGCATCGTGGTGATGGAGCATGGCTATCACGGCGACACGATCGGCGGCATGTCCGTGGGTGCGCGTGGTGTGTTCAACCGTCCCTATCAGCCGCTGCTCTTCGATGTCGCATCCATCCCGTTCCCTGAGCCAGGGAACGAGCAGGCGACGCTGGACGCGCTCGAAGCGGAATGCCGACAGGGCCCGGCCGCGTTCTTGGTGGAGCCGCTGATCCTGGGCGCTGGCGGCATGAAAACCTATTCCCCCGCCCTGCTGGCCGCGATGCGGGCAATCTGCGCCCACTACGGGGTGCTGTTTATTGCCGACGAAGTGATGACCGGCTGGGGCCGGACCGGCTCGCTGCTCGCCTGCGATCAGGCGGGCGTGGTTCCCGACATCCTCTGCCTGTCCAAGGGACTGACGGGCGGAGCCGTGCCGCTGGCAGTAACCCTCGCAACTGCTCCGATCTTCGAGGCCCACCTCTCGCCCGAACGAGCGCGGATGTTCTTCCATTCTTCAAGCTACACCGCGAACCCGATCGCCTGCGCGGCCGCCAACGCCAATCTGGCCATCTGGCGTGAGGAACCGGTGCTTGCACGTGTCGCTGCCCTGGGCGCGCGCCAGCAGCAGCGGCTGAACGCACTCGCGGGGCACCCCAAGGTCCGCAACGCGCGCCGACTGGGTACCATCACAGCGCTGGAGGTGGAGGATCCCAGTTCCAACTACCTCTCGGCAATGGGACCGACACTCTCCGCCCTGGCGCGGAGCCGCGGGGTGCTGCTGCGGCCACTAGGCAACACGGTCTACGTGATGCCGCCCTACTGCATCAGCGGTGCCGAGTTGGACTTAGTCTATGCAGTAATCGCCGAGTTTCTGGACCGCTGATCAGCCCCTCGCGGGAGGCGCCTCAATACTCCTCGTGCACCAGATCGCTGAACTTGGTGAACTGACGGTCGAAGCGCATGTGCACCGATCCCGTCGCGCCGTGGCGCTGCTTGGCGATGATCACCGTCGCCTTGTTGGCGACCTCCAGCTGCTTGGCCTGCCATTCTTCGTAGGCAATGCGCTCCTCGGCGGTTTCGGTGCCGTCGGGCACCTTGGTCGGCGCCTTGAAGTCGTGATAATATTCGTCGCGATACACGAACAGTACGATATCGGCGTCCTGCTCGATCGAGCCCGATTCACGAAGATCCGAGAGCTGCGGCCGCTTGTCCTCGCGGCTTTCCACCGCACGGCTGAGCTGCGACAACGCCAGCACCGGCACGTTCAGTTCCTTGGCGAGCGTCTTCAGGCCTCGGCTGATCTCGGAAATCTCCTGCACACGCCCGTCACCCGACGCTTTCGCGCTTCCGGTCAGCAGCTGAAGGTAATCGACGATGACCATTCCGATCTTGTGCTGGCGCTTCATGCGGCGTGCACGGGTCCGTAGCGCGGCAATGGTCAGGCCCGGCGTGTCGTCGATGAACAGTGGCAGCTTTTCCAGGTCCCCGGCGGCACGCGCGAACTTCTGGAACTCGGCATGGCTGATCTGGCCCGTACGCAGCTTTTCCGAGACGACTTCAGCCTGCTCGGAGAGGATGCGCATGGCGAGCTGGTCGGCCGACATTTCCAGGCTGAAGAAGGCGACGGGCGCACCGATCGACTTTTCCTCCGGGATGCCGGCTTCGATATCGTCGGCCCAGCGCTTGGCGGCGTTAAAGGCGATGTTGGTTGCGAGCGAGGTCTTACCCATGCCCGGGCGCCCGGCAAGGATCAGCAGGTCCGAGCGGTTGAAGCCGCCGGTCGAAGCATTGAGGTCGCTGAGCCCGGTGGTCACGCCCGAAATGCCGCCACCCGAGTTCATCGCCTTTTCGGCCTGGCGCACCGCCATGATCGATGCGCGGTTGAACGACTTGAGCCCAGCTTCGCTGTCGCCCTTTTCGGCGACTTCGTAGAGCTTGAGTTCGGCCTGCTCGATCTGCTTGGCAGGATTGATATCCTGGCTGGTGTCGAGCGCACCGTCCACCAGGTCACGCCCCACCGTCACCAGCGCGCGCAACATCGCCAAGTCATAGATCTGGTCGGCGAAGGAGCGCGCGCCGATCAGGCTGGCCGGATTGCCCGTCAGCTGCGCCAGGTAGGCCGGGCCGCCTAGCTCCTTCATCGCTGCGTCCGCGGCGAAGAGCGGACGCAGGGTCACGGGAGTTGCCAGCCGGTTGTCACCGACCATCGTCGAGATCGCGTCATAGATTCGGCCGTGCAGCGGCTCGAAAAAGTGCTCGGGCCGGATCTTCTGGAGCACGTCCTCGGCCACGCGATTGTCGATCATCATTGCGCCGAGCAGCGCGGCCTCCGCCTCCACATTTGCGGGGAGGCTGATGCCCTCGGGCACTTCAGGAGTCGGGAACGGAATCGGTTGAGCCATGTCGTGCCTGTCGCTCAAGCGAGCGTCTGCATCAACTGCCGCGCTTGTGGATAACGGGCATGAGCGGATAGGAGCCACTCATGGCCGAGCCCCGCATCATAGACGTGACGCTTGATGAGCGCAGCATCTTGTGGCGTTCGGATGATATCGAGCAGGAGCGGCAGGTTGCCATCACCGACCTCCTCGCCGCGAATCGCTTCGCGCCGCAGCGGCGACATGGCGATGGCTATGCGGGCCCCTACAAGCTGCACCTGAGCGTGCAGGAGAATCGCCTGGTGCTGGAAGTCCGGCGTGCCGACGATTCGCACCTGGAGACCATCGTCCTCGGGCTGGCCCGGTTCCGGCGGCCGATTCGCGATTACTTCGCAATCTGTGACAGCTACTTCCAGGCGGTCCGCGCCGCCTCTCCCCAGCATATCGAGCCTATCGACATGGCGCGGCGCGCTACGCACAACGAAGCTGCCGAGCTGCTCCAGGAAAGGCTTAAGGGAAAGATCGAAGTTGATTTCGACACCGCCCGCCGGCTTTTCACGCTTCTCTGTGTTCTCCACATCAAGGGTTGAGCGGTGCTGGTTTCCGGGTTCACGCGGCGGCTGCGAGTCGTCGCGCTGCTACTGTTCGCGTCTGCGCTGATCAGCCTGACCGCCTGGAACTTCTTTGCACGCTGGCGCCCATCGACGGCCAGCTATCCGATCCAAGGTGTGGACGTCGGCGAGGCGGACGGACCGATCGACTGGTGGGAGGCACGCAAGAGCGGAGTACAGTTCGTCTATGCGCGCGCTACCATCGGAAACCGCGGCCGCGACAGCCGATTTGCCGAGCATTGGCGCAACGCTGCGGAAGCCGGGCTCCAACGCGGCGCGCTCCATGTCTACGCGATCTGCGAGCTTGGCTCGGCGCAGGCGGGCAACTTCGTTTCGACTGTCGCACGCGGCGACGATCAGCTTTCGCCGGCGATCCTGTTCGACCTCAGCGATGACTGTCCGCTGCCCGCTCGCGAGGCGTTGCTGCCTGAGATTGCCGACTTCGTCGCGGCGGTAGAGACACATACCGGCAAGCGCGCGATCCTCGGCATCACCAAGCGGTTCGAGGGCGTATATCAACTGAGCACGCTGAGCACGGCACCGCTCTGGGCACGCGGCGCCTTTTTCGCGCCTGGATACCTAGCGCGCCCCTGGACGATGTGGCAGGCGTCACGCCTCCGCCGCGTCGAGGGTGCGGCCGGAGCGTTGAACTGGGATGTGATGGCACCATGATCGACCAAGGCGCGCAGGCGCTCGTCAAAGCGGCGCGAGGTGCAGCGAAGCACGCGCATGCTCCCTATTCGAAGTTCGCAGTGGGTGCCGCGGTGCTGCTCGACGATGGCACGGTCGTGACCGGGACCAACTTCGAGAACGCCAGCTACGGCATATCACTGTGCGCAGAGACAGTCGCACTGGGAACCGTGAACGCCCAGGGCAAACTGCGCAACGTCGTGGCCATCGCCGTGATCGGCGGGCGTATGGACCACGCCGATACCGCGCCGATCAGCCCGTGCGGGCGCTGCCGCCAGATCATCAACGAAGCCGCGCAGCTTGCCGGTCGCGACCTGCCGGTATTCTGTGCTGGCGCCGCTGGTGACGAGATTTCCGCGCACATGCTGTCGGACCTTCTTCCCCATGCCTTCGGCCCTGCCGATCTGGGGATTCGCTGAGAGCCGGCCTGCCACAGGCGATGGGCTTGCCCGATCGCCTGCTTCGGGCAAAACGAAGCGTCGCTTTCAAGGGGCCGCTATGAGCATTCTTTCCGACCGTTGGATCCGCGAGCAGGCGCTCGCAAATCGCATGATCGAGCCCTTTGTCGAGGCGCAGCGGCGCGAGGGGTGCATCAGCTATGGCCTCTCGTCCTATGGCTATGATGCGCGCGTAGCCGACGAGTTCAAGATCTTCACCAACGTGGACTCGGCAACGGTCGACCCAAAGGATTTCGCATCCAACAGCTTCGTTGATCGCAAGACCGACGTCTGCATCATCCCGCCGAACAGCTTTGCACTTGCCAGAACTGTGGAGTATTTCCGGGTGCCGCGCGACGTGCTGGTGATCTGCCTCGGCAAGTCCACCTATGCTCGCTGCGGGATCATCGTGAATGTCACGCCGCTGGAGCCGGAATGGGAGGGTCATGTGACGCTGGAATTCTCCAACACGACTCCCCTGCCCGCCAAAATTTATGCCAACGAAGGCGCCTGCCAGTTTCTCTTCCTACAGGGCAATGAGCCCTGCGAGACCAGCTATGCCGATCGCGCCGGCAAATATATGGGCCAGCGCGGCGTAACGCTCCCGCGGCTCTAGGCGCTGCGCCTGGCGCCGCGCTCAGCTGGAAGGCGTGAAGTGCAGGATCAGCGGGCGGTAAACTGAACCGGCGCGAGCCGATCGAGGCCCGTCTTGGCAATCCCGTGCGATCCCGCTGTCCGCTGCGACGCCAAATCCATCAACACCTCGTCCTTCGACAGAACCCGCGCATAAAGCGAACGCGCCGCATCCACGCGTCCGGTGCGGGCATAGACCGCGGCCAGATTGAGCAGCAGCTCGGGCCGATCTGGGTAAATCCGGAGCTCACGCATCAGGCGTGCTTCCGCTTCCCCATAAAACCCTCGGGTGATCAGCCTCGTGGCGGCGCCGTTCTCCTGCGCCTGTGCCGAAGGAAACGCCGTCGCGGCGATCAGGGGAAGCGCGGCCAGAGCAACAAAACGCATGACATCCTCCTCGACTCATGACGGCATGATTACGCGATCATGACGTTTGCATGACTCTTATGTGACATCACTGTCGCACACGGGCAAGCCGGACCCAAACAAAAAGGCGGCCCCAGAGGGACCGCCTTTCTCTCGCTCTCGAACTGCTGCGCCGAAGCGCGGCAGATCAGAAGTCGTTACGATACTGCTCGTTGCCGACAAAGCCCAGCTTCGAGACGTTCGCACGCTTGATGATCGCCAGCACCCGGTCGACCACGTCATACCGTGCAGACGGATCGGGCTGGAAGTGCAGCTCCGGCTCCGGGTCCTTCTGCAGCGACGCGTCGAGATACTGACGCAGCGTCACGTCGTCGATCTGGGCGCTGTTCCAGAACACGTTGCCGTTCGCGTCGATGTAGACCTTGTTCTTCTCTGCATCGACAACCGGGCTGTTGTTCGGGCTGTTCTGCGGCAGGTCGACCTTAACCGCGTGGGTCTGGATCGGGATCGTGATGATGAACATGATGAGGAGCACGAGCATGACGTCGATCAACGGCGTCGTGTTCATTTCCATCATCGGCTCGTCGTCTTTGCCGCCCGCGCTCATTGACATGTCAAATACTCCTCAACCGCTGCGCAGGATTACAGACGGGCATTATTGGAACCGGGCTCCGGTTCCGAGATGAACCCGACCTTCGCGAAGCCTGCCATCTGCATGGTGTAAATGGTGCCGCCGATGCAGCGGTACGGGGTGTTCACGTCGCCGCGGATATGCACTTCGGGCAGTTCCAGGCCAGCCGCGTTCGGGCCACCCTGGCGATCAATTTCCGCCTTCAGCTTGGCCACTGCCCGGTCGAGCAGTTCCTGGTGTCCAACGGGCGACATGCCCCAATAGACCTGGCACTGGCCGCCAGCGCCGGTAACCGACAGCGCCACATTCTCGGGCTTGGTCACGGTCGGCTCGAACTGCACCTTGGGCAGCTGCAAATCGACCGTCTGAATCACGACAGGGACGGCGATCAGGAAGATGATCAGGAGAACCAGCATCACGTCCACCAGGGGCGTGGTGTTGATTTCCGACATCGGGGAGTCGTCGCCGCCTTCGCCTACGCTCATCGCCATTGGGCGTTATCCTATCTTCGTATGAGCCACCGGGCGACCCGGAAGCCGGACCGCGCGGAGATAACCGCGCGGTCCCGTTTTCAATTACGCGCGGGTCTGCACGCCACCGGCCTGGCCGGCGGTCGTGGTGGTGCCCGGCGCCTTGGCGCCTGCAACCGGAGCTGCAGTGGCCTTGGTCGCGACCGGACGCACCTTGCCGTCTGAGGCGAGGTAGCCCAGCACGTCGTTCGAGAAGGAGCTGAGGTTCTCTGCGATCGCCTTGTTGCGGCGCTGCAGGAAGTTGTACGCCAGCACCGCCGGAACGGCGACGACCAGACCGAGGGCGGTCATGATCAGTGCTTCACCGACTGGGCCTGCAACGGCGTCGATCGAAGCCTGACCGGACGAACCGATCTTGATGAGTGCGCGGTAGATACCGATCACGGTACCGAACAGACCGATGAACGGAGCCGTTGCGCCGACCGTCGCGAGAAACGCGAGACCGCCACCGAGCTGCGAGTTGATGGTTGCTTCCGAACGCGCGAGCGAACCGTGCAGCCAGTCATGTGCCTCGACCGGATCAGTCAGCTGCTTGTGCTGCTCCTGAGCGGCGATGCCATCATCGACGATCTGACGATAAGCCGAGTTCTTCTCGAGCTTGGCCGCGCCTTCGCGCAGGCTGTTCGAGGTCCAGAAGCCGCTGCGCACGCGCTTGGCCTGGTTGATGATCTTCTGCTGCTCAAACAGCTTGGTGAACAAGATGTAGAGCGACACGAACAGGAACAGCACCAGGATGGCGAACACGGTCTGCGAGATCAGGCCGCCTTCCTTGAGCGCAGCCTGCAGGCCGTACGGATTTTCGCCGGCGGGTGCCGCAGCAGCGAGAATGGTGGTGAGCATCGTCGTTTCTTTCCTCTGTAGAGTTGCCGTCAACGCTGGCTGTCGCCAGCTTGGTTTCGCCTACTTTACTGTGCAATCTTCCAGGTGAAGCGCAGCGATTTGCGTCCACCGGGTACCGGATTTCCCGCGGCGTCGAGTGCGGGCGAATAACGTCCGCGCGACGTTACCAGTCGGCAGGTCGCATCATCGAGCGCCCGCGAACCCGAACCCGAGGTGACCGAGCAACCTTCGACGCGGCCCTTGGCGTTGACGTTGAAGGAGATGCCGACAGAACCTTCCTCTTCGTTGCGCAGGGCGGACGCCGGATAGTCGTCGTTCGTCACCCACTCGCCAGGGTTGCCGCGTGCAGCGGCTGCCTTGCTGATTGCGGCCGGAGCCGGAGCAGCAGGGGGAGCTGGCGGCGCGGGCGGAGCCGGCGGCGCAGGCGGCGAAATGGGCGGCGCCGGCGGTATAACCGTCGTCGTGCTCATCGGCGGAGCCGGAACCGGCACCTGCACCTGGGCCGGCGGCACCACGACCTGAGTCGGGGGCGGCGGAACCGGGGTGTCCGGCGGCGGCGGCGGCGGCGGAACTTCTTCAGGGGGAGGTGGCGGCTCTTCGACCTCGAAGGTCTTAAGCTCTTCCGCCTTCTTCTTGATGTATTGGTATGCCAGACCCGTGACGAAGGCATAACCCATGCCAGCCACGATCAACGCGACCAGAACGATCGCCACGACCCGGCTGCCACCTGTATTACGGTCAGCGTAAGCCATTCGGCAACGTCACTCCTCTTATCTGCTGCGACCCCGACGCAAGCCGGTAGACCCACGCGCAAGTCCGCCCGCCGTTCGCTGTGTTGCGCCGGTTCGGCAGAGCGCGAGTCTCTATCGTGACGCCGGGGGGTACGCAAACGCTTTGTCGGACATTTTGAACTATCCCTGGCGCGCGACGGAATTATTTCTGTATCCGACGGTGCCGATCCGGTAACGGAGCGCATGATCCGCGTTCCTGTGATAGCGTTTTGTTGCGCCGCATCATTAACCGTTCCCAGCGTGAGCCTTGGGAATCCCCTACAAAATGCCGCAAGCACTATCAGCGTCTTGCCAAGCTATAGCACCACTGCTCGTCAAGTGTTGGCGGCACCCCTGATCATCGACGCGCGCATCCGCAGCGCGGTCCGAATTAAGGGTGAAGAAGCGGTAAACGTACCGCCGGGCCGCATGCGCTTCTATGTCGAGGTGGATGTACTGGCGCTGATTCGCGGAGCCGATTCGGTGCCTTTGCGGCTCGGCTATGTCGCGGACGTAGCGCTGGACGCGCGCGGCAAGGCGCCGCGGCTGAAGAAGGATCGTGTTCTCCTGTTCGCCCGCCCTGTGGCCTCGCGACGGGATCAGGTGCAGCTTGTCGACCCCGACGGGCAGCGCTTCTGGTCCGCCGAGCTTGATGCCTTTGTGCGCGGCATCACGCGCGAAGTGCTCGCCGCCGATGCGCCGCCGGCGGTTACCGGAGTCGGCAACGCCTTTCACGTTCCAGGCTCCCTGCCGGGCGAAGGCGAGACGCAGATATTCCTGCAGACCGCGAACAATGCACCCGTTTCGCTTCAGATCCTGCGGCGCCCTGGCGAGCAGCCGCGCTGGTCGGTGTCGCTCGGCGATATCGTGGACGAATCCGGTGGCGCAGCGCGGCCCGGCACATTGCTCTGGTATCGCCTCGCATGCGGGCTTCCGCGCGACCTACCCGCCACGAGCATCGACAGCGGCGACGCGGCCAGTGCCGTAATCGCCCGCGAGGATTATCAGTTCGTTCTACAGTCGCTCGGCCCCTGCCAATAAGCGGCAGGGGTTAGCGGCGATGGCGGACCAGCGTTATCCCGATCGATTCGCCGCCCTCGGCAATTGCAAGCTTCACGATGCGGATCTCTACTCGCCGCACCCGCGCGTCCGATATGAACACGGTGTCGCAGATATGGTCGGCAACCGCTTCGATCAGCGTGAAGTGCACGTCCTTGGGCAGACTCGTCGTGGCGGCATGCTTCAGGTCGAGATAGCTCTTGGACGCACCTAGCGGCGTGTCTGGCTCGAAATGCTCCGGCAAGTCGAGGTCGGCCGTCACCGAGATGCGGAGCGGCTGCGGCAGGTGCGTCTCTTCGGAATAGACGCCGGTCAGGACTTCGACTTCCAGGTCATGCACCTGGAGTTGCAGGAGATCGGGCAAGGAGGTGCCTTTCGCGGGGAACTGGCGCGCCCCATAGCAGAAGCGGGGCGAGGGGAAAGCACGCTGCGGCATTGCAAAAGCCGCAACTGCCGGTGCCCCGATAAACCTTGCACCGCCTGACAACGGCGTTAAAGCGCGCCGCCCGGTGTTGCGGGACACGTTTCTGAGGACCCGCTGGGTGACCATCCTGGTACCGCTTGCCGATATTGCTGCCGATCGTGTCGAAGACCTGCTCGACCGCGCTTTCGGTCCGGAGCGGCACCTACGGACCGCTTACCGCATTCGTAGTGGAACCGAAGCGATCCCGGAACTGAGCTTCGCGGCATTGGGGCAGGACGGCGACTTGCTTGGGACGATCCAGTGCTGGCCGGTCGTCCTTCATTGCGACGGCGGCGAGCAGGTGCCGATGGTGATGGTGGGTCCGGTCGCGGTAGAGCCGGCGCTTCAGCGCGGCGGTATCGGCCGACTGCTAATGGAGTGTGTGCTAGAGGCTGCGAGTGTTCGCGGCGTAGAGGGCTCCGACGCGCTGATGCTGATCGGCGATCCGGAATATTACGAGCGATTCTTTGGGTTTACGGCCAATCATACCGGACTTTGGCGGCTGCCTGGCCCCTACGAGCAGCGCCGCCTGCTCGCGCGCGGCACCGCAGTTCCGACCTGCGCCGGACTTGTCGGCCCACGCCTTGACCAAGCGGCTTGAGGGTCAGGCCCGGCTGGCCTAACGCTGCCGCAATGCCGACCACTCCGCTTCCAGACTTTGCCAATCTTTCGCTCGCCGAGATCGCGCGCCTCGCCGAAGAGCACCGCCTGCCGCCGGTCGACAGCTGGAACCCGGCGCATTGCGGGGACAGCGAAATGCGGATCGGTCGCGACGGCACCTGGTTCCACCAGGGCGCGCCGATCACCCGGCAGGCAATGGTGCGGTTGTTCTCGACCATCCTTCGTCGCGAGGCTGAAGGGAAGTACGTGCTCGTCACCCCCGTGGAGAAGCTCGACATCGATGTCGAGGACGCACCCTTCGTTGCCGTCGAGATGAAGAGCGACGGCAGCGGCGAAGCCATGCGCCTCGCCTTCCGCCTGAACACCGGTGACGTGCTGACTGCCGGTCCCGCGCACGGCCTGCGCTTCGAGGAGCGGGCGGACGGCCCCCGCCCCTATCTGCACGTGCGCCGGGGCCTGGAAGCGCTGATAGCCCGCCCGGTCTATTACCAGTTGGCCGAACTTGCGCTGGCCAACGGCTCCACGCCGCCCGGCGTCTGGAGCGACGGCACCTTCTTCCCGCTCGGATCCGCCGCCGAATGACCTTGGCCGAGCGCTTGCGGACAGCGCTGGACGCTCCGCACGATACCGGACCGGTTCTGCTTCCAGGCGACCACCACGATTTCGATCCGCAGAGCATCGGTCGCGCCGCGGCCGTGCTGATCGCGGTGACGGATCGGAGCGAACCCGGCGTTCTGCTTACGCGGCGCACCGACACGCTGCGCCGCCACGCCGGCCAGGTCGCCTTTCCCGGTGGCCGCATCGATCCGGAGGATGACGGGCCAGTGAGCGCCGCCTTGCGCGAAGCCGAGGAAGAGATCGCCCTTCCCCGCTCGCAGGTTCAGGTCGTCGGCGAGGTAGACCGTTACCGCACCGTTACAGGCTTTGACGTGACGCCCGTACTTGCCGTGATCCCGCCGGACCTGGCGCTGGTGCCTTCGGAAGCGGAGGTGGCTGATCTGTTCGAGGTGCCCATGACCTTCCTGCTCGACCCCGCCAATCATCGCCGGAATAGCGTGCAGTTCGAAGGGGCTGAGCGGCGCTTTTACGAGATCCTCTGGGGTGATCACCGCATCTGGGGTGCGACCGCGGCGATGCTGGTGAATCTGTCGCGGCGGCTGCGGTGGCCGGCATGATCCTTCCTACGGCAGAATGGCGCGAGCGTCCTGGCCTTGACCAGTTGGTCTACGCGTTGGGCGAGTGCCGCTTCGTTGGCGGCTCCGTGCGTGACACGCTGCTCGGGACAGCCGTGGCCGATGTTGACATCGCCACGCCGCTGTCCCCGCAAGCCGTGATGGACCGGCTCAAGGCCGCCGAGATCCGCGCGGTGCCCACCGGCATCGAGCATGGCACCATCACCGCGGTGCTGGAGAACGGCCCGGTGGAAGTCACGACGCTGCGCCGGGACGTGTCCACCGACGGGCGCCGGGCGACGGTTGCGTTTACCGATGATTGGCAGGAAGACGCGGCGCGGCGCGACTTCACGATCAACGCGCTCTACGCCGATCCGATTTCGGGGGAGATTTTCGATTATTTCGGCGGCCTTGCCGACCTGGAGGTACGCCGCGTCCGCTTCATCGGCGACCCACTCCAGCGCATCGCCGAGGATCACCTGCGCATCCTGCGCTTCTTCCGTTTTCTTGCCCGGTTCGGCGACACGCCAGATCCGGAGGGCCTCGACGCCTGCACCGCCCGCGCCAAGGACCTGATGGCCCTGTCTCGCGAGCGCATTGCTGACGAATTGCTCAAGCTCGTGGTGGCCGGTGGCGCGGTCGGAGTGACGGAGCTGATGATCGGTCGCGGCATCTTTGCGCCCGTGTTGCCGGAAATCACATCCTCCGAACGGCTGGCCGGCTTGGCGGCGGCGGAAGCGGCGGCAGGCATCGCACCCGACCCGATCCGGCGCCTGTCCGCCCTGCTCCCTACCGACAAGAATGTCGCCGACCAGGTCGGAGCGCGGCTGAAGCTCTCAAATGTGCAGCGCAAGCGCCTGATCGCCGCGGCCGCATCGCTGCCCGACGGGTCTCCGCAGGCGCTCGCCTATCGCGCGGGTCCGCAGATCGCGATCGACTTGCTGCTGCTGGCCGGACGAAGCGACGACGCCGCAATGATCAGCGGATGGACCGTGCCTCGCCTGCCGATCGGCGGCGGCGCGCTGGTCGCCCGCGGGCTGGCGAAGGGGCCCGACGTGGCACGCGCGCTTCGTGCCGTCGAAGATCGCTGGATCGCGGAAGGCTTTCCCGAAGCCCAGCGAGTGGAAGCGCTGGCCGATGCGGCCGTGGCTCAAGCGTTGCGCGAAACCAGGTAATCGTACGCGTCTTCCTGCATCAAGGGCCGGGCATAGAAAAAGCCTTGGCCATAAGTGCAGCCGAGCGCGGCAAGCGTTTGCGACAGCTCGATGCTTTCGACGCCCTCCGCCGTGGTCTGCATGCCCAGTGCCTGTGCCAGGCCCAGGACAGCACGCACGATCGCAATCTTGTCGCGGTCGGCCAGCATGCCGGTCACGAAGCTGCGATCGATCTTGAGCAAGTCGATCGGCAGCTTCTGGAGATAGGCGAGGTTGGAATAGCCCGTGCCGAAATCGTCCATGGCCAGCGTGGTACCCAGCCCCTTCAAGGCGAGCATCGTCTGGCTGATCCGTTCCGGATCGCTCACAATCGCACTTTCGGTCAGCTCAAGCGTGAAGCTGCTGCCGGCGACGCCGTGCCGTTCGAGCAGGGACTGGACCAGGTCTGGCACGTTGTCGCGCTGCAACTGGATGGCGGACAGGTTGACCGCGAGCTTCACGCCGCAGTCACCACCAGACTGCGCATTCCACGCGGCCAGTGTCTTGGCGGCTTCGTCCATCGCCCAGCGGCCCAGCGGGATGATCAGCCCCGATTCTTCGGCCACGGGAATGAACACGTCGGGAGACAGCTTGACGCCGCTGTCCGTGGTCCAGCGCGCCAGCGCCTCGAACGATACGATCCGACCCGACGCGAAATCCAGGATGGGCTGATAGCTCAGCGTCATCTCGCCATTCTCGATCGCGCGGCGCAGGTCGGTTTCAATGCCGAACTGTTCGCGTGCGATGTCGAACGCGCGCGTCTGGTAAAACTCGACGCGGCCGCTCTTCTTGGCACGCTTCACCGCGAACTGCGCGTGGCGGATCAGATCCTCGGTGTCTCCGCTCACTTCAGCGCCAAGCGCGATGCCGATGGAGCAGTCCACACGAATCTCGAAGTCGGACAGGCGGAATGGTGTCACCAACGCGGACTGGATGCGACGCGCCACCTGGGCTGCGTCGGCATAGCCATCTTCCACCGCCAGCAGGACGCCGAACTCGTCGCCCCCCATGCGGGCTAGGATGTCATGCCCGCGCAGTGCGCCCTTCAGGCGCCGGGCTACCGAAATCAGCAGTTCGTCGCCGGCGATCCCGCCAAGACAGGCATTTACGCGGCTGAAACGATCGAGATTGACCACCAGCACCGCAAAGCGCGCCGCCGTATCGGGCTCCACGCGCGCTTCCAGAACATCGCCAAAGCCGGAACGATTGGCCAGGCCCGTCAGGCTGTCGATCGCCATCTCGCGCCGCAGGCTGTGCTCGGTGCGCAACTCGCCGGTCTGATCCACCAGAGTGATCAGACAGAAGCGGCTGCTGCAGTCGCCAAGCTCGCGTGCGAACATGACCAGGAATCGGCGGCGATCCACCTGCTCGCCGATCTGCCACGCGAATTCCATCTCAGTCTTCTCGGACTCGAGGAAATCGCGGATCGTGGGTCCGAGCAGCCGGAACAAAGGCGAATCTGATGCAGTCGTTCCGAGCCCGGCAAGTCGGAAGGGCTTGTTGATCGCGGTGAAATGCAGATCATCGTTCAGCACCTGCACGACGGCCGCAGGCACGGGCAGCAGTTCCAACAATGCCGCTGCCTGCGGAACACGCCGGGCGCGACTCTGCTCCCCCTGGGTCCCCAGGTCTTCGGCCGGCAACTCGGCCAATCGCGATACGCCCACTCTCATCAAGGAAAGCAGCTAGGGCGGATTGGTTAAATCGCCCTGAACCGCACGGGATTTAGCGTGCCGTCAGAACCGATTGTCGCGAGGAAAACCGGTTGGCGGCATCCGTCCCGCTGCGCCGCGTGCGGCACGCCAGGGGGACACGTCCGCCTCGCTACGCACCCGCCCCTGCTCGCCACCCATGCGCCAGCGCAGCCCGTCCGCCATCTTGAAGGTGATGACGTCGGAAAGCCCGCCGTCGCGGTAACGCTGTAGCTGCACGCCCTGCCCCCGGGCCAACTCCGCCACTTCGGCAAGCGGGAAAACCACCAGCTTGCGATTGTCGCCGATGGCCGCGACGGCATCGTCGTCGCTGCCGATCTGCCGGACGATCTTGAGCTGCGCCCCCGCGCGGGGTGTCATCACCTGCTTGCCCTTGCGCGTCTCGGCGATCACGTCTTCGGCCTTGACGATGAAGCCGCGCCCGTCGCTTGCCGCAACCAGCAGGCGGGCGCCCGAACTCGCCGGCAACAGGTTCACGATCGTGCGCTCCCCCTCCAGGTCGATCATCAACCGCACCGGCTCGCCAAAGCCGCGCCCGCCCGGCAGCTTGTCGCCGGACAAGGTGTAGAACCGCCCATTATCGGCAGCGAGCAGCAGCTTGTCGGTCGTCTGCGCATGAAAGGCAAACAGCGGGCCATCGCCTTCCTTGAACTTGGCCGTGTCCGCTGATGCCAGCTCGACATGCCCCTTCATCGCGCGGATCCAGCCGCGCTGCGAGAGGATGACCGTAATCGGTTCGCGTTCGATCATCGCTTCGAGCGGGATCTCGCGAGTCGGGCCCGCCTCCTTGATGTCCGTGCGCCGCTTGCCGAGTGGCGTCTCCAGCCCGTAGCGCGCGATCATGCGGGCGAGATCGCGCTTCATGCGGGTGCGCTGGCGCCCTTCGGAAGAGAGCAGCAGTTGCAGCTCCGCCTGCTCCTTCTCAAGCGCACCCTGCTCGCGGCGAAGCTCCATCTCCTCCAGTCGGCGCAGGCTGCGCAGGCGCATGTTGAGGATCGCCTCGGCCTGCCGATCGGTGAGTTCGAACTCGGCCATCATGATCGGCTTGGGCTCGTCCTCGGTGCGAATGATCTCGATCACGCGATCGAGGTTGAGGAACGCAATGATATAGCCGCCAACCAGTTCCAGCCGGTCGGCGATCTTGCTCAAGCGGTGCTCGGAACGTCGGCGCAGCACCACGAACTGGTGCTCAAGCCAGCCGCCGATCGCCTCCTGCAGGCTCATCACGCGGGGCGTGCGGTTCTTGTCGAGCACGTTGAGGTTGAGCGGCACCCGGACTTCGAGGTCGCTCAGCCGATACAGGCTGTTGATCAGATCCTCGGCGCTGACCGTGCGGCTGCGCGGCTCCAGCACGACCCGAATGTCCTCGGCCGATTCGTCGCGAACATCGCCCAGGATCGGCAGTTTCTTGTCGTTGATGAGCGCGGCGATGCCCTCGATCAGCTTACCCTTCTGCACGCCATAAGGAATTTCGGTGACCACCAGGTGCCACCCGCCCCCCTTCTCCGCGATGCGCTCGATCTTGGCCCGCACCCGGAAGCTGCCGCGGCCGGTTGCATAGGCCTCGGCGATCACCGCCGCGCTGTCCGCGACGATGCCCCCGGTCGGGAAGTCCGGTCCCTGGACATAGTCGAGCACGTTGGCCGACGGATTGTCGATCAGAGCCACTGCGGCGTTCATGATCTCGGCGGCGTTGTGCGGCGGGATGCTGGTCGCCATGCCCACCGCGATCCCCGCCGCGCCATTGGCCAGCAGGTTGGGGAACATGCCCGGGAACAGTTCGGGCTCTTCCTCCTCGCCATTATAGGTGGGACGGAAATCGACTGCGTTCTCATCCAGCCCGTCCATCAGATCGATGGCGACCTGGGTCAGCCGAGCCTCGGTATAGCGATACGCCGCGGCGTTATCGCCATCGATGTTGCCGAAATTGCCCTGTCCGTCGACCAGCGGGTAGCGCAGCGCAAAGGTCTGCGCGAGGCGTACCATCGCGTCGTACACCGACGCATCGCCATGCGGGTGGTACTTGCCGATAACGTCGCCAACGACCCGGGCGCACTTTTTGTACCCGCTTGCCGGATCCAGCCGCAGCAGCCGCATGGCCCAGAGCAGGCGCCGATGGACCGGCTTCAGCCCATCGCGGACATCGGGCAGCGACCGCGCGGTGATCGTCGAAAGCGCATATACCAGGTACCGCTCGGAAAGCGCGCTATCGAACGGAACGTCCGACGCGCCAGAGGCGTCGCCGGTTGCATCGGAATTGTCGGTGTCGAGCGTCATGGAATGGGGGGTCTAGCAGGGAGAACATGTAGAGGCCAATGCCCCCTTGTCACCTCCCGCCGACCGCCCGGGACAGGGATTGGCGAACACCCGCCCAAGCGTGATTGCACCTGCGAGACCGTTCCAGTATAGCCCCCGGACTTCCAAGCCCCGGCAGGCGCGCGGCGATCCCGTGCCGCCGCCGGGGCGCTGCTTTTCAGGGGTAAAGGCCGATATGGCACGCCGCCGGCAAATCTATGAGGGCAAGGCCAAGATCCTGTACGAGGGTCCTGAGCCGGGCACGCTGATCCAGTATTTCAAGGACGACGCGACTGCCTTCAACGCCCAGAAAAAGGGCACCATCAACGGCAAGGGCGTGCTCAACAACCGCATCAGCGAGCATGTCTTCACGCTGCTGGGCGGGATCGGCATTCCCACGCACTTTATCCGCCGTCTCAACATGCGCGAGCAACTCATTCGCCAAGTTGAGATCGTGCCGATCGAGGTGGTCGTGCGCAACGTGGTCGCCGGCTCGCTGTCCAAGCGCCTCGGGATCGAGGAAGGCACCCCGCTGCCGCGCACTATCGTTGAATATTACTTCAAGGACGATGCGCTTGGCGACCCGATGGTCACCGACGAGCACATCCTCGCGTTCGGCTGGGCAACCCAGGAAGAGCTGCACGACATGGCCGACATGGCCATCCGCGTGAACGACTTCCTGTCCGGCCTGTTCGCCGGCATCGGCATTCGCCTGGTCGACTTCAAGCTCGAGTTCGGGCGGATCTGGGACAATGATTACGGCCGCATCATCCTGGCCGACGAGATCAGCCCCGATGGCTGCCGCCTGTGGGACATCCAGTCGGGCGAAAAGCTCGACAAGGACCGCTTCCGCCGCGACCTGGGCGGCGAAGTCGAAGCCTATCAGGAAGTCGCCCGCCGCCTCGGCCTGTTCCCAGAGGGCCCCGATTCGGCGGTGCTCGACCTCGAAAGCCATCGCAAGCTTCGCGGCAAGTAATCCCGCGGTCCGGTCTCGCATAAGGGTTGCGAGACCGGAGCCGCAGCGCCATAGGGCTCGGCCATGAAGCTCCGCATCATCGTTTCGCTCAAGAACGGCGTGCTCGACCCGCAGGGAAAAGCCATCCAGCACGCGCTTTCCGGCCTCGGCTTTGACGGCGTGGATGATGTCCGCGCCGGCAAGATTTTCGAGCTCGATGTGGCGGATAGCACTACCGACCAGGCGATCGATGAGATGTGCCGCAAGCTGCTCGCCAACACGGTGATCGAGAATTACCGGGTGGAGCGGCTGTGAAGTCCGCGGTCATCGTCTTTCCGGGCTCCAATTGCGATCGCGACATCGCGACTGCGCTGGAGGAAGTGACCGGAACCAAGCCACAGATGGTGTGGCACGGTGACACCGACCTTCCTTCGGACGTCGACCTGATCGCCGTTCCCGGCGGCTTTTCCTATGGCGACTATCTCCGCTGCGGTGCCATCGCCGCACGCTCGCCGGTGGTGCGCTCCGTGATCGGTGCCGCCGAAAAGGGCGTGCCGGTGATCGGCGTGTGCAATGGCTTCCAGATCCTGACCGAAACCGGGTTGCTGCCCGGTGCGCTGATGCGCAATTCCGGCCTCGACTTTGTCTGCCGCGACGTCGCGCTCACCGTCGACAACAACCAGTCGATCTTCACGGCGGGTTATCAAGCCGGCGAGTCGATCACGGTCCCGGTCGCGCACCATGACGGCAACTATTTTGCCGACGGCGACACGCTCGACCGCCTCGAAGGCGAAGGCCGAGTCGCGTTTCGCTATGGCGAGAACGTCAACGGCTCGGCGCGCAACATCGCCGGCCTGCTCAACAAGGCGGGCAATGTGCTCGGCATGATGCCGCACCCGGAGCGGCGCATCGAAGCCGCACATGGCGGCACCGATGGCCGCCGCCTGTTCGAGGGTCTGCTGCACGCCGTCGCCTGATCTGGCGTGCTCCTCCGCTCAGGCGGATGACCGCGCCAGTGCTTAAACACGCGCCGCAAAGGGCGTGAAGTCGGTTCCGCGGTCATATACGTCCACGCCCTCCCGCCGCTTCAGGAAGCCGACCACCAGGTACGTCACGGGCGTGAGGATCACTTCCCAGCCCACCTTGAGCGCCCATTGGGTGAACAGCACCGTCAGCACCAGATCGGTCGTCCACCCCGCCGCCCCCAGGAACGCTAGCGGGTAGAAGATCAGGCTGTCGATCCCCTGCCCTGCAACCGTGGAGCCGATGGTGCGCGCCCAGAGCATGCGCCCCTGCGTCAACAGCTTCATGCGCGCGAGCACGTAGGAATTGACGAACTCCCCGGCCCAGAAGGCGCAAACCGACGCGAGCACGATGCGTGGCACCTGACCGAAGATCGCCTGGTACGCCGCCTGGTTCTGCCAGTCGGGCGCGGGCGGGAGTGCGACCACCACCCAAGACATCAGCGCCATGAACAGCACGGCCGCGGTTCCCGCCCAGATCACGCGGCGGGCCCGGGCATAGCCATATACCTCGGTCAGCACGTCGCCGATGACGTAGGACACCGGGAAAAACAGGATGCCCGCGCCGAACGGCCAATAGCCAAGCCCCGGCAGCCAGATCTGCGCGACCTTGCCCGCTCCCAGCACGTTGGACAGCAGCAGGATGGCGACAAACGCCGCCATCACGACGTCGTAATACCGGAATTGGCCGCCCGCCAGGTCGCGCGCGGCGACCGGTGCTGGCCGTGCTGCCTGCTGGGTCATCCAGCGGGTATGATACTGGTTCCGCTCCAGTGCAATCCGCGCTAGTGCAGCGCCGCACGCGCCCGTAGCTCAGTTGGATAGAGCACGAGCCTTCTAAGCTTGGGGCCGCTGGTTCGAATCCAGCCGGGCGCGCCAATCACCCCTGCGCGACAGCGTTCGCACGAACCGGCTTACATCAGGGACATGATCATCGCTAATCGAGCGCGGAGGGCAGGTCGTAGCAGTTCAGGAATCGCAGGAGACGATTGACGTCGTTCCAACGAAAACAGCCGGGGTGTTCGCCCCGGCCGTTTCAGATCAAGCTTGGGCGTAGAAGCTCAGCGCGAAGCCACCTGCATCCGGCCTTTGACCCAAGCCGCGACCTGGTCGCCGGCCTGTGCCCGCACGAAGCAGATGCCGCCCTTTGCTTTCACCTGACCGCATAGGGCTGCCGCGTCCTGGCGGGCGAAGCCGCCGACCGACAGGCGGTAGAAATTGCCCGCGCGGGTCGACACGTTCATGCCCTGCGGCGTCACACCGGTCAGCGCCGGCACCCGCCGCGCATAGCGCGCCCAGCCATCGCGGGCGACGGCAGCGTTTTCATACGCGCCGAGCTGGACGTAGTAATTGCCCGGCTGGCGCGTGGTCCGCGCCTCCGCCGGCTTCTGCGCGGTAGCCTTGGCCACGCGCACCGGCTTGGCCGCACGCGCGGGTTCCGCACGGATGGCAGCGGCACGCACCGGTGCGGCGGCAACCGGCTGCACCATTTCGGCGCGTGCACCGAATACCACTTGCGGCCCGGTGCCGGCGACCTGCACCGGCTCGGGTGCGGCTTCGACGGGTGCCTCGACCGGCGTGGCCTGCGCTACCACGGCAGGCGCATCGGCCGGCACGCCTGGCATGAACTGATCCACCGACGACGGCGCCGGTGCGGCGGCCGCTACGGCGATCCCGGGCTGCTGCGACAGTGCCAGCGCTACCGGCTGGCCGGCGTCCTGCACCGGGCGTACGTTGAGCAGCGAGGCGACCTGATCATAGGCATTGGTCGGGCGCGCGAACTGCATCCATTCGCCGATCCGCGTCTGCAGCTGGTCGGGCGACATGTCCATCGACGCAATCTCGGCGGCTTCCTTCCACCGCCCGGTCAGCGCCATGGCAAGCGCCAGGTTCTGGCGGGTCTTGGCGGTCGCACTTGCGTCGCGTGCCGCCGGCATCAGGATGTCGACCGCGGTCACCGGGTCGCCGGCCAGCGCAAAGGCCAGCCCCCGGTCGCTGGCTGGAATACGCTCGGCATTGGCCTGAAGCATCGACCGCGCGCCGGCCCAGTCGCCTTGGGCGATCTTGGCCAGCGAGAGGTTCAGTGCCACCGCGCCATCCTGCGGGTTGAGCGTCAGCGCATCGCTTAGCGCCTGCGCCGCCGACGCGAACCGCCCGGCGAGCAGGTAGGACTGGCCCAGCAGCGCGCGATACGCGGCGTTGGTGGGATCGTTCGCCACTGCCAGTTCGGCATGCTGCACGGCCGCGTCGCCCTGGCGCTTGGCCAGTGCCTTGCGCGCCGCCTTGGCTTCGCTCGCCGCCTTCTTGGCGCTGGGCGCATCGGCGGCGAAGGCCGAAATGGTCAGCCCCTGCGAAGCCAGGCCGGCAACGGCAATGCCGCCCAGTGCCAGCGCGGAAAATCCGAACTTGATCGTGCGGGTGTTCATGGTCCTGTCCTTCACCCCTTGACCTTGGCGGAGCCGACCTGGCGCGCGAGCGCCTCGACTTCGGTCAGGGTTTCGAGAAATTGATCGAGCGCCTGGCACACCAGCTGCTGTGCCGATCGGCGCGTCACCACCGACGCCAGGCGCAGCCGCAAATGGCGGTCCTGGTCGAGGCGCAGCGTGAATGCCGCCTTGGTCTTTCGCGCGGAGACTTCGCGCGCGACCTGCGCAACCGCGTCGCTCGGCAACGCTGCCACCGGCTCCGGCTTCGGCTTCGGCTCTGCCACGGGCTCGGGCGCAGCCTGTGCGAGCACTTCGACGACCGGCGCTTCTGCCTCTGCTTCTGCTCCCACCTGTGCCTGCGCGAACCGCTTGCCCAGCACGTCGCGCTGACGCAGCACGACTGGCTTGGGGGCCGCTACCGGCGCGGCGTCGGTTACTGGGTACAGGGTCTCGTCGCCCATGTCGTTCCAGCCCAGATCGTCCTGCGCTGTCGCCGGGTTCAATCCGACAAAGCCTTGCGGCCGCATCGCGGGGCGGGCCTGCCCCTTGCGGGCAAGCAGGTTGGAGGACAGCGAGGCCATCGGCTTGGGGTTGCTGATCATCGCTGCGCCCTCAGCTCACGACGCGGCGGCCAAAGCCGCTCGCCGGGCGGACGGCACCGAACTGCGCCACTGCCGTGGGCGGAGTGAATACAGTGCGGCGGAAGTTCTTTTCCAGCCGGTCGCAGATATAGGTCCACAGCGCCGTAACTTCGGCGGCGGACTTGCCGCGCGGATCGGTTTCCATGACGGTGCGGCCATCGATCATCGACGCGGCGAAATCGGTGCGGTGATGCAGGGTGATCGGTGCCACCGTGCCATGCTGCGACAGCGCCACCGCCGCTTCGGAGGTGATGCGCGCCTTGGCAGTCGCGGCGTTCACGACGAAGATCAGCGGCTTGCCCGCGCGCTCGCACAGGTCGACCGTCGCGCCCACGGCGCGCAGGTCGTGCGGGCTTGGACGCGTTGGGATCACGATCAGTTCGGCCACCTGGATCACGCTCTGGATCGCCATGGTGATGGCCGGCGGCGTGTCGATCACGGCCAGCTTGAAACCCTGCTGGCGCAGCACCTCCAGATCGGCGGCGAGCCGCCCGACCGTGGTCTGCGCAAAGGCAGGCAGATCGCTGTCGCGTTCGTTCCACCAGTCGGACAGCGATCCTTGCGGATCGATGTCGATCAGGACCACGGGTCCGTGACCAGCCAGCTGTGCCTGCACCGCCAGGTGCCCGCTCAACGTGGTCTTGCCGGACCCGCCTTTCTGCGATGCCATCGCCAGAACGCGCATGAAGCCTAGATCCCTTGGTAAGTGCAGCCTCCCCAATGCCATGGCGTGCGATAAGAACAGGTTAACGGGGTCCACTCGCGCGGCTTGGCAGCCGCCGAACCATGGATAAGGAAATCTTTGCCAAATCCCGGTTAACTGGCATTTTAGGAACAAGGCGTCGGCACGCGTGCCACAATGGTGGCGGTCCGGGCCTGTGGGGTGGACTAAGTGATGAAGCTCTTGCCGATGCTTGTGGCCGCTGCTGGCCTGCTCGTGGCTGCGCCGGTGCTTGCCCAGGATGATGCCGTAAAGGCGGGCGTCGATGCGTATGAGCGCGGCGATTACCGCACAGCGGTGGATCGCTGGCGTGGCGCCGCCACCGCGGGCAATGCCGATGCGCAGTTCAACCTGGGCCAAGCGTATAAGCTGGGCCGTGGCGTGCCCGTCGATCTGGCGATGGCAGAACAATGGTATGGCCGCGCGGCGCGCCAGGGCCATGAACAGGCCGAGGCCAATTACGGCCTCGCCTTGTTCGAGAATGGCCGGCGCAGCGAGGCACTGTCCTGGCTCGAGCGCGCGGTCGCGCGTGGCGACGCCCGTGCGCAATATGTCCTCGGCATCATGCTGTTCAACGGCGACGGCGCGACCAAGGATTGGGTGCGCGCCTATGCGCTGACCGTGCGCGCGTCGCAGGCCGGGCTCGACGCCGCGTCCAAGGCGCTGGCGCAGATGGACAAATATGTGCCGCTCGATGATCGGCAAAAGGGCCAGGCGCTCGCCCGCCGCATGGAACAGGATTACAGCCGAGGTCCCCGCCCGCTTCCGCCCGTGCAGGTCGCAGAGACGGAAGCCCCAGTCCGCACCCCCCCGCCGCGCGCTTCATCGCCGCGGCCGGCGCCGGTGACCGCCAAGCCTGAAGCTGAGCGCCCGGCCCCGGCTCGCCCTGCAGCCACGCGCCCGGCACCCGCGCGGGACGGTGGCTGGCGCGTCCAGGTCGGCGCGTTCGGCGATCCTGGCAACGCGCGCAGGCTCTGGTCACAGGTCTCGGGCCGCTTCGCCGGACGCCAGCCTTATTACGTGAAGGCCGGCAGCCTCACCAAGCTGCTGGTCGGTCCGTATGGCTCGCGCGCTGAGGCCGCCGCCGCCTGTGGCCGGGTCAGCCCGTGCGTGCCGGTCGCGCGCTAAACGTAAATCATTGCGTGAACGCGCAGCTTCTGTAACGCTCGCTTCCATGAACAGCCACGCGCTTCCGGCCGCTTTTGCAGCAGCCTTCGCCCTCCTCGCCCCCGGGCTCGCCCATGCGCAGGAGCAGCAGGAGTCGCGCCGCTTCCGCCTGGCACTGGGCCCGCAACTGGTGCCGAGCTATCCGGGTTCGGACGAGCACAATCTGCGCCCGCTGATCGACGTGTCGCGGGCAGATGCCGGCGAGACGTTCGACTTTGAAGCGGCTGACGAGAACATCAACATCCCGCTGCTCCGCGACGGCAACTTCGCTTTCGGCCCCGCCGCCAATTTCGAGGGCAGCCGCCGCCGCGAGGAAGTAGGCGCGCCCATCGACGAGGTCGGCGTCTCCTTCGAGCTGGGCGGTTTCGCCCAGGCCTGGATCACGCCGCAGCTGCGCGCCTATGGCGAGGTGCGCCAGGGCGTCACCGGCCATCGCGGGTTGGTCAGCAACATCAACGTCGATTACGTGGTGCGCGACGCTGACCGCTGGCTCTTCTCGATCGGACCGCGGGTTTCGATTTCAGACGGCAAGTATCAGCGCGCCTATTTCAGCGTCGATGGGCGCGAATCGGCGGCGACCGGGCTGCCGCAGTTCCGTCCCGATGGCGGCGTCCATGCGGTGGGCGCCAGCGCCACGGGCCTGTACCAGCTGACCGACCGCTGGGGCGTCTATGGCTATGTGAAGTATGACCGGCTGGTCGCCGATGCTGCCGACTCGCCGATCACCCGCGCCTATGGCTCGCGCAACCAGCTCTCGGGCGGCGTGTCGCTCAGCTTCACCTTCAACCGCTGAGCGCATCCGCTTAAGGGGAGGCGATGGACCTCCCCTTCCAACTCATCGCCGGCCTGGCCGCGGTCGCCTTTGTCGCCGGCTTTATCGACGCGCTGGCCGGCGGCGGGGGCTTGCTGACGCTGCCCGCACTGCTCGCCGCGGGCATCCCGCCGGTTTCGGCGATCGCCACCAACAAGCTCCAGAGCAGCTGCGGCACCGGCGGCGCGTTCCTCGCCTTCGCGCGCAAGGGGCATATCGACTTCCGCCGCTTCCGCGTTCCCGCGCTCTGCGTGTTCCTCGGCTCCGCACTCGGCGCGTATGTGCTCCAGTCGGTGGATTCGTCCTTCCTCTCCGCGCTGATGCCGCTGCTGCTGGTCGCGATGGCGCTCTATTTCCTGCTCGCCCCGCGCATGAGCGAGGAGGACCGCCACGCCCGCCTGGGCCCGGTGGCGCTGCTGCTCCTGCTCGCCGCGATCGGCTTCTATGACGGGTTCTTCGGCCCCGGGACCGGATCGTTCTTCACCACCGCGCTGGTCGCGCTGGCAGGGCTTGGCCTGGTCCGCGCGATTGCGCATGCCAAGTTCCTGAACTTCGCCAGCAACATCGCCGGGCTGCTGGTGCTGATCGTGTCGGGCAAGGTGCTCTGGATCCTGGGCCTCGCCATGGCCGCAGCCTCCGTGGCGGGCAATCAGCTCGGCGCGCACTCCGCAATGCGCTTCGGCGGCCGGGGCGTGCGCCCGTTGCTCGTAATCATGTCGCTGGCCCTCACCGCCAGGCTGCTCGCCAACCCCGCCAACCCGCTGCGGATCTGGCTGGGCTACTGAGCGCCGCCCGATCCGAGCATCCCAACACCGACGCCGACCGCAACCAGCGTCAGCACCATTGCCACGATCATCAACAGCCCGTCACGCACGAGCAGCGCCAGCCCGAACGCGGCGATCGCCGCCATCGGCGCGGTGGTGGCAAAGGGCAGCAGCTCCAGCGGCGGCACCGTGCAGGCCAGCAGGATGCACGCCCCCGCCGCCACCCGCACGAAGGGCCCCTTGGTCAGCGCCGGCAAGCGCCCGTGGAACCATCGGTCCATGAACCGCGCCAGCCCGCGCAGCTTGCCTGTCGCCTTGCACACCTTCTCGCTCGACAGCGCGCGGTTGGACAGGAATTTGGGCAGCCACAAATGCTTGCGCCCGAGCACGATCTGCACCGCGATCAGCACGATCACGAGGGCGATCGCGGTCGGAAAGCCCGGAATACCGCCAAGCGGCGAGATCTCCACCAGCGCCGGTACCAGCAGGAACGGCCCCTGGCTGCGGTTGCCCAGTGCCTCGACCACGTCGCCGAGTGAAACCTTGTCGTCCTCGTTCGCCAGCTCCTCCAGCCGGTCCAGGATATCGCCTACGCTCTTGGGATCTTCCGCCATGCGCGAAGAAACAGCACGCCTGCGAAACGGTTCCGCGCCTCCAGGGCAGCAGCGACGGGCAGCCTGCCCTTCAATAGATAGAACCGGGCGTGCCGCCATGCTAATCCCGGCCCATCTGCGGAGAGCCCCATGTCTGTTTTCGTCAAAGCCGCCCTGGTGGCGATCGCCACCCTTGCCGTCGTAGCTGACACCCGCACCGTTTGCAGCAACGCCACGGGCATGCATCAGGGCCGCTTCTTCACCTTCTGGCACGACACCGGGTCCGGCTGCATGACGCTGGGGCAAAGCGGCGCCTACACGGTCAAATGGGATTTGGGTGAGCGCGGAAACCTTGTCGCCGGCACGGGTTGGAAGACCGGATCACTCGACCGCGTCGTGCGCTACACCGCGCGCGCCTTTGAGCCGGGCAGGAACGGCTATCTCACGCTCTATGGCTGGTCGACCGACCCGCTGATCGAATATTATGTCGTCGACAGCTGGGGCACGCAGTTCACCCCGCCTGGGCCAGAGGCGGTTCCGCTTGGCGAAGTGACCAGCGACGGCGGCACCTACCGCATCTACCGTACACAGCGGGTCAATCAGCCCTCCATCGCAGGCACTGCGACCTTCTACCAATATTGGAGCGTGCGAACCGCCAAGCGGCCGCTGGGCACACCGCAAACCATCACCTTCGCCAACCATGTCGCCGCATGGCGCAAGCATGGCCTGAAGCTCGGCACCATGAACTATCAGGTGCTGGCGACCGAAGGCTTCGGAAGCACCGGCCGGTCCGACATCCGCTTAGCGAATTGATCGAAGCGGCAGGCCCGGCAGCTGCAACTCGGCCTGCCCGCTACCGCACCCATTCCCGCATCGGCAGCCCTTGCGCCCAAAGCAGCGCATGCAGCGGCGCATGGTCGAGCCGCACCCCTGCGGCGGCCGCCACAATCGGCTTGGCGCGATACGCCACGCCCATCCCGGCGCGGCGGATCATTGCCAGGTCGTTGGCCCCGTCGCCGACCGCCAACGCCGCTTCCGCGGTCAGGGCGCGCTCGGTCAGCGCGTTCACCAGCGTGGTTTCCTTGGTAGCGCTGTCGACGATCGGCTTGGCCACGGTGCCCGTCAGCGTGCCCCCATCGATCTCCAGCCGGTTGGCGATCACCCGCTCGAAGCCCAGCCGCTCGCCCACCGGCTCTGCAAAGCGCGTGAAGCCGCCTGAAACCAGGACGGTCAGGCTGCCGCGCGCGCGCATCGTCTTCACCAGTGTCTCGGCGCCGGGTGACAGCTGCACCCGCTCGGCCAGGCAGCGGTCGATCGCTGCCTCGTCCAAATCCTTGAGCAGCGCCACCCGCGCGTCCAGCGCCGCGGCGAAGTCCAGTTCGCCGCGCATGGCCCGCTCGGTCACCTTGGCCACTTCGGCCTTGATCCCAGCATAGTCGGCCAGCTCGTCGATGCATTCGACGGTGATCATGGTCGAATCCATGTCGGCGACCAGCAGCTTCTTCTCGCGCCCGGCTGCACCCTGAACGATCACATCGGTGGCAGCGAACGCACCTTCCAATGCCGCCCGCGCGGCTTGCGGCTGCGACGCAAAGCGCAGGTCCGCCGCCTGTCCCGCATCGATCCAGTCCCAGCCCTGGGGAGCGCATCCAGCGCTCGCCAGCCGGTCGGATGCTTCCTGAAGCTGCCCAGCGGAGAGACCGTCTGCTATCAACGTCGCGATGTACACACCGAGCTCCTTATTCATACGGCGCCCCCCGACCCCATTCGACCTGAGCTCGTCGAAGGGCCGTCCTTGCGCCGCACCCGCGAAGAAGAACGGTGCTTCGACAAGCTCAGCACGAACGGAGGTGAGGAGGTGACCCCCTCGCTCCCAACGGTCGCGCTCATCGCAGGGCCGACCGCCAGCGGCAAGTCCGCGCTCGCACTGGCGCTGGCGCACAAGCATCGCGGCACCGTGATCAACGCGGATTCGATGCAGGTCTACGCCGATCTGCGCATCCTCACCGCTCGCCCCAGCGCCGAGGAAGAAGCGCAAGTCCCCCACCGCCTGTTCGGCCATGTCGACGGCGCCGACGCCTATTCCGCCGCGCGCTGGGCCGCCGAAGCGCGCGCGGCGATCGCGCAAGCGCATGCACAGGACCGGCTGCCGATCCTGGTCGGCGGCACCGGCATGTATCTGCGCACGCTGCTCGACGGCATCGCCCCGGTGCCTGAGATCGACCCCACCATCCGCACCGAAGTCCGCGCGCTGCCGGTTGCCGAAGCGCATGCCCAGCTCCAGGCGCTCGACGCGCCAGCCGCCGCGCGCCTCAATCCCGCCGACACCACTCGCATCGCGCGCGCGCTCGAAGTCGTCCGCTCGACCGGCAAGCCGCTCGCCGCTTGGCAGGCCGACCGGCATGGCGGCATCGCCGGCGAGATACACCTCGCCCCGCTAATCCTGCTGCCGGACCGCGACTGGCTGGGGGAACGGATCGACCGCCGCTTCCGGATCATGGTGGATGCGGGCCGTGACGAAGCTGCCGCGCTGCTCGCGCGCACCGACATCCCCGACGACGCTCCGATCCTGCGCGCGATCGGGGTGCCGGAGATGCGGGCGCTGCTTGCCGGCGACATCGATGAGGAGACGGCGGTCGCGCATGGCGCCCTGGCCAGCCGCCAGTACGCAAAGCGCCAATATACCTGGTTCCGCCGCCAGCCACCTGCCAGCTGGCCGCGCGTATACGAGACAGAAACAAACAGGCTCATGGACCAATTTGAAAGATTATTGTCTATATAAAGCTTGACGCGCAGTTTTCGTGCAGCTAGCAGGCCGCTCCCGCAGCCTTGCTGCACACGCGAACGCAAAGGAAGCCACAGTGACTACCGAGAAGAGCGGAGCCGACATCCTGATCGAGGCGCTGACCGACCTCGGTGTGGAGGTCGTGTTCGGCTATCCGGGCGGCGCGGTGCTTCCCATCTACGACGCGCTGTTCAAGCAAGAGCGCATCCGCCACATCTTGGTCCGCCACGAACAGGCCGCGACCCATGCCGCAGAGGGCTATGCCCGTTCGACCGGCAAGCCCGGCGTCGTGCTCGTCACTTCGGGCCCCGGCGCGACCAATGCCGTCACCGGCATCACCGACGCGCTGCTCGACTCGATCCCGATGGTCGTCATCACCGGACAGGTCCCCACCGCCCTGATCGGCACCGATGCGTTCCAGGAAGCGGATACGGTTGGCATCACCCGCCACTGTTCCAAGCACAATTACCTGGTGAAGGACCCAGCGCGTCTCGCCGACACGGTGCGAGAAGCCTTCTACATCGCCACCGCGGGCCGCCCCGGTCCGGTCGTGATCGACATCCCCAAGGACGTCCAGGTCGCGACCGCCGCGTACACCCAGCCCGGGCCGATCCGGCACAAGACCTATCGCCCGCAAACCGAGCCTGATCCCGCGCTGATCGAGCAGGTCGTGGACATGCTCGCCGCGGCCGAGCGCCCGGTCTTCTACACCGGCGGCGGCATCATCAATTCGGGTCCTGAAGCGTCGCAGCTGCTGCGCGAGCTGGTCGCGATGACCGGCGCGCCGGTGACCTCCACGTTGATGGGCCTGGGCGCCCTTCCCGCTTCCTCGCCGCAATGGCTGGGGATGCTGGGCATGCACGGCACCTACGAAGCCAATTGGGCGATGAACAAGGCCGACCTGATCATCGCGGTCGGCTCGCGCTTCGATGACCGTGTCACCGGGCGGCTCGACGCCTTCGCCCCGCATGCGCGCAAGGTCCATATCGATATCGACCGCTCCAGCGTGAACAAGAATGTCCGGGTCGACTTGCCGATCATCGCCGATGCGGGATCGGCGCTGCGCGCGATGGTGGACGCTTGGAAGACGCGCGGCCATCCCAAGCCCGACCTGTCCGAATGGTGGCGGCGGATCGAGGGCTGGCGCGCGGCAGACTGTCTGGGTTTCGAGGATCGCGGCGAAGTCATCATGCCGCAGCGCGCGATCCGCGCGCTGTACGAGGCGACCAAGCACCGCCAGCCGATCATCACCACCGAAGTCGGACAGCACCAGATGTGGGCCGCCCAGCATTTCGGTTTCGAGGCGCCCAACAAGTGGCTCACCTCGGGAGGATTGGGGACGATGGGCTATGGCCTGCCAGCCGCGATCGGCGCGCAATTGGGCAATCCCGACGCATTGGTGATCGATATCGCCGGCGAAGCCTCGATTCAGATGAACATTCAGGAGCTGGCGACGGCGACCCAATACCGGCTGCCAGTCAAAATCTTCATATTAAACAATGAGTATATGGGAATGGTGCGCCAGTGGCAGGAGCTGACCTATCAGTCCCGCTATTCGGAGAGCTATAGCGACGCGCTGCCAGATTTCGTAAAGCTTGCAGAGGCTTACGGTTGGAAGGGCATCCGCATCGACCGCCTTTCCGACCTCGCTGTCAGCGTCGACCAGATGCTGGCCCATGACGGCCCCGTCTTGGTCGATTGCCGCGTGGCCAAGCTGGCAAACTGCTTCCCGATGATTCCCAGTGGAGCAGCGCATACCGACATGATTCTCCAGGCAAATGAAGTCTCCGGCGAGATGGACGACGAAGCCAAGGCACTGGTCTAAGCGCATGCACATCAAGGAAGAACAGCGCGAGCGGCATACCCTTGCCGTGATCGTCGACAACGAGCCCGGCATCCTCGCAAGGATCGCAGGCCTCTTCACCGCGCGCGGCTACAACATCGAAAGCCTCACGGTGACCGACATCACCGAGGACGAGGCGGTGTCGCGAATCACCATCGTCACCTCTGCCTCGGCGCACGTGATGGAACAGATCATCGCCCAGCTTGAGCGGCTGGTGCCCGTGCACAAGGTCACCGACCTGACCGCGCTCGGCCCCCATGTCGAACGCGAGCTGGCGCTGGTGAAGGTCGCCGGCACCGGCGACCACCGCATCGAGGCGCTGCGCCTCGCCGAAGTCTACCGCGCCCGCGTGGTCGACGCGACCATCGCCAGCTTCGTGTTCGAAGTCACCGGCGGCCCGGACAAGATCGACAAGTTCGTCGAACTGATGCGCGAAGTCGGCCTGGTCGAAGTCGCCCGCACCGGCATCGTCGCGATCTCGCGCGGTGCCGAGCCCGCCTGAACCGTTCCACATCACCCGAAGGGGGAACTTCACTACCATGCGTGTCTATTATGATCGCGACGCCGATCTGAACCTGATCTCGTCCAAGAACATTGCCATCCTCGGCTATGGCAGCCAGGGCCACGCCCACGCGCAGAACCTGCGCGACAGCGGCGTGCAGAACATCGCGATTGCGCTGCGCGCCGGCTCGCCCTCGGCCAAGAAGGCGGAAGGCGCCGGCTTCAAGGTGATGAGCAACCAGGAAGCGGCCGGTTGGGCAGACATCCTGATGATCCTGGCTCCCGACGAGCACCAGGCAGCGATCTACGAAGCGGACTTGAAAGGCAACCTCAAACCCGGCGCCGCGCTCGCCTTCGCCCACGGCCTCAACGTGCATTTCGGCCTGATCGAACCACCGGCGGACATCGACGTGATCATGATCGCCCCCAAGGGCCCGGGGCACACCGTGCGTAGCGAGTACGCCCGCGGCGGCGGCGTCCCCTGCCTGATCGCCATCCACCAGGATGCCAGCGGCAACGCGCACGACATCGCGCTCGCCTATGCGAGCGGCGTCGGCGGCGGCCGCTCGGGCATCATCGAGACCAACTTCCGTGAGGAGTGCGAAACCGACCTGTTCGGCGAGCAGGCCGTGTTGTGCGGCGGCGCTACCGCGCTGATCCAGGCCGGGTTCGAGACGCTGGTCGAAGCGGGCTACGCGCCGGAAATGGCCTATTTCGAGTGCTTGCACGAGCTCAAGCTGATCGTCGACCTGATGTATGAGGGCGGCATCGCCAACATGCGCTACTCGATCTCGAACACCGCCGAGTACGGCGACATCAAGACCGGCCCGCGCATCATCACCGAAGAGACCAAGAAAGAAATGAAGCGCGTGCTCGCCGACATTCAGTCGGGGCGCTTCGTAAAGGACTTCGTGCTCGACAACCGCGCGGGCCAGCCCGAACTCAAGGCCAGCCGCGCCGCGGCCAAGCGCCACCAGATCGAGCAGGTCGGCAGCGAGTTGCGCGCGATGATGCCCTGGATCGGCGCCAACAAGCTGGTGGACAAGGACAAGAACTGAACGCGGCGGCGATGCTGTTCCCCGGCGGAGGCCCGGGGAACAGGTTGGCGGTGGGGCGGAAACCCTCGGTTTCCAACTTGCCGTTTGACCGGCGCAACGATTCGATCGACATTTCGACCTCCCAAATAGGAGGTTTCCATGCGCGTCCGCTTCATCGCACTCGCCGCCACGCTCGCCCTTGCCGCCCCGCTCGTCGCCCAGCAGGCGATGCAGGTGCCGGGCTCGAAGAATCCCGCGCTCGTTACCGCGGGCAGCTACACCGCCGACCCCGGCCATACGCTGGTCGAGTGGACCGTCGACCATCTCGGCTTCACCCCCTATTTCGGCATCTTCGGCGATGTCTCGGGCACGCTGACGCTCGACCCGAAGAACCTGTCGGCCGCCAAGGTCGACGTGACGATCCCGGTGTCGAAGGTCACCACCGCAAGCAGCGGCCTCACCGCGCACCTGCTGCGCGCGGCGCAGGCCGGCGGCAAGGCCGACTTCTTCGGCGCCAACCCCGCCGATGCTCGCTTCGTGTCGACCCGCGTGGTCGCTACCGGCCAGACCGCCAAGGTCACCGGCAACCTGACCCTTAACGGCGTGACCAAGCCCGTGACGCTCGACGCGTCCTTCTACGGCGCCGGCAAGGCACCCGCGCAGATGGGCGGCAAGGAAGCGGTCGGCTTTGAGGCCAAGGGATCGATCAAGCGCAGCGACTTCGGCGTCGGTTATGGCATCCCGGTCGTCTCCGACGAGGTCAAGCTCAGGATCGTCGCGGCCTTCAACAAGGACTGATCGCGACGTAGCGACACCGACTGCGCAGGCGCGGCCGCCGTTCCCCGGCAGGCCGCGCCTTTGCTTTTGGCCGGCGGGCGAACTAACGCTGCGGCCATTCGACGCCGCCAAGCGTGGCGAGCACGAGGAAGAAAGATGACGAACCTGAACGCGGATCCCGAGGATGGCGATATCGTCGCGCCGCTGCCCAAGATCCCGGTTCCCGACGAGGTCGCCGACGCGGTCCGGACGCTGTTGCGCTGGGCCGGCGACGATCCCGCACGCGAAGGCCTGCGCGACACGCCGCTGCGCGTCGCACGCGCGTGGAAGGAATATTGCGCGGGCTATGGCGAGGATCCCGCGCAGCATCTCGACCGCGTGTTCGAGGAAGTCGGCGGCTATGACGACATCGTTCTGCTGACCGGCATCCCGTTTCAGTCGCATTGCGAGCACCATATGGCGCCGATTACCGGCAAGGCATCGATCGCTTATCTGCCCAAGGACCGCGTCGTCGGCATCTCCAAGCTCGCGCGCGTGCTGCACGGCTTTGCGCGCCGGCTTCAGGTGCAGGAACGGCTCACCGCCCAGGTCGCCGACTGCATCTGGGAGCGCCTCCAGCCCCAGGGCGTCGCGGTAGTGATCGAGGCCCAGCATGGCTGCATGACCGCCCGTGGCGTGCGCACTCCCGGCGTAGGAATGGTCACCAGCCGCATGATGGGCGTGTTCCGCGAGGACGAGCGCAGCCGGCAGGAAGTGCTCAAGCTAATGGGTTATTGATGCGGGTCCTCGTCACCGGCGGCGCGAAGCGGATCGGCGCGGCGATTGCCCGCCGCCTGGCGCTGCGCGGCCACCAGGTGGCGATCCACCATCATCACGCGCCAGAAGACGCCACAGCGCTGCGCGAGGCGATCACGGCGGCAGGCGGCACCGCCTGCATCGTCTCGGGTGAACTGGCCGATGCCGCCACGGCACCCGCGCTGATCGAGGCTGCCCGTGAAGGCCTGGGCGGCACGATCGACGGCTTGGTCAACAACGCTTCGCAATTTGCTTTCGACGCCGTGCCGCTGACCGACTTTGCGCTGCTCGACCAGCACATGCGCATCAACTGCGGCGCTCCGGTCGCGCTCGCCTCTGCGCTTGCCGCGCAGAGCGACCTGGATCATGGCGCGGTCGTGAATCTGCTCGACCAGAAGCTCGCCAACCTCAATCCGGACTTCCTCACCTACACGCTAAGCAAGGCCGCGCTTGCCACCGCTACCGAGTTGCTCGCCCGCACGCTTGCCCCGCGCATCCGCGTCAACGCCGTGTCGCCCGGCCTGACGCTGCCAAGCCTAGACCAGACGGCCGAGGAATTCTCCGAGCACGCCCGGCAGAACCTGCTGCTACAGCCGGTGGCGCTCGACGATGTGGCGGCTGCGGTGGAGCACCTTCTCACCAGCCGCTCCATCACCGGACAGAATGTGTTCGTGGATTGCGGGCAGCGCTTCCTGCCGCGCGATGGCGATGTGATGTTCTCCTCGCGTGAGCGTGAGCGTGGCTGAGTACCGTATCCTCCTCGACGGCCTTGAAGTGGCGATGGGCCTTGGCATCCACGAGGCCGAGCGCGCCGCGCCCCAGCGCGTCCAGATCAGCGTCGCGATGGACTGCCGCTATTCCGCAGCGCCGGAGGACCGTATCGACGCGGTGGTCGATTACGACTTTCTCCGCACCGGCATTCTAACGCTCGCCGCGTCCCGCCATTTTGAGTTGCAGGAAGTATTCTGCGACGCCGTTGCCGCGCTCGCCTTGCGTGATCCACGCGTCCACCGAGTCGAAGTACGCTCGATGAAGCTCGACATCTATCCCGACGCCCGCATCGGATGTGAAATCGTTCGCAGTCGCTAAATCGCTGCGCTGCTGCAACTTTCCAACGCACTCTGCCGTTCGGGATTTCGTCTACGGGCGACTTCCAGGAGAGCATCATGGCGGAACAGGGAACGACGCGGCGCGGCGTGCTGGGCGGCGCGGCAGCAGGGTTGGCGGCAGCAGGGGCAGCCCCGGCACTTGCCCAAGCGGCAGGCGGCGGCGCGGCGCCGCTACGCGATCCGCAGACCAAGTTCACCAAGGGTCCTTTCCCTGAACAGCGCCAGGAATGGCCGGCGCTGCAGAGCAAAATGACTCCGCGTCCGGATTGCGGCGAGACCAGCTATCGCGGATCGGGCCGGCTGATGGGGCGCAAGGCGCTGATCACCGGCGGCGACAGCGGCATCGGCCGCGCCGCCGCGATTGCCTATGCGCGCGAGGGCGCGGACGTCGCGATCAACTATTACCCGACCGAAGAGCCCGATGCGCGGGAAGTCGTCGACCTGATCCAGCGCGCCGGGCGCAAGGCGGTCGCCATCCCGATGGATATCCGCACGCGATCGAACTGCGAGAAGATCGTGGCACGGGCAGTCGATGGCCTGGGCGGGCTCGACATCCTGGTCAACAATGCCGCCTATCAGCAGAGCAAGGCGGACATTTCCGAGATCAGCGACGAGCAGATGGTCCGCACCTTCGAGACTAACATCTTCGCCACGTTCCGCCTGAGCAAGGCGGCAATCCCGCATCTGCGGCCGGGCTCCGTCATCATCAACACGGGCTCGGTGAACAGCTATGATCCTGGCGAGGAACTGCTGGACTATGCCTCGACCAAGGGCGCCATCCTGATCTTCACCAAGGGGCTGGCTAAGCAGCTGGCCAAGAAGGGCATCCGCGTCAACATGGTCGCGCCTGGGCCGTTCTGGACTCCGCTCCAGGTCGCTGGCGGTCAGCTGCCCGGGCAACTTGGCGAGTTCGGCAAGGACACGCCGCTAGGCCGAGCCGGCCAGCCGGTCGAGCTGGCGGGTCACTATGTGCTGCTCGCCTCGGACGAATCCAGCTTCACCACCGGCGGCTCGATGGGCGCCAATGGCGGCAAGGGAAATCCGTAAACCCCAGACCTCCCCCGCATCAGCGGGGGAGGTCTGACTTCAGGTCCGGTTTGCGGCGCTCAGCACCGCCCGCACGGAGGCGGTAGCAACGTCGGCATCGATCCCGGCGCCGAATACCGTGGTGCCGTCCGCTGTACGGCACTCGAGATAGGCGGCCGCTTGCGCGTCCGCGCCGTGCCCGATGGCATGCTCGTTATAGTCGACGACATCCAGCACGACCCCGCACGTCTCGCGCAGCGCGGCGATGACCGACGAGATCAAACCGTTGCCGCGCCCGCTCACCGATTGCTGCACGCCGTCGACCGACAGCGTGCCGGCAAAGGTCCGCACGCCCGCCGCACCGCTCTCCGCGTAATCCACGAGGGCAAAGCGGTCGCTCGCCCCCGGCAGATACACCATCTCGAACAGCCCCGAGATATCGGCTGCGTTGAGCTCGCGGCTGGTTTCGTCGGCCAGCGCCTGGACGTGGCGCGAGAAATCGGCCTGCATCCGCTTGGGCAGCTTAAGCCCACGATCCTGTTCGAGCACCCAGGCGACACCGCCCTTGCCGCTTTGCGAGTTCACGCGGATCACCGCCTCGTAGTCTCGGCCCAGATCGCGCGGATCGATCGGCAGATAGGGTACGTTCCACAGCTGGTCGTTGCGTTCGGCCTGCGCCGCAAAGCCCTTCTTGATCGCGTCCTGGTGGCTTCCCGAGAAGGCTGTGAACACCAAGTCGCCGGCATAGGGCGTGCGGGGATGGACGGGAATGTTGGTGCAATAATTCACTGTGTTCACGATCTCGTCGATGTCCGAGAGATCGAGACCGGGATGCACCCCTTGCGTGTACAGGTTGAGCGCGACGGTCACGAGGTCGCAGTTGCCGGTGCGCTCGCCATTACCGAGCAGGCAGCCCTCGACGCGGTCGGCGCCTGCCATCAGCCCCAGCTCGGCAGCCGCCACGCCAGTGCCGCGATCGTTGTGCGTATGGAGACTGATCACCAGGCTGTCGCGGTTCGGTACGTTGCGGCAGAACCACTCGATCTGGTCGGCATAGATGTTGGGCGTGGCCGCCTCGACGGTGGCGGGAAGGTTGAGGATCAGCGGGCGCTCGGGCGTGGGGCGCAGGATGTCCATCACCGCCGCACAGACTTCGACGGAGAAATCGAGTTCGGCGGTGGAGAAGGTCTCCGGGCTGTATTCGAAGTGCCACTGCGTGTCGGGCTGCTTGGCGGCTTCGTCGCGCAGCACCTTGGCGCCTGCAACAGCGATCTCGCGCACTTCGTCGCGAGTCATGCGGAACACCACTTCCCGCCATGCGGGCGAGACAGCGTTGTAGAGGTGGACGATTGCCTGCTTCGCCCCCTTCACGCTCTGGAAGGTCGTCTCGATCAGGTCGCGTCGGGACTGGGTGAGCACCTGGATGCAGATGTCGTCGGGAATTTTGTCGTGCTGGACCAGGCCGGAAATGAAGTCGAACTCGGTGGCGCCGGCGCTCGGGAAGCCGACTTCGATCTCCTTCAAGCCCACCTTGCACAGCAGTTCGAAGAAGCGGGTCTTCTTCTCGCTGTCCATCGGATCGATCAGCGCCTGGTTGCCGTCGCGCATGTCGGTGGAGAGCCAGCGCGGCGCCTTGGTGATGGTGCGGCTGGGCCATTGCCGGTCGGGCAGATCGATCTGCGGGAAGGGGCGGTATTTGACGCTGGGATCACGCAACATGGGGACAATGCCTCTGAAAGGATCGCGGCCGCGCACTAGCGCAGGCGCAGGGGTGCTGGGAAGCGTTGAGGTACCCTTAGAGGCGTGCGCGCGCGGCGGTTCGGCCCCTAAGGGCGGATAAGTCGAAGGGTAAGCGCGGCGATCATGTCGACTATCTGGTCGACGCGGAAAGCTTTGTCCACTCTCGCAAGCATTTGCTTACACTTTCCCACTAACCTGCGGGAACCGCAAGGAAACTTGCGAAAGAGGGAAGAACCACGATGCTTCAGCTGGTATATGTGAGTAGTGTCCGGCCAGGGGCACAAGACGTTGATCCAGCTATGATTCTGGAGAAATCCCGCGTGAACAACACGCGCGATTCCATCACCGGATTGCTGTATTCGGACGGGACGCGCTTTTTGCAGGCGCTGGAGGGCCCGGCCGAAAAGGTGCAGGCCGCCTATACCCGCATCAAGGCCGATCCGCGCCACCGCGCGGTGGTGATGCTGTCGGAACGCGCGATCGAGGAACGCGAATTCGGCGATTGGGCGATGGCGCACAAGACGCCGGGCAGCGACGAACAGGCCTTCATCGACCGCGTAAGCGCGCTGGCGGCCAGTGCGTCGCCCAATGTGCGCGCGACGTTTGAGAGCTTCGCGCAGGTTCGCAGGGGCGCCTAAGCGCCCCTGCCCCAACCCTATCGCCCGTAGATCCGGTCGATCACTTCGGCCACGCGCACCAGCCCCTCGGCCTGCGCATCGAAACGCTCACCCGCAGCCAGGCGCCGCGCCCAATCGGCAGCAGCGCGCCCGCCCCAGGGCTCTGGCGGACGGGTGAGCACCTCGCCCCCGGTCCCGTTGAAGTGCCGGCTTTCGAAATCGTAGAACGATCCGCCGACATTGCGCTGCGACGCTCCGCCGCCGGTGCCGTAGAAGTCGGCGGCGATCACCGCCTCCTGGCCGGCATGCAGCTTCCACGAACAGGCCAGCCGCACCGAAGTGCCGCCGGCCAGCTCCAGCTGCGCTACGGCATAATCCTCGACCTTGTCGCTCCCGGTCAGCGGCTCGCCGCCGGCGAACAGCTGCGAGCGGACATCCACGACTTCGGGGAAGTCCAGCACCCACAGCGCCAGGTCGACTAGGTGCACGCCCAGGTCCATGACGCAGCCGCCACCGGCGAACTTGGGATCATAGAACCACGGCTTGTCCGGGCCATAGGCGTTGTGGAACACCAGATCGGCGGCGAATACGCGACCCAGCGTGCCGTTGCGCGCCAGCTCGGCGACGCGCTGCGTGCCCTCCTGAAACCGATAGGAGAAGTCCACCGAGAGCAGCCGGTCGGCGGCGCGCGCCGCCTCCACCACGCCGCGCGCTTCTTCGGCAGTGCGGCCCAGCGGTTTCTGGCAGAACACCGCAACGCCTGCGTTCAGCGCCGCGATCGATTGTTCGGCATGCAGTGCGCTGGGCGTCGCGATCACCAGCCCGTCCAGCCCGAGGGCGAGCAGGCCATCGAGGCCTTCCACGACGGGTGCGTCCGGCGCCAGCTTCTGCGCCTCGGCCACCATCTCGGGCGAAGGATCGGCGATGCCGGCGACTTCGACTGCGCCGGTTTCTACGATCGCTTCCATGCGGTGCCGACCAATCCAACCGGTGCCGAGGAAGCCTACGCGCGGCTTGGTCATGCCGGTTCCGCCTCGAAGGTCACCAGCGCCTTGACGAAGCCATCGGGTTTGTCGCGCGTGTCGTTGAGCGCGTCGCCCAAGCGATCGAGCCCATAACGGTGCGTGTAGAGCGGGCGCGGATCGAGCCGGCCGCTCGAGACAGCCTCTACCGCCTCGCGCAGCCCCTGCATCTGCACCTCGGGATCACGCTCATGCGCGCTGGCGATGTCGATGCCCTTCCAGTTCCACATCTGCATGTTGACCTGACGCGGACCATCCTGGTGATAGCCCGCGATCACCAGCCGGCCGCCCTCGCACATCAGCTCGCCGGCCAGGTCGAGCGGCCATTGCTTGCCGACGGCCTCGATCACCCGCTCGCATCCCTTGCCGCCGGTCAGGCCGCGCACATCCTCAAGGATGCGCCAATGGTCGTCCATGACGATCGTCTCGTCGGCGCCATAGCTGCGCGCCAATGCCAGCGAACTCTCGCGACGCGAGATAGCGATCACGCGCGCGCCGGCGTCCTTGGCGAGGCGGGTCAGCACCGCGCCCAGGAAGCCGATGCCGATGATCGCCACGGTCTGGCCGGCGCGGATGTCGCTTCGGCGGAAGATGTTGAACGCGCAGCCGAGCGGCTCGCCCGGGAATGGTTCGCCCTTGAGGCTGTCGGGCAGCTTCACCACGGCGTCCGCCTTGGCGAGATCATATTGCGCGAAGCTCTTGAACGAGAGTGCGGCGACGCGGTCACCGACCGCCAGGTCTGCGACCCCCTCGCCCACTGCATCGATGACGCCCCACCCTTCATGTCCCATCCCTCCGGGGTCGGTCGGGAACTGCATCCATTCAGGGCCTTCCCAGGGCGTGATGTTCGAGGCACAAACCCCGCAGCCTTCCAGCCGGATGCGTACTTCGCCTTCCCCCGGCTCTGGCCGCTCCACCTGGTGTAGCGCAAACGCACGGGGGCCGGTAACCACGGCCGCAAGCATCTTGTTCAAAGAAGAACCCCTTTCGGTGAGCCGAACGGCGCATGCGGCCAAGCGTTCCATGCGCGCAACATTTTCCATGCGCCGCGCGCTTAAGCCGCCTCAGCAGGAGAATTCCGATGTCCGATGACCTGAAAAAAGGCGATTCCGTCAGCTGGAAATCGCATGGCGGCACCGCCCATGGCAAAGTCGTGACTAGACAGACGAGCGATACCAAGATCAAAGGGCATCAGGTCCGTGCCTCCAAGGACGACCCGCAGTTCATCGTGGAGAGCGACAACGGCGGAAAAGCGGCGCACAAGCCGGGGGCATTGACCAAGGAATAGCCCGGGGGACGGGCGAAACAGGAGAAGAAACACATGGCCGAGACTAAAGCAGCTGGCGGCGCCAAGGGTGGTATCGCAAAGCCCGTAACCCCTTCGGCGGAACTGGCCGCAATCGTCGGCAAGGACGATCTGCCGCGCAGCGAGATCGTCAGCAAGATGTGGGAATACATCAAGAAGAACAACCTCCAGAACCCTGAAAACAAGCGGGAAATCCTGGCGGACGACAAGCTTGAGAAGATCTTCGACGCCAAGAAGGTAACGATGTTCGAGATGAACAAGCACATCTCCAAGCACGTCAAGTAAGCGGGCGTGCCGGGGGGATCCCCGGTGCCGCTGAGGGTATGCAGGGCGGCTTTCCTTCGGGGAAGCCGCCCTGTTTTCGTTTGGGGAGATGGTTCAAGCGCGGGCAACTGGCCCGGTGCGCCGCGCGAGTTGTTTCCGAGAGCCCGAGGAGGGCGACTCCATAGACTCAGCGCCGATGCGCAGGACAGCGGAGGGCGCTTGCGCACCCCTCCCTCTTCCCCGGCGGAGGCCGGGGCCCAGTTTCGGCGTATCATCGACAGCGCAGCGATAGTGCCGCGAGCGCATTGCAGCTGGGCCCCGGCCTTCGCCGGGGGACAGGTTGCGGTGGCGAGCGCCGCGTCAGGCGGCGCTGCGTTCTCCGGCCAGGCGTTCGTCGCGGTTGAAGTTCAGCGTCGAGAGTTCCGCAGCCTGTACCTCCACGCCCTCCGGCAGCGCGGGGGCGGCGACCGCCGGGCGTTCCACCCGTCCCGGCGCATAGCGGTCGATCATCCAGGCGCAGAAGTCCGCAAAACCCTGCGGGTCACGCGCGGGGCTGGTGTGGTGCGGCGCGACGCCCAAATGCGCAGGGGTGAAGCAGAAGGTGACGGTGACGTCGAAATCCTCCAGCGCGCCCATCATCCGGTCGAACCACTCGATCGCGCCGGGGCGGAAGCTGTCGGCCCAGCTAAGCCCGGTGCGCAGCCGCTTGGTGCCCAGGCGCTTCATCCAGGCGACGGCGTCGTCCAGGCGCGGGTCCTCGAAATGGAACCACTGCATCAGGCCTAGATCGGCGGCATGCTTGGCATAGACGTCGAGCGCGGGCTTGGGCGTGCCGTCTTCGCGGATCAGGCCCAGGTAGAAGTGGCGGTAATAGGACGAGCCCTCGGCTTCCCGGTGGCGGGTCTCGGCGCCCCAGCTCATCGGCAGATCGTAGAGCGAGTACCAGAAGGCGCGCGGCGTGACGCCCTTCAAAAGCTCGGCAGTGCGTTCGATCCCGAAGGCCTGCACTTCCTCGGCCCCGAACGAGCTGACGCCGACTTCGGTGACCCAAACGGGCTTGTCGGTGACGGCCTTGATCTCGGCGATCTTCTCGGGCCAGGCGCTGAGCGGCCACAGGTTCCAGTCGAGCGGGAAGCCATGCACGGCGACCGCATCGACGGCGTCCAATGCGCCATGCGCCTCGATCTTGCGCAACCAGTGCGGATCGATCGGCGACATGCCGCCCAGCACGCGCGTCACGGCCGGGTTCATCGCGTGGATTGCGTTGCCGGCGAGCGTCACATGCTCGGCGAACATGCGCCAGTCCGGGTCGATCTGGGGGTCCCAATGCGATTTGTTGTTGGGCTCGTTCCAGATCATCGCGGCTTCGATCATTTATTCCCCCCTTGCCGGATAGACGGCCATGCCGCCGCCCCAGTCCCCATAGGGAACGGGTGCGACACGGCAAAGATAGACTTCGTGTTCGGGCTGCGCTTCGATCGTAAAACCCGCGGCGCGCAGCATCGCCTGGCTCGCCGCCTTGTTGGGCGCCCACCAATTGGTCCAGTCATTCGCGAACTTGCGCTCGATGAAGTGCATCTTCGGATAGGCCGGATCGTCGAAATAGGCCGGCGGATTGTTGGTGCCGGGGACGTGGAAAGGATGGTCCTCGGGAACCTCCAGCACGTCCTTCGACCCTTGCTGCATCGTCTGGAACAGCATCATGTCGCCGACGACATGCTCGCGGATCAGGTCGAGCGCCAAGAGCGGATGGCGCAGATGGTAGAGCACGCCCATGAAGATCACGAGGTCGAACTTCTCGCCCAGCGCGCCGACATCGTACACGTCGAGCCTGCGGAATTCGATGTCGGGAAAGCCCAGCGTCTGCGCGACGAAGCTGGCCTGCGCCAGATAATGGTCGTCGCTGTCGATCGCGACGACGCGGGCGGCGCCGCGCCGCTTCATCTCCATCGAATAAAAGCCGGCGTTGCAGCCGATGTCGAGCACGGTCTTGCCAGTCAGATCGGCGGGGATCGCATCGGCGAAGCGGGCGAACTTGAAGCGCGGATAGTCGCCCAGGAAGTGGTCGGGCGCGGTGGTGACGCCGTGGCCCAGGTCGATATTGTGGAACCAGGGGCCGAGCGCCTCGACCTGCGCGCGCAGTTCCGCGGCGCGGTCGCCGCCGGAGTGGATCGGAGCCATGTCGTTCATCGGCAAACCTCGTTGATGCTCAAGACTCGGGCGCCCCAGTCGCCCATTGCGATACGGCTGACCGAGGCGGGGTCCACGTCGAAGCGGTGAAAGGCGTCGAGCGAGAGGCCGAGCACCTGCGCCAGCGCGGCGCGGATGATGTCGCAGTGAGTGACGACGGCCACGTTCTCGCCGGGATGGTCGTGCGCAAGCCTCTGTAGATACGCGAACACCCGCGCCTGCGCCGCCGCCATGCTTTCGCCGCGCGGGGGCGTGGCGACCGCGCGCTGTTCGTTCCAATGGTGCCAATCGGGATCGTCGGACAGCGCCTCGAACGCGCGGCCGGTCCAGTCGCCGAAATCGATCTCGTTCAGCGGCTCGGCGATCTCCACCTCCAGGCTCCTGCCCGCTGCAATCGCGGCGGCGGTTTCGCGGGCGCGCTGCACCGGGCTGGAGTGGATCGCGACGAACTCATGGAGGCGCAGGTGATCGGCCAGAAGCTCCGCCTCGCTTTGCCCAGCCGGCGACAGCCCGATGCCGGGCATGCGCCCGGACAGGATCTTCCCCAGATGCGCGTGCGACGCGTGCCGGATGAGGGATATCGTCGCCGTCACTACGCGCAGAGGCTCCCGAAAAGCGCAGCGGAAGCGCGACCCTGCGCCCCGAACAGCTTCTACAAACCTCCCTCCCCGCCCAACGGTTCCGTTATCGGAACGATTCCGCGCGGCACGTGGAACAAAGAAGAAGAAGAAGCATTGAGGGTTGCGAGGGCGAAACGGAAAAGTCAGCCCGCTAGTGCTTTGTAACCTAAATCGATTCGCTGGCAATCCCGTGCGGTGGGCCCATCCGCCCGAGCGCGAACAAGACGAAAATGGGGGTATAGTTGTCCGAGACCATCCTGATCACCGGCGGCGCAGGCTTTATCGGCCGCTTCGTCACCAAGGAACTCCTGCGCCGCGGCAACAAGGTCCGCGTGCTCGACAGCCTGATCGAGCAGGTTCACGGCCCTGACGCGACGCTCCCCGCCGACATTGCCGGCGATGTCGAGTTCATCCGCGCCGACATCCGCGACGGCGACAAGGTCGCAAAGGCGCTGAAGGGCGCAGACAGCGTCATCAACCTGGCGGCCGAAGTCGGCGTCGGCCAGTCGATGTACGAAGTCGAGCGCTACACCAGCGCCAATGATGTCGGCACCGCGGTGCTGTTCGAGCGGCTGATCGACAATCCCGTGCGCCGGGTGGTCACCGCTTCTTCCATGTCGATCTATGGCGAAGGGCTGTACCGCGACGCCGATGGCAATCTGGTGGAGAATGCCGAGCGCGGCGTGATCAAGGATGGCCAAGCCAATTGGGAGCCGACCGACGCGCAGGGCCGCCCGCTGACCCCGGTCGCAACGCCCGAGTGGAAGCGCCCGAGCCTGTCGTCGATCTATGCGCTTAACAAGTACGTCCAGGAGCGCACCACGCACATCATGGGCCGTCCGTACGGCATCGAGAGCGTGTGCCTGCGACTGTTCAACGTCTATGGCCCCGGCCAAGCGCTGTCGAACCCCTACACCGGCGTGCTGGCGATCTTCGCCTCGCGCCTGCTGAACGGCCAGAAGCCGATGATCTTCGAGGATGGCGAGCAGCGCCGCGACTTCGTCCATGTGACCGATGTCGCCCGCGCCTTTGCCGACGCGCTCGTCCATCCCGACGTGGTCGGCGAAACCTTCAACGTCGGTTCGGGCAATGACCGCTCGGTGACGCAGGTCGCGCAGGCACTCGCCCAGGCAATGGGCAAGAACGACATCCAGCCCGAGATCGTCGGCAAGTCGCGCACCGGCGACATCCGCCATTGCTTCTGCGACACCGGCCTCGCCGCCGAGAAGTTCGGGTTCAAGGCGACCACCGACTTCCAGGAAGGTCTGGCCGAACTCGCCGGCTGGGTCGCCGAACAGACTGCGGTCGACAATGTCGCCAAGGCGCGCGCCGAGCTCGAAAAGCGGGGCCTGGTCGCGTGAGCGGCGCCGTGCAGGACGACCGGCCGATCCTGATCACGGGCGGCGCGGGCTTTATCGGTTCCAACTTGGCCGACCGGCTGGCGGGCGAAGGCCATTCGGTCATCGTCTATGACGCGCTGAGCCGCCCAGGCGTGGAAAGCAACCTGCGCTGGCTCCAGCAGCGCCACCACAACCGGATCGAAGCCATTATCGGCGACATCCGCGACGAGGCAGCGGTCGCGCACGCCGCGCGCCGTGCCAAGGCGGTGTTTCACCTGGCGGCACAGGTGGCGGTGACGACCAGCATGGTCGATCCGCGCGACGATTTCGAGATCAACATCCGCGGCACGCTCAACGTCCTCGACGCGCTACGCGAGAGCAAGACGCCGGTCGTCTTCGCCTCGACCAACAAGGTCTATGGCGACCTGATCGACCTCGATTTCGCGCTGGAGGACGAGGCCTATGTGCCCACCGATCCGCGCATCCGCGACCATGGCATAGGAGAGGATCGGCCGCTCGACTTCCATACGCCCTATGGGTGTTCGAAGGGGGCGGCCGACCAATATGTGCTCGACTATGCGCGCAGCTTTGGCGTGCCGACCGCGGTGCTGCGGATGAGCTGCATCTATGGCCACCGCCAGATGGGCACCGAAGACCAGGGCTGGGTCGCCCACTTCCTGATCCGCGCGCTCGAAGGCAAGCCGATCACCCTGTACGGCGACGGCCATCAGGTCCGCGACATCCTGGACGTCTCCAACGCCGTCGAGGCCTATGTCCAGGCCTGGAAGAAGATCGAGGAGGTCTCCGGCCGCGCCTTCAATCTGGGTGGCGGTCCGCAGAACGCCGTCAGCCTGCGCCAGCTGCTCGCGCATATCGGCGACTTGATCGGCCGCCCGATCGAGATCGAGTATTCGGACTGGCGCGCGGGCGATCAGCGCTACTTCGTCGCCGATACCCGCTCTGCGCAGGCCGCGCTTGATTTGAGCCCCAAGGTGCCGTGGCGCGAGGGTGTTGCGCGGCTGGCCAGCTGGCTGGCCGAGGAACGCGGCTTCACGCTCTCGCCCGCGCCAGAGCGGGAACGCCTGACTGCATGAGCGGGGCGGCACCTCTCAAGCTCCTGATGACGGCGGACGCGGTGGGCGGGGTCTGGCAATATGCGCTGGACCTCGCCGCCGCGCTGGCGCCCCATGGCGTCCAGACGACGCTGGCGGTGCTTGGCCCCTCGCCCAGCGCCGCGCAGCGCGCCGAAGCCAAGCGGGTAAAGCGCCTCACGCTGGTGGACACGCAACTACCGCTCGACTGGCTGTGCGATGCGCCCGAGCCGGTGCTTGCCGCGGGCGAGGCGATCGCCGCCCTCGCGCGCAAGATCGGCGCCGACCTTGTCCAGCTCAACATGCCGACCCTGGGCGCTCGGGCGCGGTTCGACGTGCCCGTCGTCGCCGTGACGCATGGCTGTGTCGCCACCTGGTGGGAGGCGGCGTTTGGCGGCGATCTGGCCCCGCAATATCGCTGGCACCGCCTGTTGATGCACGAAGGGCTGCACGCCACCGACCAGGTCGTCGCGCCGAGCGCCGCTTACGCCGCCACCATCGCGCGCCATTATGGGCTGAGCAGCACGCCGCACGCCATCCACAATGGCCGCAACCCGCTGGCCCCGATGCCGAGCTCCGCGCCGCAGGACTTCGCCTTCACCGCCGGGCGGTTATGGGATCAGGTCAAGGGCGTCCGGACGCTCGACCGTGCCGCGGCCTGGCTGTCGGTCCCCTTCTGCGCGGCCGGTGCCGTACGCGGGCCGCATGGCGAGACCATCGAGCTCCAGCACCTCCACCCGCTCGGCCACTTGTCGACCGAAGCGCTCGCCCGTCGCCTCGCCGCGCGGCCGGTGTTCGTGTCCGCCGCCAGCTTCGAGCCGTTTGGGCTGGCCGTACTCGAAGCCGCGCATGCCGGCTGCCCGCTGGTGCTGTCGGATATCGACACCTTCCGCGAGCTTTGGGACGATGCCGCGCTGTTCGTTTCGCCGGATGACGAGGCCGGCTATGCCGACGCCATCGAGGCGATCCTGAAGGACCCCGTGCTGCGCCACCGGCTGGGCGAGGCCGCCCGCAGCCGCGCCGCGCGCTACACGCCGCAAGCCAAGGCTGCCGCCATGGCCGCTTTGTTCACCGACCTTGCCGCCAAGGCACCTGCGAAACGAGCCGCATGAAGATCGTCTATTTCACGCATTCGCTGTCCAGCTGCTGGAACCACGGCAACGCCCACTTCCTGCGCGGCGTCCTGCGCGATCTGATCGCGCGGGGCCATGAGGTCTCGGTGTGGGAGCCCGAAGGCGCCTGGAGCCTGCAGAACCTGGTTGCCGATCATGGCGAGGCGGGACTCGACGCCTATCGCCAGGCCTATCCCGAGCTGAGCTCGCGCACCTACACGCCGCTCGCCCAGCTCGACCGGCTGGTGGACGGCGCCGACCTGGTGATCGTGCACGAATGGAACGACCATCATCTCGTCGCCCGGTTGGGCGCGATCCGCCGGGGTGGCGCGCCCTTTACCCTGCTCTTCCACGACACGCACCACCGCGCGGTCAGCGAGCCGGCGTCGATGCAGGCCTATGACTTGGAGGATTATGACGGCGTGCTCGCATTCGGCGAGACGCTGTCCGAAGTGTATCGTGGCTGGGGCTGGCAGGGCCGCGTCTGGACTTGGCACGAAGCCGCCGACACGCGCCACTTCCACCCGCCCGCACAGGAGCAGGAGCGCCAAGGGCTGGTCTGGATCGGCAATTGGGGCGACGGCGAGCGCACCACTGAGTTGGAAGACTTCCTGTTCCGCCCGGCGCAGGAAACCAACCTGCCGCTCGACATCTACGGCGTGCGCTATCCTGACGAGGCCAAGGCCACCCTGGCGCGCTATGGCGTGCGCTATCATGGCTGGGCGCCGAACGCCCGCGCGCCGGAGATATTCGCCCGCCATCTTGCCACCGTGCATGTGCCGCGCCGCTTCTACAGCACGATCCTGCCCGGCATCCCGACGATCCGCGTGTTCGAGGCGCTGGCCTGCGGCATTCCGCTGGTCTCCGCGCCGTGGGAGGATGCCGAGCATCTGTTCCGGCCCGGCCAGGATTATCTGGTCGCGCGCAACGGTGCCGAGATGACGCGCCAGCTTCGCGATCTCCAGAATGACGCGGGCCTGCGCGAGCATCTGGTCCAGAGCGGGCTGGAGACCATCCTCGACCGCCACACCTGCGCGCACCGCGTCGACGAGCTGCTCGACATCGTCGCCACGCTCCGTCCGCAAACCGCCACTCCCGACCGCCATCAGAGGATCGTCGCGTGAAGATCGCCTTTTACGGCTCCAGCCTGCTCTCGTCCTACTGGAACGGGGCTGCGACCTATTATCGCGGCATCCTGAAGGCGCTCGCGGCCCATGGCCACGAGATCACCTTCTACGAACCCGACGCGTTCGACCGGCAGCAGCATCGCGACATCGATCCGCCCGCTTATGCCAAGGTCGTGGTGTATCCGGCGACTGCCGACGCGCTGAACAAAGTGCTCAACGCTGGCGGCGACGCCGATGTCGTGGTGAAGGCCAGCGGCGTCGGCGTGTTCGATGCCGAGCTGATCCAGGGCATTGCGCGCCACCGCAACGCGATCCGCATCTTCTGGGACGTCGACGCCGCCGCGACGCTGGACGAGATGCGCCACGACGCCGACCATCCGGTCCATGCCGCGCTCGGCGATCTCGACATGGTGCTGACCTATGGCGGCGGTCCGCCCGTAATCAACGCCTATGAGGGCTTCGGCGCCAAGCGCTGCATCCCCGTCTACAACGCGCTCGATCCGGAGACGCATCACCCGGCGCCGCGCAACGATCGCTTCGCCGCCGATCTCGGCCTGCTTGCCAACCGCCTGCCCGACCGTGAGGCGCGGATCGAAGAGTTCTTCCTGCACGCCGCCGCTTTGCTGCCGGACCGGAAATTCATGCTGGGTGGCAATGGCTGGCACGACAAGGCGATGACGGACAACGTCCGGGCGATCGGCCATGTCGGCACCGCCGATCACAACGCGTTCAACTGCACGCCGAACGCCGTGCTCAACGTCGCGCGCGATTCGATGGCGAATATCGGCTTCTCACCCGCGACCCGCGTGTTCGAGGCCGCCGGCGCCGCCGCCTGCCTGATCACCGATGCCTGGGAAGGCATCGAGCAGTTCCTGAAGCCGGACGAGGAAGTGCTGGTCGCGCGCGACGGCCAGGATGTGGCCGAACATCTGAAGGCGCTGACGCCCGAGCGTGCCCGCGCGATCGGCGACGCCGCACTCGCTCGCGTGCTTGCCGAGCACACCTATGAACTGCGCGGGCATCAGGTTCATGCCATCCTGACCGAGCAGCGTGCGCGCATGAGCGTGCCGGCATGAAGCTGGTCGTTCTCGGCCTGTCGCTCTCCTCGTCTTGGGGCAACGGCCACGCCACCACCTTTCGCGCGCTGTTGAAGGCGTTCGCGGCGCGCGGGCACGACATTCTGTTCCTGGAACGCGACGTGCCCTGGTACCGCAACAGCCGCGACATGCCGGAGCCGGGCTTTTGCCGGCTGGAATATTATAGCGACCTGGCGGACCTGAACCGCTTCGAGGCCGAGATTTGCGGCGCCGATGCGGTGATGGTCGGCTCCTATGTTCCAGAGGGTGTCGAAGTGGCGCGCTATGTCCAGAACCGGGCGGAGGGCGTGACAAGCTTCTACGACATCGACACGCCGGTTACGCTCGCGAAGCTGGAACGCGGCGACTTCGAATATCTCTCGCCCGAAGTGATCCCGGGCTATGACGTGTATTTCTCGTTCACCGGCGGGCCGACGCTCGACCGGCTGGAGCGGCAATATGGCTCGCCAGCAGCGCGGCCGCTCTACTGCTCGGTCGACGCGACTGCCTATCGCCCGCTCGATGTGGCGAAGAAGTGGGATCTGTCGTACCTCGGCACCTACAGCCCCGACCGGCAGCCAACGCTGGAGCGGCTGCTGATCGAGCCGGCACGTGCGCGCCCCGATTTGCGCTTCGTCGTCGCCGGACCGCAATATCCCGAGAATATCGAGTGGCCGGCCAATGTCGAGCGGATCGACCACCTGCCGCCCGCCGAGCATGCCGAATTCTACAGCGCGTCGCGCTTTACGCTGAACGTCACCCGCGCCGACATGATCGCCGCCGGCTGGTCGCCCTCGGTCCGCATCTTCGAGGCATGCGCATGCGGGACGCCGATCATCTCCGACATCTGGGACGGGATCGAGACGGTGCTGGAGCCCGGCCGCGAGATCATCCTGGCGAAGACCGCCGACGATGTCCTGAGCGCGCTCGCCAGCGACGCCGACGCGCTTGGGGAAGCGGCCCGCACCCGCGTGCTCGCCGAACACACCGCCGAACACCGCGCCGCCGAACTGGAAACGCATCTTCAGGAAGCGCTGACCGAACCGATGCTGGCTACCGCGTAGCGCGAGTGCTAGCGGGCCTGTGGCCGGATCGTCCGGCCACAGGAGTCTCTTGAGTGTCCGAGCGTTTTGAGCGCCACCGCCAGCCCTGGCGGCCCGACGAAGTCCAGAAGCTGCACACGCTGGCCAAGAAGGGCATGGCGCTCAAGGCGATCGCCAAGGCGCTGACCCGCAGCGAGGAGTCAGTGAAGGAGCGCGCCAAGCTCGACGGGCTGAACATCGCCAAGCTGCACTGAGGCGACACCCGCGTGAGCGAGTATGACGCGATCATCCTGGGCGCGGGCGCCGCGGGGCTGATGTGCGCGGCCGTCGCCGGCCAGCGCGGCCGCCGCGTGCTGTTGATCGACCATGCCGATCGCGTCGGCAAGAAGATCCTGATTTCGGGTGGCGGGCGGTGCAACTTCACCAACCTGCACACCGCGCCTGATCGATACCTGTCGCAGAACCCGCATTTCGCCAAGTCGGCGCTGCGCCGCTACACCGCTCAGGACTTTCTCGACCTGGTCGAGCGGCATCGCATCGCCTGGCACGAAAAGACGCTGGGCCAGCTGTTCTGCGACGGTTCCGCCCGCCAGATCGTCGACATGCTGCTCGACGAATGCGACGCCGGCCAGGTGACGATCCAGACCGGCCGCCAAATCGGCGAGGTCGCGCATGCCGATGGCCGCTATCGGATCGGCGAAGACACCGCACCCGCGCTGGTGATCGCCACCGGCGGACCGTCGATCCCCAAGATGGGTTCGACCGGCTTTGCCTATGACCTCGCCCGCCGCTTCGGGCTCAAGGTCGTCGAGCCGCGCCCGGCGCTCGTCCCCCTCACGCTCCCCGCCGACCAGGCGCTGTTCCGCGAACTCTCCGGCGTCGCCGCTCCCGTCCGCGCCCGCGCTGGCAAGGCGAGCTTCGACGAGGCCGCGCTGTTCACCCATCGCGGGCTCTCGGGTCCCGCCATCCTCCAGGTCAGCTCCTACTGGCGACATGGCGAGAGCATCGCCATCGACTTCCTACCCCATGCCGCCACCGGCTGGCTCGCCGCCGCCAAGCGCAGCCACCCGCGCACGACGCTCCGGAAACTGCTGTCCGACACCCTGCCCGGTCGCCTTGCCGAGACGCTAGCCGAGCAACTCGCCCTGCCGGGCGAGCTTGCCAACGCGACGGACCGCAAACTGGCCGAAGCCGAACAGCGCCTCGCCGCTTGGCCGTTCCTTCCCAACGGCACCGAAGGCTATGCCAAAGCCGAAGTCACTGTGGGCGGCATTTCCACCGCCGACCTGTCCTCGCAGACGATGGAGGCGCGCAAGGTGCCCGGGCTTTACGCGATCGGGGAGGCGGTGGACGTCACCGGATGGCTTGGGGGCTATAATTTCCAATGGGCCTGGGCCAGCGGCTGGGCGGCCGCGCAGGCACTCTGAACCCGCGGCAATCGAATTCGCCCCTGCCGCAGCGTTCCCCGGCAACATTGCGCATCCCATGTCGCAAAGCGCAGTCCTGATTCGCTGCACTGCATATAAAGCTTGCCCCGAAGGCCCACTGCCCCCATCTGGCGGGTTCATGCCATTCTCGACTCTCCCCCCGCTTCTCGCCGAAGCGCTCGCCGCGCGTGGTTACGCCGCGCCCACGCCCGTCCAGGCCGCCGTCCTTGAACCCGAGGCCAATGGCCGCGATCTGATCGTCTCCGCCCAGACCGGATCGGGCAAGACCGTCGCCTTCGGCATGGCGATGGCGCCCGACCTGATCGGCGAGGACGGCCGCGTCATCCCGACGCGCGAGCCCCACGCGCTGATCATCGCCCCGACCCGCGAGCTCGCGCTTCAGGTCAGCCGCGAGCTGATCTGGCTCTATGGCCCCACCGGTGCGCGCATCGCCACCTGCGTCGGCGGCATGGACGCGTCGAAGGAGCGCCGCCAGCTCAATCACGGCGCGCACATCGTCGTGGGCACCCCTGGGCGCCTGCGCGATCACCTGGAACGCGGCGCGCTCGACCTGTCCGCGCTCAAGGCCGCCGTGCTCGACGAAGCCGACGAGATGCTCGACATGGGCTTCCGCGACGATCTCGAGCACATTCTCGACGCCAGCCCGAACGAGCGCCGCACGCTGCTCTTCTCCGCGACGATGCCCAAGCCCATCGTCCAGCTCGCCAAGCGCTACCAGAAGGACGCGCTGCGCATCTCCACGGTCGGCGAGGACCGCGGCCATGGCGACATCAGCTATCAGGCCGTCACCGTTAGCCCGTCCGAGATCGAGCACGCGGTCATCAACCTGCTGCGCTTCCATGAAGCGGAGACGGCAATCCTGTTCTGCGCCACCCGCGACAATGTCCGCCACCTGCACGCCACGCTGACCGAGCGCGGCTTCTCCGCCGTGGCGCTGTCGGGCGAGCACAGCCAGAACGAGCGCAACGCCGCGCTCCAGGCACTGCGCGACCGCCGCGCCCGTGTCTGCGTCGCCACCGACGTTGCCGCGCGTGGCATCGATCTTCCCACCCTCACGCTGGTCATCCATGTTGAGCTGCCGCGTGATGCGGAAACCCTTCAGCACCGCTCGGGCCGCACCGGCCGCGCGGGCAAGAAGGGCACCGCCGTGCTCATCGTCCCCTTCCCGCGCCGCCGCCGGGTCGAGATGATGCTGCGTGGCGCGCGCATCAACGCCGAATGGATCGACGCCCCGACGCCCGAGGCGATCCGCGCCCAGGACCATGAGCGCCTGCTCGCCGCCCTGCTCGCGCCCGTCGAGACCGACGAGGAAGACGCCGCACTGGCCGAGCGCCTGATGGCCGAGAAGTCGCCGCAGGAAATCGCCGCCGCTTTGGTCCACGCGCACCGCGCGTCGATGCCGCAGCCCGAGGAACTCGCCGATCGTTCGCAGGCAGGCGCCCGCGACGAGCGCCAGTCGAGCCACCGCGAAGGCTTTGACGACATCGTCTGGTTCCGCATGGATGTCGGCCGCAATCAGAACGCCGACCCGCGCTGGATCCTGCCGCTGATCTGCCGCCGCGGCCACATTACCAAGAACGAAGTCGGCGCGATCCGCATCGGCCCGAATGAGACCGCGTTCCAGGTGCCCCGCGCGCTCGCCGCGAAGTTCCAGTCCTCGGTCGCTCGGACGGCGAGCGAAGACGACGATGTCCGCTTCGAAGTGTCCGAAGGCCCGGTGCAGCAGGGCGGCCGCATGCAGCGCGGCGGCCCGAACCGGCCGATGCGGGACCGTCCGACCGGAGGCCCCCGCGGGACCCACTCGGCCAAGCCCTATGTGCGCAAGGGCCCACCCCGCGGCCCGCGCGCCTGAACCACATCCTTCGTCACCCCGGCCTTGAGCCGGGGTCCCGCTGCCTTTCACCGGTAGAAGAAGAAGCGGGATCCCGGCTCAAGGCCGGGATGACGGCTGGGGTGGGTCGGCGGTCCCACGCCCAACCAGTTCCCCGGCGTAGGCCGGGGCCCAGTTGCAATGCGCTGGCAAAGGCGCAGTGCCGTCTCAGGCTCCGTGGCAACTGGGCCCCGGCCTACGCCGGGGAACTCATAGCCCCAACAAACTGGAGTAACCGCCAGTGACCCAACCCCGTATCCTCGTCGACGCGGACGCCTGCCCGGTGAAGGACGAGATCTACAAGGTCGCGTGGCGCCACGAAGTGCCGGTGACGGTGGTCAGCAACCAGCACATCCGCGTGCCCCAGCACCCGCTCGTCAGCCGCCAGGTGGTAAGCGACGCCTTCGACGCCGCCGATGACTGGATCGCGCACGCCGCAGGCCCGGACGCGGTGGTGATCACCGCCGACATCCTCCTGGCCGATCGCGTGCTGAAAGTCGGCGCCCGCGTGCTGAGCCCCACTGGCAAGCCCTTCACCACCAGCTCGATCGGGGGCGCCATCGCCACCCGCGCCATCATGGCGGACCTGCGCGCTGGCGGCGACCAGATCGGTGGGCCCAAGCCCTTCGCCGCAGCAGACCGCTCACGTTTCCTGCAAGCGCTCGACACGGTGCTGGTTGCAATGAAGCGCGGCGGCTGACTTCCTCCTTCCCTGGCAAAGGAAGGGGCCGGCCATTGCGCGTCAGCCGCACCGCCCCCCAGCTAAACCGCCGTCAGGCCAAGCTCAGGGCTCTTTCCGCTCGCCCGCCCTGCGCTGCTGCGCGCGCCGCGACATGATGTTCAGGCCCTCGACCAGAACCGAGAAGCCCATCGCCGCGTAAATATAGCCCTTGGGCACGTGCACGCCGAAGCCATCCGCGATCAGCACCGCGCCGATCATCAGCAGAAAGCCCAGCGCCAGCATCACCACCGTCGGGTTGCGCGCAATGAAGTTCGCGAGCGGGTCGGCGGCCAGAACCATGGTTCCCACCGCCACCAGCACGGCGATCACCATCACGGCGAGATTGTCGGTCATGCCCACCGCGGTCAGGATCGAATCGATCGAGAACACCATGTCGAGCAGGATGATCTGGATGATCGCCGATCCGAAGGTGATGGCCGCCACCTGCTTCTTGTCCAGCAGGTCGTCGCTGGGCGAGGCGTCCACCGTGTGGTGGATTTCCTTGGTGGCCTTCCAGATGAGGAACAGACCGCCCACCACCAGGATCAGGTCGCGCCAGGAGAAGGCGGTCTCGAACGCCGGCTGCCCATAGTCGTTCAAGGGACCGGTTATGCCTAGGTCGAAGACCACCGCCGTCAACCCGATCAGCCACGCGATCATGGAAAGCAGGATCAGGCGCATGACGAGAGCGAGCCCGATGCCCACGCGCCGTGCCTTTGCGCGCTGCTCCTCGGGCAGCTTGTTAGACAGGATGGAGATGAAGATGAGGTTGTCGATGCCAAGCACGACCTCCATCACCACCAGGGCGGCGAGCGCTGCCCAGGCTGTGGGATCAGAGAAGAGTGCGAGCAGGCTTTCCATCCGACGATCCTATTCCCATGAAGCCGCACTATAACGCCGGTGAGCCTTGGCTGCTCCACCGGTGCGGGGTTGTTCCCCTTCAGCGCTGCCACGAGCTTTAGAACGCACCCGTATCAGGCTTCAAGCGGCAGGCCCGCGTGCGACAGCCCCGTTGCCCTCCACCCCGCCCCTTCCTAAGCTCCGCGCAACACCAATCGGGGGCACCATGCACAAGCTGAACCTTTTTCTGATCGCCACCACGGCCCTGCCCGCCGCGCTTCTCACCCCCGCCCAAGCTCAGACCGTCAGCGAGCCTTCGGTGCGCGGCCATGTCTCTTACCTCGCCGGCCCGGCGCTGCGCGGGCGCGGCAGCGCGACGCCGGACGAAGCGGCAGCGGCAGCCTATGTCGCCGCGACCTTCCGCGGCTATGGGCTTCAGCCCGCCCCGGGGATGACCGGCTATACGCAAAGCGCAGAGATCACTGCGCTCAAGCTCACCGGCCCGGCGCAGCTCACCGCCAACGGCACTGCGGTCGACGCGCCGCTGCTGTTTTCCTCCACCGGCCAGGCGGTCTCCGGCAAGCTGAGCGTGTTCGCCGGCACCGACCCCAAACAGGCCACGGGCGAAGTGGTGATGCTCACCGGAACGGGCATCAACCCGCTGCGCGCCGCCGGCGCGCTGGATCCGGCCAGGACCAGGCTCGTGATCATCCGCGCCACGCCCGAAGTGCGCGACTATTATCAGAGGATCGGCGGCGCTCCGCGCCTGCCGCGCACGTTCCGGGGCGAGGCGCCAAGCCCCCGCCCCACCGTGGTCGCGCTGGCCGATGCCGTCTTCGACGCACTGGCCGCGCAGGGGGGCGCCGACATCGCGCTCACGCTGCCGGGGCTGGTGGAGCAGCAACTGGTCACCACCAATGCGATCGGCTGGCTCCCGGGCACCGATCCCAGCGCCGGCGTGCTGCTGGTCTCCGCGCATCTCGACCATCTCGGCGTACGTCCTGATGGTCAGGTGATGTACGGCGCCAATGACGACGCATCGGGCACCGCCGCAGTGATCGAGCTGGCCAAGGCGCTGTCGCAGGGCAAGAAGCTGCGCCGCAGCGTGCTGTTCGTCGTGTATGGCAGCGAAGAGTCCGGCGGCTTTGGCGCGCGGAAATTCATCCAGAGCCCGCCGGTGCCGCTCGACACGCTGGTCGCCAACCTGGAGATCGAGATGATCGGCCAGCAGGACCCCAAGCTCCCCGCCGGCACGATGATGATGACCGGCTTTGAGCGCTCCACCTTGGGCGAGACGCTGAAGGCGCATGGCGCGCTGGTCACCGCCGATCCTTATCCCGAGCAGAACTTCTTCCAGCGATCGGACAATTACGCGCTCGCGGTGAAGGGCATCGTCGCCCACACCGTCTCGGGCTGGGCGGTAGTGCCGACCTATCACACGCCCGAAGATACGGTGGAGCGTCTGGACCTCCCCTTCATGACCCGCGCGATCCAGTCGCTGGTCGCGCCCTTGCGCAGCCTCGCCAACAGCCGCGCCAAGCCCGAATGGAAGCCTGACGGCAAGCCCGCCGCGGAGTAAGGAAACAATCCTCCCTTCACAGGGGAGGATCAAAGACGCCCGAACAACCCAGGACCGCAACACTGTTCCCCGGCGAAGGCCGGGGCCCAGTTGCCACGCAGCCCGCGATGGCGCCGCGCCTTCGCCAGCGAATCGAAGCTGGGCCCCGGCCTCCGCCGGGAAACTGCGGGTACGAACCCGCACCAGACCCGCTTCCACGTCCACAGGGGTTCCCAACCGCCGCCCCGTGCGTCAGGAAGCCGCCATGTCCGCAACCACCCTTCCCCCGCCGCCCGCCGACCTGCTCGATGGCGCCAGCCTGTTCCTCGATTTCGACGGCACGCTGGTCGAACTCGCCGAGCGCCCGGACGCAGTGGCGGTGGACGCGCGCCTCCACACGCTGATGCGCCGCCTGGCCGACCGTCTCGACGGCCGCGTCGCGATCGTCAGCGGGCGCCCTGCCGAACAGATCCACGCGCTGTTCGGCAGCGAAGGCATGACCGTCGTCGGCAGCCATGGTATGGAGTTTCGCTGGCACGACGGCCGCGTCCATGTCGCGGATCGACCCGAGGGGCTGGCCGAGGCACTCTCCGCCATGCACGCGCTCGCCGACCGCACGCCCGGCATGCTGGTCGAAGACAAGCCGCTGGGCGCCGCGCTGCATTTCCGCATGGCGCCGGAGGCCGAAGCACAGGCGCAGGCGCTCGCGGGCGAACTGGCTGCGCGCCACAACCTGCACCTCCAGCCCGGCAAGATGATGGTGGAGGTCCGCGCGGCCGGCGGCGACAAGGGTGCGGCGATCCGGACATTGATGGCGGAACCCGAACTCGCCTCCACGCGTCCCTTGTTCATGGGAGACGATCACACGGACGAGCCCGGCTTCGAAGCCGTCGCGGCTCTGGGTGGCGCCGGCATCCTCATCGGCGCTTCCCGACCGACCAAAGCCACCTATCGTTTGAATGACGTCCAGGCGACGCTTGCCTGGCTTGAAGCTGCCTGTGGGAGTGCTGCATGACGACCAACCTCGACCTTTGGCCGATCGGCAATTGCCAGGTCAGCGCCCTAATCGATCGCGCCGGCCAGTTCGTGTGGGGCTGCGTGCCGCGCGTCGATGGCGACCCGATCTTCTCGGCGCTGGTGGGCGGGCCTGACACGGCGGCAGAGGATGCCAAGGGACTGTGGGCGATCGATCTGGAGGACTGCGTCTCCACAGAGCAGGAATATGTGCGCAACACGCCGATCCTGGTCACGCGGCACACCGATTCTGCTGGAAACAGCATCGAAATCGTCGATTTCTGCCCCTATTTCCGCCGCTCCAACCGCACTTATCGCCCCACGGCTTATGCCCGCATCGTGCGCCCGCTGAGCGGCAGCCCACGCATTCGCGTGCGCCTCCGCCCGTCGTGCGGCTGGGGCGACGCGTGCCACCAGCGGATCGGCGGATCGAACCACATTCGGTATACGATGGAGGCACTTACCATGCGCCTCACCACCACCGCTCCGGTGGGCGTGGTGCATGAGGAACGCCTGTTCCGCCTCGAGCGCCCCCTCCACTTCTTCCTGGGCCCCGACGAAAGCTTCAGTGGAGAGCTCGCAAGCAGCGTCGACGAGATGCTGGCCAACACCACCCACGAATGGCAGGAATGGGTCAGAGGATTGGCCATCCCCCTGGAGTGGCAGGACGTCGTCATCCGCTCGGCGATCAGCCTCAAACTCTGCCAGCACGAGGAAACCGGCGCGATCGTCGCCGCGCTCACCACCTCGATCCCCGAACATGCCGGATCCGAGCGCAACTGGGATTACCGCTACTGCTGGATCCGCGACGCCTATTACACCGTGCAGGCGCTCAATCGTCTTGGCGCCCTCGACGTGCTGGAGGGCTATCTCGTCTACCTCCGCAACATCGTCGACAGTGCCAAGGGCGGTCACATCCAGCCGCTCTACGGCGTGCTCGGCGAAGCGACCTTAGAGGAGGGCTTTGCCGAAAAGCTCGCCGGGTATCGCGGCATGGGGCCGGTACGTGTCGGCAACCAGGCCTATGAACAGATCCAGCACGATGCCTATGGCCAGATCATCCTGTCCAACGTCCAGGCGTTCTTCGATCAGCGCCTGTTCCGGATGTCGGGGATCGAAGACTTCGAAGCGCTGGAGCGTGTCGGCGAGCGCGCCTGGGACAATTACGACCAGCCCGACGCCGGCCTGTGGGAACTGCGCACCCGCCAGAGCGTCCACACCTATTCCTCAGCCATGTGCTGGGCAGCATGCGATCGCCTCGCCAACGCCGCGCATGTGCTCAAGCTCGAAGATCGCCGTGCGTTCTGGCAGGGCCGCGCCGATCACATCCGCGAGCATATCGAACGTGCGGCATGGCGTGAGGACACACGCCGTATGTCAGCCACCTTCTTAGGCGACGATCTCGACGCCAGCCTGATCCAGCTGCTCGATCTCCGCTTCCTCTCGCCCGACGACCAGCGCTTCAAGGACACGCTGACTGCGGTGGAAGCCGGGCTTCGCCGTGGCTCGCATATGCTGCGCTACGACACCGAGGACGATTTCGGGCTGCCGGAGACCGCGTTCAACGTCTGCACCTTCTGGCTGATCGAGGCGCTGCACTTCACCGGCCGCAGCGCCGACGCGCGTGCGCTGTTCGAGGAAATGCTCGCTCGCCGCACCGCCGCCGGGCTGCTCTCCGAAGACATCGATCCCGTCACCTACGAACTCTGGGGCAATTATCCCCAGACCTATTCGCTGGTCGGCATGATCAACTGCGCCGTCCTGCTCAGTAAACCCTGGAGCGCCATCCGTTGAGCCGCCTTATCGTCATTTCCAATCGCGTCAGTGCTCCCACCGGCTCGCATTCCGGCGCGCAGGGCGGCCTCGCCGTCGCGCTCCAATCCGCGCTCGCGGAGATGGGTGGAATCTGGTTCGGCTGGTCGGGCGAACAGACCGATGCGTTTACCGGCCAGGTCAATCTGCACCGCGGCGACGGCTACACCACGGCGACCGTCGACCTGGAAGAACAGGATATCGAGGAATATTATAACGGCTACGCCAACCGCACGTTGTGGCCCCTGTTCCACTACCGCATCGACTTGGCCGAGTATGAGCGCGGGTTCGCCGGGGGCTATCAGCGCGCCAATGAGCGCTTTGCCGAGACCGTCCGCCCGCTGATCGAGGAAGAAGACGCGGTCTGGATCCAGGATTACCACATGATCCCGCTCGGCCAGGAGTTGCGCAACCGCGGCTGCGGCAATCGGATCGGCTTCTTCCTCCACACGCCCTGGCCTCCGCGCCGCCTGCTCGGCACGCTGCCAGAGGCTGCAGAACTGGTCGAGACGATGTTCGCCTATGACCTGATCGGCTTCCACACCGAGGAGTGGCTGCAATCCTTTTGCGATTTCGCCAAGCTCGACATGGGCGCGGAGGTCGAGGAAGGCGGCATCATCCGCTATCGCGGGCGCAGCGTCCGAGTGATCGTCTGCCCGATCGGTATCGACGCCAAGGAATTCCGCACGCTTTCCGACAGCGAAATGGCGAGCGACACCTTCAAGCAGATGGAACTGAGCGCTACCGGACGCTCGATGATCGTCGGCGTGGACCGGCTGGACTATTCCAAGGGGCTCGAAGAGCGGTTCCTCGGTTATGAGCGCTTCCTCCGCGAGCACCCCGAAGAGCGCAAGGAAGTGTTCCTGCTCCAGATCGCCCCGCCCTCGCGCGCGGCGGTGGAAAGCTATCGCCGCATCCGCAATGCGCTGGAAACGCTGTCCGGGAGGATCAATGGCGAGCATGCCGATCTAGACTGGGTGCCGATCCGCTATGTGAACCAGGGCTATCCGCGCGACGTGCTGGCCGGCGTCTATCGCGCCAGCAAGATCGGGCTGGTCACGCCCCTGCGCGACGGCATGAACCTGGTCGCTAAGGAATATGTCGCCGCGCAGGATCCGGAAGACCCGGGCGTGCTGATCCTGTCCCGCTTCGCCGGCGCCGCCGCGCAGATGCAGGAAGCAGTGCTAGTCAATCCGCACAGTGCCGAAGAAATCTCCGACGCGATCCTCCAGGCACTGCGCATGCCTCGCGACGAGCGCATCCGCCGCTGGCGGGCGCTGATGGACGGCATCGAGCGGGAGGATGTGCTGTGGTGGCGCAGATGCTTTACCGACGTGCTGATGTCGATCCCGGTACCAACTCGGGCAGAGAATTCGACGCCGGCATAGCGGACGTTTGTGATCGGCGATGCCGAGTGTGCGTTGCGTGCGGCAGTGAGGGCAAGGACGGGAGCGCTGTCTATTACGCCCGCGCTCGACGTACGGAGACCTGGCACAATGGCCGCGGGCAATGAGATCTCCAGTGGCCGACGGCAGCCGCTTTGCCGGCGGCTTCTGGCACGCAGCGACTTCTACGTGCCTGTTTCGGAAAGAGGCCGCCATCTTCGGACTGCCGCCCTTACTTCCTGACGCCAGACAGCTCGGCATTAACAGCCATATGTCTTTTGCGAATTGTCTGTCCCGTCGTCCGGCTTCGTGTCACTTAGCAGGGTCTATACCTTCCGAGCCTCACGAATGTCCGATCGCCTGAAAATCCTGCTTCATCATCTGCTGCCAAAGAAGCACCTAACGAGCTTCGCCGGACGGGTCGCGCGTGCGGAGCATGGGTGGGTCGCGCCGAAGCTGATCCGCTGGTTCGTGCGCCGATACGGCGTCGACATGCGCGAAGCCGAAAACCCAGATCTGGCCAGCTACACGAGCTTCAACGACTTCTTCACGCGACCACTCAAAGCGGGCGCGCGGCCAATGGCTAAGGCCGATTTCGTTTCTCCAGTGGACGGCGCCATCAGCCAGTTCGGGGACATCGACGACCACCACATCCTGCAAGCCAAGGGACACCGCTTCACCACGACCGAGCTAGTTGCCGGTGACGCTGCGCTGGCCGCGAGGTTTCAACATGGCAGCTTCGCCAACCTGTACCTGTCGCCCAGGGATTATCACCGCCTGCACATGCCGTGCGACGGCACGCTGACGCGCATGATCTACGTGCCCGGCACGCTGTTTTCCGTGAACCCAACCACTGCGCGGGGCGTCCCCAATCTGTTCGCTCGTAACGAACGCGTGGTATGCGTATTCGAGTCACCGCAGCACGGTCCCTTCGTCATGGTGCTGGTCGGCGCCACCATCGTCGGGAGCATGGCCACGGTCTGGCACGGGATCGTTAACCCCAAGCGCACAGGCAAGGTTTCTGAATGGACCTATCCCGACGCGGAGGTCTCGCTGAAGCAGGGCGAGGAGATGGGGCGTTTCCTCCTTGGGTCCACAATCGTGATGCTGTTTCAGCGAGACGCAATCGCCTTCAACCCGAATTGGGCGCCGGAGCGGCCCGTGCGGCTCGGGGAGATGATGGGAACCCGCAGAGTGCTTGGCTGAACAGACCGCGTCCGGTGACGCGGTCTTGCCTGCCCGCTAGGAACCGTTTCAATCAACGATGGTGCCCCGAGAGACGCTCGAACTCCCGACCTTCGGTTTAAAAAGCTCGGTGAAGCAATTGATAGACAATCGAATTTCCCCAAGCCGGGGAAACTTTCGTGGCGCATCGCCAAGCATTTAGCGCAAAATTTCAAACCGGGATCGCGTCGACAAACACGCGCCTCGATGTTGGTCAGCTGAGCGGCCTATTCCGATCAAAGCGGCCCCGCACTGGTCAGCATGTTCGCCGCAACAGCTACCATATCGGTGAGCGGGAGACGCGTGCATGGGTGCAGCACAATACGTTCGGATCAGACGAGCATAATGCTCGCATGTGCGCCGCAGAGAAGTTGGAACGCGAGACGAAGGCCCCCGGCAAGCGCAACGGTGCGCTGGGCTATGTCGCCTTGGATCTTCTGCGCTTTCTGCTGCGACTGAGGAATAGAAGGACCGGCCAGCTCGACCCGAGCTACGCCTATCTGGCCAAGGAATTGAACCGCTCGCGCAGCGCGATCGTTGCGGCGGCTCACAGGCTTAAGCAGCACGGCTTCCTCGATTGGATCCGGCGTACTCAGCTGGTCGAAGATGCGGATAGTGATCAGTACGTCCAGCAGGTCCCGAACGCCTTCCTCCTAACTCTTCCGCGAAAGGCCGTCGAACTGGTCGGACGCATCATGCGCCGGCCGACTGAGCAGCAGCAACGCAAAACCGACGAGGCCGCGCGGAGGCAACGGCTCAACCAGGTGCCGTCTGTAGAAGAGATCACGGCCATCGCCGACCCTGAGCTGCGCGAGCTCAACTTGCGGGCGCTCGCACTTGTAGAGAGTGCAAGTCCTCCGAGCGGTCACAATGACACCCTGTAGAGATAAGGATTAAAGGAGTGCCTTCGGCACGCGCCGATATGAGATCTTCCCCACCACCTGCTGCCCTCAAAGGCACCTGCGACCCTACGAACGACGTCCGGGGCGGATCGGCTGTGGCCGATCCGATGGCTATCCAGTGGGGAAGTGAGCAAGGCCCGTGCCGCTTTCAGCAGCCGGTCGCCTGCGGCAGCGCGGGTGTGGAGAATAGGCATCATCGCTGCATCAAAACGCATCACGAAAGCGCGATCACAATCGCCCGTCCGAGCCAGGACCTGACCCGGTTTCGCTGGCTGTTCTGCATGCATCAAAAGCGCCACGGAAAGATCGCGGGCCAGGCGGGGGATTGAGCGCGTTGCGGAGGGTTACAGGATGACAAGAGCAATCACGACGTCGCCGCGCCGGACCCTCTGCACATTGTTACGCGCAGAATTTGAGACCGCCGTAGAAACGAAGTCCAAGCGGGTGTGAACAGGTAAAATAATCTTGAGAGCATGGCTGGGAAAGCGCAGCTGATCCCAGTACGATAGAACGATCCGGGTCTAATCGTTCTGGGGGGAACATGAAAAACTCAGCGCTGGCGGCGCTCTCCATTTGCCTGTTGGCAGGCGCGTGCGGCGGCGGAAGTTCTGGGGGGGGGAGTTCTGGAGGGGGCGGCATAGTGGTCGTCGTGCCCACGCCGGCCCCGACTCCCACGCCCGAGCCCGTCCCGACGCCGACGCCGACCCCCACACCAACGCCGACGCCGACGCCGACGCCGCTGCCTACACCGGTTCCGATCGCAGCGGACGCGAATTGGTCGACCCTGCAGCGGGACCCCGGACATACGGGTTATGTCCCGGCGAGCTTCTCGACCGCTAGCTTTGCGGACGCGTGGACGATCACGACCGACGGACCGCCCAGCGAAGTCGCGGCCCGGCCGGGCGGCGTCTTCTTCAATGATTTGCATGCGGACAAGCATGTTTACACGCACAGCGTAGCGACTTCGAACGGGTCTGCCCTCTGGGCGTTCGACATCGGCCAGAGCAATTATGCTCCGGGAAGGCGACCGTACGGTCCCGCCTATGCAAATGGTCGCGTCACATCGGCTTCGTACAACCAGACGTCGAACGCGGCGCCCATGCAGGTCATCAACGCTGCGACCGGCGGCTACATCAGCACGCCGACCTACGCCGCACAATTCAGTGACGGCAGTGTGCCGACCATGGTCGGCGACGAGATATTCTTGACCTCAGGCTACTACGGTAACTCCGTTTACAACGCGAATGCCGCGACCGGCGACCGAATCTGGGGCGTGACCAGCACCGGGCAATATGGCGGATACGTCATGCAGGGCGAAAGCGTTGCCGTCGATCAGCACTACGTCTATTTCTACCAGGCGGGTTCTATCGTCGTGCTGAAGCGGGATGGCACCCTGGCCAAGTTCATTCAAAATCCGTTCTTTACTCGGAACTTCATCAGCTATTTCGGCGAGTATGTCGGTGCGCCGATGCTCGACAGTGCCGGCCGCATCTACGTTTTCACGGACAATCGCCAGCGCGGCGACGCACTGCCGATTGCGGCGTTCTCCTTATTCGCCGAGAAGCCGTTGTGGCGTACGGGCTACAGCTATGTCGGCGATCCCTCCGTGCGCGCGGACCGGCTGTACGCCTTGCGCTCGTCGAGCACGATCGTGGACCTGATCGACACGTCAACTGGGCTCGTGGCCGCCTCGATCGACGTTGGAGGGAACAGCAACCTTGCCGGCAACGTGATCGTCTCCGACAGCCACCTGTTCGTGTCGAGTTCCACGACAACCTTTGCGGTCGATCTCACGAGGAGCGACTTCCCCATAGTTTGGAAGACCTCGTTCGGCGGCTCCTTGGCGATCACCCCCGAGGGTTATCTGATCATTTCCACAACTACCGGGCTGCACGCGGTAAAGCTAAAATGACGCTGCGTCGGCCATAGGTCCGCCGGCAATGGCGGCTCGCGCGCCGTGGCTCCGCTATACACCTTTTTTCTCAACCACGAGGCGGGTGGTAGGTTGTATAGGTCAAGGGCCATTGCCCACGATGAGTGGATGCCGCGGCGTTGCCGCTATGCTTGCTCGAAGCAACGCAGCGGTTGAAGCCGTGGCGCTGCATGGCAGAGCGTCGCCAGCGCGAGGCGCCTGGTCTAGCGCTCCGATCTCACCTTCCTGCGCCGCCTGGGCCGCCAGCACGACGCCGTCCCCACCATTAAACAGGGCATGCTGATCTTCAGCCGCAAAGGTGCCGGTGTCACGCCCGCCGGCGGCGCTATACCCTCTCTGACCCTCCGCCGGCGCGAAGGCGACGGTCACCGCTTCCGCATCGAGAAGCGCGAGGAAGCGACCGGCATCGCCGCGAGCTGGCACGACCGCAAAGGCGCCAAGCGCCAGACGGTCTCGGTGGGCTAGAAGGACGGCGCCAAGCGCCTGCGCAAGGTCTACCCGAACGAAGCCGCCGCGCGTGAAGCCGCCCACGCTGCCAAGGCGCGCGCCGCTCGGCAGCCACGTAGCTTGGAGCCAAGCCTCGCGCTTGGGCGCGCAGACCTCTACCCGGAACGGCGCGTCGCGACCTCAGGGTTTCGGCAGGAGATCGCCACGGTGCCGTGGCTGGTCACGGAGGTGTCGCACAACTTGTCGAAAGATCGCGGTTACACCCTGACCTTGAGATTAGAGAGCATCTAGGCGGTGAACTTCTACAGCGGCCGGTTCGCTTCCGCCCCACTTTACGCCGTTCAGGCCGCCCCTGCGGGCGCCCGTAATCGGACGTTCGCGCACGCCCCAGCAGCGGCGGCGAAGGCTGCGACACGCCACCGACCTCTGCGCCTGTGACTGAACTGTGGCGTTCAAGCGGTGTGAGGAATCTCCGTAGCGTGTTAAAGATCGTCCTCGGCAAATGCTTGGAAGCGACTGATGATCGTTCGTGGACTGATGGAGCTCATTCTAGTGATGCCCGCGCCTGCTGTGCAGCTAGAGGCCTATGCGGTCCAGCTTCGCGGAGACGCGCCTTCGGTGAGCCCCGACCAAGCGAAGGCAATGAGTCCCCAGGAATTAGGTGATTTGTTGCTCGCACGGGGGCACCCTGCGGTCTTAGAGGCTAGGATTGGCCCTGAAGGGATGGAGGCGCCACCGGCACCTGGCCGTCCCATAGCTACTCGCGTGAAGCTATACTTGGAGCCCAAACCAAGTGCGATGAACGGCTTCTGTGAACGCACCGTGGCGACCATCTATCTTAATGCTGTTGATCTCTCATCAGACGGCAGTATCCCAGCGTCTCGCCCAAAGACGCTTTCAACTGAACGAGCGTACCAGTGGATTGGCGCAGGGCGCTCTGCTTCACGGTGTAAACAATCGAAGAACCAGTACTTCATTCCGCAACCAGGGGATGATAAGCGGGCGCTTGAGGTCGTCAGCCTGCTGGCCTCGGCGAGCGAAGCAGCGAGCCAGGGAAAAAGCCCTCCGTTTCCTGTGTCGCTCGAGGATAGGATGGGGGCCGAGGTGCTGGCCTTTCAACGCACTCACCCCGAGATGCTGTCGCCGAAAACGAAAATCGAGATTATCACGGACGAGAAGAGGGCGTTAGCATCGCTTCCGCTCGATGAGATCTCGTTTGTAGGAGCTGCCTCGACTGCCGATCCCAACATCGTTCACTCGGTCGATCCGCAACAAGCGATCACGGTCTTTGTTGGTGGGGTTTGGGTGGTTGGCCTTGAATTGCAACGTGGGCGATTGAATCAGATGCGCCTGCTCCGACAGATACCAGCACCTTTTTAATTACTTAGCGTGGCGGCAATGCCGGACACTCACCCAGAACCGATGTGCGGCTTCCCACCCAATCTCGGCCGTTCTTGGTCGAGGACCGGACCTTCGAAGCGGCCTGTCCGCTTCCGCCCACTTGCGGACATCCAGTGGCGGAAGCACACTCTCGTCATGACGCCGTATGCCGAAGTTGATCCAGTTATCGAAGCTTGGGCGCAAGTGACGGTCAAAGAGCTGTTCACCGAGTGGGCCGATCGCCCCGCGAGATCCGCTTACCTCTCCGGGCTCCGTCCCTTGGAGTGTTTCCAAATCTCGATCGGCCCGCCTGTTGCTGGCCATATCGCTGTTTGGCCTCGTTCCGTCGATACTGACGACGACAGCGAGTTCGAGCAGCGATGGGAAGACACAACCGAGGCCCATTCCGCTCTTCTCGCCGCGGATACGGCTTCGGGGCAATTGTGGGCGAGCCGAAAAACGGCGGATGTCAGCTAACGCCCCGCGTCGCCCATTCAGGATGCGTGCTCCGGCACCCGGAAGCAGTCATGCGTTAAGTTTGTGGTTGCAGATCGGGTCTTATCAGCGGAGGTGTCTCAGCGGCTCTCCATCGCAGCTTTTGTATTTAGGAGCGAACGATGCGCAACATCATGCTCGGCAGCCAGGTGAGCATTAGACTGCGCTTACTCACTGTCGGCTACGCAGCAACGATTATCGCTTCTCCTGTTTTTTCTCAGGGACAGGATCGTGGAAGCCGCTCGCGACTGGCGCCGGCACCTCCCATCAAGCTTGTCGAGCATGCTCCTGATGCGATCGACTCTTTCTATCTGCCTCAGGCGCCAGCCGCGAGAGTTGACGTCTTGTCGAAAGAAATAAAAGACGGAATTGCTACTGGCCTTTTTCGTGCGTCGATTAACAACAAGCAGGTTTTCGAACGCATCGAAGTTCGTTGCAAGCAAAAGGAGATGCGCTGGGTCGGCGACGGGCTCAGCGTGGATGAGGCAATGCGCTATCGAGACGACATGATTTTTAGCGGTGGCATGCAGTGGGATATCAAATATCCTTATTTACAGTACTTGTGTGGTGAGATCATCCGACCATAGCTTCTCGGGGTAGAGTGGCTGACCGGAACATCCGCTATTCTGCCTAAACGCTCGAAAGCAACCCGTCTGCAATCCCCCCATCAGCGGACGTTGCCGGGATCAGCGGAGCGACACTTTCCCGCCGATCATGCATTGATCCGCCATGTGCAACGAGCATTGCAGCCACGTCGACATCGACCAACTCAGCTATGAGTTTTCCCAGGTCGGCGTCCTCCTGCGCTTTCCCTAAGGTCTGCCAAACCTCCCGCCTAGTGACAGCATCAAGATCACTGATCGCCACGCGATCGTCCGCCAGGGCGCGCAAGGCGCAGAGCTTGTCATGCGCCGCTGGAGCTGCCCCGGCCCAACCGGCAAGCCCGTCTACAACTTTCGGTCTGAGGGCCGCACCTTCGACAGCGGGCGCGTGCTGATCGTCGCCGATGGCTTCTACGAGTTCACCGATCCGCCGCCGGTCGAGGGCGCGCCCAAGAAGCGGCCCAAGAGCAAGTGGCTCTTCACCATGCCCGATCGGCCCTTCTTCTGCATCGCGGGGCTGCTGCGGAACGACGCGACGGTTGGCGAAGCATACACCATGCTCACCACTTCACCCGGGCCGGACATCGCGCCCTATCACGACCGGCAGATCGTCGTGCTCGGGCGTGCCGATTGGGCGAAGTGGCTCAATCCTGCCGTGCCTGCCGGCGACATATTGCGACCCGCGCCTGCCGGCACGCTGAAGGTGACGCAGGTTCGCTGATCGACAGAGCATCTCGCGCTTCTGGACCTGTCAGTTCTACCGCGCCATAAACCTGACCAAGCCAAAGCTGGCCGGGAGAAAGACGCTGCGACGCCTGTTCCAACGAGGGAAGCACGTTTTAGCTGACGACATCGGCGACGAGCGCACCGCTGAAGTTTCCGCCGACCTGCCATACGAGTTACAGTCCAAGCTGCTGGATCAGCTTACGACGGTGAGCGTGGCGGGCGCAGGGTTGGCGATCACCCTCATCGGGAGTCTGCTTCAAAACGCTCCCCGATCGGTGTGGATCTCGGTCGTATTTTTCGGCCTGGCCGCGCTGACCGCCGTTGGCGGCAATGTCCGTCTCATCGACGGCATCTTTCGGCGCAGGCCAGTGTTGCGCCGCAGCCGGTTGGACATTCAGCTCACAATGCTCATGCTTGGCGCTGCTGCTGGGTTTCTCAGCATGGAAGTCTATTCCGCGTCTAAGGGAGCTGGCAAACCCGCCCAGGCAGGGAGGAAGGCAAGTGCGTCGCCTCCAGCAGCCGGGCATCCCCGCCCCTGACGTTCTCGCCTAGAACGATCGTTTCGCCACTGGCAAATCCCCCGCCGTTCTGCTTGCGTTCTCATATGAGTCGGCGTGAGAAGCGGAAGGTGGAATTGGCGTTGGCGATCCTGCGGCGCAGCTTTGAGGGTGACCGGTTCACGCGCCCCGATCGCGGGCCGGCGCTTCAGCTCGCCCTGCGGGTGCTGCTGCCCTACACCGGACGGCACCTGTTGATCACCTTCTGGAATGCCTCTGACAATGAGAACACGCTTCAGCGAATCAACAATCTGAAGAAGGTTTACGCTGTGATCGAGGGGGTGGCGGCGAAGCACCGCTAGGAACTCCGGTTTACAAATCCTATGCCGGTTGACAAATACTGCGATTTGCACATGATGCAGCTGCAACAGGGGGCTACCGGCTGTGACGAAGAAGTATCCGTGGGACATCCATTCTGACCTCACTGAAGAACGACTGGTGAAGGTCGCCGGTCTGATCCGGCGCGGACGCGAAGATGCTCTTGATCGGCACAACGAGGATATCGGCGACGACAACTGGTTGCTCGGGTGCAGCGCCTACCGGTTCGGCTGCTTCCGGATCGATCAGGCTGCTGAAACCGAAGCGTACCCGTGGCTGGTGGTGCTCAACCCCTCGCTCGAGTTCGTCTTCCAGATCGGCGCCTACCCCGTCCGCTTCTTCCGGGACGACGCAGATGAGCCGAGTATGCGCGGCCGCGCGCGTGCTCACGCCGAATTGGATCAGATGCACCTCGCCCTGCCCACCTCGGAGGATACGGCACTGACCTGCCGCTTCGTGGTCAACACCGATGGAGCGGGCTCTGTGCTCGCAATCAAGTTCGTCGCATTCGAAGGGGAAATGCCGGTCATGGTTTGGGACGTGCCGCTCGGTGCCGAACCGGTATATCTGCCAATCGCAGCCGAGGCCCCCTCGGAAGGCGTCGACCTGCCGGCACCCGCAGTCCGCTTGCCAAGCGAAGAAAAAGAGCGGAAGGGCGGCGCTGCCTGAGGCGGCGCTTCAGCACGAACGATACAGGATAGATGATGTGGCCTGACGACGGCTTTGCCGGCGAGCAGCTGCGACTCGCGCGGCTCGCGCATGGATTGTCGCTTGATGAGCTTGGTCAGCAGGTGGCTGTCAGCCGCCAGTATCTGCACCAGCTGGAGGTCGGCACGAAGCCGCCAACGCAGGAGATGAAGGCTGCGCTCGCGGATGCACTCGGCGTCACGACGCGCTTCTTCGCGCCCAGCACGCGGGCTGCCGTGCATGCCGAACAGTGCCACTTCCGCAAACAGGCGACGACGCCCGTTTCGGTGACCAGTCAGGTTCTCGCTCGTGGCACCCTGCTCGATCGCTTCATCGCGCGCCTTGATGCCGCCCTTGAGCTTCCACCGGTCGACTTTCCGCAAATTGCGGTGTCATCGGCCGAGGACATCGAGGCGGCTGCGGAAGCCTGCCGCCGCCATTGGGGCCTTGGCCTCACTGGCCCGATTACGAACATGACGCGAGTGGTTGAAAACGCAGGCGCGGTGGTCATCTGCTTCAGCGGCATCTCTGATCGCGTCGATGCGCTCTCGATGGATCGGCCGCGTCCGCTGATCATCCGCAGCGAGGCCAAGCCAGCCGCCTGTCGTCTGCGGTTCGACATCGCGCACGAGTGCGCGCACCTGGTGATGCACCGTGGTATTCAGACCGGCGATCGAGAGACGGAAGGTCAAGCGCATCGTTTCGCCAGCGCTTTCCTCCTGCCCCGGGGCGTTTTCGCACGCGAATTCCCGCAGGGGCGCTATCTCAATTGGGCCGCAATCTTCAATCTCAAGTTGCGCTGGAAAGTGTCGGCGCGCGCAATCATCCGCCGGGCTTATGATCTCGGGCTGATCACCGCCGATCGCTATCGGTCAGGCAACATCCACTTGAACCGCAACGGGCAGGCGAAGGTCGAGCTGCACGACGACGTCATCGAACCCGAGACTCCTGAAGTGCTCACAAGCGCCTTCGCCGCTCTAACGAGTGATCGTCGCGATGCATTGCGAGAATTGGCTGTAAGCGTTGATCTGGGCGACGCCATGTTCGAACGGCTGCTCGGCCAGCGCCTGCCGGCCGTTACACTAACGTCCTACCCAGAAAATGTCGTACCGCTTTTCAGATCCACAAGTTCAAGCAACCGAGACGCCGGTGGCAACCTGTAGAACGAGCTCATACCGGAGCTGAAGCTACTTTTTAAAAGCTGCGAGCCCTTCAAGTATCTTTGCAATACCTGCCAAATCATCGCCCTGAAGCTTGCGCGCCTCTAAGTACTCAGTCGTGTGCCCCGATGTGATCGGTTTTGTCATGCTGGAGAAGGCACCAGTACGAATCGCCTGCACGAGATCGGCGCCATCATCAGATGACCTGATTACAGCATACGCAAATTCCATTTCCTCACGTGCGCGCTGTATCTCTTCATAATATTTAAATTCATCCATCGCGGCCCGATATTGCTTCAAAAAAAAGAAAGCAATGAACTCCACGAAAAAGAGAATGCCGAACCTTGGAGCAAGCTGAGCCAGAATCTCAGTAGGTGTAAGATCCTTCAAAGAAAGCGTTGAGGCCTGAACATAGAAGAATAGCAGCCCAAATCCTGCTATTGCAGCACCTATAAACAGATACAGCGCGGACCTCTTAAACATTTTCTCCGCAACAAGCCTCGAAGAGGTGCTATTCATCCGCAGAATATGCTCAGACCCTCTGGAACTCGCGCCTACAGCAGCGTGATCGACTGTGTTCCCGTGAGCCGAAGCCGATGAGGAGCCAATCGCGACCCCGATAGATACTCCAGAACTCGGTAGCACTTCGCCAGTAATGGAAGGATCATCCTTGCCTAGATATTCATGGCGCTCGTGCTCAGACATGCGCTTCATGCGCAACGATTCTAGCGGTAGCGCTCCAAACGCTAAGTCAAATATGATCGGCAAAATTCCCACACAGAAGGCCACAAGCACCTCTGTGTAGCTGTCAGCAAACGTTAACAGAGGATCCTTGTGAAATTCCCAGGTGTTCATCCTTATGATAACGCCGCCGAGCGCGATGAGCGTTGCGACACTCCAAACGAGGTATTCATAAGCTCGTGCACGTTGACGCTTACTGCGACGCGCGTTCAACCCCACCTTGAAGCTGCTTACAAGCAGTGAAATCGGATCCATGACTTTTCGCAAAACCTTCTACCTGAGATCCATTGCGGATCAGCTAACCACCCGTTCTGGCGCACGTAGCGTCGAGCCATCCGCATAGACGATCTGCTCAGGCTCGAACCGAAACCGCTTGGCTTTGTCGAGTTGCATAATCTTCTTATGTTCGTCCATGAACTCATTGATTTCCATGCTCAGTTCGATGGTCTTGCGCTCACCTGGAGCGACGGCATCCTCGGATTGCATCGGCACGCGGATGTATTCGTCTCCGAACGTGTCGATGAAAACTGCCTCCCCCTTAAGCGCCTTGATCGGCTTCGAGCCGCTGTTAGCGACCGCAAAAGTCAGCAGTTCGTTGCTATCGAAACGGCCCGCCTGCGGTGAGCTGGGTAAGAACTTAGCGTCGATGAAGGCCACCGTCACGGCCTTGGAAATCTGCTCGGCGACGGCCTTTCGCTTCTGCTCGACGTCAGCCTTCAACTCTTCCACCATGCGCTGATCCTCCGACATTCCGTCGACCCACTTGCGCTGCGCCTCGAGTGCCTCGCCTACGGTCTTCGCCCCATCAGCCAGCTGCTGATTGCCGAATGCCTTCGCCATTTCACGACGCATCAAATAGCCGGCCAGCAGCTTTTTATCGTCTTCGTTCAGCTTCTTCCCGATCTCGGCCAGCGCTTGCTGATTGCCGGAAGCTGGCAGCTGTTCTTTCTTGACCGAATTGCAGCCGGCTAGTGCCAATGCGGCAGCTGCGATTATCCACCCCTTGTTCATTCCCCCTCCGTTATCTCAAGCTTAGCTGCAGATTATGATGATCGAAAAACTCTCGGCACGATCCATCATCGACCATAATGCGAGAACTATGGTGAGCAAGAAGCCTCATCTGCTCTTCGACCATTTCTCGGTTCGCTGATGATGTCTTGTACGCTGTGCTCATTACTCTCGTCGCCCGCCGGTATTCGTAGGACGGCCTGATAAGCTCCAGGTTTTGATCTAGATAGCCGAAACCTAGGATGATTATTGTTCCAGCTTCTCCAACCGCCGCTTTGACAAGACCTGACACCTCGCTTTCCACGCTTTCGGTGAAGGTGCGCAGTCTTTCTCCGACACGGAACGGATTCAGCCGGTCCGACCCACCGAAAGGAACCACATCCTCGCTCTGAGGCGCCTGCCAGGGCAGAGGACCAAGTGATCCGTAGGGATGTATGAACTGAACGCAGGAGAGAGCGTCAGCTGCCGCGTCCGCGCTCACGTCGAAATAGTCCTGCATTGCGAGCCAAAGAAACTGCTCCACGCAGCGATCATAATTGAATATCACGAATCTCAAATCGCGAAATGCTCCGACGAGGTCCGCACGATGAACCTGTGACATCATCAATTGAGAAAACGGAGCATACCAGGTATCAAAAAGTTCTGGGTTACCAAGACCTGCCGCGATGGGGCGTGGATCATCATCAACCCAGTGATATGGAGGATGATGGATTAACTTTGATCCTTTTTCCGCTCTCAGAATACACGCTGCGATCGCCGTCTTCCCTAGACGCTCAACGTGTACGTCACCCTGATGTGCATGCAAAAAGTTGTCGATGGAGAGAGCGAGCGGCAGCCCTTTCGCGATCTTTCTCGCCGCTCCCTGCAAGGACCGCACTTGCGAGACATCGCCCAGCGATTGAAGCTTATAAGCGCTCTGCAGATGTGGAAGTAGCGCAGGACTTTCGAAACCATAGGCGTTTGCATCAGTCGTGCGCAGCAGTGAGGCTATTTGCTCTTTTAACTCATTACCCGACGGCAGCCCCAGCTCGCAAGATGCCCCTGCGCCGATGACGAAGGTAGTTGGCTGCTTGAACATGTGCTTGCCCCTCCACGCGTGAACCGCCGTCTTCTCGAGCCGTTGTGAGGCTACATCTTCCGCAGGTTGCCGCAAACGCGGCCGATGATGCGCAGCTCGTCCATGTGGAAGGTTTCGTCGGTCACTTGGGCGTTGTCGGACATGACCTTCACCATGCCGCCGCCCATTGAACGCAGACGGTTGAGGCCGCCGAGGTCGCCATAGCCGCAGGCCCAGATTTCGTCCTGGACCGTCATGCGGGTTTGGCCGGTGTCGATTAGCACCAGGTCGCCATCTAGGATCGTCGGGTACATCGAATCGCCGCGGCCGCGCGCGAAGCGCAGGAGGTGCGCCGGCGACTTGGTGAAATGCTCCATCCAGTCGCGCGGCACGTAGCGGCGGATCGTCTCGTGCTGATCGTGGAGCACCGTTGAGCCCATTCCGAACTCAAGCGTGATCTCCTCCACGGGCACGAGATCAAGCTGCTCGGCCATGTCCGCGGTCGTCAGCAACGGACCAGAGCGTGGCGTTGGATCTGGCGTCTGCCCAGCTAGATACTCAGCCGTAGTGCCAAGCGCATGCGCGATCTTAGGAAGATATGCTGAACTGCGAGAGTCACCTCGCACGAGCGCGTTTATCGTGCTCTGCCCTAAACCCACGCGTCGGGCGAGCTCGGCTTGCGACAGCCTTGCGGCTGCCAAGCGTTCCCCTATTCGTTCTCCGACGGTCATACAGTTTCGTCTAACGGAATGCCGTTAATAGCCACCGCGTTTTTCCGCTTGCTCACCTAACGCCTCCCGTTAGGCAAATGGCATGCCGATTCACTCCAGGCCCGAGACGCCGCTGGCTCGCGCCGTTCGCGCGATGGGCTCGCAATCAAGCTTTGGCCGTCTGATCGGTCGACGGCAGTCGACTGTGTTCGGCTGGCTGAAAGATGCCAAACTACTTCCGGCAGAGCATGTGCTCCTCGTTGAGCGGGCCACCGGCGTCTCCCGTCACGATCTCCGGCCCGACATCTACCCTCTCGACACCACCGTCACTGGTTCCCTGCCCCTCTCCCATAATGGTGGTGACGTAGCGAACGGCGCTCCGATGGTCGCGTTCAATCGGGGCGCCGTTTTGCCCTTCGAGGTCGGCAATGACTGACCGCCTCACCCAATACCCCGCGGGTCGCAACGCGGGCGCGGGCGCTTCGATCGTCCCTAGCGGTCGAAGCGCCCGCCATTCAGTCGGGCGGCTACTTTGCCATGCCGCGCTTCTTCGACAAGGTATCGACCGAAGCTCAAGCGGATATCGCGGTCGACTTTGCCCCCTTAGCGAAGGCGAGCAGCTCCTCGGGATCGAACTCGAGCCGTTCCACTTTGATGCCCTGCGCTTCGAAGGCTTTGAGTTGGGGGTCGGCGGCAGCTTTGTACGCCTCGGCGCTGGGCAGGAGCGTGCCGCCGCAGACCTCGTTGAATCTCGCATAGTTCTTCTCGTCGGGCCAAAGCACATGGATGCTGTCGGGAGCAGTCTGCGGCATGGATACCTCTTCTCAGTCGAAGGATCGGAACTCCCGACTGTAGCCGGAGGGGGAGCGGCGGCAAGCTGCTCCCCGGAAGGCCGCGCGTCGTGACCTTGCTCCGCGCGCCCTGCACCATCCCCAACGCGATCACCCGCATCGCCGGCCAGATCGGCTGGGCCGAGGTGTCGCGCATCGCGCGCCGCCGTGAGCGCACCGTGCGCTATTGGGCCGCGCCCAAGCCCAAGGGCGCGCCCACCGTCGATCAGGCTGTCGCCCTGGACGCCGCCTTCGTTGCCGGGGGGCGGCCAGGGGCACCCGCTGCTCGAAACCTATGCGCAGCTGCTCGATGTGCAGATCACCGATCAACTCGCCTGTCAGCGTGCCCTTGCCGACGATCTCGCCCGCGTCCTGCGCGAATGTGGGGAAGCCGCCGGCGCAACCATCGTCGTCACACAACCCGGCGCCAGCCCGCGCGACATTCACCGCGCGCTCGCCGAGACAGAGGAAGTGCACAGCGCCACCGGCGCGATGTTGCGGCGCCTCAAAAGTTTCCTGCCGTTCGGCGCGGGGCCGAACGCAGCGAAAGCCGGGGGAGCCCATGTCTAAGATTACCCGTCACCGCCTGCCCACCGTCCACTGCCCGCATTGCCGCGCGCGTTCGATGGTCCGCACAAGCGAGGAACTGACCAACACGGTGCGCGAGATCCGCTACACCTGCTCGAACGAAGAGTGCAATTTCAGCTTCGTCGCGCAGCTGTCGATCGTGCGGACCATCCGACCCAGCCCCAAGCCCAATCCCGACGTGCACCTGCCGATCTCCAATTCCGAACGCTGCGGCCCCAAGCCGCGCCACGCCAACGACGATGTGCCCACACCGGCGAACGACGTGGAGGTCACGCCGCCCGCGGCCGAAATCACCATGAGCGGCTAACCGCCGCGGGCGGCGTGACCTCCACGTCGTTCGCCGGTGTGGGC
>NZ_JAJNDV010000013.1 GCF_021043375.1 Sphingomonas sp. IC-56
TATGGGGTGGATGCGCTGGAGGTGGCGGAGCGGCATGTGGCTTCGATACTGGCGCTGGGGGAAGGGGCTGGCGTTGGGTGACGTTGGCCGCGAGCGTGGCGTCCGATGGTGTGCGGGATGCTTGCCGATAGTGCGTTGCAGCTGGGCCCCGGCCTTCGCCGGGGAACTTTGGTGGGGATTCAGGTTGGGGCTTGCTCCCGATCCCCACCCATGCATTTAGCGCGGCCATGAATGCGCCGGTGGGGGATGTGGAAGTCGTGCAGGGCGGGCGCCGCAGTCCCGGGCTATTGAACCTGTTGGCGCCGGTGTTCGAGCGGCAGCTGGACACCATCGACCGAGGTATTGCCGAGGGCAGTCTGCAAGTCACGCTGCCGACCGGAGAGGCGCGGCTGCTCGGCGGGCGAGCCGAAGGACCTGCCGCCATTGTTGATCTGCGCAGCTGGCGGGCGCTGATCCGATTGGGGCTGAGCGGATCGGGCGGATGGTATGAAGCCTGGGCTGCGGGGGAATGGGCCAGCCCCGATCCGGTGCAGCTGTTCGCCTTGTTCACGCGCAATCGCACTTCGCTGGCGCGGCCGGCGCGGGCGACGGGGCCGTCGCTGCTGGTGCGGCGGTTTTTGCACTGGGTGCGGCGCAACCATCAGCGCGGATCGCGGCGGAACATTCAGTTCCACTACGATCTGGGCAACGACTTCTACTTGCCCTGGCTCGATGCGAGCATGACCTATTCGAGCGCGCTGTTCGAGGCGCCCGACCAGCCGCTGGAGGCGGCGCAGGCGGCCAAGCTGCGCGCGATCCTGGAGCGGACCGAGACGAAGCCTGGCGATCGCATCCTGGAGATCGGTTGCGGCTGGGGGTCCTTTGCCGAACTGGCGTTGCGCGAGGGCCGGCGCGTGCATGGCATCACGCTGTCCACCGAGCAGCGCGCGTTTGCAGAGGCGCGCAACGCCGCCTTGTCGGGGGGCGAGTTCACGCTGACCGACTATCGCGCAGTGACCGGGCAGTTCGATGCGGTGGCGAGCATCGAGATGGCCGAGGCCGTAGGGCGGGAATATTGGCCAGCCTATCTGTCGGCGATTGCGCGGGCGCTGAAGCCCGGCGGGCGCGCGGCGTTGCAGGTCATCACCTTCGACGACGCGTTCTTCGAAGATTATGCGAACAATGTCGACTTCATCCAGACCTATGTCTTCCCCGGGGGACTGCTGATTTCCGAGCGGGAGTTTGCGCGGGTGGCCGCTGAGCATGGGCTGCGGTGGAGCGGGCCGTTCCGGTTCGGGCTGGATTATGCCGAGACGCTGCGGCTGTGGCTGGAGCGGTTCGACCGCGCGGTGGCCGAAGGGCGGCTGCCGGGGCAATTTGACCGCAAGTTCATCGACTTGTGGCGCTATTATCTGATGTATTGTGAGGGTGGCTTCCGTGGGGGGAGCATCGATGTGGTGCAGGTTACGTTGGTGAAGGACGCGTGCGTTTAGATCCTCCCCTGCGAGGGGGAGGATTGATCTGGGAATTCCCCGGCGGAGGCCGGGGCCCAGCTGCCGAGGTTCATGGATGGCGCGGGACGTTAACGGCTACTGCATTGCAGCTAGGCCCCGGCCTTCGCCGGGGAACTGATGAGGAGCGGCGTCAGCCGACCCGTTCGAAGTGGCCGTGGTCGAAGCCCGAGGTGAGTAGCGCAGCGATGCGGTCGGCGACGGCTTCGGGGGCCTTTACCGTCTGGGGATCCTCACCGGGGAAGGCGCGCGCGCGCATCTTGGTGCGGGTGGCGCCGGGGTCGAGGATCGCAGCGCGGATCGCCGAGATGTGGCGCACTTCCTCGCCATAGCTGAGCAGCAGGTTCTCGAACGCGGCCTTTGAGGCCCCGTACATGCCCCAATAAGCGCGCGGAGTGCGGCCGACGCTGGAGGTGACGCCGATCACGCGGGCGTTCGGCGCTTTCTTGAGCAGCGGGTCGAACGCGGCCAGCATCGCGGCCTGGGCCGTGACGTTGAGCGTCAGGACCTTGGCGAATTCCTTGAAGTCGAAAGCGGGCACGGCGCTGAGCGTGCCGAGCGACGCGGCGTTGAGCACCAGCATGTCGAGTGCTGGCCAGCGCTCCGCAATCGCGACCGCCAGCCGCGAGACGCTTTCATTCTCGGCCAGGTCCATCGGCGCGATGGTGGCCGAGCCCCCGGCGGCGAAGATCGCCTCCTCGACTTCCTCAAGCCCCCCGGCTGTGCGGGCGGTGAGGACCACATGCGCGCCGGCCCGGCCGAGCGCGAGCGCGGTGGCGGCGCCGATACCGCGGCTGGCGCCAGTGACGAGCGCGGTCTGGCCGGCGAGGAGCGTGTCGTTCATGTACGTTCTTCCGTGTGCGAACAGGTCAGCCGACCCGTTCCTCCAGAAGCGCGAACTGGTCAACCGGGGCGAACTCGTCCTGGTCGGTCAGCGTGGTGGGATAATCGCCGGTGAAGCACGCATCGCAATATTTGGGATGGATGTCGGCACGGCGCGCTTCGCCCAGCGCCTTGTACAGCCCATCGATGGTGACAAAGGCCAGGCTGTCGGCATGGATGAAGTCGGTCATGCCCGCGACATCATGCTTGGCGGCGAGCAGGTTTGCGCGCTCGGGCGTGTCGACGCCGTAGAAGCAGCTGTGCCGCGTGGGCGGCGAGGCGATGCGCATATGGACCTCGGCAGCGCCGGCGTCGCGCATCATCTGGACGATCTTGAGGCTGGTGGTGCCGCGCACGATCGAATCGTCGATCAGCACCACGCGCTTGCCCTTGATCAGCTCGCGATTGGCGTTGTGCTTGAGCTTGACGCCCAGGTGGCGGACCTTGTCGCCGGGCTGGATGAAGGTGCGGCCGACATAGTGCGAGCGGATGATGCCGAGTTCGAACGGGATGCCGCTTTCCTGGGCATAGCCGATCGCTGCGGGGACGCCCGAATCCGGGACCGGGACGACGAGGTCTGCCTCTACCGGCGCCTCTATCGCCAGCTGCCCGCCGATCGCCTTGCGCACCGAATAGACCGAGCGGTCTTCGCTGATCGAATCGGGGCGCGAGAAATAGACATATTCGAAGATGCACGGGCGCGGCGCGAGCGGGGCGAAGGGCTTGTGCGAGGTGATCTCGCCGCCCTTGACGATGACCAGCTCGCCGGGTTCGACATCGCGGACATAGTCGGCGCCGACCACGTCGAGCGCGACGGTTTCGGACGCGAAGACGATCGTGTCGTCGAGCTTGCCCATCACCAGCGGACGGATGCCGAGCGGATCGCGGCAGGCGATCATGCCCTCCGGCGTCATGACGATCAGCGAATAGGCGCCCTCGACCTGCTTGAGCGCGTCGATGAAGCGGTCGATCAGCGTGCGGTATTGCGACGTGGCGACGAGGTGGATGATCACCTCAGTGTCCGAGGTCGACTGGAAGATCGCGCCGCGGCGGACCAGGTCGCGCCGCAGCCGCATCGCGTTGGATATGTTGCCGTTATGCGCGACTGCGAAGCCGCCGCTCGCCAGCTCGGCATAGAGCGGCTGGACGTTGCGGATCGCCGAGCCGCCGGTGGTGGCATAGCGGACATGGCCGCAGGCGACATTGCCAGCCAAGCTGCGGATCACTTCGTCGCGGTCGAAATTGCCCGCAACATGGCCCATCGCGCGATGGGTGTGGAACTGATGCCCGTCCCAGCTGGTTATGCCCGCCGCCTCCTGGCCGCGGTGCTGGAGGGCGTGGAGCCCCAGCGCGACGGCCGCCGCAGCGCCCTCCATGCCGGAAACGCCGAAGATGCCGCACTCTTCGCGCAGCTTGTCGTCATCATATGGGTGCGTGGTAAGCATCAGCCCTCAGTGGGGTTTGCGACTCTTGGAGGCCATATAGGGAGGCAAGTGCGGTTTGTCGCCACTTTGTCACGATTGTTTTCTTCCCCCCGCCGCAAGCCTGGGGATAAGGAGTGCGCCGTGAGCAACGAACGCGAAATCGGGCTGCGGCTCGACCCGAAATATGATGCTGCCGGGCTGGTGACGGCGGTGGCGACGGATGCGGCCAGCGGCGACGTGCTGATGGTGGCCCATATGAACGCCGATGCGCTGAAGCTGACCATGGAGACGGGGGAGGCGACCTTCTGGTCGCGTAGCCGCGGGCGGTTGTGGAAGAAGGGCGAGACTTCGGGGCATGTGCTGAAGGTTGTCGAGGCGCGGATCGACTGCGACCAGGACGCGGTGTGGCTGAAGGTCGAGCCGCAGGGGCCGGCCTGCCACACCGGCGCGCGGTCGTGTTTCTATCGGATCATCGAGGATGGCGGGCTCGTGTCCGAGGCATGAGGGCGCTGCTCGGCCTGTTGCTGGTGCTGGCCGGATGCTCCGATGGAGGGGGCGGCGGCAATGCAGTGCAGGCGAGCGCGGACCTGGAGCGCGCGGCGATATCGCGCGGGCTGGTGCGCGATCCGGACGAAATGCGGCTGGCTGGGCTGTATGCGCGGGACACCGACCGGGTGTGCGTGCGTCCGCGCAAGGGCGACACCGCGCAGATCGGGGTGTTTGTCGACTATGGCGACGGGATTACCTGTAGCGCAGCCGGAACGGTGCGGCAGGAAGGCGAGGCGCTGCACCTGAAGCTGGGCCGCTCGGAAAGCTGCGCGTTCGAGGCGCGGTTTGACGGGACGGCGATCCGCTTTCCCGGAACTGTCCCTGCCGAATGCGCGGCGTTGTGCGCGAAGCGCGCGTCGCTTTCGGGGGTGGAGGTGTCGCTGCTCAGCGAGTCGGACGCCGAAGCCGCGGCGCTGCGCGATGCGGCGGGACGGCGGCTTTGCGGGACGTGAGCTGCTTGACGTTCACGTAAGGGGAAACTAAATTGGGGGCATGTCCGCTGCCGCTCCCATCGAGGCCCTGGCGCCGATCGATAATCGTCCGGATCAGGACGCGTTCTCCATTTCTGACCTGTGCGCCGAGTTCGCGGTCACGCCGCGGGCGCTGCGCTTCTATGAGGATGAAGGGCTGATCTCGCCCGAGCGGCGGGGCACGGTGCGGATCTATTCGCATCGCGACCGCGCGCGGCTCGCGTGGATCCTGCGCGGCAAGCGGGTGGGCTTCAGCCTGGCCGAGATCCGCGAGATGATCGACCTGTACGATATCGGAGACGGGCGCCGGGTTCAGCGTCAGGTGACGCTGGAACGCTGCCAGGACCGCATCGCCCTGCTCGAGAACCAGAAGCGCGATATCGACGCCCATATCACCGAGCTCCAGCACTTCGTCGAACTGCTGCAAAGCAGCGACACCATCTGAGGAACCTGAAATGCCGCAATATACGCCGCCCGTGCGCGACACGCGCTTCATCCTGGACTCGGTGATCGGCCTGGACCGCCACGCCAATCTGCCCGGCTTCGAGAATGCCACGCCCGATACGGTGGAAGCCGTGCTGGAGCAGGGCGGCCAGTTCGTTGCCGAAGTGCTGTTCCCGCTCAATCAGGTCGGCGACCAGCATGGCTGCACCCGCCACGAGGATGGCAGCGTCACCACGCCACCGGGGTTCAAGGAAGGATATCAGCAGTTCGTCGAGAGCGGCTGGGGTACGCTGAGCGCGCCCGAGCAGTTTGGCGGGCAGGCGATGCCGCACGTCATCTCCACGGCATTCCAGGAATATATGATCTCGGCCAACATGGCGTTCGCCATGTATCCAGGCCTCACGCACGGCGCGATCGCCGCGCTGCTCGCCAAGGGTTCGGACGAGCAGAAGGCGATGTACGTCCCCAAGATGGTGTCGGGCGAATGGGGCGGCACCATGAACCTGACCGAGCCGCATTGCGGCACCGATCTTGGCCTGATCCGCACGCGCGCCGAGCCGAACGCCGATGGCAGCTGGTCGATCACCGGCACCAAGATCTTCATTTCGTCGGGCGAGCATGACCTGACCAGCAACATCATCCACCTGGTGCTCGCCAAGACGCCGGGCGCGCCGGAGAGCAGCAAGGGCATTTCTCTGTTCGTGGTGCCCAAGTTCATCGTCAATGAGGACGGGTCGCCGGGCGAACGCAACGCGGTGAGCTGCGGATCGATCGAGCACAAGATGGGCATCCACGGGAACTCGACCTGCGTCATGAACTATGACGGTGCCACCGGCTGGCTGGTCGGCGACGAGATGAAGGGCCTGGCCGCGATGTTCATCATGATGAACGCGGCTCGCCTGGGCGTTGGTCTGCAAGGGCTGGGTGTCGCCGAGACCGCCTACCAGAACGCGGTGCAATATGCCGAGGACCGTCGCCAGGGCCGTGCGCTGACCGGCGCCGCTGAACCGAACGAGAAGGCCGATACGCTGTTCGTCCATCCGGACGTGCGCCGCATGCTGATGGAGAGCAAGGCGCTGACCGAGGGGCTGCGGGCGCTGTGCCTGTGGGGTGCGCTCCAGGTCGACCTGGAGCATGCCGCCGAGAGCGAGGAAGCGCGCCAGCTGGCCGGCGACCTGGTCGGGCTGCTGACTCCGGTCATCAAGGGCGTGGGCACCGACATCGGCTACCGCGTCGCGACCGATGCGCAGCAGGTCTATGGCGGCCATGGCTACATCGCCGAATGGGGCATGGAGCAATATGTCCGCGATGCCCGCATCTCGATGATCTATGAAGGCACCAATGGCGTGCAGGCGATGGATCTGGTCGGCCGCAAGCTCGCCCAGAATGGCGGCCGCGCGGTGCAGGCGCTGTTCCGCGTCGTCACTGAGGAAGTGGCTGCTGCAAAGCAGGACGAGAAGCTGAAGAGCTTTGCCGAGGCGCTGGAAAAGGCGCTGGGGCACCTGCAGGGCGCGACCATGTGGCTGGCGGCGAATGGCTTCAAGAACCCCAACGATGTCGGCGCGGGTGCGTATCCGTACATGCAGCTGACCGGCACCGTGGCGCTCGGCCTGATGTGGCTGCGCATGGCCAAAGCGGCTGCCGACGGGCTTGCTTCGGGTGCGGACAATGCCAAGTTCCTGGAAGCCAAGCTGGTGACGGCGCGCTTCTTTGCCGAGCGGTTCCTGCCGGATGCCGGTGGTCTGCGCCGCAAGGTCGAGGCTGGGAGCGAGACGGTGATGGCGCTGGATCCGGAGATGTTCCGGGCGGCGTAAGCGGCTGGCGTCGAAGCAGTGACTGTTCCCCGGCGAGGGCCGGGGTCAGTTGCAATACCGTCGCGGCAGTGTTCCTGCTCCGCCGATAGTGCGTCGAAACTGGGCCCCGGCCTTCGCCTGGGGACTGATGGGTGGTATGTTTTTCGTCACCCCGGCTTTGAGCCGGGGTGACGCTGCCTTGGTCGGTAGAAGAAGAAGCGGGATCCCGGCTCGAGGCCGGGATGACGGTGATTTGAAGACCGGCTTGTGCGCTCACGCTTTGGAGGTACTTGGCGGTTAGCCCAGCGCTTGGATGTCGTGCTTCTTCAGTACGCGTGTGGCGAGCATCCCAACCGCTGTTGTGAGGCTGTTCCCCGGCGAAGGCTGGGGTTCAGTTGCAATGCTGTCGCGGCAGCGTTCCTGCGCCGCCGATAGTGCGCCGAAACTGGGCCCCGGCCTTCGCCGGGGAACTGGTGCGTGTGTTCTTCGTCGCTCCGGCCTTGAGCCGGGTCCCCGCTGTTTTGGGCCGGTGAAGAAGAAGCGGGATTCCGGCTCAGGGCCGGGATGACGGTGGTGGAGAAGGCTGGCTCGCGTTTTTGAGCCGCGGGGTTCAGCGCGGGGTGGGGCTCGGCTGAGGCTTGTCGGTTGTGGGACCAGCAGCGGCAGGGTCGGCTGCGGCGCTCTTTTTGCGGATGCCGGTGAGCAGAACCGGACCGGCTGGTTTTGCCTCACCGGCTGCCGCTGGCGTCGGCGCAGGGGCAGGGGCAGGGGCGGGAGCTGCCGCTGCCGGGACTTGTGCGCGCATGCATTGTACCGGGCTGGGGCGCTTGAACTGCTGGCAGTTCCATAGTGCCTTGGCGAAGCCGACATTCTGGTCGCGCAGGTAGCTGAACGACATGGCTGCGCTTTGTGCCGGGCTTGCCGGCAGTTGCTTGGGGGTTTGCTTGGCGTCGGTCCAGGCCATGAACTTGCAGAAGGCACGTTCGCCGCAGGTCTTGATCGCCAGCGCGGCGAACGATTCCGGGTTCATCGAACGGTCGAGCGTCACCGCGAAGCTGTTATTGTCCAGCCCGGCGGCGCCGAGCGGGGCGGGGACTGCGCTGTCGGGAATGGCTTCGGGATCGAGCGGCTTTTCGGCTTCGGCGAGTTCGAGCGCGAGGAGGTCGCCGGTGCCGCCCTGGTGGACAGGCGAGAGCCGCGCCATTTGCGGTACGTTGGGCTCGGCGCCGGCATAGCCGCGGTTGAAGGCGGGCGGGGTGCCCCACCAGCCGGCCCAGCGGAAGAACAGGTGGGTGTGCACCTCGGTGATCTTTTCCAGGCTGGCGCTCCAATAAGGCACGACCCAGTCGGTGTGGTAGTGGGTGGCGTGGCCCACCGCCTTGTAGACCGTGCCGTTCAGCGCGAGCTCGGCGACTTCGCGGGCGCGCTTCCATGCAGCAGCGGTCGGGGTGTAGCGCAGCATCGCGCCGTCGCAGGTGAAGGTGAACTGGCAGCCGGTGCCGCGCTCGGCGCCCTGGAACACGACGCCGCACACCGTCTTGGGGAAGGCCGGGTGGCGCAGGCGATTGATGATGACCTGTGCCACGGCCCGCTGGCCGACCGTGTCGTCGCCGGCTTCGTAATAGACGCCAGCCGCTAGGCAATCGATTCCGCGGGCGCGGCTGTCTTCGGCACCGGGGAGGCGGAAGGGGCGGGCTGCCGGGTTGGGCAGCGTGGAGAAGGGGACCGAGGCGTTGATCGCGCGAGCGTCATCCGGGTCGACGGCTTGGAGCTGCACGGGCTCGACCGGGGGAAGCTCGGCCTTGGGCACGACGCGGTGGGAGATGACCACCGGGGGCCGCTTGTGCACCACCACGCGCGGGCTGTTGGCGACGAGGAGGGCCGGGATCGCGATGGCGAGCAGCGCGACGAGCGCGAGGATCGCGATCAGCAGCGGGGATATGGTGGCAGCACTGGCGGAGCGCTGATCTTGGAGAGGGAGCATGGTCCGGCCGGTCAGTTCGGGCGCAGGGCTGATGAAACGGCGGTAGGGATCAAGTGGCAGGCTCCTTGCGCAGGCTTGCGCGGGATAACGCGGGTGTCGTCAACAAGGAACCGCGGATGAGGATCCGAATGGAAGCGAAGCGAGACAGCGTGGCCGGCGATCAGATCGCAGGCCACGCCGATCGTGCTTTGCGCGCTACCTCCCCCACCGAAAGCGTGGAGGTGGTGAGCCTCAGCTTTCCGGCAGGAAGTCCGGAACGCTGAGGTAGCGCTCGCCGGTGTCGTAGTTGAAGCCGAGCACGCGCACATTGTCGGGCAGGTCGGGGAGCTTCTGGAGGATGGCGGCAAGCGTCGCGCCCGAGCTGATGCCGACCAGCATGCCTTCTTCACAAGCCGAGCGCCGGGCCATGTCCTTGGCGACATTGGCGTCGACCTTGATCACGCCGTCGATCGCGTCGGTGTGGAGGTTGCGCGGTACGAAGCCGGCGCCGATGCCCTGGATCGGGTGCGGGCCCGGGGTGCCGCCCGAGATGACTGGCGACAGCTCGGGCTCGACCGCGAACACCTTGAGGTTCGGCCATTCCTTCTTGAGCGTCTCGGCAACGCCGGTGATGTGGCCGCCGGTGCCCACGCCGGTGATGATCACGTCTATGGGGGTGTCGCGGAAGTCGTTCAGGATCTCCTGCGCGGTGGTGCGGACATGAACCTCGACATTGGCCGGGTTCTCGAACTGCTGGGCGAGCCAGGCGCCCGGAGTTGCCTCGACGATCTCCATGGCGCGCTCGATCGCGCCCTTCATGCCCTTTTCACGCGGGGTCAGGTCGAAGCTGGCGCCATAGGCCAGCATCAGGCGGCGGCGCTCGATGCTCATGCTTTCGGGCATGACCAGGATCAGCTTGTAGCCCTTGACCGCGGCGACCATCGCGAGGCCAACGCCGGTGTTGCCGCTGGTCGGCTCGACGATGGTGCCGCCGGGCTTGAGGTCGCCCGAGGCTTCGGCCGCTTCGATCATGGCGAGCGCGATGCGGTCCTTGATTGAGCCGGCGGGGTTGGAGCGTTCCGATTTGATCCAGACCTCGGCGCCCGGAAACAGCTTGTTGATGCGCACGTGCGGCGTGTTGCCGATCGTGTCGAGGATGGTGTTCGCCTTCATGTCGTCATCTCCTTGGGAGGCACTTCGAGATCGGCCGGAGGATCAAAGGTGCGAGCCCGCCTTAGTTCCGGGAATAGCTTGGCCCATAGGATCGTGACAAGGATGGCGCCGATGCCGCCGCCGATCACTGCGGCGACCGGCCCGATCGCTGCGGCGAGGAAGCCGGATTCGGCCTCGCCCAGTTCGTTGGAGCCGGACACGAACAGCGTGGAAACCGCGCCGACGCGGCCGCGCATCTCGTCGGGCGTGTAGAGCTGGATGAGGGACTGGCGGACATAGACCGAGACCATGTCGGCGGCGCCGAGCACGAAGAGGGCAACCAGCGAGAGCAGCACGGCGGGGGCGAGGTCATGGCCGATCGCCGCGGGGCCAAGGGCTGGAAGCAGCAACGGGGCGGACGCGCCGAACACCACGGTGGCGAGACCGAATACGCCGACCGCGAGCAGCATCTTCTTGCCGACTTCGGTCTTCAGCGGGCGCCACGCGAACAGGGCGGCAGTCAGCACCGCACCGACGGCAGGCGCGGCGCGGAGATGGCCCAGCCCCTCGGCACCGACCTGAAGCACGTCGCGGGCATAGACCGGCAGCATCGCCGTCGCGCCGCCGAGTAGTACCGCGAACAGGTCGAGCGAGATCGCGCCGAGCACCAGGCGGTTGCGGCGGACATAGCGCAAACCGTCTACCATTTGAGCGAAGGGGCTGCCGGTGAACTTCTTGTTGCTGCGCGGGACCGGGCCGATTAGCATCAGCATGGTGAAGGACAGCAGGAACAGCCCGCCCGACACGGTGTAGGGCAGCCAGGCCGAGGCGGCGTAGAGGTAGCCGCCCATGGCCGGGCCGATCACGGTGCCGGCCTGCCACGCCAGCGAACTGAGCGCGATTGCCGTCGGCAGGATCGCCTTGGGCACCAGATTGGGGGCAAGCGCGCCGAGCGCCGGCCCGGCAAAGGCGCGGGCGACGCCGAGCAGCGCGGCGATGCCGAACAAGGCCGGCAGACTGATATTGCCGCTATAGGTCAGCCAGGCGAGCGACAGGGCGCAGCCGGCCTCCAGAGCGACGGCGGCGCGGGCGATCCAGCGGCGGTCGATCTGGTCGGCGAGCCAGCCGGCGAACAGCGACAGCAGCAACAAGGGCACGAATTGCGCGACGCCGATCAGGCCAAGCTGAAAGGCGGCTTCCTGGATGCTCATCGTCTCGCGGGCGATGTCATACACCTGCCAGCCGATGACGATGACCATCGCCATCTGCCCCAGCGTCGCACACAGGCGCGCCACCCAATAAGCGCGAAAATTGGGCACGGCGAAGGGATGGCTGGGCATGGCGGGCTCTTGGCGCTTCGCCGGCGGCTCTGCAATCGCGGATTGCGGCACGGGCTTAGCGGACCTGCGCGGGCTGGGCGTCGGCGGTTTCGTCCTGGCGCGGGTTGCGGAGCGCCGGGTTGAGGCGGGCTACGCTGCACAGCCCGGCGATCAGCGCGAGCGCGGCGGCGGTGAGCGGTGGGATGGTGCCGCCGCCCAGACCCATCGCCAGCAGCGCAGCGACCAAAGTCGCGCCGGTGGTCTGGCCTACCATGCGGGTAGTGGAGATAAGCCCGCCGGCTGCCGCGGCACGCTGTTCCGGGGCCGAGCCGATGATAAGGCGGGCATTGGGCGAAAGGAACAGGCCGAAGCCGGCGCCGCTCAGCGACATGCGCCATGCAATGTCGAACCAGCTGGGGTCCGCAGGCAGGAAGGCGAGCGATAGAAGCCCGGCGATCGCCACGGCCATGCCGATGCCGCCCAGCGCGCCAGCGGGGTAGCGATCGGACAGCACGCCGGCGAGCGGGGCGACGATCATGGTCGTGAGCGGCCAGGGTGCCAGAACGGCGCCGACCTCCGAGGGGCTGAAGCCATAGGCGTGCTGCAGGCGGAAGGGCAGCGACAGCAAGGTCGTCATCGTGGCGATGAACGCCGTGAACGCACCGATCGTGGACAGGGCGAGCACGGGTCGGCCGAGCAAGTCGATCGGGAGGATCGGCCGGGGCTCGTCACGCTCGCGGCGGACGAACAGGATGCCGATCACCACGCCAGCCAAAACCACCCCCGCGGACACCACGGGGCTATCTCCGTGCACTGCACTTTCCAGCCCGCCAATGATCAGCCCGAACATGGCGGCGCACAGCAGCGCGCCGAGCACATCGAACGGCTCGGTGCTGCGCTCGGACTCGGGCAGCGCGCGACCTAGAAGCAGGCTGAGAACCGCAAAGGGTACTGCCGATGCGAACACCCAGGGCCAGGGACCGACCGCCAGCACCAGCCCGCCGAGCGTCGGAGCAAGCGCCGCGGAACTGGAGACCACGACCGAGTTGATGCCCAGACCACGACCAAGCTGTTCGGGCGGATAGATGCGGCGGATCAGCGCCGAGGCGACGCTGAGGGTCGCCGCAGCGCCCATCGCCTGCGCGGCGCGCACGATCAGCAGGAAGGGCAGGCTCTTGGCGAAGAAGCACAGGATGGTGGCGGCGGTGAAAACCAGCTGGCCGATCTGGTAGAGCCGCTTCAGGCCGATGCGGTCGCCTAGCCCGGAAAAAGGCAGGAGCAGCATCACCAGCACGAGCTGGTACACGGTCACCACCGCTACTGCCGAGGACGGATCGACATGGAGGTCGCGGGCAATGGTGGGCAGCGCCACCGTCGCGATCGCGCCGTCGATCACCACCAGCGCAGTGCCGCAGGAGATCGCGGCGACTGCCTGAACGCGGCGGCGCAGCGCGGGAGCTTCGGTCATCGGCTGCTCAAGCCATGAGCGGGGCAGCGGTTCCGCTTCACGAACATGCAGGTCAGGAAGCGCCGGGCGGCGCTTCCTGAATCAAGGTTTAGCGGCAGCGGACCTGCTGCTGGTTGCGCTGCACCTGGTTGCCGAGCGCACCGCCGGCAATCGCGCCTAGCAGCGTACCGACCGTGCTGGAGCGGCGGCCGGCGATGACGTTGCCGAACAGGCCGCCAGCAGCCGCGCCGACGATCAGGCCGGTGGTGCCGTCGGGACGCTCGCAATAATAGCGGCCGTCATTGCCGCGATAGACGCGGTCGTCCGAGGCAAGCACGCGCTCCTGGTAATTTCCGGCGCGATAGTCACGGGCGGGATCATAGTTCGGATCGTCGTAGCGATCGTCATTGTAGCCCGGACGGGCGGGCGGGGGATTGTTGTTCCAGTTGGGCTGCGAGCCCTGAGACCCGCGGAAGCGACGATAGCGGTCGAGCGCCGCCTGAAACTGTTCATATTCATCGTCGAAGCGGCGCTGCGCGGCGTCGAAGCGGGCTTCCTCGTCCTGCGAGTAGCGCGCGCTGTTGTTGGTCTGCGCAGCGGCGGGGCTGGCCACCGCGATGGTCGCAGCGGCGATGGCGGCAAAGCCGAACACGTGTTTCATGATGCTCTTCTCCTTCCCTGAAGGGCCAGCATGGCCTTGGACGGGCAAATCGGCCAGCGCGGGTGAAGCACGGCTGAACGCGTGAACGTCGGAAGCACGCGGCGGCTCCAGGTTAGAGGTGGGAACCGAGGCACGCGCTGGCGCTTGAACCACTTGCTGACAATCTCGCCCGGTTTTCGTGGCGCTGGAAGTCGGATAAGGAAGTTAACCGGCGCGCTGCGGACTTGTTGCAGCGCAGCATCCGACGCATAGCACAGGCATGAAGTTGACGACCCAAGCCGATACCCCGACCCCGCCCGCCGCCGCCACGCCGCTTGTACTGGAGGCGATCGTCCGCCTGCGCTGCCTGTCGGCCGAGTATAACCGCACGCGCATGATCCTGGCGCCGCACATCCTCTACACCCGCGACGACAAGCTGTATGTCGATGGCGTGGTGATCGTGCGCGAAGGCATGATCCCGCGCGAGGAGAAGATGGGTACCTTCAAGCTCGACGGGCTGAAGGAACTGAACCTGCTGGAGCGCGACTTCGCGATCAGCGCGCTGTTCGACGCGGCCCTCGACAAATATCAGGGCGTGACGCTGATGGCGGTGGAGCCGCAGGCGGGCTGAGCGCGCGGAAGTTTAGGAAAGTTTAGACCAAAAGCGCGGCTTCGAGCCTGCTTCCAATAGTTCACAGAGCGGCCCGGCATGCGCCAAGTGCCGCCAGTGAAGCAAACGAAATCCTACAAGGTAAGCCCGTCAGGCGCGGGCCGCGGCGCGCTCCGCGATCGCGTTTTCAACTGCGCGCAGCCCCTCAGTGCTGGCGACGGCCAAGTCGAGCGGACGGCCGCCCAGCGTTTCATCGAAGCTGTTGAGGAATTCGCGCGCGGCATCGGTGCCGCCCAGCTTTTCCCAGGCCAGCATGGTGATGCGGCCCTGGCGCTCGGCGCTCTCAGGCGAGAGGCGGTTTTCGGTGAAGCGCTTGCGGAAGGGTTTGCGCGCCGGGCGCTGGTCCTCGGCGGACTCGTGCACCTCGGGCTCTTCGCCTGCGTCCATGATGGGCCGGTCCTCGGCCGTGTCCTTCAGCTCGATCGGCTGGGCGTCTTCGTCCTCGCGCTCCATCAACGACGGTTCCCGCGGCGCGCGCCGCCAAAGCCGGTGCCCTGCACGCGCTCACGATAGACCAGGCGACCCTTGTCGAGGTCATAGGGCGACATCTCGACCATCACGCGGTCGCCGACGATCGAGCGGATGCGGAACTTGCGCATCTTGCCCGCGGTGTAGACGACGATGCGGTGATCGTTTTCCAGCTTCACGCGGAAGCGGCCGTCCGGCAGGATTTCCTCGATCATGCCGTCGAGGGTCATGAGTTCTTCTTTGGCCATTAAGCAGTTGCCTCTGTTGTTGCGAATGCGCGCTGAAGTTCGGTGATGCGACGGCCATATGCATTGGCCAGGCCGAGATGGGCAACACGTGCTTCGCAGCACGCGGCGGCATCGGAGCGCATCAGCGAAACCTGCTGGCGGTATAGGAGCTGGTTGAGGTCCATGTTCGCGGACTCCCGGACTGTAGACGGGAGCGCGGATGGTCTCTCAGTCACAGGCGCCTACGTGCGGTGTTGCCGGTGATGATCGAGATATAGGGTGTTGGGGGCGGAATGTCGAGGTATGGTTCGTTGTTCGGCTCCCGCTTGGGTCTATATCGTGCAAGCGCAGGGCTTGCAGCTTACGCCGTGAAACCCCCTGCATCATGGTAATACGCCTCGGGCTTGTATCGTCTTAGTCCGCTCATAGTCCGCGACGATGTTGAATAATTCGCATCCGCAGATTCGAAAACGCGTAGAATCGTCCTCATTTAAGTAGGTCAGTGGGTGATATGGAGGCGTTAACGCTGAAGCGACTGAGAAGCTTGCTAATGAAGCTTTCCCTTGGTTTGAAGCGGACCACGCTACGTACCGTTCTTCCTGAGCTTGATATTTCTAGCCCATGTTCGCCATCTGCTACGTACCCGATGTCTTTCAACTGTTCTAACGTTTCAATGAGGCTTGTCTTGTCTGAGATCAGCTCTGCATCTCCGAACGGATGTCCGAGCAAGGGTGCCGTGTTCGACATAGACAAAACCTGGCTCTGATTAGATATGCCTTGATCTAGGAGTGCCAACGCCAGCTGATCTGCCGGTGGAAAAAAGTACTGATAGATATCGAGCCGTTTCAGAACCTCGCGTGCATCATCTACACGATTGGCTGCAGTGAAAACCGCAAGGTCATTGGTGTCAAAGCTGTAAAATGGTACCGGACATACACCTACTTGTAAGTCGCCGGATAGCGTATCTGCTGATAAAATTGATCTAAAGTCAACAACGCCTGAGCTAATAGATTCGTCGAATAGTTTCCAAATGTCGCTCCACGGCAGCAGTGAAGCTTGTGACGCAATGTCCATCAACGAGGGCATTGCCGGTAAATCAATGAAGCTAGAGGCGATAACCGCCTTCTCTATAAAGTCGGCGTCGTCCTCCAGGCGGAGGATGGAGGCGATTTTATCCTCAGGAGTTTTCTTAATATCTTCTATAAACTGCTTGCCCTTTGCAATATCTATCTGCGTTATTCCAAGCGGCTCAAGAAGGCGGCGCATAGTTCCGCTAACATCGACGGAGATGGGTCGCGCTACAAGAACTTTGGCTTTAGGCAAGGTAGCTTGAACATCTACCTGCATCATCGCAGCAACACGCGGGTTCGCCTCCGCCGAAACCACGATCACCCGGTTCGTTTTATCGTCAACCGCTACAGCTTGGACCTCATGGTCCAAGCCTGACGCCCCTTTTATTTGTGTAGCCTCTCGTAGCTCCGCGCCAATAGCTTCTGAAAAGGTTTTCCAAATCCGTCGCTGATCAATCTCCGCCTCAGGCATTTTGAAACTCCCATCACCCCAAGCTCACGAAACTATCCATCACGCGCTTCCTGCCGGCAGCCTCGAAGTCGATCTCCAGCTTGTTGCCTTCGATCTCGGCGATGACGCCGTAGCCGAACTTCTGGTGGAAGACGCGCTGGCCGAGCGACAGGTCGGCGCGGGGTTTGGCGCCGAAACTGACCGCGGACGCGCGGCTTTCCAGGACGCGGGGCGCTTCGCGGGTGAAGGTTCGGCTCTGGAAGGTGCCGCCTGGGTTCTTCGTGTCGACGCCCGCCGCGCGCTGCCAGCCTGGACCGCGGCCGGTGCCGCGCCCGACATCGGCGAAGGGGTCGGCGCGTTCGGACCAGTTGGCGCGCCACAGGCTCTCGCCGCCCGACATGCTGGTCTCGCTCTCGACATGCTCGGGCGGGAGTTCGGCGACGAAGCGGCTGGGCAGGCTGCTGGTCCACTGGCCATAGATGCGGCGGTTGGCGGCGTGGAGGATGATGGCCTTTCGCCGGGCGCGGGTGATCGCAACATAGGCCAGGCGGCGTTCCTCCTCAAGGCTGGCGAGCCCGCCTTCGTCGAGCGCGCGTTGCGAGGGGAAGATGCCTTCCTCCCAGCCCACCAGGAACGCGGTGTCGAACTCGAGCCCCTTGGCGGCGTGGATGGTCATGATGGTGACCTTGGGCTCCTCGGCATCGCCTTCATTGTCCATCACCAGGCTGACATGTTCGAGGAAGGCGCCGAGCGATTCATACTCCTCCATCGCGCGGACGAGCTCGTTCAAATTCTCCAGCCGACCGGCAGCCTCGGCAGTGCGGTCGGCCTGCCACATGGCAGTGTAGCCGCTTTCGTCGAGGATGATGCGGGCGAGTTCGGGATGGGTGAGCTGGTCGCCCATGGAGCGCCAGCGGGCGATGTCGCCGACCAGATTGCCCAGCGCACGGCGCGCCTGCGGCGTGAGTTCGTCGGTGTCGAGAATACGGGCCGACGCAGTGGTGAGGGCGAGCCCGGCCGAACGGGCGAACTGGTGGACCTTGGCCAGCGCCTTGTCGCCGAGACCCCGCTTGGGCGTGTTGACGATGCGTTCGAAGGCCAGGTCGTCAGCGGGCTGGGCGACCACGCGCAGATAGGCCAGTGCATCGCGAATTTCCTGGCGCTCATAGAAGCGGAAGCCGCCAATGATCTTGTACGGCATGCCGATCGCGATGAAGCGGTCTTCGAACTCACGGGTCTGGTGCTGGGCGCGCACGAGGATTGCGATTTCGTCGAGCGACTTGCCAGCGCGCTGACAGCTTTCGATCTCCTCGCCGACGCGGCGCGCTTCCTCCGGGCCGTCCCAGATGCCGAGCACCTTGACCTTCTCGCCCACATCGAACTCGGTCCACAGCGTCTTGCCCAAACGCCCGGAATTGTTGGCGATCACGCCCGAGGCCGCCCCAAGGATATGGGGGGTGGAGCGGTAATTCTGTTCGAGGCGGATGACCTTGGCGCCGGGAAAGTCGCGCTCGAACTTCAGGATGTTCTCCACCTGGGCGCCGCGCCAGGAATAGATCGACTGGTCGTCGTCGCCGACGCAGCAGATGTTCTTGCGCTCCTGCGCGAGCAGGCGCAGCCAGAGATACTGGACGCTATTGGTGTCCTGATACTCGTCCACCATGATGTAGCGGAAGCGCTGCTGATATTGCTGAAGCACCTCGCGGTGCGTCTTCAGGATGGTCAGCATGTGAAGCAGCAGATCGCCGAAGTCGCAGGCGTTGAGCGTCTTCAGCCGGTCCTGATAGGCGGCGTACATCGCCTGGCCGCGGCCGTTCGCGTAGAGCTCGCTCTCGCCGGCATCGAGATCGGCGGGGACCAGGCCCTTGTTCTTCCACCCGTCGATTAGACCGGCGAGGCTGCGCGCGGGCCAGCGCTTCTCGTCGAGATCGGCGGCGGTGATAAGCTGCTTGAGCAGCCGCAGCTGGTCGTCGGTGTCGAGGATGGTGAAGTTGCTCTGCAAGCCGACCAGCTCGGCATGGCGGCGCAGCATCTTCGCGCCAATCGCGTGAAAGGTGCCGAGCCAGGGCATGCCCTCGACTGCGTCGCCGACCAGCCGGCCGACGCGCTCGCGCATCTCGCGGGCGGCCTTGTTGGTGAAGGTGACCGACAGGATCTCCGAAGGGTATGCCTTGCGGGTGTAAAGCAGGTGGGCAAGCCGGGCGGTGAGCGCAGCGGTCTTGCCCGTGCCGGCGCCGGCCAGCACCAGCACCGGGCCCTCGGTCGTGAGCACCGCGTCGCGCTGCGGATCGTTCAGGCTCGCGATATAGGGAGCGTCGGCGGGGGAAGGCGCGGGAAGACTCATGGCGAACAGTTAGGGAACGGCGGGCGAGGGGGCAAGTTGCTTGGCGCGCGCGAGCGTGGTTATGGGGCGCAACGGAGGACGCGATGCGCAGGGTGAACAGGAAGACGCGGCTGGCGATCATATTGGCCATTGCCGTGGTAGCGGCGGTGGTCGCGTGGCGCACCAACGAGCGCGCCGGGCGTCCGGTCTGCACCGAAGATCGCGTGGTCGAAAAGGACGGCAGCGGCAAAGTGACGAAGATTACGCGGACCCACTGCCTGTCGGAATAATTGCGCGCTAAAAGGAAGGCATGCGCTTCATCCTCCTCGCGCCGCTGCTGCTCGCAGCGGTGCCCGCCGCCGCTCAAGTAGAGCTGCTCGACCAAATCGCTCCGGAGGCTGGCAAGGGCCAGATCCAGCTGACCACCGCGCCGGGTGGCGAGAGCATCCAGCTGATGAGCGGCGTGTCCGATCTGCTGGCACTGGGCGGGACACTCGCGTTCGAGGATGGCGTGCTGGAAGAAGCAAGCGCGTCGGCGATGTTCCGCTTCTCCAAGCCGGACCAGGGCCCGTTGGGAGTCGCCGTGGAGTTGACCGGCTCGCTGGCGCGCGGCGGATCACTGAGCGATTTGGAAGCACGCCTGATCCTGGAGCGCCAGAGCGACCGCTGGTGGGTGCAGGCGACCGGCATCGTCCGCCACAGCCGCGAAGAGGGCGAGCGCGGCACCGGCCTCGCCTATGTCGGGTCGCTCCAGCACAAGCTTGCCGGCGCGTGGCTGGGGGTCGAGACGTCCGGCCGCTTCGCGACGCTTTCCGGATCGGGTGAGGTGTTCGGCGTGGGGCAATATTATGCCGGGCCCAGCCTGACGCTGGAGCAGGAGCTGGGCGAGAAGGACCTGGAAGTCGGGCTGTCCTGGCAGCAGCGGGTGAAGGGCGATGGCGCGCGGTCGGGTCCCCGCGTTTATGCACAGTTTACCTTCTAATCGCGTCGGAACGGCACACGGCCCGGCGCAATTGTAACGTCGCTGTCATCACTTTGTCACGAACCGCGCTCAGGGGCGCTGCACTATGGCCACGCTCGCACTGGACCAGGCCCCCGCAGCAACGCTGCCGAGGGGTCCTCGACTCGATTATCAAACCCACCCCCTAGCCAAGCTGTTGTTCGCTGCGATCATCGTGGGCGGGCTGGTCTTTGCCGGGTTCAGCGTGTTCACCGACACGCGCGGGGTCGGCGAAGAGCTGGCGCTGGGGGCGTTCGCGTTCCTGGGGCTCGCGCTGCTGATCGCGCTCGGCTTCGAATTCGTGAACGGCTTCCACGACACCGCCAATGCGGTGGCAACGGTGATCTACACCAACTCCATGCCTGCGCATCTGGCAGTGGTATGGTCGGGCTTCTTCAACTTCCTGGGCGTCATGTTCTCGTCGGGCGCGGTCGCCTACACGATCATCACGCTGCTGCCCGTCGACCTGCTGCTCAATGTGGGCTCGTCGGCCGGGTTCGCGATGATCTTCGCGCTGCTGCTGGCAGCCGTGCTGTGGAACCTGGGCACCTGGTATGTCGGGCTTCCCAACTCGTCGTCGCACACGCTGATCGGCTCGGTGCTGGGTGTCGGCCTTGCCAACCAGCTGATCCAGGCTGGCTCGCGCGGCGGCACCGCCGGCGTCGACTGGGCGCAGGTGCAGAAGGTGCTGACCGGCCTATGGATGGCGCCGCTGATCGGCTTCGGCGCGGCACTGCTGCTGCTGCTCGTGATGCGCATGCTGGTCCGCAAGCCGGAGCTGTACAGCGCGCCCGAAGGGCACAGGCCGCCCCCCAAGGGCATTCGCGCGCTGCTGATCTTCACCTGCACCGCCGTCTCGTTCAGCCATGGCTCGAACGACGGGCAGAAGGGCATGGGGCTGATCATGCTGATCCTGATCGGCTGCGCGCCCACCGCCTATGCACTCAACCGCACGCTGCCGGAGAGCGCGACGCCGGCCTATGTCCAGACCGCGAACATTGCCGCCGCCACCTTCGACGCGCGCAGCGGCGGGATCGTCCTGCCGGCGGACCAGGCACGCGGCGTGCTGACCGCGGCGCTTCAGCAGCGCAAGGCCGAAGGGCAGCAGGTGTTCGCCGCGCTGGAAAGCCTGTCGCACGACCTGACCACCCGCGTCGCCGGCTATGGCTCGCTGAGCAAGGTGCCGGCCGAGGCGACGTCCAACGTGCGCAACGACATGTATCTGGTGCTCGACACCACCAAGCTGGCGACCAAGAAGCCCGAGGGCTTCAGCGAAGCCGAGCTCAAGGCGCTGAAGGACTATTCGGCGAGCCTGGAGGCCGGCACGCGCTTCATCCCGCTTTGGGTGAAGATCGTGGTCGCACTGGCGCTTGGCCTGGGCACCATGATTGGCTGGAAGCGGATCGTCGTCACGGTGGGCGAGAAGATCGGCAAGCAGCACATGACCTATGGCATGGGCGCATCGGCCGAGCTGGTTGCGGCCGGTACGATCCTGGCCGCCGACCGCTTCGGTCTGCCGGTATCGACCACGCACATCCTGTCCTCGGGCGTGGCTGGCGCTTCGGTCGCCAGTGGTTCGGGGCTCCAGGCGCGCACCGTGCGCAACCTGGCGCTGGCATGGCTGCTGACGCTGCCCGCGGCGATGCTGCTCTCGGGCGGGCTCTACTGGCTGTTGCTGAACGCCGTGCGGGTGTTCGGCCTCTGACGCTCCTACGGCGGGTTGGCTTGGGTGACCCGCCGTCGCGGCGCGCTTCAGAAGCGGATGTTCAACCAGCCGGCGAGGAAATCGGAGTCGCGATATCCCGCTCCGGTAAGTGCCGACCCGGCCTTCACATGCTCATAGCGGCCGGTGAGGCTGACGCGGGGTGAGATCGTCCACACGATCTGCGCGCGCGCCGTTTCCGCGATCTTGCGCCCATCGACATTCTGAGTTCCGGCAAAGGGAGTGCCGTTGGCGCGATACACCGCGTCATCCAGGCTGTCGCGCCAGGAGAACTGATATTCTAACGTCGCGCGGACCTTGGGCAAGGGCTGGAAGCTGACATTGGGTGCCAGCGCGACGAAGTTGGTCGTCGTCGCAATCAGTTGGTAACTGTAGTAGATGCTGTTGCCGAAGGGGGCGAGGGCGGAGCGAAGCTTGCCAGTGCTGCCATAGGCGCCGCCGCCCATGGCATAGTCGAAGTGGAAGCCGACCCGCGGTGCGCTTCGATCGTCGCCCAGGCGGTAGGTCTGGGCGAGCAGCACCAGCCACGCGTCGATGGCCCGGTCGTCGAAGCTGCCGCCCTGCTTGTTGAGCGTCCAGTCGATGGTGACCGGACCGGCGTCGCCCCAGAAGTGCACGCCATACAGCTTCCGCAGTTCGCGCGCGTTCACGCCGCCCCACGCCGCGTCGCTGTCGCGCAGCCGCCAGACGAACGGGTCCAGGTACAGCTTGGAGCCGCCGAGCATCGTCTCGGGCAGCGCAAAGCCCGTCGTTAGCCCGGAGAGCCGGCGTCCTTGCTCCGCGCGGTCGTCGCCAGGACCTCCGGTGCCATATTCGGTGGGCTTGAAGTCAAAGATGTCGGCGCGCACCCGCGTGCCCTTGGCCCAGGCGCGCACGCCGTTGAAGGTGACGTAGAGGGTGTTGTTGTCGCGCACGCCGACGAGCAGCACCGACCCGTCGGTGAAGGTCTGCCGCCCATAGCGGAGCCCCAGGTCGACCCCGGCGACATCGCCCGTGACGTCGACGAACGCCTGCTGCACCGCCAGGTCGTTCGAGAGGTTGGCTGCCTTGGTGCCCAGGTTCAGGCCCGAAAGCCCGCCATGCGCAAGCTCGCCATAGAAGCGGACATGCTCGCCCAGATGCAGGTCGCCGACCAGGAAGACACGGTTGATGTCCTGCCGCTGCGCCTCGCTTTGGCGCAGATTGGGGTTGGTGGTCTGATTGACGCGCAGCCGGAGCTCGCCTGACAGCGTCAGGTAGACGTCGCCATCGGCTGCCAGCGGAATGAACTTCAGCCGGTCGATGGGATCGTCGATCTTGGTCGGATCGCGGAAGCGGGTCCAATCCTCGGCCCAGCGCGACTGGTTGTACCCGCCGGTCGTGACGCCGTCCCCGGCGCCAGCGGCAGGGTAGGAGTCGGACGCTGGCGCGGCGGTCTTGCGCGCGCCGACGCGCTGCTTCAGCCCTCCGCCCCCATCCTTGCCGATGCCGAGGCTTGGCGCGCTTGCAGGAGACACTGTGGGCCGGGCTTCGGCCGTGCGGTCGACCAGCGCCTGGACCTGTTCTTCCGCGGCAGGAGCGGATGCCCGGGCAGGAAGTGTGGTGGCTGCAAGCGCGGCGCCGGTGCCGAGCAGCAGCCGGCGACGGGAGGTGTGCATGGAAGATTCTCAGGCGGTAAGGGTGAGTACGGGTTCGACGGTCAGGCTGCCACCGCTCGCCCCGGTGATGCGGACGCGGGCGCCTGCCGGCTGGTCGGGTCCGTGGGCGATCCATTCGCCATCGCCCACGCGCACGCGGCCCTGACCGTCTTCGATCGCCTGGACGACCGTTACGGTCTCGCCGATCAGGCGGGCGACGCGATCATTGAGCAGGGGATCGCTCGTGGCGACGGGGAAATCGCGATACCAGCGCTTGCCGATCAGGACGACGGCAAGCGACCAGGCGGCGAACCCCGCGAGTTGTCCGCCCAGTGATAGCTCGGGGAATAACAGCGCGATCGCACCTGTGATTGCGGCGGCAAGCGCGAAGAACACCAGATACACGCCCGGGATCAACAGTTCGGCCGTGGCGAGCAGCACCCCGGCGATGAGCCACAGCACGGCCGGGCTTTCGATCCAGTCCATCAGCCCTGCTGCTCGAACGGACCGATACGCGGGCGCGGCGGGGTCGCCGGCGTCTGAGGCGGCGTGGGCTCGTTCTTGCCGATCACTTCCTTGGCCAGTTCACCGATCCCGCCCAGCGTGCCGATTAGTTGCGTGGCCTCGACCGGGAACAGGATGGTCTTGGCGTTGGGCGACGTGGCGAACTTGCCGACCGCCTCGACATATTTTTGCGCGATGAAATAGTTCAGCGACTGCGACGAGCCCTTCTCGATCGCGTCGGACACCAGCCGCGTCGCCTCTGCCTCCGCCTGCGCCGCGCGTTCGCGGGCTTCGGAGTCGCGGAAGGCGGATTCCTTGCGTCCCTCAGCCTCTAGAATGCGGGCCTGCTTTTGCCCCTCGGCGCGCAGGATCTCGGAAGCACGGCTGCCCTCGGCCTCCAGGATGTTGGCGCGCTTTTCGCGTTCGGCCTTCATCTGGCGGCCCATGGCGTTGACGATGTCCGCGGGCGGGCGGATGTCCTTGATCTCGACACGGGTGATCTTGACGCCCCAGGGCGTGGTCGCGTGATCCACCACCGAGAGCAGGCGCGCATTGATTTCGTCGCGCTTGGACAGGGTTTCGTCGAGGTCCATCGAGCCCATCACGGTGCGCAGGTTCGTGGTGGTCAGCTGGAGCAGTGCGACATACAGGTCGGAGACTTCATAGGCCGCCTTCGCCGCGTCGAGCACCTGGAAGAACACCACGCCATCGGTGGAGATCATCGCATTGTCTTTGGTGATGATTTCCTGACCAGGGATATCGATCACCTGCTCCATCATGTTCACCTTGCGGCCGACGCGATAGAAGAACGCAGGGTAGAAATTGAAGCCCGGCGCCGCGACCGTGGTGAAACGCCCGAAATGCTCGATGGTGTATTGATAGCCCTGGGTGACGATCTTCACGCTGGACATCACATAGATGAATACCAGAACCGCCAGCGCGATCAGAAATGCGGAAATCACGTCCATCTCCCCCGAGTCCCCCTCGACTAACTCTGCCACTTGCTAGCATAGAGAGCGCGATGACCACAGCCCGCTTGGCGCCGCGCACGGCGCTGTTCCTGCCAGCATCCAATCCCCGCGCCATTGCCAAGGCACGCGGGCTTGCTGCCGACCTGGTGATCCTGGACCTTGAGGATGCCGTACGCGACGACGCCAAGGCGCAAGCGCGGGCCGCAGCAGTGGAGGCGGTGGCCGAGGGCTTCGGACCGCGGCTGTGCGCAATCCGCATCAATGGCAGCGACTCCGCCGAGCATGTCGACGATCTTGCCGCCGTTGCGCGTTCGGTGGCCGACTTCGTGGTGGTCCCCAAGGTTGAGACTGCTGAGGACGCGGCGGATGTACACGCGGCGTGTGGCAAGCCAGTGCTGGCGATGATCGAAACGCCGCTGGGGGTGCTCGCGGCAGCCGAGATCGGCGCGGTTCAGGGGGTGTCGGGCTTGATCGCCGGCACCAACGACCTGGCTGCGAGCCTGAAGCTACCGCCGCAAAGTGGGAGGGGTGCGCTGTCGGTCGCGCTGCAAACCATCATTCTGGCGGCGCGCGCCAATGCCATCTGGGCGATCGACGGCGTGTTCAACGGATTGGACGATCCAGAGGGGCTCGCGGTGGAGTGCCGCGAAGGGCGGATGCTGGGCTTCGACGGCAAGACGCTGATCCACCCCGCTCAGATCGATGTCGCGGCCCATGCTTTTTGTCCGTCGCCCGAAGAGATCGCGGATGCGCGGGCATTGGTCGCTGCGGCAGGCGGGGGTGCCGAGCGCTTTCGCGGGCGGATGATCGAGGCCATGCACGTCACACAGGCGCGTGCCCTGCTGGAGCGTTGCTGATCATGTCCGACTTGCGCCAACTGCATTGCGATTTGATCGAGGCGATCGACGCGCTTGCCGAACTCACGTCGCGAACCAACCCGGATGAAGCCGCACTGGCGACGGTGCGCTACCGGTTATCCCGGCTGAGTGGTGAGCGGCGTCGCCTGGTGGAGGCGCTGTGCGCCGAGCTTGCGCCGCAAATGAGCCCGGCCGATGCGGCGACGCTTCGCACCTTGCGCGAAGACACGGCAGCGAACCGCTTCGAATCTTCCGCTCATGTGAGCGGCTGGAGTTTGCGCGACGTGGTCAAGGACTGGCCCGGCTATTGCGCGGCGTCGGCAAAGGTGCGGCAATCGATGCTTCAGCAGATCGAGCGCGAAAAGCAGCTGCTGTATCCGCATCTCTGAGCCGGGAGCCAATCGCGCGGCAAACGGTTGAGGAGGCACCATGCTTCCGCAAATCCTGTTCGGCTACCATTCCACGCAGATGCCGGCGATTGCCCGCTTCATCGATCATCACCGCTTCCAGGCGAGCTTCGCGCCGTTCGATGCCGTCGACTCTGATCGCTTCGACCTGATCGTCCCGTTGCGGCTCGACCAGATGCCCTCCGCCCGGGCGGCCGTGGCGCGAAGCTCCGGCAAGCGGCGGGCGGTGCTGCCTTCGGCCGAGATGGTGGCGCTGATCGACGACAAGCTGCGGTTCAACCTGTGGCTGGCCGAGCAGGGCTTTGGCGAGTTCGTCCCCGAGCTGCTGCCGGACCCGCCGGCCACCTATCCCTATATCCGCAAGGCCCGCCACGGCACCTTCGGGCAGGGGATCAAGATCGTCCGCGGACCCGAGGAAGGCGACACGCCCGACCCCGAAACCTTTGTTCAGCGGATTGCGGAAGGGCGGTACGAATATGTGCTCCACCTGTTGCGGGTGGACGGGCAGGTCCGGTTCCAGCTCTGCTACCGTTACGACATGGTCGAGGGGATGAGCGTGCGTGGGCAGGGCCAGGAGGCCGCGGCGACCGAGCCGGCGGAACCCGGTCCTGCATTGGAGCCGTGCCTGGCCATCCTCAATGCGCTCGATTTCGAAGGCACCTGCTGCTTCAACTACAAGATCGTCGATGGCACGATGCAGCTGATCGAACTCAATCCGCGCTTTGGCGGATCGCTGGTGGGCGAGGTGACCAACTATGTCGCCGCGCATCTCGACGCGCTGTGATCGGGGCGGCGTGACCCCCTAGCGCATTTACCCCCTCGCGGTTACATGGGCCGCCAACTCCCGACTCAAGGACTTGGCGCTTTCCATGGATATCCCCCTCGGTCTCACATTCGACGACGTCCTTCTGTACCCGGGGGAGTCCGAGGTGCTGCCGAGCATGGCCGACACCCGCACTCAGGTGACCAAGGGTCTGGCGCTCAACATCCCCATCCTGTCCTCCGCAATGGACACGGTCACCGAAGCCGACATGGCGATCGTGATGGCGCAGCTGGGCGGCATTGGCGTGCTCCACCGCAATCTCGACGTCGATCAGCAGGTCGACGCGGTGCGTGCGGTGAAGCGCTTCGAGAGCGGCATGGTGGTCAATCCGATCACGATGAGCCCGTCCGGGACGCTGGGCGACGCACAGGCACTGATGGCGCGGCACAAGATCAGCGGCGTGCCGGTGGTCGAGGAAAGCGGCAAGCTGGTCGGCATCCTGACCAATCGCGACGTGCGCTTTGCGGGCAATCCCAACCAGCCGGTTTCCGAGCTGATGACGCACCAGAATCTGGTGACGGTGCAGGCCGGCGTCAGCTCCGAGGAAGCGCGCAGGCTGCTGCACCAGCGCCGGATCGAGAAGCTGCTGGTGGTGGACGACGCGTATCGCTGTGTCGGGCTGATCACCGTCAAGGACATCGAGAAGGCCGTCAATTATCCGAGCGCGACCAAGGACGCGACCGGGCGGCTATGCGTCGCCGCGGCGACGACGGTCGGCGACAAGGGGTTCGAGCGCACCGCGGCACTGGTCGATGCTGAAGTCGATCTGATCGTGATCGACACCGCGCATGGCCATAACAAGGAAGTGAGCCGCGCGGTCGAGCGGGTGAAAAAGCTTTCCAACCGCGTGCAGGTGATCGCCGGCAACATCGCCACAGCGGAGGCGGCACGGGCGCTGATCGGTGCGGGCGCGGACGGGATCAAGGTTGGCATCGGGCCGGGATCGATCTGCACCACGCGCGTGGTCGCCGGCGTTGGCGTGCCGCAGCTTACGGCTGTCATGGAAGCAGCGAACGAGGGCGCGAAGTCGGGCGTGCCGGTGGTCGCCGATGGCGGCATCCGTACCTCGGGCGATGTGGCCAAGGCGCTGGCTGCCGGTGCATCGACGGCGATGATCGGTTCGCTGCTGGCGGGCACCGAGGAAGCGCCGGGCGAGACCTTCCTGTACCAGGGCCGCGCGTACAAGTCGTATCGCGGCATGGGATCGGTCGGCGCAATGGCGCGCGGGTCGGCCGACCGCTATTTCCAGCAGGACGTGAAGGACCAGCTCAAGCTGGTGCCCGAGGGTATCGAAGGCCAGGTGCCGTACAAGGGCCCGGCGCGCGATGTCATCCACCAGCTGGTCGGCGGTGTGAAGGCAGCAATGGGCTATGTCGGCGCGCCGACTATTCCCGAGTTGCAGAAGAAGGCACGCTTCGTCCGCATCACCAATGCTGGACTGAAGGAAAGCCATGTCCACGACGTGACCATCACCCGGGAAGCTCCCAATTACCCGACGCGCTGAGCCATGACGCCTGCTGCGCGAAGCCAGGCCGCGATCGATCTGCTCGACCGGATCATCGTTGCCGCGCGCGAAGGCGGGGCCGCGGCCGATACGCTGATCGCGCGCTGGTTCGCCGAGCGGCGCTATGCCGGGTCGAAGGACCGGCGGGCGATCCGCGGGCTGGTATATGACGCGATCCGGCTGTGCGGCGAGCGCCCGGAGAGTGGGCGGGCGGCGCTGGTAGCACTGGCACGGGCCCGGCCTGAGCTTGGCGCGACCTTTGACGGATCTTCCTATGGTCCGGCGGTGCTTGGCGAGGAGGAGGTGGCGGCTGCGGCGGGGGTTTTGCCTGGCTGGCTGCGCAAGCGGTTCGCGGACTCGGGGCTGGGGGATAACGAGCAAGCGGCGCTGCTGGAGCGGGCGCCGCTCGACATTCGGTTGAACCGGTTGAAGCCCGCCTCCGCCGATCTCACGACCCAATTTGAAGGAGCAGTGCCGGTCGCCCATGCGCCCGACGCGCTGCGCCTGCCGAGCGACACGCCGCTCGAGCGGCTGCCGGCCTATGCCGAGGGGCTGTTCGAAATCCAGGACGCCGGAAGCCAGATGGTCACCACCGCTGCAGAGGCGCGCCCGGGCATGAAGGTGGTCGATCTGTGCGCCGGCGGCGGCGGCAAGACGCTGGCGCTGGCAGCGGCGATGGCGAACCAGGGCAGCATCCTGGCATGCGACGTCGACCGGCCGCGGCTCTCCCGGCTGGCACCGCGCGCAGAGAGGGCTGGGGTGACCATCGCCGAAACGCGGTTGCTCGATCCCGGCCGCGAGGCCGAGCGGCTGAGCGACTGGCAGGGCGCGGCCGACCTGGTGCTGATCGATGCGCCATGCTCAGGCACTGGCACCTGGCGGCGCAATCCCGAAGCACGCTGGCGGCTGACCGACGCGCGGCTCAAGCGGCTGGCCGATACCCAGGCGAGCCTGCTCGACGTGGCGGTCGACCTGGTCGCGCCAGGTGGCTCGGTGCTCTATATCGTCTGCTCGCTGCTGGACGCCGAAGGGGCAGACCAGATCGCGGGGTTCCTGCGGCGGCATCCCGGCTGGGCTGCGGAGCCGCCGGTTCTCGGGGTCGGGCGTCCGCGTGGCGATGGCGCACGCCTGACGCCGCTGCGTGATGGCACCGACGGCTTTTTTGTCGCGAAGCTGGTCCGCGCATGATAGCCCTAAGCCGTTCAGTTTCGGAGATTTGGATGCGGGTTTCTGTGATTTCGGCTGCGGTTGCGCTGATGGTCCTCTCGCTGTCCTCTTCGCTGATGGCGCAGCGTCCGGGTGACGAGATCAACCCGCGCTCGATGGCGCTGTTGCAGCAGGGCCGCGCCGCGCAGGCCGCCGGCAATATCGACGGTGCGCAGGACGCGCTGGAAAGCGCGCTTGCCGTCGATCCGCGCAACCGCGACGCGTTCATCATCCTGGCTGAGATCTCGCGCGGGCGCGGGCTGCCGGGGAAGGCGATCCGCCTGTATCGCGAGGCGCTGACGCTTCAGGCGAACGATCTTGCCGCGCTGCGTGGGCAGGGCGAGGCGATGGTCGCAAAAGGCGCGATCGAAAAGGCGAAGGAAAACCTCACCAAGATTCAGGCGATCTGCAAGGGGCAGTGCAACGACGCGAACATGCTCGCCGCCGCCATCGCCAAGGGCCCGCCGGCAACCACCACCGCGCAGGCCGGTGCCGCGGCACCGGCACCCGCCCAACCTTAACTGAGCGCCCGCGCTAGGCCGACAAACTCTTCGACGGACAAGGTCTCGGCACGGCGGCTGGAGTCGATGCCGAGCCGGTCCATCGCCTCGATCGCTCCGGCAACGGGCTTGAGGCTCTGGCGCAGCATCTTGCGGCGTTGGCCGAAGGCTGCGGCGGTGAGCCCTTCCAGAACCTTGAAGCGGACCCCCTCGGGCGCTTCCCCGGGCACGATGTGCACGACAGCCGACATCACCTTGGGCGGCGGGGTAAAGGCCGAACGGTGCACCGTCATTGCGATGCGCGCGTGTGATCGCCACTGGCTGAGCACCGCCAGCCGGCCATAGGCGTCGGTGCCCGGCGCCGCGACGATGCGCTCCGCCACTTCCTTCTGGAACATCAGCGTCAGGCTCGCCCACCAGGGCTCCCATTCCGCCGACAGCCAGCCGACGAGCAGCGCCGTGCCGACATTGTACGGCAGGTTGGCGACGACGTGCGGCTTCTGCTCGAACAGCGACGGCGCATCGACTTCGAGTGCGTCACCTTCGATCACGCGAAGCTTGCCGGGAAACGCCTCGCCAAGTTCCCCGAGTGCGGGAATGCAGCGGCGGTCACGCTCGACGGCGATCACGCTGGCACCCTCGCCCAGCAGCGCGCGCGTGAGCCCGCCAGGACCGGGGCCTACTTCGAACACGTCCGCGCCGGTCAGGTCGCCGGGCACGCGGGCGATCCGGCTGAGCAATTGCGAGTCGAACAGGAAGTTCTGACCCAGCGCCTTGCTGGCGCTCAGCCCGTGACGTTGGATGACTTCACGAAGCGGGGGGAGGGCCGCGGTCATGGCAGCCCCACCGCTGCGGTCGCCTCACGCCGTTCGGCCGCCATCTGCGCCATGCGAATGGCAGCGATCATCGCGCCTGGATCGGCCTGGTCGGTACCGGCGATGTTGAACGCAGTGCCGTGATCCGGCGAGGTGCGGACGATCGGCAAACCCAGGGTAATGTTCACCCCATCGTCGAAGTGCAGCGTCTTGATCGGGATCAGCGCCTGATCATGGTACAGGCACAGGGCCGCATCATAGCCGGCGCGGGCGCGGGCATGGAACATGGTGTCGGCGGAAAAGGGGCCGACCGCGTCGATGCCTTCCTCGCGCAGCTGAGCGATTGCTGGGGCGAGGATGTCGACCTCCTCCCGCCCGATCGCGCCGCTTTCGCCAGCATGCGGGTTGAGGCCGGCAAAGGCCAGCCGCGGCCGTTCAATGCCGAAGTTCCGCAACAACCCGCGGGCGGTCACCCGTGCCTTCGAAAGGATCAGGTCCTGCGAGACCAGAGCCGGCACCTGGGCAAGTGCCACATGCACGGTCATCGGCACGACGCGCAGGGTAGGCCCCGCCAGCATCATGACGGCGTGGTCCGCCGATATGCCGCAGCGTTCGGCAACGAATTCGGTTTGCCCCGGGTGGGTGAAGCCGACGTCATAGAGTTGCGCCTTGGACACCGGGCCCGTCACAAGCGCGCCTGCGGCCGACGAGCGCGCCAAGCCGACGCCGATCTCCAGGGCCTGAAGCGCCACGCGGGCGCTGTCACCGTTCGGCCGGCCGGGTACGACATCCCCGACTTCGCCGACAGGTAGAATGGGCAGCGCGGTTTCGAATGCCGCAGCGGCTTCGTCAGGCGACCCGATCTTGGCGAGCGGTCCGTCCCAGACGGCGGTGATCGCATGTGGATTGCCGATCACGAAAAAGGGCGCGAGCGAATGCAGCTCGCGCGCCTTCCACGATTTGGCAATGATCTCCGGTCCGATCCCGGCCGGGTCGCCCATGGAGATGGCGAGCGGCCGGATGGGCGTCCGCCCGCTCATGCGCTCAGCGATATTCTACCAGCGCGTCGCGGCGCAGGTCGCGCAGCATCCGCTGGGCACGAATGTTCACGCGCTGCTCGGCGATCTGGTCCTGCAACTGCTCGACCGACGGAGCGCCTGGGCTGGCAGGATCGTCACGGCCGCAGATCACCAGCACGCGCACGCCTTCTTCGACCGAACCGAACGGACGGCTGACCTGGCCGATTTGCAGCGGCAGGATCATGGTCTGAAGCGCGGCAGGCAGGTCGCGGATCACGACGCCGTCGCGGTCGACCATTTCCGCATTCTCGGCAGCAGCAACCTTGGCCGCGTCGCCGCAGCCCTGCATCTTCTGCGTGGCGCTTGCAAAGGCACTGGCCCGCGCGCTTGCCTGCGCCTGCGTGATGCCCTTGGGGAAGTTGATCGCCAGCTGGCGGAGGCTGAGCTTGGCGTCCCGCGGATCGGCCATGCCCACCTGGCGCTTTTCAGCCAGGTACAGGATGGAGAAGCCGGTCGGCAGCTCGATCGGCCCGGCGACCTGACCCGCCTGCATCTCCTGCGCCGCCTTGGCGAGCGGATCCGGCAGCATGGCGGGACGGACCCAGCCAAGATCGCCTCCCACCGACTTCGTCGACGCTTCCGAATAGGTGCGGGCGAGATAGTCGAACGGCGCGCCTTCGCGCATCTGCTGGATCATGCGCTGCATGCCGGCATGCACTTCCTGAGCGCGGTCCGGCGTGGCGTTCTGATAGATTTCGTAGACGTGGTACTCGTCGCTGCCCTTTTGCTTGGTCCAGCGGTCGATCCAGTCCTTCACCTCGGCTTCGCTGACGTTCACGTCGACGCGGCGGCGCAGCAGCCGGCTCCAGGCCACTTCGCCTTCGATCTGGCGTCGGATCGAGCGCTCGGACGACCCGTTTTCCTTCAGCCAGGCACGGAACTGCTCGGGCGTCTTATCCAGCCGCTTGGCGACGCTGTTGAAGCTGGAATTGATTTCCTTGGGATCGACGGTGATCTCGTTGGCCTTGGCCTCCTGGATCTGCAGCGTCTCGTCGATGATCTGGCGCAGCACGGTCAGGCGCAGCTGCTCAAGCTCCTGCGCCTTCAGCGTCAGCTTGTTGAGGCCCACGATCAGGGCGACGCGCTGATCCACATCGGTGCCGGTGATAACCACGTCGTTGACGATCGCAGTCGGCTTGCGGACGTTGGGATCCGCCTTTCCGAAGATCTGCAGATTTGCCGGCAGGTTCAGGCCGGTATCCGGTACGCCCTGCTGATCAGGGACCGTCTGTGCCAGCGCCACCGACGCAAGCCCTGCAACTCCGAGCGCCAAAACCGTCTTGCGACCCAAACGGATCGCTTTCGCAACACCAGTGTTCACGTGAGCCTGAACCCTCATCATACGGATAGGTGGCGCTTACTCGCCAATTGTGCCTGAACCAAGGCTTAGCGGATTGCGGCTAGGCCGCCGATCCGAGCCTTTAGCTTAGCGCCCGAGATTCTTGAATGCCAGCGCCAACAGGAAGGTATTGCCTCGCCGCGCGTCGCCGGTGGTCTGATAGTCGCGGCGCCAGGTGAGCCCCAGCCGCAGACAATCGTCCTCGTACGCGAAGCCAAGTCGATGGCGGACGGGATCATAACCGTCCGATTGCGACAGCACGTCTTCGTGACGATCGGTCAGGTCGATCAGGATCGATCCGGAAGCCGACCAGAAGCGGGCGAGCTGAACGCGCGCACCAAGCCGGGCTTCCTCACGGTCCTGAAGGTCCTCCAGCGTCGAGCCGATGTCGCGGTTCAGACGGAGATAGCCAACCTGTACATAGGTGCTGCGCGATCCGACCGTCGCATCGAGTTCGTTGCGGCGAACGGTCAAATTGTCCTTGTCCAGGCGGTACCGGTGCGTGAGGCTGACAAAGTCGCGGAAACGCACCACCGTGCGGCCGACGATGTCGGATGTCCGATCGCTCAGACCAGTGCCGTTGGGGAAGATGCTGTCTTGCGCGGTGAGGCGGTAGCTTTGTCCGATATTGGCGTCGATGCTGATGCCGGGCAGGTAGAGCGCGTAGTCCAGGCCTATCGTCACGCGGCTGGAGTCGTCGAAGCGATCATAGCCGGAGAAGCGGTTGAGCGCGAAAAGGTTGGAATCCTCTAGATCCACGGCGCGCGCGTCTTCGTTGGGCACGTCCATGTTGTTGGTCCGCGGCGACGCGACGATCTGGACCCGCGGGGTGATCCGCTGCGTCCCGCCGAACGCTTCTCCGATCAGCGGCCATTTCACGTCCAGCGCCAGGGCGCCGATGCCGCGAAACTGGAACCCCTCCAGCCCGCGATAGCTTTCCACCGTCTCCAGCGTGTCGTGCGTGTTGTAAGCGTCCGCACGGCCATAGGCGGTGAGGGTCACTTCCTGCCCCCAGGGCGTCAGCCGGCGAACGTCCCACTGCGCACTGGCAAAGGCGCGCTGCGAGTCCTGGCCGTCGGTGCGGGCGATGGCGAGGGTATTGACCTGGAATTGTAGCCGGCCGCCCAAGATGCCGTCGTCCAGGCGGCGGCGATAATCGAGTTCGGGAAGCGCGATCGGCTGTGCACCCTGCTGCTCGCCGACCCGTAGCGTCTGCACTGCCCAGGCATTGATCGAGAAGTAGGAGTCCTCATCGATGCGCTCCACTCGCACATTGTTGCGCAATCGATCGTCGCGCGAAATGTCGTAGCGGCGCAGGAAGGTGCGGTCGGTGGTGGCGCGGATGGAGGCGCTGGCGCTCCAGTTCGGGTTGAGCTGGAAGCGGCCGACGGCGTCGAGATAGCCGCGGAAATCGTTGCGGGACGTTTCCTCGGTGACCGGCACGGTAAGATCGTCCGCGCGGCGGCTATACGTCCCGTACCCGGTGATGCGGTACGAGCCGATGTCGTTCAATGCGCGATATTCGCCCTGGAGCATCGGCAGCGCGCCGGTGAAGACGCGCGGCGTGAGCGTCAGGTCGCGATTGGGCGCGAGGCTGAAATAATAAGGCAGGGCGACCTGGAAGCCGTTGGTCCGGCTGATGCGGATGTCGGGCGCCAGGAATCCGTCATCGCTGCTTCCGCCAACCGGGTGCGAGAAGGAGGGCAGCGGGAGCGATACCAGGCCGAAGATGGAGACGCGAGCGCCTGTGTAGCGGATGCGGCCGATCGCGGGATTATAGACGACGCGGGCCGCGGTTATCTTCCACGAAGGCTCCTTGGGGCAGCCTTCGCTGTTGGTGACTGCGCAGGGGGTGTACGCTGCGTTCTCCACCGTGATGATGCCATTGTCGCGGCGCCCGCGCTCCGCGGCGACACGGCCGCCGGCATCCAGCACCACCAGCATGTTTTCGACCACGCCGTCCTTCAGCGTGTCGGTAAGCTCGATACGGTCGCCATAGGCTGCGTCACCCTCGGGATTGAGGATGACGACATTGCCCTCTGCGGTGACCTGCCCGGTCTTGCGGTTCCACACCACCGTATCCGCGCGCAAACGGTCGCTGCGGCGGTACAGGCGTACCTCGCCGCTCGCGGTGACCACATCCTCTTCATAGGCATAGTCGATGCGGTCGGCGGTGAACTGTACTTCGTCGGGATCCTCGGATGCCATGGGCGAGGGGGGCAGCGACGTGCTGGCAGGTGTCTGGAACGATGGCGAGCCGCTATCTGTACCCGCTGTGCTCGACGAACTCGGCGCGTCGGGCGAGGGTTGCGGCAGGTCCGGCTGCTGTGCTGGCGACTCCTGCACGTCCACCGTCTCTTGCGCACGGGCTTCCGCCGCCAAGCACATCCCGAGGGCGCCCGACAGCAACAAGGCCTTGCGCGTCACGTTGATTCCCACCTTTTTCTTCACTCCCGGCACGCGGCGCCCTTTGCCCTATCGCAGCGTTTCCTACACCGCAACGCCGTGCGCGTTGGCCGTGGCGCCTGCGCGCGCTAAAGATGCGCGATGCAGGTCGACTTCTATCATCTGAGCAGCACGCCGCTGGAACGTGCATTGCCACGTATAGCAGAACGTATCCTTGCCGGAGGCGAGCGCCTGCTGGTCGTCGCGTCGGACGCCGACGCGCGTGCACGACTGGACCAGCTGCTATGGAGCTATGCGCCCGACAGCTTCCTGCCCCATGGGCTCGCGGGCAGCGAGGATGATGCACGCCAGCCCGTGCTGATCGGGGAAACCGCTGAAGCAGCCAATGGCGCGCGGCACATTGCGCTGGCTGATGGCGTGTGGCGGGATGAGGCGCTGGCTTTCACTCGCGTCTTCCACTTTTTCACCGAAGAGCGGATCCGGGAGGCGCGGCTTGCCTGGAAGAACCTGGCGGGGAAGGATGGCGTCGAGCGCCGTTATTGGAAACAGGACGAAGCGGGTCGTTGGGCGCAGGCTGCCTGATACTCAGTGCGGCCGATTGAGCGCCACGATCCGCTCAAGGACCAGCGGATGCAGCGGGGTCGCGAATCGCAGGCCAAGTCCACCATGGCGGCTCCACCGAACCTGTGCGCCGATGGGCGACAGGGTGGGAATGGTGAGCACGATATGCGTACCCACCGGTACGTCCAGCGAACATGCCACCCGGCAGCCCAGGTTCGAGATGTCCAGCAGCTCGACCTTGCGCTTGCCCAGCATGGAACTGCCAAGCACGCTTTCGATGCAGACATCCGCTCGCATCTCGCGGCGAAGGTCGGCATGACTCGGCGGGATTTCAGTGGCCGGGCTTTGATAGGTCATTTCCGTTTCCTTCCGTCTTGGAGCAAGTGCCCCAGCACGGTTTTTGGCAGATCAGAGCTGCCGCGATGGTCATGGATAAAGCAGACCTGATACCAATGCGTTAAGGCGATCCGCGCCCCTTAGGGCTCAGAGATCGTCGCTAGTGACCAAGTGCAGCGTTGACCGGCCAGCGCCGGGTTTTTAGGGCAGGGACATGCTTCAGACACCAACGACTGCGACGGCGCCAACGATCGTCCTGGTCGAGGACGATCCGCCACTTCGCACCCTGACCTCCCGCGCGCTGCAGGAACATGGCTACAAGGTTCGGCCCGCCGCGACCGGCGCAGAGATGTGGGTCGCGCTGGATGCGGGTCCCGCGGACCTCGTCATCCTGGACGTGATGCTGCCCGGCACCAGCGGCATCGACCTGTGCCGCATGCTGCGTGAGAAGAGCCAAGTCCCCGTCATCTTCATCTCCGCCAAGGGGAGCGAGACCGATCGGGTGGTCGGGCTTGAACTCGGCGCCGACGACTATCTCGCCAAGCCGTTCGGCACGCGGGAACTGATTGCCCGGGTCCGCGCGGTCCTCCGCCGGGGGAGCGGACGGCCGGACGGCGATGCGCAGGCAAGCCAGGGCATTTTGCGGTTCGATGGCTGGACGATCAATCTGCCGCGGCGCGAGTTGATCTCGCCCACCGGGGCCGTGGTCGACCTGACGGGTGCGGAGTTCGACCTGCTCGTCAGCCTGTGCGACCATGCCGGACGGGTCATCGCGCGCGAACGGCTGATCGAGCTGTCGCGCACCCGGTTGGGGGACAGTTCGGACCGAAGCGTCGATGTGCTGGTCAGCCGGCTGCGGCGCAAGCTGTCGACCACGGGGGCGAAGGCGCCGATCATCACCGTGCGCGGTGTAGGCTATATGCTGAACGCACCCGTGTCGCGCAATTGAAGCGGTTTCTTCGACCTCCGCTCGGCCTGATCGGGCAGATTTTTGCGATTCTGCTGCTGGCGATCCTGATTGAATCGGGTGCCAGTGCCTTTTTCTACGAAAGAGCCAGCCAGCTTTCCGTCCGTGACGATGAGGCGCGCCGGCTAGCCGAGCATCTGATCATCGCGCGCAAGCTGCTGGACGAGGCGCCGCAAGGTACGCGTGATGCCTTGGCGCAGGACCTGACGACGTCACGCTACAGCATCGACTGGCTGCCCAGGCTACCGGCTTCGTTAGCCGGCGCGCCGACGCTCGACCGGGTGTATCAACAGGTGGTGGTATGGGAGCCTGGGCTCGCGGCTTCCAACCTTCGGCTGCGGCTAGACGGACCTGCGCGCGAGGCGGTTATTGTTGGCGGGCTGACGCTGCAAGACGGTAGTTGGATGGCATTCGGCACGCGGGAGCCCGTGCGGCACCTGGGTTTCTCTCTGGAACGGATGCTGCTCGCTCTCGGCCCCGCAGTAGCCATCATCCTGGTGGGAGGCGTGTTGGTCCGCCAGACCTTGCTGCCGATGCGCCGCCTGGCGCACGCCGCCGAGCATGTTGGGAGCGACGGCGCTGAGGAAGTTCCTGAAGGGGGCGCGCGGGAGGTGCGGCGCGTTATCCGCGCGTTTAATCGCATGCAGGCGCGCATCCATCGTTTGATCGCGGACCGTACTCAAGCACTGGCGGCGGTCGGGCATGACCTGCGGACGCCGCTTGCCCGCCTGCGGCTGCGCGCCGACGCGATCAACGACCCACACCTGCTAGATGCGATCCAGAGCGATATCGGCGAGATGGAAGCGATGATCGGCTCGCTGCTGGCTTATCTGGGCGGCGAAGTGGACATCGAGCCGCGCGTCTCGACCGATCTCGCGGTGATGTGTGCCACAATCGCCGACGATGCCGCCGATCATGGTCATGCGGTCACCTATGAGGGGCCAGAGCATCTGGAACTGACGATCCGGCCAACGACGCTCAAGCGGGCGATGGTCAATCTGGTGGAAAACGGCGTGCATTACGCCGGCCGTGTGTGGCTGAAGCTGGAGGTGGCGGACGATCATGTCGTGATCTGCGTTGAGGATGATGGACCGGGCATCCCCCAGGAAGCGTTGAACAAGGTGCTGGAGCCCTTTGTCCGGCTGGACCGCGCCCGTGCGCGAGACACGTTGGGTCTTGGCCTCGGCCTGTCGATCGTGGCGAAGGCCGTCGAAGGAGAGGGCGGAGCACTTAAGCTCGAAAACCTTCGCGAAGGCGGGCTGCGCGCGCAAATTGTGTTGAGGCGCGTTTCTTCCGCGTAGCAACGTTTCGTTACAGGTGCGCTGCTACGCAGCAAAATAAGCTGACTATCTACTTCCTCAATATCGCGCGTCCCCCGCGCGGCTATGAAGGAGTGGAAAGCGTGAACGAAGTCATTGGACGCGTGGTTGGTTTCGAGAAGCAGGTGTTTCCGAACCAGAGTGCCCTGTACTCGACGCTGGCAACACATGGGCAGAGCCCCAAGGCGCTCATGATCTCCTGTGCGGATTCGCGCGTGGTCCCCGAACACATCATCCAGGCACAGCCAGGTGACCTGTTCGTGTGCCGAAACGCAGGCAACATCGTGCCGCCTTTCTCCACCCAGAATGGCGGTGTCTCCTCCACGGTGGAATACGCCGTTGCGGCATTGGGTGTGCGCGACATCATCGTGTGCGGTCACTCCGATTGCGGCGCGATGAAGGCGCTGATGAACCCAGAGATGCTGGAAGGCATGCCGAATGTCGCTGCCTGGCTGCGTCACAGCCACGCCGCAGAGTCGGTGGTGAAGGGCGGGTATCCGGAGATGGAGAATGGCGACGCAGTGCGCGCTGCCAGCCTGGAGAACGTCGTCGCCCAGCTCGCCCATCTGCGCACGCACCCGTCGGTCGCAGCGGCGATCTCGCGCGGTGACGTTGCGCTGCACGGCTGGTTCGTGGACATCAAGGCAGGTGTCGTGCTTGGCCTCGACGGCGTAAGCGGCCGCTTCGTGCCGATGCGCGATGATCGCCCGCTGCCGGTGGCGCTGCCTGCCGCCAAGCGGATCGCATCTGAAAACCATGCTTTGGAAGCTGCAGAATGAATCCTGCCGCTTCGGGGAAGTCCGGCACCAAGGTGCGGGACTTCACGGCGTCCATCGTCGTGTTCCTGGTGGCGATGCCGCTCTGCATGGGCATCGCGATCGCGTCAGGCGTTCCGCCTGAAAAAGGACTGATCACCGGCATCATCGGCGGTATCGTCGTGGGTGCGCTGGCCGGCTCTCCGCTTCAGGTCAGCGGCCCCGCCGCGGGTCTGGCGGTGATCGTGTTCGAACTGGTGCGTGACCAAGGTCTATCGGCGCTCGGTCCCATCCTGGTGCTGGCTGGTGCGATCCAGGTGGTAGCCGGCGTGCTCCGCCTCGGCGGCTGGTTCCGTGCCATTTCCCCGGCGGTTGTTCACGGCATGCTTGCAGGGATCGGTGTTCTGATCGTTGTTGGTCAGTATCATGTGCTGTTCGATGCCAAGCCGCTCTCCAACGGTCTTGAGAATCTGGCTGCCATGCCCGGCCGTTTGCTGGGCTTGTCGATGAACGACATCCAAGCGACTGAAATCGCCTTGCTGCTGGGGCTTCTGACCATCGGCATTATGCTCGCTTGGGAGAAGCTGCGCCCTGCTTCACTGAAACTGCTGCCAGCGGCACTGCTCGGCGTTGGTACCAGCACCCTCGTCGCCTGGAGTATGGGTCTCGATGTGACTCGCGTCGACGTTCCTGAGAACATCGTCGCGGCGATCGCGCTTCCAGATGCCGGCTTCTTTGGCCGGTGGGTGGATCCTGCCATTCTGACCGCCGCGATTGCGATTGCCTTCATCGCTAGTGCCGAAACGCTGCTGTCGGCGGCTGCCGTCGACCGCATGCATGATGGCGTCCGCACCAACTACAACAAGGAGTTGCGCGCCCAGGGCGTCGGCAATCTGCTTTGCGGCCTTGCGGGCGCACTGCCGATGACTGGTGTGATCGTCCGCAGCTCGGCCAACGTCCAGGCAGGCGCACAGACGCGGCTTTCCGCGATCCTGCATGGCGTCTGGATCCTCGGCTTCGTTGCGCTGCTTCCATGGCTGCTGCGTGAAATTCCGATGGCCGCGCTGGGTGCAGTTCTTGTGGTCACGGGCGCGCGGCTGGTGAACTTCAGCCATGCCAAGCATCTGTTCCGCGATTACGGGCTTCTGCCGGTTGCGATCTGGGCGGTAACTCTGATCCTAGTCGTGGCAGAGGATCTGCTGACCGGCGTGCTCGTTGGCATCGCGCTGTCGCTTCTCGAACTGGTGCCGAACTTGCGTCGTCTCCGGCTCAAGGTGGACCGGCAGCAGGACGAGGGAATGCAAACCGTAGCCCTTTCGGGCGCCGCGACTTTCGTTGCGCTGCCCAAGCTGTCTGACGCTCTCGAGTCTGTTCCTGGCGGGGCGCCCGTGCGGCTCGACCTGACGCAGTGCTCGGCGGTTGACCATACCTGTTCGGAGCTGTTGAAGGAGTGGCTGCAGCGTCGCCGCGCTGGTGGTGGGCTGGTCGAATTGTCGGGGGCGACCGGCAAGATGGCTGCCTTTGCCTGAGCGCAGGCAACACTTCGTAACGGACCGGCAATTCGTTTGACACGTTCGAAACGGTAAGCAACAAGAAGTCCGGACTGATCGCACCTCCCTGTTTTAAGCGCAGCGGGAGAAGGTGCGGCGGTCCGGGCGCAGGGGGAACTTCACGAAGTCTACCGAAAAAGGGGTTGGCTGATGAAGTTCCTTGTTACCTCCACCGCAGCCGCGGTGTGTTTTCTCTTGGCCGCGCCGGGGGCGTTGGCACAGGAAACTGACCCGCCGGGTCCTGTCACTGTTTCTGGAAGTGCGGCACTTGTGTCGGATTATCGGTTTCGCGGCGTATCGCAGACCGATGAAGAGATGGCGGTCCAGGCCGGCTTTACCGTCACACATGAAAGCGGCGCCTATGTGGGCACCTGGGCATCGAACCTTTCCGGTTGGGGCACCTTCGGCGGCGCGAACATGGAGCTCGACCTTTACGGTGGCTACAAGTTCGACCTGGGCACCGGCACGTTGGATGTGGGCCTGACCTGGTACATGTATCCAGGTGGCGCATCCGACACTGATTTCGCCGAGGGATACGCCAAGCTCGGCGGGACCTTGGGGCCGGTATCGCTGACTGCCGGCGCGGCTTATGCTCCGAAGCAGGAAGCGCTCGGCAACTACTCCGCAACGCCCTATAGTCGTGGTCAGAAGGAAGATAATCTCTACCTTTGGGGCGACGGTTCGACGGGGCTGCCCGGCACGCCGGTCACGCTAAAAGCCCATATCGGCTATTCGGACGGCAACCCCGGCCTGGGTCCGAACGGCACCAGTGTCGCGCCGACCGGGAAATATTGGGACTGGTCGCTCGGGGCCGATGTCGCGGTAGGCCCGCTCACGCTGGGCGTCGCCTATGTCGATACCGACATCAGCCGCAGCGAATCCGCCTATCTGCTACCGAACTTCTCTTCGACCAAGGATGGTGGTTCGATCGCGGACGGGCAGGCGGTCTTCTCGGTCTCGGCCGCCTTCTGACGTATTGCCGGTGGTGCGGAGCAGGCGGGATCGCCTGTTTCGCAACCTCCGTGCAGGCGCTAAGACACGCGCCATGAAGGACGCTGAACGCGCCAAAGCACTATCGCCGAGCGAGCGCCGTGCGGCTGCATTTCGCCGGACGCGTGAGGCGCACAAGAGCGAAGTCGCCGAGGACTATGTCGAACTGATCGGCGACTTGATCGCCGAGCAGGGGGAGGCGCGCCTAACCGACGTCGCCGAGAACATGGCGGTGACCCAAGCCACTGCGGCGAAGATCGTCGCGCGGCTGAAGCGGGAAGGGCTGGTCGAGAACAAGCCGTACCGATCGCTGTTCCTGACCGAGGCAGGGACGCAGATGGCCGACCGGTCTCGCTCGCGGCATCGGGTGGTCTATGACTTTCTGCGCGCGCTGGGGGTCGAGGATGCCGTGGCCGAGGCGGATTCGGAGGGCATCGAGCATCATGTCAGCGACGTCACGCTGGAGGCGATGGCCACGTTCATGTCGACGCGGAAAACGCACGGCGACTAATGAAATTAGCCTAGGCTAAACTTGAACGAAGGGGCTATCTGTTGGTTGTGCCGTCCACAGGCGGGCACTGGCGGGGAAGGCCGTGAGATGAGCAGCAGGGGCGACATCACCGACAAAGGTGCCAGTGGCTGGCGCTCCAGTGGCGGGCCTTCGCTTCCAGAGGTGTTCCGCTCCGTGCCGGTACCCGCGTCCAGCGTAGGGTTACGGCGCCTTGCGGCATTTGCAGGCCCCGGGTTCCTGGTAGCGGTCGGTTACATGGACCCGGGCAACTGGGCGACCGACCTCGCCGGCGGATCGGCGTTCGGCTATACGCTGCTTTCCGTCATCCTGCTGTCCAACCTGATGGCGATCCTTCTTCAGTCGCTTGCCGCCAGGCTGGGGATCGCCACGGGACGCGACCTCGCCTCCGCATGCCGCGACGCGTACAGCAAACCCGTAGCGATCCTGTTGTGGGTGCTGTGCGAGATCGCCATCGTCGCATGCGATCTTGCCGAAGTGATCGGCACCGCCATCGGCCTGAACCTGTTGTTCGGGCTGCCGCTGGTCTGGGGCGTAGTGCTCACCGCCCTCGACGTCTTCGTGATCCTGGCGCTCCAGAAGCGCGGCTTCCGCCGGCTGGAAGCGTTCGTAATCGGCCTGCTGGCGATCATTGCTGCATGCTTCGCCTATGAACTGTTCGTGTCGCGACCAGAGCTTGCCGGCATCGCCCGGGGACTGGTGCCCACGACCGAGATCTTGACCAATCCGGCGATGCTCTACCTCGCCATAGGGATCCTTGGCGCGACGGTGATGCCACACAACCTGTACCTTCATTCCGCGGTCGTCCAGACACGCGACTTCGTTCCCACGCCCGAAGGCAAGCGCGATGCGGCCAAATGGGCGACGATCGACACCGTCGTCGCGCTGATGCTGGCCTTGTTCGTCAACGCCGCGATCCTGATCCTGGCAGCCGCCGCGTTCCACACCGCCGGGAACACCGAGGTCGCCGAGATACAGGACGCCTATAACCTGCTCACCCCCACGCTGGGCGCGGCAATGGCCAGCACCCTGTTCGCGGTGGCGCTGCTCGCCTCGGGGCAGAACTCCACGGTTACCGCTACGCTGGCGGGCCAGGTGGTCATGGAGGGGTTTCTTCGCCTGCGCCTGGCGCCCTGGTTCCGCCGGCTGATCACCCGCGGGCTGGCGATCATCCCGGCAGGCATTGTCGCGGCGCTCTATGGCGAGTCCGGCACCGCCAAGCTGCTGGTGCTAAGCCAGGTGATCCTGTCGTTGCAATTGCCCTTTGCGGTCGTTCCGCTGGTTCAATTCACGTCCGACCGCACGAAGATGGGCAACCTGACGAGCCCGTATTGGTTGAAGTTGATTGCGTGGCTGGTGACGGCGCTGATCATAGGCTTGAACGTCAAGCTTCTGCTCGACACGGCAGGCATGACCGGTTCCTGACGAACGCAGGCTGGAGTATGGGTGATGCGGGACGACGCAGACGAGACGGTGCATTATGACAAGCCGTCAGGTGGGTGGGGCTCGGTTCGTGGCATCTCGCTGATCGCAGGCAAGGAGAAGGTATCTCCTGGCGCGCTCGACACGCTGCGCCGACAGAACAAGCCCGGCGGCTTCATGTGCGTGTCCTGCGCCTGGGCAAAGCCCGCCAGCCCGCATCCTTTCGAGTTTTGCGAGAACGGCGCCAAGGCAACGCTCTGGGAGCTTACCAGCCGCCGCTGCACGCCTGAGTTCTTCGCCGAACACAACGTGGCCGAGCTCAAGACCTGGCGCGACTATGATCTGGAGCAGCAAGGGCGCCTGACGCACCCGATGCGCTATGACCATGCCAGCGATAAATATGTGCCGGTAAGCTGGGAAGAGGCGTTCCGCGCGATCGGCGACGAGCTTCGCGCGCTCGAGCCAAAGTCGACGGTGTTCTACACGTCCGGGCGGGCGAGCCTTGAGACGTCCTATCTATGGGCATTGTTCGCTCGCTTGTATGGGCACAACAACCTGCCCGACAGTTCGAACATGTGCCACGAAACCACGTCGGTGGGCCTGAAGAAGGTGATCGGATCGCCGGTCGGCACCTGTGTGCTCGACGATTTCGAGAAATGCGACGCGATCTTCTTCTTTGGCCAGAACACCGGTTCGAACAGCCCGCGCTTCCTTCACCCGTTGCAGGAAGCGAAGCGCCGCGGCTGCCGGATCGTGACGTTCAATCCGGTGCAGGAGCGCGGGCTGATCGCCTTCACCAACCCGCAAAGCCCGGTGGAGATGGTGACGGGCAAGGAGACGGAGATCTCCGACCTGTATTTCCAGGTGCGGCCGAGCGGCGACATCGCGGCGATCCTGGGCATGTGCAAGCATGTGCTTGCGCGCGAGGAACGGCAGTGGGCCGAGCGGCAGCACCATCTGATCGACGTCGATTTCATCGCGCAGCACACTCACGACTTCGACGCGTTCGCCGCGATGGTGAAGGCCACGCCATGGGAGGAGATCGAGCGCGAGTCCGGCCTCGCGCGGGCCGACCTGGAAGCGGCGGCTGACATCTATTGCGAGGCGAAGAACGTCATCGGCATCTATGGCATGGGCGTCACGCAGCATGTTCATGGTTCGCAGACGATCGGGACCCTGATCAATCTGCTGCTGCTGCGCGGTAACATAGGCCGCGAGGGGGCCGGGATTTCGCCGGTGCGCGGCCATTCCAACGTGCAGGGCCAGCGCACGGTCGGCATTTCCGAGAAGCCCGAACTCGTGCCGCTGGACGCGCTCAAGAAGCTGTATGGCTTCGACCCGCCCACCGAAAAGGGCATGAACACGGTCGAGGCGTGCGAAGGCATATTGGCGGGCAGGGTGAAGGCGTTCCTCGGCCTGGGTGGCAACTTCGTTCGGGCAATTCCCGAGCGCGAGAAGATGGAGGCGGCCTGGACCGACATGCGCCTGACCGTGCAGATCGCGACCAAGCTGAACCGCAGTCACCTGATCAACGGGCAGGTCGCCTATCTGCTGCCATGCCTTGGCAGGTCCGAGGAGGACATGCAGGCGAGCGGCGCGCAGATCGTGACCATGGAGGACACCATGTCGTGTATCCACGGCTCGATCAGCCGGCGGACGCCCGCGAGCGAGCATCTGCTTTCCGAACTGGAGATCGTGGCGGGGATCGCGAAGCAGACGCTTCCTGCTAATCCCAAGGTGCAATGGGACGAGTGGGTCGGCGATTATGCCAAGGTCCGCGACCTGATCGAAGCGACCTATCCGGATGAATTCGCCGACTTCAATGCGCGGGTGTTCACGCCCGGCGGCTTCTACCGCGGCAATGCGGCGCGAGAGCGGGTGTGGAAGACCGAGAGTGGCAAGGCGGAATTTACCCTGCCCGAGACGCTGAACGCCTCCGGGTTCGATGATGCGCCGGGCCGCTATCGGCTGATCACGCTGCGATCGAACGATCAGTTCAACACCACGATCTATGGCTATTCCGACCGGCTGCGCGGGATTGAGGGCACGCGCGACGTGCTGCTGATGAACCGCGAGGAGATGGCGAAAGCCGGGGTGGCCGAGGGCCAGGTGGTCGCGCTGGTCAGCGATGCCGAGGATGGTGTGCACCGCGAAGTGGGCGGGCTGGTGGTGACGCCCTTCTCGCTGCCGAACGGCTGCGTCGCTGCTTATTATCCGGAAATGAACCCGCTGATGCCGCTGTCGCATCACGACCGCCTGTCGAAAACTCCGGCCGCCAAGTCAGTGCCGGTGCGGATCAAGGCGGACGCACGCTGAACATGGCGAACAGCATGGGCGGCGATCCGGCGGCACCATTTCCGCTGGTCGCCGAGTTTCAGACCAACATGGGCACTGCCGAGGCGGGTATGCGCACGGTCCCGCTCGAGACGCCGGTCGCCATCGAATATAACGGGATCGGTTATGGGGTGATGATGGCCACCCCGGCGGATCTGGAGGACTTTGCGCTGGGGTTCACGCTGACCGAGGGGTTGGCCACGCCCGACGAAGTGCTCGACATCGACGTGCATGCCGCCGGCGGCGGGGTGGTGGTGCGGGTGACGCTGGCGCAGTCGCGGCTGGAACCGGTGCTGGGACGCGCACGGCTGCGGGTGTCCGAAAGCTCCTGTGGGTTGTGCGGGATGGACAATATCGCCCAGGTGCTGCGACCGCTGCCCAGTGTCGTCGCGCGAATCGCGACGTCGCGGGCGGCAATCCACCGCTCGCTTGCGGCGCTTTCCGATCACCAGCCGCTCAGCGCCGCGACGGGTGCCGTGCACGCTGCGGCCTTCTGCCTGCCCGACGGGACGATATGCGAGGTTCGCGAGGATGTCGGCCGGCATACCGCGCTGGACAAGCTGATCGGGGCCGTTGCGCGGAGTGGCCGAGAGATTGCCAAGGGGTTCTTCCTGTTGACCTCGCGGTGCAGCTACGAACTGGTCGAGAAGACGGTTCAGGTCGGCTGCCCACTGCTGGTTACGATCTCGGCGCCTACCAGCCTGGCGGTGGAGCGCGCGAAGGCGGCGGGGCTTACGCTGGTGGCGCTGGCGCGGCGCGATTCGATGCTGGTGATGAACGACCCGCATCAGGCGGTGGCATGAGGACCCTCGGCGTGGTGCTTGCCGGGGGCAAGTCGTCGCGCTTCGGGTCGGACAAGGCGCTGGCGATGCTCGGCGGACGGCGGCTGATGGACCATGCGCTGGACAATCTGCGCCGTCATACAGACGAGGTGGCGGTTGCGGGGCGGACGCTGGATGGCGTGATCAGCATTCCGGACCAGCCCACAGCGGGACTGGGCCCGCTGGGCGGCCTTTGTGGCGCGCTGGACTATGCCGCTGCGCAGGGGTTCGACCGCGTGCTGACGTGCAGCGTCGATTGTCCGGATCTGCCGGCGGAGATCCTGAAGCACGCGCCAAGCTACCTGAAGGGGCAGCCGGTGATCGGCCTGTGGCCGGCGAGCGCGGCTTCTGCGCTGCGGGAGTTCATCACGACGGATGATCGCCGATCGGTGCGGGGCTTTGGCGCGCATATCGGCGCGCTTGCCGTGGATACGGATTATACGGCGCTGAACATCAACACGCCGGACGACCTCCGCGCCGCGGCAACGCGGCTGGAGCGGGAGACCGGTTCCGCATGAGGAGTTTGGGGGAGCAGCTGCGTTGGCGAAACCGGCGACACCCGCGATGCGGATGGTGAAACCGCTCTGACGTTCCGGTAGGCGGATGATGGTTGGCTCCTCGACGATGGCGGTGAGCAGCGGCCTGACGTTCAGCACGCGGATCGGCGCCGCGGCGTCCCTGGCAAATCCCAGGACCTCATCGATCATTGCCTGCATGCGCTCGACGTCGGCGATCATGCGGGCGCGCTGCGGCTCGGGTGCGGCCTCGATCTGTAGCGAAGGCCGGTCAGCGGCGTACGCAGGTCGTGAGCGATCGCGGTCAGCATCCGCGCGCGTTCGGCCGCCTCGATCGCGAGCCGATCGCGCAGAGCGGCGATCGCCGCAGCCGCTTCACGCAGTTCGCGCAGTCCCCTTGAGGGGAAGCGGGGCCGCGCTATCCTCGTCCAGCGCTCCAGCGAATGCACGAAACGCCGCGTCAGACGCCTCGCGAAGATCCACGCAAGAGGCGAGCAGCATCAGGCTGACGGCCGGCGCGCTGGCCGCCATGTATTAAAGCTAGGAGTCCAACAGACGCGGAGCGCCGCGCTTGACAGCGGGCATCCCCACTGTTCTATTCGCACTATAACAGTAGGGATGCCTTATGCCTCGTACTGCGCTCCTAGCGATCGTCATCGTTCCCGGTGATCGCCGCTCCATAGCCGGGCAGATCGTTGACGCGATCCGCCGCAAGATTTCCGCGACCGAGCTGGCGGTTGGCGATCAGTTGCCCAGCGTCCGGGGGCTTGCGCAGCAGCTTGCGGTTAACCCCAACACGGTCTCCAAGGCCTATGCCGAGCTCGTCTCCGGCAGCTGGCTGGTGTCGCGCGCCGGCATGGGGCTGTACGTCGCTGCGCAGCGCGATCCGCTGAGCGACGGCGAGCGTAACCGCCGGCTCGACGCAGCGGTCGATCGCTTCGTCAACGAGGTGGTTGCGATCCGCGCCAATCCGGATGAGGCGGTGGAGCGCGTCGGCGAGGCGCTGGGCGAACTCGGGCTCCGGCAGTCGGCGTGACCAGCAGCCTCGCGGTCGAGACGCGCGGCCTGACCCGCGTTCACGGGCGTAAGCGCGCGCTCGACAAACTCAACATGGCGCTGCCGTGTGGCGCGGTCCACGCGATCGTCGGCGCGAACGGCGCGGGCAAGTCGACGCTGTTCCGCCTGCTGCTCGGTTTTCAGGAACCGGACGCGGGCGATTGCTGGGTGCTGGGGGAGCGGAGCGGGGCGCTATCGCCCGCGACGCGCGGCCGGATCGGCTTCGTCAACGAAGAGCATACATTGCCGCCCTGGGCGCGCGTGGAGACGGTGTTAGCGGTGCAGCGTGCTCACTATGCGGACCGCTGGGACGATGACGCGTTCAACAATGTGCTCGCCAGCTTCGATCTGCTGCCGCGCCAGAAGGTCGGCCAGCTTTCCCGCGGGGAGCGCGCCGGGCTCAACCTCGCGCTCGCGCTCGGCCAGTCGCCCGAGCTGCTGATCCTCGATGAGCCGACCCTCGGCCTGGACGTAGTCGCGCGGCGGCGCCTGCTCGACGCGCTGGTTTCGACTGCCGGCGACGAGCGGCGCACCGTGATCTACTGCTCGCATCAGATGGACGAGGTGGAGCGGCTGGCGGACACGCTGCTGGTGCTTGAACGCGGGCGGCTGGCGAGCTTTTCTAGTCCCGAAGCGTTCTGCGACCGGATTACCCAATGGATCGCCGACGTGCCGTTTCAGGCGCCGCCCGCGGACGCGGTGCCTGGCCTACTCCAGCACCGGCGCATTGACGACGTTCACCACTTCACCGTGATCGACCAGGGCGAGGCGTTCGGGGGCTATCTGCGGAGCCTAGGCGCGCGCAGCGTGGAAGCGATGCCCGTGCCGCTTGATCGCGCGGTCGATGCTTTTCTCACCCGCAACCACGCCGGTCCGGCGCACTGAAAGCGGCGACATGAACGAACTCTACAAAGCGGAAGTCGGGCGCTTCGGCCGCTGGGCGGCGGGTGCCGCGCTGCTTCACATACTCGGGCTGCTGATGCTCGATGATTTCTTCCCCGATGTCGCCGATGAGGAGCTCTGCTTCCTGGCGGGCGCGGTCTACCTGATCGGCGGCCTGATCTTTGGCGTCTACCAGGCGGCGACCTATGCGCGCGCCAATCACTGGGTCGCGCTGCTCCACCGCCCGCTTGCGCCGGCGCGGATCATGGCGGCTGTCAGCGGAGCGGGTGCCACCGTGACTCTGGGCGTAGTGCTGCTGCCGCTCCTCGCCATGTTTGCGGTCCATTCGATCAGCGTCGACCGGCTGGTAGAAACGCGGCACTGGCTGCTGGCGATCGGGGGTGCGTTGTTCGCGCTGATCGGCTTCTTCGCGGGCAGCTTTCTCGCGCTCGCCCCGCGTCGCTATGGCTGGATCGGATTGGTTACCGCCGGAATCCTGCTGGTCGGCAATCTGGTGGGTGGGCCAGCGGCGTTGCTGCTGCCGTGCCTCTTGGTTGCGGTGCTCGCACTGCTGACGCTTGGCGCCTTTCACCACAACCGGACGTTGGCGCCCACCACCCCCGCGCTGCGAGCGCTGACCGCCGGTGTCGCATCTTTCGCGCTCTACTTCGCCGTGATGCTAGGGGTCGGGTTCACGTCGCACATGATGCTTGCCGCACTCGGCCGCAATCCGCTGATAAATCCGAAAGCGTCGGTGCCCCGCGGGCTCATCCAGTCGTCTCGAATGACGGGGGACGAGCTGCTTGGGACGACACTGGCCGAAGCGGGTGGAGCAGGGGCGGAAGCGGTACGCACGCAACTTCGCGGGGTGCCGGTCACGCGGCTACCGATCGCGCTCGAATGGGTGCCAGCAGGCCCCATGCTTACCACCAGCGAGAGGTCCGATCTGGTCGACCCAAGGCGCGGAACCGTCTGGACCTATAGCCAGGATGCGGGCGCCTACCGCGGCGTGCGTATGCGCGACCAGTATCCGGTCGGCTGGATGCGGCCGGCCGCAGGCTTCGCTGTGCCACCGGTCGGGGTGGGTGGCGGCAGGGTCGCATCCGGCGGCGCGATGTTCCGGCTTGACCCGGCGCGGGGCACGCTGGCCAGAGTGGTGCAGCTGGCACCCGGTGAGGTGATTGCTGCGTCTCCAACTCCGCTCGGGCGACAGGTCGCAGTGCTCGGGACCCGCGCGCTCCATCTGTTCGACCGTCGCGTGTTCGACGGCACTGCCGTGACACCGCCGCTGTCGGTGCCGCTGCCTGGACTGATCGGTGACCTTCGCCGCCTGGATGTGGCGCAGCTCCCCGACCAGACGATCGTTTCCTTCTTTCTTGGCCAAAACAGTATCGAGGGACCGTCACGCGCGTGGCAGCGCATCGTATCGGTAACGCCCGACGGAGCGGTGCGGACGATCGCAGAGCGCCAGTTCGCGCCGGAACTGAGCGATCTGATCCGCTTTCGGAATAGCTGGCTATCACCCGCCATGCTCGGACTTGCCAATGCAGTCGAGGAGATCGGTGGCGCTCAAGCCCCAACGCAGCTGCGGGCGGCTATCGTGCTGCCGCAACGAATTTGGCTGGTGGCCGGGGTGCTGGCCGTGCTGAGTGCCGCCGCGACTGTGCTGCTTGCGCGGCGGCGGCGACTGGGCGGCGTGCTGAGCGGCGCGTGGGCGATCGCGGCGCTAGTCCTTAGTTTGCCGGCCTTTCTCGCGTTCTGCTTGATCGAGCGCCAATCACCCGCTTGACCAACACGAGTATTGGTGTACTACTACACGCAGTACACACTTCAGGGGTGTGCGACGGAATAGCAGCCATACCCTGAGCGACGCCTCGAGCGTTCGCTCATCCAAGTGGTCATGCCGATCACCCCGTCCGCGCGCCGTCTGAAAGCGACGAGTTGCAAGGGGATAAGACATGGCTGCCACATCATTGCTCGCCGCCGCTTCGGTGCTGGCGCTTGCTGCTCAGGCAGCACCCACGACGACTCAGCAGCAGCCGGCGGCACCGCCCGCCGCACCACCGCGCGACGACGTGGTCGTAACCGGCGCACGATCGGACGTGGTCGGCTCGACCGATCGGCTGAGCTTTAACGTCGCGAACGATTTGAACGTGCAGAACGGCACGCTCGCCGACGCCCTGCGCGCAGTGCCGGGCGTCGATGTCGACCTGGACGGGCGGGTCAGCTTGCGTGGTGATCCGGGCGTGACGATCATGATCGATGGCCGCCCTTCCGCGCTGCTTCGCGGCGAAAGCCGTGGCGACGCGCTTCAGTCGATGCCGGCCGGACAGATCGAGCGCGTGGAAATCATCACCAATCCTTCCGCCGCGATGAGTCCCGAAGGGGCAGGGGGCGTCATCAACCTTGTCACCAAGCAGGTCCGCAAGGGCGCACGCTACGCGACCATTCGCGCAGCCGCCGGGCCGCTCGGTCGCGGCAATGTCAGTGCGAACGGCGCACTTTCGGGCAAGAAGCTGACGCTCACCGGGGACGTCGCTTATCGGCGGTTCCGCAGCGAGACCGAAGCTACCCTGGACCGCGAGCGCACCGATCCTGCGACCGGCATCACCGTGCGTACGCGCCAGGTGTCAGAGGTTGAGCCGGTCATGGCAATGCACAGCGCGCGGGTTGGTGCGGAGTACAACATGAGCGCCAATAGCAAGCTCACCGGCGATCTCAGCTACCGCGCCGGCACACAGGATATCAGCCGCATCGACCGATCGGTGAGCGACCTGCCGGCTGCGACCTTCGATCGCACGGCGGACATGGACATGCGCTTGCGCAGCCTGGGCGCGCGCACCTCCTGGCGGCGAACGCTGCCTGGGCGCGGGCACGAACTGGTAGTGGATTTGGAAGTCGAGCAGCTACAACAGCGCCGTCGCATCGACGGTGCGACCGACTTCGCCTCCGCTCCATGGAGCTTCGAGCAGATCGCGACTGACATCGACCGCACCGACATCGATAGCCGCATCGATTACAAACGGCCGATCGGCACCGGCTCGCTGAACCTTGGCTATGAGGGCGACTACAACATGGCGGCCTTCGACTTTCGAGGCGTTCGGGGAGGGAGCCTCGACGCACTCGCGCCGGTCCCGTCGCTCACCAATCGCTTCGACTTCGACCAGGCGGTGCACGCCTTCTATGGCACCTATCAAATAGACCTGGGAAAGTGGGAGATGCAGCTGGGGCTGCGTGGCGAGCAGGCGGTGCTCGACATCGACCAGCGCACGGATGCAGTGCGGATCCAGCGCGATTACTTCCGCCTCTATCCGACCGCGCACGTTGGCTATGAACTGAGCGCCACCGAGCAGCTTCGTGCGAGCTATAGCCGGCGGATCCAACGCCCGAGCGGGCAGGACTTGAGCCCCTACACCATCTACCTGGACCCCCTGAACCTGCGGCGCGGCAATCCATTTCTGCGGCCGGAACTCACCGATTCTTTTGAGGCGTCGTGGCAGCGCCGCAAGGGCGGCACCTTCTACTCGCTCACCGCCTTCTTCCGCACGTCGCGTGACGGAGTGACGGACGTGGTGGAGGACATCGGCAACAACGTGTTCCTGAACACTCGCGCGAACCTTGCGACCGGCGAGCGTATCGGGATGGAGGCGGTGCTGAGCGGGCGTTTGTCGAAGAAGCTGACCTACAATGCCTCAGGCGGTTTCTTGTGGAACGAGATCGACCCGCGGCAAGCTGGTGTGTCGCGCCGGCGATCGGGGACGACCGGCACCGCCCGCGCCAGCCTGACCTGGCAACCATCGGCGCGGGACTTCGTCCAGCTGAGCGGCAACTATTCCGGCCCGCAGCTGATCGCGCAGGGCTACCGCAAGCCGGGCGGGATCGTGAATGTCGGCTACCGCCGCAAGATCGACGACCGCTTCAGCCTGACCTTCACCGGGCAGAATATCCTGGATACCGCGCAGCAGGAAACGGTGATCGACACCCCGCAACTGCGCGACCGCATTCGCCAGAAGGGGCCCGGTCCGATCCTGCTGTTCGGGCTGACGTGGAACCTAGGTGCCCAGACCGCGCGCAAACGGCCGGAGCCGGGATTTGATTTCGACCAGAGCGCAACGGCACCAGTTGGCTGATCATGCCGGCGTTGCCATCGAGTGCTATGATTTGCCGCCGTTGAGAAGAGTTCCACCGCCTGCGGACAGGAATAGCGGAATACGAGCGTGATCGCGTTACAGCTTGCCGTCGGCGAGCAGTTCGCGTGTCCGCATGAGGGTCGAGAGCAGCGCGGCGTGGTAGCCGCTGTCGAACTGCGCCTGCTCTGCCTGTTCCTCCGGACCGCCCGGCGCCTTGTCCCGCAAACCCAGAAAGCAGTAGAAGCGCAGGTGCAACTCTCCCTCGGCATCCTCCAGCACTTCGTTGATGATCACCCCCTCGCGTGGGCCGGTGGCTTGGAAGAAGGTCACCTTGCGCTCGGGCTCGAGCGTGATGATCTCGCGGATGTCGTCGCCTGCGATGGTCGCTTCGCGGACGAAGTGCGTGTTGCTCTCCTCCAAGATCTCGCAACGGGTGCACACGCCCGGCGGCAGGAACAGCCGCGCGTCGCGTGCCTTCTGGATCAAGCCCGCCCATAGCTGGGCGCGGGTCAACCTCGTGTCGCCAGCAGGGTTCACCGGCACGGTGGCGGTCGAATAGATCATCGGAATCTCCGTGTTTCTCGAAAAGGCGGGCGTCATCCCGCCTGCGCGAGGCTCGCGGCAAAGTCGCGATAGCTGTGGAGCGGACGGCCGAGGATGGCGGTCAGCCGCGCAACATCGCCGGTTTGCGGTACCATGCCGTCGCTTACCCACCGTCGCGCCATCAGGCGCATCTCGTAGGCGGTCCACTTGGGCATGAAGCTCGCTGCGTTCTGTTCGAAGCCGCTGGGATCGTCTCCCCCGTAGACGACCGGGCGACCGAGCAGCCCGCTCCAGATCTCGGCGACGCCGCCGCCGGTGAGCGTGTCGGGACCAACAAGGTTGATGGTCTCGATGAGCAGCTTCTCGGGGCTCTGATCGCGACGGATCAACTCGATTGCGGCCACCTCTGCGATGTCGCGGGCGTCAACCATGGCAAGGCCTTTGCTGCCGATCGGCATCGGATACACGCCGTGACTGAGGATGACGTCCTTGATCATCAGGTCATTGTCGATAAAGTAGGCCGGACGCAGGATCGTGGCTCCGAAAGCCATGTGCTCCAGCATGCGCTCGGCACCGTATTTGACCGCGAAATGCGGGACGTTGACCGCCCGGTCGGCATCGAAGACGGACAGGTAGACGATCCGGTCGACACCGGCCTCTCGGGCGAGATTCAGGGTGATGATCGCCTGGGTGAATTCGTCGCCGGTAACTGCATTGAGGAGGAAAAGCGTGCGCACGCCAGCGAAGGCGCTGCGCGTAGCGTCGATGTCGAGCAGGTCGCCCTGAGCCACCTCCACGCCCGTCGGAAACTCTGTCTTGGCGGGATCACGGGTCAGCACGCGCACCTGCGCGCCGCGCGTGACGAGTTGGTCGACGAGATGGCGACCGATCCGGCCGGTTGCGCCTGTCACGAGAATGGTCATCGAGGAACTCCTTGTTTGGGACAGCCGTCCGACACCCCGCTACTTAGTGACCCGCAGTAATGCTGATAGATCGACAATCGGGACACACCGTCTCATTGGTGGAACGACATGGATCTGCTCGCGCTTGCCGACTTCAACTTGGTTGCCCGCCACGGCGGCTTCGGCCGTGCGTCGAGGGCAGCCGGACGGCCCAAGGCAACCCTGTCGCGTAGGGTCGCCGAACTGGAGAGCCATCTTGACCTGCGATTGTTCGAACGCGGGGGGCGGAAGCTGAAGCTGACGGAGGAAGGTCGGGCTTTGCACGAGCGAACCCGCGTCTTGCTGAGCGAGTTGGACGAAACGGCGGCCGCGATTGCGTCGGGTAGCCAGCGTCCGCGCGGGCGCTTGCGCATCAGCGCTCCACTGCTCTTTTCTCAGATCGGGATGGGCAAGCTGGCCGCGCGCTTTTCGCTGCGCCATCCTGACGTTCGCCTGGAGGTCACCACCGAGGACCGATCGGTGGACATGGTCGATGAAGGCTATGACCTCGTCATCCGCGTTAATCCGCCCACGGACGCTAATCTGGTGGGACGCGTTTTCCTGCGCGATCGCCTCGTCATGGTCGCCGCCGCAGCCCTGGAAATGCCAAGCGATGGTGCGCCACTTGCAGCTATCGTGCGCGGCGCGGCGGAGCCACCTTCACCGTGGACCGGGATCACTCCAGCGGGAAGGATCGAAATTCCGGTCGAGCCGGTCGTGAACCTTTCCTCGATGATCATGGTGCGCGATGCAGCCCTTGCCGGTGCAGGCGTGGCCCGTCTGCCGATTTCGCTTGTCAGCCGCGATCTTGCGGCAGGCCGCTTGCGGTCGTTGGGCGAGATCGAGGGCCCGGACATCACCTTGTGGGCGCTCTATCCAACGCGGCGACTGCTCAACGCCCGAGTTTCGGCTTTTTTGGATTTCCTCAAGGAAGCTTTTCCGACGGGCACGCCGGATGAACTGGCGGCCTTTCTAACCGACTGATGAAACTGCACCTTCAGCGATAGGAGCAAGCCTCAGGTCGGCAGCGCAGCTTCGGTGACGAGCCTGCTGAGGATCGCGGCCAGTTGCTCGGACGCCCAGACATGCGCAAGGTGCCCCTGATCCGGAACCATGATCTCCTCCACGCCCGGCCGAGGCGCGAGGAACCGGCATGCCGCCGTTCCGTAGGTTCGCGGCCTGCATTCCCGAACGGGGGTCTTCGCCGCTCCCTCAGTCCTCGGGCGCCTGAAGACCGCACGCCAGCAGCGCCGCAAAGGTGCTAACCGCCTCGGGCTGCGTACAGACGCCACGGATCAGAGCCGCCGACAGCGCCTCTCCCGCGCCGACAAACGCGACGCAGCGGCGCTCGAGCTCCCTAGTCGTCAGACTACTGTGCGGCGCCAGCACCGCCACAAACATGCTGACGCTATGGTCCAGCAGTTCCTGGAAGACTGCTGCTTTCTCTTCGCTGCCGGCGAGCGCTGCACCGACCGCCTGGAACTCGCCCGTCGTGTCCGCCGCGCAATCGATATAGGCGTCGGCCAGTGCCTGCGCGGTCTCTTCCAAGGTGCGATCGCCCTCCTGCATCGACTTGCGAAAGGCATCGACGCGTTCGGTGTCTATCCATCGATAGAGCTCGATCAGCAGGCCGGACCGCGTTTCGAAATGGTCGTAGGCAATCGGCTTCGACACGCCGGCGCGGGTGGCGAGATGGCCAAGGGTCAGGCGATCGGCGCCTTCTTCCCGCACGATCGCCAGCGCGGTTTCCAGCAGCTGTCGACGCCGCTCGTCCTTTGTCAGGCGTCGCCCCCGCGCTTCTTTTTCTTCGGTCAAGTCAGCCCGCCTCTTGATAAGCTACTACTGGTAGCTTAGCTCATACTAGCTACCGAAAGTAGGTAGTATGGCAAAAGAGGTATAGCAATGCCATCTGATCCCATTCTGCTCGTCGGCGGCGCGGGCACCGTTGGACGTCACGCGGCGCGGCAATTGCGGGCGGCGCATCCGGACCTGCCGCTTTTGCTCGGCAGCCGCGATTTGGCCAAGGCGGGCGAGTTCGCCGACGCGCTTGGACAGGCGGAGGCGGTGGCGCTTGACCTGAGGGGCGACGATCTCGGTATCGGCCGCCGCAGCGTTGGCGCCGTCGCCGTTCTGTTTACCGACCGGCGCCTCGCCACGCTCCGCTTCGCCCAGGCGCGCGGAGTTCCGCATCTCAGCATCTCGCCGCTGCTCCACGAGATCGGCCCCGAAGTCGGCAGCTACATGCATCGCCCCAATGCCGCGCCGGTCGTACTTGGCACCGAATGGCTGGTCGGCGCCACGACTGTTCCCGCGCTCGATTTTGCGCGTGAGTTCCGGCGCGTGGACGCCATCCGGATCGGCGCCCTGCTCGACGATCTGGATGTCGGGGGGCCAGCTCAGAGGGCGGACCTGGAACATGTCACCCGGACGACGCCTGCCGCTCTTGCGCGGCGCGATGGCGCCTATGTCTGGCGCACGGGCGAGGATGCGACAGCGAACTTCCGCGCCGTGGACGGCACAGACATGGCGGCGACCGCGCTGTCGCCGAACGATGTTCTTGGTCTCGCGCTCGCGACCGGTGCACCCGATGTCACCTTCGATCTGGCAACCGGCGTCAGCTCCAGCCGCCGCCGTGGCGAGCCGATGTCGACGGAGATCGTCATCGACCTGAGCGGGACGGACCACGCGGGGCAGCCGTTGCGCACACGACACGCGATCGTCCATCCGGCAGGCCAATTCCCCCTCACGGGCCTTGGCGTCGCCATGCTGCTCGAGCGGCTGGTCGGTCTGGACGGCGGAGATGCGCCGCCGGCGGGGTTGTACTTCCCGTATCAGCTGCTGGAGCCCGCCGCCTATCTCGCCCGCCTGCGACAAATCGGCGGACGCGTACTGGCGCTCGATCGAAGGACAAGATCCGGTGGCTCCTCGAAGATCTCGGAGTCGATGTAGTCATCAACTATCGCGAGACGCCCGATCTCGCCGCCGCGCTGGACGCAGCGAGCGATTTCGCGCGCTTCCCCCTGTGCGGCATGATCGCGCAATATAATGACGCGCCCACAGGCCCGCGCAACATCTACCGGGCCGTTGAGAAGCGCATCACCCTCCGCGGCCTGATCGTCACCGATCATGTGGACCTGTGGCCCGAGTTCCAGCGCGATGGCGGAAAGTGGATCTCTGAGGGCAGGCTGACGTGGCGAGACACCGTCGTCGACGGGCTGGAGAATACGCCGCGCGCGTTCATCGATCTCTTCTCCGGTGGCAACACCGGCAAGATGCTCGTCCGGCTGGAGGGGGAGGAGGGCCGCTGACGGCAGGCCCCGCCTGACTTTCCCGGTGCCAGCACATCTTGATCAGGGCGCTTTCACCGACCAGCAAACGCTGGTCGCCGGCCACACAGCGCTGATGGACGCCGTCATCTACAAGCACGCGGACGTTGTCCGGCTGCTCCTGCGCCGAGCCGCGCGGACCACGATCAGGAGCGACTGGCAGGAAACCGCACCCGACATCGCGCGGCGGGATGGCCACGCGGCAATTGCCGATGCGATCGCGGCGCAACCCCTCGTGCTCGCGATCAAGCCGAGGTGAAACGGATGAGAAACCTCCGGACAGCGCGCGCTGCTGGAGTCACAGGGATGTGATCAGGATCAGGGATTTCTGTTTGGCCAAACCCTGAATGCTTCCGAAGCGTTGAACATGCTTCACATAGGAGCATTGTCTAGATCTGAGACCGGGGATCGAGACGTAGCATAGCTCCACGCACTGAGCTGCCCCTCCCGCTTGGCTGACCATGCGCACGCCGATCGTATGGCGGGGACGTTGCCAAGCATCCAAGGCCCGAGGTGCGCATTTATCGCCGCGGCGTCGGTGCCCGGCCGCAGCTTTACGTATTTCTAACCGCTGTACCAGCCTCACTGCCTGATCTCGTCGGGTGCATCAGGCTTTCATCTAGTAGCTCCACCACGCCGAACCGTTGTGCGAGGTACGCGGTAGGTCCTTGTAGACCGCGGTGAGGCGCCTTTTCCCGATTGGCATTGTCGTTCACCACCGATCGACTTTGCGCGGCCCGCGCGTGCGCGCGAGAGAGTGCTGCACGGGTGGATTGAACCAACGCGTTCAAAAGCGGTTCATGCTGCGACTGGCATTGCGCGATGCAATCGCGTCGCTTGTACGGGCTCGAACGGTTAACTAGAGGATCGTCCGAACCCGTCCGCGTTCCCACGAGGAGAGTAGTACATGACGTTCGTTTCGAAGCTCGCGATGGCCGCTGCGCTGACGCTGGGCACTTCCGCATTGGGCGTGTCGCCGGCCCTTGCGCAGAAGAAGAACGAGAAGGCGCCCGAGGTCAAGGTGAGCGACGAGTTCCGTACGCCTGCCGCTGCCGCACAGGCCGCAGTGGAGGCCAAGAACTGGGCCGCTGCCGAGCCGAACATCGTTGCCGCCGAAGCCGTCGCCAAAAGCGACACCGAGAAGTATTTCGCCGCGGTGCTGCGCCTCCAGCTCGAGACGTCGCGCAACAACGTCAACGGTCAGGCCACGGCGCTCCAGATCCTGGCGAACAATCCCACCACCCCGCCGCAGAACGCCAAGGTGTATCAGCAGCGCTTCTATTATCTTCAGGGTGTCGCTGCGGCGAACGGCAAGAAGAATGCCGAGGCGATCCAGTTTCTGACCAAGGCGCGCGAGGCAGGTTCGACCGCCGACGATATCTCGATCCTGCTCGCCAATGCCTATGGCGCGACCGGCAAGAATGCCGAAGCCGTCGCGGAAGTCGAGAAGGCAATGGCGGCGAGCAAGGCCGCCGGCCGCAAGCCGCCGGTGGAATGGTACCGCTTTGCAATCCCCAAAGTCGCCGCGCTTGGCGATCGTACCGCGACCGCGCAGTGGATGACGCGCTACATCCAGGAATATCCCACCGTGCAGAACTGGCGCTGGGTGATCCAGGTGACGCGCCAGGGTGCGCCCACCGCTAACGACAAGGTCGAGAAGCTCGACCTGTATCGTCTGATGCGCTCCACCAATGCGCTGGCCGACCGCGGCGACTATGCCGACTACGCCTATCAGGCGCAGACCAGCGGCCTGCCGTGGGAAGCCGTGGCGGCTATCGAAGAGGGGCGCAAGAACGGCAAGATTCCGGCCGGTGACTCCGATACTGGCCGGATCTACACCGCGTCGCAGGCTGCCGCGAAGGCGGAGGGCTCGCTCGACCGTCAGATCGCGACGGCCAAGACCGGTACGCAGACTGCCAACCTGGCCGACGCGTTCCTGGCGTCGGGCAACAATGCCAAGGCGCTGGAACTGTACGACCAGGCGCTGCAGCGCGGTGGCGCCAAGGCCGATGAGGTGAACCTGCACCGCGGCATCGCGCTGCAGCGGCTGGGCCGCAAGGACGAGGCGCGCACTGCCTTCCAGGCGGTCCCGGCAACCGGGCCCTTCGGGAACCTGGCGCTGCTCTGGGCTACTTCGATCGACTTCCCGCCGCTCGGCGCGTGAGGCTGAAGGTCGAATGCAGAAAAGGGGGCGGCGTCGAAAGGCGCCGCCCCCTTTTCTTACATCTCAGGGACGGGGACGCCGGGCAGCGATTTCGCGGTGCGGATCGTCAGTGACGTCTTCACGTGCTCGACGTTGGGTGCGGTGGTCAGCTGAGTGGTGAGGATCTGCTGAAAGCTCTGGAGGTCGGGCGCAACGATCTTCAGGATGAAGTCGATCTCGCCATTAAGCATATGGCATTCACGCACTTCAGGGATCTCGCCCACGCGCTGCTCGAACGCGCGAAGATCGGCGTCGGCCTGGCTCTTCAGGCTCACCATCGCGAAAACCGTCAGGTTGTATCCCAGCGCCGCTGGGTCTAAGGCGGCATGATATCCGCTGATCGCGCCCTGCTGTTCCAGCGCGCGCACGCGCCGCAGGCAGGGGGGAGCCGTCAGGCCGACCCGCTCGGCCAGTTCGACGTTCGTCATCCGACCATTCTCTTGCAGAAGGGCCAGAATTCGCACATCGATGTCGTCAAACCGCATTATTCTGCAACTCCGGATCAAATATTTGCTTTCGCCACCCCTTAGCTATACGAATATTACAAATCAACGCAATTGTCCCACAATGCTACGTCTCATTTTAGGCTGTTTGTGACGGGAGCGGCGGGCGTTAAGGAATCGTTAGGACATTGTTTCCGACGTCAGCGAGGATCAAGCTAAGCGTGCGTTTCGACGATACTCTGGAAACGGTTCTCGCCTCCGATTTGCGGACGCCCGTTGGCGCGCAATCGGCATGGCGGCAACTTGTCGATCTGGTGGGGCGCCGCCGGATCGCTCCGGACACGCGCGTGATGTCGGCGCTGCGCAGCCTTCAGGCGGGCGTGCCGTCGGGTGTTCGGGCCGCCAGTGCCCGCGCACTGGAATTCGCCAATCCGCCGGCACCGCTGGTCCGTCTCTTTGCCTTGGATGACGCGCAGGTCGCGGCGCCGACGCTGCGTTCCGCGCGCCTCGCCGCAGCCGAGTGGATCCAGCTTCTGCCCGAGCTGACCCCCGCGGGCCGGTCGATCCTGCGCAACCGCCGCGATCTCAGTCCGGTGGTGCAGCGTGCACTTGAAAGTTTCGGACCGATCGATTTCGTCCTTCCGGACAATAGCTTGCCGGTGGAAGCTTCCACGGCTGCTGAACCATCGGCCGAGCCTTCGGTCGAGCCCGCTGTCGCAGAAGCGCCTTCTGATCCGGATGCCGGGACGTTCGAGATCGCGGAGGTGGTTGCGCGTATCGACGCCTTTTGGCGCAATCGGGAGGCGGAACCGCCAGCCCCCATGCCGCTGTACGTGGCCGAGGAGTTCCGGTTCGAAACCGATGCGAAGGGCGTCATCCGCTGGGTGGATGGCGTGAGCCGCGGCGCGGTGATCGGCATTGGCCTTGATTCCGGTGCGGGCAGCGCCGGCCTGCGCGTGGATGGTGTCGCCAGTGGCGCGTTTCGCCATCGCACGGTTTTCTCCCATGCACGGCTGAAGGTGGAGGGTGAGTCTGACGCTTCCGGCGACTGGCTGATTTCGGGCGTGCCGGTGTTCGATTCCGTCAGTGGGCGCTTTACCGGCTATCGCGGCACGGCCCGCCGCCCGCGTGCAGATGAGCGCGCCGAACTGCCCGCGTCCGGATCTTCGAACGCATCAGCGGATTCGCTGCGTCAGCTCGTCCATGAACTGCGCACACCCACCAACGCCATCGCCGGCTTTGCCGAGATGATTGAGTCGCAGATGCTGGGCCCGGTCGCCGCGGTCTATCGCGAGCGCGCGCACACCATCCGGGCCCAGGCGCGCGAGTTGCTTGGGGCGATCGATGATCTCGATTTGGCTGCGCGAATCGACAGCGCGGCGCTGGCGCTGGTTCCGGGGCGCGTCGGATTGCGGCCGTTGCTGGAATCCATCGCGGACGATCTTGGCCCTTTAGCTGAACTGCGGGGGGCGATGATCGCCCTGCCGATTGACGATGCATCGGTGGTGGGCGACCGGCGCGCGGTCGAGCGGCTGTTGTCGCGCCTGCTCGCGACGCTGGTGTCTGCCAGCGCCAAGGGCGAGCGGATCGGCGTTTACGTCGCGCGTGAGCGGGAGGACACCGTGTCGATCGCCATGGATCGTCCGCGCGCGCTTGCCGATTACTCCGGGGAGTCCGTGCTCGGCATCGACGACGAGCAGGACGACGCCACATTGCTCGGCACCGGCTTTGCGCTGCGGCTCGCCCGCAACCTTGCGCGCGAGCTTGGCGGATCGCTTGCGATCGGCAGCGAGCGCTTGACTTTGCGGCTCCCGGCCTCCGTAACCAGCCAAGTGGGCCAGGCGCATTTGAACTGAGCGTGAAGGGGCGGGGGCTCCCCTGTTACCGGGTGCCGGCGCCGGCAGCAGACGCGTTGCTGCAATGGCCGGAGGCGTTCGGCAAGCGCTTCGGGGTGTTTGTCGACACGGAGGAAGAGTTCGATTGGGGCAAACCCCTCAGCCGCGATGCGCGGGGGACCAGCCATGTTCGAGCAGTTCCCGGTACGCACGCCTGGTTTGCTGCACGCGGCGTGCCGCTGACTTATCTGATCGACCACCCTATTGCCACTTGTCCTTACGCAGCCGAAATCCTTCGAAGGCTTCTGGAGGACGGCCGTTCGGCGGTGGGTACGCAGCTTCATCCATGGGTGAACCCGCCCTTTGATGAGCCGGTCGGCAGCGTGAACAGTTTCGCCGGCAACCTTCCTCCGGCTCTGGAGGAGGCCAAGCTTACGACGCTTACCCATGCCATCACGTCAGCGGTGGGCGTCCGGCCGCGTATCTACCGCGCGGGACGTTATGGCATCGGCCCGAACACCGCAGGGGTGTTGTCCCGGCTCGGATATCGAATCGATAGCTCGATGCGCGCCGGTTATGATTACAGCGCGGAGGGTGGTCCTGACTTTAGTAGGATCGGCAACCAACCCTTTCGTTTCGCTAATGGGCTCGTCGAGCTGCCGCTCTCCACGATCTTTACCGGGCATGCCAGGCGGGCAGGTGGGCGGTTGCACGCCGCGCTTGGCAAGCTGCCGCGGGGGCGTGGCATCGCTTCGCGCCTGGGGCTGCTCTCGCGCGTCGCTTTGACGCCTGAAGACATGCCGCTGGTCGATGTTCTGGAGGCGATCCGGTTCGCGGCGGGGGAGGGGGTGCGCTTGCTCAACTTCAGCTTCCACTCGCCTTCGCTGGAGCCCGGGCATACGCCCTATGTGCGAACCGCAGCGGATCTGGCGAAGTTTTACGCGTGGTGGGAGGGAGTGTTGAGCGAACTAGATCGGCTCGGCTTCAGCGCGGCGCCGCTCGCTGAAATCATTGATGCACTCGACACGGCTTGCGATCCGCCCAGCACCTCCGCTATCGCCGGTGCCGCTGGGGGCCTGTAGCTCAATGGTTAGAGCTGGCCGCTCATAACGGCTAGGTTGCGGGTTCGAGTCCTGCCGGGCCCACCAGCAGCCTGTTTCGTGACTTGTGCACCGACGCAGGAGCGCCTAAGCGCGCATGGCGTCGGGGAGTGGCGCAGTCCGGTAGCGCGCCTGCTTTGGGAGCAGGATGTCGCAGGTTCGAATCCTGTCTCCCCGACCACCACCTCAAAAGCATCTATCAAGACCGCCGATTGGTCCCCTGGCGGGACGCTGCTCGCCAGCGTCGGTGGGCCCTCACGAGCACTTCGCGTGTGGCGCAACGAAAAAGGGCGCCCCATGAGGGACGCCCTTTCGCGATCATCATCCCGATCCGAAGACCGGAAGGAGATTACTGCGCGTTGGCTTCGAGCGCGTCAGCCGCGTTCTCTTCGACGTCGGCAGCGTTCTCGAGGACGTTCTCGACAGTCGCATTCGCGGTGTTGTCGGCGGCCTCTTCGTAGATCGCAGCGTTCGCCTCGTGGTTTTCGATGGCCGCTTCGGTCGCGGTGTTCTCGGTGCCGCCGTTGCAGGCAGCGAGCGACATCAGGCCGGCGGTGGCGGCGACGATCAGGATCTTCTTCATAGGGTGCGTCCCTTCAGCTAAGACGTTTCGCCTCCGGCTCAAACGCCGCTGCGAAGCACGTCAAATAGCGTGTGGTTCCTCTCCGTCAATCGCAAAGGAGACACACTCAGCCTCAACTCGCCGCATTTTCGCCGTGATTGCGGCGAAAACAAGGCTATCGATGATCGGTGGCAACAGGTCCGATGTCCTCGGGCGCGTTGGCTACGATCGCGAGCATGGCAGTCCATGCCGCCACGTTTTGCCGCAATTCGCCCGCATCCACCTTGTCGAGCGTATCGTCGGGCGTGTGGTGATAGTCGAAATAGCGCAGGCCGGATTGTTCCAGGTCAACTCCAGGCACGCCGAGCGCCAGCACAGGGCCTACATCAGTGCCGCCATGTGCCTTTTCGCTGCTCCGGGAAATGCCCAGCGGCGCAAGGGCTGTGGCGAGACGGGTGGCGATCGACTCTGCTCCAGAAGGAAGGTTGGTGGTGAACTTCCACACCCGGTCAGCGCCGAAGTCGGATTCGGTGGCCAGCACGTGGCGCTCGCGGCCGTGCGCCTTGGCGTATGCCTCGCCGCCAAAACCGCCGACTTCCTCCGCACCGAACCAGACGACGCGGATGGTCCGCCGGGGTTGGCCGGCATCCATGATACGCTTCGCCGCGGCGGTAGTGATGCCAAGGCCCGAGGCGTCGTCAATGGCACCGGTGCCGAGGTCCCAGCTGTCGAGATGGCCGCCGATCAGAACCACGCCTGCTGAGGGTTCGCTGCCGGGGACTTCGGCGATCACATTGCCGGACTCTGCCTCACCCTTGAACTGCGGGGTCACCAGCAGGCGCAGCTTCACCGGGCCGCGCTTCAGCAGCCGCTCGAGCTGCTCGGCATCGGGAACCGAGAGCGCCGCAGCGGCGATCGGCTTGGTGCCCGTGGGCCAGCTGGTCACGCCGGTATGCGGATTGCGGTGATGGTCGGTCCCGACCGAGCGGATCAACACTGCCACTGCGCCCTTGCTAGCCGCAAGCGCTGGGCCTTGGCGCCGAACCGCGCCGAAATAGCCATATTGCGAACCGTCCTGCGTAGCGGTCATGGAATGGCTGATAAAGGCGATCTTGCCCTTCAGGCTTCCCGCTGGGGCGGCCTGGAGATCGGCTAAGGTCGGGAAATAGGCAATTTCGGCTTCCACGCCGCGCGAACCGGTGGAGCCGGAATTGCCGAGCGCGGCAATCGTCAGCTTCTGCGCGGAGGCGCCGATCACGTCGGCGGTTTCTTCGCCGCGAACCCATACCGGCATGCGGTAGGTTTCGATGCGGACATTCTTGAAGCCCAGCGCCGTCAGCCGCTTGACCGACCAGTCGCGCGCCCGCGCCTCTGCCTCGGTGGCGGCGAGGCGCTGGCCCACTTCGGTCGTCAGCCCTTCGGTCAGGTCCCAGGCAAGGGTGTCGTTCTTTAGTGCATCGTCTCGCAACGCGGCGACCTGCTCCGCGGTCTGCGCAAGCGCGGGGAGGGGAAGGGCGAGGGCGGCTGCGGCCGCAAGCAGGATGCGCTTGGTCATGGCGGGATTGCTAACCAGCTCCGAAACAATTGCAATGCTCGGCGACGCCCCGGCGCCTCGCGTTGCCAAAAGCGGCCGGCATCGCTACATGCCTGTGCGAATTTCCCGCATCCAGAATATCGCAACGGAGACCGTCGAGTGGCCGCGCAATACGCCTTCGTCATGAAGGACATGACCAAGACTTTCCCTGGCGCCCCCAAGCCGGTGCTGAGCAACATCAACCTGCAATTCTATCAAGGCGCCAAGATCGGCATCGTTGGTCCGAACGGCGCGGGCAAGTCGACGCTGATGAAGATCATGGCAGGCGTCGACACCGATTTCACCGGTGAGGCATGGCCGGGCGAGAACATCACCGTCGGCTATCTTGAGCAGGAGCCCCAGCTCGATCCGAGCAAGACGGTGCTGGAAAACGTGAAGGACGGCGCTCGAGAGACCGCCGACCTGGTGGAGCGTTTCAATGCGATCTCGGCCGAAATGGGCGATCCCAAGGAGGACACCGACTTCGACGCGCTGATGGAGGAAATGGGCGAGCTTCAGGGCAAGATCGACGCGGTCGATGGCTGGACGCTCGACAATCAGCTGGAAGTGGCGATGGAAGCACTGCGCTGCCCGCCGAGCGACTGGCCCGTCGAGAACTTGTCCGGTGGTGAGAAGCGCCGCGTGGCGCTGACCCGGCTGCTGATCCAGAAGCCGTCGATCCTGCTGCTCGACGAGCCCACCAACCACTTGGACGCCGAGAGCGTCAAGTGGCTGGAAAACCATCTGAAGGAATATGCCGGCGCGGTGCTGATGATCACCCACGACCGCTACTTCCTCGACAATGTGGTTGGCTGGATCCTGGAAATCGATCGCGGCAAGTACTTCCCGTACGAGGGCAATTACTCGACCTATCTCGAGAAGAAGTCCAAGCGTCTCGAACAGGAGGAGCGCGAGGAATCCGGCCGTAAAGCCGCGATCCGCAATGAGCTGGAATGGATCCGGCAGGGCGCCAAGGCGCGCCAGACCAAGTCCAAGGCGCGTATCGCCAAGTTCGAGCAACTGGTGGAGGCGCAGAAGAACCGGACGCCGGGCAAGGCCCAGATCGTCATTCAGGTGCCGGAGCGCCTGGGCGGCAAGGTGATCGAAGTCGAGAATGTCAGCAAAGCCTATGGCGACAAGCTGTTGTTCGAGAACCTGTCCTTCACGCTGCCCGCCGGCGGCATCGTCGGCGTGATCGGTCCGAACGGCGCGGGCAAGTCGACGCTGTTCAAGCTGATCACCGGCCAGGAGACTCCGGACACCGGCACGATCGAAATGGGTTCGACGGTGCGACTGGGCTATGTGGATCAGAGCCGCGATCATCTGGACGACAAGAAGAACGTCTGGGAGGAAATCTCCGACGGGCTCGACTACATGAAGATCAACGGGCACGACCAGTCGACCCGTGCTTATGTCGGTGCGTTCAATTTCAAGGGCCAGGACCAGCAGAAGAACGTCGGCAAGCTGTCGGGTGGTGAGCGCAACCGCGTCAACATCGCCAAGATGCTGAAGCGCGGCGGCAACGTGCTGCTGCTCGACGAGCCGACCAACGATCTCGACGTGGAAACGCTAGGCGCGCTGGAGGAGGCGATCGAGAATTTTGCGGGCTGCGCCGTGGTCATCAGCCACGACCGCTTCTTCCTCGACCGTCTGGCGACTCACATCCTGGCGTTCGAAGGCAACAGCCATGTCGAATGGTTCGAGGGGAATTTCGACGCCTATGAAGAGGACAAGCGCCGCCGCCTGGGCGACGCTGCTGATCGTCCCACGGCTCTGGCGTACAAGAAGCTGACCCGGTGAGCTTTGACTGTTCGGGTGCGCTAACACACCCTTGACCTTGTCAGCATGTGCCGATTAGCTTCGGTGCATGCTGACCTTTCTTCTGCTCGCCGCCGTTCAGGCTGTTCCGCTTCCGGCCGTCGATGGCAACCGGCTGCGAGCCGGAACGCGGTGCTTCGCGCTGTCGCGTGAGGGGCAGGTGCTTGGTGCCGTGCGACAGACTGTCGCGGCTGCCACGGTGAATGGCACGCCAGTTTGGGACATCGTGATTCATCAGCGGCTGAACGACGGCAAGTTCGACATGCGCGATCATTTCGTGCTGCGTCGGGCCGACCTTTCTCCCGTTTCGATGGAAAATCAGCGATTCGGCGAAGAGCATGTTCGCGTCAGCTATGCTCCCGGCAAGATCACGACGATCCGTAAAGGCGCAGCCCCCGTTGAGACGGCGGTCAGCGGACCGATCTGGGACGGCAATCTCTGGGGCCTGACCTTTGCGGCGCTGCCGCTTGCCGGTGGCGGTCATTACGAGTTGCCCTTTTACCAGTACGACAAGGGCCTCGGCCGCTTTGTGGCCGACGTGGTCGGCAATGAGACCGTGCAGACGCCGGAAGGGCCGGTGGAAGCCTGGGTCGTGGAGTTGGACCTCGGCCGGCGTGGCAAGGTGCGGTACCAGATCGGCAAAGCCGACCACGCCGAACTCGGCAATGTCGCCGGGCCGTTCGCTCAGACGCTGGGCGGTGATTGCAGCGCCATCGGAGGCTCCGGCGAGCACTAGAGTGTGTGCTAGAGGCTCAGCTATCTGCGTTCCGTGCTCTATCGGGGCGGACTTCAGTTCCATGTTCGAGGGTGTGGCCCTTGCGAACTCGCGTGCTTGCGTCGGGCTCGGTCACTTCGGCCAACTCATCTTCGGTGGCGATGTCGCGTGCCAGGTTTCCGCCTGAAGTGCTGCCCTGGCTCACGCCGGTTTCGAGGTTCTCGATCATCGCACTGTCGTCGGTGTCACGCGCGGTTTCGGTACGGGGATTTTCCACTTTCCGTCTCCTTTCAAGCGGTTCAATCGCTAGAGGAGTGCGGCTGTTCCGCCTCAAGCGGTGAAGCGTTTGGTAAACCCCTTGTGCCCCCGCTCATCGTCGGCCGGGAAGCTCTCAACATGCTCCACGCGCGCCATCGGCGGTCCTCCGCGGCATGCCTCTACCAGCGTCTGGAGTGGTTCTTCCTCTCCGGAGGCGACGACTTCGACGCGACCGTCTTTCAAGTTGCGGACATAGCCGGTCAGGCCGTTCCGCTGCGCCGTGCGCACTACCCAGTCGCGATAACCGACGCCCTGGACGCGGCCCGACACGAAAATTCGTTGTGTCGCCATATTCCCCACGCTTAACCCGAGGCCCCACCCGGCCCCATGACCATCTCTAGCACCCGGCGAATAAACGCCAGCATCCAGAGGCGCGGTTTACCGCATCTGCGGCACGCATCAGGGGTAGGAGACCTCGATCACTTCATATTCGCGCTCGCCGCCCGGCAGCATCACCCGGCGCAGGTCGCCGACCGCAGCGCCGCGAAGCGCCCGCGCGATCGGCGCATTCCAGCCGACCAGCCCCTGGCTGGCATCCGCCTCGTCGTCGCCGACCAGCGTTACGGTGCGGTGATTGTCGTCCTCGTCCGCGATCCGCACCGTTGCCCCGAAGAAGATGCGTGCGCGATCCTCCTGCTGGGTAGGATCAACGACTTTCGCCGCCTTCATCCGCTTGGAAAGCCAGCCCAGCCGGCGGTCGATCTCGCGCAGCCGCTTTCGGCCGTACAGATAGTCGCCATTTTCCGAGCGGTCGCCATTGCCGGCAGCCCAGGAGACGACGTCGACGATCTTGGGCCTCTCGGTCCCGAACAGCGCGTCATATTCGGCCTTCAGCGCGGCATAGCCGGCCGGCGTGATGTAATTGGGTCGATCCATCGTGCCTGCGCCGGATCAGCCCGGCCGGTTCTTGCCAAGATACCAGCTGAGGTTCGCTGGTCCCAGGCTGCGTGCCCGCTGCGGGTTCAACAGGTCGTACACGACGGCATTCTCCAGCACCCGCTGCACATAGTTCTTGGTTTCGAAATAAGGGATGTTCTCCACCCACCGCACCATGTCGCCGCCCGGCGAGCGCGGATCGCCATTGGCCCGGATCCACTTGTTCACATTGCCCGGACCGGCATTGTAGGCGGCGACGGCAAGCGGATAGCTGCCATAGAGTGCGAACATGCGCTGGAAGTAGCTTGATCCCAGCTGGATATTGTAATTGGTGTCCGCGTTCAGCGCGTCGCGCCGATAGCCCAGACCCAGACGGTTCGCGACTTCGGCAGCCGTGCCGGGCATCAGCTGCATCAACCCCCGCGCGCCGGCATGGCTGACGGCGTTGCGGTCGAACTGGCTCTCCTGCCGCGCAATGGCGTGGATGATCGTCCAGTAATCATTCTGGCTCTCCGGCACCGGAACGGACGGGTATCCAGCCACGGTGTAATCGGACAAGCCGTTCTCCAGTGCGCTGCGCCCGACCATCACGCCCAGATCGGGCCGGCCGATCGTGCGCGATAGTTCGGCGGCCAAAACATGGTCGGTGTCGGTGGTCGCATCGCGCGCGATCTGTCGAATGAACAGCCCCTGATCCTCGCGGCGGCCAAGCTGCCCAAGCAGCTGCGCGGCCCGCACTGTCTCGCGTCGGAAAAACGCGTCGCGGGTCGGCGCATCGACGATACGGTTGCTGATGCTGGCGGGCGCGCGCAATGGGCGGCTCATCCGTTCCAGTGCAAGCTGCCCGTAGTACAGGTCGGGGAAGCCGCCGGCTCGGGCATAGAAACCCTGCGCCGCCGCGGTGTCGCCCGCCGCCTCTGCCGCGCGGCCTGCCCAATAGAGACCCTTCGACTGCGTCTGCGGCGTCTTCGACCCGCGCGAGTAGCGTTCGAACATGCCGGCCGCGTCGCCGGGACGTTGCAGGTTGTACAAAGCCACCGTGCCGGCGAGCCAGGTGAGGCTGGTATAGTCGTCGCGTTCGCCGAGCGGCATGTCGGCGACCAATGCGCCGGGCGGCACGGCATCGTCGACGCGGCTGGCAATCCGATATGCGAGGCTGAACTGCCCATCCGCGGCTGCGCCGCGCGCGGCGGTCAGGAGAACTTCATACCATTCCTCAAGATCGCCGGGAGCCGCCGCAAGAGCCGGGCGGTTCGCCAGCGACTCCCGTGAGGCCGGGCTCTGCCCCGTGTCGCGCAGCCAGGTGGCGCGGTCCGCCAGGAAGCCGGCATCGTTGCGGGCGACGTCCATCGCCGCCGCGCCGCGCGCATCGGCGTCCTGAGCGCGCGTGCGATAAGCCAGCCTCGCGTCGAAGAGGGCGCGCCGCCCGGGGGATACAAACGCGATCTGCCGCCGTGCCGCGTCGGTGGCGCCGCGCCACAACAGCATGTCCATGCGGGTGTCATGATCCGCAGGCGTAAGTGCGTTGAGAAAAGAGCCGGTCAGGCGGGCTTCATCATTGGGGCGCAACACGCCCATGCGCCAGGCCCTGCGTGCGTGGTCGTCCGCCTCGGCACGGCGACCCGACACGGCCAGGGCTTCGGCATAGCGCAGGTGACCCGCGGCAGTGCGCGGGGCGAAGCGTTCAAAGAAGCGCACCACCAGCCCGGGCATCGAGGCGCCATTATCCAGCACCGTCTCCGCCGCCGTCTGGCGGCTGGTCTCGCCGGGCCAGCCGGGATGCGCGAGCAGGAAGTTCGCGTAATCGGAAAACGGCCAGTTATCCGACTGTTGCAGCCGTTTCCATGCATCGATCGTGAGGTTTAGCGGGTCGTTGTACCCCGCGCCGGGCACTGGCTGCACGGTTTGGCCGGCGCCAGGACTGATCGCCTGACGCACCCATTGGATATGCGCCTGGGTAAGGTCGGAAGTTGCCGCCAGCCCGGATACGCCGGCCAGCAGAAATACGCTTTTGATCACACGCGCCACCATACTGGACATGATACGAGATCGCCGCCTATCTGCCAGACCCGAATTGCGGGTTTGAGGAAGTATTTTCCATGTTTGCAGGCTCCATCCCGGCGCTGGTCACGCCATTCCGCAACGGCGTCTTCGCTGAAGACGAATACCGCGCCTTTGTTGAATGGCAGATTGCCGAAGGGTCGACGGGGCTGGTTCCGTGCGGCACGACCGGTGAAGCCGCGACCATGCCCACTGAGGAGCATTTCCGCGTCGTTCGCGCCTGTGTCGAGCAGGCTGCGGGCAGGGTGCCGGTGCTTGCCGGCGCGGGCTCCAACGACACTCGCGTCGCGATCGCCAATGTTCATGCGGCCAAGCAGGCCGGTGCCGACGCCGTGTTGATGGTGCCGCCTTATTACAACCGGCCGAGCCAGGAAGGCATCTTCCGCCACTTCGAGGCGATTGCCCGCGATGCAGCGCTGCCGGTGGTTCTCTATAATGTGCCCGGCCGCACCGTGACTGACATCCAGCCGACGACCATGGCACGGATCGTCCAGGCGTTTCCCGACATCTATCTCGGTGTGAAGGATGCCACTGGCCAGCTTGGCCGCGTGTCCGAGCAGCGGGCCGGGTGCGGCGCCGTTTTCATCCAGTTGTCCGGCAATGACGAAACGGCGCTGGCGTTCAATGCGATGGGCGGGGTTGGGTGCATCTCGGTCACCGCCAACGTTGCGCCGCGCTTGTGCGCGGACTTCCAGGCTGCCTGGGGTGCCGGCGATACCGCGCGCGCCCTGGAACTGCACGACCGGCTATATCCGCTGCACATCGCGATGTTCACCGACGCTTCGCCAGGGCCGGTGAAGTACGCGCTGGGGAAGGTTCGCCCGAGCTTCCCGACCGAGCTGCGATTGCCGATGACGGAGGCGGGGGAAGCGAGCCGGCGCGCAGTCGACGCGGCAATGGTGCATGCCGGCCTGATCTGACCGACAATCGCTGGCTTTTAGCGCATCGCGCTCCTACATCCCGCCCTCCTATGGCCCGTCCGCGTCCCGCTACCTTCGAGAAAGTGAAAACCGTCGCCGAGAACCGGCGCGCGCGTTTCGAGTATTTCATCGAGACCGTGTACGAGGCGGGGCTTGCGCTCACCGGTACCGAGGTCAAGTCGCTGCGTTTTGGCGAAGGCTCGATCGCGGAGGCCTATGCCGAGGTGAAGGACGACGGCGTGTGGCTGGTCAACGCCAACATTCCCGAATTCAGCCACGGCAACCGCTTCAATCACGAGCCCAAGCGGCCGCGTAAATTGCTCCTTCATGAGCGCGAGATAAACAAGCTTCATGGCGCGGTGGCGCGCGAAGGCATGACGCTGGTGCCCTTGTCCGTTTATTTTAACGGCAGGGGACGCGCCAAGGTCGAGCTCGCGCTCGCAAAGGGCAAGAAGACGCATGACAAGCGGGACTCGATCAAGGAGCGCGACTGGAAGCGGGAGCAGGGCCGGTTGCTCCGCGACCGTGGCTGAGCGAGGCTTGATCACGCGATTTCGGGCTTGGGTGAACCGCAACCTGCCCACGCGCGAAAGCTTTGAGTCCAATCGCTGGCTGAAGCCGCTTGGCCATCGCATCTTGCATCCCGCGCTGTGGCGGATGACGCGCCGATCGATCCCTCGGGGCGTGGCGCTGGGCATGTTCACCGGCATCCTGATCCCGATGGGGCAGATCCCGGCTTCGGCCGTGCTGGCGCTTCCCCTGCGCGCAAATGTGCCGGCGGCGGCGCTCACCACGTTTTTCACGAATCCGATCACCACACCGTTCCTCTTCCTGCTCTATTACCAGGTCGGGGCGTGGAGCCTGGGGCTGGGCGGTCCCACCGCTGCCGTCGCCCAGACTGCGGCGCAGGACGGAGGGTGGCTGCACTGGCTTGCCGCCGACGTCGGACTGCCAACTGCGCTGGGTATGGTTATCTGCGCGGTGCTGGGGGCGGTGCTGGGCTATCTGGTCAGCGCGCTCGGCTGGCGGTGGTGGATCGTGCACAAGTGGAACAAGCGCGAGCGTGCGCATGAGGCACACGCGGCATCCGACGAAGCGAGCCGTCAGCACGTCGATTGACGCGCCATGGCAAGTAGTTAAGACGGCGGCTCCACCTTCTGGGGACCGTCTGAATGCGCATTTCGCTGCTCGCCACTTCCTTCCTTGCCGCGCCGGTGCTGCTCGCGGGCTGTACGCAGGGCGACACCCCGCCGCCGGCTTCGGTCGCTGAACAGACTGCGACGGTTTCCCAGGTTGCCGTCGGCCCTGTAGCGCCGGCAGATACGCCGCGGCCGCAGCTGGGCACCTATGGCTTCGATACGGCGGGCATGGACCGCTCCATCGCGCCGGGTGACGATTTCTACGGGCATGCCAATGGCGCTTGGGCGCGTTCGACCACGATCCCTGCGGACAAGTCGAACTATGGCGCGTTTAACGTGCTTGCCGACCTCTCGCAGGCGCGTACCCGCGAGATCCTGGAAGCTGCCAAGGCGGATCCCAGCTCGCAGATCGGCACCACTTATGCAACCTATCTAGACACCGCCGCGATCGACGCGAAGGGGCTGACGCCGATTCAGCCGTGGCTGAACCAGATCAAGGCCGTGAATACCAAGCAGGGGCTGACGGCGCTCTACGCACAGGCCGATCGCAACGGCGTGCGCGGGCTGTTCGGTTCCTATGTGGGACAGGACGACAAGAACCCCGAGGTCTACGCGCTGAGCGTGAGCCAGGGTGGCCTGGGCATGCCAGACCGCGATTATTACCTGTCCAAGGACGCCAAGCTGGTCGAAACCAAGGCGGCGTATGAAAAGCACCTGGCGAACGTACTGACGCTGGCTGGTGAGCTCAACGCCGCCGCGCGCGCCAAGGCGATCGTGGCGTTTGAGACTCGGATCGCCCAGGCGCACTGGACCCGCATCGACAGCCGCGACGCGAACAAGACCTACAACAAGATGACCGTCGCGCAGCTTGCCCGGACGGCGCCGGGCTTCGACTTCCGCGGCTATTTCAACGGTATCGGCGCGCCGGTGGACAGCGTGATCGTCGCGCAACCCACGGCGGTTAGCGGCATTGCCCGGCTGGTCCGCACCACGCCGATCGCGGTGCTGAAGGACCAGCTGCTGGTGCGCAGCCTCGACAATTTCGCCGATGTGCTGCCCAGCGCGTTCGATAAGGAACAGTTCGCTTTCTACGGCACCGTGCTGTCGGGCACGCCGGAGCAGGAAGCCCGCTGGAAGCGGGCGGTGGACTTCACCACCGGCGCGGTCTCGGACGAGGTCAGCAAGGCCTATGTCGCCAAATACTTCCCGCCGGAGACCAAGGCTGCGGCCGACGCGCTGGTGAAGAACGTTCTGGCCGCCATGGACCGCCGCATCGACCAGCTGGACTGGATGGCGCCAGAGACCAAGGTGAAGGCGCATGCTAAGCTGGCGGCGTTCACGCCCAAGATCGGTTATCCCGACCGCTGGCGCGACTATTCCAACCTTCAGATCGTCGCCGGCGATGCGTTCGGCAACAATGTGCGCGCCAACAACTGGTCGCATGACGAGAATGTCGGCCATCTCGGCAAGCCGCTCCAGCGCTGGGAATGGGGCATGACCCCAATGGAAGTGAACGCCTATGCCAATTTCGGCATGGTCGAGATCGTCTTCCCCGCCGCCATCCTGCAGCCGCCCTTCTTTGATCCGAATGCCGACCCCGCGGTCAACTATGGCGGTATCGGCGCGGTGATCGGGCATGAGCTCAGCCACCATTTCGATGACCAGGGCGCCAAGTACAATGCCGAGGGCCGCCTGACCGACTGGTGGACGCCGGGCGACGTTGCGGCGTTCAAGAAGCGCACCGACGCACTGATCGCGCAATATGATCAGTATGAGCCGCTGCCGGGTCTGAACGTGAAGGGTGCGCTGACGCTGGGCGAGAACGTAGCCGATCTGGCGGGGCTGACCGTTGCCTATGACGCGTACAAGACGTCGCTCAACGGCCAGGGCGCGCCGGTGCTGGAGGGGACCACCGGCGACCAGCGATTCTATCTGGGCTGGGCGCAGGTGTGGCGGCGCAATTACCGTGAGGCGAACCTGCGCCAGCGGCTGCTGACCGATCCGCACTCGCCCTCCGAGCAGCGGGCATGGGTCGTGCGCAACCTGGACCCGTGGTACGCGGCCTTTGCGCCGGCTCCGACCGCGCGCCTGTTCCTCACCCCCGAACAGCGCGTCCGCATCTGGTAAGCGCTTCCACGCATTCCCCCTCCGCTCGTGGAGGGGGAATGGCTTGACCGCGGCTTCTTGACCGAACAACGCTGAGGGCCATGGCTACGCTGCCCCAGACTTCCAGCACAAGGACGCTCCTGCTGCCGCTCGCCGCGGCGCTCGTGGCGGGCTTTGCGGCGGCGGCGCTGGTGCTGTTCACGCTGAATGACCTGGCGATCGCGGTCGGCTTCGCCGGGGCTGGCTTGCTCTTCGTCGGGCTGCTCCTGTCCGCCCGTCACCTGTTCCGCAGCGAGGCGGTGGCCGAGCCGCGTGCCGACTGGACGGTTGCGCACGCACTCGCCGCGGCCAGCTCGGACGCGCTTGCAGTGACGGACCGCTCGGGCAAGCTGGTATGCGCCAATGATCGCTACGAAGCGCTGTTCGGGGGATGGCCGACCCCGCCCAACCTGCCGATCAGCGACACTGCCGCCGATGCGCTTGGCCAGGCCGCCCGCGCCGCGTGGCGCGATGGCGAGGGAAGGGCGGAGAACATCCAGGTCTTCGGCGCGCCCATCGCTGCTCATGTAGCCCGTTCGGGCGATGAGTCGCTGGTGTGGCGGTTCGTGGGTATTCAGGCGCTTGACCTCGCCAATCAGCTGCAGGATCTGATCGACGGAGCGACGGGTGACCGGCTGGGAGCTGCCGGCATCATGACGGTGCTGGTTACGCCTAATGGCCGGATCCGGGCTGCCAATCCGGTATTCCGCGCACGCGCCATGGGCGCGGTAGAGGCTGCGATAGAGGGCCGCGACTTCGCGCGCTTCCTCATTACGGACTCGGTCGGGCTTGTTCGGTTCGAACGCGAGGGGATGACCGGCACGCCGTTGCGCGTCCTCCAGATCCCATTCCTGGAGGGGGAGGATTCGCCCATGCTGGTGGCGCTTCTCGACGAGGAGGACATCAACCTTCCCACGCCTGCCATCGGGCCCAGCGCCGCCGCGCATGTGCGTTCGCTGATCGCACTGCTGCCATCGGGCATTGCCCTGATCGATCGCGACGGGCGCTTCGTGCACATGAACGACCCGTTCGTGCGCGCCGCGCGGATTAACGCCGCGGCCCCGCCACTCTACCCGATTGACTTGGTGGTGCGCGAGGACAAGGCCGCGCTTGCCGACGCCGTCCGTCGTTTCGCCGGGGGGGCGGCTCAATCGGCGGAGATGACGGTCCGCTTCAACGATGCACCCGAAGAACCCGTGGCGCTTACCATCGCCGGCGCGCGCGGGCTCGGCGATGCTGCGGTACTCATCAGCCTCAAGGATTCGGGCGAGGAGGGCAAGCTCAAGCGTCAGGTGGCCCAAGCCACCAAGATGCAGGCGGTCGGCCAGCTCGCCGGCGGCGTTGCCCATGACTTCAACAACATCCTGACTGCGATCATCGGGCATTGCGACCTGATGCTGATGCGCCATTCGCCCGGCGACAGCGATTATGACGACATCCAGCAGATCCGCGCTAATTCCAATCGCGCCGCCAGCCTGACACGCCAGCTGCTCGCCTTTTCGCGCCAGCAGACGCTGCGGCCGCAAATCCTGCAGATCCCCGACGTGATCTCGGAAGTGTCCAACCTCCTCAAGCGGTTGCTGGGTGAAACCGTGCGCCTGGAGGTCAAGCATGGCCGCAATCTCGGGCCCGTCCGTGCCGATCCCGGCCAGCTCGAACAGGTGGTCGTCAATCTGGCCGTCAATGCCCGCGACGCCATGCTGTCGGCCAATCCCAATGGCGGCGGGACACTGACGATCGAGACGCTGGCGGTATCCGCCTCGGAAGTCCGCCGAATGGACGACGACGTGCTGCCGCTGGGCGACTATACCGCGCTGCGCATCGCCGATACGGGCACTGGCATTCCGGCCGAGATCCTGCCCAAGATTTTTGAACCCTTTTTCACTACCAAGGAAGTGGGGAAGGGCACCGGTTTGGGTCTGTCCACCGTGTACGGCATCATCAAGCAGTCCGGCGGCTTCATCTTCGCGGACAATCTTCCGAGTGGCGGCGCCGAGTTCACGGTCTATCTACCCGTTCACGCCGCGCCCGAGGCGCAGGTTGCCAAGGCGCCGGTGTCGAAGGAAAAGCCCGCGGACCTTTGGGGCAGCGGCACCGTGCTGGTGGTAGAGGACGAGGACATGGTCCGCGCCATTGCCGAGCGTGCGCTCAGCCGCCAGGGCTATACGGTCGTGACGGCGGAAAATGGCGAGGTCGCGCTGGAGATGCTGGAAGGCATGGACCGGCCCGACCTGCTTATCAGCGATGTCGTCATGCCGCTGATGGACGGGCCCAGCATGGCGCGGCAGGTGCGGCGTAAACATCCGGACCTGCCTATCCTTTTCATGTCGGGTTATGCCGAAGAGCAACTACGCCGGTCGATCGATCTCGACAATGTGGCGTTCCTGCCCAAGCCCTTTTCCGTGCAGCAGCTTGCGGAGGCGGCCAGGGACATTCTTAACAGCAAATAAAGCTTGGCCACCCCACATATCTCTGTAAGGCTGCCCTTTATGTCCTCTACGCGCCGCATCCTGATCGTCGAAGATGAACCGTTGATCTCGATGATGCTCGAGGATTTTATTGACGCGCTCGACCGCGAAGTCGCTGGCGCCGCCGACAACGTCGCGGGCGCGATCGCCTTGATCGAACAGGGCGGGATCGATGCGGCGATCCTCGACGTCAATCTGCGCGCCGGCGAACAGAGCTGGCCGGTGGCCGAGCGGCTGGCGAAGGAAGGTATCCCCTTCATCCTGGCGACCGGCGGGGCAGGCGACATGATCGCCGAACCGTTCCGCAGCCGCCCGATCCTGTCCAAGCCATTCACCATGGATGGTGTCGAGAGGGCGCTGGACGGGCTCGCCTGACGTCTGCCGCGTCGAGGTAGGTTGGCCTCAGTCCGCCATCCGGACCGCGTCGCCTAGCCGGATAAGTCCCGGCCTCGCTGGACCGGCATAGATGCCGTAGGCGTTGCCGAAATGCTGCGCGACGGTCCGCAGGATTTTGGGCTCCTTGGCGCCGGTAGCGGGATCGATCGTGACCAGAACGCAGCGCGGGATCGGACCGGCGCAGTGCACCACCGCACCGTCCTCCTCGCTCCCGAACGTCAGCCGCAAGCCTTGCCAGTCGTCCACTTGCAGCGCGCTGTCGATCACGATGTTGGTGCGGAACCGGCGCGGATCGATGGCGCTGCCATGCGCGGCCTCGACACGCTTGTGGGCGGCGGTGGTCTGGATCGAGACCGGCATGGAATCGTACACGCCGCGCGCGACCTGAATGAGGTGTGCCGGCTCGCCTGCCGCGGTTTCGAGATGCGCGCGTAGCAGCGGGTCGTGCAGGGACTGCACGGTGCCGTCGGGGGCCTCGACCAGCACCGGACTGCGTTTGGGGGACTCCGGTTCGGCGAAGCGGGCCTTGTGCTGCAACATCGCTGGGACCTCGCGGGCGGTGAGCCATGGAAAACGGGACGCATTGTTGGTGCGCACCCAGGCATATTGCCGGTCACCCTCGATGCCCTGCCAGTCGAGTTCGGCACATGTCAGGGATTCGCCGCCCATGGACTTGACGGGGTAGCGGTGAAGTTCGGCGACATGGCCCAGGATGCGCGACATTGCCGGGCGCTATCGTGCCTGCCGGGCCAGGCAATGCGGCCAGCATCTGGTAGACGCGGAAAACAGGTTGGCTGGGGATTAACTATCGGAATTCGAGTGTAAGTTCCCCTCTTGTTCTGTAAGAACAAATGCGGTACACACTCGATCACAGATTGAACGAACTGCGCAAACGCTCTAGCGACGGGGACATCCGATGGCAGCATCCCTCAAGGTAATCGACGGCAACATGGCGGCATCCACAGACAAGCAAAAGGCGCTCGACGCCGCCCTCGCGCAGATCGACCGCGCGTTCGGCAAGGGCTCGGCCATGAAGCTGGGCTCGAAGGAGGCGATGCAGGTCGAGGCGATCTCGACGGGGTCGCTGGGGCTCGACATTGCTCTCGGCGTCGGCGGCCTGCCGCGCGGCCGCGTGATCGAAGTCTATGGTCCGGAAAGCTCGGGCAAGACCACGCTCGCGCTCCATGTCATTGCCGAGGCGCAGAAGAATGGCGGCACCGCTGCGTTCGTCGACGCCGAGCACGCGCTTGATCCCGTCTATGCCAAGAAGCTGGGCGTCAACATCGACGAGCTGATCGTGTCGCAGCCGGACACCGGCGAGCAGGCGCTGGAGATCGTCGACACGCTGGTACGCTCCAACGCGATCGACGTGCTGGTGGTGGACTCGGTCGCCGCGCTGGTGCCCCGTGCCGAGATCGAAGGCGAAATGGGCGACAGCCATGTCGGCCTCCAGGCGCGCCTGATGTCGCAGTCGCTGCGCAAGCTGACCGGCTCGATCAGCCGCTCGCGCTGCATGGTGATCTTCATCAACCAGCTGCGCATGAAGATCGGCGTGATGTACGGCAATCCGGAAACCACGACCGGCGGCAACGCGCTGAAATTCTACGCCTCGGTCCGCCTCGACATCCGCCGCACCGGGCAGATCAAGGATCGCGACGACATCATCGGCAACTCCACGCGTGTGAAGGTGGTGAAGAACAAGGTCGCCCCGCCGTTCAAGCAGGTCGAGTTCGACATCATGTATGGCGAAGGCATCTCCAAGATCGGCGAGATCTTGGACATCGGCGTCAAGGCCGGGCTGGTGGAAAAGGCTGGTGCCTGGTTCAGCTATGACAGCGTCCGCATCGGCCAGGGCCGGGAGAACGCCAAGAACTTCCTGCGGGACAATGTTGAGCTGTGCAGCCGCCTGGAAGCCGCGATCCGCGGGCGTACCGAGCAGGTGGCCGAAGGGCTGATGACCGGTCCGGAGCCTGACGACGACCTTTGATTTTGAGCCGGCCGTTCCTCGCCTGGGCGAGGGGTGGTGTTGGATGTGGGTTTGGGCCCGGCGTAGTTTTCTGCGCCGGGTCTTTTTGTTTGGGCGTGGGAGGGGCGCGTCTGGGGCGGTGACCTTCCCGTTACGGGCCGTGGTGTTGCGGTTTGCAGGTGGGCGGGGTCCAACTGCTATGGTCTTTGAGGTGTGCCCTGTCGCCTCAAGGGTGCGGGGGACTGCACTTGGCCTCGCCGGAGGACGGGGCGGGCCCCATCTGCGGACGGGCAGCCTGTCGCCTCATAGTGCGTCGAGACTGGGCCCCGGCCTTTGCCGGGGAACCAGGTACTCCTTCTTCGTCACCCCGGCCTTGAGCCGGGGTCCCGCTGCCTTGTGACCGAGAAGAAGAAGCGGGATCCCGGCTCAAGGCCGGGATGACGTGGGGGGAGTTTGACGGCTTGTTTGGGTTCTTGCCTGGACCGTGGGCGC
>NZ_JAJNDV010000014.1 GCF_021043375.1 Sphingomonas sp. IC-56
CGTTCCGGGGAGGATTTGATCAGTCGAAGAGTTCTTCGAAGAAGGATTTGCGCTTCTTGTGGGGGTGGTGGTGGCGGTCGCCGGCGTGGCGGGGGTCGCGGTAACCGGGCTCGGGCCAGGGCGACGGGGCCGGCGCGGGCGCGGCCTGGGCCGCGCTGCGCTCGATGATCTTGTCGAGTTCGCCCCGGTCCAGCCACACGCCGCGGCAGGTGGGGCAGAAGTCGATCTCGATCCCCTGGCGCTCCATCGGCGACAGCGGGCTGCCGTCGACGGGGCAGGTGAAGCTGCCGCCGGCCATTATTCGCGCTCGCCGGTGAGGTTCAGCAGCAGCTGGAACATGTTGATGAGGTTCAGGTACAGCGACAGCGCGCCCATGATCGCCAGCTTTTCGGCGGCCTGGCTGTTCGCATATACCAGATATTCGCTCTTGAGGCGCTGCGTGTCCCAGGCGGTGAGGCCGGCGAAGACGAGGACGCCGATGGCGGACAGACCCATCTGGAGCAGGCTGGAGCCGAGGAACAGGTTCACCAGGCTGGCGACGATGACGGCGATCAGGCCGATCATCAGGAAGCTGCCCATGCCGGTCAGGTCACGCTTGGTGGTGTAGCCCCAGAGGCTGAGGCCCGCGAACATCGCGGAAGCGGTGAAGAAGGCGGTTGCGATGCTGGTGCCGGTGAAGACCAGGAAGATGCTGGCCATCGACACGCCCATCACCGCGGCGAACGCGAAGAAGGTGGTGCGCGCGGTGGCGGTGGTCATCCGCTCGATGCGAAAGGTGAAGAACATCACGAACGCCAGCGGGGCTAGCATCGCCACCCACTTGAGCGGCGTGCCGAAGATCAGGCCGACCAAAGCGGGCGTGTTGGCGACGGCCAGCGCGACCAGGCCGGTGATGGCCAGGCCGATCCCCATGTTGCGGTAGATGCCGAGCATGTGCCGGCGCAGGCCCTCGTCATAACGAGCCTGCAGCCCGGCGGAGGCGGCGCGGTTGAAATAGTTGAGGTTGTCCACCGTGTGAAAACTCCTGCGGACGCGCGTGCGCCCATCGATCCCGAAAACGATCGAGCGGTGCTTCGGTGGAGAGAGGTGGACATGCCACCGAACCTGCACCGAGCTAGCTCGATGCGGTCCGACATCACGGGGCTTTCGTTTGGAAAGCCGCCGCCAGAGGGGCCCGGTCCCGCTTAATGGATGTGGGAGGTGGGGTGGCGGGGGTCAAGAGGGAGGTGTGGTTCACGCGAAGGCGCGAAGGCGCGAAGAGGTTCAGGAGAAGACAGGGGTTCGCGCAGAGGCGCAGAGGCGCAGAGAGATAGAGAAGGCCGCATCAGCGGCAGGGGCGATCTTGAGTGTTCCGCACGTCGCGATGCTTGTGGGTCTCCCGGTCGCGTCGCAGGGAGTGTCGCATCTGCGCCTCCGCGCCTCTGCGCGAACCCCTCTCTTCTTCGTGCCTTCGCGCCTTCGCGTGAAATCAAAAGAGGCCGAGCGGGCCGCAGCGGTATCGCCTGTGGCGCGCCCCTCCACCATGCTGCGCATGGTCTCCCTTTCCGTTCCGGGAAGGAATTGATCAGGCGTCGCGCAGCCCTAGGCCGATCGAGGCGCGCGCTTGTTCGGATTCGGAGGAAACGACCGGATAGGCGCAATAGTCCGCGGCGTAATAGGCGCTGGGGCGGTGGTTGCCCGACCAGCCTACGCCGCCGAACGGGGCCGAGGAGGAGGCGCCGTTGGTGGGGCGGTTCCAGTTGACGATGCCGGCGCGGATATTGGCCCAGAACTGGTCGTAGAGGCGCGGATTCTGGCTGATGAGGCTGGCGGACAGGCCGTAGCGAGTATCGTTGGCCTCCGCGATCGCTTCCTCGAAGCTGGTCTTGCGGAAGACCTGGAGGATCGGGCCGAACAGCTCGACATCGGGCTTGTCGGTCGCGCCCGTCATGTCGATGATGCCGGGGGTGAGGAACGGGCGGTCGGCGATCGGGCGCTCCATGTGGCGGATTGGGCGGCCGCCGAGCGTCAGGAGCGCGACGAAGCTTTCGGTCAGCATGTCGGCGGTGTCGTTGTCGATCACGGGGCCCATGAAGGGGGCTGGGTCGGCATGGGGCTCGCCGATGATTAGGCGCCCGACGAGCTTCTGGATCTCGGCGAGCAGCGGCTCGGCAAGCGCGTCGTCGACGATCAGGCGTCGCGCGGCGGTGCAGCGCTGGCCCGCGGTGGTGAAGGCGGACTGCACCACCAGCACGGCGGCGGAGTAGAGGTCGGGCGTGTCCCAGACGAGGATTGGGTTGTTGCCGCCCATCTCCAGCGCGAGGATTTTCTCGGGGCGGGTGGCGAACTGGCGGTTGAGCGCGATGCCGGTGTTGGCCGAGCCGGTGAAGAGCAGGCCGTCGATGTCAGGATGGGCGGCGAGCGCCTTGCCCTGGTCGGGGCCGCCGATGAGGAGGCGCAGGCACCCTTCGGGTACACCCGCAGCGTGGAAGCATTCCACCAGGAACGCGCCGCTGGCCGGGGTTTTCTCCGAGGGCTTGAACACCACGGCGTTGCCCGCGAGCAGCGCGGGGACGATGTGGCCGTTGGGCAGGTGCGCGGGGAAATTGTAGGGGCCGAGCACCGCCAGCACGCCGTGCGGCTTGTGCCGAAGCGCCAGGCGCGTGTTCATCGGCGCTTCGATGCGGCGCTGGCCGGTGCGTTCGGAATAGGCGGTGACCGACACGTCGACCTTGGCGATCACCGTTTCGACTTCGCTGCGCGCTTCCCAGAGCGGCTTGCCGGTTTCGCGGGCAAGCAGATCGGTGAAGGCGTCCGCACGCTGGCGCACGACGTTGGCGAAGCGGCGGAGCGTTTCGATGCGCACGGCGAGCGGGCGCGCGGCCCATTCGGCCCAACTGGCACGAGCCGCGGCGACATGCTCGTCGACGTCGCCGATGGGCTGGCGCCAGAGCACCGCGCCGGTCGCGGGCTCGGTGGAGATGATTTCCTGTCCCGGCATTGTCGTTCTGGTTGTCGTCCCCGGATGAGGCTTACGCTCTTGCCCGAAATCCGGGGCGAATGCCAAGCCCCGGTAATCAGGCCAATGCCTCGCCCATGCGGCGAACGGCAGCGACCTTGTCATAGAGCGGCTGCCAGTTGTCGGCGGCGGCGATGGGGGACCAGATCGCCTCGACTTCGTCGATCAGCATCGCGCAGGGGTGATCGCCCGACCAATAGGCATGATCGCGGGCCTTACGCGGCTGGTAGCCCGCAAGCTGGGCGCGCAGTTCGGCGAAGGGCTCGCCATAATGATTGGGGAGCTGGCCGCCGAACACGTCGAAATAGAAGCGGTCCAGCGGAGCGCCGGTGCTGGCGAGCGCGAACTCGACGGCCTGGACCAGCGGGCGGTCCTGTTCGGCGTCCCTGGGCAGAACGCCGAGGCGCCACAGGATCGCAGCGCTCACTGCCTGATGATAGGCCGGCGCATAGCGCTCCAGCGCCTCGATCAGCGGTTCTTCCTCGGCGATCAGGCGGAGCGAGCTGGCGAGCTGCATCACGTCCCAGTAGATCGCCTCGGGCTGGCGGCCATAGGCATAGAGGCCCGACTGATCGAAATAGGCCGCGGTAAAGGCCGGCGCCCAGCTGGGGGTGAAACGCCACGGACCATAGTCGAAGCTCTCGCCCGTCACATTGATGTTGTCGGTGTTGAGCACGCCATGGACGAAGCCCGCAGCCATGAACTGGCCGGCGAGCGCGGCGGTGCGGCCGGCGACATGGGCGAGCAGGCGCTGTGGCGCGTCGTCGCCGGCTTCCTCGCCATAATAATGGCGCAGCACATAAGCGGTGAGCTTCGCCAGTCCTTCGGTGTCCTGATTGTAGGCCAGGCGCTGAAAGCTGCCGATGCGGATATGACCGTGGTTCAACCGGACCATTAACGCCGAGCGGGTGGGGGAGGGCTCGTCATTGCGATGGAGCTCCTCGCCGGTTTCGATCACTGAAAAGGTGCGCGAGGTGTGGACGCCGAGCGCCTCGAGCATCTCGGTGGCGAGGATTTCGCGCACTGCGCCCTTCAGGGTGAGGCGGCCGTCGCCGAAGCGGCTGTACGGCGTCTGGCCCGAACCCTTGGTGCCAAGGTCCATCAAGCGCCCGGCCTCATCGCGCATCTGGGCGAACAGGAAGCCGCGGCCGTCGCCGATCTCGGGATTGTACACGCGGAACTGATGGCCGTGATAGCGCAGTGCCAGCGGCTGAGGCAGTGATCCGGGCAGCGGTTCAAACCGACCGAAATGGGCGCGCCACTGGTCGTCGCTCAAGCCGTCCAGCCCGACTTGCGCCGCCGCGCGGTCGTTGCGGAAGCGCAAAACGGTCTTGGGGAAATTGGCCGCCGTGACGGTGTCGTAGAAGGCGTCGCCGAGCTCGAGGATCGCCTGTTGCGGTGTGAAGTCCATGCGGCGATATGGGGGGCGATGGCGGAGCGGCGCAACTACACAGATGGGTATTGGTGGTCGCGCGACGGTTTGCGGCTGCATTATCGCGATTATGCCGGCACGTCGGACAGGCCCCCGATCCTGTGCATGCCCGGGCTGACGCGCAACGCCCGCGATTTCGAGATGCTGGCCAACCGGCTGGCCGGGCAATGGCGTGTACTGGCGCTGGAATTCCGCGGGCGCGGCGAGAGTGCGTACGCCAAAGATCCGCTAAGCTATGTGCCGCTGACCTATCTTCAGGATGTCGAAGCGCTGCTGGCCGAGCGCGAGATCGAGCGTTTCGTGAGCGTCGGAACCTCACTCGGCGGGATCGTCACCATGCTGCTGGCGGCCACCGACGGCGCCCGGCTGGCCGGCGTGGTGCTGAACGATGTCGGGCCAGAGCTGAACCCGGCGGGGCTGTCGCGCATCCGCAGCTATGTGGGCAAAGGCGTGTGGCACCCGACCTGGATGCACGCCGCGCGCCACGTCGCGGAAGCGCATGGGGAGGTGTATCCCGGCTACGGCATCGAGGACTGGCTGTGCATGGCCAAGCGGCTGTACCGGGTGAACAGCTCCGGGCGGATCGTGCTCGACTACGACATGAAGATCGCCGAGCCGTTCCGGGTGCCGGGCGGCGACGCCGCACCCGACCTGTGGCCGACGATCGACGCGCTGAAGGGCCGCCCGGTGCTGGTGGTACGCGGTGAGCGGTCGGACATCCTGAGCGCCGAAACGGCGGAGCGGATGGTGGCGCGGCTGGACGAAGCCGAGCTGGTGACCGTGCCGGGGGTGGGGCATGCGCCGACGCTGGACGAGCCCGAGGTGATCGCGGCGGTGGAGCGGATGCTGGCGCGGGTCCGCTAGGGGGCTCGCGGGCGGTGTCGCTTGCGGCGGCGCCACTTGGCAGCTTTCGCCCCAAAGTCAGTCATTCAGGCCCGTCCTCTCGTAGCCCGAAAGCCGCCTTCGCCTACGTAACGAGAGGCCGCGGCTAGCATAGTTGCGGTCGATCAGGAGAGTTATAGAGTGAGTCAATGAGGGCCTCCCTGATACTGATCCTTCTTATTGGCGCGTGCTCCGATGAATCAGGCGGCGGAGGCGAAACGGCTCCATCGCGAAATATCGTTGAAAGCAGCCGAGCGACTGTGCGCACCGGCGTGCTGAGCATCGGGTTCCACGGACCTGTTTTCAGCACGGACGAGGAGATACACGCGGAAATAGCCGAAGCGAAGGGAGGTTTTTGGGAGACGGTTGGGATGCCGATCGTGGCCGACGGCGCTGCCGAAGTCGCGTTTCAGAAAGCGCTTAAAAGGGCCATTTCGAAGGCGGCTGCGGCTGGGATACCTAAACCTTCGATGCAATGGAGGGTGGCGCTCCAAGGTGTTCCCGAGCCGTTTGCCACAGACGGGTACACGCATCAGTTTCGGCTTGGGCGGATCATCTCGATCGAACCGTGTCCGAAGGAACCGGTCAGCGGAAAAGAATGTCCTGACTACCCTTGAAAGACTGCGGCGCTGTGGCCCCGTCACACCCTCGACTCCTCCTTCCCTCATGAACGAAGGTCTTATTTCGCCGATCGACGCGCGACAGCGGAACGGCGGCTACCCACCCACTTCCGGTCATGGCGAAACGCCACGGGTCTCTGCACAGGCATTCGCCAGGGCGATGATTTTGCCGGTGTGCGGGGCCAAGCTTGAGGCTGATCCCGCTCTCGACCCATCTGCATGACGGGGAATGGCGCGCCCGGAACGATTCGAACGTCCGACCCTCAGATTCGTAGTCTGATGCTCTATCCAGCTGAGCTACGGGCGCTTGGGAGGGGCGCAGCTAGACCAGGCTTGGAGGGAGCGCAAGCGGTTTTTGCAGTTTGCCTGGCGGGCCTTTGGGCTTGGTGCTGCGGAACGATCGGGCGCGCGCGGCGCTTGCGTCCTGATCATCTGGAGAGCGAACAATGGAAGACAATCGGGTTTGGGCGTTCGAGGAAAGCCTGTGGACCGGCGGGGCGGAGCAGTATCGCGAGCTGATCGACGAGGAATGCGTCATGGTGCTGCCCGAGCAGCCCTTCGTGCTGACCAGCGACCAGGCGATCGAGGCAGTGGCGCATACGCCGCGCTGGTCGAGCGTGTCGTTCAGCGAGCAGCAGATCATGCGGCCGCAGGAAGGGCTGATTACCATCGCCTATAAGGCCGAGGCGCAGGGCGAGGGCAAGGAGGGCTATACCGCCTATTGCACCACCACCATGCGGCGGCTGGAGCATGATGTGTGGCGGGTGGTGCAGCATCAGCAGACGGTGCCGTTGGTTGCTGGCGGGGCGTGATTGAACCTCCTTCGTCATCCCGACCTTGAGCCGGGATCCCGCTTCTTCTTCTGTGGGGCAAGGCAGCGGGACCCCGGCTCAAGGCCGGGGTGACGAAGAATGAGGGGGGGATGACGTCGGAAAGGTCTTGGCCGCGCAAGGTTGGGCATGGCGGTGACTTGGCCGCCCGATGTGCTAAGGCGCGCGGCCATGTCGATCCACATCCTGCACCTGCATTCGACCTTCAACTATGGCGGCAAGGAAGCGCGCGCGGTCCGGCTGATGAACGCGTTCGGCGACAAGGCGCGGCACACGATCGTGTCGGCCATGCCGGACCAGTTGGAGGCGCGTGCCTATATCGCCAAGGGCATCAAGTACGAGGTCGCGCAGGATCCGCCACCCCTGTCGGGCAAGCCTTCGGTGAAGCGCTACGAGGCGATCGCGCGGTACATGCGGCGCTTCGACCTGGTGCTGACCTATAATTGGGGTGCCATCGACGGGGTGATGGCGGCGCGGGTGTTCGGCAAGGGCCTGCCGCCGATCGTGCACCACGAGGACGGCTTCAACGCCGACGAGGCAGAGCGGCTGAACCCGGTGCGCAACATGTACCGCCGCATCGCGCTGCCCGCGGCGAATGGCCTGGTGGTGCCGAGCCATGTGCTGGAGCGCGTGGCGCTGAAGCATTGGCGCCAGCCGGCCGAGCGGGTGCACCGCATCGCCAACGGCGTGCCGACGGGGCTATTCGCGGGCAAGCCGGACGCCAAGATCATCCCGCAATTGCTGAAGCGGCGCGAGGGGGAGGTGTTCATCGCGTGTGTCGCCGGGCTGCGGCCGGTCAAGGACCTGCCGATGCTGGTGCGGGCGTGCGGGGGACTGAATTCGCGGTTCAAGCTGGTGATCTTTGGCGAAGGGCCCGAGCGGCAGAACATCCTCGACGCCGCCGAGGCGATGGCGATCGAGGACCAGGTGATCCTGCCGGGCTTTCTGCCCGAGGCGCATCGCTACATGGGATTGTTCGACATCTTCGCGATGTCATCCAAGAGCGAGCAGGCGCCGATATCGGTGCTGGAGGCGATGGCGGCCGGGCTGCCGGTGGTGACGCCGCGGGTGGGCGACATTCCGCAGATGGTGTCGGAGGCGAACGCCCCGTTCCTGTCGAGCGACCGTACCGAGGTTTCGATCCGCGACCGCATCGATACGCTGGCCAAGCACCCCGAGGAACGCGCGCGGATCGGCGAAGCGAACAAGCTGCGTGCTCGCGCGTTGTTCGACGATGGCGCGATGATCGCATCCTATGCGCGGCTGTATGGCGAGGCGATGGGGCGGCCCCAGGCGCTGGGATAACGAATGTTACTCGCTTGTGGCGGCAAAGCGGTCTAGGCGTGCGATGAAGTTTAGCTGGAGGCAGAATTGTTCAAGGGTCTGACGCCCATCAACTATAACGGCCGCGAAGTGTGGCCGCTGGTCGAGGGTGGCAAGGGTGTTGCAGCGACCAACCATGCCAGCGCGGGCGCCTGGGCGGCGGCGGGCGGGATCGGCACGGTGAGCGCGGTGAATGCCGACAGCTATGACGCCGAGGGCAAGATCATCCCCCAGATCTATCGCGCGCTGACGCGGCGCGAGCGCCACGAGGAGCTGGTCCAGTACGCGATCGAGGGCGCGGTGGAGCAGGTGAAGCGCGCATACGAGATCGCCGACGGCAAGGGCGCGGTGAACATCAACGTGCTGTGGGAAATGGGCGGCGCGCAGCGGGTGCTGCACGGCGTGCTGGAGCGTACCCGCGGCATGGTGGCGGGCGTCACCTGTGGCGCGGGCATGCCGTACAAGCTTAGCGAGATCGCGGCGTCGTACAATGTGTCGTACCTGCCGATCGTCAGCTCGGGCCGCGCGTTCCGCGCGCTGTGGAAGCGCGCCTATTCCAAGGCGCAGGAATGGCTTGCGGCGGTGGTCTATGAGGATCCCTGGCTGGCCGGTGGGCATAACGGGCTTTCGAATGCCGAGGATCCGCTGGCGCCGCAGGATCCGTATCCGCGCGTGAAGGCGCTGCGCGACACGATGCGCGAGGGCGGCATTTCCGACGACGTGCCGATCGTGATGGCGGGTGGCGTCTGGTACCTGCGCGACTGGAACGACTGGATCGACAATCCCGAGCTGGGCAAGATCGCCTTCCAGTTCGGTACGCGGCCGCTGCTGACCCAGGAAAGTCCCATCCCGGCCGAGTGGAAGCAGAAGCTGATGGAGATCGAGGAAGGCGAAGTGCTGCTGCACCGCTTCTCGCCCACCGGCTTTTATTCCAGCGCGGTGCGCAATCCGTTCCTGCGCAGCCTGGAGGCGCGGTCCGAGCGGCAGATCCCCTATTCGACCGAAGAGGCGGGCGACCATAGCTTCCAGCTCGACGTGGGCGTGAAGGGCAAGAACTTCTGGGTGACGCGCGGCGACCTGTTGCGCGCGCGCGAATGGTTTGGCCTTGGCTATACCTCCGCGCTCAAGACGCCGGACAACACGCTGGTGTTCGTGACGCCCGAGGAGCAGCAGGTGATCCGCAAGGACCAGGCCGACTGCATGGGGTGCCTGAGCCAGTGCTCCTTCTCGAGCTGGGCGGATACCGAGACCAACTCGACCGGGCGGCTGGCCGATCCGCGCAGCTTCTGCATCCAGAAGACGTTGCAGGACATTGCGCATGGCGGGCCGACCGACCGCAACCTGATGTTCGCGGGGCACGCGGCGTATAACTTCAAGCGCGATCCCTTCTATTCGAACGGGTTCGTGCCGAGTGTGAAGCAGCTGGTCGACCGCATCCTGACCGGAGACTGATCGTCCCCGCCTGAGCGGTATATGCCACTTAAGCGCGCCTGGTGAGTTTCACCGGTATCTCAACGATGCCGGTGATCACCATGGATTTGCAAGAGATTTGGATAGCGGCGCTGGGGCTGGAGCAAGAGGCTCGCGACCTGGGGCCTCTGCAGATCGCCGCGCGGGTCGTAATCGTCTATGCCGTCACGCTGATCGTCGTGCGGCTTGGCAAGAAGCGCTTCATGGGGCGGGGCAGCGCCTTTGACGTGATCGTTGGGATCATCGTCGGGTCGATTGCCAGCCGGGCGATCACCGGTAACGCGCCGCTTGGGCCCGGGATGGCAGGCGTGGCGACGCTGCTGGCGCTCCATTGGCTGTTTTCCGCGATCGCGCTGCGCTGGCATGGTTTCGGCACGGCGGTGAAGGGGCATAGCCGCGTCATCATCCGGGATGGCGTAATCGACCAAAAGGCGCTGTCGACGGCGCACCTGACCCATCGCGATCTGGAAGAGGATCTGCGTTCCAAAGGCTATGTGCGCTTGGAGGACGTTGCCGAGGGGCGGTTCGAACGCGACGGAACGCTGAGCGTCGAGCGCAAGCCGTCTCCGCCCAGGATCGTCGAAGTGGAAGTCGCTGCCGGCGTGCAGCGGGTACGGATCGAAATCGGCTAGAACCGTGCCGAAGCCTGACACTCCGCTGACGTGGCACGCTTTTGAGCGTTGAAGCGTGGCAGGCTGGCGCGTTAGGGGACCGGTATGGAAAACAGGCGGATGCGGTTCGGAGCGTGGGTGACGCTGGGCGTGGTGGCCATGGGGTTGGCGCTGCCGGCCTTGGCGCAGCGCAAGCCGCCTTATTATGTGTCGATCCGCGCATCCAAGGCACTGATGCGCACGGGTCCTGGACGCAACTATCCCGGGAACTGGCTGTACCAGCGGCGGGCGCTGCCGATGAAGGTCGTCGACGTTTATGGCGAATGGCGCAAGGTCGAGGATCCGGACGGCACGCAGGGCTGGATGCTGCGCGTGCTGCTGGACGAGGCGCGGACCGCGATGGTGCGCGGGAGCGTGGTCGAGATGCGGTCCAGTCCGAGCCCCGAGGGACATGTGAACTGGCGCGCGGCGCCCGGCGTGGTCGGGCGGATCAGCAAGTGCAGCAGCGGATGGTGCTGGTTCGACGTGGAGGGCCGCGGCGGCGGCTATGTCGAGCAGTCGCGGGTCTGGGGTGTCGACCCGGGGGAAGCGGTGGATTGAGGTTGCGCCTTCCCGTCGAGGAGGGCGGGGGCTTAAGGCTGTGAGGGTTCCCCGGCGAAGGCCGGGGCCCAGTTGCAACGGTGTTAGAGAGGTGGACTGCACTCTCCGAGTGCGCCGAAGCTGGGCCCCGGCCTTCGCCGGGGAACTGGTTTGAATGAGGTGTAACAATCCTCCCCGGCAGGGGGAGGATTTTGGAGAACAGCAGTTCCGCCGCTTAGCGCGGCGGCCCCTCCACCATCGCTGCGCGATGGTCCCCCTCCCCGTGCCGGGGAGGTTCGACGAGAGCTTAGACCAGCAGTTCCACGGCCACCGCGGTAGCTTCGCCGCCGCCGATGCAGAGCGAAGCCAGGCCGCGCTTTTGGCCGGTGGTTTCCAGCGCTGAGAGCAGCGTGGCGAGCACGCGGGCGCCGCTGGCGCCAATGGGGTGGCCGAGCGCACAGGCGCCGCCATGGATGTTGAGCACGTCTTCCGACAGCCCCATTTCCTTCACCGCGATCATCGCGACGCAGGCAAAGGCTTCGTTGACTTCGAACAGGTCGACATCGCCGACCTTCCACCCGGCCTTGTCCAGCGCCTTCTGCATCGCGAACACCGGCGCGGTGGTGAAGCGAGCAGGCGCGTGCGCGTGCGCGGCGTGGCTGACGATGCGGGCGATCGGCGTCAGGCCAAGCCGGTCGGCGACGCTGCGGCGCGTCATCACCAGGGCGGCGGCGCCATCGGAGATGGACGAGGCATTGGCGGCGGTGATGGTGCCGTCCTTGGAGAAGGCGGGCTTCAGCGTCGGGATCTTGGCCACGTCGCCGCGCGAGGGCTGTTCGTCCAGGGTGATGGTGGTGGTGCCCTTGCGGCCCTTCACTTCCACGGGGACGATCTCGCGGTCGAACGCGCCGGACTTCTGCGCGGCCTGCGCCCGCTGTAGCGAGCGGATGGCGAAATCGTCCTGAGCGGCGCGGGTGAATTGGTATTCCTGCGCCACTTCCTCGGCGAAATTGCCCATCAGCTTGCCGGGCTCATAGGCATCCTCAAGCCCGTCGAGATACATGTGATCCTTCATCACATCATGGCCGATGCGCGCGCCGCTGCGGTGGCGCAGCGAAAGGTAGGGCGCGTTGGTCATGCTCTCCATGCCGCCTGCGACCAGCAGGTCGACCGAGCCCGCGGCAAGCGCCTCGGCGCCCATGATCGCGGCCTGCATGCCCGATCCGCACATCTTGTTGATGGTGGTCGCTTCGATATGATTGGGCAGCCCGGCGTTCAGCGCCGCCTGACGGGCGGGGGCCTGGCCAAGGCCGGCCGGCAGCACGCAGCCCATATAGATGCGCTCGACCGCGTCCCCCTTCAGCCCGGCACGTTCCACCGCCGCGCCGACCGCCGTGGCGCCAAGATCGGTCGCGCTTGCACCGGTGAGGCACCCCTGAAAGCTGCCCATCGGGGTGCGGGCATAGGAGGCGATGACGACATCGTCGGCGGACATATTGGTTCCTCTCATGTGTTTGGCCCGATCTAGTGATCCCGCGGCCCGTTTGCAAAAGCGGTGCCGCGCCGCCAAGGAAGCGTGCGCCATGACCCTTATCGACATCTGCAAATGGTATGCCTCGATCAGCGGGATCGTCGCGTGCTTCATGGTTTCGCTCGACCTGGGCCGGCGGATCACGGGGTGGGGGTTCGTGCTGTTCGTGACGTCGAGCATCGCGTGGATCACCGGCGCCTACCTGTCCGATGACGAGCCGCTGCTGACGCAGAATCTGGTGCTGATCTGCATCAACTGCTTTGGGGTGTTCCGATATTTGATCCGCAAGCGCGCGCCCCAGCATGGTGGCTGAGCCGTGGATCTGGCCGGCGGGGCTGGGGCTGTTGGGGGCGATCTTCGGCAGCTTCATCGCGACGCTGGCGATCCGCTGGCCGGACGGGCGATCGGTGTCACGCGGGCGATCGGCCTGTGACGGGTGCGGCAGGGCGTTGGGGCCGCACGAGCTGGGGCCGCTGGTTAGCTATGTGCTGCAACGGGGGCGGTGCCGTAGCTGCGGCGAGGGGATTGCACCCAGCCATTTTGTGGTCGAGCTTCTTGGATTGGGCGTCGGCGTTGCCGCTGGGATCGCGGCGCCCGGGCTGGACGGCGTGGCGGGCGCGGTGTTCGGGTGGCTGTTGCTCACGCTTGCCGCGCTCGATCTTGCTGCCTTCTGGCTGCCGAACCTGGTGACGGGCGCATTGGCGGTGACGGGGCTGCTTGGTGCGGCCGCCGGGCTGGGACCGCCATTGAGCGACCGGCTGATCGGCGGCGCGGCAGGGTTCGCGGTGCTGTGGCTGGTGGCGGAGGGCTATCGCCGGGCGCGGGGGCGGATCGGGCTGGGGGGCGGCGACCCGAAACTGTTTGGCGGGATCGGGCTGTGGCTGGGCTGGCATGCGCTGCCTGGGGTGCTGCTGATCGCCTGTCTGATCGGGCTCGCGGTGGTGCTGGTCCTGCGCCTGCGTGGGAAAACACTGCGCGGCAGCGATGCGCTGCCCTTTGGCGTGCTGCTTGCCGCGGCGGCGTTTCCGGCCTGGGTGATGCAAGCGGTGCTGGCCTGAACGTGGGCAAAAAAATAGGCCGCCCCGAAGGACGGCCTTGGAAAGTCTTAGGAGAGGATGCCTGAAAGGCCCGTCCTTTTTGCGTCGCACCGAGCCGTGTTGCAAGTGCGAAATGTTACCGGACGCATTGCAAAAACTGCAACCAGGCAACGTTGTCAGTTGCGCTTCGCGTTGTGCTTGGCAAAGAAGCAGCAATGTCCACGCTGAAGCTCGATGACTTCCTGCCCTATCGGCTGTCGCTCGCGTCGAACGCGGTGTCGGATGCTGTCGCTACGGCATATCGCAAGCTGTTCGGGCTGCGCATTCCCGAATGGCGGCTGGTGACGGTGCTGGCCGAGGGAGGCGCAATGAGCCAGCAGGCGCTGTGCGTGCGCACGCGGATGGACAAGGTGACGGTCAGCCGCGCCGCGATCGCGCTGGCGGACCGCGGCCTGATCAACCGAGCGGCCAATCCGGAGGACCAGCGCTCGCACCTTCTGGCGCTGACGAGCGATGGCGTGGCGCTGTACGAGCAGGTTGCTCCCAAGGCCCTTGAGCTGGAACGGCAGATGTTCGACGTTTTCAGCCAGGCCGAGCGCGAGCAGTTGCTTGCAATGTTGAAGCGCGTGGAAGCGGTGGCGGGCGCGCTCGACGAGCGGCGTTGATGGCTACCGCGGCTAAGTTCCGTGCAACTCACCGCTTTTTTGCAACGTGCGGGAGCCAAATGGATAGCAGGTCGTTACGCATGCGAGAGGGCCGGGGTTTACGCGGCTCCCGAGGAGGCGCGTGATCAAAGGGGTAAAGGCGGTTTGGATTGCCGCGCTGGCAGGATCTGCGTTCCTGCCTGGCGTGGCGTGCGCGCAGATCGGGACTCCGAATCCTGGGCAGGGCGCGCCGACTCCTGCGCCTTCCGCTCAGCGAGATGCGCAGGATAAATCCTCCTCGACCGCGTCGACGCAGGATGGGACCGCGCCCTCTACCGACGAACAGATCATTCCCGACGCCGAATTCAATGCGGCGCTGCCCTCGCTGAGCGGCGACATCAACGCGCCGCTGGAGTCGATGGAAGGGTTCCAGCCTACGTCGCCAACGGCATCGGCGCCTGTGCCGGCCAGCCCGGCGCAGATCACCGAGCAGGTCGAGGAGAGCTTTGCGGCGCCGGGTGCGGAGTCGCCTGAATTCGCCCAGCCGCTGCCAGCCTTGTCCGAGTTCCGCGTCGAGCCGGTGAAGATCGAGGGGCTGGAGGAAGAGAAGGCAGGCACCATCCGCTACACTACGGTGGTGCGGGGGTTGGACGATGTTGGGCTGGCCGGCCAGTTCCGCTCGCTTTCTGCGCTGGAGCAGGGTGATGGCGAGGCGGCTAACGCGGCGATGATCTCGGCGCGGGCGCGCGAGGACGAGGCGCTCGCCGTAAGGCTGATGCATTCGCTGGGCTATTATGACGGCACGGCGGTGTCGACGATCGAGCAAACGCCGCGCAATTCGGGCCGGGTGCGCGCGACCATCGCGGCGACTCCGGGCAAGCTTTATCGGCTGAGTACGGTGGAGATCGATGCCGGGCCGACGGTGCCTGCGGGGCTGGTCGATCGTGAACTGAACCTCAATCCCGGCGATCCGATCGACGCGGTGCGGATCCAGGCGGCCGAGGCGAATGTGAGCCTGCGCCTGCCGCAACAGGGCTATCCCTTCACCAAGGTCGGGCAGCGCGACATCCTGCTCGACGAGGAAACCCATTTCGGCGACTACACGCTGCCGGTGGATGTGGGGCAGCGTGCGAGCTTTGGCCGGATCGTCACCGAAGGGCGCCGGCAGGTGTTCGACGTGGATCACATCGAATTGCTGCGGCGCTACAAGCCGGGCGACATCTATGACACGCGCAAAGTCGACGATCTGCGCCAGGCGTTGATCGCGACCAGCCTGTTCTCCACCGTTTCGGTCGAACCGGTGCGCACCGGGCAGCCCGGGCCTGAGGGCACCGAGGTCGTCGACCTGATGGTGCGCCAGACCGCCGGCCGTGCGCGCACGTTAGCAGGCGAAGTGGGTTACAGCACCGGACAGGGCTTCCGCGCCGAGGCGACGTGGACGCACCGCAACCTGTTCCCCGACGAAGGCGCGCTGATTGCCAGCGGGGTGCTGGGTACGCAGGAGCAGGGGATTTCGGGCACCTTCCGTCGATCCAACGCCGGGCAGCGCGACCGCACCTTCCAGGCGCAGGCGGCGATCAACCACTCGGATTATGCCGCGTTCGAATCCTACACCGGCACGCTGTCGGTGCGGTGGTCGCGGGATTCCACGCCGATCTGGCAGAAGCGCTGGACCTATTTCTATGGCGCCGAGATCATCGGCTCCAACGAAGACCGGTATAATTTCAACCGCGGCGAGCGCGACCGCGGCACCTGGCTGATCGGGGCGCTGCCGACGTATCTGGGTTACGACACGTCCGACAATTTGCTGAACCCGACGCGCGGCTTCCGCCTGAAGGGTAATCTCAGCCCCGAAACCTCGATGCGCGGCGCCGCGCGGCCTTATGCGCGGGTGATGCTGGAGGGGACGATCTACCAGCCGGTAAGCTCCAGCATCGTGGTGGCGGGGCGCGCCCGGTTCGGAACGATCCCGGGGATCGACCGCGACGACCTGCCACCCTCGCGGCGCTATTATGCCGGCGGCGGTGGATCGGTGCGCGGCTTTGGCTATCAGGAACTGGGACCGCGCTCGCCCGACGACCGGCCGGTGGGCGGGCGTTCGCTCAACGAGTTCGCGATCGAGGCGCGCTATCGCTTCGGCAATTTTGGCATCGTGCCGTTCGTCGATGCAGGGCAGGTCTATGAGGGCGTTACCCCGACGCTGAAGGACATCCGCCTCGGGCTGGGTGTCGGCGCGCGTTATTACACGAACTTCGGACCGCTGCGGATCGACATCGCGACGCCGATGAACCGCAAGCCCAATGAGTCCAAGGTGGCACTCTACATTTCGATCGGGCAGGCATTCTGATGGCGTCGGACGCACCCGAGACGATGGACCAGGGGCCTGTCGAGCATGTCGTGATCAAGCCGCCGCTGTGGCAGCGGGTGGCGAAATGGACCGCGGTCGTGGCCGGCGGCGTGGTGCTGCTGCTCGGGGCGTTGATTTTGGGGGTGAACACCCAGCCGGGGCGCGATCTGTTGGTGAAGCAGATCAACAAATACACGATGGCGTCCGGATTGAACTTTCAGGTCGGACGGATCGAGGGTTCGCTGTACGGCGCGATGGTTCTGCGCGACGTTCGGGTGCGTGATCCCAAGGGCGTATTCGCCTCGGCCAACGAACTCGCGGTCGATTGGCGACCGTTCAGCTATCTGCATAGCCAGATCGACATACGCAGCCTGACCAGTCCCGAGGTGCGCATCCTGCGACTGCCGGAATTGAAGCAGACGCCGAGCGATCCCAACGCGCCGCTGCTGCCCGACATCAATCTGGACATCGGCCGGCTGGACATTAGCCGGATCGACGTAGCGCCTGCGGTGGATGGACAGCGGCACATCGCGTCCTTGCGCGGCAGCGCGCATCTGGCGGACGGGCGTGCGCAGATCAACGCGAACGCAGGCACCATTGCCGCGCCGGGCGTAGCGGGTGGCGACAGGGTGACGCTTAAGCTTGATGCCGTGCCCGAGCAGAACAAGCTCGACATCGACATGCGGCTCGACGCGCCGGCCAAGGGCTTGGTTGCGGGGCTGGCTGGGCTGGACCGGCCAGTGACGTTCGCCGTCGGCGGCAAGGGAAGCTGGAAGGACTGGCGCGGGCGTGCCGTGGGTACGCTGGGCGGCCGGCAACTCGCCGATCTGAGCCTGATCGCGCGGGACGGGCGCTTCCAGCTGCGCGGGCCAACCTATCCCGGCGTGTACATGGAGGGGCCGGTTGAACGGCTCGCCTCGCCGCAACTGAACGTCGAAGCCGATGCGGTGCTGGCCGACCGCAAGGTCAACGGTACCTACAAGTTCCGATCTGACGCCCTGTCGGTCGAGGCCAAGGGGCTAATCGACCTGGGGCAGAACCGCTTCGGCAACTTTAATATCGATGCGCTGCTGCTTAAGCCGGGCTCGATCGCGCCCAACCTGAACGGGCGCGATGTGCGCGCGGCGCTGGCGCTGAACGGTGCCTTTGCGACCCCGGTCGTCGACTACAAGATCCGCGCCGCGCGGCTGGGCTTTGGCGAGACGGTGGTCGAGCAGGTCTATGCCGAGGGCCGGGCGCGGGTGGATGCCGATCGCATTCTGGTGCCGGTGCGCGCGCGCGCCGCACGCGTGCTGGGGCTCAATGCCGCAGCGGGTGGGCTGGTCACCAATCTGAGCATCGCCGGCGACCTGGCGATTTCGGGCGACCAGATCCTGTCGGACAATCTGCGGCTGCGCTCCGATCGCGTGGACGCCACTGCGATCATCGCCGCCGATATGAGCGAAGGCCGCTATACCGGCGCACTCAAAGGGCGGATCAACGATTATGAGATCAACGGCGTCGGTCTCGTCAACCTGAAGACCGATGCCGAGCTGTTCGCGGCGCCGGGTGGCGGCTGGGGCATCCGTGGCCAGGTGGCCGCGGAGACGCGGCGGATCACCAACGAAGCCGCGCGCAACTTCCTGGGCGGCAATGCAGTGGCTTCAGCGCGCGTGGCGTTGAACCCGAGCGGCATCATCACCTTTGACAATGTACGGCTGCGCGCGCCGCAGTTCCGCGTCACCAGTGGCTCGGGCCGCTATGATCCGCGCGGGCCGCTGCTGGTCAACGCCAATGCCGTCTCGACGCAATATGGCCCGCTGTCCGCGCGGGTGAGCGGCACGCTGACCGCGCCCGAAGTACTGCTGCGCGCGCCGCGTCCGGGTCTTGGCGTCGGGCTGGTCGATCTGGAAGCGCGGGTGCGCGGGCGCGGCAATGCCTATGCGATCACCGCCAAGGGTGGCAGCAAATACGGGCCGTTCGACGCGAACGTCGTGGTGCGGATGGGCGGCGCGCTGGTGGTCGATATCGAGCAGGCGCATTTCGCCGGCATGGCGATCGCCGGACGCGTGCAGCAGACCGCCGCAGGACCGTTCGCCGGCCGTGTCACCTTCGAGGGATCGGGGATTGTTGGCAGCGCCGATCTGGCGAACCAGGCCGGCGTGCAGCGCGCCGATCTCCAGGCGCGGGCACTCAATGCCGCCATTCCCGGCATGGACCAGTTCGCCATCGGCCGCGCGCTGATTTCGGCCAATGTGGTGCTGACCGATACGCCGCAGATCGTCGCGGACGCGCAGATCGCCAATCTTCGTAGCGGGCAGTTCGTGCTGCAGACCGCGCGGGCCAAGATCAATTACCAGGGCGGCAGCGGCACGGCGCAGCTGGTCGCGAACGGATCGTCCGGCGTGCCGTTCCGTATAGCCGCGAACGCGCAGATGTCGCCGGAGCAATGGCTAGTGGCGCTGCAGGGGCAGGGCAGCGGAATCCGGTTCCGCACGGCCAGCCCTGCGCGGATCGCGGTGGGCAAGGACTATCGCCTGTTGCCGACGCGGATCGACTTCGACCAGGGCACGCTGCGCCTGGCGGGCAGCTATGGCGATGGCATGGCGGTGCAGGCACGGCTCGACCGGCTCGACCTCAGCGTCGTCAACGGCTTCGTGCCGGGGTTCGGCGTGGGGGGTACCGCGACCGGTAGCCTGGACTTCGCCCAGACGAACTCCAATGCCTTCCCAAGCGCCGATGCGCGCCTGCGGATCGACGAGTTCACGCGCTCCAGCCTGGCGTCGGTCTCGACGCCGGTGGACGTGGATTTCGTTGGCAAGCTGCTGCCCGACGGCGGCGATGCGCGTGCGATCATCAAGCGCGGCACCACCACCGTGGGCCGGCTGGTCGCGACGATGCGTCCGGCTGGGCCGGGTGCCGGCGGCTGGATGGAGCGGATGATGGCTGCGCCCCTGTCCGGTGGGGTTCGCTACAACGGTCCCGCCGCGGTGCCGTTCTCGCTGGCGGGGCTGGCCAACCAGCAGCTGTCCGGCGCGCTGGGGCTGGCGGCCGACTTCTCCGGCCAGGTCAATGCGCCGCAGCTGACCGGCGTGGTGCGGGCCGACGACCTGACCTACACCAACGAGACCTATGGCACGCGCCTGACCAACATGAAGATCGACGGGCGCTTCTCCAACGACGCGCTGATCCTGAACAGCATGACCGCGCGGGCCGGCGACGGCACGATCACCGCACAGGGTCGCGTCGGGCTGTCCGCAGCCAGCGGTTATCCGATGGAGCTGACCGCCGATCTGCGCGATGCGCAGCTTGCGCGCAGCGAGGCACTGGGCGCCACCGCGACCGGGCGGCTCACGGTCACCAAGAACGCGCAGGTTTCCAAAATCGAAGGCAATCTGACGATCCCCGAAGCGCGCTACGAGATCATCCGGCAGGGTGCCGCCGAAGTGCCCGAGCTGACCGGCATCCGGCGGCGCAGCCAGCTGGCCGCGAACAACAATCGCAACCAGCAGGCGCAGCCTTCCCAGGCGGCGGGCACGTTCGACCTCAACATCCGCGTGCGGGCCGACAACCGCCTGTTCGTGTCGGGCATGGGGCTGGAGTCCGAATGGAGCGCGCGGATCAATGTGGGCGGCACCAGTGCGGCGCCGCAGGTTCGCGGGCAGCTGGAGATCGTGCGCGGCACCTATAGCTTTGCGAGCCGCCGGTTCGAGGTGGAGCGCGGCGTCATCACCTTCCAGGGCAATCAGCTGACCAACCCGACGATCGACCTTGCAGCGAGCACGACGGCCGAGGGCATCACCGCGACGCTGAACGTGTCGGGAACGGCACAGGCGCCGCAAATCGCCTTCACCTCGTCGCCCAACCTCCCGCAGGAGGAAGTGCTGGCGCGGCTCTTCTTCGGCACCAATGTGACGAACCTGTCGGCGACCGAGGCGATCCAGCTGGCCGCCGCGGTGAACTCGCTGCGTGGCTCGGGCGGAGGCGGGCTCAATCCGCTCGGCACGCTCAAGTCGGCGACGGGCATCGACCGGCTGCGCATCCTGGGCGCGGACGAGAATAGCGGGCGCGGAACGTCGCTGGCGGCGGGCAAGTATCTGACCGACGATATCTATATCGAAATCATCACCGACGCCCGCGGCTTCACCGCGACGCAGCTGGAGATCGCCCTCAACCGTGCGCTCAGCCTGTTGTCGCAGACCGGGTCGTTCGGCGGATCGAGCGTAAGCCTGCGCTATTCGCGGGATTATTGAACCGGACCGGTGGAGACGCCATCCTTTAGCCCAGTCCTGCTTACATTCGTGTAAGCAGGCGGGCGGAGGACGCGATGGTTGAACATTTCGATGTGGTGGTGGTCGGTGCCGGCCTGTCCGGGATTGGCGCGGGCTATCACCTCCAGACGCACTGCCCGGATCGCAGCTATGTGATTTTGGAAGGTCGCGAGCGGATGGGCGGGACCTGGGACCTGTTCCGCTATCCGGGCATCCGTTCGGACTCCGACATGCACACGCTCGGCTTCTCCTTCCGGCCCTGGACCGGCGATAAGGCGATCGCCGATGGTGCGTCGATCCTGCGCTATCTGGAGGATACCGGGCGCGAGTTCGGCATCGACCGGCGCATCCGCTTCGGACACCGCGTGACGCAGGCAGCGTGGTCGAGCGCGGAAGCGCTGTGGACGTTGACGGTGAACGAGGGTGACGAGGAGCGGCGCTTTACCTGCGCGTTCCTGCTGATGTGCAGCGGTTACTATGATTATGCGCGCGGGTATCTGCCCGACTATCCGGGCGCGGAGGCGTTTCGCGGGCAACTGGTGCACCCGCAATTCTGGCCCGGCGATCTGGACTGGCGGGGCAAGCGGGTAGTGGTGATCGGCAGCGGTGCCACCGCGGTGACGCTGGTGCCCGAACTTGCCAGAGAGGCCGCACATGTCGTCATGCTCCAGCGATCGCCCACCTATATCGTCGCGCAGCCTTCGCGCGACCGCATCGGCAATGCGCTGCGGCGCTGGCTGCCGGGCAAGACCGCGTACGCGCTGACGCGGTGGAAGAACGTGCTGGTGCAGCAATTCTACTACCAGATCATGCGGCGCTATCCGGCCAGGGCCAAGACGCGGCTGGTGGAGATGGTGCGCGATGAACTGGGGGCAGACTATGATGTCGGCACCCATTTCACCCCAAGCTACGATCCCTGGGACCAGCGGCTGTGCCTGGTACCCGATGCGGACCTGTTCGCTACGATCCGTGCCGGCAAGGCGGAGGTGGTGACCGACACCATCGCACGGTTCACGCCCGATGGCATCGCGCTCAGTTCCGGGCGAACCTTGCAAGCCGACCTGGTGGTGAGCGCCACTGGGCTCAACATCCAGCTGTTCGGGGGCATGCAGGTCAGCATCGATGGCGTGCCGTTCGAGCCGGCCCGGCACCTGACCTACAAGGGCATGATGTTCGCCGATGTGCCCAATCTGGCGATCGCGTTCGGCTATACCAATGCAAGCTGGACACTGAAGGCGGACCTGACCGCCAAATATGTCACGCGCCTGCTCAACGCGATGCGTAAGCGCGGCATGCGGCAAGTCACGCCGCGCGTTTCGGAGCCGGTGGAGGATGTGCCATTCCTCGACTTCACGTCGGGCTATGTCCAGCGTGCCGCGGCCGCGCTGCCGCGGCAGGGCAGCCGGACGCCGTGGCGGGTGCATCAGAACTATGCACGCGACCTGTTCGCGCTGAAGTTCGGATCGGTGGACGAGGAAATGGAGTTTTCCAGCCCCGAGCCGCGCCGGGTGGCCTGACCGGGCACCAAGCCGCGCCGCAGCCGTTGGTGGGGGCATGGAGAACCTGCCCCAGCTGATTGCGGACGCTGCCGAGCCGTTGCCCGACATCGACGACCCCGCCTTTGCCGAAATCGCCGACCGCTTTGCCGATGCGCAAGTGGTGCTGTTGGGGGAGGCGAGCCACGGGACGTCCGAGTTCTACCGGGCGCGGGCGGCGATTACGCGGCGGCTGATCGAGCGGCACGGCTTCACGACTGTCGCGGTGGAAGCGGACTGGCCCGACGCGGAAGTGATCGACCGCCATGTCCGCCAGCGGCCGGCGGTCGACCTGCCGCCGCCGTTCCAGCGCTTCCCCACCTGGATGTGGCGCAACCGCGAGTTCTTCGGCTTCGTTGAATGGCTGCGCGCGCATAATAGTGGGTTGGAGGAGGGCGCGCGGGCGAGCTTCCATGGCCTCGACCTGTACAATCTCAACGGGTCGATCCGGGCGGTGATCGACTATCTCGACCGGACCGATCCGGAAGCCGCAGCCGTGGCGCGCGAGCGCTATGGCTGTCTGGCGCCGTGGCGTGACGCACCGGAACGCTATGGACGGCTGGCGATCACCGAGGGCTTTGCGCGGTGCCAGAAGGCAGTGCTCGGCACGCTTCGCGACTTGCTCGACAAGCAGGCGCCGCTGATCGCAGCGAGCGGGGAGGACTATCTCGATGCGACGCAGAACGCCCGACTGGTCGCCAATGCCGAGGCCTATTACCGGGCGATGTACTATGGCTCAGCGGAGAGCTGGAATTTGCGCGACGAGCATATGTTCGACACGCTCGACCTGCTGATACGCGCCAAGGGTGGCAAGGCGGTGGTGTGGGCGCACAACTCGCATCTGGGCGATGCGCGCTTCACCGACATGGGGATGGAGCGCGAAGAGCTGAACCTGGGGCAGCTGGTGCGCGAGAAATATGGCGACGAGGCGCGGCTGATCGGCTTCGGGACGCATGGTGGGACGGTGGCGGCGGCGGATGATTGGGACGCGCTGATGAAGGTCAAGCAGGTGAACCCCTCGCGGCCCGACAGCTATGAGCGGGTTTGTCATGATAGCGGCGTGCCGCGCTTTTTCCTGGACCTGCGGCAGGAGCGGGCGGTGCGGGAGGCACTTATGACGCCGCGGCTGGAGCGGTTCATTGGCGTGATCTACCGGCCCAATACCGAGCGCTGGAGCCATTACTCTACCGCCGTCCTGCCGCAGCAGTTCGATGGGTGGTTCTGGTTTGACGAAACGCGGGCAGTGGAGGCGCTGGGCGGGGCCGAGGAAGTGGGTGGGCGCGAGGATACTTGGCCGTTTGGGTTGTAGGTATACATAGAAGTTCCCCGGCGGAGGCCGGGGCCCAGTTGCAGGCCAGTAGCGGCTCTCGTCCCGCGCCCACGACAAGACGCCGAAGCTGGGCCCCGGCCTTCGCCTGGGAACTGATTAGTTAGTACTGATCAGCGCAAGAGCGGCGTCGACGCCGGTCTTGTAGGCGCCGTGGGCGGTGGAGAACTCGGTGGGCGAGCAAGCCTCGCCGGCAAAGCGGATGCGCTCGTCCACGGGTGTGGTGAGCACCCGGCGCATTGCGGCCTGTCCCGGGAGGGCGTGGCTGTAGCTGCCCAGGATGTGCGGGTCCTTGCCCCAAGCGGAGCCTGCAACCAGCCTTAGACGCGGGCGCCAGTCGTTGCCGAGCAGCGCACAGAGCTCGTCGATGGCGAAGGCAGCGGCACCGTTAAGGCCCGCAGCTTCCATGGCTTCTGCGCCTTCGCCGCCGAACATCGCTTCTATCACCGGGTGGCCGACGGGACGCAGCGTGTAGGTGGCGGTGACCGGCGAGCGTGGGTTGCCGAGGAGATGGGAATTGGGTTCGAGTTCCTCCGCGCGGTCGACGGCGAGGAAGAACTTGTCGGCCAGGCCGAGGGGCAAGCAGGCGGCGGCGTGGAGAATGTCGTCGAAGCGTGGGTCGAAGCCGATCGTGCCGGTGGCGAGGACGTTGGTGGAGACGGTGACGATCGCCGCGTCGGCAGTGAGGGAGCCGCGGGGCGTATCGATCTGCAGGACCTTGGCGTTGCCGCTGATGCGGGTGACTGGCGTGCCGAGTGCGACGCGGGCACCGGCGGCGTGGCGGGCGATCAGGGATCCATAGCCTTCAGCGACCCGCCAGTCGGTTTCGGTCGCGGCATCGTCATAGGCGAGATAGTCGGCGATCGAGACCTCGCCATTGCCGACGCCGTTGATGTAGCCGCTGATCGCATCGAGATAGCCATTCCATTCGCAGCCGGGCTCAAGCGCATCCGCGGCGCGGTCACTGGCCGGCGGCTCCTCACGCATGCGGCGATCAAAGGCGGCATAGGCCTGGCCTGCCGCTTTTTGCTGCTCCGGGGTAAAGCCGAGATCGCGCCATTGCTCCCGCCAGCGGGGGAGGGTGCGGTCAACCGTGAACCCTTCCGCCTCGGCGATAGTGACCCAGGGATTGTGCTCGGCCGAGTGGAGCCAGCCGGCGCCGAGGTCTAGCGGAAAGCCGCGGGTCCACACGGTGTGCGCGCGGCCGCCGAGGCGGTCCTTTGCCTCAAGCAGCAGCGCGTCATTGCCGGCATCGGTCAGCGTGCGCAGCGCGGCGACGCCTGCTGCACCGCCGCCGATCACGGCGACCCCGACGTGAGTCACTGACCCGGCATAGGCTTGGGCTCAGCGGTGCCGGAGGTGGAGAGATGCTTGGCTTCTTCCTGGGCGCGGAGCGAGGCGGCGTCGCCGGCAACCGCGGGGCTGGCCGGATTGTTGGGCGTAGCAGCCTCCTGAGTGCGGGTGGCGTTCGGGGCGCCTTCCGCAGCGCTCTGGCCGCCCAGGCCGCCGCCAGCCGGCACGTCCTGCAACGGCTCGTCGGCGGTGAGTTGGTGGGCGGCGGTGGTTTCCTCGCGCAGTTCGGGCGTGTCGTTCAGCGGGGCGCGGTTCGGATCGGTCATGGCATTGCTCTCCTTGTCCGATCCAACGCGCTTCAGGCCGGGCGGCTCCGCAGCAGCGCCGAGCGGAGGCATTCGCAGACCAGTTCGCCGCGCTGGTTCAGCATGCGGTGCTTCCAGGTGACGATGCCCTGGCCAGGGCGCGACTTGGAGGGGCGGAGCTCGACCACTTCGCTCTCGGCGCGCAGCGTGTCGCCGAGGAATACCGGCTTGGGCATGCGCAGTTCGTCATAGCCGAGATTGGCGACCAGCGTGCCGGCGGTGGTGTCGCCCACGGTGATGCCGACCATCAGGCTGAAGGTGTAGGTTCCGTTGACCAGGATCTGGCCGAATTCGGAAGCCCGTGCGGCCTCCGCATCGAGGTGCAGCGGCTGTGTGTTGTGGGTGAGGGTGGTGAAAAGGAGATTATCGGTTTCGGTCACTGTGCGGCGCAGATCGTGCTGGACGACGTCGCCGACCTCCCATTCATCGAAGAACCGTCCGGGCATTACTGGGCATCCTTCAGTTTCAATTTGAAGCCGGTGTGGCTCTTTGCCCAGCCGAGCCTTTCGTAGAATCGGTGGGCGTCGGTGCGTTCGTTGGACGAGGTCAGCTGGACCAGAAAGCAGTCCCGCTCGCGGCAGCGGTCGACCGCCCAGGCGATGAGCTGCTCGCCATAGCGGCGGCCGCGATGACTGCTCGCGATCCGAACCGCCTCGATCTGGCCGCGCCAGGCACCGCGGAAGGACAGGCCGGGGATGAAGCTGAGCTGGAGCGTGCCGATCACCTGGCCGTCAAGTTCTGCGGCGACGAGCAACTGGTTGAGGTCGGCGTCGATCGCGTCAAAGGCGGCGGCGTAGCGGGGATCGGCTGAGTCTGTTTCACGGTCGGCGGGGAGGGTGTCCTGTGCCAGCATTGCAAGGATGCTGGGAAGGTCTTCGCGGGTTGCTGAGCGAATGGTGAGCACGCGCTCGGGGTGTGTGTCGCTTGGCATGTTCCCTCTCTTGTTCCCCGGCGAAGGCCGGGACCCAGTTGCCACCGGCTTGTAGCTGGGCCCCGGCCTTCGCCGGGGAACATTAGCTCTTTTATTCGGTTCGCTCGACCTTCACCAGCAGCGTGCCTTCGCCGACCTGGCTACCCGGCTCCGCGTTGAGTTCGGCGATGGTCCCCTCGAATGGCGCGACGAGGCTGTGTTCCATCTTCATGGCCTCAAGGGTGACGAGGCGCTGCCCCTTCGTCACGGTAGCTCCGGGGACAACCTCCACCGCGGTGATGCGCCCCGGCATCGGTGCCAGGAGCGCGCCATCGGCGGCAGCGCCGGCGCTACCGCTGCCGCGGGGTTGATGCAGGCGGAAGCCGCGGCCGTCGCCTAGGAAGAAGCTGACGACTTCCTCCTGCGGCTCGCCATCGTGCGGTGTGGCGTCGGCGACGGTGTAGAGCGTGCCGGCATCATCGACGATGCGGATGTCGCTTCGTGCCGGTGCATTGGCGCGGAAGCCAATTGCTGCCTCCCACACGCCTGAGGCGGGACGCGCGGCGAGCGCCCCGGCAACGTCGCGCAGGTGATCGTCCTGGGGTTCGGGCGCCTTAGTCAGCGCTTCGCCACGGCGTTCGATCAGGCCGGTGTCGAGGTTGCCGCACTGGAAGTCTTCATCGCCGCAGATGCGTGCGAGGAATCCGGCGTTGGTGCGCACCGGCCAGACTTCCACGTCGGTGGTGGCGTCCCACAGCGCCTCGATCGCGTCGATCCGGTCGGCTTCGTGCACGACGATCTTGGCGATCATCGGATCGTAGAAAGGTGACACGCTGCCGCCTTGCCCGACCCCGGTTTCGATGCGAGCGGCTTCCGGCAGGCGCAGATGCTCGAGCGGGCCGGTGGACGGAAGAAACCCGGTGGCGGGGTTCTCGGCATAGAGCCGCGCTTCCATTGCCCAGCCGGTGATCGACAACTCGTCCTGCCGCCTGGGCAACGGCTCGCCGCTGGCGACGCGGAGCTGCCATTCGACGAGATCCTGCCCTGTGATCTCCTCGGTCACCGGGTGCTCGACCTGAAGGCGGGTGTTCATTTCCATGAACCAGATGCGGTCGGCTCGCAGGCCTTCGGAAGCGTCCGCGATGAATTCGATGGTGCCGGCGCCGACATAGTCGACCGCCTTGGCGGCCCGAACGGCGGCGGCGCAGATCGCCTCGCGGGTGGCCTCGTCCATGCCTGGCGCAGGGGCTTCCTCGATCACCTTCTGGTGGCGGCGCTGGAGCGAGCAGTCGCGCTCGAACAGGTGGACGACGTTGCCATGGCTGTCGCCGAACACCTGCACTTCGATGTGGCGGGGGCTGAGGATGTACTTTTCCAGTAGCACCCGGTCGTCGCCGAACGAGGACGCTGCCTCGCGCTGGCAGGATTGGAGGAGGTCGGCGAACTGCGCGGCATCGTCGACCCGGCGCATGCCCTTGCCGCCGCCACCCGCGACGGCCTTGATGAGAACGGGGTAGCCGATCGCATCGGCCTCGGCGCGGAGGCGTTCGGGGGACTGGTCCTCGCCGAGATAGCCCGGGGTGACGGGTACGCCAGCCGCGATCATCCGCGCCTTCGCGGCGTCCTTGAGGCCCATGGCGCGGATGCTGTCAGGGTAGGGCCCGACCCAGATCAAACCGGCGCCGAGCACCGCCTGGGCGAAGTCGGCATTCTCCGAGAGGAAGCCATAGCCGGGGTGGATCGCCTCGGCGCCGGTTTCCAGCGCGGCGGCGATGATCTTGTCGCCAACCAGATAGCTTTCGCGGGCCGCCGAGGGGCCGATATGCACCGCCTCGTCGGCCTGACGGACGTGGAGTGCGTTGGCGTCGGCGTCGGAAAAGACCGCCACGGTGTGGATACCCATCGCCCGCGCGGTGCGGATGATACGGCAGGCGATCTCGCCGCGATTGGCGATCAGGAGCGAAGCGATCATCGGGGAACAACCATTTGGCTGGGTGTGAAGTTGAGGAAGTCGGGGTCTTCGTACGGTCTGGCCGTGGAGTGAACCACGCGGAATTCTACAGCGATGGTCATGGATGCGGCTCCGGAAAGCCGTGGCGCTCGTGGAGCGCGCGGAGCAGGCCGGCTTGGTCGTTGACGAAAGCAGTGCTGCCGTCGGGATGGGTCCACACCAGCGCGGGCAGGTTCTGATTGGCCTCGCCGATCGCCTCGACCACCGCTTCGCGCGGGCGAGGCCAGGCGACGCGGACGACCTCGATGTTCGCACCGCGCTCCGGGAAGGCAGCCAGCAGCCCTTCGACGGTGATGCAATCCTTGCAGTAGAAGCGCCGCTCGCCGCCATGGGCCGGATCGGCCCAGTCGGTGTCGAGCAGGAACAGGCGATCCTTGGTCATGTGCTGGCTCCGAAGGTCGTGCTGGGCATGGAGGGGTGCGGGCTCAGCATGCCACGCCCGCGTCGCCGCGCAGGGTTCTGCTGGCCTTGCCGGTGGTGACGGTAAGGGAGGCGGGCCAACCGGCGCTGTCGCTTTCGGGGAAGCTTTGCGTGGCGCCGGTCTTTCGCAGTCGCAATGTCCGGCCTCCGCAGTTCAGGGCGCGCGTGCCGCCGGTGAAGGCGTCGAGAGTTGTCTGGTCGAAGCGGCACAGGTCGAAGCCCTGCGACGTGCGGAGCATGAGGTCGCGGCCGATCGCCTGGAGGAGGGTCTGGTTGGCCCGGGCAAACGAGAAGGCGCAGCCGGTTTCGTGCGTGCGGTTTAGGTCTGCTTCGGTGAGGGGGAGCAGGGTGGGAGCCTGTGCCGCGAGGTGAAGGGCGAGGGTGAGGAGCATCATACCTCCCCGGAACGGGGAGGGGGACCGCCGGCCGCAGGCCGGTGGTGGAGGGGTGCTCGGACACGGCACGCCGCGACGATCGCAGTGATTACCGCGGGGAGGTCGGAGAGCACTTCGCGCGCGCGGATGCGCAGGGTGGCGAAGCCGTATTCAGCGAGCACCCTGTTACGGACCCTGTCGGCAGCAGGCCGGTCCCCGCGTGCGTGGTGCTCGCCATCGACTTCGATTGCCAGCCGCGCTTCGAGGCAGGCGAAATCGAGCCGGTAGGGAGGCTGAGGATGCTGGCGGCGAAACTTGAAGCCGCCCGGCCGTTTGCGAAGGGCCTGCCAGAGCAACACCTCGGGCAAGAGCATCTTGCGTCGGTCTTGGCGAGCCTGCCTCACGTGCTTGATCGGCGCACAAAGCACTTCGGGCAGGCGTGGGCCCCCTCCACCAGCCTTCGGCTGGTCCCCCTCCCCGTTCCGGGGAGGAGTTGAAGGTGCAGCCTGCCCCCTCACATTCGGAACACGCCGAACTGAGGGCGTTCGGGAATGGGGGCGTTCAGCGTCGCCGCCAGGGCCAGCCCCAGCACGTCGCGGGTTTGTGCCGGGTCGATGATCCCGTCGTCCCATAGCCGCGCGGTCGCGTGCCAGGGATTGCCTTCGTCTTCGTACTTTTGCCGGACCGGGACCTTGAAAGCCTCGGCTTCCTCGGGCGACCATTTGTCTGCGTCGCGGTGAACGGTCGCCAGCACGCTCGCCGCCTGTTCGCCGCCCATCACGCTGATCCGGCTATTGGGCCAGGAGAAGAGGAAGCGCGGGTCATAGGCGCGGCCGCACATGCCGTAGTTGCCCGCGCCAAAGCTGCCGCCGATCAGCAGCGTGAGCTTGGGCACGGTGGCGGTGGCTACAGCGGTGACCAGCTTTGCGCCATGTTTCGCAATGCCTTCGGCCTCATACTTGCCCCCTACCATGAAGCCGGAGATGTTCTGAAGGAACAGCAAAGGCACGCGGCGCTGGCAGGCGAGCTCGATGAAGTGCGCGCCCTTCTGCGCGCTCTCGCTGAACAGCACGCCGTTATTGGCCAGGATCGCGACCGGCATGCCCCAGATATGCGCAAAGCCGCAGACCAGCGAGCTGCCATAGAGCGCCTTGAACTCGTGGAACTCCGAGCCGTCGACGAGGCGGGCGATCACCTCATGCACGTCATAGGGGGCGCGGACGTCCTGGGGGACGATGCCGTACAGTTCCTCCGGCGCGTATTTGGGCGGGCGCGGGTCGAGCAGCTTGAGGTCGGGGGTGCGGTCGGCGGGCAAGTGGCTGACGATGTCCCGTACGATGGTCAGTGCGTGCTCGTCATTCTCGGCGAGATGGTCGACCACGCCGGACTTGCGCGCGTGCAGGTCGCCGCCGCCAAGATCCTCGGCGCTGATCACTTCACCGATGGCGGCCTGTACCAGAGGCGGGCCGGCGAGGAAGATCGTGCCCTGGTTGCGGACGATCACGCTCTCGTCCGACATGGCGGGAACATAGGCGCCGCCGGCGGTGCAGCTGCCCATCACGCAGGCGATCTGGGGAATGCCCTGCGCGGACATGTTCGCCTGGTTGAAGAAGATCCGGCCGAAATGCTCCCGGTCGGGGAAAACCTCGGCCTGGTGGGGGAGGTTGGCGCCGCCCGAATCGACCAGATAGGTGCAGGGCAGGCGGTTCTCCTGCGCGATCGCCTGCGCACGCAGGTGCTTCTTGACGGTCAGGGGGTAATAGGTGCCGCCTTTCACCGTGGCGTCGTTGCAGACGATCATCACCGTGCGGCCCGAGACGCGGCCGATGCCGGCGATCACGCCGGCGCCCGGGACCTCGTTGTCATACATGCCATTCGCCGCGAGCTGGCCGATTTCGAGGAACGGCGCGCCGGGATCGAGCAGCCGTTCGACGCGCTCGCGCGGCAGCAGCTTGCCGCGGGCGGTGTGGCGTTCACGCGCCTTGTCGCTGCCGCCCAAAGCCGCCTGCGCCACATCGGCGCGCAGGCGATCGGCCAGCGCGCGGTTGTGCGCGGCATTGGCGCGGAACGTCTCGCTATCGACCGAGACCTTGGTGTCGAGCACCGGGGCGCTCATGCATCCTCCTTTATCGTTTGCCCGTGGTCCTAGACGCGGTGAGCCGGGTTGGGAAGGACTGGCGCGCGGCTGGCGTGGGGAGTAGCACCCGGACGAACTTTGTGAATCCGGAGATCAGCGTTGCGAACTCGTGTCCTCTTGGTTGCCGCCTTGCTCGCCACCACGGCATGCACGCCCGGTGGCGATGCGGCGAAGACGGAAACGGCTTCTACCCAGCCGGGGATCGGCATCGATCTGGCCGGGCTGAACAAGGGCGTGAAGCCGGGCGATGATTTCGAGGAATATGCCAATGGCGGCTGGCGCGCGAAGACGGAGATCCCGGCCGACCGCTCCAGCATCGGCATCTTCCTGGAAGTGTTCAACAAGGCCGAAGCGAACAACGCCGCGATTCTCCAGGCCGCGCTGAAGGCGAACGCCGCCCCAGGCAGCGACCAGCGGCGCATCGCGGACTGGTACAACGCCTATACCGACACTGCGGCGATCGAGCAGCGTGGCCTCGCGCCGCTGGGCGAGGAAATGGATGCCATCGCGTCGTTGCCCGACAAGAGGGCGCTGTCGGCGATGCTGGGGGGCAACATCCGCGCCGATGTGGACCCGTTGAACGCCACGCATCTGAACACCGAGAACCTGTTCGGCATCTTCGTGACACAGGCGCTAAGCCAGCCCGATACGACGGTGCCCTATCTGCTCCAGGGCGGGCTGGGTCTCCCCGGCCGCGACTATTACCTGTCGGACAAGCCAGACATGGCGAAGATCCGCGACCAGTATCGCGCCTATGTCGGCAAGCTGCTGAGCCTGGCCAACGTCACCGAGCCCGATGCCCGCGCGCAGAGGATCGTCGACCTGGAGACCAAGATCGCCCGCGCCCACGCCGACATCGTCACCAGCCAGGACGCGACCAAGGCGAACAACCCCTGGAAGAAGGCCGACTTCGCGAAGAAGGCGCCGGGCATCGACTGGGGCGCCTTCTGGAACGCCGCGGGCCTGGCGCAGCAGGACGACTTCATCGTCTGGCAGCCCGGCGCGGTCGCCGGCTTGTCCAGGCTGGTGGCCAGCGAGCCGATCCAGACCTGGCAGGACTGGCTGACCTTCCACCGCATCAACGAAGTCACCGACGTGCTGCCCGCGGCCTTCGACCAGGCGCATTTCGAGTTCTTCAGCCACCAGCTGAACGGCACGCCCAAGCCGCGCCCGCGCGACAAGCGGGCGATCGGCAGCGTGACCATCTGGCTGGGCGACGCCGTGGGTCAACTCTACGCCAAGGACTATTTTCCGGCTTCGTCCAAGGCCGACATCCAGGCGATGTCGAAGGGCATCCTCGCCGCGTTCGACAAGCGCGTCGCGGCGCTTCCCTGGATGACGCCGGCCACCAAGGCCGAGGCGCGCCGCAAGATCGAGACCATGCAGATCGGCGTCGGATACCCTGAGAGGTGGCGCAGCTATGCTGGGCTGGACGTGAAGGCAGACGATCCGGTCGGCAATTTGCGCCGTGCGAAACTTGCCGAATACCGGCATCAGTTGGGCAAGATCGGCAAGCCGGTCGACCGCGGCGAGTGGTGGATGACGCCGCAGACAGTGAACGCAGTTAACCTGCCGCTCCAGAACGCGCTGAACTTCCCGGCCGCGATCCTGCAGGCGCCGTTCTACGACCCACAGGCCGATGCGGCGGCCAAATATGGCTCGATCGGTGCGGTGATCGGCCATGAGATCAGCCATAGCTTCGACAATCTGGGTTCGACGTTCGACGCCAGCGGGCGGCTGCGCAACTGGTGGACCAAGGAGGACCTGGCCCACTTCAAGCAGGCAGGTGCGGCGCTGGCGGCACAGTATGACGCTTATGAGGCGCTGCCGGGGTTGCGCCTGAACGGCACGCAGGAACTGGGCGAGAACATCGCCGACGTTGCGGGCCTGACTGCGGCCTATGAAGCGTATCACGCGGCTCTGGGCGGCAAGCCGGCACCAGTGATCGGCGGGCTGACCGGCGACCAGCGCTTCTTCCTGGCCTTTGCGCAGAGCTGGCGGGAAAAGGGCCGCGAGCAGGATCTGCGTGCGCAGATCGCGACGGACGGGCACGCCCCGTCCCGCTGGCGGGCGCAGACCGTGCGCAACCTTGATGCATGGTATGACGCGTTCGGGGTGCAGGCCGGCCAGAAGCTCTTCCTGGCGCCCGAGAAGCGGGTGAAGGTTTGGTGAGGCGCTAATATCCTCCCCCTGGCGGGGGAGGATTAGGTGGTCAGCTCCCGATCAGTTCGCGGCCAATCAGCATGCGGCGGATTTCGTTGGTGCCCGCGCCGATATCGAGCAGCTTCGCGTCGCGGGCGAAGCGCTCAACCGGCCAGTCCTTGGTATAGCCCGCGCCGCCCAGCGCCTGGATCGCCTCCAGCGACACGCGCACGGCGTTCTCGCTGGCCAGCAGGATCGCGCCGGCCGCGTCGAAGCGAGTGGTCTTGCCCGCATCGCAGCTCTTGGCCACCGCGTAGACATAGGCGCGGGCGGAATTGAGGGCGACATACATGTCGGCGACCTTGGCCTGCATCAGCTGGAAGGCCCCGATCGGCTTGCCGAACTGCTTGCGCTCGCGGAGGTAGGGCAGCACCACGTCGAGGCAGGCCTGCATGATGCCGAGCTGGATGCCGGCGAGCACGGTGCGCTCATAGTCGAGGCCAGACATCAGCACGCCGACGCCACCGTTCACCGGGCCCATGACGTTCTCGTCGGGCACTTCGCAGTCGTTGAAGACAAGCTCGGCAGTGGGGCTGCCGCGCATGCCCATCTTGTCGATCTTCTGCCCGATCGCAAAGCCGGGCATGTCCTTCTCGATCAGGAAGGTGGTGATGCCCTTCGAGCCTTCGCCGGTCTTGGCATAGACCACCAGCGTGTCGGCATAGGCTGCGTTGGTGATCCAGAACTTGGTGCCGTTGAGGACATAACCGCGGTCGGTCTTCTCGGCGCGCAGCTTCATGCTGACCACGTCGGAACCGGCGCCGACTTCCGACATCGCCAGGCTGCCGACATGCTCGCCCGAGATCAGCTTGGGGAGGTATTTGGACTTCTGCTCAGGGTTGGCCCAGCGGCTGATCTGGTTGACGCACAGGTTCGAGTGCGCGCCGTAGGAAAGGCCGATCGAGGCCGAAGCGCGGCTGACTTCCTCACACGCGATGACATGCTCGAGATAGCCGAGGCCAAGACCGCCTTGGTCCTCGGGAACGGTGATGCCGTGGAGGCCGAGTTCGCCCATCGCGGTCCAGAGTTCGTCGCGGGGAAACCAGTCCTCGGCATCGATGCGCGCTGCGAGCGGCTCGATGCGGTCCTTGGCGAAACGCGCCGTGGTCTCGCGGATCATGTCGGCATTGTCACCGAGCGCGAAGTCGAAATCGGGGGTCATCTCTATCCTCTCAAGCAGTCACGAGCATGCCGTCGCGTACCGTTATCGGCCAGGGCTGTAGCGAGGCGCCGCCGCAGGGGCCACCCACGCAGTAACCGTCCTCGATCCGGAAGAACGCGCCGTGCCACGAGCACATCAGATACTCACCGCCGGGGGCGACATACTCGTCGAGTTCCTGCGCGAGCGGCAGGCCCATGTGCGGGCACCGGTCGACATAGCCGTGCACGGCGTCGCCCTGGCGGACGATGAAGCCGTGGAAACGCCCCGCGCGCAGTTCGATGACGAAATTGCGCGCGCGGCCGTCCGGCACGAGTGTGACCGGGCCCAGGGTGACGCCGGGTGGGGTAGCGGTGAGGCGGTCCATCTAGAGAACTCCTCCCCCGGAGGGGGAGGGGGACCGCGCTTGCGCGGTGGAAGGGTATTGGCCGCAAGCCGTCTCGCCCGTGGAGACTACCCCTCCACCAGCTTCGCTGGTCCCCCTCCCCCTCCGGGGGAGGATTGAAGAACCACCACTCACTTTGGCAACTGCGCCTTCGGGAACCCCGCCCAGGCCGCGTCATAGTCCGGCTGCGCGTGCTCCATCGCATAGGTCGTGGGGCGGTAAGGCCAGCAACTCTCCACCATGAAGGCCATGGTGCCGTCGATCTTGTGCGGCTTGAGCTCGGCGTTGCTCGCGCCCTGCCAGCTTGCCACGTCGGGGCCGTGCCCGGCCATCAGGTTGTGGAGCGACAGCCCGCCCGGGGCGAAGCCGTCTGCCTTAGCGTCATAGGCGCCGTGGATCAGCCCCATCGCCTCCGACATGATGTTGCGGTGGAACCAGGGTGGGCGGAACGTGTCCTCCGCCACCATCCAGCGCGGGGGGAAGATCACGAAGTCGGCGTTGGCCCGGCCCGGCACGTCGCTGGGCGAGGTGAGCACCGTGAAGATCGACGGATCGGGATGGTCAAAACTCACCGTGTTAATCGTGTTGAACCGCGACAGGTCATAGCGCCACGGTGCCAGGTTGCCGTGCCAGGCAACCACATCGAGCGGGCTGTGATCCAGCCTAGTTATCCACAGACTTCCCAACGACTTTTGCACAACCTCGTACACACCGTCTTCGTCCTCGAACCAGGCCGAAGGCGTTTCAAAATCGCGGGGGTTCGCGAGGCCGTTGGCGCCGATGGGGCCGAGATCGGGAAGGCGGAACAGCGCGCCGTGATTTTCGGCGACATAGCCGCGCGCTTCGCCATCGGGCAGCAGCGCGCGGAAGCGCACCCCGCGCGGGATCAGCGCGATCTGGCCCGGGGCAATGTCGATGCGGCCCATTTCGGTGAGCAATTGCAGCCGCCCAGCCTGCGGGATGAATAGCAGCTCACCGTCGGCGTTCATGAACACCCGCGCGTCCATGTCCTTGTTCGCGGCATAGATGTGGAGCGCAACGCCCTCCAGGTCGGCGGGATCGCGGTTGGCGAGCATGGTGGTCATGCCGTCGATCAGATCGATCGATCCTGCAGGTGCGGGCAGGGGATTCCAGCGAAGCCGGTTGGGGGCGAGAGGCGCCTTGTCGGTGCCCGGCGCGAAAAGCTGCGCGCCTTCGTACGGCGCATAAGGCGGGTGCTCGGCGGTTGGGCGCAAGCGGTACAGCCAGGAGCGGCGGTTCTCGTGGCGTGGCGCGGTGAAGGCGGTGCCCGACAGCTGTTCGGTGTAGAGGCCGAACGCCGGCTTCTGCGGGGAATTGCGACCCTGGGGGAGGGCGCCGGGGACAGCCTCGGTCGAGACGTGATTGCCGAAGCCGGGGAAGTAATCGGTCATCGCAGTTCCTCGTCCTGTTTTTCTGCCGAAGAAGCAAGATGAGGGAGAAACGCCTTCGCGCATCTCCCTCATCCTCCTGCGGCTCCCCTCGCTCAGATCTTGAGGATGGGATCTTTCGGGGCCGGGTTAATCCCGGCTCTCCTCTCCAAACTTGGTCAGGCGTCGACCTTGATCACGCCGCGGCGGATCTGGTCGAGTTCGATGCTCTCGAACAATGCCTGGAAATTGCCGTTGCCGAAACCTTCATTGCCCTTGCGCTGAATGATTTCGAAAAAGATCGGGCCGAACATGTTCTCGGTGAAGATCTGCAGCAGCAGCCCTTCGCCGCGCTCGACCGACCCGTCGATGAGAATCCGGTTCTTGCGGAGCCGCTCAAGGTCCTCGCCATGGCCGGGGACGCGCTTGTCCACCAGTTCGAAATAGGTCTCGATCGTGTCCTGCAGCTTCACGCCGCGCTCGCGCAGGCGCTCCACCGTGCCGTAGATATCGTCCGTGGTCAGCGCGAGGTGCTGGATGCCTTCGCCCTTATACTCGCGGATGAACTCCTCGATCTGGCTCTGGTCGTCCTTGCTCTCGTTGAGCGGGATGCGGATCGCCTTGTCAGGGGCGATCATCGCCTGGCTGAACAGGCCGGTGGCTTGGCCCTTGATGTCGAAATACTTCTGCTCTTCGAAGCCGAACAGCGTCTTGTAGAACTCCGACCACACCCGCATCTGGCCCCGGCGGACATTGTGCGTGAGGTGGTCGAGCAAGTCGAGACCGACATTGTTCTCGGCCTCCGCCTCCTGCCAGCCGGCGATCTCTTCCCAGTCGGCGTACAGGTCGACGCCGTCCTGGATGAAGTACAGGTACGACCCGCCGATACCCTGGATGACGGTGTCGTCTTCCTCGGTACGCTCGCCGCCATACTGGAGCGCCCATTCGAAAGCGGCCTTGGGGTCGCTGACGCGGAACGCCATCGCGCTGGCAGAGGGGCCGTGCGCCGCGCGGAACTCGGCAACGCGGCCGCTCTCGTCGCGGTTCAGCATCAGGTTGATGCGGCCCTGCTTATAGCGGGTGATCGCCTTGCGCGGATGCGTGTGGGTGGGGACGAAGCCCATCTGTTCGAACTGCTGCGCCATCGCCTCCGGATCGGGCGAAGTGAATTCGACAAACTCGAAGCCGTTGAGGCCGAGGGGGTTGGCTGCGTCGTTCATGAGCTCCGTTTACTGTGCCCGACTGGATAGTGTCAATTGATACTATCGGGCGGGAACACCGCTTCGGCCTAAACTTTTCTAAACTTTCCGCAGCGTCACAGCCCTTCGCCGCCGACCCAGTGCGCGTTGGAGAGCCGCCGCGCGACACTCCAGGTCTGGGTGCGGATATCGGGCACCGCCACGATCTCCCAGAACGCGCCGCGGGTCATGGGACCCAGCGCGTACAGATTGTGGTTGGGCTGCCCGTCGGCGTTGATCGTCTGCGCCTGATTGTCGACTTCGATGCCTAGATGTGCGGGGTCAGGGCGAATGCAGCCGCGCTCGGCCAGTCGGCGGAGCAGCGGTTCGGCGCTGCGGTTGAGGTCGCCGAGCGGGCCGGTGCAGTTGATGATGCGCTGAGCGAGCAGCGTCTCGGCAGCGTCTTGGCCGCGCACCCGGTACTGGACGCTGATGCCGCCCGGTTCTTCGGCAAAGGAGAGCGTCTTGCCGGCGACCACCTGTAGCTGGCCGCGGTCCAGCATCGCCTGCAACCGGGCATGGACCTGAGGCGCCAGCCGGTGACGATGCACGTCCCACCAAGGGCGCAGGTGGCGCAGGAAACGGCCGCGCTCGACGTCGCTGGCATGGCCCCACATGGGCTGCGTAAAGGGGCGAAGCTCGTCCACGGCATTGCGCCAGCCGATCGCCTCGCCGCGCATGCGGACTTGGCGGAGCAGGGCGGACGCGACCGTTCCCGGGCGCTCGTCGATGCGCTGCCAGTCGCTGCCGGCGGCATGGGCGCGGGGAAGCAGGCCACGACGGGAAAGGGCGAGAATGTGTCCCTTGAAGCCGCGCGCCTCCAGCAGCAGCACAACGTCCACCATGGTGAGGCCGGTGCCGATGACCAGCACCGTGTCCTCGTCTGACAGGTCATCGGGCACGCTCGGGTGCCAGGGGTCGCCCTTGTAGCGGGTGTCCGACAGCAGCTGCGGATCGAGGCCGGGCGGATCATGTGGGGGCAGGTTGCCGACCGCGAGCACGGCGGCATCGGCTTCCAGCGTGCGGTTGGCGAGCTTCAGGCGGACGGTGGGGCCGGTTTCCAGATCGCAGACTTCGTCGCGGATCAGGGTGAGGCGCCCGTTGGAGGTGCGCAGTGCCTCTTCCAGCAACTCCCGCAGATACTCGCCATAGGTCACGCGCGGGATGAATGCGGCGGGCGCGTCGGGGACCCCGCGCGCCTCGAGCCAGCGGACGAAGTGCGAAGGATCGTCGGGAAAGGCGCTCATGTTCGACGCGCGGACGTTCAGCACGTGACTGGGATGCGCAGCACCATAGGCAAGGCCGGTGCCTGCGACCGGCGCGCGCTCGATCAGCGTGGCGCGCGGCCCTTCGTGGCGCAGCAGGTTGATCGCCTGGAGCGTGCCCGAAAAGCCCGCGCCGATGATCGCGACATGTTCGATCAAGCGATCAGATCTCGTATTCGAGTTGCCATTCGGGCTGCTGGAAGGCGGGCTTGTCCTGCGAAAAGGCCGGTTGGCGGGCCTTCATCTGCGCATAGAGCCGCTTCACGGTGTCGCTGGCGGTCCGGGTGAACAGCGGCGGTACGACGGCGTGCACGAGGCAGGCGGCGCCGCCGACGATCATGGACACGCCGAAGCGAGCGGCGGTGGCGGCATGTTCGCCATAGCTTTCGCCGACGCTGCGCGGGTGGTCGAGGAAGATGCGGTCGATCATGATGCGAGCTTAGGCCCTGGTTGCGCACTTGTGAACCTGTGCCGCGTCCGATTGCAGCCGTTGCGCGGCGGTTCGCAATCGCTACCGTGCGCCGCAACGATAGGGAGGTTGGAATGAAGCGGGTTTATCTGGCGGGTCTGCTGGCTGCGTGTGCGGCGGGGCCGCTGATGGCGCAAACGTCGTCGCCCACGGTTGCAACGGCGCCGAGCGCGGAGGACCAGCGGCTCACGACCTTCCTCGACGCTGCGTTCGACGAAGCCGTGGCGCTCAGCCCCGAACAGATGACCAGCCTGGGGCTGAAGACGCAGTATGATCGGCTGGACGATTATACCAAGGCGGCGGATGCGCGACGGCTCGCGCTGGCCGAGCGGCAGCTTGCCGACATGAAAAAACGGTTCGACCCAGCCAAGCTGACCACGATGGGACGGCTGAGCTACCGATTGTTCGAGAAGAATGTCGAAACCGCGCGGCGCCAGGCGCGGTTCAGCGACTATGGCTTTCCGGTGTCGACCAATGGCAGTCCGGCGGGGCAAATTCCCGTCTTCCTGATCAACGAGCACCGCGTCGACAGCGTCGAGGATGCGCGCGCCTATATCGCCCGGCTGATCGACAGCGAACGAGTGATGCGCGAAGTCTCGGCGGAGATGCGCGAGCAGGCGGCCAAGGGCATCGTGCCGCCCAAGATGGTGTTCGCTCCGGCACGTGGTGATGCGCAAAAGGTGATTACCGGCGCACCGTTTGATGGCGGGCCCGACAGCACGGTGCTTGCCGATTTCCGCAAGAAAGTCGGTGCGCTCAAGGTGCCCGAGGCGACCAAGGCGCAGTTGATCGAGCAGGCCAGAGCGGCGCTGACCGGGCCATTCAAGCGCGGCTTCGCCACGCTGTTCGCGACGCTGGATGCGATCGAGCCCCAGGCCAAGGGCAACAACGGCGCTTGGAGCCTGCCCGGTGGCGATGCCTATTACCAGTCGCAGCTGGCCTTCTACACGACGACCGACATGACCGCCGACCAGATCCATCAGACTGGTCTGGCCCAGGTAGAGGCGATCCGTGCCGAGATGGAGCAGGTAAAGGCGCAGATCGGCTTCACGGGCAGCCTGGAAGCGTTCTTCGAGGCGAGCCGCACCAATCCGAAATATAAGTACCCGAACGACGAAGCCGGGCGCGAGCTGTACCTCGCCGATGCTCGTGCCGTGATCGCTAAGATGATGGCGGTTGCGCCGCGCTTCTTCCACCGTCTGCCCGAGGCGAAGCTGGAGGTACGCGCAGTCGAGAAGTGGCGACAGGAGACCGCTTCGGTAGCCTTCTACAACCGCCCGGCGCCGGATGGATCGCGCCCCGGCATCTTCTACGTCAACCTGGCCGACATGAACCAGGTCAACAAACAGCAGGTCAATGCGATCGCGGTGCACGAAGGCGCGCCGGGGCATCATTTCCAGATCGCCCGCGCGCAGGAACTACAGGGCCTGCCCAAGTTCCGGCGCTTCGGCTTCTATGGCAGCTATATCGAGGGCTGGGGGCTCTACACCGAGCGGCTAGCCAAGGAGATGGGCGCATATCCGACGCCCGAGACTCAGTTCGGCATGCTTTCGCTGCAGATGTGGCGGGCGATCCGTATGGTGGTGGATACCGGCATGCACTCCAAGCGCTGGACTCGCGAGCAGGCGATCGCCTTCTTCCAGCAGAATTCGCCGCTGTCGCAGCGCGATATCGTCAAGGAAGTGGACCGGTACATCAACAATCCTGGGCAAGCGACAAGCTACATGGTCGGGCAGTTGAAGATCGCTGGGTTGCGGGCCAAGGCGGAAAAGGCGCTGGGGGCACGGTTCGACATTCGCGACTTCCATGAGGCGGTGCTGGCGAACGGGGCGTTGCCGCTCGATGTGCTGGAGGAGCAGGTCGACGCGTATATTGCTGCGAAGCGGGGGTAGGGTGGCCGACACGGGTTGGTCGAGAATCTGCAATTATCGTCCGTCACCCCGGCCTTGAGCCGGGGTCCCGCTACCTTATCCCTTGGAAGAAGAAGCGGGATCCCGCTCAAGGCCGGGATGACGTGGAAGTTAGATGGATATGGCTCACCCCTTCAACATCCGTTCGGTGACCACCCGCTCCAGCACGGTGAGCGGCATGGGACCGTCGGCCAGGATCGCGTGAAAGGCGCGCGGATCGAAGCGGGCGCCTTGCTTGCGCTTCACCTGATCGCGCAGGCGCGCCCACACGGTGTGGCCGATCTTGTAGCTGCACGCCTGGCCCGGCCAGGCGGTGTAGCGATCGATTTCGCCCTGGCTGCGGCCCCGCGCGATACCGGTGGTGGCGATCAGATAGTCGGTCGCTCGCTCGCGGCTCCAGCGCTTGTGGTGCATGCCTGAGTCCACCACCAGCCGGGTCGCCCGGAACAGCAGCGACTGGAGATAGCCGACCTGGCCGAGCGGATTGCCCTCATACATCCCCATCTCGTCCGCCAGCTGCTCGGCATAGAGCGCCCAGCCCTCGCTATAGCCGCTGAAGAAGGTGCGGCGGCGGATCAGCGGGATGCTGGTGGATTCGAGCGCGGTCATCACCTGAAGATGGTGACCGGGAACCGCTTCGTGATGAGTCAGCGTGGCGAGGCCGAACTTGGGCCGGTCGAACGTGTCGCGCAGGTTGATGTAGTAGATCGCAGGACGTGAACCGTCGAGCGAAGCGTTCTGGTAATAACCGCCAGGCGCTCCGGCCTGGATCGAGGGTGGTACGCGGCGAACTTCGACTGGTGCCTTTGGCACCGTCGCAAACTGTTCGGGCAGGCGCTTGGCCACCGCCTCGATCTGCGCGTTCAGCGCGGCGAGCAGCGCGTCGCGGCCGGGATCGGTGTTGGGGAAGAGCTGGTCGGGCCGTTGGTTGAGGGCCACCAGCCGGGCACCGACGGTGCCCTGTGTCATACCCTGCGCCTTGAGGATCGTGTCGATGCGGGCGCTGATCTGTGCGACCTGGTCGAGGCCGAGCCTGTGGATCTCGTCACCCGAAAGGGCAGTCGTGGTCGCCGCCTCAGCTGCTGCGCGGTAATAGGCATCCCCATCTGGGAAGCGCCAGACGCCGGCGTCGTGCGTTGCCCTGGCGCGCAGCTCGATGACCAGCGCGCGCTGGCGGTCGAGCGCGGGGAAGACGCGGTCGGCCACGATCCGCTCCGCCTGGGCGACATGGGTGTCGGGCAGGCCCGCCGCCCTCAGCTTGGTCGCGAGCGAGGTGACCATGACGGTGGCGCCCGGCTGCTGGTCACGCAGGGCGGCAAGCTGTTTCAGCGTGGTGTCGAGCAGATAATCGGGCGCGAACACGTCGCGTGCGGCGTCGGCGCGCTGGCGCTCGGTGTCGTTGTCGATCGCCTGCGGAAAGGCGGTCAGACGTGCGAGGTACGCGTCGGCATCTGCCGCGTCCTTGATGCGGTGCTGTGAGTCCAGAAAGTCGGGAACGTCGCGATAGGCGCCGGTCAGCTGGCTGAGCACATAGGGCGCGTAGCGGCCCATGCTGGCGCCATAGGTGAAGCGCTCGGCACCCGCGACGCCGCGCTGGAGCTGATACAGGACGATTTCGTAGTCGAGCTTGGCCGCTGGCGACAGCGCGGCGGGATTGATCGCGCGAAGCTCGGCAAGCTCGCGCTTGGCGCGGGCTAGGTCGGCAGCGACACCCTTGGCCGAGCCGTCGCTTAGCCTTGACTTGAGCGCGGCACGCTCGCCGGTGTCGAGCCCCAGGCGCGTCGCTCCTTCCGGATCATCGCCCAGTCGATCGTAGAAGAAGCGGTCAAGTAGGGTCCGCAGCTGCGCATCGGCGGTGTCGCCCGCGAGCGCCTGTCCATTAGCCGGAACTGCTGCGGCGAGGGTGGCTGCGCCGGCGCTGCCGATGAACGAACGACGATCCACGAGAATCTCCTGACGCCAAGTATCAGGTCCTACCCTGTTAGGTGGGTGCCGATGCGGCAAGTGGAATCGCGTTGCTGCCCTCCAGCGTATGGGCAGCGATGATCCCGGAACTTGTGGTTCACAGACCGAGACTTTGCAGTGGGATCGAGAACGTGGCGAAGGCCACGCCGTGCGGCTCGGAACTGCGGTGTCCGACTGGAGCGCGATGGCGGTGCAAACCACCATGGTGGGCGCCACCCGCACTCTTTCGTCTACCTGGGGAGCGCTCGACGCATTCGAGATGCACGTCACGACCGGCCGCCGCCTCAGATGGGATCCGAAGGCTGAGCGCTTTACCGGCGACGACGCCGCCCACGCGATGCTAGCCCGCCCGCAGCGGGTGAGGTACGCCATCTAGTGCTCGGCTGTCACACCCCTGAGTGTGAGCGCGTGAGGAACGCCTACGCTGAAGCGAGCTTGCCCTGCCCTTGCAATGCAAGGAGGTAGAGGCTTTAGCCGACTCGCCACTTCGGCACCTGTCGCGGGCGTTTGGCGCCATCGCGTTCCAACGATGCACCATGCGCGGACACAGGGCGCTTTGGTGTACCCCGCGCACGCGCAATTCTGCTAAGCCCCCCCCAACGATCGCATGCCGGCTTCCCCGGCTCTCTGCGTGAGTCACTAACATCGTCACGCAATCCGGCGCTGCGTTTCGCAAACCCTGAACCGCCTGAACGCCAACAAGATTGAGTTCCATGCGCTTACCTGGCTTACTTTCCCGCGCCTCCTGTGACCTGGCGATAGACCTCGGAACGGTGAACACCGTGGTCTACCTGCGGGGCCGCGGGATCGTTCTGAGCGAACCTTCCGTGGTCGCGCTTGAAGTTCTGAACGGAACGTCGCGGGTGCGAGCCGTCGGCGCGGAGGCCAAGCTCATGTTGGGCAAAACGCCCGACAATTTGCGCACGATCCGCCCGATGCGAGATGGCGTGATCGCGGACATCGATGTCGCCGAGCAGATGATCAAATACTTCATCGACAAGGCGCGGGGCGGCGCCAGCCGCTTTGCGCGCCGGCCCGCGATCGCCATCAGCATCCCCAGCAGCGCCACGCCGGTTGAGCGGCGAGCCATCCAACAAGCCGCCACGAGCGCCGGCGCTCGCGAGGTGTATCTGATCGAAGAGTCGATGGCCGCGGCGATCGGCGCCGGTTTGCCTGTCACCGAGCCTCTGGGCGTGATGATCGTCGACATTGGCGGTGGGACAACGGAAGTGGCGATCCTGTCGCTTCGCGGGCTTGCGTACAGTGCGTCGGTTCGTGTCGGTGGCGATCGGATGGACGAAGCAATCGCCTCGGGCATCCGGCGCAAGCACAATCTGATGATCGGCGAAGCCACGGCCGAGCGGATAAAGGTCGCGATCGGCTCTGCTCAGGCGCCGAGCGACGGTATCGGAACGGTTACCAAAGTCAGGGGGCGCGACCTGGTGAAGGGCATGCCCGCCGAGGTCGATGTCAGCCAAGGCGAGATCGCGCTGTTCCTTGCTGAACTGACCGCCCAGATCGTGGAAGCCACGCTCTCTGCGCTGGAAAAGGTCCAGCCGGAGCTGGCCTCGGACCTTTGCGACCAGGGCATCGTCATGACCGGAGGCGGCAGCTTGCTCGCGCAGCTCGACGAAGTCCTTGCAAAAGCCACCGGCCTGCCCGTGATCGTTGCCGAAAACGCCTTGATGTGCGTAGCCACAGGTGCCGGGCGCGCACTGGAGGATCCGGTATATCAAGGCGTGATGGCAGGCACGTAGCCGATCAAGTCCGGCTGGTGCGCTTTCGCTCAAGGAAGAAGCGCACCATTTCCCGTGATGCTTCCGGCCCTTTCGGATCGGTGTAAGAGCCGCCCGCGTCGCCACCGGACCATGCGTGGCCGCCGCCTCTTATCGTCCACTGCTCGATGTGCACCAGGCCCTCAGCGTCTACGCTCATCTCGCGGCGATAGTGGCAGCCGGCGTCGCTGCGCCCTTCTTCGACCTCGACCTTGAGCGGTACGCCTGCGGCCTTTGTCGCAGCGTCCACGATGATCCGGCTGTTCGCCTGGTGGACGGTTGCGTCTTTATCGCCGTGGAAGGTGATCACGGGAACGAAGCTGTGGCCCGAACGGCCTGTTGCTGCCGGCACACCGCCGCGGTTCATCGCTGCAAGTGCGCTTGGAAGGTCTCGCGCCGCGCCGCAGGCGAGACCGGAGTGGATCCCAACGGCTGCGAACAGGTCAGGATATTGGGCCGCCATGATCGCAGCAGCAGCACCCCCGGCCGACAAACCGGCCACGTACACCCGCTGCGGGTCGAGGTCATGCTTGGAGATCACCTCCCGCGTTAAGCCCGCCAACAGTGCGGGCTCTCCACGGTCCCGCTGCTGGTCCCCGGGCTTGAACCAGTTCCAGCATTTCTGCGGATTGGCGGCCTGTGTCTGGCGAGGGTAGGCGACCAGGAAGCTGAATTCGTCGGCCAGACGGTTCATGCCCGTTCCCCGGGCAAAATCCTCGGGCGACTGGGTGCAACCGTGAAGCATCACGACGAGCGGCATGCCGGCGGTGGCGTTGGCCGGGACATAGAGCCGATAGCTCATGGTTCCTCCGCTCCCGCGATAGGCATGATCTTCGAACTGCGAAGGCGCGTTATTCGTATCGGCCACGTTGTGCTGCGTAGCGGCTCCACGTGGTTGCATGGATGGCTGCACCTCATGCGCGATGGAGGTGAGAGCCGGGGATTCGCTATCGAACCCCGCTCCCGATGGAGACGCATCCGGCCCCCCAGGCTGAAGCGCGGAACGGAGCAATGCCGTCGCCTCCATCAGATTACCGGATCGCGTGAGCCGAAGCGCTTCCGCCATCGATTCTTGAAAAGCCATGTTCTTGTTCTTTCGGTTCAAGCGATGCGGTCCGCGAGCGCGGCCTTCACCGCTGCACTCGCATGAAGGACACCTAGCACGGTGAGCGATGAGATGGCCGCACGAGCGAGCTCAGGCGAAACGTCGGCAGCGATCGTCGCCAGGCCTAGGACGCGGATGTCCAGCGTCTCACCTCGTTCCCGCGCAGCCTCGAGCTGTTCGCGGGAAAAGTGGCTGACGCCCAGGTCGAGTTGCTTGCGCACCACGGACTTTTCCGCCGCTGCCCTGTGGCGCTCCAGCTGGTTCCTTATGGCCGTCCGGATGAAATCCGTGCGGTTTGAGTAGAAACCCTCCTGCGCGAGAAGGTCGATGTGGCCCAGATCCACATAGCCAAGGTTGATCGTGATCTTCTCGCTGTCGCCCCTCGGCCGGAGCTCCGAAACTTCCGCCACGTCGTTCGCCTCCATCCGTATAGATGGTAAGTGGATGGTACGCACCGTCAGTTCAAGGTGTCTGTTTAGTGCGGCGGGTGCGGCTAGAACATCGTGCATGCTGGCGGCGGAGCCGGCGGAGGCGCTGCGCAGCGGCTGGCCGCGCACACCTTATTCTCGCGGCCCCTTTTTTCGGAGACCGCGCCTCCCCATATGCAAGCGGCTGACGTCGCATGCGACGGATATTGGGCCGCTTTGGCTCCTCCCTTTGTCCCTTTCTAGCCTCACCGAAGCCGGGATGCGCCGCTGTTGGCGCATGCCCGTCACCCATGGGACAAGGATACCCATCATGATCACCGGAACCGTGAAATTCTTCGACGCCACCAAGGGCTATGGCTTCATCGCGCCCGAGACCGGCGGCAACGACGCGTTTGTCCACATCTCTGCCGTCGAGCGCGCAGGCATGCACTCGCTCGATAAGGACCAGCGTGTCACCTACGAGTTGGAAGAGGATCGCCGCGGCAAAATGTCGGCGGTAAACCTCCAGGCGGCATAAGCCTGACGTGATCAGGGGGTGCTCAGCGCCCCCTTTTTTTTGGCCGAAAGCAGGCGAAACCCCTGCACTATGGAGACGTCATGTCCAGAGCGATCAACATCAACGCCACGCAGGACCATGTCAAAGCGGCATGCGCTAAGCGCAAGGTTCCGATCAGCGCCATCGAGACCCTCAGGTCGGGCGGCACCCGCGTTGTCATGAACAACGCGGCTGACACTGCGATCATTGCCAAGGCCTATGGCTCGAAGGTGATCTCGGGCGAGGTGACGCGAACGCCCACGCGCATGGGCTCGCTATAACGTTCGGGCGCTGAAAACAGCACGAGGAGTATATCATGGCCAAGGGTCAAATGAAGTCGAACAAGGAAGCGCGTAAGCCAAAGGCGCCCAAGCCGCCGAAGCTGAACGCATCCAATCCCTCAGCCAAAGGCAAGGCGCCGCTGGAAGCAACTGCGCCGAAGAAGTAGGCTAGGCTGCGCGTTGGCAGCTTTCCACTTGGGACCATTCGTTCGCACCCTCTGCGCTGCTTAGCGCTGAGGGTGCCGGAGCGGCGGTCCCATTGCGCTGCGGCATTCGCGGGGCACGTCGGCGCTCGACTAGATCACGCTATCGCGCGATTTCCGCACAGAAGATTCAGGAACTGCCCAACCGCAGCTTTCCGGTCTGCCCAACCTGGGTCCGACCGGCGCATCCTGTCGTTATCACCATGGGATGGTGACCCCTACGGGAATCGAACCCGTGCTTCAGCCGTGAAAGGGCCGCGTCCTAACCGCTAGACGAAGGGGCCATGCCGGAGCGTGGAAGGGCCGGTTAGGGAAGGATCGCACCCCGGTCAAGCGCCTTTTGCGCCTAATCCGCCCAAGCCGCATCTTCGACGTGCAATTCGGCGGCCGGGCGGCTGCCCCAGTCGTCGATCTTGGCGCGGCCGGCGAGCCACAGCTTGCGGTGGCGCGGTGCGGAAAGCAGGGCGGCACCGAGTTCGGTTTCCGCCTGGCGGAAGGCCATCGCCTTGATGCTGCGTCCATCATCGCCCGCGACGATCGCGCGGACATGGCCGTTGCCAACGATATCGGCCTTGATCACGCTGAGCGGGCCAGCGGCCACGCGCGGAGCCGGCCAGCCCATGCCATAGGGGCCGCCCGCTTCCATGGCAGTGACGAGGTCTGGGCATACGCCGCCCGGGGCGAGCACGGCGTCCAGCAACAGCGCGCGTTCGCCGATCGCCTGAGTAATCCGGTCCGACAGGCGCTCCTCCAGGAACTCGGCAAAAGCATCCAGCCGGTCCTCGGCGATGGTGACGCCGCACGCCATGGCGTGGCCGCCGCCGGCGTGCAGCAGACCGGCATCCTTGGCGGCGAGCACGGCGGCACCCAGGTCGACGCCCGGGATCGAGCGCCCCGATCCCTTGCCGATGCCGTTGTCGTCCATGGCGATGACGATGGCCGGACGGTTGAGCTTTTCCTTCAAGCGGCCCGCGACGATGCCGATCACACCGGCGTGCCAGCCCCGTGCGGCTACCACGGTGAGCGTACGATTGCTGCGGGCGTAGCACAGCGCTTCGGCAGCCTGTTGTACCTCGGTCTCGATCGCCCGGCGTTCTTCGTTGAGGAGGTCGAGCTCGGCGGCGATGCGGCGGGCCTCGTCGGGGTCGCGGGTCGTGAGAAGGCGCACGCCGAGGTCCGATCGGCCGACGCGGCCACCGGCGTTGATGCGCGGCCCCAGCGCGAAGCCAAGATCGGTACAGGTCGGCGAACGCGTGAGGCGGGACGCCTCGATCAGCGCATTGAGGCCGATGTTGCGGCGCTGGGCCATGACCTTGAGCCCCTGCGCCACGAAGGCGCGGTTGAGGCCTTTTAGCTGGGCTACGTCGGCGACGGTGCCCAGCGCCACAAGGTCGAGCAGGTCGAGCAGCTTGGGCTCAGGCCGGTTGGCAAAGAAGCCGCGGCTGCGCAGCGTCCGCACCAGCGCCGCGCCGAGCAGAAAGGCCATGCCGACTGCCGCCAAATGCCCGTGGGCGGCACCTTCGCCTTCATCTAGGCGATTGGGGTTCACCACCGCCACAGCAACCGGCAGTTCGGCGGCGCATTTGTGGTGATCGCAGACGATCACATCGGCACCGGCCTCACGCGCCATCGCTAGTGCTTCAAAGGCCTGGGCGCCGCAATCGACCGTGACGATCAGGCTGGCCCCCTCCTGCTTGAGCCGGACCAGTGCCTCGCCCGAGGGGCCATAGCCTTCCATCAGGCGATCCGGGATATAGGGACGCGCCTCCAGCCCGAGATCGCGCAGCAGCAGGATCATTACCGCCGCCGAAGTGGCGCCGTCGACGTCATAGTCGCCGAAGATCGCAACCGGTTCGCGTGCCAGCACGGCATCGGCCAGCCGCTCGGCCGCCTTGTCCATGTCCCGGAAGATCGAGGGGTCCGGCATGAACGCGCGGATGCTGGGCGCCTTGTGCGCCTCCAGCGCATCGCGCGGGCAACCGCGGGCGAGCAGCAGTTGCGTCACCAGATCATCGGGCGCGAAGCGGGGATCGCGGGCATCCGCGGCAAGGCCCCGCCAGCGCCAGGGCTGGCCAAGAATGGAACGGTGGATATTCAGCACGGACGACATTGCAGGACCCTGGCTCGCGGGAGTGGCGATAACGAGGCAGGCGCGCTCAGTTGTCGGCCTGCTGCTTGGCCGTGGACAGGAAAGTGGGGATCGGCTCCCTCAACCAGGCATCCTCGCGAAACCATTTGGTGATGATGTATTTGGTGCCTTCGATCACACGCATACCCTCGTGCAGCGTGTCGTAGTTCGGGCTGCCATCGGGGGACATGTTGTTCCAGATCACCAGCATGCCCCGCTTCGGCTTAAAGCGGATGCCGGCGCGCGGGAACCAGGTGGCGCCGCCTTCCTCGACTTGGTTCAGATAAGCCATGGCCGTCCAGGTCCGCTGGCCGCCGGTTTCCTGCATCTTGGCCCAGTAGTGGCTGGTCTCGTGGAAATAGTCGCAGTGCGCGCGGAATTGCTGCCCTGGCGAGTAACGCTGGCCCTGCATGGTTTCGGCGTTTTCCTCGGGGATTCCGAGCAGCTCGGCAATGCGCAGGTCGATCTCGTAGACATCCTGCGACCAGCGATGCAGATCGGAGCTGTCGCTGGTGCGGTACTCGGGATCTTCGCTGACCGCGAGCAGGGTAGAGGGGCGCGAGTTCTGGTCGATCAGGTCGATCAGCGTGTCGCATTCGGCTTCGGACAGGAAGCCGTCATGGGTGTACATCTGCGCCGCTTCGACCTTGGCGCGCTTGATGGCAGGGTTGGCCTCCAAGCGGGCAGAGACGTCGCGACCGATCCTGGCGCGGACGGGCGAGGGGCCGCCCGACATCAATCCGTTATTCTTGCTCACGCGCCTGAGATTGCGCGGGAGGGTCGGGAATGCAAGCACCTGGACGCAACAAGGGCCCGGCGTAAAGCCGAGCCCCGTCGTTCGATATGCTCTAGTTTACCAGAAGATGTCGTAGATCGTGTCGACGACCTCGCCCGTGTAGGTGTCCACCAGCAGCGCGTCGTTATAGTAGCGCACCCAGCGATAAGGCCCGTCTACTTCCGGTAGGCGGTAGCTGAACGGGTCATTGATCCAGTAGTTGGACGAATAGAGCAGCGCGCTCAACTGAAAGCCGGGCGTGAAGCGGCGATAGCCATAGCCCCAGCCGCTGGGCGCATAGTAGCGCGGAAGCCGGTAGAGCGAACGGTTCTGGGTCCGATAGCCCCGCCAATCGTAGCGCCGATCATTGCGCCAGCCATTGTCCCAGCGACCACCCCGGTCACCGCGATAGACGTTGCCGCCATTCCAGTTGCGGTTCGGTCCGCGATTGCCGTTCCAGCCCGGATTGCCGCGATCGAAGCGCGTGCGGTCGCCCCGGTCGAACCGGCCGCCGTCGTTCCGGTCGAACCGGCCGCCGTCCTTCCGGTCGCCGCGGAACTGCTGGGCTCCGACGACGCCCTGGCGCTGAGATCCGTTGTTCCAGCGGTTGCGGTCGCCGCGGTCCCCGCGATTGCCGTCGCTGCGGAACTGTTGTGGCTGAGGCTGTGCTGGAGCAGCGGGACGGTTCCAGTTGCCGCGAGCGCCGCCGTCCCATTGCCGCTGCGGGCGGGTTTGTTGTGGTGCTGCGGGTGCCGGGCGGCTCCAGTCGCGCGCCTGGGGCGAGCGCTGGCTAGGTCCGGCTGAGCGATCGCCGCCCCAGCGGCCGCCACGATCCTGTGCGAACGCCGGCGGGACCAGAGCCGTTGCGGCGATCAATGCCGCGAGCAACATCTTCTTCATGTCCATACTCTCCGCTCGACCGGCGAAGGCGCCGATCTGAGTTCAGTGTGGTGTAGAGGGTGGCGCATGAGCGATGGCTGAATTGCAGCGACAGCCAATCGAAAGAATACAGGCTATTCCGTTGCCGCAGGCTCTACGTCACCCTCCAGCATCGCGTCGCCGCGTGCGATGCGGGCTGCATCGGTGATTGCACTCAGCAGGCGCGGATAGATGCCGCACCGACATAGATTGGGGATGGCTCCCTTAATGTCGTCTTCCGACGGGTTGCGGTTGTTCCGCAGCAGCACCGACGCGGCCATGATGATCCCGGGGATGCAATATCCGCATTGCGGGACATTGGCGGCAATCAGCGCCTGTTGCACCGGATGGCTTCTGTCCCGGGACAGACCTTCAATCGTGGTGACGAAGGTGCCTTCAAGAGCGCCGATCCGCTCCTGGCAGGCCAGACGAAGCGTGCCATCGACATCCACCGAGCACGCGCCGCAATCACCGGTGCCGCAGCCATATTTGGTGCCGGTCAAGTTCGACGCGTCGCGCAATGCCCACAGCAGCGGCGTGCGCGGGTCCATCTTGTACTCGACCGGCTGGTTGTTGACGGTGAAGCGAGTCATGGTGAACCTCTACCCGCTCCAACCGGGATACACTATCCGCGTTCGGCTCAGTCGCGCCAGCTGCGGTCGGTGCGGTCGACCAGGCGGACCATCGCCGCGAAGTCGGCAGCGCCCGGGCCGCCGGGCACCTGCGCCATGTGCAGGTCGCGCTGGTGGACCGCGATCACGTCGTCGGGAACGGTCAGCGGCGTACCCATGCTGGCGGTGGCGAGCTGGATCTCGCAGGCGCGTTGCAGCGACCAATGCTTCATGAACGCTTCGGCGACGGTACGGCCCATCACCAGGATGCCGTGGTTGCGTAGGAGCATGATCCGGCGATCGCCCAGATTGGCGAGCAGGCGTTCGCCCTCTTCGTCGCGGACCGTCACGCCTTCAAAGTCGTGATAGGCGATCTGGCCGGCAAAGGCGCAGGCATAGAAGTTCGTGGGTTGGAGCCCGCCTTCGACCGAGGACACTGCCATGCCGGCGGTGGTGTGGGTGTGGGCGATGCAATGCGCGTCGGGGAGGTGGCGGTGGAACAGCGCGTGCTGGACGAAGCCGGCGCGGTTTACGGGGTAGGGCGAGTCGTCGAGCTTGTTGCCGTCGATGTCGATCTTGACGAGGTTGGATGCCTTCACCTCGGAGAAGTGGAGGCCGAAGGGGTTGATGAGGAACGCGCCTTCCTCGCCCGGCACCTTCAGGGTGATGTGGTTGTAGATCATCTCGGACCAGCCCAGGTGATCGAAAACGCGGTAGCAGGCGGCGAGCTGTTGGCGGGCTTCCCATTCTGCTTCGGGCATGGAAGGCTTTTGCTGGAGCGCGGTGGCCATGGTTCCTCTCCTTATCTTGTTGGCCCGATATGCCATGCGGGTGCGGGGGCGGGCAACTCAGGTGGCCACTATCTGGTAGACGCGGAAAATGGGGGTCGACCGGGACGCGCGTAATAATGTTGCGTCGAGCCCCCAACTCTGGTTGATGGGCCGGGAGAGAGGAGGCCCAATGTCGTCGACCATCGAGGAACTCGAGCGGCGCCGCGAAGCCGCCCGCATGGGTGGCGGAGCCAGGCGCATCGAGGCGCAGCATGCCAAGGGCAAGCTGACCGCGCGCGAGCGGCTGGACGTGCTGCTGGACGAAGGATCGTTCGAGGAGCTCGACATGTATGTCGAGCACAATGCCGTCGATTTCGGCATGGCGGACCAGGTGATCCCCGGCGACGGCGTGGTCACCGGATCGGGCACGATCAACGGCCGGCTGGTGTTCGTGTTCAGCCAGGATTTCACCGTGTTCGGCGGATCGCTGTCCGAGCGGCACGCGCAAAAGATCTGCAAGATCATGGACATGGCGCTGAAGGTCGGCGCGCCGGTGATCGGCCTGAACGACTCCGGAGGTGCGCGCATCCAGGAGGGTGTGGCGAGCCTTGGCGGCTATGCCGAGGTGTTCCAGCGCAACGTGCTGGCGTCGGGCGTGGTGCCGCAGCTCAGCTTGATCATGGGGCCGTGCGCGGGCGGGGCGGTGTATTCGCCGGCGATGACGGACTTCATCTTCATGGTGAAGGATTCGTCCTACATGTTCGTGACCGGGCCCGATGTGGTGAAGACGGTCACCAATGAAGTGGTGACGCAGGAAGAGCTGGGCGGCGCGTCGACGCATACGGTCAAGTCGGGCGTGGCCGATGTCGCGTTCGAGAACGACATCGAGGCGCTGCTCGCCGCGCGCGACTTCATCGACTTCCTGCCGGCGTCGAACCGCGAGGACGTGCCGGAGCGGCCCAGCGAGGATCGCTGGGATCGTATCGAGGAAAGCCTCGACACGCTGATCCCTCCCTCGGCCAACCAGCCCTATGACATGCACGAGCTGATCCGGAAGGTGGTGGACGAAGGCGAGTTCTTCGAGCTTCAGCCTGCGCATGCCGGCAACATCCTGATCGGCTTTGGCCGGATCGAAGGGCGCACCGTCGGCATCGTCGCCAACCAGCCGATGGTGCTGGCCGGGGTGCTGGACATCAATTCGTCCAAGAAGGCGGCCCGGTTCGTGCGCTTCTGCGACGCGTTCGAGATCCCGATCGTGACGTTCGTCGATGTGCCGGGCTTCCTGCCCGGCGTCGGCCAGGAGCATTCCGGGATCATCAAGCACGGCGCCAAGCTGTTGTTCGCCTATGCCGAGGCGACGGTGCCCAAGATCACGGTGATCACCCGGAAAGCCTATGGCGGCGCCTATGACGTCATGGCGTCGAAGCACCTTCGCGGGGACCTGAACTATGCGTGGCCCACAGCTGAGATCGCCGTGATGGGCGCCAAGGGCGCGGTGGAGATCATCTTCCGTGGGCGCACGCCGGAAGAGATCGCCGAGCGTACCGCGGAATATGAAGCGCGTTTCGCCAACCCGTTCGTTGCGGCGAGCAAGGGGTTCATCGACGAGGTGATCCTGCCGCACTCGACGCGGCGGCGGGTGGCACTGGGGCTGCGCAAGCTGCGGAACAAGAGCCTCGAGAACCCGTGGAAGAAGCATGACAATATTCCGCTATGACTGATGAGTCGCCTTCATCCGATTGGCTCAGTGAAGTTCGGCGTAAGCTTGCCAGTGACAATATAGAGCGAGCTTTCGAAGCTTCTATTTCGCTTCTGCGATGGGTTCTGACGAGCACTGCGCTGTTGCATTCAACAGCGTTGATCGCGGCGTTCAACTCGAATCAATTTGCACGAGTCATGTTTGCGGGGCCAGCGTGGTTCTTTATTGCCGGTATAGCTTTGACGAGTGCTAGTGGGATCATCTTCGCGTATGGAGCGGCGGATCTCGCAGGGAAGATGTCGCAATCACTCTGGTTGGGAAGTGACTTAGCTGGTGAGACCCCCGGCGCTTATGATCCAGAGGCTAACGTCGCCGTCCTCTGCGGTTCTATACTCCTCGGGCTTTCTGTGGCGGCACTCGTCCTAGGAATCGTCTTTTCCGGCATCAAAATCGCTCAGATGCCCGCAAAAGAGCGGGTGGAGGCTAGTCAGCGCACATGAAGCTTGGTCGTCTGAATCACGTTGGCGTAGCGACGCCTTCAATCGATGCCTCGGTCGCGCTGTATCGCGACGTGCTTGGCGCAACGGCTATTGGCGAGCCGTTCGACCTGCCGGCGCAGGGCGTGAAGGTGTGTTTCGTCGACACGCCCAACACCCAGATCGAGCTGATCGAGCCGCTGGGCGAGGGTTCGCCGATCCATGGCTTTCTCGCCAAGAACCCGGCGGGGGGGCAGCACCATCTTTGCTATGAGGTGCCCGACATTCACGAAGCCAAGGCGCGGTTCGAGGCCAAGGGCGCACGGCTGCTCGGCGCGCCGCGTACCGGTGCGCATGGGACGCCGATCTTCTTCGTGCATCCCAAGGACATGGGCGGGGTGCTGACCGAGATCATGGAGACGCCCCGCGATGGGCACTGAAGCTGCCCCCATCCGGCTGGCGACGGCCATGATCCTGGACGCAGCCGGGCGCACGCTGATGGTGCGCAAGCGCGGCACGCAAGCGCTGATCCAGCCGGGCGGCAAGATCGAGGCGGGCGAGAGCGCCGAGCAGGCGCTGGCGCGCGAGCTTCGCGAGGAGCTTGGCTGCGATGTGACTAGCGCCGAGCCACTGGGCCGGTTTTCGGCAGAGGCATTGCACGAAGCCGGGCGGCGAGTGGATTCCCACCTGTTCCAGGTGGAGATCGCCGGCACGCCGATACCGGGCGAGGAGATCGAGGCGTTGTTCTGGCTGACCCCGGAGGAAGCAGACGCAGCGGTGATCGCGCCGCTTTCGCGCAACCATGTACTGCCGCTGGTCAAGGCGGCGGCAGGACGGATGAAGGACGCGGCATGAGCGGCTACGAGCACATCCTTGTCGAGCGGCGCGGCGACGTGCTGGCGATCACGCTCAACCGGCCCGAGCGGCTGAATGCCGCGCCGCCGGCGATGTTCGACGAAGTTCGTGCCGCGCTGGGCATGCTGGAGGGCGCACGGGCGGTGTTGCTGCTGGGCGCAGGCAAAGCGTTCTGTTCCGGCGCGGATGTCGGTGGGGCTGCGCTGACCGGGAGCGATCCGGGGGCGGCCACGCACGCGGCGCTGAGTGACCATTACAACCCGACATTGCTGGCGGTGGCCGAACTGGGCGTGCCGGTGGTGAGCGCAGTGCGCGGCCCTGCAGCGGGGATCGGGTGCAGCCTGGCGCTGGCCGCCGACTTCTGCGTTGCGGCGAGCACGGCGTATTTCCTTCAGGCATTCGTCAATATCGGGCTGGTGCCCGATGGCGGCGCCAGCTGGATGCTGCCGCGGCTCATCGGGCGTTCCCGTGCGTTGGAGATGATGATGCTCGGTGAGCGCATCTCGGCCGAGAGGGCGCGCGACTGGGGCATGGTGCACCAGGTGGTGCATGAGGACATGTTGGAGGCCGAAGCCTGGCGGCTGGCCGAGCGGCTGGCCAAGGGGCCGACCCAGGCGCTGGGGATGATCCGGCGGCAGCTGCATGCCGGCCTGTCGTCCAGCTATGGCGAGGCGATGGCGATGGAGGCAGACAATCAGCGCGCCGCGCGCGGCACGGCGGACGCAATCGAAGGGGGCATGGCCTTTCTTCAGAAACGCAAGGCGGAGTTCAAGGGTCAGTGACGAACAAGGCCGATCTCGAAGGCTGGGCGAAGCTTGCCGCAAGGGAAGTGAAGGACGCGGACCTTACCTGGCACACGCCGGAAGGTATCGCCGTCAAGCCATTGTATACGCAGGACGACGCAGTCGATCCGGGCCTGCCCGGCTTCGCGCCGTTCACCCGCGGGGTGAAGGCCAGCATGTATGCCGGGCGCCCCTGGACCATCCGGCAATATGCCGGTTTCTCGACCGCCGAGGAGTCCAACGCATTCTATCGCCGCAACCTGGGCGCGGGGCAGAAGGGGCTGAGCGTCGCCTTCGATCTTGCCACCCATCGCGGCTATGACAGCGACCATCCCCGCGTGGTGGGCGATGTCGGCAAGGCGGGCGTGGCAATCGATACGCTGGCCGACATGCAGATCCTGTTCGACGGCATTCCGCTGGACGAGATGAGCGTCAGCATGACGATGAACGGCGCAGTGCTGCCGTGCCTAGCCTTTTACATCGTCGCCGCGGAAGAGCAGGGGGTTGCGCAAGACCAGCTGACCGGGACCATTCAGAATGACATTCTGAAGGAGTTCATGGTCCGCAACACGTACATCTATCCGCCCGAGCCATCGATGCGGATCGTGGCGGACATCATCGCCTACACCGCGCAGCACATGCCGCGGTTCAACTCGATTTCGATCTCGGGCTACCACATGCACGAGGCGGGGGCGACGGCGGTGCAGGAGCTGGCGTTCACGCTGGCCGACGGCATGGCCTATGTCCGCGCGGCAATGGATCGCGGGCTGGATATTGATGCCTTTGCAGGACGTTTGTCGTTCTTCTTCGGAATCGGTATGAACTTCTTCATGGAGGTGGCGAAGCTTCGCGCGGCGCGCACGCTGTGGAGCCGGATCATCGCCGAGTTCGGCGGCAGCCCGCGCAGCCAGATGCTGCGGACGCATTGCCAGACCTCCGGCGTGTCGCTGCAGGAGCAGGACCCGTACAACAACGTCATCCGCACGACCATCGAAGCGATGGCCGCGACGTTCGGCGGAACGCAGAGTCTGCATACCAACAGTCTCGACGAAGCCGTTGCTTTGCCTACCGATTTTTCGGCGCGGATCGCGCGTAACACGCAGCTGATCCTTCAGGAAGAGACCGGCATGACGCATGTCGTCGATCCGCTGGGCGGCAGCTATTATGTCGAGGCGCTGACCAAGGAACTGGCGGACAAGGCCTGGGCGCTGATCGAGGAAGTGGAAGCCGCGGGCGGCATGATCCACGCCGTCGAGAAGGGCATGCCCAAGGAGCATATCGAACGCGCCGCCGCCGCGCGGCAGGCGCGGGTGGATCGCGGCGAGGACGTGATCGTCGGGGTCAATAAGTACCGCCTGGCCGAGGAAACGCCGATCGACATCCTCGACATCGACAATGCCCGGGTGCGCGCCGACCAGATCCGCCGGATCGAGCGGACGCGGGCCGAGCGGGACCCGGCCGCAGCGCAGGCCGCGCTCGACAATCTGAAGCGCGGTGCCGAGGGTGCTGAAAACCTGCTGGCGCTGTGCGTCGAGGCGGCGCGGGCGCGCTGCACGCTCGGCGAAATGTCGGCGGCGATGGAAGCGGCCTTTGGGCGTCATGCCGTGGGGGTCACACCGATCAAGGGCGTGTATGGCCCTGCGCATGCCGCCGATGCCGGCTGGCTTCGCGCGCTGGACGGTGTCGCCGCGTTCGAGCGCCGCACCGGGCGCAAGCCGCGGGTGCTGGTCGCCAAGATGGGGCAGGACGGGCATGACCGCGGCGCCAACGTCGTGGCGAGCGCCTTTGCCGATCTGGGGTTCGACGTGATTTCCGGGCCGCTGTTCCAGACACCGGCGGAGACGTCGGACCTGGCGATCGAGCAGGGCGTCGATGTGGTCGGCGCCTCCAGCCTGGCGGCGGGGCACAAGACGCTCATCCCCGAACTGATCGACCGGCTGAAGGAAGCCGGGCGCGCCGACATCAAGGTGGTTGCCGGTGGCGTGATCCCGCCGCAGGACTATGAGTTCCTGCGCGCGGCCGGCGTCCAGGCGATTTTCGGACCGGGCACCAATCTGGTGAACGCTGCCGCCGAAGTGTTGCGATTGCTGGGGCACAATCTGCCGCCCCTTGGAGAAGCTGCCGAATGAACGCGTTTGTTGCCCCTGTGAGCGAGGGAAGCCCCGTCCGTACCGACTGGACGCGCGCGGAAATTGCCGCGCTGTTCGACCTGCCCTTTACCGAGCTGCTGTTCCGCGCCGCGCAGGTGCACCGGACGCACCACGCCGCCAATGAAGTGCAGATGTCGACCCTGCTGTCGATCAAGACCGGCGGGTGCCCGGAGGATTGCGGCTATTGCTCGCAGTCGGTGCATTCCGAAAGCGGGCTGAAGGCGACCAAGCTGATGGACGTGCGCGCCGTGCTGCAGGCCGCGGCGCAGGCCAAGGACAATGGCTCGTCGCGGTTTTGCATGGGTGCGGCCTGGCGTAATCCCAAGGACCGCGACATGCCCGCGATCATCCAGATGGTGCAGGGCGTGCGCCAGATGGGGATGGAAACCTGCATGACGCTGGGCATGCTGACGCCGAACCAGGCGCAGATGCTCGCGGAAGCGGGACTCGATTACTACAACCACAATATCGACACCTCGCCCGAGCGTTATGGCGAGGTGATCACCACGCGGACCTTCGAGGAGCGGCTCGACACGCTGGAGCATGTCCGCGACGCCGGGATCAATGTGTGCTGCGGCGGGATCGTCGGCATGGGCGAGACGCGGGAGGACCGGGTTGGCTTCATCCATGCGCTCGCGACTCTGCCGCGGCATCCCGAAAGCGTGCCGGTGAACGCGCTGGTGCCGGTGAAGGGCACGGTGCTGGGGGACATGCTGGCCGACACGCCGCTCGCCAAGATCGACGATATCGAATTCGTGCGCACGGTGGCGGTGGCGCGGATCACCATGCCGGAGTCGATGGTGCGCTTGTCGGCGGGGCGCGAGAGCATGAGCGACGCGGCGCAGGCCTTGTGCTTCCTTGCCGGCGCGAACTCGATCTTTACCGGCGACAAGCTGCTGACCGCGGGCAACGCCGGCGACGACAAGGACGCGGCGCTGTTCGCCCGGCTGGGGCTCACGCCGATGGCGGCCGAGCGCAAGGCGGAACTGCAGGCGGCCGAGTGAAGAAGCCGCAGCTGGGAGAGGAATAGCGTGTTCAAGAAAATCCTGGTCGCCAATCGCGGTGAGATCGCCTGCCGCGTCATGCGGACCGCCAAGAAGATGGGGATCGCCACCGTGGCGGTCTATTCGGATGCGGACGCGCGGGCGCCGCATGTGCGGATGGCGGATGAAAGCGTGCGGCTGGGGCCGGCGCCGGCGGCGGAGAGCTATCTCAAGGCCGAGCTGATCCTGCTGGCGGCCAAGGAGACCGGGGCGGATGCGATCCATCCAGGCTATGGCTTCCTGTCGGAGCGCGAGAGCTTTGCGCGGGCGTGCGCCGAGGCGGGGATCGGGTTTATCGGGCCTCCGCCTGCTGCGATCGCGGCGATGGGCGACAAGATCGAGTCCAAGAAGCTGGCCAAGGAAGCCGGCGTGAACGTGGTGCCGGGCTTTGTCGGCGAGATCGACGACACCGAGCATGCGGTGCGGATCGCGACCGAGATCGGCTATCCGGTGATGATGAAGGCCTCGGCCGGCGGCGGCGGCAAGGGAATGCGGCTCGCCTGGTCCGAGCAGGACGTGCGCGAAGGCTTTGAGGCGACCAAGCGCGAGGGGCTGGCGAGCTTTGGCGACGACCGCGTGTTCATCGAGAAGTTCATCGAGCAGCCGCGGCATATCGAGATCCAGGTGCTGGGCGACCAGCACGGGAACATCGTCTATCTGGGCGAGCGTGAATGCTCGATCCAGCGGCGGCACCAGAAGGTGGTGGAAGAAGCACCGTCGCCTTTCGTAACGCCTGAGATGCGCAAGCGGATGGGCGAGCAGGCGGTCGCGCTGGCGCGGGCGGTGGGATATTATTCCGCCGGTACCGTCGAGCTGATCGTGTCGGGCGCCGACACCAGCGGGGAAGGGTTCTACTTCCTGGAGATGAACACCCGCCTTCAGGTCGAGCATCCGGTGACCGAGTTGGTGACGGGCCTTGATCTGGTCGAGCAGATGATCCGCGTGGCGGCGGGCGAGCCGCTTGCTTTCAACCAGGACGATGTGACGCTGACCGGCTGGGCGATCGAGAACCGGGTCTATGCCGAGGATCCGTATCGCGGGTTCCTGCCTTCAACCGGCCGATTGGTGCGCTATCTGCCGCCTGCCGAAGGCAACGGCGTGCGGGTGGATGACGGGGTGACCGAGGGATCGGAAATCTCGATGTTCTATGATCCGATGATCGCCAAGCTGGTGACCTATGGCGACACGCGCGACGAGGCGGCGGACCGACAGGTGGCGGCGCTCGACCGGTTCCGGATCGACGGCATCGGCCACAATATCGATTTCCTCTCCGCGATCATGCAGCACCCGCGCTTTCGTGCCGGTGCGCTGACCACGGGCTTCATCGCCGAGGAGTATCCCGAAGGCTTTGCAGGCGCGCCGGCTTCGTCCGCGCTGAAGCGCAAGCTGGCGGCGGTGGCGGCGGTGATCGACCTGGAGCGCAGCCATCGGGGTGCGATGCTTTCGGGTCAGCTCAACGGGCCGGTGCTGGGGTCTTCCGAACGGGTGGTGACGGTCGATGGCGAGCGCTTCGAACTGACGGTCGAGAGCCATGAGGGCGAGCGGCTGGTGACCGGCGCGGGCGAGCCGATGGCGCTGATCGGGCAATGGCGCCCGGGCGAGCCGCTGTTCGCCGCGCGGATCGACGACGAGCCGCTTACGGTTGGCGTGCAGCGCAAGGGTGCCACTTGGCTGCTTACCGCGCGCGGCGCCGCACACCGTGTCGAGGTGCTGAGCCCGCACGTTGCGCAGTACCGTCATCACATGATCGAAAAGGTGCCGCCGGACCTGTCGAAGTTCCTGCTCGCGCCGATGCCGGGGTTGCTGACGCAGCTGAACGTCGCGCCGGGTGACAAGGTGGAGGCTGGGCAGCCGCTTGCCGTGGTCGAGGCGATGAAGATGGAGAACATCCTGCGCGCCGAGCGCGCCGGGGTGGTGAAGGCGGCGAACTTCGCCGCGGGCGACAGCCTGGCGGTGGACGCTGCGATCCTGGAGTTCGAGTGAGCTTGGTCGCCGGCGGAGGGCCACAGTCTTTGTCATCCCGGCCTTGAGCCGGGATCCCGCTTCTTCTTCGGTTGCAAGGCAGCGGGACCCCGGCTCAAGGCCGGGGTGACGAAAAGAAGGGTGTGAGGTTGCGTGTGTGAGGGTTAGCCGTAGCGGCCCTCTCTCTGTGTTTAGAGGATGGCTGTCGGCCTCAGCCAGTTCCCCGGCGGAGGCCGGGGCCCAGTTGCAATGGGCTCTCGGCGGCATCCCGCGATCTCGGCTTCATGGTAGCTGGGCCCCGGCCTTCGCCGGGGAACTGGTTTTGTACTTAGCAACAGCGTCCGTTGCGGCTGTTGAAGCGGGCGTCCTGGCGGTTTCGGAAGAACTCGGCGCGGGTCATTGCCGGCTGGTCGGGGTGGTTTTCGGCCATGTGGGTGCAATAGGCCTCATAGGGCGGCTGGCCGATCATCAGCCTTGCCGTCTCGGCGGCGCGGGCGAGCAGGTGGCGGATCATTCCGCAGCCGCCATCAGCGGGAGTTCGTGGACGCTGGGCTCCGCGAGGCGCCGGGCGGCGAGGCAGGTCCGGATGGTGTAGAACAGGATCGAGAGCACCACGAACAGGAACAGCGCGCATAGTGCGGCGTCGATCCGGTCGTTGGTGATGATGCGGCGCATCTCCGCCGCCGACTTGGCGGGGGCGAGCACGGTGCCGGCGGCCAGTGCGTCGGAGAAGCGGCTGGCATGGGCGAGGAAGCCGACCGCCGGATTGGCCGAGAACAGCTTCATCAGGCTGGCGGTGACCGTGCAGGCGAGCAGCCATGCGGTTGGGACCATCGTCACCCAGGCGAAGCGTTCGCGCTTCATCCGGAACAGCACCGCAGTGGCGAGCATCAGGGCTACCGCGGCGAGCATCTGGTTGGAGATCCCGAACAGCGGCCACAGCGTGTTCACGCCGCCCAAGGGGTCGGTGACGCCCTGATAGAGGAAGAAGCCCCAGGCGCTGATGCAGACCAGCGTGCCGACCAGCGCGGGCACGAAGGACGAGGAATTGCGGAAGCTGGGCACTGCCAGCCCGATCAAGTCCTGGAGCATGAAGCGGCCTGAGCGGGTGCCGGCGTCCACGGCGGTCAGAATGAACAGCGCCTCGAACAGAATGGCGAAGTGGTACCAGAAGGCCATCATCGCCTTGCCGCCGATCAACTTGCTGAAGATGTGCGCCATGCCGACTGCGAGCGTCGGCGCGCCGCCTGCGCGCGAGATGATCGTGGTTTCGCCGACATCGGCCGCGATGCTGGTGATGAGGTCGGGGGTGATGGGGAAGCCCATGGCGCTGACCGCGGTCGCTGCGGTGGCGGCGTCGGTGCCGATCACGGCGGCGGGGCTGTTCATGGTGAAGTAGATGCCGGGCTCGATCACCGAGGCGGCGACCAGTGCCATGATCGCCACGAAGCTTTCCATCAGCATCGCGCCATAGCCGATAAAGGTGGCGTCGCCTTCGGACGCGATCAGCTTGGGCGTGGTGCCGCTGGAGATCAGGGCGTGGAAGCCGGAAACGGCGCCGCACGCGATGGTGATGAACAGAAAGGGGAAGAGCGACCCCGACCAGACCGGGCCGCTGCCGTCGATGAATTTTGTAAGCGGCGGCATCTGAAGCGGCGGCGCAACGATGACGATGCCGACCGCCAGTGCGGCGATCGCGCCGATCTTGAGGAAGGTCGAGAGATAGTCGCGCGGGGCGAGCAGCAGCCACACCGGCAGCAGCGAGGCGACCGCGCCATAGCCGATCAGGATCCAGCAGAGCTGGACGGGGGTGTAGGTGAACCAGGGTGCGAGGGTCGCGCTTTCGGCGACCGCGCGGCCATAGACGATGGCAAGGATCAGCCCGACCAGGCCGATGATCGACGCCTCACCGACGCGGCCGGGGCGTATCCAGCGCATATAGACGCCCATCACCACCGCAAGCGGGATGGTGGCGGCCACGGTGAACATGCCCCAGGGGCTGCCCGCCAGCGCGCGGACGACGATCAGCGCGAGCACCGCCAGGATGATGATCATGATCATGAAGGCGCCGAACAGGGCGATGGTGCCGGGCACCGGCCCCATCTCCATGCGGACCAGTTCGCCCAGGGAGCGGCCATCGCGCCGCATCGATAGGAACAGGACCATGAAGTCCTGCACCGCCCCTGCGACGACGACCCCGGCCAGGATCCAGAGCATGCCGGGCAAATAGCCCATCTGAGCCGCGAGGACGGGGCCGACCAACGGGCCGGCGCCGGCGATGGCGGCGAAATGGTGGCCGAACAGCACGTTGCGGTTGGTGGGAACGAAGTCGAGCCCGTCGGCGTGCCGAACCGCCGGCGTCGGGCGGGCGGGGTCTAGGCTGAGCACCTTTGTGGCGATGTAGCGCGCATAGAAGCGATAGGCGATCAGGTAGACCGAAACCGCCGCGACGACGATCCACACCGCGTTGACTGGCTCGCCGCGTGCCGTTGCGACAATGCCCAACGCCACTGCGCCGAGCAGTGCGAGTAGAATCCAGCCGATTCTGCCGATGGTCACGTCACCTGTCCCCTTTATGCCGGTCGTGATGCTACCCATTGCCGGCGCCTGCGGAAACGCCGAAAAGCGCAGGCGCCATGCGGCCCCTCCATGGGGGGCAAGTTTTTCTTAGCGGTGTCGGGCGGCAAAAGGGGTCGTGGCGCGCGGTAAAACCTGCCAAGGGGCGCGATCATTCCTTGGGCCCTCGTCCGGCCCGCCGAACAGAACACACGGGAGCAAGACGTGAACGAGACGGTCGACCTGGAGCAGATGCGCGAAATCGGCGCGAAGCGGGGTCTGGACGTGCAGGAAGTGACCTGGGTCCATCATTGGACGTCGGGCCTGTTCTCCTTCCGGATCAAGCGGCCGCAAAGCTTCCGCTTCCAGTCGGGCGAGTTCATCATGATCGGGCTGATGGGCGACGAGGGCAAGCCGCTGCTGCGCGCCTATTCTGTCGCCAGCCCAGCCTGGGAGGAGCATCTCGAGTTCTTCTCGGTCAAGGTGCAGGAAGGCGCGCTGACCTCGCGGCTCCAGCATCTCCAGCCCGGCGATCACATCTTCCTGGGCCGCAAGCCGACCGGCACGCTGGTGGTCGATGCGCTCAAGCCCGCCAAGCGGCTGGTGATGGTGGGCACCGGCACCGGCCTGGCGCCGTTCCTGAGCGTGCTGCGCGATCCCGAGACGCACGAGAAGTTCGAGCAGATCATCATCACCCATACGGTGCGCCAGTCCGAGGAGCTCGCCTATCGCGACTTCCTGGAGGAAGAGATCCGCACCGACGAGATCTTCGGCGAGCTGTTGCAGGACCGCTTTACCTATTACCCGACGGTCACGCGCGGGGACTTCCACCGCAAGGGCCGGATCACCGACCTGATCCGCGAGGGCAAGTTCCGCGAAGAGCTGAACCTGACCGTCGAAGACCGGGCCGAGACCCGCTTCATGATCTGCGGATCGATCGCGTTCAACAAGGACATGATCGAGATCCTGGAAGGGTGGGGCATGAACGAGGGCACGCGCAACGATCCTGGCGAGTTCGTGGTGGAGCGCGCGTTCGTCGGCTGAGGCACCTTTGCGGCTCCTGGCGGTTGTTCCTTGCGAACAGCCTTCAGGAGACGCGACCATGAGTGACCCCAAGGACGACAAGTCGCTGGCCGACGACACCCACCACGAGAGTGGCGCGCCGACCGACGACGCGCATGCGGCGGTGGGGGACGGGACGCTGCAGGGCTCGCAACCCGCCGGCGAGCTTGGGCAGAGTGCCGAAGACGGCGAGACTTCCGAGCCCGGCACCGGCTGACCTTGGCGATCTTCTTCACCGCCGACACCCATTTCGGCGACCACCGCACGATCAACATCTGGAAGCGCGCCTTCGCCAACACCGCGGAGATGGACGCGCTGATGATCGCGCGGTGGAACGCGGTGGTCGCGCCTGAAGATGTGGTCTGGCACCTGGGCGATGTGGCGCGGAAGGCTGCGGACGTGCCCGGGTTGCTGGCGCGGCTGCACGGCGCCAAGCACCTGATCCGTGGTAATAACGATCCCGATGCGGTGATGGCGGCAGAGGGATGGGGGAGTGTCGGCGACTATCGCGAGTTGGAGGTGGAGGGCCGCAGGCTGGTGCTCTGCCATTATCCCTTCCGATCGTGGAACGGGCAGCACAAGGGCGCGATCAACCTGCATGGGCACAGCCATGGGCGACTCAAGCCGATGGCGCGCCAATATGATGTTGGCGTGGATGTGCACGGCTTTGCGCCGGTGCGCCTCGAAGCGCTGATTGGCGGCTAGCTATGTCGTCGTGACGGGACGCTTTGCTCGTGGAGATACCAGGCGCGCTTCCGACGCCCCCGCTTAGGCGTCGACATGACCCAGTAGTCGCTCGCGGGCGGCGTCCAGCAGTGGCCGCTGGCTAGCCAGGATGATCGCATCGGCTTCTTCGAGCGTAACCCAGCGCGCAGCGTCCACTTCCGGAAACGCCGCGCGCTTGTCGCTTCTTGGCGGCCATTCCATTTCGAATGTGATGCTGCGGATCGCGTCAGCATTGATGTCCTGCTCGGCAAGAAAGGCGTCGACGATCTTCCCGCCGGCCTGACGGATGGTCGCGAGCGGGGAGGGGGTGCCGGTGATCGCTACGCCGAGTTCTTCGGCCACTTCACGGATCGCCGCTGCGGCGGGATCTTCGCCCGGCTCGATCTCACCCTTGGGGATCTGCCATGCGCCTACATCCTTGTTGCGCCAGAACGGGCCGCCGGGATGCACCAGCAGCAGCTGGAGGCCCGAGTCACGCCAGCGGTACAGCAGGATTCCGGCACTTCGCTTCGCCATCTGAGCCTTTCGATCGTCGATTCGGCTGGGGGTGAGCGTCTTCCAGTGAACGCGACAAAGCCCAGAACTGGCGGAAAACGGGGAGTTTGACGGTTTGGTTGCGGGAAAAAGACAGAAACTTTGCAAAGAGCGTTGACGCCTCGGAACTCCTCCCATATATGCCCTTTCACCGCAGCGACGCGGCGCTCTTGGAAACGAGGCGCGGGTGTCGGGGTGGTCACCACATTGACGGCGCTTTGATCGCCCCACGAGAGTGAGGGATGATCGGGTGTCGGTTTTTGTCGGCTCTTTGACATTGTTGATTTAGATGAAGGGACATGTGGGCGGC
>NZ_JAJNDV010000015.1 GCF_021043375.1 Sphingomonas sp. IC-56
ACCCACACCCGCCCCGCCTGAAACCCCGGCTCAGCCGAGCATCGAGCCCAGCCAACCAGGCCAGCCAGCCAGCCCGCCGCCCGAGATCAATCCACCGACGCCGAACATCGACGTGCCCTCGCCCCAGCCTGGCGGCGACCCCGGCATCGCCCCCGGCCAGCCGATGGCATGAATCCCACAGGAGACGAAGCAATGCCCGACAACAAACTTGAAGGCGAACTGCGCGGCCCGATCACGGACGACGCCGACGATCCCCGGTCCGACATCGAACAGGCCGTACAGGCCCGCTCGGACGAAGCCGATGCGCATGGCGGCGGCGGCACCAGCGGCATTGGCGCTGGCGCGGGCGAGGATGACGGCGTCAGCGGCACCGCAGGCGAAGTGAAGAACCAGGATCGGATGCAGCAATAGCACCCGCCCTGCCTCTCCGCGGCGATACGTGCCGCGGAGAGGCAGGACAACTGAGCCTAGTCAAACATGGATCAATTGTGCTGGTCGCGCCGTTAGGCATAGCGACTGACCGACCCACACCGGGTTCCGAGGGAGCACATGATCGAAAAGCACCTGCTCAAGCTGCGCGCGCGCGACGAGATCAGCGCCGATGAGGAGCAGGCAATCCGCGCCGCAGTTGGCGAAACCGTGATGCTCCCGGCCGAGCACACCTTCATCACCCCCGGCAAGCTGCTCGACCATTCCACGCTCGTGCTCGACGGGATCGTCGCCCGCTACAAGGACCTGAGCGACGGGCAGCGCCAGATCACCGAACTGCATGTCGCCGGTGACTTTGCCGACCTGCACAGCTTCACGCTGCAATATCTCGATCACAGTGTCATGACGCTGACCCCGGCGCGGATCGTGCGGATGCCGCACAAGGCGCTGGCTGAAATCACGGAGCGGTACCCACATCTTACCCGCGTCTATTGGTTCGGAACCAACCTGGACGCCGCCATTCACCGCGAATGGGAGCTCTCGCTCGGGCGCCGCAGCGCGATCCAGCGCATCGCGCACCTGTTCTGCGAGATGCAGGTCCGCCTGCGCATCGTCGGGTTGGCCAGTGAGCGGCATTACGACCTGCCGCTGACGCAGGCGGTACTGGCAGAATGCCTCGGCCTCACGCCAGTGCACGTCAACCGGGTGCTCAAGGAACTGCGCGAAGCCGCCTTGGTCGAATTCCGCAGCGGCCGGGTGACGATCCTCGATCTGCTCGGGCTGCGCGCCATGGCCGATTTCGACCCGTCTTACCTTTACCTCGAGCGCAAGCGCCCGCGCTGAGCCTCAGGAGGTCAACCGCCGAACGCTCAGTATCTTCACCGGCGCGGCGGGCACCTGCCCCTTGAAGGTGCCTGCCAGCGTCTTGGTAGGAGAGATCGGCGCGTCCATGATCTTCACCACCACGTCCATGCCCTCCACAACCCGCGCAAAGGCGGCATAGCCCAGATTGTCGCCGGGCCGCGCCGGATCGGCATCGAACGAGGCCTGGTCCCCTACGCTGATCGTGAACTCGCCGCGCGCAGTGCCCGGCGCCAGCCGCGGCATCGACAGCGTGCCCTCCAGGTGCTTGATTCCCGTCTGGCTGGTGGGCTCATGCTTGATCGGCGGGAACATCCGCGCGGGCGCGTTCTGCACCCCGAACTGCACGAAGCCGAAGCGATGCTGCACCTTCACCGTGCGATAGAAGCTGATCCCGTCTAGCCGCTTGGCATCGACATAGCGCAGGAAATTGCGCGCGGAGATCGGCGCCTTGTCGGCAAACACCTCGACTACGATACGCCCCGCGCTGGTGTCGATCGCCACCCGGGGATTGGCCACCGGCGCGGTCTGCGCGAGCGCTGGCGCGGCGAGGAGGAGACACAGCAGCGACAGGAACAAACGGCGCATGAAACCTCCGCATAGAATCTATCGGCAGCACCTTAGTGCACGCTTTCAGGCATGCAAATGCGCCGAACCCCTCGGCGGGACTGATGCACCGTGCACGATCCGAGCCGACAGGAGCCGTTCACTTGACGTTCACGGAACAGCCCCGTTTCGCCGCCCGTTCCGAGCATCACGAACAATCGGAGTGATGCGTATGAAGATCATTGCTGCACTGGCCCTCGCCAGCACTACCCTTGCCATCGCCGCACCTGCCGCGGCGAGCGATCGCTCCAAGCGCATCACCAACGTCTATGATGACAGCAACTCCTACTGGCTCGACTACAAGACCGACATCAGCGAAGCGAAGCGCGAGTTGCGCAAGGACCTTGCCCGCGCCGACGATGAAGGCGACCGCATCGACGCCTGGCACGAATATCGCCGCGAAGTCGCGGATGCCCGATACGACTTCCAGAAGGAAATGGCCGAACGCGGCGTAGTCGTAAGCCGCCGCGGTCTCGTCAGCGTCGGCGAGTAAACAGCCGGCAAGGACCGCCGCGTAGCGGCGGTCCCGCTATTGCTTAACCTGCCAGCGCCTTCTTCAGCAATTCGTTGACCACCGCCGGATTGGCCTTGCCGCCCATCGCCTTCATCGTCTGACCGACGAAGAAGCCGAACAGCGCTTCCTTGCCGCCGCGATACTGTTCCAGCTGGTTCGGGTTCTTGGCGAGGACCTCGGCGATCACTGCTTCGATCGCGCCGGTGTCGCTGGTCTGCTTGAGCCCGCGCTCCTCGACGATCTTGCCCGGCGCGTCACCGGTCTCGAGCATGATCTCGAAGACCTGCTTGCCCAGGCTTCCCGACAGCGTGCCGTCGCCGACCAGCGCCAGCAGCTCGGCGCCCTGCTCGGGGCTGACCGGGCTCTCATCGATGCCCTTGCCCAGCCGGTTGAGCGCACCGAACAGGTCGGAGATCAGCCAGTTCGCAGTCGCGCGCGCGACTTCCTGCTCGCCCTTCTTCTGCACGCGTGCGCTCTCGGCGAGCAGCGCCTCGAACCACCGGGCGGTATCCGCGTCGGCGGTCAGCACCGCGGCATTGTACGCGCTCAGCCCCAGGTCGCTTTCATAGCGGCGGCGCTTGGCGTCGGGCAATTCGGGCAGGCTCGCCTGGCATGCGTCGAGGAATGCATCGTCCAGCACCAGCGGCAACAGGTCGGGATCGGGGAAGTAGCGATAATCGTGCGCGTCTTCCTTGGAGCGCATCGACCGGGTTTCGCCGCGATCCGGATCGAACAGCCGCGTCTCCTGAACGATACGCCCGCCGCCCTCCAGCACTTCGACCTGGCGCCGCGCCTCGAACTCGATCGCCTGCATGACGAAGCGCACCGAGTTGACGTTCTTGGTCTCCGTCCGCGTGCCGAGTTCGTCGCCGACCTTGCGCACGCTGACGTTCACGTCGGCGCGCATCGACCCCTGGTCCATGTTGCCGTCGCAGCTGCCGACATAGCGCAGCACCGAGCGCAGCTTCGACAGATATGCCCCGGCTTCCGCCGGCGAGCGCATGTCGGGCCGCGACACGATCTCCATCAGCGCCACGCCCGAGCGGTTGAGGTCGACATAGGAGCGCGTCGGATGCTGGTCGTGCATCAGCTTGCCGGCGTCCTGCTCGACATGGATGCGCTCGATGCCGATCGTCTTGGTGAAGGCTTCGGGATCCTTCTCGTCCAGGCTGATCTCCAGCGTGCCCTCGCCTACCAGCGGGTGGTAGAGCTGGCTGATCTGATAGCCCTGCGGCAGATCGGCGTAGAAATAGTTCTTGCGATCGAACCGCGACCATTTGTTGATCACCGCGCCCAGCGCCATGCCGGTGCGCACCGCCTGGCGGATGCACTCCTTGTTCGGCACCGGCAGCATGCCTGGCATCGCAGCATCGACCAGGCTCACCTGGCTGTTCGGCTCCGCCCCGAACGCGGTCGCGGCGCCGGAAAACAGCTTGGCATTGGAAGTGACCTGCGCGTGGACTTCGAGGCCGATCACGACCTCCCACTCGCCGGTGTCGCCCTGAATACGATAGTCGCTCATCTTACCACCATGCCTCCGGCCGTGCCGTGAAGCCTGCCCGTTCTTCGATCGCCAGGCTCGCGTTCAGCACGCCCTGCTCGTCCAGCGGCTTGCCAATGATCTGGAGACCGAGCGGCAGTCCGCTCTTGTCCAGCCCGCCCGGCACGCTCATCGCCGGCAGGCCAGCCAGGCTCGACGGCACCGTGAACACGTCGTTCAAGTACATCGCCAGCGGATCGGCCGACTTCTCGCCCAGCGCGAATGCGGCGCTCGGCGCAGTCGGCGTCAGCAGCAGGTCGCACGCCGTCCACGCATTCTCGAAGTCCTGCGCGATCAGGGTGCGCACCTTCTGCGCCTGGGTGTAATAGGCGTCGTAGAAGCCTGCGGAGAGCACATAGGTGCCGATCAGGATGCGCCGCTTCACTTCGTCGCCGAAACCGGCCGCGCGCGTCGCCGCGTACATGTCCTGCAGGTTCGCGCCCTCGGGCAGCTCGCGCTGGCCATAGCGCACGCCGTCATAGCGCGCGAGATTCGACGACGCCTCCGCCGGGGCGATGATGTAATAGGCCGGCAGCGCGTATTTGGTGTGCGGCAGGGAGACTTCGACGATCTCGGCGCCGGCATCCTTCATCCAGGCGATGCCCTGCTGCCACAGCGCCTCGATCTCCTCGGGCATGCCCTCGACGCGGTATTCCTTGGGGATGCCGATGCGCTTGCCCTTCAGGTCGCCCGAAAGGCCCGCTTCCCACTTGGGAACCGCCAGGTCGAGCGAGGTCGAGTCCTTGGGATCGAAGCCGGCCATATGCTCGAGCAGGATCGCGCAGTCGCGCACGTCGCGCGCCATCGGGCCGGCCTGGTCGAGCGAAGATGCGAACGCCACCACGCCCCAGCGCGAGCAGCGGCCATAGGTCGGCTTGATGCCCGAAATGCCGACGAACGCCGCCGGCTGACGGATCGAGCCGCCAGTGTCGGTGCCGGTTGCGCCCGGCGCAATCCGCGCCGCGACGGCTGATGAACTGCCGCCCGAGGAACCGCCGGGCGCCAGTGGCGCATTGTCGCCGCCACCACGTCGCCACGGCGAGATGACGTTGCCGAAATAGCTGGTCTCGTTGGACGATCCCATCGCGAACTGGTCGAGGTTGAGCTTGCCCAGCATGCCCGCGCCCGCATCCCACAACCGCTGCGACACGGTGGACTCATAGGGCGGCGTGAAGCCTTCCAGGATGTGGCTGGCCGCGGTGGTCTGCACGCCCTTGGTGGCGAACAGGTCCTTCATGCCGATCGGCACACCCGCCAGCGGCTTCAGCGTCTCACCCGCCGCGCGCGCATCGTCGGCAGCCTTGGCGGCGGCCAGCGCATGCTCGGGCGTCTCGACGATGAACGCATTGAGCGGCTTGGCCTTGGCCACCGCGTCGTTGAACGCGTGCGCCACTTCGGTCGCGGAGAAGGTGCCGTCGCGCACGCCGTCGCGCAGCTGCGAGATGCCCAGGTCGGTGATGGTGCTCATTCGACGACCTTCGGCACGGTGAAGAAGCCATGCTCGCCTTGCGGCGCGTTGGCGAGGACCGACGCGCGCTGGTCGGGCTCGGTCACCACGTCCTCGCGCAGGCGCAGGCTGTTGGGGATTACGGCGGTGGTCGGCTCGACATTGGCGGTGTCGACTTCGCCCAGCTGCTCGATCCAGCCCAGGATGTTGTTGAGTTCGGGCGCCAGGCGCTCGGCATCGGCATCGCTGATCGCGATCCGGGCGAGGCTCGCCACTTTCTTTACGGTTGCAGTGTCTACGGACATACGGCGCGGCTAGCATCCCGTGAGCGGCACACGCAACGTTCTTCTTGTGTCGCCGCACTCCGCTTGCATCCGCCACAACCATGCCGCACGGCTAAGCGGTTGCAACCTTCACCCTTCATGCTGCATTGCACAATGGAGACCGCGTTTTGGCCAGGAAGTTTCTGTATGCGATCGCGATCCTGGTAATGCTCGCCCTGGCTTCCGCCTTCGCCTATCGGTTCTACGGCGTGCAGCTGATGCGCCAGTTCATGGTGCCCTCGGGTGATGCCGTGGCGCTGCCGCCCACCGCCGCGGACGCCTATACCAAGCCGGACATGTGGATCGCCCGGCCCGACAAGCCTGGCAACCCGGCACTCTGGACCCCGACCGGCTACACGCCAGCGGCCGATCCCAAGGGCGCGGTGTTCTTCATCCATCCGACTTCGTTCCTCGACACCAAGACCTGGAACGCCCCGCTCGACAATGCCGACGCCAACAACCGCGCGGCGCTGTTCCTGCGCGGTCAGGCGAGTGCGTTCAACTCGGTCGGCGCGGTCTGGGCGCCGCGCTACCGTCAGGCGACCTTCGGCGCCTTTCTCACCAGCAAGGCCAGCGCGCAGAAGGCGCTCGATTTCGCCTATCGCGACGTTCTCGCCGCGTTCGATCAGTTCGTGGCACAAGCCGGCGACCGCCCGATCATTCTGGCCGGCCACAGCCAAGGCGCGCTCCACCTCTCGCGCCTGCTGGTCGACCGGATCGCCGGCCAGCCGATCGCCAAGCGCATCGTCGCCGCCTATGTCGTCGGCTGGCCGGTATCGGTCAGCGCCGATCTCCCGAACATGGGCCTGCCCGCCTGCGCCGCCGCCGACCAGTCTGGCTGCATCCTGTCCTGGCAGAGCTTCGCCGAACCCGCCGACCCGTCGCTGATCGTCGACACCTTCGACGCGACCGCGGGCTTCACCGGCCAACCGCGCGCCGGCACGCCGATGGTGTGCACCAATCCGCTTACTGGCAATCCCGGCGACTCGGCGCCCGCGACCGCCAATCTCGGCACCCTGATTCCCGATCAGAGCTTCCAGTCCGCCCGCCTGGTTACTCAGTCGGTCCCGGCCCGCTGCGACGGCCGTGGCTTCCTGATGATCGGCCGCAACGCACCCGACTTCGGCCAGTATGTTCTGCCCGGCAACAACTACCATGTCTTCGACTACAGCCTGTTCTGGGCCAATATCCGTCAGGACGCGGAGCGCCGGCTAAAGGCGTACGAGCGCTAATCAGGTTTTTTTTGAAGTCGAGAGAGCCAAACGAGCCGTTCAAAATACCCCGTCATCCCGGCCTTGATCCGGGATCCCGCTTCTTCTTCTGCCGGTTGGAGGGCAGCGGGACCCCGGCTCAAGGCCGGGGCGACGAAAGAAGAAGGGACGGCATCAGCCGATCAGTCCCTTCCCCCTCCTCGCGCCACAAAGGATTTGCTAGCGCACTCCCCATGATCACCCTCGAAGCCGCCGACTTCCACGCCGCTCTCCCTGCCGGCGGCCGCCTGCTCGGCCTCGATGTCGGCACCAAGACCATCGGCACGGCGCTTTGCGACGCCGGCTGGAGCTTCGCCTCCCCCGCCCAACTGGTCCGCCGCACCAAGTTCACCAAGGACAAGGCCGAACTCGCGACCCTGATCGCCGCGCAATCGGTAAAGGGCTTGGTCATAGGCCTGCCCCTCAATCTCGACGGCACCGACAGTCCCCGCACGCAATCCACCCGCGCCTTCGCCCGCAACCTGGACGATATGGGGCTCCCTATTCTGCTGTGGGACGAGCGCTGGTCCACCGTGGCAGTCGAGCGCACGCTGATCGAACAGGATTTCAGCCGTGCCCGCCGCGCCGAGATGGTCGACAACATGGCCGCCGCGCACATCCTTCAGGCGGCGATCGACCGCCTCGTCAACGTCTGAGCGCTTCCATCAGCACCTGCTGAAAGCGCCTGGGGTCCTCGACCTGCGGCGCGTGGCCAAGCCCGTCGAGCCGCACCAGCGTCGCGCCCGGTATTCGCTTCACCGCGTCCTCCGCCGCCTGCGGCACCATCCGCACCCTGGCAGGGTCAGGCGCGGTGGTCGCGCGGAACGCGGTCCTGTCGGTCTGCCCGATGATCAGCGTCGTCGGCACGCCCAGCCGCCCCAGTTCCGCCGCCACAGGCTGCGTCTCGATCATGTCCGACAGCCGCGCCTGCGCCTCGCGCACCTTCTCGCCATCAGGGCTGGCATATTGCCCGGCCAGCATCGCCGCCCAGCGATCATAGTCGGCGCGCCAGACGCCGTTGTAATAGTTCTTGCGCTGATAGGCCTTGATCGACGCGGCGTTGGTCTTCGCCTCTTCCGCGCGCAGCTTGCCCAGGTCTGTGTACGGCACGCCCTCGGCCAGCGTGTCGTTCAGCCCCAACGGATTCACCAGCACCAGCCGCTCGACCAGTTCCGGATGAAGCAGCGCAAACCGCACGCCCAGTATGCCGCCGGTGGAGTGCCCGACCAGAACCACCTTCCCCGCGCCGGCTTGGCCAAGCAGTCCCCGCGTCAGTTCGGCAAGCGCATGAAAGCTGTATTGATAGCCGGCCGGCTTGGACGATTTGCAGAACCCGACCTGGTCCGGGGCGATCACCCGGTATCCCTGCGCCGTCATCCCCCGGATGGTCACGCCCCAAGTCGCGGCGCAGAAATTCTTGCCGTGCAACAGCACCAGGGTCGTGCCGTTCGCCTTGGCCGTCGGCGCAACGTCCAGATACGCCATTCGCACGTTCGCGCCTTGTGGCCGCGCCTCGAACCAGCGCACCGGATAGGGATAGTCGAACCGCTCCAGATCGGCACCCAACGGCACCGTCTGCGCGCTCGCCGACCCGGCCAGCAACGCCAGCGCAGCCACACTCAACATCGTCTTCATTCCGAACCCTTCAACTGCGCTCCAGCTGGGCCGCCGCCGAGTCGACGCCGATCACGATCACGCTGAACAGCAGCAATCGTTCTGAATTGCTCACCTCCACCCGCAGATCCTGCCCGATCACCCGCTCGGGCTGGGACGTCAGCACCGCGCCAGCGTGGCGGATCGCGTACAATCGCGCCTGCTCGGCATCGGGAAGCTCGATCCCCTCCGCGGGGGTCTCAGCGACTCCATCGGACAACTGCAAGTGAAACACAGGCATACTGGTCCTCCGCTGAAAATGTAGAATGCGGTGCGACCCACTCCTGTAAGCGTCGACAAGCCCTCCGGGTTCCGACACGATCTGCGTCGAAACCGACCGATCGCTTGCGCCCCGCCCCGCCGCTCGCTACCCGGCGGCTTTAATGCACGCTTCCGATCACAGCCCCGCGGCCCAGCTCCCCGGCCGCGCCGCCTTTCCGCACCGGCACCTGACCGGTATCGCCGGCCTTCAGCCGCATGAGATCACCTTTCTGCTCGACGAAGCTGAGCAATGGGTCGAGGCCAACCGCACCCGCGCCAAGAGCGACAAGCGGCTCGAAGGCCTCACCCAGATCAACGCGTTCTTCGAGAACTCCACGCGCACGCTGCTGTCGTTCGAGATCGCGGGCAAGCGCCTGGGCGCCGACGTGGTCAACATGCACGCCGCCCAATCTAGCGTGAAGAAGGGCGAGACCCTGATCGACACCGCGGTGACGCTCAACGCGATGCGCGCGGACGTCATCGTCATCCGCCATTCCAGTTCGGGCGCGGTCGACTTGATCTCGCAAAAGGTCGACTGCCCGGTGCTCAATGCCGGCGACGGCTGGCATGAGCATCCCACGCAAGCCCTGCTCGACGCGCTCACCATCCGCCGCCGCCGCGGGCGGATCGGGGGCCAGCGCGTGGTGATCTGCGGCGACATCCTGCACAGCCGCGTGGCGCGTTCTAACATGCTCGCCCTGACCGCTCTCGCCGCAGAGGTGCGGGTTGTCGCCCCGCCCACGCTGATGCCTGCCGCGATCGAGCGGATGTTTGTCCAGCCCTTCACCGACTTCGACGAAGCGCTGGAAGGCGCCGACGTCGTGATGATGCTCCGCGTGCAGAACGAGCGCATGGCCGGCGGCTACATTCCCTCCACCCGCGAGTTCCACTTGCGCTACGGCCTCACACCGGAGCGCCTCGCGCGTGCAAAGGACGATGCACTGGTCATGCACCCGGGTCCGATGAACCGCGGCGTGGAGATAGACTCGATCGTCGCGGATCATCCGGAGCGCAGCGCGATCACCGAGCAGGTGGAGATGGGCGTCGCGGTACGCATGGCGTGCCTCGATGTCCTGACCCGAAGGGCGCGTGGCGTGGAGGGTTGGGCATGAAGACGCTCTTCACCAACGCGCGGCTGGTGTGTCCGTTGGGCGGCGTCAGCAATGGCCAGCTTCTTGTAGACGCGGAAACGATCGTCGCCATGGGCGACTTCGAGGCGCCTTCGGACGCGCAAGTTATTGATGTTGCTGGCAAGATACTGGCACCCGCACTCGTCGACCTTGGCGTGTTCGCCGTCGACCGCGCAGCGTGCCGCGCAGGGGGGATCGCGCGAGTCGGGCTGATGCCGGATCAGTCGCCGGTGCTCGACGATCCCGGCATCGTCCGCCGCGCAGCGCTGTCGGGTAAGCCCGCGCTATGGGTGCATCCGATCGCCGCGGCGACGCAGGGGCTGAAGGGCACCGACCTTGCCGAAATGGCGCTCAACGCCTCGGCAGGCGCTCGCGCCGTGGCCACGGGCCGGCGCTGGATCGCGTCATCAGGCACGATGCGCAAGGTGCTGGCCTATGCCCGCGACTGCGGCCTGGCAGTGGTCGCGCATGCAGAGGATGGCGGGTTGACCGACGGCACCGCCGCTACGGAGGGCGAGACCGCCACGCGCCTGGGCCTCCCCGCCGCTCCCGCCATGGCCGAAGCGCTCGCCATCGCCCGCGACCTGATGCTGGCCGAGGAAACCGGCGCCCGCATCCATTTCCGCCAGGTAACCACCGCGGCGGGATTCGACCTGATTCGCGCAGCCAAGCGACGCGGCGTGCGTGTCACCTGCGGCATCACGCCAGCGCATCTGCTGCTGTCCGACATCGCGATCAGCGACTTCCGCACCTATGCGCGCCTCTCGCCTCCCCTGCGCGACGAAAGCGACCGCCAGGCGGCGCGCGAGGCAGTGCGCGACGGCACGGTCGACGTCCTGTCGTCGGGCCATGATCCGCGTGGTCCTGAGGAAAAGCGCCTGCCCTTCGCCGACGCCGAACCCGGCATGTCGGGCGCCGGCACGCTGCTCGCGCTCAGCCTGGGGCTGGTGCGAGACGGCGTGTTGCCGATCGAGCGGCTGTTCGCGCTGCTTGCCCGCAATCCCGCCAAGATCCTGGGGCTGGAGACCGGCACGCTCGAGCCCGGCAAGCCTGCGGACCTGGTCGTGCTGGACGAGGGCAGCCCCTGGCTGATCGACGCCACCCGCATGGCGGCGCGCGCCGGCAATACGCCGTTCGACGGGCTGCCGGTGCAGGGCAAGGTGCTGGCACTGTACAAGGGTGGTACGCTGGTCGACTGAGGCGCCACTGCGCCTCCCAATCCTGCCAGGAGGAGGTGGCGCCCATAGGCATCGCAAGGAGGGAGGTTAGCGATCAACTTGCGCTTGGGAGCCCCCCTCACCGCGCTGCGCGTGCCACCTCGCTTAGCGGTCGCGACAACCTATTCCCAGTAGGGGAAAGCAAGGCAGCTCTCACGGCAAGCCTTGGGGCTCCCGCCATTTCAGCCCGGCCGCCATTCGCTCAGCACGCTGCCGCCCGCATCTTCATAGGCGACCCGGTCCAGCTGGATGGCGACGATGCAGATCGGCCGCTGATCCGGGCCGGAGGCGCGGCACTCGATGGCACGTCCGTTGGGGAAAGAAGCAATCCGGCCTTCCAGCAGCATTCTGAAGCCCCCCTCCGGAGGCGTAAGCGGTGCGTCCCCCTTTGCCCGCAGCGTGTGCTCGTACGGACGGCCATTGCGCCGGCCCAGCCGCGACCCGCCCTGCTCGAACACAGCCGCGAGGCCGACCGTTTGCGGTGACGCCGGCGGAACACCGGTTTGCGAGGGATCGACCTGAACCGCCGGGCAGCGTTCCGAGGCGAGCCAAGGCCGCGGGGTCCAGAACCCTTCCACCGCCTCCCACTGGTCCGACGTGCCTGCCTTTGCGAGCATCGCCGATCCGGCCCAGTTACTCGGCGCCATTCTCAACTGGATCGTCGTGCGGTCCGGTCCCCAGGTCCATGTGGCCAGGCCATCGCCCTCGCCTGCCACCGCCTCCGCCGGAGCCGGTCCATCGCATCCGAAGGGCAGGCGAACCGCGAAGCTGCGCCCGACAAGCGGGTCCGCTGCGGAAGGGACCTTCCCTTCGGCATAGGCCGAAGCCGCCTGTCCGGCAGCACTTACCAGATCCCCGCGCGTCAATGCCTGCGGTGGCGTGAGTGCGACAGGCATTACCGGCGCCTTGGTCGCCACAGGTGCCTCGGTCTGGGCGTTGTTGGCGACGCTATCAGGCGCATCCCGGCCGCAGTTCGCCAGGACCAGGGCCGCCAGCGACAGCGCGGCGGCTGATGCCAAAGGATATCCGGCCTTCGAATTGCGTTCCCGACGAAGCATGACGCACAGGATAGCACCCGCACCGGCACCATGGGAACCATTGTGCCGGCAAGGCTTGACCTTGCCACCGCGGGAAGGTCTGCCTGCCGCATGAGTTTCAACCAGATTGCGGCGCTTGTCGTCCTTGTGGTGGTTGTCGGGGTGCTGATCCACGGCAAGGTCCGCTCGGAAGTCGCCGCGCTGGCCGCTGCGGCATCGCTGATGCTGTTGGGCGTGATCCGGCCGGTCGAAGTGCAGGGCGCGTTCGCAAGCCCGGCGATCATCGCCCTCGCCTGCCTGTTCATCATCGCCTATGCGATCGAACTGTCCGGTCTGCTGGGGCTCCTGATCCGCCAGGCGACGCGCATGTGCGCTCGCCTGGGCAGCGCGGGGCTGTGGCTGGTGCTGGTCCTGTGCGGCGGCGCTTCGGCCTTTCTCAACAACACGCCGATCGTCGTGCTTGCAGCGCCCGTCGTGAAGGATGTGGCAACATCATTGCGCCTGTCGCCCAAGCGGTTCCTGATCCCACTCAGCTACATCACGATCATGGGAGGAGCCTGCACGCTCATCGGATCCTCGACCAATCTGCTCGTGAACGACATGGCCCGAAGCGCCGGGCAGCCGGTGTTCGGCGTGTTCGAAATCACGCCGGTGGGGCTGATCATCGCGGCAGCCGGCGGCCTGTACCTGTTCCTTATCGGTGGCCGGTTGCTCGCCCGCAGCGATGATGGCGCGCCGCCCGGACCGCAGGAACTGCATGAACAAACCGGTGACGGCATGCTGGGCACACCCGCCCTGTTCACCGACCGGCCCTTTGAACTGAGAAAGGCGCTGATCTCGCTTGGCGTGTTCCTGGCCGTCATCCTCGCCGCGGCCGCCGGCGCCACCTCCATCGCCGCAGCGGCATTTGCCGGCGCGGTGCTCCTGATCCTGCTAAAGGTCATCAGCCCCGAAGAGGCCTATGCGGGGCTGCGCCCCGAGGTGTTGTTGCTGATCGCCGGAATGGTGGTGGTCGGTCTCGCCATCGAAGTGACGGGTCTCGCCGCGGCCGGAACGGCGTTGCTGATCGACTTCATCCGCCCGTTCGGGCCGCTGGTCGCGCTTGCCATTCTCTATGGCGTGACGCTGTTCGCGACCGAATTCCTGTCCAACGCCGCGGTCGCCGTGCTGATCACGCCTGTGGCCGTCGCACTGGCTGAGAGCCTGGGAGTCGAGCCCCGCCCCTTCCTGATCGCCGTGATGATGGCCGCCAGTGCCGCCTTTGCCACGCCGTTCGGCTATCAAACCAACGTCCTGGTCTTCCAGGTCGGCAAGTACAAATACATGGATTTCGTACGCGTGGGCGTGCCGCTGAACCTCGTCACCTGGGTTGCCGGGGTGATCGCTATTCCCGTCTTCTTTCCGTTCTAAACGCCGCCACTGCCCTGTTCTATTGCTTGGTTTCGCGGACCAGCGACCAGTCATAGCCGAGCGCTTCGACACGCTTGCGCAGCATGGTCTTCACGTCCGCGCTCGGGTTCGGCTCGCGCGCAAGGACCCACAGATACCGGCCCGACGGCTCGCCCACGATCGACCAGCGGTAATCGTCGGCGCGATCCAATACCCAGTAGGCGCCGTAGAACGGGCCGAAAAACGAGACCTTGAGCTTTGCGCCTGTTTCCCGGTCGACCACCTTGGCCCGGCCCTTGGCAGTCTTCAGCGGACCGTCGACCGCGCCCCGGCGGCAGCGGTTCAGCACCTGGATCGTGTCGCCCTTGCCCGCGGAATAGTCGGCCGTGACTGCCTCGCAGCCCTTCTGGAAGGACGCGTCATAGCGATACAACTCGTACCAGCGGCCGAAGTAGCGGTCGAGATCAACGGACTTTGCCGGCTGCGGAACGTCAGCGTTGCCGACCGGCGGGCGCGACAGCGTCGCACATGCCGACAGTGAGGCGAGCACGCCCAGCGTGGCAATGGTCCTGGCCATCATCACCAAATTCAGGCGCGCGCCACAGGGGCGGCTCTGGTAGAGCCTGCGGCTTTCCTGCCAGCCCAGGCGCCGCCGATGACAAGCACCGCTGCCGCAATGGCAGCAGCGCCGACCAGCTGCTCGACCTGGCCGCCGTCCAGATAGATGGCAGTGAGTGCCCACAGAAACACCAGCGCATAGGGAAGATTGCCGCGCCCGGCGTACAGCGCAGCCGCAGCGATGACGCCGCCCACCACGACCAGCGCAGCGGAGATGACGGGCCCAGCGCTGCCGGCTTCCACCCCGTGGAAGCGGAGACTCGCCGAGATGTTGACGATCGTTGCCACCGTCAGCCACGCCGCCAGCGCGCTCAACGGCAGGTAGACCAGCCAGCGCTCCCCGGCAGACGCCGGCGCGCGCGACGCGAACTGGCGATAGATGATGAGGAGGCAGGTCAGCGTGAACAGTATGATCGCCGCCGACACCGCGCTCAACCCGAAAATCTGCGTGTAAAGCGCCCACAAGGCATTGCCCAGGAACGCGCCAGCCGCGGGCCAGCGGATGCTGGCGAGCAAGGCGTCGTTCCGCTGCGCCGGAAGCGCCTGGTATACCGCGAATAGCGTCGATCCGGTGTAGAGCGCGCCCCAGATCGAGAAGGCCCAGCCGGCCGGGGTCACCAGCGTCTCGACATTGTCGGACTGGGAGCCGATCGACTCCCCGACGCCCAGCTGCGGCAACAACGGCGTCAGGATCTGCAGGGCGGCGCAGACCAGAACGGCGAGGATCGGCAGCATCGCGCTGTGCGGGCGTGTGGACGCGAGGTTGGTCATCGCGCTTCAACGTGCCACCCGATCAACCGTTGCGCAGGCATAATCACCGCCCCGGTTGACACTCCGGGGCGCGGGGCACATCTTCAAGGCATGCAACTTCGCGTGCGCCATCTCCGAAGCCGCTTTCACGCAGGCCAACTCCTCGCGGGCATTTAGCCCCGGGCTCTCCTACGGCATGCCCCGAAGAGCTCGGGGCTCCGGCATTTCACAGGATAGGCCCGCGACGGACTTCGCGCGCGGCGGCACAGGAGACAAGCATGAGCACGACCAAGGCAGCCGCTTCGCGGCCCGAAATCCACATGATCGAAGAGGAAGCCGAGAAGCTTTCGAACCTGGCGATCGGCATCGAGGACCGCTTTCCACAGGTCAGCGAACTCCTTATCCGCGAAACCTCGCGGGCGCGGCTGCACTCGTCCAAAACGATCCCGGCCAATGTGGTGACGATGGGTACGACCGTGGAATTCGTCGACGAGAATAACGGCGCCCGCCGCACGGTGAAGCTCGTCTACCCGAGCGATGCCGACATTTCGGCGGGGCGCATTTCCATCCTCACGCCGGTGGGTGCCGGGCTGATCGGCCTGCGCGAGGGCCAGTCGATCCTGTGGCCGGACCGCGATGGGCAAAAGCGGCGCTTGACCATTCTGAGCGTGCAGCAGGCGCAGGCGGCCTGAGGACGGCCAGCGGGATATGCCGCTGACGATGGGGCACGCCCATCGTCAGCGGGTCAGCTTACTTCTTGTTCTTGCCGTCCTTGCGGTTGCCACGCCAGAACAACAGCCCGGCCACCACCGCGGCCGAACCCACGCCAACGGCAGCACCGATGCCGAGCTGGCGCGACGAATGCGCGCGGCGCTTGCGCGCCTCGGCGGCTTCGCGCGCGGCGGTCACCGCCTCGCCTTCGCCATTATGCACATGCGGCTGCTCTTCGAGGGGATAGGGGGACTGGTTGCCGGTCGGCACGGGCGGTTGTTTGCTCATGGTGCTCTCTAACGTGTCTGGGTGGGGGAGGTTTCAATCCGCGCGCGCACCGGGCGTCCAGGCGGCGGGTTCGGGAGCGGGCGGATCGCCGCTCAGCGTCAGCACATCATAGGCGCTGCCGCCAAGCCCCTCGGTCCGCGCGGACAGGATCGGCGTCGGCGCGTACAGGCCGGGATCGCCGAACGTGTCCTCGACAATCGTCACCGTGCCGCCCTTCGCCGTCAGGTCGAACAGCTGGCGGGCAAAGGTCTTGGGCAGGCGGATACAGCCATGCGAGGCTGGTCTGCCAGGCAGGTCGCCGGCATGCAGCGCGATGCCATCCCAGGTCAGCCGCTGCATGAAGGGCATGGGCGCGTCGCTATACAGGTTGGAGCGGTGAAACTCCTTCTTCTCCAGGATGGTGAACTCGCCCGACGGCGTGTCATGTCCGGGCTTGCCAGTCGATACCGTGGTCACACCCATCAGCTTGTCGGCGCGGAACACATAGGCGCGCTGCTCGGCCAAGCTGACGACGACCGACACACCCGCAGTTTTTGCCGTGCTCGCCGGCACCATTGCGGGATCTTCGAACCAGCGGAACTGCCCGGGCCGCAGCTTCAGCTCGGCCGCGCCTTGTGCCTCTCCGGCCACTTCCGAGGCCGCCGCCGGGCTCGCTGCCAGCATCGGCGCAGTGGCGGCCAACGCAGCAATGAACAGGTGGCGCATCGACATCCCAAACTCCTCGCAAATCCCAGGCGGACGCCCGCCCGCAGCCTTGCTCAACACAGTTAATGCAGATTGGTGCCACTGCCGAATCGCCGCCGCGCTTTCGCTCAAGTTGCTGGAACCATTTACCGATTTGCGCGTGCAAGAACGGCGAGTTGAGTGGTGCACGCGCCGAATCGCCGTGCAGAGTGCCCGCGCCATGCCCATAATTAAGGTGTGTTCTGGTATAGAGCATGCGGGTTCAAAGAAGCGGGCGACAGAAATCGTGGCAGAGATTCTTGAGGTGGCGCAGTCGCGCCGCGCACTCCTTCGATCGGCGGTTTGCGCAGCGGGCGGCCTAGCGGTGTCCTCCTGCGTCGGGCCCGCGGCCAAGTTGGCGGAGGCCCCGCGGCCGATCCCGATCCCGGTTGCTCCGGTTCCCGTGCAGGTCGCAAAGGCGGGGCCCGCAGCGCCCGCCAACATCCGTCCAGAATTGTTCAAGCGCGCGATTGCCGCCCTCGATCGTCATGCCAGCCGCATTCCCACGCATGACCGTGTCGCCATTGTGGACTTTGCCCAGCCTTCGCATCGCCCGCGCCTCCACCTCGTGAACCTCGGCACGGGCGCCTGCGAAAGCTTTCTGGTCTCGCACGGCGTAGGCTCGGACCCCGGCCATACCGGCCTGCTCCAGCGCTTTTCGAACGAGCCCAATTCGGAAGCGAGCTCGGAAGGCGCATTCCTCACCGCCGATTATTATGTCGGCAAGCATGGCGACTCCCAGCGCCTGCTCGGGCTCGATCCCACCAACAACAATGCCTATGACCGCGCCATCGTGGTGCACTCGGCTTGGTATTCCAACGCCGAGATGATCGCCCAGCACGGCAAGCTCGGCCGCAGCCAGGGCTGCTTCGCCGTCGGTGAGCGGGAATTGGCCAAGGTGTTCGAACGCCTGGGCCCGGGCCGCATGATCTACTCAGCCAAGGCATAAGCCGGCGGGCGGCGAGCACCTGCCGCCCGATTTCCTTATCGCCTATCAAGCGTTTTGGGCGCGAGATTTCCGCGCCCTCCCAACCCTTTATCGCGTTCATCGCTGCGCCGCTGGGATCGAAGCCCTCCCAGCGGGGTTGGCAGCGTCACGAAACCGGTATTAGGGACCATGCCATGACCGAGACGCTGTCGCCCGTGCTTCCCAACGAGGTTGAAGAGGGCGCGCGCAAGCTGCTGGAACGCGCCTGTGATCGCGAGCTCACCCTCGCCACCGCCGAAAGCTGCACCGGCGGCCTGCTTGCCTCGCTGCTCACCGATGTGGAGGGTGCCAGCCACGCCTTCGAACGCGGCTTCGTCGTCTACACCAACGAAGCCAAGTCGGAGCTGCTCGGCATCCCGCTCGAGATGATCGAACGCGAGAACGCAGTCAGCGAGCCCGTGGCCCGCGCCATGGCCGAAGGCGCGCTGAAAGCCAGCCGGGCGGACGTTGCTCTGTCGGTCACTGGCTTTGCGGGCGCAGGCGCACCGGGCGACGAGCCGGGCCTGGTCCATTTCGGCTGCGCACGCACCGGCCGCCCCACCACCCACCGCGAGATGCACTTCGGTGACGTAGGCCGCGGGCCGGTCCGCATCGAGTGCCTGCGCACCGCCCTCAAGATGCTCGAAGAGGCCCTTGCATGACCGACACGCACCCCTTCTACGCCCTGCACCATCAGGGCATGGTCCGAGTCGGGGTCTGTACGCCCGCGGTGCGCGTTGCCGATCCGATTGCCAATGCCCGCTCCGCCATCGATCTGGCGCGTGAGGGCGATGCACGCGGCGCCGATCTGCTGGTGTTCCCCGAACTCAACATCACCAGCTACGCGATCGACGATCTCCACCTTCAGGACGCCGTGCTGGACGCCAGCGAGGCTGGCATCGCCGAAGTGCTGGAGGCCAGCCGCGAGCTGAAGCCGGTGCTGCTGCTGGGCGCTGCGCTTCGCCGCAACGGCCGCCTCTACAATTGCGGGCTGGCGGTATCGCGGGGCAAGATCCTGGGCGTCGTCCCCAAGCAGTTCCTCCCCAATTACCGCGAATATTATGAGAAGCGCTGGTTCGCCTCGGGCCAGGGGCTGACCGACCTCCAGATCGAAGTCGCTGGCCAGCTCGTGCCGTTCGGCACCAACCTGATCTTCGAAGCATCCGACGTGGACGACTTCATCTTCCACATGGAGATTTGCGAGGACTACTGGGCCCCTACTCCGCCCTCCACCGAGGGCGCACTGGCCGGCGCGCTGGTGCTGTGCAACCTGTCGGCCTCCAACATCGTCATCGGCAAGGGACGCGAGCGCGAACTCCTGTGCGGCTCGCAATCGGCGCGCACCCTGTCCGCCTACGCCTATTCGGCCTCGGGCCCCGGCGAGAGCACGACCGATCTCGCCTGGGATGGTCAGGGCATCATCTACGAAGTGGGCGAGCAGATCGCCGCATCCGAACGGTTCGAGATGACCACCGGACTGGTCTGCGCCGATATCGACCTCGAACGCCTGCGCCATGATCGCATGCGCAACGGCACCTTCAACGACAGCGCTCGCGCCTGCGGCCATCCCGAAACCCGTTTCCAGCGCATCCGCTTCGAACATGGCTCGGACCTCCGCGACACTGGACTGGAACGTGGTCTGCGCCGCTTCCCGTTCGTGCCCAACAACCCCGCGCGGCTGGAAGAGGATTGCTACGAAGCCTTCAACATCCAGGTAGAGGGCCTACGCAAGCGGCTGGAGGCAACCGGAGCCAAGCATCTGGTGATCGGGGTTTCAGGCGGCCTGGACTCCACCCACGCGCTGATCGTGGCGTGCAAGGCGATGGACCGGCTCGGCCGACCGCGCTCGGAGATCCTGGGCTTCACCATGCCGGGCTTCGCCACCGGCGAGGAAACCAAGTCCAACGCCTGGGCACTGATGAACGCGCTTGGCGTCACCGGCGAGGAAATCGACATCCGCCCCGCCGCCCGGCAGATGCTGTCGGACATGGGCCACCCCTTTGCGGGCGGCGAGCCGGTCTATGACGTGACGTTCGAGAATGTGCAGGCGGGCCTGCGCACCGACTATCTGTTCCGCCTCGCCAATCAGCGCGAAGGCTTTGTGGTCGGCACCGGCGACTTGTCCGAACTTGCGCTTGGCTGGTGCACCTATGGCGTCGGCGACCAGATGAGCCACTACACCGTCAATTCGGGCGTGCCCAAGACGCTGATCCAGTATCTGATCCGCTGGACCGCCACCAGCGGGCAGTTCGATGGTGACGCAGCGACGACGTTGCTCGCCATCCTAGATACCGAGATCTCGCCCGAACTGGTGCCCGCCGATGCGGAGGGCAACATGCAGAGCACGCAGGACCGAATCGGCCCCTACGAACTGCACGACTTCTTCCTGCACTATGTCGTGCGCCACGGCCTGCGCCCGTCAAAGATCGCGTTCCTTGCCTGGCATGCCTGGCGCGACCGCGATGCCGGGCACTGGCCGGTCGACTTCCCGGAGGCGAGCCGCAATCAGTATGACCTCGCGACCATCACCAAATGGCTGGAGGTTTTCCTGTTCCGCTTCTTCCAGACCAGCCAGTTCAAGCGTTCCGCACTGCCCAACGGGCCCAAGGTTTCCCCGGGCGGCGCTCTGAGCCCGCGCGGCGACTGGCGCGCGCCGTCGGACAGCGTCGCCACCGCATGGCTGGACGAACTGCGCCGTAATGTGCCGGTAGAAGGAAGCTAACAGGGTAGCGCTCCGGGCAACCGGAGCGCTGCCAGCTAGAAGTGCCGCCCGAGCAACTCGTTCACGCGCCGCAGCAGCTCGTTCGAATCGAACGGCTTGCGCAACAGTGCCGGGCGAGCGCCATGTACGCGCTCAAGGTTCGGCGCATCGGCAAAGCCGGTCGCCACCAGGATCGGCAGGTCGACGCGCCGCTCGCGGACATGGCCCGCCACTTCGGCACCGCTCATGCCCGGCATGGCAAAATCCACGATCAGGATGTCGGGCGCTTCGGCCTCCACCAGCGCTACACCGTCGGGTCCGCTGCCCGCCTCGATCACCCGAGCGCCAGCGGCAGCCAAGGTCTCGGCGATCGTCGCGCGCACCTGGGCATCATCGTCGACCAGCGCGACCGTGATGCCGTTCAGGTCGACGCGGACATCGCTGAACTGCTCTTCAATCGCCGCGCGGGGCGGCTCGCTCTTAGCTACGGGCAGGTACAGCGTGACGCGGGTGCCCTCGCCTTCGCGGGACTCCACCGTCATCGCGCCGCCCATCCGGCGCAGCACTTCGCTCGCCATCGACAGCCCCATGCCGCCCGGGCCGGCATCTTCCTGCTGGAACGACAAAGGTTCCAGCGCGCGCGAAACTGCCTCGGCGCTCATGCCCCTGCCGGTATCGGTCAGATGCAGCGCGATATACTCGCCTGAGGTCAGCTCCGCGGGCACGCTGCCGCGCGCGCGTTCCGCCGACAGCGTCAGCACACCGCCATCGGGCATCGCTTCGCGCGCGTTGAAGGCCAGGTTCAGGATTGCCAGTTCCAGCTGCAGCGCATCGACCTGCACGTTCCAGCTTGTGTCGATCGGCTCGACTGCCACCTGCGCCAGCGGCGCCACCGCGCGCTCGGCAAGCTCGCGCACACCACCAATCAGCTCCACCAGCCGCACCGGCCCGGACACCGACTGCTGCCGGCGCGAAAATGCCAGCAACTGCCCCGTAACCGCGCGTCCGCGCTCCACCGCATCGAGCGCGCTCGCGCTCCAGCGCACGACCCGGTCGGGATCGTCGGCCCGGCGCGCGATCAGCTCCAGATTGCCGGCGATCGCCTGCAACAGATTGTTGAAGTCATGCGCGATCCCGCCGGTCAGCTGCCCCGCGGCTTCCAGCTTCTTGGCATGCACCAGCGCGATCTCGGTCTGCCGGCGCTGCTCGGTTTCCTGGCGAAGCTGCGCCACGGCGCCATCGCGCTCGGCGCTGACGGCGGCAAGCTGTCCGCGCAGTTCCACCATTGCCTGTGCGCGTGGCAGGGCGGCAGCGCGGGGCAGCAGCGCCCAGGCGGTAACCGCGCTCGCCACCCCGAATAGTGTCGCGATGATCCGCAGCGCGGTCTCCAGCACCGGCACCGCCTGCCAGGGCGACCACGCCGCAAGCAGATGCACCAGCCCATAAGCCATCAGGAACTTGACGAAACACCAGAGCGGCCAGCCCAGCGGCACATCGCCGCGGCGGAATGCCAAAGTCACCAGCGCCGCCAGGATCGCCAAAAAGGACAATCCTGTCACCATGTCGGTAACCACACCGGTCCAGATCAGCGCCGGCTCGGCCATTACGTGGGTCGCAGCATCCTCCGTCGCCGGAACAGCTGCAATCAAACTAACCATCGTCGAGTCCTTGGCGCTAGCAATCGCGCCGTTGAGCAAATTACCCGAATTTGCAAGGCGGTGAACCTAAGGATTCGCCCGGGGTCGTTACAAACGCAACTTATTTACGTTTTCGACAGAAGTGCCCTCCTGACGGGCCTGAGCGCACGTCCCTGCCCTGTTTAGCTTTTGGTCACCCCCCTTCGGATATTGCGGTCTGAATCGAGGAAAAGATCCATGTCGTCGCAAAAAGAAGAAGCTCGCCTCGATGCGCTGTGCCGGTTGAGCCTGCTCGACACCTCGCCGAGCGAGAGTTTCGACCGCATCACCCGCATGGCCAGCCAGATCTTCGGCCTTCCCATGGCTGCGATTTCGCTAACTGACATCGACCGCCAATGGTTCAAGTCGCGGGTCGGCATCGATCACTGGTCAATCCCCCGTCACAAGGCGCCCTGTGCGCACGTCGCCGAAAGCGGGTCCGCAGTACTCCTCCCCGATCTCCTAGCATCCGCCCAGTACGACGACAGCGTCCTCGCCGATCAGGGCATCCGCTTCTATGCCGGCGCGCCGCTCACCACGCGAGAGGGGCACAGCCTGGGGGCCCTCTGCGTGCTTGGAACCGAGCCGCGGGAAACCACGGCCGAAGAGATGAAGGCGCTCACGGATCTGGCCAGCATGGTGATGGACCAGATCGAACTCCAGCACGCCTTTGGCCGGGTCGATCCGCTCAGCGGCCTCCCAAACCGCAACCAGTTTCTCGACGACCTCGCCGATCTCGGCCGCGACCATCCCGGGCAGCAGCGCCTTGCTGTGCTGGTCGATCTGGCGCGCAGCGACCAGTTGACCAGTGGCATGCGCGTCATGGGCTCGGACTATCTCGACGCCATCATCCGCAGATCGGCCAGCACCATTGCGGCTGCCATAGCGCCTGACCGCCAAGCCTATCATGTCGGCGCGACGCAGTTCGCGTTTCTCGCGCCGCTCGACGCCGAGGAGAGCAGCTATGTCGAGCATGTAAGCAAGCTTCTTCAGCACTTCGACGCGGCGTCGAAGGAGCGCTTCATGATGACCAGCACGATCGGCATAGCACCCTTCGTCACGGGACAGGCAAGCCCGGCCTCGGTGCTGCGCCGCGCGCACAGTGCCGCCCAGGACGCCCGCCTCTCGCCCGCTCTGGTATGCATCTATTCGGCCGACATGGACGAAACGCACCGTCGCCGCTTCCGCCTCCTCAACGACTTCGGCGCGGCCCTGGATACCGGAACGCATCTGTCGCTCGCCTATCAGCCGCGCGTGGACCTGCGCACCGGCGCCTGTCTGGGCGTAGAGGCCTTGCTGCGCTGGGACCACCCTACCCTCGGACCCATCTCGCCTGCCGAATTCATTCCCATCGTCGAGCAAACGGCGCTGGCCGGACCGACCACCGCCTGGGTGATGAACACCGGTCTGAAGCAGCTTCGCGCCTGGCGTGCCGCGGGGCTCGACATCCAGCTGGCCATCAACGTGTCGGCCCATAATCTTCAGCAGCCCGACTTCGCCGCGCAGGTGCAGTTGCAGCTGCTCAAGCATCGCGTGCCCGCCGCCGCGCTCGAGCTGGAAGTCACCGAAAGCGCGATGATGGAGAATGTCGACGACGCGCTCGCCCAGGTCACCCTGCTGAGCGAAGCCGGCATTCAGATCGCCATCGACGACTTCGGCACCGGCTATAGCAGCCTGGCCTATCTCCAGCGCCTGCCCGCCCATGTGCTCAAGATCGACCGCTCCTTCATTCAGGACGTGATGACCGGCACGCGCGAGCGGACGCTCGTCGCCTCCATGCTCACGCTCGCCCATGATCTCGGCTACCGCGTCGTCGCCGAGGGGATCGAGACCGAGGAAGCGCGCGAGATCGTCACGCAGATGGGCTGCGAGGAAGGACAGGGCTTCCTGTTCGCCCGCCCCATGCCCGCGCAGGCGTTCCTGGACTGGTACGCGGCCCAGGCCGATATCAGGTCCCGCGCCGCCTGAACTCAGGCAAACGCCAGCCGCTGCCCCTGCGCGGCACTGCGCCGCGCCAGTTCGATGATGCGCAGCCCCAGGATCGCATGCTCGGCAGACACCGGCGGCGCCGCGCCGCCCGCGATCGCCGACACCACCCCTTCATAAAAGCACCGGTACGCACCCCGCGCGGACACCACCATCTCGCGGCTGCCATCGGGCAGCGTCAGCGCGCCGTGGTTCGCCGGGTCCTCCACCCCGTGCCCCGCGTCCTCGAGCCTGCCCCCTGAGCGCATCGCCGCTTCCTGCGGGTCCAGCCCGAACTTCACAAAGCTCCCGCCACGGCCATGGATGCTGAACCGCGGCCGTGGCGCCGCGATCATCCGGGAGGAAGCGAGCACCACCCGCCGCTCGCCATAAAACAGCGTCACCGTGAAATAATCGTCGACCTCGCTCCCCTCGCGCTGCGCCGCCAGGTCGCCGCTCACGGCGTCGGGCTCCCCGAACAGTAACAGCGCCTGGTCGACCAAATGCGGTCCCAAATCGGCAAGCTGCCCCGCCCCCGCACTTTCCTTCCACGGCTGCGATCGCTCGGGCCGGAACCGGTCCCAATGCGCCTCGAACAACAGTATCTCGCCCAGCCGTCCACGCTCGATCAACCTGCGCACCGTCTGGAAATCGCTGTCCCATCGCCGGTTGTGAAACGGGATCGCAAGCAACCCCTTGGCCCGCGCGAGCTCTGCCAGCGCCTCGGCCTCCGCCACGCTCCCGGCAAAGGGCTTGTCGATCACCACATGCTTGCCGGCCTCCAGCGCGTCGCGGGCAAGCGCATAGTGGGTGGCGTTGGGCGTCGAGATCACCACCAGCTCGATTTCCGGGTCGCCGATCACCGCCTGCGCGCTGGACACCGCCGCCTCGGGATAGGTGGCCCGCACCGCGTCCGCACGCGATGTCGCCACCGCCGCCAGGCTCAGCCCCTCGACCGCCTGGATCAGCGGCGCGTGAAATGCCGATCCCCCCAGGCCGAACCCGATAAGTCCCGTGCGGATCATGCCACTTCCTTCTTCAGACTTCCCGCCGCGATCGGGCGATCCGTCTTCGGGCGCAAAGCCGCTGTCAAGCACGCCTGGGTGCATTCACTGCTCGCAACTGCCGCCCCGGTGTCCTATGTGGACCTGAGTTCGGCCCGGCTTAGCAACAGGAACCGCGCAGGAATGCAATCAGTACACAAGCGTAACCATCTCAGCTCCTTCCTTCATCGTGGTGTCGCCCTTGCGGCACTTGCCGGCTTGGCGGCCGGTCCGGTCGCGGCCCAGCAGACGCCCGCCCCGGCGCAACAGGCTGCGCCCGCGGTCCAGCCGGTTCCCGCGCCTGTCGCGATGCCGACGCTCTCGGCCAAGCAAAGCGCCGAACTCGCGCAGCTGCTTGCCGATGCCGGTTATTCGCAGGGCCTGCGCCACGATGGTGCCGCTGGTCCCCGGCTCGAAGGAAACGAGGCGCTGGTGCGCGCTGCACTGGATTACGCCCGCGCCGTACATTCCGGTCGTCTCGACGAAAGCGATTTCCAGCAGGACTGGGGCCTGCGTCCCGAAGCGTTCGATCCGCTGCCCGGCTTCGCCGACGCAGTGAAGCGCGATCGTATCACCGCTTGGATGCGCACCCTGCCGCCGCCCTATGCGGGCTATGACGGCCTGCAAAAGGGTCTGGCCAGGTATCGCGCGATCGAGGCCAAGGGCGGCTGGCCCACGCTCGCCGCTGGTCCGGACCTCTCCGTCGGCGCCACCGGCGCCCGCGTGACCGCGCTGCGCAAGCGCCTGGCGGTCGAGGACAATCAGGTCGGGGCAACCGGCGCCACGTTCGACGCCGAACTCAAGGAAGCCGTGCTCCGTGCCCAGCGCCGCTACGGCCTGCGCCCCACCGGCACCGTCTCCACCCAGACGCTCGCAGCGCTCAACGTCTCCGCAGGTGACCGCGTCCGCCAGATCATGGCGAACATGGAGCGCTGGCGCTGGCTCCCGGCCGAGATGCCCGCCAAGCGCATTCAGGTGAACATTGCCGCCGCGGTGCTGACCGTGTTCGAAGGCGACGAAGCCATCGCCTCGATGAAGGCCGTCACCGGCCGCCCGGGCAACGAGACGCCGATGCTGCAATCGCGCATCCATTCGGTGGTGCTCAATCCGCCGTGGAACGTGCCCACCAGCATCGCGACCAAGGAGCTGTTCCCCAAGGGCGCAGCCTATCTGGCGCGCAACAATTACAAGATCATCGGCACCGGCGCGGGCCGCCGCATCCAGCAGCAGCCTGGACCCAAGAGCGCGCTCGGCCTCTACAAGTTCGACTTCCAGAACCCCTATGCCGTGTACCTGCACGACACCCCGGCCCAGGCGGCGTTCTCCGGCTATGGCCGATTGGAAAGCCATGGCTGCGTCCGGCTGGAAAAGCCCGCCGAACTGGCCGAACTGCTGTTCCGCAACGACCAGAACTGGCAGCCCGACCAGATCAAGGCGACGCTCGCCACCGGCAAGACCGAGCGCGCCCGGCTCCAGCCGCAGGATCAGGTCTCGGTCTACCTGCTCTATTGGACCGCGTTCGCCAGCGGCAACGGCCAGATGAACTTCCGTGCCGATCCCTATGGTTGGGACAAGACGCTGGCATCCAAGATCGAAAACCGCTCGGCGGCCACCGCCGTCGCGTCGCGCTAAGCAAGAGGGGAACCGCCCATGAAGACCAACCGCATCGCCTTCGCCGCCGTCATCGCCGCCGGCCTGTCGCTCGCCGCCTGCTCCAGCGGCGAAGATGGCCGTGATGAGGGGACCCCGAACACCGAGATGACCACGGAAAACCTGTCCGTGCCGGAGCCGGAGAACCTGACCGACATCCAGACCGAAGCACCGGCCGCTCCGCGCATCGACAACGCCAACACCGAAGCGCAGCCCGACGCCGCACCCGCGCTCTCGGACGACGAACAAACCCGCGACGACGCCGATGCCACCGGCATGACCGCCCGCATCTCGCGCGACGAAGACGCCAACCAGAGCACCGAAGCCAAGCAGTAAGGCGAGAGGCCGCAATTGCGCGGCCTCAGCCACCTGTTCCCCGGCGAAGGCCGGGGCCCAGTTGCTAAGGTGCTCGTGGCGGCGAGATGGCGCTCCTTCCAACTGCTCGCACCTGGGCCCCGGCCTCCGCCGGGGAACAAGGGGTGGCCAGTCTCCCCATCCGGGAACCCCGCCCGACCCCCTGCCGTTATCTGGACCCACGCGGCATCCCGCCCGCGCCAGACAGCGAGCCTCATGTCGGACTTACCAGAAACCCTCGATCCGTCCGTCTTCGAACCGCCCGAGGACGCCGTCGAATTCTATTCCGACAGCCTCAAGCTGCTCAACCAGTGGGACATTCCGTTCCTGTTGTCGGGCACCTATGCGCTCACCTGCCACACCGGGGTGATCCGCCCGACCAAGGACATCGACGTGTTCTGCAAGGCCGGCGACGCGCCCCGCCTGCTCGCGCACTTTAAGGAAGCCGGCTACACCATCACGATTGAGGACGACCGCTGGATCGGCAAGGTCTGGCAGGGCGAGAACTTCTTCGACGTGATCTACAACATCTCGTCGGCCTCGATCCCCGTCACCGACGCTTGGTTCACCGAAACCTATGAGGCAGAGGTGTATGGCAGCTGTGTCCGCATCACGCCGCCGACCGAATTCATCCTCTCCAAAATGTTCATCCAGGACCGCTATCGCTACGATGGGGCGGACGTCGCGCACGTCATCCTGAAGAAGCATGACGAGATCGATTGGCACCGCCTGCTCTCGGCGATGGAGCTCTATTGGGAGGTGCTATTGATGCACATTCTCAACTTCCGCTTCATCTACCCGACCGAGCGCGACTGCATTCCGCGCTGGCTGTTCGACCTGCTGATCGAGCGGGTCCAGGCCCAGGCCGAGCTACCCCCGGCCAATGTAAAGGTTTGCCGCGGCAGGCTTTTGTCGCCGCGCGACTATGTCGTGGACATCAGCAGCTGGGGCTTTGCCGATGTCGTGGGCAAGGGATTGGAGGAGAAGCATGAGCGACACTTCTGAGGCGCCGATCCGCCTCGCCGCCATCGGTGACCTGCACGTCACGGAACAGTCCGAACATCGGTATCGCGAACTGTTCGCAGAGATTTCGGAGAAAGCCGATGTCGTCGCGCTGTGCGGCGACCTGACGAATTTCGGCAAGACCGGCGAAGTCGAAAGCCTCGCCGAGGATCTGCGCGCCTGCACGATCCCCGCGGTCGCCGTGCTCGGCAACCACGATTACGAGTGTGGCCAGCCTGACGAGGTCAACCGCATCCTGACCCAGGCCGGCGTCACCATGCTCGACGACCAGGCGGTGGTGGTCAAAGGCGTCGGCTTTGCCGGCGTGAAGGGCTTTCTCGGCGGCTTTGGCCGCGGCGAGCTCGGCGCCTTCGGCGAAGCGGCCGTGAAGACCTTTGTCGAAGAGTCGCTCAACGAAGCGCGCAAGCTCGAAAACGGCCTGCGCTCGCTGCGCACCGACCGCACCGTCGCGGTGATGCACTATGCCCCGATCGTCGACACGGTGCAGGGCGAGCCGCCCGAGATCCACCCGTTCCTGGGCTCCTCACGCCTTGCCGACGCCGTCGACCGCTTCGACAACGTCAAGCTGGTCGTCCACGGCCACGCCCATCGCGGCACCTATGAGGGCCGCACCCGCCGCGGTATCCCGGTCTACAATGTCGCGCAGTTCGTGCTCTCGGAAGCGTTCGGGCGCCCCTATGCCGTGTTCGAGGTCTAGCCTTCGCTGACGATCGGGTGCTCGCCGCGCACCCGGTCGAGCAGTGCCTCGATCGCCGCGACCTCGGCAACGCTGCCCGAGGGCGCGGCGGACCAGTTGCAGTGCGGGTGCGTCGCCGGGTCATAGACCCGCATCGCTCCCAGCACGCTTTTCCACCGCCGCCGGCTGCCGCCATATTGCTTCACCAGCGCGGCGGTCAGCAGGTCCTGTAGGTCGCTTGCAGTCATCGCGCCCACCTAGGGTGCACGGGGCCGGCCTGCAACGCTCGCCCTCTTCCCCGATTCCCACCCGGGCGATATGTAGCCACTCAACCCGCCCCGCGCGGCCTGTACCCCATGCAAAGGATCGCCCCTTGGCCACCGCCGCCCCCACGGTTCGCCCTGTCCTCACCAAGCGCGACACCAAGGCGTTCATCGACCTCGCGTACCGACTGAATGCGAGCGATCCCCACTGGGTGCCGCCGCTCAAGCAGGAAGTCGCCGGCACGATCGACCCCAAGAAGAATGGCTGGTTCAGCCATGCGCAGGCGCAGCTGTTCCTCGCCGAACGCGGCGGCCAGGTCGTCGGCCGCATCTCCGCGCATATCGACCGCCTCGCGCTCGAACAGCCCGCCGCACAAGGGTTCGGCCCCGGCACCGGCTTCTGGGGCCTGTTCGAGGCCGAGGACGAGATCGTCGCGCAGGCTCTGATCGAGCGCGCCGAGCAATGGCTGCGCGACCAAGGCATGACCCGCGCGATCGGCCCGGTCAGCCTGTCGATCTGGGAAGACCCCGGCCTGCTGGTAAAGGGTCACGACCATTCGCCCACCATCCTGATGGGCCACAATTCGCCGCGCTATCAGGGCTGGATCGAGGCGCTCGGCTACAGCGCAGCCAAGAAACTCGTCACCTACGAAGTGAACATCACCCAGGAATTCCCCCGCCTCGTCCAGCGCATCGTCGCCAATGGCGAGAAGAACGACCGCATCCGCATCCGCGGCGTCGACAAGTCGCGCTTCGACGAGGAAGCCGCGATCATCCTCGCCATCCTCAACGATGCATGGTCGGACAATTGGGGCTTCGTGCCCCTGACCCCGCCCGAAGTCGCGGACGTCGGCAAGAAACTGAAGCCCCTGGTGTTCGAGGATCTGATCATGATCGCCGAACTCGATGGCGAGCCGGTCGCCTTCATGGTCACGCTGCCCGACATGAACGAAGCCGTGAAGCCGCTCGGCGGTTCGCTGCTGCCCTTTGGCTGGGCCAAGCTGCTGCTGTGGCTGCGCAAGCCCCGCGTCCGCACCATGCGCGTCCCGCTGATGGGCGTGGTGAAGCGCCTGCAATCCTCGCGCATGGCCAGCCAGCTCGCCTTCATGATGATCGAATATATCCGCCGCGCCTCGGTTGCAAACTACGGCGCCTCGCGTGGCGAGATCGGCTGGATCCTCGACGACAACCAGGGGATGCTCGCCATCGCCGAAGCCATCGAGAGCCGCATCAACCGCGAATATCTGGTCTATCAGAAGCCACTTTAAGGGCGCGCTCAAACCTTACCAGTTCCCCGGCCTCCGCCGGGGAACTAGAAGGGTTCTCTACTTCCCCCGCAACGCCGGCGTATCCAGGTCCAGCGCCCCCACCGGGATCACCTCCACGTGGGGATGCGCCGCCCGCAGCTTGTCCGCGAACAGCTTGGCGTCGCCGACGACAACGACCGTAGCCCCAGCCGGCGTAATCGCCCGCCGCGCAGCCGCGGCCGCTGCTTCCGGGGTCACCGCCCCGATCCGCGTGCGCAGCCTGGCCGCCTCGCCCGGCTCCACGCCTTGCAGCACCAGATTGGCCAGGGTGCCGGCGAAGCCTGCGCTGGTTTCGGCCTGCCGTGCCACGCCGCCCTGGATAAAGGCCACCCGCTGGCCCACCGTCTCGGCGTCCAGAGGCTCGCTCGCCAGGCGCTTCAGCTCGGTCTCGAAGATCCCGACCACCTCGGGCGCGCTCTCGTTCTTGGTCTGCGCGGCCACGCCCAACATGCCCTCACCGGCCCGCGGCGACAGCGCGCTATAGGCCCCATAGGACAGCGCCCGCTTGACGCGCACCTCCTGGAACAGCCGCCCGTTGGACCCGGCGCCCAGCACCGCATTGGCGATCATCAGGTCGGCATAGGCCGGGTCGCTGCGCGCGGGAATGCGCAGCCCCGCCGCCACTGCCGCCTGCCCCGCACCCGGCATGTCGACGACGATCACCCGCGGCGCGCCGGAGCCTGCAGCAGCAGCCGGCGCCACCGGCGCAGCCCCGCCCGTCCGCCAATCGGCGAACAGCCGATCACCGATCCGCCGCGCGTCCGCCGGCGCGATTCCGCCGGTCACGATCAGCGTGGCATTGTCCGGCCGCCACCACTGGTCGCGCTGCGCCACCAGCTGCTCGCGGCCGATGCCGCCCAGCGAGCGCGGCGTGGCCACCGCGCCATAAGCACCCGCACCATATACCGCGCGCTGCATCACCATGTTCGCCAGCGCGCCGGGCGTCTTCAGTGCGACCTGCAACTGGTCGATCCGTCGGCGCCGCTCCTGCTCGAACTCGTCTGCGGGGAAGGACGCATTGCGCGCCACATCGGCCAGCACCCTGCCCGCCGCCTCCAGCGCACCCACCGGCGCCGTGACGCTCAGCACCGTGCCGTCCGGCGCAGCATCGGCTCGGATCGACGCGCCCAGCGCTTCCAGTTCGGCGGCGATCTGCCGGGCCGATCGCGTCGGCGTGCCCTTGGTCGCGATCAGCGCGGCCATCTCGGCCACGCCTGCCCTCCCCTGCGGATCGGTGGCGCTGCCGCCCTTGAACACCAGCGAAATCGTCGCGATCGGCACTTGGCCCGTGCGCGCCGTCACCAGCCGCATGCCGTTGCCAAGCCGCGCTTCCTCGATCATCGGATCGGTCACCGCCACGGCCGAAGCCGGCGCCGGCGGCTGCTCGCGCTCCCCCTCGGCCGCCAGCGTCAGCGGCGTGCCGGTTGCGGCGGGCACGCTCGCCCAGCGCGGCATCGGCACCGGGTTCTTCCAATCGTCCTTTGCACCCGCCGGACGCTTGCTCTCGTCCAGATAACGGAAGTCCACCCGCGCCTCGGGCTTCAGATACTTGCGCGCCACCCGCTGCACGTCCGCCGCGGTCACCCGGTCGATCCCGGCCAGCCTTTTGTCGTCGGCCTTGGGGTCACCGGTCCGCACCAATGCCTCACCCAGCGCAAAGGCTCGCCCCGAGGCCGTCTCGCGCGAAGCCAGTGCGTCCGCCATCAGCTCGTTGCGCGCTTCGGCCAGCTCCGCCGCGCTCACCGGCGCATCGCGCAGCCGCGCGATCTCGGCAGCCAGCGCCGCCTCGGCCTGCTCCACACTCGTCCCGCTTGCCAGCGTCACCATCGGCGCCAGGAAGCCATTGCCTTCCACGTCATTCAGGTTGGTGGTGGCGCTGCTCGCGATCGGGCGGTCGAAAACCAGCGCGCGCTTCAGCCGCGAATTGTCGCCGGTGGAAAGGATCGCGTCCAGCACCACCAGCGCCGGCAGGTCCGGATGCGCCGAGCCCGGGATGCGCCAGCTGCTGGCGATCATCGGCAACGGCACATTGGGGGCATAAACCGTCACTGCTCGCGGCTGGGTCCGCGGCTTCTCGCTGGCGCGGATTTCCAGCGGCAGCGCCGATTTGCGCCGCGGCACCGCCCCGAAATAGCGGTCCACCAGCGGGTTCAGCGTGGCGGGATCGAAGTTCCCCGCGACGATCAGCGTCGCCGTATCCGGCCCATAATAAGCCTGGTGGAACGCCAGCGCGTCGGCCAGCGTCGCTGCGTCCAGTTCTTCCAGGCTGCCGATCCCCGAACGCCGCTCGGGCACCGTGTCATGGCTGTTCTCGTCCAGCGCGATCCGCAACCGGCCATAAGCCGGGGCCAGCACGCGCTGGCGATATTCCTCCTTCACCACGTTGCGCTCGGTGTTGAACACTTCGGCGTCGATCACCGGGCGCGCCATGCGCTCGGCATGGGTCCACAGCATCGTCTCCAGATACTGCGCCGGCACCGTCTCGTAATAATTCGTGCGATCGAACCAGGTCGACGCGTTGCGCACGCCGCCGACATTCTCGGTCAGCCGGTTGATCATGTTGTAGGGCATGTTGCGCGTCTTGCGCGACAGGATGTGCTCGAACAGGTGCGCAAAGCCCGACCGGCCATCGGGGTCGTGCTTCGACCCTACATCATACCACACCTGCACGCTGACGGTCGGCGTGGTTGTGTCGCGAATCGCGATCACCCGCAGCCCGTTGGCCAGCGTCCGCTCGGTGAAGCCGATCGGCGGCACCGTGATCCGCGGCGGCGCGGCGGCGGTCTGCGCCTGAACCGCGGTCGGCGCAGCGCCGGCAAGCAGGAGTGCCGCAAAGACGCGGCGAGCAACAACAGCGCGCAAGAACCATCCCCTTCAAAACAATGGGGAGAAGCTAAGCCGATCCGCGCGCCGCCCGCAATGCGCGCTTCAGCGATTACGTCGCCGCACGCTCTCTGCCAGCACCGTGGCGAACACCAGCCAGCCGGTCAGCGGCACGCCCGCCAATGCCGCCGGGCGGTCGACTCGCGCCGCTGCTGCGACATAGCCGGCGCTCGACCCCATCATCGCCGCAGCCGCCACGCTGCTGCTGGTCAGGTCGCGCTTGCGGAAGAACAGCTCGGTCCACCCGCCGATCATCGCGCTGGTGCCCAGCCACAGCGCCACCGCCGTGTTGCGCTCGGGCGAGGCCGGCGTGCGCAGCAGCCGGTACCCGCCCACTGCCATGCCGGTCTCCAGCACCGGCCACACCGCGCCAAACACCTTGTCGGGCGGCGTGAAGCCGGGCTTGTCCAGCCGGCGGTACCAGCGTTGAATTCCGGGATGCCCCGGCTCAGGCGCGTTGCGCCGTCCCACCAGCGCGCTGACGCCCAGCACACCCGCGACGATTGCCCCGGCCACCAGGCGGCTAGCGCCCGTTCTGCTTGTGATTGCTTGCTGCATCCCGGACCAACCCACAGGTCGGCGCGAAGCTCCCCGCAATGGGTGCATGCTCGGCGATGTTCAGGGCACCCCATGGCGGAGAGGGAGGGATTCGAACCCTCGGAACCCTTGCGGGCTCAACGGTTTTCGAGACCGCCCCGATCGACCACTCCGGCACCTCTCCGCAAGGGGAAAGCGATGCATCGGCTCCCGGGGGAGCTAAGCACCGGTCGATTTGAGCGGCGGCCTCTAGCGTAGCTTTTCCGGGTCCGCAAGCGGGTCCTTGTACAAAGATGTCGGCGCATTAGATTGGACGATATGTCGCGTACCCCCGTTTTATCGTCTCCCATCGAAGCTCTGGTCCCCATGCCCCCCGTCTCCTCGGCGCGTTTCGCGATCGGAGAGGTGGTGCGCCACCGCTTGTTTGATTTTCGCGGGGTGATCTTCGACGTCGATCCGGTCTTCGCAAATTCCGACGAATGGTATGATTCGATCCCCGAGGATGTGCGCCCGGCCAAGGACCAGCCCTTCTACCATCTGCTCGCGGAGAATTCCGACTCGAGCTACATCGCCTATGTCAGCCAGCAGAACCTGGTCGCTGACGACAGCGACGAGCCGGTCGACCATCCCGCCATCGCCGGGCTGTTCGATGGCCGCACCGACGGGCGCTACAAGCTCAAGCGCGAACACCGCCACTAAGGGTGACAAAGGTGGAAGGTGCGGGCCGGGACCTCCCTTCCCGGCCCGCACGCCAGCCGGCTCAGCGCGGCTTCTTGCGCTTCCGCTCACGGCTGGTGGCCTTGTCCGATTCGCCGGGCGCGGTCGCTGCCGCGTCGGGCTGCGCGACCGGCTCCGCCGCGGGATCGAATTGGGGTGTGGTGGTGGTCGCATCGGGCGCCGGCATGGCGGGATCGGTGCCGGGACTCGGATTGGCCGGCGCAGTGTCGGGCGCCTGCGTCTGGGGCGTGGTCTGCTGCGGCGCGGTCTGGACTGGAGCCGCCATCATGGCAGCAAGGCTGATCAACAACATAAGGGTTATCCTTTGATCGGTTTGAACACCCCTGTTCGCCCCTGACCCTAGGCGCATGGCGTGCCGAGAACAGGTTGCAGCGGCGAAACGACGCGCCTGCGGGGCGCAATTGCGCGCCTCCCGACGAGTTGAGCCGATCCGCCCGGCGAGCCGAGCGGAGCCGCACCGCGACTCGCAAGGTCTCAGTCGAGGGGCAAACAACGCCATTAAATAGAGCCACCCCGGTTGACTTCGCAGGGCCAATCCCTTAGCTGCGCCCTTCCTCCTGCCGGGCTTTGCCATGGCGGGCACAAGCATTTGATGTAGAGAAGAGACCCGATGTTCGCTATCGTGCGCACGGGCGGCAAGCAGTATCGCGTTGCCGCAGGAGACAAGATCGTCGTCGAGAAGCTCGACGGCGAAGCAGGCTCGACCATCACGCTCGGGGATGTCCTCCTCGCTGGCGAGGGTGGCGACTTCAAGTCGACGGACGGCCTGACCGTCTCCGCAGAAATCGTCGCACAGGCGAAGGCCGAGAAGGTCATCGTCTTCAAGAAGCGTCGTCGCCACAACTATCGCCGCAAGAATGGCCATCGTCAGAATCACACGATTCTGAAGATCACGGCCATCGGCTGAGCGCAGGCACGAGGAGTTTAGCAAATGGCACATAAAAAGGCAGGCGGCTCGTCCCGCAACGGTCGCGACTCCGCGGGCCGTCGTCTCGGCGTCAAGAAGTTCGGCAGCGAAGCAGTCGTCGCCGGCAACATCATCGTGCGTCAGCGCGGCACCAAGATCTATCCGGGCGTGAACGTCGGCATGGGCAAGGATCACACCTTGTTCGCGCTCGTCGACGGCCGCGTATCGTTCAAGGAAGGCCGTCTTGGCCGTAAATTCTGTTCGGTGGATATGATTGCGGAAGCAGCCGAATAACATCGGGTAACCAGCCGGGTTGCCCACCAGGGTGACCCGGGTCCGAGCAAGACGGACCAGCTGATAAAGGGAGACGGGTCGCCCCGGCTCCCTTTTTTCATGCTCCCTCGACAAGCGGCTGCAAACGGCGTGTCACAGTGATGCGTCAGGGGCACCGCAGGACCGAGGAGTTTGGTCATGTTCGTGCGTACGCAAAGACTGACGCTGCGGCCCGGCTGGCCGGAGGATGCCCCCGATCTCGCCCAGGCGATCGGCCATGAGGCGGTGTGCCGCAACCTGCGCCGCGCCCCTTGGCCCTATGGCGAGGATGCCGCCGCGCGCTTCATGGCCGAATTCCACGATCCGCTCAGCCCCAAATTCCTGGTGTTCGAGCATGTCGGGGGCAGCGTCAGCCTGATCGGCGCGGCCGCGGTCCAGCGCGTCGGCGATTCGCCCCACGAACTGGGCTATTGGCTCACCCCCTCGGCCTGGGGCCGCGGCTATGCCACCGAGGCATGCGCAGCCGTCCTCGCCGCCGCCCGCGCGCGCGGCATCCGCCGCGTCACCTCAGGGCATTTCGTCGACAACCCCGCCTCGGGCAAGGTGCTGCGCAAGCTCGGCTTCAAGCCCAGCGGCCCGCTGGTCCAGCTCTACGCGCCCGCGCGCGGCGCCGAAGCCCCCTGCGCCCGCTATGCGCTCGACCTGGAGGGCGATGGCGGCGGCCAGGACGCGGACCCGCAAGCGCGAATGGCTGCCTGATCCCCAGCGGATCGGGCAGCCCGCCCTACTTCAAGCGCTTCTGCCCCAGCCCGCTCGCGGTCCAGTAGATCCCGCCCAGCAGGTGGTCCAGATACCGGCCGTCGCGATACGCCTCGCCGTCATGGCCCAGCGTCGTCACGAACACCCGGCTCTTGCCGTAATGGTGGTACCAGGCGACCGGATGCGCCGGCCCCATCGGCCTGGACACCTGCCCCGGCCAGATCTTGGTCGGGTCATAGCTCGTCTCGTCCACGTTCAGTACGGGGCTGATCGTCACGCGATACGGGTTGGTGGTGGTATAGAACTCGTCGCTCCACACCCAGCGCGCAGGGATGCCATAGGCCGCGGGAAAGCCCGCATCCTCCACCGTCACCACGCCGGTCTGCAGCATCGGGTGCACGCCCACGCTGCGCCCCACCAGCTTCTCGTACCAGGGCCAGGGCTTTGCCGGCACCACGATCGCGGCGCGGTGCACCACCACGGCATTGCCCCCGCCGGTCATGTACGCCTCGAAGCGCGCCCGCTGCGCGTCGTTCAAATCCTCCACCGCCGTGTTCAACAGCATCACCGCGGCATAGCGCCCCAGCTCGCCCTCCAGCGGCGCGGCATTGGTCGCCCATTCGATCTCGAACGCATGCAGCCGCGCCATCCGCATCAGGCTCTCGCGCGCCACGGGAATGAACTCAAAATGATATTTGCTGGGCGATGCGATCACCAGCAGCTTGAACTGCGGCTCGGCGGCCTGCACCGCCACCGGCCCCGCCAGCCCGGCCCCAAGCGCCAGCGCGGCAAGCATATGCTTCATACCCCTCTCCTTCGCCCCCTCCTGTCCCCAAGCCGCCAGCCAAGGCAACCCACCCCGCGACCTGAAGACAAAACAGCCCCAGCGCTCCAGCC
>NZ_JAJNDV010000016.1 GCF_021043375.1 Sphingomonas sp. IC-56
GTTCCGGGCCCATGTCTTGGATAGCGAGAGCGGGGGGGCAAAAGGTCGCTATCCGAATGTAGAAACGAGGCTGAGGCGAAGGGGTTCCGCGCCAATCCGCTTTTTCTCGCTATTTTTTCACGCACGTCCGGTGATCGCGATTTCCGCCTCGTACGCGCCGATCAGCGGATCGTGATGCAGCTTGGTGCGCAACTGGCGCGCAAGGCCGGCGATGATGCGGCCGTAGCGCCCGTCGATCAGGGCTTCCATCGCCGGGCCTTCGACCAGGGCAGGGGAGCTGACGCGCATGGTGGCGCGGTCGCCCGCTTCATTGCCCTTCATGGTGATGCGGATCTGCGCGGCGGGATTGCAGCTCATGGCGAGCTCGACCAGTTCGGTGATCAGGAAGGCGATGGCGATCGCCACATCCTGGTTCGCGAGCAGCGGCTCGATTTCGAGCGTGATGCCCAGGCTAGCGGCGCGCTCCGGGGCGGTAGCGCGAATATTGGCGGCAAGCTCGCCCACCACCGCGCGCAGATCGAGCCCGCGATTTTCCTCCATCTCGGCATAATGGTGGCGATGGACCACGGCGAGCGCATCCACGCGGCGCTGAATCGAGGCATAGGCCTCGGTCGCTTCCGCGCTCTTGGCACTGCGGGCGTGGAAGTTGATCAGGCTGGCGATGACCTGGAGGTTGTTCTTCACGCGGTGATGCACTTCGCGGGTAAGCCGCGTCTGCCGCACTAGCCCTTCGGCCAGATCGGTTTCGTGCACCTGCACGGTCTGGGTGATCTGGCGGAAGGTTTCGCCGAGATCACGGATCTCCTGGGCGGGCAGGCTGCCCAGGCGCTTCATGTCCATCACCTCGCCCGGTTTGTAGTTGCCGACGCCGGTGCGCAGCCGCCGCAGGGGGCGGATCAGCAAGCGGTCGACCACGAACCAGCCGATCATCGCGGCGGCGATCCACATCAACACCAGAAGCGCAGTGGTGACCATCAGCGGCGAGGTGATCGACGCGGCCGGCGTGGCCATTTCCAACGCCAGCTCGCCCACCGAGAGGGAAGTTTCGACTCGGTCGCTGCGGCCCAATGCGCCCTGGCGGTCGAGCTTGCGCAGTTCGAGCCGCTCTTCGCCCCGCGTCAGCCAGGCGCCATATTCGGGCACGAAGCCGCTGGGGCGGACCAGCGCACCCAGGCTGGCAGTGGGATAGGAGGCGGTGGCGGAGGCGCCCGCACTGCCACCGATGCGCAGCACCAGCCCGGTGGGGGTGAACGACGCGCGCACTTCGAACGGTTTGGGGGCGACGCTGCCGCTGAGCGTCATGCGCTGCCCGCATAAGGTGCGTCCGTTGGCGTCGCTGACATTGAAACGGGCGCCGGCTTGTGCCGCGAAGGTGCCGACCAGCCGCGTGCAGCTGGGCGCGTCCTGGGGATTTTGTTCAAGCGCGGCGAGCGCCTGGCTCATCTGGCTGACATGGTTGGCCAGCACATTTTCGAGAACGGCCGAACTGTCCTGCGCCAGCGCTTCGAGCCGGCGGCGCGCTTCGCTGTCGGCGGCGCGGGTGGTCTGCACGGTAGTGAGCGCGGCAATCAGCGCCAGGGGGAACAGCGCCCCCAGAAGGATCAGGAAAACTTTGGCACCCGTTGGCATACGCGCCAGCGCCGCCGCGATGCCCGTGGGTCGCGACGCCTGATCCACTGTTGTCATAGGGGGTTAACTAATCGAGCTTTTTAAGCAGGTCGAGAAGATCGTCGGGCACCGCTTCGCTTACGGCATCGTCATAGGCCTGCCGCAACGCGTTGCCGACATCGCGGCTCGGCTTGCCGGTGTCCTTGCCTGTACCCTTGGGCGCCTTTTTCGTTTCGTCTTTCGCGGAACGCACCAACTTCCCCCTGCGGGCCCGAATTCGAGCTCGGACTATGAACCAACGACCAAAATCACAAGCGCCCGTTTATGCCGTGAAGCATGGGCGCAAGCGCACGTGCGGTGTTTAGGCACCACCCGGCTTGGGCGATGAAACCAAATAGCGGATCGATTGTTCCACACCCGATGCGAAATCCGGGGAGGGGCTCCTTCGGACGGGAGTATCTGTTGCAATATGTGCGTTCGGGGACGACTAAGACGGCCCGCGCACTCGAAGGAGAATTCGTCGCTTATGTCGCTTGGACAGCAACTCGCGCCCCATCTTCCCCTGCTGCGGCGCTATGCCCGCGCCCTTACCGGAAGTCAGGCGGAAGGCGACCGGTACGTCCGTGCCGCTCTGGAGGCGATCGTGGCCGCCCCCGACCAGTTTCCGCGGGACGTGCATCCGCGCCTGGGCCTGTATCGTACGTTTCAGGCGATCTGGCAGTCTACGCATCTCGAAGAAGACGAGCTGTATGATGAACAGTCGAACGAGGCCGAGGCGATCGCCCGCAAGCGGCTCGCCCGGCTGACCCCGCTGTCGCGCCAGGCGCTGCTGCTCACCACGGTGGAAGGCTTCAGCATCGAGGATGCCGGCTATCTGATCGAGGAGAGCCCCGAGGCGGTTTCCACGCTGGTCAGCGAGGCGGTGGCCGAGATCGAGCGCCAGACCCGCACGCGGGTGATGATCATCGAGGACGAGCCGCTGATCGCCATGGACCTGGAACAGATCGTGCGCGATCTGGGCCATGACGTGACGGGCGTCGCCGTGACCCGCGACGAAGCGGTGGCACTGGCGATGGAGGACCGTCCGGGCCTGGTGCTCGCCGACATCCAGCTGGCTGATGACAGCTCGGGCATCGACGCGGTCAAGGACATCCTGGCCGAGTTCAACGTGCCGGTGATCTTCATTACGGCCTTCCCCGAGCGTCTGCTGACGGGCGAGCGCCCCGAGCCGACCTTCCTCATCACCAAGCCGTTCCAGCGCGAAACGGTGAAAACGACGATCAGCCAGGCGCTGTTCTTCGACGAAGCGACCGTTCCGGCCTGAAGGGCTGACACGCGGGTCTGAAAAAATCGCACAGGGTTCCATCTGATACGGACCCAAAACGGTTGTCGGTGGTTTGACGTGGCATGGCTGAGAATGAAGAACCCATCCATGTGACCACCGACCGGGCCCGCGCCGGGTCCACGCCGCACATGACGCGGTATGTGTTGGGCATCGGATTGTTGCTCGTGATCGTCGCGTTCGGGATCATTATCTGGTCCTGACCGGAGGAACCGCCGGAAAATGCTGGCAATCACCGACGTGCAGCCTATCTCCAATAGTGGCCGATGCCCGGCCCGCGTACCTGAACGGGATCGAATGACTGAGACCGAACTTCCCGGCGATCAATCGGACGCGCCGCGCGAGCACGTTTCGCTGTCGGATCCCGAGTTCAAGAAGCAGCTGGCTACCGTAATTCCGCACCTGCGCGCGTTTGGCCGTTCGCTGTCGGGCAGCCGCGACCTGGCTGATGATCTGGTCCAGGAAACGCTGCTCAAGGCGTGGGCGGCGCGCAAGCGCTTCCAGGCCGGCACCAATATGCGTGCCTGGACCTTTATCATCCTGCGCAACCTGTACCTGTCGCAAATGCGCCGTGCGCGCTTCAAGGGCGAGTGGGACGATCTGGTCGCCGACCGGCTGCTCGCCGCGCCGGCCAGCCAGGATCGCCATGTCGAGCTTTCGGACATGCAGCGGGCGCTGCTCCACCTGCCTCAGCCGCAGCGCGAAGCGCTGATCCTGGTCGGCGCGGGCGGCTTCGCCTATGAGGAAGCGGCTGAGATCTGCAATGTGGCCGTCGGCACGATCAAGAGCCGCGTGGCGCGTGGCCGGGTGGCGCTGGAGTCGCTGCTGACCGAAGGGCAGTTGCCTTCGCGCCGCGAACAGCTCGCCAATCCGCAGGGCAAGAGCGCGCTCGACACCATCATGGGCGAAGTGGACGACCTCAGCCGCGATCGCTGAGGTCCATCCCGCCTGGGAGCGACCACAAATTTCTGCGCTTAGTGCGTGCGGGTCCAGGCATGGCGGCCGAGCACGTGGAGCAGGCGTGCCATTTCTTCCGGAACGTCCACGGTGCCGGCATAGGCCTGATGCAGTGCCGAGCCCACAGCGTCGCTGATGCGGGGGCGTTCCACCTGATAGGCGGTGCCTTTCGCTTTGGCGGGAAGGTTCTGCGAGCTGGTCATGGGCGATAAAACGAGCTTGTTGCGCATTTGTTGCTTGACAAAGAGCGAAGCTTGTTTCGGCTCTGTCGCAACATGACCATTGCCGCTTCTTCACTCGACCTGTCCGGTGTTCTTCGCCGGGTGCGTGATCATTCGCCCTTTCTGACGACGCTGCTCGATCGCGAGGCGCCGCTTGTCGAGGATCTGGAGCATGCGCTGGCCGATCCGCTGGCAGCGGCGCGGGCCATCGAAGGCGAGATGGGCGTCGGGCGGCGGCTGCGCTGTGAGCGGCGCCGGCTGGCGATGCTGGTCGCGCTGGGCGACCTGACCGGGCGCTATGATTTCGGGGCGGTCACGGGCTTTCTCACTGGCTTTGCCGACGACGCGCTCGACCGGGCGATCCGGGCGGCGATATTGGAGCGCACGCCCGACCAGGCGCCGCGCGGCTTTGCGGCGATTGCGCTGGGCAAGCAGGGCAGTGGCGAGCTCAATTATTCTTCCGATATCGACCCCCTGCTGATCTTCGATCCCGAGACGCTGCCGCGCAAGGCGCGCGAGGAGCCGGGAGAGGCGGCGGTGCGGATCGGGCGGCGGGTGGTGGAACTGCTCCAGGCGCGCGATCCCGATGGCTATGTGCTGCGCGTCGACCTGCGGCTGCGGCCCTCGCCCGAAGCGACGCCGATCGCGCTGCCGGTGGATGCGGCGATCTCCTACTATGAATCGCAGGCACTGCCCTGGGAGCGGGCGGCGTTCATCCGCGCGCGGGCCTGCGCCGGCGATGTGGCGCTGGGCAGCCGGTTTCTGGAGGCGATCCGCCCATTCGTGTGGCGGCGCGCGCTGGATTTCGGGACCATCCGCGAAATTCGCGACATCTCGCGCCGGATCCGCGATCATTATTCGCAGGCGCAGGCGTTCGGGCCGGGATATGACCTGAAGCGCGGGCGCGGCGGCATCCGTGAAGTGGAGTTCTTCGCCCAGATCCACCAGCTGATCCATGGCGGGCGCGAGCCTGCATTGCGAGTGCCGGCAACGCGCGACGCACTGGCGGCGCTGGCCGCGGCCGGCAGGATCGATGGCGCGGAGGCGGCGGCGCTGGACCAAGCCTATGTGACGTTCCGCACGATCGAGCACCGGTTGCAGATGGTCGATGATCTCCAGACGCATTCGCTGCCCGCGGCAGGGGCGGCGCTCGACAACGTCGCGCGGTTGCACGGGGAGGCGGACGGGGCGGCGTTGCTGGCGCTGCTGCACCCGCATGTGGTGCGGGTGGGCGGCATTTATGACTCGCTGGCAGGCGAGGAGAGTTCGCATGTGCCGGGCACGTCCGAAACGCTGACGCGCTGGCTGTCGAAGTCGGAATTCGACCAGCCCGAGCGCGCGGCGCGGATCGTCGAGGGGTGGCGGGCCGGGACCTATCCGGCGCTGCGCAGCGGGCCGGCGCGCGATGCGCTTGAGGCGCTGCTGCCCGGATTGCTGGAGGCGTTCAGCCAGGCACCCGACAGCCTGCACGCGATCACGCGGTTCGACGCGATGCTGTCGCGATTGCCGAGCGCGATCAACTTCTTCCGCCTGTTGGAGGCGCAGCCGGCGCTGACACGGCTGCTGAGCAGCATCCTGTGCCACGCGCCGACGCTTGCCGAGCAACTGGGGCGTCGTGCCGAACTGCTCGACGGGCTGATCGATGCCAGCGCGCTGGAGCCGATGCCCGATATCGCGACGCTGGCGGGCCAGATGTCGGCGCGCGAGCGTGGGGCCGATTACCAGTGGCAGCTCGAGCATGTCCGGCGCCTGGTGAACGAAAAGCGGTTCGCGCTCGGCGCGCAGATCATCGCTGGGGCGAGCGATCCGCTGAAGGTGTCGGCGGGCTATGCGCGCGTTGCCGAGGCGGCGATCGAGGTGCTGGCCGGCGCGGCGGTCGAGGAGTTCGCCCGCGCGCATGGCCGCGTGCCGGGTAGCGAGTTGGTGATCCTGGCACTGGGCCGGATGGGCGGGCAGGCGCTCACCCATGCCTCCGATCTCGACCTGATCTACCTGTTTACCGGCGACTATGCCGCCGAGTCCGACGGGCCCAAGCCTCTCGGGGCGGTGACTTATTACAACCGATTGGCGCAGCGGGTGACGGCGGCGCTGTCGGTCCCGACGGCTGCTGGACCCTTGTATGAGGTGGACACCCGGTTGCGTCCTTCCGGGGCGCAGGGGCCGCTGGCGGTGTCGCTGGATGGCTTTACGCAATATCAGTGCAAGGACGCCTGGACATGGGAGCACATGGCGCTGACGCGGGCGCGGCCGGTGTTCGGTTCGAGCGCGGCTCGCGCAGCCGTGCAGGCGAGCGTGACGGCGGTACTGGAAGGTGCGCGCCCGCAGCGCGCCATTGCGCAAGAGGCGGCCAAGATGCGCGCCGACATGGCCGCGCACAAACCAGCAGCGGGGCCGCTCGACGCCAAGCTGCTGGATGGCGGGCTCGTCGACCTGGAGTTCGCGGTGCACGTCCTGCAGCTGAGTCATCGCACCGCCTTCGTGCCGCAGCTTCGCCCGGCGATCACGCAACTGGTCGATCAGGGATTGCTGCCGCCGACGATGCTGCCGGCCTATGACCTGCTCGGGCGATTGCTGGTGGTGCTGCGGCTGGTGGCGCCCGATGCGCAGCCGCCGGGCCAGGCGACTCAGGCGCTGATCGCGCGTGCGCTGGGTCTTGGCGACTGGAACGAAGTGGTTGAATCGTTCGAACGCACCCGGCAGGAGGTCGCCGCCTGTTGGGCGCAGGTCCGCGCCGGCTGACGGAGACTGTTCATGGCACTCGAACCGGGCGACACGATTCCGGCACTGACGCTGCAAGGCGCGGGTGGCGAGACGATCGCGCTTGCCCATTTCATTGGCGCTCCGCTGGTGCTGTATTTCTATCCCAAGGACGACACGAGCGGCTGCACGCGCGAGGCGCAGGACTTTTCCGCGCTGCTGCCGGCGTTCGAAGCCGCGGGCGCGCGGCTGCTCGGCGTGTCGCGCGATAGCGCCGAGAATCACGCCAAGTTTGCCGCCAAATATGACCTCACCGTGCCGCTCGCGACCGATCCCGACGCAACGGTGATGGAGGCGTTCGGCGTCTGGGGCGAGAAGCAGCTGTATGGCCGGCGATACATGGGCGTGGAGCGGTCGACCTTTCTGTTTGCCGCGGACGGGACGCTGCACCGCGCCTGGCGCAAGGTGAAGGTGGCGGGCCATGCCGAACAGGTGCTCGACGCGGTGAAGGCGCTGGCGGCGGCGTGACTGCCACGGTTGCCCAGGCGGTCCGCCGGGTTCTCACTGCCGCCGATCCGCGCGAAAAGGTGATGGCCGCGCGGCAGGCTGCGCGCGACTGGCGGCTGGGGCGACTGGCGTTCGAATTCGATGTGCAAATGCCCGAGCGGCCGGCGCGCCCCGAGACGCCCGAGCTGCTGCCCCCCAACCGCATGCCCAAGCGCGGCAAGGGCGGATCGGAGCGCGGGCGCGCCGCGCTGATCCACGCGCTGGCGCATATCGAGTTTTCGGCGATCGACCTGGCGTTCGATGCGGTCGGGCGTTTCGGCGGGCAGTTTCCGCGCGGCTTCACTGACGACTGGATGGCGGTGGGTGCCGATGAGGCGATGCACTTCGCATTGCTCGACCGGCGGCTGCGGCAGCTGGGCAGCCATTATGGCGCCTTGCCCGCGCATGACGGGTTGTGGGACGCCGCCGCCGCCACCGCGCGTGACCGCAAGGCCCGGCTGGCGGTGGTTCCCATGGTGCTGGAAGCGCGCGGGCTGGACGTTACGCCGGCGACCATCGACCGCTTTTCCGATGCGGGCGACCTGCCGACCCGGCGCATCCTTCAGCGCATCCTGAGCGACGAAGTGCGCCATGTCCGTGCCGGTACCGTGTGGTTCGAATCAGCCTGTCGCGAGGAGGGGCTCGCGCCCGAAACGACCTGGCAAGATCTTGTACGCACGCACTTTCGTGGGCTGATCAAAGGGCCGTTCAACGCTTCGGCGCGCGACTCAGCCGGTTTGACGCGGGATTATTATGGGCCCCTTGCCGATCAATGACTCGTCTGTGCATGCAGACTGCACGTCCGAGCGGAGGGGTTTGCGAGGACATCTGATTGGCTGAAGCGGAGCACCGGTTTGCGTCGGTGCGCCGTTTCCAGATGACCGGGGTTACATGGCAACAGCGTCGAACAGCATCAATGCGGACCTCGCTAACCGGTTCCGCGCTTTCGTGATCAAGGGCAGCCAGACGGCAATCGCAGGCGTCGTCGCCGCGACTTTCTTGACCGCTGCTGCCCAGGCGGCCGATGTGCCGCTTGCCACTGCTTCCGCGGCCTCGAGCGACGCAGCTTCTGCCGCCACCGGCGAGAATGCCGATGCGCAGTTCCGCAGCCTGTTCGACAGCTGGAAGAAGATGGACGGCGCCGAGCCGACGGTGATCGCGGTTCCTTCGATGCAGCCGGTCGACAAGCTGATCTTCACCTCGCAGTACGGTGTGCGTTCCGACCCGTTCCGTGGCACCGCGGCGATGCATGCCGGGGTGGACATCCCCGGCGCGGTCGGCACGCCGATCTATGCGACCGCCGATGGCGTGGTGTCGCATGCCGGCCGCCAGGGCGGCTACGGCAACCTGGTCCAGATCAACCATGGTCGCGGTCTCGAGACCCGCTACGGTCACCTTTCCAAGATCCTGGTCGGCGACAACACCAAGGTGCACCGTGGCCAGATGATCGGCCTGATGGGTTCCACCGGCCGTTCGACCGGCAGCCACCTGCATTACGAAGTGCGCATGGACGGCCGCGCGGTGAACCCGGTGCCGTTCCTCCAGAGCGGCGAATATGTCGCCACGGTGCAGTCGCAGGGCGGCGTCGGCGGCCCGACCCAGTAAGTCCGGCGCAGCGGCGCTGCGGCGCATTGCCTGAGGCGCCGCGCTTCCCTATCTCGGCCCCATGGCCACGCTTCTCCAACCTGACGTATCCCTGTCCGCCGCCGCTGCCGCCCGTGTGGCGGCGATCTCGGCCAAGCAGGCCAAGCCCGCCATTTTGCGCCTGTCGGTGGAAGGGGGCGGGTGCTCCGGCTTCCAGTACCGCTTCGGCCTGGCCGAGGCCGTCGAGGCGGACGACATGATCGCCGAAACCGATGGCGTGAAGCTGGTCGTGGACTCAGTCAGCCTCGATCTGGTGCGGGGCGCGCAGGTGGATTTTATCGACAATCTGGGCGGCGCGCACTTCGCCGTGACCAATCCGAACGCGGCCTCGGGCTGCGGCTGCGGCACCAGCTTCTCGGTCTGATCGCGTGCCCAAGATCGTCACCTACAACGTCAACGGGATCAAGGCGCGGCTGGAGCGGCTGGTCGAGTATCTGAACGAGCAGAAGCCCGACATTGTCTGCCTTCAGGAGCTGAAGGGCGCCGACGAGACGCTGCCGGTCAAGGACATCGAGGCGGCGGGCTATGGCGCGCTGTGGCACGGGCAGAAGGGGTTCAACGGCGTCGCCGTGCTCGCCCGCGACGCGCAGCCGATCGAGCGGCAGCGGGGCCTGGCCGGCGAGGCGGAGGATGCGCATAGCCGCTATCTGGAGGCCGAAGTCGGCGACTTGATCGTCGCGTCGATCTACCTGCCCAATGGCAATCCGCAGCCTGGGCCCAAGTTCGACTACAAGCTGCGCTGGATGGATCGGCTCGCCGAGCGTGCGCGGGCGTTGCTGGCCGAAGAGCGGCCGGTGGTGCTGGCCGGGGATTACAACGTCATCCCCAATGACGATGACAGCTTTTCGGTGCCAGCAATGGCGAACGACGCGCTGATGCAGCCGGAGTCGCGGCAGCGCTATCGCGCGCTGCTGGCGCAGGGGTGGACCGACGCGTTGCGCACGCGCCATCCGCGCGGCGGGGTGTGGACCTTTTGGGACTATCAGGCGGGCTGCTGGCAACGTGACGCAGGGTTCCGCATCGATCACCTGTTGCTGAGCCCGCAGGCGGCGGACCGGCTCACCGGCGCGGGCGTCGACAAGGAATATCGCGGGCGCGAGAAGGCGAGCGACCATGCGCCGACCTGGGTGAGTTTGCGCTGACGGGTTGAGCAAGCCCGGGCGGGACCGGTGCGAGATGCCAAACCTTGGTGTGTGTTGCTTTAGTATGGCAGCTCCCTGATGGGCGCTTCAGCGTAAGTGTTTGTTTTAGTTAAGATGGGGTGTTTGGCACGAGTAATGCACTAGCAAATGTGACAAGCGCGCATGCTTGTCGGTTCTGCGATGTGAGGAATTCGGACATGACCACCACGCACATCACCATCCGCAGTGGCGCCGCCCTGCTCGCCGCTGCTCTGAGCTTGGGCGCTACGGCTGCGTTTGCTACGCCAGTGGATCCAGGCAAGGCGCCGACGGCCAGCGCGCGAGTGGCAGCTGCCAAAGCGTCGCCCGAGACGAAATATTGTGTGGTCGAGGCGTTCACCGGATCGCGGGTGCCCCGTAAGCAATGCCGTACGCGCGACGACTGGATCGCACGTGACGGGTTCGACCCGCTCGCTGCGAAGAAGTAAGCTGTTCGGCCCGGCGGCGCCCGCACGGCAGCGGGTGCCGCTCCGGCGTGTTGCATAGGAAACACAGGGTTTCCCCATGCTGCCGGCGGCCCCCTTAAAGTGCCAACATATAGCCACTATCTCCGTGCAATGGGCACGGCTATGAACAGTTCTTTGGCTTTGAATCTGCGCGACACCGCTGCACCTGCTGCGGCCTCCCGCACGGGCTCGCGCGTGGCGGACGACAAGGCGCTGCTGCGTGCCGCCGCCGAGGTCGCACGCGACCTGCACCGGCCGAACCCGGCTATCTTCTGGGGCGACCTGACCGTCTCGGCCGTGCTTGGCTATGGCGCGCTCTTCGTGGCCGCTACTGCGTCCTCGACCGGGCTTATGATCGCCGCGGGCGTAGTGTCGATGCTGGCGCTGTACCGCGCAGCGATGTTCATCCACGAAATAAGCCACATGAAGCACAGCGCCGTGCCGGGGTTCCGCCTGGGGTGGAACCTGCTGGTCGGCGTGCCGCTGATGGTGCCGTCCTTCATGTATGAAGGCGTGCACAACCTGCACCATGCCCGCACGCGCTATGGCACGGTGGACGATCCCGAATATCTGCCGCTCGCACTGATGAAGCCGTACACGCTGCCTCTGTTCGTGCTGGTCGCGCTGCTGGCGCCGGTCGGCCTGTTGCTGCGCTATGCGGTGCTGACGCCGCTGTCGCTGGTGGTGCCGGGCCTGCGCAAGGTGCTGATCGAGCGCTATTCGGGCCTCGTCATCAACCCGGCGTTCCGCCGCCGCGCGCCCGAGGGCGAGGCCCGCACGCACATGCTGATCCAGGAAGCGTCCACCAGCGTGTGGGCAATCGCCCTGCTGACCATGGCCGCGACCGGTATCATCCCGCTGCACGCCTTTGCCGTGTTCCTGGTTGTCGTCGCCGGCATTACGCTAATCAACCAGGTCCGCACGCTGGTCGCGCATCTGTGGGAGAACGAAGGCGAGGCGATGACCGTGACCGCCCAGTATCTCGACAGCGTCAACGTGCCGCCGCCCGCGATGCTGCCCGCGCTGTGGGCGCCGGTGGGGCTGCGCTACCATGCGCTCCACCACCTGCTGCCGAGCGTGCCGTACCACAATCTGGGTGCCGCCCATCGCCGGCTGAGCTCGGTGCTGGAAGCGAACTCGCTGTACCACAAGGCGAGCTATGCCGGTTTGCCCGGCCTGGTCGGCCGCCTGGCCGCGAGCACCATGGGTGTTCGCCGCTAAGCTTTTGCTGGTTTAGTTTGCAGAAAGGGTCGGCCCTCACGGGCCGGCCCTTTTTTATTCGGGAGCCAGACCTGTTGCTGGTGCGGGCGCAGCGAGCTCAACCAGCGGATCGGGGAGAAAGGCAAAAGGCCGGGCATCGAGCCCGGCCTTTCCTAAACTCACCCCTGACCCCTCCCTTGCAGGGAGGGGAAACGACGTCAGGCTGACCTACTCCTCGGTGCGGAGGAGCACCAATTCGCCGATCAGCGCGAACAGCAGGAAGGGCGCCCAGGCAGCGAGGAAGGGCGGGTAGGCACCGAGATTGCCCATCGACAACGCAAAGTTGTCGGCGACGAAATACAGGAAGCCCAGCGCCATGCCGATCACCGCGCGCACGAACAGCTTGCCCGAGCGGGCGATGCCGAACGCAGCGACGGCGCCCAGCAGCGGCATCAGGATCGCGGACAGCGGGCCGGACAGCTTGTGCCACAGCGCGCCCTCAAGCGCCTTGGTCGGGCGGCCAGCAAGCTTGAGGTCGTCGATCGCGTCCTTCAGCTGCGCGAAGGGTAAGCTTTCGGCATCGACCTGCTGCAGCGTGAACTGGTCGGGGCGGATGTCGTTGGCAATGCGCAGTGTGCCCACCGTCTCGGTCTCGCCGGTATCGACGTTGAAGCGCCGCGCATCATCGACGCGCCAGCCTTCGCCGTCGCGCACGCCGCGGTCGGCGACCAGTACCGAGCGGAGCCTGCGGCCCTCACGCTCATAGACCTTGATGCCGTGGAGCTGGACGGCGTCGCCCTTGCCCTTAACCTGGGTGACCTGCATCAGATTGTCGCCGTAGCGGACCCACACATTGGCGCGATCGCCGCGGTCAACGGGCAGGGGGCCATATTCGACCTTCTTCCACTGCTCCAGCGTGCCGGTGGCGCGCACGACGATGCGCTCATTGAAGGCGAAGGAGATGATCGCCACGCCCAGCGCGGTGACCAGCAGCGGCGCCAGCACCTGGTGCGCCGACAAGCCGGAGGCCTTGAGTGCGACGACCTCGCTGTTCGCGTTCATCGTGATCAGCGTCAGGATGGTGCCGAGCAGCACCGAGAAGGGCAGAAAGGTCGAGACGATCTGGGGCACGCGCAGCCCGACATAGCGCCACACCTGGTCGCTGCCATTGCCGGGCACCGCCAGAATTTTGCCGGACTCACTAAGCAGGTCGAGCGCCTGAAGGATGATCACCAACGCCGCGAGAATGGCGAAGGTGCGCGTCAGGAACATGCGCCCCATGTAGATCGACATGGTGCGCGACGGGAAAAAGCCGCTCATGCCGGGATCTCCAGCGTCTTGCGCCGTTTGCCGGGCAGGCGCCGCTTGAGCGCTCCCCACGCCTTGGAAATCGCCTTCTCCAGCGCGCCGATCGGCTGACCACCCGGCACATAGGCCAGCGTGTAATACATCCAGATCGTCATGCCCGCGAAGATCGAGAATGGCACCCACAAGGCGATAATCGGATCGATGCGCCCCAGGCTGCCGATCGCCTGCCCATATTCATTGATCTTGTGATAGGTCACGATCGCCACGATCGACAGGAACACGCCCAGGGCTGAAGTCGACCGCTTGGGCGGGATACCGAGTGCGGCCGCCAGCATCGGCAGCAGGAACATCGACACCACTTCGGCCAGGCGGAAGTGGAAGGCCGCGCGGCTGGTGTCGCGCTCCTGCTCGGAGCGGCCATCGTCCTTGCCGATGCGGACCAGCTCGGGGAGCGTCTGCTCCAGGTTCTTGCCGCCGCGGGCGCGGAACGCTTCGTACTTCGGCAGCGGGATCGGCAGGCTGTGCGTGCTGAAGGTCAGCACGCGCGGCTTTTGCGAGCTTTTGTCGCGGTGGATCAGCGTGCCGTTGGTAAGCGCGAAGATGATCGTGTCCGGGTCGTCCGATCGGAAGAACTGGCCCTTTTCCGCGGTGACCGCCAGCGGGCCATCGGGCGTGGTCATCTGCACGAAGATGCCCGACAGGTCGCGCCCGCCCTCCTGGCTGCTTTCGATGCGCAGGGTCATCTTGTCGCCGAAGTTCGTGAACTCGCCGACCTTGATCGAGGCCCCCAGCGCGCCCGAGCGCAGTTCGAAGCGAAGCTGTTCGTAGTTATATCGGGCCCAGGGCTGGATATAGCCGACGATCGCCAGGTTCAGCAGCGCCAGTCCGATCGCGAACATGTAAGGCACGCGCAGCAGCCGGGTGTAGCTGACACCCACTGCGCGCAGCACGTCGAGCTCCGATGAAGTGGCCAGCCGGCGAAAGGCGAGCAGCACGCCGAGCATCAGCCCGATGGGGATGCCGAGGCCGAGATATTCGGGAAGCAGATTGGCGAGCATCCGCCACACCACGCTCACAGGACCACCTTCGGTGGCGACGAAATCGAACAAGCGCCGGATGCGGTCCAGCACCAGCAGCATCGCGGAGATGAGCAAGGTTCCGATCAGCGGCACCGCGATCAGCCGCGCCATGTAGCGATCGATCGAATTCATGCGGTTCGCGGCTGCCTTGCTTGTGTTTCGGCGCCGGCGCGCCGCCTGCTCGTGTAAAGCAAGAGCCTATACCGCTGGTTCCGTAGCGTGCCACCCCCAAAGTGCGAGGCTGTGCCGGCATGGGGTGACGGACGGGCGTGAGGCTCTATATGACAGCCCATGCATTTTCTCGATCAGGCCAAGATCTTCGTCCGCTCCGGTTCGGGCGGCCCGGGCGCCGTCAGCTTCCGCCGTGAAAAGTTCATCGAATATGGTGGGCCCGACGGCGGCAATGGCGGCAAGGGCGGCGACATCATCTTTGAAGCGGTGGCGGGTCTCAACACGCTGATCGACTTCCGCTACACCCAGCATTTCCGCGCGCCGCGCGGGCATGGCGGCTCAGGCTCGAACCGCACGGGCGCGGGCGGCGACGATCTGGTGATCAAGGTACCGGTCGGCACCCAGGTTCTGGCCGATGACGAGGAGCGCACGCTGCTCGCCGACCTGACCAAGGTGGGCGAGCGCATCGTCTTCCTGCGCGGCGGCGATGGCGGCCGGGGCAATGCCAGCTACAAGACCTCGACCAACCGCGCCCCGCGCCAGCACGGCACCGGCTGGCCGAGCGATGAGGCCTGGGTGTGGCTGCGCCTGAAGCTGCTTGCCGATGCTGGGCTGGTCGGGTTGCCCAATGCGGGCAAGTCGACCTTCATCAACCAGGTGACCAATGCGCAGGCCAAGGTCGGCGAATATGCCTTCACCACTACCCGGCCGCAGCTTGGCGTGGTGCGGCACAAGCAGCGCGAGTTCGTGGTGGCGGATATTCCCGGCCTGATCGCCGGCGCGGCGGAAGGCGCCGGGATCGGCGACCGGTTCCTGGGGCATATCGAGCGCTGCCAAGTGCTGCTGCACTTGGTCGACGCGAACGATGCCGATGTCGCGGAAAGCTATCGCGTGGTTCGCGACGAACTGGAGAATTACGGCGGCGGGCTGACTGACAAGAAGGTTATCGTCGCACTCAACAAGATCGACACGCTGGACGACGAACTGATCGCCGCCTTGTCGGCCGAACTGGAAGAAGCAAGCGGCGCGCCGGTGATCCCGATCTCCGGCGCCAGCGGCGTCGGGGTGGATTGGGTGCTCGACCAGCTTCTTGAAGCGATCGGCCCGGAAGCGTCCAAGGTAAGCGCCGACGACGAGGGCGAAGACACGATCGAGTGGTCGCCGCTTTGAGCGGGTTCAGCCCTTTGCGTGAAGGATAAGGGGCGCTAAGTCCGCGCCCATGCCGCTCTTCCCGCCTGCCTCCTGCGCGCGTCTCGTCGTGAAGATCGGGTCGGCGTTGCTTGTCGATCCCGATGGGCAGGTGCGCCGGACCTGGCTGGAACAGATCGCCGGCGCGATTGCTGAGCGCGTTGCTGCGGGCCAGCAGCTCGCCATTGTTTCATCCGGCGCGATTGCGCTGGGCGCGCGCCGGCTGAAGCTGCCCAAGGGTGGGCGCGCCAGCCTTGAGGATGCGCAGGCCGCTGCCGCCACGGGCCAGATCGCGCTCAGCCAGGTTTGGGCCGAGGTGTTGGGCGCGCAGGGCATCACCGCTGCGCAGATGCTGCTGACGCTCGGCGACCTTGAGGATCGCCGACGTTATCTGAACGCGGCGGCGACGCTGGACCGGCTCCTCAACTTGGGCGTGGTGCCGATCCTCAACGAGAATGACAGCGTCGCCACTGAGGAAATCCGGTTCGGCGATAATGACCGGCTGGCGGCCCGAGTGGCGCAGGCGGCGGGGGCACAGGGCGTGGTGCTGCTTTCCGATGTTGACGGCCTGTATGATCGCAACCCGGCGCTGCCCGGCGCACAGCATATTGCGCGGATCGAGCGGATTGACGGCATGGTGGAGGCGATGGCGGATAGCGGCTCCACGTCCGGCATGGGGTCGGGCGGCATGGTGTCCAAGATCGCGGCGGCGCGCATCGCCAATGCTGCGGGCGCGCATCTCGCCATCGCATCGGGCAAGGCTGACCGCCCATTGTCGGCCGACGCAAAGCATAGCCTGTTCGTGGCCGAACGCGCCGCGCCGGCGCGCAAGGCGTGGCTCGCCGGCGGACTTACCGCGCGGGGCACGCTGCATGTCGATGCCGGGGCCGCGGGCGCGCTTGGGCAGGGGCGCAGCTTGCTTGCGGCGGGCGTTGCCCGTGTCGAGGGCCAATTCGCGCGCGGCGATCTGGTCGTGGTGGCGGGGCCCAACGGGCGGCCGGTCGCGCGGGGCTTGTCCGAATATTCGAGCGAGGAAGCCGCGCGCATCTGCGGACGCCGCAACGAGGAACAGGCTGAACTGCTCGGCTATGCGCCGCGCTCGGCTTTGGTCCATCGCAACCACATGGCCCTGCTTTGAAGACGGCTCACGCGGAGGCGCGGAGGCGCGGAGACATTGCTGCCGGCGGCGTAAGCCGCGCCTCATACTATCGCCGGATTAGAGAGCGTTGCGGGAGGAAGGCCGCAGGCGCGATGTGCGCTACCCTCGGCGCCTCCGCGCCTCCGCGCGAACCTCAATCTTCTTCTCTCAGCGCCTTCGCGCCTTCGCGTGAAATCACCCAATGACCACGATTGCCATCACCGGCGGCACCGGCTTTGTCGGCACGCGCCTGATCGAACTCGCTTTGAAGGCCGGCCATCAGGTCCGTGCGCTCACCCGCCGCAATCAGCCTGCGCGCGAGAACGTGACCTGGATACGCGGTGATCTAAGCACCACCGACGCCCTCACCGAACTATCCGCTGGCGCCGACGCCGTGATCCACGTCGCCGGGGTAGTGAACGCGCCCGACCGCGCCGGCTTTGCCACCGGCAATATCGACGGCACCCGCAATATGCTGGATGCTGCAAAGCGCGCAGGGGTGCGCCGCTTCGTCCATGTCTCCTCGCTCGCCGCGCGCGAGCCGCAGCTTTCAACCTATGGCTGGTCCAAAGCGGAAGGCGACGTGCTCGTCCAGGCCTCCGGCCTCGACTGGACCATTGTCCGTCCGCCTGCAATCTACGGCCCCGGCGATCTGGAGATGCTGGAGCTTTTCCAGCTCGCAAAGCGTGGCATCGCCTTGCTGCCGCCGGGCGGGCGCCTGTCATTGATCGAAGTGAGCGACCTTGGCCGGCTGCTGCTGGCGCTCGCCACCACGTCGGACTGCCGGCAGATTCTCGATCCCGATGACGGGCGCGAGGGAGGATGGAGCCACCGCGACTTCGCGCTTGCGATCGGCGCTGCGGTCGGTAAGCGCGTCGCGGCTTTCGCGCTGCCGCGACCGATGCTCAAGGCGGGTGCTTATCTGGACCGCCTGGTCCGAGGCCGCCAGGCCAAGCTCACGCCAGACCGGGTCGACTATTTCTGTCACGAGGACTGGGTAAGCGACTCAAGCCGCCGCCCGCCGGCCGATCTGTGGCGGCCAAGTGTCCATACACCCATCGGCCTTGCCGACACTGCGCTGTGGTACCGTCAGCAAGGGCTGCTGTAAGCGGTTGCGATGTAGGATTCGAACGGCTTGACTGGAAACGCGGAAGCACTGTCGCCTAGCCTGTCGATCTGATGCGCTTGGAAACGACGCGTCTGGCCTAAACTTTTCTAAACTTCCGCGCGTGCCGCCGCGGCAATGCCCCGTGCTCGCCGCATTCGCTTGGCACGCGCAAGCCATCGCTTTAAGGACCCGCCCCATGACCGACCGTGCATCCGTCTTCGAGACCGTCAAAGCCCAGATCGAGCCGTTCAACAAGAAGGGCGTCGAACTGACCGACAGCACCACCTTCGCCGGCGACCTTGAATGGGACAGCCTCACCGTCATGGATTTCGTGGCGGCGATCGAGGATGAGTTCGACATCATCATCACGATGAACATGCAGGCCGAGATCGAGACCGTCGGCCAGTTGGTCGATGCCGTCCAGAAGCTGAAGGGCTGAGCGCACTGTGACCGACGCGATCGACACGCCCGAGAAGCTGCCCGAGAACCCGGCCCCCGTTGCGCCTGAGCGCGACCTGATGAGCAAGTTCGACGGCCTGATCGCCGAGCGGCAGGCGCTGCTCGACAGCGGCGTGACCGATCCGTTCGCGATCGTGATGGAGCAGGTGAAGTCGCCTACCGAGGCGGTGATCAAGGGTAAGGACACGATCCTGCTCGGCACCTATAACTATATGGGCATGACGTTCGATGCAGATGTCATCGCAGCCGGTCATGCCGCGCTCGACCAGTTCGGATCGGGCACCAATGGCAGCCGCATGCTCAACGGCACCTTCCAGGACCATATGGAAGTCGAGCAAGCGCTGCGCGACTTCTACGGCGTGTCGGGCGCGATCGTGTTCTCGACCGGCTACATGGCCAATTTGGGCATGATCTCCACGCTTGCCGGTAAGGGCGAGTATGTCATCCTGGATGCCGACAGCCACGCCTCGATCTATGACGGCTGCAAGCAGGGTAATGCCGAGATCGTCCGCTTCCGCCACAACGACGTGAACGACCTCGATAAGCGTCTCGGCCGCCTGCCCGCCGAAGCCGGCAAGCTGGTGGTGTTGGAGGGCGTCTATTCGATGCTCGGCGACATCGCGCCGCTCAAGGAGATGGTCGCCGTCGCCAAGAAGCATGGCTGCATGGTGCTGGTCGACGAAGCGCACTCGATGGGCTTTTTCGGGCCCAACGGCCGCGGCGTGTATGAGGATCAGGGGCTGGAGGATCAGGTCGACTTCGTGGTCGGCACCTTCTCGAAGTCGGTCGGCACCGTGGGTGGCTTCTGCATTTCAAGCCACCCGAAATTCGAAGCGATCCGGCTTGCCTGCCGCCCGTATATCTTCACCGCGTCGCTGCCGCCCTCGGTCGTGGCGACTGCGGCCACGTCGATCCGCAAGCTGATGACCGCGCATGAGAAGCGCGCGCGGCTGTGGGACAATGCCCGCCGCATGCATGGCGGCCTCAAGGAAATGGGCTTCCGCCTCGGCACCGAAACGCCGGACAGCGCCATCATCGCGGTGATCCTGGAGGACCAGGAACAGGCCGTCGTCATGTGGCAGGCACTGCTCGACAACGGTCTGTATGTGAACATGGCGCGTCCGCCCGCGACGCCGGCGGGCACGTTCCTGTTGCGCTGTTCGCTCTGCGCCGAGCACACGCCTGAGCAGATCGAGCGGATCCTGGGCATGTTCCGCGCGGCGGGGCAGGCAGTCGGTGTGATCGGCTAAGGATCGGCCCTTACGCTTTTCACGCTGCGCAGGCTGGCCTAAGCTGTTGCCATGACGGACACTGCGGTGGCCATGGATACCGAGCAACGGCTCAGGGACACGAACTGGCGGCTTAAGCTGCTCGGTGCGTTGGCACTGCTCGGCATCGGCGTGCTCACTGCGCTGATCTTCCTCCAATATCGCACCGAAGCGCAGCGCGACGAGGCGATCCGGCTTCAGCAGCACACGTTCGAAGTGATCATGCGGACGAATCAGTTGTCCGGTGCGATCTCCTCTGCCGAGGCTGCGCTGGGCCGCTATGTCGTCAGTGCCGACAAGCAGCTGGGCCAGCAATATGTGAGCTATTGGGGCAGGGCTGGCGAGCAGTTGCTCCGGCTGCGGCAGCTGACCGGCGACAATCCTGGACAACAGGGACGCATCCGCGCGCTCCAGGCCGCTTTCGTGGCGCGGGGCAAGGAGCTCGACGAAACCGCTCTTTATTCCACGTACAAGCGGCACAACGACGCTTGGGGCAGTTACTACCGCGTTCGCCAGAGCCCGGCGCGAACAAGGCTGGAGGCGCTGCTGGCGCAAGTGGTCGACTCCGAGCGCATCCTGCTGCGGGACCGCACCGAAGCGGCGGCAGACCTACTCCAGAGCTCGACCTACGCGTCCCGTGTCCTGACGCTGTTCGGCGTGCTGATCGTACTGGGCGCGATTTTGCTCGGATGGCTGGCGATCCAGGCGCAGGGGGAGAAGGCAGCGGCCGATGCCGAAGTGCATGCCGAGCGCCAGCGGGCAATTGAGCTTCAGGAAGCGGTGTCCTCGGCCACGGCGCAGCTGCGCGAGGAAGCGCGTGAGCGCGAGCAGGCAGAAGCGCAGCTCCGCCAGATACAGAAGATGGAGGCGGTGGGCCAACTGACCGGCGGCATCGCGCACGACTTCAACAACATGCTGGCCGTTGTGCTTGGCGGGCTTGAGATGGCGCGGCGGCAGCTGAATACCTCTTCGGCGGAAGCGCGGCGGCATATCGACAATGCCATGGACGGCGCGAGCCGTGCCGCCGCCCTGACCCGGCGGCTGCTGGCCTTTTCCCGGTCCGAGCCGTTGCTGCCCGAAGCGGTGGAGGCCGCGTCGCTGATCGCCGGCATGTCCGATCTGCTCGACCGCACGCTGGGTGACACCATCGCTGTGGAGACGCAGGACAGCAGCGAAGGCTGGCGCGTGTTCGTCGACAAGCACCAGCTGGAGAACGCAGTCCTCAACCTGGCAGTGAACGCGCGCGATGCGATGAACGGTCGCGGGCGGCTGACGATCTCGACCGGCCAGTCCGACCACGCCATCGGGCAGGGCGGCGAGCGGGTAGCGGGCGACTTCGTCACGCTTGCAGTCAGCGACACCGGTTGCGGTATGGCGCCTGGGGTGATGGAGCGGGTGTTCGAGCCGTTCTTCACCACCAAGCCGGTCGGCAAGGGTACGGGGCTGGGGCTCAGCCAGATCTTTGGCTTTGTGCGGCAATCCGGGGGCGAAATTTCGCTCGATTCGCGCGAGGGTGAAGGCACCACGGTGACGCTGTACCTGCCGCGGCATGCTGGTGCAGTGACAGCCGCCCAGGAAGTGGTGGCGAGCGCGGTGGCGAGTTCCGAGCGGGCGTACGACATTCTGGTGGTGGAAGACGATCCGCGCGTGCTGAACGCGACGGTGGGGGCGCTGGAGGAACTGGGGCACCGAGTCACCGCGTGTCCTGATCCGTTGCAGGCGCCGGCAGCGGTGGATGGGATGGCGGCGCTGGATTTGATTTTGTCCGACGTGCTGATGCCGACGCAGACGGGGCCGGAGATGATCGCGGCGCTGGGCGAGCGGATCAAGGGGGTGGCGGTGCTGTTCGTTACCGGATTTGCCGGGGAGGTGGATGCGGAGATTTTTGCGGGACGTTCGGTACTTAGGAAGCCGTTTACGATGGCTGGACTTGCGCGCGCGGTGGATGAGGCGGTGGAGCTGGAGGCGGGTCGGGGGACTCGGGTTGCGGCGGAGTAGCTACTATCTGGTAGACGCGGAAAACGCCGTCGCCCGAATTCAGTTTTTCTTTTGCATTGAATAGGTTAGGCGTCGCGTGGCCATCGCGCGGGCGGTGTCGCGGTCGAGGCCCAGGGCGCGGGCCATGGGGGCGCCGAGCAGCGCATCGCCCAGCGCCATGAGGACCAGCTGCAGCGTTTCCTCATGCAGGGAAATCGCTTCCAGATCAGGGCCTTGCGCGATGTGATCGACCAGGTTGTGGATCGCCTCAAGGATCGGATCGAGCGCGTCCTGATTGCCATTCAGGATCATCCAGCTGGCCAAAGCGCCCGCGCCTTCGGTGTCGAAAGCATCGAACGTAAGGTCCACAACCTCACGCGGATCATGCGTTTCGGCGCGCGCACGCAGCACCGCGGCGCCTATTTTCGCCGTAACGCGCTCTGCAATGCACGCCGCCAGCGCCTTTTGCAGCCCGGCGGCCGAGCCGAAATGGTGGAGCAGATTGGCATGCGTGCGCCCGACCGCCGCGGCCACGGCCTTGAGCGTCACCGCCTGCGGCCCCGAGGCGAGCAACAGCGTGCGCGCGGCTTCCAGCGCGGCATCGCGCGAAGCTTCGGGAGAGAGCCGCCTGCGTGGAGTAATTGACATCGATGTAAGTAGAACTATCTTTATGTTTCCGGATGGTAGTGGAGGAAAGCCGTGCCGAAAGCAAAGACTCCCGCGGACCTGGCGATCACGCCACGCGACCGGCGCTTTGGCCGGGGCGTCGAGCGCGCGCGGTGGTGGCTGAACGGCGACCCCATCGCCACGGCGTTCTACAACGCGCTGTCGGTCACGTTCCCCAAGGGCGAGGGCTTCTTCATCGACAGCGTGCGGAAGTTCCGCGCAGGCACGCCGCCGCGGCTGGAGGCGGAGATCAACGCCTTCATCAAGCAGGAAGTGATCCACACCCGCGAGCATGTGGCGTTCAACCGCCATGTGACCGACCAGGGATATGACATCCGCCCGCTGGAGGCCGATGTCGACGCACAGCTGGCGCTGACCAAGGACCGCCCGCCGATCGGCAGCCTGGCCGCGACGTTGTGCCTGGAGCATTTCACGGCGATCCTGGCGCACGCGCTGCTCGCCGATCCGCGCCACCTGAAGGGCGCCGAGCCGGAGGCAGCGGCGATGTGGCGCTGGCACGCGATCGAGGAGATCGAGCACAAGGGGGTCGCGTTCGACACCTGGATGCACGCCACGAAGGACTGGAGCCGGTGGCAGCGCTGGCGAGTGAAGTCGATCGTGATGCTGATCACCACCTGGCGCTTCTTCGACGGCCGCCGCCGCGGCATTTTGGAGCTGCTGCGCCAGGACGGCCTGACCGGCCCGCGCGTGTGGGCGAAGCTGGCCTGGTACGCGTTCGGCAATCCGGGGCTGGCCCGGAAAGTCGCGGGGCACTGGTTCGCGTTCTTCCTGCCGGGCTTCCACCCGTGGAACCATGACGACCGGGCGCTGATCAACAAGGCTGATAGCGAGTATGCCGCTGCTGTGATGGGGTGAGGCGCTATTCCATTGCCACGATGTGTGCAGACGATGCTTCTTACAAGAGTTCAGGCGAGCATCTTGTTTAGAAGAGGCCGGAGAGATGCCGAGACGCTTTCGAACTCACTAGCGCGAAGGACGGACTTCTTTTCCGTCAGATCTATGATCTTGCCGTCTCTAACCACCCGACCATGGAGCGACACGCTTCCAAGAATAACCTGCGCTTGAGGTGGATGTTCAGATAGAATTAGGTCGATCATTTTCGCCACGTTAGTGTCATCTTGGTCCTGCTGGTTGGGGCTGTCCACAACAATGGGCGAAAATATAGAAGACGAAAATTGCGATATTGTCTGAAGGACGGCGAGAAAATAGGATAGTATTGCGCGCGGTAAATCGCTTCCTGTCTCTCGTATTCTCGCGGGAATTCTCATAACTTCGTCCCCGCTGAAGTTCGTCACATCCAGGCGGTCAAGGTACTTAAGCATGAATTCAGAGTAGAACCTCACGATTTTATTGCGACGGCTCTTATCTTTGAGATTTTCTAAATTGGTCGTTATATCTTTGATGATTCCTAGAATTTCTCCGATCTGCCGATTCAGCTGATCGATTTGCCCATCGAACATATTAGACGCTATGCGACGACCGCGACTTTCTATGACCTCGAATAGGCTGATATCTCCTTTTTTCACATTGATGGCCGTTTGAATCTCGCTGATGGTTCGGTCGGCCGAGCGCAATTCTGCTTCGGCTCTTACGGCTTTTGCAGTGAGTTCCGCGACTCTGCTCCTTGCTCGGGAGAAGAATTCAAAACAGGCTTCACGGTCCTCTACGATCCCGAAGCGGTTTGCAAAATCATTCTGATGATTTGTGCCGCAGGTTGGGCAGAATACCTCATCAGGAAGCTCGCCTGCGAAGGTCGCATCCTTCTCTAGTTCAAAGATCGAAGCCTTCACTATCAGGAGTTGCTGCTCAATCAGCAGTCTCTCGTCGAGGACGTCTGCCAGTTCTTTAGCTCGTACTTGGCGCAAGGTCCGAACTGATTGAATGCGCTCAAGTAGTTGCTCAATAGCTTGTTCATGTCCCTCGATTGAGAGCTCTAGGCCATCGAAGTTGACCTCCAACTTAAAACGCTCGACTGCCTTCTGTATCACACGTCGATCTGCCTCAAGAAGGCGCTGGTCCACCTGCAGTCGTCGTTTTTCCGCTTCAAGTTCGTAGTACTCGTTCGGAAGGATGCCAGTATGGAACTCTAAAAGCGCCTTTCGAAAATCAGTGTACTGGGTAAGGTACGAGAATGAGTCGAGCGGTTTTGTCCAACCGCTGTCCTGATCAATGTAGAACGGCAGGAAAGCATAGGCTGGCGGCGGCACCTCCGGCTCGCCCTGCCGGTTTGTTAGAACGAGCTTGAAATTGAGAAGGCTTGCCAGAAAGGGCGCGAGGTCTTTTGTGATCTGGCTCGTCGTTAGTAGAAGGCGATCATGTTCGTCGAAGACGGCGATCGAGGTGTGATCTCGCAGGATTTTGTATCGGGTCCCGTCAACTGTGAATGTAACGAGAGCTTTTACATTGGCGTTGGCCCAAGTGGGGTGAATCACCGCCGGCGTCGCACCAAAAGCCCAGTATAGGCTCTTTATAACCGAAGATTTCCCTACATCATTCGTCCCGGTTATCACCGTTATTCGATGATGGAATTCCAGATTTCGGGCTTTGCGCTCGCGAAGTGACAACAGCTCCAAGGATTCGAAGCGCAGTCTTTTCATCGTTTTTCTTTCGGAGATTTCGGACAAGCAAGGAATAGCGGCGATGTCTATTGTCGCTCATCGCTTGAGCTCATATAGAATGACGGCACTGACAAAGTGCTCGTCCGCACCGGCGTGCCAAGCGCGAACGACGGGGGCTACGCTTGCGGAAGTCGCCGCAATGAGGCTGGCGTAGTCAGCAACGGTCTCTAATGCGGGATCGATGATCGAGCGCACCTTCTCCGTGAAGGCAATCGTGGCAGCGTTGGACCGCGAGCGAAGCAGGATCTCGTATGCGCGCCAAGAACGCTCGATTTTCACCTTGTCTGGAAGAGGCGCCTTCAGTTCGCTCGCAACCGCGGCCCATTCGGGGCGACTTTCGTGCTGCTCACGTGCTTGAGATAGCCACCTAAGCATGTCGGCCTTCGTGATGAATTTCGACGCTCTTAGCTGCTCGAAGCTGGAGATGTCCGCCAGCGACTTGGATCGGCTGCGGCAGTGGTCATTCAAGGCGAGTGCGAAAGGTTTCGGAGGTATATGAGATCCAAGCTCCGATTCTAGAAATTCGGCGATGCGCCCGACGATGGTGTTTTCATAGCTGCTCAGATTCAGATCGGAAAACACGAAGAAGAACAAGCTTGTGTGCTCGCTGTCCTTGAACTCTGGGGATTCTGCTGCCAGCGCGGCGACGAACTTCTGTAATTTCTCCTTATCGGAAGCGGAGAACTCTTTCTCGCCATGAACCGTAATCACGTCCGGTAAAGGTTGATTGCTAACGAAGGCGAGCTTCTCGACTGTCGCACCAAAGCGGATAAAGTTATCAAACATTTTGCCGGCAAATGAGGGTTTTTTGCCGGTCTTCGATGAGGCGCGGCTCGTAATTTTAGCGAATGACCAGTTGCCTGATTCCTTGGTCTTCACCTGATAGAATGTAGCGCTACTGGGATCGTCTGCATCATCAAGAGAAACTACGTCGTCATGGAATTCGAATGCGACGGCGTAGTTATTCCCGCTCTCATGCAATTCCAGTAGGCGGGATAGACCCCACGCGGTCTGGTAGTCGAAGCGGTCATATGCCGTTCGGCCTCCCTCCTCACGTTGAGGAACAGTAAGCAACGTGTCTTTGATCGGCAACGTGACCCCCGGGTTGATCGGGAGCAGACTACACACTTTCGGGCTGTGCTCAACGTCGTGAGCAAAAGCATCCTTCGAGGTGCGGTATTCGGAAAGGTGCTCGCAAGACAGCGCGGGAGAATGGCTTGAATGTGGTTCGGCTCAGCGGCAGCGCGTAGACTGGGGCGAGCCGCCCCTCACCCCCGCTCCACAAACGCCAGACACCCCGCCAGCGCCGCCGAGCTTGTCACGAACAGGGCGCCGCTGCGGTAGAGGGACAGGGTGGCGCTGCGCTGGGGGAGTTTGACGACGGCGAAGCGACCGCTGGGGTCGAGGGCGACCAGGCTGCTGCCTGAGGCGAGGACGGTGTTGATCGCCGCGCCTGTGCTGGTGCCGGGGCGGAAGACCACCAGGGTGCTGCCGGTGTCGGAGGGGAGGCTGGCCAGCGGCGCGCTGAACAGCAGGGCGGCGATGGCGGCCAGCGCTGCGGCGCGGCCGCCTGGGGCGCGGCTGGTGGGGGTGGTGTTGGCGTCGCCGTCGCCTGGCCGGCGGAGGACTGCCCAGCCGATCGCAGCGATGACTGCCCCGAGCAGGATGAACCAGGCGAGATCGTAGAGCAGCGGGTTCTCCACATTCACCCGGATGCGGTGGATGCCCAGGATCCAGTGGAAGACGCCGACATCGACGAGGTTCCAGACGCCGATGCCGAGCAGCGTGCCGCCGGCGACTTTCCGGGCCGCGTCGGGCTGGTCGAGCCCTGCGCGGGCGCGCCAGAGCAGCCAGAGGCCGAGTGCCGTCAGCGCATAGACGAAGACGTGGAACAGGCCGTCGGCGAGCACCTGGGTGCGCAGGTTCTGGAAGCGCTCGCCGGGGACGAGGCTGAGGAAATGGTGCCATTGCAGTATCTGGTGCAGCAGGATGCCGTCGAAGAAGCCGCTGAGCGCCAGGCCGATGACGAAGGCGGCGGTGGTGACGCGCCTGGGGGACGGGCGGGCTTCATGCGGGGAGGGGGCTGGCAT
>NZ_JAJNDV010000017.1 GCF_021043375.1 Sphingomonas sp. IC-56
TGCCAGAACAGCCCCACCATCTCGCCAAGGCTCAGCCGCCCCTCCGCGGCCCGCTCCACCAGCGCAAACAGCGGCCCCAGCTCGGCCTCCGCCGCCACCAGCGCCGCAAAGCTCGGCCGCAGCACGACAGTCTGCCCCCCCACCATCAGCGCCGCCTCGCCACGCATCACGTTCGCGTTCACGCCGCCACCACCGCGCCGGAGCTTTCCAGGCTCAGCGTGTAACTGCGCTCCCCATTGAAATCCCCGGCATAGTCCAGCCGCGTCACCAGGAAGCGCCCGGTCATCGTCTCGCCGCTCTCGAAGCTCAGCCGGTACTCGTCCAGCACGCCCGACAGCGCGTTCGCCTTCAGCCGCGCCTCCGCCGCCGATCCGGTGAACACCCCCGCGCCCGACACACTGACGCTGCGCACCCCCGCGCCCGACAGCAACTCGCGCCAGCCGCCCGAATCCTTGCTGGTCACCACCACCGCTTCGCCATTGACGCTGAGTTGCGTGGTCCGCAGCCCCGCCACCGTCGCCCATGCGACCGGCACCGCGCCGTTTCCGATCTTGAGCAGGAACGCGCTTCCCTTTTCCGCCGCCATGTTTGCCTCTCCCCTACTGAACCTGCAGCATCCGCACGCGGAACTCGCACCAGGCCGCCCAGCGCCCGTCGCCCTCACGCACCACTCGGCTGCGCACGGCGCTCAGGCTCGCCACCCGCCAGCCCGCGCCCAGTTCGCGCGGCAGCCCCAGCACCGCGCGCTCCACTTCGCCGATCAGCACCCGCAGCCGCGCCGGCGCCGCCCCCTGGTCGAACAGGGTGACGCTCAACCGCCCCTCGCGCCCGGCCATGTCCTTGGTGCCCCAATCGCTCAGCACCGCATCCTCGACCTGCGCGTAAGGCCGCACCGCGCGAAGCGGCGCCATGTCGAACACCCCATTGATCTCCGCCATCAGCGGCGCATGCCCGCGCAGCGCCACCGCCAGCGCATCGGCCAGCACGTCATGCGCACTCATCGCAGCAACCCTCCCAGCCAGCGTAAGGCAGGCTCAGCCAGCATCCGCCGCCCCAGCCCGGCCCCGCGCACCAGCACCCGCTCGGGCTCCACGTCGACGCCCAACTCGGGAAAGGCCGATCGCACCCCCTCGCCCAGCCGCGCCGCCGCCTCCGCTGCCGCGCGCTCGGCCCGTTCGCGCGCGCGTGCCTCCAGCCGCTCCATCACAGCCGCACCCGCCGCCACGGCCGCCACAGGGCCGCCACCGCCGCCGGCGGCGCGCCCCCGATCGCCCGCGCCTCGAACAGATGCGCCGCCAACAACACCACGCCTTGCGCGATCGGCGCCGGCAGTGCGTCCCATCCCGCCGCCAGCCCCGCGCGATAGCCGACCCGCACCAACCGCGTGCCGCCGGGCGCCGTCACGCGCACCCAGCCCTGCCCAAACGCGTCCAGGTCGATCGCATAGCTTGCCGCAGGCATCGCCACCCCGCCTGCGTCGCTGACCGAGTGGATCGCCACCACCGGCGTCGTGCCCAGCCGCCGCCACCCCCGGTCGGCCGGCAGCGTCTCCTGCCATTCGCGCGTCACCAGGCTCGTGCCCGTAAACGCCTCGCACAGCGCCAGCGCCGCGGCGACATGCGCGGTCAGGGCGTCGTCCTCGGCGCTCCCGGCGATGCGCAGATGCGCCTTCGCTGCATCGCGCGCGGCCGCCAGCACCCCCGCCGCAAAAGGCGGTGCGTCCATAAACCCCTCCTGTGTTCGCTTAAAGAATGGGGCCGCGCCGTAGTCCCCCCGCCGGCGCGGCCCGCTCCGCACGCCCTCAGGCGGCGGAGAACTTCAGCACTTTGATCGCTTCCGAATTGCTCACCATCCCGCCAACGCGCTTGGTGGCGTAGAAGTGAACGAACGGCTTGTTGGAATAGGGATCGCGCAGGATCTGCGTTTCCTGCCGCTCGGCGATCAGATAGCCCGCCTGGAAGTTGCCGAACGCAACCGACAGCGCGTCGGCAGCGATGTCGGGCATGTCCTCGGCCTCCACCACCGGATAGCCGAGCAGCGTCCCCGGCTGCCCCGCCGCCAGCCCCGGCGCCCACAACAGCCCGCCTTCGCTCGTGCGAAACTTGCGGATGCGCGCCAGCGTCGCCGAATTCATCACCCAGCACGCGCCCTGGCGATAGGGTGGGCGTAGCGCATGGACCAGGTCGATCAGCCGCTCTTCCGGATTGATCGCAAAGGCGCCGGGTGCCCCGCTCGCCAGATACTGGATCGTCCCGAACGGACGGCTCGCGTCGCCCTGCGCCGATACCGGCCCGCTCAGGAACCCCTTGGGCTTGTTCACCCCATCGCCGCGCACGAACGCCGCGCCCTCGGCTACCGCGAACTCGCGCCCGACTTCGCCCGCCAGCCACGCCTCGACATCGAACGCCGCATCGTCGAGCATCGCCTGGCTCGCCGCCGGATTGGCATAGAGATCACCCGATGGCGGCGCGACTTCGTTGAACACCGGCGTGTCGGTCTCCGCCCGTGCCGCAGTTTCCGCCGCCCAGCCGCTTTCAAAGCCACCGCTCGCCACGAGCTTGCGGTACCCGCCCGTCCCCACCTTCACCACATTGGCGATGGCGCGGATCGGCGACACCGCCTTCAGCGTCGCATCGATCTGCGCGTCGATCTCCTCGGGCACGGCATAGCCGCCCGCGGCACCATCGCTGCCCGACATCGCCTTCACTTCCACCGCACCATGCCCGGCGCGCAGGAACCCCTCAAAAGCCGCCCCACGCACCGGCCGCCCACCCGACAACATCGGCCGCGCCACGGGCACGCCGCTGGCTTCCACTGCATCAAAGCTCGCCACAATTCCGTCCATCACCATCTCCCACGCCAAAAGATCCTCCCCGAGCTAGCTCGGGGAGGGGGACCATCCGCCGAAGCCAAAGGCGCAGGCGGATGGTGGAGGGGCCGCCGCCAGGCGCAGACCCCAACCTCAGATTTTTAGATCAACTCCACCGCATGCACCCGCGCCAGCGGCTGCATCGGCTGCGCGACCAGGCTCACCTCGACCAGTTCCAGCCGCCGGATCTCGCGCCGCAATCCGCCGCGCGCCTCCGCCACCCGATACCCGAACGACAGCCCGGTCACCGCGCCCTTCGCCACGCGCGCCGCCAGCGCGGGCTCCTCCACCGAACCCACCACCCGCAGCCCGCGGCTATCCTCGCCCAGCAGCTCGATCCGCCCGACCGGGCGCCCATGATGCTGCCACAACAGCGGCACGCTTCCCGGTGCGCCGAACGCCCCTGGCCGCAGCACGTCGCCGCCCCGGTCCGCCACGCCGAACACCGCGGCATAGCCTGCAAACCGCACCCTCATTTCAGCCAGCCGGGAAAGCCCAGCTTCACCGCCAGCCCTACCAGCACCAGCGCCGCGATCATCCGCCCGAACGACCCAAAGGCCGCCTTGAACGCCGATCGCTTGGCGTCGCGCCATGCCCCCAGCAATTCGCGCAGCTCGGCCATGTCCTTGGCCGCGCCGACATCCTCCAGCCCCAGCCGCGCCAGCGCCCGCCGCGCGCCCAGCTCCCCTGCTTCCTCCGCGATCGCGCGCAGCGTCCCCACGCTCGCGCCATCGCCCTGCGCCTGCTCCATCAGCTGCGCCAGCACCATCCCGTCGTCCATGCTCCCCTCCCGTTCTGCGGCGAAGGACCAGATCCTCCCCTGGAAGGGGAGGGGGACCACGCGAAGCGTGGTGGAGGGGTAGGCCTCCGCGAGCGTGTCGCCCGTGGAGAATACCCCTCCGTCAGCCCTACAGACTGCCACCTCCCCCCACCTGGGGAGGATCTGGTCGCGCCAACCGCCGATCTGCCCTAAACCCACCGCATGCGCCGCTGGTTGTTCCCCTCCGCCCTGCTCCTGACCGTCCTGCTCGCCGCCTTGCTGGTCTGGCTGTGGCGCACCGACGCGGTGCTCGTGCACAAATGCGGCAATGCCGGCGGCACCTGGGACGCCGACGCCCGCATCTGCGACGTCGGCACGCTCACAGCCCCAGCATCGCCCGCTTCTCCGGATCGCTGAGGAAGCTCGCCCCCGCCACTTGCCGCCACAGCCGCTCGCGGTCCTCCGCGAGCGCCGGCACGCGATTGAGGTCCACCCCCACCCGCGCGTCGGCAAACCACGCCGCCAGCGCCTCGCTGAGCGAAGCGAAGATACTCCCTGCGAGCGGCAGCACCGCCAGCCGCCACAGCGCCCGGTTCGCCTCGCGGTAATTGGCGTACGCATTGTCCCCCGGCAGCCCCAGCAGCATCGGCGGCACGCCAAAGGCCAGCGCGATCTCCCGCGCCGCTGCTGCCTTCAGCCCGACGAAATCCATGTCGGCGGGCGTCAAACTCATCGACTGCCACTTGAGCCCGCCTTCCAGCAGCATTGGCCGCCCGGCATGCGCCGCGCCCGAATAGCCGCTTTCCAACTCGGCCTTGAGCTGATCGCGCTGCGGCGCCGACAGCACCCCGCCCTCGCCCGGATCATAGACCAAGGCGCCCGAAGGCCGCGCCGCATTGTCCAGCAGCGCCTTGTTCCACCGCGTCGCCGCATTGTGGATCGCCACCGCCCCCGCCGCCGCGCCCAGGCAGCCAAGCCCCTGATGATCGTCGAGCGGGTGGAACGCCTTCAAATGCACCACCGCCGGGCGCCCGGCCGCATCCTCCGCCGGCAGCCGCGTGACATGCGCCCCCACCTTGTAGCGATACGCCACCGGCCAGCCCTGCGCGTCCGCCTCCACGCCCACGCGCTCGGGTCGCAGCGCATACAGCTCGCGCAGCCGCCCCTCGCCGTCGCAGAGCAGCTGCACATAGGCATTGCCGTGCAACAACAGCTGCGCCGCCACCGCCTCGGTCAGCACCTGCCCGCACGAGCGGCGCTGCACCAAGGCAAGGATCTCCGGCTCGGACGCCTCCAGCGGCGCCCCGCCCAGGCTCTCGCAGACCAGCTTCACCGCCCGCTGCGCCACCGGATTGCGCAGATACCCGTCGCGAACCTGCGCCTCATAGCTCAGCGGCCAATCCCCACCGCCCCCGCC
>NZ_JAJNDV010000018.1:1667-5010 GCF_021043375.1 Sphingomonas sp. IC-56
TCCCCAGGGTTCCCATCAAAGTAATACTTTGATGGGCTGGGGACTGATCCAGTGTTGTTGTTGGTGGTGTGGACTCTCAAGCGTGAGGTAAGGGCAATTCGTGGATGCCTTGGCATGTACAGGCGATGAAGGACGTGGCACGCTGCGATAAGCGTCGGTGAGGTGTGAGCAACCTTTGACCCGACGATTTCCGAATGGGGAAACCCACCTAATCCGATTATCTCTGCCGTCAGCAATGACGGTTGGGGTAATTGGAAAAAGGTATCATGTAGCTGAATAAAATAGGCTTCGTGAAGCGAACCCGGCGAACTGAAACATCTCAGTAGCTGGAGGAAAAGACATCAACCGAGATTCCGTTAGTAGTGGCGAGCGAACGCGGACCAGGCCAGTGCCTCCAATTCAACTAGCAGAACACTTTGGAAAGAGTGGCCATAGCGGGTGACAGCCCCGTATGCGAAAGTGATGTTGGAGGACTTGAGTAGGGCGGGACACGTGTAATCCTGTCTGAATATAGGGGGACCACCCTCTAAGCCTAAATACTCGTACATGACCGATAGCGAACTAGTACCGTGAGGGAAAGGTGAAAAGCACCCCGATGAGGGGAGTGAAACAGTACCTGAAACGGATTGCCTACAAGCAGTTGGAGGGTCCTTGAGGCCTGACAGCGTACCTCTTGCATAATGGGTCTGTGACTTAATGTATCAAGCAAGCTTAAGCCGATAGGTGTAGGCGCAGCGAAAGCGAGTCTGAATAGGGCGATTTAGTTTGATGCATTAGACCCGAAACCCGGCGATCTAGGCATGACCAGGATGAAGGTGCGGTAACACGCACTGGAGGTCCGAACCGATTAACGTTGAAAAGTTACCGGATGAGTTGTGTTTAGGGGTGAAAGGCCAATCAAGCCGGGAAATAGCTGGTTCTCCGCGAAAACTATTGAGGTAGTGCCTCGGATGGACACCCTAGGGGGTAGAGCACTGGATGGATGCGGGGGTCGCGAGATCTACCAACTCTAACCAAACTCCGAATACCTAGGAGTGATATCCGGGAGACAGACGGCGGGTGCTAAGGTCCGTCGTCAAAAGGGAAACAGCCCTGACCTACAGCTAAGGTCCCCAAGTCGTGTCTAAGTGGGAAAGCATGTGGGAATCCCAAAACAACCAGGAGGTTGGCTTAGAAGCAGCCATCCTTTAAAGAAAGCGTAACAGCTCACTGGTCTAAATAAGGGTTCCTGCGGCGAAGATGTAACGGGGCTCAAGACACGCACCGAAGCTTAGGGTGTGCTCGTTTACGAGTACGCGGTAGCGGAGCGTTCCGTACGCCTGTGAAGCAGACTGGTAATGGTCTGTGGAGGTATCGGAAGTGCGAATGCAGACATGAGTAGCGATAAAGAGGGTGAGATGCCCTCTCGCCGAAAGACCAAGGGTTCCTGCGCAAGGCTAATCCGCGCAGGGTGAGCCGGCCCCTAAGACGAGCCCGAAGGGGGTAGTCGATGGGAACCACGTTAATATTCGTGGGCCTGGTGGTGTGTGACGGATGACGTGTGTTGTATGCTCTTATTGGATTGAGCATGCTTCGAAGTTGTCCCGGGAAATAGCCCCACCGTATAGACCGTACCCGAAACCGACACAGGTGGTCAGGTAGAGTATACCAAGGCGCTTGAGAGAAGTGTCCTGAAGGAACTCGGCAAATTGCCTCCGTACCTTCGGAAGAAGGAGGCCCTCACTGAGCGCAAGCTTTTTGAGGGGGCACAGGCCAGGGGGTAGCGACTGTTTAGCAAAAACACAGGGCTCTGCTAAGTCGGCTTCAAGACGACGTATAGGGCCTGACGCCTGCCCGGTGCCTGAAGGTTAAGTGGAGGGGTGCAAGCTCCGAAATGAAGCCCAGGTAAACGGCGGCCGTAACTATAACGGTCCTAAGGTAGCGAAATTCCTTGTCGGGTAAGTTCCGACCTGCACGAATGGCGTAACGACTTCCCCACTGTCTCCAGGACATGCTCAGCGAAATTGAATTCTCCGTGAAGATGCGGAGTACCCGCGGTTAGACGGAAAGACCCCGTGCACCTTTACTGCAGCTTCAGAGTGGCAGTGGAGAACAACTGTGTAGAATAGGTGGGAGGCTTTGAAGCACCGGCGCCAGCTGGTGTGGAGCCACCAAGTGAAATACCACCCTGTTGTTCTCTACTGTCTAACCACGCACCGTTATCCGGTGTTGGGACCCTCTGTGGCGGGTAGTTTGACTGGGGCGGTCGCCTCCTAAAGAGTAACGGAGGCGCGCGAAGGTTGGCTCAGGCCGGTTGGAAACCGGCTGTTAGAGTGCAATGGCATAAGCCAGCCTGACTGCGAGACTGACAAGTCGAGCAGAGACGAAAGTCGGTCATAGTGATCCGGTGGTCCCTCGTGGAAGGGCCATCGCTCAACGGATAAAAGGTACGCCGGGGATAACAGGCTGATAACCCCCAAGAGCTCATATCGACGGGGTTGTTTGGCACCTCGATGTCGGCTCATCACATCCTGGGGCTGGAGCAGGTCCCAAGGGTTTGGCTGTTCGCCAATTAAAGTGGTACGTGAGCTGGGTTCAGAACGTCGCGAGACAGTTTGGTCCCTATCTGCCGTGGGCGTCGAAATTTGAGAGGAGTTGACCCTAGTACGAGAGGACCGGGTTGAACATACCTCTGGTGTACCAGTCGTTCTGCCAAGAGCGCAGCTGGGTAGCTATGTATGGACGGGATAACCGCTGAAAGCATCTAAGCGGGAAGCCTCCCTCGAGATAAGATTTCTTAGGACGGTGAAAGACCATCACCTTGATAGGCCGGATGTGGAAGTGCGGTAACGCATGGAGCTAACCGGTCCTAATTGTCCTATTCGCGCTTGAGAGTTCCACCATCAACAACAGCCCTGGATATCCCAGAGCCTTGTCTGGTTGGATGAAAACACAAAGCCTGCACGGGCATCGATCAAAACCCCTTCTTGAACAAGGGCGCTAACCCAAGCGCCCTTGCGGACACACCGGCTTCATTGCTTGGTGACCATAGCGTCTGTGACCCACCCGATCCCATCCCGAACTCGGACGTGAAACCAGACAGCGCCGATGGTACTGTGCCTTAAGGTACGGAAGAGTAGGTCGTCGCCAGGCATTGCAGCCGGTGTCCCGCACACAAGAAGACAGCATGGAAAACCCATTCACATCCCCCCGCTCCCACGCGGGGCAAAAAGCCTTGTCGCGGGGTGGAGCAGCCCGGTAGCTCGTCAGGCTCATAACCTGAAGGTCACAGGTTCAAATCCTGTCCCCGCAACCAACAAAAAGCCCGCAAGTCACATGACTTAGCGGGCTTTTTAGCGTTCGG
>NZ_JAJNDV010000001.1:0-339057 GCF_021043375.1 Sphingomonas sp. IC-56
GGCCTAATACTTCCCCCCTACATCGCCGGATACGCCACAGCCGCTCGCAGCGGCTTTTTTTGCGTTCTCCGCAGCTCGTCTCCCAAGCGGAACGATCCGCTGCATTTGTGCATTTCCTCCCCGCCACTCTAGGCGAGTTTGGAGAATTCGAATGCGTAAGATCATTGCATGTGCAGCGCTCGCTGGCGCGATGCTGGTGTCGGCTTGCAACACCATCGAGGGTGCGGGCCGTGACGTATCGTCGGCCGGCGATGCGGTTGCCGGCGCTGCCGACAACAACAAGTAAGGCTTTTGAACCCCTCTCCTTCGGGAGAGGGGTTTCCATTATCAGGAAGCGGCAGTCTCGTTATCGGCTGCCCGTTCGCGCCGCGATCGCGTGAAGCGGATCGCCACCAGCGCGAGGAAATACAGCATCACCAGCGGGATCGCCAACAGCAGCTGCGATCCGACATCCGGCGGAGTCAGCACCGCCGACAGGGCGAACGCCCCCACCACGGCATAGCGCCACGCGCCTTTCAGCTGTTCGTAGGTGACGATGCCGGCATGCTCGAGCAGCATCAGCAGGATCGGCAGCAGGAACGACAGCCCGAAGCCGAAGATGAACTGCATCACGAACTTCAGGTAATCGTTCACGTCCGGCAACGCCTGTTGCTGGATGCCGCTATCGCCCACCTGCCCCTGAAAGCTCAGCAGGAACTTCAGCGCGACCGGGATCGCCACGAAATAGGCCATGCACGCCCCGGCGATGAACAGCACCGGCGTCGCGAGCAGGAACGGCAACAGCGCCTGCTTCTCCTTCTTGTACAGCCCGGGCGCGACGAACTGCCACAGCTGGTTCGCGATTACGGGAAACGCGATCATCAGCGCGGCGAAGAAGCCGATCTTGATCTCGACCAGGAAACCGCCAAACACCTGGGTGTTGATGATCGTCGCCTGGCCCGCGGCCTTGAGGGGCGCGACGAGCAACGAGAATATCGCGCGCGCAAAATACAGCGACCCGCCAAAGGCGATTATCAGCGCGGCCAGCGACCACAGCAGCCGGCGGCGAAGCTCGACCAGATGTTCGAGCAACGGCGCCTGGGTGTCGTCGATATCCCTCATGGCCGTGCCTCTCGCGGCGCGCCTTCGGGCCGCGGCTCGGCGTCCACGGAAGCAGGGGCAGGCTCAGGCTTGAAGTCGGGCTGCTCGACCATCACCGGCTCCGCCTCGTGCAAGTCGCTGTTGTGCAGCTCGGCGTCTTGCAGCGCAGTGTCGCCCGCTGGCTCCGGCGCGGGCAGCGAAGGTGCCGGCGGATGCTCGCGCATGATGCGCTCGTTCTCCGCCGCCCATTTCTGTTCCATCTCGGCCAGTTCGGCGTCGCGGATCATCGAATCCATGCCCGAACGGAATTGCCGGGCGACGCCGCGCGCCTTGCCCACCCATTTGCCGACAAAGTGCATTGCCCGGGGCAGGTCCTTGGGACCGATCACCAGCAATGCCACCACGGCCACCAGCAGCAACTCGGTCGGCGCAACGTCGAACATTCAGCACTGCCTCACGCGCGCGCCACGCTCGGCGCGCGTATCAACGAACATGGATGGACGGCTCAGCGCTGCTCTTCGCGGACGCGCTCGGCTTCGGTCTTGAGCGGTGCGTCGGTCGCCGAGCGGCCTTCGATCCGGGTGGGCTCGACGGGCTTGGGCGCGTCATCGTCCTCGGCCATGCCCTTCTTGAACTGCTTGAGGCCCTTGGCAACGTCGCCCATCATGTTGGAAAACCGGCTGCCGCCGAACAACAAAATGACCAGGATGCCGACAATCAGCCAGTGCATCAGGCTCATGCTACCCATGGGAAATCTCCTCTATCGAGCGCCTATCTAGGCCTCGTACGCGTGTCCGGCAACGCTGTTGATCCGGCCCCAAGCGAATGTCGGGCCGGCGAATCGGAGCGCAAGCCCTATTCGCCGTCCGTGACAGTTTCGCTCGTTTCGGCCTCTAGCGCCAGATCGACCGGATCGAGCAGCCCCGCGGCCTTCAGATCGTCGATTCCTGGCAAGTCGCGGCGGCTCGCCAGCCCGAAATGGCTCAGGAACCCCTGCGTCGTCGCATACATCAGCGGCCGTCCGGGCACTTCGCGCCGTCCGGCGGGGCGCACCCACCCGGCCTCCATCAGCACGTCGATCGTGCCCTTGGAGATCTGCACGCCGCGGATCGCCTCGATCTCCGCGCGCGTCACCGGCTCGTGATAGGCGATGATCGCCAGCGTCTCGATCCCCGCCCGGCTCAGCTTGCGGCTGTCCTCGCGGTCGCGCCGCAAAAGATGCGCCAGATCGGCGGCGGTCTGGAAGTGCCAGCGCTCCCCGCGCCGGACCAGCTCGATCCCCCGCCCGGCGTAAAAGCGCTCCAGCGCCGCCAGCGCCCCGCGCACATCGGCCTGCGCCCCGACATGCGCGCGCAGTTCCTCGATGCTCAGCGGTGCCTCGGCGGCGAACAGCACCGCCTCCACGGCCCGCGCCAGCGCGTCGCTCATTGCAGCGACCGCACGTACAGCGGCGCAAAGGGCGATTTCTGCCGCAACTCCACCTTGCCCTGCCGCGCCAGCTCCAGCACCGCCACGAACGAGGATGCCAGCGCCGACTTGCGATACAACCCGGCGGCGTCAGCGGGGAGGAAGCTCTCGACCACGCTCCAATCCACCTGGCTGCCCACCAGCGCCGACACCCGCTCGATCGCCTCTTCCAGCGTCATCACGTCGCGATGCGCCACCACATGCATCACCGGCCGCGTCCGCGCGCTGATCCGGCCATAGGCGGCGATCAGGTCGAAGATCTCCGCTTCCCAGCGCGCCTGCCGCACCACCCGCAGCCCTTCGGGGTTCCCCCGCGGGAAGACGTCGCGCCCCATCCGGTCGCGCGCGACCAGCCGGGCGCCTGCCTCACGCATCGCGTTCAGCCGCTCCAGCCGCAGCTGCAGCCGCAGCGCCAGCTCCTCTGGACTGGGCGTCTCCTCCGGATTGCGCGGCAACAGCAGCGCGGACTTCAGGAACGCCAGCCACGCCGCCATCACCAGGTAATCGGCGGCAAGCTCCAGCTGCAACGTCCGCGCCTGGTTCACGAACCCCAGATACTGCTCCACCAGTTCCAGGATCGAGATCTGCCGCAGATCCACCTTCTGGTTGCGCGCAAGCGCCAGCAACAGGTCGAGCGGCCCTTCCCAACCTTCGATCTCGATCTTGAGGGTCTCGGCGGCGTCCTCGCTCATTGCCACAGGTTAAGCAGAGCCCTCAGGCGAGCGCCAGCAGTTCGTCCCGCTTGGCGATCAGCGCGTCGAAGTCACCGCCGGGGCTGGCATCGGCCACGGTAGCCATGGCCCGCTCCAACCGCGCCAGACACGCGGGCGTAGCCTCGCCGATCCGCCCGGCAATCTCCACCATCTCGTCCATCCGGGCCCAGCAATCGAGCACCACGTCGCACCCGGCCGCCAGCGCCGCCGCCGCCTTCTCGTCGGCCGTGCCGGACAGCGCCTTCATGTCGATATCGTCACTCATTAGCAGCCCGTCGAAGCCGATCCGGCCGCGTATGACCTGCGAAATCAGCGTCGACGAGATAGTGGCCGGTCGCTCTGCATCCCATGCCTCGAACACCACATGCGCCGTCATCGCCATCAGCGCATCGTTCAGCCGCACGAACGGCTCCAGGTCCGATTCCAGTTCCTCGGCACCAGCACTTACCCGCGGCAGCTCATAATGGCTGTCGACCAGCGCGCGGCCATGCCCGGGCATGTGCTTGACGATCCCAACCACCCCGGCCCGCCGCATTCCGTCGAGCATCGCCCGGCCCAGTGCCGACACCCGCATCGGCTCGCCGCCAAACGCCCGGTCGCCGATCGCAGCCGTGACATCGGGCTGACGGACGTCCAGCAATGGCGCGCAGTTCACATTGACGCCCACCTCGGCCAGCATCATCCCCAGCGCCTCGGCATTGGCCCGCGCCGCCTCGATCGCCGAGATCGGCGCGACATCGTACAAACGGTCGAACGCCTGCCCCGCCGGAAACGCCGGCCACTCCGGAGGCACCATCCGGCTCACACGCCCGCCCTCCTGGTCGATCAGGATCGGCAGGTCGTCGCGCCCCGACAGCGCGCGCAGCTCGCTCGTCAGCGCCTGCATCTGCGCGCGGTCCACGCAATTGCGCTTGAACAGGATATAGCCGAGCGGATCGGCCTCGCGGAAAAACGCACGCTCGTCGGAAGTCAGCGTGGCGCCCGACAAGCCAAAGATAACCGGTTTCATGGTTCGAGCCTTTAGCTCGTCACGAAGCAGCTTTCACCCGCAACCTTTAGCCGGCCGCAAATCTCGCGCGCCTGCCCGTTGCTGCCCGCATTCACCCGCAGCCGGAAGATCGCCTTGCCGTCCTTTTCCGCGCGCTCCACCGACTTGCCGAGCGGCGCCAGATAGCTGAACCGCTTGGTCAGCCGCGCCCAGGCGGTGTTCGCTCCGCCCTCATTCGGGAAGGCGCCCAGCTGGATCAGCGATCCCGAACCGCCACCGGCATTGCCGCGCACCGCCGGCTGCGTGGCCGGCCGCGTCGGCGCGATCTTGGCCGCTGCCGGCACTTCGATCTTGGCCGTGCGGCTGCCTGGCGCCGACGCGCGTGGCTGCGGCGCGGCCTTGCCTTCGACCGGGTCTTCAGGAAGCCCGCCCACATTGATGCTGGCGTTGCTTTCCGCGCCCTGGCTGGTGGTGAAGACGGTGTCGCCCTGCCCTTCCACCTTCATGCCGCCGGGCTCCTGCGGTTTCACCTTGTAATCGCCCTGCGGCGCCTCGATTAGCTGACCGTTGCCGGTGCCGCCGCGCTGCTGGTCATACCAGCGATAGGCAAGCGCACCGATCACCAGCAGCACGACCAGGATCAGGAGAAACAACAGGACACGGCCAAAGGAACGTCGTTCGACATATTCCTCTTCCACCGTCTCCAGCCATGGCAGCCGATCCTCGTCGGCTACGCTATCCCCTGATCGCGCGCTCATCTCAGTGCATCTCCTGCACGGCCTCTACGCCCATCAGCGCCAGACCGTTGCGGATGATCTGCCCGATCCCGCGCGCCAAGAAAAGCCGGGCGCAGGTAAGCTCGGGCTGGTCAGCAAGCAGATAGCGGCGCTCCGGCCGGTCGTTGCCGGCATTCCACTGCGCGTGGAAAAGGCCTGCCAGATCATAGAGATAGAAAGCAATACGGTGCGGCTCGCGCGCTGCCGCGGCGCCTTCCACCACCCGCGGGAACTGCGCCGCGAGCTTCACCAGCGCCAGGTCCTCTGTATCAAGCAGGGACAGGTCGGCAGTCTCGCACGCAATTCCCGCCTCCGCCGCCTTGCGATGCAGCGAGTGCACCCGGGCATGCGCGTACTGGACGTAGAAGACGGGATTGTCCTTCGACGCTTCCACCACCTTGGCGAAGTCGAAATCCATCTGCGCATCGGCCTTGCGCGTCAGCATGGTGAAGCGGACCACGTCCTTGCCCACTTCGTTGACCACATCGGCCAGCGTCACGAAATTGCCCGCGCGCTTGGACATCTTAACCGGCTCGCCGGCACGCAACAGGCGCACCATCTGCACCAGCTTGACGTCGAACTTGGTCTCGCCGCCGGTCAGCGCCTGCACCGCCGCCACAATGCGCTTCACCGTGCCGGCATGGTCCGCGCCCCAGATGTCGATCAGCTGATCGGCCGACTGCGCCTTCTGGAAGTGATAGGCGAGGTCCGCGCCGAAATAGGTCCAGCTGCCGTTCGACTTCTTGATCGGCCGATCCTGGTCGTCGCCGAACTGGGTCGAGCGGAACAGCGGCAGCTCCACCGGCTCCCAATCCTCGGGCGTCTCGCCCTTGGGCGCTTCCAGCACGCCGTCATAAACGAAGCCGCGCTCGCGCAGCCATGCTTCGGCCTGCTCGGGCTTGCCGGCGGCCTGCAACTCGGCCTCGGACGAGAACAGGTCGTGATGGATGCCCAGCAGCGCCAGATCGTCCTTGATCATCACCAGCATGGCGGCAACGGCTTCCTTGCGGAACAGCGCCAGCCACTCGTTCTCCGGCGCACCGACGAACTTGTCGCCATATTCCGCAGCCAGCTTGGCGCCGATCGGCTTCAGATACTCGCCCGGATACAGGCCCTCAGGGATCTCGATCGTCTCGCCCAGCGCCTCGCGATAGCGCAGCTGCGCCGAACGGGCGAGCACGTCGACCTGGCCGCCAGCGTCATTCACATAATATTCGCGGATCACCTTGTGCCCGACAAACTCGAGCAGGCTGGCAAGCGCGTCGCCCACCACCGCGCCGCGGCAATGCCCCATGTGCATCGGACCCGTAGGGTTGGCCGAGACATATTCGATGTTGACCGTGGTACCCTCACCCACGCTTGAGCGGCCATAGGCGTCGGCGGTGCCGAGGATCTCGTTCAGCTCGCCGCGCCAGGTGTCGTCGCTCAGCGTCAGGTTGATGAAGCCCGGTCCGGCAACGCTTACAGCGGAAACCTCGTCCAGCTTCTGCAACTCGGCCGCGATCTTCTCGGCCAGCGCGCGCGGGTTGGTGCCGGCGGGCTTGGCAAGCACCATCGCTGCGTTGGTGGCCAGATCGCCATGCGTCGCATCGCGCGGCGGCTCCACCGTGACGCTGCGTCGCTCCAGACCCGCAGGCAAGTCACCGGCAAGGACGAGCGCATCCAGGGCAAGGTTCAAATGCGCGGCGAAACGGGCGTAGAGCGTCATTCACATGTCCAACTATGGCGGAAGCGCGCGGGTATTAGCGCAGTGGCCGCGCCCCGTCACCTGTTCGCGCGGCAGTCGCAGACAGCCTACGAACGCAGTTGCGTCACGTGCAATCGTTGCGCCCGCGCTTTGCGATTGCCCACTTTGCCGCACTGCAACATTCTTGCGCTCAGAACATAAAAAGGGATGCCGGTCTGGCTCTTTCAGATGAGAAGGAGAAAGATCGTGACCAAGACCATCTTCGCAGCTGCTGCCGTTGCACTGACGCTCGCCACGCCCGCGCTCGCTTCCGAGCGCAGCTTCAAGCGCGATGGCGTGACCTACACCTACACCACGCTCGACCAGGGCGGCGCCCGCGTGCTCGAAGGCCGCGCCTCGGAGGGAAGCAAGTTCCGCCTCGTCGTGCGCAACGGCTGGGTAAAGGGGGACGTCGCGGGCAAGCCAGTGGCCTTCCGCGCGCCGAAGAGCACGGGCCCGCTCCAGGTGGCGCAACGCTGAATTCGATTCAGGGCCTTTCCCGCGCGGGAAGGCCCTGGTCAGAAGCCTTCGGGCAAATCCACTGGCCCCACCACCTCGCGATAGCGGCCAATGGCATAGCGGTCAGTCATGCCGGCAATGAAGTCGGCGACGTGCCGGCTCCGCCAGGGTTCGCCCTCGGGCAGCCCGATGCGCCATTCCTCCGGCATCCGCTCGGGATCACCGGCATAGGCTTCGAACAGCCCCGCCACCACCATCTCCGCCGCCTCGGCCGCGGCCAACTGGCTGGGGTGGTGATACAGATTGGCGTACATGAAGCGCTTCAGGTCGCGCTCGGCGTCGCGCATCCCCTCCGAGAACATCGCCAGCACCTGCCCGGCCCCGCGGACATCCTCGATCGAGCCAATCTCCAGCGCCGTCAGCCGCTGCCGCGTGGCTGCGATCAAGTCGTTGACCATCTCGCCAATTTGCGAGCGGATCAGTTCGCCCACCAGCCGCTTGGCCGGCACGCGCGGGAACTTGGCCTGCACGCGTGCCCAGCCATCGGCAACCATCGGCAGCGCGGTGAGCTGCTCCAGCGTCAGCAGCCCGGCGCGCAGCCCATCGTCGATGTCGTGATTGTCATAGGCAATATCATCCGCAATGGCAGCCACTTGCGCCTCGAGCGACGGCCAGCGGTCCAGTTCGAGTCCCACCTGTTGGTCCACTGCCGCCAGCGCCCATTCCGGGTGCGCGATAGGACCATTATGCTTGGCCAGACCCTCCAGCGTGTCCCAGCTCAGGTTGAGCCCATTCCAGGCCGGATAAGGCCGCTCCAGCAAGGTCAGCGTGCGCAGCGTATGCCCGTTGTGATCGAACCCGCCTTTACCCTCTAGCGCACGCTCTAGTGCCTCTTCCCCGGCATGGCCGAAAGGCGGGTGGCCGATGTCATGCGCCAGGCACAAAGCCTCGGTCAGGTCTTCGTTCAGCCCCAGCGCCCGCGCGATCGTCCGCCCGATCTGCGCCACTTCCAGGCTGTGCGTCAGCCGCACGCGGAAATGGTCGCCATCGGGCGCCATGAAGACCTGTGTCTTGTGGCGCAGCCGGCGAAAGCTGATCGAATGGATGATCCGGTCGCGGTCGCGCTGAAACGCGTCGCGCGGCCCCCGCACTTCGCCGCCCGGCTCTGGATGCACGCGGCCACGGCTCTGGTCGGGCCGGCACGCCCATGCTGCGTGCTGAATCACTTCGCCCCGATCTTGCTGATCTTCTGCCCCGCTTCCGAGGTGAAAACGAACCCCGACACACCAGCCTTGGCCAGCGCGTTCACGAAGGACTGGCCCTCCGCCTGCGTCTTGAACGGCCCGGTCAGCAGCCGGTTGGATGCACGCACCGGCGTCCACCAGCCCTCCTTGCCCTTGAACTGCGCGGGCGCCTTGCCGGTGACGTTCTTCCACGCCTTGGCAAGGTCAGCCGCATTCGCGCCGCCGGCCACCTGCACCCACACCCGCTCGGGATCCGGCTTGGCCTTGGGTTCAGCCTTGGCCTTGGCGTCGGCCTTCCCCTTGGGGTCGACCTTAGCCTTGACCGGCTTCGAGGCGGCAGCCTTCTCCGCCACCTTGTCCTTCTCCGCCTTGTCCTTCGCCGCCTTGCTGGGCTCAGGCGTGGCAGGCTCAGCCTTGCGGACCGGCGTCGGCTTGGCGGGCTCCGGCTTGGGCGCTTCGGCCACAGGCGCAGGCGCCACAACCGGTGCAGGCGCAGGCTCGGGCGCCGGAAGGGTCATCGAGTTTGCCGCTTCCAGTTCGGCTGCAGGAATCGTCAGGTTCGCGACGATCGAAGCGAGCACCGAATCCTCCTGCCCCACCGCGGCTGGCCCTGGTGGCGCAGGCGCAGGCGACGCGGCGGCGACTGCTACGTCGCGGGGTGCGACTTCGGCGAGTTGCAGCGGCGCCGACTGCGGCTCCGGTGACACTACCGCACGCACCGAAGGCTGTGGCGTGCCAGAAGCAGCCGTCCCCGCACTCGCCACTGCGACCGGAGCGGGTGCCGGAGTGGCAGCCTGCGCAACCACCGGAGCGGGCGACGCCGTCAACGGCTGCGTTACTGCAACCGGCGCCGAAGCTGCAGGCGCGGGCAAAGGCTGCACGATCGGCGTGCGCTGCTGCGCAAACACCGGTCCTGGGGCCGGCACGACAGGCTGAGTCGCAGCAACGGGTGCGGCAGGGGCCGGAGCCGGAGTCGGCAAGGGTTGCACCACCGGCGTGCGCTGCTGCGCGAACACGGGCGCCGCCGTCCGCGGCAACGAAGACGCCGCCGCAACCTGCACCGGCTGCTCGCGCCGGCGATCCCGCGCCGAACGCCGATCGCGCGCCCGCACCGGAGCCGCCGCTGCCGCCGGCTGGCGCACAGCGGCGACCTGCACGGGCCGCCGATCGGGCACATAGGCCGGCAACACCGGCGCCAGCCGCGCATCGGCCAGCCGCGCCTGGGTCGGCGACAGCTCTCCGAAATGCACTGCGAAGGCTCGGTCCGCCGGCGCCAGCCCGGTCAGCCGTCGGAAGAACGGCACCAGCGCCGGCCCCATCGCTCCCATCATGCTCGCGGCGATCTTCTCGGCGCCGGCAATGTCGCCGTTCATCGCGAGAATAAACGCCCGCGCCCGCCATGCCGCCCGGTCGCTCCGGCGCAGCAGCGGATCGAGCAGCGCGTTCGCTTCCTCGGCCTGCCCGCTGATCCCCAGCGACAGGGCATAGCGACGAACCAGTTCGTCGTCGCGCTCACGCTGCATGGCGATCTTGTAGTCCGCCTGGGCGAGCCCCGGCTGCCCCATCAGATCGTAGGCAAAGCCGCGGTCGGCGGCGTAATCCCGGATCGCCGCTCCGCGCGACTCGGCCGATTGGAAGAGCCGCAACGCCTCGCCCGGCCGCTTCATCCGCACCAGCACCGCGGCACGTCCGGCGGCAATGCGCGGGTCGCCAGGCGACACCGACTCGGCCCGCTGAAAGAACGCCAGCGCCGCCGACATGTCGTTCAGCCGCGTGCTGAGCCGCCCCGCCTCGATCAGCGCCGACAGGTCACGCGGACTGGCCGCAAGCGTGCGCATGGTCTGCGCCAGCCGATCCGCATCCGGATTGGGTGTCGAGACCATGGTCTGCGCGGCGGCTGGGGTGGCATGGGCAACGATCGCCAATGCCAGCGCCGCCGAGTGCATCAGGGTTTTCCGGATCATGTCGCGGCAGGATAAGCATGGCCGCAACTGAACGGCCACTGACCGGTCGCCGGGCGTGCGCTCAACCGAGCCACGCCGGCGACCAAAGTCGGCTTACTGATTGTTCTGGCTGCGCAGGAAACGCGGGATGTCCAGCGGGTCCTTGTCCTCGTCCTCGCTCGTCGCCTTGTTGCCGCGTGATGCCGACGCCATCCGCTCGAACAGGGTTCCGCCCGACCGACGTCCCGGCTTCGCCTGGGGTGCTTCTTCCTCTTCGGCACCGGTCAACCAACGCCGGCGACTGCCGAAATCGGGTGCAGGCGCGGCGGGCTGCTCCGCGGCGGGTTGCTGCGGCACGGCATTGTCGGAGCCGAGGATCAACTCGTCGCCACCGCCCAGATCTTCATTCCGAGGGGCAGGCTGCGGCGCCGGGACCGGAGCAGGCGTATAGGCTTCAGGCGCACGCGGCGCTTCCACCGGCGGCTGCGGAGCGGGCTCGGGCGCGCTGGCAAACACCTGGTCGGAGAAGCCGGGCTCCGGGGCGGCAGGCGCCGCTTCCGGCTCTGCTGCTGCGGGCGCGGCGGCGGGCGCGTTGCGGCGCGGGCTGGAGAAGGAGAACACGCGCGGCTGCTCGACAGCGGCCGGCGCGGGCTTGGCCTGTGCGTCCGCGTCTATGCCGGTGGCGACCACCGACACGCGAATGCGGCCTTCCAGCTCGGGGTTGAATGCCGAACCCCAGATGATGTTCGCGTCGGGATCGACCAGCTCGCGGATATGGTTCGCGGCTTCGTCCACTTCGAGCAGGCGCATGTCCTCGCCACCGGTGATCGACACGATCACGCCCTTGGCGCCATTCATGCTCACGCCGTCCAGCAGCGGGTTGGCGATCGCCTTCTGCGCCGCGATCAGCGCACGGTCGTCGCCGTCCGCCTCACCGGTGCCCATCATCGCCTTGCCCATCTCCTGCATCACCGAACGGACGTCGGCGAAGTCGAGGTTGATGAGGCCCGGCATGACCATCAGGTCGGTGATGCCGCGCACGCCCTGCTGCAGCACTTCGTCGGCCATTTCAAAGGCCTGCTTGAAGGTCGTGTTGGCGTTGGCGATCAGGAACAGGTTCTGGTTCGGAATGACGATCAGCGTGTCGACATACTTCTGCAGCTCTTCGATGCCCGCATCCGCGCTCGCCGCGCGGCGCTTGCCCTCGAACGCGAACGGCTTGGTCACGACACCCACGGTCAGGATGCCCATGTCGCGCGCAGCCTTGGCGATCACCGGTGCCGCACCCGTGCCGGTGCCGCCGCCCATGCCGGCCGCGATGAAGCACATGTGTGCGCCTTCCAGCGACTTCTGCACGTCTTCGATCGTTTCTTCGGCAGCCGCACGGCCGATCTCGGGCCGCGAACCCGCGCCCAGGCCCTGCGTGATCTTGGCGCCCAGCTGGATGCGCTGCGAAGCAGAGGACTGCTTCAGCGCCTGCGCGTCGGTGTTGGCGACCAGGAACTCGACACCCTGCACATCCGCACGGATCATGTTCGCGATCGCATTGCCACCCGCGCCGCCGACGCCGATCACCGTGATCTTGGGCGTCAGTTCGTCGACTTCTGCGGGAAGAAACTCAATGCTCATCTATGATCTCCCTGCGCCGCCTGCACGGAACGGCGCGTGTAAACCTTTCCTGCACCAACCGCGAAGGCGACTCTAGTCAAAACCCGCCCTGCCGGTACCAATTCTTTAATAATTCGCTCGAAAAGCCGCCATTAGCCGCTGCAAAACCGCCCCGGGGCTCGCCCGGGTGACCATCTGGTGCGCGGGTTCCAGGCTGCGCAGGTCGATCGGATCGGTCGCGGCGAAGCGCGCCAGTCCGGCCAGCGTGGTGAATGCAGGCCCTGCATGCGCGTCCGGCAAGGCTGCCAGCCCGCGCGGACGCCCGACCCGCACCGCACTGCCCAGTGCCTGCTGCGCGTAATCGGCAATGCCCTTCAATTCGGCGCCGCCGCCGGTCAGCACGATCTGCCGGCCAACGGGATCCTGGAAGCCGAGCTTCTTCAGCTCCTTCTGGATCTCGCCCATCAACCGCTCGAGCCGCTGGCGGATAATCCCGTTCAGCTGCGCCTTGGTGATGCGGATCGCATCGGCGGCATTCTCTTCCTGGGTCGCCGGCATCACGTCGATCGTCTCGCGATTGTCGCGCGGGGACAGGTTGGCCGATCCATGGAAGCACTTGGTCCGCTCGGCCCATTGCCGGGCAGTGCCGAATGCAGAGGCGATGTCGTCGGTGATGTCCGCCGACCCCATCGGGATCGAGGCAAGACCCGCCAGCACGCCGCCGGCAAACACCGATACATTGGTCACGCCCGCACCGATCTCGACCAGCGCGACGCCCAGTTCGCGCTCCTCCTCGGTCAGGCAGGCAAGCCCGGTCGCCACCGGTGCGGCGATGATCGAGCGTACTTCCAGATGCGCCGAACGCACGCACAGGTCCAGGTTGCGGACCGGCGAACCCTCGGTCGACACGACATGAATGTCGACGCCCAGCCGGTCGGCATGCAGCCCCAGCGGCCGCTTCACACCGGCCAGCCCGTCAACCGTGTAGCGGGTGGGCTGTGCGTGCAGCACCATCTTGCCCTGCGGGTCGATCGCGTCGCGCCCAGCCTTCAGCAGCTCGTCAATGTCGCCCTGTTCGACGCGGTGCCCGCCCAGGTCCGCTTCCAGCTTGACCACGTCGGACACCAGCCCGCCGGCCGAAAAGCTGACCCAGACATTCTCGATGTTGATGCCGGCAATGCGCTCGGCCTGCTCCACGGCCTCGCGGATCGCGATCTCGGTGGCGCGCATGTCGGCGACATAGCCGCGCTTCACGCCCCGGCTCTCGCGCTGGCCAGTGCCCAGCACCACCAGCGATCCGCTATCGGTACGCTGCGCGATCAGCGCCGACACCTTGGACGAGCCCACGTCCAATGCAGTGATCAGCCCTTCGGTCGGAACCTTAGCCATGCCTATTCCCCTGTTTTCGCGGCGTCGGCCGTCGCCGCTGCCGCCTGCGGCACAATGCGCCGCTGCACCACCATGTTACCCGGAACCCGCATGTCGAAGCGCAGGCTGCCCTTGCCGAGAAGCCGCTGCTCGCCGTCCATCTCCGCGAACTTGTGCAGCGCCTTGCGCGATTCTGCCTCACCTTCCGGTAATTGCAACTTCTCACCGGTGTTGAATGTCAGATCCCAGCGCCGATTGCCGACCCAGGTCGCCGCGCGCACCAGCGGCTTGAGCGCGGGCGCCGCTTCCAACAGCATTTCGCGCGCCGGTTCTTGCGAATTGGCGCCGTCGCCGATCAGCAGCGGCAGGTCTGGCATCGCATCGGGCGACACCGGCTCCAGCGGCACGCCAGCGGTGTCGACCAGCATCAGCTGCCCATGGTTCTGCCACACCGCAGCCGGCTCGCGCTCGACGATAAAGATGCGCAGCGTGCCCGGCAGCCGCCGCGACACCCGCGCGTCCTGCACCCATGAATATTTGAGCAGCCGCTCGCGCACCAGGTCCAGGTCGACCAGCGGCATCGCCCGCGAATCCTGATCCAGCGCCTGCGAATAGACCGTCATCTTGTCCATCCGCTTGATGCCGTCGATCTGGATCTCCTCGACGCGCAGCCCCAGGTCGCCCAGCGTGTTGGCGGCCGCGACCCCGACCATGCCCGGCACGCCCGCCCAGATGCCGGCGGCCAGCACTGCGGCGCCCACCGCGCCGACGATGCTCCAGGTCGCGATCCCCTGCAGCGTCTTCTCACTGAACGGCAGCGCCGCGACCGCCTGATCGAGCAGCCCGGCGCGCTGGGGCCGGCGCGCCGGCGCCTTGCGCGCCTTGGGCGTCGCCCCCCGCCGCGTGGCGGTGCGCTGAACGGGCCTGCGGCTCACTGCGCCGATCCCAAAGCTTCATCGACAATGCGCTGCACCAGCTCGCCATAGCTGATTCCCAGGTGCTTCGCCTGCTCCGGAACAAGACTGAGCGGAGTCATCCCCGGCTGGGTGTTGACCTCCAGCAGGAAGAGCCCCTCGACGCCCTGCTGGTCATCCCAGCGAAAGTCCGACCGCGAGGCACCCTTGCACCCCAGCAACCGATGCGCCTCCAGCGCGATCCGCTTGCATGCCTGCGTGATCTCGTCCGGGATCTGCGCCGGAAACACGTGCTCGGTCAGCCCGTCAGTGTACTTCGAATCATAATCGTAAAAGCCGCTCTTGGGCTTCAGCTCGGTCACCCCCAGCGCCTGGTCGCCCAGCACCGCGGTAGTCAGCTCGCGCCCGCGGATGAACGGCTCGGCGAGCAGTTCGTCGAACTCCTGCCACGGCCCCTTCGCGCCCGGCGCGATCGGGTTGCCGTAATTGCCCTCGGCCGTGACGATCGCCACGCCCACTGAAGACCCCTCGTTGACAGGCTTGAGCACATAAGGCCGCGGCAGCGGATCGCGCTCGAACAGTTCGGTGCTCTTCACCATTCGCCCGCCCGGCATCGGCACGCCGTGTGGCACCAGCGCCTGCTTGGTCAGCTGCTTGTCGATGGCGATCACCGACGTGACCAGCCCCGAATGGGTGTAGGGCACGCCCATCAGGTCGAGCATCCCCTGCACCGTGCCGTCCTCGCCCGGCGTCCCGTGCAGCGCGTTGAACACCACGTCCGGCTTCAGCTCAGCCAGCTTCACCGCCACGTCGCGCGTCAGCTCGACCCGCGAAACCTTGTGCCCGCGCGCTTCCAGCGCATCGGCGACACCATTGCCCGACATCAGCGAAACCTCGCGCTCGGCGGACCACCCGCCCATCAGCACGGCGATGTGCAACTGCGTCACTTCCCTACCCCAATTCGCTGAATTTCCCATTCGAGCGTCACGCCCGAATGCGCCTTCACCTTGGCGCGAACCTCCTCGCCCAGCGCTTCGATGTCCGCCGACGACGCATTGCCCAGGTTCAGCAGGAAATTGCAGTGCTTTTCGCTCACCTGCGCATCGCCCCGCCGCAAGCCGCGACAGCCCGCCGCGTCGACCAGCGCCCAGGCCTTGTGCCCCTCGGGGTTCTTGAAGGTCGACCCCCCGGTCTTCGAACGCAGCGGCTGCGATTCCTCGCGCGCGGCGGCGATCCGGTCCATCTCCGCCTGCACCACGCCTGGCGCTTCGGGGTGCCCTCGAAACGTCGCCGACACGACGATCGCACCCTCGGGCAGTTCGCTGTGGCGATAAGTATAGCCCAGATCGCTCAGCGCCAGCGTCCGAAGCTCGCCCGATCGCAGCACCACGTCGCATTCGACCAGCACGTCCTTGGTCTCGCGGCCATAGGCGCCGCCGTTCATCCGCACGAAGCCGCCGGCGGTCCCGGGGATCGACCGCAAAAACTCGATGCCCCCAATCCCCGCATCGCGCGCACTCGAAGACACCAGGATGCCGCTCGCCCCGCCGCCACAGCGCAGTGTCACGTCATCCACCCGCTCGACCTTGGCGAACGCCTTGCCCAGCCGCACCACTACACCCGGCACCCCGCCATCGCGCACGATCATGTTCGAGCCCAGCCCCAGCCCCATCACCGGCACGCTCGGGTCCAGTGCAGCCAGAAACGCCTGCAAATCCTCGACATCCGCTGGCTCGAACAGCCACTCCGCCGCCCCGCCCGCCTTGAACCAGACAAGCGGCGCCAGCGGCGCCCTCGCCGTCAGCTTTCCACGAACCTGAGGCAGCGCCGCAGTCGTCACTGCGTTGCGCCGCGCGCCTGGGCGATACCCTCGGCCAGTCCTGCCGCCCATTTCGTGATGTCACCCGCGCCCAGGCACACCACCAGATCGCCCGGCACCGCCGCCTCGGCCAGCACCCGCGCCAGCGCATCGGCATCGTCCACCACCGCTGCCGAGCGATGCCCGCGCCGCTTCACACCCTCGACCAGCGCCTCGGCGGACACGCCCTCGCGCGGATGCTCGCCCGCGGCATAGACCGGCGTCACCAGCACCATGTCAGCGTCGTTGAACGCCTGAGCGAAGTCATCCATCAAGTTCTCGAGCCGGGAATAGCGATGCGGCTGCATCACTGCGATCACGCGTCCGCGCGCACTCTCGCGCGCCGCCGACAACACCGCCCGGATCTCCACCGGATGATGCCCATAGTCGTCGATCACGGTGATCCCGTCGACTTCACCCACCTTGGTGAAGCGACGCTTCACGCCGCCGAACTGCGCAAAGCCCTGCTGGATCGTCACGTCCGGGATGCCCAGCTCCAGCGCCACGCCGACCGCCGCCAGCGCGTTCTGGACATTGTGGCGCCCGGGCATCGGCATATCGATATTCTCGATCGAGCGCGTGCTGCCATCGCGATGACGGATGATCACGTCGAAGCGGTTGCCGCCCAGATACGGCGTCACATTGACCCCGCGCACATCGGCACTGGCCGCGAAGCCATAGGTCACGATCCGCCGGTCGCGCACCCGCGGAATGATCGCCTGCACCTCGGGATGGTCGAGGCACAGCAAGGCCGCGCCATAGAAAGGCACATTCTCGACGAACTCGACATAGGCGTCCTTGGCCCGGTCGAACGAACCATAGTGATCCAGATGCTCGGGATCGATGTTGGTCACCACCGCGATCGTGCCGTCCAGCCGCAGGAAGCTGCCGTCGCTCTCATCGGCCTCGACCACCATCCAGTCGCTGTCGCCCAGCCGTGCGTTGGAGCCATACTGGTTGATGATGCCGCCATTGATCACGGTCGGATCGACATTGCCGGCGTCGAGCAGTGCCGCGATCATCGACGTGGTCGTGGTCTTGCCATGCGTGCCCGCCACCGCGACGGTGGACTTCAGCCGCATCAGCTCGGCCAGCATCTCGGCGCGCCGCACCACCGGCACGCGGCGCTCATAGGCCGCTTCGACTTCGGGATTGGTCCGCACGATCGCAGTGGATGTCACCACCACCGCCGCATCGCCCAGATTGTCGGCCTTGTGCCCGATCGTCACCGGAATGCCGCGGTCGCGCAGCCCCTGGACGACATAGCTCTCGGCCACGTCCGAACCCTGCACCTGGTATCCCAGATTGTGCATCACCTCGGCGATGCCCGACATGCCGATGCCGCCGATCCCAACGAAGTGGATCGTGCCGATGTCGGTTGCGACACCCTTCATGCGTGGGCAAGCCTTCCCTGAATTGCCTTGCGCCGGATCGCGATGGGTGCGGTCGGCGCGTGAATGGATTCCACCAGATCGGCCAGGTCGCTGGCGGCATGCGGACGCCCGCAGCTGCGCGCGCGTCCCGCCGCATTTTCCAGCCCCTGCGTGTCGAGGCCCAACTTCTGGATCTGCTTGGCGAGTTCGGCGGCCGTGAACGAGCGCTGCGGGATCGTCCGTGCCCCGCCCGCCTTGGTGATCTCGCGCGCATTGGCGGTCTGGTGATCGTCCGTTGCCGAAGGCAGCGGCACCAGGATCGCCGGACGCCCCGCCGCAGTCAGCTCGGCGATGGTCGACGCCCCTGCCCGCGCGATCACCACATGCGCCCAGGCCAGCGCCTCGGGCATGTCGGCGATATAGGTCGAGATGTCCGCCGGGATCTCATGCGCCTGGTACTTGGCGCGCACCGCGTCGATATCCTCGATCCGCGCCTGGTGCGTCACCTGCAACCGGCGGCGGAAATGCACGGGCAGCAGCGCCAGCCCGTCGGGCACCACCTGGCTCAGCACGGTCGCCCCCTGGCTGCCGCCCGTCACCAGCACGCGAAAAATGCCGTCCTCGTCCAGCGCGGGGTAAGGCCGGCTGCGCAGCGCCAGCACCGCCTCGCGCACCGGATTGCCGACCAGATGCGTCTTGGCCGCCCAACCCGGCTTCATCCGCTCGACCTGATCATAGGAGGTGGCGATCGCCTTCACGCGCCCGGCGACAAAGCGGTTCACGCGCCCCAGCACCGCGTTCTGCTCATGGATCACGGTCGGAATGCCCGCGCGGAACGCGGCTAGCAGCGACGGCAAAGCCGGATAGCCGCCAAAGCCGATCACCGCCGCCGGCTTCAGCTGCTTGTACAGACCGAGCGCCATCGAACGGCCCGCCATCACGTTACGCGCCGCGCGCAGATAGCCGAGCGGCCCGCCGCCCAGCCGTCCGGCCGGCAGCACATGAGTTTCGACGTCCTCGAACAGCCCGGGAAAGCGCACGCCCCGGTCGTCACTCACCAGCGCGACATGGTGCCCGCGGCTCGAAAGCTCGGCCGCCAGCGCCGCTGCCGGCACCATGTGCCCACCGGTTCCCCCCGCTGCCAGAACATAGCTGCGCGCGTTCGTCATGTGTTGCTCCACCGCCCCCGATAGGATGAGCGCTTCAGATACGGGTTTCGCCGCGTGAAAGCGAGCAGCAGGCCGAACCCGATCGACAGCGCGATCATCGACGACCCGCCATAGCTGATAAACGGCAGCGTCATGCCCTTGGACGGCGCGATCCCGGTGTTCACCGCCATGTTGATCAGCGCCTGCACGCCGAACTGCGCGGCAAGGCCGGACGCCGCGAGCAGCCGGAACGCATCCTCTTCGTCCAGCTGCTTCATCAGCACGCGGATCACGATCGCGGCGTACAGCACGACGATGACGATGCAGGCCAGCAGCCCGAACTCCTCGCCGATCACCGAAAAGATATAGTCGGTATGCGCCTCGGGCAGGCGGAACTTCATCTGGCCGCTGCCGGGGCCCGTGCCGGTCAGCCCTCCGGCAGTCAGCGTGTCATGCGCCATCTCGACCTGGTACCGGTCGGCCAGCGCCGCTTCCTTGGTGGGGAACAGGAAATTGTCGATGCGCGTGCGGGCGGTGTCGTAGAACAGGTACGCCGCGACCACGCCCGCCGCCGCCGTGCCGGCCAGCCCGCCGATCGCCGCTGGCGAGATGCCGGAAATCACCAGCAGGATCACCCACACCAATCCGAACACGATCGTCTGCCCGAAATCGGGCTGCAGCATCAGCAGCAGGCCCACCAGCGCCGTGACGCCCCCGGTGATCAGCAGCACCGGCAATTCGGGGTCTTTCGCGCGGAACGAGAGCATCCACGCCGTCGACACGATAAACAGTGGCTTCAGGAATTCGGAGGGTTGCAGGTCGGAAAAGCCCATGCTGATCCAGCGCCGCGCACCATTGGTCTCATGCCCGACAAAGGGCACCAGGAGCAGCAGGAACAGGAAAAACGCCGCGCCCAGCAGCGACAGCCGCCGCGCCAGCGTCACCGGCAGCATCGACACGCCGATCAATACCGGTAACGACACGCCAACCCACATCAGCTGCCGCCAGAAATAGTACATGGCCGGGACGACATGCCCCGCACCCGAATAGCGCCGCGCTGTCGCGGGCGACGCTGCCGCCACCGCCACCAGCCCGATCGCGATCAGCAACAGCGCGAGCAACAACAGCACGCGGTCCACTTCCCAGAACCACATGCCCGCACGCGACGTGTTGGCGCGGCTCAACTGGTTGGACACCCGGCGCTTGACCTCGGTGCTCACTGCCTGTGTCTGGACCGGCTTGTTCATCCCAACGCCTCTACGGCATCACGGAAAGCGCGGCCGCGCGCCTCGAAATCCTTGAACTGGTCGAACGACGCGCATGCCGGCGACAACAACACCGTATCGCCCGGTGCCGCCTGCGCCGCAGCACTGCGCACGGCGGCCTCTAACGTGCCCGAACGCTCCACGGCCATGTCACCGGCCAGCAGCGTGGCGAAGAGCGCGCTCGCCTCGCCGATCGTATAGGCCTTTACGACATGGCCGAAGCCCGGGCGGCAGGCGTCGAGATCGTCGGTCTTGGCCAGCCCGCCGACGATCCAGTGGATGCGGTCGAAAGCGGCCAGCGCCGGCGCGGTAGAGGTCGGATTGGTCGCCTTGCTGTCGTTCACGAACAGCACGCCTTTACGCGTCGCCACCCGCTCCATCCGGTGCGGCAACCCGCCGAACGTCGCCAAACCCCGGTCGATCGCCGCCTGATCGATGCCCAGCGCCTCGCAAACGGCAATCGCCGCCAGCGCGTTCTGCGCATTGTGCGGCCCCTGGAGTGCGGGCCAGCGCGACTGGTCCATGCACACGCCCGGCGCGATCTTGGTCAGGTCCGCGGATCGCCCTGAGGTAGCAAGCCCGCGCGCAATCGCCGCAGAGACTGCGTCCCCGATCCCGATCACTGCTGCATGCCCAGCCGACTGCATCGCGAACAACCGCGCCTTGGACGCGGCATAGCCCTCGAAGCCGTCATAGCGGTCGAGATGATCCGGCGTGATGTTGAGCAGCACCGCGACGTCGCAATCGAGGCTGGTGGTCAAATCGATCTGATAGCTGGAAAGCTCCAGAACATAGGCCCCACCCTCCAGCACAGGCTCTACTTCGAGGATCGGCAGCCCGATATTGCCTCCGGCGAGCGACGAAATGCCCGCAGTCCGGCAGATATGATCCACCAGCGCCGTCGTGGTCGACTTCCCGTTGGTCCCGGTAATCCCGACAACCTTGTGCGCCGGCAGTTCTGCCCGCGCTTGGGCAAAAAGCTCGACGTCGCCAATCACCGGCACCCCGAACGAAGCGGCATGCCCCGCAATCGGGTGCTTGTTAAGCGGCACCCCCGGCGACACCACCACCCCGGCGAACCCGGTCAGGTCCAACGTCAGCGGATCGGCGATCCGCAGGCCAACCTGTTCAAGGTCATGCGAAACCTGCTGGGCGGCATCGACGGCTTTTTCCCGCCGCTCGTCGCTCGTGTCCCAAGCGAGCACCTCCGCCCCGCTCGCCAGCAAGGCACGCACCGTCGCTTGTCCCGAGCGCGCAAGCCCGAGCACCGCAAAGCGTTTGCCGCGCCAGGCGTTGCTCGTAATCACCGCAGCTTCAGCGTGGAGAGCCCCGCCAGCGCCAGCACGAAGGCGATGATCCAGAAGCGGATCACCACGGTCGGCTCCGACCAGCCCAGCTGTTCGAAATGGTGGTGGATCGGCGCCATCTTGAACACGCGCTTGCCGGTGCGCTTGAAGAAGAACACCTGGATGATGACGCTCAGCGCCTCGACCACGAACAGCCCGCCGATGATGCCCAGCACCAGCTCATGGTGCGAGGTGACGGCAATGGTGCCCAGCGCCCCGCCCAGCGCCAGGCTGCCGGTATCGCCCATGAACACCGCGGCCGGCGGCGCATTGAACCACAGGAAGGCAAGGCCAGCGCCGATGATCGCGCCGCAAAAGATCGCCAGTTCTCCCGATCCCGGCACATGGGGGATGCCCAGATAGGTCGCGAACTTCACGTTGCCGGTCAGGTAGACGATGACCATGAACGCCAGGCTGGCGATGATCACCGGCATCGACGCAAGGCCGTCCAGCCCGTCGGTCAGGTTCACGGCATTGCCGAACGCCACGATCGTGAACGCGGCAAAGACGATGTAGAAATAGCCCAGATCCGGGTGCAGCCCGCTGAAGAAGGGCACGTACAGCTGCGTCGAGCCCTGCGAAATGATGATCCAGCTCGCGATCCCGGCGATGACGAACTCGCCGATCAGCCGCGTCCGCCCCGAAACGCCCGCGGTGCTGGCTTTGCGAACCTTGTCATAGTCGTCGAGGAACCCGATCATCCCGAACCCGCAGGTGACGAACATGCACGCCCAGACATAGGGGTTGCTCAGGTCCATCCACAGCAGCAGCGAGACGGTGAGCGCGGTGAGGATCATCAGCCCGCCCATGGTCGGCGTGCCGCGCTTGGCCAGGTGGCTCTGCGGCCCGTCGGCGCGGATCGGCTGCCCCTTGCCCTGCCGCACGCGCAGCCAGCCAATGAAGCGCGGCCCAATGATCAGCCCCAGCAGCAGCGCCGTCGCGACGGCCGCGCCGGTGCGAAAGGTCAGATACCGGATCAGGTTGAGGATACCCGGGAAGCCCAGATGCTCCGCGATCAGGTACAGCATTAGGCAACAGCCCTTTCCGCCAGCGCCGCCACCACCGTGGACAGCCGCACGCCATTCGAACCCTTGACGAGAACCGCGTCTCCCGGCGCCAGCACGGCTTCCAGCCGTTCGCGCGCACCCGCGGCGTCGGCCACATGGACGAAATCCACGCGCCCCTCAAGCGCCTTTGCAAGCGGGCGCATCTCCTCGCCGACCAGGATCGCGTATGCCACGCCAGCCGCCGCGATCGGCTCGGCGAGCTCGGCATGGAAGCGCGCCGAATGCTCGCCCAGCTCGCGCATCTCGCCCAGCACGACCAGCTTGCGCCCGGCCTCCTGCGCCAGCACTGCCAGCGTCGCGCGCATAGACGCCGGATTGGCGTTGTAGCTCTCGTCGACCACCAGCGCCTCGCCATCGCCGACGCGCACCGTCATCCGCGCGCCCCGCCCGGCCAGCCCGCCCATCTCGGCCAGCGCCAGCCCGGCCTGTTCCAGATCGCCACCCACAGCGTCGACCGCCGCCAGGATCGCCATTGCGTTCGACACCCAATGCGCCCCCGGCTGCGACAGCGTGAAACTCAACTCGCCCTCGCCAAAGCGTGCCGAAACGAACGTGCCGCCGCCGGTCCGCATCGTCTCCACCGCGCGATAATCGGCGCCCTTGCCCAGGCCAAAGGTCACGATCCGCCCGGCAAAAGGCCGCGCCGCTTCGATCAGCCGGTCGCGATGCGGGCTGTCGAACGGCACCACCGCCGTGCCACCCGGCTCCAGCCCCTGGAAGATTTCGCCCTTGGCGTCGGCAATCGCGTCTTCGGAGGCGAAGAACCCCATATGCGCCGGCGCGATCGTGGTTACGATCGCCACATGCGGCCGCACCAGCCGGGTAAGCGCGGCAAGCTCGCCGGCATGGTTCATGCCCATCTCGAACACGCCGAAGCGCGTGTCCCGCGGCATCCGCGCCAGGCTCAGCGGCACGCCGGTATGGTTGTTATAGCTCTTGACCGATCGGTGCGCACAGCCCGGCTCCACTCGGTCCAGCGCGGCGAACAGCGCTTCCTTGGTGCCAGTCTTGCCGACCGAACCGGTAACCCCGATCACCTTGCCGCCCATCCGCGCCCGCGCGGCACGCCCAAGCGCGTCCAACGCAGCGGTCGTATCGGCAACCCGCACATGCGGACCATCGACGCCGTCGGAAACAACAGCACCGGCAGCGCCCTGCGCGAAAGCCTGCGCCACGAATCGGTGCCCATCGGTCGCCTCGCCCTTCAGCGCCAGGAACAGGTCCCCCGACCCCACTTCACGCGAATCGAACGTCACTCCGGAGACGTCAAACTCCGCCGAAGCCGAGCCACCCGTAGCCGCCGCGATCTCCCGCGCACTCCACAGGCTCACGCCGCACACTCGCGCGCGACCGCCACGTCATCGAACGGCAGCACCAGATCGCCGACGATCTGCCCCTGCTCATGCCCCTTCCCGGCCAGCAGCACGATGTCGCCCGCCCCAGCTTCGCCAATGGCCGCAGCAATCGCCGCCCGCCGGTCACCAATCTCCCGCGCCTCAGGCGCACCTTCCAATATCTCGCGCCGGATCGCCGCGGGATCCTCACCGCGCGGATTGTCGTCGGTCACGATCACCACGTCCGCACCCGCAGCAGCCGCCCGCCCCATCGGCGCGCGCTTGCCCGGATCGCGGTCGCCCCCAGCGCCCAGCACCAGGATCAGCCGCCCCTCGGCATGCGGCTTCAGCGCCGCAATCGCCGCATCGATGGCGTCGGGCGTGTGCGCATAATCGACATACACCGGCGCACCCTTGGCCGTGATCACCGCCCGCTCCAGCCGCCCGCGGACCGGCTGCAACCGCGCCAGGCTCGCCAGCGTCGCCGCCACGTCACCCCCGGTCGCAATCACCAGCCCCGCCGCGACCAGCGCATTCGCCGCCTGATACGCGCCGATCAGCGGCAGCGTGACCTTGTGCTCCGCGCCCCCTGCCTGGATCACCAGTCCCTGCCCCAGCAAGGTCGGCGTGCGCGCCACCAGCTTCAGCGTCGTGCCATGCTCGCCCACCGTGATCAGCCGGTTGCCGCGCATCCGCGCCAGTTCCTCCACACGCGGCGCGTGCGGATCATCGGCCCACACCACCGCCGTGCCATCGGCATCCAGCACATCGGCAAACAGCCGCAGCTTGGCGCAGAAATACGCAGCCATGTCGCCATGATAATCGAGATGGTCGCGGCTCAGATTGGTGAACGCCGCCGCGCGCACCGCCAGCCCCTCGGTGCGGTACTGCGTCAGTCCATGCGACGAAGCCTCGAACGCAACATGGCTCACGCCTTCGCGCGCCAGCCCGGCGACATTGGACAGGAAGGTGACGATGTCCGGTGTGGTCAGCCCGGTGGTCACTCGCTCGTCCGCCGTGGTGACGCCCAGCGTTCCGATCGACGCGGCGTGATGCCCCGCCATCCGCCACAGCTGCCGGGTCATTTCGACAGTGGAGGTCTTGCCGTTGGTCCCGGTCACCGCCACCGCGGTCTCGGGGAACGGCGCAAAGAACTTCGCCGCCAGCCGCGCGAACGCCTCGCGCGGATTGTCGCTGGCGATGTGCACCGCGCCTTCCACGGTCGCGCCGGGGCGCGCCACGACGGCCACCGCGCCCGAACGCACGGCGTCGGGGATGAAGTCCTCGCCATTCACTCGCGCGCCTTCGAACGCGCCGAACACCGTGCCCGGCGCCACCTTGCGGTGGTCGATCGCAAAGCCGGTGACGAATGCGTCCTCGCTGCCGCCGGTGAGTAGCCCCAGCTTCATCGTGCCGCCTTCGTGCCGGCGGGCCCGGTCCACAGCAGCGGCATCAGGTCCGCCAGGTCGATGTCGCGGCTGTTGTCGGGCGTCACGCCCAGGATCGATCCGGTGCGGCTCACCACGCGGCTGGCGACCGGCGAAGCGGTCCAGGCGGCGGTGGTGCGCGAAACGGTGGCGGTACGTTGCGGTGAGTCGAGCATGGTCACCACCACATAGCGCGGTGCGTCGATCGGAAAAGCCGCAGCGAAGGTGGAGACGTTGCGTCCCTTGTCATATCCGCCGCCCGACGCCGCCTCGGCAGTGCCCGTCTTGCCGCCCATGCGATACCCCTTGGCCTCGCCCGAACGTCCAGTGCCCTTCAGCACGATCAGGCGCAGCATCTGTCGCATCCGCGCGCTGGTCTCCTCGTTCATCACCCGCGTGCCCGCCACTTCCTTGCCGGGCGCCACCTTGAGCAGCGTGGCCGGGCGCAGCGTGCCCCCATTCACCATCGCGGCATAGGCGTTGGCCAGGTGCAGCGGCGTCACCGCGATGCCATGACCATAGGCCGTGGTCATCACCGTGGTCCGCGCCCAAAAGGTCGGCCACAGCGGCTTGGCGCCATCGCCCAGCTCGATATGCGGCCGCTGGTGGAAACCCAGTCGTTCGAACAGGCCCTGCATCCGCGCAGCACCCATCTCATCGGCAATGCGCGCCGTGGCGATGTTGGACGAATAGATCAGCACTTCGGGCACGGTCAGCCAGCGGAACGTCTCGTCGCCCGGATCGTCGCTGATCTTGAAGCGCCCGACCTGCAGCGGCCGGGTGGCGTCGAAACGCCGCGCCATGGTCTTGAGCAGCCCGGCATCGATCGCGCCGGCCACCGCCAGCGGCTTGAAGGTGGAGCCAAGCTCATACACGCTCTGCGTCACGTTGTTGCGCGGCGGAATGCCCTTGATCGCATTGGGATTGAAGGTGGGCAGCGACACCATCGCCACCACTTCGCCGGTGCGCACGTCCAGCACGATTCCAGCCGCGCCACGCGCCTGGAAGACGTTCATCGCCGCGCCGAGCTCGCTTTCCATCGCGGCCTGCACGCGCGCGTCGATCGACAACGCGACCGGCTGGCTGCGCAGCGCGGGATCGGACAGGCGCTTTTCCAGCACCTTCTCCATGCCCGCGACGCCGTGGCCATTGGAATCGATGAACCCCAGCACATGCGCGGCCATGGTCGACTGGGGGTACAGCCGGTCGGGCTCGCGCTGGAACTCGATCGCCGGCTCGCCCAGCGCGTTCACTGCGCTCACCAACTCAGGGAGCGCGCGCCGCCGCAGAAAGGCAAAGCCGCTGCCGGAATTCAGGATCGCCTGATAATACGCAACGCTTTGCTCGGGCATCAGCTCGGCCAGCTTCTGCGCCAGCGCGGCCTTGTCGCCGATCACCTGGTTGGGGTGGATGGCGATGGTCCAGGCGTCGATCGTGCGCGCCAGCGGCGCACCGTTGCGGTCGACAATGTCGCCGCGCGGCGGGATCAGCCCGGCATTGATGTCACGCGCCGTCGCGGGCTCGGCCCATAACGCCAGCAGCGCCAGCTTGGCGATCACCACGAACATGCCCGCGCAGAACAGCAGCGACAGCACCATCAGGCGCAATTGGGCGACGGCGACAAGCGCCTGCCGGGCACCACCGCCCGTGCGGCCCTGCCGGGTCGGCGGGGCGACGACGACGATCAACGCAGTGCCAGCTTCTCGCGCTTCGCCAGCTTGGCGAGATCGTCGAGGGTAGAGGTGCTCAACACGCCCGTCTCCGCCATCGCCACGGCCTGGCGGTTCGCCTTCTTCATCAACTTGTCCATTTCCCCGTCCGCCTGCGCCACAGCCTTGGGCGCAGCAGCGCGGGGTGCGGTTTGCTCCGGTTGGGGCTGCGCCGCCAGCGGTGCTGCGGCGGGCTGAACCGGGGACACGCCAGTCGGCACCACCAGCGCGGCGGTCTGCATCTCTGCGCCGCCCGGCATCTGGTCCAGGCTGGCCAGCGCGGTCTCGCCGGGCAGGAATTGCTGCGCATCAGGCGCGGCCAGCGCCAGCACTTCCCCGTTCCAGCGTTCCAGCTGGGCCAGGTTGGCGCGCGTGTTGAACTCGGTCTCGAGCTGGCGGATGTCCTTCTGCGCGGCGACGATCGCAGCCTTGGTCGCGTTGAGCTTGGCCAGCTCCGCGGCGCCATGCGAATTCACCATATAGCATGCCGGCGCCACCACGACGCCGCACAGGAACCAGCCCACACCCCTGAAGCGATTCACCGCCACTACGCCACTCCCTCACTCGACCACGGTGCCGCCGCCGTGCGCCGCGCCACGCGCAACGTCGCCGACCGGGCACGCGGATTACGCGCCAATTCCGCCTCGCTTGGCCGAACGGCCTTTGCGGGCGTTTCGAAACTCGGCTCCGCCCGCGGACCCACCGCCGGGCGATGCCTTGAACCTGCCGGCTCGCTGCCGCTGCGCTCGCGCAGGAACCGCTTCACCAGCCGGTCCTCCAGGCTATGAAACGTCACCACCGCCAGCCGCCCCCCAGGCTTCAGCACGCGCTCGGCCGCAGCCAGCCCTTCCACCAGCTCGTCAAGCTCGCGGTTCAAGTGGATGCGGATCGCCTGGAAGATCCGGGTTGCCGGATCCTTCTTGTCATGCGGCTTATGGTTTAAGGCTTTCCTAACCACGTTCGCCAGTTCGGAAGTCCGCTTAAGGGGCCTTGCGGAGACGATCGCACGCGCCACCCGGCGCGAGCGCGGCTCCTCGCCATATTGGAACAGCACGTCGGCGATGTCCGCCTCGTCGGCCGAATTCAGCCAGTCCTCGGCGCTCTCGCCCGCCTGGCTCATCCGCATGTCGAGCGGCCCGTCCTGCTGGATCGAAAAGCCGCGCTCGGCCTGGTCGAGCTGCATCGACGACACGCCGATATCCAGCGTCACGCCGTCGACCGGTACCAGCCCACGGCTTTCCAGCTCGTGCGCCAACTGGCTGAACGGCGCCTCGATCAGCACCAGCTTGCCGTCATGCTCGGCGACGATGGATTGGCCGCTCTCGATCGCGGAGGGGTCACGATCGAAAGCGGCCACCTCGGCACCCTGCGCGAGGATCGCTCTGGTGTATCCGCCCGCGCCGAAGGTCGCGTCCACGTGTCGCTCGCCGGGTTGGATGGCGAGCCCGTCGATCACTTCGTCGAGCAGGACCGGGATGTGCGGCTGGCCGGGCGCGCTCACAGCTTCACCCCCTTGCTCTCGCACAGGAAGGCGCAGATCTCGCGCAGGCCGGGATCGGCATTCTCGTCGGCCATCAGCACTTCGGGTGCCCAGATGTCGAACGTCTCGCCCGATCCGTTGAAGAACGCCCACTTTCCGATCTTCGCCTTCATCTTGAAGAAGGGCGGCAGCACGAAACGACCGCTGTCGTCGAACGGCGCCTTTTCGACCTGACCGAAGGCGCGGCGCTTGGCGCTGCTGTCGGTCGCCTCGCCGCGGTCCGACGCCTGCTGCTCGCGGCGGTCGATGCGGTCGTACTTTTCCTTGGACCAGCTCAGGTCGTGCGCGGACAGGCAGGCATCCTCGGGATGCAGCCCCACCACGATCTGGCGAATGTCGGAATTGCGTTCGGCGGCGGCGCGCAGGTCAGCAGGAATGGCGACGCGACCTTTCTGGTCGACCGCCTGGAGCGCAAATCCTTCGAAAAGCTCCCTGTCTGCCACGCCGCACCCCTTTGGAACCGTCCCTGATGCTCCGCCCGCACATCCCCATGCGGCCCGGCTCCGGCTTGCGCCGGAAGGGATCGTCTTCCTGCCAACAGGTTCTAACGTAGATGCATACGGGCGACAACGGAAAATCCGGGGATTTTAGGGGAAACACCCCCACAAACCGCCACTTGTCCCACGTGTTTTTGATTGAATCACGATATGTTCAAGCTAAGTTCCTGAAATCGCACAAACGCCAAAAAGCGCAGCCCCAAAGGACCACGCTCAGCCACGTCTACAAGAGGTTAGACAGCAGCCCCTCAGGGCTGCGGCGACTCCGCACTATCAGGAGTCGAAGAAGTGCTGGGCGTCACACCCAACTCGGCCAATGGTTCATCCCGCCCCTTCGCGGCCGTAGCGCTGTTGGAAGCGCCATCGGTCATGTTGGCCACCACCGCGGAATTGGGCGCACCCACCGCCGAAACTGGCTCGTCGCGATTCGCCGACGAAAAGAGAATGCTTGCCAATCCGATAAGCACCAGCACGACCGCCAAGCCGGTCATACCGACACGGAAGCGCTGCATCGCTTGGGCAGAGTCCTGGTGCGATCCCGACTTCATACTTGTGGCGGAAAAGTAACACCTCCTCCGCCTTCTGTCTATGCAGCCACTCAACTCGTCGCGGATGAGCCCGTCGCGGAGAGGCCTTTCGCCTCCAGCCATTCGGGATTGTACAGCGTGGAGAGATAGCGAAATCCGGTGTCGCACAGGATCGTGACCACGCGCTTCCCCGGCCCCAAATGCTTCGCCAGCCGCACCGCACCCGCCACGTTGATGCCGGAGGATAGGCCAAGGCAAAGCCCTTCCTCGCTCAGCAGGCGCTGGACCCAGGCATAGCCTTCCTCATCGGAAATGCGGAACTGCGTGTCGACGGGCGCACCTTCCAGATTGCCGGTGATCCGCCCCTGACCAATCCCTTCGGCTACCGAAGAGCCTTCCGACTTCAATTCGCCATTCGCGTAATACTCGTACAGCGCCGCACCGTAGGGATCGCTGAGCGCAATACACACCTGTTCGTCCTTGGCCTTTAGCCCCAGGCCTACGCCGGCAAAGGTCCCGCCGGTCCCCACCGCGCAGGTGAAGCCGTCGATCCGCCCTTCCATCTGGTTCCAGATTTCCTCGGCAGTGCCGACAATGTGGGCCTTACGGTTGGCGGTGTTGTCGAACTGATTGGCCCAGATCGCATTGGACGTTTCCTCGGCAATGCGGCGCGAGGTGTGCACGAAGTGCCCCGGATTCGAATAAGGCGCGGCAGGCACCAGCACCAGCTCGGCACCAAGCGCGCGCAGCGTGTCCATCTTCTCGCGGCTCTGCGTCTCGGGCATGACGATGATCGTCTTGTAGCCGCGAGCATTGGCGACCAACGCGACGCCGATCCCGGTGTTTCCCGCCGTTCCCTCGACAATAGTGCCGCCGGGGTGGATCAGCCCGCGCTCCTCGGCGTCGCGTACGATGAACAGCGCCGCGCGATCCTTGATCGATCCGCCCGGATTGGCGAACTCGCACTTGCCGTAGATCTCGCAGCCGGTTTCCTCGCTCGGCCCCTTGAGTCGCACCAGGGGCGTGTTGCCGATCAGCCCGAGCGTATCCGATGTTACATGCATGGGGGCTAGATAGGGGCCGCGCCCCCGCCCCCGCAAGCAAGCGAAACTATGTCGCCACGCCAGCCCGCTTGAGATGTGGCCCGAGCCGCCCGGTCAGCCACAGGAAGAACATGCGGTAATCGGAAAACAGCGACCACAGCGGATAGGTGAAAGTCGCCGGCCGGTTCTTCTCCACCCCGAAATGCGCGGCCCAGGCGAACCCGTATCCCGCAACCGGCAATGCCAGCCACCACCATCCACCCGACTGGATCGCCAGCACCAGGAACAGGAAGGTCAGCGCGGTCCCGGCATAGTGCAGGCGGCGCGTCGCCGCCTTGCCATGCTCCTGGAGATAATAGGGCCAGAAATCCCTGTATCGGGTGATGGTGCGGGCCATGGCGTCAGGCTATCGGGCCGCATGGAACCGCGCAAGCACTCCTTCCCGCCGGTTGTCGACGCCGACGTCCGCCTGCTCGTCCTCGGCTCGTTGCCCGGCGAACGGTCGCTGGCGCAGCGGCGCTATTATGCCCATCCGCAGAACCAATTCTGGCAGCTGATGTCCCCCGCTGCCGGCGTTGACCTGCCGTCCCTCGATTACGAAGATCGCCTCGCCACTCTCCTGCGCGCCCATATCGGCTTGTGGGACGTCGTGGCGACGGCCCGGCGCCGCGGTAGCACGGACGCGGCGATGCACGACGTGGAAGCCCACGACATCGCCGCGCTCGCATCGAACTTGCCGCACTTGCGGGCGATCGCCTTCAATGGTGGTACCGCGCTCAAACTGGGCACCAAGCAACTCGGCCCAGCCGCGTCACGCCACGACATCGTCGCGCTCCCGTCCAGCAGTCCGCTTCACACCATCGGCCTCGCGGCGAAGCTTCCGGCTTGGGCCGCGCTCAAGACCTATCTTGAATGATCGTTTAACCGGAATCACAAGCACCCCTCGTGGCGAATACGGAGTGTTGTTGCAGCACCCGAGACACTATCTGCGTGTTCAGGAAGGAACGCGACGATGTTGTTGGCCGATACTCTGATCCCGGCCCTGCGCGCCCTTCCGGCGAACAGCCAGGAGACGCCGCGACACCGGCTTCTTGAACTGCTTGCCGGGCTCGCCGCAGACCTGTTGCAGACGAACGACCTGTCCTTGGCGCTCGACCGCTTGTTCACCTCGGTGCGTGTTGAGCTGCGGCTGGACGCATTCTTCCATTATAACCTTCACGAACGCTGCGCGCTGCGGCTTGAGGCGCATGGCGGGCTCACGTTGCAAGAGGCCGCCTCAGTATCCTCCCTTGTTTTCGGACAAGGCGTATGCGGAACCGCAGCACGCCAGGAGACCATGATCGTCGTCGAGCGAGTGCAGGACTCCGCTGGCACGATGACGAAAGCCCTGCGCGACATGCGCTTCGATGCCTTCATCTGCGTGCCCCTGCTGCATCGGGACGAACTGCTAGGTACGCTTGGCTTCGGCCGCCGCGGCGGCGACGACTTCGATGAGGCCGAGACCTATTTCTTGCAGGCGATTGCGAGCTACGTCGCCTTGGCCCGCCACCGTGTTGTCACCGAAACCGCGCTTCGTAAAGGCCTTGCCGAACGCGATCGCCTCATCGCCCAGCAACAGGAGATGGAGCGCCAGATCATCGAACTGACGCGCACCAGCGCCTTGGGCGCAGTCGCCACGACCATCGCGCACGAGTTGAACCAGCCTTTGGCAGCGGCCGCCAACTATGTGGCGGCGGTGCGTCTTTCGAGCGGCGGAAACCCTGAACAGCTGGTGCGCCACGCGCGTGAAGCAGAGGGGCAGTTGTTTCGTGCCGGCGAGATCATCCGGCGTATCCGCAAGATGATGTCGCGCGAAGGCCTGGACCTCCAGGTCGACCGTCTTGAGCCGATCGTCCATGAGGCCACGGCCCTCGTCACCGCGGCGGTCGCCGGCCCGCTCCCCGAGTTCCGGGTTCAGATCGATGCGGACGCGTCGGAAGCGCTGGTCGACCACATCCAGATCGTCCAGGTACTGGCCAATCTTCTGCGCAACCTTGTGGATGTGACTCGCTCCGTACCAGGCGCGCTGATCACGCTTGAGACGCGCCGCGTCAGCCCCGCCGAGGTCGAATTTCGCGCCGGCTTGGGCCAAGCCGACGCACCCGAAGCCTATCTGGCTGCGTTGGCCCTTTCGGGATCCACAGTGTCACGCGATGGTGCCGAACTCGGCTTCGCGCTCTCGCGCACCCTGGTCGAGGCACATGGCGGGACCTTGCGAGTCGAACATTCGGAGGAAGGCGGCACGGTCTTCGCCTTCACCGTGCTCGCGTCGCAGGCCGCCGAGAACACCCCCACCCTGCAGTGAACCGCGCCCAGCTGACACGTTCGAGAAAAAGCCGCACCCTGACATGCTGCAGCAAGATATCTCCGCTACGCGCCGCGTCGCACCAAAGTTACGTGATTCTGTATCCCGAATCTCCTTGACCTTTGGCCGCCGCGCAAGGAAAGCACGCCACGTCATGAAGAACCTCCCCTTTTTCGCCGCCGCCGCAGCGCTTCTTTCGCTCGCCGCATGTGAGAACAAGCCTGAGGAAGTGAGCAGCACCGCGCCCGATCCGATGGCGTCGCAGCTTGCCAACGCGGCTCCTGTGGAGCTTCCGCCGGCGATCGCGTCCAGCGTTACGCTGCGCTGCAGCGACAACAGCCTGCTGTTCGTGGACTTCTTCCAGGGCGACAAGCAGGTCCAGGTGAAGAGCGAAAAGGACGGCAAGGCCACGATGCTCAAGGCGCCCGAAGCCGGCCAGCCCTATGTCGCGGAAGGCGGCTACAAGCTCACCGGCACCGCGAAGAGCGTCGACGTGACGCTTCCGGGAGCAGGATCGAAGAACTGCCACGCCTGATCACGGGTCACATAGCAAGTTGAACGAAGGGCCGGCGGGCATATCCGCTGGCCCTTTTTCGTGGCACGAAGCATTGATACACGCAATGTGAGCCGCCGATGAGCCACCGTTTAGCGCCTGAAGTCGATCTCGATCCCAATCTGGTCTTGCGCGCCTATGCCATGGGCATCTTTCCGATGGCGGATCACCGGCTCGCGTCCAGCGTGCATTGGGTCGAGCCCAAGTGGCGCGGCGTGCTCCCCCTTGAGAACTTCCACCTTTCCCGATCCCTTCGAAAAACCATAGCGGGCGACCGCTTCCGGGTCACCGTCGATACCGAGTTCGAGCGCATCGTGCAGCTATGCGCGGAGTCCGCCCAGGACCGGCCGGATACCTGGATCAATGGCCCGATCGAGCGCGTGTTCATCGGTCTGCACCGCCGTGGCTTCGCGCATTCGGTAGAGTGTTGGGACGGGCAGAGACTGGCCGGCGGGCTGTACGGCCTCGCGCTGGGCCGTGCGTTTTTCGGCGAGTCGATGGTAACCCGCGTCCGCGACGCGTCCAAGGTGGCGTTTGCGCACCTGGTCGCGCGCTTGCAGGCAGGGGGCTTCACGCTTCTCGACTGCCAGTTCCAGACGGATCACCTCGCCTCGCTCGGCGCCGTCGAGATACCGCGCGACGACTATGTCGCGTTGCTGGGCGCCGCGCTTGGCGAGGGTTCGGCGGGACTCGCCTCGGGTGAACCCTGGGCCGCGGACTTCCTCGCGCTGGACCGTGCGCCCTGCCCCGAACCGGCAGAAGGCGCAGCCACAGTGTCGGCCCCGCTCTCTCGGAAGGTCATCGCGCAGCTTTTAGGCCAAACATCATAGATCGGGTGCTGCACGACGTTCAGCGCCGGCCGTTCCTTGTACAGCCAACCTGAGAAGACGCGCCGCCAGCTCTTGTCGAGTTGCAGCACGTCCACCTGGAGGAACGCGCCTGTAAGCTGATCCGCTTCCCAGGGAGCCGTCCGGTCGCACGCGCGAAGCCGAACAATGACGTCACCGATCCGCCCCGCTTGCCCCGGCTTCAGCCTGAACTCGCGTGCTTCGCCGTTTCGCTTGTTCAGGATGCCGAGAACAGCGACACGCTCGTTCATCGGCGTCGCGGCGGCGTTCGCGACGCTGCTGTCCACATCGACTGAGACCGTCTCGGCTCCGCCTGCGGTGTTGCCCTGGCCACTGGTAATCACCAGGTCTTCGGCGGCGTTGTTGCCGGCCTGGTCGTTGCCGCGGTCACATGCACCAAGTCCAAGCAGCAGCGCCAACGCTGCTGCGGCTGCGGACTTGTGCGTCATGCGTCCGGGGTCCAGGCCTCGTAATCACCGGTGGAACGCACGCGATTGCCGCCAGCTTCGAGCGCGCCGGGCGGGCGGTAGGCGAGACGGGTTCCCGTCTGATTCGGCTCCCAGGGCTGCTCCCATTCGCGCTTCGGCGGCAGCGCCTGGTCCGGCGCTTCGTCGATCTGGTGGTGCAGCCAGCTGAACCATTCGGGCGGAATGCGGCTCGCATCATTGGGACCGTTATAGATCACCCAGCGGCGCGTGATCCCGTTGGGATCCTTGCCGCCGCTATAATAGATGTTGCCCAGCGAATCCTCGCCGATCTTGGTCTTGCCGCGCAGACCAAGCGAGGTACCGATGGTGGCACCTTCCCACCAAGTGAAGACAGACTTCAAAAGACCCATGGCGTGCCGATACTCCGGCTTGCGGTGGTGGGCAACCGCCCATGCGCAGGCAAAGCGCGCTTGATGGCGGGTAAAGCGCAGATCAGCGCGCGGGAGCCCAGCGCACCGTGTCGCCGATCCGGATGCCGAGTTCGGCTGCCCGGCCGCCGTTGATCTCGAGCACCGCGCTGACCACTTCGCCTGACTTCACCGGCGTTTCGGAAAACGGCTCAACATTCGCGGCGATCGAAGCGATCGTCCCGTTCTTGCGAATGAAGATGATGTCGAGCGGGCTAGGCGTATTCTTCATCCAGAAGCTCGCTTCGCGCGGCGGTCCCTCGGCGGGATACGGCACGAACAACATGCCGCCATCGGCGGGAATGTCGGTGCGGAACATCAGCCCGCGGCTCTGCTGAGCCTGGGTACGCGCAACCTCGACCTTGAATTGGTGAGGGCCTGACGCAGTCTGCACCGTGACGATCATCCGCCCGGCACTGGGCTGGGCCGGTGCGGTGGAAACGCTCTGCGCCGCTGTGGCGCACCCGCAGACAAGCAACGCCCCTGCGGCGATAGCCGAACTCCAGCGTCGCCGCGCCATACCCATCACTTCAACCTGCCCTTTCGACCACGACTGCCAAGGGGCCCTTGTCGCCTTCGACGATACGCGCCCTGAGCGGCTCGCCAGGCTCCACATCTTCGACCTGCCCTTGGCGGAGCGTCTCCATGTGCACGAATATATCAGCGGAATCGCTGTCGCGCACCACGAAGCCATAGCCCTTCAGGCGATTGAACCACTTCACCGTGACATCGACGAACGGGCCCGCGTCATCGACCAGTTTCAGCCGGTCGACGCGGTCGCCCCCGCGCTTCACCGGCTCCACCGCCTCAGTCAGATCGATTGAATGGATCGTGCGCGCCTGAAGTCCCCGCTGTCGCTTTATGACAACACATTCCACGCGCGCGCCCTCGGGCAAGCTGCGGCGGCCATGTTCCTGAAGAACGGAGAAGTGGATCAGAATATCGCCTATGGACGGGTCGTCGGCCACCAGGAAGCCGAACCCGCGTGTGACGTCGAACCATTTAACGGTGGCCGAGTAGGTAGCGCCCTCTGAATCCGTCCCCACGGATTCGGAAGAACCGCTCATCTCGCCAGCCGCTGGCCGAAAGACGCGCTCGTCACTTGGCGCAAGCTGTGGATCAGCACGCATTATTGTTATCCCCCAAGGCACCAACGTTAACACAGCATTTTCCAGAAATGGAACTGCTTTGTGATTATCGGTCCCAATCGGGGACAAGCATCCACGCCACATCTTCTCCCGGTGCCATCCGCACGATGGTACGTGAAAGGTCCAGCGCATGGCCGGCGCGAAGCATCGCGCCCAGTTGCTTCTGCTGTAAGGCCCGCTCCGCCTGCGCCGTTGCAAACGGCCCAATCCGCTTGCGGCGAGCAAATTCGAGTGCGCTTGGCACTGCGTCTGCCTGAATGATTGGCGCTATATGGTCGGCATCTTCGCCCACTACGCCGGAATGGCGCAGCGCTTCGCCCACGCGCCGGCTGCCCAGCCCCCGCCGGGCCATCGCCCCCGCCTTGCTTTCGGCATACAGCCGATCGTTGACATAGCCCAATTCGGCCATGCGCTCCGACAAGCCTTCGGGGTCCGGCCGTTCTTCTCCACCCCATCCCCGCTCGCGCACTTTCCGACGCAAATAGTCGGTTAGCCGACCTCGTGTCGTCGCATAACGCTCGACATAACGGAGCGCGAGCCGCTCAAGGCTGGAGGGGTCAAGCGGTGGGGGAGTGGCTTTCGTCCGCGGCATGCGCCATGATTGTGCCACACTGGCAACCGATTTTGAACGGTAGTGCATAGCAGAGCCCGTGCCTTTGGCGCGCGGCGGGTCGCAAACGGTCTGCAGCATGCAGGGGCATGAGAGTTTAAGAATGAATTTGGACGTTACGGTACCACTCGACAGCCAGGCTGAAGCCGCCAAGCTCGTCCCCACGGCTACCGAGGATTCCTTGCCGCGCCGTTTTGCGGATTTCGCCACCTTGGGCGACGCGCTGGATTACGCCGCCACCGGCCGCCGTGGCCTGAATTTCCACGATGCGCGCGGCAATCTCGTCCGCCCCTATCCTTTCTCCGAGCTTCGCCAGGACGCGCTGCATCAGGCCTATCGCCTGATCGAAGCGGGCGTGAAGCCGCAGGACCGGATCGCGCTGATCGCTGAAACGGGGGCCGAGTTCGCGTCGCTCTTCTTCGGCGTGATCTATGCCGGCGCCTGGCCGGTGCCGCTTCCGCTCCCGACCAGCTTTGGCGGGGCGCAATCCTATATCGATCAGCTCCGCGTACAGCTCGACAGCTGCGATCCCAGCATGCTGATCTATCCGCCCGAAATCGGCGCCATGTGCGCCGAAGCGGCGCGGCTCTCCGATGTTGCCGGCGTGGACTGGTCGGAATTCGGCAGCCGGTCTGCGGCCGAGGTCGTGCTGCCCAAGGCGGACACCACCGATATCGCCTATCTGCAATATTCCAGCGGTTCGACGCGTTTCCCGCACGGAGTCGCGATCACCCACAACGCACTGCTCAACAACCTGGCGGCGCACAGCCACGGCATGCAGCTGGTCGAAACGGACCGCTGCATCTCCTGGCTGCCCTGGTACCACGACATGGGCCTAGTCGGCTGCTTCCTGTCGATCGTCGCGAACCAGGTTTCGACCGACTATCTCAAGACCGAGGATTTCGCCCGGCGTCCGCTCGCCTGGCTCGACCTCATCAGCCGGAACGGCGGCACCACCCTCTCCTATTCCCCGACCTTCGGCTACGACATCTGCGCGCGCCGCATGTCGAGCCAGACCCGCGCTTCCGACCGCTTCGACCTGTCGCGCTGGCGCGTGGCGGGCAATGGCGCCGACATGATCCGTCCCGACGTAATGCAGTCGTTCGTCGATGCCTTCGCCGACGCCGGGTTCAAGGCAACGGCCTTCCTGCCGAGCTACGGCCTGGCGGAAGCCACGCTCGCCGTTTCGATCATGCCGCCGGGTGAAGGCATCATCGTCGAGTTGGTCGAAGAAACCCAGCTCTCCGGCGGCTCGCACCGCGCAGGTCGCCCGCAGCGTTTCCGCGCCATCGTCAATTGCGGCAAGCCCGTGCGGGACATGGAAGTCGAAATCCGTGAAGAGGACGGCACGCCGCTCCCTGAAAAGGCGATCGGCAAGGTCTGGTGCCGCGGCCCCTCGGTCATGGTCGGCTATTTCCGCGACGCGGAGTCAACCGACGCCTGCATGAAGGACGGCTGGCTCGACACCGGCGACATGGGCTATATTTCAGAAGGTTACGTCTACATCGTCGGACGGGCCAAGGACATGATCATCGTCAATGGCCGCAACCATTGGCCCCAGGACATTGAATGGGCGGTCGAGCAGCTCCCCGGCTTCAAGCAGGGTGACATCGCGGCGTTCGCGATCACCACGCCGGGCGGTGAAGAAACCCCCGCAGTGCTCGTCCAGTGCCGCACTTCGGACGAAAAAGAGCGCGTCCGCCTGCGCGACGAGATCCGCGAGCGGGTCCGTTCGGTTACCGGCATGAACTGCGTGATCGAACTGGTACCGCCACGCACCCTGCCCCGCACCAGCTCGGGCAAGCTTAGCCGCGCCAAGGCTCGCAACCTGTACCTCAACGGCGAGATCAAGCCCTACGATATCGCTGCCTGAGGTCGCGCGCCGGCCGGAACTTGGCCTTAAAAAACCCGCGCATTCCGGGCTGATTGCAACCACTCGCTAACTTCCCACCGGGTACATCGGCCCGGTGAGTAGCCAGACCAGATCCCAGTTCGCCACGCCGCACATCGATGCGCGCGTCTTGCTCGGGCTCCGCGATCCCGCGGATGCGACCAATTGGGGCCGCATCCGTGCCGCGCAGCTGCATGCGGGCAGCCAATTGGCGCTGTTCATGCTCGCCGCCAATCTCATCGGCGCCGCCATGATCACGCTGCTGCTGGCACCGCTGGTGCCGGTCTGGGAGCTTGCGGGCTGGGCTATCCTGGTCGGAGCCACAAGCTGCGTCGTCGCCTTCCGCCGCCTGTCCAGGCGCAACCGCGAGGTTGTGTTCGCGGACCTAAAGGACGTGCGCGACACGGCCTATGAAGGGCTGGCTTTGGGCGCCGCCTGGGCCGTCCTTCCGCTCGCGTTCGGCCACCATGCCGACGCACGGGTAGCGCTCGGCCTATGGGTCGTCCTCTCGCTGCTCATGACCGCCTTCGCCTTCGCCATGGCGGCGCTGCCCCTCGCCACCATCGCCTTCATTTCGCTGATTGGCCTGTCGACCACTCTCTCCCTGGTGACGGCGGGCTCGCCGGTACTTGCGAGCGCAGTCGCCCTGTTCACGCTCCTCCTCGTCATGGCCACCACCAGCCGTAGCAAGGCGCTTGTCGTGATTCGCGCCAACGAAATGGCGCTTGCCGAACGCGACGAGACCGTCAGCCTGCTGCTGCGTGAGTTTGAGGAGAACGGCTCCGACTGGCTGTGGGAGATCGATGCGCAGCGCCGGATCGTGCGGGCGAACCCCCGCTTCGCCGTATCGCTCGGGGTCGACCCTGCCACCATGAACGGCACGCCATTCCTCCAGGTGCTGGCCGGCCCCACCTGGGAGGCGGGCAATTTCTCAGCGGGCCTCCGTGAGCTCGCCGAAAAGCTGAAGAGCCGCGAGTCCTTCCGCGACTTGCTGCTCCCGGTGTTCGTGGATGGCGAAGAGCATTGGTGGGAAATGTCGGCGTCGCCGCGCTTCGATGAACGCGGTGCGTTTTGCGGCTTCCGCGGCGTCGGGTCCGACGTCACTGAACAGCGGCGTTCGGCCGACAAGATCAACAAGATGGCGCGCTTCGACACGCTCACCGGCCTTCCCAACCGGCTGCTGATCAACGAGAGTCTTCAGCGCGCCATGCAGGAAGCGGAGCATTGGGGCTCGCGCTGCGCCTTCATGATGATCGACCTCGACCGCTTCAAGGCAGTGAACGACACGCTCGGCCATCCCGTCGGCGACCGCTTGCTCGGTCGCGTGTCGGAACGCCTCCAGACGCTGGTCAGCGAAAACGAGATGATCGGACGCCTCGGCGGCGACGAATTCGCGGTGGTCGTGCGCGACGCGAGCGATACTGCCCGCACCGAACGGCTCGCCCACACGATCATCGACGTGCTCTCGCGCCCATACGAAGTCGACCAGCACACGCTGTATATCGGCGCTTCGGTCGGTCTGGCGATCGGCCCGCGCGACGGACGCAGCGCGGAGATGCTGATCCGCTCGGCGGATCTTGCGCTGTATCGCTCTAAGGATGCCGGCGGCGGCGTCTTCCATGCCTATGAGCCGCAGCTCCACGTGGTGGCCGAAGAACGCCGCGTCCTTGAAATCGCGCTGCGTGGCGCGGTCGAAAAGGGCGAGATGCATCTTAATTACCAACCGGTGGTCAACGCGGCCAGCGGCCAACTCACCGGCTTCGAAGCCTTGCTGCGGTGGCAGCATCCTGAACTCGGCAATATCTCGCCGGCGAAGTTCGTGCCGCTGGCCGAGGAAGCCCGCCTCATCGCGCCGATCGGCGAATGGGTACTGCGCACCGCCTGCGACGAGGCTGCACGCTGGGACCTGCCGGTCCGCGTCGCCGTAAATGTCAGTCCCGAGCAGCTCCACAATCCTGCTTTCGTGTCCGTGGTCGCGCAGGCGCTCGCCCAGTCCGGCCTTCCGCCCGAGCGACTCGAACTGGAAGTCACCGAAAGCGTGTTCATGCGCGAAGGTACGCAGGCGCTTCAGGTGCTCGAGCGGATCCTTGATCTCGGCGTCCGGCTCAGCCTGGATGATTTCGGCACCGGCTATTCCTCGCTCGGTTATCTTGCCCACACCCGCTTCAGTTCGATCAAGATCGACCGCAGCTTCGTCCAGGGCGCGTCCAAGGGCACCAAGGAGGCGATCGCCATCATCCGCGCCGTCGTGGCGTTGGCCGACAGCCTCGGCATGGCCACCACCGCGGAAGGCGTCGAGACCGAGGAAGAGCACCAGATGGTCCAGCAACTCGGCTGCTCCAAGGTTCAGGGCTATTATTTCGGGCGCCCGCTTCCCGTTCAGGAAGCCCGTGTTCTGGCAACGCGGCAAATCGGCGGCAGCGTCGCTGCATGATCGCACTTGCCGAGCGGGCAAGGGCTCGCTAAAGCCGCGACCCGCACAGGGGCGTAGCTCAGCTGGTTAGAGCGTCGGTCTCCAAAACCGAAGGCCCTCGGTTCGAATCCGAGCGCCCCTGCCATTTGCGCCCAGCCGTATTCCGGAGTTCGCATGTTCCGCGCCATGTACGACTGGGTCTTGCGCATGGCGCATCATCGCCATGCCATGCGCAGTCTGGCCGCGGTCTCCTTCGCCGAAAGCAGCTTCTTCCCGATCCCGCCCGACGTGATGATGGTCCCGATGGTGCTCGCACGCCGCGACCAGGCCTATCGGATTGCCGCGGTTTGCACGATCGCATCGGTGATCGGCGGCATGTTCGGCTATGCGATCGGCTATTTCCTGCTGGAAAGTGTCGGCCAGTGGGTAATCAACCTGTACCACATGCAGGACAAGGTCGGGCAGTTTCAGGCGATGTATGCCAATTATGGCGCCGCCATCATCCTGCTCAAGGGGCTGACCCCCATCCCCTTTAAGCTGGTGACGATCGCGAGCGGGATCGCGCAGTTCAACTTCCCTCTCTTCGTCATTCTGGCGACCGTCACCCGGGGCGCGCGCTTCTTCATCATCGCCGCGCTGCTCAAGCGCTTTGGCGAGCCGGTGCAGGCGTTCATCGAAAAGCGGCTCAACTACTTTGCCTGGGGTTTCCTCATCCTGCTGGTAGGCGGCTTCGCGGCAGTCGCCTACCTCTGAGACGCGCGGCAGCGGCCCCGCCGCGCCGGCACTGCAATGGCTTGCTTTTCGCGCCCCGCCTCGCTAGGTACGCAACCCAATCCGACAGCGTGATGGGAAAGCGCCGGTTCCTTCTCGAAGGGCCCGGCAGCGGACCTATGCCCCGCTCTAGGAACAAAGTTTGAAGCGAGGATAGCCAGCGGTGGCCAAGACCAGTCCCGTCGAATTCGTGAAGCAGGTCCAGGCCGAGACCAAGAAGATCGTCTGGCCTTCGCGGCGTGAGACCGTCATGACCGGCGTCATGGTCGTGATCATGACCACGCTGCTTGGCCTGTTCTTCTTCGGCGTCGACGCGATGTTCGACGCGATCGTCCGCTTCCTCCTTAGCCTCGCGCAGTAAGGATCAACAGATGTCGCGCTGGTACATCATCCACGCTTATTCGGGTTTCGAAGGCAAGGTCCGCGATCAGATCATGGCCGACGCCACGCGTCTGGGCCTCGACCGGCTCGTTGATGCCGTCGAAGTGCCGACCGAAACCGTGACGGAAGTCCGCCGCGGCAAGAAGATCCAGTCCGAGCGGAAGTTCTTCCCGGGCTATGTGCTCGCCAAGCTCGAGATGAACGACGACGTCTATCACCTGGTGAAGAACACGCCGAAGGTGACGGGTTTCCTGGGTTCCTCGGGCAAGCCCCAGCCGATCAGCGAGGCCGAAGCCGCGCGCATCCTCAACACCAAGGATGAAGCTGCCGCCGCCGCGCCCAAGGCGAAGCTCAAGGTGGATTACGACATCGGCGACACCGTCAAGGTCATCAGCGGCAACTTCGCGACCTTCTCAGGCGTGGTCGAGGAGCTCGACTACGATCGTAACCGCGTGAAGGTGTCGATCTCGATCTTCGGTCGCGCGACGCCGCTCGAACTCGGCTTCGAAGACGTCGAGCGCGTGAAGTAAAACAGGTCTTTGGCCTAAACTTTCCTAAACTTCGGTGGGAGAGCGAGGGCAAAGTCGGGGCGCAAGCCCCCAGTAGCAGGCGTACCCGCGGGAGGCGGTCTTTGGACCGTCGCTTGCACCGCTAAACTTGAACGGACGCGGCTTCGGCTTCGTCCTCTACAGAGTGAGTGACCAATGGCTAAAAAGATTACCGGCTATATCAAGCTGCAGGTGCCGGCCGGCGCCGCAAACCCCTCGCCTCCGATCGGCCCTGCTTTGGGTCAGCGCGGCGTGAACATCATGGAATTCTGCAAGGCGTTCAACGCCTCGACCGGTGACCAGGAAAAGGGCACGCCCCTTCCTACCGTCATCACCGTCTATGCGGACCGTTCCTTCTCGTTCGAGACCAAGACGCCCCCGGCGACCTACCTCATCAAGAAGGCCGCGAACCTGAAGTCGGGCTCCAAGGAGCCGGGCAAGGTTTCCGCCGGAAAGATCAAGCGCTCGCAGCTCTCCGAGATCGCGACCGCGAAGATGAAGGATCTGAACGCCAACGACATCGAGGCAGCGACCAAGATCATCGAAGGCTCCGCCCGCGCGATGGGCCTCGAAGTGGTGGAGGGCTGAGAACATGGCTAAGCTGACCAAGAAGCAGAAGACCTGGGCGATCGACAGCGAGAAGCTGCACGGCGTCGATGAAGCCATCGCGCTGGTGAAGTCCAACGCGACCTCCAAGTTCGACGAGACCGTCGAAGTCGCGCTGAACCTGGGCGTTGATCCGCGTCACGCAGACCAGATGGTCCGCGGCGTGGTGACCCTGCCCAAGGGCACCGGCAAGACCGTCCGCGTCGGCGTGTTCGCCCGTGGCGCGAAGGCTGAGGAAGCCACCGCAGCTGGCGCGGACGTCGTCGGCGCCGAGGACCTGATGGAAGCCATCCAGGGCGGCAAGATCGACTTCGATCGCTGCATCGCCACCCCGGACATGATGGGCCTGGTCGGCCGTCTCGGTAAGGTGCTGGGTCCCAAGGGCCTGATGCCGAACCCGAAGCTTGGCACCGTGACCATGAACGTCGCTGCCGCCGTTGAAGCCGCCAAGGGCGGTCAGGTCGAGTACCGCGTCGAAAAGGCCGGCATCATCCACTCCGGCATTGGCAAGGCATCGTTCCCGGCCGAGGATCTGCGCGCGAACTTCGACGCGCTGGTCGACGCAGTGGTCAAGGCCAAGCCGACCGGCGCGAAGGGTAAGTACCTCAAGAAGGTTGCACTCTCCTCGTCGATGGGCCCGGGCGTGAAGGTGGACACGGCGGAAGTCGCCGCTGCCTGATCGCGTCAGAGCATCCAAACAAGAAAGGGCCGGGAGCAATCCCGGCCCTTTTCTTTTGTCGGACGGCTTCGGCCCTCAGCTATAGAATTGCGGCAGCCAGTTGCGGGTTACCGTCACCCGATCGCCCAGCTTGGCCGCGCGGAACAGCAAGGCCGCGAACTCATCGGGCAACCCGATGCAGCCATGCGTGGCGTAGCGATTGTCCACCGTGTCCCCGCTCCCGTGCAAGGCGATGCCCGTCCAGGTCAGCCGCATCATGAAGGGCATCGGCGCGCCATAGATGTTGGAGATGTGATCCCGCTTCTTCTGCAGGATCTTGAACGACCCGAGCGGCGTCGGCTTGTCGTCATTCCCGTAGATCAGGATCGTCCGCCCGATCTCAACGCCGCCGCGATAGACATAGAGCCGGTCGCGCGCGACATCGGCGACGATCTCCAGCCTTCCGCTGACCGACCGTGTCGGCTCCCACAGATACTCGCCTTCTTCCAGGTCGGTGTCCGTAGAGAGTATTTCCGTGACGACAGGCCCCTGCGCAGCGCGAGCGGGGGGCGCCAGGAACAGCGGAAGGAGCAAGCCGAGCAGGAAGAGCAGCCGAACTGCGCGGCGGGTGGCGGGCAGGAAGGGTGTCAGCATTGTCATGCGCGCTGATATCGCCTCGATCGCCGCCGCTGCCCACCCCCGGATTCCGGCTGTGCCGGCCAGGCACAGCCCCGCGGCACGTTAACCCATGGAGGCCGCAGGAAGAATCGGTTGACTTGGCGGCTGCCCCCGCTATGTGCGCCACTTCGTCGGGTGCATGCACCTGGCGTTCCGTCCGAGACAGCGAGTGACCGGAATATGCCGGTCTTAATCTCTCGCCAAGACGGGGACAGATTTCATGGCGCTCTGTTCAGCGGAGCGTCCGGGTCATGCCAGGGTCCAATCTCCGGCTGACGATCGTGCCCCTCGGACTTGTGTAACCGGAGCCCCTCGGGGCTTCATAACGAGGAGACCGGCATGGATCGTTCCCAGAAGGCTGACGCCGTTGCCGAGCTGAATCGCACCTTTAACGAAGTTGGCGTGGTGGTTGTCACCCGCAACCTCGGGATGACCGTCAAGCAGTCGACGGACCTCCGCAACAAGATGCGCGACGCCGGTGCGAGCTACAGGGTCTCGAAGAACAAGCTTGCCAAGATTGCCGCAGAGGGCACCGATTACTCGGTGATCTCGGACCTGCTTACGGGTCCGACGGCGCTCGCCTCTTCCGCCGATCCCGTGGCTGCGGCCAAGGTCATCGCGGAATTCGCCAAGACGAACGACAAGCTCGAAATCGTCGGCGGAGCAATGGGCGCGACGCTGCTCGATGTGGAGGGCGTGAAAGCGCTCGCGACGATGCCGTCGCTGGATGAACTGCGTGCCAAGATCGTGGGGCTCATCGTTGCGCCCGCGACCAAGATCGCAACCATCACCCAGGCGCCGGCCGCGCAGATTGCGCGCGTCCTTTCGGCATATGCGGAGAAGGAAGCCGCCTGAGCGGCTCCTTCGAGACCATTACCCTAATAACCTATCTGATTTGATTGGAGTTTATCATGGCTGACCTTAACGCAATCGTCGACCAGCTGTCCGAGCTGACCGTTCTCGAAGCAGCTGAGCTGTCGAAGCTGCTCGAAGAGAAGTGGGGCGTTTCGGCTGCTGCTGCAGTTGCAGCTGCTCCGGCTGCTGGCGGCGGCGCCGCTGCTCCGGCTGCTGAAGAGCAGACCGAGTTCGACGTGATCCTCACCGGCGACGGTGGCAAGAAGATCAACGTCATCAAGGAAGTCCGCGCGATCACCTCGCTCGGCCTGACCGAAGCCAAGGCGCTCGTCGAAGGCGCTCCGAAGCCGGTCAAGGAAGGCGTGTCGAAGGACGAAGCCGAGAAGATCAAGAAGCAGCTGGAAGAAGCTGGCGCGACCGTCGAGGTCAAGTAAGCGTCAGCTGCGCTTTGCAGCTACAGGAAAGGGCGGCTCCGAAAGGGGCCGCCCTTTTTCTATTCCGCCCTTTGCTATTCCGTGCCCGCGGCTTTGATCGTCCAGTTCTGTGTACCGCAACTTGGGCAGGATGCAGGTACACGCGTGAAATCGTTGGTAAGGCCGAACGCTTCGGTGAGCACGGTCACGCGGCTGTGTGGCGCCCCTACCTCTCCTGCAATACAGGCGTCGCACAGCGACTGCGGTTTACGGGATTCGAGCAGGTCCTGGATCTTCTTCGCGAGCATGGCGACGACGTACCGAACGCCGCGCGCGCCCTTCAACAACACGCGTTAAATCTAGACATCCGTGCAGATGACGAACCGCTCGGCGTCAGGCTGCGACTGCTGACCGCGAAAGGTACCGCGACGCAGCCAGCGGGCCTGCCACCGGTCGATCCAGCCAGATCGGGCCGAGCTTGTCCCCCTGCCCCGGCGTGCCGGCCAGGAAGTCCGCGCCGAAGCGCCGGATCGAAATACCCGCGCGCCACCGCAGGTCGACAAGCACCATCGGCACGAACATCGGCCTGCCGGCAAGTTGAACGATGTGCAGCGCCTCGCGCGGAAGCGCCAGACGCACCGGGATGCGTCCGCCAGCTCCAGAGGGAAGGTCAAAGGGCGGCACCGCGCCATCGCCCAGCAAGGTGGCGGCGTGGAAGGCCGCTGCGTGCCGGTCCTGATCGGGATTGGCACTGAGCATGGTCAAGTGCACCCGCACATTCTCGGCCGCCTCGCGCTGGCGATTGCCAAGCAGCAATTCAAGCTCGATCACCACCTCATCCGCGCCAACGCTCAGCCGCTGCGGGCGCAGCGATATCTCGAACGGCTCACCACTTGGCTGGGGTGCCTGCACCGGGGCCGCACGCGTGCGTGACGGTACTGCGGCAGGTGCAAGTGCAGGTGCAGGCGCCGCGGGTGCAGGCGCGGCGGGTGCGGTAGCCAATCCAGTCTGATCGGATGCAGTTCGCGGAGCCAGTACCGGCTCGGAAGCGGCATGCTGCGCTTCATCGTCGTCCCCGGCTCGACGCCGCCGAACCAGGTTATAAGCCCCGAACCCAAGCGCCACAGCGCCGCCCCCCGCCAACGCCCACAACCAGCCCGGCACACCGCGAGATGCGGACGTTTCGGGCGAAGGGGTCACCACAGCAGAGGGCGTGGCGACAGGCTGCGGCAGGGCATCTACGGGCACAGGCGGCACGACCGGCACAAGAGGCTCTGCGGTTGGCTGCGGGAGCGGCTCGGCCGGCGCACTCCGCTCAGGCGTCCGCCGCTCGGCCGCTGCCGGCGTAGCGCTCGCGCGCGGAACAGGGCTGGACGTCGGCGCCGGCGTCGGCGCCGCGCTGGGCTCTGGCGTCGGAACCGGGGTAGGCCTTGGTGGCGACAGCGTAAAACGCTCGGGCACGACACCTGGCAACGTGCCCTGCGACTCTGCCGGCGGGGCCGTGGACGCAGGCGGAACCTCCTGCGCACGGCCAGCAGCCGGCAGGATCAGTGCGGTTGCAGCCATTGCAGCGGACGCGCGCAGCACCGCGTTCTTTCTCGTCGAAAAATGCACCGCCGACTTCTAGCGCCTTCAAACTGAACTTGCGCTGCACATCAGCCCATATCCGCAACCGCTCGCCTCAGCCGCATTCATGGGCGCAGCAACTGTCCGGGCCATTTGGTGGCTTGGCGATAGTAAGCCGTCCCAGGCCTCGTGCCGCAATCAGGAACGCTCAAACCACGATCTCTCCGGTCAGCGGAGAAGAGGAACCCAGCGAAGCTGGTGGAAGGGGCGTGGCGGCGGCGATACAGTTTGGGAAAGCCCCCTTCCGTCATGCCGCCGCATCCGACCGCCCCGCGCTGACGCGACGGAGGGTGAAGCGCCCCGCTCTCTAAGCGCCTACTCTCGCCGGGTCTCGATCAAGCGCACCACTTCGTCGGCCAACTCCATCAGCCCCTCGCGCTGGTCGGCGTTTAGCCCGCCGGGTCGCGGCTTGGTGTCGATCGCGCACAGGCTGCCCAGGGGAACGCGCTCGCTCGTGATCAGCGGGTAGCCGGCGTAGAAACGGATGTGCGGCTCGCCCACCACCAGCGACATACGCGCGGTGCGTGGATCCCTTGCCAGGTCGTCGATCTGGAACAGATACCCCTGGCGGATCGCGATCGCGCATACCGATGTTTCCAGCGGCGTTTCGCACGTATCCACGCCGATCCGCGCCTTGAACCATTGCCGGTCGGCATCGATCAGGCTCAGCAACGCGATCGGCACCTCGCAAAGATGCCTCGCGCGCTCTACCAACAGGTCGAAAGACGGCTCGGGCGCGGTGTCCAAAATGCGGTAGCTGCGCAATGCCGCCAGCCGTTCACCTTCAAGATCTGAATGCTCCGTCTTCATGATACGCCTCATCCGGTGCACATCCTCCAACCAATAGCCGAAGAAATCTATCCGTCCTATAAGCTGTTGATTTCCTTTATGGATGGTTAGCATATCAGCCGAGGATTGAAGATAGCGCTACCAGAAACCGGCTAGAGCACCAGCTTCATAATTGCGCATCCTGCGAACCTTCGGCTTCGCAAGGTGTTCACCTCCCACAGCCGCACCAGAGGTGGGCGGTTATCTATGCGCACGCCCCTTCAACCGCAGGACCCGACGCGGAATGGAAATCTTTGAATTCCTCGTCCTGCTGCTGTTTGCGGCGGCTGTGCTGCTCGCCGGATCCAGCAGGATGGGTGTTCCCTATCCAACGCTGCTCAGCCTGCTTGGAGTGGCCGTCGCACTCACGCCGATCGCCCCCACCATCGGCATCGATCCCAAGCTGGCGCTAGCCGTGTTCATTGCGCCCGCACTGCTCGACGCTGCCTTTGACACCTCGCCGCGCGAGCTGAAGCGATTGTGGATGCCGCTGCTCGCCCTCGCGGTCGGTGCGGTGGTCACCACCGCGGCGGTGGTGGCGCTGATCGGCTGGTACTGGATAGGCCTGCCGCTTGCTGCCGCCTTGGCGCTGGGCGCAATCGTAGCCCCGCCCGACGCAGCGGCCTCCACCGCCATCCTGAACCAGGTACGCTTCTCGCGGCGCTCCACGCTGGTGCTACAGGGCGAAAGCCTGCTCAACGACGCCAGCGCGCTGCTGTTGTTCGGCGCCGCCACCGCCGCGGTCACCGGCTGGCATGAAGAACGCGAAGTCTGGACGCTGGCGCTCGCCGCGCCCGGCGGCATCGCGCTCGGCCTGGCGCTCTCCTGGGGCTATCAGCGGCTCACCCCGCTCTTCTCCGGCACTCACTCTGCCACGATCGTCGAATTCACCGCCACCTTTGGCGTGTGGATCATCGCCGAGCGTCTTCACATGTCCCCGGTGCTCGCGGTGGTCGCCTTCGCCATGCTCACCGCGCATCACGCCCCGATGCGTCAGACCGCACGCGACCGGGTGCAATCCTATGCCGTCTGGGCAGCGGCGGTGTTCGTGCTCAACGTCATCGCGTTTCTCGTCATGGGGACGCAGGCGCGCGCGATCCTTGCCGCCCTGTCGCCCGCCGAGCTGCCCCGGGCGATTGGCTTCGCGCTGGTGGTGCTTGCCGCGGTCATCCTGGTCCGCCTGTTCTGTGTGCTGGGCTATCGCGCATTCAGCGGCTGGCTGTGGCAGCGTTTCCGTCCCGCCTGGCTCGCCGAGCCCCCGCCCTGGAAGCTGTCGCTGCTGGTATCCTGGTGCGGCATGCGCGGCCTGCTGACGCTCGCCACGTCCTTCGCGCTGCCGCAGGACTTTCCCGGACGCGATTACATCGTGCTCGCGGCCTTCACGGTCGTGCTCGGCACCCTGGTCTTGCAAGGGCTGACACTGCGCCCGCTGATGCGGCTGCTGGATGCCGAAGCACCCGCCAGCGAGCTGGCGGACGATCTGGGGAAGGCACGTCGCACCTTGCTGGCGGCAGGCGTGGAAGCGGCCGATCGGGAGCCCAGCGACGTGGCCCAGATGCTGCGAACCAAGCTCGCTGCCGCCCGCGACGTCAGCCATTCGGACGATCCCCAGGGCGCGACAGCGTTCGACCGTGGCCTCGCCAACGTCGTCGCCGCGCAGCGAAAGTGCCTCAACGCCATGCGCCACCGCGACGAGATCGCCGAGGACGTATTCGATCGCCTGCAGGAGGAACTGGACTGGCTCGAACTCGCCGCGCGCCCCAACCGTGAGATCGAGGTGCGAGAGGCGTAGGGCTTACTTCCAGTCGTACTGCAATTCGCCCTGGCGAAAGGCGAAGCGGTCCAGGTGGCTTTGCACCACCCCCTTCAACCCTTCCAGCTGCTCGACCGAGGATGCGTCGATGCGTAGGTCCAGCCCGTCTTCCACGGCGTTGAAGGTGACCACCGCGTCACCCGGATAGTCCGCCCCGCGCACGTCCTTGGGGAAGATCACCGTGCCGTTCTCCGACGTGAACTCCACCTGCAGATTGTGCGACCAGTGCTTGCACAGCTGCTGAAGATATCGACTAGCATTATCAGTCGGAACCAGTGCCGAGGCGGTTGCGGTCGTGATGGTCATGGTCATGCTCCTTGGCCTCACATGTCGGTATCCGCGGCACTTTTGTAAACTTCCGCCAAAACCCCTATCTGCTCCAAATGGCCGATCTCTTCGCCAACCAAGAACCTCTCCAGCCTCTATCGGACACTCAACAAACCGGTCCGCTAGCGGATCGCCTGCGCCCGCAGCAGCTCGACCAGGTCGTTGGCCAGGAACACCTGACTGGCCCAGAGGGCGCGATCGGCCGCATGGTCGCGGCCGGCCGTCTCAGTTCGATCATCCTGTGGGGACCACCGGGCACCGGCAAGACAACCATTGCCCGCCTGCTCGCCGATGCCGTTGGCCTGCGCTTCGTCGCCATTTCCGCAGTCTTCTCCGGCGTCGCCGATCTCAAGAAGGTTTTCGCCGAAGCCCGCGACCATGCCCGGCTCGGCCGCAAGACGCTGCTGTTCGTGGACGAGATCCACCGCTTCAACCGCGCCCAGCAGGACGGCTTCCTGCCTTATGTCGAGGACGGCACCGTCACCCTCGTCGGCGCCACCACCGAAAACCCGTCCTTTGAACTCAACGCCGCACTGCTGAGCCGCGCCCAGGTCCTGATCCTCCATCGTCTCGATCACCGCGCGCTGTGCAAGCTGCTCGACCGCGGCGAAGCGCTCGAAGAGCGCCCCCTCCCCCTAACATCAGAGGCGAGGGACGCCTTGGTGGCGAGCGCGGACGGCGATGGGCGCTTCCTGCTGAACCAGGCGGAGACGCTCTTTTCGGTGAACTTCCCCGCGCCGCTCGATCCCGCTGCCTTGGGCGCGTTTCTCCAGCGCCGCGTCGCGGTCTATGACAAGGACCGGGAAGGCCATTACAACCTCATCTCCGCGCTGCATAAGTCGATCCGCGGCTCCGACCCGCAGGCCGCGCTCTATTACCTCGCGCGCATGCTCACCGCCGGCGAGGAACCGCTATACGTGCTGCGCCGTCTCACGCGTGCCGCGGTCGAGGACATCGGCCTCGCCGACCCGCAGGCGCTGGTGCAGTGCATCGCGGCCAAGGACACCTACGATTTTCTCGGCAGTCCCGAAGGGGAACTCGCCATCGTGCAGGCGTGCCTGTACCTCGCGACCGCGCCCAAATCGAACGCCGCTTATATGGCGCACAAGGCAGCATGGCGCAGCGCGCGCGAAACCGGCTCGCTGATGCCGCCGCAGAACATCCTGAACGCCCCTACGAAGCTCATGAAGCAGATCGGCTACGGGAAGGGTTATCAGTACGATCATGATGCCGAGGGCGGCTTCTCGGGCGATAATTACTGGCCCGAGGAAATGACGCCGCAGGCGTTCTACAAGCCGACCGATCGGGGGCTGGAAAAGCGGATCAGCGAACGCATGGCGTGGTGGGACGAGATGCGCGGGCAGCGCCGGAGTGAAGGCGAGCCGGTCTGAGCAGCGCACGCCATCGGGCAAAGCCCCCGAGCTTCACCGATTTCATCGCCATCGACTGGTCGGGTCAGGCAGTCGAGCGCCCCAAGGGACTGGCCGTCGCCCATGCACGCATGGGCACTGCGGCGCCCGAGTTGATCGACCGCGCCTGGTCTCGCCAGGACATCCTTGCGTGGCTGGAGGAACTAGCAGACCAACGCGTCCGCGCGCTGATCGGCCTCGATTTGTCCCCCGCCTTCCCCTTTGAAGATGAAGGCGCTTACTTCCCAGGCTGGGCGCTCTCACCGTCCGATGGGCCCTCGCTCTGGCATCTGGTCGACTCGCTCGCGACTTCAGACCCGCATCTGTCAGCCACCAGCTTCGTCTCGCACCCGGATGCCCGCCGGCACTTTCGCCAGCGCGGGGATTGCGGCGACCTGTTCCCGCCGGGCCGCGGTCGTTTCCGTATGTGCGAGCATGGGCAGGAACTGCTGCGGCTCTCCCCCTATAGCTGCTTCAACCTGGTTGGGGCGAGCCAAGTGGGCAAATCGAGCCTGACGGGGATGCGGGTTCTCCATAGGCTGCGTGGCAAGCTGGGCTTATGGCCGTTCGACCCGGTGCCGGACGAGGGGCCGCTTCTGGTGGAGATATACACTGCCCTTCCCTCCCGGCTCGCCGGCATGCGCAAGGGAACATCCAAGATCCGCGATGCGCAGTCGCTAGACAGCCTGCTCGACAGGTTCGGCTCCATGCCGCACCAGCCGCTTCCCCGCTATGACGACCACGCGACCGACGCCATCCTGTCAGCGGCCTGGCTGCGCCACGCAGTCAATGACCCTGACCTGTGGACACCATCACGGCTTACTCCTGAACTGGCGCGAACGGAGGGCTGGACCTTCGGCGTTCTCTGAGCCATGGAGCAGCCATTGCCGGATTAGCTCAGCTGGTAGAGCAGCGGTTTTGTAAACCGAAGGTCGCGGGTTCGATTCCTGCATCCGGCACCACTATCATCCGTGCAGCTCTCCCCAGCGCTCCGGACGTCCATCTTCCGCATATATCCTGATTGCGCAGCTTCCGCGCGTTGGCATACTCTGGCTTCATTGGTTTGGCCGGGGGGCTGGATTGTTGAAGCTTTTGTGTGCCGCAGTTGTGGCGTTTTCCGGAATCACCGCTCCGGCATCCGAACAGGCGCCCCGTCCGCGCGTGGCGATCATCGATAGCGGCGTCGCCAAGACCACCGAACTCGCCCCGCTGGTGGTTGCCGAGTATGACATGGCGTCCGTTCCTGCACGGGAGGCATTCCAACCGCGCTACGATCACGGCACCATGGTCGCGACGATCCTCGCGCGGGCCGCAGCGCGCCACGTCGAGATCGTGTCCCTGCGCATCGATGATCCCGCCGGCTGCCCCGCCGGTGCCAATCCCCCCTGCCAGCCATCAGGTGAACCGGTGGCGCGGGCGATACGCCATGCGGCGGACCTTGGGGTCGACGCCATCAACATCTCGCTGGCGCTCGGCAACGATCCCTCGATCACCGCGGCGGTGCGCTATGCTGGCGGCAAGGGCATTCCCGTAATCCTTGCGGCCGGCAACCAGGGCCTCGAACGCCCGGCGAACCTTGCCATGGCGCGCGCGGCCTATCCCAGCGCGGTACTGGTCGGCGCCATCGATGGCGACGGATCGCCATGGAGCGGCACCAACCGTCCCGAGCCTAGCCCGGTCGGCTACAACTATGTCTGGCACTTTGGCGTGAACGTTCCGACCAGCGCCGCGGACGGACGCGCGGTGACCGCCACGGGCACCTCCTTCGCCGCGCCGATCGAAACGGCACGCCTGCTCAGCGCCCGCCCGGCACTGCAATAAGGGTCAGAGGATCGGCTTGCCGCCGGTCACCGCAACGGTAGCACCCGAGACATAGCTGGCCTCGTCGCTGGCCAGCATCACGTAGACGGGCGCGAGTTCGCGCGGCTGGCCCGGGCGCTTCATCGGCACCTGCTCGCCAAAGTTCTTCACCTTTTCCGGCGGCATGGTGGACGGGATCAGCGGGGTCCAGATCGGGCCGGGCGCCACGCAGTTCACGCGAATGCCCTTTTCGGCGAGCAGCTGGGCCAGCCCGCCCGTGAAGTTCTGGATCGCGCCCTTAGTCGTCGCACAGGCGAGCAGCTGTGGACTCGGCGTATCCGCGTTGACCGACGTCGTGTTGATGATCGCGGAGCCCTCGCCCATGTGCGGGGTGGCGGCCTTGGTCAGGTAGAACATCGCATGGATGTTGGTGCGGAAGGTGGTTTCCCATTCCTCGTCCGAAATCTCGGAAACGTCGTCGAACGTCTGCTGATGGGCGGCGTTGTTGACGAGGATGTCCACACGCCCGAATTCCTCGAACGCCTTAGCGATGATGGCGCGGCAATGCGCAGCGTCCTGAATGTCGCCCGGCACCAGGACCGCCTTGCGGCCCGCTTCCTCGATCCAGCGCGCAGTGTCCTGCGCGTCCTCGTCCTCGTTCAGGTACGAGATCAGCACATCGGCGCCCTCGCGCGCATAGGCGATCGCCACCGCGCGGCCGATCCCGCTGTCACCGCCCGTGATGACCGCCTTCTTGCCTGCCAACCGACCCGAGCCGCGATAGCTGTCCTCGCCATGATCCGGCTTCGGATCCATCGCCGCGGTGGTGCCGGGGATCGGCTGCCGCTGGTCAGGGAAAGGTGGCTTGGGAAAGTCGGTCATGAAGGCTCCTTCAGTCGTTGGAAGAAGCTTTCGGCGCGCCCGGCGTTCCCTGGCTCTCATCTTCGGGACTGTAGAAGCGATCGAGGTAATGGCCGGCGAGCAGATAATGCGCGCGCACGGCGGCAGGATGCGCCGCGCTCTGCGCCAGCTTCAGCTCGGCCTCGGCCCGGTCGTAGAAGTAACTGTCCTTTTCCGATTCCATGGAAGGTCCCCGTTCGATTGCTCCCGATGTACCACCAAAGGGGGGCTGTCCTTCAACTATGTTGATGCGGTTCGTTTCCAACCTGAATACCGCGCGCCTCGCCGCAAAAGCGCTGAACAGTCGCGCCGAGGCTTAGCAGGGTTCGGCTTGTGCCCGGGAGCACGCGCATCATTATCTCGCGCGTCGCATGAAGGTGCGGAACCATCGGGCGCCTGCTTCGATCTTCACGCGCAATCCTTGCCGTCGGTGACAAGCGGTTGACGCTGGCCTAGAGATCAACCTGTGCGATCGTTCCGATCCATCTTCCGCAGCCACAGGTGGCTGGCCGCGCTGGTGCTGCTGGCGGCCTTGCTGTTGCGGATCGCGGTGCCCGCCGGATTCATGCCGATGGTGGGCGCACAGGGTCTGCGGCTGGTGCCCTGCTCGGGCTATGGCACGATGCCACTCGCACCCGCCTCGGACCCGCACACCATATCAGGCGATCACCATTCCGAAGCGCATGCCGGTCATGGCGAGCCGGCTCCGCACGCGCCAGCAAAGCACGCCGAACAGGGCGACGCACAGGCACAAAGCGGCTGCGCGTTCGCTGAACTGGCGGTGCCGCTCATGCCCAACGCCGACCCCATCCAGCTGCTGGCGGCGATATTCTTCATCATCGCGGCAGCCCTGTTCTTCCGGGCGCATCTGCCGCGTCACACCGCGCCGCGCCTGCGTCCGCCGCTACGCGGGCCACCCCTCCCCGCCTGACCCTGCGCCTGCGGGCGCAGCCTTGGCCCTGCCTGGCGGTCGCGCGCTCGCGTGCCGGCCAGGGCTTGGCCGCTTCAAGGATCAGGAACGCCGCACTGCGGAGCGCGCAGCGGCGTGAAAGGGAATGTATGTTCAAGACCTATGCGGCCGCGCTGCTTGCGTCCGCCATCGCCACGCCATGTTGGGCGCAATCCGCCGAGGACAGGCCGGCCACCATCGTCGTCACCGGCCAGCGCGACCCGCTTCAGCTCGACACCACGACGGAGGCGGGCAGCCGCCTAGGCCTCACCGCGCGCGAAACGCCCGCCAGCGTCGAGACACTGACTCAGGCCGAGCTGCAACTTCGCGGCCTGCGCACCGCGCGCGAAACCTTCAACGACGTGGTCGGTGCGGTCGCGGGCAACGTGCCGGGCAACCCGGCGGTCGTGTCGCTGCGGGGCTTTGCCGGCAACACCGTGTCGATTTTGCAGGACGGCGTGCGCGTATCGGCATCGACCGTGGTCCAGCGCGACACCAACAACTGGCACTATGACCGCGTCGAGGTGCTCAAGGGCCCTGCCTCGGTGCTGTACGGAGAAGGCGCGCTCGCCGGCGTAATCAACAAGGTGACTCGCAAGCCCGTCCTGGGCGAGCGGCACATGGACGGCTTCCTGTCCGCAGGAAGCTTCGACACCGTCTTCGCGGCAGCCGGCGTAAACCTGCCGGTCTCCTCCACCGTCGCGGTCCGCGCCGACGCAAGCTACCAGCGTTCGGACAGCCTGTATGATGTGGAGAACAATGACACCTTCTCCGCCGGCCTGACCGCCAGCCTCCTCTTCCGCCCCAGCGACGACCTCTCGCTGCTCGTCGCGCTGGACCATTTCGAAGATCGCTACGACGCCACCTATCAGGGGCTTCCTCTGATCCCGCAGCAATATGCCCGCGACGCCAGCAATGCGGTGACGAGCGCCACCGGTTTGGTCGCCGACAAGGCGCTTCGCCGGCGGAACTACAACCCACAGGGTGGCTTCTCCAGCGCCGACGAAACGACGCTGCGGGCGCGGCTGGACTGGCGGATCGGCAGCGGCTGGACCGCGGCACTCGACCTGACCGGCTACACGGCCGACCGCGCCTTCGTGCTGACCGACTCGCAAAGCTTCGTGGCGCCGAACGCTGCTTTCCCCAGCGGCAGCTTTCGCCAGATCTTCCAGGACTTTCGCCACGATCACCAGTTCTGGAACGCCCGCGCCGTGCTCGGCAACGACAGCCGGATCGCCGGCCTGCGCAACCGCTTCAGCCTGGGCGCCGAATACAACCACACCGACTTCGAAACGCTGCGCCAGCAAACCGGCACCGACATACTGGCGCCGGCCGACGCCTTCGCTCCCCGGCCGTTTGCACTGCCGAGCGGCCCGCGGATCTTCAACAGCCTGGACGTGACGTTCAATTCGCGGCTGAACCAGCTGTCGGTCTTCGCCGAGGATGCGCTGAACGTTACCGAGAACTGGCTGCTGGTCGGTGGCGTTCGCTGGGACCATATCGAACTCGATCGTGCGACGCGCAGCAACGCCAGCGGCGCAGTGGATCGTAATCGGCCCAGCTATGATCCGATCTCGTGGCGGCTCGGCACCACCTATGACCTGACGCCAGGCCTCGCGCTCTATGCGCAATACACCACTGCGGTCTCGCCCGTGTCTTCGATCCTGCTCGCCTCGATCGCCAATACCCGCTTCAAGCTTACCTCAGGACGCGCCTATGAGGCTGGCTTCAAGGCGAGCGACGGCAGCGGCCGGCTGAGCCTTACCGGCGCCGCCTATCGGATTGAACAGCGCGACATCCTCACCCGCGATCCCGCCAATCCCGCGCTCGCGGTACAAGGCGGTCGCCAGTCGTCGCAGGGGGTCGAGCTTTCGGCGGTGGTCGTGCCGGTGAAGGCACTCAGGCTGTCGGGCGGGATCTCCTATACCGATGCCAATTATGACGAGCTGGGCGAGACCATCGGCGGCGTTCGTGTCGACCGTGCCGGCAACCGGCCGATCAACGTGCCCTCGACAACGCTCAACGCGTCGGCGCTTTACACAATCGGCGGCCGCGTGACGCTGGGCGGTTTTCTCCGCCACGCCAGCGACTTCTACACCGACACTGCGAACACCATTCAGGTCGCCGGCCACACCGTGCTGGACGCCAGCGTCGCATGGCGCATCGCCCAGCAGGCGACGATCACCGTGCGCGGGCGCAATCTTACCAATGCGTTTTACGGCGAGTATTCAGGGTACCCTTCGACCAACGTCTATATCGGCGCACCGCGATCATTCGAGATCGCATTGTCGACGCGTCTCTGATGGGCGACACAGCAAAGCTCGGGACCCGATCACTGGCATCCCTCCAGGAATGCCCGCCGGCCCGGCGGCGCGACGACGCGGGTTCGCCGGTTCGAACCTGGATGCGGCGGCTGCACCTCTGGCTCGGCCTCGGCTTGGGGGGGCTGTTCGCCGTGATCAGCCTGTCCGGCTCGGCGTTGGTCTTCTATGTCGAGATCGACAGGGCGCTGCACCCGCAGGTGCACCCGGCCACCCCGTCGCCGCCCCTCGCTTCAGCGGATCCCGATATGTGGGACCGCGCGCTGGCGACCGGCCGTGCGCGATGGCACGACCCCACCGGCAAGTGGTCGTTCGACGTGCACGGTTCTCAGGGCTCGATTCCCGCGCGCTACTATCCGTCGCCGCACCAGGGGCACCACGCCGCACGCGAAATGGTGTGGTTCTCAGCGGACGGTACGCAGGTGTTACGCGCGGAGCCCTGGGGCGGCTATCTGATGACGTGGCTGTACGACCTGCACATGCACCTGCTCGCCGGAGACCTGGGCCTTCAGGTCGTCGGCTGGAGCGGCGTCGCAGTACTGGTTCTGCTGATCAGCGGCGTGGCGGCATGGTGGCCGCGCGGCAGCTGGCGCAAGGCACTGGCCTTCAAGCGGGGCGCCGTCCCGCTGCGCCGCTTGCGGGACATTCACAAGCTATCGGGGCTGTGGAGTGCCGCACTGCTGTTCGTGCTGGCGGGGACCGGCGTGTTGCTGGCCCTGCCAGAGGTCAAGACACAGCTTCTCACTTGGACGGTCGCAACACCCGAACCGCTACCGAGCCCGACCTCGCGCGCAACTGGGCAAACCCGGATCACCATCCGCCAAGCCGTGGACGCAGCGCACCGCGCGCTTCCCGAAGGGCGCCTCGCCTTTATCGACGTGCCGGCCGCCGGAACCGACCCGTTCAGGTTGCGCATCCAGGTGCCAGGCGATCCGCACCCCCGCTTCCCCAGCAGCTTCGTCTTTGTTGACCAATATACCGGCCAAGTCCTGGCAATGCAGGACGCCCGGCGCGGCAACGGCGCGATGACCGTGTCCAAATGGGTACGCGTGCTTCACGACGGATCGGTCGGCGGCATGGCCACCCGCATCCTTGCCGTGATACTTGGCTTGGTACCCGCGCTGCTGTTCGTCACCGGCATCCTGCACTGGCAGCGCCGCATGCGCGCCCGCCGCGCACCGGCCAGGAGCAAAGCTTCAGAAAACGAACCAACCGCGGTCGGCGCCATCTGATGGCCGACTCAACCGGAAATGGTGCCCCTGGCCGGGAAGTACAAATCCACCTTTTCTGCGGGTTTGCGGTGTCTAACCTGCTCGAAAGCCCCCCACGGGTTCCTGCGGCGCTCAGCCTATAATGTCTAACCCCTCCCCTGCCTCCGCACGTCCGCTTCCGCCCAGTAGCGGACATCTAAGCTGGCGATCTTGGCGCCGGATAACGGTCCTACGTTAAGCGCGATCTTTCCCGTTTCTCCGTCTCCGTCTGGCCATTTCGGGGAGAGCAATCGGGAACAGTTTTGGGAAAGGGGGTTGCTCCAGACGGTTCTCGGCACGATCGCTTGGGGCGACTGTCCCGCTGTGGGTTCTCAATCGGGAAGCAGCCCACGAGCTATCTGTCAGTGGCGCTTCGCTGCTCCGCAGACGTCTCGGCGCGATGCCCGTAACTGAGGACGCTGGTGATCCGCCAGGCGCCATCCTGCTTCGCCCAGACCATCACGAATTTGGCGATCCCTTCGCATCGCCCCGTCGCCAGTTCGCAGAAGCGGTGTTCGCCTTCCTCAATGGCACCATAGTCTTTGATCGGATAAACTCGGAACGTTGCCGGGATCAGTTCGCGCTTCACCTTCCCGCAAATGTATTTGCGAACGCCGTCGACCATCGCCTCACGCTCGAACGTCGCACCGCCGGTGTCGTGGTAGAAGGCGACCTTCGGATCAAAATAGCCGGAGAAGGTCGGCAGGTCGCAGCGGTTGTAGGCGTCGAACACCTTCGCATCGAGCGCGCCGATCTCCGTCGTCAACGGATCGGCCGGGGGCGGCACGGACGTCGCGAGCAAAGCTGCGGCAACTGCGATGGCGGTCATCATGCTCATAGTCCTGTCAGTTCATCTGGCCGCGGAGGAAGGCGATCAGCTTCGGATCGCTCCCCGTCCGTTCGAGGATGGGCAGGATGACCCGCCACCCGTTGTCGCTGTTGGTCAGGATGACGATGCCGTCGCCGCTCGCGCGATCAATCGCGGCGAAGGTGAAAGCCCCTGCATCCTTGCCGGTGTGGAGCATCGTTGTGCCTTCGGGAAAGCCGAGGAGTTGCCAGCCCAGTCCGAAGCCAGTCCAGGGCGGACAGGTCGCCGCTTTCGATCCGGCACATATATCGGGCGTCAGGTCGGCCTGCGATTTGCTGCGCTCCGCCGCTAAAGACGCCACCAGGCCCCGGTCGTTGCGGGCATCAATGAGGAAGCGCGCATAATCTCGCGCTGTCGCGTGCGCCAGATCGGCTGCGTTGTATTGCGTCACCCGCTCGACCGGCAGCGGCTTGCCTGCGTCGTCGTGTGGCACGGCGATCGGCACCGTCTCGCCTTGCGCCGACACATAGCCCGAGGCGCGCATGTGGGCGGGTGCGAACAGCCAGCGCCCAGCGAGCGTCTCGAACGATTGCCCGGTGCGGTGCTCGGCGTAACGCGCCGCATATTGATACCCCTCGCCCGAATAGCCGGTGTTCGTGCCGGGATCATGATCGAACACCAGCCCCTTCGCATCGCGCCAGTTCGGCAACCCAGTGCGATGGCTTAGCGCCATGCGAACTGTCAGCTTCATCCGCCGGGGATCGCGCGATAGGTCGGGGTCGCTCCAGTAGGGATCCATCGGTTCATCAAGGGACAGCTTGCCGGCCGCCGCCAGTCGCAGAATGACCTCCGCCGTCAGCGGCTTCGTCAGCGAAGCGAGATTGTAGGGCGTGGAGACGGTCGCCGCGCGGTTCGGCCCCGCCATGCCCCAGGCCTCAGTCGAGACGATCTGTCCGTCGCGGATCACGGCGACCGACGCGCTTTCCACGCGCTGTTCGCGGAGGGTCATGGTCATATCCGGCAGCGCGGTGCTCGCCTTGGCGGCTGCCATCGAGGCGCAAGCTAACAACGCGGCGATGCCGACGCGAACTCCCCATCTCAACCCGCTAGCTGTATTGCTCATATACAACGGTTAGCGGCATCGAAGTTTGTCCGCAACCTGGACGCATTTGTCATCGACATGACGGACGTGAGAACCGCTATGAGACTCTCAACATAGCATCGTTTCCAGGAAAGGCAGCTTTCGCCACTCGCCCTCCCGAAAGCTGCCAAGCCGCAAACCACCCAACCTCGAACATTCAGATCTCGGCTGGCCGACAAAAGATGGAACTTCTAGGGTTAGTCAGCGATCCGAAAAAATCGGCAGAAATCAGCCGTTTTCCACGAGATTGTTGGTGCCCCTGGCCGGACTCGAACCAGCATGCCTTGCGGCAACCGATTTTGAGTCGGTCGCGTCTACCAATTTCGCCACAGGGGCAGCGAGCGGGTGTGGCTAGACGAAGCGGGCGCCGGCTGCAAGCCGGCTCTCGCATGTCCGTCAGTTGGTCGGCGCCCGCCTGCGATAGCTGAGGGCCTCGGCGACATGGATGCGCGTGACCTGCTCCGCCCCAGCCAGGTCCGCGATGGTACGGCTGGTGCGCAGCACGCGCGTATAGCCGCGCGCCGACAGCCGCATCGCCTCGGCGGCCTGCGCCAGCAGCGTGCGGCCGGCTTCGTCAGGCGCCGCCACTGCCATCAGCGCGTCGCCATCCGCTTCGGCATTGGTCCGCGCCGGAGTTCCGGCATAGCGCGCGCTTTGCACCGCCCGCGCCGCGGCCACGCGCGCCGCTACTTCGGCTGATCCTTCGGCGGGAGGCGGCAGCACCAGGTCGGCGGCGGTGACCGGCTGCACCTCGACATGCAGGTCGATGCGGTCGAGCAGCGGCCCGGACACCTTGGCCTGATAATCCGCCGCGCATTTGGGCGCCCGCGCACACGCCAGCGCCGGGTCGCCAAGATGCCCGCACCGGCACGGATTCATCGCCGCCATCAGCTGTACGCGCGCAGGAAACGTAACATGTGCGTTGGCCCGCGCCACACTAACCACGCCGCTCTCCAGCGGCTGCCGCAGCGAGTCGAGCACGGCGCGCTGGAACTCGGGCAACTCGTCCAGGAACAGCACGCCCAAATGTGCCAGACTCACTTCGCCGGGCTTCACCTTCAGCCCCCCGCCGGTCAGCGCCGCCATGGAGGCGGAATGATGGGGCGAGCGGAACGGCCGCGTTCGCGTCAGCCGCCCCCCCCTGAAGCGTCCCCGCTACCGAGGCGACCATCGACACCTCCAGCGCCTCGGCAGCGTCGAGCGGCGGCAATATGCCCGGCAGGCAGGAGGCGAGCAGCGACTTCCCCGCCCCTGGCGGACCGCACATCAACATGTTGTGCCCACCAGCCGCAGCGATCTCCAGCGCGCGCTTGGCGGTCTCCTGTCCCTTTACCTGCCGCAGGTCCGGCCCGCGCCCTGGCGGCTCCGCCTCGCCCGCCACTGGCATCGCCAGCAGCTGCTGGCCCTTGAAGTGATTGAGCAGCCCGATCAGGTCAGGCGCCGCGATCACCTCGATCTGCCCGGCCCAGGCCGCCTCCGGCCCCTGCGCGGCAGGGCACACCAGCCCCTTGCCGATCTCCGACGCATGCAGCGCCGCCAGCAAAACGCCCGCGCTCGGCGCGATGCGCCCATCCAGCGCCAGCTCGCCCACCACGACATAGCCGGCCAGCGTCTCGGCATCGACCACCCCCATCGCGCCCAGTAACGCCAGCGCAATCGGCAAGTCGAAATGCGATCCTTCCTTGGGCAGGTCGGCCGGCGACAGGTTCAGCACGATGTGCTTGGGTGGCAGCGCCAGCCCGATTGCCGCCATCGCCGCGCGCACCCGCTCCCGGCTCTCCGCGACGGCCTTGTCGGGCAGGCCCACCACCACGAACTTGGGCAACCCGGCGACAAGGTTGCATTGCACCTCCACCGCCCGAGCTTCCAACCCCAGATACGCCACCGTCGAAACGCTCGCGACCAAGCCCGCCTCCCCCAAGAACACAGGGGAGCTTAGCGGCTTTTCTTCAATGTGAAATGGCAACGTCCAGACCCTCAGTCCCACGTGCGTATTGCAAAGCAGGGACACGCCCCCACATCCGCTTTCATGTCCCGGATGCTCGCCCGCAGCCAGCGCGTGACGGCGAGAACGACGCCGGCGAGGCTCCTCCACCATGCAGGACGGGCGTTGACTCGAGCGCCTGCCGCCCGTATGGGCTCCCGACACGCGGCCGCCCCAGTGGTGGCCCTTTTACGTTCTAGATACTCGAGGATGAGCGATGAAGCGGACTTTTCAGCCGAGCAACCTGGTGCGTGCGCGCCGGCACGGCTTCCGCAGCCGCATGGCAACCGTCGGCGGCCGCAACGTGATCCGCGCCCGCCGCGCGCGCGGCCGCAAGAAGCTGTCGGCGTAACTGCCGTAGCCGTTTCTCGGCTAACGCAGCGCAAGGACTATCTCGCCGCGAATGCGGGCAAACGGGCGCCCATGCCCGGCTTTGTCCTGCTCGTGCGCGAACGGAACGATGCCGATCCGGCCATCCGGGTCGGCATTACCGTATCCAAGAAAGTCGGCAACGCGGTGATCCGCAACCGCATGAAGCGCCGCTTTCGCGCGCTGGTGCGCGAAGTGCTGCCGACCGCTGGGATTGCTGGTGCCGATCATGTCCTGATCGGCCGCAACAGCGGCATCGAGCGCGATTACGACGCGCTCAAGGCTGAACTTGCCAAGGCGCTCGCCAAGGTGAAGCGGTGAGCGACACCGGCAGGACAGGCGTGATCGCCCGCCTTCTTATTCTTCTCGCCCGCGCCTGGCAGGTCGGGCCTTCCGCCATTTTGCCGCCCAGCTGCCGCTACGCGCCCAGTTGTTCGGCCTATGCAATCGAGGCGGTTCGCCGCTATGGCGCTGCCAAGGGCAGCTGGCTTGCGCTTCGGCGCATCGGCCGCTGCCATCCATGGGGCGGGCACGGCTATGACCCCGTGCCATGACGGGTTTTCCGGGGACTGATCGGTGAAAGACGACCACAAGAATTTCGTGATCTTTGCATTGCTGGCGGCGGTGATCCTGTTCGGATGGCCAACGATCCAGCACTGGATCTTCCCGCAGCAAAACCCGGCCCCGACTCAGATCCAGGGCGGCGAGACCAAGGTCCTGCCTCAGCCCGGCGCCGATCCCACGGCCAATTCGCCCAAGGCGCTGCGCGACCGTCAGATCGTGCTAGCCGAAAGCCCGCGCGTGCAGATCGAAACTCCCGCGCTGCGCGGCTCGATCAACCTGAAGGGCGCGCGCCTCGACGATCTCGTGCTCACGAAATACGACGAAACTGTCGACAAGAACTCGCCGCCGATCCGCCTGCTCTCGCCGGGCGGCGCTGCGGGCGCATATTTCGCGCAGTTCGGCTGGCAGGGCGCCGGCGTCCAGGCCCCCGGCCCGGATACCATCTGGCAGGCCAGCGGTACCAAGCTGACACCCACCACCCCGGTCATGCTCACCAGCACCAGCCCGACCGGTCAGATCTTCCGTATCGAGCTGTCGGTCGACCAGAACTACATGTTCGGCATCCGCCAGACCGTGGCGAACGTCGGCAGCACGCCCGTATCGGTCACGCCCTACGCACTCCTGTCGCGCGCGAACCGCTCGCTCGACGCCGACCAGTGGGCCGCACATGTCGGGCCGGTGGCTGTCGCCGACCGCGCGGCTAACTACATCAACTGGAAGGATATCGAGAGCACGCCGGAGCAACTCGCCACCACCGGTGGCTGGGTTGGCTATTCGGACCATTACTGGCTGACCGCGCTGGTTCCCGACCAGCGGGTACCGGTGCAGCTCCAGCATCGCGGCACCACCGCGCAGGCCTATCAAGCCGATTACCAGCTCGCCCAGCCGCTCAGCCTCGAGCCGGGCAAGAAGGTCACCTATTCCAGCCGCTTCTTCGCCGGCGCGAAGGAAGTGAAGCTGCTCGAGGGCTACCAGGACGAGCTCGGCATCGTTCAGTTCGACCGCGCGATCGACTGGGGCTGGTTCGGCGTGATCGAACAGCCGATCTTCTATTATCTCGACTGGCTGTTCCGCCTGGTCGGTAATTTCGGCGTCGCGATCATCCTGCTGACGCTCACCATCCGCGCGCTGCTCTTCCCGATCGCACAGAAGCAGTTCGCGTCCATGGCCAGCATGCGGGCCATCCAGCCCAAGATGAAGGCGCTGCAGGAACGCTACAAGGACGATAAGCAGCGCCAGCAGCAGGAGATCATGAAGCTCTACAAGCAGGAAAAGGTGAACCCGCTTGCGGGCTGCCTGCCCATGCTGCTTCAGATCCCGATCATGTTCGCGCTGTACAAGGTGCTGCTGCTGACGATCGAAATGCGTCACCAGCCCTTCGTCGCCTGGATCCGCGACTTGTCGGCGCCCGATCCGTTGACGCCGCTCAACCTGTTCGGTCTGCTCGACTTCTCGCCACCCACCTTCCTGGCGATCGGCGTGATCCCGATCCTGCTCGGCGTGTCGATGTACTTCCAGATGAAGCTGAACCCGGCGCCGATGGATGAGATGCAGAAGCAGATCTTCTCGCTCATGCCGTGGCTGCTGATGTTCATGATGGCGCCGTTCGCGGTCGGCCTTCAGGTCTACTGGATCACCTCCAACGTGATCACCATCCTGCAGCAGCAATGGCTGTATTCGAAGCATCCCGCGCTCAAGGAGCCGGTGAAGAAAGAGGCAAAGGCCAAGTGAGCGAGGAAACCCTCGACACCTTCACCCCCGAACAGATCGAGGCCGCGCGAAAGATCTTCGCCGGCCCGGTCAGCTTCCTGAAGTCGGCGCCGGAGCTCAAGCATCTCCCCGATCCGGTGGTGCCTGAGGTCGCGGTGGCAGGCCGCTCAAATGTCGGCAAGTCGTCGCTGCTCAACGCGCTGACCAACCGCAACGGCCTGGCGCGCACGTCGAACACCCCGGGCCGTACCCAGGAACTCAACTTCTTCGATGTGGGCGAGCCGCTGCGCTTTCGCCTCGTCGACATGCCTGGCTATGGCTTTGCCAAGGCGCCCAAGGACCTGCTGCGCAAGTGGCGCTATCTGGTGAACGACTTCCTGCGCGGTCGCCAGGCGCTCAAGCGCGCCATCGTGCTGATCGATTCGCGCCACGGCATCAAGGATGTCGACCGCGAGATCCTCGACATGCTCGACACCGCGGCGGTCAGCTACCGCATCGTCCTGACCAAGACCGACAAGATCAAGGCGACCGAACTCGCCCAGGTCCGCGCGCAGACCGAAGCCGAGGCGCGCAAGCGCCCTGCCGCCCACCCCGACATCATCGCCACCTCAAGCGAAAAGGGCATGGGCCTCCCCGAACTCCGCGCCGCGGTATTCGAAGCAGTCAGCTGAGGCCCGCTTGCGCGGGCCGCAGCCGATCATGCCTCAGGCCGGGTTGTGCTTGGCCAGGAACGCCTCGAGTGCGTTCAGGAACTCCAGCCGGTCTTCGCTGCGCGTGAAGTGGTGATCGGCCAGCGGCTGTTCGATATAGATCATGTCCTTGCCTGCGCTTTTCAGCCGTTGCGCCAGCGAACGCGATTGCGCGATCGGTACGACGCGGTCCTTCTTGCCATGGACCAGCAGCATCGGGATGGAGAACTGCCCGGCATAGTTCACGGGTGAGACGCTCTTGAGATCTGGGGCCTGCATCTTCAGCCAGTCTTGCCGCGCGCCGGAGCCGAGAAAGCCGCTGTTGTGAGTCAGCATGCGATTGAGGTCCGAGACGCCGGCATAGGACACGGCGCAGCGGTACAGCGTGCCGTCGCGCTGCGCCGCGCGCATCGCCGCATAGCCGCCATAGGAGGCGCCCACCATGCAGACTCGCTTAGGGTCGGCAACGTCCTGCGTCGCGAGTGCGGAGACCGCGTCGTTCAGGTCGTCCTGCATCGCGAGGCCCCACTGCCCCTGTCCCTTTTCCGTAAACGGCGTGCCGTAGCCTGACGATCCACGATAATTGGGCTGGATCACCGCATAACCTCGGTCCGCGAGGAACTGCGTCCACCAGTCCCATTCTTCGGTATCGCGGGCAAAGGGCCCGCCATGCGGCATCACGATCAACGGCAGGTTCCGGTTCTTGCCGCGCGGCAGGGTGAGCACCGCAGCGACCTCCAGCCCGTCGCGCGCCTTGTAGCGGATCGTGCGCACCGGGTGCAGCCGGCCCATTTCGATGACGCTGTTGTTGACGCGCAGGAACTGCATCGAATCATCGGCAGCGCGGTAAAGGAAATAACCCCCGGGTGCGTCGGCGCCGCCAACCTGGATGATTGCCACTGAGCGGTCGCGGCTAAGCGAAATGATCCTCGGCTCGCCGCCTTTGATCTTTGCCGCGATGTTCTTGCGCAACGCTTCCAAATCCGGGTTGAGCCAGTGAACGCCGGGCTTGTTCTCATTCACCCGCACGCCGAGATAATCAAAGCCATCGGCGTCGCTGACCAGCCCGCCAATGTCATAGCCTTTGGTGGCGAAGAGCTGCTTGCCCCGTTCCAGTGTGGCAAGGTCCATCTCATACAGCGCGGAGTAGCCTTCGGCGTCGTCGGCGATCATCACCGCCTTGCCACGCTCCTTCAGGAACATGGCCGGCACGCTCAGCGTATCCTGATGCGTGCGCGCGCGATCGACCGTTTTGAAGCTTGCCTTCGCGTCGTCGCGATACAGCAGCCGGCGATTGCGCCCGTCCAGTGACATGCCGATACCCATGCGAACCGTGCCGCTGCCATCGGCAAACCACGACATCACTCCTTCACGGCCGGACACCACCATCCTGCGGCGACCAGTGGAAACGTCGATCTCGTCAACCTGCGGCCAGAAGCCTGCCTCGTTCGTGTAGATCGAAGTTTGCGATCCCATCAGGATCCTTGGGCTACCGTCGCTCGCTACCCAAATCACGTCATCCGCGTCCTGCGCCGCCTCACGGCTCGCCAGCCGGACGATCTTACCCGTCGTCGCATTGAGGCCGAGTGCGCGGCTTACATACCAATCCTGGCCTTCGACCGGCTGCAATTGGCCGATGCCGATTACCAGCCAGTCGTCATTTACCCAGCGCCACCAATTCAAATCCGTTTCGCCTAAGGCGACATAGCGCGGTTCGCCTCCGTTTAGCGGCAGAATGCTGAAATACTGCGTCCCTCCCACCGCCACTTTGGCAGCGATCAATTTACCGTTGGGCGACAGGTCGGGGCCTTCGAACGCGGGCACCTCGGCAAAGGCTGCGGTGCTGTACGGCCCGCTTCGTTTCTGCGGAGCTTTAGACTGTGGCTGCTGCTCCTGCGCCGGCAACATCGATGCCACCGTCCCCAACGAACCTGCCAGGAGCAGGCCCATACTCCAACGCAACATCAATTCCCCCCCCAAGTAACTTGCCCGAAGACATGGTCATGCCTTTTCCGGCCCATCGCAAGTTCGTTTTGCTCAGCCCTTGCTGCTGCCGACGGATCAGAGTCGCTGTTGCCGCGTCACATCCTCGCCGCTATCCCCGCTCCCATGAAGCTCATCATCGGCAACAAGGCCTATTCCTCCTGGTCGCTGCGCGGCTGGCTCGCGTGCAAGCAGTCGGGGCTTTCCTTCGAGGAAGTCGTGGTGCCGCTCTACGATGAGAATTGGGACAAGACGCGAGAGGGCGCCGAGTTCGCGCCGTCCTCGGGCAAAGTGCCGATCCTGTGGGACGAAGACGCGGTCGTTTGGGACAGCCTCGCTATCGTGGAGTATCTCAACGACAAGACCGGCAACACGCTGTTCTGGCCGGAGGAACTCGCCGCGCGCGCCATGGCGCGTTCGATGGCGGCAGAGATGCACTCCAGCTTCACCGCGCTTCGCCGCAAGCACAGCATGAACATCCGCCAGGTCTACCCGGCCCAGACGCCGGACGGCGACGTGATCCAGGACCTTGCCCGGATCATGGAGCTATGGGCCCAGGCGCGCGCCCGCTTCGGCGGCGATGGCGAGTTCCTGTTCGGCGAATTCGGCGCGGCCGACATCATGTTCGCCCCCGTGGTCACCCGTCTGGTGACCTACTCGCTGCCCGCCCCCCGCTTCGCCCAGGCCTACATGCTTTCGGTGCTCCAGCATCCCTTCATGCAGGACTGGATCGCCGGCGCGCAGGCCGAGGATTGGGTGATCGAGCAGTACGAACTGCCCACCGCCTGAGGGAGTTCAGCGCAGCCGCTGTGTCGTATAGGGCGTGCCGTCCTTGTGGAAGTAGCCCTCTGGCGTGAAGCGCATGTCGATGTCGGGGTAATCGCCCGACCCGCGTACGCCTGCGCTGATGGCCACGAACACGCAGTCCACGTCGCTTCGGTTCTGGAGGTGATGGCCGTTCTTCTCCCCCTTGGGGAACGCCGCGAGGTCACCAGCGCGCAGCACCGTCTCGCCGTCCTCCTCGACCAGCACCGCCTCGCCCGCGAGCATCACCACCAGCTCGTCTTCATCCTGGTGCCAGTGCCGCTGCGACGACCAGGCACCGGGTTTCAGCACCACATGGCTCGCGCCCATTTCGGTCAGCCCACTCGGGGGCGCCAGGCGGCGGTACCAGCGCCCCTGCACCGGCGCGTCGAACGGCGCGGGATAACCGGTCGCATTGGTTTGCGGGATTGTATCGAGATCGAGCTTGGGCAATGCCACCTCCCTTGAAGATGGAGCCTAGCTTGCACGACGTCGTCGAACTCACCAAAGCACTGATCGCTGCCGAGAGCATCACCCCCGCACGCGGCGCCGTGTTCGACGTGCTGGAGGCCGCACTGGTGCCGCTAGGCTTCCAAGTAGAGCGTTTCGTAGAGGGTGAAGCACCCGATGGGCCGGTCGAGAACCTGCTCGCAACTAGAGGGGGGATCGGCCCCCATCTAGCATTTGCCGGCCATCTGGACGTGGTCCCGCCCGGCGAGGGCTGGACCGCCGGCGCGTTCACACCGGAGATCCGCGGCGACCTGCTTTACGGCCGCGGCGCGGTAGACATGAAGGGTGCGATCGCCGCCTTCGCCGCCGCCGCCGCGCGCGTGCCGGAAGCTACCACCAGTCTCCTCATCACCGGCGACGAAGAAGGTCCAGCGACGTACGGAACCCCGCGTTTGATGGAGCGCATGGCGGAACGCGGCGTGAAGCCGGACCTGTGCCTGGTGGGAGAGCCCACCTCTGCGCAGCGCCTCGGCGACACGATCAAGATCGGCCGGCGCGGCTCGGTGGTAATCTCCATCGACGTTCCCGGGCGGCAGGGGCATGTCGCCTACCCACATCTGGCCGACAACCCGATCCCCCGCTTCCTGCGCGCGCTCGCCGCCGTCGATGCCATCGCACTCGATGCCGGCAACGACTGGTTCCAGGCATCCAATCTCGAGATCATCGACGTGCATACCGGCAATACCGCAAGCAACGTCATTCCGGGCAAGGCGAGCGCGCGCGTAAGCATCCGCTTCAACGACCTCCAGCAGGGGCCCGAGCTGATCGAGCGGGTGCGGGCGGCGGTCCATGGACATGCCCCGGAGGCGATCGTTGAAGGCCGGGTGTTCGGCGACGCCTTTCTCACCCACCCCGGTGCGCTCTCCACGCTGGTCGCAGACGCGATCGAAGCACGCCTCGGCATCCGCCCCGAACTCTCCACCAGCGGCGGCACCTCCGACGCACGCTTCCTGGTGAAGCTGTGCCCGGTGGTGGAGTTCGGGCTGCTCAACGCGACAATGCACAAGCTGGATGAGGCGGTGGCGGTGGCGGATTTGCACGCACTTGCCGATGTTTATGCAGGGGTGTTGGAGCGGGTTTCGAGGTAGAGGCAGCCGTCATCCCGGCCTTGAACCGGGATCCCGCTTCTTCTTGCGGTCGAAAAAGCGGGACCCCGGCTCAAGGCCGGGGTGACGAAGAAGAAGAGCGGCACGCGAGAAGCAGTTCCCCAACGAAGGCCGGGGCCCAGTTGCGATGGTTTGACGAATGCAGACTACCATCGCAGCTTCGTTGCGGCTGGGCCCCGGCCTTCGCCGGGGAACTGGTCAGGGCGCGGCTTCCACACCCCTTGGCCGGCGCAGGACGATGTAGAGGGCCCCTGCCCCGCCATGCCGCGGATGCGCGCCGCGCACTGCTGCGATGCGGTCGGCGTGACGCGAGGAAGCCAGCCAGTCGCCCACCGCTGCGCGAATGGCCCCGCGGGCGTGGGGGCGCTCGGACTCGGGCCGCGGCGGCTTGCCGGTGACGAGCAACAGCACGCGGTCGCCGCGGCGGATTGCGTGATCCAGGCCGCGGTCGAGGCGGTCATAGGCGGAGGCGAGGCTGTGGCCGTGGAGGTCTATCGAGGATTCGGGCGCCACCAGCCCGCGCGAGAGCCTGCGGTCCCAGGACGCGTCTAGGGTGTTGGGGCGAGGCTGCTTTGCCGACGGCAGAAGCGGCGCTGGCGGTGGTGCGGACGGAGCCCTCAGCGCGACAGCCGGCTTTACCATCAGAGCAATTGGCTTGGCGGGCTCCACGCGGGCAGCAGTCGGTCGCAACGGCTTCACCGAAGCCGCCACCTGCGCCCAAAGCTCCACATCACCCCCCTCCCTGCTGGCAGGGAGGGGAGCATCAGGTCGGCCATCCCCCCAGGATGGCCTGAACAGCGCGGGGCGCTGTTCACCTGATGCTGGGTGGGTGCGCGCGTCTGCGCGCCCAGAAGACTTTCCGCGCTGGGGTGCACCCCTAGCAGCCGGTTTGCTCGTGGAAGCCGAGCTGCTCGCCTTACGGCTCGCACCCACCCCCAACCCCTCCCTTTCAGGGAGGGGAGTTCTTGGCTTGGGCCTGCCTGCATTCATCGGCGCCACCGAAGCGATCACCCGCTCCCACAACGCCGCCTCTTCCGGCGAAAGCCGTCGTCGGCTCACTGCCCCGTTGCGCTTCCCTGCAACCGCCCCAGCACGCCGCGCGGCAGCAGCAGCCACGCCGTGCCGCGCGCCGACATGCCGCCGGCGATGGCGCGCGCGTCGTCGCCCGCGCCCCAGAAGGTGTCGAAGCGGTTAGCGCCCTTGATCGCGCCGCCGGTGTCCTGCGCTACCCACAATCCCGTGGCATCGGTGCGATCCATCGACAGGAAGGCCGGCGCGCCCAGCGGCACGAACTTAGGGTCCGCCGCCACGCTGGTCCATCCTGTCACCGGCAGGCCAAGCGCGCCGAGCGGCCCTGCCCCGGTCAGTTCCTGGAAGAACACGAAGCTCTTGTTCTCGCGCATGATCGCGCGGCCCTCTTCGGGGTTTGCGCGCAGATACGCCATGATTCCCTGCATCGAGGTCTGGCCGGGGCCGAGCAGCCCGCGGTCCTTCATCAGCTTGCCGATGCCAGTGTAATCGCGCCCGTTCTGCCCGGCATAGCCGATCCGCATCACCCCGCCATCGGGCAGCCGCAGCCGCCCGGAACCCTGCACCTGCAGGAAGAAGATCTCGACCGGATCCGCGGCCCAGGCGATCACCTCGGCGCTACGCTCAAGGGCGCCCTGCTCGATCTGGGTACGATCGTAATAGGGTACGAATTTCTGCCCATCGACACGCCCGCGCACCCGCCTGCCCTTCAGGCTGTCGCTGAACAGGCCGAGATCGGCTTCGATCAGGTCGCGCGGCACGCCATAGATCGGCACCTCATAGCCCGGCCGGCGCTCACGCGACCCGCGGATCTCAGGCTCGTAATAGCCGGTGGCATAGGCGGCGCCGTCGCCGACCTGCACGGCTTCGAAATGGCGAATGAAGAAGTCGCGCGCGTCGCGCGAAGGCCAGTTCTGCACTGCCTGGCATGCCGGCGCCCAATCGGTGCCGCGCGTCAGGCCGCTGCCGTCGGTGCGCCGCTGGAGCGACCCGCAGCTCAGGCGGAAGGCGGCAAGCGCGCGCTCGGCGCTTTCCTGCGTGATCGGCAGGCTCTCGACCGGCGGGCCGGCGACCAGTCCGGCAGCAGCCGCGGTGGCCGCGCCCGAAACGGGACGCGCCGGCATGGCCGGCAGCGGCGTCGCGCCGATTGGCTGACGCGCGGGGAGGTGCACCGGTGTTTCGGGAAATTCCCCTCCGCGCACCGGTCGCTCGCGGGGAGGCGGCGACGACACAGGCCGGGTTCCGGCTTCGGGCGGCACCAGGCCGCCGGAGCACGCGCTCAACAACACCGCAAGCGCGGTCGCCCCCAGAACCCGCATTCTTCTACCCCTTTTAGGCTTCGTCGGTTTCGACCAGCTTCCAATTGGGATCGTCACTGCGCAGCTTGCGCGCAAAGGTCCACACATCGTGCGTTTCGACGGCGTCGGTCATCGAACCGGCAACCACATTGCCGTCGGTGTCGCGCGTCACTGCCGCGATATCGGCGTCGAAGCGCACGGTGATCCGTGCCAGCTTACCCTCGACCGTCGCGTCGACGATCGACGCGCGCTCCACCGCGACCAGACGGTTGTCGAGCACATGGCCGGCTTGCGTACGCGCGGCGATCGCCTCGGCAAAGCCTGCACGCACATCATCCTCGGCCAGCCAGGCCAGCGTTTCCTCGTCGCCCTTCCAGAAAGCTTCCAGCACCATGCGATAGGCCGACTTGGCACCGTCCAGGAACTGGGCAACGTCGAACGTCGGATCGGCCGCGATCACGCTGCGCAGCCCGGCCTCGGCGCGCGCATCGACGGCGCGGTTGGCGACTTCGCGAACCTCCGGCTTCATGTCGATGGTGCGCTGCATCGGCGCTGGCGCGATGCGCTCCTCCGCCGGCTTAGGCAGCGGCTGCTCATGCCCGGTGCGCTTGCCCAGCACCGAATAAAGCCGCAGGGCCAGGAAGCCGGCGATCATCGCAAACAGAATGACGTAGAACACTGAGCCTCCGAGCCTTCAAGCCCTGTACATAGGGCCGGACGCCGCGGGTTTCAAATAGCCGCTGGCGTCGTGATTGAACTGCCGCAACGCCCCTGCTAGGCGCGCTCGCACTTCCAACGCGTAGAACGCGTGAAACTATCCGGAAAAAGAGGAATCTTCGATGGCCGAGAACGAGACCGGCGCCGAGTTCGGCGAGACCCAGACCAACGGCGCCGACAATGCGCCTGCCGCGCACGTGCTGTCGCAGTATGTGAAGGATTTCTCGTTCGAGAACCCGAACGCACCGGGCGTCTACCAGTCGCAGACCGCGCCGGCGATCGACGTGCAGTTCAACATCGGTTCGGGCCAGGTCGGCGACGACGTGTACGAAGTCGTGCTCAAGATCGACGTGCGCGCCCAGGCTGAGACCCAGGTCGCGTTCGTGGTCGACCTTTCCTATGCCGGCCTGTTCGCGCTCCGCAACATCCCGGCCGACCAGCTCGACGCCTTCCTGCTCGGCGAAGCGCCGCGCCTCCTCTTCCCCTTCGCCCGCCGCGTGCTGGCCGATGCCGTGCGCGACGGCGGCTTCCCGCCGCTGATGCTCGAGCCGATCGATTTCGGCGGCATCTACCTTCAGCAGCGCGCCCAGCAGGACGCGCTGGCTTCGACCCCGCAGGCCGGCAACGCCTGACGCCTAAGCGGAGGGTAAGACGGTGACCTTCTCAGATCCTCCCCGAGCTACGCTCGGGGAGGGGGACCGCCGCGAAGCGGTGGTGGAGGGGCTGCCGGCAAAGCCGGCGGACGGCGTCCGACCCTCCCCCAACCTGCGACTGGCCCTCTTCCCCGAACCCGTTCGGGCAGGATCTTGCGCATGAAGCTCGCGCGCACGCTCGGCTCGATCGGCGGACTGACCCTCGCCAGCCGCGTCCTCGCGCTGGTCCGTGATTCGCTTCAGGCGCGCTATGTCGGCGCGAACTTCGCCTCCGACGCGTTTCTCGTCGCCTTCCGCCTGCCCAACATGTTCCGCGCCTTCTTCGCCGAGGGGGCGTTCGCGTCGGCGTTCATCCCGATGTTCAACCGCAAGCTGGGCGAACATGGCGAGCGCGGTCCCGCCTTCGACTTTGCCGAGCGCACGCTGGCGGTGCTGTTCACGTTTCTGGCGGTGATGACAGGCGTGCTGCTGCTCGCCGCTTGGCCGATGACGGCGTTGCTTTCGGGTGGCTTTGCCAAGCAGAATCCAACGCTCGACCAGTTCGCCTATGCCGTGCAGCTCAGCCGGATCACCATTCCGTACCTGATGCTGATCTGCCTGGCCTCTTTGCTGGGCGGCATTCTCAATTCGCTCGACAAGTTCTGGGTCAACGCCGCCGCGCCGATCCTGCTCAACATCGCCATGGTCACCGCGCTGTTCGTCTTCCACGGCACGCCCGAGGAGACCGCGCGCGCCCAGGCGATCGCCGTGCCGCTCGGCGGCGTGCTCCAGCTGGTCTGGCTGGCGGTTGCCTGCCGCGCCTCGGGCGTGTCGCTGCGCCCCCGCCGCCCCCGCCTAGACCCTGAGGTAAAGCGCCTGCTCAAGCTAATCCTGCCCGCCGCGCTCGGCGCCGGTGCGGTGCAGTTGAACCTCGTGATCTCCACTGCGCTGTCGGGCTATCTGCTCGGCGAAGGCTCGATCTCGTACATCTATTATGCCGACCGGCTGAACCAGCTGCCGCTCGGCATGATCGGCATTGGCCTTGGCACCATTCTGCTCCCCACCATTTCGCGCCTGCTCGGTAAGGGCGAGGACGCGCAGGCGATGGAGACGCAGAATCGCGGCATGGAACTGGCGCTGTTCCTGACGCTCCCCGCCATGGTCGCGCTGATCGTCTCGGCGCAGCCGATCGTGCGCGGGCTGTTCCAATACGGCCACTTCACCGCCGCCGACACCTATGCCTGCGCGCTCGCGCTCGCCGGCTTCTCGATCGGCCTGCCCTCCTATGTGCTGGTGAAGGTGCTCACCCCCGGCTTCTACGCCCGGCAGGACACGCGCACCCCGGTGCGCTTCGCAACCATATCGGTCGCGGTCAACATCGCCGCCAACCTCGCGCTGATCCCCTTGATCGGCCATGTCGGCCCGCCGCTCGCCACTGCGCTGTCTTCCACGGTGAACGTGTTGCTGCTGTATCGCATGCTGGCCAAGCGCGGGCATTTCGTGGTCGATGCGCAGCTGAAGCGCCGCCTCCCCCGCCTCGCGATCGCCGCGATGCTGATGGGCCTGGCCCTGTTCGCCTCCAACCGTCTGCTCGACCCTTGGCTGACCGGTCCCATGGTCCAGCGCTACATCGCGCTGATCATCCTCGTTGGCGCCGGCTGCGCGATCTATGGCGCTGCCTGTTTCTTAACCGGCGCCTTCCGCCTATCGGACCTCAAGGCGCTAATGCGGCGCCGCCGTACCTCGTAATCTCAAGGACCCATGATGCGCGTCATTTCCGGCATCCAGACCACTGGCAATCTTCACCTCGGCAACTATCTCGGGGCGATCAAGCAGTGGGTGGCGATGCAGGACGCGGCCGAGAAGGACGGCGGCGACTGCCTGTTCTTCCTCGCCGATCTGCATGCGCTGACCGGCAATATCAGCCCGCAGGATCTCGCCAACGCGACCATCGAGATGGCCGCAACCTTGCTCGCCGCCGGCATCGATGACCGCTCGGTGCTGTTCAACCAGGCCCGCGTGCCTGCGCATTCGGAACTGTGCTGGATCCTTCAGGGCACCGCCCGCATGGGCTGGCTCAACCGCATGACCCAATGGAAGGACAAGGCCGGCAAGAACCGCGACAGCGCCAGCGTCGGCCTGTTCACCTACCCCGTGCTCCAGGCTGCCGACATCCTCGTTTACCAGGCGACGCACGTGCCGGTGGGCGAGGACCAGAAGCAGCATCTCGAGCTCACCCGCGACGTCGCCGCCAAGTTCAACACCGACTTCGGCGTCGAGCTGTTCCCGCTGCCCGAGCCGCTGATCTCCAAGGCCGCGCCGCGCATCATGTCCCTGCGCGATGGCACGGCCAAGATGTCCAAGTCCGATCCCTCGGACATGAGCCGCATCAACCTGATCGACGATGACGACACCATCGCCCAGAAATTCCGCAAGGCGCGCACCGACGCCGAGCCGCTGCCCGATAGCTTCGATGCACTGGCCGAGCGCGCCGAGGCCAAGAACCTCGTCACCATCTATGCCGCCCTGTCCGACCGCACGCCGCAATCGGTGGTGGAGGAGTTCGCCGGCCTGGGCTTCGGCGCCTTCAAGCCCGCGCTTGCCGACCTGGCGGTCTCCGTGCTCTCCCCGATTCGCCAGCGGTTGACGGCATTGCTCGACGACCGCGCCGAAGTGGGCGCCCAGCTCGCCAAGGGTGCCGATCGCGCGAATGCACTCGCCGCTCCGACGCTCAAGGCTGCCAAGGAAGCGGTCGGTCTGCAAATCTGATCGACGAAGCTCGGCGTGACGTGGCACGATGCCGAGCTCCACTATCTCGCCCTGTAAGCATCCGGCCGTATTTTCCCGGAATTTCAATCGGATGGCGGCGGCTGAATATGCCGCCATGCGGAACCTTGCCCCCCTGCTCCTCCTCGCCCTCGTCCCAGCCTGCAGCGGAGGGGGAGGCTCCGACGGAGGCGGCTCGGTGGTCACACCGACGCCGACTCCCACTCCGGGACCGATCGGCGGCCCGATCACGGTTCCGACGCCCACCCCGACTCCGCCCCCCACCAGCAACGAGCCCGCGACCGGGTCCGACTTCCTCACCTCGGTCGCGCAGCTCTACACCGTCCAGCCCAACATCGCCGCCTGCCAACCGGGCCAGCTCAAGCCCGAAGTCGGCGCTCGCGTGCTCGCCACGCTGAACGACATCCGCGCCCGCCACGGCCTGCCGCCGGTCAGCTATGCCAGCGCCGAGGAAGCCGCCGAGATGCAGTCCTCGCTGATGATGGCCGCCAATGGCCAGCTCAGCCACACGCCGCCCGCCAGCTGGCTCTGCTATACCAACCTGGGCGCCACTGCCGCTGGCAACAGCAACATCTATCTCGGCTATGGCGGCGGCCTGCGCTATTCGCAGGATGCCGATATCATGATCGGCTGGCTGACCGACGTCGACAACCTGATCGCCAACAATATCGGCCATCGCCGCTGGCTGCTCTACCCGTTCCTGTCGAGCGTCGCCTATGGCCGAGTCGCCGGTCCCTATGTCACCAACGCCCGGGCTGATGGCGCGTCGATCAAGGTGATCAACAGCACGCAGAACACCGCCGGGCCCCTGCCCGATTTCGTCGCCTACCCGTATCAGGACTATCCCGCGCGCTATTACGCAAACGGCGCGCTGCTGTCGTTCGAGGTGATCGCCGACAAGAACCGCAACTTCGGCAGCAATGCCCAGGTCAGCTATGCCAATGCGACCGTGTCGGTGCAGCAGCGCGACGGCGGCACGCTGGCGGTGTCCAACATCGCTTATGACAATGACGGCTACGGCCTGCCCAACAACCTCCAGTGGAATGTCGCAGGATTGGCGCCGAACGTCACCTATGACGTGACGATCGGGAATGTCAGCGTGGCGGGCACGCCTCGGAATTACAGCTATTATTTTCGGCTGACGCCTTAGGCGGCAAACACCCAGTTAGGTTTACCCAATCCGTCATCCCGTCCTTGAGCCGGGATCTCGCTTCTTCTTCTGCCAGTGAAGACAGCGGGACCCCGGCTCAAGGCCAAGGTGACGAAGAAGCAGGTAGAGGCCCTTTACCCCTCCAGCGTCCGCATCAGCGAGCGCACCGCGCCGTCGATCTCGACATCCTTGCCACGCAAATCCTCGATGCGACGCACCGCATGGATCACGGTGGAGTGATCGCGACCGCCGAACTTCCGCCCGATCTCGGGCAACGAGCGCGTGGTCAGCCGCTTGGCCAGGTACATCGCGATCTGGCGCGGGCGGGCGATCGCCACGGCGCGCCGCTCGGAAATCAGGTCCAGCTGCTTCAGGTCGAAATGCGTCGACACCGCGCGCTGGATCTCGTCGATCGTCACCCGGCGCTGCGCCGAACGCAGCACTTCGCCCAGCGTGTTCACGGCGAAGTCGACCGTGATCGTCTCATTCGACAGGTTGGCATAGGCCACCAGCCGGTTCAGCGCGCCTTCCAGTTCGCGAACGTTGGCAGTGATCCGCGCCGCCAGCAGGTCGACGACCTCGGCCGGCATGTCGACTGCGGGCATATCCTCCAGCTTGCGTGCGACGATCGCGCGGCGCAGCTCCAGCTCCGCCGGGCGAATGTCCGCCACCAGCCCCGAGCCCAGACGCCCGGCGAGCCGCGGTTCGAAGCCTTCCAGCGCCTGGGGCGCGCGGTCGGCCGCGATCACCAGCCGCTTGCCGGCCGACATGAACTCATTGACCGTGTGGAAGAACTCTTCCTGCGTCGCGTCCTTGCCGCCGATGAACTGAAGATCGTCGATCATCAGCAGGTCGACCGAACGCAGCCGCGTCTTGAACGCGTGCGTGTCGCGGCTGCGCAGCGCCTGAACGAACTCGAACATGAACCGCTCGCCGGTCACGTAGATCGCCGTCGCACCCGGATTGGCATCCAGGAAGGTCTGGCCGATCGCGTGCATCAGGTGCGTCTTGCCCTGCCCAGTGCCGGCATGGAGGTAGAGTGGGCTGAACTGCGGCACGCCCGGCAGCGCCATCGCCTTGGCGGCGTTGAAGGCGACTCGGTTGGTGCTGTCCACGACGAAACGCTCGAAGCTGAAGCGCGGGTCGAACGCCGGGCGCTCGGCCGATGCCGGCGGCGGCACCATCGTCGGCGCCTCCGGCGCCACGCTCAGCACGCGCTGCGGCTCGTCGGTCAGCGTCTCCAGCGTGACGCTGGTCACTTCAGGCAGCACCGCGCGGAATTCGAGCAGCAGCCGCTCGGAATAATGGTTCTTCACCCACTGGGTCATGAACGACGACGGCAGGCCCAGACGCACCGCGTTCTGCGTCGAACCGTCGACCAGCACCACGGGCTTGAGCCACTGGTCGAACAGGCGCTGGCCCGCCGAACGACGCAGATTGCCCCGGACATGCGTCCAGGCCTTCGCCACTGCGTCCGTTTCGGTCCGGTCCAAAGTCTGCACCTGAGTCACGCCGACGCACCTCTCCATCGCGAAAAGCCACTGCTTTCCGCGCGCTAATCCATCAAAACCATGTTGCCCCTGCCAGCCGGACTTTGCCCCCAGGCTGGCTCTCGAGCACGCACACCCGGCTAACGAACGCTGCCGGTAGTCTGTTTTAGGAACGGGTTCGTGAGTCGAGCAAGAGCCGCCCCCGCAAAGAATCTGAAATAGTTTTGTTGACTCGGCCTAGGCCGCGGAAATGCGTGGGTGCGCCGATTTTCATCAACAATGTCAGCACTTTAACCAGCTATTGCAGGCAAACCGATGCCCGAATCGTTGGTTTTCCGAGACTTACCTGAGTTGGCTCAGATGGGCGCTCCAGCGCGCCGAAAGCGCACGCGAAAAACCCCGCCGGACCAGGTCCGACGGGGTCATCGTTACGGATATGTGACGATTAAGCGAGCGCGGTCAGGCGCTTGGTCAGCCGTGCGAACTTGCGCGAAGCGGTGTTCTTGTGAAGCACGCCCTTGGCGACGCCGCGCTGCAGCTCCGGCTGCGCTGCGGCGAGCGCGGCGGTGGCCGCTGCCTTGTCGCCCGTGTCCAGGGCCGACTCGACCTTCTTGATGAAGGTCCGGATGCGGCTCACGCGCACACCGTTGATTTCCGCACGGCGGTCGTTCCGCCGGATACGCTTCTTCGCCTGCGGCGTATTCGCCATGCCGTCTAGTTCCTAGCTCGAATTGAAAGGGCGCCAGAACGTCGCGTCCAGCCCCGGAAAGGCGAGCCCCTTACCGCCCCACGCGATTCGGGTCAACAAATCTCTTGCTGCTCCGCCCGCCCCCTCCCCCTCTCCCGCAGGCGGGAGAGGGCCGGGGTGAGGGTTCAGCGCCGCCAACCATCAATCGAAGCCCGTTCAGCCATTCACGTGCGGATCACTTCTGGCACCGCGGACACCAGAACGTCGACCGCCCCCCATCCACCCGCCGCTCCACCAGCCCGCCACAGGAACAAGGCTCCCCCTCGCGCCCGTACACCCGCCACTGCTTGGCAAAATACCCCAGCTCGCCGCTAGGGCGCGCATAGTCCCGCAGCGTCGACCCGCCCGCCGCGATCGCCGCCTCCAGCACCTCGCGCACCGCCTCGACCAGCTTGGCCAGCCGGGCTCGCGTGATCGTCCCCGCCGCGCGTGTCGGGGCAATGCCGGCAAGGAACAGCGCCTCGCACACATAGATATTGCCCAGCCCCGCCACCACGCGCTGGTCGAGCAGCAGCGCCTTTACCGGCGCGACTCGGTCCTTGAACTTCGCCAGCAGGTGCGCGGCAGTGAAATCCGGCCCCAGCGGCTCGGGTCCCAGCGCCGCGAAGGCCGGCCAGGCGTCCAGCCCCGCGCTCGGCACCAGGTCCAGCGACCCGAACCGCCGCGCATCGTTGAGCGCCAGCCGGTGCTTGGCCGTCTCCAGGATGAAATGGTCGTGCTTGCCCAGTTCCTCCGGATCGATTCGCCACCGCCCCGACATGCCCAGATGAAAAATCAGCGTGTCGCCCCGGTCGGTGTCGATCAGTCCATATTTGGCCCGCCGACCCAGCCCGGTGACCCGCGCGCCGGTCAGATGCTGCCCCAGTCCTTCGGGAAAGGGACGCCGCAGGTCACCGCGCCGCAGCGTCACGCGCTCGAGCACTTGTCCCTCCAGCACCGGGCGCAGGCCCCGAACCGTGGTCTCGACTTCGGGCAATTCAGGCATGCCGACCCCCTAGCCCCATAGCCGCTCGCCCGCTAGAGCACCCCTCATGTCCGACACCGTCTCCTTCGGCTACGAAGACGTCGCCCCTGAGGAAAAGACTCGCCGCGTCGGCGCGGTCTTCTCCAATGTCGCCTCCAAATATGACCTGATGAACGACGCCATGTCGGGCGGTCTCCACCGGGTGTGGAAGGACCTGTTCGTCCGCCGGGTGAAACCGCGTGCAGGGGAACAGATCCTCGACATGGCTGGCGGCACTGGCGACATCGCCTTCCGCATGGCCAAGTCCGGCGCGTCGATCACCGTCGCCGACATCAACCCGCAGATGCTCGAAGTGGGCATTGCGCGCGCCGCAGAGCGCGGCATCGACGGGCTGGTGTGGAGCGAGGCCAATGCCGAGACGCTGCAATGGCCCGACAAGTTCTTCGACGCCTACACGATCGCTTTCGGCATCCGGAACGTCACCGACATCCCCAAGGCGTTGCGGGAAGCCCACCGCGTGCTCAAGCGCGGCGGACGCTTCTATGTTCTCGAATTCTCGACCACCCAGTGGCCGGGCTTCGGCGAAGTCTATGACGCCTATTCGCACCATCTGGTGCCCAAGCTCGGTAAGCTGCTCGCCAACGATGCCGACAGCTATCGCTACCTGGTCGAATCGATCCGCCGCTTCCCCAAGATGCCCGAGTTCGAAGCGATGATCCGCGACGCCGGCTTCAGCCAGACCAAGGTCGAGCCGCTGCTCGGCGGGCTTGTGGCGATCCACAGCGGCTGGAAGATCTGAACATAGTGACCGCACCCGCCGTCCATCTCTGGCGTCTCCTCAAATGGGGCCGCATCCTCGCGCGTCACGGCGCACTGCGCGGGATCGAGCGCGATCCCAACACGCCGCGTCCGGTTCGCCGCATCGCCCGGCTTGCGCGTCTGGGTGCACGCGTGCCCGCGGTGCCCCGCTATGCCGACGCCTTCCAGGCGATCGGCCCCGCTGCGATCAAGCTCGGCCAGACGCTCGCCACCCGCCCGGATCTGGTCGGTGACGAGGCCGCGCACGATCTGCTCCGCCTTCAGGACGCGCTCCCGCCGCTCCCCTTCCCGATCATTCGCGAGCGGATCGAGTCGAGCTTCGGCCGCCCGCTCGAAACGCTGTTCGCGCAGATAGACGAAGTGCCCGTCGGCGCCGCGTCGATCGCCCAGGTCCACCGCGCCGTCACGCCCGAGGGGCGCCAGGTCGCGGTCAAGGTGCTCCGTCCCGGCGTCGAAGCCGACTTCACCCGCGCGATCGACACCTATGAATGGGCCGCCGCCCAGGTCGAGGGCATGGGCGGCGAGGCCGCGCGCCTGCGCCCGCGCCTGATCATCGCCCATTTCAAGCGCTGGACCGCGCGCGAACTCGATCTGCGCCGCGAAGCCGCCTCCGCGTCCGAACTTGCCGAGGGCATGACCGCCGAGCCGGACTTCACCGTCCCCGCGATCGACTGGCAGCGCACCACCGGCAAGGTGCTGACGCTCGAATGGATCGACGGCATCAAGCTCAGCAACCGGGACGCGCTGATCGCCGCCGGCCACGACACCACCGCGCTCGCCGGCAAGCTGATCCGCGCCTTCCTGCGCCAGGCGATCGCCGAAGGCTTCTTCCACGCCGACATGCATCAGGGAAACCTGTTCGCGCTTGCCGATGGCCGCATCGCCGCGATCGATTTCGGCATCATGGGCCGGATCGACCGCCGCGCGCGGGTGTGGCTCGCCGAGATCCTCTACGGCCTGATCACCGGCAATTATAAGCGCGTCGCCGAGATCCATTTTGAGGCGGGCTATGTCCCGGCGCACCACAATGTCGCCGAGTTCGCCACGGCCCTGCGCGCCGTCGGCGAGCCGATGCGCGGGCTGCCGGTTAAGGACATGAGCGTCGGCGCGATGCTCGACGGGCTGTTCAACATCACCCGCGACTTCGACATGCAGACCCAGCCGCACCTGCTGCTGCTGCAAAAGACCATGGTCATGGTCGAGGGCGTGGCGCGCAGCCTCGATCCCGAGATCAACCTGTGGGAAACCTCCGCCCCGTTCGTGCGCGAATGGATCCGCACCGAGCTCGGCCCCGAGGCCGCGATCGCCGACCGGCTGATCACCGATCTGCGCACTTTTGCGCGCCTGCCCGAGTTGATCCGCAACATCGAGCTGCGCTACCCCACGCCCGGCGGCGCGCCCCCTGCGCTGCCCCTGCGCGAGATCGAAGTCGTCCGCGTCGGCGGCGGCTGGCGCTATGGCGTGGTGGCAGCGGCGGCGGCTGCGGCGGGGATCGCCGGGACCCTGCTGGTCACCCTCGCCTGACACAGCACCGGGGAACCGGCGCCGCCCGCCTGCGTCGAGCATATATGGTACCATCGCCATGATGCACCGCTTTCGCCGCGCCGGGCTGCCGCTGCTGATCCTGGTGATCGGCGCGCTGGCCTCCTTGCTGTTCGCGGTCCAGATCGACCGGACCGAGGACGCCCGCGCCCGCGCCCGCTTCGAAAGCGTCGTCGCCGCCACGCTTCAGGACGTGGAGGCCAAGGCCGCGACTCAGATCACGCTGCTGCGCGGCCTTGCCGGCTTCTTCAACGCCAGCTCCAGCATCGATCGCGCCGCCTTCCGCGCCTATGTCACGCGGCTGCGGCTGGGACAGAATTATCCCGGCGTCCTGGGCCTGGGCTATAGCGAGGCCGCCGCCGGTCCCGCCGACATCGCCCGCATCGAAGCGCGCGGCCGCGCCGAACAGGGTTCGGACTTCCGCCTCTGGCCCAGCGATGGCCGCGCCATCGGCTCGGCGATCCTGTATCTCGAGCCGCTCAACCGCCGGAACCAGGCTGCGCTCGGCTTCGACATGACGTCGGACCCCACGCGCCACGCCGCCATGCTCCGCGCGCGCGCCAGCGGCGACACCACCATGAGCGGCAAGGTTCAGTTGGTCCAGGAGATCAACAGCGAGAAGCAGTCCGGCTTCCTGCTCTACACCCCGCTTTACCGTGATCCCCTGACGCGCTCCGGCTTCTATGGCTGGGTCTACAGCCCCCTGCGCGCCCGCGACCTGTTCTCCTCGACCTTCCGCCAGGGCGCGACCCAGGACGTGAGCATCGCAGTCTATGACGGCGCGCCCACTACCGCCAACCTGCTCTACCAGAGCCAGCCCAGCACCGAGACCGATACCCTGCGGGCGACCCGCACGATCAACCCGGCCGGGCGCGTGATCACCGTCGCCGTCACGGCCACCGCCGATTTCGCCAGCCGCTCCTTTTTCCTCTCGCCCCTCTATGCCGGCCTGGGCGGGCTGGTCGTCACCTTGCTCGTCGCCGCGCTCGCCTGGCAGCAGGCACGCGCCGCCGGCCGCATCGAACGCGAAGTCCGCGAACGCACCGCCGAACTCGCCCGCGCCAACCAGCAGCTGCGCGACGAAGCCGCCGCCCGCGAACATGCCGAAACCCAGCTGCGCCACATGCAGCGGATCGAATCGCTCGGCCGCATGACCGGCGGCATCGCGCATGACTTCAACAACATGCTGGCCGTCATCATCGGTAGCCTGGATCTCGCCCGCCGCCGCATCGCCGATCAGGCGACCGTCGCGCGGCTGATCGAACAGGCCTCCAGCGGCGCCTCGCGCGCTGCCGAGCTGACGCAGCGCCTGCTCGCCTTTTCACGTCAGCAATCGCTGGTGCCGCGTGTGCTCGACCCCAACCGCCTGGTCCAGGACATGACCGACCTCCTCGCCCGCACGCTGGGCGAGACCGTCAACCTGCGCACCGACCTCGCGCCCGAGCCGCTGCGTCTCCATGCCGACGCCGCTCAGCTCGAAAGCGCGATCGTGAACCTGGCAGTCAACGCCCGCGACGCCATGCCAAAGGGCGGCACGCTGACCATCAGCACCGCGCAATGCGTGACGCCGCCGGACCACCTCGCCCTTTCGCCCGCACCAAAAGGCTGGGTGCGCATCTGCGTCGCCGACACCGGCTCGGGCATGAGCCCGGAGGTCCTGGAACGCGCCTTCGATCCCTTCTTCACCACCAAGGGCGTTGGCCGCGGCACCGGCCTGGGGCTCAGCCAGGTGCTCGGCTATGCGCGCCAGTCGGGCGGCGACGTGACGATCGACACGCAGCAGGGCCAGGGCACGACCATCTGCATCTTCCTGCCCGCTTATGCCGGCAGCGAAGCGCTCGCCGAAGCCGCCGCCCGCGGCGACACCCCCACCGGCCGTCCCGAGGACATCCTGCTGGTGGTGGAGGACGACGATCAGGTCCGCATCATGACGGTGCAGCTGTTGCGCGACCTGGGCTACACCGCGCTCCACGCCACCGGCGGCGCCGACGCGCTCGACATGCTGGAGCGCCATCCCGGCGTGAAGCTGTTGTTCAGCGACGTGGTCATGCCCGACATGGACGGTCCCACGCTCGCCGCCGAGGTCCGCCGCCGCTGGCCCGAAATCGGCGTGCTGTTCACCACCGGCTATGCCCCCGAACACCTGTTCGAAGGCGAAGCGCCGGGCGACATCGCCCTGCTGCGCAAGCCGTTCACCGAAGCCGAACTGGCCCAGGCGATCCACCAGGCGCTGCACCACTAAAGCCGACACCCCCTTGCCAATCCGCGCCTGTCCCCCGAAAAAGCGCGGCATGACCGATCCAGTGCATCAGGAAGCGCTTGCGCTTGCGGACGATCAGACCGTCGAACAGATCCTCCAGGAGGTTTGCCGGCTGACCGGCATGGGCTTCGCCGCCGTCGCGCGCGTCACCGAAGATCGCTGGATCGCCTGCCAGGTGCTCGACAAGATCGAATTCGGCCTGCGCCCCGGCGACGAGCTGGAGGTGGCGACCACCATCTGCGACGACATCCGCAAGACGACCACCATGGTGGTCATCAACGATGCCGGCGAAGACGAGCAATGGCGCACCCACCACACGCCCAAGCTCTATGGCTTCAAAAGCTATGTCTCGGTGCCGATCATGCTCCCGGACGGCAGCTTTTTCGGAACCTTGTGCGCCATCGACCCCCACCGCCGCGAACTACGCGGCAGCGCGGCCGTGCTGATGATGCAGGAATTCGCAACCCGCATCGCCCAGATCATCGCCCAGGAACGCAGCGCCGTCAGCCGCACTGGCTAACGCCTCGTCCGGGCCTTGAGCCGGGGTAAAGGCAATGTGGTGCAACCTCTGCCCCCGACCAGTTCCCCGGCGAAGGCCGGGGCCCAGCCTCGGCGTCCCCAGAAACGGCACCCCGCCCCCTCGGCACCACCGCAACTGGGCCCCGGCCTCCGCCGGGGAACTAGGTAGGCCTATCCGGCGCGCAGCATCCCCTCTGACCTGAGTAACAACCGCCCCCCTCCTTCGTCACCCCGGCCTTGAGCCGGGGTCCCGCTGCCTTGCCCCACAGAAGAAGAAGCGGGATCCCGGCTCAAGGCCGGGATGACGGACGTTCCGTGATACTTGTCCCCCACCAGTTCCCCGGCGAAGGCCGGGGCCCAGCCTCGGCGTCCCCAGAAACGGCATCCCGCCCCCTCGGCACCACCGCAACTGGGCCCCGACCTCCACCGGGGAACCTACCCCACCCCGAAACCTCACCCCACTTCCAAACCGCCACTTTTCCTCGTTACGTGCGTTCAACGACCCACATTGCCAGGTAAAGGGGGCACTTTGATCATGACCGTTCGCCGCGAACGCGTGGAAAATGGCGGCTTCATTCTCACACTGGCGCTGCTCACCATCGGCCTGACGCTGGTGACGTGGAGCTTCCTCGGCGCCCTGCTCTGGGCGGCGCTGGCTGCCTTGCTGTTCCAGCCGATCTTTCACCGCCTGCTCGAGCGCGCGCCCGATCACCGCAACCGGGCGGCGGCGCTGACGCTGCTGATCATCACTGTCTCCGTGGTCATCCCGGCGGCGATCATCGCCAGCCTGGTGGTTGATCAGGCCGCCGGCGTGTACACCCAGATTCGCACCGGCCAGATCAACTTCGCAGTCTATTTCCAGCAGGTTCATGATGCGCTGCCCGACCGGCTTCAGCACATGGTCGATGGTTTCGGCTTTGGCAGCTTCGAGCGAGCCCAGACCCGCATCTCCCAGGCACTCAGCGCCAGCGCCAGCACGTTGGCCGGACGCGCGGTATCGATCGGCGCAAACGCCGCTGCGTTCCTGCTGACGTTCGGCGTCGGGCTGTACGTCACCTACTTCTTGCTGCGCGACGGTGACCGGATCGGCCCGGCAGTGGTCCGCGCCCTGCCGCTGCGCGCCGACATCGCCAGCCGCTTGGCCGCCAAGTTCGAATCGGTCGTGCGTGCCACCATCAAGGGGTCGGGCGTCGTCGCGCTCGTCCAGGGCGCGCTCGGCGCCATCACCTTCTGGGTGGTCGGTCTTCCTGCCGCCCTGCTCTGGGGCATGCTGATGGTCCTCGCCGCGCTGCTGCCCGCCGTCGGCCCGGCGATCATCTGGGGACCCGTCGCCATCTACCTGCTCGCCACCGGCGCGATCTGGGAAGGCGTGCTGGTGATCGTCTCGGGCGTGGTCGTCATCGGCCTGGCCGACAACATCCTGCGCCCCCGGCTCGTCGGCCGCGACACCGGCATCCCCGACTGGCTGGTGCTGGTGACCACGCTGGGCGGCATCAACCTGCTGGGCCTGAGCGGCATCGTCGTCGGCCCCGTCGCCGCCGCCCTGTTCATCGCCGCCTGGGAGATCCTGACCGAGGAACGCACCGCCGCAACCACAGAGACCATCTCCACCTGACCAGCGCTCCCTCCACCAATTTCACCAACCAGTTCCCCGGCGAAGGCCGGGGCCCAGCTTCGGCATCCCCCGAAACGGCATTCCGCCATCTCGGCACCACGGCAACTAGGCCCCGGCCTCCGCCGGGGAACTAGGAGCCCGTCCGTCGGCTCCCCCCCTTTCACGTCACCCCGGCCTTGAGCCGGGGTCCCGCTGCCTTGCCCCCCAGAAGAAGAAGCGGCATCCCGGCTCAAGACCGGGATGACGAAGGGGGCATCACTTCCCTAGCATCCAACCACACCCCCACTCTCGACACCCGTTCGGCATCCCGTGTAGGCCCAAGCCCGCATGGCTCGCACCGCACCTCGATGGCTCGCCCATCCGTCTCGCTTCGCGGCGCTCGACCGTCGCCGGGCGCGGCTCGGCCTCGTCCTGCTCGTGCTGCTGCTGCTCGCGTCGCTGTCGGCGCTGTTCGCCGAGCAGCCGCCCTCGCTAATGCCAACCGCGCGGACCGACGCCGCCACCACCAGCGCCGCGACCATGCCGCAGGATTCCGACCTGATCCTGTACCAAAAGATCGTCACCGGAATCCGCAACGGCGCCGGCGATTATTACACCGTTGCCACCGACGCGTTGCGCGCCGGGCGCTACCCGCTGCGCCCCTTCATCACCGTGCGCATGCCCGCGCTTGCCACCGTCCAGGCCGCCCTTCCCAATTGGGCGCCACCGCTGCTGCTGATGCTGCTCGCCGTGGTCACCGCCACCGCTTGGGCGCTGCGCCTCGGTCAGGCGCTTCCCGGACTGCTGCCGCGCGTGGTGGCCGGCATGTTGCTGCTGGGATCGATGCTCGCCTTTCTCCAGGCGACGCTCTGGCCTTTCCACGAGATCTGGGCCGGGCTGCTGGTCGCGCTGTCGCTCGCGCTCCGACGTCCGGGCCGCTGGGTGGAACCCGCAGCACTAGCGCTGGCCGCCATGCTGATCCGCGAGACCGCCGCGCTCTATGCCGTCATCATGGCCGTGCTCGCCTGGCGTGAAGGCGCGCGTACCGAAGCGCGCGGCTGGGTCGCCGCCTTGCTGCTGTTCGCCGTCGCGCTTGCCGCCCATGCCTATGCCGTCACCGGCGCAACCGGCCCGCTCGACCCGACGTCGCAGGGCTGGAGCGGGCTGCTCGGCATCGGCTTCTATGTAAAGGCCGTCAGCCTTTCCACCGTGCTGCAATTGCTGCCGCTGTGGATGGGCGCCCTGCTGGTCGGCTTTGCGCTGTTCGGCTGGGCCAGCTGGGACGATCCGCTGGCCCTCCGCGTGCTGCTGACGCTGCTCGGCTATGGCGCAGTGATCGCGCTGTTCGCGCGGGCGGACAATTTCTACTGGGCGCTGATGGTGGCGCCGGTGTTTCTCGTCGGGCTGGTGTTCGTACCCGATGGGGTGCGCGATCTCGTTACGCGGGCGCTCGACAAACGCCGCATAACGGTGACAAGGGTGACGCGATGAAGCGTATCCTGCTGATCGTCGGCGGCGGCATCGCTGCCTACAAGGCGTGCGAGTTCGTGCGCCTGTGCCGAAAGGCGGGCATTTCGGTGAAGTGCGTGCTGACCGACGGTGCGCAGCATTTCGTCACGCCCATGACGCTCGCGGCGCTGTCCGAAAACCAGGTCTATACCACCTTGTGGGATCTGAAGGACGAAACCGAGATGGGCCATATCCAGCTCAGCCGAGAGGCGGATGTGATCGTGGTCGCCCCCGCCACCGCCGATCTGCTGGCCAAGATGACGGCAGGCATCGCCGACGATCTCGCCACCACGCTGCTGCTCGCCACCGACAAACCCGTGGTCGCGGCGCCGGCGATGAACGTGCGCATGTGGCTGCACCCGGCCACGCAGCGCAACGTGACGCAGCTTCGTTCCGATGGCGTAACGGTCCTTAATCCTGACGAAGGATCAATGGCTTGCGGCGAATACGGCCCCGGCCGCCTTCCCGAACCGGCCGCGATCCTCGATCATCTGCACAACCATTTCCGCGTCGACAAGATACTGGCCAACCGCCACATCCTCGTCACCGCCGGCCCCACCCATGAGCCCATCGACCCGGTCCGCTACATCGCCAATCGCTCCTCTGGCAAACAAGGCTTCGCCATCGCCGCAGCCCTCGCCAATCTCGGCGCCCGCGTAACTCTGGTCAGCGGTCCAGTGACCCTGCCCACCCCTCCCGGCGTAACCCGCATCGACATCGAAACCGCGCAGGAAATGGCCAACGCGGTTGCCACCGCTCTCCCCGCCGACGCCGCCGTCATGGTCGCCGCCGTCGGCGACTGGCGCGCCGAAACCGCGGAGCAGAAGCTCAAGAAAGGCGAGACCGCGCCCACGCTCCATCTGTCCGAAAACCCCGACATCCTCGCCCTCCTCTCCGCCAGCCCGCGCCGCCCCAAGCTGGTGGTCGGCTTCGCTGCCGAGACGGAACGGGTGATCGAGCACGCCACTGCCAAGCGCCTGCGCAAGGGCGCAGACTGGATCGTCGCCAACGACGTCTCGGGCGATGTGATGGGCGGCAGCGATAACATGGTGCACCTCGTCACCGCCGACGGCGTCGAGGATTGGGAACGGATGCCCAAGGACCAGGTCGCGCATAAGCTGGCAGAGCGGATCGCCCATGCGCTTTAGCCTCGCCCTGCTTCCGCTCCTCCTGGCCGGCTGCGCTACCTCACAGCACGACCCGCGCCCGAGCGCTAGGCTGCATGCCGAGACGTTCGGCCCCAAGCGCGGCGCCGACGTCCGCACCCTGATTGTCGTACTGCACGGCGACGCAGCGCCCAACCATTACGGCTTCGCCAAGGCTGCTGCCGGCGCGATCCCCGACGCCGCCGCCATCGCGATCCTGCGCCCCGGCTATGCCGACGAAACGGGCCGCAGGTCCCCCGGCGACTCTGGCGCGGCAGGCGACAATTACACCCCCGACCGCATTGCAGCGGTAGGCGATGCCATCCAGGCGCTGCACGCCCGTTACCCGCGTGCGCAGACGATCGTTGTCGGCGATGCAGGCGGCGCTGCCGTTGCCGCCAACCTGGCCGGCGTGCGGCCCTCGCTGATCAGCGGCATGGTGCTGGTCGGCTGCCCCTGCACGCTCAGCGAATGGCGCCAGCAGATGCAGGCCTCCCCCGCGACCACCGCCAGCCTGGATCCGCTCAAGACCGCCGGCGGCATCCAACCTAGCCTGCGCGCTGCGGTGCTGGTGGGCGCCGATGATAAGATCACGCCCGTCGCCTTCTCGCGTGCTTATGCCGAGGCACTGACGCTGCGCGGCGTCGCCACCGACTATCGCATTCTTCCTGGCCGCGGGCACGAGTTGCTGGACGATCCCGAAGTGCTTGCAGCAACGCAGCGGCTTGCCGCGGCCCTGCCCAGGAAAGGCTGACATGCTCACCCCGATCCGCATTGCTCTTCAGCGCCTGCCGCATGGCGAGGCTCTGCCGCTCCCCGCCTATGCCACGGCGGGCGCCGCGGGTATGGATATCGTGTCGGCCGAGGATCTGGTGCTTGCCGCGGGCAGCCGCCACGCCGTCGCGACCGGCTTCGCCATGGCCATACCGCAAGGGTACGAGGTTCAGGTCCGCCCCCGCTCCGGCTTGGCGCTGAAGCACGGCATCACGTGCCTGAACACGCCCGGCACGATCGACAGCGACTATCGCGGCGAAGTGAAGGTAATCCTCGCCAACCTCGGCGACCGCGACTTCGCGATCGCGCGTGGTGACCGCATCGCACAATTGGTCCCCGCTCGGGTACAGCGCGCCGACCTTGTCGAAGTCGCCGCAATGGACGAGACCGCGCGCGGCAGCGGCGGCTTCGGGTCGACCGGCACATGATCCTCGCCTTGCTCGTTCTTGCCGCGGCGCAGGCCGTGACGTTGCAATGGGACACGCTTCCCGCGCTGCCCTACCGCGCCGCGCCGCAAATCACGCCAGACATGAGCAGCTTCGTTCAGCGTGAAGCAGTCAGCCGCAAATGTCCGCGTCCGCAGGCAAGCGCGATCACCGTGGAAGTCGCGGTGCTGGTCGACCAGCGGGGCGGCATCCGGACCACCGTTCCACGCGCGATCGGCTGCCCCACGGTCGAACAATATGCCGCAGCCCTGATCGCCGGCTTCGCCCTCAACAATCTGCTGCCGCGTACGGGCACCGGCGAGCAGTGGTACCGCACCGCAGTCACCTTCACTTGGCCGGCGTGACGCTCACCGACACGGAGCTGGAGCGCTATGCGCGCCACATCGTGCTCCGGGAAATCGGCGGCGCGGGGCAGGCTAAGTTGCGCGGTTCGCACGTCGTCGTGATCGGCGCGGGTGGCATCGGCTCACCGGCAATCCAGTATCTCGCAGCAGCGGGGATCGGCACGCTGACGCTCGTGGACGATGACCAGGTCGATCTCTCCAACCTCCAGCGGCAGACGATCTTCGGGACGCAGGATATTGGCACCGCCAAGGTGAACGCCGCCGCAAGCGCGGTCGCCCGGCTGAACCTCGCGGTTCAGGTCCGCACCATTCACCAACGTATCGACGCCGAGCAAGCCGCCGACCTGCTTGTCTCGGCACATGCGGTACTCGACGGCTCCGACAATTTTGCGACCCGCCTGGCCATAGCCGACGCAGCTCTGGCCAATCGGGTGCCTCTAATCTCCGCGGCAGTGGCTGAGTTCGAGGGGCAACTCGGCGTGTTCCGAGGGTGGGAAAGCGACAAGCCCTGCTACCGCTGCTTCGTGGGCGCCGATCCGGAACGCGCCGAAACCAGCTGCGCCGAACAAGGCGTACTCGGCGCACTGACCGGCGTGATGGGCAGCCTGGGCGCCCTGGAAGCGATCCGCGCCTGCTATCCGTTCGGTGAAGACAGCGCGGGCAAGCTCCTGCTCGTCGACGCGCTCGCCCTGCGGTTCCGCACCCTGAGTCTGCCCAAGGACCCCGGCTGCCCCTCCTGCGGCGCCCACTGAGCGCTAGACTTGGCATAACCCTTCGGCCACGAGTTCAGGCATGACTGACCATGCTCCGCGCGTTCTGGTGACCGGCTCGGCCGGCTTTATCGGTTTTCATACCTGTTCCCGCCTGCTCGACCGCGGTGCTACGGTGCTGGGGATCGACAATTTCAGTGCCTATTATGACGTATCGCTGAAGGAGCGGCGCACCGCGATTCTGGCGGACAAACCCGGGTTCTCGCTCGCGCGCATTTCGATCGAGGATCAGGCGGCGCTGGAGCGAGCTTGGACCACGTTCCAGCCGGACGTCGTCATCCACCTCGCTGCGCAAGCAGGCGTCCGCTATTCGATCGAAGAGCCGCGCGGGTATATCGGCGCGAACGTAATCGGCACCTTCAACCTGCTCGAACTGGCGCGCGACAATCCGGTGCGTCACTTCCTCGCGGCCTCCACAAGCTCAGTCTATGGCGCGAATACGCAGATGCCGTTCGAGGAAACGCAGCGGACGCAGACGCCGCTTAGCCTGTATGCCGCGACCAAGGGCGCAACGGAGCTGATCGGCCACAGCTACAGCCACCTGTTCGGCACGCCGATGACCTTTTTCCGCTTCTTCACAGTCTATGGGCCGTGGGGGCGCCCGGACATGGCGCTGTTCAAGTTCACCCGCGCGATCCTCGCCGGCGAACCGATCGACGTTTACAACAACGGCGCCATGGTCCGCGACTTCACTTACGTGGAGGATCTGGCAGATGCCATCATCGCTCTGGTGGCAGCAGTTCCGGGCAGCAGCCCGGTTGCGGGAGACAGCCTGTCACCGGTAGCGCCATTCCGCACGGTAAATATCGGCGCCGGCACCGCGACCCAGTTGATGGACTATATCGGCGAACTGGAACGTGCGTTGGGCAAGACAGCGATCAAGAACTTCCTACCGATGCAGCAGGGAGACGTCCCGGCCACCGAAGCCTCACCGGCCCTGCTGAAGCAACTCACCGGTGCCGCTCCGGCAACGCCTCCCAGTGTCGGTGTGCCGGCGTTCGTGAAATGGTATCTGGATCATTATCAATCTTGAAACCCTCCTCATGTGATGAGCGCCGTTGCGCTGCTATTCACACTGAGGACTTTGAATGAGCATCGAACTGCCGGCCCACGGGCTGAAGCTCCAGGCCCGCATCGAAACCGCGTCGGCGAAGATCGGCATTGTAGGCATGGGCTATGTCGGCCTTCCCCTGGCCGTCGCCTTTGGCGAGGCGGGCTGTCCCGTTCTCGCGTTCGACTTGGACGAGGCCAAGGTCGATGCGTTGAATGCTGGCCGCAGCTATATCAACCATGTCGATGGCGACCGCGTGCGTCTCTTGGCAGAACGCGGAAAGCTGGATGCGACGGCGGATCTTGAACGGCTGTCGGAAGCCGATGTGATCCTGATCTGCGTACCCACGCCGATCACGCGCCACCTTGAGCCCGACCTCAGATATGTCGAGGCGACGACCGCAGCCATCGCAAAGACGCTGCGCCGAGGCCAGTTGATCATCCTTGAGTCCACGACATATCCCGGCACCACGCGCGAAGTGATGCAGCCGATCCTGGAAGCCGGCGGCCTCAAGGCGGGCGCCGACTTCTTCCTCGCCTACTCCCCGGAGCGGGAGGACCCCGGAAATCCGAACTTCTCGACGACGCAGATCCCCAAGGTAGTGGGGGCGGACGATCCGCAATCGACGCATTTGGCGTTGGCGATGTACCGCCACGTCGTTCCTCAGACGATTGCCGTGTCCTCCGCTGCAACGGCAGAGGCCGTGAAGATCACCGAGAACGTGTTCCGCGCAGTCAACATCGCCTTGGTGAATGAGCTCAAGCTGATCTTCACCGCGATGAACATCGATGTGTGGGAAGTGATCGAAGCGGCAAAGTCGAAGCCTTTCGGGTTCATGCCCTTCTATCCCGGCCCCGGCCTTGGAGGGCACTGCATTCCCATCGACCCGTTCTATCTCACTTGGAAGGCGCGCGAGTATAACCAGCATACGCGGTTCATTGAGCTCGCCGGGCAGATCAACGCCGACATGCCCGCCCATGTGATCCGGGTGCTGGCCGACACGCTGGACGCGCGGTTTGGCCGCGGTTTGCGCGGCGCGCGCGTGCTGGTGCTCGGCGTCGCTTACAAGAAGAACGTGGACGACATCCGCGAAAGCCCAGCGCTTCGCCTGATGGAGATGATCGAGGCACGCGGCGCGCAGGCCGACTTCTTCGATCCGCACGTTGCCCAGATCAACGGCACCCGTGAGCACCCGACCCTGAACTATCGCTTGGGCGTCGCTTGGGATGCCGATGCGATCGCCGGCTATGATGCCGTGCTGATCGCTACGGACCATGACAGCGTCGACTATACCGAGCTTGTCACCTCGGCTGCGCTGGTCATCGACACCCGCAATGCCTGCGCCCGCGCTGGCGCATACAGCGAAAGAGTGGTGCGCGCGTAACGCCGCCGCAGGGGGCGTGCTACGCGCGCTCCTTTCAGCGCATCGTATCGATGAACGACCGGATGGCCGGCGCAAGCTCTTCCCGCTCCAGCGCGACGGCGATGTTAGCCTGGATGAACCCGGCCTTGTCGCCGCAGTCGTACCGCGTGCCCTGGAACGTGACGCCGTGGAACGGCTGGTTGCCGATCATGCGCGCCATGGCGTCGGTCAGCTGGATCTCGCCGCCGGCGCCGATCTCCTGCCCTTCCAGCACGCGCATCACTTCGGGCTGAAGGATGTAGCGACCGATCACCGACAGGTTGGACGGGGCCGTGCCAGGCTTGGGCTTTTCCACCAGCCCGTTCACCTGAGTGAGCGCGCCGTCCTGGGCACCTGGGGTGATGATGCCATAGCGGTGCGTCTGGTCGTCCGGCACCACTTCAGCGCAGAGCAGATTGCCGCCCACCTTGTTATAGGCCTCGACCATCTGCTTCAGGCAGCCGGGCTTCCCCAGCATGAAGTCGTCGGCCAGCAGCACGGCAAAGGGCTCGTCACCGACAATGTCGCGCGCGCACCACACGGCGTGGCCAAGACCCATCGGCTCCTGCTGACGGACATAGGCGATCGCGCCCGGCTTCAGCCGCGTCGCGTCGAGCACCTCGAGCGACTTGCCGCGCTCGTTCATCGTCGCCTCAAGCTCGAAGGCGATATCGAAGTGATCCTCGATCGCATGCTTGCCGCGGCCGGTGACGAAGATCATCTGCTCGATGCCCGCCTCCATCGCCTCTTCGACGGCATATTGGATCAGCGGGCGATCCACGACCGGCAGCATCTCCTTGGGCATCGCCTTGGTCGCAGGAAGGAACCGGGTGCCGAGGCCGCCTACGGGGAACACGGCCTTGCGCAACGGCTTGATCATCAACGTCTCCACTCTGGGTCGCCCGCGGGCAGATCGACGCCTTCCCCAAAGAGGATCCAACCGTCAACCGGGGCATCAGCTTCATCAGGAATATAGAAGCCGGTGGAGCTAATACGCATGTGGAACGTTACGGCTCCAACACATCGACAAAAAAGGGGGATGGGCATGAGCCTGACGGAGCCTAATCGCATTCTGGTGACCGGTGGTGCCGGCTTTATCGGTTCACACCTGTGCAGCCGCTTGCTGATGCGAGGCTGCGAGGTGCTGTGCGTGGATAATTTCTACACGGGCCGCCGCGAGAATATCGAGCATCTGCTCGGCTCACCGAAATTCGAGCTGCTGCGCCACGACGTGAACTTCCCGCTCTATGTGGAGGTCGACCGCATCTTCAATCTCGCCTGCCCCGCCTCGCCCGTGCATTACCAGGCAGATCCGGTGCAGACGACCAAGACCAGCGTCATGGGCGCGATCAACATGCTAGGCCTCGCCAAGCGCGTGAAGGCGCCGATCCTTCAGGCCTCCACCAGCGAAGTCTATGGCGATCCCGCGGTGCATCCGCAGCCGGAAAGCTATTGGGGCAATGTGAATCCGATCGGCCCGCGCTCCTGCTATGACGAGGGCAAGCGCTGCGCCGAGACCCTGTTCTTCGACTATAACCGCCAGCACAAGCTCCAGACCAAGGTCATCCGGATCTTCAACACTTATGGTCCGCGCATGCATCCCGGCGACGGCCGCGTGGTGTCCAACTTCATCGTCCAGGCACTGACCGGCGAGCCAATCACCATCTATGGCGATGGCAGCCAGACCCGCTCCTTCTGCTATGTCGACGATCTGGTCGACGGCATCATCGCGATGATGGACACGCCCGCCGATATGATCGGGCCCGTGAATCTCGGCAATCCGGGCGAGTTCACCATGCTGGAGCTGGCCGAGCTGGTGCGCGAGCTGGTCGGATCGAGCGTCGAGATCATCCACAAGCCGCTTCCCGCGGACGACCCCAAGCAGCGCAAGCCGATCATCGACCAGGCGAAGCAGCTGCTCGGCTGGGAGCCGAAGGTACAGCTGCGCGAAGGGCTGACTCGCACCATCGAGTATTTCGACGGCACGCTGCAGACTCGCTCGCTGAACTTCGCACGCAATATGCGCATGGCCAGCTGATCGCCTTACCCCGTCTTAAGCTTGATCGTTTAGGACGGGGTCCATGGCTGCACCCAGGGTTCTTCTCGTCTTCGGCACCCGGCCCGAAGCAATCAAGCTCTTCCCCGTCGTTCGCGCGCTCCAGGCACATGGCGGCATGGAGGTGCGTACCTGTGTCACCGCGCAGCACCGGGGGCTGCTGGACCAGGTGCTGGCGATCGCCGGGCTGACGCCCGATATCGACCTCGACATCATGACGCCGGGGCAGTCGCTCGACCAATTGACCGCCCGGCTATTGATCGGCCTGGGCGGGGTCCTCGATCGCGAGAAGCCCGACCGCGTCCTGGTTCAGGGTGACACCTCCACCGCGATGGTCGGCGCGCTTGCTGCTTATTACCGCAAGATCCCGGTGAGCCATGTCGAGGCCGGGCTTCGCTCCGGCGACATCTTCCAGCCCTGGCCCGAGGAAGTGAATCGCCGCATCGTGGCGCCGATTGCCGACCAGCACTTCGCCCCCACCCAGACAGCGGCCGACGCGTTGCTGCGCGAGAATATTGCCCCTGCCACAGTGCATGTGACCGGCAACACCGTCATCGACGCGCTTCACCTCACGCGCGCGCGGATCGAGGGAGATGCGTCGCTGGCTTCGGGTCTCGACCCCATCTTTGCACGATTCGCCGGCAAGCGGATCATCCTGGTGACCACGCACCGGCGGGAGAATTTCGGCGGCGGCATGGCCGGCATCGCTCGAGCGCTGCGCCGCGTGGCCGAACGGGAGGATGTCGCCATCCTATTCCCGATCCACCCGAACCCCAATGTCGTCTCGGTCATGGACCAGGTACTCGGGGACAGGCCGAACATCGCGCGCATCGATCCGCTCGATTATCCGCATTTTATCCGCGCGCTGGACATGGCGCACCTTGTGCTGTCCGACTCCGGCGGCGTGCAGGAGGAAGCACCTGCCTTGGGCAAGCCGGTGCTGGTGATGCGGGAAACCACCGAGCGGCCCGAGGGCATCGCCGCCGGCACCGCCAGGCTGGTCGGCACCGATCCCGACCGGATCATTTCCGAAATCTCAACCCTCCTCGACGTACCTGAACGCTATTCGGCCATGGCCCGCGCCCACAATCCGTTTGGGGAGGGCCATGCTGCCAGGCGGATTGCGGGGATCGTCGCACATGATTTCGGACTCTGAACTAAACGTCTGCGTCCTCGGACTCGGCTATATCGGCCTGCCGACGGCGGCGGTGATTGCCCGCACCGGGGCCAAGGTGGTCGGCGTCGATGTCCATGCGCACGTCGTCGAAACCGTGAATTCCGGCAAAGTCCATATCGAAGAGATCGATCTGGATGGCCTCGTCTCGGGTGTCGTCGCACGCGGAAACCTGCGCGCTTCGCTCGAGATCGTGCCGGCAGACGTGTTCGTGATCGCCGTGCCCACGCCCTTTGGCGATAATCACGCCCCGGATATTGGCCATGTGCTGAAAGCCGCGACCAACGTGGCTATCGTGCTCAAAGCCGGCGACGTGGTCATCCTGGAGTCCACCTCCCCTGTCGGCACGACCGAGAAGGTCGCGCAACTCCTGGCGCAGCTTCGACCCGACCTGAAGATCCCAGGGCATTGCACCGGTGCCGCCGACGTTGCCGTGGCGTATTGCCCAGAACGCGTCCTGCCCGGCAGGATCCTCGTCGAACTGATCGACAATGATCGGGTGATCGGCGGCATGACACCGCGGTGCGCGCGGAAAGCGCTGCAATTCTATCGCCGCTTCGTGCGTGGCGCCTGCGTGACCACATCGGCCAAGGCAGCCGAAATGACGAAGCTCAGCGAAAACGCGTTTCGCGATGTCAATATCGCCTTTGCCAACGAGCTTTCGCTGGTGGCCGAGAAGATGGGCGTGGATGTCTGGGAAGTCATCCGCCTCGCCAACCGTCACCCCCGTGTGAACATCCTGTCACCAGGGCCTGGCGTCGGCGGCCACTGCATCGCGGTGGACCCATGGTTCCTCGTCAGTGCGGCACCCGACAAGACACCGCTGATCCGCACCGCGCGCGAAGTGAATGACGGCAAGATCGAGCATGTCGTCGATCATGCCTGTGCGCTGGTCGACGCCGATCCACGCGCGCGAGTCGCTTGCCTGGGATTGGCATTCAAGGCGAACATCGACGACTTCCGCGAAAGCCCAGCCCTGAAGGTCGCAAGCGCATTGGCCGGTCGCTACGCCGAACGAGTCGCGATCGTGGAGCCCTATGCGCGCGAACTGCCGGCAAAGCTGCAAACGAGCGGCGCACAGTTGATCGACATCGATTCGGCGCTGGAGGTCTGCGACATCCTGATCGTGCTGGTCGACCATGATGTGTTTCGCTCAATCCCGGTCGACGAACGCGCCGACAAGCAGGTCTATGACACACGCGGCATCTGGCAGGATCAACCCCGCCCCACCGCCCGCGAGCCGTTGCGGCTCGCCAGCTGAGCCCAGCCTAGTTCCGGATCAGCAGCGCCTGCCAATTACCATCAAGTGGGCGCTCGCGCTCGGCCAACATCGCGGGCACTATCGGCCGTTCGCCACGCGCCGCGATCTTCCCGATCTCCGCCTCTAGTGTCGCGACTCGGTCCCGCCAATGCGGGTGCGATCGCGTGCGGAAGATACCCCCCGCCTTGCTCGGGCCGAATGCCTTCCAAAACGCGATCGACACCTTGAGGTCGTAACCAGCATTGGCAAGCAGATAGGCTGAAAGTAGATCGGCCTGGATCTCCGTTTGACGGAAATACTTCACGTTGCCGCCGAAGCCGGAAAGCAGTCCAAAATCAACGCCCCTCGCATCGAGCCGATCGCGATGACGCAAGATGTTGTGGGACAATTCATGCGCGATTGCCGCTGCGACGTTCTGTTCAGGATAGGCATCGAAGAACGCTGAGCTGATCTGCACCATACTGCCATCGGCGGAGGCGCGAAAGTCGCTGGCCAGGCGAAGCTCGAAGCGAGACTTGCAGATCGGCACGGGGTACACCGTGAAGCGGAGAGGCTTGCCATCGCGAATCGCTTCAACTTCAATCGGTCCATCCTGCGGCAAGGCCCCAACCGCAAGCTGTGACGCCACCAGCCGATCGGTAGTGCCAGGCGCACCGTTCAAACCAGCGAACGTCACAGTGCCGACGCGGACCAACGAATCATCTTCCCGCAGCCCCGCACGATCCGCAGGGCTCCCGGGAACCACCCCTTCAACCGCTACGTCGCTCGCGAATTTGAAATGGGTCTTCGCGGCCGCGCGAACGCCGCCCTCGAATTGGTCGAGCGTATGAAGCTGCAGACCCAGTCCAGCTTCGCGCCTGTCACACAGCGCGACATTGCTGAGCGCCAGCCGCCAGCCGATCCTCGCCAGCTGCATGTCGGCCTGTCGCGCCGCCTCCAATGCGTCCGCCATCTGCTGTGGAGCGACCACAGGCACCGCGACCTCAGCCTTTCCAGGCGGAGCAAGGGGAAGGGGCAGTGGCGCGAATAGGATCAAGGGTAGCATTGGCCGGCTGTACTACGCCCATCGCCGCTTCCGCTACGAGTAAAGCGGACCTGCAGAGACAACCAAGCACCGCCTAAATCAGACATCTTCCGTTAAGCCTCTTGGCGCTAATGCTGCACTGCGTTATAGGCATAACGCCTGTGATGCTGGTCTTCGTTCCTGAACTTGCGTTCTGTGCGCCTGGACCAGTGTTGCGCCTAAGTCACGGCAGGCTAATTCTTGGTTGGCTTGGGAAACAGAGGTGTTGTTGTTTGAGAAGGCCTATGTCATAGGCGGCTCGAACGAGAGCACCGGAGCTCTAAGAGGGAGTAGAATCATGTTTACTAAGCTTCTCACGGCAGCTGCCGTCGCTACGCTGGCAGCAGCACCCGTCATGGCCGCTCCGGCTGCCAAGCTTTCGCTGTCGCGCGCTTCGACCGCGGGCGAGAAGGAAAGCAACGTTGCTTCCGCAGCCATCATCGGCGTGATCGCCACCGTGGCGATTGTTGCAGGTGCGGTTGTCGTAGCTGACAACGGCGACGACGACTCCGACAGCAACTAAGCGCTCGGACACATCGAGTTTATGAGTGGCGGCCTAACGGCCGCCACTTTTCGTTTAAGCACCTTGCGCACCATATAGATGGTCATGACGCATCGACAGATCGCGGTCCTTGTTACAGATGCTTAAAAAACTATTCTCCCGACGCCTTTCGTCGACAAAGGCGCCACAAGCCTCCCTTCCTGCAGGCGAGCGCCTTTACGCAATCGGCGATATCCACGGTCGGCTCGACCTGCTTCAGCAGTTGATCCGTACCATCGAGGAAGACGATGCGGCACGCGCGCCGATGGACTCGACGATCCTGTTCCTGGGAGACCTGGTAGACCGGGGGCCGGAGTCGGCGCAGGTCGTAAGCTATCTCCTAGGCCTGAAGCAGCGGCGCGCGCCTGAGCGTACCCGCTTTTTGCTCGGCAACCATGAGGAGGTCTTCCTGGCGGCCGCAGCGGGCGATGAAAAGGCGCTGCGCTTCTTCACCAAAATTGGCGGGCGCGAGACGATCCTGAGCTATGGCATCTCGGAGGAGCGCTATGGCGCGCTCGACTATCCCGAACTGCTGACGGAGTTCCAAGCGCGCGTTCCGGTTGAACACCGGGCGTTCATCACCTCCTTTGACGATATCATCGTGCTGGGTGATTACGCCTTTGTGCACGCCGGCATCCGCTCGACCGAGCCGCTTGCCGCGCAGCGGCCAAAGGACCTACGCTGGATTCGCGAAGGTTTCCTGGACGTCACAGCGCCTTTTGAAAAAGTGATCGTGCATGGTCACACCATCGTGCCGGATGTCGAAGAACTCCCAAACCGTATTGCCCTCGACACCGGTGCCTATCGCTCCGGCAAGCTTACCGCGATGGGATTTGAAGGCAGCCAGCGCTGGGTCTTGAGCGCGGTACAAAAATGAAGAGCCGCCGCTTCGCAGCGGCGGCTCTCCAAGCCATTCTGAAGTAACCTACGTCTTATTGGCCTGCCGGTGCTCCAGCACCGGGAGCTGCGCCAGGCGCGCCCTGCTGCTGCTGCTGCATCATCTGCTGCATCATCATCTGCTGGATCACAGCGGCCGGCACCAGATCGCTCATCTGAACGTCGAAGATCAGCACCTTGTCCGCCAGTTCGCTGCCAGGGCCCTGCGCACCGGCTTCGGCGCCATAACCAAGGCTGGGCGGCAACCAGAAGCGATAATGCGAGCCCTTGCGCATCAGCTTCACACCCTCGGTGAAACCGGGGATCATAGGCTGCCCGACCTGGAAGCGCATTGGTGCGCTCGGCTGGAACTCGCTGCCGTCGCGCAGATTGCCACGGATGGTCAGCGACACGCCGTCCTGGTCCGCCGGCGTAGGGCCGGTACCTGCCTTCAGCACCTGATACTGAAGACCCGATGCAGTGGTGCGAACGCCAGCCTGGTTCTTGTTCCAGGCGAGGAACTGCTCATTGCTGCCCCTGGCAACCACCTGCTCCCGGGTACCGACCCAGGCAAGGCCGGCTGCCAGCAACACGGCGGCGAGCACGCCGATCCACAGCCAAACCTTGTAAGCACGCTTGACGGGCTGGAGCGGAACGGCGGTCACCGACATGAGTCATTTCCTCAACACGGCGTCCGCCGCTCAACTTCATCACATTACCCGCTGGCTCCTTATGGGGACCGCGGGAACGCGCAACGATGTTACCGTGCGCTGTCGCGCTCGACGCGCTTGCGCTCGAGCTTGCGCGCGCGGCGCACAGCTGCTGCACGCTCGCGTGCACGCTTTTCGCTGGGCTTCTCGTAGTGACGGCGCAGCTTCATCTCGCGATAGACGCCTTCACGCTGCAGCTTCTTCTTGAGCGCCCGCAGCGCCTGGTCGACATTGTTGTCGCGAACGATGATTTGCATGAGGCCGTACAGCTCCGATCTTAACCAATAGCAAGGGTCGCCGGAACCTTGGCCCCGGCGTCGTGGGCGGGCAAGTAACAGCACCCGCTGTTGTTTTCAAGAAAAGACTGGCGCAATCGAGCCCATCTCCAGCGATCTCTGCCCTCTGACGCAGGTCGGCGCAGCCGCGCCGGCCCGTGACGAGATCAGGCGATCATGCCGCCGCCACGGATCGCCAGCACACGCCCGATCGAGTCGAACAGCGCGTCCATGGCAACCGGCTTGAACAGGATGTCGTCGGCGCCCAGCGCGATGCAACGATCCCACAGATCCGGCGCAGTGTCTGCCGTCACGACGATGATCGGGAGTTCGGCCTTGGCATCGGGGCGCCCCCGGATACGGCGAATCGTCTCAAACCCATCAATGCCGGGCATGCGCAGGTCGACCAGCACCACGTCAAAGGTTTCGGCGTCGATCATGCCGAGTCCCTCCTCGGCCCAGCTCGCTTCGGCCATGGTAGCGCCGGCCACGTCGAGCATGTCCTTCACGACGCGACGGTTCATAGGATCATCCTCGATGAAAAGGATGTTCATTGGCAGGCGACAGCGGGTGAAGCGTTCACGAAAGCGACCTTGTTCTTGATTGTCTTGATGGACGCTATTGCGCTAGGCGGCGCGCGAAACAAGCGCGCCGTGGGCTTCCCCATCCGCGCCCTGCCCGCCTTGCCGCAAAAGCGCCGCCACCAAAGCCTCTGCCGCAATAGGCTTTTCAAGAACTTGGTTCGCGCCGGCCTGCATCAGGCTTTCCGCCGCGTCGGGATCAAGTTTCGATCGCAGAACGATAATAGGCTGGTCTTTCGACGCTGCGGCCAGCGTTCCGACGGCGGCAACGGCGCCGCCCGCTTGGGCCGTCAGCACCACCTGGTCGATCACCACCGCGACGACATTGCCGTTTCGCAGCCCCGCCAGCGCCTCCTCCAAGCCGGCAGCACATTCCAGAGGCAGGCCGTGCGGCTGCAGCAAGGCACGCATCATGCTGCGCGCGATAGGGTTGCGGTCGACCAGCAGTACCGGAGACGCAGGCTTCACCTGTTCCTGCGCAGGCGCCGTAGCTGGGATCAGCGGCAAAGTGACAATAAACTGCGTCCCCTCGCCTTCGATGCTTTCGACTTGGATGCTACCACCCAAGGCTTCCGCGATGTTGCGACAGATGGCGAGGCCAAGGCCGGTGCCACCGTACTTGCGCGTCGTGCTGGCATCGACCTGGCGGAAGGATTCGAAGACATCTTCGAACTTATCCGCGGGAATCCCGATGCCGGTGTCCGCGACCACCAGCCGCAGGCTGCCCGCCCTGTCGTCCAGCGCACGCACGGTGATGCTACCAGTGGCGGTGAACTTCACTGCGTTCGACAGGAGGTTGAACAGCATCTGCGAAACGCGGCCCGAGTCGCAGAGAATCCAGCCCGGAGCCTTGCCAAGGTCCAGACGGAACGTCAGCCCCTTGGCAGTCACTTGTTCTTCCCAGAGCCTGGTGGCCTCCCGCAGCGTAACGCCAAGATCCATCGGCTGGAGATCGACGGCGAGATTACCGGTTTCCATCTTGGCGAGATCAAGGATGTCATCAACCAACGTGCGCATCGTCAGCCCCGCGCTGTGCACCAGCCCGACCCGCTCCCTAACGTCGCTCGCGAGAGCCGGATCGGCGAGCATCACCTGAGTCATCCCCAAGATGCCATTGAGCGGGGTACGAATCTCGTGGCTGGTCGCGGCGAGGAACTCGGTCTTAGCTGCCAACGCCTTTTCGAGCGCCACGTTGGTGTGGTGGAGCACCACATTGGCCCTGCGCACTTGGTTGCGGCTGCGGCGGATGGTGATCAACCCCCAGCTCAGCATCGCGATCACCGCGAGCGTCGCCCCGCCGAGGCTGAGGAACAAGGTACGCTGGAACTCGGCGGTCTTGCGCAACTGCTCGCTGGTCAGCCGCTCGATGGTGAGCTGCTGCCCCTGATAGTCGAACTGGGCCGCCATCAGCGCCGCGCTGGTCGTGATCGCCACCTTGGCAGCCTCGTCGTTCAGCCGCTTGAACGCTTCAAGATGCGCTAAAGCCAGCGCCGGTTCGCCGACTCCTCTGAAGATCTTATGCGCGTAGCTATGCGCAACTCTGTAATCGGCGTTTGTAGTGGTGATATCTACACCGTCGAACGCTTCACGCAAGAGCTCGGTAGCGCGGACTGGTTCTCGCCGTCCATAAGAGAGCCATGCGGCACTTACGAGAAACTGACGTCGCATTACCGAGTCCGCGTTCTTGATGAGGGCCAGACCCCGATCGATAGTGCTTTGTGCTGGCTTCAACTTTCCCAGGTCTATTTGAACACGGGCGAGATTGCTGAGGACTCGCACTTCGAGGGCGCTATCCTTCAGCGTACGCGCCGAGGCCAAGGCCCGCAAAAACTGCGCTTCGGCATCCGCATACCGGTCTGCCCGAAGGAACAAGCTGCCGAGATTATTCCGCAGCGACAGCAAAAGCAGCGGATCGCCTTGATAGGTCCGTGCCGCCTGAAGATAGTAGCGCTCAGCCCTGGCAAAGTCGTTCGCCGCAGAATACAGCATCGCAATATTCTGCAAGGCGATCGCGGCACTCCTGCCCTCGCCAGCAGCAGAGAAGATGCGGTGCGCCGCCTGATAATTCATCAGCGCCTGCGCCGCTTTCCCAGAACCAGCCAGAAAGGCCCCTTGGCTCATCAGCAAGTCGCCACGGAGTTTTCGATAGTCCCCAGAAGATTCGAGGAGGCGTAGTCCATCGGCCAGCAAAGGCCCCGCCCGTTCGGTTTCGTTCAATCGCAGCCAGGCCTCGCCGGAAAGCCACCGAGCGGTTGCGAGCGCGACGGTACGCTCCCGGCGGTCACCAAGACCCCGCGCCTGCAACTCCAGCTCCTGCGCTCGGGACAGTGCCTGCTGCGGGTCGGCAACCATGCTGCTCTTGGCCGCCGCGATGGTGGCTTCCACGGCCTTCTCGGCTTGGCCCGGCGCTGCGCGGCTGGGACTTGCCACAACAGCGGCAACCAGGGCGAGGACCAAGCCCCAGCGCGTCACGCGCGCTTCCAGAAGCTTTCGGGTCGCGCAAAGGGAGACAGCCCCCCAACCCCGCTCGTCAGGTGCGCGTCTTCATGCAGGAACGTGAGCAGGGCATCGAGCGCCACAGGCCGCGAAATCAGGAAGCCCTGCACCATGTCGCACCCCATCACACTGAGAAGAGCCAGCGCCGATGGCGTCTCCACACCCTCGGCAGTCACTTCCATTTCCAGAGCATGCGCTAAGTCGATGGTGGATCGGACGATCAGCGGATCCCGATTGCTCGAGGTGAGCTGCAGAACGAACATCTTGTCGATCTTCAATTCACGCGCCGGCAACTGCTTGAGATAGGCAAGGGACGAGAGACCAGCGCCGTAATCGTCGATCGCAAGCTGCACGCCGATGCGCGCAAAATTCTGCAAGTGGCGAATGGCGCTTTCGGGATCGCGAATCACAGCCGTCTCCGTGATTTCGAAGCCGAGCTTGGCGTCGCTTCCTGACACGATCTCGCATGCCTCAGCGACAAAGGCGGCATCCGCCAGCAGCATGCCGGAGATGTTCAGGAACAGCGGGATGTCGTGCCCTGCGGCGGCAAGCCGCTTCTGATCCTCGATAACGCGCCGCATAGTCCAAAGGGTGAGCGCGCCGATCTCGCCCGCTTCCTCGGCGACGCCGATGAAATCCCCCGGAGCGATCAGCCCGTGCGTGGGGTGATGCCAACGCAGCAAGGCTTCCGCGCTGGCAACCTTCTGCCGCCGCACATGCACCTTTGGCTGATAGTGGATGAACATCTCCCCGCGCGCAATCGCACGCGGCAGTTCACGCATCATCGCGAGGCGATCAAAGGCTAGCTCAGCACAAGAGAGATCGCGCACCACAATGGGATCCTGCGATCGGGCTTCGTCGAGCGCGGCTTCCGCGGCTTCGATCAGGCGCAATTCGTCGCAGTTTCGCCCGGGCGCAACCGCCAGGCCGAAACGAGTGCTCACCGGATATGATCCTCCGCCCACCCCCATCAGGGGCAAGCAGCTTCTCAGCAGATCAACCGTCCGGGATGCATGTTCGGGATCATCGCACTCGAATGACAGCTCGGCGGTAGCACGGCCGGTGGCGGTTAGACGGATGTCGGGACTCTGATCCGCGATGACTCGGATGAAACTTGGTATCAATCGTTCGGCCTCTTCCCGGCCAAGATGCCGCCGCAGGATCACAAAGTTGGTGATCTCGAACAAGCAAAGCGCTCGGTAACGATGCGGCACGGCGATTTTCTTCACCGCCCCAGGTCCCTGTATAAGACAGCTTGGAGCGGTCTCGGCAAAAGGGCGATCCACATGTTCAATGGCTGCGGCGCTTCCCTCGTCGATCTGCGCCGGCGGACATGGCGCAACCAACTTCATGATTTGCCGTCCAATTGCCGGATCGGCCTCCTCAAGGTCTGACGATGTGCACGGCCCGCGAGACATGCCCCACTCCCTACAATCGCAGCGTTGAAGGAACCGTTAAGTCGCAAAGGAGCGGGCGAACGCTCCCTTCCTCCGCAAAAACCCTGATTGAAATAGGGTTAAGGCCGCGTTAACGATGTTCCTGCGCACCACGGGGCGCTCGATGGGAGAAATTTCATGTTCGCATTCCTCTTCTCGTTCTTCAAAGACGGCGGCGGCGACGACATCCGTCCGTTCTGAAGCATACGCCTCGGGCCGGTGCGTCGTGGTTCCTAACGGAGCCCCTCGACGACCGGTCCTATTCCGGGCTTGAGAAAAGCGGCCGAAAGGCCGCTTTTTTGTTGCCCGTGTGCAACGATATCCAAGGTTGGCAGGTTCCTGCCCTGCGCCTCCCCTTGCCCTGCGGCATCGGTTCGTTAAGGGCGCACTGATCCTTCACCCCAAGGGGAATTGCGTTGCGTATTGCGATGATCGGCACGGGCTATGTCGGCCTGGTTTCCGGTGCCTGCTTCTCGGACTTCGGCCATGACGTTGTCTGCGTCGACAAGGACGCACGCAAGATCGAGCTGCTGCATCAGAATGTGATGCCGATCTACGAGCCAGGCCTTGCCGAACTGGTCGCATCCAATGTCCGTGCGGGCCGCCTGTCCTTCACCACCGATCTCGCCGAAGGGGTCAAGGATGCCGATGCGATCTTCATCGCGGTGGGTACGCCGAGCCGGCGGGGCGACGGCCATGCCGACCTGTCCTATGTGTTCGCCGCGGCGCGCGAAATCGCCGAAAACCTGACCAAGCCCAGCGTCATCGTCACCAAGTCCACCGTCCCGGTTGGCACCGGCGATGAAGTCGAACGCATCCTTGCCGAGGTTGCGCCCCAGAGCGGCGCCAAGGTCGTGTCCAACCCCGAGTTCCTGCGCGAAGGCGCGGCGATCGAGGACTTCAAGCGGCCCGACCGCGTCGTTGTCGGCACCGACGACGAGAGCGCACGCGAAGTGATGCGCCAGATCTACCGTCCGCTGAGCCTGAACCAGAACGCACCGGTGGTGTTCGTCGGCCGCCGCACCAGCGAACTGATCAAATACGCTGCGAACGCGTTCCTCGCAGTCAAGATCACCTTCATCAACGAAATTGCCGACCTGTGCGAAGCAGTCGGCGCCGATGTGCAGGAGGTGTCGCGCGGCATCGGCATGGACAACCGCATTGGCGGCAAGTTCCTCCATGCCGGCCCAGGCTATGGCGGCTCCTGCTTCCCTAAGGACACGCTGGCGCTGCTCAAGACTGCAGAAGATTTCGAAGCGCCACAGCGCATTGTCGAAGCGACCGTGCAAGTGAACGACGCGCGCAAGCGCGCCATGGGTCGCAAGGTCATCAAGGCGATGGGGGGCGACGCCCATGGCAAGACCGTTGCCGTGCTCGGCCTCACCTTCAAGCCCAACACCGACGACATGCGCGACGCGCCCAGCCTGTCGGTCATCGCCGCCTTGCAGGACGCGGGCGCCAAGGTCCGCGCCTATGACCCCGAAGGCGTTGAGCAGGCCCGGCCGATGCTGAACGACGTGGACTTCTGCGACAGCCCCTATGTGGCCGCCAAGGACGCTGACGCACTGGTGATCGTCACCGAGTGGGACGAGTTCCGCGCACTCGACCTCAAGCGCATGGCTGGCGTCCTCAAGACGCCGCTGCTGGTCGACCTGCGCAACATCTATCCGCCCGCTGAAGCCGAGCGCGCTGGTTTGACTCTGGTGGGGGTAGGCAAGCCCAAGCGCGACTGAGCGCACAGGCGACAAAGCGCCGGAACTGCCTGCGAGTATTGCCAGCTAAACATAAACTAGATCGCCGCTGTTCGGGCCAGTTCCTAGATCGGCGGCATGCTGCAGTCCCAGGCCGTTCCGGCGCATAGCGCCCCTCGCGAACCGATTTCCTTACCCGCCCTCACCCACCTTCAGCGGCTGGAGGCGGAGAGCATCCACATCATGCGGGAGGTCGTCGCCGAGGCGGAGCGTCCGGTGATGCTCTATTCGGTGGGCAAGGACAGCGCGGTCATGCTGCACCTGGCGCGCAAGGCTTTCTATCCCGCGCCGCCCCCCTTCCCGCTCCTGCACGTCGACACGACCTGGAAGTTCCAGGCTATGTATGCGTTGCGCGACCGTGCCGCACAGGCGGCCGGCATGGACCTGATTGTCCACCAGAACCCCGACGCGCTCGCGCGCGGCATCAATCCCTTCGACCATGGCGGGCTGCACACCGATCTGTGGAAGACCGAGGGGCTGAAGCAGGCGCTCGATCACTATGGCTTCGACGCAGCTTTTGGTGGCGCCAGGCGCGATGAGGAAAAGAGCCGCGCCAAGGAGCGCGTCTTTTCCTTCCGCACTGCCTCGCATCGCTGGGACCCGAAGAACCAGCGCCCGGAGCTCTGGCGCCTGTACAACGCCCGCAAGAACAAGGGCGAGAGCATCCGCGTCTTTCCGCTGTCCAATTGGACCGAGCTCGACATCTGGCAGTACATTCTCGCCGAGCAGATCGAGATCGTGCCGCTGTACTTTGCGGCTCCGCGCCCAACGGTGAAGCGCGACGGCATGCTGCTGATGGTCGACGACGACCGCTTCCGCCTCCAGCCTGGCGAAACGCCCGTGGAGCGTTCGGTGCGATTCCGCACCCTTGGCTGCTACCCGCTGACCGGGGCAGTGGAGAGCGAAGCTTCGACGCTGGAGCAGGTCATCCAAGAAATGCTGCTCACCACTACCTCCGAGCGGCAAGGCCGCGCGATCGATCATGACCAAGCGGCCAGCATGGAAAAGAAGAAGCAGGAGGGCTATTTCTGATGGCCTCCTATCGCCCCGACGCGCTGATCGCGTCCGACATTTCCAGCTACCTCCACCAGCACCAGAACAAGTCGCTGCTGCGCTTCATCACCTGCGGATCGGTGGATGACGGCAAGTCCACGCTGATCGGCCGCCTCCTCTACGATTCCAAGATGATCTTCGAGGATCAGCTCGCCAGCCTGGAGGCCGACAGCAAGCGTCTGGGCACGCAAGGGCAGGAGATCGACTTCGCGCTGCTGGTCGACGGCCTCGCCGCCGAGCGCGAACAGGGCATCACCATTGATGTCGCCTATCGCTTCTTCGCGACCGAGAAGCGCAAGTTCATCGTCGCCGACACGCCCGGCCACGAACAGTACACCCGCAACATGGTGACCGGCGCGTCGACCGCCGACTTGGCGGTGATTCTGATCGACGCGCGCAAGGGCGTGCTAACGCAAACTCGCCGCCACAGCTACCTCTGCCACCTGCTCGGCATCCGCCACATCGTCCTGGCGGTGAACAAGATGGACCTGATCGGCTACGACCAGCAGGCCTATGCCGACATCGTCGCCGACTACACGGCCTTTGCGCAGTCGATCGGCATCGAAGCGTTCACCCCGATCCCGATCTCGGGGTTCAAGGGCGACAACATCGCGGCTTCATCGGCAAACATGCCCTGGTTCGAAGGGCCCGCGCTGCTCGACCATCTCGAAACGGTGGAGGTCGAGGTAGAAGCCGCCCGCGCCCAGCCGTTCCGCATGCCGGTACAATGGGTCAACCGCCCCAATCTCGATTTCCGCGGCTTTGCCGGCCTGATCGCCAGCGGCACCGTGCGCCCAGGCGACCCGGTCCGGATCCTTCCCTCCGGCCGCGCCAGCCGCGTGGAGCGCATCGTCGCGTTCGGCGGCGATCGGGAAGCGGCAGGCGCAGGCGAGTCCGTCACCCTCACCCTCGCCGACGAACTCGACTGCTCGCGCGGCGACGTGATCGCGGCCGCTGACATGCCGCCCCAGGCCGCCGACCAGTTTAAAGCCACCATCGTATGGATGGATGGCGAAGACCTGCTTCCCGGTCGCGCCTATTGGCTCAAGCTCACCACCCAGACGGTCAGCGCCGTCGTCCGCGCGCCCGAGCATGTCATCGACATCAACACGCTGGCAAAAACCTCCGCCAAGACGCTGGGATTGAACGACATCGGCGTCGCCGAGATCGCCACCGATCGCCCGCTCGTCTTCGAACCCTATGCCGATTCTCAGGATCTCGGCGGCTTCATCCTGATCGACAAGGCGACCAACGCCACTGTCGCGGCCGGCATGCTCAGCTTCGCGCTGCGCCGCGCGCAGAACGTCCATTGGCAAGCCACCGAGATCACCCGCGAGGCCCATGCCGCGCAAAAGGGCCAGCAGCCCCGCCTGCTCTGGTTCACCGGCTTGTCGGGCTCGGGCAAGTCGACCATCGCCAACCTGGTCGAAAAGAAGCTGCACGCGCTCGGCAAGCACAGCTTCCTGCTCGACGGTGACAATGTCCGCCATGGTCTCAACCGCGATCTCGGCTTCACCGACGCCGATCGCATCGAGAATATCCGCCGCGTGGGCGAAGTCGCCAAGCTGATGACCGACGCCGGCCTCATCGTCCTGACCGCCTTCATCTCGCCCTTCCGGGCCGAACGCGATCTCGCCCGCTCGATGGTGCCCGAAGGCGAGTTCTTCGAGATCTTCATCGACACGCCCCTGGAGGCGGCGGAGGCGCGCGACGTGAAGGGCCTCTACAAAAAGGCGCGTGCCGGCGAGATCGCCCACTTTACCGGCATCTCCAGCCCCTATGAGCCGCCGCTCAACCCGGAAATCCGTATCGACACGACGCGCTGCACGCCCGAAGAAGCAGCAGAGCGGATCGTGGAGGAAATCATGGGCATATGGTCGCCGACGCTATGACCGACCTGCACGACGATGCGCGCCTCGCAGCCGCGCTCGCTACCCAGGCAGGCGAGCTCCTGCTCGCCATCCAGGCCGATTGCGCAAGCGGCGCCCGGGGCGATCGCGAGGCGAACGCATGCATCCTCGAACAGCTGCGCGCCGCCCGCGCCGACGACGCCATCCTGTCCGAAGAATCCGCCGACGACTCTGCCCGGCTGACCCGCTCGCGCGTCTGGATCATCGACCCGCTCGACGGCACGAAGGAGTTTGCCGAGCGCCGCGGCGACTGGGCCGTCCACATCGCGCTGGCGATCGACGGCGCTCCAGCCGTCGGTGCCGTTGCCCTCCCGCGGCTCGGGATCACCCTGTCGAGCGCCAACCCGCCCGCGCTCGCGCCCGCGCACCAGCCCCCGCGCATGCTCGTCAGCCGCAGCCGCGCCGTCCCGCTCTGTGTCGATGTCGGCCAGGCGATCGGCGCCCAGTCCGTCCCGATGGGCTCGGCCGGCGCCAAGGCGATGGCGGTGGTGCGCGGCGAGGCCGAGATCTACCTCCACGCCGGCGGTCAGCACCAATGGGACAATTGCGCGCCAGCGGCGGTCGCGCTCGCGGCGGGCCTGCACGTGTCGCGGATCGACGGGTCGCCGATCGTCTACAACCAGCCCGACACCAACCTTCCCGACCTGCTGATCTGCCGCAAGGAATGGGCAGCGCCAGTACTGGACGCAATACGCGCCTGTAGGGAAGCGCAACGGTAAGCCACAACGGTTTACGCGCCCACAGCCGGGCTTTACGTCTGGCTGCATGACCCAGACCCTGTCCGCCCGCTCGCTGCTGTTCGTACCCGGCGATTCCGAACGCAAGCTGGTCCGCGCCGCCTCCAGCGCCGCCGACCTGCTGCTGCTCGATCTGGAAGACGCCGTCGCCTGGGAGAAGAAGGCCGAAGCGCGCGCCCATGTCGCGGAGCGGCTGGCCAATGCCGAGCGCCCCCAGCCCTGGTGGGTCCGCATCAACCCGCTCGATAGCGAGCACGGCATTCACGATCTCGCCGCCATCGTGCAGGCGCGGCCCGACGGCATCATGCTGCCCAAGGCGACCCGCGCCGAAGCCGACCGGCTCCACCATTACCTGACCGCCCTCGAAGCCGCAGCCGGCCTGCCGCTCGGCGCGATCCCGACTATCGCCATCGCCACCGAAACCGCCCCCGCCCTGTTCGGCCTGGGCGACTATGCCGGCTGCCCGCGCCTGTCCGCGCTCACCTGGGGCGCGGAAGACAGCGCCGCCGCGCTCGGCGCCAGCGACAATCGCGACGAGGCCGGTGAGTATGAGTTCCCCTACCAGCTGTTCCGCTCGCTATGCCTGGCGGGGGCGGCGGCGGCGCGCGTAACCGCGATAGAAACCATCCACGGCGACTTCCGCGACCTGGCAGGCCTGGAGAAAGTCGCCACACGCGCTCGGCGTGCAGGCTTCAAGGGCATGATGGCCATCCACCCCGAACAAGTGCCGGTGATCAACCGCGCCTTTTCGCCCTCAGCGGAGGAACTCGCCCAGGCCGAGCGCATCGTTGCGACCTTTGCCGCCAATCCAGGCGCCGGCACGATCGGCCTAGACGGCGCCATGCTCGACATGCCCCATTTGAAGCGCGCCCAAGCCGTCCTCGCCCTCCGCCGCTAGCCTCTCCTTCTTACGTCATCCCGGCCTTGAGCCGGGATCCCGCTTCTTCTTCTACTGGCGCAAGGCAGAGGGACCCCGGCTCAAGGCCGGGGTGACGAAGAGAAGGGCAAACCAGTTCCCCGGCGAAGGCCGGGGCCCAGCTTCGGCGCACTCGCAAGGGCGACCACCATCGCCCCGAGTTTCAGGCGGCGTTGAAACCAACGGGATAACCGCTGCCGTCATCCCGGCCTTGAGCCGGGATCCCGCTTCTTCTTCTACTGGCGCAAGGCAGAGGGGCCCGGCTCAAGGCGGGGGTGACGAAGAGAAGGCTAAACTAGTTCCCCGGCGAAGGCCGGGGCCCAGCTTCGGCGCATTCGCAAGGGCGGACCACCATCTCGGGCACCATTGCAACTGGGCCCCAGCCTGCGCCGGGGAACCAGCACCAAGCTACGTGTAAAAGTGCAATAAAGAACTCCCACTGAGCCGCTGGCTACGCCGCCCCCCATTGCGACCGGTTCCGCTCAAAAGTTTTCCCACAGTCGAGAAAGCGGACCGAAAATCTTCCTCACTCCAATCTGATCTGAGCCAATAGAGTCTTACCACGGATCGCCTGCCGCTCGATCCAATGCGCGCCTTTGGCGGACGCCGGGGCTCGCAAGCAGCCGCAAACGCTCCAATTTCGACACGCTATCCCAGTTCGCCCGGAGAAAAGGGACGACCATCTTCGCTCGCCTAGTATCCCACTCTCGCTTCGTTTCGATTGCCGCGCGCAAGAATCCCGCGACTTGAGGCATGCGGTGCAGATTGCTCGATATTGCGGCGGGCCACTCGTCGATCCGAGCCGCCAGTGCTTCCAGCGTTACACGGATGGGAGGGTCTGCCGACAGGATCTCTGCGTTCGCGGCAGCCAGTCGAACTGCGAGGTCGGAATCGAAAGCCCCCCAGTCGCGGCCGCGCTTGCCCGGCTTCTTGCCTTGGGCGTCAGTCGCTCGCGGCTTGGACTTACGACGCCGAGGCCCATCAACATGGTTAGACCCCCAAGAATTTCGATACACCTGACGTGACGCACCCATGTCCATATTGTAATGAGCCGCCAGGCTCCGCACGGTTTTCGGAGTGCAGCCGAGCCTCACGGCGGCGACGGACGCGTCAAGGCCGTTGGATGCGCACTCTCGAAGGTACGGCTCCAGAAGTGGCCCCCAACTCTGCCGTGCCGGCTGCTTGATGGAGCCGTCAGGCATCAATCTGCGCGTGTAGACGTAACCGCAACAACATTCGAAGATGCCGGCGCGCCCGCCGCCAGCATAGCTCCGGCCCAGCTTGCAAGTCGGTATCGTTGGTTGCCTTCGGTGTTCAGCGAGCGGGTTCTCACAATTCCATGGTCCGTTACCGAAGGGGCGGTCACGTCCGAATCGCCCATCCTGGGCAGCATCGAGCAAGCCCCTCAGCAGCAGATGGCGAACGACCGAATGGCCGTAGCTCGATGTCGCCATCCGCGTAGGCCAAGGCACCTTCTCGTCGATCTCCGCCTGCGAGCCCAAGCAGGCAAGCGCTCCTCCCCAGTGCTCAACCATCGCTTGATTGAGCGCGGCACTATACTTGTCGCCACGCATGCGGGCGATGCCCACGTCGGCGAAACGTCGCCTGTAATCATCCCTGAGTTCCGTCCTCGACATCGCTGCCGGAGGAAGCACCAAGAGGTGCTGCACCGCGGACGTAAGTCTTGCCAGGCGCTCGATAACCCCTGCATCCGTCGCTACTGAAACAGGGACCGCGTCATCGCGGCAGTTCTCACGAGTCGCGGCCTGGAAGCGATACTTACCCTCGAGCTGGCAATCCGATGCCAAGAGCATCCTTTGGTGCTTCGGGCACGCCAGTGCAGCCTCTACCTGAAAGGCGCGGCGCCAGTAGGTTTCGCCGAATTCCGCAATATCTTCGTCGCGACATTCGGGACAGAATCGAAATGCCGATAACTTGTGGCTCCGCGCGTTCATCCCGAGGAGGGCCCTACCCTGGGCTCCTTCCCCCTCAATCAGCGCCGCCATGGCCGCGTCGCGGTTCGCACGATCTGCGAACGCGGCGTAGTAGGGGAACAGGGTCATTTCCCAGAGCATCATCTCCGCTGCCAGGTCGGTGCGCGTCGGCAAACATGACGAAAGCAGCCGCAGGTTCCCCGGCAAGTCGTAGGACGAGGCCATCCTCTTCGAGCCGAAGAGCGAGCGGGTGAACGTCACCGGATCAGGCGATCCGTAGTGGACGTGACTGCGGCTTAGCCAGCTGAAGAGCAGTTCGTCGGGAAGGCGCTCCGGCATGTAGGCGAGCCCTGCGAGAGGCCCGCCAGTCCCGGAAGAGTTGCCTGCGTTTGTCACGCGGCCTCTTCCACCTGGACCGTGCTCCTCGCAGCCATCGCAGCACGAACCCTGGGCATCCATGTGGTTGGGAGTCCGGCGCTCCTGAGAATGCACGACGCGGTGACGTTCGTGGCGCCCTCCGCTTCAGACAGCGCGAAGCCGAGACGACGCTCGCGGAATGCGTTCGTAGACTCAACGACGGAGTCGATGCGCGCGATCGTCCTCGGCAGCTTGGCGCTGCGGTCACGGATCCACGATTGGCTTGTCATACGTCGCTCCAGTTCGCTGAACGTCACCCGCACCGGCGGCAGCAGCGAATGGACGGCCGCCGCCTCAGCGCCGACAGCCCTCGCTATCAGACGATCGATGAACGACCAGTCCCGTGCGCAGGACCCATGATGCGATGCCTGAATGGTGGACTCCGATCTGCATCGCACACGGACGGGATTACCCCGCGTTACAGCACCGGACGGCGCCAGCCGCCAAGGCGTCGGGATGCCGGCGATCGCAGCCTCGCGCATCACCGTCTTGGGATCGAGCTTCAGCCGGCGCGCTACAGCCCGCAGACCCTCACCGCGCGCGATCGCTGCCCTGAGCGCCGGCGCAAAGCTGGGTCCGTATGAGCGATAACGGGCTGGACCGACCGTCCCATCTACGTCTCGCCTGCGTGTGTAGACGTAACCGCAACCGCATTCGAAGTCGCCGTAGAGATGCGAGCGATCACGTCTCACCCGCAAGTCGGTCACGACGAAATCGCCAAAGTGGGGGGCAAGCGGATTAAGACACTCCCATGGCCCGGGGCCGAACGGCGGCTGGACTTCAGCCAGTTCGTCGAGAAACAGCCTGAGTAGAAGATGGTAGATGGGGTGCATCGCGCGGGGACGCGGCCGCACGAGGGAGGCAAGCCAATCCCCCTGCAACGCGGCGCGGGATAAGATGCCCGGAACATGATGAAGCGCCGCCCCCCAGTATCCGCGGAATGCCTGCTCAAGCTCGGCTTGGTGGACCTTGGCGCCCGTCGCTAGTCCGACGCGCGCCAACCTGGCGCGATAACCTTCGGAAACGTTCGCTGGCTCCGCTGGTTCGGGCGGCGTTTCAAGAAGCCGTGCGGCCGCCACCGCAAGGGCCTGCAGACGTGCGGCGTCCGGTGAGGCGATCACCGGGATTCCTGATCCGACGACGACAAGGTCTGCGTCGTCCGCAGCGACGAACCCATGGCGTCTCGTCTGGCCCGCGACGAGGGACGAACGGTGGAGCGCAATTCCATGGTCCGGACAGATGGTGATGCCCGGCAGCTGATGCGCACGCCGCCAATACCGCTCACCTCCGCTGGCGACCATCGAGCTGAGGCATTCGGGACAGTAGCGAAGTGCGCGCACGACGGGGATGCGCGACGCAGCCAACCCCAGCCGAAGATGAACGCCCACTGTGCTTTCGACCATGGCACGCCAGGTGGTCTCCCTGGCCTCTGCGGAGACAAAGGCGGTGTAGAACGGGAACAGCGTAGTGCGGCGGATGATAGCCCCAGCGTCGAGGCCGCAAGCCGACCCCAGCCGCTCGACGAGAGCTCCAATGCCGCCGGGCAAGTCGAATGAGGCAACGGCGTGGCTGCGTCCGAACAACTCCTCCATGAACTGACTGGAAGCCCCAATCCCGCGATGTCGCCGCAGCCGGGCGAGGGCGCTGTAGAGCAGCTCGTCCGGCATCACTTCAGGGAAGTAGGCGAGCACGCCTACACCGTCCTGAAGAAGGTCTGAGGGCCGGCCAGGCCGGCGTTCGCCAGCGACGCATAGGCGGAAAGCCCGTCAGCGCCTCCAGCGGCCACGATGGCGCGCATATCGTCGGCCTGCATTGGCACAGCCGGTGCCTTCGCAGCAGCGATCCGCGGCTTGCGCTTGGGCGTCCCACGGTCAGCACGCAGCAGGTCCGCGATCCGCCAGACGTCCGCGCCGGGTTCGTCCTGCCGCACGTCCTCCACCATCCGGGACCCCACGTCGTCTCCAATCCCAAGCTGGCGGAACACCTGCTGAAGAAACCGGTCATCGTCCGACATCTCGGCCTCGCCCTCTGCACGGGTGCCGCGGTGTCCCGGCGTCGGCGCCGGCAGAGCGAAGCCTGGGCGCCCCAACTGCGCCTCAAGCACCTTCGTGAACTCGTCACGCAGCGACGACATATCGCCATACTTCTCGATGCGGCGGCGATCACCCGAGCGCAGCGCATCGATGAGCGGACGGACAATCGCGAGATCCTCGCTGGCGACGCGGCGAACAATGGCTGGCGTGATCCGCTCGTTGCCACCGGATTCGCCCCGCCGGATCGCACGCATCTGCGCCAGGATGTAGAGTTTCACCGCGAGGTCCACGACACCCTGCGTCTCGTCGTAGAATACCTCACGGAGGGCATCGTCGAGCGGCGTCTCGACATCCGTCCACTGATACGACCAGAGGTCGTCGACGAACTCGTTCCAGTCGGCGTCGGCACGGTCGTAGCGATCCCATGAGGCCGATCCGAGACCGACCGAACGCCGACCGAGCCGAAGCGTCTTGCGAACGATGTCAGTCGCTGCCGTCGTCCCGACGAGCAACACCGGCACCCCAATCTTGTTGATGAGCGTGACGAGAAACTTGAGCAGGACGTCATTGTCTTCGCGGACACGTCCCAAGTGCTGGATCTCGTCGATCACCAGCACGCCCAGAGCATGAAGATTCGCAACGAGCGCCATGTCGCTCATCATCGACTCCTCCGTGGCGCGGGAGGAGGCATACTGACGCTTGTAGGCGGTGCCCAGGATCCGATCCATTTCAGCGAAGAAGTCGATGCAGAGCGCCCGCACTGACCCCTTGTGGGGACAGTCGAGCTTCAGCCACACAACCTGCTTCATCGTCACTGGAGCGGTGTGCTCGATCACCTCCGGCACGCCGTTGAGGATCTCCTCCGTCGTGAGTGTCTTTCCCATGCCAGCCATGCCAAGCAGCACCGCGCTGCTCGCCGAGTTGTTCGTGCCCATCGCCTTGCGCGTCATATGGACTCGAGGAGCGTGCGGGCCAGCCTCATCCGACAGGTCGAGCAACGTGCCGGCCGCGCGTTCGGCCGCGAACTCCCGGATGCGGCGCTGGTGGTCCGTCACAAGCCGCCCCCTGCCCTCGTATCCCTTGTGCAGGAACATGAGGAACCCTTCCGCAAACTTGATGTGCCGCGCACCGGGCTTGAAGTAGTTGCTGAGCCTCACCACGCAGATGCGACGATGACAATGGTCGAGGTTGCGCTCGTCCTCCGTCCAACGCGGCGGCACCGCAAGATCAGCATAGAGATCGGCCGCAGCACGAACCGTGGGAAGGCCGGTGGTGTAGAAGCTGCCGCTGGCATAAGTTCCGGACGTGGTCATCGTGTGTCGTCCTTTCGCTTCAGGAGCTGCGAGAGCGTCGGTTCGGCGCCATCATCGTCGTCGTTCCGGTCGTGGCGTGAAGGCATCGGAAGTTGATGTACGTTGCCGCCGTTCGCGCGGCCCTCGCCGAGATCGAAGGCCTCGTCCCGGCGCCGTTCGGCCTTTTCGCCGGCGTGGTTCTCGCGGATGCCCTTCACATCCTTCGGACGGCGCGACCGAAAGGCCTTGCCCCTCTCACGGGCGGCGCGCTCGGTCTCCTGCATCATCGCGGCGACGTCGGCCTGCGACGTGACATCCTCCACCGACCGGTCGGCGGTGTCCGCCTTGTCGCTCGCCATGATCGCCGCGACTTCCGTGAAGGAAAGGTTCTCGTAGCACTCGAACTGCGGCAGCAGCTTGCAGACGACGTAGCCCTCCGGGGCGCTGTCGTCGTGAAGGTAAATGTGCCGCACCGACCGCAAGTCGTAGGACATCGGCTTCGACGACCATCTAGTCTGGCGCGCGTGGGCGAACCAATCCTCCACCTCGGCTCTGTCGCACGTGTAATAGAGCCCGCGGAAGTAGATTCCCTTATGGCGCACCGTGCAGGTGTCCGTCGGCATCACCGCGAACTTGACCGCATCGACCGAGGCGCGTCGCATCCGTCCCTGGCGGGTCGCAATCCCCCACTCCCACAGTTCTGCGGGAATGGCGCGCACCCCGTCGCGGATCATTGCACCGTCGCGGGGATAGTCGACCAACTTGTGCCGGTTGTTGAAGTGGAGGATCAGCGGGATCATCGTCCTGTAGAGGTCCGAGATGGTCCAGATCGCGTCCAGCCGCGGGTCGCGAACTCCCCGCTCGCCGAAATCGGGGGCGACATAGCCTGACACGAACGGCCGATACTCAACATCGATGAGGTCGAACCGCTTCTCGACCGTCCCCTTCCAGTCCGGACGGTGCGATTGCGCGTTCTCGACGATCACGTTGTGCCGCTGCTGCAGCATCTCGATGATGCGAGACGCGATCTCACCGCGGTCGCCGAGGAGCGCCTCCGGTAGGAACTCACAGGGCCACTCGCCATCACCGATGATCACGCCGTAGCGGGCGCAGAACTCGCGCTTGTTCTCGACCACCGAGACCAGCGCCATCATCGCACCGACCCAAGAGGGTCCCTCGAGGCCAATGTAGAAGCCGACGATCATCTTGCTGAAGACGTCGACGACGACATAGAGGACCGGTCGGCCGATGATCAGCCCGTCTTCAAGTTCCGAAACGACATAGATGTTGATGATCGTGGCATCGATCTCGTAGCGCGAACCTGGTCCCCTGACGTGAGACTGAGCGCTGCCCGTGATACCGCGCAGGTTGCGATCGTAGCTCTTGCGGCCGGTCCGCTCGCGCTTGATCGCGAAGATGTCCGCGTTCTCCTTGAACCAGTAGGAGAGCTGCCGGATGGTCGGGAAATCCTCCTCCTCATAGAGCGGCTTCGCCGTGTAGACGATCCTGCGCGTGTCCGGATCAATCCGGCGCTCCATGCAGAGCTCGGTCAGCATGAGGACTCGCGCCTTCGCAAGACTAATGCGCCCGTTCCGTCCGTAGTAACGCCTGATCCCAAGCTCAAAGATCTTCTCGATCTCAGGCGTGACGTTGGTGCCCGGCCGCTTGCCCAGCCTCCTCGGGCGGCCGAGCTTCACCAGGCCCCGACGCTTCTTCCTATTGGGTGCGCCGCAGTTGAGGAAACCCGGAATCACGGCCGCAGGCGTCATGCCATGTCTGAAGTAGCGGTCGAGAGCCGCATGCAGGGTCTTGCGGTCGGGCCCGTCGGCCGCAGCGCGCATCACGGCTGAACCACGCTTGCGGTCGTCGAAGAGTTCGACCCCCATCGCGAGGAGCGGTTCGATGGCCTTCATCAGCACCTTGCCGCGATCCGCACGCTTCTCCGATATCGGCCCGGGCCGAATGGGTGCGTCGAAGCCGTGCTCGAATACGGGCTCCACCGACCCGGCGGCGATCATCGCCTCGGTCCCGCGAAAGCTCGCCCGCGAGAAGCCTTCGTCGCCCTCCAGATCGAAGACCACGAGCAGGTCCGCCGGCTGCTCTATCCAGACGACACGGACATGACGCCCGGTCTCTGCGAACCGCAAGACGTCGCCCTGCAAGATCGGACCGTGCGACATCAGGCTGCCTGCCGCATGCCTGTCTCGACCAGCGGAAGCTCGGTCAGCAACCAGCTGATGTCGAAGACGCGTTCGGAGTCGAAGATCAGGCGGCCGGTGGCGCAAAGGTGCCGCACGATCTCCACCGTCTCGCCTTCCGCCGCGTGTCCACGCAGCCGGAGTTCATTATCGATGTCGGCGAACGTCTTAGCCTTGCCCGCCCGGTATGCGCTTAGGAGCGCGTCGACGCGTGACGACCAATAGGCCGGGTCTTCATGCTCCTCCAGCGCGAGCCTCGCATACATCCACGCGATGCCGGTGTGCCGACGGCGGGATTGATCGAGATCCGTGACCAGCATCCATTCGATGCCTCGCGATTTCCAGTAACGCCGCTCAATCTCCAGTTTCAGGAGCGTCCGCGCGTCATCAAGCTCCGCGACTTGCTTCACCGAGCGCGCATACCGCACGACCCCGTTGGGCGTGCGGCGATGAACGACGAGATCGGTAGTCATCACAACGTCGACCTTCCCACCAGGATAGGTCGGATGCGCTACCCCCATCTCCAGGGCGATCGATCGTGTGTCCTCGCGGTCGAGCGGATACTGCTCCTGGACATCGATGACGTCCGGCATCAACATGAATTCCATGAACGCCCCGGTCTCGAGGCCCGACAGCAGGTGATGCAACCGGCCCGTCTTCGGGCACGGCACCCGCGCGGAGAGCCCGAGAGAGGATAGGTCATGGACGTCGAGCCACGGCCGATAGGTGTCGCGGTCGCCGATCCCGCGCCCGGCGCGATATCGCTCGCCGATCACCTGCTCCGTCATCTTTATCTGCCTTTTGGCCACCCGCATGCCTCCATCGGTCCGGCGCCTGGCGTCGGACCGAGATCGATTTCTACTGATTGCCGGCAGGAGATGGTGCGGGATTGACCCCGATTCGCGACTGTGCGACTCTCGAGTCGGCGGACTTTTCAGGCTTGTTCTGTCAGGTCATGGTTGAGTTCCTTTCTTGGCTGGCGGGGTGCAACCCGCTGGTTGGTCTTCGAGGGCTGTCTGGAATCGACTAAGCCACTGCGGGGTCGTTCGTTGGCGCGAACGGCCCCGCCTCATTTCACGGGATACTCCATCCCTCCTCTCCGTGTCCGAGCTTTCCCGCCCACCTCAGCTTCGAGAGGACGGGCGACAGACTGGTCCGCTCGACACGGCGGCTGAACTCCTTCTCGATCCGGGCCTGAATGTCGCTCGCCCGAAGCGGCCCGCCGGCCTGCGTCACGACCGTCAGCACCATCTCCCGTATGCTGCGTGCGCCGCGTAGCCGGCGATCCGCAGGCGCGTCGCCAGCACGGATGTCGAGCTCGCGAATGTATGCCTGCGTCGCACCGATCATCGCATCGAGCTGTCTCAACTGCTCGATCAGCTCGTCACGTTCCGCGTAGAGCTGCTCCAGATCTGCGATGCAGGAGCTGCGCTTCCTTAGGAGCACCTTACCGGCGAATCTGTCGGCCTTTGTCATGTCCTCATAAATCATTGACTCTGAGTTTAAGTCAACTTGAGAGTTGGACTCTAGAGTCCAACTCTCAAGTAATTGTGCTGATATCCTCGTTGATGATGTAGTTCCCCGCGACGTCGTATGTGGCGAAGTATTCTGCGCCGAGATCGACGTAGAAGCCGAAAAGGCGCTTCCACCGGATCACGGCGAGCGCTGCGTTTAGGGCGTTCAGCTCGACCACTTGAATGTTGGTCGAATACGGATCGCCGGCGACGTCGCCCGCCATGGGGATGCGGTTCCTATCCCATACGTGGTCGCGCACCTCCGCGGTGCTTGTGGTCACCCGCAAGATGCCCGTCAGCCCGCCGTCTCCGGCCTGCAATCCCATGCCGACGTCCACGAAGGCGACGCCCCGATCCTCGAGTCGCTCGATCACGGGCCGCTTCGCCGCAGGATCGTCCAGGCAGAGGAACACGAAGTCCATGCCGTCGAGCAGATGCACAGTGGCACGGCCCATCCTCACCCGATGCGGCACGACACCCCGATGCAACCGAGAGTAGATCCGGTCGAAGTGATCGACCTTGGCCCGCCTCTCCCCAAGGCTGTCGCGCGAGGCAGCACCGGGCGCCCTAAAGGCGTTGTGCTGCAGGAACTCGTCGTCGTCGAACAAATGGATACGGGCGACCGGCGTCTTACTCACGAAGTCGAGCACATAGCCCCCAGTTCCGCCTAGCCCGACTATGCCCACCGACTGACCGGCGATGCGGTCGGCCAGCCTACCGGTCCCGTTGCGCGAGGTGGCGGTGTCGACATAGTGAAACGGGGAGTCCGACGGGTCAGCAGCGACGATCCTGCCCCGCCGCGCGCTCGCCGCGGGATCGATCGCCGCCGCGTGGCCCGAGATCTGATTTACGAACGTCACCATCTTCTCGTGATAGTCCACGAACTCGCGACCGATCGGCCTGCTGCAGAGCCAGTGGTCGACCACCAGTCCGCCGCCGAGGTCCCGCCGCTCGTGCTGGAAATGGACCATATTGACGAGGGGCCGCCCCTCCCGGTCGCAAGGGAGCGCGCCGGCGAACCAGACCTGATGGTCGCGCGGGGCGACCGTGCGGTCGCCGGCGAGATCGAGGCGCGACACCAGTTGCCCGCGTCTGACCTGCCTATACCGATCGACATAGGGAACGTCGCGCACGACCAGGAACCCGCCGACGATGGCGACGTCGTAGCCATCGTCGACAAGGCGCTGGAGATCGGGGCTACGACTTGTTCGTGGCGCTGACATTGAACACCTCGCCCTGGCGAACCCTGATCGCCTCCTGCGCAAGCAACGAGCCTTCCGGTCGATCTGGTGGTCCCTGGCGATAGGTGACGGTCAGGGCGCGGCTCGACGCGCTGACGAGGTCGGTGCCAGGGAAAGCCAGGCCGACGAGATCCTCGAACGTAACCTCGGGCCGCTCCAGCAGCACCTGTCGGCCATTGATGACTACCGGCACCGACGAGCGTTCCGGCACCGCGTCGCGAGCATCGATCTGCGGCGGCCATGGGGTGGTCAGATCGACGACCGAGCCTCGGCGCAGCGGCTCGCTCCCGCCATCCCGCCACAGGTCAACGTCGTCACCGATGCCGCCGATCGCGCGGATCTCCGTTTCCGTGATTGCCGGGTCGCCCCAATCCCAGATCAGGCCGGCCACTCGCAGGTGGCGGACCGTCGCACCTCGGAACGTCCTGAAGGCGAGCCGAATGCCGGGCTCGAGCGACACGCTGGCTCCATGCACCAGGTGGGCGGCCCGCCCGCCATCGACACGGATCACGATCCCGCCATCGCCAAGCCCGGACAACGCCAGAACTCCGTCCGCCGAAACCGCGGACCCGGTCGCGGCAACCATCCTGCCGTCGACCTCAATCTCGAAACGGTCGTCCCCATTCATCTTCATCTCCTTCTTCCGTTGATCATCCGAATTGCGAGTCGAGCCATTGCCGCGCGGCTGCGTAAATGCGCGCGGTCGAGAGCTCACCGCGCAGGCGCGAGAGATGCTCCACCCCGTCGCTGGCGCGGCTCCCGACGCGGTCGATCACCCCCAGATCGATGGCCGCCTCGGCTAGGATCTCGGCGAGGTGCAGCGGGGCATCGGCACCTTCAGGAAAGCGGAGCCAGACCGGCTGAAGCAGACGCAAGAGGGACGGAACCAGCGCTGCCGGCTCGTGCGCCTGGACCATCCAGTTGACGTGCCGGAGGTCGACGGTGGCCCCGCAGGCATAGTCGACCCACCGTTCCGCCGTTGCGGGATCGATCATCCGTGCGAGCTCGGCCTGCCCGTGAGCGTCGAGCGCCTCCACTCCGAAGACGCTGACGGCGGGGTTGGCGCATCGCGAGACCGCCATGGCCAGGACCGGCGCCGACGGAAGCAGAAGGTCGGGACCGCAGCTGCTCGGTCGAAGCTGCTCGATGCCCGATGAGCCCCCGACCGCTATGCCGACGTGCGGGAGACCTGCCATTTCTGCGATGCGCCTTGCGACGTGCGTGCGCCCGACGCCAGTGGGGCCGCAGAGCAGCAGCGGCGGAATCGTCAGCCAATCTGCTCCCACGGCGCGGGAACGAGCGACCGCTCGCTCCACCACACCGCGCAACTCCGCCTGCCAGTGGAAGCCGAGTTCGGACATCAACCGATCCCGGACCCGGCTGCCACCGCCGCGAAGCGGAAGCGCAGCGGCCAGACCGAGCGGTGGCGCGTCGGCCCCAAAGCCCTGCGCGATCAACACCGACGGGGCATTTATCTGACCCTGCACGGGCGACACCTCAGTGCCCCCGTCCGCATCGCCACGGACGGTGGATCCCGTCATTCGCCCCTCCAGAACCGGAGCGGGCGACGGCCGCCCGAGCCGATGCCGCGGCGCTTCACCTCGGCCTCGGTCTCACGCATGCCGGCAATTACCACGCGCTCGAGCACGACCGCGCCTTCGGCCTCGGCGATCCCGCGAAACTCCTGGAACCGCGGCTTCTGCCAACGCATCCAGTCAAGGACACGCTCGCGCTCCCACTTCTCGGAAAATCGCATGACGAAGAACGGCTTGTCCTCGTCGCCACTCTCCAGGGACAGGCCGGGACGCTTGTTCTTCGGGTCGAGCACGAACAGCTCGATGCGCTCGTGCAGCCTGCGACGCTCCTCCGCCTCCAGCCTTGCGCTCTCCTCCCGCAGTGCCGCCTGCTCGGCGTCGCGTTCCGCGCCGTCGACCACGATCGCCGTGACCGCCTGCTCGCCGAACAGGCAGGCCAGCCTCGCCCAGAGCGGCCACTGGTCCACCCGATTCGCCATCCAGTCGAACACGGCTTGGGCGCGAGCCGGACCGGCATCGAGGCTCCAGATCGCGTTGCGCCTGCCATCGTGACCGGGCACCGGGCGCACAAGCAGAACGGAAGACGCCTCGACGTCGAGCGCGGGCCAGCAGCCCTCACCAAGGTGGGGCGCCTCGACTAGCACGGCGCTCCGGTCGGCGGCCCGATGACCGCGACGATGACCGCCGCCGGTCACAGGAACCTCGTCGTCGCCGAGATCTCCTCGAATGTGGGGCCCAGCGCTCGCGCGGAGGTCGAGTAGACGTTGGCCGCCAGCCAGAACTCCTCGCGCACGCGCTCGTCGTCCGTGACCTCCGTCCACCAGGTCTTGCGCGCAGGGTCCCAGCGATAACCACGCGAGCGCAGCAGATCCTTGACCGAGAAGTCGGCACCGACCGCCCGCACCACCCAGCTCGGCCTCGCCGAACGCTCGAGCAGGTCCGCCAAGGCCGTCCGCCCGTCCTCGAACGGGTGGCGCAGCAGCTGGATCACGGCGTCCACGTCGGCGCCCGCACGGTGGCCGTCGTGGAACCAGCCCGCCTGGCACAGGAGGAAGCCGAGGCTGCGGCCATCGAAGCCGCGCCCCCGCCAGTCGATCTGCTCCATCGAGCACGCCCATGCGAGACCCTGCGCACCGTCCAGCCGCCGCTCGACCCAGCGGCGGTCGAACCGGCTGTGGTGGGCGATCACGACGGTCGCGGACCGCAGCAGGCGCGTCGCGGCCTCGTCATCGATGAACCGGCCGGCGACGTCCTCGTCGCGCAGCCCCGTGAGCGCGGCGATCTCCGGCGGGATCGGCTTGCCCGGATCCTCGGTCCATTCGTAGGGCCGGTCGATGTGGGTGATGACGCCCTCATCGTCATAGCGGAACCGGCGCGCGGCGAGTTCGATGATGGCATCGCGCTCGAAGTCGAGGCCGGTGGTCTCGACGTCGAGCACCAGCCCAACATGCGGGCCCTTGCCTGCGCCCTCACCGGTCGGGCCCTCGTGCACGTCGAGCCTGTGCAGGATGCGGACGGACGAATCGTTGTGATCCGCGGGCGCGACTTCGCACCCGACGTTCGAGAACGACATGGTTGCCTCCGTATTCGATTGTGGTGTCGGTCGTCGTCTGGTGCGCTCGCCCGGGATCAGGACGGCAGGCGCTGCTCCACCGTGATGTCGAGACCGGCGAGCATGGCGGGGCGGCGCCGGCGGCCGGCGGCGATCAGCGTGTCGACGACGGCGGGCGGCACCATGCCCATCGTCGCGGGGCAGTCTGGGTCGAAGCCGACCCGGATCTCCGCCTGTGCCGCCGCCGCCGAGCCGAACCGCGCGCGGATGCGCTCGCGAACGACGGCCGCCGACGGCGCGACCGACGCGTGGAAGGCGTGGAGCAGCTCGCCGCCCCGGGCGATCACGATGACCGCACTGTAGAGGCGCAGCCGGCGACTGCCGGGCGGACCGCTCGCGATCCCTCCACGCTCCCCGCCGAGCCACGGGCCGCCGAGGTCGTCGTCGCCCGGGCTGTCAGCGAGCAGGGCGTCGATGCGAGCCGGCGCGGCATCCAGCCCGATGGAGAGCCCGTGCAGCAGGACCGCGCGCATGCAGTCGTCGCGTTCGAGACAGGCCTCGATCGCCGCGGCTCCGCGGAAGAGCTGGCGCGGGGCGAGCATCCAGGCCACGGGATCGTGGGCGATCCCCTCACGCTGGAAACGGGCGCCCGCCTCGGCGGCGACGAGAGCGAGACGGGTCAGCCCCCGCCGCGAGGTGGCGACGATGCCGTCGTTCGGCTCGTCCGCATCCAGGGGATCCTGGTAGTCGATGTCGCTGGTCGGATAGTCGACCCGCATGGCGCCATGATCCGCGCCCAGAGTGATGGCGTTCATAGCCTACTCCCAGTCGCCGGTGGTTCTGACGCTCACTCGCCCGACCCTGGCGACGGATGGCCGGACGGCGACGATATGGACCCGTCGCTCCTTATTTCAACCTTTCTAGAAACAACGAAATATGTTTTGGTGCTTAACGCTCGTTTCACGAGTGTGGCCACGCCGGAACGGCTTGCGGCGGCTGTCGCTTCGACTATTCTAGAGGAGTGGAAAAGATGAAAGCGATCGAGGTGATGAGCGCCCTCGCGCAGCCGACCCGTCTGGAGGTCTTCACCCAGCTCGCTCGGGCGCGGCCGGACGGCCTGTCCCCTGGCCAGCTTGCCGAACGCATCGGCACGCCGGCGAGCACCATGTCGGTGCACCTGACCATCCTGTCCCGCGCCGGCCTGATCTCATCGACCAAAGCCGGGCGCAACATCACCTACAGGGCGGAGCCCGACGCCGTGCGCGACCTCGCGCTGTTCCTCATGCACGATTGCTGCCTTGGCTGTGCCGACGTCATCGACCCGCAGCTCGAACGGATGGACTGCTGCTGCGGCGAGCGCGTCAAGGACGTGATCGGCGACGCCCCGATCGACTAAAACCGACCGAGGCGCAGCCACTTGGTGGAAGATCGTCGCATCATATACGCTGCCAGCATGACCCGCACGAACGCAAATAATCTTAGAACCCGCATCGCCGAAGTCGTGGCGGGCAACAAGGCATATGACGTTCCCGCCATCTGCGCCCGGCTCGGCCTAGCGCCCGGGACCGAAGACGAGGCGATGCGGAGCAAGCTGCGCTACGTGAACTCGCGACTCAACTCAGTGCCGACCGCGCGGCTGGTCACGATCGCGCAGGAACTCCTGGAGCAGGATGGCGACTTCTGGCTCGCCGAGCACGTCGCGAAGGTGGCGGAACAGGGGACGCCCCCGGTATCCGTGCTGACGCGGCGGCGTATCTTCGATGCGTTCGAGGGCGAGCCGCTGTGCACCGAGTATGACCAGCTCGACTTCATCGAGCAGATATGGCCGGTCGCAGCCATGCCGTCCGCCTTTGCCGACACGGATGTCTGGGGGCACCGCTCGCTGAAGGACGACATCGTCCAGCACACCATCCGGAATGACGACTGGACCAACCGCGAGCTGCTGGAGCGACTGGGCCTGCACGACGCGTCTAAGGCGCTCCTCTTCCGCTTCCTTGAAGCGGCCGTGCATCCCACGGCGATCGACGAGAACGGCCAGAAGGATCGCGTCGAGAGGATCAACCGCCATCTCCAGCACGACGGCTACCGCCTGTCGCGCACCGGCAGGATCTCGGGCAGCCCGGTCTACACGGTCAATGCTGCCGCCATCGGATCGCCCGCCGACGCCACGATCTCGAACACGTTGGCCAAGTTCGAACCCGAACAGGTGCATGCGCGCTGGACCGCGGCCCTGGACCGTCGCAGCGACGATCCCGCCGGCGCCATCACGCTGGCGCGCACGCTCCTGGAAGACGTCTGCCGCTGGCTGCTCGACGATCTCGACATCCCGGCGGATCAGGACGACCTGCCGGCGCTCTACCGCAAGCTGTCGAAAGGACTAAAGCTGGCGCCGGACGATCACAGCGAACAGGTGTTCAAGCAGATCCTCGGCAACTGCCAGTCGATCGTCGAGTCGCTCGGCGCGCTCCGCAACAAGCTCGGCGATGCGCACGGCGGCGGACCGAAGCGGGCGCGTCCGGCGGCACGACACGCGGAGCTCGCGGTCAACCTCGCAGGCTCGATGGCGACCTTCCTGATCGCAACCTGGGACACGAGGCGGAAGACACCGACCGGAACGGCAGTCGACGACTGATCCGCCCGAGGAAAGACCAGCTCGGCCAACTTTGCCGCCATGCGAGCGGCAGCACCCCAGGTAGTCGTAGGTCCGGCCAAATCCGCAATGTATCGGGGAATGCCGATGCTTCTTGCGCGCGGCATTTGCATCGGATAATGCCGATGCATGAACCAGGCCGATGCTCTTGATGTGCTGGCCGCGCTGGCGAACCAGACGCGGCTGTCGACCTTCCGCCATCTGGTTCGGCACGAGCCGAAGGGGCTTTCGACGGGCGAGCTCGCCGAAATGCTCTCGCTCACGCAGAGCACGTTCTCCACACATCTCGCGGTTCTCGCCAAGGCGGGACTGGTCAAATCCGACAAGCAGGGCCGCCGCATGGTCCAGCGCGCCAACCTGGACGCGCTGCGCGACCTGATGACCTTCCTGGCTAAGGATTGCTGCCAGGGCCGTGCCGAACTGTGCGAGCCGCTCGTCGCCGAACTCACCGCCTGCTGCTGAGGAACCGCCGATGGCTGTCGACGTCGTCATCTACCACAATCCCGAATGCGGGACGTCACGCAACACGCTGGCGATGATCCGCAACGCCGGCATCGAGCCGCACGTCGTCGAGTATCTCAAGACGCCGCCCGCCCGGGCGCTGCTCGTCCAGCTGATCGAGCGAGCAGGTCTCACCCCAAGGCAGCTGCTGCGCGAGAAGGGCACGCCATACGGTGAGCTCGGTCTGGGCGACGAAGCCTTGAGCGATGAGGGGCTCGTCGACGCGATGATGGCGAACCCAGTTTTGATCAACCGTCCGCTCGTCGTGACGCCGCTCGGCGTGCGCCTATGCCGCCCCTCCGAAGCCGTGCTCGACATCCTGCCCGGGCCGCAGCGTGGCGCCTTCGCCAAGGAGGACGGCGAACAGGTCGTCGACGCCGCCGGCCAGCGCGTGCGCTGATGGGCACGTTCGAGCGATACCTGTCGGTCTGGGTGGCGCTGTGCATCGTCGCGGGGATCGCGCTCGGACAGGCGATCCCAAAGGTCTTCGCCGCGATCGCTGCCGCCGAGGTGGCGCGCGTCAACCTCGTCGTGGCGGCGCTCGTCTGGCTGATGATCATCCCCATGCTGCTGAAGATCGACTTCGCCGCGCTCGGCTCGGTCCGGCAGCACTGGAAGGGCGTCGGCGTCACGCTATTTGTCAACTGGGCCGTGAAGCCCTTCTCCATGGCCGCGCTCGGGACGATGTTCCTCGGCTGGCTGTTCGCGCCGCTGCTGCCGGCGGGGGAGATCCAGTCCTACATAGCGGGCCTTATCCTGCTGGCCGCTGCGCCCTGCACCGCCATGGTGTTCGTCTGGTCCAACCTGTGCGAGGGCGAGCCGACCTACACGCTGAGCCAGGTGGCGCTCAACGACCTGCTCATGGTATTCCTGTTCGCACCGCTGGTCGCGCTGCTCCTGGGCGTCGCCTCCGTGACCGTCCCCTGGGATACGCTGCTGCTATCGGTCGTGCTCTACATCGTCGTGCCGGTCATCGCCGCGCAGATCGTCCGCCGGGCATTGCTGGCGAGCGGCGGTCAGCCGGCGCTCGACCGGATCCTGCGCAGGCTCGGTCCCGCGTCGCTCGTCGCGCTGCTCGTGACGCTCATCCTGCTGTTCGGCTTCCAGGGCGAGCAGATCGTCGCGCAGCCGCTCGTCATTGCGCTGATCGCGGTGCCGATCCTCATCCAGGTCTACTTCAACGCGGGCATCGCATATTGGCTGTCCAGGCGCCTCGGCGTTGCCTGGTGCGTGGCGGCGCCCGCCGCGCTGATCGGCGCGTCCAACTTCTTCGAGCTCGCGGTTGCGGCGGCGATCTCGCTGTTCGGCCTCAAGTCCGGTGCAGCCCTGGCGACGGTGGTCGGCGTGCTGGTCGAGGTGCCCGTCATGCTGAGCGTCGTCGCCATCGTCAAGCGCACGCGCTTCTGGTATGAAGGCGCTCCGGCGTGAACCGTACGATCTTCGCCCCACTGGCAGGCGGTGCACGCGACATCCTGAAGCTGGCGCTGGACGCCGCCGGTCTTCCGACCGACGACCTCGACCACCCAGGCCGCGCCTTCTTCGAGCTGTCCGACGACAACGGGCCGATCGGGTTCATCGGCATCGAGGGCGATGGACCGGATCGCCTGCTCCGCTCGCTGGTGGTGCTGCCGAGCCGCAAGCGCCAAGGACATGGTGGGCTTCTCATGGCTCATGCCGAGGCGGTAGCGCACCGGGAAGGCGTCGAGCGCCTGCACCTGCTCACCACGAGCGTCGCCGGGTTGTTTCGCGGGCGCGGCTATCGCGACGGCGACCGCACGACGGCCCCGGCTGCAATCACCGGCACCGCCCAGTTCTCGTCGCTCTGCCCAGCGAGCGCCTCATATCTCGTCAAGGAACTCGCATGAGCCGCCTCCGCCAGCTGCATGACGTGGACGTCCTGCCGGCGCTGGACCCGGCGTTCGTAATCCGCCGCCCGGCAGACGGCCTCGGCTCGGACCAGCCGCCGCCTCGCATCCTGCTTCTGTATGGATCGCTGCGCCAGCGTTCCTTCTCCCGCCTCGCGACCGAGGAGGCGGCGCGGCTGCTCCGGCTGTTCGGCGCCGAGACGCGCATCTTCGACCCTTCCGACCTTCCGCTGCCCGACCAGGTCCGAGGCGATGACCATCCCGCCGTCCACGAACTGCGCGAGCACGCGCTGTGGTCCGAGGGCATGGTCTGGTGCAGCCCGGAGCGGCACGGACAGGTGACCGGCATCATGAAGGCGCAGATCGACCATCTCCCGCTCGAGATGAAGGGCATGCGGCCGACCCAGGGCCGCACGCTCGCGGTCATGCAGGTGTCCGGCGGATCGCAGTCCTTCAACGCGGTCAACACGCTGCGCCTGCTCGGCCGGTGGATGCGCATGTTCACGATACCCAACCAGTCGTCGGTCGCCATGGCCTACAAGGAGTTCGACGATGCCGGGCGCATGAAGCCATCCAGCTATTACGACCGCATCGTCGACGTGATGGAGGAGCTTGTGCGGTTCACCGTCCTGCTGCGGCCCCATTCGGCCCAGCTCGTCGACAGGTATTCGGAGCGCAAGGCGGCGGGTCCGAAAGCCCATGCGCCTCCGGATCACTCGGCCGTCGCCATCGCGCCGCGCTGACGAAAAGATTCTGAAAATTGTTCGAAAAGACGCGCTGAACGTATCACGCATTGCCGGACGCCCGGGCTTGTGGAAGGCCCGGACGTCGCCCGGCCGGGCGGCCGGCGGGGTGCAAGCCGCCGGCCAACCCGAGCTTCAGAACAAGGCGTGCACCGCCACCGCCCAGGACGATATCGTAGAGATCGCAGGCTCCAGCGCGCCGAGGATCTGGTCCTGGTGCTCCACCGCGTATTTGAACATCAGCCCGCCCGCTGCGGCGATCGCTCCGCCGACCAACTTGCCAGGCGCCTCGGCGGCCTGCTGCTTCACCCAGGCCAAGAACCGGCGGAAGCTGGTTTCGGCGCGAGCCAGCTTCTCGGCGTCCGCGTCGTCCTCGCGCGCTGGCTTGGCCAGTTCGGCACGAACATCCTCGATGCTCTCCTGAACGGCATGAAGGTCGATCTCGCCGTCGACGTCCTCCGGCGGGCGGTTGTGGCCGATGCCCGCGAGGCCGCCGGTCTCCTCCGTGCGCAGCTTCAGCAGCGCCGACACGTGCCCTTCGATCCGGTCCAGCTGCTCGCCAAGGACGGCCAGCCGATCCGCCAGCGGTTCCGGTGCCGCGCCTCCGTCCAGCTCCAGGCCGCCGTCCAGATCCATGTCCGGATCCTCCAGGTCGTCGGGCTGGATGCGGCGGTCCGACGGTGCCCAGTCGTAGGTGCCGTCCGCCTGCACCTCGTCCACCGCCTCCTCGATCTCGTCCTGCTCCGCATCCGGGAAGGCTGACCCGATCTGGTCCAGCGCATCGTATGGGCCGCCCCAGATATACTGGAACCCGCCCTCGCTGCTGTCGTGCGGCGTGTGCGCTCCCGGGTCTTCGAAGTTCTCGAAGAACCAGCCGACCATGGCCTCGACGCGTTCGTCGCGCTCCAGCCCTTCCAGCCTCGGGGGTGCGGTCTCCGGCTTGCGTTCGAGACCGGAACTCATGCGGCAGCATCCCGGGCATGCGGCTCGGCGAACGCCTCGAGAATCCGGCACTGGCCGACCGTGCCGCCCGCGCAGCTCGAGATGATGGCGGACAGCTCGCGCCGCAGCCCCTGCAGATCGGCGATCTTCCGATCCACCTCGTCGAGATGCTTCGTGGCGATCGCGTCGATGGTCCCGCACGAACGGTCCCGCTGGGCCGCGAGATCGAGCATGGCGCGCACCTCCTCCAGCGTGAACCCCAGGTCCCGCGTCCGGCGGATGAAGCGGAGCCGGTCGAGATCGTCGCTCGCATAGGCACGATAGTTGCCGGCGGTGCGCGCCGGCGGCGCGATCAGGCCGGCCCGCTCGTAATAGCGGATCGTCTCCACCTTCACGCCCGTCGCTTCGGCCAGGCGACCGATGGTCAGGTTCGCCACGAGAAAACCCCTTGAGTCTGTAGTTGCTACAGGGTCCATATACCCATCCACGTCGAGTCGCACGAGGTGGAAATGGTCTGCAGCAGCTGCGCATCGGGAAAGCCCGACCCCAACAACAGCCCGTCGTGGCGCCGCGCGCTGTGGATCGCGCTGGCGGTGAACGCGACCATGTTCGTGGCCGAGATGGCGGCGGGCGTCGCGGGCGGATCGAAGGCGCTCCAGGCCGACGCGCTCGACTTCCTGGGCGACGCCGCCAACTACGCGATCAGCCTCGGCGTCGCGGGCATGGCGCTCGCCTGGCGGGCCCGCGCGGCCCTGCTGAAGGGAGCGACGCTCGCCGCCCTCGGCATCTACGTGCTCTGCGCGACGCTATGGGCGGTCTGGCACGGTCGGATGCCCGAGGCCGAGGTGATGGGCGTCGTGGGCGTCGCCGCCCTCGTCGCCAACGCCGCCGTGGCGCTGATGCTCTATCGCTTTCGCACCGGCGACGCGAACATGCGCTCGGTATGGATCTGCTCGCGCAACGACGCCATCGGCAACGTCGCAGTGGTGCTCGCCGCCGCCGGCGTGTTCGGCACCGGCACCGCCTGGCCAGACCTGATCGTCGCCGGGATCATGGCCGCGCTGGGCATCTCGGGCGGCGTCCAGATCATCCGGCAGGCGCGCGCCGAGCTGAGCGGCGGCCGCCGGGCCAACGTCCTGCAGAGCGGAGCAGCATGATGACGCACCTCGCCAAGTCCAGGCGGCATGAACTCGTCGGACTCGAACTGGAGCGCCACGACGCGTCGGCCGCCATCGGGGACACCGGTGCAGCGTGGTGGGCGCTCGAGCGCGCCCACATTCTCTCGCAGCCCGATCTTCCGCTGCATCTGCGGGTGCACTGGACCATGCTCGGCTACGCCGTTCGGACGGGCGACCTGCGAGAGGTCGCCGGACAGACGCTGCGGCTGGCGCTGGCGCCGATCGGCTCGCTGACCGGTCGCATACCGGTCGGCAACACGGGCCGCTCCAACGTCAGCGCCTTCGAGGCCATGCCGATCCCGGCCGACCTGCGCGCCGCGGTCGATGCGGAGACCAGGCCGTGACCGGTCCGTCGCTGACACGTGCGTCCGACGGTGCTATGGCGTCCCTGGTGTCACGCATGCTGCGCTTTCTGATGAGCCTCGCGCTCCTCGCCTCCATGGGGCTGGGTGTGGCCGCGCACGCGAACGAGCAGATGTGCATCCCGGGCGTCGAAGCGACCGCAGTCGCCGGCCACGTCGACGGCGACGCCGACCAGGTGCCCGCCGATTCCGAGAAGGGATACCCCCACCACCATGGGGGCTGCCACGGCCACCATGTCGCCGCTCCGCTCGACCGGATCACACAAGCCGCCCCGCTGACGAGCGCCGGCGAGCATATGGCCGGCGACAGCGCCGAACTCGCCATGGCGCAGGCCGACTCCACGCTGAGACCGCCGATCGCCTGACGTGCGCCGCGCCGCCGGAGCCCGGCGGCCGTCATCCCACGTCAGGAGCAACACATGCATCGCATCATCGCGGCCGCGCTGGCCGCATCCGTCTGCGCATCGTCCGCGCAGGCGCAGACCAGTCCACCGGCAACCGCGGAGGACGGGCTCACGCTCGAGCAGGCGCTCGACCTAGCTGGCGCCAACGCGCCGGGAATCGGTGCGGCGGACGCCGGGGTCAGGGCTGCCGAGGCCCAGCGCCGCGTCGCCGGGCAGCGGCCCAACCCCTCGGTCAACGTCGAGGTCGAGAACGTCGTCGGCACGGGCGCATACAGCGGCATCCGCGGCGCCGAGACCACCGTCGGCATGTCGCTGCCGCTGGAGCTCGGCGGCAAGCGCTCCGCGCGGATAGCAGTGGCGGACACGCAGACCGCCCGCGCCCGACTGGCGGTGGTGACGGCCCGTGCCGATCTCAGGCTCCGCGTCACCCAGGCCTACAACGAGGCGGTGGCGTCCGAGCGCCGGCTGCTGATCGCGCGCGACCAGCAGCGCATCGCCATCGAGGGACTGAGGGCGGCGAACGTGCGCGTCCGCGCCGGCCGGGCCTCGCCGCTCGAGGAGCAGCGCGCCGACGTCGCGCGCATCAACGCGGACACGGCGCTCGCCCAGGCGGAGCGGGCGGCGGCGCTCGCGCGCGCCAACCTTACCCGCCTGGTCGGGCGGGAACCCGGCGCGCTCGACCTCGGCTGGTTCGACAGGGTCGCCGCCGGCGTCGGCCCGAGGCTTCCCGCCAGTCCGGAAAGGACGCTGGCCCTGGCCGCCGCGGAGGCGGAGCTCGCGACGGCGAACGCCCAAGTGCGACTGGCCCGGAGCCAGCGGGTCCCGGACCTGACGCTGAGCGCAGGGGCCCGCCGGCTGGAGGCCACCAACGACGTGGCGGCGGTGTTCGGCGTCAGCCTTCCGATCCCGCTGTTCAACAACGGCCGGGCGGGCATCGACGCCGCCCGCGCCCAGCGAGAGCAGGCCGAGGCGCTGCGGCGGGTCGCGCTGTTCGACGCGCAGCAGGCGATCGCCACGGCGGAGACCGACCTCACCAACGCGGAGGCGAACGCGCGAGCGGCAAACGGCCCGGCGCTCGCGGCGGCGCAGGAGGCCGCCCGCATTGCCCGCATCGGCTACCGCGAGGGCAAGTTCGGCCAGCTCGACCTGCTCGAGGCGGAGCGCACGCTCGCCCAGACCCGGTCGGCCGCCATCGACGCGCTCGCCGCCTACCAAGACGCCAAGGCACGCCTGGAGCGGCTCACCGCCCGCGCGCCCGTCAACACGGAAGTCCAGCCATGAAGAAGACCATCCTGCGGGCGCTCGTCCCCGCGACCCTCGCCCTGACGCTCGCCGGCTGCGGCGGCGGCACCGACGCGCCGGCCCAGAACGCCGCCGACGAGCACGCGGCCGAGGAAGGCCACGCCGAGGAAGGCGTGGTCACGCTCACGCAGCAGCAGATCACCGAGGCCGGAATCGAGGTCGTCCGCCCGACCGTAGGCGGCGTAGCCGGCGCCATCGAGGTGAGCGCCACCATCGAGGGCGATCCACAGGGCGTGCAGGTCGCGTCCGCCGCCATCGGCGGGCGGCTCGTGTCGCTGACCAGGAACCTCGGTCAGCCGGTCGGGCGCGGCGACGTGCTCGCCGTGATCGAGAGCCGCGAGGCAGCATCGCTGAAGGGCGAGATCGAGGCGGCGCGCGCCCGCGCGGCGCTGGCGCAGTCCAACCTCCGCCGCGAGCAGCGCCTGTTCGCGGAGCGCGTGTCGCCCGAGCAGGACCTGATCGCCGCCCGCACCGCCGCGACCGAGGCCAACATCGCCCTGCGGCTCGCGCAGCAGCAGCTCGCCGCGACGGGCGGCGGCGGAGGCGCGCTCAACCGCGTCACCGTGCGCTCGCCCATCTCCGGGCAGGTCATCGCCCGCTCGGCCACCCTCGGCCAGACGGTCGCCGCCGACGCCGAACTGTTCCGCATCGCCAACCTCTCGAAGGTCTCGGTCGCCATGTCGCTGCTTCCGGCCGATGCCGGACGCGTGCAGCCCGGCGCGCAGGTCGAGGTCACGGGTCCCGGACGCCGGCAGGCGGCACGGGTCACGTTCGTGTCGCCGGTCCTCGACGAGACCACCCGGCTGGTGCCGGTCATCGCGACCCTCGACAACGGCGGCAACACCTGGCGCGTGGGCGAGACCGTCAACGCGTCGATCATCGTGCCGGCAGGCGGCGACCGCACCGTCGCGGTGCCCTCGGCCGCCGTCCAGATGATCGAGGACAAGCCGCACGTGTTCGTGCGCACCGCCACCGGCTTCAAGGCCGTGCCGGTGACGCTCGGCCGGCGCAACGGCGGCCAGGTCGTCGTCACGGCCGGTCTCAACGGTGGCGAACGCATCGCGTCCACCAACTCCTTCACCCTCAAGGCCGAGCTCGGAAAGGGCGAAGCCGAGCACGAGGACTGACCCATGATCGCCCGCATCGTCACCTTCTCGGTGGAGCGGCGCTGGTTCGTCCTGCTGCTCACCGCCGTCGCCGCCATCGCCGGCATGCTCGCGCTCCAGCGGCTGCCGATCGACGCCGTCCCCGACATCACCAACAACCAGGTCCAGATCAACGTCGTCGCACCAGCCCTCTCGCCCGACCAGGTCGAGAAGCAGGTTGCATTCACGGTCGAAACCGCGCTCGCCGGCATCCCCGGCCTCGAATACACCCGCTCGCTCAGCCGCAACGGCTTCGCCCAGATCACCGCCGTCTTCGACGAGGGCACCGACATCTACTTCGCGCGCCAGCAGGTGTCCGAGCGCCTGCGCACGGCCGAGGAGGACCTGCCCGAGGGCGTGAACCCCGAGATGGGACCGATCGCCACCGGGCTCGGCGACATCTTCATGTGGACGGTCGAATACCGCGAGCTCGACAAGGTCAACCACAAGAGCGGCGAGCCCGGACTGCAGCCCGACGGCAGCTACATCAGCCCCGAAGGCGACCATCTCGTCAGCGAGGCGGACAAGGCGACCTACCTGCGCACCGTGCAGGACTGGATCGTCGCGCCGCAGCTGAAGGGCACCGCCGGCCTGGCCGGCATCGACTCGCTCGGCGGCTACACCAAGGAATACCTGGTCGTCCCCGACGTCCAGCGCATGGCGGCGATGAAGATCACGCTGCAGGACCTCGCCACCGCGCTCGAGCGCAACAACACGAGCGCTGGCGCAGGCGTCGTCGACCGCAACGGCGAGGGACTGTCGGTGCGCGCGGACGGCCGCGTCCGCACGGCCGACGAACTGGCCCGGACGGTAATCGCCACGCGCGAAGGCGTGGCGATCGTGCTGAGCCAGGTGGCGGAGGTCAGGACCGGTCAGGGCCTGCGCATGGGCTCGGCGTCCGAGAACGGGCACGAGGTCGTCGTCGGCACCGCCGTCATGCGGATCGGCGAGAACAGCCGCACCGTCTCGACGGGCGTGTCGGAGCGACTGGAGGAGATCGGGCCGTCGCTGCCGGTCGACGTGGTGGTCAAGCCGGTGCTCAACCGCACCGACCTGGTCAACTCGACCATCGCCACCGTGGCGCGCAACCTCGCGGAGGGCGCGCTGCTTGTGATCGTCGTGCTGTTCGCTCTGCTGGGCAATTTCCGCGCGGCGCTGATCGCCGCGATGGTGATCCCCATCACCATGCTGCTGACCAGCATCGGCATGCTGCAGGCCGGCGTGTCCGCCAACCTGATGAGCCTGGGGGCGCTCGACTTCGGGCTGATCGTCGATGGCGCCGTGATCATCGTCGAGAACTCGCTGCGGCGGCTGGCCGAGGCGCAGCACGGGCGCGACGAGCCACTGCCGCTGAACGAGCGGCTCGCCATCGTCGCGGCGTCCGCCCGCGAGATGATCCGCCCGTCCGTCTACGGCCAGGCGATCATCATCCTCGTCTACGCGCCGCTGCTCACCTTCACGGGCGTCGAGGGCAAGATGTTCGAGCCGATGGCGCTGACGGTGATCATCGCGCTGGTCTTCGCGTTCGTCCTGTCGCTGACCTTCGTGCCCGCCGCGATCGCGATCTGGCTGAGCAAGCGGGTGGAGGAAAAGGAGGGGCGGATCATATCCGCGCTCCGCCGGCGGTACGAGCCGGGACTCGACACCGCCCTGCGCCGCCCCAACGCCACGCTCGGCATCGCGGTGGGCGCACTCGCGCTGTCGGCCGTCGCCTTCACGACGCTCGGCCAGGAGTTCCTGCCGCAGCTCGACGAGGGCAACGTGCTGGTCCAGGCGATCCGCATCCCCGGCACGTCGGTCGACCAGAGCCAGGCGATGCAGGCGCAGGTCGAGAAGGCGATCGCCAAGGAGCCGGAGGTCCAGTTCGCGTTCTCGCGGACCGGCACGTCCGAGATCGCCTCGGACCCGATGCCGGCGAACATCACCGACACCTTCGTGATCCTGAAGCCGAGGGAGCAGTGGCCCGACCCGAACCTCGGCAAGGCCGAGTTCGTCGAGCGGCTCGAGAAGCGCCTCTCGACCCTGCCGGGCAACAACTACGAGATCACCCAGCCCATCCAGATGCGCTTCAACGAGCTCATCGCGGGCGTGCGCGGCGACGTCGCGGTCAAGGTGTTCGGCGACGACTTCGCGCAGATGAACGCGACCGCCGAGGCGATCGCCGGCGTGCTGCGCCGGACGCAGGGCGCGACGGACGTGCGCGTCGAGCAGACCGAGGGCCTGCCGATGCTCGACATCCGGCCGAACCGCACCGCGATGTCGCGGGTCGGGGTGACGGCCGGTGACGTGCAGGACACGGTCGCCGCCGCGATCGGCGGTCGCGAGGCCGGCATGATCTTCGAGGGGGATCGGCGCTTCCCGGTCGTGATCCGCCTGCCGGAGTCGGCACGCTCCGACCTCACCGCCATCGCGCAGGTGCCCGTGCCCACGGCCGAGGGCGGGTTCGTGCCGCTGTCGACGGTCGCGAACATCGAGATCGTCGACGGCCCCAACCAGATCAGCCGCGAGAACGGCAAGCGCCGCGTCGTCGTGCAGGCGAACGTGCGCGGCCGGGACGTCGCGGGCGTCGTGGCGGACGCACAGGCGGCGATCGGCGCACGGGTGAAGATGCCGCCGGGCACCTACCTGGAATGGGGCGGCCAGTTCGAGAACCTGGCGTCGGCGCGTGACCGGCTGATGGTCGTGGTGCCGATCTGCTTCGCGGTCATCATGCTGCTGCTCTACGGGGCGCTCGGCTCGGTCCGCGACGCGCTGATCGTCTTCACCGGCGTGCCGCTGGCCCTGGTCGGTGGCATTCTCGCACTGCTGCTCCGGGGCATGCCGTTCTCCATCTCCGCAGCGGTCGGGTTCATCGCGCTGTCGGGCGTCGCGGTGCTCAACGGACTGGTGATGCTGTCGGCGATCCAGGACCTGATGGCCCGAGGCCTCGACCGGGCCGCGGCCGCCCGCGAGGGCGCGCTGGCGCGCCTGCGGCCCGTCGCGATGACGGCGCTCGTCGCCTCGCTCGGCTTCGTGCCGATGGCGCTGGGTCATGGCGCGGGGGCCGAGGTGCAGAAGCCGCTGGCGACGGTCGTCATCGGCGGGCTGATCTCGGCCACGCTGCTGACGCTGTTCGTGCTGCCGACGCTCTACGCCCGCTTCGGCCAGCGGCGGATCGAGACAGCACCGACTTTCGAGACCACCGACATCGAAGGAGCCCGGACGCATGGCGCATGATCACGGAGCCGGCGGTCATTCCCACGACCACACGGCCGGCGCGAACGCGAGGATGCTCGGCTGGGCGCTCGCGCTCACGTCCACCTACCTGGTGGCGGAGGTCGTCGGCGGCTTCGTCTTCAACAGCCTCGCGCTGCTGTCCGACGCCGCCCACATGCTCACCGACGTCGCCGCCCTGGTGATCGCGCTGATGGCGATCCGGATCGGGCAGCGTCCGCCTGACGACCGCCGCACGTTCGGCTACCGCCGCTTCGAGATCCTGGCCGCGGCCTTCAACGCGATCCTGCTGTTCGGCATCGCGATCTACGTGTTCGTCGAGGCGGTCCGGCGCTTCACCGATCCCGAGCCGGTGCAGTCGTGGGGCATGCTCATCGTCGCGGCGATCGGTCTCGTCGTGAACCTGATCTCGATGCGGCTGCTGACCGCCGGCAAGGACGGGAGCTTCAACGTCAAGGGCGCCTATCTCGAGGTGTGGGCGGACATGATCGGGTCGGTCGGCGTCATCATCGGCGCGCTCGCCATCAAGTTCACCGGCTGGACGTGGATCGACCCGATCGTCGCCGTGGCGATCGGCCTGTGGGTGCTGCCGCGGACCTGGGTCCTGCTGCGCGACACGACGAACGTGCTTCTCGAGGGCGTGCCGTCTGGCCTGCGGCTGGTCGAGGTGCGGGCGGCGGTCTCGGCCGTCCCCGGCGTCGCGGGGCTCCACGACCTGCACGTCTGGTCGATGTCCAACGACGACGTCAGTTGCACCATGCACATCACGCTGGCACCCGGCGCCGATGCCGACATCGTCCGCAAGGCGGTCGCCGAGCTCATCGACGAGCGGTTCGGCATCGAGCACGCGACGATCCAGACCGAGGGACCGGGCGAGGCGTGCGAGGAGAGCGAGCATCTCCATAGCTGACGACGAGGAGCCGCCGGCGGCGCGGCGGGCGCCGCGCCGGTGGACGGACGAGGACGACGCCGAACTCCGCGTCCGCCTCGAGTCGCGCCAGCAGACGGCGCAGATCGCCCGGGAGATGGGAAGGACGATCGACGGCCTGCGAGGCCGGGCGCAGGTGCTGGGGCTCACCCTCACGCCGTCGCAGCGTCCGTGGCGGTCGTATCCGCGGCGCAGGTGATCACGGCTCGAAGGCGGTGATGATCGGGCAGGCCCCGGCGGAGCCGCCGGCACAGGCGTCGGCCAGCCGCGCCAGCGCCGCACGGGCGCCCTGGAGTTCCGCGATCCGGGCATCGAGCGCGGCCACCCGGGAGCGTGCCAGCTCACGAGCCCGAGCCCTGTCATCGATCGCGTCCAGCTCGAGAAGCTCGCCGATCTCGTCCAATGTGAACCCGGCGCCCTGTGCCGAGCGGATGAAGCGCAGACGCCGGACATCCGGGTCGCCGTAGCTGCGGAAGCCGCCGCCGCCCGGCCGTTCGGGTTCGCGCAGCAGACCCCGCCGCTGATAGTATCGCACGGTCTCCACGCCCACTCCGCCGGCCTCCGCCAACCTCGCGATCGTGAACGTCGACATCGGGTATTGACTCCGGACCATGCTACGGACCCCATATGGGCCGGGTGCCGTTGAACCGCAAACGAGGAGCGCACCCGTGTCGACCCTTCCCACCGCCGTCCTTCACCGCATGGTGATGCCCGAACACACCTGTCCCTACGGGCTCAAGGCGCTGGACCTGCTCCGGCGCAAGGGCTTCGAGGTCGAGGACCACCACCTCACCACGCGCGCCGAGACCGACGCCTTCAAGGCCGAGCACGGCGTGAAGACCACGCCGCAGGTGTTCGTCGGCGGCGAGCGCATCGGCGGATACGACGACCTGCGGCGGCACTTCGGAATGCACGTCGCCGAACCCGGCGCCACCAGCTACCGTCCGGTCATCGCGCTCTTCGCCATGACCGCGCTACTCGCGCTGGCGGCGAGCCATGCCGCCTTCGGCACGCCGTTCACGCTCCACGCGCTGCAATGGTTCGGCGGCTTCAGCATGGCCATCCTGGCGCTGCTCAAGCTGCAGGACGTCGAGAAGTTCTCGACGATGTTCCTCAACTACGACCTGCTCGCCAAGCGCTGGGTCCCTTACGGATACGTCTACCCCTTCGCGGAAGGGTTGGCCGGCGTCCTCATGGTGGCCGGTGCGCTGGACTGGCTCTCGATCCCGATCGCGCTGTTCATCGGCACGGTCGGCGCCGTGTCGGTCTTCAAGGCCGTCTACATCGACAGGCGCGAACTCAAGTGCGCATGCGTCGGCGGCTCGTCCAACGTGCCGCTGGGATTCGTCTCGCTCACCGAGAACCTCGGCATGATCGCGATGGCCGTCTGGATGCTGACCGGCATCGGCGGAATGTGAGGGCCTGCGGGCGGTCGCCGCGCGGCCGCCCGCACCGTCACCCGGTCGCCGCGCCCGGCTCCAGCGTGCCCAGCCATGCGACGAGCGCCAGGATCGCGATCCCCAGCGTGCCCTCGAACGCAAGGCTCGTCCGCAACGCGCCGAGCTCCCGCGCCGCCGCACCGGACGACGCGACGGAGCCCAGGGCGGGCGTCAGCCGGAACCGGTTCAGCGAGGCCAGCGCCACCATGGCGGCGAAAGTGGCCAGCTTCGCCAGCAACAGCTGGCCGTAGAGCGTCGATGGAAGGTCCGGCACGGCGTCCGGCCCCATGATCAGCCAGCCGTTCACGATCCCCGTGACGACGATGATCGCCACCGCCGCCGTGCCCGTCCGCGAGAAGCCATCAAGCGCGCGCCAGGACAGATGGAGATGCCCCGCGTCCATCCTCGCCCCCGGTCTTGCGACGAGCAGGACGAGGCCGAGAAGCGATCCCATCCAGACCGCCGCCGCGAGCAGGTGCGCGATGTCCGCGCCCAGGTGCAGAAACCCTAGAGCGCCTTCGCTCATCGCACCGTGGCCGCCCCAGGCCAGCGTGGCGACCGCAAGCGCGAAGGCGGCCGCCGACGCCGCGATGCGCGTCGATGCGGGCTCCGCGCCGCGGATGGTCGATGCAGATCCGATCGCCAGGACGAGCGCGACGATCCGGACCGTCCAGGCAGCGCCATAGGGCGTCTCGTCGACGATCATCGTCAGCGTCTCGCGGTCGAACTGCCCAAGCGTGGTGCCGGCCATTGCCGCCGTCATGACGAGCAGACCGCCCGCGGACAGGACGAGACCCAGGCACCCGAAGGCGACGAGCACCGTGCGCAGCGGCATGGCCCTGCCGGTCCCTGCCGGCGCGGTCAGCGCGAAGGCGGCCAGGCCGCAGGCGAGCATCAGGTCCAGATACAGCGCGAACCGGACGGCGACGCCCGCCCAGTCCACGGTCAGTTGACCTTGAAGACGTAGCTGCCCTTCACGCGGTGCGTGTCGGCCGACACCCCGTGCCAGTCGAGACGGTATGTGCCCTTGGGCAGCGGCTTGGCCAGCGTCAGGATCATCGTCTTGCGGTCAGGGCTGACGCCGATCTTCGCCGGCATCTTCATCGGCGGGTGCGAGTCCATGCCTGGCATGCCCGTCATCACGATGTCCGCGCCCGAGAGCTTGGGCAGCAGCGCCTCGGTGAAGGTCACCTGCACCCGCGCCGTCGGCGCGACCGTGGCGTTCGGCGACGGATTGGCCGACACCAGCTTGGGATGGGCCATGGCGGGCGCCCCGATCGCCATGAGGGCGGCAGCGGCGGCGACAGCTTGGAAACGCATCTTCGACTCCATCGTGAGATCAGGGGGATCTTCGACCAATACGCGCGGCGCCGCTCGCCCCCTCGCGGCGGCGTCGCACTTCGCGACTGCGCCCATCGGCGAGGGCTGCTAGCAACCAGCCCGTATAAGACGGAATGGAGAACCAGATGGACCTCGATCTCGATGCCGCGCTCCGCCGGGTCGCCGACGACGAGCATCCCGGACTGCGCTCGATCGAGGCGGCCGTGTTCAACCGCGTGCGGGCGAACCGGACGAGCGCGCGGACCGGCATCGGCGCCGTCGCGTTCGCCGCGGTCGGTGCGATCATGCTCGGGACCATGACCGCCGGCTCCGCGGCGTCGCCCGCGAGTGCCGCCCCCATCGATCCCTTCGGCGTGGCGAGCCCGCTCGCGCCGTCGACGCTGCTGCTCGCCGACCGATGACGCGCGGACGCTGGACCGCGCTGGTCGCCGTCGTCGCCTTCCTCGCCGCGATCGGCGGCGTGTTCGTCGGCCGCGTGATCATCCCCGCGCGGCATGCGCAGACGTCCGAGCTGCACGCCCTGCTGCACCACGACCTCAAGCTCGACGCCGATCAGGAAGCCAGGATCGAGCAGCTCGAGCGTGAATTCGCCGGCAGGCGCCAATCGCTGGAATCCGAGCTCCGCGCCGACAACGCGCGGCTCGCCGCCGCCATCGAGGCCGAGCACGGGAACGGACCCAAGGTGGCCGCTGCCGTCGACGCGTCGCACCGCGCCATGGGCGAGCTGCAGAAGGCGACGCTCACGCACGTGTTCGCCATGCGCGAGGTGCTGCGCCCGGAGCAGAGGGCGGCGTTCGACCGCGCGGTCACGAAGTCGCTGACCACCGGCGCCCGGTGAGGGCGGACCTGGCGGCACTCGCCGACGGCGACCTCGCCAGCCTGTCGGCGGGCGGGGACGACGAGGCGTTCACCGAGATCATGCGAAGGCACCGCCAGCGCGTCTACCGCCTCATCCTCGCCAACGTCGCCGATCCTGACGAGGCCCTCGACCTCGTGCAGGAGACGTTCGCGTCCGCGCACGGCGCGCTCCGCCGCTTCGATCCGAACCGGCCCATGTCGGCGTGGCTCGCGCGCATCGCGCTCAACAAGTGCCGCGACTGGGGGCGGCGCCGAGCCGTTCGGCGGCTGTTCGGTCTGGCCACTCCGCTCGACGAGGTCGCCGACCTGCACGCCGACGACCGACCGCTCCCGGATGCCGAAGCGGCAGACCGGGCGGACCTTGCGCGCCTCTCCCGCGCCGTCGCACAGCTGCCAGCGTCCCAGCGCGAGCCGCTGGTCCTGTGCGCGGTCGATGGTCTCAGCCAGGCCGAAGCGGCAACCCTGCTCTCGATCAGCGAAAAGGCGGTCGAAACCCGCATCAGGCGCGCCCGCGCCCGCCTCGCGGAAATGCTCGGCCGCTGATCCGAAACTGGCGAGGGGTGTGCCCCGCCATTGCGTAACAAGCACTGTCCGCTCAACCGAGAACCGAAAGCCCTCATGAACGCCACCATCGACCGCCGACGCCTGCTGCGCGGCGCCACGCTCGCCGGCGGCGGGCTGGCGTTGTCCGCCTGGATGCCTGCCTGGGCGCAGTCGGTGTCCGCAGGAATCGTGAAGCCGCTTCCGACCGTGTCGGGCGAGGACATCACCCTGCGCATCGCGCACCAGATGATGACCATCGACGGCCGCGAGAGCCACGCGATCGGCATCAACGGCACGGTCCCTGCGCCGCTCATCCGGCTGCGCGAGGGCCAGACCGTGCGGCTGCACGTCGAGAACGCACTCGACGAGGACAGCTCGATCCACTGGCACGGGCTGATCCTGCCGTTCCACATGGACGGCGTTCCCGGCGTCAGCTTCCCGGGCATCAAGCCGCGATCGACGTTCACGTACGAGTTCCCGATCGTGCAGTCGGGCACCTACTGGTATCACAGCCATTCCGGCCTGCAGGAGCAGCTGGGCCACTACGGCCCGATCGTTATCGACCCCAGGGGCGACGACCCGATCCGCTCGGACCGCGAGCACGTGATCGTGCTGTCCGACCACAGCCAGATGCACCCGCACATCATCTTCAAGAAGCTCAAGCAGCAGGGCGGCTACTTCAACTTCCAGAAGCAGACGCTGGCCGGGCTGCTCGCCGGCAAGGACCAGTCGGCGAAGGAGCGTCGCGAGTGGGGCGCCATGCGGATGGACCCGACCGACGTCGCCGACGTGACCGGAAGCACCTACACCTATCTCGTCAACGGCCATGGCCCGCGCGACAACTGGACTGGGCTCTTCCGCCCCGGCGAGCGCGTGCGGCTGCGCATCATCAACGCCTCGGCCATGACGACCTTCAACTTCCGCATCCCCGGCCTCAGGATGACCGTCGTCCAGGCCGACGGCCTGCCGGTCCGCCCGGTCGCCGTCGACGAGATGCAGATCGCGGTCGCCGAGACCTACGACGTCATCGTCCAGCCTTCCGACGAGCGCGCCTACACGATCGTCGGCGAGAGCGTCGACCGGTCGGGCATGGCCCGCGCGACGCTCGCGCCGCGCGAGGGCATGGCCGCCGCCGTCCCACCGCTGCGCCGACGCCCGCTCGCCGACATGAAGGACATGGGCATGGGCGACATGGGCGGCATGAACCACGGTCCCGGCGGCTCGATGGCCGGGATGAACCACGGCGCGGCCACTTCCGGCGGCGCGATGGCGGGGATGGACCATTCCGCGACGGGTCAGGGCGCAACCGTCGCTCCCACCGCCGCCGCGTGCCCGCCCGAGCACGCCGCGATGGGCCACTGCACGCCCACACCGGCGACGGGGACGCCTCCGCCCGCGGCATCGGGCCAGCATGCAGGCATGGACCACGGTTCGGGCGGGATGAAGCACTCGATGCGCGACTTCTCGGTGGCGCCGGAGGTCAAGAAGACGCCGACCGTGCAGACCATCTCGCCGATGCCGGTCGACCGCATGGGCGAACCCGGCCAGGGGCTCGAGGGCGTGGCGCACAAGGTGCTCGTCTACACCGACCTGATGGCGGTCGAGCGCAATCCGGACGTGCGCGCGCCCGACCGGGCGATGCGCATCCACCTCACCGGCAACATGGAACGCTACATGTGGGCGTTCGACGGCGAGAAGCTAAGCGAGGTCAGGAAGCCGATCCCGTTCCTCAAGGACGAGCGGGTGCGCATCACGCTGGTCAACGACACCATGATGGGCCACCCCATCCACCTGCACGGCCACTTCTTCGATCTCGTCACGGGCCACGGCGAGTATGCGCCACGCAAGCACACGATCCAGGTCCAGCCGGGCGGCACCGCGACGTTCGACGTCACCACCGACGCCGTCGGCGACTGGGCGTTCCACTGCCACATGCTCTATCACATGCACGCCGGCATGATGCAGGTCGTCTCCGTCCGCCCGCGCGATGGAGACACGAAATGAGCCTCGTCCTCAGCGCCATCCTGCTGGCATCGGCCGCCCAGTGCACGCCCGAGCACGCGGCGATGGGCCACTGCAAGATGCCCGCCGCCGCCAAGCCGAAGTCGGCCAAGCCCAAGCCGGCTGCTAGGCCGACGCCGGCGGCCAAGGCGCCCGCGCGCCCGGCAGAGCGTTCGGCACCGCCCTCACGCGCCACCGCGCCGGTCGATCCGTCGTGCCCGCCCGAGCATGCGGCGATGGGTCACTGCACGCCCAAGGCGTCGGCACCGGCGGCTCAACAGGCTGCACCCCCCGCGGCTGCCGCGCCTGCTGCTGCGGCCGCGAGCGATCCGGACTGTCCGCCCGAGCACGCGGCCATGGGGCACTGCACGTCGAAGGCCGTCGCGCCCGCCGCCGCCCCGGCCGCGATGGCCACCGGCGGCACGGCGCTGCCCGCCGGGAACGCGCCGGCGCCCGCGGCGCCCGAGGCGAACTACGCCGACCGCGTCTGGGGCCGCGACGGGATGGCGCCTGCGCGCGCCACGCTGCGCAGCGAGCATGGCGGCATGTCGTTCTCGCAGCTGATGCTGAATCTCGCCGAGGTGCAGTTCCGCGACGGCCGCGACGGCTACAGATGGGACGGCGAGTTCTGGTATGGCGGCGACATCAACCGGCTGACCATCAAGAGCGAGGGCGAAGGGACGTTCCGCGAGGACGCGGAGGGCGAGGTGCAGGCGCTCTACAGCCGCGCCGTCGGACCCTACTTCAATCTGCAGGCCGGCGTCCGGCAGGACTTCCGTCGCGGCCCGGACCGGACCTACGCGACGGTCGGCTTCGAAGGCCTCGCGCCATATTGGTTCGACGTAGAAGGCGCGCTGTTCCTGTCAGACAGGGGCGATGTGCTCGGGCGCCTCGAAGGCTATTATGACCAGCGCATGACCCAGCGGCTCGTGCTGCAGCCGCGCGTCGAGCTCAACCTGTCGGCGCAGGACGTGCCGTCCAGCAACATCGGATCGGGCGTGACCGACGCCGAGGCCGGGCTGCGCCTGCGCTACGAGATCAGGCGCGAGTTCGCCCCCTATGTCGGCGTGTCCTGGGAGCGCAGGTTCGGCGACACCGCTCGATACAGCCGCGCGGCGGGCGAAGGCACCGGCGGCTTCAGCCTCGTCGCGGGGATCCGCGCCTGGTTCTGAGCGGAGTGGAGAGCGGGGCAACAGGGAGTGACGCCATGAAGAACCCTTACGTGAACCTCGCGGTCCAGTCGCTCGTGGGCGGCATCATCATGTACTTCGTCATGTTCGTGATGATCGACCGCCTGTCGAGCTTCTTCAACAACCTGAATATGCTCTACATGGCGCTGATGATGGTCACGCCGATGGTCGTGCTGATGATCATCGCCATGCCGCACATGTTCCCGTCGAAGCGGGCAAACGCCGCCCTGCTCGTCGGGTCGGCGGTGGTGTTCGTGGCGAGCTTCGCGCTCATACGCACCCAGACGACGATCGGCGACACGGCCTTCCTGCGCTCGATGATCCCGCATCACTCGGGCGCGATCCTGATGTGCCGCGAGGCGTCGCTGCGCGACCCCGAGCTGAAGTCGCTGTGCCAGGACATCATCCGCTCGCAGCAGCAGGAAATCGACCACATGAAGGGCATGCTCGCTCGCCAGTGAGGCGCCCGACCACGAGGGGGACGGATGCGAAGCACGAGGATGCGGCTGCACATCGGGGCGAGCCGACTTCACCGCTGGCTGGCGCTCATAATCGGCGTTCAGCTGCTGCTGTGGTTCACGAGCGGGCTCGTCATGAGCCTGCTGCCGATCGAGCGGGTGCGCGGCGAGCACCTGGTCGAGCGCGAGGACGGGGGCGTCCTGCCAGCGCAGGACTACGCGCCGCTCGACCGCATCGCGGCGGGGACGCCGCTGCGGAGCGCGCGGCATCGCCTGCTGCTCGGCCGCCCGGTCGTGGAGATCGAGACCGCATCCGGCGAGCTGCGGCTTCACGACGCGGCAACGGGCGACCGACTGCCGGCGATCGATGCGACGACGGCGAGCCGCATCGCGTCGGCCGCATACAGGGGGCGGCCTGCGCCCGCCGTCGCGGTCGCCCGGGTCACCACCGGCAGCACCGAGTATAAGGGCCGACTGCCGGCGTGGCAGGCCGCATTCGCCGATGGCGAGGCGACGCGGATCTACATCGACGATGCCGGGCGCATCGCCGCCGTCCGCACCGGGACATGGCGGTTCTACGACTTCTTCTGGGCGCTCCACATCATGGACTGGAGCGAGCACGAGGACTTCAACACGCCATGGCTGAAGGCCTTCGCCATCGGCGGGCTTCTGCTCGCCATCGCGGGGACGATCCTTCTCTATCTGCGCTGGCCGAGAAAAAGGCGTCGCAGGGCGGAGGGGTAGCCGGCGCTCCTGCGTATGGTGCGTGAGCGGGGCAACTGGAGAGTTCGTGTGAGAAAAGCAGTCCTGAGCGCCATCGCCCTCGCCGCCATCGCGGGAGGCACCGCCGTCGCGCAGCAGAGCGGCCATGCCGGCCACCATCCGGCGGCCGGAATGACGATGCAGGCGACGCCTGCCAATCCCTATCCGCCGGCCGAGATGCGGATGCACGAGAAGATGATGGCCGCCGTCGGCGCCGACGCGACCGAGACATGGGTCCGGAAGATGATCGAGCACCATCGCGGCGGCATCGAGATGTCGCAGATGGTCATCCGGCAGACCCGCGACCAGAAGGTGCGGCAGATGGCGACCAAGACCGTCGCCATGCAGCAGAAGGAGGTCGCCGAGCTGAACGCCTGGTTGCGCGCGCACGGAAAGCGGGCGCAGTAGGCGGGCATCACGTCCCCCGCGACCCCACGGACCGGGGGGTGCAACCTTGGAGTCCGACATGAAGCTACCGCACCTGGTCTCCGCCGCGCTCGCATGCGCGATCCCCGTGGCCGCCATCGCGGCCGACCCCGTCCTGATGCACCGCGACCCGGGCTGCCCGTGCTGCGAGAAGTGGGTGCAGCAGGTGAAGGCGCAGTTCGGTCGGGCCGCGACGGTCGTCGACGATGCCGCGCGTCCGGCATTCATGAAGGCGCGCGGCGTCCCGGCGGATCTCGCATCCTGCCACACCGCCGTCATCGACGGCATGACCTTCGAGGGGCATGTGCCCGTCGCCGACATGAAGCGCGCGCTCGCAACGCGCCCGAAGGGCGTGACCGGCCTCGCGGTGGCGGGGATGCCGATGGGTTCGCCCGGCATGGAGATGCCGGGCGTGAAGGCGCAGCCCTACGTCGTGGTCGCATTCGGGCCCGGCGGGCGCCGCGTCTTCGCACGGCACTGAGAAAGAGGAGCGCGCCGGGCGCGCTCCTCTCCGTCACGTCACTTCGCGGGCTTGCCCGACATGTCGTGGCCGGCATGGTCGCCGCCCTTCTTCATGCCGTGACAGCAGTCCGACTGCTTGCCGTCCTTGCAGCAGTCCGCGCCTTCCTTGCAGCAGGCCATGTCCTTGCAGCAGTCGGCGGTGGCTGCAGCGGCAGCGCCCGAGATGGTGAGCGCCAGCGCGGCGCCGATGATCTTGATCGTCTTCATATGTGTTCCTCTAACCTCTTGTTCGTGTGCTCGAATCATCGGCTCACGTGCGGGGCGGAGGTGGTGTTGGGGCCAGTTTCAATCCTGCGGCGATGCGCTGCAGGTGCGCCGCGGTCACCGCCGCGACGGCAGGCTGAAGCGGCTGGCGCACAAGTTCTGCCGGCAAGGCCGCACAGGCCACCCCGCAAGCCGTCTCGCCCTTCGAGGAACCCTCGTGTCCGTCCGGCGCGCGCCCGGCCGTGCGCTCATGGCAACCCGCGTCCGATACGGCCGTAGCCATCGCAGCGGCGCCGGTCGGCATCGGAATTCCCGCGCACGCGGGTCCCGCCCGCACGACGACCAGCAGGCAGACGAGCGACATGGCGAATAGGCGGTAAAGTGCACGCGGCCCGAACATCGTCTCAACGTAGCAGATCCCCAGACAATCGAACAACGCCCTGGCTGTTAAATGCGGCGACGAACGAGCCCGAGCCAGACGCGAAGTCGGGGGATGTCACCCGCCACCGTAACTTGCGGATCATCGTTGCATCCAAGCCTGTTCGCGCTATGTTCGAGGCAGGGGGTGCGCGTGGCCTTTCAGATCCTGTCGCTTTCCGGAGGTGGGTTCCTCGGGCTCTACACCGCCACCGTGCTGGCGGAGCTCGAGGAGCGGTCGGGAAAGCCGCTGAACCAATGCTTCGACCTGATCGCAGGCACCTCGATCGGGGGCATCATCGCGCTCGGACTCGCCGCCGGACGCCCGGCCAGCCACATCCGCGACGCGTTCATCAAACATGGACCGCGGATCTTCCCAGGCGCCGCGCCGAAGACGAAGATCGCCTCGCTGCTCCGGTTCGCGCGCAACGTGCCCAAGCCGCTCTACGGCGCCGCTCCGCTGCGCGACACCGTCGAGCAGATCGTCGGCAAGGACACCCGCATGTCGGACCTGACCCGGCCCGTGGTGATCCCGTCAGTGAACCTGACGAAGGGCGGTCCCAAGGTGTTCAAGACGGGGCATCATCCGCGCTTCGTGCTGGACTGGCGTCTGAAGGTGGCCGACGTGGCGCTCGCCACCTCCGCCGCGCCCACATACTTCCCAGCCCACCGGATCGGCGACGAGCTCTTCGCCGACGGCGGCATGTTCGCGAACTCGCCCGACATGATCGCGACGCACGAGGCCGAGATGTTCCTAGGCGCCCGGCGTGAGGACATTCACGTGCTCAGCGTCGGGACGACCACCACCGACTTCGCCGTGTCCAGCTCGCTCGACCCGGACATGGGGGTCTGGGGATGGACGAGAAACCAGCGGCTCACCGACGTGATGATCGGGTCGCAGCAAGCGTTGATCAACGACATGATGAAGCACGTCCTCGCCGACCGGTACATGCGCATCGACCGGCGTCAGGCCGACGAGCAGCGCAGCGAGCTGGCGCTCGACGTGGCCACGCCAGGCGCGGTCGCCAACCTGCAGTCGATCGCGCGCGCCTCGTTCGCCGAGGTGTCCGCGGATGAACGGCTGCGCGCGTTCCTCGCGCACGAGGCGCCGCCATTCACCTTCGTCAACGCGAGCATCTGAGGCCCCCATGTCCCGCGCCGCACGCCTGTTCCATTCCAAGTCCGACCAGACGCTCTACGCGCGCATCACGCCGTCCAGCGACCAGTTCGCGACACAGCAGGCGCGTTGGAACGACCTGGCCGACTTCCTGAAGTCGCGGCTCAAGGACGACACGGGCTACACGATGAGCACCTGGCTCCAGGGCTCTTACAAGTTCGACACCCAGATCCGCCCGTGGGAATCCGGCGCCGAGTTCGACATCGACCTCGGCCTCTACTTCGAATGGGTGGGCGACGACGACGACGGCGACTATGAGCCCGAGGGGTTCAAGGAACTCGTGCAGAACGCGCTGCTGGACTATGCCGACGATGACGAGAACGACGCATCTGGCGTTGCGGACCCGAAGGAGCGGTGCTGCCGCATTGCCTTCAAGCCGGACTTCCACATCGACGTGCCCTGCTATCATCTGGACCGCGGCGCCGACCGGCGCGCGCTGGCGACCGAGACGCGCGGATGGGAGGACAGCGATCCCAAGGCGATCTACACCTGGTTCAAGGACCTGCACGAGGATGCGCGGGACCGCGCTCAACTGCGGCGTCTCGTCTGCTACTTCAAGATGTGGGCGGCGCTGAAGATCGAGGACGAGGCCGCGCGCCCGTCGTCGATCATGCTCACCGTCCTGGCCGCCGAGGCCTTTAGCGAACTCGACCGATCGGACCTGGTCGACGATGACGACGTGCTGGACAAGACGATCACCGCCGTCGCCGACCGGCTGGATGAGGATGCCGCGGTTTTCAATCCGGCTGACACCGAGGAAAACCTCAACAGGCTTACGTCCGAAGCCAGCGATGATCTCGTCGCTCGGCTGCGCGAGTTCGAGGACACCGCACGACGCGCCAACGCCGCCACCAGCGAGGAGAGCGCCGCCGAGATATGGACCGAGGCCTTCGAGCACTTCTTCCCCATGCCCGAGGACTTCGATGGCGAGAATGAGGGCGAACGCAGCCAGACGACCGTCGCCAAGGGCACGGCGCTGGTCGCCTACACCTTTGACCCCCGGATCTACATCCGGGCCGTCTCGAAGGACAACGCCAGCTACGTCCGCGACGGCGTGAACTCCATCGCTACGATCGTGAAGAACTGCTCGATCCACTTCGAGCTGATCAACGCCGACGAGCTGCCGGCCGGCGCCTCGGTGCGCTGGACCGTCCGCAACCGCGGGCACGACGCCTGGAGCAAGAACGACATCGGGCACTTCGCCGGCGCCGAGCTAACGGCCGACGAGCACTCCGCCTACAACGGCAACCACGCCATGGACGTCACCGTCTACCAGTGGGGCCGCATCATCGGCCGGCGCCGGGTCGAGATCAACGTGCGCGGCGGCGTGATGCCGCCGAGGAACAAGCCCATGAAGCGGGTCTTCAGGCGCCGCTAGGCTTGGCGAGGTGGTCCCCGGTTGAGAGGAAAAGACGGGCGGTCAGAACGGCGGATCGTCCTCTTCCTCGTCGATCAGTTCGGCGGGCGCGGCCGAGAGGGTGATGCCCGCCTTGCGTCCGGCCTCGTGGAACCACAGGTCGACGATCTTCGCGTCGTCGCTCGCCGGCAGGGGATCGGCGCTCCGGACCTTGAACGTCGTCGGCAGGTTGACCGAATTGCCGAACACGAGGGCGTGCTGCTTGGGCAGCGTCGGCAGCCGGCGCAGCACGCCGTCGGATATGGACGGCGACATCTGCCTGATCTGCGACAGGTCGTCGGGGTTCTGGATGCGGTGGACGACGAAGTTCGAGCATTGCGACAGCACGGTCTTCGACAGCTCGCTCGGCCGTTGCGACGCCACCAGCAGGAACAGGCCATACTTGCGCCCTTCCTTCGCGATCCGCTCGAAGACCCGGCCGGCGTCCAGCGCGTAGCGGGACGGCGTGGACGAGATGTAGCGGTGCGCCTCTTCGAGCAGGAGGTGGACTGGAAAGCGGCTGCGGGGGTCGGCGCGCCGCAGCAGCCTGAAGACCATGCGCGCGACCACCGCGCTGACGAGCTCGACGACCTCGTCCTCGACCGCGTTCATGTCGATGATCACGACCTGCGAGTTCTTCACATGGCAGCCGTTCTGGACGCCGAGGCCCAGCAGCCGGGCGAGGAACGGGCCGGTATCCCCCGTCGCGCCCGCCGTCGGGTGGCGCAGGAAGGCGTAATCCTCACGCTCCAGCAGGGCCTTGAAGCGAGTTACCATCTGTGAGCAATGGTCCCGGATCTGGCGGTTGCCGTGCGCCTCCTCGTAGAGCAGCGCCAGGTCGATAGCGTCACCCAATGTCGAAAACTCGAACGGGCTGTTCGAATAGTCGGGCAGCTTGAATTCTTCGATGACAAAGCCGCCGTCGCCATCCGCACCGACCAAGTATTCGAATGCGTCTTCAATATGGTCCATCTTGCCGAAGTGCGTGTGCACCATCGCGCCGATCGTGCCCGAGCTGATCTCGGCGGTCCTGAAACGCTGGAGAATGCCAAGGATCCGCGTCTCCTTGGCGCCTGGGGGGCTCTCGTCCGACAGGATCTGGGTGATGCACTTGGCGAGGATGTGGTTGCGGATGCCGTTGAGTTGTCCGTCGGCCGCACCCCCGAACAGCGTGGCCAGGCCGAGCGCCATGCGCAGGATCGGCACCTGCGTGCGCTCGCTGGCCTGGAGCAGCAGTTCCCACTCCGACAGGTCCAGGAACCAATGCGGAATCCTGAACCGGTCGGCAGCGGCCGTGCCGTCGAGCACCAGCCGGTCGACGCCGATCACCCCCGCCGCGGCCAGCCTGTCGAAGGCCTGGTGATATTCGCCGTTGACGTCTAGCGCGACGAAGGTCGCGCCCCTGGCATGGTGCTCGTCAGGCTTGTCGAACAGCTCCTGCAGGATCGACGCGACGGTGCACGACTTGCCACTTCCGGTGTTGCCCAGCACCGCCGCGTGGCCGCCGAAGAACTCGTCAATACGCACCTTGACCCGGTAATCCTCGAACACGACCGACTGCCCGATCTCCAAGATGCGCAGCCGGGTCGCCTCAGCCGGCACGCAGTCGCCGCCATCTGGACCCGACGACCTTTCCGACGCCGGGCTCGTGTCGAAAATGCGGTCCAGCTCCTTGTCCAGCGCGTAAAGGGCATCAGCGTAGAGGGAGGGGAAAATGGAGACGCCGAAGCGGAACCTTCCGCCCTCCACGGGCAGCATGCCCACGGGCACGACGTCGAGGAACTTGGCCGAGCCGGCCTTGTCCATCTCGCCACCCGCACCGGCGTCGCGCTCGCGCAGCCCCACGATCTCCGCCACGACGTATTCCGCCTGGGCCGGAATCATGACGAACGAGCCCAGCCGGGCGACGTAGTGCACGTCGTCGAAGCCGACCACCGTAAAGCTGTCGGTGCCGCCATGCATTTCGATGACGAACCTGTCGGCCGCGACCGCGACGACCGAGCCGATCGCGCGGCGCCGATCGTCAGTCGTCATCGGTCGGCACCGCGGCGGCGGCCGAGCTGGCGGCCATGGTCTGGAGCACCAGCTTCACCGCGTCGTCGATGCGGTCCGACGGCCGCCTCGGCAGCAGGTGCTCGACGATGGTGCTGAAGTAATGGGCCGGCGCGCCGCCGGGCGGGCCCGACCCGCCGATGATCCAGATGCGCGGATCCGCCAGCGCACGCAGCTTGGCGATGTCGCCGCCCAAACCAGGATCGGCGAACACGATGAGCCTGAAGGTCGGGATCGTCAGCGCTTGGTAGATGATGTTGTTCAGGTGCTCGTCGCCGAAGGCGTAGCCCATCGTGATCAGGACGCTCTGCTCTCGCACGATGCGCGACTGGAACTCGCGGAACAGGTCGGAATACGGAGATCCGAGGCTCGAGTTCTGCTTCGCCGGCGTCGGAAAGATCATGACCTTCGACGGCGTGGTCTGCGGCCAGGTTTCGCGGATCGGGAAGAGCCCGTGGTCGTCCTCCGTCCAGCTGATCGAGCCGTGCAGCTTGCACAGGTACACGAATCCGTCGACCGCCGACCACTTGCGATTCGAGATGTCGAGTTGCTCTGCGAGCGCGTATCTGAAGGTTGCCGGATTGAAGCGACGCTCGACGACGCCTGAGAACCCGTTCGCGTATGGCAGCCCAAGACGGTCCATCGCCCGTTCGCTGAACAGATCGTAGTTCGTCGTGAAGATCCATGGCCGGGGCAGCGAGCGGTCGCGCAGCACCAGGCGGCGGTAGAAGGATTCGTAGAGGCCGAGCACCTGGTCGTCGCCGCTGGCGAAGGCCCCAGCCGTGCACCGCTCCCACAGGAACGCCTGCACCTTGGCGATCATGCCGTCGATCGCCGCCACCTCGTCCACGTCCCCGGCGTCGTCGCTCCGCGACAGCACGAACCGCAGCGCGTGTAGAGTCTCCATCAGCCGTTCCAGGTTGCGGGTATAGTCGCCGGCCAGGGTGAGGCCGTGCCCCGCTAGACATGACAGATCAGATGCGTCGAGCGCCCAGGCGGGGCCACCCGCGGCGGCACCGGCCGCACCGCAGAACTCCGCCGCCAGCGGCGCCATCGTGGCGATGCCGCGCTCGGCGCCGTCCTTCATCATCGACGAGCAGCCCGCGCCGAGCAGGAAGGCGACGTTGCGCGCGCCGAGCGCCTCGCCCAGCGCCTTGCGCACCTGCTCGGGACCCTTGTCCCAGTCCAGTTCTTGCGTCCCGTGGTCGCCAGACCTGACGAAGGTAAAATACTGCGACACACTCGATGCAGTCGCGCCAAATATACCCTGATCCGCCCCGTCGCCCATCTCGCTCAAAACCCGCCCCCTCCGCCACGCGACTCTTCTCCACATGCCGTCCGCCATCGGCACCCGTGCAAACCTTTCTGCGAGTCCAGCGCATCATCCGCAAGCCGTGCCGACAGTCGGCTCCGAATTGGGCTGTGTGCCGCAATGCGGTTCGATGATCAGGGCAAACCTGATCATCGGGACGAACCGGCCGGGCATGTCACAGGAGAAATCTATTGTCGGTGGGAGAACTTTATTGGGAAGGGGAAAACTTTATTGTAGTTTCACACTACGTGGCCGCACCCGCTCCCGCCTACTCCACCGTAACCGACTTCGCCAAATTTCGCGGCTGGTCCACATCCGTGCCCTTCGCCACTGCGACATGGTACGCCAGCAGCTGCACCGGCACCGCATAGACCAGCGGCGCGATCAGCGGATGGACCTGCGGCATCTCGATCGTCGCCACCGCGTCCTCCCCTGCCAGCGCTAGGCCCGCCGCGTCGGAGATCAGCACTACCCGGGCCCCGCGCGCCTTGGCTTCCTGCATGTTGGACACGGTCTTCTCGAACAGCGGGCCCGAGGGCGCTAGCACGATCAGCGGGACCGAATCGTCGATCAGCGCGATCGGGCCATGCTTCATCTCCCCCGAGGCATAGCCTTCGGCATGGATGTAGCTGATTTCCTTGAGCTTCAGCGCGCCTTCCAGCGCCAGCGGGTAATCCGGCCCGCGCCCCAGATACAGCACGTCGCGCGCCTGTGCGATCGTGCCGGCCATCGCCTCGATCTCGGCATCATGCGCCAACGCGGCGTTGATCCCTGCCGGCGCCTCGATCAGGTGCCGCACGATCTCACGCTCTTGCTCTTCGCCCAGCTTGCCTTTCGCGCGCGCCAGATTGACCGCCAGCGCAGCCATCACCGCCAACTGGCAGGTGAACGCCTTGGTCGACGCGACGCCGATCTCCGGACCAGCATGGGTCGACAGCAACAGGTCGACTTCGCGCGCCATCGAACTGGTCGGCACGTTGATGATGCCGGCGGTGGTGACGCCGTTCGCCTTCATGTGGCGCAGCGCCGCCAGGGTGTCGGCGGTTTCGCCCGACTGGCTGACTACCACTCCGAGCGTGTTCGGCAGCAGCACGGGGTCGCGGTAGCGGAACTCGGACGCCACATCGACTTCGACCGGCAACCGAGCGAACTGCTCGATCCAGTATTTGCCGATCATGCCGACATAGCTCGCCGTGCCGCAGGCGACGATCGCCACGCGCTCGATCTTGGACAGGTCGAACGTCATGTCGGGCAACGCGACTTTCTGCTCCACCGGCCGCAGATAGGATTGCAGCGTCTGGGCGACTACGACCGGCTGTTCGTAGATCTCCTTCTGCATGAAATGGCGGTGGTTGCCCTTGTCGATCAGCGCTGCCGAGGCGCCCGACTGGACTACCGGGCGCTCCACTGCCGCATTGTTCTTGTCGAAGATCTCGATGCGGTCGCGGGTCAGCACCGCCCAGTCGCCTTCTTCGAGATAGACGATGCGCTGGGTCAGCGAGGCGAGCGCATGCGCGTCCGATCCGAGGTAGTTCTCGCCGTCGCCATAACCCACCGTCAGCGGCGCACCTAGTCGCGCGCAGATCAGCATGTCGGGCTCGTTCTTGAACAGGAACGCCACCGCGAACGCACCGTGCAGTTGCGGCAGCACCGCCGCCACCGCTTCGCGCGGGCTCTTACCGGCCTCGAGTTCGCGGCTCACCAGATGCGCCACCACTTCCGTGTCGGTCTGGCTGCGGAAGGTGCGCCCTTCCGCGATCAGCGCGTCGCGCAGCGGCTTGAAGTTCTCGATAATGCCGTTGTGCACGATCGAAACGTCGCCCACGATGTGCGGATGGGCGTTGTCCTCGGTCGGCGCGCCATGCGTTGCCCAGCGGGTATGGGCGATCCCGATCACGCCAGGCAGCGGCGACTCCGCCAGCCGCTTGCCCAGATTGACCAGCTTACCCTCTGCACGGCGGCGGTCGATCGCGCCGTCATGGATGGTGGCGATGCCCGCGGAGTCGTAGCCGCGATATTCCAGCCGCTTCAGCCCTTCGAACAGGCGGCCGGTGACGTCTTCCTTGCCCAGGATCCCGACGATTCCACACATGTTACTTCGCTGCCTTCCTGGCTTGCATCACTTCACGGAATTTCTTCGCCCAGCCGGGCTTGGCGGTTTGCGGCGCGCGCGTCAGGCTCAGCGCGTCGGCCTCGACATCCTGCGTCACCACGCTGCCTGCCGCAACGATCGCGCCGTCGCCGATACGAACCGGCGCCACCAGCGCGCTGTTCGACCCGATGAACGCGCCCGCGCCGATCTCGGTGCGCTGCTTGAGATAGCCGTTGTAATTGCAGGTGATCGTACCCGCGCCGATATTCGCTTTCGCGCCGATCCGCGCGTCACCCAGATAGGTCAGGTGATTGGCCTTGGCACCAGCCTCCAGCACCGCATTCTTGGTCTCGACGAAATTGCCGACGCGCGCGCCTTCGCCGATCACCGAGCCGGGCCGCAGCCGCGCGTACGGGCCAATGTCCGCACCGGCGGCAACCTTCGCCCCCTCCAGATGGCTAAAGGCGTGAATGGTGACTCGCTCGCCCACCTCGACCTTGGGCCCGAACACGACATTGGGCTCAATCGTCACGTCGCGGCCGATCACCGTGTCATGCGCGAACCACACCGTCTCCGGTGCCACCAGGGTGACGCCTTCCGCCATCGCACGAATGCGCCGCGCGCGCTGCCACTCGGCCTCCAGCGCCGCCAATTCGCCGCGGCTATTAACGCCCGTCACCTCGGTCGCCTCGGTCTCCACCACTGCCGAAGCGCGGCCATCCTGCGCGGCCAGCATGACGATGTCGGGCAGGTAATATTCGGCAGCCGCATTGTCGTTGGTGACGCGCGCCAGCAGGCTGAAGAGGTCGGCCGAGCGCACTGCCATCAGCCCGGAATTGCACAGCGTTTCGGCGCGCTCCTCGGGTGAAGCGTCCTTGAACTCGACCATCTTGGCGATGCGACCATCCGCGTCGGCGATAACCCGGCCATAGGCGCCAGGATCGACCGGGCGGAAGCCGAGCACCACGGCCGCCGGCATGTCGGGCGTGTGCAGCCGGTCGAGCATCCGGCGCAGCGTCTCGGCCGTGACCAGCGGAACGTCGCCATAGAGGATCAGCACATCGCCGGTGAAGTCCGCCAGCGCGGCTTCGGCCTGTAGCACAGCGTGGCCGGTGCCCAGCTGCTCAACCTGCTCCACCGTTTCGGCGCCCAGCGCCTCTACGGCACGCTCTACTTGCTCGCGCCCGGCGCCTACCACCACGACCGTGCGCGCAGGATCGAGCGCAGCGACGCTGTCGATCAGGTGCAGCAGCATCGGCCGTCCCGCAATCGGATGCAGCACCTTGTGCGTGTCGGATTTCATCCGCGTACCCTTGCCCGCGGCAAGGATGATGGCGGCGATCGGCGATGTCATCAGGTACCCCTCCGCGCGTCCTCCTGCCACGCTGCGCCTGCGAATTCCAGTGGGCTGCCCGTGGGCTGAGCCGGCTTCTCGCGCGTTCGGACCAGCCAGGCAGACAGACAGGAGCATAGCATGAATGATGCACGTCCCCGCGCACTGGTAACCGGCGCGTCCGCCGGTATCGGCAAGAGCTATGCCGAGCACCTTGCCCGCACCGGCCACGATCTTGTCCTCGTCGCCCGCCGCGCCGATCGCCTCGAAACGCTCGCCGCCGAGTTGCGGGAGGCCACGCAGGCCGAAGTAGAAGTGCTCCCCGCCGACCTCGGCACTGACGACGGCGTGGATGCGGTGACGGCCCGGATCGACAAAGGTGACACCGCCTTCCTGGTCAACAATGCAGGCTACGCCGCTCGCGGAAAGGTCACCGAACTGGACACGCAGGCGCTCGCCGCAATGCTAAGTGTCAACATAGTAGCGCTCAGCAAGCTTTCCGCCTCGGCGATGCGGTCCATGACGGCCCTTCGCCGCGGCACTATCGTCAACTTATGCTCAGGCACCGTCTTCATGCGATTACCCGGCAACGCTGGCTACGGCGCGTCGAAGAATTACGTGATGGCCTTCACCCGCCACATGCAGGCCGAAGCCGCGGGAACCGGCGTCCGCGTCCAGCTGCTGGTCCCCGGCGTGATCGCCACCGACTTCCACGAGATCGCCGGAAACTCCCTCGATAACTTCCCACCCGAACGCGTGATGCAACCCGACGATCTGGTGGTGGCGTCGCTCCGTGCACTGGAGATGGAGGAGCCGGTATGCATCCCCTCACTGCCAGACATCCGCAACTGGGACAATTACGTCGCCGCCGAAGCGCTGGTCGCGAAGGACTCCTCACACGACAGACCGGCGCCCCGGTACCACGGCGCCTGAGCTATCGTGGCACATGCCCTTTGCGCCACTTGGTCCACAAGTGGCGCAAGAGCATAGCCAGCGGCATGCGGATGAAGTGGCTTCGCACATAGAAGGCCAGCCGGGTGATGCGTCGTGTCGGCCTGCCCCAGCCATCGCGCGCGGCCAGACGCCGCAGGTACAGGGCATCGGCACCGCGCAACCCACGCCAAGCTGCTGGAACTTCCGTCCCGTACAACGCGTGCGACAGCCGCGCCGCGCGGGCCACGGCGCCTCCCAATCCATGCAGTTCGGCGCGTTCGCGTAGTCCGTCGGTCCCGAACTCGCCGATCAGGCAGTGTATGTCCCAAAGGTTGCGCAATCCGCCAGCCAGTTCGCCATCGGCAAACAGATGCGCGGCGGCATGGCAGAGCATGTCCGGCGGCGACAACATGCGCAGCCCCGGCTGCAAGGCCACGCTGTGAGCGATCAGCGCCTCTGCGTCCGGCCTGATCCGCGCGGTGAGCGGCAGGATCGTGTGGTGGACATCAATCATGCGATCTCGCTCGCGATGGATCAGCGGCGGCAATTCGTGCATCCAACGGCGGTAGTACGCGTCGTCATATGTGTCGGGCTTTACCCACTCCCACCCCGCCTGAAGCAGCAGGGCTTCGGCATCCTCCAGGCGCTCACGTGGTACCAGGATGTCCAGATCGCCGATCGACCGTCCTACCCCGGCCGACAGCCCTCCAGCAACAAAGGCGGTGCCTTTCAGCAGGATCACAGGGATGGCCGAATTCGCAAGCGCTCGCCGCGCCATCTCGGCTTCCCACAGTGCCGCCACACGGCCTTGCTCGACTGATTGCCTTGCTTCCTCCAGGATTCGCGCGACGGGTGCAGGCACATCCAACCCGCCGAGCCGAAAGGCCAAGGTACCGATGATCTGCTCGGCCCGCGCGATGGCGAGCAGCGCCGTCCACCCATCTGCATCCAGCCTTGTGGACAAGGGCTCCCGCAGTGCCCTCACCAGCAGGAGACCGTCGGTCACAACTCGCTCCATAGCCGCTCGACCTGCGCCAACGCGGTTCGAGTGTCGGGATAGTCGATCGCGCGCGCCGGTATGGTTCGCACCAGGTCCGTGAGTGCTGCGAAGCCGCGCTCGCCCATCGCGACATAGTTGGTCGACGCCTGGGTCAGCCGCACGAATACTTCGCTCGGCAGCACATCGCGCACGCTCGCGTCGAAGCCGAAGCTTGGAAACAGCAGCAGCGCAGGTGTCGCGGGCTGTTCCATCGCTGTGATCGATGCACCGTTTGGCACCAGATGGCGGATCGTGCCCTTGGGCGTGCGCTCAAGAACGGGGCCGAAGTGCGCCCCGTGCAGTGTGCGTGACACTTCCTCGATCGCCGCATTTTTGAGGCTTATGAGCCGTGGGAATCCATATACGAGGCCAGTGGCAGGATCGATCAACGCGAACTCATCCCCCATCAGCCGCCAGCCGCGGGCCATCAGCAGCGCTGCAAGCGTAGATTTGCCGGCACCCGACAAGCCCGTCATGACAAGGGCCTTGCCATCGCGCTCCACTGCGGAGGCGTGGAGAAGCAGGTAGCGGCGCTGCCCGAGCGCCATCTGCAGGTTCATCCCCATCTCCGCCGCCAGCAAGCCCTGTCGCAGCGGCAAGGGCGCGGCGTCTGGGATGATGAAATCGCCGCCTATGTGCACGGCGGGGCGGATCAAACGGCGCCAAGGACGCCCCGCGTATAGGTGCACATTGAAGTCGGGAACGCCGCCATTTGGAGCAGGATAGTCCCGGTACAGGTCGCGAATGGACGCTATCGGCTCGCGCCAGTCGCTGCCGACCCGAAACCCTACCGGACCGATCCGTACATGAGTCAGGTGGCGCATCGGCGCTCCACCAGACCCGCGACCACAAGTTCATCCAGCCGCGCACGAAGCGCATCGGCGTCTGCATCCGCTACGGCGAAATGGTCGGCAAGACGCGCCAGCAGCTGCTCCGTGGTCAGTGCGTCATCTCCGAGCAGCTCCAGAATCTCCGGCACGGGCGAGTCCACCACATGCGTGATGCCTGAAGCGCGGTGAAATATGAGGGTAAGCGCATCGAGCGGAACGACACGAAGCGTCGCGTCTGGCGCTGCCCGATAGGTGGCTGCCTCCACGGCCTCAGCCGCGCGGCATCTGCAACGACGCGAAACAGGTGAAGCCGCTGGTACCCGACTGCAAGCGGCGGATGTAGTTGGTGTAGGCTCGGCTGCTGTCGTAATCGGCACCCGGCAAGTTGCCACCAGCAAGCGCGCGGCGGACATCCTCTGCCTTGAACGGTGCGCTAGGTGGCGGGAACGCGCCAGGCGTACCGGCCGGAACAAGGGATCCATCCGCCGCGATGTAGCTGCCAGCCCGGCCTGCATCGGGCACGGGGATCTCGCAATTGGTGATCGAGGCACTGGTCTGCGCCAGAGCCGGACGGATCGACACGATCGCCGATGCTCCCGCCGCACCCAGCATGAGTGCGCGACGCCGGGTCGCCTCAGGTCCTTGTTGATCATCCGCCATGGGCACTTGTTCTGCACCATCGCCCGTTTCGCAATCGTAAATCGCTTCTCGCAGGGCGGTGCACCTGCGATAGGACCTGATCATGCCTGTAATTCTTGGATTGCGCACTTTCCTGGCCGTCGCCGTCGTCACCTTGGGGACGCTTGTCAGTCTGTTGATGAACGGCGACGCGCAGACTGCCCTGGTGGTGCTGGTGTCGGGTATAGCCGGCGTCCTGGTCGCGTCGGGAGGCGCAGAGGATGCGCCGCCTGCCGCCATTCCCTCGCCGCCTCCGCCTGCCCCTCAACAGGATTTCCCGATAGCGGCAGTGATCGAAGCGATTGCGGAGCCGCTGCTGGTCATCGCCAACCACCATGTCGAGGCTGCGAATTCCGGCGCCCGTGAGTTGCTGGGCCAGCACATCCTTGGCGAGGATGTCCGCGTGGCGATTCGCCATCCCGCCGCGGCCGAACGGCTCATGGACCCGCAGGATGGCGTCAACGGCCGCCCAATCCACCTTGTGGGGCTGGGCACGCGCGAGCAGCGCTGGGAGATGCGCATCCGAAATCTCGATGATGGCCGCCGCGTTGTGCACCTCATCAATCGGACCGGCAGTTATGCCGCGGAGCGCATGCGCGTCGACTTCGTCGCCAACGCCAGCCACGAACTCCGAACACCGCTGGCGTCACTCCTGGGTTATGTGGAGACGCTCAGCGAAGATGCGGGGGACGATCCTGAAACGCGTGCCCGCTTCCTGAAGATCATGTTCGGCGAAGCGCGTCGGATGCAGCGGCTGATCGAGGACCTGATCTCCTTGAGCCGGATCGAGGCGGAGAAATATCGCGCGCCCAACCAGTCGATCGAGCTGGGGGCGCTGATCGGCCAGGTGTGCGACGAACTCGCTGGCAGCCCCCGCGCGGCTGACCTGGTCACCCAGATAGCCGATGTCCCGCCGGTTCGCGGCGACGCGGCTCAGCTCAGTCAGCTGCTGCACAACGTCATCGGCAACGCCATGAAGTACGGGCGGGAAGGCTCCCCGGTTACGATCAGCCTCGTGCCGGAGAGCGAATTGATGACTCGCTTGACCGTAACCGATGAAGGGGAAGGCATTGCCCAACAGCACCTCCCACGCCTCACCGAGCGTTTTTATCGGGTCGATTCCGGCAGAAGCCGCTCGCTTGGCGGCACCGGGCTTGGCTTGGCGATCGTCAAACATGTCGTGGAGCGGCACCGCGGTCGGCTGGAGATCTCGAGCCTGCTGGGCAAGGGCACGACGGTGAACATCCTCCTCCCCCTCCAGCCAGTGTCATAAAGGCGTAACCGTGTTGCAAGAGAGCGCCTATCGCGTGCCAGTTGCACGACTCGTACGTGGACATGGGGGAAAGACGATTATCCGCAGGCTGGCACTCGTAGCGGGCGCGCTCGCGCTGACCGCTTGTGACAGCAACACGGCGCGTGAAATCCGCGTTGTCGGCTCCTCGACCGTCTACCCCTTCACCACCGCCGTTGCCGAGGCGTTCGTGAACCAGGGCGGCGAGCGCAAGGCGCCGGTTGTCGAATCAATCGGCACGGGCGGCGGAATGGCGCGCTTCTGCGCTGGCGTGGGCTGGGAATATCCTGACATCGCCAACGCCTCGCGGCAGATCAAGAAATCGGAATATGCGCTGTGTCAGCGCAATGAGGTCGGCGAGATCCTGGAGGTGCAGATCGGCATCGACGGCGTCGCTATCGCTGAGGCAAAGAACGGTCCCAGGCTCCGCCTGACCAAACGCGACCTTTATCTGGCGCTTGCCGCCAATCCGCGGGGCGCCCCGAACCGCGCGCGCATGTGGCGGGACGTGAACCCAACGCTTCCAGCCATTCCCATCCAGGTCATGGGCCCGCCCTCCACCAGCGGCACCCGGGACGCACTGGTTGAACTGATCCTGGCTCCGGGGTGCCTTGCGGTGGACCCGCAGGCAAAGGCGCTGAAGGCGCAGACGAGCCAGGCAGCCTTTGACGAGCGGTGCAAGCGCATCCGCGACGACGGCGCCTATATCGATAAGGGCGAGAACGATAATCTGATTGTCCAGGGTCTCGCCGCCAATCCCAATGCGCTAGGCGTGTTCGGCTATTCCTACCTGGAGGAAAATACCGACCGGATCGAAGGCGCACCGATCGATGGTGTTGCCCCCAGCAATCAGACTATCGCGTCGGGAGAATACCCTGGCGCGCGTCCGCTGTACCTTTATGTGAAGAAGCGGCATTTGCGTGCAGTGCCGGGCCTAGCCGACTTCCTACAGCTCTACGCCAGCATGTGGAACCCGAACGGCCGGCTGGCTGGGCGCGGTCTAATCGCGGCGCCGGATGCGGTTCGCGCCCATGCCGCCCAAGTGGTTGCGCAGCGGCTGGCGCTGAACCCGGCAGACCTGCATTGAGGTTCGCGTTGTGAACACCTTGGCTCTCCTGTTCCTCGTTGCCGGGCTTGGTCTGATCGGCTGGCTGACGACGCGCGCGCGCGCGGCACGCTTTGACCGTGGCGGGGCCAAGCGCCTTCACTCCCTTCCCGCGCAGCACGGCTTCTATGTCGCGATCTGGGTCGTGCTTCCCGCGCTGCTGTTCGTCGCCGCCTGGGGCGGAATTGCCCCGGCGCTGGTCAAAGAGGCAGTGCTGGAACATTCCGCGGCGGCGCAGCTGCCCGCGTTCGATTTCGAACGTGACGCGCTTCTGGCAGAGGCCAATCGCGTCGCGGACGCACCGGGAGCGACTGCGTTCGATCCTGTCGCGCAGCAGCTTGTCGCGCCGACCCGCATCGCCAAGGCGCGCTACAACTGGATCGGCACCGCGGTTGCCATCCTGCTGGCCTTTGCGGGCGGCGCCTACGCGTTCACACGGCTTCGGGCCAACTTCCCCGCGCGGAGCCGCGTCGAGCGTGGTGTAATGATGCTGCTGCTGGTGGCTTCGCTGATTGCGATCCTGACCACGCTTGGCATCTTTCTGTCGCTGCTTTGGGAATCGCTGCGTTTCTTCAGCCAGGTCTCCATCACCGACTTCCTGTTCGGAACGCACTGGAGCCCGCAGGTCATCGATCCCGAGCGGCCGGGCCGGTCGCTGGGCGCAGTGCCGCTGCTCTGGGGCACCTTCTTCATCGGCGCAGTGATCGCGATGATTGTCGCCATCCCCTTCGGGCTGATGAGTGCGATATACCTGACGCAATATGCAGCCCCCCGGGTCAGGCGCTGGATGAAGCCGATCCTCGAGATCCTCGCCGGCGTTCCGACGGTGGTCTATGGCTATTTCGCCGCGCTGACGGTGGCGCCCGCGGTGCGCGATGTCGCTGTGGCGCTAGGCTATCCTTATGCGAGTTCGGAAAGTGCCTTGGCTGCGGGCCTAGTCATGGGCGTGATGATCATCCCGTTCGTGTCTTCCATGGCAGACGACTCGATCGCCGCGGTGCCGACTGCGATGCGCGACGGCAGCCTGGCGATGGGGGCGACGACCAGCGAGACCATCTCGCGCGTGCTAATTCCAGCAGCACTGCCCGGCGTGGTGGCCGGCATCCTCCTGGCGGTCAGCCGCGCGATAGGCGAGACGATGATCGTCGTAATGGCGGCCAGTGGCGCTGCCAATATCACGCTCAATCCGCTGGAGAGCGCGACCACCGTCACGAAGCAGATCGTTGATCTGCTGACCGGAGAATCGGAGTTCGACAGCCCGAAAACGCTGGCGGCGTTCGCGCTGGGCCTGACGCTGTTCGTCATCACCCTGCTCCTCAACATCGTCGCGCTTCGCGTCGTGAAGCGGTACCGTGAAGCTTATGAATAACGCCGCCCTTCCCACGCAGCCTCAGGAGCGTGCGCCAACCGATTGGAAGACGGCTGCGATGCAGCGCCGGATCCGCAGGCGCTACGCCGCCGAACGGCGGTTTCGCTTCTTCGGCATGGCGGCGGTGGCGTTGTCGGCCGCCTTCCTGGCCTTCCTGCTCGTCACCATGGTCGCACAAGGCTGGCGTGGATTCACGCGTACCGAAATCATGCTGCCGGTCGATTTCCGTGCAAGCGGCATGAGCGTGGACCGCGCACAACTGACGACGCCGGGAGCAGATTTGGCACTCGCCGGTGCCGGTCTGGAAAACGCGGTGAAGGACGCAGCCGCGGCAAGCTTCGGCCCAGGTGGCGAAGAACTCATTTCCGAAAGTGCCTGGATCAAGGTGCGCGAGCGGATCAAGCACGATCCATCCGTGCTCGACCATGCGGTTCGCATGCGTGTCCCCGCCTCCAGCGAGCTTGACCAAGCCGTGGCAGGACGCGGGACCCCGGAAATGCTCTCCGCTGCCGCCAAGCTCCGGGAGGCCGGCAGCATCTCACGGCACTTCAACGCGGACTTCCTTCAGCTGTCGGACTCGACCGATCCGGTGGCTGTGGGCATCTGGGGCGCGCTCAAGGGCTCGCTGCTCACGATGTTCGTCACCTTCCTGATCGCGTTTCCGGTGGGTGTCCTGTCGGCGATCTATCTTGAGGAATACGCGCCGCGGAACCGCTGGACGGATCTGATCGAAGTATCGATCAACAATCTTGCGGCGGTCCCATCCATCATCTTCGGCTTGCTCGGGCTTGCGGTATTTCTCGGAAGCTGGTCGGTGTTCGGCTACAAAGTTGGTCCGCTCCTTCCCCGCTCCGCAGCTCTGGTCGGCGGCCTGACGCTTGCCCTGATGATCATGCCCGTGATCGTGATCGCCAGCCGCAACGCGATCAAGGCAGTGCCACCCTCGATCCGCGACGCTGCGCTCGGGATCGGCGCCAGCCCGATACAGGTGGTCTTCCACCATGTTCTGCCGCTCGCAATGCCAGGTATCCTGACGGGCACGATCATCGGCATGGCCCGCGCCCTTGGCGAAACCGCCCCGCTGCTGCTGATCGGCATGCGCGCGTTCATCGTCACACCGCCTTCAGGACTCACCGAGCCGGCGACGGTGCTTCCCGTCCAGATCTTCCTATGGTCGGACGAGGTCAGCCGCGGTTTTGTCGAGAAGACCAGCGCCGCGATCATTGTGCTGCTGTGCTTCCTGCTCGCCATGAACGCACTTGCCATCTATCTTCGTAACAAGTTCGAGACCCGCTGGTGATGAACGACGCTCCGCACAAGATGACCGCACGCGATGTCAGCGTCTTCTATGGCGAGAAACAAGCCGTTAAGAATGTGTCGATCGACATCGACATGGATCATGTGACGGCGTTTATCGGCCCATCGGGCTGCGGCAAGTCGACTTTCCTGCGCACCCTCAACCGGATGAACGACACCATCTCGCATGCGCGCGTCGATGGGCAGATCATGCTCGACGGGCAGGACATCTATTCGCCGGACATGGACGTGGTGCAGCTGCGTGCGCGGGTGGGAATGGTGTTCCAGAAGCCGAACCCTTTCCCGAAATCCATTTTCGAGAACGTCGCCTATGGCCCCCGCATCCACGGGCTGGCGACCTCCAAGGCTGATCTGGAGGAGATCGTCGCCCGCTCCCTGCGCAGAGCGGGGCTTTGGGAGGAGGTGAAGGATCGCCTGAACGACAGCGGCACGGCCCTGTCCGGCGGCCAGCAACAGCGCCTCTGCATCGCGCGAGCGATCGCGGTTGATCCCGAAGTGATCCTAATGGACGAGCCCGCCTCCGCGCTGGACCCGATCGCCACTGCCAAGATCGAGGAGCTGATCCACGAACTGCGCGGACGATATGCAATCGTGATCGTCACGCACAATATGCAGCAGGCGGCGCGCGTCAGTCAGCGCACCGCCTTTTTCCACCTGGGCAATCTCGTGGAATATGGCGACACCGACAACATCTTCACCGCGCCCCGTGAGGAGCGGACGAAGGACTATATCACTGGAAGGTACGGCTAATGGCGACCGGTCACGAACATACGGTCAAGGCGTTCGATCAGGATATCAGTCAACTTCGCGCGCTGATCTCGCAAATGGGCGGGCTTGCCGAGCAGGCCATTCATGACGCGATGAAAGCGCTGTCGCGAGGCGACACTGCGCTCGCAAAGGAAGTCCGTAAGAAGGACAAGCAGATCGATGCGATCGAGGCGGAGCTGGAAAAGCTCGTCGTTCGCGTGATCGCCCTCCGTGCGCCGATGGCGGACGATCTGCGTGAGGTGATCGCCGCGCTCAAGATCGCGGCCGTGATCGAGCGCATCGGCGATTATGCCAAGAACATCGCCAAGCGTGTGCCGATGATCCACACCGAAGGCGAGGACCGGATCGAGGCGATCTCGATCCTGCCCGCGATGGCGCAGCTTGCCAGCGACATGGTCCATGACGTGCTCGACGCTTTCTCCGCCCGTGATGCGGAGGCGGCGGCGGCGATCTGCGAACGCGACAATGCACTGGACGATTTCTACGATTCAATCTTCCGGACGCTAGTGACCTTCATGGTGGAGAATCCGCGCACCGTCAGCCAGGTCGCGCATCTGCTGTTCGTGGCAAAGAACCTGGAGCGGATCGGCGACCACGCAACCAACGTCGCCGAGATGGTCTACTTCGCCGCAACCGGACGCTACATGGCGGACGAAGCGGCAGCGGGCTGAGGAAGTCGCATGGCGCGAGTAAACATGCTGCTGGTCGAGGATGACGCAGCGATCGCCGAACTGGTCGCCTGGCACTTCAAGCGCGAGGATTACGACGTAAAGCACACGTCCGATGGCGAGGAAGCACTGCTGCTTGCCAAGGAAGCAGCGCCGGACATCGTCCTGCTCGATTGGATGGTCGAAGGCCTGTCGGGCATCGAAGTATGTCGGCGCCTGCGCCGCATGCCGGAAACGGCGAACGTCCCTATCATCATGCTCACTGCGCGGGGTGAAGAAGAGGACCGTGTCCGCGGCCTGGAAACCGGTGCAGATGATTATGTCACCAAGCCGTTCAGCCCGCGTGAACTCGTCGCGCGCGTCGGCGCGGTGCTGCGCCGTGTCCGCCCCGCCCTTGCCGGGGAAGCGTTGAGCTATGCCGATATCGAGATGGACACGGTGGGGCACAAGGTCAGGCGCGGCGGCGAAGTGATCGCGCTCGGGCCAACCGAGTTCCGGCTGCTCAAGCATTTCCTGGAGCATCCGGGCTGGGTTTTCTCGCGCGAGCGGCTGCTCGATGCAGTGTGGGGGCATGACTCGGACATCGAGTCGCGCACCGTCGACGTCCACATCCGTCGGCTGCGAAAGGCGATCAACCACGGCGATCGTCCGGACATCATTCGGACTGTGCGGTCGGCGGGCTACTCGCTGGACGCGGGGAACTGAGGGACCCATCCTGCAACTTCTGAGTTTGTTGCACAGGCGCGCAAGCGTGCCGACAACTATTCAGGAGAAGCTCGATGAAGCTTATCGCACTCGCAGCCGCACTCGCCATGGGCGGCGTCGCCGTCGCCCAGGAAGCGCCGCAGACGACCACCACCACCGCTACGCAAGACAGCACTTCGCAGTCGACCACCACCACACCCGACGCGGCGACCAGCACCGACGCGCAGGCGCCGACCGGCACTACTGGCGCTGGTGCTGCGACTGACGCAGCCGGCACGACCGACACCACGAACAGCGCGCCGATGGGTGCGCCCGCTGGCGCAACCTCCATGGGCCCGGCGATGAACAATCCCGCTCCGGCGGCGCAGGCTTCGTATCCGGTCTGCTCGCGTACCGTCACGGACCAGTGCCGCCAGCGCGGCGGCCGCTAACTGCGCAAGTGCCTCTGGCACATTGACTTGGAGAGGCGGTCCGCTTCCGCGGACCGCCTCGCTGATCTAATCTAAAAGCTCGCGCTGATAGCGGCGCGTACGGCTCCTGCGAACTATTCCACCAGTTTCATCAGGCGGCGTTCCACGGGAGCCAGCACTGGCCCTAACTCGTGGCCCCGCTTCAGAATGGTGCCCGCCTCGTTGACGAGCGCCCAGATACCCTGGCGATTCCGCAAGGCGGGTCGCTTCTCGACTCGGTACTCGGGCCGCTCGGCTGAGCGACGGAAAGCGGCAAAGATCGCCGCATCCGCATCAAGCTGGATCGCATAATCCTTCCAATGCCCGGCAGCGACCATTCGCCCGTAAAGGTCGAGGATGCGAGTGAGTTCGGGACGATCGAAGCCGACCTGAGTCGGACGGCCGATCGGTAGCGGGGTCACGGTTCCCATCACCGCGGAGTTAGGGAGGCAACGCTCCCCTCGCAAGTTCGACCCCGCTCAACCCAAGTTGCGGCGTCCCTCGTTGTCCGGTTCAGCCTTGGCTTCGATCATCGCATCGAGCCGCTTGCGCAGCGTCTCGATTTCGCAGCGCATCAATTCTAGCTTCTGCGTTGAGGGATCGAACATCTCGCTGCACGGCGTGCCATAAGGAACGAATTCCCTTTGCCAGGCCTGCGCCTCGATCAGAGTCGGCTTGGCCGGGATGCCGACCATAACCGCGCCTTCGGGCACATCCTTGGTGACCACCGCATTGGCGCCGATGCGCGCGCGGGCGCCCACATCGATCGGCCCCAATACCTGCGCGCCCGAGCCGATGATCACGCCATCGCGAAGGGTCGGGTGGCGCTTGCCCCCCACTCCATTGTCCGGGCTGGTGCCGCCCAGCGTCACGCATTGGTAGATGGTGACATCGTTGCCGATGTCGGCCGTTTCGCCGATCACCACGAAACCATGGTCGATAAAGAAGTTGCGACCGATGCTAGCGCCGGGGTGGATATCGATGCCCGTCATCCAGCGCGACCAGTGATTGACCAGCCGCGCCAGGAAGAACCAGCGCGCGCGGAACAGGCGGTTCGCGATGCGATGATAGCCAAGCGCCCAGACGCCCGGATACAGCAATATTTCCGCGCGGCTGCGCGGGGCCGGGTCGCGCGCCCGGATTGAATCGAGATACGTCGTCAGACGCTGGAACATGGCCGGTCCCCTTTTGTCGCGGCTATTTAATCGTTCGGAGCCATGAATTCCAGAAGCGCCCGCTCCCAGGCTTGCGCGGCCTAAACACTATCTGTCTTGTAGGAGTTCAAAGGCGCGGCCACCCCTTGCCGTCAAAGCAATCAAGAGGCGCTTAATGTTCGAAGGCGTGATCATCAGCGAACTCCTCCCCTATATCGCCGCGGGCTTCGCAGCGCAGTTGGTCGACGGCGCGCTTGGCATGGCGTTCGGCGTGATTTCGAGCACGCTGCTGGTGAGCGTGCTAGGCGTCGCCCCTGCCACTGCATCGGCTGGCGTCCATGTCGTGGAAACCTTCACCACTGGCGTGTCCGGCATCAGCCATGTGCTGCATCGAAATGTGAACTGGAAGCTGTTCGTACGGCTGCTGATCCCGGGCATCATCGGCGGCGTGCTCGGCGCCTATGTGCTGACGTCGCTCGACGCCTCCGTCACCCGTCCGTTCGTGATGGGCTATCTGGCCTGCATCGGCCTATACCTGCTGTTCCGCGCTGCCCGCTTTCCGCCGAAGCAGCGCGAGCCCAAGATCGTCGAGCCGCTCGGGTTTGCAGGCGGCTTCCTGGACGCAGCCGGCGGCGGCGGCTGGGGCCCGGTGGTGACGAGCAACCTGCTGGTTCAGGGCGCACAGCCGCGCACCACGATCGGCACGGTGAACACCACCGAGTTCTTCCTGACGCTGACCATCTCGGCATCCTTCCTGTTCCACATCGGCACCGAAGGATTTACACCCGAGTTCGTCCATCCGGTGCTCGGGCTGCTGGTCGGCGGCGTTGTTGCAGCGCCGTTCGGCGCGATGTTTGCCAAGCGCGTTCCAACGCGGGTGCTCCTGACCCTGGTCGGCATCGTCCTGACTTTGACAAGTGTTTACAGCCTGTCGCGAGCCTTGGGCTGGCTCTGAACGGACGACTCGCTCGATCTACGTTGAGCGAGTAAATCGATCACCGAAAGCGAAGCTCTGCGTTTTGCAATGCAGCGAGCCGTGCCTATATCCGCCCTCGAACCAATCACCCCTTCTGGAGGAAATCACACATGGCGCTTATTGGAAGCACGCTGAAGCCGTTCACGACCACTGCCTACAAGGAAGGCAAGTTCGTCGACGTGACGGACGCAGACGTGCGCGGCAAGTGGGCCGTGTTCTTCTTCTACCCCGCCGACTTCACCTTCGTATGCCCGACCGAGTTGGAAGACCTGGCCGACATCTATCCGCAGTTGCAGAAGATGGGCGTCGAAGTGTTCTCGGTGTCGACCGACACGCACTTCAGCCACAAGGCCTGGCACGACACCTCGCCCGCGATCGGTAAGATCAACTACTTCATGCTCGGTGACCAGAACCACGTCCTCGCCAAGAACTTCGACGTACTGCGGGAAGGCCAGGGCTTGGCCGATCGCGGCACCTTCGTCGTTGATCCCGAAGGCGTGATCCAGCTGGTCGAAATCACGTCGGAAGGCGTCGGCCGCAACGCGACCGAACTGCTCCGCAAGATCAAGGCCGCGCAGTACATCGCCGCGCATCCCGGCGAGGTTTGCCCCGCGAAGTGGGAAGAGGGTGAAGAGACCCTGGCCCCGTCGCTCGACCTGGTCGGCAAGATCTAAAGTTCTACCCAGCCCCCTTGGGTGACAATCGGCCCGGGGTGGACCTCTGTCCGTCCCGGGCCGCTTTGTGTCTGATACATAAGGATTCTCCATGCTCGACGCCAATCTGACGCAGCAGCTGAAGGCCTATCTGGTCAACATCCGCGAGCCCATCGAGCTCGTCGCCAGCACCGGTGACGATGCCAAGTCGCGCGAGATGGAAACGCTGCTCAACGAAATCGCCGCGCTGTCCGACAAGATCGACGTCGTTACCGGCGCCGACAAGCGGACGCCTAGCTTCATGATCCGCCGCAAGGGCACCGATATTGGTGTGCGCTTCGCCGGACTGCCGATGGGGCACGAGTTCACCTCGCTGGTGCTCGCCCTTCTTCAGGTCGGCGGCCATCCGTCCAAGGCCGCGCAGGACCTGATCGACCAGGTCAAGAACCTCGACGGCGACTTCGAATTCGAGACCTACTTCTCGCTCAGCTGCCAGAACTGTCCGGACGTGGTGCAGGCGCTGAACCTGATGGCAGTGCTTAACCCGCGCATCAAGCACACCTCGATTGAGGGATCGCTGTTCCAGGCCGAGGTCGAGGCGCGGCAGATCATGTCGGTACCCACCGTGTACCTGAACGGCGAGCCGTTCGCCTCGGGCCGGATGGAGCTGGAGCAGATCGTCGCCAAGATCGACACCGGCGCCACCGCGCGCGCTGCCGAGAAGATCAAGAACAAGGACCCATTCGAGGTTCTGGTAGTCGGCGGTGGTCCCGCCGGTGCTGCGGCCGCAATCTATTCGGCGCGCAAGGGCATCCGCACCGGCGTCGCCGCGGAGCGCTTCGGCGGTCAGGTGCTCGACACCATGTCGATCGAGAACTTCATCTCGGTGCCGCACACCGAGGGCCCGAAGTTGGCCGCGCAGCTGGAGCAGCACGTCAAGGATTATGACGTCGACATCATGAACCTGCAGGCCGCGGCCAAGCTGATCCCGGCGAAGCGCGAAGGCGGGCTGCATGAAGTGGTGCTGGCGAACGGCGCGAGTCTGAAGGCCCGCACCGTGATCCTGTCGACCGGCGCACGCTGGCGTCAGATGAACGTGCCGGGCGAGGACGCGTACCGCAACAAGGGCGTGACGTACTGCCCGCATTGCGATGGCCCGCTCTTCAAGGGTAAGCGCGTAGCGGTGATCGGCGGCGGCAACTCAGGCGTCGAAGCGGCAATCGATCTGGCCGGCATCGTCGCGCATGTGACCCTGATCGAATATGACAGCCAGCTTCGTGCCGACGCGGTGCTCCAGCGCAAGCTGGGATCGCTGCCCAACGTCAAGATCATCACCTCGGCACTCACCACGGAAGTGAAGGGCGATGGGTCGAAGCTGACCAGCCTGACCTACAAGGACCGCAACCACGGCACGACGCATGAGATCGAGCTGGAGGGGATCTTCGTCCAGATCGGCTTGGTGCCGAACACCGAATGGCTGAAGGGCGCTGTCGGGCTGACCCCCCGCGGCGAAATCGAGATCGACGACCGCGGCGAGACCTCGCAAAAGGGCGTGTTCGCGGCGGGCGACTGCACGACCGTGCCGTACAAGCAGATCGTGATCGCGATGGGCGCGGGCTCGACCGCTGCCCTGTCGGCGTTCGATTACCTGATCCGGCTGCCCGCCGACATAGAAGCCGAGGCCGCGTAACCAGCACGCCTTTGTAAATGACGGCGGCGGTTGGGATTTGGGTCCCGGCCGCCGCTTCCGTATCTGCACGGGCCTGGATAAATCGGCAAAACCAATCTATGATGCACCCTCAATCGACAGGGACGATCAGTGGCGCAAACTTACCTACCTACGCTGAAGCAGCTGCAATATCTGGTGGCGCTGCATGATGCCGGCCACTTCGGAAGGGCAGCGGAGGCGTCTTTCGTGACTCAGTCCACCCTGTCCGCTGGCATCCGCGAGCTGGAGACGCTGATCGGCGTGGTGCTGGTCGAGCGGACGCGGCGGGTGGTACGGTTCACGCCGCTGGGCGAGCAGATCGTCGACAAGGCGCGGCGCGTGCTGCGCGAGGCGGAGGAACTAGGTGACCTTGCCCGCGCCGCCGGGCGGCCGCTATCCGGCGAGATGCGGATGAGCGTCATCCCGACGATCGCCCCCTTCCTGCTGCCCCGCATCCTGCCGCGGCTGCGCAAGGACTATCCCGAGCTGAAGCTGTACCTGCGCGAGGAGACCAGCGGCCAGGCGTGCGAGCAGCTCCACCAGGGGCGGACCGACTGCGTATTGCTGGCCCTGCCCTTTTCCTGCGGCGATGTGGAGTCGGCGCCGCTGTTCGACGACCGGCTGTTCGTCGCCTTTCGCGAAGGCGAGATGGACCCGACGCCGATGGTTCGCCCCGCCGATATCGACGAAACTCGCCTGCTGATGCTGGAGGACGGGCACTGCCTGAAGGACCATGCGCTGGCTGCGTGCAACCGGCCCGAACTGCGGGCGGAGGCAACGATGCTAGGCACCTCGCTCCACACTATGGTGCAGATGGTCGACAATGGCCTGGGCGTAACGATGCTGCCGGAGATGGCGGTGTCGGCGGGCATATTGGAGCACACCTCGGTCACCGCGCGCCCGCTGGAAGCGGAGAATGCCGCCCGGCGGATCGCACTGGTATGGCGCAAGGCGAGTCCGCGCGAACGCGACTTCCGGCTGATGGCAGAGGTGTTGAAGCAGACCGCCTGAGGCTGCAGTTCAGCCGCCCCAGCGCTCGGCGGCATGGTCGTCCGATTCCTTTGCCGCGACCCATTCCGCGGCATCGCCGCGACGCTCGCGCTTCCAGAAGGGCGCACCGGTCTTCAGCCGGTCGATCAGGAAGGCGCAAGCTTCCAGCGCCTCCTGCCGGTGATGCGCGGCAGTACCGACGAAAACGATGCGCTCGCCTAGACGCATCCGGCCGACGCGGTGGACGATCGTGGCGCCAAGCAGCGACCAGCGCTCGGCTGCGATCTCAGCTAGCTCGGTCAGCGCCGCCTCCGTCATGCCGGGATAATGTTCAAGCTCGAGCTCCGTCACGCCGCCGTCCGCACGGACGATGCCGGTAAAGCTGGCAATGCCCCCTGCCCCATTCGCTTCGATCGCCGCCAATTCGGTGGCGAGATTTATAGGTTCGGGAGTGACGACTACTCGGATCATCCGCCGGTGACCGGCGGGAAGAGCGCGACTTCACGGGCGCGGCCGAGCGGCGCATCGAGCGGCACGAACTTCTGATCAATGGCAGCGCGAAGCCGCTCGGGCTCGGCAAAAGCTTCTGCATGGCCGGGGCTGCGCTGGGCCAGCCAGGCGACGAGGTCCGCGACAGTTTTAACCTCTTCAGGTGGGTCGATGCGTTCCTGGCCGGTGCCGACGCGTTCGCGTACCCAGGCGAAATAGAGCAGCTCCATCAGCTATCCATGTGCTTCAGGCCGACCCGCAGATAGTCCCAGCCGGTGATGACAGTCAGCAATGCGGCAGCCCAAAGCGCGAGCAGCGCGGCGGGCTCGACCCACTGCCATTCAGGCACTGCCCCGGTGAAGATCAGCGCACCCAAGGCACCCAGCTGAAGCGCGGTCTTCCATTTGGCAAGCCGGGAGACCGGCACCGACACCTGAATGCCGCCCAGGAATTCCCGCAGCCCCGACACTGCAATCTCGCGGGCGAGGATGATCGCTGCCGCGATCACGTGCCAGTCGGCGATGATACCCTTGGCCGCGAGCACCAGGATGACCGCCGCCACCATGATCTTGTCGGCGATCGGGTCTAGGAACACGCCCAGCTTGGATACGGTACCCTGCGTGCGGGCGAGGTACCCGTCGAAATAATCTGTCACGCCCATCGCCACATACAGTGCGAACGCAACGGCGTAGCCGGCGGGCCATTCAGGCCACCACAGGAAGGCCACCAGCAGCGGCAGCGCAAGAATGCGCGAGAGCGTCAGGATGTTCGGCAGCGTCCACATGCAGCCGCTCTAACACCGCCCGGCGTTCAGCGGAATAAGCCGTTGCTGCCACGGGCGGGCACCGGTATGCCACGGCAACATCGGGCGGAACACCGCCGCTGGGGAGCAAGTACAGCATGATCGGTGCGCTCGGGTTGATGAAGGAGCGCCGCTTCCTCCCCCTGTTCGTGACGCAGTTCCTGGGGGCGTTCAACGACAACCTCTTCAAGAACGCGATGATATTCTTCGCGACCTACCAGATCTTCAACTCGGTGGAGGAAGAGACGCGCTTCAGCGCCATCGCCACGGGCATCTTCATCCTGCCCTTCTTCCTGTTCTCCGCGTTAGCCGGACAGCTGGCCGACAGCTACGACAAGGCACGGATCATGCGGATCATCAAGGCCGCCGAGGTGGGCATCATGCTGGTCGGCGCCGCTGGCATCTTCATCAAGAGCCTGCCGCTGATGCTGGTCGCACTCGTCGGCATGGGCGTTCACTCGACGTTCTTCGGACCAATCAAATACGCGATCATCCCGCAGCACATGGCGGAAGACGAAGTGCTGGGCGCCACCGGGATGGTGGAGGCCGGGACCTATATCGCGATCCTGTGCGGCACGATCGCCGGTGGGCTGATCAGCCCGACCTTTGCCGCGTTCGCCGTCATCGGCGTAGCGTGCATCGGGTGGCTTGCGTCCTTGAAGATCCCGCCGGCGCCCCCGCTCACTAAGCTGAAGATCGACTACAACATCTTCCGCTCGTCCTACCGGCTGATCGCCGCGACGATGCACATCCGCAGGCTGTATTTGGCGATCATTGCGATTAGCGTGTTCTGGACGATCGCCGCAGTGCTGGGCGTCCTGTTCCCGCCGCTGGTGAAGAACGTGTTCCACGCGCAGAAGGATGTGGCGAGCGTGTTCCTCGGCATCTTCTCGGTCGGGATCGCGATCGGATCGGTAATCATCAACCGGCTGCTCAAGGGCGAAGTGTCGGCGAAGTACGCGGTCGCATCGGTGCTCGCGATGGCGGTGTTCGTGATCGACTTCCACTTCACCGCACGTTTCTGGCCGGTCGGGGAAGGCCCGCTTCTCGACACCGCCGACTTCATTGCCCATCCAGCGGCGTGGCACGTGCTGGCAGACTTAGCGATGATCGCGATTACCGGCGGCATGTTCGTTGTGCCGCTCTATGCCTTCCTGACCACCACGGTGGAGAAGTCGCAGACCGCGCGGACGGTGGCGGCGAACAACATCGTGAACTCAGGGGCGATGGTGATCGGGTCGGTGGGCATTTTCGGCATCACCAACATTCCCGGCGTCAGCGTAGCGGACTGCATGTGGGTGGTGGTGGCGCTGTGCCTGGCATCAGCCTGGTGCGCGTGGCGGCTGCGGCAGGCCGAGCATGCGCCGCATGACCCGGACCTGATCCCCTAAAGCAGGAACGTGTAGAAGCAGACGAAGAAGGCGCTGAAGCTCAAAGCGAAGAGCTTCACGTCATTGTCGTCGCGCTCGATCCTGGCACGGGCCACGGCTCGGCGGACATGGCTGCGGAAGGGGTGGCGTTGGGCATGGCCCTCGATCACTAGGCGGCGCTGCATGGTGTATTGTTAACGCTTTGTTTACGATTTCGACCAGCGGTAGTTTTCCGCGGCAGCGTCCAGCTTCGGAACAGATGGACAGCATCTTGTAGACGCGGAAATTCGCAATCCGAGGTGTGGCTTGCTTTGGGGGAGTCCGTCCCCTACGCCGGTGACGATACCAATGTGATACCGGAGACCAGGGATGACCCGAGGCATGTTCCCGCTCGTGACGCTAGGCTTGGTCAGTGCAGTGGCGAGCCCGGCAGCGGCGCAGCCGGTGACCCTGCCCGAACTGTTCCCCGCACCTGTCTCGGTCACGCTGGGCAAGGGCTCGTTCGCGCTGGGCAGGTCCGTGGTGCTGGTTGTGGCGCCGGGGGTTGAGCCCGAGACCGTTGCCTTAGTGCGCACCATCCTGGCCTCGGCGGGGGTGGAGACGATCACCACCGCCCGGCAGCTGCCGAAGAGCCCTGAGCGCCCGCACATCGTGCTGGGCACCGGTGATGCGGCGGTCATCCGCGATGCGCTTGCCCGCACCCGCACGGCCCGTGATGGCCATGCCGAAGGGTATACGATCGCCAGCATGGCGAGCGGCAGCGGCGGCGGTGTCGTCACGCTCGCCGGTGCGGACGCCAGCGGCCTGTTTCATGCCGTCCAGACCTTCCGCCAGCTGGTGCGGCGCCCGACCCTGCCGGCGCTGGTGATCCAGGATCACCCAGCCATGCCGATCCGCGGCACGATCGAGGGCTTTTACGGCGCGCCCTGGACCATGGCGGACCGGGCGAAGCATCTCGACTTCCTCGCCACGGTGAAGGCGAACACCTATGTCTACAGCCCCAAGGACGATCCGTTCGCGCGCGACCGGTGGCGCGAGCCCTATCCCGCCGCGACGCTGAGCTCGCTCGGCACGCTGGTGAGCGCGGCGCGGCGCAACCATGTCGATTTCGTCTATGCGATCTCGCCCGGGCCGACGGTGTGCTTCTCCGATCCCAAGGACCAGCAGGCGCTGGAGCGCAAGTTCGAAGCGCTGCGCGGCATCGGCGTGCACAGCTTCTACGTCGCGCTGGACGACATCGAATACACCAAGTGGAATTGTGAAGGCGACAAGGCGGCGTTCGGCCCGTCCGGCGCCGAAGCCGCAGGCATCGCCCAGTCCAAGCTGCTGAACGCGGTGCAGGCCAGCCTGGTCGCGCGGGATCCCGCGTCGCGCCCGCTGATCATGGTGCCGACCGAATATTACGACGCCAAGGAAACGCCCTACAAGGCGGCGCTGCGCAAGTATCTCGACCCGCGCGTGGTGGTGCAATGGACTGGCACCGACGTGGTACCGCCCGCCATCTCCGTCCCCGATGCCAAGGCCGCGACCAAGGCGTTCGGACGCAAGACGCTGTTGTGGGACAATTACCCGGTCAACGATTATGCGCAGACCACCGGAAGGCTGTTGATGGCGCCCTATACGCGGCGCGAGGCGGGGCTTGCGGGCGAGTTGACCGGCATCCTGTCCAACCCAATGAACCAGGAGGCACCGAGCCGCGTGGCGGTGACGGGCGTGGTCGCCTTTGCTTGGAACGACAAGGGCTACGATGCCGAACGCACCTGGCACGCCAGCGCACGCGAACTGGCGGGCGGCGACGCACGCGCGACGGCGGCGCTGCTGACCTTTTTCGACACGCAGCACCTTGCGCCGACCTTCGGCACCCAGGCATGGCAGGAACAGGCGCCCAAGTTGAAGGCGGTGCTGGACGACGTTCGCAGGGCGATCGACCATGGCGATGCCTCCACACGGCGCCAGGCAATCGCCGATTTGTCGCGCGAGGCGGACACGCTGGCCAACGCGCCCGATATCATCCGCTCGGGCACCGTGGACCCGGGCTTCGCCGCGCAGGCACGCCCCTGGTTGGAAGCGATGGAGATGTGGGGCCGTGCGCTTCAGCTGACCGCTGCCGGACTGGACGCAGCCGAGCGCGGCAGCAGTGCGGCAGGGCGGTATTTCGCCGACGCCAAGCAGCGCGCCGCGCAGGCCGCAGCGGTGCAATCGATCCCCGGCGCGACCCGCTTCGATGGGCCGATCAAGATCGCCGATGGCGTGCTGGACCGGTTCATCGCCGACGCGCCGACCCTGATCGCCTTTCAGACCGTCCCCGCTGGGCAGTGAGGGGGCGGCCCGGCGCGCCTGGCGCTTGGCTATCGGGTGTGCGGCAGGAGCACGGCTACGTCAGGTGCTTCGTCGGGTGGCGATCTTCGCCGCTGCCTAGGGCTTGATCGGGTGGCTTGAAGCGAACGGTTCCCCGGCGAAGGCCGGAGCCCAGTTGCCACGTTGTTCGAGAGGGTGGTCCCAGCTCACCGGGTTCATTGAGGCTGGGCCCCGGCCTTCGCCGGGGAACTGCTTTCAGAGGGTGGATCGGGCTTATTGCGGACGCAGGAGTGGTGGCGGAGTGCTGATGCGTTAGGATTGGCCGAGTGGGCGCTGTAGCGATCAGCCTGGTCGGCATGACCTTGGATCCTCGCAACGCCAGCCGCCGAGCCCGTATCGGCCCGGCGGCTGTCTGCGGAGACATCCTCCTAGAACGTCCATATGGTTGGACTTGGCGCGCACGCTAGGAGCGGCGCCGGGTGCGGTCAATCAGCCTTGCCGGGGCTACGTCCGTGCTTTCGTCGCTTTGCCGAAGCTTGTGGCGGCGGCGCTACAGACCAATAGATGACATGGAGCCTATCGGAAGGCGGGGCCGGTGCTGGCGCGGATCATGAGCTGGTGATCGAGCACCAGCTGCGGTTCGGCGGTGTTCTCCCCCAGCATAAGATCGGCGGCCGCCCAGGCCAGCTCATGCACCGGCTGGCGCAGCGTGGTCAGTGGCGGCCACACCGCCTTGGCAAGGTCGCTGTCGTCGAAGCCGGCGATGGAGAGCCGGTCGGGAACGGCGATGTCACGCTCATGCGCCAGCGCCAACGCGCCGGCGGCCATGTCGTCATTGCCAGCGAAGATCGCCGTGGGCGCGGGCTTGCGGTCCAGCAGCTTGCGTGCCGCCTGGGAGCCGGAGGTGAAGCTGTAGTCACCCGCCACCACCAGATCGGGATCGAACGGGATGCCGGCGGCCTCCATCTCCAGGCGATATCCCTGAAGGCGATTTGCGGAGGAGACGTGGCTTTCGGGACCGCGGATGAAGGCGATGTCGCGGTGACCAAGCCCGATCAGGTGGCGCGTGACTTCGCGAGCGGCGGCGATGTCGTCCATGCTGGTCGCCATCCCGGCGCCCGCACGAATGCCCGGCGCGATCCGCACATATGGCACGCCACGCGCATCGAGCGCATCAAGCAAGGCGGCGACTTCGGTGATGGGCGGAGACAGGATTAGCCCGTCGAGATGCGCCTCGTCGATCAGCGCCATGATCTCGGGCACCAGGTCCGGCGCCTGGCTGTCGATGGGCTGGAGCAGCAGGCGATAGCCGAGATCGGTGCAGCGCTGCTGTGCCCCGGTCTGGATATGATACACATAGTAAGGGCTGGGATTGTCGTAGAGCAGCGCGACCTGGAAGGAGCGGCGCCCGGCGAGCATTCGAGCCGCCTGGCTGGGGCGGAAGTTGAGACGGGCGACAACCTCCTCCACCCTGCGGCGGGTTTCTTCGCTGACATGCTTTTCGTTGTTGAGAACGCGCGACACGGTCTTGAACGAGACCCCCGCGATCTTCGACACTTCCTTGATGGTCGGCCGACCGGACATCGCTTTCCCCCTGTACGGAACGAACTGCCCGCTTGTGTCGCGGCATATTGGAGCGGCGGGGTATCACGCAAGCCCCTGAGGCCCCTCCCTGCACCCCTCTGGCCTCACCGCGAGGTCCGGGAGCCATGCAGGGCCGATCGAGGCGCTACGCGCCCTGTGCGGGCTCCGGAGCGGGTACCGACTCGACGGTGACTGCCTGGGCGATCAGCCCGCCATGGCCGAAAATCGTCAGGAAGCTGACATCGGTGGCGTCGCGCCCGACGCCGATGCGGATAATGTGCTCGGGCCGGGCAAGCCCGCTGGCATCGACGAGGTGCCAGGCCCCGTCGAGCCACACCTCGGCCACGGCATGGAAGTCCTGCGGCGTCACGCGCCAGCCATAGGCGCCAACCATTCTGGCGGGTATGTCGGCGGCGCGCACCATGGCGATCAGCAGATGGGCGAAATCGCGGCACACGCCCTGACGCTGGAGATAGGTGTCGGAGGCGGAGGTGCGGGAGTCGCTGACGCCGGGTAGATATTCGATATGGGTGGCTATCCAGGCGGCGATGGCGAGCACCTTGTCGCCGCCGGTCAGGTGGCCGAACGAGCGCGCGACAAAATTTTCGAAGCGGTCGGAGTCGCAGTAGCGGCTGGGCCAGAGATAGCCGATGACTTCGGCGGGCAATCGGTGCTTCGGCGAAATGGGAAGCCCCGCCATGGCGATGACGGGGCGATCGATCTCCACCAGCGCAGTGTAGTGCGCGGTGATGCGGCCGGCGCCGCTCGCCCAGGTACGGCGGCCGACCCCCTCCTCCGCCGCAACCGGAGTCAGCGGACCTGTGCCCCAGAGCGTCAGCTTGTCCGAAACCAGCCGCTGGTCGGCCAACTGGGCGACCTCTAGCGCCAGGAGGAGGTCGGCGGGGGCCGAGAGTTGATAATCCAGCGATGCGGTGATGGCGAAATACACCTGGTGGCGCCTAAGGCAGATGTGCCGAGCGATCCATATACCGTGTTACTTTGCGGGCGGGAGCGCGGCGTGCCAGTCGGCATAGGGCGTGTTGCGGGCAAGGCGACGATTGTAATCGGGCGCGCCGTCGTCCCACCAGGGCGGTCCACGTTCGCCCAGTGCGATCTTGGCCGCGTCCACCGCAGCGCGGGCCTGCGCCTCAGCGACGGGGTCGCTGGTCTTTCGCGCCGCACCGACTGCGCGGCGAGCCGTCATCAGTTCGGCGACCAACTGCTCGCGCCGCTCCGCTGGAAGCGCCGGATCGGACATCCGCCACAGGCGACCGTTCACCACGAAATAGCGGCCGTCGGGCGTTACAGGATGAAGAGGTTTAGCCACGCTCTAGTGGCGGGAACAGGCTGCTTTGGGCCTGCGCGCCTGATCCAACAGGCAAGGGGAAATGGTGGAGCCGAGGGGGATCGAACCCCTGACCTCTGCAATGCCATTGCAGCGCTCTCCCAGCTGAGCTACGGCCCCACACCCCGGGAAGGCGGCCCCTCTAAAAGGGCTCCGCCGGGTTGGCAAGGGCAGTTTTCGCATTTTCTGCCCTTGCCGGAAAACTTTTACTGCTCGTCTTCGTCCTTGACGGTTTCGACGCCCAGATCGTCGTCGCCGCCCAGATCGACGTCGTCGTCGGCCGAGGGCTCCTCGTCATCGGCGCCGATGCCCAGATCCTCATCGCCCAGATCGGAATCCTCGCCCTTGTTCTTGGCGGCATCCGACTTCACCACCTCGAACGGCAGCGGCTGCTTGGACTTCAGGATCGGCTCGGGCTCCCAGGCGAAGGAGCAGTTGATGCAGGTGACGGGCTCGTCCTTCTGCAGATCGTAGAACCGCGTCCCGCACTTCGGGCACGCGCGCTTGGTGCCCCATTCCGGCTTCACCATGTGTTGCCTCTTGCCTTTCAAGATATCAGGATTTTCGGGTGTGACCCGGAAAAGTGGGGGGCGCCTTGCCACGGCACAAGCCGGCTGTCAAAGCCGCCGCGATGTCGCACCCTGCCCCCCGCCCCCTGTCCGTCTCCGCTCGCGGCCCGCTTCGGGGCACGCTTACCGTGCCTGGAGACAAGTCGATCAGCCACCGCGCGCTGATGTTCTCGGCGTTGGCGGTGGGCGAAAGCCGGATCCGCGGACTGCTGGAGGGTGAGGACGTGCTGGCGACGGCCGCGGCGATGCGCGCGATGGGCGCGACGATCGAGCGCGACGGCGATGGCAGCTGGCGGGTGCAGGGGGTGGGTGTCGGCGGGCTGCTCCAGCCGGCGCAGGCGCTGGACATGGGTAATTCGGGCACGTCGACGCGGCTGCTGATGGGGCTGGTGTCGAGCCATGCGATCACGGCGACCTTTACGGGCGACGCCTCGCTGTCGGGACGGCCGATGGGACGGGTGATCGAGCCCTTGTCGCAGATGGGCGCCAATATTCAGGCGAGCCCGGGCGGGCGGCTGCCGCTGATGGTGCGCGGGCTCTGCCCGGCGGTGCCGATCACCTATAGGCTGCCCGTGGCCTCGGCGCAGGTGAAGTCGGCGGTCCTGCTGGCCGGGCTGAACACGCCCGGGATCACGCGGGTGATCGAACCGGTGCCTACGCGGGATCATAGTGAGCGGATGCTGCGGGGGTTTGGCGCCGAGGTCACCGTCGAGGATGGGCCAGAGGGCAAGATCATCTCCATCCGGGGGGAAGCCGAGCTCAGGCCGCAGGCGATCGAAGTGCCGGGGGACCCGTCTTCTGCCGGGTTCTGGATGGTGGCGGCGTCGATCGTTCCGGGCTCCGACATCGTGATCCGCAATGTGTGCATGAACCCGACGCGGACCGGGTTGATCATTGCGCTCAAGCTGATGGGCGCGGACATCGTCGAACTAGAGGCGCGTGAGGTCGGCGGGGAGCCGGTGGCGGACCTGCAGGTGCGGCATGCGACCCTGAAGGCCATCGAGGTGCCCGCCGATCTGGCACCGAGCATGATCGACGAATATCCGATCCTGTTCGTGGCGGCGGCGATGGCCCAGGGGCGGACGGTGGCGCGGGGCGCGCATGAGCTGCGGGTCAAGGAGTCGGATCGGATCGCGGCGATGCGCGCGGCGCTGGAGGCTGCAGGCGTGCGGTGCCAGGAGTTCGAGGACGGACTGGCGATCGAGGGATCGGGCGGTGCGCCGCTCCCCGGCGGCGGCGCGGTTGCTTCGCTGCTGGATCACCGTATCGCGATGAGCATGACGGTGGCGGGACTGGCCGCGGCCAAGCCCATCGCGATCGACGATGTGGGTCCGGTGGCGACGAGCTATCCCGATTTCTTCCAGACGCTCGACGCGCTGACCGGAGGTGCTGCGTGAGCGCGCTGGTTATTGCCGTCGATGGTCCGGCGGCTTCGGGCAAGGGTACCATCGCGCGGGCACTGGCGCGGCATTATGGGTTGCCGCACCTCGATACCGGGCTGCTGTACCGCGCGGTGGCGGCGACAGTGCTGCGCGGTGGGCTCGATCCAACGCTAGAGGCGGATGCCGTGAGCGCATGCGGGTTCGAAGACGAGCTGCTCGCCGATGCGTGGCTGCGCACGGACGATGTCGGCAAGATCGCCTCGGTCGTGTCGGCGCATCCACGGGTGCGCGCGGCGCTGCTCGCGCGCCAAAAGGCCTTTGCTACGCAGCCGGGCGGCGCGGTTCTCGACGGGCGTGACATCGGCACGGTGATCGCACCGGACGCCGACGCCAAGCTGTTCATCCAGGCGACGCCGGAAATCCGCGCGGAGCGCCGCCACCGGGAACTGCAAAAGGCCGGGCTCGCCCCCGACATGGACACGGTGCTGGCCGATATCCGCGCCCGCGACGAGCGCGACTCCAGCCGCAGCGACGCACCGATGGTGGCCGCGCAGGACGCGGTTCTGCTCGACACCACCACCCTGTCGATCGAGGCCGCAGTGCAGCGGGCAGTCGAACTGGTCGAGACGCAGCGCTGACTTGAGGAGGGCGGGCCTGGACTGCCCGCTTCTTCTTGCGAAAATTATGCGTTTAGCTTAAAGCGCGCGCGTCCGGCGAGTGCAAGCTCGCGGAGGAAGGCGCGGAGAGGTGACTCTTACGCGCCCTTTTCGCATTAGAACCGCGTCTGTTCCTCCGCTTGCAAGCGCCCGATGGATGCCGCGACCGGCATGAGGCCGCCGCGGCAATTCTGGCCTCCAAGACCGCCGGATCCAACCGGTTGGCCGGAAAAACGTAAGACAGGAACTCTAATTCATGGCCACTGCGGCAAACCCAACACGCGATGATTTCGCGGCAATGCTGGATGAGACCTTCGGTTCGGCGGACGGCTTCGAAGGCCGCGTCGTAATCGGTACGGTCACCGGCATCGAAAATGATCTGGCCGTCATCGACGTCGGTCTGAAGTCCGAAGGCCGCGTGCCGCTGCGCGAATTCGCAGCGCCGGGTCAGAAGGCGGACCTCAAGGTTGGCGACGAAGTCGAAGTCTATGTCGACCGCGTCGAGAACGCGAATGGCGAAGCGATGCTCAGCCGCGACCGCGCCCGCCGCGAAGCCGCCTGGGACAAGCTGGAAACCGAATTCGCCAGCACCGCACGCGTCGAAGGCGTGATCTTCGGCCGCGTGAAGGGCGGCTTCACCGTCGATCTGTCGGGCGCCGTGGCGTTCCTGCCGGGCTCGCAGGTCGATATCCGTCCGGTGCGTGACGTCACCCCGCTGATGGACATCCCGCAGCCCTTCCAGATCCTGAAGATGGACCGCAAGCGCGGCAACATCGTCGTGTCGCGTCGCGCGATCCTGGAAGAGACCCGCGCCGAGCAGCGTTCGGGCCTGATCCAGAGCCTGGCCGAGGGCCAGGTGATCGACGGCGTCGTCAAGAACATCACCGATTACGGTGCGTTCGTTGACCTGGGCGGCATCGACGGCCTGCTGCACGTCACCGATCTGAGCTACAAGCGCGTCAACCATCCGAGCGAAGTGCTTGAGATCGGCCAGACGGTGAAGGTGCAGATCATCCGCATCAACCGCGACACGCAGCGCATCAGCCTGGGCATGAAGCAGCTCGAGAGCGATCCGTGGGAAGGCGCCGGCGCCAAGTATCCGGTGGGCGCACGCGTCTCCGGCCGCGTCACCAACATCACCGAGTATGGTGCATTCGTCGAACTGGAAGCTGGCATCGAAGGCCTGGTCCACGTTTCGGAAATGTCCTGGACCAAGAAGAACGTCCATCCGGGCAAGATCGTGTCGACTTCGCAGGAAGTGGACGTGGTCATCCTCGAGGTCGATCAGGAAAAGCGCCGCATCTCGCTTGGCCTCAAGCAGGCCCAGTCGAACCCGTGGGATGCCTTCGCAGCAGCCCATCCGGTCGGCTCGACCGTGGAAGGCGAAGTCAAGAACGCCACCGAGTTCGGCCTGTTCATCGGCCTGGACAACGACGTCGACGGCATGGTCCACATGTCCGACATCGCATGGGGCATCTCGGGCGAGGACGCGCTCAACCTGCACCGCAAGGGCGAGACCGTTCAGGCCGTTGTTCTGGCGATCGAGCCCGACAAGGAGCGCATCAGCCTGGGCATGAAGCAGCTCGAGCGCGGCGGCCCGTCGGCAGCCACCTCGGCAGGTGCTGGTGACCGCCTGAACAAGAACCAGGTCGTCACCGTGACCGTTCTGGAAGTCCGCGACGCGGGCCTTGAGGTTCAGGTTGGCGACGATGGCGCCACCGGCTTCATCAAGCGCACCGATCTGGGCCGCGACCGCGACGAGCAGCGTCCGGAGCGTTTCCAGGTCGGCCAGAAGTTCGACGCCATGGTCACCGGTTTCGACCGTTCGAAGAAGCCGACCTTCTCGGTCAAGGCGATGCAGATCGCCGAAGAGAAGCAGGCCGTTCAGCAGTACGGTTCGTCCGACTCGGGCGCATCGCTGGGCGACATTCTCGGCGAGGCCCTCAAGGCCCGCAACGAGAAGGCGTAAGCTGTTTGGGGGAGTGGCGATGCCGCTCCCCCCTTCGCTTGAATATTCACGACTTCACACATGTTCCGGTTGCTGACCGAGCTTTGCTGGGTCTAGGATGCACGCCGGGGAATGTGTTGCGCGGGAAAGCTTTTTCCCGCGTTCCATTGGAGGAATGCGGATGATCCGTTCGGAACTGGTCCGGATGCTTGTCGAGGAAAATCCGGGCCTTTCGGTCCGTGAAGTCGAGAAGGTCGTGACGGTGTTTTTCGACGAGATCGTTGGCCGCCTGAGCCAGGATGGTCGGGTCGAGCTTCGCGGCTTCGGCGCTTTCTCCACGCGTGCGCGCGATGCCCGCACCGGACGCAACCCGCGTACCGGCGAGTCGGTCGATGTGGACGCCAAGCGCGTCCCCTATTTCAAGCCCGGCAAGGAAATGCGCGTGCGGCTGAACGTGTCGTAAGACGACGTTCCTGCGTGAAACGAGATTGAGCCCGGTAGGACATCCTGCCGGGCTTTTTCGTGCCTGGTTGGGATGGCGTGGCGCTGGGTTTGGGGGACGCGCCTCTGGGCGGCTTTCGGGCCACGTGGCCGTGCTTTGCGCATGCTCCCCGCCGTTATTGTTCACGTTCCCCTCCCTGCCAGGGAGGGGTTAGGGGTGGGTAGGAAAAGGACGGGCTCGATGCCCGGCCTTTTCCCTTCCGAGCAGCGTGTCGGGCTCGCTGCGCTCGCACCAGCATCAGGTGAACAGCGCCCCGCGCTGTTCAGGTCATGCCGGGGGCATGGCCGACCTGTTGCTCCCAGCCCCTCCCTTACAGGGAGGGGAGCGTGGAATGCTGGCTGTCGACGGCCGGACGGGTGAACAGCGCGCCGGCCTTTCCGCTCTCGGGAAGCGATCGACACCGGCGGACGCAGTCCCAGTTGCGGTGAGTCGCTAAGGTGAGATGCCATTTCAGAGTGCACCGTAGCTGGGCCCCGGCCTTCGCCGGGGATCCCGTTTGTGTCGAGATTGAGGTTTCTCCCCACCTTTAAGGCAGGAGCGTTTTAGGCGCTGGAGGTCGATACATTCTGACGGTGAGAGGCTCTTCCCCTCGCCCGCCGCCGCCGGGGTTTCGGCTCACAAGCAGCACACACAAAAACGCCCCCGGATTTGCATCCGGGGGCGTCGAGTTTCGGCTAGGCGCCGGGATTAGAGACGGATCGAAACGCCCGCGACGATCTGGCGACCCAGCAGGTCGTAGCCCATGATCGTGTTGCCACGCAGCAGGCCAATACGCGCGCGGCTGTCGGGGACCAGCGGCGGATCACGATCGAAGATGTTGTTCGCGGCGACCCGGAACGTCATCTGCTTGTTGATGTCGAAGCTGACCGCGAGGTCGAACCAGTCATAGGCCTTGATGCCCGGATATTGATCGCGGCGATCGCTTTCGGGCAGCGCCGGGATACCGGTCTCAGCAGGGGCATAGACCGTCATCGGCATGCCGCTGCGGTGACGCCAGTTCAGCGACACGCTGGCGACACGGTCGGCCGTGGTCCAGGTGGTGCGGAGCTGGTGTGCCCAGGTGGGCATGCTTTCGCCACAGCCATTGCCGAAATAGCCGGTGCAGTCGCGCGGATCGACGGTGGGAGCGCCCTGGCTGCCGACGCGCGTCATCAGGGTGCCGTTGAAGCCCATGTCGAGCGTACCGGCGCCGCCGAGGCTGACGTTGTACTGACCCTGGAAATCCCAGCCATGCGACTGCGACTTGTAGCCGTTGACCGAGCCGCGCGAGACCCAGCCGCTCGACGGGCTGGACGCCGGCGAGCTCGACAGCGTGCCGTTGGGGGCGCGCACGATGCCGCGGCAGAAATAGTCGTTGCCGGTGGCAAGGCACTCGTTGACCCAATCCGAGGGATTGAGGAACGTCAGCTGGTCCTCAAGATCGATCAGCCAGCGATCCACCGAGACGGTAAGCCCAGGGATGAAGCGCGGACGCAGCACCACGCCGACGGTGGTGGTGTATGCCGATTCTGGCGTCAGGCCGAAGCCGCCCTCGCGGACAGTGCAGCGATCGTCCGGGCAGATCAGCGAGGCGCTGCCGTACAGATTGTCGGGCAGACCAGTGTTGCGGCACTGCTCGATCGTGGCGCTGGGGGCCAGGCGCGGGCCGCCCGGATTGGCCGGGTTGACGCGCGGTGCGCAGGGATCGGCGTAGAAGCCCTGGTTCCAGAAGATGTTGGCCGCGCCGGCCGCCGCGCCGACGCCCGGCGCCGCCTGCGACTTGTTGTACGATCCGCGGAAGATGATGTCCGAGACCGGCGACCACACGCCTTCGACCTTCCAGGTGTCGAACTTGCCTTCCAGGCGGTTGTACTTCGACACGCGGTAGCCCGCGTTCAGCTGGAGCAGCTTGGTCCAGGACTGGTTCTCGACCAGCGGCGCCTGGATTTCGACGTTCGCTTCCAGGATGCTCTGGGTGAAGCGCTGATTCTGGCCGCCATTGTTCTGGATGTAGATCTCGTTGACGATCGTGCGCTCCATCTCCTCGCGATATTCGGAGCCCAGTGCGATCGCCACGCCTTGCTCGGCGAGGGGCGAGGTGATTCCGTACTTGCCGAGATCGCCGCTGACGGTGCCGACGAACTGCAGCAGGCGCGGAATGCGCGTGCTGATGCCGCCAGTGGCGCCGCCATAAAGATACTCGTTTAGCGCGCGGTCCTGGTTGAACGGCGCGAACGCGTTGAACGGTACGCAGCTGGGGTCGGTACCGTTGACCACCGAGCGGCAGGTCGGACGGCCGCCGACGTTCACCACGTCGAGCGAGCGGTTGATCTTGTCGAACTGCGCGAAGGGCACGTCGATCGTGTCGAGCTTGGCGCGCGAGATCATGCCCGCAACGTCATAGGACCAGACGTCGTCGAAACCGCGGCCGCGCAGACCTGCGACGATGCGATAGCCCTCGTTGGTGAACTTCTGCTGCACCAGCGGCAGGCCATCGAAGCGATAGCGCACGTCGATCGGCGCGAACTGCCCGGCGACCCCGGCATTGGCGCCGCACAGCGTGGCGCCCTGCGACGGCGACAGGAACGGATTGTCGCAGTTCACCCGGAACGGATCGGTGCCATAGGCGCCGAAGTTGAAGGTGCGGTTGAGCTGCGTGTTGTACGACTTGTCCTGATAATACAGGCCGGTGGCGTAGAACTCGACATCGTCAGCCAGATCGGCGGTCAGGAAGCCGCCGGCATTGATGCGCTCGAACGGACGCTGGAACGCCCAATCGTCATACGGGTTCGCCGAGGCGGCGGCAGGGCCGCTGTTGATCGGAATGAAGGTGCCGTTACCGTTGGGGTTGTTGACCAGGATCTGGCCTGCCGACGGCCCCGCCTGCGGGATGATGGTGCCGGCCGGCGTGAAGCTGGCGCGCGAGCACGACAGCACCGAGGTATTGGTCGGCTGAACCACTTCGCACTGCGAGAAGGAACGGTCGCGCAGGCGCACGATATCCGACTGGCGGTAGTTCACGAAGCCGCTGATGTTGACGCGGTCGTCGAACAGGTTCTTGCCCGCCGCGAGGCTGACATCGGTGCGGCCGCCGTCATTGGCCATGCCGGTTGCCGAGTTGAAGCCGGCGCGGCGAACGGCGTCGGTCACGTCGCCGGCGCGGTTGTCGTGGTTGAAGAAGCTGTAGTTGCCGTCGATCCGGATGCCTTCGAAGTTCTTCTTCAGCACGAAATTGACGACGCCCGAGACTGCGTCCGAACCGTACACGGAGGAAGCGCCGCCGGTCAGCACGTCGATGCGGTCCACCAGCGCGGTGGGGATGATGCCGACGTCGACGGTGTTGGCCAGACCGACGCGCAGGCCGTCGATCAGGGTCAGGGTGCGCTCATAGCCCAGGCTGCGCAGCTTGATGCGCTGGCGGCCTTCGGAGTCACTGAAATTCTGTTCGGAATTGACCTGCACCTGCGGCAGGCGGTTGAGCACTTCCTCGATCGTCGTCGCGCCCTGGGCAGCGATTTCGGCGGAGGTGGTGGTGACGATCGGCGCGGCGGAACGGTTGTTCGGGCGCTGGATGCGGGTGCCGGTGACGACGACGTCTTCGGTGCTCTCCGCGCGAACATCGGCGCGATCGGTCTGGCTGGCCAGTTCGGCCGCAGCTACCGGGTCACCCGCGGCGACGGGCGCTTCCTGCGCGGCGGCGGGCACTGCGACCAGCGCAGCCACGCAACACGTCGTGGCCAGTAATTCCTTCAGCAACATCATTACGTCCCCTTATCTCGCTCCCAGAGCGCCGGGGATCAAATCGGTTGGCCGCTTCTTATGCGATCAAACCGCTACACACGCGTTTGGCTACCTGTCCAATTCCGCGCACACCGTTCCCCAACGCCGGTAATATTGATGCTGTCATAAAGAGGTCACCAAAACAATACCTCTTCGTCGCATTGGTACGCGAATGTTTCTGATTGTGGCTGATGGGCACCGCCATCATGTCGCATTGCCCGGAGCGCGCACAGAAAAGCCCGGCAAGGACGTCCTTGCCGGGCTTTCCCAATTCACTGGCTTGACGACAGCCCCGCCATGCGCTTGTCCGTACGCGCGTGCGGACGTGGCGGAATGGTAGACGCCGGGGACTTAAAATCCCCTGCCCTTCGGGGCGTGCGGGTTCGAGTCCCGCCGTCCGTACCAGCCGAGCCGAAGCTTAGTTGCTGTCGGGCTCGTCGTCGTTCTCGGTCGCGACCACAACGACGCCAGCCACAACGGCGGCAACGCCCAGGACGGCGATGATCGGAGCGCCGGCAACGAGGCCTTCCGACTCTTCCGACGAGGTCGAGCTGCGAAGCGACAGCTTCGAAGCGTTGCCAGCTGCAACGGCAGGCGCCGCAGCAAGCGTGAGGGCTGCAACAGCTGCAGCAGTCTTAGAAATCATACGCATGGAGTAACTCCCTTGGGGCTTAAGCCAAGCGCACAACCCATCCCCCGGTAAACAGTTCCGGCAAATATTGGTGCGCCGCAGTAATTATCGGCCTAACACCTGGGGTCGTCAACCTAGGTCTGGGGTTGGCACGGGCATCGGAGCACCATAGACGACAAAGCGTTCACCGCCCGGAGCGTAGATCATCCGCATTGTGCCTGCCTTGATGCTGCTGCTGACGCTGCCAAGCTGCGGCCAGGCGCCGCGGCGGCAGGGGAATGTGCCGGTGGTCGCGAGCACGATTGGCGGCGCGGCGGCGCTGCGCGACCCCAGCAGTGGCAGGCTCGACTTTGCGCAGCGCGTGCTGGTGGATGCGACGGCGCAGGGGCTGGTGCGCTTCGATGCCGCAGGCGGGATCGAGCCGGGGTTGGCCGAGCGCTGGATCGTGATCGACGACGGGCGCAGCTACATCTTTCGCCTGCGCGAGGCCTATTGGTCCGATGGCAGCCCCGTGAGTGCCGACGAAGTAGTCCGGTCGCTCCGCCGCGCGGCGGCGGCGGGGAGCCGCAATGCGCTCACGCCTTATCTTGCTGTGATTGACCAAATCGTTGAGATGACGCCGCAAATCATAGAAGTGCGGCTGAAACGGCCGCGCCCCGATCTGTTGAAACTGTTTGCGCAGCCAGAGCTGGCAGTGCTTCGCGCAAGCTCGCTGAGCGGCAGCGGCCCATTTCGGGCGGAGGCAACGCGCGCCGGGGTGATGCTGCGCGCCATCCCGGGCCCCGGCGACGATGATGCCAATGCCACGCCGGAAAACAGCCTGCGCCTGTTTGGCGAGCGCGCGGCAGTGGCGATCGCACGCTTTCGCGCCGGCCAGTCCGACCTGATCCTGGGCGGGAGCTTCCGCGATTGGCCGATTACTGCGGGCGTTGGTATCAACCCGGCCAATCTCCACATCGATCCCGCGCGAGGGCTGTTCGGGCTGGCAGTGGTGCGCCGTGAAGGGTTCCTGGCCGACGCAGGCAATCGCGCCGCGATCTCCATGGCAGTGGACCGCGCTCGGCTTACCAGCGCAGTGATGCCCGATTGGGCCCCCACTGAAACCCTGCTGCCAGCGCAGCTCGACTCGGCGGTGCCGCCGGCATTGCCGACCTGGAGCATCATGTCGCTCGACGCGCGACGCGAGGCGGCGCGGGCGCGTGTCCGGTTGTGGCAGCAGATGCATGCAGGACCTGTGACGATCCGCATCGCCCTTCCCTCCGGTCCTGGCGCCACATTGGTCTGGGGACACCTGGCCGAAGCGATGCTGCGGATCGGGCTGTCACCGGTGCGCGTCGCCGCCGATGCGCAGGCCGAGTTGCGGCTGATCGACGAAGTGGCGCCCTATGACAGCGGACGCTGGTATGTGAACACGGCTTGCGCGGCTTGCTCCCCTGAGGCGGAATCGCTGATCGCGGCAGGGCGCGAGGCACCCGATCTTGCGCAGCGGGCGCAGCGTATCGCCGAAGCCGATGCCGAGCTTACCCGCGACGCGGCGTTTATCCCGCTCGCCCAGCCGCTGCGCTGGTCGGCGGTGGCGCTGCGGCTCGACGCCTGGCAGAGGAACACGCGCGCATGGCACCCGTTGAATCATCTGCGCAACGACAAGGAGTAGCATGGTGCCAAAGACGACGCGGATGGATCCCAGCGGCATGGGCCGCGTGCCGATCGGCAAGGATCCCGCCGCCGTGCGTGCGCGTGTCGAGGCGATGGAAAAGGTGCTCGAGCGCGGCTTCACCATTCCCGGTACCAAGCAGACCTTTGGCCTGGACGTGATGCTGGACCTGATCCCCGGCATCGGCACCACCGTCGCGGCGGGGATGGGCCTCTACATGGCGTGGGAGGCGCGCAATCTCGGCATGTCCAAGACCGCGATCGCGCGAATGGCCGGCAACGTCGGCGTGGACTGGGCGCTGGGGCTGATCCCCTGGGTAGGCGCCATTCCGGACTTCTTCTTCCGTTCCAACACGCGCAACCTGAAGATCATCCGGCGGCACCTGGACAAGCATCACCCCTCGACGGTGACGATCACCCCGCGCTGAAATCGAGCCCGATATCGGCGGCTGGCGCGGACTGGGTGAGCCGGCCGACGCTGACATAGGTGACGCCACTCTCCGCGATGGCGCGGATCGTGTCGAGGCGCACGCCGCCCGAGGCTTCGGTCGGCACGCGGCCGGCGACCTGCTCCACCGCCTGGCGCAGTGTGGCAGGGTCCATGTTGTCGAGCAGCAAGTGCGTAGCCCCGGCGTCGAGCGCGGGGGCGATCTGGTCCAGCCGATCGACTTCGACGATGATGGTAGCGATGCCGGCGGCGGCGGCACGGCGGGCCGCCTCCCCCACCGATCCTGCGACTGCGACATGATTGTCCTTGATCATCGCCGCGTCCCACAGGCCCATGCGGTGGTTCTTCGCGCCGCCCATGCGCGTGGCGTATTTCTCCAGTACGCGAAGGCCCGGGAGGGTCTTGCGGGTGTCGAGCAAGGTGGCGCCGGTGCCCGTGATTGCATCGACATAGAGGCCGGTCAGCGTGGCGATGCCCGAGAGATGCTGCACCGTGTTGAGTGCCGATCGCTCGGCGGTCAGCATGGCGCGGGCGCGACCGTGGAGGCGCAGCAGTTCGGTACCCGCAGGCACCTGGTCGCCATCTTCCACCAGCCGCTCCAGCCGTACTTCGGGATCGAGCGCACGGAAGAACGCTTCGGCGATCGGCAGCCCGGCCACCGTGATCGCGTCGCGGCTGTCCATCACGCCGGTGAACACCGCATCCTCCGGGATAATTGCGGCGGAGGTGATATCGCCGACATCCCCCAGATCCTCGTCCAGGGTGGAGCGCAGGAAGGCGTCGAGATTGAAGCGGTCGAGCTGGAAGGTCATGGTGCCCTCCTAATCGGCGGCCGGGCGCTTGTCAGCCCGGCTGGCCCTCCTGCTTTCCGTCCATAACGTCGAGCACGGCCTCTGGCGCCACATCGCGTTCGATCTCGCGCACTTCGTCGTCATGCGCTTGCGCGATGTCGAGTTTCTCGGCGATGGCGCGGACCATGCCGGCAAGCTTGGTCACCTCATGCTCGGTCAGCAGGTTGATCTGGAGGTCCAGATCGGCCCGGCGGTCGGCGGCGGTCATCATCCGGTTCTGGCTGATGAGCACGAAGGTGGAGAGGAAGATCGCCTCCACCGATGCTTCCATCGCCAGCACCACGAAACTGGGGTCCCATTGCGGCACGCCCGGTATCCAGCCGAGATTGGCCGTAATCCAGAAGCCGAAGACAACGAGGTGCAGGTAGACGAACGCCATCGATCCGGTGAAGCCGGTGATCCTGTCGGCAATCCGTTCCTGCAGGCCGGCCTGCGCCGCCTCGGCATGGCGGCGCTCGGTCAACACTTCGATGTTGCGCAGAAGCGCGCTGTTAAGCGTGCCGGAGCGAAGCCGCGCGGGGCCGTTTGGATGATCTTCCTGCTGCAACCGCTTGTTCCTCAAAGGGTAAGCGGCGGCAACGCACGAGCAGCCCGCGCGTTCAGATCCTTAATCGCCCGTGACGCGCACCGGCCCGAGGTCGCCATATCCGACGCTGGAGCTGGCGAGTTCGAGCATGCGGTCGAGGCTCTTCTTGGCCTTCAGACGCATGTCTTCCTCAATCTCGATGCGCGGGTTCAAGTCGCGCAGCGCGAGGTACAGCTTTTCCATGTCGTTCAGCGCCATGAAGGGGCAGATGTTGCAGTTGCAGTTGCCGTCCGCGCCCGGCGCGCCGATGAAGTTCTTGCCCGGGAGCGCCTTTTCCATCTGGTGGATGATGTGCGGCTCGGTCGCGACGATCAGCGTGTCGCCGGGGAAGCTCTGCGCGAACTCCAGGATGCCGCGGGTCGACCCGACATAATCGGCATGGTCGAGGATGTGCGGCGGGCATTCGGGGTGCGCGGCTATCGGCGCGCCGGGGTGCTGCGCCTTGAGCTTGAGCAGTTCGGTCTCGCTGAACGCCTCGTGCACGATGCAGACGCCCGGCCACAGCAGCATCTCCCGCTCGGTGACGCGCGTGAGGTAGCCGCCAAGGTTGCGGTCGGGGCCGAAGATGATCTTCTGCTCGGGCGGGATCTGCGCGAGGATGCGCTCGGCCGAGGAGCTGGTGACGATGATGTCGCTGAGCGCCTTCACCTCCACCGAACAGTTGATGTAGGTGAGCGCAATGTGATCGGGGTGCTGCGCGCGGAAGGCGGCGAACTGCTCGGGCGGGCAGCTGTCTTCCAGGCTGCACCCCGCGTTCATGTCGGGCAGCACGACGATCTTGTCGGGCGACAGGATCTTGGCGGTTTCGGCCATGAAGCGGACGCCGCAGAACGCGATGACGTCCGCGTCGGTTTCAGCGGCCTTGCGGCTGAGGTCCAGGCTGTCGCCGACGAAATCTGCCAGGTCCTGAAGCTCGGGCTTCTGGTAATAATGCGCCAGGATGACGGCGTTGCGCTCCTTGCGCAGCCGCTCGATCTCCGCGCGCAGGTCCAGCCCTGCCATCCCCTGCCCCAGCCGTGCGTCCATGTGCTTGTTCAACCCCGTGGTGTTCGGGGGCGACATGGCCCTGCGCGCGGCAGGGATCAAGCCCGCGCGGTTACCAGCGGTTGCCGACAACCTCTGCGGGGCTGCGCGAGCTGTCCCAGCGCTCGCGGCGGGTGTCGGTGCGTTCGTCGGGGAAAAGGACCTGCACGCTGGCGTCGATGCCGGCGGCTTCCAGGGGCATGGTGAAGCTTCGCTCCACCGCGCGGCGGGTGGCGTCTTTGGCGAGCTTCATCGGCGTGGCCTCGCGTGCCTGGCGGACCAGTTCGGCTTGCCCGGCCTTGCGGTTGGCAGCATCGAGGCGATCCTCGACATCGGTGAAGCGCATCAGGAGGCCGCCGGCGTCATATTCGCGCATGGCGTTGAGGTCGATCTCAGGGCCGACGATCTCGACCGGGGGCAGCGTCACCGTGAGCCGCTTGGCGTTGGCGTCCCATTGCACGTTCTTCTGCTCGAGCTTGGCCATGTCGATCTCGTAGCGGACCATGCCGGGCATGATCAGCGTCTTCTGCGCGCTCATGCCCAACCGGCTCTGCTTGGAGGTTACCACCGCGACATAGCGCGCCGCGAACGTAGACAGGCGGTTCTGCTCGCGCAGGCCCTGGAGGCTGGCTTGGGCGACGGTGACCGGATCGGGGCCGGTGAATTGTTGTTTGACGCTCTGACCCAGGAACCAGAAGCCGGCGCCGACCGCGAGCAACAGGGTGATCAGCAGCGCGGCGAACTTCGCGCAGCCCCAGTTTCTTACGCGGCGATCTTCCACTGGCCGGCCTCCTCTTCCACGCTTCCGCGGCTTTGCAGGTCGAGGAGATGGGCGAGCACCGAGCGGGCGGCGGCGCCGGTCAGGCGGGGATCGAGCCCGACATACATGCGTGCGACCATCGCATCGACGCGGTGTACGTCCTGGCGCAGCAGGCGCAGGATCTGGCCTTCGCGCTGCTTGCGGTGGCCGAGCAGGCCGCGGACGAAACGCTGCGGGTTTTCGACCGCGTCCCCGTGGCCGGGGAAATAAATGCGGTCATTGCGGGCCATGAGCTTTTCCAGGCTGGCCATGTAGGCGCCCATGTCGCCGTCCGGCGGCGCCACTACCGTGGTCGACCAGCCCATGACATGATCGCCGCTGAACAGCGCCTGCGCCTCTGGCAGCGCAAAGGCCAGATGGTTGGAGGTGTGGCCGGGTGTGGCGATGGCTTCCAGGGTCCAGCCGGTGCCGGTCACGCTTTCACCGTCGCGCAGGATCCGCTCGGGGGCATAGGCAGTGTCGAAGGCGGCGTCGGCGCGAGGGCCGGCATCGTCCATGGTGAGCGGGGCGCAACCGATCACGGGTGCGCCGGTCGCCGTCTTGAGCGAGGCGGCGGCGGGGCTGTGGTCGCGATGGGTGTGGGTGCACAGGATCGCGACGACTGGGCGCCCGGCAATCGCGTCGAGCAGCGCCTGGACATGGGCGGGATCGTCGGGGCCGGGGTCGATCACCGCCAGATCGGTGGTGCCGACCAGGTAACTCTGGGTGCCGGTGTGGGTATAGGGCGACGAGTTCGGTGCCAGGATCCGCGTGACGAGCGGATCGACCGCCATCGCGACCCCGGTTGCTGCCTCGTTCATCGCCGCGATGTGGCGGGCGGGCGGCGCGAACGCAAGAGCGGCCGACTTCGCAGGCAAAAAGGGCCGACCGCGAAGGAGTAAGCGGCCGGCCCCCAATGAAGGGCGATGCGCGGCGAACGCAGGCAAGCCGCGCACCGCCCCTCCCCCAACTCAATCCTTGCTGGCGAACTCCTTGGTAATTTCTGCCATGGCTTCGTCGAGTTCCCTAAGCGCGTTGGCGCGCTCCGTCTCACCGATGTTGCGGTCGCGCTGGATGGCGCGGCGGGCGGTCTCGATGCCCATGCGCGCACCCTCCAGGCCCATGCGCTTGCTGTGCATCGCCATGCGGGTCGCGTTTTCGGTGATCGCTGCGATCCGGTCAGTGCAGATGATCGTCATCCTGCGGCCATTCTCCTGGCGCTGGACGAGTGTGTCGCGGTCGCCCCCGGTGCCGCACTTGCCTTCGCGGATCTCGGGAATGTCGACGCGGATCGGAGGAATGGGGGGCACCATCGCCACGTGCTCGGTGCCGTCAGCCTGCGTCACGACGACCTTCTGGATACGCTTGCCGTCCTTGGTGCTGCTATAGTGGTAGACTTGGCGGTTTGACTTGCCGGGGCCCGCTTCAGGTGCAGCGGGCGGGGTCGGCGCTTCGGGTGCTTCCGGAGCTTCCGGAGCCTCAGGCGCGGCAGGTGCCGCGGGGGGAACCGGTGGTACGGGCGCGTCCTGATCCAGTGTGATGCCGGTCACCGAGGTCACTTTCTCCGTGATCCGTGTCGCGGCAGCCGTGCCCGACGCCGTGAGGCCGAGCGCGCTAAGGCCGATTACGCCCATCGCCGCGACACCGCTCGCAATGCGGCGTGAAGAATATTCGTGCGTCTTCGCAAGCATTCTGAGCCTCCCTTTGACTTCGTTGATGGTGTGCAGGTGACACGCCGCAGAGACGGCGCCGCCATGGGCGGATTTGACGATGGCGCGGCCATAGGCGTGGCGCAGCGCCTGGGCGCGGCCGGCGAGCACCAGGGCGTCGCAGGCCATTTCCTGATCGGCGCGAAAGGCGCGGAACGCCCGCCAGGCGACCGGATTGAACCAGTGCAGCGCGAGCACGATCAGCGCGACCCAGTTGGCGAGCAGGTCGCCGCGGGCATGGTGGCCAAGCTCGTGGGCGAGCGCCAGATCGCGCTCCTGCTCGTCATAGCGCTCGGCAAAGTCGCGCGGGAAAGCGACATATTTGCGGAACACGCCAAAGGCGAGCGGCCCGTGCGCCGCGTCGGTTTCGACCACGCGCACCTTGCCTTGCGCCACGGTGCGATCGACCCGCGCGCGGGCGAGCAAGTGGCGGCAATAGCGGCTGTGCGCGACGAGATGATAGACGAGGAACGCGAGAGCGCCGAGGGCCCACAGGCCGAGCAGCAGGAGCAGCGGGTTCGGCCCGCCGGCGACCACGCTCGGCGGCACGAATGCCAGCGACGCAGAATGGCTGCCGACCTCCAGCGTCGCCGTTGTGATGTCAGGGACGAGTTCGGGAGGCAGTGTCTCCGGGTTGATCAGGCCTACCGTCACGCCCTGCGCCGCTTCGGCCTGGCGCATGAGCGGCGCGAACAGGCGGGTCAGCTGCCAATCGCCCGGCAGCGGGGGCAACGCCAGCCGGGCGACTGGCAGCACCCACAAGGCATAGGCCATGTGAGGTCCGAAATGCCGTCGCACCGGGCCGCGCAGGCCCAGCACCAGCAGCATCAGCAGGGTCGTGGCGACAAAGGTTTCAAGAGCCCAGGCGATCATGACTTCAGCTCCTTCAAAAGGGCTTCGATCTCGGCAATGTCTTGGTCGGTGATCTGGTCGCGCTCGGCCAGATGCGCGACGAGCGGGGTCAGCTTGCCCCCGAACAGCCGGTCCATCAAGCGGCGCGATTCGCCCGCGACATAATCGCCGCGCACCACCAGCGGGCGATAGCGGTAGCGGCGGCCATCCTCTTCATGCGCGATGATGTTCTTCGCGAGCAGGCGACCGAGCAGCGTCTTGACCGTGTTCGCGCTCCAGCCGCGTGCGTCGGGAACGCGCTCGGCGACTTCCTGGGCGGTGAGCGGGGCTTCCTCCCACAACACCTCCATCACGGCATGTTCGGCTTCGCTGATACGCTCGGTCATGGCACCCTCTTTGATTACACGTGTAATCAACCACGATTACAGACGTAGTCAAGCAGGATTTTTGCAGCCGGCGCGGCGATATGTCGGTGCAGTTTACAAGCGAGCATTCGGGTAAGAACCCGTTAACTACTAACCCCCTAGAAAAAGCGTAGGTTGTGCGAGTTGGCACGGCGCGTGCAGAGAAGAAGGCACCCGAGCGTTCAACGCTTCAATAGGGTGGGTCGACCAGCTCTCCGGTTTCGCGTCGGCCCACCCGCCCCGGGTTTCCACATTGGTGATGCGCGACTCGGCGGGTGTGCAGGGTTGCATGGCGCTGCATTCAATCAGCAGAAGAAGAAGCGGGATCCCGGCTCAAGGCCGGGATGACGAAGGGGGAGTCTTGGCGCTCGCAGTCCCCGGCGTGGCGGGGCAGCTGCCATGTTCTAGCGGCAGAGCGAAGCATGAAGTGACCCCGGCGCGGCGCCGGGGTGCACGGAAAGAGGAAGCGGTGATTCAGGCCTGTGCGGCCAGACCCTTTTCGCTCAGCAGCTGCTGGAGCTCACCGCTCTCGTACATCTCCATCATGATGTCCGATCCGCCGACAAATTCGCCCTTCACATAGAGCTGCGGGATGGTCGGCCAGTCCGAGAACGCCTTGATGCCCTGGCGGATACCCTGGTCCTGGAGCACGTCGACGCTTTCGAACTCGACGTTCAGATGGTTGAGGATCGCCACCGCCCGGCTGGAGAAGCCGCATTGCGGGAAGAGCGGGCTGCCCTTCATGAACAGCAGCACGTCGTTCTGGCTCACCAGGCTTGCAAGCCGGCCCTGTACGTCATCAGTCACTTGTTTCACTCCTCGACAGGCGCTTCGGTGGTCAGCTGGAGCGCGTGCAACACGCCGCCCATGCGCCCGCCCAGCGCCGCATAAACCGCCTGGTGCTGGCGCACGCGCGGCATCCCTTTGAACATGGGGGCGACAACCCGCGCTGCATAGTGGTCGCCATCGCCGGCAAGATCGGTGATCTCGACCTGCGCGTCGGGGATGCCCGCGACGATCAGCGCTTCGATTTCAGTCGCGGCCATGCCCATTTATTGGGCTTCCATCAGCTGGCGGCGCGCCTCGACGGTCTGCTCCTCCAGCGCCCGGCGAACCTCCGCCTCGTCGGTCTCGATTCCAGCCGCCAGCAGGTCGCCCATCAGCTTGCGGATCACGTCCTCGTCGCCGGCTTCCTCGAAATCGGCCTGCACCACCGCCTTGGCATAGGCATCGGTCTCTGCCGGGGTCAGCTTCATCTTGGCGGCGGCCCACTGGCCGACCAGCCGGTTGCGGCGGGCGATGACGCGGAAAGCCATTTCCTCGTCGCGCGCGAACTTCGCTTCGAACGCCTGTTCGCGGTTGTCGAACGTGGTCATTGCCTTGTAGCCCCTAAACGGTTGTTTCGTTCGAGATAGGAGCGGGGCGAGACCAAGGCAACCGGCGTTGCACTCAGGCCAGGCGCACCACCAGCTTGCCGATCGCCTGGCGCGCCGCCATCCGGGCTATTGCCTGGCCGGCGTCGGCCAGTGCGAACACCTCCGTCACCTTGGGGGCGATCCGCCCTTCCTCCCACAGCCGGAACAGGTGCTCGACATGGGCGGCGTTTGCCCGGGCATCGCGTGCGGCAAAGGCGCCCCAGAACACGCCGCAGACGTCGCAGCTCTTCAAGAGCGTCAGGTTGAGCGGCAGCTTGGGAATTCCTGCGGGGAACCCGACCACCAGATAGCGCCCTTCCCAGCCGACGGCTCGCAGCGCCGGCTCGGCATAGTCGCCGCCGACGGGGTCGAAGATCACCTGCGCACCGGCGGGGCCGACCGCCGCCTTGAAGCTTTCGCTGAGTGCTTTCGACGCCTCCTTGTCGAAGGGAGCCCGAGGGTAAACCAAGGTCGTGTCGGCACCGGCCGCGCGCGCGGCTTGGGCCTTTTCGTCCGAGGATACCGCCGCCACCACGGTGGCGCCGAACGCCTTGCCCAACTCGATCGCGGCAAGCCCGACCCCGCCTGCGGCGCCGAGCACCAGCAGCGTCTGCCCCTCGCCCAAATGCCCGCGGTCGAGCAGTGCGTGAATGGTGGTGGCGTAGGTCAGCAGCAGCGCAGCGCCCTCCTCGAAGCTGCGGCCTTCGGGAAGACGGAACAGCCGCGCGGCGTCGATCGCGATCTTCTCGACCAGGCCACCATGACCGGTGACGGCGATGACGCGGTCGCCCACTGCCCAGTCCGTAACGCCCTCGCCGAGCGCAACGATCTCCCCGGCGATCTCGCCGCCGGGTGCAAAGGGGCGTGCCGGCTTGAACTGGTACTTGTCCTCGATGATCAGGACGTCGGGATAGTTGATGGCGCAGGCATGGACGGCAACGATCACCTGCCCTTTTCCAGGCATCGGATCTGGCAGCTCGTCCAGCGTTAGAGTTTCAGGTCCGCCCGGTGCCTTCGACAACAACGCCTTCATCGCCCGCTCCTACGCTGGTCCAGGGCCGCGCTTGCGCGACACCGGACTCATATTTCGAAATCGCGGTATCCTGTGCCAGCGTCAGGCCGATCTCGTCCAGCCCTTCCAGCAGGCATTGGCGGCGGAACGGATCGAGCGTGAAGGTGAAGCGGTCCTGATAGGGCGTGGTGACGGTCATCGTCTCCAGATCGACGGTGATCGGATCAGTTTTTGCGACCTCGACCAGCCGGTCCACCGCGTCCTGCGGCAGCACCACCGGCACGATGCCGTTCTTGAAGGCGTTGCCCGAGAAGATGTCGGAAAAGCTGGGCGCGATCACGGCCTTGATACCCAGGTCGGCCAGCGCCCAGGCGGCATGCTCGCGGCTGGACCCGCAGCCGAAATTGTCGCCGGCGACGAGCACCGGCGCGCCGGCATAGCGCGGATCGTCGAACACATTGCCCGGCTGCGCGCGCACCGTTTCGAATGCGCCCCTGCCCAGCCCCTCGCGCGTCGTGGTCTTGAGCCAATGCGCGGGGATGATGATGTCGGTGTCGATATTCTTAGCGCCCCATGGATAGGCGCGCCCCTCGACCTGGCGAACGGGTTCCATGGTCAGGCTCCTGCAAGCGCCGTGGCGCGAAGCCCGACGGAAATCAGCGAATGGCGGACGTGTCCGAGGGTGCGGGTGCCCGCTTGCTCTGCGCCGAGGCATAGGCCGCGGCGCAGCCGCTCAGCACGGTGCCGATGATGAGTGCGTACAGCGCCCGCTTCATGATTAAACCCCCTCACGCGTCCGCCGCCATCAAGTCCCTGACGTCGGTCAAGCGCCCGGTCACCGCCGCCGCCGCGGCCATGGCCGGCGAGACGAGGTGCGTCCGCGCGCCCGGACCCTGCCGCCCTACGAAATTGCGGTTCGAAGTGGAAGCGCAACGTTCGCCGGCCGGCACCTTGTCCGGGTTCATCGCCAGGCACATCGAGCAGCCCGGCTCGCGCCATTCGAAGCCGGCCTCGGTGAAGATGCGGTCGAGCCCCTCGGCCTCGGCCTGGCGCTTCACCAGCCCCGAGCCCGGCACGATCAGCGCCTGGCGGATGCGGTCGGCAACGTGATGTCCCTTCACCACAGCCGCAGCGGCGCGCAGGTCTTCGATGCGGCTGTTGGTGCACGATCCGATGAAGACATGCTCGATGCCGACATCCTGCATGCGCATGCCGGGCGTCAGACCCATATAGTCGAGCGACTTCTGGGCTGCGACGCGCTTGGAAGGATCGGCGAAGCTCTCCGGGTCCGGGACCGCGCCGGTGATCGGCACCACGTCCTCGGGACTGGTGCCCCAGGTCAGCGACGGCGCGATGTCGCTCGCCTGAAGCTGCACGGTGGCATCGTAGCGGGCACCCGGATCGCTTGGCAGCGAGCGCCAATAGGCGAGGGCCTTGTCCCATGCCGCACCCTTGGGCGCCATCGGCCGGCCCTTGAGGTACGCGAAGGTCGTGTCGTCGGGCGCGATCAGGCCTGAGCGGGCGCCGCCCTCGATCGACATGTTGGACACGGTCAGCCGACCCTCGAGCGACATGCTGCGAATCACCTCGCCGGTGAATTCGATCACATAGCCGGTGCCGCCGGCTGCGCCGATCTTGCCGATGATCGCAAGCACCACGTCCTTGGGACTGACGCCGAAGCCCAGCGTGCCGTCGACGCGAACTTCCATCGTCTTTGATTGGGCGAGCAGCAGCGTCTGGGTGGCCATGACATGCTCGACCTCGGACGTGCCTATGCCGAACGCCAGCGCGCCCAGCGCGCCATGCGCCGAGGTATGGCTGTCGCCGCAGACCAGCGTCGTGCCTGGCAAGGTGAAGCCCTGCTCGGGCCCCACGACATGGACGATCCCCTGCCGGGCATCGAGCGCGTCGATATACGGGACGTCGAACTCGGCGACGTTGGCACGCAGTGCGGAAAGCTGGCCCGCGCTCGCCGGATCGGAGATCGGCAGCGGCTGGCCCGACGCATCGACCCGCGCGGTGGTCGGCAGGTTGTGGTCAGGCACCGCAAGGGTAAGGTCGGGGCGGCGCAGCCGGCGCCCGGCGGCACGGAGCCCGGAAAAAGCCTGCGGGCTGGTCACTTCATGGACCAGGTGGCGGTCGATATAGATCAGGCAGGTGCCGTAATCCCGGCGCTCGACCACATGGTTGGCCCAGATCTTCTCGTACAAGGTGCGCGGTGCATTAGACATGCGCGCGCTTTAATAGAAAAGATCGTTAGGGCAAGCCGCTACGCAACTTTCTGCCGATAAAGCTATTTTCCGGCAGTGAGGCCCGAGCCGCCAATCGGCACGGTTTCCGCGATCCGCTCCATGCCCGCGATCAACGGTCGACCTTTGCTGATCGCTTCGCGCACGGAAGGCAGCGCGAGCGATGCCTGATGCGCGTCCTTCGACGTCCACACTTCGGTGATCCAGATGACCTCAGCATCGGCAGGATCGTTGGCGACCACATAGCTCAGGCAGCCTGGCATGCCCGCCACGCCGTCGACAAGGATGGCGGCGAGCGCATCGCGCTTGCCAGGTTGTGCGGTCATCTTCCCGATCAGGCCGTACATCGCGGGTCCCTTGTCCATTGCTGCTGCCGGCCCAACAGCGGCAAACGCCGCCGTTCCGGCCAGGAAAGCGCGTCGCTCTATGCCCATGGCTTCACTCTACCGGAAACTGGCTGGGCAGGAAGGCCACTTTCCAGAGCCTGCAAAGGCACGATCAGGCGACGTAGTGCGCGGTAGTCTTGGCGGCCACTTCGTCCGGCGTGATGCCGGGCGCCAGTTCGATCAGGCGGAACGGGCTGTCGTGGTCGGTGCGCTGGAAGACGGCCAGGTCGGTGATGATCATGTCGACCACATTCTTCCCCGTCAGCGGCAGCGTGCAGGCCGGAATGAACTTGGGGTCGCCGTTCTTGGAGGTATGCTCCATCACCACGATGATCTTCTTGACGCCCGCCACCAGATCCATGGCGCCGCCCATGCCCTTGATCATCTTGCCCGGGATCATCCAGTTGGCGATGTCGCCGCTTTCGCTGACTTCCATCGCGCCGAGCACGGTCAGGTCGATATGCCCGCCGCGGATCATCGCGAAACTCTGCTCCGACCCGAAATAGGCCGATTGCGGCAGCTCGCTGATCGTCTGCTTGCCGGCGTTGATCAGGTCAGGATCCTCCTCGCCCTCATACGGGAAAGGGCCGATGCCGAGCATGCCGTTTTCCGACTGCAGCGTCACCTCCACGCCTGGCGGAATGTGGTTGGCGACCAGCGTCGGAATGCCGATGCCGAGATTGACGTAGAAGCCGTCCTGCAGCTCGCGCGCGGCGCGCGCCGCCATTTCGTCCCGCGTCCAGGGCATCACTTCTTCTCCTGTGGGTCGGTCCAGCGCACGGCGGGCGGGAACACGTCGTCCATGCCGCCCTTCAGGCCCGTGCCATAAACTGGGTTCGGCAGCATGAACCAGCCGGCGCCCCAGAGCGGCGCGATCAGGCTGGCGCCCGCACTGCTGCGGCGGGCCTGCACGCCCAGTTCAGGCGCGTTGAACAAGTCGCTGAAGTCGCCCAACTGGTCGCCCGCCATGGCGACGATGCAGTAGCGTTGTGAGATTTGCGCGCGCCGCGCGTCCTTCCCGCTCGGCTCGCCCTGCCCGCGCAGCCACAGCGTCTCGCCCAGCACCGCCGGCCCCAGGCCGGCATGGTTGATTGCCGCGGCCGTCTGCGCCGCGGTTGCGGTGGAGCGGTTCGAATTGAAGATCACGGTGAAGCCTTCGCGCCGCGCGGCGGCCAAAGCCTCGGCAGCACCAGGCACCGCAAGCACCTGCGTCACGCCGGTTTCTTCCCAGCGCGCCCAGCGCCCGGCGTCGAAGTCGTTGCCGCGCTGCGCAGCGTCCGCCTCGTAACCCAGATTCTGAAGCACTGTCTCGTCGACATCGAGCACCACCGCTTGGGGCCGCTTGCCGCAGGTCTCGAACTTGGGATTGTCCAGCGTGGAGCCGGGCGAGAGCATCACCGACCTGGCCTGCGTCTTGTCCCGAAGATAGCTGATCTCGACCCGCAGATAATTCCACAGCGCCTGATAGGCCTGGTAGCTGAGCGCCGCCGCCTCGCCCGAGCCGTAGAGGAACTGCATTTCCGGCGGGACCTTGCCTGACGCGGCAGGTGCCGCGACGCTGCCGTCGGGCGCTGGCAATTGGTTAAGGCTGGTGACCGTCACGCGCTGCCCATCGGGCGTCGTGACGATCTGGCCGGGCTGTGACGCCTGCGCCTTGCGATCACCCTTGGCGCGGCGCTCGCGCTTATTCGATCCGTCCTGCTGCGCCTTGTAAAGCCCACCAGCCGCCGCGACGGGCACTGCCGCCGCGATGCAGCCCGACAACACGAACCCGGCGCTGGCCAGCAGCGCTGAAAGTCGAACTACGTTCATGCCGCCTCACGCGGCCGCACGGTGCGGAACTCGATCTTCTTGTCGTAGGGCGCGCCGACGATCATCCGCTTCACATAGATGCCCGGCAAGTGAATCGCGTCGGGATCGAGGCTGCCGACCGGCACCACTTCCTCCACCTCGGCAACGCAGATCTTGCCGGCGGTCGCCATGGGCTGATTGAAGTTGCGCGCGGTCTTGCGGAACAGGAGGTTGCCGCTTTCGTCGGCCTTCCACCCCTTGATGATCGACAGGTCGGCGCGGATGCCGCGTTCAAGGATATAGTCTTCGCCGTCGAAGGTCTTCACTTCCTTGCCCTCGGCCACCAGGGTGCCGACGCCGGTTTTGGTGTAAAAGCCGGGGATCCCTGCCCCGCCTGCGCGGCAACGCTCGGCCAGCGTACCCTGGGGGCAGAATTCCACCTCCAGCTCACCGCTCAGATATTGCCGCTCGAACTCCTTGTTCTCGCCGACATAGGACGAGATCATCTTCTTGACCTGGCGCGAGCGCAGCAGCTTCCCCAGGCCTTCATTGTCGATGCCGGCATTGTTGGAGGCGATGGTGAGGTCCTTCACCCCGCTTGCCTGGATCGCGTCGATCAGCCGCTCGGGAATGCCCGACAGGCCGAACCCGCCCGCGCAGATCGTCATGCCGTCGAACAGCACCCCTTCCAGCGCGGCGGCTGCGTCCGGGTAAAGCTTCTTCATCGCCATCGTCTCCTGAACTCAGGCGGCGATAAGCCCCCGCCCAAGCCAGCGTCAAGCGACGGCACGCCCCCTTCCGTTTCGCAGGGGGTGCGGGTTAGGAAGGGGCATGACTGAGCTTCGCACCGGCGGCCGCATCCTTCTCGACAATCTGGTGGCGCAGGGGTGCGACCGCATCTTCCATGTGCCCGGCGAGAGCTTCCTGGCGGTGCTCGACGCGCTGCACGACATGCCGCAGGTCGACCTGGTGACTTGCCGTCAGGAAGGCGGAGCCGCGTTCATGGCCTGCGCCGACGGTGCGATAACCGGGCGGCCGGGCATCTGCTTCGTCACCCGGGGGCCGGGCGCGACCAATGCCAGCATCGGCGTTCATGTCGCGATGCAGGATTCGCAGCCGATGATCCTGTTCGTCGGCGATGTCGACCGGGGCATGCGCGATCGCGAGGGCTTTCAGGAAGTCGACCTGCCGGCGATGTTCGCGCCGCTGGCGAAGTGGGCAACACGGATCGAGGATGCCGCGCGCATTCCGGAATATGTCGCGCGGGCATGGAGCGTCGCAACCAGTGGCCGTCCCGGGCCGGTGGTGATCGCGCTGCCCGAGGACATGCTGTGCGACAGGGTGGCAGCAGTCGATCGGCCGAGGATCGAACGCTTGACCGGCGAGCTTGGCAAGGCTGCCTATGACGCGGTGTTCGAATGCTTGCGTAGCGCCGAGCGGCCGGTAGCGATCGTTGGTGGCGCTGGTTGGAGCCGCTCGACCGCGGGCGCCTTCAATGCCTTCGCACGGAACTGGGGTATTCCGGTGGCGGGCGCCTTTCGCCGGCAGGACGCGCTTCCCAATCACTCGCCGGTCTGGGCGGGCAATCTCGGCTATGGACCAAACCCGAAGCTGGTGGAGCGGATCAAATCAGCGGATCTGTTGCTGGTTGTCGGCGCGCGGCTGGGGGAAGCGACCACCGATGGCTATAGCCTGATCACGCCGGATCATCCGGGGCAGACGCTGATCCATGTCCATCCCGACGCCAACGAGCTGAACCGGGTCTACCGCGCGGACATACCGGTGTGCGCCGGAGTCTATGAATTCGCCGACATGCTCGCCTGCGCCGATCATCCCGAGCAGCCGCGGCCCGACGCTGCCGAAGCGCACGCGGAATGGCTCGAATGGTCCACCCCCAAGCCGCGCAACGGCGTGATGCTGGACCTGGGCATGTGCGTCGGGGCGATGCGCGAGCTGATGCCGGGCGACACGCTCATCTGCAATGGCGCGGGCAATTTCTCGGGCTGGTGGCATCGCTACTGGCATTACGGGGTGCAGCCGTCTCAGCTTGCGCCCACCGCCGGCGCGATGGGCTATGGCGTGCCTGCCGCAGTCGCCGCGGCGCTGCGCGCGCCGGATCGCCAGGTGGTCGCGGTGGCGGGCGATGGCGATTTCCTGATGAACGGGCAGGAACTTGCCACGGCCGTGCAGCACGGCGCGAATCTGATCGTGATCGTTGTGGATAACGGCGCCTATGGCACGATCCGCATGCACCAGGAGCGCGAGTTTCCCGCGCGCCTGTCGGGCACGACGCTGCACAATCCGGACTTCGCCGCACTGGCGCGGGCCTTTGGCTGCTGGGCGGGAACAGTCGAGCGAACCGAGGATTTCGCGCCTGCGCTCGGCCGCGCCTTGAACAAAAGCGGCGTCCGACTGCTCCACCTCAAGACCGATGTGGAAGTGATCACTGCGGCGACCACGATCACTGCCATTAGGAATCGCTGAACCCTCGGTCGCTACAGTGCGCGCGGAAGGAGATCCGCATGTCGTGGCGTAGCGTACATATCGGCAAGGAAAATGATCAGTTCGCGCTGAAGGGCGTGAAGGTGTGGCAGCAGGAATGGCGTTGGATCAACGGCCAGACCGTGCGCCTGCCCAACCCGCTCGATTCGTCGCAGACCGAGTCGTTCTCAGTATGCGAAGTCGGTTCGACGCGCAGCCCGGTGCGCTTTGCCGCCGCGCGGCTGCCGAGCCGGCTTTGGGCGTTCTACGTAAACGACTGAAACGAGAAGGGGCGGCCCGTTTCCGAACCGCCCCTTCCCCTGCGTAAGCTTGTATCGGCTCAGATGTCGTTGCCGAGCGCGCCCTTGACCTTGCCCACGAACTGCTCGCCCTTGCCCTTGAGCTCCTGCGCGGCACCTTCGTCGCGGGTGGCCGGGTTCGGCGACTGCTGCTTCACCTTGCCGGTGAGCTCGTTGACATTGCCTTTGATCTTGTCGGTAAGTTCACCCATGCTCGTTCTCCTGGCTGCGGGGCCGGCACCGTGTCGGCGCTCTTGCATCCCGTTGCAGAAGATAACGGCCCGCGATGCGCGGGGTTCCTAACGCGTCGGTGCCGGCACATCGTCCAGGAAAGCGAGCACGGCCTTCCAAGTCGGCTCCGCACCTTCCGGATTGCGTTCGCGCAACAGCGTGGAGGAGCCATGCACGCCGCCAAGCTTCGGGACGAAGTGGACCTCCGTTTCAGCCGGGGCAGCATCGATCACCGCGCGTGCCGCATCGATCTCCCGCCCGTCCTGCGCCGAAGTGACGAAGATCGGTACACGGATCTTCGCCGCGGCGCGTGCGAGCAATTGCCTGTCATCGAAATACTCGCCCGGCGAGAAGGCCAGCACCGCCGCGACCTCTTGCGGCCGCTCGCTCGCAAGCAGCAGCGCCAGCGATGCCGAATAGCTGCTGCCCCACAGGATCACCGGCAACTTCTTCGTCTTGGCCCAGTCCAGCGCCGCGATCAGGTCCGGCTTCGCCTCGAGATAACCGACGCGTTTGCCAAGTCGCTGGGCAGTGAGATTGCCGCCGAACAAGTCGCCGCCCACGCGCTGGTCGATGCGCAGCGAGGCATAGCCCGCCTGGGCTAGTCGCGGTGCGATCAGCGCGTATTCGTCCTTGCCCGACCGGTCCTGGTGAAACAGCAGGATCAGCGCGCGGGGATGCTCGACCTGGGTGTAGACGCCGTCGATCTTCACGCCGTCTGCGGTGGTGAGCGTGACAGGCTCGGCGGAGATGCGGCCGGGCGATGCCTGATTGGCGGTGCTCTGCCCCGGAGGCCCACAGCCTCCGAGCGCCAGCAGCCCGGCGAGCACCGCCGCGCGCATCAGATCAGGCCGGCAAGTGGGCTCGACGGATCGGCATAGCGGCGCTTGGCCATGCGCCCGGCCCGGTAAGACAGCCGCCCCCCCTCGACCGCGGCCTTCATCGCCGACGCCATCAGGATCGGGTCCTTGGCCTCCGCAATGGCAGTGTTCATCAGCACGCCGTCGCAACCCAGTTCCATCGCGACCGCTGCGTCCGATGCCGATCCGACGCCCGCATCGACCAGCACCGGCACCTTGGCACCCTCAACGATCAGGCGGATCGTCACTTGGTTCTGGATGCCCAGCCCTGACCCGATCGGCGCACCCAGCGGCATGATCGCCACCGCGCCGACATCCTCCAGCCGCTTGGCGGCGATGGGATCGTCGACGCAATAGACCATCGGCTTGAAGCCTTCCTTGGCCAGGATCTCGGTCGCGCGCAGTGTTTCGACCATGTCCGGATAGAGCGTGCGCGCCTCGCCGAGCACTTCAAGCTTTACCAGTTCCCAGCCGCCAGCCTCACGCGCCAGTCGCAGCGTGCGGATCGCGCTGTCGGCGTCGAAGCAGCCGGCGGTGTTGGGAAGGTAGGTGATCTTCTTGGGATCGATATAGTCGGTCAGCATCGGCGCAGTGGGATCGCTGACGTTCACGCGGCGCACCGCCACAGTGACGATCTCGGCGCCGGAAGCCTCCACCGCCGCGGCGTTCTGCGCGAAATCCTTGTACTTGCCGGTGCCGACGATCAGCCGCGAGCGGAAGGTCTTGCCCGCCACGCTCCAGCTGTCGTCCGCGGTCACCGCGCCGGCATGGTCACCACCGCCGACGAAATGCACGATCTCCAGCTCGTCGCCGTCCTCGACCAGCACTTCACCCAGGGTCGAGCGCGGCACAACCTCCAGGTTGCGCTCCACGGCGATCTTTTCGGGCACCAGCCCCAACTCCTCGGCAAGCTTGAGGATCGTAAGCCCGGCGGTCACCCGCTTGTGCTCGCCATTGACGCTGATGGAGACGGTACCGTCGGTGTGCATGAACCAGCCTTGAAATTTGATCGGGGACGCCGGGTCATATAGGGTCCCCCGCGCTGACGCCGCAACCGAAAGGCATGTTCTTGGCCGACACGATCTACGTCCTCAATGGTCCCAACCTCAATCTGCTGGGGCTGCGCGAGCCGGAGATCTATGGCCATGACACGCTGGATGACATTGCCGGTCAGCTGGAGGACCGGGCGCGCGAACTGGACCTTGAGATCGACCTGCGCCAGTCGAACCACGAGGGGCATCTGATCGACTGGTTGCACGAAGCGCAGGCGCGCGGCGCCAGGGCTGTTCTGCTCAACGCCGGCGGCTTTACCCACACTTCGGTCGCACTTCATGACGCCATCAAGAGCATCAAAACGCCAGTGATCGAGGTGCACCTCTCCAATCCGCATGCGCGCGAGGACTTCCGGCACATCAGCCTTGTCGGACGTGCCGTGCGCGGAACCATCGCCGGCTTTGGCGCGCTCAGCTACATGCTCGCGCTTGAAGCCGCCGCGCGACTCTGACAGAGGGCGCGGTTTAATTCGTACAGAAGGGTCGTCTGTGGCCGAGAACAACAACAGCGGGGCAATGCAGGTAGATATCGAGCTGGTACGCCAACTCGCTGCCGTGCTCGACGATACGCAACTCACCGAAATCGAAGTGGAGGACGGCACCCGCCGCGTCCGCGTCGCGCGCAAGGTGCAGGCCGCACCGGCGATGATGCACATGGCGCCGCCCGTGGCGATGCCGGCACCAGTCTCGCCTGCTGCCGCTCCGAGCGAAGTCGGCGCGCCTGCCCCTGCTGCGACGCAGAACGCAGTGAAGTCGCCGATGGTCGGCACTGCCTATCTGAAGCCCAATCCTGAGGCGAAGGCGTTTGTCGGCGTGGGCGACAAGGTCGCGGCCGGCGACACGCTGCTGATCATCGAGGCGATGAAGGTGATGAACACCATCAACGCGCCTGCCGCCGGCACGGTCCGCGCGATCCTGGTCGAGAACGGCCAGCCCGTCGAGTTCGACCAGCCGCTCGTGGTCGTCGAGTAAGCATGCCGCAGATCAAGAAGCTGCTGATCGCCAATCGCGGCGAGATCGCGCTGCGCATCCATCGCGCCTGCCATGAAATGGGGATCAAGACGGTCGCGGTGCACTCCACCGCCGATGCGGACGCCATGCATGTGCGGCTGGCGGATGAGGCAATTTGCATCGGGCCGCCCCCCGCGGGCGAGAGCTATCTCAACATCCCGAACATCATCTCGGCCGCCGAAATCTCGGGCGCCGACGCGATCCACCCGGGCTATGGCTTCCTGTCCGAGAACGCCCAGTTCGCCGAGATCGTCGAAGCGCACGGGATCAGGTTCGTCGGGCCCAAGCCCGAGCATATCCGCACCATGGGCGACAAGATCGAAGCCAAGCGCACCGCGGGTGCACTTGGCCTGCCGCTTGTCCCCGGTTCGGATGGCGCGATCAGCGACATTGCGGAAGCCAAGGCCATTGCCGAACGGGCCGGCTATCCGGTGATCATCAAGGCGGCTTCGGGCGGCGGCGGGCGCGGCATGAAGGTCGTGCACGATCCTGCCGAGCTTGAGACCCAGATGCTCCAGGCGGGCAGCGAGGCGAAAGCCGCGTTCGGCGATGCCACGGTCTATCTCGAAAAATATCTCGGCAACCCGCGGCACATCGAATTTCAGGTGTTTGGCGACGGCAACGGCAACGCGATCCACCTGGGTGAGCGCGACTGCTCGCTTCAGCGCCGTCACCAGAAGGTGCTTGAGGAAGCGCTGTCGCCGGTCATCACGCCGGAAGATCGCGAACGTATGGGCGCGATCGTCGCCAAGGCGATGGCCGACATGGGTTATCGCGGCGCGGGCACGATCGAGTTCCTGTGGGAAGACGGCGAGTTCTATTTCATCGAGATGAACACGCGGCTTCAGGTCGAGCATCCGGTGACCGAGATGATCACGGGCATGGACCTGGTCCGCGAACAGATCCGCGTCGCCGAGGGCCACTCGCTCTCCGTCACGCAGGATGAAATCGAGTTTCGCGGCCACGCGATCGAGTGCCGCATCAACGCCGAGGACCCGAAGACCTTCGCGCCCTCACCTGGCAAAATCACTGCGTTCCACGCGCCGGGCGGCATGCACGTGCGCGTCGATAGCGGCATTTATGCCGGCTATAAAATCCCCCCCTATTACGACTCGATGATCGCGAAGCTGATCGTCTTCGGCCGCACTCGCGAAGGCTGTATCCGCCGCCTCCGCCGCGCCCTCGAGGAGTTCGTTATCGAAGGCGTGAAGACTACCATCCCGCTCCACCAGGCGCTGCTCGACGAGCCGGACTTCCAGTCCGGCAACTACACGATCAAGTGGCTGGAAGAGTGGCTGGCGAAGCAGGACGCGTGAAGGCCAGCATCTATCACAATCCGCGATGCTCCAAGTCGCGCGAGGCGCTGGGAATCCTCCAGGATGCCGGCGCCGAGGTGGAGGTCATCGAGTATCTGAAGACCCCGCCCAGCCGCGCCAAGCTGGCCGAGCTTTATGCCCGCGCGGGCATGACGCCCCGGGCTGGCTTGCGCGTGGCGGAGGATGCTGCACGGCCGCTGAAGAATGCAGGCGCCGACACCATCCTGGACGCGATGACCGTCGATCCGATGCTCATCGAGCGGCCGCTGGTGGAAACCGAAAAGGGCGTGCGTCTCGGCCGGCCTCCTGAAAAGGTGCGCGAAATCCTGTGATCGCGCTGCGGTGAGTCAGCCCGAGGCGATCGCACGGCCTGGCGATACCGCCTGGCGGATCGAACAGGCGACTCGCGTGTCGGTGATCGTGGATGCGGAGGATTATTTCCGTGCCGTCCGCGACGCGATGCTCGAGGCCAAGCACCAGATATTGCTGATCGGCTGGGACTTCGATGCGCGTATCCGGCTAGCCCAGGCATGCGAAGAGGCGCCCGATGCGCCAGAGCAGGTCGGCCCGTTCCTCACTTGGCTCGCCAGGCGGACACCGTCGCTGAACATCTACCTGCTGCGATGGGACATGGGTGCGCTAAAGTCCCTCCTGCGGCCAAAGACCGTAGCGACCATTGCGCGCTGGATGCTGCACCCGCGCATACATCCGCGGCTGGACGGCCACCATCCACCAGGCGCTTCGCATCACCAGAAGATCGTGGTGATCGACGATTGCCTCGCCTTTTGCGGCGGCATCGACATGACCATTGGCCGCTGGGACACGCGCGAGCATCGCGACGACGATCCGCGACGGGCCAATCCGGAATGGCGGCAGCATGGGCCCTGGCACGACGCGACCACTGCGCTCCAGGGACCGATCGCCAAGGCTTTGGGCGAACTCGCCCGCACCCGCTGGTCGCTCTCCGGAGGGCCTGAGATCCCCGAGCCGCCCAAGACCGATCTGTGCTGGCCCGAACGGCTCACTCCGCATTTCGAGAACATCCAGGCCGGTATCTCGCGTACCCAACCCGAAATGGACGGAGAGACGCCCGTCCACGAGATCGAGCGCCTCTACCTTGCGCTGATTGCCAGCGCGCGGCGCACGATCTACGCCGAGAGCCAGTATTTCGCCTCCCGCCGCATCGCCGAGGCGATCGCCCGCCGACTGGACGAGCCGGACGGCCCGGAGATCGTCATCGTCAATCCGGAAAAGGCGGACGGCTGGCTCGAACAACTCGCCATGGACACGGCGCGCGCGCGGCTGTTCGAGGCACTGCGCCAGCGTGATCGCCACGGCCGCTTCAGGCTCTATCATCCCTTCACCGCGGCCGGGCAGTCCATCTACGTTCATGCCAAGGTGCTGGTGGTCGATGATCAGGTGCTCCGCATCGGCTCATCCAACTTCAACAACCGCTCGCTCCGCCTGGATACCGAATGCGATGTGACGGTCGAGGCCCGCGATGCGGACATGCGAACGAGCATTCAGGGTATCCGCGACGGTCTGCTCGCCGAGCATCTCGGCACCACGCCGGAGGAAGTCGCCGCGACGATAGAGGCCAGGGGGTCGCTGGTCGCAGCGATCGAGGCACTGCGAACCCGCCCGGGGCGCACGCTGCGCCCGTACGAGACGCCCGACCTCACCGCCGTTTCCGGCTGGCTTGCGGAGAACGAGGCGCTCGACCCTGAAAACCCGGACGACCTGTTCGAGCCGGTGGCGAGCGGCGGCCTCTTTCGTCGCCTGCGCAAGCCGAGGTAAGAAGGGGCACCAACAAGGAGCCTCTGAATGCCCCCGAGTCCCTGGCAGCATCATCGCAACACCGGTCTGGCCGACGATATCGATTTCGAGATCAAGGGACAGGAGCTTCAGTTCGTCGAGATCGAACTAGATCCGGGCGAGAGCGCCGTGGCGGAAGCCGGGGCCATGGTGTGGAAAGACGCGCCGGTGACCATGGCCACCGTGTTCGGCGACGGCAGCGGCGGCCAGGGCGGCGGCTTCATGGGCAAGCTGCTGGGCGCCGGGAAAAGGCTGGTCACCGGCGAGAGCCTGTTCACCACCGTCTTTACGCATGAAGGGCGCGGCAAGGCACGCGTGGCATTTGCCTCGCCCACGCCGGGCGCGATCCTGCCGATCAAGCTGGATACGCTGGGTGGGGCGTTGATCTGCCAGAAGGACAGCTTCCTGGCCGCCGCCAAGGGCGTGTCGATCGGCATCCACTTCCAGCGCCGGATCATGACCGGCCTGTTCGGCGGCGAAGGCTTCGTCATGCAGCGGCTGGAGGGCGATGGCTGGGTGTTCGTCCAGATGGGCGGCACTGTAGTAGAGCGTGTGCTAGAGGCTGGGGAGGAACTCCATGTCGACACCGGCTGCATCGCGGCGTTCACGCCCAGCGTCGACTTCGACCTGATCGCCGCGGGCGGGGTGAAGAGCATGGTCTTTGGCGGCGAGGGCGTGTTCTTCGCGCGGCTCACCGGCCCGGGCAAGGTGTGGATCCAGTCCCTGCCCTTCTCCCGTTTGGCGGGCCGGATGTTCGCAGCCTCGGGCGCGATGGGCGGCGGTAACCGCGGCGAAGGGTCGGTGCTCGGCGGCCTGGGCGATTTCATTGGGGGCAACCGCTAAACAGGAGCAGGAGCAGGGGCATGGTGCAGGTGACGGCTCGGCTACGGCAACACTGGTTCTATGCGCTCATCCCGCTCTGGCTCGCGGCGTCGCTCAACTTTCAATCCGCGCATGACTGGCAGGCACGGCCTCAGCTTGGTGAGGCAGTCGCCTTGTTCGACTGGTGCCTGTTCGTCCCGGCGCTTTATGTGCTTTGCTACCGCAAGAGCCGGCCGGCAAAGGCGGTGGCGATCCGGGTTCTGGCGCTGACCTGCGCGGGCATCTGGGTCGCTGGTCATATGGTGCCGGACCCGGCGCAAATACTGCTCCGTGACTGGGCGTGGCTTCGGGGCGTCGGCATTGCCGGGCTTCTCCTACTGGAAACCGGTGCGATCATCGCCATGCTGCGAGTCGCCTTCTCCAAAGATCCCACCCCTCAAGCGCTCACCGACAGGGGCGTGCCCCCGATCCTTGCCCGTATGATGCTTGCAGAGGCGCGCTTCTGGCGCTGGCTCTTCTCGCGCCGGCGAGAGTGATCGACCGCGTCAATCTGTCTGACCAACGGAGATCGTTTTCCACTGACGCGTTGTGCGCTTAGCCTGTTCGTACTTGAGCGAGAGAGGAGCCTCCCCATGGACGCCGTCACCGAGAACAGCCCGATCAACGATCCCAATAAACAGCCCGAGGCGCTTCGCCGCCTGCTCGGCCAGACGCCGCGTGATTGGTGGCCCGAACAGCTCAGCCTGGAAATCCTTACCCAGAACGGGGTGTCGCCCAATCCTTATGGCCCCGAGTTCAACTATCGCGAGGAATTCAAGAAGCTCGATTACTGGGCGGTGAAGGAAGACCTCAAGGCGCTGATGACCGACAGCCAGCCCTGGTGGCCGGCCGATTACGGGCATTACGGCCCGTTCTTCATCCGCATGGCGTGGCACTCCGCTGGTACCTATCGCACCGGCGACGGTCGGGGCGGTTCCTCCTCGGGCGGTCAGCGCTTCGCGCCGCTCAACAGCTGGCCCGACAACGGCAATCTCGACAAGGCCCGCCGCCTGCTCTGGCCGGTGAAGCAGAAGTACGGCGCGCGGCTCAGCTGGGCGGACCTCTTCATCCTGACCGGCAATGTGGCGATCGAGTCAATGGGCGGGCCGACCTTCGGCTTCTCCGGCGGCCGCGAGGACGTGTTCGAGCCCGCACGCGACATCTATTGGGGCACCGAAGAGGAATGGCTCGGCCAGACCCGCATCGACGAGGAAGCGGGCCTCACGCTTGAGAACCCGCTTGCCGCGATCCAGCACGGCCTGATCTACGTGAATCCCGAGGGCCCGGGCGGCAAGCCTGACACCAAGGGGTCGGCGCGTGACCTGCGCGAGACGTTCAAGCGCATGGGCATGAACGACGAGGAGACCGCGGCGCTAACCGCCGGTGGCCACACCTTCGGCAAGGCGCATGGTGCGGGCGATCCGTCCAAACTCGGGCGCGAGCCTGAAGCTGCGGACATCGCGCAGATGGGCCTGGGCTGGGCGTCGAGCCATGAAAGCGGCATGGGTGACCACACCATCACCAGCGGGATCGAGGGGGCATGGACCCCCACCCCTACCGAATGGGACATGACCTATTTCGACAACCTGCTCGACCATGAGTACGAGCTGGTGAAGAGCCCGGCGGGTGCCCATCAGTGGCAGCCGGTCGGCAATCCCGAAGAGACCCAGGCGCCGGCGGCGCATACGCCGGGCAAGAAGGTCCCGACGATGATGACGACCGCGGACAAGGCGTTCAAGGACGACGCGAATTACCGCGCCATCCTGGAGAAGTTCCGCGCCGATCCGGCCTATTTCGCCGATGCCTTTGCCCGCGCCTGGTTCAAGCTGACGCACCGCGACATGGGACCCAAGAGCCGGTACATCGGCCCCGAAGTCCCGCAGGAGGACCTGCTCTGGCAGGACCCGGTCCCCGCCCCCGCACGCGATGCGATCACTCCGAACGACGCCGCGGGCCTGCGCCTGCTAATTGGCAAGTCCGACCTTACAGTTGCGGAGCTGGTCACCACCGCCTGGGCATCGGCCTCCACCTATCGCGGGTCGGATCGTCGCGGCGGCGCCAACGGCGCGCGCATCCGCCTGGCGCCGCAAAAGGATTGGGAGGTCAACCGTCCCGAGGAACTCGCCCGTGTCCTCCAGGTCTATGAAGGCATTAAGGCCGAGTTCGACAGCAGCAACGCGCAGGGACGCAAGGTTTCGATCGCCGATCTGATCGTGCTCGGCGGCTCGGTGGGCATCGAAAAGGCGGCACTTGCGGCTGGCCATGCCATCGAGGTGCCCTTCACCCCTGGCCGTACCGATGCGAGCCAGGAGCAGACCGACATAGAGAGCTTTGCGGTGCTCGAGCCCAAGGTCGACGGCTTCCGCAACTATCTGTCGACGCGGTTCACCGTTCCGACCGAGGAGTTGCTGGTCGACCGCGCGCAGTTGCTGGGTCTTTCGGCTCCGGAGATGACGGTGCTGGTCGGCGGACTGCGCGTGCTGGGCGCCAATCACCCCAAGGCCGAGAAGCACGGCGTGCTGACCACCCGCCCGGGCACGCTGACCAACGACTTCTTCATCAACCTGCTCCAGATGGCCACCGCCTGGAAGCAGGTGTCGGAAGAAAGCGACCAGGAGTTCGTCGGCACCGACCGCCACACGGGCGAACAGGTCGGCACCGCGTCGCGCACCGATCTGGTGTTCGGGTCCAACAGCCAGCTTCGCGCGATCGCCGAGGTCTATGCCTGCGATGATGCCGGGCAGAAGTTCGTCCGCGACTTCGTGGCCGCGTGGGTAAAGGTGATGAACGCGGATCGGTTTGATCTGCTGGACTAAAGGCAACACACTCCCCTCCCTGCAAGGGAGGGGTCGGGGGTGGGTGCGAGCGCAGCGAGCCCTACCTGCCACAAGAGAAAAGGCCGGGGGATCGACCCCGGCCTTTTCTACACCCACCCCTCGCCCCTCCCTTTCAGGGAGGGTTTGGATTTGGTCGCACGCGAACAGGTGACGCCGTCAAAAGCCCTCGCTATGGGCTCCAGCCATGACTCAGATCACCCCCGAGATCGTCGCCGAGCACGGCCTGTCCCCTGAGGAATATGAGCGCGTCCTGAAGGCGATGGGCCGCGAGCCCAACCTGACCGAGCTTGGCATCTTCTCGGTGATGTGGTCCGAGCATTGCAGCTACAAGTCGAGCCGCATCCACCTGAAGAAGCTGCCGACCACCGGTCCGCAGGTCATTTGCGGTCCCGGCGAGAATGCCGGCGTGATCGACATCGGCGACGGCCAGGCCGCCATCTTCAAGATGGAGAGCCACAACCACCCGTCCTACATCGAACCGTACCAGGGCGCAGCGACGGGCGTCGGCGGCATCCTGCGCGACGTGTTCACCATGGGCGCGCGGCCGATTGCCAACATGAACGCGCTGCGCTTCGGCCGGCCTGACCATCCCAAGATGCGCCACCTGATCGCCGGCGTCGTCCATGGCATTGGCGGCTATGGCAACTGCGTGGGCGTGCCGACGGTGGGCGGCGAAGTGAACTTTCACCCGGCCTATGATGGCAACATTCTGGTCAACGCGATGACCGTGGGCGTTGCCGACCAGGACAAGATCTTCTATTCGGCCGCCTCGGGCATCGGCAATCCGATCGTCTATGTCGGATCGAAGACCGGCCGCGACGGCATCCACGGCGCGACCATGGCCTCGGCCGATTTCGGCGAGGACTCGGAAGAGAAGCGCCCCACCGTGCAGGTCGGCGATCCCTTCACCGAAAAGCTGCTGATCGAGGCGTGCCTGGAACTGATGGCCTCCGACGCGATCGTCGCGATCCAGGACATGGGCGCGGCCGGCCTTACCTCCTCCTCGGTCGAGATGGCGTCGAAGGGCGGCGTCGGCATCGAGCTGGTGATGGACGATGTGCCCCAGCGTGAAGAGGGCATGACGCCGTACGAGATGATGCTCTCGGAGAGCCAGGAGCGTATGCTCATGGTGCTCAAGCCCGGCCGCGAGGACTTTGCTGAGGCGATCTTCCGCAAGTGGGAGCTCGACTTCGCGGTGATCGGCCATGTCACCGACACTGGCCGCATGGTGCTGAAGTGGAAGGGCGACACCGTCGCCGACATCCCCCTCGCCCCGCTCGCCGACGAAGCGCCGCTCTACGACCGTCCGCATGTGCCCACGCCCAAGCCGGCCGAGCTGACCGATGTGCCGGAGAGCGTCGATCCTGCCGCCGACCTGCTCAAGCTAATGGGCTCGCCCGACATCGCCAGCCGGCGTTGGATCTGGGAGCAGTATGACCACATGGTCGGCGCCGATACCGTGCAGCGCCCGGGCGGCGACTCCGCGGTGGTCCGCGTTCACGGCACGCAGAAGGCGCTGGCGATGACCACCGACTGCACCCCGCGCTATTGCTTCGCCGACCCGGTCGAGGGCGGTAAGCAGGCGATTGCGGAGGCGTATCGCAACCTGTCGGCGGTGGGCGCCACCCCGCTGGCGGTGACCAACTGCCTCAACTTCGCCAATCCGCAGCGGCCCGAGATCATGGGCCAGATCGTCGGCTGCCTGGAGGGTATGTCGGAAGCGTGCCGCACGCTCGACTTCCCGATCGTGTCGGGCAACGTCTCGCTCTACAACGAGAGCAAGGCGACCGGCGGCGGCTCCGCCATCCTTCCCACTCCCGCGATCGGCGGCGTCGGCCTGCTCAAGGATTGGCAGAAGAATTGCACGATCGGCTTCAAGGGCACCGGCGACATCGTCATCGCGCTCGGCGAGCGCGCCGGCCATCTCGGCCAGTCGATCTGGCTGCGCGAGATCCATGGCCGCCAGGAAGGCCCGGCGCCTGAAGTCGACCTGATGATGGAGCGCCGCCTGGGCGCGTTCGTCCGCTCGGCGATCGGCACCGGCTGCATCACCGCCTGCCACGACGTTTCGGACGGCGGGCTTGCGGTCACGCTCGCCGAAATGGCGCTCGCCTCCAACATCGGCGTGATCATCGACCAGCCCCAGCCCTTCGGCATCGCCGGCTCGCTGTTCGGCGAGGATCAAGGCCTGTATGTCGTCACCGTGAAGGACGAGGCGCTGGCCGACTTCCTGGTCGCTGCGGACAAAGCGGGCCTGGTCGCCGATCCGATCGGGCGCACCATCGCCAACCGGCTCATCTTTGAGTTGGAAGAGGGTGACTACTGCGTTTCCATCGCGGACCTTCGCGACGCGCATGAGGGCTTCTTCCCGACGCTGATGGGGGAAGACGCCGCATTGGCGTAACGAACATGAGGGGTTCCTCCCTCTTGTTCGCGCGTTAGGCTGCGAACGAGAGGGAGACGCTTCATGGCCGCAGACCACGCACTCGCAAAGCAATTGGGGCTGAAGCCCGGCATCCGCTGCTGGTTCCACAACCTGCCCGATGGACTGCGCGCACGACTCGATTCCGACGCGCTCGGAGTTGAGGAACAGGCCACCGCAACGGACGGCATGCAGTGCGCGATATTGTGCGTCGCGGATGACCGGACGCTGGAACGCGAACTTGCCGCCGCGGCGCCGCTGCTGGCGACCAATGGCTTCCTCTGGGTCGTCCATCCTGGCGACGGGGAACTGCAAACCCAAAGAATTGGTGACCTGGCCGCTCCGTTGCACCTCGTACTTGCTGACTCTTGCAGTCTGGGAGACAATTGGTCAGGACTGAAGTTGATCGCGAGATGACGTACGTATCTCCCGCTCCAGTACCGATGCGTCGACGAAGCGTGTGCAGGGAATGGGATGGAAGAACAGGCGACGCTCCCTTGGCGACCCTATGCCGAGTTGAGCGACTCCGAGCGTGTCGCGCAGGCAGTGCGTTTCAGCGATTCGATGCGCACTCGGCATAGCTGCCGCGCTTTCGCCAGCACCCCCGTTCCCCGCGAGATTATCGAGGCGGCACTACGGGCCGCGGGCTCGGCACCCAATGGCGCGAACCGGCAACCCTGGCATTTCGTTGTCGTGTCCTCGCCCGAGGCCAAGAGCACCATCAGGGTTTCCGCCGAGGAAGAGGAGCGGCGCTTTTACGAAGGGCGCGCGGGGCGACAATGGCTCGACGCGCTGTGGCCGCTCGGCACCGGGCCGGACAAGCCATATCTGGAAACTGCGCCCTGGATCATCATCGCCTTCGCCCAGCGTTGGGGCGGTCGTGGCGAGGGCGATGAAGAGCAGAATTACTATGTGACCGAGAGCGTCGGTATCGCCTGTGGGCTGCTGCTGGCGACGCTCCACCAGGCCGGCATTGCCACGCTGGTGCACACCCCCAACCCGATGCGCTTCCTCAACCGGGTGTGCGGGCGGCCCGCACAGGAAAAGCCGCTGATGATGATCGTCGCTGGCCATGCCGCCGCCGATGCCGTCATTCCCAAGCGCGCGTTGGACAAGAAGTCGCTGGAGCAGATCACCAGCTGGCTGTAGCCCGGAGGGGCATGACCGCGCCGCCCCCCGCCTCTCCCGCTTCCATCCGGCTGGATTCGCTCGACATCATCCGCGGCGTGGCGGTGCTCGGCATCCTGCTGCTCAACATCGTCGGCTTCGCCATGCCGGGCGCGGCATATGAGAACCCGCGCACCTATGGCGGCTGGCATGGGGCGGACCTGCTCGCCTGGGCGGTCAACTTCGTCCTGTTCGACGGCAAGATGCGGGGCCTGTTCTCCTTTCTGTTCGGCGCCTCGATGCTGCTGGTCATCGAGCGGGCGGAAGCGGGTGGGCGCGATCCGGCGCGGGTGCATTATGCACGCATGGGGTGGCTGCTGGTGTTTGGCCTCGCGCATCTCTGGCTGGTCTGGGACGGTGACATCCTGGCGCACTATGGGCTGGTGGGGATGATCGCGTATCCACTGCGCCGCTTGCCGACCGAGCGGTTGATCGTGCTCGGCCTGCTGCTCGCCGTTGCCGCCACGGCAATGTTCGCGCTTGTGCCGCTTCAGGTGTGGACGGTGCAGCAGGCCGGTGCGGCTGCGGCGGAGGTGCAGGCGCATGCCCGCCAGCTCCAGAGCTTCAACGACACCTTCGGTACGCCATCGCCCCAGGCGATCGCCCAAGAGCTTGCGCAGTATCGCGCCGGCTATGCCGACATCCTCCGCGCGCGTTTCGCCGAGAACGCGACGATGCCGTTCGCGATGCTGTTCTTCTTTGGGCCTGAGACACTGGCGTACATGCTGCTCGGCATGGCCGCGTTTCGCAGCGGGCTGCTGACCGGCGCCTGGCCGCGGCACCGGTATCGAGTGTGGCTGGTGCGGTGCTGGAGCGTTGCCCTGCCCGCTTATGGTGCGCTTGCCGGGTGGCTGATCGTGACGGGGTTTGCGTTGCTGCCGGTGGCGGTCGCCAGCCTTGCCCTTAGCGCGCCGCTGCGGCTGCTGATGATCGTCGGCTGGATCTGCCTGCTACAACTGGCCGCACGATCGGGCGGTAGATTGACGGTGCGACTGGCAGCGGCAGGGCGGATGGCGTTCACCAACTATCTGCTCACCAGCCTGATCTGCACGACGATCTTCTATGGCTATGGCCTGGGCTGGTTCGGGCAGCTTTCGCGCTGGCAGCTCTACCCGATTGTGGTGGGGGTGTGGGCAGTCATCCTGCTCTGGTCAAAGCCGTGCCTCGACCATTTCCGATTCGGCCCGTTCGAATGGCTGTGGCGTAGCCTTGTCGGCCGCAACCTTCAGCCGATGCGACGAACCGCCTCCGTATAACTGCGAGTGCTTCGCATTAGGCTTGCGAATCAGTCGCAGTAGGCCTAGAGCACGCTCAACAAGAGTGAGGCTTTCGATGGTCGTTTGCGTTTGCAATGCTATCCGGGAACATGATGTGCGTCAGGCCGCGCGTGGCGGCGTGACGAGTGCCTGCCAGGCCTATAAATCGCTCGGCCTGGGCTCCAAATGCGGCCAGTGCGTCCCCTTTGCCCGCGAGATCATCCGCGAAGAACGCGCGGCTGCGTAGCGTTCGCAACTGCGAAAATCGCAGATTTCTGCGGTTCTCGCACACCTAATTTGCCTGTAAAGCCTTAGGTGGTTTCCAGCAAAAGGCAGTGCGATGAAGGGTGACGCGAAGGTCGTCGAATATCTTAACGAGGTGCTCAAGAACGAGCTCACGGCGATCAACCAATATTGGCTGCACTATCGCCTGCTCGACAATTGGGGCGTCAAGAAGCTCGCCGAGCTGGAGCGCCACGAATCCATCGACGAGATGAAGCACGCCGACTGGCTGGCGGAGCGCATTCTGTTCCTGGATGGCCTGCCCAACTTCCAGATGCTCGGCCGCCTGCGCATCGGTGAGACGGTGGAAGAGATCCTGCGCGCGGATCTCGCCGTTGAAGTGGAAGCGGTGGCGGTGCTGCGCGACGCCATCCAGCACAGCGAAAACGTTCGCGACTATGTCAGCCGCGACCTGTTCCGCCGCATCCTCGATAGCGAGGAAGAGCATATCGACACGCTGGAGCGCCAGTTCGACATGATCGCCCGCATGGGTATCGAAAACTATATCCAGCTCAACAGCCGCGCTGAAGAGCCGCATAGCTGATCCACGCGATTACCCCGGCGACCGCCGGAATAATCCTTCGCGGCGGCAAGGCTGGACAACCCGTCCCCTGCCGCCGCTATACCTCCCGGAAAAGAACGGGAGAGGACCATGCCAAGCCGCAGATTCAGACGCTGGGTGATGCCGGCGATCGCCATGGCGGCCAGCGCCCTTGCGCCGGCCATGGCGCAGGTCGCGCCCGGGGGGCCGGCGACTCCCTATGTCGATCCGGCCAAGGCCTATCTCTTCGCCCACATGACCAAGGAGCGCTACGGCGTCCTGTATTACTCGGTCAGCCTGGACGGGCTGCATTGGACCCGCATCAATGGCGGTAAGCCGGTGTCGCAGGATTATCACGGCCATGCCTCGATCGCGCAGGGCGGCGATGGCCGCTATTATCTAGTCGGCAACAAGAGCGACGAAGACCCGTTGATCCGCTTCTGGGTCTCGGACGACCTGATCCGTTGGACGCCGTTCGGCACCTACCAACCTGACTTGAGCAACATCCCCGGCCACCCGCACACACTGGCGCGGATCGGCGCGCCCAAGCTCTATTTCGATAAGCCTTCAGGGCAGTTCCTGCTCAGCTGGCACACGCCCAACGAGGACGGCAATCGCGAGGATCCGGAGCGTTATTGGGCCAGCCAGCGCACGCTGTACGTCCTGTCCAAGGACCTGAAGACCTTTGCCGCCAAGCCGCGGCGACTGTTCAGCTGGGACATGGCGACCATCGACACCGTCATCCAGCCCGATCCCCGCGGCGGCTATTGTGCGGTCATCAAGGACGAACGCTATCCGTCGTACGAGTGGACGACGGGCAAGACGATCCGGATCAGCTGTGCATCACGATTGCTCGGCCCGTATCCCCTGCCCGGCGCGCCGCTGAGCCCCAACTTCCGGGAAGCGCCGACACTGATCCGCGCGCCCAACGCGCAGGACTGGCTGCTCTATTACGAGCAATATGCCGGCACGAGCTACGGACTGTCGATGGCGCCGACGCTGCAGGGGCCCTGGTATCAGGTGTCGGGCAATAGCGGCGTTGCCGAATGGAACCGCTATGAGGTGCCGGCGGGCACGCGGCATGGCTCGATGCTGGAGATCAGCCGCAAGGAATATGACGCGCTTCGCGCCGCCTTCCCCAACGGCTGACGTGGTTCAGCCCGCCAGCGGCCGGCGCCCGAAGCCTGCCGCCGGGCGGCGCACCGCCAGCGGATTGGCGTCGCGCTCCAGCAGCGCCAGTGTCGCCTCAAACAAGGGACGCAGCCGCACCACATGCTCCAGCGCCTCGGTGGGCGTCTCGTGCAGCTCGACACAGTCGCGCGCGATCGTCTCGATCGTCTCGGCCAAGTCGCCCAGCGGATCGGCGCCGAACTGGCGCGCCTCGCCCTTGAGGGTATGCGCCGGGATCACCAGCGCCGCCGCATTCTGCGCACGCATCGCTTCTTCGATCTGCGAAACCGATTTTACGCCATCCTCGCGAAAATAGCCGAGGATGCGCACGAAATTGACGCCGAGTTCCGCGCGTGCCTGCGCGAACGCGCCCCAGTTCACCAGCGGATCGTTGCCCATGCCACTCACTACCCCGTCGTCCCCCTCGCGATGGGAACCTATTTAGGGGAAGCCGGTAAACAGGCGGTTGATGCCGTTCAGATTCACTCCTTGCCGCGGTCGCGCGCGCGGTCCTGATCGAACGGGTTCTTGGGGGCGCGCAGCGTGAGCCGCACGGGTACGGCGCCGAAATCGAATTCCTTGCGCAGGCCGTTGATCAGGTAGCGCTGATAGCTGGTCGGCAACAGGTCGACGCGGGTGCCGAACAGCACGAAGCTGGGGGGCCGGGTCTTGTTCTGCGTGACGTAGCGCGGCTTGATCCGCTTGCCGCCGGGCGCGGGTGGCGGATTGGCTTCGATCGCGCGCTCGAACCAGCGGTTGAGCTGGCCCGTGGACACGCGCCGCGACCAGGCGTCCCGCGTTTCGAACGCGACCTTCATCATCGTATCGAGCCCCTTACCCGTCACTGCCGACACGGTGAGCAGCGGCACGCCCTTTACCTGCGCGAGGCCCTCGTCCAGCGCGCCCTTGACCCCGTTGAACAGGCTGGAGGCGTTCTCCGCCACGTCCCATTTGTTGAGCACGATGATCAGCGCGCGGCCTTCCTGGAGCACGCGGTCGGCGATCTTGAGGTCCTGGACCTCCAGCCCGCGCGTCGCATCGAGCAGCAGCACCACCACTTCGGCAAAGTCGATCGCGCGCAGCGTGTCCATGACCGAGAGCTTTTCCAGCTTCTCCTCGACGCGTGCTTTTTTGCGCATGCCGGCGGTGTCGATCAGCCGCACCGGGCGCTGACGCTCTTCGAAGTCGGTCCATTCCCAATCAACCGCAATGGAGTCGCGGGTGATTCCCGCCTCCGGACCGGTGATGAGCCGGTCCTGCCCCAGCAGGCGGTTGATCAGGGTGGACTTACCCGCATTCGGCCGGCCGACGATCGCCAGCTTCAGGATCGCGTCGGGAGAGTCCGAATCCTCCTCGGGCTCTTCCGCTTCCTCGCGCTCCAGATACGGACGCAGCGCCTCGAACAAGTCGACTACGCCTTCCCCATGTTCGGCGGAAAACGGGATCGGATCGCCCAACCCAAGCGCCATGGCCTCATACACGCCGGCATCGCCTGCACGGCCCTCGGCCTTGTTCGCCATCACGACGATCGGGCGGTCGGTGCTGCGCAGCCAGCGGGCAATCTCTTCGTCCAGCGGCGTGACGCCGGCACGGGAGTCGATGACGAACAGCGCGACATCGGCGTCCTGCACCGCAGCCTCGGTCTGGGCGCGCATGCGGCCGGGCAGCGTCGCGACATCCTCATCCTCATAGCCCGCGGTGTCGATCACGCGGAAATCCATCCCGAGCAGAGTCGCGTCGCCCTCGCGCCGGTCACGGGTCACGCCGGGCTGGTCGTCGACCAGCGCCAGCCGCTTGCCGACCAGGCGGTTGAACAGCGTCGACTTGCCGACATTGGGACGCCCGATGATGGCGACAGTGGGAAGAGACATGAAATCAACTCGCTGCCCTCCTGCGTACAGGAAAGGGCTTGGGGGTGGGTGTGCGCGTCTGCGCGCCTGATAGACTGAAGCAGCGGATCAATAAAGTAGCGGGCAGAGCGCCCGGCTCCACCCGCTACTGCAACCCACATCCTGATCCTCCCCTAAACGCGGGGAGGCGTAGCTCAACGGTACGCGGAGAGCGTGCCTTTGCCGTCCAGCACGTACAGCGTATTGTTCGCCACGACCGGAGTCAGCGTCACCGGCGCCTTCACGTCCATGGTCGACAGCACACTGCCGTCCTTGGGCGAGGCGAAGACCAGCTTGCCGTCCGAATTGCCGAGCACCAGCTTGCCGCCGGCCAGAACCGGACCAACCCAGGTGATCAGGCCCTTGGACTTCTTGGCGTTGCGGTACTGGCCCATGTCGGCGATCCACCGGATCTTGCCGCTGCCGCGCGACAGGCAGATCAGCCGGGCGCTGTCGGTCACCACGAACACCCACTCGCCTGCGACCCAGGGGGTCGAGATGCCGGCGATGTTCTGTTCCCACATGCGGTTGCCGCTGGCGAGATCGATCGAGATCATGCGACCGCCCTGCCCCACGGCATAAACGCGGCCCTGGTCGATCACCGGTGCGGCGTCGATGTCGGACAGCGTCGAGACCGAGGTCGAGATGCTGGTGCGCGAGAGCACTTCGGCCCAGAGCGAGCGGCCATTCTCATAGCGATAGGCGTTAAGCTCGCCCGAGGAGAAGCCCGCGACCACGGTGCCCTGCGCCGACGCCGGGGCGGCCACGCCGAACACGCCCTGCGATTCGATGCTGGCCGAACCGGTCCAGGATACGTCGCCGGCTTCCTGCGTCAGGGCGAACAGCTGGTTGTCCTGCGTCACGACATACACGTTGCCGCTCGCCAGCGTCGGTGCACCGCGCAGCGGGCCGCCGGGACGCTTGCGCCAGATCTCCTTGCCGTCCGCGGTGTTCAGCGCCACCACGTCGCCGAGACCGTTGGTGGCGAACACGCGCTCGCCCTCCACGCTCACGCCGCCGCCAAAGCGTGCCGGCTTGTTGCTGTCGTCGCTGGAGGTTGCGGCGCGCCAGCGCTCCGTACCGGTATCGGAGGCCATGGCATGCACGACGCCGTCGGTATCCATCACGAACAGCGTGTTGCCCGCGACTACCGGCGATGCGGCCAGCCGCTCGCGGTTGCTGGGCTTGGCAACGTTCTTGCTCCAGGCGCGCGACAGGCTTTCGCCCACGGCCAGATGGCCCATCGCCTTGGCGGCGTTGCCACCGGGCTGCGTCCAAGCGTCATTCGCCGCGGCTTCGGGCAACAGCACGTCGACACCCGCCAGCGATGCGTCCGCCGTGATGTCGTTTTCCGCCATCAGGATCGGCACGCGCTCACCGAGCACGGGAGTCTTCTTGGACGAACCCTTCAGGACGCCGCAGCCGCTGACCAGCGCAAGCGCCGCGAGGGCGGTGCCCACCCTCAACTTGGTATTCATTGAGTCTTGGTTTCCTTCGACTGATCGATGGCGTCTACGCCCAGTACACCGGCCAGCTGAACCGCGCGTTGACGAAGCGAGTCCGGCACCTTGTCACCCGCTTGGGCGATCTGGCCATACAGCTTGCCGGCCTCGGCGCGCTTGCCCGCCTTGAGATAGGCCGTCGCGACCATCTCGCCCGCGGTGCCGAGCCAGGGCGAGTTGGGATCGGTCAGCGGCTTGAGGCGCTGGATCACCACTTCCGGCTTCAGCGTGTCGAACTCGACGCTGGTCTGGCGGATCAGCGCCAGGTCACGGAACGGCTTGGGATAATCGTCTTCGCCCGCCACTTGCGCGAACTTGGCCGCCGCACCCTTGGCGTCGTTCTTCTGGAGCAGCAGGCTGCCCTGCGCGATCACGGCCATCGCCGCATAGCCACTGTCATTGTCCGCAGCGATCTTGCTCAGCTCAGGCAGCGCCTTGTCGGCGGCGCCGCTTTCGGCCAGCCGAAGCGCGGCATCATATTGCTCGCCCTGCGTGCCGGCGACGTTCTGCTTGTGATGCTGCCAGTACAGGAAGCCTGCCAGCGCCACCAAAGCGAGGACGACCGCCCCAATGATCAGCTTGCCATAACGGCGAAAGATCTGCGCGGCCTGTTCGCGGCGATATTCCTCGTCGACCTCACGCAGAAAGGTCTGGTCAGTCGTGCCGGTCGGGGGAAGCGCCAAGATCAAACTCCATGGGTGTCGTGCGGCGAAACTCTAGTGCTGCTCGCCTAGTCCTTCAATCGCGCGCCGCATAGACCTGATCGGGTCCCGGAAAGGTCCGGGACCGCACATCGGCGGCATAGGTCTCAACCGCGGCGGAAATGCGGCCAGCCAGATCGTCGAACTTCTTCACAAAGCGCGGGGTGCGCTCGAACAGGCCCAGCATGTCCTCACTCACCAGTACCTGTCCGTCGCACTGTGCCGACGCGCCGATCCCGATCACCGGCACCGGCACGGCAGCGGTCAGCTCGACCGCCAGCCCTTCCACCACGCCCTCTGCGACGATCACGAAGGCGCCCGCCTCGGCGATCGCGCGGGTGTCGTCGATGATCTGGGCATGCTCGGCATTGCTGCGTCCGCGCGCGCCATAGCCACCCAGCGCGTTCACCGCCTGCGGGGTGAGGCCAACATGCCCCATGACCGGGATGCCCCGGCGGGTGAGAAACTCGACCACCGGCGCCATCGCCACGCCGCCTTCCAGCTTGACGCCTGCCGCACCGGTTTCCGCGAGCACGCGCGCGGCGGTTTCGAAGGCGCGTTCGGGGCTCGCCTCATAGCTTCCAAACGGCAGATCGACGATCACCACCGCGTGATGGCTCCCGCGCACGACCGCGGCGCCATGGGCGATCATCATGTCCAGCGTGACCGGCAGCGTCGAAGGCAGGCCATAGATCACCTGCGCCAGGCTGTCACCGACCAGCAGCAGGTCGCAATGCGGGTCCATCAGCTGCGCCATGCGGGTGGTATAGGCAGTCAGCATCACGATCGGCTCGCCTCCCTTGCGCTTGCGGATGGCGGGCACGGTGAGGCGCTTCATCGGCACGGGCGTGGGGGTGGCGCGGCTGGTCGCGGTATCGATCGTGTAGGTGGACATGGAGCCCGTTCTAGCGCCGTTCCCCGCCGCCAGCCAGCCCACCGCTCACAGCAGTGCCGACGCGAACTTGTCGGGCGCGAATCCCACCAGCAACCCGCCGGGATGCTCCACTACCGGCCGCTTGATCATCGAGGGATTGGCCAGCATCAGCGCCGCCGCCTTGTCTGCATCGATCCCCTGCTTGTCGGCGTCGGGCAGCTTGCGGAAGGTGGTGCCCGCGCGGTTGAGCAGCGGCTCCCACCCGACCAGTTCCTGCCACCGCGCGATCCGCCCCGCATCGATCCCGGCCTTTTTGTAGTCGTGAAAGGCATAAACGACGCCATGCTCGTCCAGCCAGGCGCGTGCCTTCTTCATCGTGTCGCAGGCCGGGATGCCATACACGGTAACCGTCATTCCACGCCTCGTTTGGCTGTTGTTCGAGGGGCGAATAGCGGCTGCGGGCGCGAAAAGCACTCCTGAGCCCGGCTCAAGGCTGGGATGACGAAGAAGTCAGAAAGCGCCCGAGCGTTACGACCTTCTGCCGCTCAAGCCCCAGTGCGGCATAGAAGCCCAGAGCCGCTTCATTGTCCTCGCGCACCATCAGCTGGATCTTGGGACAGCCCCGCGCCTTCAGCCATTCCTCCGCCGCTGCCATCAGCGCGCGGCCCAGTCCGCCACGCCGCTGCCCCAGGTCGACCGCGAGGTAATAGATCCAGCCGCGATGCCCGTCGAAGCCGACCATCACGCTCCCCGCGACACCTGCCTCGCCGCGCACCACAAGCACGGTCGATCCCGCGCCACTCAGTGCTAGTGTGAAATCGGCTGCGGGATCGTTCCATGGCCGCGTGAGGCCGCAGCGTTCCCACAGCGCGATCACCTCGCTGGCATCGTCCTGTGCCGCTTCCTCGATCAGCGGAAGATGCACGCCGTGCCGGCCCAAAGCTGCATCACGCGCCCTGTACTACCGGGCGCACTGAGCAGGCCCGACAATGCGCCCGAGCGGAACTCATGCCCTAAGCTGCTATTCTCCACTTCGATTGCGATCGAGCGCTCCATCTCAGCTCGCGTGGTGCCGATCCCGATTCCGCTCATCGTCGTGAAGCGGCCCGGCTTGGTATCGTCGACGTCCCAGCCGACGAACCGCGCGCCTTCAAAGAACAAGGTCAACCCATCGGCCAAATCGACGACGTCGAGCGGTCCGGACGGACAGTCGGGATTGAGCGACTCGTTCTCGGGCTTGCCGAGCACCGCCTGGGCTGCACGCATTACGTCATCCTGGGCGACGCCGAAGCTGACCGGGCTTGTCGAACCGCTGGCGGACACCAGCATCAGACCATCGGGCGACAGGCTGATGGCGGGCCCGGCCGCCGCTTCGGCCTGGTTGCCTGCGGCGCCCTCGCCGGCATTACCCTGCGGCACGATGATGGTGGACCCGTCGAACGTTGCCGTCTGCGCCTGCTCAGCCTGGTTGGCTCCCTCCGGCGCGCTGCATGCGGCCAGCATCCCCAACAGGGCGGCGGTTGCGATCCGTTTCATGTCTTTGTCCTCCCCTTGCGGCGAGTGTCGCACCACAGGCGCAGCCAGACAACCGCCGCGGCCAGGCGCCGAAGCCGCGATCCCGCACCGCAGGATCGCGCGTCTTCGTCACTCCCACTCGATCGTGCCGGGCGGCTTTGAAGTATAGTCGTACGTCACGCGGTTGATGCCGCGGACCTCGTTGATGATTCGGGTCGCCACCCGCGGCAGGAAGTCGCCGGGGAACTGGAACGCCACCGCCGTCATCCCGTCGGTGGAGGTCACCGCACGCAGCGCCAGCACATTGTCATAGGTGCGGCCATCGCCCATCACCCCAACGCTGCGCACCGGCAGCAGCACCGCAAAGGCCTGCCAGATCGCATCGTACAGCCCGGCGTTGCGGATCTCCTCGAGATAGATCGCATCGGCCTTGCGCAGGATGTCGCAGCGATCCTTGGTGACTTCGCCCGGAATGCGGATCGCCAGACCCGGCCCCGGGAACGGATGCCGCCCCACAAAGATGTCTGGCAGCCCCAGCTCGCGGCCGAGTTCGCGGACCTCGTCCTTGAACAGCTCGCGCAACGGCTCGACCAGCTTCATGTTCATGCGCTCAGGGAGACCGCCGACATTGTGGTGGCTCTTGATCGTCACCGACGGCCCGCCGGTGAAGCTCACGCTCTCGATCACATCGGGATACAGCGTGCCCTGGGCTAGGAAGTCGGCGCCGCCGATCTTCTTGGCTTCGTCCTCGAACACTTCGATGAAGGTCTTGCCGATGAACTTGCGCTTGGCTTCCGGGTCGGTGAGCCCGGCGAGGCCGTTCAGGAACAAAGTCTCGGCGTTCACATGGACGAGCGGGATGTTGTAATGGCCGCGGAACAGGCTGACGACCTGTTCGGCCTCGCCCGAGCGCATCAGGCCATGGTCGACGAATACGCAGGTCAGCTGCTCGCCGATCGCCTCATGGATCAGCACCGCCGCAACCGCGGAGTCGACGCCGCCCGACAGGCCGCAAATCACGCGGCCCGTGCCCACTTGGGCGCGGATCTCGGCGATCTTGGCGGCACGGAACTCGGCCATGGTCCACTCGCCGTGCAGCCCGCAGACATGGCGCACGAAGTTCGCGAGCAGCCGCGCGCCGTCGGGCGTGTGCACCACTTCGGGGTGGAACTGCATCGCGTAGTATCGCTTGGCATCGTTGGCGATCACCGCATGCGGTGCGCCCGGGCTTACCGCCACCGCGCGGAAACCGTCGGCCAGGCGCGTGACCTTGTCGCCGTGGCTCATCCACACCTGGTGCTTCTCGCCGACCTGCCACAGCCCGTCGAACAGCGCGCAGTTGTCGACCACGTCGACAAAGGCCTGGCCGAACTCGCCCGAATCTCCCAGCACGACTTCGCCGCCCAGCTGGTGAGTCATAGTCTGCTGGCCATAGCAGATGCCCAGGATCGGCAGCCCGGAGTCGAAAATCTCCTGCGGCACCCGCGGGCTGCCATCGGTCAGCACCGATGCCGGCGATCCGGAGAGGATAATCCCCTGCGGCTTCATGCGCGCAAAGGCCTCCGCCGCGGTGGTGAAGGGAGCAATCTCGGAATACACCCCCGCCTCACGCACGCGCCGCGCGATCAGCTGGGTAACCTGGCTACCGAAATCAACGATGAGGATGGATTCGCTGTGCTCGACCGTCATGGCGGGGCGATACGGAGCGAGGCCGTTTCTGTAAAGCCGAGCCCGCCTGCACTCAGTTTGACCACTGACGATTACAAGTGTAATCGTTGCTGAGCTCAAATTCATTGAGAAGAAGCGTATGCATTTCGTGCTGATTGCGATGCTCACCCTGGTGCCGGCGGCGCCGTTGCAGGCCAAGGCTGCTGCGCAGGATCTGACGGCAGCGCAAACGCGTGAGATCGAGGACATCGCCAAACATGAGATGCACCGCCGCGGCATTCCGGGGATGCAGCTTGCGGTGGTCCGCGGCAGCCGGATCGCGCTCAGCCGTGCCTGGGGCATCGCAGACAAGGAAAGCGGAACGCCGGCCACCCCTGCAACCGTTTTCACGCTGAACTCTGCGACGAAAGCGTTCACTGGGGTCGCGATCATGCAGCTGGTTGAGGCCGGCGAGCTAAGCCTCGACGATCCGATCAGCCGCCATGTCAGTGCGTTGCCCGACAGTTGGCGGGCAATCACCCTGCGTCAGTTGCTGACCCATGTGTCCGGCCTTCCCGACATTCTCGTGCTGCCCGCAAATGGCCAGGGCACCGGGACATTGCTGGGCGGCGGTGGCGAGGACTCGGCGTGGAACGCAGTGCGCCAGCTCCCGCTGGAGGCTCCCGTAGGCACCCGGTATCGTTACAATCAGACCAATTACGTTCTGCTCGGCAAAGCCATCGAGCATGTGACGGGCAAGCCCTTCCAGATGGTCATGGCGGAACGCGAGTTCGCGCCGGCGGGCGCTAAAAGCCTGGTATTTGGCGACGCGCGAGACGTCGTGCCCAATCGCACGCGCACGTACCGCTATTCGGGGGGCGTTCTGGGCGTGACGGCACGCAACCGCCCGCTGGAACACGCAATCGACGAGTTCAGCCCATTTCTTCGAACGGCAGGCGGGCTCAACGGCAGCGCTGAGGATGTCGCACGCTGGATCATCGCCCTGCAGAGCGGGCGATTGATGAACCGCACCACGCTCGGGGAGATGTGGACGCCTGGGCGGTTCGCTGACGGAAAGCCGACCTCCTGGGGAATGGGCTGGCCTCTTCGTGTGCGGCCGTCGCACACCGTTGCCACGGCGATTGGAGGACGGCGCAGCGCGGTCTTCGTCTACCCGCAGGACGATCTGGCGATTGTCGTCCTCACCAATCTTGCCGGCGGCAGGCCCGAGGATTTCATCGAGGAGCTGGCCGGCGCAATCTACCCCGAACTGAAGCTGGCAAATGGCGGCGGCCTGTCGACTGCTGCGCTGGCGCTGCATCGCGCCTTGTCCGCCAGCGGCTTCGAGCGCCCGGACGCTGCGCTCGCAGCCGTGCGTCGCGAGCAGCCGGCCTTCTCGGTGCCCGAAAGCGAGTTGAACGAATGGGGTGGACGTCTCCTCGACGCTGACCGCCAGCGCGAGGGCCGCGCCGTGCTCACCCTCGCAACGCGACTATACCCAGCGAGCGCGAACGCCTGGGACAGCCTGGGCGAGGCTGAGGAAGCGTCGGGCCACGTTGATCAAGCGATCCTCGCCTATCGCCGATCGGTCTCTATTGATCCGAAGAACACGCACGCCATCGAGCGCATCGATTCTCTCTCAACCAACGCGAATGATTCCAAGCATCCGCAGTCGTTCTGAAAGGTCGATGAAAAATCCTGTGAAGCTCAGCCAGCGCCAAAGCCGCCGTCCGCTCAAGGAAGCGCACGGCGGTTTGAGCTGATCACCGCGCCTTCACGTCCATCCCAGTCCACTTGGCCGCAAAGGCGTAGAGGTCCGACGTTTCCTCGATGATCTTGTCGGTCGGCTTGCCCGAGCCATGGCCCGCGCGCGTTTCGATGCGGGCGAGGTGCGGCTTGTCGCCGATGTCGGCCGCCTGCAACGCCGCGGTGTATTTAAAGCTGTGGCCCGGTACGACGCGATCGTCGGTGTCGGCGGTGGTCACCAGGATCGCCGGATAGTCGCGGCCGCCCTTGATGTTGTGATAGGGCGAATAGGCATAGAGCCGCTTGAAGTCGGCTTCCTTGGACGGATAGCCATAATCGTCGACCCAGTAGCGCCCGGCCGTGAACCGGTCGAAGCGCAGCATGTCCATCACGCCCACCGCCGGCAGCGCCGCCGCGAACAGGTCGGGACGCTGGTTGACCACCGCACCCATCAGCAGGCCTCCGTTAGAGCCGCCCTGTATCGCCAGCTGGCTCTTGCCGGTAATGCCTTCCTTGATCAGATACTCGCCCGCGCCGATAAAGTCGTCGAACACGTTCTGCTTGTTAGCCAGCCGGCCGCCATCGTGCCACGCCTTGCCATACTCGCCGCCGCCGCGGATGTTGGCGAGGACGAACACGCCGCCCTGCTCCATCCACGCCACCCGCGCTGCCGAGAAGCTGGGCGTATAGGGCACGTTGAACCCGCCATAGCCCCACAGCAATGTCGGCGCCGGTCCGGTGGTGGTCGCCTTGCGCACCACGAACATCGGCACCTTGGTGCCGTCCTTCGACGCGAAGAAGCGCTGCTCGACCTTGTACTGGCTGGGATCGAACGCGACCTTGGGCTGGGCCCAGGGCGTCGCCGTGCCGGTCTTCACGTCATAGCGGAAGATGGTGGTCGGATAGTTGAAGCTGGTGAAGGCGAAGAAGGTCTCCGGATCGTCCATCTCGCCGCCAAAGCCGCTGGCGGTGCCGATCCCGGGCAGCGCTACCTTGCCGTCTGCCTTACCGTCCAGCGTGTAGCGGCGGATCTCGCTCTTAGCATCGACCATGTAATCGAGCACCAGCCGGTCGCCGACGATCGACGCCCCGGCAAGCGTTTCCTTCTGCTCGGGGACGATCTCCTTGGGGGTGAGCCCGGCATCGTTCAGGTCGATGCTGACGATCCGGTCGCGGGGCGCCCCTGCGTTGGTGGAGAAGAAGAAGCGGGTGCCGGTGTTGCCGATCACGCTCCAGTCGTTCTCGAGCTTGCCGATGATCGTGCGCGGCTTGGCGCCTGCATCCTTCAGGTCGAGGATGTGGACCATGTTGCGGTTGTCGGTGCCCTCGGTCGTGCTGATGACCAGATAGCGCCCGTCGTCGGTGATCCCGGCATAATGGCCCAGCTTGGGGTTCTCCGGCGTCGCATAGACCAGCCGGTCGGCGGACTGCGGCGTGCCCAGCTTGTGGAAGAACACCTTGTGGTTCTCGCTGGTCGCCTGGAACTTCTCGGCGGCCGGCGGCTCGGGATAGCGCGAATAGAAAAAGCCGCTGCCATCCTTGGCCCAGCTCAGCCCCATCGTGTACTTGGCCCAGCTGACCTCGTCGCCGGTATCCTTGCCGGTCGCGGTGTCGAGCACCTTGATCGTGCGCCAGTCGGTGCCGCCGTCCTGAATCGAATAGGCGAGCAGCTTGCCATCCTCGGACGGCAGCCATTCGGCCAGCGCCGTTGCGCCGTCCTTCGACCAGCCGTTGGGATCGATCAGCACGCGGCCCTGCCCGTTCAATTGATCCCGCACCCAGAGCACGGCCTGGTTCTGCAGCCCCGAATTATGGCTGTAGAAATACTTGCCGCCTTTCTTGGTCGGCAGGCCGAAGCGCTCGTAATTGAACAGCGTCTTGATACGGTCGGCGAACACCTGCCGGCCCGGCAGCGTCGCGAGATAGGCGTTGGTCACCTGGTTCTGCGCCGCGACCCAGTCTGCCACCTCCTTGTCGTTGCGGACGTCGTTCTCCAGCCAGCGGTACGGGTCGGCGACCTTCACGCCGAACTGTTCCTCGACAACATCAACTCGGCGGGTCTGGGGATAAGCGGGCTTGGTCATCGTCGGGCGGGGCTCCGGTGCGGTCTGGGCAGTGACAGGAGAAGCGAAAAGAAGCGGCAGGGTGAGCAGGGAGCGGCGCATCAACGGCCTTTCGTCGGAAGGTGCATGAGGTAAGCCGAAAGGCTATCCGCCAAGTGCCGACCTTGTCACCGTTTTTCGTGTGTCCGAAAGTTGCCGGCCCGCTTAGTTCGCCTTCAGATAGGCAATCACATCGGCGCGATCGAGCGGATCGCTGATCCCAGCAAACATCATGCTCGTCCCCGGCGCGAAGCGCTGCGGAGAGGCGAGCCACGCGTCCAGCCCCTCGGCCGACCACGTCCCCTGCTTCGCCTGCAAAGCAGCGCTGTACCCAAAGCGCGCCGGCCCCTGCGCAATCCCGCGGCCGACCACGCCGTGCAGGTTCGGCCCGTTGAGGTTCTGCCCGCCAGCACGCACCGTGTGGCAAGCCGCGCATTGGCCGAACAGCTTCCGCCCCCGTCCCGCGTCGCTTACCCGCAGATAATCGGCGAGCTTCGCATTCGCGCCCACTGCCGCGCGCCGCTCCGCCGCGCCATCATCCCCGCACCCGGCCAGCAGCAAGGCCACCGCACCTATCGACGCTCGCATCATCCCATCCCCAGCAACGAAAAGGGGCGGCCGCACCGCAGTGCCGCCGCCCCCAAATCTCTCAACGTCCTGAATGGATCAGGCGGCGTCGGCGAAATCGTCATCGTTATAGATCGGGCCCGAATCCTGGCCCTTGGCCGAAACGTCACGGTCGACGAACTCGATGATCGCCATCGGCGAAGCATCCGACTTACGGATGCCGGCCTTGATGATGCGGGTATAGCCGCCGTTGCGGTCGGCGTAGCGCGTCGCCAGCGTGTCGAACAGCTTCACCAGCTGCGCGTCGTCGAGCAGGCGAGCGTGCGCCAGACGACGGTTGGACAGGCCACCCTTCTTCGCCAGCGTGATCAGCTTCTCCACATAGGGGCGAAGCTCCTTCGCCTTGGCGACGGTGGTGGTGATCTGCTCGTGCTTGATGAGCGCTGCGGACATGTTGCGGAACAGGGCCTGGCGGTGTGCCGAGGTGCGCTGAAGCTTACGGCCGCCATAACGGTGACGCATGATCGTTTCCTTCGTTCGTTAAGGGGCCGTGTCACGGAACCCCAGACCAGGCGATGTTAAGGGCCACCGCCAACAACCCACGCGCAAACGCGAAGCGGCGCCAAGAGCCGATCTACCCCGCAGAGTCAAGCATTTCCCGTCTGCCCCGCTTGCGGAACGCCGCCACCTTCGCGCGATTGCCGCACCCGCCCATCGAGCACCAGCGCCGATCACCCTTGCGCGACGCATCAAGGAACAAGGTCCCGCACCCCTCTCCCTCGCATGCGCGCACCCGTGCCGCAGGCTTGCGGCCGAACAGCAGCACTGCTTCGCGCGCCAGTACGGAGAGGTGCGATGCCGCACTCCCGGCGCGAACCACGTGCCCATCCGCGGACAGGACCGGCACCGCCGCCTCCGCAGCCGCCACCGTGTTGACCGCAGCGACCGCCCATTTGGCGCTCCCGCCGCTTGCCAGCGCAAAGAACGCCTCGCGCAGCCGCCGGGCTGCATCCAGATCCGCTTGTGCCGGCTTGTCCACTGCCGACGCAACGCCGCTGCTGATCAACCAGCGCCGCAGATCCTCCGGTGTCGCGAGCAGATCCAACGCGCGGCCACTTGCCCGACCTGTTAACGTCGCGGTAAGATCCAACACTGGGTGCCCGCCGCGGAAGCGGAACCCATCCCGGTCAGCGCGCGACTTTGGGTTAGTCATACGCGTTACTGTAACGGCTTCAGGTTCGGGATAAAACCCTGTTAAGTAGTTACGGTAACCACGAGTGCAGTTACGCGTAACGGCTATAAGCCCGCAAGATCCTCAGAAGGGTGAGGACTCTAGGGGAGGCATTCTCTACGAGCTGTTCCCCGGCGAAGGCCGGGACCAGTTGCCAAGGTGTGTCGATGGCGCGGGAGACTCCTCCCGCCGGCTCGCAACTGGGCCCCGGCCTTCGCTGGGGAACTGGTAGCTAACGGCACACTCCTCGCCAACCGCCCACCGCAAACCACAACAAAAAGGGCCGCCCCTCGCGGGACGACCCTTTTGCAGTCTCAACAACCAGATCCTGGGGCTTAGCCCATGATCTCCTGCTCGAGCTTCTTGGCCATCTCTTCGATGTTCTCCGGCGGCCAGCCCGGGATTTCCATGCCCAGACGCAGACCCATCGACGACAGCACTTCCTTGATTTCGTTCAAGGACTTGCGGCCGAAGTTCGGGGTGCGGAGCATCTCGGCTTCGGTCTTCTGGACCAGATCGCCGATATAGATGATGTTGTCGTTTTTCAGGCAGTTCGCTGAACGCACCGACAGTTCCAACTCGTCGACCTTCTTGAGGAGGTAACGGTTGATCTGCGCGGTGTCGCCACCCGATTCCGGCGCGGCGGACGGAACGCCACCGACCTGAACCGGCGCCTGGCGGGTGACCGCCGAGTCGTCGAAGTGCACGAACAGCGCCAGCTGGTCCTGAAGGATGCGCGCGGCATAAGCCACGGCGTCCTCAGGGGTGATGGTGCCGTCGGTCTCGATCGACAGCGTCAGCTTGTCGTAGTCCAGCTCCTGCCCGACACGGGTGTTCTCCACCTTGTACGACACCTGGCGAACCGGGCTGTACAGCGCGTCGACCGGGATCAGGCCGATCGGCGCATCCGCCGGACGGTTCGACGCGGCCGGAACATAGCCCTTACCAACGTCAGCGGTCAGCTCCATGTTGAGCGTCGCGCCATCGTCCAGGTGACAGATCACCAGTTCGGGGTTCATCACTTCGATGTCGCCGGAAACGGCGATGTCGCCTGCCTTCACTTCGGCCGGGCCGGTCGCCGAGAGCTGCAGGCGCTTGGCGCCTTCACCCTGCATGCGAATGGCGATCTGCTTCACGTTCAGGACGATGTCCGTCACATCTTCGCGCACGCCGGCGAGCGAGGAGAATTCGTGCAGCACGTTCTCGATCTTGATCGAGGTGACCGCGGCGCCCTGAAGCGACGAAAGCAGCACGCGCCGCAGAGCGTTTCCAAGCGTAAGGCCGAAGCCGCGTTCGAGCGGTTCGGCCACAAAGGTCGACTTGCGCTTGGAGTCGCCACCCGCCTTCTTTTCAAGGCCGGTTGGCTTCTTGAGTTCCTGCCAGTTCTTAGCGTTGACCGACACGGGCTTTCCTCATGTTTGGGCAGGCTGGGGCGGCCTGCCAGAAAATAACTGCCGACCGCAGACCCGCCCCCGGGCCTGCGGTTCGAGCAGGGCAGATCAGACGCGACGGCGCTTCGACGGACGAACGCCGTTGTGCGGGATCGAGGTCACGTCGCGGATGGACGTGATCTGGAAACCGACTGCCTGGAGGGCGCGCAATGCGCTCTCACGGCCCGAACCCGGGCCCTTCACTTCCACTTCCAGGGTACGCACGCCGTGCTCGGCAGCCTTGCGGCCTGCGTCCTCTGCGGCAACCTGGGCGGCATAAGGGGTCGACTTGCGCGAACCCTTGAAGCCCATCATGCCGGCCGACGACCAGGAGATCGCGTTGCCCTGTGCATCGGTGATGGTGATCATGGTGTTGTTGAAGCTGGCGTTCACATGGGCGACGCCGGCGGTGATGTTCTTACGCTCGCGACGGCGAAGGCGCTGCGGTGCTTGTGCCATTTACTTGGAAATCCTTCGAAAAGCGAAGAGCAGGCGGGCCGCGTATGAGCGGCCCAGCGGCTTACTTCTTCTTACCTGCGATCGGCTTGGCCTTGCCCTTGCGGGTGCGCGCATTGGTGTGCGTGCGCTGGCCACGAACCGGCAGACCCTTGCGGTGACGCAGGCCGCGATAGCAGGCCAGGTCCATCAGACGCTTGATGTTCATCGCGGTTTCGCGACGAAGATCGCCTTCCACCGTGTAGGTGGCGTCGATGGTTTCGCGGATCTGGAGCACTTCCTGATCGCTCAGGTCCTGCACGCGGCGCTCGGTCGCGATGCCCAGCTTCTCGGTGATTTCCTTGGCCTTGGACGGACCAATGCCGTGGATATACTGAAGCGCGATCAGAACGCGCTTGTTGGTCGGGATGTTTACACCCGCAATACGTGCCATGAAATATGTTCTCCCAGCTCCACGAGGCGCCGCATGGCAGCACACGCCCCATCTCGTAGCGTTAGCTCCGAACCGCAGGTGAAACGACGAGCGCATAGGCACGGCGACCAACATCTGATGTTCGGAAGAAGCGCGACATATGCAGCCGCAGCCATGCTGTCAAGCGCAGGCGGGTTTGAAAACCGGAACCGGATTCATACACGAGCGTTGCGCGGCCGCCAAGCAGCGCACGCCCCACCCGTCTCAGTCGGCATTCATTTTACCTGCAGGCCGTGCCCGCGCCTGCCCTGCAGCCCGCACGATCACAGCCGATCCGAGCAGGATCATGCCCACCAAGCCGCCAATCGACAGCAGGCCCGCCGGCGTGACCTCCACTTCCGCGTTCGCTTCGGACCGCTCTCCCCAACGCAAGCGCAGCGCCGCCCGCTGCGGCGCACCGAGGATGCTTAGCGCCTGCTCATCAGCGGGCGCGCGCAGTTCAGCGTCATGTGGTTGAAAATCGCCGGTCATCGCCAGCAAACGCGCAAGGAAGCGCAAGCTTTCCCATTGAAACCTCCCTGCCGATACACAGAAGCGGCAGGGGATATTGTCAGCCAAATGGACGTAAGCGGCCGAAGCGGCGCCGGGCAGCTTAGGCGGCAGGCACCCCGTCCAGCACCGCGTCGATCTGGCGCGTTACTTCGTCCATGTCCGCCATGCCGTCGACATGCCGCACCAGACCCCGGGCCTCATAGAAAGGAAGGATCGGCGCGGTTTTCGCGCGATACTCCGCCATGCGGGTCCGCACCGTCTCGGCATTGTCGTCGGGGCGGCGCTTGAACTCGTGGCTGCCGCAAACATCGCACGTCTCAGCCACCACCGGCAGCTTGAACGTGTCGTGATAGCCTGTCCCGCAGTTCCCGCAGGTGAAACGGCCGGTGATCCGCTCGACAAGTGCTTCCTCGTCGACGTGTAGCTCGATCACATAATCCAGCTTACGCCCGCGCTCAGCCAGCAGGCCTTCCAGCGATTCGGCCTGGGCCGAGGTGCGCGGATAGCCGTCAAAGATCGCGCCGCCTGCTGTGTCCGCCATGTCCAGGCGCTCGCCGATGATCCCCGACACGATCTCGTCCGAGACGAGCTCACCCGCATCCATCACGGCTTTCGCCTTCAGACCTACCGGCGTCCCCGCCTTCACTGCCGCACGCAGCATGTCGCCGGTCGACAGCTGCACCATGCCACGGGCGGCCTCCAGGCGACTCGCCTGGGTACCCTTGCCCGCGCCCGGAGGGCCCAACAGGATGATGTTCAACGCAACTTCCCCTTCGATGCGCGCGCGCGTGTTAGCGCGTCCGACCCTTCAGCTTCGCCTTCTTGATCAGGTCGCCATACTGGTGTGCCAGCAGATGCGACTGGATCTGCGTAACCGTGTCCATCGTTACGTTGACCACGATCAGAAGGCTAGTGCCGCCCATCAGGAAGGTACCGCCCAGCGACGAGATCGCGAACTCGGGCACCAAACAGATGAAGGTCAGGTACGCCGCGCCGATCACGGTGATGCGCGTAAGCACGTAATCGAAATAGTTCTCGGTGTTTTTGCCGGGACGGATGCCCGGGATGAACCCGCCATGCCGCTTGAGGTTGTCGGCGGTTTCTTCCGGATTGAACACCACGGCGGTGTAGAAGAACGAGAAGAAGATGATGCCGAAGCCATAGAGCGCCATGTAGAGCGGCGAGCCGTGGCGCAGCCAGGTGTTCAGGTTGATCACCAGGTCGCCCATGAAGCTCTCGCCCGCGGTCGCCTGGCCGGCGAACTGGGTGATCGTCAGCGGCAGCAGCAGCAGCGACGAAGCGAAGATCGGCGGGATGACGCCTGCGGTGTTCAGCTTGAGCGGCAGATGGCTCCGCTCGGCCTGCACGCCACGCGCGGTCTGGCGCTTGGGATACTGGATCAGGATGCGGCGCTGCGCGCGCTCCATGAAGCAGATGAACAGCACCAGGCCGACGACTGCGACCAGGATCAGGATCAGGCGCAGCGGGTCGATCGTGCCGGTGCGGCCGCTCTCGAACAGCTGAACCATGGTGGTTGGCAGGCGGGCGACGATGCCGGCCATGATGATCAGCGAAATGCCGTTGCCGATGCCGCGGCTGGTGATCTGCTCACCGATCCACATCAGGAACAGCGTACCGCCCACCAGGCTGATCACCGCGCCGACGCGGAACAGCATGCCCGGTTCGATCACGGGCTGCAGCCCCTGCGAGGCGCCGAAGCTTTCGAGACCGACGGCGATGAACCAGCCCTGCACCGCGGTCAGCGCGACCGTGCCGTAGCGGGTATACTGGTTCAGCCGCTTGCGGCCGCTCTCGCCTTCCTTCTTGATCGCGTTGAGCTGCGGCGACAGCGAGGTCGCGAGCTGCACCACGATCGAGGCAGTGATGTAGGGCATCACGCCCAGCGCGACGACCGACATGCGGTTCAGTGCGCCACCGGTGAAATTGTTGAAGAAGTCGAGCACGCCGCCCTGGGTCTGCTGCGCGAGCAGGTTCAGCTGGGTCGGGTCGACGCCGGGAAGCGGCACATAGCTGAGCAGCCGGAAGACGATCAGCGCCCCGATCGTGAACCACAGGCGCTTCTTGAGTTCGGTCGCCTTTCCGAACTTGGCCAGGCTGATGCTGGAGGCGAGTTGATCGGCTGCGGATGCCATGTGCGAATCTGTCCTGGAAACCAAAACGGCGGGAAAGCGTTCAACCGCCCCCGCCGCTCATATAGGGCTTGATGCCCCCTGGGCAATCTGTTCCCCGGCAAAGCCTGGGGACAGTTGCAAGCGGCCGGAAAAGCTCGCCCCGGCTCGCGCCGGGGCGAAGCAAGATCAGCCCTGGTTGCCGGCCTTCTTGGCAGCCTGCGCAGTGCGGTGCTTGGCCTTGTGCTTGTCGGCGGCCGGAACGATCTCCGGCACGGTCACCGAACCGCCAGCCTTTTCGACTGCCTCGCGGGCGCCCTTCGACACACCGGCGACGGTGAAGCTCAGCTTCGCCGAGAACTCGCCCTTGCCGAGCAGACGCACGCCGTCCTTGCCGCCACGCGCCAGGCCGACGGCCTTGAGCGCCGCATGATCGATGTCGGTCGCGGTCAGGCGGCCTGCATCCACCATCTTCTGGATCTCGCCCAGGTTCACCTCGGCATAGTCCTTCGCGAAGATGTTGTTGAAGCCGCGCTTCGGGATACGCATGTGGAGCGGCATCTGGCCGCCTTCGAAGCCCTTGATCGAGACGCCGCTGCGGCTCTTCTGACCCTTCTGGCCGCGGCCACCGGTCTTGCCGAGACCCGAACCGATACCGCGGCCGACACGGACGCGGCCCTGGCGGGCACCCTGGTTATCGCGGAGATCGTTCAGCTTCATGATGTGCACTCGCTTTCGCTTTTGTCGCGCTAAAGGACGTTGGTTGAAATTGGAAAGGGGGCCGCTTAGCCCCCTTCCCCCGGTTTGTCACCGGTAATCTGTCACTTGGTCAGAGGACGAAGGCTCAGCCTTCGACAATCTGAACCATGTGCGGCAGCTTGCGGATCATGCCACGAACTTCGGGCGTGTCCTCAAGCTCGCTGACCTTGTGCATCTTGTTGAGGCCCAGGCCGATCAGCGTTGCGCGCTGATCCTTGGTGCGGCGGATCGGCGAGCCGATCTGCTTGATCTTGATGGTTGCCATGATCTGTTACTCCACGATCGCGGCTGCATCCGCCTCGGCGGTCTGCGAACCACCGCGGCCGAGCAGGTCGGCAATCTTCTTGCCGCGCCGCTGAGCGACCGACTTCGGCGAAGTCTGCTCGTTCAGCGCCTCAAAGGTGGCGCGGATCATGTTGTAGGGGTTCGACGTACCAACCGACTTGGTCACCACGTCCGCAACGCCCAGCGACTCGAAGATGGCGCGCATCGGGCCACCGGCGATGATGCCGGTACCGGCAGGCGCCGTACGAACCGTCACGCGGCCGGCACCGAAGTGGCCATTGCCGTCGTGATGGAGGGTGCGGCCTTCCTTGAGCGGAATGCGGACCATCGTCTTCTTGGCAGCTGCGGTCGCCTTGGAGATGGCTTCCGGCACTTCGCGCGCCTTGCCATGACCGAAGCCGACACGGCCCTTGCCGTCGCCCACGACGACCAGCGCTGCGAAGCCGAAGCGCTTACCGCCCTTCACCGTCTTCGAGACGCGGTTGATGTGAACCAGCTTCTCGATCAGCTCTTCACCGCCATCGTCGGCACCGCGCGGGCCGCCGCGATTGTCACGACCGCCACGGCCGCCATCGCGACCGCCACGACCACCACCGCCGCCGGGACCACCACGGCCACGGCCACCGCCGCCACCGGGACCGCCACGGCCACGGCCGCCGCCCTGATAACCGCCGTCCTGCGCCGGAGCGCTGGCTTCCGCGGGAGCGGCCGAGCCGCCAGCTTCTGGCGTGTTGTTCTCGTCAGCCATCTTTAGAACTCCAATCCGCTCTCACGCGCGGCATCCGCCAGCGCCTTGACGCGACCATGGTAGAGGAAGCCACCGCGGTCGAAGACGACCTGAGTGATGCCAGCGGCCTTGGCAGCCTCGGCAACGCGCTTGCCCACTTCCTGTGCCGCCGCGATGGTCGCGCCGGTGGAGCCGCGCACGTCCTTCTCGAGGGTGGAGGCAGCGGCCACGGTGCGGCCTGCGGTGTCGTCGATCACCTGGGCATAGATGTGCTTGCCCGAGCGATGGATCGACAGGCGCGGACGGCCACCAGCACGCGCACGAAGCGCGGTACGGTTGCGGCGACGACGCTTCTCGAAAAGCGAAAGACCCTTGGTGCTGATCACTTCTTCTTCCCTTCCTTACGGAAGATGAACTCGCCGTCGTACTTGATGCCCTTGCCCTTGTACGGCTCAGGCTTCCGCCAGCGGCGAATCTCGGCCGCAATCTGGCCGACCTTCTGCTTGTCGATACCCGAGATTTCGACCGTGGTCTGGTCCGGGGTCTTGATCTCGATGCCTTCCGGCACGTCGATGTTGACGTCGTGCGAATAGCCGAGCTGGAGCTTGAGCACCTTGCCCTGCGACGCGGCACGATAACCGACGCCGGTGATCACGAGCTTCTTGGTGAAGCCCTCGGTCACGCCGGTGATCAGGTTCTGCACCATCGTGCGCTGCATACCCCAAAAGGCACGCGCCGCCTTGGTCTCGTTCGCCGGCTTCACCAGGATGCCGTCATTCTCGAGCGTGTAGCTGATCTCTTCGCGCAGGTTGAGCGAAAGCGCGCCCTTGGGGCCCTTCACGTTCAGCACGCGGTTGTCGATCGAGGCGGTGACGCCTGCCGGTACGGTGACCGGCTTCTTGCCGATGCGGCTCATCAGAACACCTCCGCCAGCACTTCGCCACCGACATTCTGTTCGCGCGCTTCGGCGTCAGACAGAACGCCACGCGGCGTCGAGACAATCGTGATGCCCAGGCCGTTGCGGACGCGCGGAAGTTCCTGCGAACCCGAATATACGCGGCGGCCAGGCTTCGAGACGCGGGCGACGTGCTTGATCGCCGGCTGACCCTCGAAATACTTGAGCTCGATGCGGATGCCCGCTGCCGGGCCCATCTGCTCTTCGGAATAACCGCGGATATAGCCTTCGCGCTGGAGCACGTCGAGGACGCGGACACGCAGCTTCGACGCAGGCGTCAGGACGGAGTCCTTCTTCGCGCGCTGGCCGTTGCGGATGCGGGTGAGCATGTCACCCAGGGGATCGGTCACTGCCATCTTCGTGATCCTTACCAGCTCGACTTGGTGACACCGGGGATCAGGCCCTTGTTGGCCAGATCACGGAACATCACACGAGCGAGACGGAACTTGCGGTAATAGGCGCGCGGGCGGCCGGTGATCTCGCAACGGTTGCGAACCCGACCCGGGTTGCCGTTGCGGGGGATCTCGGCCATCTTGAGGCGCGCGATGAGACGCTCTGTCTCGTCCACGCTCTCGTCGTTCGCGATCGCCTTCAGCTTCGCATACTTGCCGGCGTACTTCTTCACCAGCTGCTTGCGACGCTCGTTCTTGTTCACGGAACTCAGTTTCGCCATGACTTAAGTTCTCTTTCCCTTACGCTGCCTGCTTCGCTTCGCGGTCCGCATCCTGCGGGAACGGGAAGCCGAAGAGACGAAGAAGCTCGCGAGCTTCGTCATCGGTCTTAGCGGTGGTGGTGACGATCACGTCCATGCCGCGCACCTTGTCGATACGGTCATAGCTGATCTCGGGGAACACGAGCTGCTCCTTCAGGCCGCAGGCATAGTTGCCGCGTCCATCGAAGCTCTTCGGGTTCAGCCCACGGAAATCGCGAACGCGCGGCAGCGCGATCGTGACGAAGCGGTCGAGGAACTCGTACATGCGCTCGCGGCGAAGGGTGACCTTCACGCCGATCGGCATGCCCTCGCGCAGCTTGAACTGCGCGATCGACTTCTTCGCCTTGGTGATGACCGGCTTCTGACCAGCGATCAGCTCCATCTCACCAGCGGCCTGGTCGACCTTCTTCTTGTCCTGGGTCGCTTCGCCAACGCCCATGTTCAGCACGATCTTGTCGAGCCGCGGGACTTCCATGACGTTCTTGTAGCCGAACTTCTCGGTCATCGCCTTGACGATGGTCTCGTCGTACAGCTTCCGCATCCGCGGCGTGTAGCTATCAGCCATTGATGACATCCCCGGTCTTGACGGCCACACGGACCTTCTTGCCGTCGCGCTCCTCGAAACGGACGCGCGTAGGCTTGCCGTCTGCGGTCACGTGCGCGAGCTTGGAAACGTCCATCGGCGCTTCCGAACGCTCCAGGCCACCCTGCGGGTTGGTCTGGCTCGGCTTCTTGTGGCGAACCGCCACATTGATGCCCGACACGACGACCTTGCCGTCCTTGGGCATCGACTTGACGACTTCACCGGTCCGTCCCTTGTCCTTGCCGGACAGGACGATGACCTGGTCGCCCTTCTTGATCTTGGCAGCAGCCATCACAGCACCTCGGGGGCGAGCGAAATGATCTTCATGAAGCCCTTCGAGCGGAGCTCGCGGACCACCGGGCCAAAGATACGAGTGCCGATCGGCTCCTCGTTCTTGTTGACCAGCACCGCGGCATTGCCGTCGAAGCGGATCACCGAACCGTCGGTACGACGGACGTCCTTGGCGGTGCGGACGATCACAGCGCGGTGAACGTCGCCCTTCTTCACGCGGCCGCGGGGTGCGGCCTCCTTCACGCTGACGACGATCACGTCGCCAACGCCGGCAAAGCGGCGCTTAGAGCCACCCAGCACCTTGATGCACTGCACCCGCTTCGCGCCGCTGTTGTCAGCGACGTCGAGATTGGATTGCATCTGGATCATTGATCCGGTTCCTTCTCGTTCGGCCTACCGGGACCAGTGTAAACTCCGGCCCGGCGGTTCCAGTTAAAGCCGTTAGGCCCTTGGTTAGGCGATGTCGGCCCGCTCGGGGGTCGCGTGGGTGTTCACCCGCTCGATCACCTTCCAGGTCTTCAGCTTGGAGATCGGCGCGGTCTCTTCGATGCGCACGGTCTCACCCGCCTTATACTCGTTGCCCTCGTCATGGGCATGGTACTTCTTCGAACGACGGATGATCTTGCCGTAGAGCGGGTGCTTCACCTTACGCTCCACCAGCACCACCACCGTCTTCTCGCCCTTGTCGGAGACGATCTGTCCCGTCAACACGCGCTTAGGCATGGTCGCTTCCTTACTTCGCTTCCGAGCGCGTACGCTCGGACTGCAGCGTCTTGATACGGGCGATGTCCCGACGGACTTCCTTGACCCGGCTCGGCTTTTCAAGCTGGCTGGTCGCGGCCTGGAAGCGCAGGTTGAATGCCTCGCGCTTCAGGTTGCCAAGCTGCTCGCTCAGCTGATCGTCGGTGTTGGCCCGGAGATCGGTAGCCTTCGTCATTCTATCAACCCTCCAGGTGCGTGGTGTCGCCGAGACGCGCCACGACCTTGACCTTGATCGGCAGCTTCATCGCCGCACGCTCGAACGCTTCCGCGGCGAGCGGACCGGGAACGCCGTCCAGCTCGAACAGGATGCGGCCTGGCTTCACGCGAGCTACCCAGAACTCGGGCGAACCCTTGCCCGAGCCCATGCGGACTTCGGCAGGCTTGGACGAAACCGGAAGATCCGGGAAAATACGGATCCACAAACGGCCCTGACGCTTGATGTGGCGCGTGATCGCGCGGCGAGCCGCTTCGATCTGGCGGGCGGTGATCCGCTCCGGCTCCATCGCCTTCAGGCCATACGACCCGAAGTTGAGGTCCGTGCCACCCTTGGCGTCGCCATGGATGCGGCCCTTGAAGGCCTTGCGGAACTTGGTGCGCTTAGGTTGCAGCATGTTTCTCTACTCCCTTAGCGGCGATGATCGTCGCGCGCGGGGCGCACGCCGGAGGTCTGAGCCTCCATCATCAACCGGTCCTGCGCCATGGGATCATGGCCCAGGATCTCACCCTTGAAGACCCAGACCTTCACGCCGCACACGCCATAGGCGGTGTGTGCCTGCGCTTCGGCATAGTCGAGGTTGGCGCGCAGCGTGTGCAGCGGCACGCGACCCTCGCGATAGCTTTCCGAACGCGCGATCTCGGCGCCGCCAAGACGGCCACCGCAAGCGACGCGGATGCCGTCGGCACCCAGGCGCATCGCAGACTGCACCGCACGCTTCATGGCGCGGCGGAACGCGATACGACGCTCCAGCTGGTCGGCAATACCCTGCGCGACGAGCTTGGCATCGACTTCCGGCTTGCGGATCTCGACGATGTTCAGGCTCACGTCCGAGCTGGTCATCGCGCCGAGCGTCTTGCGCAGCTTCTCGATGTCCGAGCCCTTCTTGCCGATGATCACGCCGGGGCGTGCAGCGAAGATGGAGATGCGGCACAGCTTTGCCGGACGCTCGATGACCACCTTGGAGATCGCGGCCTGGGGCAGCGTCTTCATGATGTACTGGCGGATCTTGAGATCCTCCAGGAGCAGGCGGCCATAGTCCGCGCCTTCGGCGAACCAGCGGCTGTCCCAGGTCCGGTTGATCTGCAGGCGCAGACCGATCGGGTTGCTCTTGTGACCCATTATGCTTCTTCCTGCTCGCGCACGACAATGCGCAGACGGCTGAACGGCTTCAGGATGCGGGTGGACTTGCCACGGCCGCGGGTCGCGAAGCGCTTCATCGTGATCGACTTGCCGACCGATGCCTCGGCGACGACGAGCGCGTCGACGTCGAGGTTGTGGTTGTTCTCGGCGTTGGCGATCGCCGAAGCGAGCACCTTGCGAGCGTCAACCGCCATTGCCTTGGTCGAGAACTGAAGGATGTTCAGTGCGTCGCCAACCTTCTTGCCGCGGATCAGACCAGCGACCAGGTTCAGCTTCTGGGCCGAACCACGGATCTGCGTGCCGACCGACAGCGCTTCCTTGTCGCCTACGCGACGGGGTGCCTTAGGCTTCGACATCAGCGCTTACCCTTCTTGTCGGCAGCGTGACCGGGGAAGAAACGAGTGGGAGCGAACTCACCCAGCTTCATGCCGACCATGTCTTCGTTAACCGACACCGGCACAAACTTGCGGCCGTTGTACACGCTGAAGGTCAGGCCAACGAAGTCGGGCAGGATCGTCGAACGACGCGACCAGGTCTTGATCGGCGCACGCGCGTTGGTTTCCTGCGCGGTCTGCGCCTTCTTCAGCAGATGGAGGTCCACGAAAGGACCCTTCCAGACTGAGCGAGCCATGTTAGCCCTTCCTCTTCGTCGAATGACGCGACCGGATGATCATCTTGTCGGTCGACTTGTTGTGACGGGTGCGTGCACCCTTGGTCGGCTTACCCCACGGAGTGACCGGATGACGGCCGCCCGAGGTCCGGCCTTCACCACCGCCGTGCGGGTGGTCGACCGGGTTCTTGGCAACGCCGCGGGTCAGCGGGCGCTTGCCCAGCCAACGGTTGCGGCCGGCCTTGCCCAGGTTGGTGTTCTGGTTGTCCGGGTTGGACACCGCACCGACCGTACCCATGCAGTTGCCGTGGATATAGCGCTGCTCGCCCGAGTTCAGACGAACGATCACCATGCCCTTGTCTCGGCCGACGACCTGCACATAGGTGCCTGCCGAACGTGCGATCTGACCGCCCTTGCCCGGCTTCATCTCCACGTTGTGGACGATGGTGCCGACCGGCATCGACGCGAGCTCCATGGCATTGCCCGGCTTCACGTCGGTCTTCTGACCGGCGATCACCTTGTCGCCGACAGCGAGACGCTGCGGGGCGATGATGTAGGCCACGCTCGGCTTGCCGTCGATCTCGCCATAGTTGACGAGCGCGATGAACGCGGTGCGGTTCGGGTCATACTCGATCCGCTCGACGGTGCCTTCGACGTCCCACAGGCGGCGCTTGAAATCGACGATGCGATAGCGCTGCTTGTGACCGCCGGCGATGCCGCGCGAGGTCACGTGACCCTTGTTGTTACGGCCGCCGGTCTTGGTCTTGCCCTCGGTCAGCGACTTGACCGGACGACCCTTGTACAGGCCCGAACGGTCAATGAGGATCAGGCCACGAACGCCAGGCGACGTCGGATTATAATTCTTGAGTGCCATCGCCTCAGATTCCCGTCGTCACGTCGATCTGTTCGCCTTCGGCGAGCGTCACGATCGCTTTCTTCATGTCGGAGCGCTTGTAGGGAGCACCCTTCCAGCGCTTGGTCTTGCCCTTCTGGACGATCGTGTTGACGCCAGTGACCTTGACCGAGAACAGCGCCTCGACGGCTGCCTTGATCTCGGGCTTGGTGGCGTCGCCAGCGACCTTGAACACAACCGCGTTGTGCTCGGAGACGAGCGTCGACTTTTCGGTGATGTGCGGCGCGACAATCACGTCATAATGACGGTTGTCGATCGCGGCAGTCTGCTTCTTAGCCATTGAAGCGCGCCTCCAGCTTTTCGACGGCAGCGCGGGTCAGGACCAGCGTGTCGCTCTTCAGGATGTCGTAGACGTTGGCACCGATCGCCGGCAGGACATTGACGCCCTGCAGGTTGCGCGCCGCCAGGAAGCCGCCGGCCTCCGCGTCGATGATCAGCGCCTTCTTGCCGAAGCCCAGAGCAGTGAACTGCGCCTGGAGCTCCTTGGTCTTCTCACCGGCATTGCCGTCCAGGACGATCAGCGAACCAGCCTTGGCATGGCTCGAGAGCGCCATCTTCAGGCCCAGCGTGCGAACCTTCTTGTTCAGCGACGGATTGAAGTCGCGGACGCGGGCGCCGTGCGCCTTACCACCGCCGATGAACACCGGAGCGCGGCGATCGCCGTGACGCGCCGTGCCGCCGCCCTTCTGGCGACCCCACTTCTTGCCCGTACGCGCGACGTCGGAACGCTCGCGGGTGCCGCGGGCGGTGCCGCGACGCTTCTCGAGCTGCCACGTTACGACGCGGTGCAGAATGTCGGCGCGCGGCTCGACGGCGAAGATCTCGTCGTTGAGCTCGATGGCGCCAGCTTCTGCTGCGTCGAGGGTTTGAACCTTGACCTGCACTTAGCCCTCCTGGCCTTCGGTAGCTTCCGGAGCGGCCTGGACAGGCGCTTCAGCGGGAGCTTCATTGCTGTTGGCGACGGCCTTCAGGCCGGCGGGGAACGGTGCAGCCTCGGGGCGCGAAACCTTGACGCTGTCCTTGACGAACAACCAGCCACCCTTCGAGCCGGGCACGGAGCCCTTCACGAAGATCAGGCCACGCTCGACGTCGGTGCCGACGATCTCAAGGTTCTGCTGGGTGCGGAACTTGTCGCCCATGTGCCCGGCCATCTTCTTGTTCTTGAAGACCTTGCCGGGATCCTGGCGCTGACCGGTCGAACCGAGCGAACGGTGCGAGACCGAGACACCGTGGGTGGCGCGCAGACCGCCGAAGCCCCAACGCTTCATGCCGCCCTGGAAGCCCTTACCCTGGGTCTTGCCCTGAATGTCGACATACTGGCCAGCGACATAGTGATCGGCCGAAATCTCAGCACCCACGTCCAGCAGGCCATCCGCATCGACGCGGAACTCGTGGACCACAGCCTTGGGCTCGACTTCAGCCTTGCCGAAGTGGCCGCGCTGCGGCTTGGAAACGTTCTTGCTCTTCGCCGAACCGGCGCCGAGCTGGACAGCCGTGTAGCCGTCACGATCTTGCTCGCGGACGGAGACGACCTGAACGCCTTCGAGAGCCAGAACGGTGACCGGCACGTGGCGGCCGTCGTCCTGGAACAGGCGGGTCATCCCCAACTTCTTCGCGATCACGCCAGTGCGCATGATCTTATGCTCCTATGCATAGGCACCCGCGGGACCATTCCCTCGGGTGCGTGCTTCAGCCCTGTTGTAGTGCGAGCCCCCGTCCGGGCTGAACCCTTGCCGAAGCGAGGGAGACGGGGGACGCAGACCCGGACACTCCAAGGAGGCCGGCGGTATCCCTATGTCGTCATGAGCGCGCCAGCATGGCGCTCTCGGCTCCTTGCGTCGGATCGGGAAGACCCTGTCGAGGAACCAGCGAATCCACTGCGGGACTCGCGAAACTCTTGCGAAGGCGCGCCTTTACGTCAGCACGCCTTCCCTGTCCACCCCCGCGCATGCGAGGACGGACAATGAATCAGGCAAGCTTGATTTCGACGTCGACGCCGGCAGCCAGGTCGAGCTTCATCAGCGCGTCAACGGTCTGCGGGGTCGGCTGCACGATGTCGAGCATCCGCTTGTAGGTGCGGACCTCGAACTGCTCGCGCGACTTCTTGTCGATGTGCGGACCGCGGAGAACGGTGAACTTCTCCGTCTTGGTCGGCAGCGGAATGGGGCCACGGATGAGTGCGCCGGTGCGGCGCGCAGTGTCGGCGATGTCGCCGGTCGCCTGGTCGAGCACGCGATGATCGAACGCCTTCAGGCGAATGCGGATATTGCTGTCCATAGTCCCTACCGATGCGAAAGAGCGGGCCGCGCGAAACGCGGCTCTTGCTGTTGAGCGAAAAACCGAAGGGGCGCCTCTACACATCGAAGGCCTTGGGATCAAGCCTCAAAACCGCCTTCCGCCAACCCCTTCGCACAAACACCTGCAGGCGCGGGCGGCAGGCCGGATCGTGGCGAAACACCGCTGGCGTACCTACATACGACTTATGCCAGTCCCCTCAACGCCGTACATTCTCGCGTTCGGCGACAGCCTCACGGCCGGCTACGGCCTGCCCCGCCCCGCCTCCTTTCCATCCCAGCTAGAGGCCCTGCTGCGCCGTCAACACCCCGGCGCAACGGTGCAGAATGCCGGCGTGTCGGGCGACACCACAGAAGGCGGCCTACGCCGCCTGCCTCGCCTGCTCGCCAGCCTGAAGCGCAAGCCCGATCTCGCCATCGTCGAGCTCGGCGCCAACGATCTCCTGCGCGGCATCGCCCCCGACCGCACCCGCGCCAACCTGGACGCGATCCTCGAGCAGTTCGGCCAGTGCGGCATCCCCACGCTTCTCGCCACCTTCGAGGTACCGCGCTTCCTCACCCCACTCGCCGCACGCTACGACGGCATGTACGAAGCGCTCGCCGCCAAGCACCGCACCGCCCGCGCCCCCTTCTTCCCACCCGGCGTGCTCGGCCACCCCGACCTGGTCTTGCCAGACGGCCTGCACCCCAACGCGCATGCCGTGGAGCTGATCGCGGCGGCGTTCCTGCCGGCGGTCACCGCAGCGCTCAATCGAAACAGCGCTGAAGCCGCCTAGCATGAAGCTCACTGGCCAGTAGCAGGCTCCAGTGCGCGGCGGGGGCGGCAGAACTCAGATGTCCCGTCCGCCACGTTAGCTACGCTTCAATGCGCCGCCCTCGCGCCTTTGCTGGCCAGGGGAAGCAAAGCCGAACGGCAACTTCTAAGCGGACGTCAATGCTCCGTGGACCCCTTGTCGGCCTCAGCCTCACGAAGCCCTTCGATTTCGCTGACCAAGCGCTCAGCCTCAGAGATGCGTGCCAAAGAGTCCGCCAAGTCATGCTTTGCGCGTTCGGCTGCGGCTTTAGACTCTTCGATGAGGGCTCTGAGCCCTTCCAGTTGTGCTGCATACTGCATGCCCCGCGAACCATCTCCGGACGCGAGAGTTCACGGAATTAACATGGATTGGCCAGCGGTCCCGCTCCGGGAGCAGCGCGATCATTATCGCCGCATGGTGGCGCTGAGATGGACCAGGATAGCGGAACGGTTGCCGAAGAATGACATGCGCACTGGCTACGCGAGTCGCCCCATCCCAATCTGCAAAAGAAAAGCCCGGCCTTCCTTTCGGAAGACCGGGCTTTCTTTTCAGAGCCCTTGCGGGCGCTGATTACTTGACGATTTCAGCGACAACGCCTGCACCGACGGTGCGGCCGCCTTCGCGGATCGTGAAGCGCTGGCCAACGTCCATAGCGATCGGCGCGATCAGCTTGACGCCCAGAGCGACTTCGTCACCCGGCATCACCATTTCGGTGCCGGCCGGCAGTTCGATCGTGCCCGTCACGTCGGTCGTGCGGAAGTAGAACTGCGGACGGTAGTTCGCGAAGAACGGCGTGTGACGGCCACCCTCGTCCTTCGACAGGACGTACACCGACGACTGGAACTCGGTGTGCGGCTTGATCGAGCCCGGCTTTGCCAGAACCTGACCACGCTCCACTTCGTCGCGAGCGACGCCGCGGATCAGCGCGCCGATGTTGTCGCCAGCCTGGCCCTGGTCGAGCAGCTTGCGGAACATTTCAACGCCGGTGACGGTGGTCTTGCGGACCGACTCCTGGATGCCGACGATCTCGACTTCCTCGCCAACCTTCACAACGCCGGTCTCGACGCGGCCGGTGACCACGGTGCCGCGGCCCGAGATCGAGAACACGTCTTCGATCGGCATCATGAACGGCTTGTCCAGCGGACGCTCCGGCTGCGGGATCGACTCGTCGACTGCTGCCATGAGGGCCAGGATCGCGTCCTTGCCCAGCTTGTCGTCCGAACCCGAAAGGGCTGCGGTCGCCGAACCGCGGATGATCGGAATGTTGTCGCCGTCGAACTCGCGCTTGGAGAGCTCTTCGCGGATTTCCATTTCGACCAGCTCAAGGATTTCCTCGTCGTCGACCAGGTCGACCTTGTTGAGGAAGACCACCATGGTCGGAACGCCGACCTGGCGGGCGAGCAGGATGTGCTCCTTGGTCTGCGGCATCGGACCGTCGGTCGCTGCCACAACCAGGATCGCGCCGTCCATCTGCGCCGCGCCGGTGATCATGTTCTTCACATAGTCGGCGTGGCCCGGGCAGTCGACGTGCGCATAGTGACGCGAATCGGTCTCATACTCGACGTGTGCGGTCGAGATCGTGATGCCGCGCTCGCGCTCTTCCGGCGCCTTGTCGATGTTGGCGAAATCAACCGCCGCGTTGCCCGCGACGTTCTCGGCCAGAATCTTGGTGATCGCAGCGGTCAGCGACGTCTTGCCATGGTCGACGTGACCGATGGTGCCGATGTTGAGGTGCGGCTTGTTCCGCTCAAACTTTGCCTTGGCCATTTTTCCCTACCTTCTGATCTGAATATCCGCGCCGCTAAGGGACTCGCCGGAAGGCGAGCCCCATAACGACTGTTTTAACCGATTGCCAGCCCGGCGCTTACGCCAGCTTGGCCTTCACTTCCTCGGCGACGTTCGAAGGAACCTCGTCGTAGTGCGAGAACTGCATCGAGTAGTTCGCGCGGCCCTGCGTGAACGAGCGGAGCGAGTTCACATAGCCGAACATGTTCGCCAGCGGCACCATTGCAGTCACCGCCTGCGCGTTGCCGCGCGTGTCGGTGCCCTGGATCTGGCCACGACGGCTGTTCATGTCGCCGATGACGTCACCCAGATAGTCCTCCGGAGTGATGACTTCGACCTTCATCACCGGCTCGAGCAGCGTGATGCCAGCCTTCTGGGCCGCTTCACGCATCGCACCGCGCGCGGTGATTTCGAACGCCAGGGCCGAGGAGTCGACGTCGTGGTACGCGCCGTCATACAGCACGATCTCGAAGTCGATGATCGGGAAGCCGACCAGCGAACCGGTGGCTGCCGTCTCGCGGAAGCCCTTTTCGATCGCCGGCAGATATTCCTTGGGAATATTGCCGCCCTTGATCTCGTCCTTGAAGATGATGCCTGCGCCGCGCTCACCCGGCGTCAGCTTCACCTTCACGCGACCGAACTGGCCGGTACCACCCGACTGCTTCTTGTGCGTGTAGTCGATGTCCACGGCCTTCTTGAGGTACTCGCGGTACGCCACCTGCGGCGCGCCCACGTTCGCCTCGACCTTGAACTCGCGCTTCATGCGGTCGACCAGGATCTCGAGGTGGAGCTCGCCCATCCCCTTGATGATGGTCTGGCCCGACTCATGGTCGGTCGAAACGCGGAACGAGGGATCCTCGGCAGCCAGGCGGTTGAGCGCGATGCCCATCTTTTCCTGGTCGGCCTTGGTCTTAGGCTCCACCGACAGCTCGATCACGGGCTCGGGGAACTCCATCCGCTCGAGGATGATCGGCTTGGCCGGATCGCACAGCGTGTCGCCGGTCGTGGTCTCCTTGAGGCCCGCGATCGCGACGATGTCGCCAGCGCGTGCTTCTTCGATGTCCTCACGCGAATTCGCGTGCATCAGGAGCATACGGCCGATCTTTTCCTTCTTGTCCTTCACCGAGTTCAGGTAGCCGCCCTTGGTGAGGGTGCCCGAGTAGATGCGGGCAAAGGTGAGCGAGCCGACGAACGGATCGTTCATGATCTTGAACGCCAGCAGCGACATCGGCGCGTCGTCCGAGGCCGGGCGCGAATCCGGGGTCTCGCCGTCGAGCTTCACGCCCTCCACGTCCGGAATGTCCAGCGGGCTGGGCAGATAGTCGACAACGGCGTCGAGCAGGGGCTGCACGCCCTTGTTCTTGAACGCCGAACCGCAGACGATCGGAACGAACGAGAAGTTCAGCGTGCCCTTGCGGATCAGCGCCTTGAGGTCGGCGACCGACGGCTCATTGCCCTCAAGATACGCTTCCATCATGGCATCGTCCTGCTCGACGGCCATTTCGATCAGGTCGCTGCGATACTTCGCGGCCTTCTCGGCCATGTCGGCCGGGATTTCCTGATATTCGAACTTCGCGCCCAGCGACTCTTCTAGCCAGATGATCGCGCGGTTCTCGACCAGGTCGACCAGGCCCTTGAAGCCGCCTTCCATGCCGATCGGGAGATACAGCACGGCCGGACGCGCGCCCAGGCGCTCGATGATCGAGTTGACGCAGAAGTAGAAGTCGGCGCCGGTGCGGTCGAGCTTGTTGACGAAGCACATCCGCGGAACCTTGTACTTTTCCGCCTGGCGCCACACCGTCTCCGACTGCGGCTCAACGCCGGCAACGCCGTCGAAGCATGCAACCGCACCGTCGAGCACGCGCAGCGAACGCTCGACTTCGATGGTGAAGTCGACGTGCCCGGGGGTGTCGATGATGTTGATCAGGTGCTCTTCACCCTTGCCCTCTTCGGCGCGCCACTTGCAGGTGGTTGCCGCCGAGGTGATGGTGATGCCGCGCTCCTGCTCCTGCTCCATCCAGTCCATCGTCGCGGTGCCTTCGTGCACTTCGCCGATCTTGTAGGACTTGCCGGTGTAGTAAAGGATACGCTCGGTGGTCGTGGTCTTGCCGGCGTCGATGTGCGCCATGATGCCGATATTACGGTAGCGCTCGAGGGGATGGCTGCGGGCCATGTGTCTTCTCCAATGCCGCCAGTGGGGCGGGCTGAAACCTGGTTTGGGCCGTACCTCAGCCCGTTCGGGCTGAGCTTGTCGAAGCCCTGTACTTCCTTCTTCCCTGGGGAAGAAGAACAGCCCTTCGACAAGCTCAGGGCGAACGGTGATTGGGGTGAGAGCCTAAACTCCCACCCCATATAGTGTCGCTTTTTACCAGCGGTAGTGGCTGAAGGCGCGGTTCGCTTCGGCCATACGGTGGGTATCTTCGCGCTTCTTCACCGCGTTGCCGCGGTTGTTGGCGGCATCCATCAGTTCGCCCGACAGGCGGCCCGACATGGTGTGCTCGCTGCGGTTGCGGGCCGAAGCGATCAGCCAGCGGATCGCCAGCGCCTGGGCGCGCTCGGGGCGCACTTCGACGGGGACCTGGTAGGTCGCACCGCCGACGCGGCGGCTGCGGACTTCGATGCCCGGCTTGATGTTGTTCAGTGCGTCATGGAACACGCCGATCGGCTCGCGCTTGGCGCGCTGCTCGACGGTGGTGAGCGCCGAATAGACGATGTTCTCGGCGACGGACTTCTTGCCGTCCAGCATCACCGAGTTCATGAACTTGGACAGAACCTCATCCCCGTACACGGGATCAGGCAGGATTTCCCGCTTTTCGGGACGACGACGACGAGCCATCTTGAACTTCCTTCTAAATCTTCAGCCGATTCCAGAACACGTCTGGGGCTTACTATGGCTGGATTACTTGGGACGCTTCGCGCCGTACTTCGAACGGCTCTGCTTGCGGTCCTTGACGCCCTGCGTATCGAGCACGCCGCGCAGCACGTGGTAGCGCACACCGGGAAGATCGCGCACACGACCGCCGCGGATCAGCACAACCGAGTGCTCCTGAAGGTTGTGGCCTTCACCCGGGATGTAGCTGATGACTTCGCGCTGGTTGGTCAGGCGAACCTTGGCCACCTTGCGAAGTGCCGAGTTCGGCTTCTTCGGGGTCGTCGTGTAGACGCGGGTGCAAACGCCGCGCTTCTGCGGGTTCTGTTCCATCGCAGGGACCTTGGACTTGGCCTTCTGCGGCTCGCGACCCTTGCGGATCAGCTGGTTGATTGTTGGCATGAAGCCCTTCACCTTTTCGACGTTACCGGGCGAACCCGGCGGTTACTTTGCTGGAGCCCTAGAGAAGAGAATACGAAAAAGCGCCGGGTGTCCGAAGATCCCCCGCGCCATTGCGTCCCCAGCAACGTTCAGCTCTTTGCTCCCCGAGGCTTAGCGGCCAAAAGCCTCCTCGCGGAACGGTCGCGCCTATAGCTGTCGCGCGGGTAGCGGTCAATGCCCCTGCCCGCCCGCGCCACGGCGCCACAAACGGCAAAGGGCGCGCTCCCCGCAGAAGCGCGCCCCTTCCTGTCAAAGTGGATCGAAAGCTTACAGGCTCTTGATCTTGGTCAGGTGCGACTGAACCACCTTCTGCGCGTCCGCGGCAAAGGTCTTCAGCGCCGCGACATCGCCCGAGGACTCATAGCCCTTGAGCAGGGTCAGCGCCTTTTCGTGCGCGATCGCCTGCTGCTGCTTGAACAGCGTATCGAACGCTGCGCCTTCCGCCTTTTCAAGCGCGGCCAGGTTCGCTTCCTGCTCGGCGTTCAGCGCCGGGTTCGGCACGATCGCCGGCTCCGCCTTGGCGCCCGCGGCGGTCAGCTTCTGAGTCGACTCGGTGTGGTGCTGCACAATCATGCCGCCGAAATCCTTCAGCGCCTGGTTCTGCGCCTTTTCCTGCGCCATCTTGCCCGACTGGATCTCGAAGAAGTCACTGGCGCCGACATCGTTGGCGAACTTCTGCGACGGCGTCGCCGCCTCGCCCGTCATCAGCGCGTTGTCGGCCTCGTTGCCCGGGGTCATCGTATCGGTCGCCAGACCTGCATTGGCCACGCCGGTGTCGCTGGTGTTGGCGGTGCCGTTCTCGGTCGTGCCGCCATTGCAGGCCGCAAGCGCCAGCGCGGGCAACAGCCCGAGGGTCAGGATCTTCTTCATGTTAGGCAGTCCTCCTCCGAAGCTGCCACAACGCGGAAACACCCCGAATGTTCCGCCCGCGAGACGAACGCCCGCCTACAGCGCCCGAAGCTCGGCGAGGAAGCCGCCCACCTGGCTCGACAGCGCCTCCGCCTCGCCTTGCAGCCGCTGCGCGACACCGGCCATGTCGCGCGCGCTTGCCGAAGCATTCTGGGACGATCCGCCGATCGCCTCCACTTCGATGCGGATGCCCTCCCCTGCCTCCACCGCCTCAGCGACATTCTGCGCGATCCCGCGGGTGACCGCTTCCTGCGCTTCCACCGCCGAGCGGACGCGGGCCGCCACGCTCGCCATGGACCCGATCGCCCGCTCCACCTGGCCATGGCCCTGCGCCACGTCCTCGATGCCGGAACGGATGTCGCCGACATGCGCGGCCACGCTGGCCGCCGCCACTCGGGTCTGCGCCGACAACTGCTTCACTTCGTTCGCAACCACGGTGAAGCCCTTGCCCGCCTCGCCGGCACGCGCCGCCTCGATGCTGGCGTTGAGCGCCAGCAGGTTCACCTGGCCGGCAATGTCGCCGATCATGCTGACGACCGAGTCGATCGTCTGTGCGGCGTGGAGCAGATCGCGCGTACGCTCGCTCCCCAGTTGCACCAACGCCGCGGCATCCTCCGCCGCCGCGCTCGCCGCCTTCGCCTCCCGCCCGATCTCTGTCAGCGTCACGGCGAGCCCGCTGCCCCGCGCGGCGATCTCGGCCATGTTGCCGCCGGTCTGCGCCGCCGCCGCCGCCACCGCGGTCGCCCGCTCGCCCACTTTCACTGCGCGCTCGGCCGTGTCCGCCGCCCCTTGCTGAAGCTGGGAGGCGAGGCCGCGCATCGCCTCCACCAAAGCCTCTACCTGCCCTTCGAACCGCTCGCTCGCCCGCTCGATCCGCTCGGCCCGCGCGACCCGCAGCGTTGCCGCCTCGCGCTCATGCTCAGCCGCCAGGTGCACCAGCCGCCGGTTGTTCACCACCGCATGCAATCGTCCGTCCCGCACGATGATCATGCCTTCCGAACCATGGGCGCCGCGATAGGCGTGGATCAGCGCGCCGATGTCCAGCGACGCTTCCGCTACCGGACAACTCCGCACATGCCGCGCCACTCCATGCCCATAGCTCGGGTTGCGCAGCAGTGCGTGGCCAAACGGATTGAGCAGCAGGCGCCGCACATCCTTTTCAAAGATCGCGCCCACCGGCCGCCGTGTGCCGTCCAGCACCGGCATCACGCGCAGATCGGGGTCGGCGGTGAACGCCTCCACCGCCTTGAACACGCTGTCCTCCATCGACAGCGAAGGAGGATCGATCTCGCACCCCAGCAGCCACGCATCGGCGGCGACCGGATCGGAGGAGCGCAGGGAAAGAGCAGCGGATGGCATAGCCGCCATAGACCATGGCTCGGTAAAGACGAACTTGCTGGTTAGTTACACTACCGAGACAATGCGAAGTTTTTCGCTGTTGCAGCATTCTCAGACAGGTTCTAGAGCGCCGCGCAGCAACAGGTGTCCTCCTTCTGGAGGATGAAAATGGGAAGTCGGTGCGAAACCGACGCTGCCCCCGCAACTGTAACCGGCGAGTTGTCGTGCATCGTACCACTGGGGTAACCTGGGAAGGCGGCGCGAACAGGCGAAGACCCGGGAGCCAGGAGACCTGCCTGTTGCCTGTCGATTCCTTTGCGCGGGCGGGGTGCACCGGGCGAACGGGGAGAGAAATCCCCGCGTGAGCGACACCCAATCGGGTCGCCGCGCCATGTTCACGGCAGACGACCTTATACAAAGGTGTCTTGCAGTGAAGACGTTCAAGCTTTTCCTTTACGCCGGCGCGGCGCTCGTGCCCGCCGCCCCCGCTTTCGCCCAGACGGAAATCCCCGACGACGAGCAGATCGTCGTCGTCGCGAGCGGCGTGCCCCAGAACGCCGATGTGACCGGCCGTGCCGTCACCGTCCTTGATCGTGAGACGATCGAGCGGCGTCAGACGATCTCGCTCTCCGACTTGCTGCTGACCACGCCTGGCGTCAGCGCCACTCGCAATGGCGGGCCGGGCGGACTGGCCGCCGTCCGCATCCGCGGCGCCGACGACGCGCAGACGCTGGTGCTGATCGATGGCGTGCGCGTCAACGATCCGTCCGCGCCCGCCGGCGCCTTCGATTTCGGCAGCCTGCTGACCAGCTCGATCGAGCGGGTAGAGGTGCTGCGCGGCGCCAACTCCGTTGTCTGGGGCAGCCAGGCGATCGGTGGCGTCGTTAATGTCGTAACCGAAAGCCCGATCGGCGGGATCAAAGCCCGCGCCAACGCCGAATATGGCTATGCCGACCAGGTTTCGGCCAACGCCGCGATCGCCGGCGGCACTCACAGTGTCCAGGGCGGTTTCACGGCCGGCTATTTCCGGACCGACGGCATCTCGCAGGCCGCCAGCGGCACCGAGAATGACGGCTTCCGCCAGTACAATGCCAGCGGCCGCCTCCGCGTCGAGTTCGCCCCCGGCGTGGGCATGGATCTGCGCGGCTATTACGCCGACTCGCGCGTCGAACTCGATGGCTATCCGGCCCCGGCCTACAGCTTCGCCGACACCGACGAATTCTCTACGTCGCAGGAACTCTACGGCTATGCCGGCCTGTTCGCCGATATCGGCCCGGTGTCCAACCGGCTCGCCTTCTCCATCGCCGACATCAACCGCGACAATTTCGATCCGCAGAACGGCTTTGCCGACACGCCGGTCTATCTCTACCGCGGCCGGAGCGAGCGCTATGAGTATCGCGGCGATGCGGCGCTTTCGGACCAGGTCCGTCTGACCTTCGGCGCCGAGCAGGAAAATCTCCGTTTCTACGACGGTGCCGACACGTTCCGCGCCAATATCACCAGCGTCTTCGGTCAGGCGATCGTCACCCCGATCGAGCAGGTCACCATCACCGGCGGCGTCCGCAACGACAATCATAACCGCTTCGGCGACTTCACCAGCTGGGGCGCCTCCACGGCGATCCGCCCGTTCGGTGGCACGCTGCTGCGCGCCAGCTACAGCGAAGGCTTCAAGGCGCCGACGCTCTACCAGCTGTTCGCACCGTCCTATGGCAACGAAGGCCTGGCACCGGAAACCGCCAAAAGCTGGGACGTGGGCATCGAACAGTCGGCACTCGATGGCGCAGCCAAGCTCGGCGTGACCTGGTTCAACCGCAACACGCGCAATCAGATCGACTTCATCTCCTGCCGCGCCGCCGACGTGGCGACTCCCGCCTCTGCTTGTTATCAGCGCCCGTTCGGCACGTATGACAACATCGCCCGCGCGCATGCCGAGGGTCTGGAGGTGGAACTCGCGCTGAAGCCAGTCGATGCGCTGACCTTCACTGCCAACTACACCTATACCGATACCGAGAACCGCTCGGCCGGCCTTGTCGGCAACGACCTAGCCCGCCGCCCGCGCGACACCGCCAGTGTCTCGGCGGATTATCGCTTCCCCTTCGGCCTGTCGCTCGGCGGCACGGTGACGATGATCGGTGACAGCTTCAACGACGCGGCCAACCGCACCCGTCTCGACGGCTTCGCGCTTGGCAGCATCCGCGCCGAAATGCCGATCAGCCCGCTCCTCTCGGTCTATGGCCGGGTCGAGAACATCACCGACGAGCAGTATCAGGTCGTGTCGGGCTACGGCACCTATGGCCGCTCGGCCTTTGGCGGCATCCGGCTGCGCTACTGATGCGGTGCGCCGCGTTTCTCTGCTTGGTTCTGGCAGGATGCGCGGCGCCCCCGTCCCGCACCGGCGGGATCGTGTCGCTCAATCCTTGTGCGGACGCGATGCTGGTGGAACTGGTGCCTCCCGATCGGATCACGGCAATCAGCCGCTATTCGAAGGATCCAGCCGCCACGTCGATCCCCGCCGATGTGGCGGCACGTTTCCCCGGCACCACCGGCACTGCGGAGGAGGTGATAACCCTTCGCCCTGCTCTCGTGATCGCAACCAGCTACACCGCGCCCGCCACGCGCGAGGCTTTCGCCCGCGCAGGGCTGAAAGTGCTTTATCTCGATAGCCCCTCAACGCTTGCGGCAAGCAAGGCACAGGTGCGCGAACTCGCCGCCGCCCTGAACGCAAAGGCGCAGGGCGAAGCTATGGTCGCGCGCATCGATGCCGCGGTCCGCGACGCCGCCAGCACGGCGCCACCTGTCACGGCGCTGTTATGGATCGGCGGCAATCTCGCGACGGGAGACGAGACCTTGCTTGATGAAATGATGAAGGCCGCCGGCTTCAGCAACCACGCCGCCCATTATGGCCTCACCTATACCGGCTACCTCCCGATCGAGCATGTTGTTGCCGATCCGCCCCGCGTGATGATCGCCCCCGAAGCGCCCGGCCGCGACGCCGGTGCGCGCGCCACACAGCTCCGCCGCTGGGCCATTCGCCGCAGCGGCGCAAAGGTCACGCAGGCCAACTTCCCCCGCCAGCTGGTCAATTGCGGCGGCCCGGTAATCGCCTCAGCCATGACGCGACTGGCGCAGATTCGCCGCGGAATCGCGCAATGAGCCGCTTCTTGCTCAATGTATCGCTGCTTTTGGTGGTCGTTCTGCTCTTCGCCGCTTCCTTGATGGCGGGCAAGGCATGGGTACCCTTCGACGCCTGGTTCTCCGGCGATCCCCGCTGGTGGATCATCGTCGAACTCCGCCTCCCCCGCGCGATCCTCGGCGCAGCCATCGGCGCCGCCCTCGGCCTGAGCGGCGCCGTCCTCCAGGGCTATCTCCGCAACCCGCTCGCCGACCCGACTGTGTTAGGGATATCCTCCAGTGCAGCACTAGGTGCCGTAGGGGCCATCGTCCTCCTATCGGCCACGGCCCCCCTCGTCATTTTCAGCGTCGCCATGATAGTGGCCAGCGCCTCCATGCTCCTCCTCGCCGCCCTCGCCTGGCGGTCGGAGGGCGCCGTCGCCTTCATCCTCGCCGGCACCGTCCTCGCCACCCTTGCAGGCTCACTCACCGCCTTCCTCATCTCGGTCGCCCCAAATCCCTGGATGACCGCAGAGATCATCGACTGGCTGATGGGCGCCCTAACCGACCGCAGCTTCGGCGAAGTACAGCTCGCCCTTCCCTTCATCGCGCTTGGCTGCGCGCTCCTCCTCCTCACCGGCCGCTCTCTCGACGCCCTGACGCTGGGCGAAGACGCCGCCCGCTCGCTTGGCATTCGCCTCGCCCGCGTCCAGTTGCTCGTCGTGCTCGGCACCGGAATGTCGGTGGGCGCCTCCGTCGCCGTCACCGGCGTTGTCGGCTTCGTCGGCCTGATCGTCCCGCACCTCCTCCGCCCGCTCACCGGTGCCAAGCCCTCCGCCCTGCTCCTGCCCAGCACACTCGGCGGCGCAGCCCTGGTCCTCGCCGCCGACAGTCTGGTCCGCCTCAGTCCCGGCGCCACCGAGATCCGATTGGGCGTCGCCATGGCGCTGATCGGTACGCCCTTCTTCTTCGTGCTCCTGCTTAAGGGACGCCGCACGTCATGGATCTGAGCGTCACTGATCTCAGCGTTAGCCTAGGCGCGCGCCGCGTGCTCGAAAGCGTCACTGCCCGGTTCCGCCCGGGCCGAGTGACTGCGATTCTCGGCGCGAACGGTTCGGGCAAGAGCACGCTGATCCGCACGGTGGCCGGCCTGCTCGACCCCGATCACGGCCATGTCCGCCTCGGCCAGCGCTACTTGAACCGCATCCCCACACGCGAGCGTGCACAGTTGCTCGGCTATCTACCCCAGGACGCGTCCGTGCATTGGAACATCGGCGTCCGCGAACTCGTCGCGCTCGGCCGCTTGCCCCACCGCTCGCCCTTCGCGGGCCCCTCCCCCGCGGATGCCATGGCGATCGGCGCCGCGCTGGGCGCGACCGGCACTACCCACCTCGCCGACCGCGACACCCACGCCCTCTCGGGCGGTGAACGCGCCCGCGTACTCCTCGCTCGCGTTCTTGCCGGCGAGCCGCAATGGCTCCTCGCCGACGAACCGCTCGCCAGCCTCGACCCGGTCCACCAACTGGGCCTGCTCGACCAGCTGCGCGCCCTCGCCGCCGCCGGCATGGGCGTGGTGATCGTCCTGCACGACTTGATCCAGGCCGCCCGTGCAGCAGACGACGTCCTGCTGCTCAAGGATGGCAAGGTCGTCGCCTTCGGCCCCGCGCGCGAAGCGCTCGCCCATCAACCGCTCCGCGACGCCTTTGGTGTTGAGGTGATGATCGTCCCGGACGAGCAAGGCCGGCTCCTGCCCGTGCCCATCGGCCTTACCGGCTGACCCTCACGCAGCCGACGGTTGAGTGCCGGTCGCCGCTGTGTCATTGCGCAACAAAATTACATGACGAGTCGGGTCAGCGAGCCCGCCGCAGGAGAGTTTGATGCGCACCATTGAGCATTTCATCGTCGGCAACGCGGGTGGCGCCGCTACCCGTACCGGCGACGTTTTCGATCCCAACACCGGGCAGGTCCAGGCCAGAGTCTCGCTCGGCACCCAGGCCGATCTCGACCGCGCCATCGCCGCCGCGCAGGCTGCGCAACCGGCATGGGCCGCCACCAATCCGCAGCGCCGCGCCCGCGTCATGTTCCGCTTCAAGGAGCTGGTCGAGGCGAACATGGACGCCCTCGCCCACCTGCTCTCGTCCGAGCACGGCAAGGTCATCGCCGACGCCAAGGGTGACATCCAGCGAGGCTTGGAAGTCATCGAATTCGCCTGCGGCATCCCCCATGTCCTGAAGGGCGAATACACCCAAGGCGCCGGCCCCGGCATCGACGTCTACAGCATGCGCCAGCCGCTTGGGATCGGCGCTGGCATCACCCCGTTCAACTTCCCGGCGATGATCCCGCTATGGATGTCGGGCATCGCCATCGCCACTGGTAACGCCTTCCTCCTCAAGCCGTCCGAGCGTGACCCCAGCGTTCCCGTCCGCCTTGCCGAGTTGTTCCAGGAGGCCGGCCTGCCCGAAGGCATCCTCCAGGTCGTGCATGGCGACAAGGAGATGGTCGACGCGATCCTCGATCATCCCGCCATCAGCGCTGTCAGCTTCGTCGGCTCCTCGGACATCGCGCACTATGTCTATCGCCGCGGCGTCGAGGCCGGAAAGCGCGTCCAGGCGATGGGCGGCGCCAAGAACCACGGCATCGTCATGCCCGACGCCGATCTCGACCAGGTTGTCGCCGACCTGTCCGGCGCAGCCTTCGGTTCGGCGGGCGAGCGGTGCATGGCGCTTCCGGTCGTGGTGCCGGTCGGCGAGAAGACCGCCGACGCCCTTCGCGAGAAGCTGATCCCGGCAATCCAGGCCCTGCGCGTCGGGGTCTCCACCGATGCGGAAGCGCATTACGGCCCGGTGGTGAATGCCGCGCACAAGCAGCGCGTGGAGAACTGGATTCAGACCGGCGTCGACGAAGGCGCAGAGCTCGTCGTCGACGGGCGCGGCTTCCAGTTGCAAGGTCATGAGCAGGGCTTCTTCATCGGCCCCTCGCTGTTCGACCGCGTGACCCCGGACATGAGCGCCTACAAGGAAGAGATCTTCGGCCCCGTCCTTCAGATCGTCCGCGCGCCCGATTTCGAAACCGCGGTTCGCCTGCCCAGCGAGCACCAGTATGGCAACGGCGTCGCGATCTTCACCCGCAATGGCCACGCTGCACGCGAATTCGCCGCCCGGGTAAATGTCGGCATGGTCGGCATCAACGTGCCAATCCCCGTGCCCGTCGCCTATCACAGCTTCGGTGGCTGGAAGCGCTCGGCGTTCGGCGACATTAACCAGCATGGGATGGAGGGCGTCCGCTTCTGGACCAAGACGAAGACGGTCACCCAGCGCTGGCCTGATGGCTCGGTCGACTTGCCCCGCGGCAGCGAAGATGGCGGCCCCAGCCGTATCCAGGACGCCTTCGTCATCCCCACCATGGGCTGAAGCAATGACACACCAGTTCGACCTCACCGACGAGCAGCGCCAGATCCAGGAAATGGCGCAGCAATTCACCGCCGACCGCATCTCGCCGCACGCGGCTGAGTGGGACGACAAGCACATCTTCCCGCGTGACACGATTCGGGCCGCGGCCGAACTCGGCTTCGCCTCGATCTACGTGTCCGAGGAAAGCGGCGGGATCGGCCTCGGCCGGCTTGAATCGGCGCTGATCATGGAGGCGATGGCCTATGGCTGCCCCTCCACCAGCGCGTTCATCTCGATCCACAACATGGCGAGTTGGATGATCGACCGCTTCGGATCGCAGACCGTCAAGGACAAGTATCTCCCCAGCCTCGTCACCATGGACCGGCTGGCCAGCTACTGCCTGACCGAGCCCTGCTCGGGCTCGGACGCCGCCGCGCTCAAAACCCGCGCGGTCCGCGATGGCGACCATTATGTCGTCACTGGCACCAAGCAGTTCATCTCCGGCGGCGGCGAGAACGAGGTCTACGTGACCATGGTCCGCACCGGCGAGGAAGGCCCCAAGGGCATCTCGGCGCTGGTGATCGAAAAGGACATGCCCGGCGTCAGCTTCGGCGCACAGGAGCGCAAGCTCGGCTGGCACTCGCAGCCTACTGCGGCGGTGATCCTCGAGGAAGTCCGCGTGCCCGTCGAGAACCTGGTCGGCGCCGAAGGCGAAGGCTTCCGCATCGCCATGATGGGCCTGGACGGCGGCCGCCTCAACATCGGCGCGTGCAGCCTGGGCGGCGCCCAGCGCTGCCTCGACGAGGCAGTCCGCTACACCAAGGATCGCCAGCAGTTCGGCAAGCCCATCGCCGACTTCCAGAACACGCAGTTCACCCTGGCCGACATGGCCACCGAGCTGGAGGCTGCCCGCGCCCTCCTCTACCTCGCCGCCGCCAAGGTGACCGACAACGCCCCCGACAAGACCCGCTTCGCCGCCATGGCCAAGCGCTTCGCGACCGACGTCGGCAGCGCGGTGGTCGACCGCGCGCTGCAACTGCACGGCGGCTATGGCTATCTCCAGGACTATCCGATCGAACGCTTCTGGCGCGACCTGCGCGTCCACTCGATCCTGGAAGGCACCAACCAGGTTATGCGCATGATCGTTGGCCGAGACCTGGTGCGGCAGTGAGCGACGGCGTCCTCACCTCCATCGACGGCCGCGTCGGCCGCATCCGCCTGAATCGTCCCAAGGCACTGCACGCTCTTAACACCGCCATGTGCCAGGCAATGCTTGAGGCGCTCGAGGCGTGGGAAGCCGACCCCGCGGTCGAAGCGATCCTCATCGATCATGCCGAAGGCCGCGGCTTCTGCGCGGGCGGCGACATCCGCATGATCGCGGAAAGCGGTGCGGGCGATGGCAAGGACGCCGCGGCGTTCTTCCATGTCGAATACCGCATGAACCACAGGCTGTTCACCTACCCCAAGCCGGTCGTTACCTTCATGGACGGCATCACCATGGGCGGCGGCGTCGGCATCTCGCTTCCTGCCAGGTTCCGCGTCGCGACTGAGAACACCAAGTTCGCCATGCCCGAGACCGGCATCGGCCTGTTCCCCGACGTGGGCGGCGGCTGGTATCTATCGCGCCTTGCCGGCCGGATGGGCGAGTACATCGCACTCACCGGCCACCGACTCGACGGCGCAGAGTGCCTCGCGCTTGGCCTCGCCACCCACTATCTTCCCGCCGACAGGCTTGAGGAAGCCAAGGCGCGCATCTCCGCCGCTCCCGGTGACATCCAGTCCGTGCTCGACGAACTATCGTCTCCCGCGCCGGATCCGCGCATCCTCGGCCGCCGCGCCGCCATCGATCGGCTCTTCGCCTCCGACAAACTGGAAGGCATCTTCGCCGCACTCGAGGCGGACGACAGCGAGTGGGCGCAGCAACAGCTCGCCACGTTGCGCACCAAGTCGCCCCAGGCGTGCAAGGTCTCGCTCCGCCTGCTTGCCGAGGGCCGCGCGATGCCAAGCTTCGCCGACGAGATGGTCCAGGAATATGCCGTCGCCACCCGCGTCGGCCGCCTGCCGGACTTTGCCGAGGGCGTCCGCGCAGTGATCCTCGACAAGGACAATGCGCCGCGATGGAACCCTGCCACGCCCGAAGCGGTGACGCAGGACCGCATCGACGCCATCTTCGCACCGCTGCCTGAGGATCAGGCGTGGACGCCGGCCTGAACAAGGAAGACCCGATGTCGAACTACGAAGCCATTCTCGTCGAGCAGCGCGGCGCCGTCACGCTCGTCACGCTCAACCGGCCCAAGGCGCTCAACGCGCTCAACAGCCAGATCCTGTCCGAACTGCTCAATGCCATGCGCGCCTTCGACGCCGACACCTCGCAGGGTTGCGCCGTCATCACAGGCAGCGAAAAGGCGTTCGCAGCCGGCGCCGACATCAAGGAGATGCAGGCCCAGGGCTTTGCCGACATGTACGGCCATGACTTCTTTGCCGGCTGGGACGCCTTCACCCGCACCCGCAAGCCGATCATCGCCGCGGTCGCGGGCTATGCGCTGGGCGGCGGCTGCGAGCTGGCGATGATGTGCGACTTCATCCTCGCCGCCGACACCGCCAAGTTCGGCCAGCCCGAGATCAAGCTCGCCGTCTCGCCTGGCATGGGCGGCTCGCAGCGCCTCACCCGCGCCGTGGGCAAGGCCAAGGCGATGGAGATGTGCCTCACCGGCCGGATGATGGACGCCGAAGAGGCTGAGCGCGCAGGACTGGTAAGCCGCATCCTTCCAGCCGCCGAGTTGCTGGAAGACGCTTTGAAGACCGCCGCGACCATTGCCGCCATGGCCCCGCTGGCCGTCAAGGCGAACAAGGAAATGGTCGACATCGCGTACGAGACGACGCTCGCCCAGGGCGTGCAGTTCGAACGGCGCCTCTTCCACGCCCTGTTCGGCACGCAGGACCAGAAGGAAGGCATGACGGCCTTCGTCGAAAAGCGTCCTGGTAGCTGGACGGGTAAATAACAGAACAAGCTCCTGGAGAGGACAAGATGGCACGCATCGCATTCATCGGCTTGGGCAACATGGGCGGCGGCATGGCGGCGAACCTCGCCAAGGCCGGGCATGACGTACGCGCCTTCGACCTGAGCCAGGACGCGCTCGACAAGGCGAAAAAGGCTGGCTGCCTCCCCGCCGCAACCGCCGTCGACGCGATCGAGGGCGCCGAGGCCGTCATCACCATGCTGCCGGCTGGCCGCTACGTCGAAGCCGTCTATGCCGACAGCGTGTTCGAACATGCCGAGCCGGGCGCAATCCTGATCGACTGCTCGACGATCGACGTCGCCACCGCGCGCCGCGTCGCGCAGGCGGCGACCGACCACGGCCTCACCGCGGTCGACGCCCCCGTCTCGGGCGGCATCGCCGCGGCCAATGCCGGAACCCTCACCTTCATGGTCGGCGGCAGCGCCACTGCCTTCGAAAAGGCAGAGCCCTTCCTGTCCGACATGGGCAAGTCGGTGATCCACGCGGGCGCCAATGGCGCAGGCCAGGCCGCCAAGATCTGCAACAACATGATCCTCGGCGCGACGATGATCGCCACCTGCGAGGCCTTCGTGCTCGCGGAAAAGCTCGGGCTCGACCCGCAGAAATTCTACGACGTCGCGTCGGTCAGCTCGGGTCAGAGCTGGTCGGTCACCAGCTATTGCCCTGTCCCAGGCGTCGGCCCGGAAACGCCTGCCGACCGCGACTATCAGGGTGGTTTCGCTGCGCCCTTGATGCTCAAGGACCTCCGCCTTGCGATGGAAGCAGCCGGCAGCGTCGACGCGCAAACCCCGATCGGCGCACGCGCCGCAGAGCTCTACGAGGCGTTCGTCGCGGGTGAAGGCGCCGGCCTAGACTTCTCGGGGATCATCAAGACGCTGCGCTGAACGGCCTTAACTGCCTGTTTGCCGATCGGGCGCATAACAAGTCCATGCGCCCGCTCCTTGCCCTGCTCGCCCTAGCCGCTCCTGCCGCCGCCCAGAGCCAGCAGCGCGCCCCCTTCGTCATCGCCGAGACCGGCCAGGGCTTCGCCACGCTCGACGAAGCGGTAAGCGAAGTGCGCGACGGCACCGCCACCATCCTGATCGCACCAGGCACCTATCGCCAGTGCACGGTCCAGGCCGGCGGCCACATCACCTTCAAGGCGGCGGTGCCGGGCAAGGCCATCTTCGAAGCCGAAACCTGCGAGGACAAGGCCGCATTCGTCCTGCGCGGCCGCGGCTCGGTCGTCGATGGCATCGTCTTTCGCGGCTATTCGGTGAACGACGGCAACGGCGCCGGCATCCGCATCGAAATGGGCGACCTCACCGTCACCAACTCGATGTTCCTCGACAGCCAGGAAGGCATACTTGGCGGCGGTCACGAGACGGTGCGCCGCATTACCGTCGACCGCTCCACCTTCTCGGGCCTGGGCCAGTGCGAGACCGAGAATTGCAGCCACTCGATCTATCTGGCGGTCGACGGGCTGGTCACCGTCACCCGCTCGCGATTCGAGCGAGGCACCGGCGGCCACTACGTCAAGCTGCGCGCCCGCCAGGTGCAGATCACCAACAACAGCTTCGACGACAGCCGCGGCAGCAAGACCAACTACATGATCGACCTGTCCGAAGGCGGCACCGGCCTGATCTCCGGCAACACCTTCGTCCAGGGTCGGAACAAGGAGAACAACTCCGGCCTGATCGTCGTCGCGGCTGAGGGCAAGACCTACCCCTCGGCCGGGCTGCGGGTGGAGGGCAACACCGCCACCCTCGCCCCCGGCGCGCCGACCAACCCCGCCTTCGTCGCCGATCTCAGTGGACAGCAGATCCAGCTTGGCAACAACAAGCTGGGAGCCGGCATCCGCCCCTTCGAACGGCGCTAGCTCACCGGCAGCTGTCACCCGGGCCCGCATCCAGATCCAGGCAGCGCCCGTCGATCTCGACCGGCACCGGCACCTTGACCAGCGCGGCCAGCGTCGGGGCGATGTCGACCGTCTCGACCGACAGCGGTTGCTCGAACCCCGTCATGCCCTTGCGCCAGAACAGGATCGGCACGCGCCGGTCATAGTCCCAGAAGCTGCCATGCGTCGCCACCGACCGACCCATCGGATCGGCGATCGACGTCACCCGCGGCTTCAGCGCCACGACGAAATCGCCCGAGCGTGACGGATCAAAGGATTCGCGCGCTCGCTCCAGCATCGTCCAGGTCTCGGGAGGCGTGGTCGGGCGCGGCGTCGCCAGGATCTGCGCACGGGTATAGACGCCATGGACCTGCGGATGCGCGGCATAGCGCCGCATCGCCTCGGCCAGCACCTTGTCACGCTGCGCCTTGGGCAGCACCGGGTCGACATAGATGTCCCCCGCAGCGCTGCCGCGCAGCGGATTGCCAGCGATGCCCAGCTTGGCCGCGATCTCGGCGCCAGCGGCCTTAGGGTCCAGCGCGCGATCCATCCGTGCGGCGGTAGGGGCGGCGTGCTCGTCATGCCGCTCGGGCAGGTCGTGGCCGCCATGGTCGGCGGTCAGCGCCACCGCATAGTCCACGCCCGTCTTGTCCAGCACGGCGAACAGCTTGCCCAGCGTCTGGTCCAGCGCGAACATCTGGATGCACATCTCGCTGCCTTCGGTGCCAAAGGTGTGCCCGACATAGTCCGTCGCCGACGCCCCCAGGATCAGCAGATCGGTATGCCCGCCCTGGCCCAGCTTCATGTCGGTGGCGACGCCTGCGCCCAGCGCCAGGATCGCCTCGTCGAACTCGGGCGAGGCGCGGAACGCGCCGGCGTTCCCGGCGGTACGCGCGAAGCGGCCGTCGCCCACCGTCTTGGTCGCACCCAGCCGGATCGCCCGGCTGCGCGCCTGGCAGAATGCCGGCAGCGCCATCGGCGCCTGCGCCTCGCCGATACGCGCCGTCACATTGGCGTTCATGCGGGTGACCATCGCCGGTGCGGTGCGACCAGCATAGGACACGAACGCCTTGCCATTCCACCACCAGAGTTCGTCGACCTTGTGGCCGCCCATCATCACTGCGGCGCGATCCTTGCCCGCCACCGAGACGACGCGGGTCGCCGGGTCAGCGAGCTTCATCCACTCGCCCAGCGTGGGCACCTTCAAATGCTTGTCGGACACCGTGTAGCTGTCGGAGTCGCTGCCGGGCACGCTCTCGTCCTCGGCGCAGTAGACCTTCTTGTCCGCGCGCGGCGCGTTGAAGTCGACCCACTCATTGGCGACGATCCCGGTCCGCCAGGGCCGCGCACCGCTCAGAATCGTGGAATGCCCCGGGCACGTCTCGGTCGCGGCATGGCTCTGATAGCCCGACGGGAACACCACCCCGGACATCAGCCGCGCCAGCCCGCCAGTGAACTGCGCCCGGTATTCCGCGAACAAGTCGGCGGAGAACTGGTCGACGGAGATCACCACCACCAGGTTGGGCGGCGAAGTCGGCGCCGCAGCGGGCGCTGGTGCCGGCGCCTGCTGGGCAGTGGCGGGCGACGCAGCTAGCAGCGCCAGCGCGGCGGCAATGGGGGGTGCGAACTTCATGGGGGCCGGCTCCGGCAAGGAAAGGATATGCACCCAGCTATTGTCCAACGGCGCGTCCTGGGCAAGGACAGCCAATGGCCTTGCTTCGTTTCGGATTGATGTCGCTGCTGCTGGCGCTTGCCGCACTGCCCGCGGCCGCCCAGCCGGTGGGCAAGGGCCCGCATGTCCGCATCACCCTGCTGGCCGAAACCGATCGTCCCGCTGCGGGCAGCGAAGTAACGCTGGCCTTCGCTTCGGTCCCCGAAAAGGGCTGGCACGCTTATTGGCAGAATCCCGGCGATGCGGGCCTCCCGGCACGCTATGACTGGTCGCTGCCAGCGGACGTGACCACAGGCGATCCTCGCTATCCGGTGCCCCAGCGGCTGCTCATCTCCGGGCTGATGAACTATGTGTATGAAAAGCCCTTCGCGCCGCTGGTGACGCTGAAGCTGCCCCCGAACGTCAGCGGCACGCTGCCGATCCGGGTGAAGCTCGATTATCTGGTATGCACCGACGCGATCTGCGTGCCCGAACGCGCCGAGCTCACGACCACACTGACCGTGGGCGACGGCAGCATCACCGCCGACCGCCACGCACAGTTTGACGCCTGGCGCGCCGCCCTGCCCAAGCCGCTCGGCAGCACCGCGCGCTTCGAGGTCGAGGGCCAGAGCATCCGCCTTGCGATCCCCTACCCAGCGGGTGCGGCGCTTGGCGATGCCTATTTCTACCCGCTGACTCAGAACGCAATCGACTACGCCGCGCCCCAGACCGTCACCCGCGATGGCGACCGACTCGTTATCCAGACGGGTGCAAAAGGGCAGCCGGCAAAGCTGGAAGGGCTGCTCCAGGCGGGCGGGCGCGGACTGCTCGTCACTGCCGAGCCAGGCTCCGTCCCCGCTCCTGCGTCGCCGACCAGCGGCAGCGTGGCGACTGCCGCCCTCGCCTTCCTCGCCGCGATTCTGGGCGGGCTGATCCTCAACATCATGCCGTGCGTCTTCCCGATCCTCAGCTTGAAGGCGCTCAGCCTCGCCAAGGGCAACGGTGCCGACCCGCGCGGCGAGGCGCTGGCCTATACCGCCGGGGTAGTGCTGGTGTGCCTCGCGCTGGGCGGGGCCTTGCTCGCCCTCCGCGCCGGCGGAGCGGCCGCGGGCTGGGCGTTCCAGCTCCAGGACCCCCGCGTCATCCTGGTGCTGCTGTTGCTCACCACTGCAATCGCCCTCAACCTCGCTGGGCTTTTCGAAGTGAACGCACCCGGCCTCGCCAATCGCGCGGCGGCCAGTGGCCGGGGCGGCGCCTTCGCCACCGGCGCTCTCGCCGCGTTCGTCGCCACCCCCTGCGCCGGACCCTTCATGGCCTCGGCCCTTGGCGCCGCGCTGATCCTCCCCTGGCCCGCGGCGCTCGCGGTGTTTGCCGGCCTCGGCCTCGGCATCGCCCTCCCCTTCCTGCTGCTGGGCTTCGTGCCCGCACTCCGGCGCAGGCTCCCAAAGCCAGGCGCCTGGATGGCCACCTTCCGCCATCTGCTGTCGCTGCCGATGTTCCTAACCGCGCTCGCGCTCGCCTGGGTGCTCGGACGCCAGGCCGGGGTGAACGGCATGACCGTCGGCCTCGCCGCCGCGCTGCTCGCCGCCGTCGCGCTGTGGTGGGCGGGTATTCGCCAGCGTCGCGGCGCCTCCCGCGCCTGGCTGCCAGCCCTGCCGCTGCTGCTCCTCGCCTGCGCCAGCGCAGCCCTCGTGGGCCCCGCCCAGGCCGAGCAGCGCGCACCCTCGGGCGCCGAGCCCTTCAGCGAAGCGCGCCTTGCCCAGCTTCGCGCCGAGCGCCGCCCGGTCTTCGCCTATTTCACCGCCGACTGGTGCCTCAGCTGCAAGGTGAACGAGAAGGCGGTGATCGAGACCGACGCCGTGCGCAACGCCCTGCGCGACGGCAAGGTGGCGGTGCTGGTCGGCGACTGGACTAATGGCGACCCGACGCTTGGCCGCTTCATCGAACGGCACAATCGCGCCGGGGTGCCGCTCTACCTGTGGTACGCTCCGGGCCAGCATGCACCCCAGCTTCTGCCGCAAATCCTCAGCCGCGCGCAGCTCGTAGACCTCGCCCGCGCACGTTAATTCGCTTGTACGCTGTAATGGCGCGATGCAGCATGGAACTTGCAGGCACTTCAACGCTTGGAGCGCGAATGGGAACAATCGGGGCGTTCGACGAAATCTGGGGGCATGGCGGGCCAACGACACCGCGGCCTGAATTTGACGCGCTGTCGCGCTGGGTCGCCGACACGCCTCGCGACGAACTCCACCGCCGCCAGCAATCGGCCGAAGCCGCTTTCCGCCAGCTTGGCATCACCTTCGCCGTCTATGGCGACAATGACGCCGCCGAGCGGATCATCCCGTTCGACATCGTGCCGCGCATCTTCCTGCACCAGGAATGGGCCAGTCTCTCCGAAGGGCTGGTCCAGCGCGTTCAGGCAATCAACGCCTTCCTCGAAGACATTTATGGCGAGCGCCGCATCCTTGCCGAAGGGCTGATCCCGCCTGAACTCATCTTCCGCAACGACCAGTTCCGCCCCGAAGTCGCCGGCATCCGCCCGCCGCACGGCATATGGGCGCATATCTGCGGCATCGATCTGGTCCGCACGGGCCCCGACCAGTTCTTCGTGCTGGAGGACAATGCCCGCACGCCCTCGGGCGTCTCCTACATGCTGGAGAACCGTGAGGCGATGTTGCGCCTCTGCCCCGAACTGTTCCGCGAATTCCGCGTCGCCCCGGTCGACAGCTATCCCGATCGCCTGCTCGAAACGATGCGCTCGGTGGCCCCGGGCGGCAACGCCAACCCGGTCTGCGTCGTGCTGACCCCTGGCCACTTCAACTCGGCCTATTACGAACACAGCTTCCTTGCCGATTCCATGGGAATCGAACTGGTCGAGGCTGCCGACCTCGTGGTCGACGACGATTTCGTCTGGGTACAGACCGTCGGTGGCCGCGTGCGGGTGGACGTGATCTATCGTCGCATCGACGACGACTTTCTCGATCCGCTCACCTTCCGCCCCGATTCGATGCTGGGCGTTCCCGGCCTCATGGCCGCCTATCGCGCCGGCAATGTTGCGCTGATCAACGCGCCTGGCAACGGCATCGCCGACGACAAGGCGATCTACAGCTACATGCCGGAGATCGTCCGCTTCTACACCGGACAGGACGCCAAGCTGCCGAACGTCGAAACCTGGCGCTGCCGCGAGCCGCAGGCGCTGAAATACGTGCTCGACAATCTGCCCGATCTGGTCGTGAAGCTGGTCGACGGCTCGGGCGGCTACGGCATGCTGGTCGGCCCCACGGCCACGAAGCAGGAAATTGCCGACTTCCGCGCCGCGCTGATCGCCGAGCCGCACCGCTATATCGCCCAGCCAACGCTGGCGCTCTCCACCGTGCCGACGCTGGTCGAACAGGGCCTGGCGCCGCGCCATGTCGACTTCCGCCCCTTCGTGCTGACCGGCAGCGACGGCGTGCGCGTGGTCCCGGGCGGCCTCACCCGCGTGGCGCTACGCGAAGGTTCGCTGGTGGTAAACTCCAGCCAGGGCGGCGGCACCAAGGACAGCTTCGTGCTGCTGGAAGATGGCGCGCCCGGCCAGCGCCAATCGCAGTCGCAGTCGCAGCGTCAGGGAGTGTGAGCGCGCCATGCTGATGCTCTCCCGCACCGCCGCCGCGCTCTACTGGCTGGGCCGCTATGTCGAACGCGCGGACTTCATCGCCCGTCTGGTCGAAGCGACCATCCGCCTCGACGCGCTCTCCGCCCGCCCGGCCGGCGAGGCCGCGTGGCAAAGTGCGCTCGCGGTCAGCTACACCGACGAAGCCTTTGCCGCGACCGGGCGCGACCTGACCCAGGCCCATGTCGCGCATTTCCTGACGCTGGATACGGCCAATCCCGGCTCAATCATCCGCTGCCTGGAAATGGCGCGGAACAACGCGCGTGCTGTGCGCACCGCGCTGACCCGCGACGCATGGACCGCGATCAACCGCGCCTGGCTGCTGTTCCAACAGCGGCCGAGCACCGGCAGCGCCACCGAAACCTTGAACCTGGTCGAACAGATCAAGGGCGAGACCCGCGGCTTCGAAGGGTCGATCCACCGCATGATGCGGAACGAGGCGACCTGGCTGATCCAGCTCGGCGCAGCAGTGGAGCGCGCCGACAACACCGCGCGGCTGATCGACGTCAAATACCACCTGCTGCTGCCCCAGGGCGAACCGGTAGGCGGCGTCGTCGACCGTGATCAGTGGACCACAATCCTTCAGACCGTGTCCGCGGTGAACGCCTATCGCTGGCTCTACAAGGAAGGCCTGCAGCCCAGCAACGTGATTGACCTGCTGCTCAGCCGTACCGAACTGCCTCGCAGTCTCGCCGCGTGCGTCGAAGAGAGCGTAAGCATCCTCAGCCATCTCGCCAAGCGCACCGGCCTTCAGGGGGAAGCCGACCGCATGGCCCGCGCCCGCATGGCGCGCATGCAGAAAACCCGCGCCTCGGACGTCATTGTCAGCGGCCTCCACGAACATCTCACCGCCTTTATTCAGGAAAACGCGATGCTCGACGCCGCGATCAGCCGCCAGTTCCGGTTCATCTGATGCGCATCGCGATCGATCATCACACGCGCTATCGCTTTTCGAAGCCGCAGGACCGCATTGTCCAGATGCTGCGCCTGACTCCCCGCGACACGCGCGATCAGACGGTCGTTAGCTGGATGGTCAGCGTCGATTGCGACGCCCGGCTGCGCGAGGCCACTGATGGCTTCGGTAACGCTGTCACCATGCTCTATGCCGATGGTCCGCTCAAATCGCTCGACGTGCATGTCACGGGCGAGGTGCTGACCACCAATGCCGACGGCGTGGTCCATGGCTCCGCGGAACCGCTGCCGCCCCTCCTGTACCTCCGCGCGACCCCGCGTACCGCGCCGGGCGAGGGCCTCCCTGACTTCGCAGCGGACAGCGTCGCCGGCGCCGGCGACCGCCTGGACGCACTCCACCGCCTCAACCGCGCGCTCCACGCCCGCTTCCCCTGCGCCCCCGACGCCCCCGACAATCGCGCCTCCGCGGCCGAAGCCTTCGCCGCCGGCTCGGCAACGGCGCGCGACGTCGCGCAGATGTTCATTGCCGCCGCGCGTGGCCTGGAGATCCCGGCGCGCTATGTCTCGGGCTATCGCAGCGACAGCGTCGCCCACTCCGCGCCCCACGCCTGGGCCGAAGCGCATGTCGACGGCCTTGGCTGGGTGAGCTTCGATCCCGTGACCGGCCTGTCCCCCGACCATCATTATGTCCGGGTCGCGGTCGGGCTGGACGCGGCGGGTGCATCGGCAATCGCCGGAACCCGCGTGGGCCACGGCCTGGAACAGCTCGACGTCGACCTACACGTCGAACAACTCGGCACCGACGCCTAGGCGCCTAGCGCCGCGTCCTGAACCGCAGCACTGCCGCCTCGGCAGCTAGGCCGTTCGTGCCACGAAAGTTCCAGAAGCTGCCACCATTGAACCCAAGCGCGTAGGAACGCCCGGGCTCCACCCGGCAGTCCAATTCGAAGCTCTGCCCGTCCGCGAGTTGACGCGGCATGTTCGAACACGTCGGCGTCTCGCCACCGGCTACACGCACGAACGACCATCCATCGCTACGCATCGGCTGATCAAAGCGGACGCGGATGGTCACCGTTCCAGACGCGACCGTCGATCCGGTAGCCGGACTGACCGAGATCACTTTGGGCGCGACCACTGGCCGCGATTGCGGCGCGAGCAGCACGAGTGCCAGCGCAGTCGAGACAAATGCCAGCGCAGTCATCGTCATCCAATCCTTACGAAAGAAGCGTCTCGGGCTCCCCAAGGATATCGGCCCCAGCTCCGAAACCCCAATTTTCCTGTCACAATTTTCTTGTGGCTGCCGATTTACCAGCCGCGCCAACTCTCGGCTGCTCGCCACGCCGGTCTTCCGCCGCGCCTCGCGCAGCAGCTCATTGACAGCGTTGGTGCTCAAGTTCGTTGCCGTCGCGGCGCTCTTGACGGTGTGGCCTTCCGCCAGCAACAGCAATATCTGCCGCTCTCTAGCGTTCAGGCGGGAAAGGTCGACCATCGCCGCGCTGCGGCAATCAGGCCAGCGCGCGCGCCTTGGACGGCATCGGCATCGCGAAGGTCTCGTCCTCGTCGGTTAGGAGCGACCAGCCATTGGGACCCAGCACTTCGATCGGGCGGTAGCGGGTCTTGTACGCCATGCGCTCAGACCCTTTCACCCAATAGCCCAGATAGACATAGGGCAGCCCCGCGTCGCGGGCGCGCAGGATGTGGTCCAGGATGATGTAGTTGCCCATGCCGGGCCGCGTCTCGTCGTCGGCGACGAAGAAGCTGTAGATCATCGACAGCCCGTCCGCCTGGCGGTCGGTGATGCACGCCCCCACCAGCCGCCCGCGCACGCCATTCACGCTTGGCTCGCGATATTCGATGACATAGGAGCTGACCGGCGACTGCTCGACCATGTCGGCATAGTCGTTGTCGTCCATTGCTGCCATGCCGCCGCCGGGATGCCGCGCGTTCAGATAGCGGTGCAGCAGTTCATATTGCTCTTCGGTCGCCCAGGGCTTGCACGCGGTAACCTCCAGGTCGCCATAGCGCTTCAACAGCTTGCGCTGCGTGGCATTGGGCTGGAACTGGTCCGCCACCACCCGCACCGAGACGCAGGCGGTGCAATTGGCGCAGCTCGGCCGATAGGCGACCGACTGGCTGCGACGAAACCCGATCCGGCCCAGCGCGTCGTTCAGCTCGCCGGCATGCTGGCCGCTCAGCTCGGTGAAGATCTTCCGCTCCTGCCGCCCCGGCAGATAGGGGCAGGGCGACGGGCTGGTCACGAAGAATCGGGGGAAACGGGAAAGTGCAGTCACCGCCTGTTGGTCCTCGTTCCGGCCTCACCATCGGCCTTGCGAAACCGACTATGGAGTGCCGAAGCAATGATGAAAAGCGCCTTTACCATGAAAGAAAGTTAACGAAGGCACAGAGGCGAACCTAGCGAGAACAGCAGCTTAGGCGCCGGCGGCTGTCGCCGCCGAGCGCGCTTGTTAACCAGTTGCCGCGCGATACTCGCGCATGTTCCCGCCGAACGGACGCAAGCATACACCAGTGTCTCAACGTCGAGAATCCGCGCCCGCCTCAGCTCGGCGCGCCCCTGATTCGCTTCACCACATCGGCGGCGGCGAAGTTACGCCAGCTCCACCTGGCGCACTTCATATTGCGCGCGCCGCAGCGCGGTGATCAGACGATCCAGGTGATTGCGGTCGCGCGTCTCGCACTCGACGTCCAGCGTCAGCCCCTTGGCCGGCAGCGTCGTGAAGATCCGCTGATGGTACAGCTCCAGGATGTTGACGCCCTGTTCCTGGAAGATCTTGGCGACGTTAAACAACGCGCCCGGCCGATCCTGCAACCGCACGCTAAGCCGCGCCAGCCGCCCCGACCGCGCGAGATCGCGCAACAGCACATTGGCGAGCAGCCGCGTGTCGATATTGCCGCCGCACAGGATGGTGCCGACCGTGCGCCCCTTGAACCGCTCGGGCTCCGACAGCAACGCCGCCAGCCCCGCCGCGCCGGCGCCCTCGACAACCGTCTTCTCGATCTGCAGCAACAGGCTGACCGACTCCTCCAGCCGCCGCTCACCCACCAGCACGATATCGTCCACCAGCGCCTCGACGATCCCGGCGGTGATCCCGCCCGGATGCTTTACCGCGATGCCCTCCGCCAGCGTGTCGCCCGCACACGGCATCTCGGTATGATGGATGCGGTTGTACATCGACGGGAACAGCTCGGCCTGGACCCCGATCACTTCGACCGAGCGCCCCTCGGACTTCGCCACCACCGAAGATCCGGAGATCAGCCCGCCGCCGCCGATCGGCACCACCAGCATGTCGATCTCGGGCACATCCTCCAGCATCTCCAGCACGGCGGTGCCCTGCCCGGCGATCACGCGCGGGTCATCGAACGGGTGAATGAAGGTAAAGCCTTTCTCCGCCTCCAGCGTGCGCGAATGGGCATAGGCCGCGTCAAACGTCTCGCCGTGCAGGATCACGGTCGCGCCATGCCCCTCGGTCTGCGTCACCTTCACGATCGGTGTGTTCAGCGGCATCACGATGGTGCTCGGAATGCCCAGCCGCGTCGCATGATAGGCCAGCCCCTGCGCATGGTTGCCTGCAGACGCCGCGATCACGCCCTTGGCCCGCGCCGCCTCGTCCAGCTGCAACAGCGTGTTGAGCGCACCCCGCTCCTTGTAGGCGGCGGTGAACTGCAGATTCTCGAACTTCAGGTACACCGTCGCCCCGGTCAGCTGCGACAGCGTCTTGCTCACCAGCGTGGGCGTCCGCACAACCGATCCCGTAATTCGCGCCTGGGCCGCACGGACATCGTCGATCGATACGGGCAGGCGCGCAGGCGCCGGAACTGCTTTGGTGGCCATGGACCAAGGCGTAGACCATCTGGCGCAGCGGGGGAACAGGCCCTATGCGCTTGGCCCATGCTCAAGACGCCTCGCTTCGCCCGCCTGCTGACCCCGCTGCTCGCCGCCACGGCCCTGCTGTCCGCGCCTGCCGCGCTGGCCGACGGGCTGGTTGACAATGTGAACGGCATCACGCTGGGTACGCGCGGCGAAGTGGTCCGCTTCTCGGCCATGCAGATCGACCGCAGCGGCAAGGTCGTGCGCCTGTTCTCGGGCAAGGAAAAGCGCCCGCGCAAGCTGGAATGGCGCACCGATATGGGCGGTCGCACGCTCGTGCCCGGCATGATCGATGCGCACGGCCATGTCATGGGCCTGGGCTCGCAGCTCCTCCTGCTCGACCTGTCGCAGACGCGCTCGCTGGACGAGGCGCTGGAAAAGATCCGCAGCTATGCCGCGGCAAACCCGAACAAGTGGATCGTGGGCAGCGGCTGGAACCAGGAGCGCTGGGGCCTTGGCCGCTTTCCCACCGCCGCTGATCTCGACCGCGCCGTCAGCGACCGCCCGGTCTGGCTTGAGCGCGTTGACGGCCATGCCGGCTGGGCCAACACCCGCGCGCTTGCCGCGGCCGGCATCACCGCCGCCACTAAGGATCCCAGCGGCGGCCGTATCGAGCGTGCAGCCGGCGGCGCCCCCGCGGGCGTGCTGGTCGATGCCGCCCGCACGCTGGTCGAAAAGGTCATTCCCCAGCCCACCCCGCGTGAGCGCAACGCCGCCTTCCTAGCCGCGCAGGACAAGCTCCTGTCGCTCGGCGTGACCGCCACGGCGGACATGGGCACCACGATCGAGGATTGGCTCACCTATCGCCGCATCGGCGACATGAACCTGCTCAAGCTGCGCATCATGAGCTACGCGCACGGCGTCGACACCGCACTCACCGTGGCGGGTCAGGGTCCCACCCCCTGGCTCTATGGCGACCGGCTGCGCATGGGCGGGATCAAGATCTATGACGATGGCGCGCTGGGCAGCCGCGGCGCCTGGCTGAAGGCACCCTATGCCGACGCGCCGAATGAAAAGGGGCTCGGCTTCCTGTCCGACGACCAGCTGCTCAACATGATGACCCGCGGCTCGATGGACGGCTTCCAGATCGCCGTGCACGCGATCGGCGACCGGGCCAATCAGCAGGCGCTGGATGCGATCGAAGTGCTCGCCGACACCTACAAGGACGATCGCCGCTGGCGCATCGAACACGCCCAGATCGTCGATCCCAAGGATCTGCCGCGCTTCGGCAAGTACGGCATCATCGCCTCGATGCAGCCGGTGCACCAGACCTCCGACCGCACCATGGCAGAGGCCCGCCTGGGCGAAGGGCGGCTGAACGGCGCCTATGCCTGGCGTTCGATCCTGCAATTGGGCGGCCGGCTCGCCTTCGGCTCCGACTTCCCGGTGGAAAGCCCCGATCCCTGGGCCGGCTGGGCCGCGTCTTTCACGCGTCAGGACCCGCAGGGCCAGCCCCCCGGCGGCTGGCGCATGCAGGATGCGGTGACCCGCGAACAGGGCTGGGCCGGCTTCACCACCGGGGCCGCCTATGCCGGCTTTGCCGAAACCAAGATCGGCCGGCTGACGCCTGGCCTCCTCGCCGACTTCCTGATCGTCGACCGCGATCCGCTGACCGCACAGCCCAACGAACTGCGCGCGACCAAGGTGCTCGAAACCTGGGTCGGAGGATATAAGGCATGGCCCGCCAAATAGGGGCGCTGCTGCTGGCCGGCGCCAATTGGCCCGACCGGCTGCTCGCCTGTATCGGTGCCCTGATCGGCATCACCGTCACTGCCGTGATCGGCGGGCTGTTACCCCCCGCCGCCGCGCCCTTCCTGGTCGCGCCGATGGGCGCCTCGGCAGTGCTGGTCTATGCCGTGCCCGCCAGCCCGCTCGCCCAGCCCTGGCCCGTGCTCGGCGGCAACATGTTGTCGGTCTCGGTCGGCCTGATCTGCGCCGTGCTGCTCGGCCATGGCGCGCTCGCCGCAGGCGTGGCGGTCAGCCTCGCCATCCTGCTCATGTCGCTGCTGCGCTGCCTCCACCCGCCCGGCGGCGCGTGTGCGCTGCTGCCGGTGCTCGGCGGCCCCGCCATCGCGGCAAAGGGCCTCGGCTTCGCGCTGCTGCCCGTCGGCCTCAATGCCGCCGTGCTGGTCGGTGTCGGCCTCGCCTATCACCGCTTCTCGCGCCACAGCTATCCGCACAAGGCAACGCCCGCCGCCCCGATTTCCAGCCTGCTGCGCGCCGACATCGACGCTGCCTTGGCCGAAGCGCACGAAAGCTTCGACATCGCCAGCGAAGACCTTGCCGCCCTGCTCGACCGCGCCGAAGCGCATGCCCAGGCACGCCGCCGCTAACACCCGCTAGACCCGCCAGCCTGCCCGTGGCGCAGGGGCAGATCAGGCCGCGATATCGGCTTCCGTAGCTACGAAGGGCGCGACCACACGCACCGCCCGCTCGACATAAAGCGCCTTTTCACCAACCGGCGCGACATAGTGCATCGCGTCTTCGGCATCGCGCATCGATGCGCCCCGGGCGATCATCCAGGTGGCAAGATATTGCGAGGCCAGGCATCCTCCGGCGGTGGCTACATTGCCATGCGCCACGAACGGCGCCTCCACCACCTGCACCCCCGCTTCGATCACCCATGGCTTGGTCGTCAGATCGGTGCAGGCGGGAAGATCGCCGATCAGCCCCAGCTTCGCGAGCAGCAGCGTCCCGGAACATTGCGCGCCGATCAGCTGGCGCCCAGGGTCCAAGTTAATCCCCGATAGCAGCGCCGTGTCGGCGGCGATCTCGCGTGTCCTGATGCCGCTGCCGACCAGCACGGCATCGGCTTCCCCCGCGAACGCCAGCGGCTTCTGGCGCTGAACGGTAACGCCGTTCATGGAAGTTACCTGATCGGTGGGTGACGTGATGTACGCCGCCCATCCCTTGTCCTTCATTCGATTCAGGATCGCTGCCGCGACGAACGAATCCAGTTCGTTGAACCCTTCAAAGGTCAGAACCGCGATCTGCATCTACGCTTATTCCTGTACGTTGGACGTCCCGTCTGAGGTGGCGCCGCGCCGCTTCTGAAGCAGTCCCACGCCGATCATCGCCAGGAAGCCCAGCGGAAACCAGAGCCCCGGATTACCGGCGATGATGCCGATGAACCAGAAGAGGATCAGCGCGCCAACAGGTGTGAACTTCGTCATGGCGAGAGGCTATGACGCGCAAGCCAGGCGAGCAAGAGGCTTAACAGCGAGTTTCCCGGCGGCCTCAACCCCTCTCCGTCACCCCGGCCTTGGCCGGGGTCCCGCTTCTTCTTCTGCAGTTCCCCGGCGGAGGCCGGGGCCCAGCTGCAACAAAGCCGCTGGTGCAGCCCACCCTCGCGACCACCTCGGCAACTGGGCCCCGGCCTCCGCCGGGGAACTGCCAGCACCGCGCTCAACCCTCGCACCCGCCTCGTCCATGGGCTCCGAGTCCACCGAACACTCAAATCCGAAACAACAAGGGCCGCGGCTCTTTCGAACCGCGGCCCCTTACAGCCCCCGCTGTGTTGCAATCAGGCGACCGCCGAAACGTCCGCTTCGGCGCCGTCCAGCTCGCGCAGCACATAGCCACGGCCCCAGACGGTCTCGATATAATTCTCGCCGTCGGTCGCCATGCTCAGCTTCTTGCGCAGCTTGCAGATGAAGACGTCGATGATCTTGAGTTCGGGCTCGTCCATACCGCCATAGAGATGGTTGAGGAACATCTCCTTGGTCAGCGTCGTGCCCTTGCGGAGCGACAGCAGCTCCAGCATCGCATATTCCTTACCGGTCAGGTGCACGCGCGCGCCGTCGACTTCGACCGTCTTGGCGTCCAGGTTCACCGCCAGCTTGCCGGTGCGGATGACCGACTGCGAATGGCCCTTCGAGCGGCGGACGACTGCGTGGATGCGCGCCACCAGCTCCTCGCGGTGGAACGGCTTGGTGACGTAGTCGTCGGCACCAAAGCCGAACGAGCGCACCTTGGAATCCATTTCGTTGACGCCCGACAGGATCAGCACCGGCGTCTGCACGCGGGCGACCCGCACCTTCTTCAGCACGTCGTATCCGTGCATGTCAGGCAGGTTCAGGTCGAGCAGGATGATATCGTAGTCATAGAGCTTGGCAAGATCCAAGCCCTCTTCGCCCAGGTCCGTCGTGTAGACGTTGAAGCCTTCTGCGCCGAGCATCAGCTCGATTGCCTTTGCAGTGCTAGGCTCGTCTTCGATCAGCAGCACGCGCATTGCCGTTTCCCCTGTCCTCAGACGCGTGGAGCCCCGCTGGCCGACGCGTTGGACGATTTCATTAACCTAAGCACCTCTGAAGGCAAAAGGTTAATTTCCGCCTAACCGCGCATGTTCATGGGTTTAGGGATTGCCCTTAAGGGTGCACGCAAAGGCGTTACCGACCCGTTACGCCGCATCCACGCACATGCGTTTGAGCCGATCCGACAGGAATTCGATCAGCGCCTCCACCCGCGCCGGGCGCAGCGTTCCCGGCGGCGTCAACAGGTGCAGCCCGGCCGCGCCGCCCGACCAGTCGTTCAGCACCACCTCCAGCCGCCCGGCCGCGACATGCTTGTCCACCAGGAAGTCGGGCAGCCGCGCCACGCCCAATCCCGCGCACAGCGCCGGCAGCATCGCCTCGCCATTGTCGGTGCGGATGGGACCGTCGACGCGCACCGCCGCCTCCTCGCCGCCCGCCTTGCGGAACCGCCACATCTCGGGTGAGGCGGTGTTGGTGTAGATGAAGCACGCATGCGTCGCGAGTTCGGCGGGGTGACGCGGCCTGCCGGCCCGGTCGAAATAGCCCGGAGCGCCGACCACATAAGTCGTGACCGGCCCAAGCCGCCGCGCGCGCAGCGAACTGTCGGGCAGCTCGGCGATGCGGATCGCCACGTCGATACCCTCGCCGACAATGTCGACGAACGCGTCGGACAACCGCAGGTCGATTCGTATGCCGGGGTGCATCTCCATGAACTCGGCCAGCGTCGGCGCCAGATGGCTGATACCGAAGGTCAACGGCGCCGCGAGTCGCACTACGCCCGCAGGCGCGCTGGCGGATTCAAACGCGGCTTCTTCCGCCGCCTCGCCTTCGGACAGGATGCGCTGCGCTCGCTCGGCTAGCCCCCGCCCGCTATCGGTCAGCGTCAGCCGCCGCGAGGTGCGATGGAACAGCGCCGTGCCCAGCCGCTGCTCCAGCCGGGTGATCGCCTTGGAAATCGTCGCCTTGGAGACCCCCAGCGCCTCCGCCGCACCCGAGAAGGAGCGATGCTCCACCACCGCGGCGAAGATCGCCCATGCTTCGAAATCAGGCAGCTTCATGGGTGCCGCCGGTATCACGGAAACGATCGGTTTCCAACGTTTCCATTTCGGCACCCCTGCCTCGCACCTATGTCTTGGGCCTCTACGGGACACTCAACATGATCGACAAACGCCCATTCGAAAGCCTCGGACACGCCGATCACGGCTGGCTCAAGGCGCGCCATCATTTCAGCTTCGCCAGCTATTACGACGATGCCCGCATGGGCTGGGGCGCGCTGCGCGTGTGGAACGATGACGAGATCGCCGCTAATTCCGGCTTCCCGCCCCACCCCCACCAGGACATGGAGATCATCACCTATGTCCGCTCTGGCGCCATCACGCACCAGGACTCGATGGGCAACAAGGGCCGCACCGGCGCCGGCGACGTCCAGGTGATGAGCGCCGGCAGCGGCGTGCGTCACGCCGAATATAATCTCGAGCCTGAGACGACACGCATCTTCCAGATCTGGATCCAGCCCCGCACCCGCGGCGGTCAGCCCAGCTGGGGCGCCAAGCCCTTTCCCAAGGGGGACCGTTCCGGCCGCTTCGTCACACTGGCCTCCGGCTTTGCCGAAGACAGCGAAGCCCTGCCGATCCGCGCCGACGCTCGCGTCCTTGGCGCGACGCTGAAGGCTGGCGAGAGCGTCACTTACACTGTCGGCGACAACCGCCACGCCTATCTCGTCCCCGCCACCGGCGCGATCGAGATCGACGGTGAGCGCGTCCAGGCCCGTGACGGCGCGGCACTCACGGGCGGCCAGACGATCACCATTACCGCACGCGAAGACGCCGAGATCGTTCTCGTCGACAGCGAGTGAACCGGAACCACAAGGGAGCAGCCAGCATGTCCAAGATCCTCGTTCTTTACTATTCGTCCTACGGCCACCTGGCGAAGATGGCCGACGCCGTCGCGGAAGGCGCCCGCAGCGCCGGTGCGCAGGTCGATGTCCGCCGCGTCGCTGAAACGGCGCCTGCCGAAGTCGCAGCGGCGGCAGGCTTCGTCGCCGACCAGAGCCACCCGGTGCTCGACGACGTCAACGAACTCGCCAACTATGACGGCATCATTGTCGGCTCCCCCACGCGCTTCGGGCGCATGTCGAGCCAGATGGTCAGTTTCTGGGACAAGGCCGGCGGCGTGTGGTTCCAGGGTAAGCTCAACGGCAAGGTCGGCGGCGCTTTCACCTCCACCGCCAGCCAGCATGGCGGCCAGGAAACGACGCTCTTCTCGATTATCACCAACCTGCTGCACTTCGGCCTGACCATCGTTGGCCTGGATTATGGCTTTGCAGGCCAGAACGGCGTGGACGAAGTGAAGGGCGGCTCGCCCTATGGCGCTACGACCATCGCGGGTGCTGATGGCAGCCGCTTGCCGAGCGAAGTCGAGCTCGAAGGCGCCCGCTATCAGGGCCATCGTATTGCCGAGGTCGCGAACAAGCTCGCCGCGTGATCCCCGACGCGCGAGGCTGAAACCGCGCGATCCCCTCCTCCCGCTCGGTTTCACACATGCGGCGGCCGGTTGCCCTACCGGCCGCCGCTTTTCGTTTGGACACATCGCGCTATATGCCGGTCCATGTTCCAGGACCGTGTACTCTTCATCGACGGCGAAGCGATCGTGATCGACAAGCCCGCGGGCCTGCCCGTCGACCGCCCGCGCGACCGCTCGCTTAGCCTTGAGGATCAGCTGCATCATCTGACCTTCGGCTTCCGCCGCAACCCGGTGCCGATGCACCGCCTGGATCGCGACACCAGTGGCTGCCTGCTGCTCGCCCGCAATCCCAAGGCGATGAAGCGCTTCGCTCAGGCGTTCGAGACCGGCATCGTGCAGAAGCGCTATCTTGCCATCCTAGACGGCGTGCCTGAGGGCGAAGGCGGCATGATCGACCTGCCGCTCGCCAAGATCTCCAGTGCCGAGAATGGCTGGCGTATGCGCGGCGACCCCAAGGGCAAGCCCGCCCGCACCCGCTGGGAAGTTCTTGAAGCCCGTAGCGGCCGCGCCCTGCTCGCCTTCTATCCCGAGACTGGCCGCACCCATCAGATCCGCATCCACGCCGCAGAAGGGCTCGGCATCCCGATCACCGGCGATCCGGTCTATGGCGCCGGCGGCCCGGCCGTCATGCTGCATGCCGAAGGGCTGACTATCCCGCGCGAGGGCAAGCCACCGGTCGAGGCGCATGCCCCTTTGCCAGTCCGCTTCCACAATCTCGGCTTTGGCCGTGACTGAGATCCCGGAGGAAGCGATTGTCGAGGAACGCTTCCTCGCCGCTTCCGGCCCCGGCGGCCAGAATGTCAACAAGGTCGCAACCGCCGTCCAGCTGCGCGTGAACGTCTACAAGCTCGGCCTCCCGCTCTACGCCTATCAAAAGCTCAAGCAGCTGGCGGGCTCGAAGATGACGCTGAATGGCGAACTGGTCATCACCGCGCGCAAGTTCCGCACCCAGGACGCGAACCGCACCGACGCGCGCGAGCGGCTGGCCGAACTCGTCACCGAGTCGTTCCAGCGCGATGCCCGGCGCATCAAGACCAAGCCTAGCAAGAACGCCAAGGCCCGCCGTGTGGATGAAAAGAAGGGCCGCAGCGCCGTAAAGGCCGGGCGGGGCAAGGTCCGGATCGACTGACGCCTCTCGCACTGCGGCGGCGGATCGCCTACATCGCGGCCCATGTACGCTTTCGATATTGCCGCGGGCTCCAAGTCCGAACTCTACCGCGACCTCGCCGCCGCGCTCGACTCGCTCACCGCCGACGAGCCCGACGCCATCGCCAACATGGCCAACGTGTCGGCGCTGATCTGGCAGTATCTGCCCGACCTCAACTGGGCCGGCTTCTACCGCAACGTCGCCGACGAGCTCGTGCTCGGTCCCTTCCAGGGCAAGGCCGCGTGTATCCGCATTCTCTTTGGCAAGGGCGTGTGCGGCGCCGCCGCCATCACCCGCGAGACCCAGCTGGTCGAGGATGTCCACGCCTTCCCCGGCCACATCGCCTGCGACGCAGCGAGCCGCTCCGAGCTTGTCGTGCCGATTGTTCACCAGGGCGAGCTGCTGGGCGTGCTCGACCTCGACAGCCCGATCCCGTCGCGCTTCGACGCAGGCGACGCCGCCGGCTGCGAAGCACTGGTACGCATCCTCGCCCCGCGTCTTTCGGGACGCTGACCCGCATTGGGACATCGTTAACCAAGTCTCGTGGATTTCTTCACGGAAGCGTAAAGGTTACTGCATCGTTAAACGAGTCTGACGACTTGCATACGAAGGAGTAGACCGAGGTGCGCAATCTTTGGTTGGCGACGGCAGCTATGGCGGGTCTGGCATGCGCCACCCCCGCAACGGCACAGCGGGTGTGGCAGAATGGCCGCTGGGTAGTGATGCCCAAGGGCACGCCGCATCATGTCGGCCCAATCAAGCCGCACCGCTGGGGCAAGCCGGTCAATGGCCGCTGGAGCGCCGGCTGGCAGGCGCCGGGCGGCTGGAACAGCTATCGCCGTCTTCATCGCGGCGCGGTGCTGCCGTCCTACTGGATGGGCACCGGCTTCCGCGTACCCGACTATCTCAGCTTCGGCCTCGCCGCTCCGCCCCAGGGCTATCACTGGGTCCGCTATTATAACGATGCGGTACTGGTCGACGGCCGCGGCCAGGTTTGGGATGCGCGCGACGGCATCAACTGGGCCGATGGCACCAGTTATTCGTCCAGCTATGGCTATGCCGGCGGTTCTTATTCGAACGGCTATGCCGATGCGGGCGCCAGCTATGCCGCGCCGCGGCTCGAAGCCGACGACTATTATGACGACGTGCCGGTAGCGCCCGACGTCCCGTCCCCCCCGCCCGGCGCCGGCTATGACGCGCCGATCCCCGCGCCCTATGGCGCCTACCCCGCCGCACCGCTGCCGCCCGCGCCGCCGGTGCATGTCCAGACCTATCCCGCCCCCGTGCCGCCCGTGCAGGTTCAGACCTACACCGCACCCTGCACTCAGGTCTGCGGCGGCGCATATCAGGGCGGCGCCTTCTACGGCGGCAGCGCCTATGCTTCGGGCTATTATGCCAGCGGCGCTACAACCACGGTAGTAATCACCCCCGCGCCGATCGTTACCACCACCACGGTGGTGGAAGAACGCATCATTGAGGACCGCGTGGTCGTCACCCCCAAGCGCACCCTGCGCAAGAAGATGCTCCGCCGCGCCCCAAGCTGCCGCTGCTGAGGTAAGGCCAAACCTGTTCCCCGGCGAAGGCCGGGGCCCAGTTGCAAGCGGCCCGAAACGACTGACCGCACTCTCAACTTCATCGAAACTGGACCCCGACCTCCGCCGGGGAACAGTCCCAACACTTCAGCGCCGTGCGCGCCCGCCGAACGTGATCAGGCTCTCCGCCCCGTCGGCGCTGAGCGACGACACGCCGACAAAGCTGTCGTCGACGATCACGCCCTTCAGCACCGCCTCGGGTCCCTTCACGTCCAGGTGATCGGTCCAGTCCTGCGCGTCCGCCCGGCGCCAGTGCACGCGGTACCCCGCCGCACCGGGCACCGCTTCCCACTTCACCGACGTGTCGGTCGCCAGCGCGCCGCCGATCGTCACACTTGCCGGCGCCGCCGGTGCCTTGGCCAGCTGCCGGATCGTCGCGACGTTGATCGCCGTCACCTTTGCCAGATACGGGAAGTCCATCTTGTCGACCGTGTCGCCATAGACCTTGCCGCCTTCGGTGCGCAGGTCCTGGTGCTGCTGGTCGTAATTCTCGACGCCGACTGAGAATCGCACCGCCGGATAGCTCAGCTTCAGGAACGGGGTATGGTCGCCGCCGCGCCCGAACCGGTCGAACCGCCGCACCACGAACACGTCAAGCCCGCCCGGGATGGTCTTGGCAGCGCCGTCCACTGCCTTGGCGAGCGCCCGCGAGGGGCCGTCATCCTCGCCCCCATCGGCCGCTCGCGCCATCTGCGCCTCCAGCGGCTCGGCCTGGCGGATCCCTTCGGAAAATACCCGCACCCGGTCAGCGACGCGCCGGCCGTCCTGGCCCACCGTGTTGCCGACGATGTCGTTGTTGAGCACGCCGCTGACCGTCCAGCCCCGCTCCTTGGCGGTATCGGCCAACAGCGTGCCGCCGAACAGCCCCTGCTCCTCGCCCGACAGCGCGGCATAAATCACCGTGGCGGTCAGCTTTTCCTTGGACAGCACGCGCGCCGCCTCCAGCACCAGCGCCACGCCCGACGCGTCGTCATTCGCCCCCGGCGCGTCGGCGGTCACGTTCATCACGTCGGTGACGCGGCTGTCGATATGCCCCATCACGATCACGACACGCTTGGGATCGGTGCCGGCCTGGAAGCCGAGCACGTCGACGATCTCCACCCCATTGGGCGCGCGCGGCCCAGTGAAGGTGCGCGCGACGTTCGCGACCTGGATGCACCCGCCACAGCCTTTGCCGATCCGCTCCATCTCGCTGGCGAACCAGCGCCGGGCGGCGCCGATGCCACGCTTGGGATCGGTCGGCGAGGAAAGCGTGTGCCGGGTGCCAAAGCTCACCAGCTTCTCGACATCGGCCTTCAACCGCGCAGGGCTGGGTTGCTCCTGGGCGGCAGCCGGAACCGCGGCGAACAGCAGCGGCAGGGCAAGATAATGGCGCATAAGGTTACCTTCAGCTGAGCCGGTCGATGGCGGCAATGTCGAGCGAGCCCGGGATAATCATCACCGGCACGGAAAAGGTGCCGGCGTCGGCGCCGGTGAAATGGCTGACCAGCGGCCCGGGCGCGCCGCTCGGCGCAGCGCCCAGCACCAGCGCGGCGATCTCGGTATTGGCGGCGATCATCTCGCGCACCACCTTCACGCCATCGCCTTCCTGCACGGTGATCGCCGGCTTCAACCCGGATTCGGTCAGCAGCGTGCCCGCGGCACGCTGCACCAGCGCCTCCGCCCGTTCGAAGGCTTCCTCTTCGATCGCAGCCATCACGCCGCCCCACTGGACGAACTCGGGCTGCGGCACGAGCGCCAGGATCTCGACATTGCCGCCCGTCTTCACCGCCCGCCGTGCGGCAAAGCGCAACGCGATCTCGGATTCCGGGCTCTCGTCGATCACCACCAGGTAGGTGCGCATGGTTGTTTCCCCGTGTCTTAGCCCGTTTACGTGCCGTGCGATTGCGGCTTGCGCAAGCCCGAGGGGTTGACCCTAGGGAACGTCGCGGCAAAGGAAGGCCCAACACCTACAGGTCCAAACGACGGGAACCTCCATGTCGATCGAAATCAAAATGCCGGCGCTTTCCCCCACCATGGAAGAGGGCACCCTCGCCAAGTGGCTGGTCAAGGAGGGCGACGTCGTGAAGTCGGGCGACCTCCTCGCTGAGATTGAGACCGACAAGGCGACGATGGAATTCGAGGCCGTCGACGAAGGCACGATCGGCAAGATCCTCGTCGCAGAGGGCACCGACAATGTGAAGGTCGGTACCGTGATCGCAGTGATCGCCGGCGAAGGCGAGGACGTATCCTCCGCCAGCGCCGCCACGCCCGCGCCCAGCCCCGCGCCTGCTCCGGCACCGAAGGCCGAAGCCGCCGCGCCAGCTCCGACGCCTGCTCCTACACCAGCACCCACTCCCGCCCCCGCCGCTTCGGGCAATCGCGTAAAGGCCAGCCCGCTCGCCAAGCGGATCGCCGCCGACAAGGGCGTCGACCTTTCCTCGCTCACCGGCTCGGGCCCGAACGGCCGCATCGTCAAGGCTGACGTGGAAGGCGCCAAGCCCGGCGCAGCCGCCCCGGCCGCCCAGCAGGCTGCTGCACCCGCAGCCGCTGCTCCGGTCCCCGCTGCTGCCCCCGCCGCGTCGCAGGAGACCAAGGCGGTCTGGTACGACGACTCGATCCCGCACGAGGAAGAGAAGCTCTCCAACATCCGCAAGACCATCGCGCGCCGCCTCACCGAGTCGAAACAGACCGTTCCGCACATCTATCTCACGGTCGACATCCGCCTGGACGCGCTGCTCAAGCTGCGCGGCGAACTCAACAAGGCGCTCGAAGCGCGCGGTGTGAAGCTCTCGGTCAACGATCTGCTGATCAAGGCGCTCGGCGTGGCGCTTGAGCAGACGCCCAAGTGCAACGTGACCTACACTGGCGACAAGCTGATCAAGTACAGCCGCGCCGACGTGTCGGTCGCGGTCTCCACGCCCACCGGCCTGATCACGCCGATCATCCGCGACGCGGCAGGCGCCAGCGTTTCGTCGATCTCGACGCAGATGAAGGACCTCGCCGGCCGCGCCAAGGAAGGCAAGCTCAAGCCCGAGGAATATCAGGGCGGCACGGCGTCGCTGTCCAACATGGGCATGTACGGCATCAAGCAGTTCGAAGCGGTCATCAATCCGCCCCAGGGCATGATCATGGCGATCGGCGCGGGCGAGAAGCGCCCCTATGTCATCGACGATGCGCTCCAGATCGCAACGATCATGAGCGCCACCGGCAGCTTCGATCACCGCGCGATCGACGGCGCCGACGGCGCCGAGCTGATGAAGACGTTCAAGGCGCTGGTCGAAGCGCCGATGGGCATGATCGCGTAAGGCCGCCGGCCATGCGCGTCCTCATCGAAACCGCCTTCATCGTCTCCGGCCTGGTCGCGAGCGTGGTAATCGCTTGGCTCGCGGCCTGGTCCTATCCGCTGGGCAAGGACGACATCTGGCTCGTCGCGTACGGCGCGATGGTCATCATCGTGCTGATGGGCATCGGCCCGCTGCGGCGCGCTTATGCGCAGGATCGCGAGCGGCTGCACGGCACGAACAAGGAAAATGCCCGTGGCTGATCAGACCCCGCCCGACCGCCAACCGGCGATCCGCGTCACCACCATGCCCGCCGACGCCAACCCCTATGGCGACATCTTCGGCGGCTGGCTGATGAGCCAGATGGACATGGCCGCCGGCCTGGTCGCCTCGCGTTACTCGCGCGGCCGCGCCGTCACGATCGCAGTCGAGGGCATGAAGTTCCACGCTCCCGTCGCGGTTGGCGACGAAGTCTCGGTCTTTGCCGACATGATCAAGGTCGGCCGCACCTCGATGACCATCGACGTCCAGGCCTGGCGCCGCGGCCGCCACACGGAAGCGCAGTGCCTGGTCACCCAGGCGCAGTTCGTCTTCGTCGCAATCGACGAAGAGCGTAAGCCGCGCCCGGTGGCGCCCCCTCCCATCGACGCCGCCTGACCCCATATCTCGCTAAACGAATACATAAGGCTGAGCACAATGGCTGAATCCTACGACCTCATCGTCCTCGGCTCGGGCCCCGGCGGCTATGTCGCCGCGATCCGCGCGGCACAGCTGGGTCTCAAGACCGCAATCGTCGAGCGCGAGAATCTGGGCGGCATCTGCCTGAACTGGGGCTGCATCCCGACCAAGGCGCTGCTGCGCTCGGCCGAAATCTTCCACTACATGCAGCATGCCAAGGATTACGGCTTGGTCGCCGACGGCATCAGCGCCGATCTGGCCGCAGTGGTGAAGCGCTCGCGCGGCGTCGCCAAGCAGCTCAATCAGGGCGTCACGCACCTGATGAAGAAGAACAAGATCGCCGTGCACATGGGCACCGGCAAGCTGACCGGTAAGGGCAAGCTCACCGTTACTGCGCAGGACGGCAAGACCACCGAACTCACTGCCAAGAACATCATCGTCGCCACTGGCGCGCGCGCCCGCGACCTCCCGCACCTGCCGGCGGATGGCAAGCGCGTCTGGACCTATCGCCATGCGATGACCCCGGCCGAAATGCCGACCAAGCTGCTGGTCATCGGCTCGGGCGCGATCGGCATCGAATTCGCCAGCTTCTACAACGACATGGGCTCCGACGTCACCGTCGTCGAGATGATGGACCGCATCGTGCCGGTCGAGGATGCCGACGTCTCCACCTTCCTGGAAAAGTCGCTCAAGAAGCAGGGCATGACCATCCTGACCAAGGCCGCGGTCGAGAAGATCGAGGCCACCGCCGCCGGCGTGAAGGCAACGATCAAGGACAAGGACGGCAAGCTCATCCAGGGCGACTACAGCCATGTCATCGTCGCGATCGGCATCGTTCCCAACACCGCCGACATCGGCCTCAAGGAACTCGGCGTCGCGATGGACGACCGCGGTTTCCTCAGGACCGATGCCACCTGCAAGACCAATGTCGAGGGTCTCTACGCGATTGGCGACATCACCGCCCCGCCGTGGCTCGCGCACAAGGCCAGCCATGAGGGCGTGATCGCAGTCGAAGCCATCAATGGCGGGCACCCGCACGCGATGGAGCCGCGCAACATCCCGGGCTGTACCTATTGCCACCCGCAGATCGCCAGCGTTGGCCTGACCGAGGCCAAGGCCAAGGAGGCCGGCTATGAGGTGAAGGTCGGTAACTTCCCCTTCATCGGCAACGGCAAGGCGATCGCGCTGGGCGAGGCGGAAGGCTTCATCAAGACCGTGTTTGACGCCAAGACCGGCGAACTGCTCGGCGCGCACATGATCGGCGCGGAAGTGACCGAGCTGATCCAGGGCTACACCATCGGCAAGACGCTCGAGACCACCGAGGCCGAGCTGATGGAAACCGTCTTCCCACACCCGACGCTCAGCGAAATGATGCACGAAAGCGTGCTCGGCGCCTATGGCAAGGCGCTGCATATCTAACGGAGTGAGGCCGGCGTTCGTCGCGCCACGCGATCCGCATCCAGCGCAAGCATAATCCAGATTGCCAACCTGGATTATGCTTTAGCGTTCAGTGCGTTATTCCTTGGAACTCGTGCCCTGGGCCTAGCGTTGGCGCGCAAGCCAGGATAAACTCCATGAAGCGCCTGCTGATCGCCTCCACCCTGCCCGTCTTCGCCCTGCCCGCAGCCTGCGGCGGCGGCGGCGGCAATGAGATCATCACTACCAACGACAACAATGTCGTGCTGAACGACGCCCATTCGAACTTTGCTTTCAGCAACGAAGGCGAAACCCCCGCCAACGATGCCGGGGCGATGTCCGCCGATACCGCGAATGGCAGCATGTCCAACGACATGTCGAGCGGCGGAACCACCACCAACGCGATGTAACCCTCACCGCCGCGTGAGGATCGCCCCTACCACCGCGATGCGCTCGATCTCCGCATAAGGCGGCTGGTCGAGCTCTTCGCCGAACACATCCGGATCCAGTTCGCGATAGCTGAAGTCGAGCGCATGCTCGGCAGCCAGCCGCTCCAGCGCGTCGCGCAGGACATCTTCGCCGCCGGCAATGGCGCTGCCGGTATAAAGGATCACCCGCCCGCCCGGCGCGAGCTTCTCCACCGCCATCCGCGTCATGTCGAACGACACCTTCCCGCCGCGCATCTCGCCCCCGTCGCGATAGGTACGGCTGCCTTCGTCCATGATGTAGGGCGGGTTCGCCAGCGCCACGTCGATGGCGCCTTCCACGCCGCCCAGATCGCCACCCTCCACGCAGCGCACCTCGGCACCCGCGGCGGCCGCATTGATCCTGGCAAACCGCAGCGCCTTGGGATTGATGTCAGTCACCACGATCGACGCGTCCGGGCACAGCCCCGCCGCGACGATGCCCCCCACGCCGCTGCCGGTGCCGATGTCGACGATCCGTGCGCCCGGCGGGCAATGCCGGCCCAGTTCCGCCTCGATCAGGTCCGCGAAGCGATAGCTGTCGGGACCGAAGAACACCGCGTCCTCATCCTGCGTCGGATAGGCCGAATGCACGAACAACTGCCCCTTCAGCCACGACACCCGCACCGCGCTTCGAACCAGGCCATTGCCGGCATCTTCCAGTGCCCCGGCAGCCTCCAGCAGCCCGAGCAGATCCGCGTCGATCAGCCCCGCCTCGAAGGGCAGGCTCCACCCGAGCACATCGGCCAGGTTGCGCGCCTTCTCGCGCCCGGGACGCGCCACCACCCGCGCGTGCGTAGCTGGGGTCGGCGTGATGAAGTGGTAGCCGCGCTTTCGCAGCGTTTCCACCAGACTGAGCAGGGCGGCATCGGCATCGTTCATGCGCGCCATGGGCCCGAAAAAACGCCCCATGTCAAAGCCATGTTCGCCGGCATTCGCAAAACAAAAAGGCCCGCCAAGCTATTTGCCTGGCGAGCCTTTTTTCGCGTGGTGGGCGTGGCAAGGATTGAACTTGCGACCCCTGCGATGTCAACACAGTGCTCTACCACTGAGCTACACGCCCCCCGGGGAGACGGCGCTTTAGCGGCGGTTATCCGGCCGCGCAAGCACCTGTTCGCGAAAATTTCAGCTCAAGCCCACATTCTCGGTTTCGAACATGCGGTCGACCTCCAGCACCAGGTCGCGCAGATGGAACGGCTTGGACAGCACGCGCGCCTGGGGCACCTGCTTGCCCGCCTTCAACGTCACCGCGGCAAAGCCGGTGATGAACATTACCCGCATCTCCGGCGCGATCTCGGCAGCACGCTGGGCGAGTTCGATCCCGTCCATTTCGGGCATCACGATGTCGCTGAGCAGCAAGTCGAATCGCTCGCTCTCCAACAACGGCAGCGCCGCTGTGCCACGGTCCACGGCAGTGACGGCATAGCCCGACCGCTCGAGCGCGCGGGCCAGGTATTCCCGCATCACGCGGTCATCCTCAGCCAGCAAAATCCGGATCATCGTCACTCCCCAAAGCTCGGGCGACACCTTATGCCTCAATGCCTTAAGATTTTCCAGTCCGCAGTCCGCGCCCCATTGCGGCTGTGGCGGCACGTGCCTAGTCAAGACGGAGTGACCGCGTCACCTTCCTTTGTGCGGCACGGGCCGCCTGTCCCGTCGAGCCCGCTCGTGCTCGCGGTGCCGCATGCCGGGCGCGACTATCCCGCGCCGCTGCAATCCGCCATTCGCGTGCCTTTGGCCGCGCTGAAAGGGCTGGAGGATCGTTGCGCCGACGCGTTGGCCCTGGAGGCCTGGCGCGACGAGACCCTGTTCATCGCCCATCGCGCTCGTGCCTGGATCGACCTGAACCGCGGCGAGCAGGAACGCGACCCCAAGCTCGAGGACGGCGCAGGCCTGCTCGGCGTACCCCTTTCCGCTAAACTACGCAGCGGCCTGGGTCTCGTCCCGCGCCGCGTGGGGAATAGCGGGGACATCTGGAGCCGCCGCCTGTCCTCTGCCGAAGTGCTCGCCCGCATCGACGAAGATCATCGCCCCTATCATGAAGCACTGGCCGGCGCCCTCTCCGACGCCCGGACGCGCCATGGCGTGGCGGTTCTGGTCGACATCCACTCGATGCCGCCGCTTGCTTCGATCGGCGAACCTGCGCGGCTGGTGATCGGAGACCGGTTCGGCAAGTCGGCCGGAACGCGCTTCGTGAAGCGAATCGAGGATGCGGCGCGCGCACTTGGTGTATCGATCGCCAGCAATACGCCCTATGCCGGTGGACATACGCTCGAGCGCCATGGTGCCCCTCACAATGGCATCCACGCCGTGCAATTGGAGTTCGACCGTAGCTTCTATCTGGATGCCGCGCTGGACCGGCCCGGCCCCAACTTCGCGGCGGCTGTCCGCCTGCTGAGGACCATCCTCGACGGGCTTCTCGACGAAGCCGCGCCCGGCGCGCTCGCCGCCGAATAAAAAACCACCCCGCAGTTACCTGCGAGGTGGCCAAGGTTCAGGGAGGAGACACGCTCGAGAGCGTGTCGCACGGCGCCGCGAAAGGGGGGACACGACACCGTACAAGAATGAATATAGTTGGGCGGCCCGTTGGTTCAAGGCTCGCGCAAAATCTTCGGGAAAGCGTGCCTGGCAGGCGACCAGCCGTGAACAGCGCACCACAAGCGAGAAGCGGCGACCACCACTGGGGTGATCGCCGCCCGATCCGGACCCGCTTGCTTAAGCGAGCAGGGTCAATTGGACCTTACATCGGGTTGACCAGCTGGGGCTGCGGCACCTTGCCGATGCGCATCTGGCGGCCGAAGATGTCGCGCATCTGCGAAAGGGAGAACAGGTGCGCATAGATGAGCGGCAGCATGCCGTTCTGCACGATCTTGCGCAGCTGATCGCCGCGCATCTCGTTCAGCTTGCCCTCGTCGACCATCAGGAAGCCGCGATAGATGAAGGGCTGTGCAGCGCCGTCCGGCTGGATGCTTACTTCGCCATCCATCAGCAGGCCCATGTCCTTCAGGTCCTTCATGAACATGGACGTGCGGGCACCAGCCTGCTCGAACTGCTCGTTGAACTGCAGGATGCCCTTGGTGAATTCGCTCGGCTGACCATCGACGAACAGCGGCTCGCCATCTTCGAACTGGCCGATCGTGTCAGCGGTCGGGTCGAAGCACAGCGACAGCTCGTCCGATTCCGGACGCAGCCGCGCGAGCAGGTACGGATAGCGGCGGATATAGGCCGGCACATAAAAGTTTGGGTCGACCAGCTTGCCCTCTTCGTCGAAGAAGGTGTTCACGCCCTCGTTCAGGCCCATCAGCGCCAGCGGAACGGGATCATCACCGACCGAGAACACGATCGGCATGTAGCGCTGCACCAGCGGGAATTCCTCCACGGTGACCGGCACGGCATGCTGAGTCGCGAGGAAGGGCGCCTTGTCGGCGACGCGGACGCGGTAATCGCCATGAGCCTGGCTCGAAAGCGGTTCCAGCTGATTATAGAACAAGGGAAGCTGCTGCTGGGGCGCCGAGGCCATCCGAATCTCCTGAAACTTGCAACTGTTAGAAAAGTTCCGCGGAGGTCTATGACCTGTCCGATCTAGGCGCAAGCGTCACCAGCTTGCCCGGGTTCAGAATGCCAGCGGGGTCCAGCGCCTGCTTGATCGCCCGCATCGCCGCGATCCGCGACGCGGGCCCCAGCCGCTCCAGTTCGTCGCGCTTCATCTGACCAATGCCATGCTCGGCGGAGATCGACCCGCCCGCCTCCACCACCAGGTCGTGCACCGCGCGGGTGATCGCCGGCGCCTCCCCCGCTTGCCACCCGGCACGATGCGCCCCCGCCGGCGCGCGCACGTGGAAATGGACATTGCCGTCGCCCAAATGGCCGTACACCACCGCGCGGGTTCCCGCGAACCGCGCCTCGATCGCCGCCCCCGCGTCGACCATGAAGTCAGGCATGGCATCCACCGGCACCGATATGTCGTGCTGCACCGCCGGGCCGCGCGCGCGCTCGGATTCCGAGATGCCGTGGCGGATGCGCCAGAACGCTTCCGCTTGCGCCTCGCTGGCGGAGATCACTGCATCGTCTGCGAGCCCCGCCTCCAGCGCCTGGCGCAACAATTCGGTGAGCAGGTCGTCCGGCGCTCGCTCACAAGGATCGGTGGAGACCGCTTCGACTAGCACGTGCCAGCGATGCCCCGCCGCCACGGGCGAACGCGCCGCCGGGATATGGGCGAGCACACTTTCCAGCGCCTCGGCCGGGATGATCTCGAAACTCTCGATCGCCTGTGTCTGACGCTCGGCATGCCGCAATAGCCGCAGCGCCTGTCCGGGGCTGCCCAGCCCGACCCATGCCACTGCCCGCGACACCACCGCCGGCACCAGCCGCAGCGTCGCCGCAGTGACGATCCCCAGTGTCCCCTCCGCGCCAATCAGCAACTGGTCCAGGTCATAGCCGCGATTGTCCTTCTTCAGCGCCGACAGCCCCTGATGCACCGATCCGTCGGGCAGCACCGCCTCGACACCCGCAACCAGCCCGCGCATCGTTCCAAACCGCAACACCTGGGTGCCGCCGGCGTTGGTGGACACCAGCCCGCCGATCGTCGCGCTGCCCCGCGACCCCAGGTCGAGCGGAAAGCGCCGCCCCGCCCCGCACGCCGCGTCCTGCAGGTCCGCCAGGATCACGCCCGCTTCGGCGACCGCCAGACTCTTCTCCGCGGATAATGTGCGGATACGCTTCATCCGCCGCAGCGACAGGATCACCGCAGATCCGTCGGCCGGGGGCGTCGCCCCGCCGACCATGCTGGTGTTGCCGCCTTGTGGCACCAACGGCACGCCCGCTTTCCCGGCCAGGGCGACCACCGCCTGGACCTCCTCCAGCGACGCCGGCGATAGCATCGCCGCCGAAGCGCCGTTGAAACGCCTGCGCCAATCGGTCAGCCACGGCGCCAGCGCCTGTGGATCGGTCTCCACCATCCCGGCGCCGAAGCGCGCGCGCAGGGACTCGACAAGCTGGCGCTGGTTTGGCCTCATGGCCGCGCGCTAGCATCAAATTGCGCAGTTCATCCACTGTTCAACACCCGCGAATAGAACACCGCCCGAATGCTCAACCCGCTCGCCTTCGCTTCTGGACTGCTGCTGTTGCTCGCCCCTGCTGCGCAGCCGGTGGCGTTCGACGAAAGCCTGTCGGTGCCCAGCTGGCAACAGCGCGCCACGGTGCACGTGCCGCGGGTGACCGTCACCACGACCACCATCATCCTGCGCAGCGCCCGCCCGCCCGCCATGGTCGAGAAAAAGGCCGATGATTGCGTGAAGGTGGAGAAGCTTGCCGGCTTCACCGTCAACCGTTTCGACAGCGTCGACCTGCTGCTCAAGGATGGCAGCCAGTTGCGCGCGCGGCTCGGGGCCCGGTGCCCGGCGCTCGGTTTCTATCGCGGCTTCTATGTCAAACCCAATCCAGACAAGAAGATCTGCGCCCGCCGTGACGCATTCCGCTCGCGCAACGGGCGATCCTGCGGCATCGAATCCTTTGCCAAGCTCGTCGCCGAACGCTGAGTGCGCTTGACATTGGCGACCAAATCCGCAAGCGCAGGTAGGCTTGGTGGCGTGGGTTTTGCGCCCGTTTTCCGGATAACCGCATGAGCTTTGCCGATCTCGGCCTCTCCGACGACCTTCTTCGCGCCGTAACTGCCGCGGGCTACACCGATCCCACGCCGATCCAGCGCCAGGCGATACCCTCCGTGCTGATGGGCCGCGACTTGGTCGGCATCGCGCAGACCGGCACGGGCAAGACCGCCGCCTTCGTGCTGCCGATGATCGACGTGCTCGGCGAAGGGCGCACCCGCGCACTGATGCCTCGCTCGCTGATCCTAGAGCCGACGCGCGAACTCGCCGCGCAGGTCGCCGAGAATTTCGAGAAGTACGGCGTCCATCACAAGCTCTCGATGGCACTGCTCATCGGGGGCGTGCAGATGGGCGATCAGGTCAAGGCGCTGGAGAAGGGCGTCGACGTGCTGATCGCCACGCCCGGCCGCCTGATGGACCTCTACAGCCGCGGCAAGATCCTGCTCACCGGCTGCAGCCTGCTTGTGATCGACGAAGCCGACCGCATGCTCGACATGGGCTTCATCCCGGACATTGAAGAAATCTGCACCAAGCTGCCCAAGCAGCGCCAGACCCTGTTGTTTTCGGCAACGATGCCGCCGGTGATCAAGAAGCTGGCCGACAAGTTCCTCGACAATCCTAAGCAGATCGAGGTCGCCCGACCGGCGAGCACCAACATCAACATCACGCAGCACCTGGTCCCCGTCGCCTCGAACGGGTTCCAGAAGCGCAAGGTCCTGCGCACCTTGCTGGAGCGTGAGGATGTGCACACCGCGATCATCTTCTGCAATCGCAAGACTACGGTGCGCGAGCTCAACAAGAGCCTGAAGAAGCACCGGTTCCGCTCCGCCGAGATCCATGGCGACATGGACCAGTCGGCACGCATTGCCGAATTGGAGCGTTTCAAGTCCGGCGACGTGAACATCCTCGTCGCCTCCGACGTGGCGGCGCGCGGCCTTGACGTTAAGGGTGTCAGCCACGTCTTCAACTTCGACGCGCCCTGGCATCCCGACGATTATGTCCACCGCATCGGCCGCACGGGCCGTGGCGGCGCGACCGGCATTGCCTACACGCTGATTACACCCGAAGACGCGGAGAACATCGCCGAGATCGAGAAGCTCACCGGGCAAAAGATCGCGCGGGTCACCGTCGGCGACGATCAGCAGGAGGCGTCAGAGGCACCGCAGCGCGCACCGGAAGCCGACAAGCGCCGTGATCGTGGCGCTCGCGCGGATCGCACCCGCAACAGCCGCGCGTCGGAAGGTGAACGTCCGAAACAGAACGAGCGCGCGGAAAAGGCAGAACGCGCAGAGCGCAGCGAACGTCCGAGCCGGCCGGAACGCGGCGAGCGCTCCGAGCGCAGCGAACAACCCGAACGTCCCGCCCGCAATCGCGGCCGCGACACCGCGAACGATCGCTCAGCCGAAATGCTCGCGCGTGAGCCCCGCCGGTATGCCAATGCCGCCGATGATGGCCCGGACGAGGGATGGAACGGCCCGGTGCCGGACTTCCTCAGTTACGCGATCAACCCCTGAGAGAGGCGCGGGCCTAGCCCGCCCGCCCTTCAACGGAGTTGGCACGGCCTAACCATCCTCCTGGGCAGCAAATCGGGCGAGTGCTTCTAGTCCGCGCAGGCGCCGAAGCGTGCGCAACCGCGCCCTGCCTCGCTCGACGCAGAAGCCGCGATAATGGGTAGGTCTCAGGCGCCGTTGATCTTCTGCCCGGCATAGTCGCCTTCTTCCGGCGACTTCGCCTTGGCCGTTTTCTTCGCGCCATTTTCCGATCCGCCGCCGCGTCCAGTGCCGAGGCTACCGCGCGCTCCGTCGCCGCCCTTGGTCGTGATCGCTCCCGGGTTACCGCCCGCGCCTTTCTGTGCCATGCTCAACCTCCGTCATCGGTCCTTCAGGAACTCGGGTCTCGAGAGCAAGGTTCCACATATTCTCAGTTACTTGGGTTAGTGCCGCATAGATGACGCGGCTATCGCGTCAGGCTGTCCACTTCGGATTTGATCGCATCAGCCCAGAGCTGATAGCCCTTGGCATTGGGATGAAGATAGTCAGGCATGATATCGCCCGACAGCGTACCGTCAGGGCTTAGAAAGCTGGCCCCGATGTCCCGATAGAACACCGCGCGGCCATCCTGAAGCGGCGCAATCAGCTTGTTTGTCGCGTTGACGGCCAGGCGCAGCGGATCGTCTGCCCTGTTCCCACGCGGAAAGATCCCGAGCAGCAGAACCTTGCTGGTCGGCAGCTTGGAACGGATCCCCGCAACCACGCTCGCCACACCCTCGGCGGTTTCCCTGGGGCTCATCCGATTGGCATTGACGAGATTATTCGTGCCGATCATGAGCACGACGAGCTTGGGCGACAGCCCGTCGAGTTCGCCATGCTGGATACGCCACAGGACGTGTTGTGTCTCGTCGGCGCTGATGCCGATATTGTAGGGACGATAGCGCCCGAAATAATCTTCGAAGATCTCGCGCTGCGGGTCGGCACGCCAGAAATCAGTGATCGAGTCCCCCACGAATACAAGCTGCGTACCCCCTGTCCTGATCAGGCGATCCTTCCGTGCAAGGAACGCCTGGTGACGGGCGAGATCCTTCTCCACTGCGATCCAGCCGCGCTGCCGGGTATAGACAGATGCTTCCTGCGCCTGCACCGGCAGCGAAGACGGAGACGCAAGGAGCACTAGGCCCGCCAATACCAACGCCCGCGTCTTGATCTTCCCCTGCACGCCCAATCTCCTTCGACAGCTCAAGCCTGATCGTAGGTCAAGTTTTGCAGACACGGCAACGAGAAGAGCCGCTACCGTTACTCAATTACTAAGCCGCTCCTGAGCAAAGCCGCGGCAGGGGTCACCCTCCCGCCTCGCCAGCTTGCGGCAAGGCTCCGAGCGCCTTAAATCTAGATTATGCACGCGCACGACCATCATGAGCATCACGGCAGCGACCTGACCCGCGCGGCGCAGACCACGCTGGAGAAATCCGGCGAGCAATGGACCGCCATGCGCGAGCGCGTGTTCGAAGCACTTGCGGGCTTCGCCAAGCCGGCCTCGGCCTATGACATCGCCGAGGCGGTTTCAAAAATTGAGGGCCGCCGAGTCGCGGCGAACAGCGTGTACCGCATCCTGGACTTGTTCGTGGGCGCGAACCTCGCCCACCGGGTGGAAAGCGCCAACGCCTATATCGCCAATGCGCACCCCGACTGCCTGCACGACTGTATCTTCCTGGTGTGCGATGCGTGCGGGCAGACCACGCATATCGACGACGACTCGATCACGGGTAGTGTCCGATCGGCGGCAAAGAGCGCCGGCTTTTCGCCAGTGCGGCCAGTGATCGAAGTACGGGGCAAGTGCGGCGACTGCGCCTGAGCAAACGGATGCACGCTTTCTTCACGGGACGTGCTAAACGCTATCATTCGACAGGCGCGGACGGCTGGAGTAACAGCGTTCAATGTCTGATTTGCCTGCCACGCCGCTGCTCGACACGGTTGATACGCCCCACGATCTTCGCACGCTGAAGCCCGCCGACCTGCGCCAACTCGCCGATGAGTTGCGCCAGGAAACCATCTCGGCGGTGGGCTCAACCGGTGGGCATCTGGGTTCGGGCTTGGGCGTGGTCGAGCTGACCGTCGCGATCCATTATGTGTTCAACACGCCTGAAGATAAGCTGGTGTGGGACGTCGGCCACCAATGCTATCCGCACAAGATCCTGACGGGCCGGCGCAGCCGCATCCGCACCTTGCGCCAGGGCGGCGGGCTCTCGGGCTTCACCAAGCGCAGCGAGAGCGAGTACGACCCGTTCGGCGCGGCGCATTCCTCCACCTCGATCTCGGCAGCCCTGGGCTTCGCTATCGCCAACAAGCTGGCCGACAAGCCGGGCAAAGGTATCGCGGTAATCGGCGACGGGTCGATGTCGGCCGGCATGGCCTATGAGGCGATGAACAACGCCGAAGCCGCGGGCAATCGGCTGGTCGTGATCCTGAATGATAACGACATGTCGATCGCGCCGCCGGTGGGTGGCCTGTCCGCCTATCTCGCGCGGATGGTGTCGTCGTCCGAATATCTGGGTCTGCGCGAGTTCGCCAAGAAGACGATCCGCAAGCTGTCCAAGCGCGCGCACAACGCCGCGGCCAAGGCCGAGGAATATGCCCGCGGCATGGCGACCGGCGGCACGTTGTTCGAGGAACTGGGCTTCTATTATGTCGGCCCGATCGACGGCCACAATCTGGAGCACCTGATCCCGGTGCTGGAGAATGTTCGCGACAGTGAGCACGGACCGATCCTGGTCCATGTCGTCACCAAGAAGGGCAAGGGTTACGCCCCCGCCGAGGCGGCGGCGGACAAGTATCACGGCGTGCAGAAGTTCGACGTGATCACCGGCGCGCAGGACAAGGCACCTCCCGGGCCGCCATCCTACCAGAACGTGTTCGGCGAGACGCTGGCCAAGCTGGCCGAAACCGACCAGCGCATCGTGGCGATCACCGCGGCGATGCCGTCGGGCACCGGCGTGGACAAGTTCGCCCAGGCGCATCCCGACCGCGCGTTCGACGTGGGCATCGCCGAGCAGCATGCGGTGACCTTTGCCGCCGGGCTGGCTGCGCAGGGGATGCGGCCGTTCTGCGCGATTTATTCGACCTTTCTGCAGCGCGCGTACGACCAGGTGGTGCACGACGTGGCGATCCAGAACCTGCCCGTCCGCTTCGCGATCGACCGCGCGGGGCTGGTCGGTGCCGATGGCGCGACGCATGCCGGCAGCTTCGACGTGACGTATCTCGCGACCTTGCCCAACATGGTGGTGATGGCGCCGGCCGACGAAGTCGAGTTGGTCCACATGACCTATACCGCCGCCGAGCATGACAGCGGGCCGATCGCGTTGCGCTATCCGCGCGGCAACGGCGTCGGCCTTGCGCTGCCCGAGGTTCCGCAGCGGCTGGAGATCGGCAAGGGCCGGGTGGTGCGCGAAGGCAAGACCGTGGCGATCCTGTCGCTCGGCACGCGGCTGGGCGAGGCGACGAAGGCTGCCGAGGCGCTGGAGGCCAAGGGGCTGTCGACCACGGTTGCCGATCTGCGCTTTGCCAAGCCGCTGGACGAGGCGCTGATCCGCCGGCTGCTGACCAGCCATGAAGTGGCGATCACCATCGAGGAAGGCGCGATCGGGGGCCTGGGCGCGCATGTGCTGACGCTGGCCAGCGACGAAGGGCTGATCGATGCCGGGCTGAAGCTGCGCACGATGCGGCTGCCCGACAAGTTCCAGGACCAGGATTCGCCGCAGAAGCAGTATGACGAGGCGCGGCTGAACGCCGAGCATATCGTCGACACGGTGCTCACGGCGCTGCGCTGGAACGAGGCGAGCGCGGCCGGGGGCGGCGCGCGGGCCTGAGGGCCTTTCCCTGCCCCGGCGGGGGATGGGACACGGCATCCGTTCCCCCCTTGAGCGCGACGGGTGCGTCCCGGTTCACGGGAGCGCCCGTTCTTCGCGCGCTGACGCCCCTCCGTCAGCCCTGCGGGCTGTCACCTCCCCTTGCAGGGGAGCATCGAGGTGAATTGCATATAGGCGATGAGGCCTTTTGGGTGCGCAGGCCTGGCCCCCTCCGGGGAGGGGTGTTTCGGACAGCTACTGCGCGATCTGGCCGTAGTTCAGGACGTATAGCGGGCCCAGATGCAGCACCTGCTTGGCCGCATCGATGTGCAATGCCGCGTTTAGCTGGCCCGGCGCATAGTCGCGATCGGCATTGCCGGTGAGCTGGTACATCTTCCATTCCGGGTCGATGTCGAACGATTTCTCGAAGATCGCGCGGACGACCGGTGTGGCTTCCAGCTGGACCCGTCCGATCCTGCCCGGCGCGCCGTTGGCCGTATCAGTCGCCTTCGCCCAGAAGGCGATGACGATGCGGTCGCCCTTTTTCACCGGCTTGAGCGTCGGGCTGATCACACCGATGCGCCAGAAATCGGCATGGCCGTCCAGCGGAATGCGCAGCATCTTGCCGAACTGCACGCTCTTGTCGCTGCGCACGGCCGGCGGAATGGGAAGTCCGTAGGGCCGAAGCGCATCGACGCGCGGATCGTTGGCAAGGCGATCGGCCATGCTCGGCGCGTCCTGCGCCGCCCCCAGCGAGGGAGCGGCGAGGAAGGCCGGGGTCAGGCAAAGCGCGGCGAGTTGAAGCATTCGCATGGCGTTTCTCCTGTCCCCGGGATCGTCAGAAGCGGAACCGCACGCCGAGCGAGTAGCTGCGCTCGAGGTAGAGCACCTGGCGCGCATAGCTGTCGCCGGTGTCGTACTGACGCGAGCGCTGGAGCGGATTGCCGAGCAGGTTCACGATGTCGAACGCAAGCGTGATGTTCGGCACAGGCGTGACCGACGTCGAGAAATCGAGCTGGCCGCGGCCCTTTTCCTTGATGGCGTGTGCGATCGGGTCGAGCGCTTCGAGTGTGTAGGCGGTCACGAACGTCGAGCGGTAGTTATAGGCCAGACGCGCCGAGAACTGCGGCTTCTCGTACAGAGCAACCAGATTGTACGCCCATTTCGAAACGCCGGGGAACACCTGCTGCTCGTTGCCGAGCGTCGAGGCGAAGTTCGGCTGAAGATCGCCCTTGGCATCGAGATAGGTGCCATTGGCCTGGATGCCGAAGCCCTTGGCCCAATCCGGCAGCCCGTCGATGTCGAGGAAGCTGGTGAAGGTCACCTCCGCGCCCTGGATGCGGGTCTGGCCCAGGTTGATCGGCCGGTCGATGCGCAAGCCGGGGGTGGAGCGGTCCGCCACGGTCGCCAGGAAACCCTGCGCGTCGTGGCGGAAGATCGCCGCAGTGAACGAGCCGGTCCGGGAGAAGTAATATTCCAGGCTGACGTCGTAATTGTCCGAAGTGAGCGGCTTGAGGTTCGGGTTGCCGGCCGAACCGCCGCGGCGCAGACGCTCTACGCAGACAGCCGGCGTCGCGTCGGTGAGGCAGGGATCCCCGGGTGCAAGGATCACCGGCTGGCCGAGCGACAGGTTCGGGCGAAGATCGAAGAAGTTCGGACGCGTGCGCGTTTGGGTATAGGCAAGACGCAGCTGCAGCTTGTCGGTTAGGCCCACGCGCGCGCTCACGTTGGGCAGATAGTCGGTATACTCGCTTTCAGCAGAGATCGCCGGATTGGTGATCACACCGCCCACGCCCTCTTCGCGTGAGAAGCCATTAATCTTCGTCTTGGTCTTGACCGCGCGCAGGCCGACGACGCCGTCCAGGACCGTGGAACCCAGCTCGAAGCCGTATTTCAGCTGCGCATAGGCGGCGTAGGACTTCTCGTTGGCGCGGAAGTTTTCGGCCGGGTTGAAGGGCGGGATCCCCGCGGGCACGCCGAAGAAGCTGCGCAGCTCGGTGAGATTGTCGCGGATGCTGTCGCGGGTCGGCGCGGCATAGAAGACGTTCGGCTGCACCCGGTTGAAGGTGAAGCCCGGCAGGCTGGTGCGGACGTCCAGACCGGGAAGCGACGTCAGCGGAATGCGCGCCCCTTCATTGTTGATGTAGAGGTTACCCAGATCGCGGCCGGCATCACGATCGGCGAAGCGCACGCCGACGTCGAAACGCTTCAGGAACCCAAGGTCGACATCGTAGGACAGATCGGCACGTGCCTGGAGATCCTTGCCGTTCACCACGAGCAGTTCCTGCCAGAGCCCACGGCTGATGAAATTGGCGGGATCGCTGAGGTTGAAGTTCACGAAGCGCTGGGTCGGCCCCCCGTCATGCGCGGCATCGAACTGGACGTTGCGCACGGGGGAGCTTGCCGCGGCATAATCGATGTTGACGTTGTTCGCACTGTACTGGCTGTCGGTATAGGCGACATCGGCCGAAAGACGCAGCCGGTCCTTGTTCCAGACGGCGCCGCCGCCGAACTGGTAGGTGTCGGTCTTGCCGTTGAACGAGCCGGTATAGCCATCGGGACGCGCCGCGCCGTTGACGGTGGCCGTCGATATCTGGTTGGTGCCCGGGATCGTGGCGACGTTCGAAAGCGTCATGCCATCGCCGAAGATCGGGATGAACATCCAGCGGTTATAGTCCTTCGAACGGAAGCCCTGGTACAGACCATCGAGGTAGATCTCGAGCTCGGGCGTGGGCTTCCACTGGAAGGCGGCGTTGGCCGAGGGGCGGTAGCGGCTACCATAGCCCAGGAAATTGCCCTGCGCGTCCGGGAAACGCAGGCCGGCCTGCGCGGTCGGGGCATTCGCCGCGTTGGTGGTGCCGATCACCAGCGACTGCTCACGGGTCGAGTCCAGGAAGTCGATGCCGACATAGGAGCCGTTCACCAGCAGGCCCATCTCGCCGATGCCGGTATCCCAGCGGTTGCTGATCAGCAGGTTGCCGTTGGGCACGCCACCTTGCGACTGCTCAGAATGGACATAATTAAGCGAGCCTGACAGCTCGAAACCCTGGAAGTCGAACGGGCGGCGCCCGCGGACGTTGACCGCGCCGGCGATGCCGCCTTCGATCTGCGGGGCGAGGCCGGACTTGTAGACTTCCAGTGCGGCGACAGTGCCGGCGGGGAAGTCCTGGATCTGAACGTAGCGGCCTTCGGCAGTGAAGATCTGACGGCCGTTATAGGTGGTGGTCAGGTCGGGAAGGCCGCGCACGGTGACGCCGGCCGACTCGCCGCCGCCGCGCGTGACGTTGACGCCAGCAACCCGCTGAAGTGCAGAGGACGCGAAGGTGTCCGGCAGCTTGCCGATGTCCTCAGCGACGATCGCGTCGACGATACCGTCGGACTCGCGCTTGATCCGCTGGGAGGACTCCAGGCTGCGACGCAGACCGGTGACGACGACCTCGTCAGTCGCGCCCGTCGACTCGATCTGCTCGGAAGGTGCGGGAGCGGAGGGGTTGACGTTCTGATCGGACGGACCCGCGGGCTTCGGTGCCTCCTGCGCCTGATCGGCTGACGCATCCTGCGCCGCAGCAGGCGAAGCGCCCAGAACCATCGAAAACGCGGACACCGATACGCAAAGAAGCGCTTTGGCTTTCATACAGCCTCTCCCCTTAGATGTTGCTGGCAGTTTTCTGCCCTGACGGCTCGCCATATCGCGCAGTGTAGCGCCCCACAATATGTCCGAGTATAAATAAAGCAGATTATTAAGATTCTTTGGCAGCTCTCGTTTTTATGCAACACTGCGGGTACAGCGCGACCATGCTGAACATGACCTCTGCCCGGCCTCGGGCAATCGCCAACTGGCTGTTTACCGTCGCCATCCTGATCGTGCTGATGGTGGTGATCGGCGGCATCACCCGGCTGACCGAGTCGGGCCTGTCGATCACGCAGTGGAAGCCGGTCTCCGGCATCGTGCCGCCGCTGAACGACGGGCAGTGGCAAGCCGAGTTCGACAAGTACAAGCGCATTCCCGAATATCAGCAGCTGAACCAGGGCATGACGCTCGCCGGGTTCAAGCAGATCTTCTTCTGGGAGTATCTCCACCGGCTGCTCGGACGCGTGATCGGGCTGGCCTTCGCGCTGCCGCTGCTGTGGTTCGCGGTGCGGCGGCAGATCCCGCGCGGCTATGGCTGGCGGCTGGTATCGCTGCTGGCCTTGGGCGGACTGCAAGGCGCGATCGGGTGGTGGATGGTGAAGTCGGGTCTGTCGGTGCGCACCGATGTCGCGCACACCCGCCTCGCGACGCACCTGCTGGTCGCGTTGTTCACCTTGGCCGGGATCGTGTGGACCGCGCTCGACCTACGGCAACTCGCCCGAACGGGGGAGAACCGCCCTGCCCGGCTGACGTTGCTCGGCGGCATCACCGTGACCGTGCTGTTCGTGCAGCTCTTCTATGGCGCGCTGGTCGCCGGGCTGAATGCCGGGCTGGTCACCGACGAGTGGCCTTTGATGAACGGACAGTTCTTTCCTGGAGCAACGGTTGCCGGGCGGTCCGCGCTGGAGGCCTTGATCGACGATCCGGCGATCGTGCACTTCGTGCACCGCTGGTGGGCCTGGGTGGCCGTGGCGGCGCTGATCGTGCTTGCGCGACGGACCAAGCCGATCCAGCGGCGCGCGTCCATCGCGATTCACAGCGCCTTTGGCATCCAGATCCTGCTGGGCATCGCGACCGTCATGAGTCAGGTGAACATCACCCTGGCCGCGCTGCACCAACTGGTTGGCGCGTTGCTGGTCATTGCCACGGTCTGGGGCGCGCATGTGGTGGGGCGCAAGGCATGAGCGACATTGCGCTGGTACATGCAATCTTTGCCGATTCCGCCGAAGTAGAGCGTGTCGTAGAGGCTGCGATCACCGAGCGGCTGGCCGCATGCGCGAACATCCTGGCGCCGTGCGTGTCGGTGTATCGCTGGCAGGGCGAGGTCGAGCGGGCGGAGGAAGTGCCGGTGCTGTTCAAGACTACGCCCGAGCTGGTGGGGCAGCTTCGCGCGCGGATCGCAGAGCTGCATTCCTATGATCTGCCGGTGATCGAGGCATGGCCGGTTGCGGCGGGGTCGGCGGTGTTCAAATGGGTGCACGACGCCACCGGCTAAGCCGCATGGTATCATGATACCCGTCAGCAATGGCACGCATTTGCTTGACTTTTGCACCGCTCCTGAGCAAATGGCGCCCAATCGCGCTGCCCTTTCGGTGGCGCGTTCGCGTTTCATACGAAAGGTCCCGGCCCCATGAAGGAGCTGATGAAGACCACCAAGTCGGCAAAACCGGCTGAGGTGGAGAAGAAGTGGCACATCGTCGATGCCGACGGCCTGGTGGTCGGTCGTGCAGCGACGATCATCGCCAACGTCCTGCGCGGCAAGCACAAGCCGAGCTTCACCCCGCACGTCGATTGCGGTGACAATGTCATCGTGATCAACGCGGACAAGATCCGGTTCACCGGCAAGAAGCTGCAGGACAAGGTGTATTACAAGCACACCGGTTATGCCGGCGGCATCAAGGAAATCACCGCAGCCAAGGTCCTGGAGGGCCGCTTCCCGGAGCGCGTTCTGGAAAAGGCCGTGGAGCGCATGATCCCGCGCGGTCCGCTGGGCCGTCAGCAGATGCGCAACCTGCGCATCTTCGCCGGCACCGAGCATCCGCACGCCGCGCAGAACCCCGAAGTCCTCGACATCGCGTCGATGAACCGCAAGAACAAGGTGGGCGCATAATGTCTGACAACCGCCAGTCCCTTTCCGATCTGGGCAACCTGGCCGCAGGCGCGCCGGCTGCCGAGGCAACCGCCGGTGGCGAGACCGCCGCTCCCGCCACCCAGGCTCCCGTTTCCACCATGCCCCTGCGCGAGCAGCAGCTGGACCAGTACGGCCGCGCCTATGCGACCGGCCGTCGTAAGGACGCCGTTGCCCGCGTGTGGATCAAGCCGGGCACCGGCAAGATCACCATCAACGGTCGCGACCAGGAAGTGTATTTCGCACGTCCGACGCTGCGCCTCGTGATCAACCAGCCGTTCGGCGTCGCCGAGCGTGAAGGTCAGTATGACGTGATCTGCACCGTCAAGGGCGGTGGCCTTTCGGGCCAGGCCGGCGCGGTCAAGCACGGCATCAGCCAGGCGCTGACCCGCTTCGAGCCGGTGCTTCGCGCCCCGGTGAAGGCAGCAGGCTTCCTGACCCGCGACAGCCGTACCGTCGAGCGTAAGAAGTATGGCCGTGCCAAGGCACGTCGTAGCTTCCAGTTCTCGAAGCGCTAAGCGGTTCACACTCGAACACGATTGGGGCGGTCCGGCAACGGGCCGCCCTTTTTGTTTGTGTGGGCGGAGCATGTTTGTTCGCGCGGCGCGCGCAGCCGGAGTCACGGACCACCGATTTTCACTAGTTCCCCGGCGAAGGCCGGGGCCCAGCTGCAATGCAGTATCGGCTAGGGTCCCGCGCCCTCGAAACACCTAGGCAACTGGGCCCCGGCCTTCGCCGGGGAACTCCTAAGTGGGTTTGGCGGTGGGTGCTGGAGCAACGAGCCGGGCCGCCTCCATAAGACGAGCGGTTTATCTTGGCGCAGACAAGCGGGGACAAGGCCGGTAAGCCTCGCTCCCGGGAGCCGGACCCGCGCTGCAAGGGCGCCGGAGGCGAACTGGGGGTGGCGATGACCTCACGCGAGATGACCTCGTTCCTGCCGCGTGCCGATGACGATGTGTGGCCGCAAGGCGTGCGGCGCACCCCGGTCGAGATCGCGCAATTGCTGTTCTTCGGGCTGCTGAACTGGCCCTGGCTGTTGCGCAGCCTCTCCGGCGGATCGGCGGAGGCAAGGGCGGCCTTGGTCGAGCGGCTGGGGCTAGCACTTGACGCCCTGCCCCATCTGGGCAGCTGGAAGGCCGATGCCGGGTTCCTGACTTTGCTGGTCGACCGGATCGAGGCGCAGCGGCCGCAAACCGTGGTGGAACTGGGCGCTGGCGCATCGAGCCTAGTCGCGGCGCGGGCGCTGCAACGCAACGGCGAGGGGCGGCTGATCAGCTGCGACCAGCATCCTGGCTTTGTCGCCGCGACGCGGCAATGGCTGCGCGACAATGGCGTGGACGCCGATCTGCGCGCGACGCCGTTCCGCCGCTCGCCGGGCGGATGGCCGGGCATCTGGTACGATCATGGCGGCCTGCCCGCGCGGATCGACCTGCTGGTGATCGACGGCCCGCCCTGGACGATCCATCCGTTCGTCCGGGGCGCGGCGGAGACGCTGTTCGACCGGCTGCCGGTGGGCGGCACGGTGCTGCTCGACGACGCGGCCCGGCCGGGCGAGCGCGTGGTGGCGCAGCGTTGGCGGCGGAGGTGGCCGGGGTTCGAGTTTAGGTTGGTGCATGCTGGAACCAAGGGGACGCTGGTGGGCACGCGAGTGGCGTGAGCGTGAGATCCTCCCCTGCGAGGGGAGGTGGCGCGCGAAGCGCGACGGAGGGGTGTCAGCGTTTCAGACGGAGGTACGCTCCAAGCGGCGGGGATACCCCTCCGTCAGCCCTTCGGGCTGCCACCTCCCCCTCCGGGGGAGGATTTATTCGAAGCCACTCCTCTTCCAGGCCCTATTCTTCGTCACCCCCAGCCTTGAGCCGGGGTTCCGCTGCCGTTTCCGGCCAAGAAGAAGCGGGATCCCGGCTCAAGGCCGGGATGACGGGTGGTTTTGAGCTTTCCCGGGAAGATCTTACAACGGCACCGACCCCTCGCCCTTGAACCGGGCGACGGTCTCGAAGCTGCTGCCGTCAATGCGGATTTCATTGAACGAAGGCGGCTTGTCGCGCGTGCGCTTGGAGAGCGTGCCCGCACCGATCAGGCGGACGGTGCGGCCGTTTACCTGGTGCTCGACGTCGAACGGATCGTGCACATGGCCCGACAGCACGGCATGGGCCCCCGCCTGCGCCAGCGCGTCGAGCGCCGAGCGGCCGTGGCGAGTCATCGAGGTGGCGCGGGTGCCGGCTTCGATCAGCGGATGGTGCGCGGCGATGAAGATCAGGTCGCCCGGGGGCACCGCTTCGGCCAGCGCCAGCGACTTCTGGAGTTCGCCGGTCCCGATATAGCCTTTCGACCAGTTGGTGCGGAACTGGAAACGGGCGGTGGTCTTGAGCGGCACGACCGCCACGCCCTTCACGTCGAGCGGCTTCTCGATCATGCGTTCGATCGCCTTGTAGCGTTTGTAGGGTGTGAAGAAGCGGGCGAAGAGATTGAAATACGGAAGGTCGTGGTTGCCCACTTCCACCGTCACCGGCACGTTCAGGCTTTGCAGCCATTTGCCGGCGGCGGCGAACTCGGCGGAACGCGCCCGCATGGTCAGGTCGCCGGTCATGATGACGGCGTCAGGCTTTTCCTCCTGCACTTTGCGGTCGAACCATTCGATCGCTTCGGTGTCCTCGCGGCCGAAATGGACGTCGCTGACATGGAAGATGCGGGTCATGCTGCGGGAACCTCCGGGTCAGGGCGCGTGGCGATGAACGTTTCCAGGCTCTTGCCGGCCTTGATGGTTTCGTGCGGGTCGAGCGTGACGGGTTCACCATCGAACAGGGCGAGCACCCGGCGCTTGCCGCGAATGCGCAGCCGCTCGGCGCGGGTCTGGGTGACGGCGCGTGCCTCGACCCAGTCGCCGGTCATCCAGTCCCAGCCGAGCTCAACGATCGACCGCCAGTCGCGCGCGTCGACGCCGGTGACTTCCAGACCGTGGACATCGGGGGTGACGAACACCGCCTGATACTGATCGCGCAGTCCCTTGGCGCCGTCGACGCGGATACCGCGATCGCCAAAGGTGCGGCGAAGTGCGGCACGGGCCGCGCCGACCAGCCGGCGCAAGCGGCCGTCGCGCACGGCTTCGCGCGCGCGGAACCAGGTGGCGGCAGGGCCAAGGATCAGCCCGACAAAGGCGCGATGCGCGCCGGCCTCCACATAAGGCAGCGCCACGCGGCGATCGCACTGGTGCGCGGCGTGCACGATCTTGTGCGGGTCGGTTTCGCTGTGCAGTCCCTTGGCGAGCAGGTTCATCGTGCCGCCGGGCAGGATCAGGAACGCGCCCTGCCACTGCTCCAGCGCGGAAAGCGCGGCGTTGATGGTGCCGTCGCCGGCGAACAGCACCACCGTGTCGACACCCGCCTTGTCTAGATCAGCGGCTACAGGAAGGCTCTGGTCGGGAAATTCGGTGCGGCCGGCAAGCGTCAGGCCACGCTCTTCGAACACCGCCTCCAGCGCCTCGCATTTGGTGCGGGTCGCCGATCCGGAATTGGGATTGGTGATGAACCAGAGCTTTTCCATGGCCCCGGCAACGCGCGAAGCGGCGTTTGGTCCCGGTCTTCTGCGCAGTGCAGCAACAATGGAACCGCACGCCGCACAAAGCCTTTGAGCGACACTCGCACCCGAGCACGAGGCCGCAACCCTATGGCGCTACAGCCACAGCACAGCGTCAGCGATACCGAGCGCGACCGTGCGCTACGTCAGCTCGTCACCGAGTCCGCCTTTGCCAGCACCACTACCGCGCTGACCAGCGGCGTGATTCTGACGGCGTTCGCGCTGCACCTGGGCGCGTCGAACCTGGTGATCGGAGTTCTGGCCTCCGCGCCCTTCCTGGGCCAGCTGCTCCAGGCGCCGACGATCCTGCTGGTCGAGCGGCTGCGGCAGCGCAAGCTGATCTCGGTCGCGTCCAGCCTGATCGGGCGCGGCATGCTGGCGCTGATGGCGCTCTCCGCATTTCTCCCTCGCGACTTGGGAATCGCCGCGCTGATCCTGGGGCAGCTGGTGCTGTGCGGCATGGCAGCGGTGGGCAGTTGTGCGTGGAGCGCATGGATGCGCGACCTGGCGCCCGAGGACCGATTAGGCTGGGTGTTCGCCAGGCGAACGAGCTTTGCCGCCGCGATCAGCCTGGTGGCGGGCATCGCCGCCGCGGTGGTGCTCGACCGCACGCCGGAGGGATCGTGGTGGCGCAGCCTGACCTTTGGCGCGCTCTATGGATTGGGCTTTGTCTCAGGGCTGGTCAGCGCGTGGCTAACCGCGCGGATCCCCGAACCCGCGATGCCGCCGCAGCCAGACGTAAAGCTGGGGCTGGTGGCATTGCTGCGCGAGCCGCTGGCCGACTATAATTTCCGGCAGCTCACGATCTTCCTTGCCGCCTGGCAATTCGCCATCAACCTGGCGACCCCGTTCTTCACGGTGTTCATCGTCCAGCAGCTCGGCTTCGACATGACCTTTGTCATGGTGCTGAGCGTGGTGAGCCAGCTTTCCAACCTAGTCGCGCTGCGCAACTGGGGCGCGCTGGCCGATCGGTTCGCCAACAAGTCGGTGCTGCTGGTCGCCGCGCCCACCTATATCGCCTGCATTGTGGCGATGATCGGCGCGTCGCAGATCACGCATGGCCCGTGGCTGGTGGCGTATCTGATCGTGCTGCACCTGTTCATGGGCAGCGCGGTGGCGGGCGCGACGCTGGCCACCACCTCCATCGCGTTGAAGTTGTCGCCCAAGGGATCCTCTACCGCCTATGTCGCAACCGCAGGCCTGGCGACGGCGGTGGCGGCGGGCATCGCGCCCATCCTGGGCGGGGCATTCGCCGACTTCTTCCGGCTGCGCCAATTCGAGCTGCTGCTGCGCTGGACCAGCCCCCAGGGCGTGGCGACGGTGTCGCCGCTGCGGCTGTCGCAGTGGGATTTCTACTTCCTCATCGCCGGGGTGCTGGGGCTGTACGCCATCCACCGCCTGGCGCTGGTGCAGGAAAGCGGCGAGATTCGGCGTGGCGAGATGGTGCAGCAGGTGTTGCTCCACACCCGCCGCACGGTGCGCAACATTTCCACCGTCGCGGGGCTGCGCGGCCTGACCGATCTTCCCGCCGGCTTTCTCCGCGACGCATCGCTGCGCGCCCGCTTCCTGCGCCGCCAGCGCTTCGCTGATCGAGGTTAGCTTCGGAAACCGCTGAAAGACATGGAGGTTGATCGTTGATGACCAGGACCACTACCCTTCCCGCCCGCGCCAAAGCGGGCAAGCTTCCCGGCGTGTCGCCCAACGTGTTGCTGCTGCGTGAGGAACTGCGCGCGGGCATGGAGGAAGTGGCGACGCTTGCGCTGGGTGAGCGGTCGATCGCGGTATGTGCCGGGCGCGACGCGCTGTGGCTGATCGTACGCCGCGAAGGCCATGGCGGGGTGGCGCTGCGGGCGGCGCATGCGCCGGGTGGCTGCGGCGAAGTGCGCACGCGCCGTGCCGAGGGTGACGAGACGCTGCGGCTGGAGTTCGACACAGTGATCGGGCGGCAGAGCGTCGCCATCCGCCTGCACGAGGACGCGCTGCCCGTGCTGCGCGTGACCACCTCCCTGCGCCCGAGCGCGCCGCTGCTGGTGCCGTTCCTGCCGCGCGACCTGTACCCGCTGTACGCGGATGACGATCCGGCCGGCGCCATCGGTCAGGTGGAAGCCGCGCAGCGCGGCATGAACGCGGGCGTGAGCTATTTCCGGATGACCGAGCCCGCGTTCGGCAGCACGCTGTACTTCCAGAACTTCACGACGCTGAATCCCTATTTCGAGGCGACCGGCACCAAGCCGGACGGCGCCGTCGGCGGGGAATGGCCCGAAATTGGTTATCTGCCGCCCACCGCGCCGCAAAAGGGCAAGCCGCCGCTCGACCCACTTCCCGAGGGCGAGGACATGGTCATCCTCGACAGCTATCTGGCCTTTCACGACGAAGCCGACGCCGATGAGACGGTGATGGCGCGGCGCTACCTGATGCTGCTGGGCGCGATCTATCGGCGTCTCGAGCTGCCGCCGACCGAATATCGCGACTGGGTCGACCGCGCCGAGCGCTCGCTGCGCGACTTGGACCAGGCGCCCCAGGCGACCATCCGCCACTACGGGTTCCGCTACATCCATCCCTACACCGCCACTGAATATCCGGACTCGATGGTGCAGATGTCGGTGCTCGCCTCGATCCGCGACTATGAAGCGTGGAAGAAGCAGGACATCCCCCTGCTCGGCGAGCTGAAGGCGGGGCTGCGCAAATTCTATGACCCCAAGCTCAAGACGGTGCGGCGCTACCTGCCCAATGTGGGGCCGGACAAGGACAAGGACGCGGTCGACAGCTGGTATCTGTACCACCCGCTGATGAACCTGGGGCACCTGGCGACCGATGGCGACAAGCGCGCGCGCAGGCTGTTCCTGGAGTCGATCGACTTCGGCATCGAGGCCGCGCACCATTTCGACTATCGTTGGCCGATCCAGTATAAGGTGACCGACTTCACCGTCATCACCGCGGCGCGCGACGACGAGGGGCTGGGCCAGACCGATGTCGGCGGCATCTATGCCTATGTCATGCTCCAGGCGTTCGAACTGACCGATGACAAGCGCTTCCTGGACGAGGCGCGCGCGGCGATCGACGCGGCGCGCGGCATGCGCTTCGAACTCAATTATCAGGCGAACCTGACCGCCTGGGGCGCTTCGGCCTGCATGCGGCTGTGGCGGATCACCAATGACGAAGCGTATCTGGACCAGAGCTATGTCTACTTGGCCAGCTTCTTCCACAACGCGTCGATCTGGGAGTCCGAGATCGATCATGCCAAGCATTACCGCAACTTCCTGGGCGTCACCGCGCTGCACGACGCGCCCTACATGGCGATGTATGAGTGCTTCGACAGCTTCGCGGCGTTCGAGCGCTATCTGAAAGACAGCGGCCCTGACTTGGAGCCCGCGGTACAGCTGCTGTTGGGCGAGTATTGCCGCTACGCGCTCGATCGCGCCTGGTTCTACTATCCCGACGCGCTACCCGAAGAAGCCGTGGCGAGCGAGAATGTCCGCAACAGCTATGTCGACCGGAACCTCTCTTTCCCGGTCGAGGACCTGTATGTCGATGGGCAGCAGGCCGGACAGGTGGGCCAGGAGATATACGGCGCCGGCGCCGCCTTCGTGTTCGCCAGCCGAACCTTCCACCCCGTAGGCGATGCGCCATTCCGGTTGTTCTGCGACCACTTCCTGCTAGCAAGCGATCGTCCTGCCGAGCGCGCGTTCAACTTCCAGCTGAGCGGCGCGGAAGGCTGTACTGCGCGGCTGTGCCTGATCCGCACGGGCAAGGAAAAGCTGCCTGACTTCACCGTCACCACCATGGCCGGCGACCGGGTGCGCGGCCGGACGGTGGACGACCGCATCGAATATCACGTGCCCGCCAATGGCCGCGTCAGCATCGCGTGGTGAACGGAACCTAAGCGCGGGCCATTCCTTGTTCGTGGCAAACCGGCTTGCAACGGAGTTCCTCATCATGCCCAATCCCGCTACCGACGCGCATACCGCGCAGCCCAGCCTTGCCGGGCGCCGCGCCCTGGTCACCGGCGGCACCACCGGCATCGGCCGCGCCATTGCCGTTTTGCTGGCGTCCGAAGGCGCCAAGGTGTTCGTGTGCGGGCGCACGCCGGAACATCTAGACGACGCGCTGACGCGTATCCGCGAAGTGGGCGAAGGCGACGGCATCGCCGTCGACCTGGCGAGCCAGGACGGCGTCGACCGCTTCGTCGCGGCGGGTGAAGCGTTCCTGGGCGGCGTCGACATCGCAGTCATCAACGCAGGCCTCGCCGCCGATGGGCTGGACGATACCGACACCGCCGATATCCGCTACACGGTGGACACCAACCTCACCTCGCACATGACCGTCGCCAAGGCGGCGGTGGACCGGATGGGTCCGGGCAGCGACATCGTCTTCATCGGGTCGATGTCGTCCGTGTCGCGCGGCGGCAGCTCCACGGTCTATGTCGCGACCAAGACCGGCGTCGAAGCCTTTGCCGAGGCGCTACGCAAGGAACTGGCCGAAAAGGACATCAAGGTCGGCAACATCGAACCCGGCCTGACCGGCTCCGACATGCAGCTGCCCGACACGCCAGTGGAAAAGCAGCGCGAGATGATCGCGCATGGCGACATGCTGCGCGCCGAAGATATCGCCGCGGCGACGCACTTCATGCTTACGCAGCCGCGGCGTACGGTGGTGTCGCTGATGCGCGTCGAGCCGCGCCTGCAGACGCGATGACGTTTGCGGTCGACCGGCTCGTCTTCGGGCCCGACGATGTGGATCTCAGCCGGTCGCCCCTGGCTGGGCATCTGAACGCCGAAACCTATGTGCTCGGCGCCTTCAATCCCGGACTGACGCGGCTGCCGAACGGCAATCTGGCGATGTTCGTCCGCGTTGCCGAGGCGCTGCGCAAGCCCATCTTCGACGGGCATGTGCATGCGATCCGCTGGGATGACGGCGCATATGTGCTGGACGCCTGGCCGCTGGAGTTGGTCGACACGTCCGACCCGCGCAAATTCCTGATCTATGGCGGGCGCTGGCGAGTGATGGCGCTCACCTCGCTGTCCTGGATCCTGCCGGTCGAGCTATCGCCTGACGGTCTGGCGGTAGTCGCCGTTCACTACGACAAGGCGATCGTCCCGCAGGCCAGCTTCCAATGCTATGGCGTCGAGGACGCACGCGTATCGAAGGTGGAGAACCGCTGGCTGATGACAACCTGTTCGGTCAGCCCCGAGCGCCATTGCACCACGTTGTACAGTTCGGACAACGGGCTCGACTATCGGCTCGAGGACATCGTGCTCGACCACCAGAACAAGGACATGCTGATCTTCGAAGGCAAGGTTGGCGGCAAGTTCTGGGCGCAGACCCGGCCGCTCGGCGACCTGTACTTCGCCTATCCGCCGGGCAGCGACTGGCGCGCCGGTCCCTCGATCAACTTGGCCACCTCGCCCGACGCGCTCCATTGGAAGCCCCACCGCGAACCCGGCATTCGCCCCCACGCCGCGACCGTCGCCACCGCGCGCATGGGCGGCGGCACCCCGCCGATCCTGATCGAGGATGGCTGGCTCACCCTGTGGCACGGCGTGGAGCCCAAGGAGATTGTCGGCGTCTACCGCACCTATTGGTCGATCCTCGACCGCGACGATCCTGCCAGGGTGGTCCGCACCCGGCACCCGCCGCTGCTGGAGGCGAACCCCGACCTTACCCGGCCGATGGAGGACAAGATGTATGTCCATGACGTGGTGTTCACCACCGGCATCGCCGATGCGGGCGATCATTATGTCGTCGCCAGCGGCGAAGCCGACCTGGCCTGCCGCATCACCCACATCCCCAAATCGACTTTCGCGGGCTGAAGCCCCGAGCCGCAGAAGGACGCATCGCTCCCTGCGACCGCGGCCCGCGCGGCGGAACAGGAAAGTGCGTAGCGCGCGCTTAATCGTTACGTAACATCAGTGCGCAAGGATCAGCCCGTCCTTGATCGGGAGAGCCCAGGTGTCGCTGAATTGGCTTCGCATGTTCCGCCGCAAAAACGCTGCCGCACTGCGTCGCAAGCAGGAGGTAAATCGCGCGATGGAGACGGTGCAGTACGATCCCGTGCAGACCGCGTTGGAAGCGCAGTGCGGGTGAAGCCGGACTGATCGCATGCAGCGCGGCAACTGAGCAATCCTCCCCCGGAGGTGGAGGATTGTTGGAGCCACCGCCACACCGCCGCCAGATCGCCCTCTGGATTCCACCGCGAAGGCACGCCATCTTGGCGCCATGAGCCACGATGCCGGTCCGGGCGAGCCGCTGATCCACCGCGCGCGCAAAGTCGCTGTCAGCTTTGCTGATGTCGGCCTCACCCATGCCGAGGAAATGCTTCGCCGCCTGTCGCCCGAAGGCCGGGAGCAGGCACGCCGCGAGCGTGAGGCGAAGGCAAGGCGCCGGAAGCGGCTCATGGTCCGGCTGGTCATGGCAGCCATCGCGTCGTTGCTCGCCTGGGCACTGCTGGCGACGGTCAGCGCGCCCGGCGTGGCGCTTGCCGCCGCGTCGGCGGTGATGCTGCTGTTGACGCTGTTGATCATCATCCGGGCCGACCGCGCTGCGCCGGGACGCGAAGCCATGACCCAGGCTCCCCTGCCCTGCCTGGCCGAGGAGTCGATCATCTGGCTCGCGGCGCAGAGGCGCGGCTTGCCGCTTCCCGCCGCCCAGCTTGCGGAGTCGATAAGTTGGAGGCTCGATGCGCTGGCGCCACAGCTTTGCCGGCTCGATCCCCGCAGTCCGGCGGCCGCCGCCGTCCGCAAGCTGGTCGCAGAGGAAATGCCCACACTCGTCGGTGGCTGGCGAACCGTGCCCATTGCAAGCCGCCGCGCGCCAGGCGCCGATGGCCGCACGCCCGACGACCATCTGATCAACGGGTTGCAACTGATCGAAGCCGAGCTGGGACGCGCAAGCGAACAACTCGGCCGCACCCCGGCCGATCAGATCGAAGTGTTCGGGCGCTATCTGGAACTCAAATATGACGAGGGCGGTCGCCTGGCGGCGTCGAACTTTACCAGCGCTTAGCGTGGAGCGGGTGAAGGGAATCGAACCCTCGTCGTAAGCTTGGGAAGCTTCTGCTCTACCATTGAGCTACACCCGCAAGAGACTGAACTGCCTCAGTTCCTGCCGCCGCTGACAAACTGCCTTGCAGCGATGCGAATGCCAAGTGCCACAACCACTGCCCTGTGGTCAACGCAGATACGATCTGCTCGGCCGCGTCCCTGCTTCACCTTGACGTGCGCGTTCAGCGCTTCATGATCGCTCCAGGTCGAAAACGGGCATGTTTCCGTTTGAACAGAGGATGATGGATGCGTTTTGGTTCCGCGGCTCCGCTCGCTCTGTTCGCTGCAATCTCGCTGCTACCCGGCGCCGCGCACGCGCAGAGCGCCCGTGACCTGCTGACCAAGGCGGCGTTCCAGGACCGCAGCCGGACGACCGCGCTACAGCGGATCGAGACCGTGCGTGCAGGCACGCTCGCGGCCTTGCAGCGGAACAAGGACGATCAGGATGCCGCCGTATTGGCCGCCATTGCGCTTGGCTATCACGCAAAGCTTACCGGCGAACGCTCGCAGGCGCTCGCCGCGCGCCGGGAGTTCGAGCAGGTGGTCGGCCGTTTTCCCCGCAATGCGGAGGCGCAGGCGGGTCTGGGCGCCTGGCACCTGGGCATCATCTCGCACGCAGGCCGCTTCGTCGCCCGTGCCGCGGCTGGCGCGCGGGAGAGCGTCGGCCTCGCCGCATTGGACAAGAGCGTGGCCCTAGGTGGCCGCAGGGCGATGTTCTTGGGCCTGGCTGGCCTGATGCGGATAAACCTCGATCCCGAGGACAGCCGCGGCGTTGGCTTGCTGGAGGCCGCATCCAAGGCCCCTACCCCGACCGCGCTTGACCGCATCATCCAGCGCTCCGCAGTGGCGGTGCTGGGCCCGCTTCGGCGCGGCGATCGCAAGGGGGCCAAGGCGCTGGCCGACCAGCTCCTGCCCTTTGGCTGGTACGACAAAAAGCGCAGCGCATCGTGAAAGACGCTCCCGCGCCGGCTCAAGCCTGACCGCCTTGCGGCCCGCGCCGCCGCATGTAAGCTAGCGCCAAGACCAAAAAAGGAAGAGGCGCCGATGATCCGACGCGCGTTGATGCTGGCGGCCATGTTGACCCTGGGCACAGGCATGGCACCGGCCAATCAGCAGACGGAGCGGCCGGCGATCACGGGTGTATCGCACTTGGCGATCTACGCCGCCGATCCCTCCGCAACCGACGGCTTTTACGGCCGCGTGCTCGGCGCGAGGAAGGTGGCCGATCCGGAAAATCCGAAGGGCACCCGGTACCTGTTCAGCGAGACGCAGTTCGTCCAGGTCCTGCCCCTCCCGCCGGGACACGGAACCAGCCGGCTGGCGCATGTCGCCTACACCACCACCGATGCCGCTGCGCTGCGCCGCTACCTGCTGGATCACGGCGCGAAGGGCATGACGGCGCTGTCCACCAGCGCGTCCGGGGAACGCTGGTTCGGCACCCGCGATCCCGAGGGGGTCGAGGTGCATTTCGTCCAGCCCCCCGCGACGGCGAGCACCCCATCCACCGCCGTCAGTGGCCGCATCATCCATGTGGGACAGGTGGTGCGTGACCGCGCGGCGCAGGACACCTTCTATCGCACGCTGCTCGGCTTCCGCCCCTATTGGTATGGCGCGATGAAGGAAGGCGCGACCGACTGGATCTCGCAACAGGTGCCCGACGGCACTGACTGGCTCGAATATATGATGGTCGGGCCGGGCTCGACAGTGGACGAGAAGCGCGTCGACGGACGGCTGCTCGGCGTGCTCAATCACCTGTCGCTGGGCGTCGTCGACATGAAGGCCACGGTCGCGCGACTGACCGCCGAGAACCGGCTGAGCCCGCGCCATGACGGCCCGCAAATGGGGCGTGACGGCAAGTGGCAGGCCAACCTCTACGATCCCGACGGCACGCGCGTGGAGCTGATGGAGTTCCAGCCGGTGGCCGAGCCCTGCTGCTCGCCCTTCACCGCCGACAGTCCCACCAAATAAAAGGGTACAGCATGACCGAAGCACGATCGGGTCTCACCCGGCGCGACTGGCTGGGCGGCGCAGCGGCAAGCGCAGGCGTGCTCACCCTGCCCGGCACTGCCTTTGCGCGAAAGATCGCGCCCAGCGACCGCGTCAACGTCGCAGTGATCGGCGCGGGCGGCATGGGCGCGCAGAACATGGCGAAGCTCACCAGCCAGAACATCGTCGCGATGGCCGATGTCGATCTCGCCCATGTCGCCAAGGCGTTCGTCGGTGACAGGGGCGGGGCGCGCCCTGACCTGCAGCCGCTCAAGGCGGCCTATGACCGCGCCGCCAAGTTCGCCGATTATCGGCGGATGTTCGACGCTCGCAAGGACATCGACGCCGTGGTGATCGCCACGCCGGACCATCATCACGCGGTCGCTGCCAAGATGGCGATGGAGCGCGGCATCCATGTCTATGTGCAAAAGCCGCTGACCTACACGGTTCGCGAAGGACGGGTGCTGCTCGATCTCGCGGCGAAGAACCCGAAGCTGGTAACCCAGATGGGCAATCAGGGCCATTCGGGTGATGACGGCCGCCGGGTGGTGGAGCTGATCCGCGGCGGCGTGATCGGGGGGGTGCGCGAAGTCCATGCCTGGACCAACCGCCCGCTCTGGCCACAGGGCGACGCACGTCCTGCCCCGGTGCCGAAGCCGGCCAGCCTCGACTGGGACGTGTGGCTTGGTCCGGCGGCGGTGGATTGGGGCTATCATCCCGATTACGCCCATTTCAACTGGCGCGGCTGGGTGCCGTTCGGGATCGGCTCGCTCGGGGACATGGGCGCGCATCTGGTCGACTTCCCGCTCTGGGCGCTGGAGCCGGGGCTGCCGACGCGGATCGAGACGCGGCACAGCCGCTGGGGCGGCGACGACAATATCTGGGACGGCAAGCCGCCGACGGATCTGGGCAGCTATCCGCTCGCCAACATCACGACCTATCAGTTCGGGCAAGCCAAGCACGGCCCGCTGACGATGACCTGGTATGATGGCGGGCTGATGCCGCCAACGCCCGCAGGGATGCCGGCAAGCGCACGGATGAACCCGGATGGCGGTGTGCTGTATGTCGGCGATCGCGGCATGCTGATGCACGAAACCTATGGACAAAAGCCGGTCCTGATCGGCGATGGCGTCGAAGCGCGCGCTGCCGCGGTGCCCGTGTCGCTGCCCCGCATCCAGGGCGGCCGCGATGGTCATGAGATGAACTGGATCCGCGCGATCCGCGGCGAAGAGGCGATCTCCTCGCCCTTCTCGGCCGCCGTGCCGCTCAACGAGACGATGCTGCTCGGCATGGTCGCTATGCGCGCGGATCAGCCGATCGAATATGATGGCGCCAGCGGGCGGATCACCAATCTACCGGATGCCAACCGCTTCCTGGACCGTGAGTATCGTCAGGGATGGGCGCTGTGAACCAGCCGCTCCGCTAGCGGCGCTTGGTGCGCAGCGCTGGGATGCAGCGCCCGGCCTTAGGCCGGCAGGCGTTCCGCCAGCATGGCAATCCCGTCCGCGCTCAAGCTGTCGTGCGAGGCGCCGTCCAAAATGATCGGCCGCTCGACCGACAGCGTGGCAGCCGCCTTGTGCGCGGGGTCGAGCTTCAGCCACTCGCGGACCACCGCTTCGAGGTTGGAGACCTCGGCTATGTCCTGTTCGCTCCGCACGACATTCTCAAGTGAGGCACTCATCGACCAGTCAATGGCCGGGCTCTTCGATGCGTCGCCCCAGATTGCTTCCGTCATCTAACAACGCTCCCGTTCTGTACCGAACCAAGCGCCAAAGGGGTGGCGAGGTTCCGCTAGACGGGCGGCTACCGTCTCTTCGGCACCCACTTAGAGCTCCCCTCCCTGCAAGGGAGGGGCTGGGAGCAACAGGTCGGCCATGCCCCCCGGCATGGCCTGAACAGCGCGGGGCGCTGTTCACCTGATGCTGGTGCGAGCGCAGCGAGCCAACGAGATACTTGGGAGGAGGGAAAAGGGCGGGCATCGAGCCCGCCCTTTTCCGACCCACCCCTACCCCCTCCCTTTCAGGGAGGGGGACTTGAGTATCGACGAATGAAGGCTAGGATGCTCGAGCGGCCCAACCCCAAGCACAGCCGGCGGAAGCGCGCTCGGCACTCCCCCACCGGCCACCCGCCTAGGATCAGTCCGGCTTCTTCGCCACGCCAACCAGCGCCGGGCGCAGCAGGCGGTCCTTGATCATATACCCCGACTGGATTTCCTGCACGACCGTACCCGGCTCCGCGTCAACGCTCGGCACTTCCATCATCGCCTGGTGGCGGTTCGGATCCAGTGCCTCGCCCACTGCCGAGATCTTGGTGATGCCATGCCGGCCAAACACCGACTCAAGCTCGCGGCCAGTCGCCTCCAGGCCCGTCACCAGCCCCTTCAGCTTCTCGTCCTCGCGCAGATCAGCGGGGATCGCCGCCAGCGCACGCGCCAGATTGTCGGCAACCGACAGCACGTCGCGCGCAAAGCCGGTTGCGGCATAGGCGCGCGCGTCCTGCGCTTCCTTCTCGGCCCGCCGGCGGACATTCTGCGTCTCGGCCTGCGCATACAGCACCTGCTGTTTCGCCTCGGCGAGCTGCGACTCCAGCTCGGCGGTGCGGTCATGCTCCGCCACTTCGGGTGCCGCTTCCGCGGTTTCCTCGCGAAGGTTGCTGTCCGCGTCCTGCAGGTCAGCGTTGATGTTTTCGTTCTCGGTCATGGTTCCCTGTACGTCTTCAAGCGAGCAATCGGGCCAAGGTGGCCGCCGTGAAATCCACCATGGGCACGACGCGGGCATAGTTCAACCGGGTGGGGCCGATCACGCCCACCACGCCGACCACGCGCCCATCCAGCGATCGCACCGGCTTGGCGATCACCGACGAGCCGGAAAGCGCGAACAGCTTGTTCTCCGATCCGATGAAGATCCGCGTCGCCTCGCCCTCGCGCGCGCTGTCGAGCAGCCGGGAAATCTCTTCCTTGCCCTCCAGCTCGTCGAGCAATTGGCGCACCCGCTCCAGATCTTCGGCGGCCGTGGCGTCGACCAGCCGGGCCTGCCCGCGCACGATCAGCACCGGGCGGCGGTCGCCATCCTCGCTCCACACCGCCAGGCCCCGCTCCACCAGCAGCGCCGCAGCCGAATCGAGCGCGGCGCGCTTCTGCGTCAGGTCGCGGTCGATCCGCGCGCGCGCCTGCGCCAGCGTCAGTCCGGCCAGCATGCTGCTCATGTAATTGGCCGCCTGTTGCAGCGCATGCGGGTCGATCCCGCCGGGCAGATGCACGACCCGGTTCTCCACCGACCCGTCCTCGCCGACCAGCACGGCGAGCGCGCGGTCCTGGCTCAGTGGCACGAAGCCGAACTGGCGCAGCACCGGCTCGGCCTTGGGCACCAGCACGAGTCCCGCGCAGGCCGACAGGCCCGACAGCGCGGCCGTGGTATTGGCAATCGCCTCTTCCACCGGCCCCACCTTCCCTGCCCGCGCCTCAATCGCGGCGCGTTCTTCGGCCGAAGGCTCATTGGCCTGCATCATGCCGTCGACGAACAGCCGCAGCCCGACATCGGTCGGCATCCGCCCGGCGCTGGTATGCGGCGCGGCAAGCAGCCCGGCCTCCTCCAGGTCCTGCATCACGTTGCGGATGGAGGCCGGCGAGAGGTTCAGCGCCGAGATTTTGGATATGGTCCGCGACCCCACCGGCGCGCCGGTGTCGAGATAGGATTCCACCACGATGCGGAACACGTCGCGCGCGCGATCGGTAAGTTCGCCAATGGGAGGAATGGTCATGCGGTCTATGTAGCGTTTGTGCGCCCCGCCTCAAGCACACCTTCAGTTCCCCGGCGCA
>NZ_JAJNDV010000001.1:339155-657533 GCF_021043375.1 Sphingomonas sp. IC-56
TCCCCGGCGCGTCCCGCAGCGCCTGCGCCAGCCCCGGATTGTCGTTCCGGCAGCCATGATAGAAGGATATCCCCTGGCTATCCCCGATCGCCCGCGTCCACGTCACCTGCGTACTCGGCATATCCGTAGGCGCATGCACGCAATTCGCCTCGCCCGGCGCATAGCGCACCTCTCCGTTCTCAGGCCGATACGCCGCCAGCGCACCCGCGAACGCATCATATTGGGCGCGGCTCAGCGTGAACCGCCGCTCACCCGTAACGGCAGTGAAGCGCTTGCCCTCGAACACCCCGGTCCCGTCCGGCCTCACCGTCACCGCATAGACCGGGCACGCGCCGAAACAGGGCGAAGTCTCCAGCCGGATCGAATCGGCTTCGATCGCCACCGGCGTCCCGCCCGGCCGCGCACCCTCGCCCGCGCACCCTGCCAGCACCAGCGCCGCTGCGCCCATTGCCATCCACTGCCTGCCCATAACGGCTCCCTTGTCCGGATCACGCGCCGCCACTGGCGCGTTCCCCCCGCACGGTCTACTTGGCGCGACCAAGTTTGCAGGAGAATGAACCGATGCGCCCATCCGGCCGCGCCCCCGACGAAATGCGTGCGATCACGCTCGAACCCAGCTTCACGCGCCATGCCGAAGGGTCGGTGCTGATCGGCTTCGGCGACACCCGCGTGCTGGTCACCGCCAGCATCGAGGAACGCATTCCGCCTTGGCTGCGCGGCAAGGGCGAAGGCTGGGTCACCGCCGAATATGGCATGCTCCCCCGCGCCACCCACACCCGCGGCGCGCGCGAAGCGGCCAAGGGCAAGCAGTCGGGCCGCACCCAGGAGATCCAGCGCCTGATCGGCCGCTCCTTGCGCGCCGTCACCGACCTCAAGCTGCTCGGCGAGCGCCAGATCACGCTGGATTGCGACGTACTCCAGGCCGATGGCGGCACCCGCACCGCGGCGATCTCGGGCGCCTGGGTCGCGCTGCGCCTCGCCGTCAACAAGCTGATGGCCGAGGGCAAGCTGACCGCGGACCCGATCACGCAACAGGTCGCCGCCGTCAGCTGCGGCATCTTCCAGGGCAATCCCGTCCTCGACCTCGACTATGACGAGGATTCGAACGCCGACGCCGACGCCAACTTCGTCCTGCTCTCCGACGGCAAGATCGCCGAGGCGCAGGCCACCGCCGAGGGCGCGACGTACGACGAGGAAGGCCTGCTCCGCCTGCTCCGCCTGGCCCGCATCGGCTGCAACCAGATCTTCGCCGCGCAGTTGAAGGCGGTACAATGACCGGACCGAACGAAGGGGTGGGCGGCGACGCCCCCCAGGCCATCCGCAAGCTCCAGCCGGGAAAGCTGGTGATCGCCAGCCACAATCCCGGCAAGGTGCGTGAAATCCGCGCGCTGCTCGGCCCCTATGGCATCGAGCCGGTCTCCGCGGCCGAGCTCGACCTGCCGGAGCCCGAGGAAACCGGCACCACCTTCGTCGCCAATGCCGAGCTGAAGGCGCTCCAGGCCGCCGACCTGTCGGGCCTGCCCGCGCTCTCCGACGACAGCGGCTTGTGCGTCGAGGCGCTGAACAATGAACCCGGCATCTTCTCCGCCCGCTGGGGCGGCGAGGGCAAGGACTTCGGCCTCGCCATGCGAAAGGTCGAGGATCGCCTGGCGGCACTCCCACCCGAAACTAGCCGCGCAGCCCACTTCATCTGCGCCCTCGCGCTCGCCTGGCCCGATGGCCATGTCGAGTGGTTCGAAGGCCGCGTCGACGGCACGCTCGTCTGGCCCCCGCGTGGGGACAAGGGCTTCGGCTACGACCCGATGTTCGTCGCCAACGGCAAGGACGAAACCTTCGGCGAAATGGACCCGGAGACCAAGCACGCCATGAGCCACCGCGCCGACGCGTTCCGCCAACTCGTCGCCGCGGTATTCTGAGCCAAGCCAGGCGATCAATATACTCCCTTTGTCATCCCGGCCTTGAGCCGGGTGACGGAAGGAAACTCAAGCCCCCACCAACTCCGCCAGCGCCGCCTCCCGCACATCACGAGCCAAGGCGTCCACCCGCGCCACATCCGCGTCCCAAGCGAACATGAACCGCGCGCCCCCGCCGATGAAGGTGTAGAATCGCCACCCCCGCGCCCGCAGCGCCTCCAGCACCGGCTCAGGCGCGCGCAGGAACACCGCATTGGCCTCCACCGGGAACATCAGTTCGATCCCCGGCAGCCCGGCCACCGCCTTCGCGACCCGCTGTGCGCAGTCATTACCATGCTCGGCATTGCGCAGCCACGCGCCGCTCTCGAGCAGCCCGACCCAGGGCGCCGACAGGAATCGCATCTTGGACGCCAGCTGCCCGGCCTGCTTGCAGCGATAATCGAAATCTTCGGCCAGCGCGGCGTCGAAGAACAGCACCGCCTCGCCCACCGCCATGCCGTTCTTGGTGCCGCCGAAACACAGCACGTCGACCCCGGCCTTCCAGGTGATTTCGGCCGGCGAACAACCCAAGGTCGCGCAGGCATGCGCGAACCGTGCGCCATCCATGTGCAGCCGCAGCCCCAGTTCGCGGCACGTCGCCGACAGCGCGCGCACCTCGGCGACGCTGTAGACCTGCCCGGTCTCGGTAGGTTGGGTGATCGTCACTACCCGCGGCTTGGGAAAATGGATGTCCGACCGGCTCGTCGCCAGTCCGCGCACCGCCTCGGGCGTCAGCTTGCCGCCGGCGGTCTGCGCCACCAGCAGCTTGGACCCGTTGGAAAAGAACTCGGGCGCGCCGCACTCGTCGGTCTCGACATGCGCCGAGGAGGAACAGATCACGCTGTGATAGGACTGCCCCAGCGACGCCAGCGCCAGCGAGTTGGCAGCAGTCCCGTTGAACGCGAAGAACACCTCGCACCGCGTCTCGAACAGCGTCCGGAATGCGTCCGACGCCCGCTGCGTCCACCCATCCTCGCCATAAGCCGTCGCCGAACCCGCATTCGCCTGCGCCATCGCATCCCACGCTTCGGGGCAGATCCCGGCATAATTGTCGCTGGCGAATTGTTGAGCTTGATCGGTCACGCGCACTGCCTCTTCACTGGTTCAGGCACCAGGAGACGGAACGACGCGTGGCTTGGAACCCGATGGTTGCCGGTCCGGCCACATCCCCCCGCTTGTCAGCAGAGGCACCACCTTGCTCGGGAGCAGGTTGGTGCCAGGCGTCGGCCCGACTCTTGATGCGCAGCCCCGATAACGCGACGCGGCCGGCCACGCAACCCGCTGCACCGCAGCATCAGCAACCTGGAGGAAGGAGATTTCCGCTCGACGCGGCGGTGGTGGACAGGGCTGGATTCGAACCAGCGTACGGGAAACCCGGGCAGATTTACAGTCTGCTGCCTTTAACCACTCGGCCACCTGTCCAAACAGGCGCCGCGTCGAGCGAGGGGGCCCAATGCCGAAGCGAACCGCCCCTGTCAACGCCTTGCGTCATGCTTCCTTGCCGCATAGCGTCGCGGGCATCCTTTTCTCCGTCCAAGGCCATCAATGCGCAAAGCACTCGCTCTCGCCGCCGTCGCCCTTATCGCCACGCCGCTTGCCGCCCAGCAGGTCGACCGGGCCGAAATCGCCCGCATCATCGATGAAGGCATGAACCGCTCGGAAGTCATGGTGACGTCCCAGCACATGACCGACCGCATCGGATCGCGCCTCACCAACTCGCCGGGCATGCGCGCCGCCGAGGACTATACCCTGTCGCGGTTCCGCGCCTGGGGCCTGAAGAACGCGCACAAGGAAGGGTTCGAGTTCGGCCGCGGCTGGTGGGCCGAGCGCCAGAGCGCGCGCATGATCAGCCCGCGCCCGATCGATCTTACCGGCATGGCGATCACCTGGACCCCGGGCACGCCCGGCAAGATCAGCGCGCCGATCGTGGTCGCCCCAATGAGCGATGAGGATCATTTCGCACGCTACCGCGGCCAGCTCGCCGGCAAGATCGTGCTGGTGACTTTGCCCAATGACGGCTCCGAGCCGGGCGAAGCGCCCTTCCGGCGGCTGAGCGGCGACGATCTCGCCAAGCTCGACGTGTATCAGCAGCCCAATTACGATCCGGAAGCCGCCGACCGCCGCCTCAAGCGCCTCGATTATTCCAAAAAGCTCGACAGCTTCCTCAAGGCCGAGGGCGCCGTGGCCTATGTCACCATGAGCCCGCGCGACGGAAAGCTGCTGCATGGCAGCGGCTATCTGTTCGGCGTGGGTGAGACTCAGCAGGTCCCCGGCTTCGAATTCGCCGCTGAGGATTACCGCCGCCTCGCCCGCCTCGCCAAGAGCGGCCCCGCCCCGGTGGTCGAACTCGAAAGCGTCGTTCATTTCGAGGATGCCGATACCAAAGCGTACAACATCATCGCCGACATCCCCGGCACCGATCCCAGCGGCGCCTATGTCATGGCCGGCGCGCATCTCGACAGCTGGACGGCCGGCGACGGCGCGGTCGACAATGTCGCGGGCAGCGCAATGGTAATGGAGGCTGCACGCATCCTCCAGAGCATGGGCGTGAAGCCGCGCCGCACGATCCGCTTCGCGCTCTGGTCGGGCGAGGAGCAGGGCCTGCTCGGCTCGATGGCCTATGTCGAACAGCATATCGCCACGCGTCAGCCAAAGCCGGGCGCACCGACCACCGGCCTCGCCCGCTTCTATGGCTGGGCCGATCGCTGGCCAATCGTCCCCAAGCCTGGCCACGCCAAGCTGGCCGCCTACTTCAATCTCGACAATGGCTCGGGCAAGATCCGCGGCATCTATTCGGAGAACAATGTCGCGGCCGTGCCGACGCTGCGCGACTGGCTGGCGCCTTTCGCCTCGATGGGCGCGACCACCGTGGCGATGCGCAACACCGGCGGCACCGACCACATGTTCTTCTCCGGCGTCGGCATCCCGGCCTTCCAGTTCATCCAGGACCCGCTGGATTATGGCAGCCGCCTGCACCACACCAGCGCCGACACGTTCGACCATCTGAAGCCTGCCGACATGCGTCAGGCCTCGGTGATCCTGGCCGCGTTCCTGCTCCAGGCCGCCAATGCCGAAAAGCCGCTGGCGCGCGTTCCCTTCCCCAGCCAACCGGGCGTTACCAACCCGTTCGCTTACCCCGATCCGGATGATCTCGACTGATGGCACGCAAAGGACACCGCCCGAGCAAGGCCGCCCCGTCACGCCCGCGTTTCTACGGGCGTCACGCGGTCTATGCCGCGCTCGACAATCCCGAACGCAAGGTGCGAAAGCTCTGGGGCACGCACGAGGCGCTGGGCGAGATCGTGCTGCCGCCCGAAATCCCGGTCACCTATGCCGATGCCGCCGATCTTGGCAGGCTGGTGCCCAACGATGCCCCGCATCAGGGGCTCGTCGCCGAAGTCGATCCGCTGGAGGAGATCTGGCTGGGCGACCTGCTGGAACAGGGCAAGGACGACAACCGTCCGCTGATCGTGCTCGATCAGGTCACCGATCCGCACAATGTCGGCGCGATCCTGCGTTCGGCCGCGGCGTTCGACGCGCTCGGCATCATCACCCAGGACCGGCATGCGCCGCCTGAATCGGGCTCGCTCGCGCGTTCGGCCTCGGGCACGCTGGAAACCGTGCCCTGGGTGCGCGTGGTCAACTTGGCCCGCGCGCTCGATGAAATCAGCGAGGCCGGCTATTGGCGCATCGGCCTGACCGGCCATGCCGATGGCACGCTCGCGCAAGTGATCGGCAACGCGGCCAAGATCGCGCTGGTGTTAGGGGCCGAGGGTGAAGGCATGCGCCAGAACACCGAGGCGCATTGCGACCAGCTCGCAAAGCTGCCGATCTCGTCCAAGGTCGAAAGCCTGAACGTCTCCAACGCCGCCGCGGTCGCCCTCTACGCCGTCACCGCGCGAGGGTAACTAAAAGCACTAACAGTTCCCCGGCGCAGGCCGGGGCCCAGTTTCGCGATGTTCGCGGCGGCGTGATGCCGCCGCGGCCATCAAACCCGCGGATCAATCCTCTTCGGCGATCCGCACGCGCAGCCCGTCCAGCGCATCGCCGAACGGGATCTGGCACGACAGCCGGGAATATTCGTCCCGCGTCAGTGCGCTATCCAGCAGGTCGTTCTCGTCCTCGCTGATCGGCGGCAGTTTGGCCTCAAATTCCGGGTCGACATGGACGTGGCAAGTGGCGCAGCTGCAGCAGCCGCCACAAATCGCCAGCAACTCGTCAAAGCCATTGTCGCGAATCACTTCCATCACGCTGAGGCCCGCATCGCCCGTGACCGTGCGTTCTTCCCCATTCCTGGTCACGACGGTAAGCTTCGGCATGGCAATCTCCTTTGTCGGCCGCGTCCATGCCGCCGAACCACGCGCACTGCAAGGATCGCTCGGATGGGTTTGAGTGCCGAACAGCTGAAGGCGTCGATCGATGCATTGGCGCAGATCGAGCCCGGCTTCGCCGCCGCGCTCAAGCGCGCCGGCTACCCCGCCCCGCGCATCCGTGATCGCGGCTACGAAACCCTGTTGCGCACCATCGTCGGCCAGCAGGTCAGCGTCGCCGCCGCAGCCTCGATCTGGAACAAGCTTGCCGCCGCTCTAGGCGACCTCACCGATCCCGCCACCGTCGCAAACGCTTCGGACGAAACCCTGCGCGCCGCGGGCCTCTCGCGGCAAAAGGCCAGCTACGCCCGCAGCCTGGCCGAGGAAGTCACCACCGGCCGTCTCGACCTCCACAACCTGCCCGAAGACGATGAAGAAGCCATCGCCGCGCTCACCCACATCAAGGGCATCGGCCGCTGGTCGGCGGAAATCTACCTGCTCTTCGCCGAGGGACGCCCGGACGTCTGGCCGGCCGGCGACCTCGCCGTCCAAATCGAGATCGCCCGCATCCTCGGCTATCCCGAGCGCCCCTCGGAAAAGCTCCTGCGCAGCTGGGCCGAACCCTGGCGCCCCCATCGCGGCGCCGCGGCGATCTTCGCCTGGCACCATTACAAGACCGACATGGACGTGATCTAGGCGCCCAGCGCCTCCAGCCCCATCGCGATCGCGCCCAGCGGCCCGGCCATCGTCCCCAGCCCCGGCGCGCCCAGCCGCCGGTCGAGCTCGCCGGCATAGCTCGCGATCGAGCCATAGCCGCCCAGGCTCTCGGCAAGCCGCGTTCGCAGCCGCTCAAACAGGTGCTCGCGCGCCGCGATTACCCCGCCGCCGATCGCGATCCGCTCAGGCGCATAGCCCATCACCAGATTGTGGAGCAGCCCGGTCAGGTCGTGCACGAACAGATCCCATTGCGGCCCGTCCTGCGGCAATTCCTGCCCGGGACAGCCGAACCGCTCGGCCAGCGCCGGCCCCGAAATCAGCCCCTCGACGCAATCGCCATGGAAGCGGCACCAGCCCGCAAAGCTGTCGCCCGCCGCGCGCGGCACGCGCATATGCCCGGCCTCGGCATGGGTCACCCCCTGCACCGGCTTGCCGTCCACCACCAGCCCGACGCCCACGCCGGTGCCGATGGTGATATAGGCGTGGGTATGCAGCCCCTGCGACGCGCCCCAGCGCGCTTCGGCGATCGCCGCGCCGTTCACATCGGTCTGGATCGCCAGCGGCTTGGCGTAACGCGCGCGCAGCCGCTGCACCAGGTCGGTGCCCGTCCAGCCCGGCTTGGTCGTCGCGGTGATCGATCCGAAATCGAGCGCCGCCGGATCCAGCTGCACCGGCCCGAAGCTGCCAATCCCGATCGCGTCGAACTGCCAGCCGTCCAGCACCGCCTCGATCGCCGCCAGCGTCGTCGCGGGGTCCGATCCGGTCGGGATCGTGCGGGTTTTGCGAACATCCTCGGGCCCGGTGGCCAGAAGCGCGATGCATTTGGTGCCACCCAGTTCCAGGCCGGCGATCAGCGGAGCAGTCGTCATGGCGCCCGGCTAGCCCAAGCTTCCGCCAAACGCCACTGGTTGCGCTACCGTAGCTTCGAAGGAGCACGCACCGGCTTCAAGATCCTCCCCCGGAGGGGGAGGTGGCACGCGCAGCGTGACGGTGGGGTATTCTCCTCATGAGACATTGCTCGCGGCTAGTACCCCTCCACCAGCTGCGCTGGTCCCCCTCCCCCTCCGGGGGAGGATCAAGACCCTCAGCTCCGATCGAACGCCACCACCAGCCGCTCCGCGAACGCGCCGTTCTTGCGCAACCGCCCCGCACGCCCCGCCGCCCGTCGCAGCCCCGGCTGGCACAGCAGCGGCTTCAGCATCAGGTGCAGCGTCGCCAGGTTGATGTGCAGCCCGAAGCACTGGTGCAGCCCATAGCCGAAATGGATGTAGTCACTCGGCGGCCGCCGCACATCGAACTGCCTCGGATCAGCCACCCGCCGCGGGTCCATCATCGCCGAGGCGAAGGCGGCAAGCACCGTCTCCCCCGCCTTCACGCGCGCTTCATGCGCCGTCCCCCGCGCGATCACCCCATCGGCCAGCGCCACGCGCGGCAGCCCCGGCGCCAGCGGATCGAACCGCATCCCCTCCAGCACATAGGCCCGCAGCAGCGCGTCATCACCGGCCAGCGCCGCCGCCTGCGCCCCCGCAAGCGCTTGCGGGCGTCGCAACAGCTGCTCCATCGCCTGGGGCACCACCATCGGCGGCTGCGGCGGCCCGCCAACGATCATCCCCATCAGCGCGGTGCGGATCTCGACATCGCCAAAGCCGCTCTCTCCCGCCGCCTGCATCGCCAGCGCGCGCGACAGCACATCGTCCTTGCCCGGCGCCACCTTCCGCAGCGCGATCTGCGCATCGATATGCGCGCGCAGCGCCGGGGCGATCACCTCCACCTCCGCGCGGAGCGCAGGATCATTCCCCTGGTCGGCGAACTGGAACTCGAACAGCCGCGTCGCCCACACGCGCAGGTCGCCACCCGCCGGCCATGGCACACCCAGATAATCGCTCAGCACCTCGAACGTGACTTGCCGCACCAGCGTGTCGACCACGTCGATCCGCCCGCCACTTGCCTGCACGACCTCGCCCGCCCGCCGCTCCACCCGCGCGGCAAGCGCCGGCAGGTCACCCGGCAACACCACTTTCCGGAGCGCCGCGACATCATGCCGGTATTGCGGCGTGTTCCCCATCCCCAGGAAGAACGGCTCGCCGCCCATGATCACGTCCAGCTTGGGGCCATAGGTCACCCCAAACAGCGCATCATTCAGGAACACCTCGCGCACATCGTCATGGCGCGACGTCAGCACCATGCCCCCGACCCTCGCCACCGGCTTCCACCGCCGCAGGAACGCGAACGCATAAGGCATGGCCGAAAACACCATCTGCCCCAGCCACCGCTTGATCCCCCTGGGCCCAGGCCGCAGCACGTCGGTCGAGGTCAGCGGATTCACAGCGCCTCCAGATATCGCAGCGCCGGCATGCTCGGCAGAAAGAAATATTCCCCGCCCGCCATCTGCACAAAGGTTTCGACCTCCACGATCCGCCGCAACGGCGTCTCGGGAATGGTCAGCTGGCCCTTGGGCCCGATCAGCGGATCGACTTCGTCGTACAGCGTCGCAAAATTGGGATTGAGCACCCAGGTCTGCTGCACGAACTCGAACTGGCGCGTGATGTCGGTGTTGAGGCAGATGAACAGCAGCCCGCGGTCGACGCCATCGTCCACGGTCGGGTCGGCAATGGTCGGCCCGAACTTGCGCGCCCGGCGCAGGATGCGGTGGTTCTTGGACGCGTCGAGCAGCGTCTGCTTGTCGGCAGGCGTCGGCGCCAGCCCGTCGCGCGGATTGCCCCGCCGCACATGGCTGCCCAGCGGGCACCCCTGCCCCAATCGGTCGCGGTCCCAGAAGCCGAATTCGTTGTCGGGCTGGTCGTAACGGTTGGGCGGCAGCGTGCCCGCGGGGCACAGCAGATTGCCGTCGCGGTCGCGCCCCACCACCCGCGATGCGATCCAGTCCTGATCAATCTGCGCACTATGTTCGGGGTCATCCTGCGTGATCCGCGCGGCATTGGCGCGCATCGATTGCCAAAAGGCGGCGACATCCTGCTTCAGCTCGCGCACCACCATGTAGCTGCCGTTCAGCCCAAGGTCGAAAAACCCTTCGCCGCGCGGATGCGGCTTCAGCCCAGCGCTGCGCGCAGCATCGCCATCGGGCACCACCGGCCCCGCGGCGACTTCGTTATGGCCGTTCTTGTGGCCCATCAGGATCTCGCCCAATGGCACGCCGTTCCACGGATCGTTGGGCGCATCCGCCCCGCCCATCGTGACCACACCGGCCTCAAAGGGCTGGGGCTGCGACACACCATCGGCAAAGCCGAAATGCTCGCGCGCGATCCCGCGTTCATCCAGCCGCAGCTCCAGCGGCAGTCGGTGCACCACGCGCACGCCGTGCGGCGCCAACGTCTCGCTCACCGCCGCGCACCACGCGTCGGCGCTCGCCTCGTCCGCCTCGTACAGCAACAACAGCGCGTGGACGGTCACCGGCGTCGTGACCCGCTGCTCAGCGGGCGCGGGACCATCCTCGTCGAACGCGTGCGCGTCATCGCCGATCGTCGCGGCATCCAGCGGCGTGTTGCCGCTCCACTTGGGACCACCCGGGATCACCGTCTCCAGCCACTTGCCTTCGCGCCGATCGCCCAGCCGGCGCAGCCGGTCCTCCTGGAACATGCCTTCCTTGAACGGCCGGTCGAACGAGGCGAGCGTATTCGCGCCCAGCCCCATTTTCCGGAGCCCTTCCCAGGTAAGGCCGATCGCCGCCGATCGCGGGTCCTTGCCATCGGCATCGGTGATCGGCGCCACGCCCTGCAGTGCCGCCAGCCACGCTCCACCCTTGTCGCGCAGCGCACCGTCCCATCCGAACGCGAGGAACAGCGCGCGGCCCGTGGGCAGCGTGGCAAAGCCGCTCACCACCATGCCTTGCGTATCCGCGTCATACGGCGGCGCCAGCTTCCAGCTCGGCGGCCCCTTCGCGCCCGGCGCGCTGCTCACAGGTCCTCGATCCATAGCGCGGCCTCCTTGTCGGTCAGGGTCGGTTTCCGCAGCCCCAGCGCGATGCGGTAATTGCGCTCGATCTGGTCGGCGGTCAGATCCTTGTACGCCGAATACCAGAAGCGGCTGACCGTCATCGAATGCCGCGCCCATTGCTTGAACTGGCTGCCATGGCTCGCCCCGTCCTTGACCAGGAAGCGCGTGGGCGGAAAGCCGACGCCACAGCTCCAGGCGAGCGTCAGCCCAGCATGCGCCTTCTCGATGAAGTCATCGAGATAGCTTTCCCAGGTCTGGTCGAAGTTGGAAAAGAACATCAGCCGGCTGCCATTGTTGACCCGGGCCCAGTGCGCGAAATGGATGGTGCGCATTGATCCCAGATAGCCGCTGCGCGCGATGATCCGCAGCAACAGCCCCAGCCCCAGATGGCCGACGCGGATCAGCACCGCGCGCAGGATGCCCGGCTTGATCAGCACGATGGAGCCCATGTGATTCTGCGGGATCCAGTCCTCGCGCCGCGCCATCTCACGCAGCATCCTGTCGTCCACCGGCGGCGCGTCCTGCGACGAATCGCTGCGCTCCAGCACGCGCAGCCAGAACACCAGTCCAGCCACCGTAACCGGCAGGCTCACCAGCCCCCAGGCCAGCCACTCCAACATCCCGCGCCACGCGTCCATCGCCGCGCGCCCGGTCAGCAGCATCGACACCGGCGTGCCGATCGCGCCCACCACGATCAGGTAGACCAGCAGGAACAGCGCGAGCGGCAGCAATTGCTTGAAGAACAGCGTCAGGAAACTGAACCGCGTCGGCGTCGCCGTGCCCGGCAGCGCAACGCCGATCCGCTTCAGCGCCATCGCAAATCCTGCGAACAGCACCGCCATCAGGATCAGGTAGCGGGGCCAGGGCATCTCGAAGATCAGGATCAGCCCGGGCAGCGACAGCGCGAACACCAGCGCCAGCACGAACCCGGTCAGCCGCGCCCAGTCGCCGACATTCTCCGCAGTAGTGATACGCGGCGGCGCCTTGTCGCCCAGCCAGCCGAAATGCGGCAACAGCGCCGCGCGCAGCAGCGCGTGGATCGCGCTCGGGGTCATGCGCCGATACGGGTTCGGCCCAGCGCCTGGCTTGCCGGCAAGCTCCACCCGCGTCGCCTTGAACAGCGCCGCTTCGCTCAGGATGCGGTCGCGCGCCATGCCGCGATTGCCATGGTGGTACACGCTCGGCGTCAGCGACCGCGCTTCCAGATAGGGTGCAATCGGCGCGCGCGAGCCGGGCTCGGTGACGGCCCGGTACAGCTCCCCGTCGCGCGTCAGCGGCTGCTTGCAGCACCGCAGCATCACCCGCAGATCCTCTCCGATCGCCGCTTCCAGCTGCGCCCAGAACGGGCCTCGCTCGCCATCGAAATTGGCCTCGATCACGAACAACGGATCGTAATCGAACCCCGGAAACACGCTCAACGACAGGAAGTGCAGCGCCGGCACCCGCGTCAGGAAGTCGGCGAACGGCCCCACCCCGCCCGACGGATCGGTGCTGCGCCGGTCGCGCAGTGCGTCGAGCAGGCTCGATAAATGGTCATAGCTCTCGGGCTTCACCTCGAGCGCCACGGACAGCGTCGTCTGCCGCATGATGTTCCCCCTGACGGCTGGCCCCCACCAACCGGATCAAGCGAACTGTCTCACGCGAAATCCTACAAGAACAGTACAAAATCACGCTCCGGACGAACCGCATCCAAAACGGGACCTTCTAGTTGCACCAATTCAATTCGATCAACGACTTAACAAAAGCCCCGGCACTAGGCCGGGGCAATATGGACCTTCTTCTCGGGCCTCTATCGGACACTCAACCAAAGCCGCCATGGTCGAACGAGTCCAATCCGGTGTCGACGCTCAGCAGCGAATCCGCATCGCTGTTCAGCCCCAGCAACGCGCCATCACCGCTCAGGTCCACGTTGATCAGCGCCGCATCTTCGTCTTCATAGCTGCTGTCAGACTGCGACCCGCCTAGATCGTTCTCCACGTCGAACCCGGCACTGTTCACCTGGTCATAGCTCGAACTCGACCCGTCGCTTCCAGTCTCGGAAGCATGGTATTCGCTCTGCGCGTCACCCTCCAGGAAGGTGTCCAGATCGATCGTCAGCTCCGACGAATTCGACGTCTCGCCATCCGCACTCTCGCTCGTGTTCTGCGTGCCCTCGATCGTCAGCCCCGCGACCGAGTCCAGCGTGCCGAGCAGCGATCCGGACTCGCTGCTGCTGTCGCCATCGTCATTGCTCTCGATCGAACTGCCGGTGCCGCCCAGCAGCCCGTTCAGGCCAAGCTCGGTCGACAGCGAGCCGCTGTCCGAACTGCTGCTGCTCCCATCGGCATTCTCGATGTCGGTCGAGCTGGTCTCGCCGTTCACCAGCGCAGCCGCCTCAAACGCGCCAACCAGCGCGCCGGAGTCGCTGCTGGTGCTGCCGCCTTCGTCGCCGGTGGTCGCGTTGGCATTGTTCATCGCCGCACCGAACATCGCGCCGACATCCAGGCCGCCGGTGAACGAAGCGGAATCCGTGCTCACGCTGCTGCCATCGGCAAACTCGGTATCGTTTGAACTGGACTGGCTGTTCAGCGTGCCATCGGCATAGCTGTCGCCCATCACGCCATTGTCCGAGCTGCCGATGGTCTGCTCGTACCCACCCGGCTCACCCCCCGTCGTGATCGAGCTTCCCTGCTCGCTCAGATTGTAGCTTGTGCCGGTGTCGAAGCTCAAATCCTGCGCGCTGCTATCCGACGACGTGCTCGTCACGTCGTTCGACGCAGGCTGGGCAGGTTCCGCGGCCGATTGCGGCACGGGCTCCACCGGCGCGATCGGGGCTCCGGAAGCTGGCGTCGCCGCGGCCGGCGCTTCTGGCGCGGCAGGCTGGGGGCTGCCCTCCAGCGTGCTGGCGCTCATGGTTCCTTCGGCGTTCCCGGGCCCGCCCATCGGCTGCGGGGCCTCGGCGGCGGTTGGTTCAGCGTATTCAGCCATTGCTCATGCTCCTTGTACATGCTCTCCACGGGGCGCCTGGCGGCTCATTCCTCGCGGAAGCTCTTGCTCATCGCGTCGCTGAACGGGGAGAAGAGATAGTCCAGCAGCGTGCGGTCATGCGTCTTGATGTTGACGCTCGCCGGAATGCCGGGCTGCAACTCCACTCCCGCCTGACGCAGGATCGAAGGGTCGTTGAGCGCGATCTGCGCCTTGTAATAGCCCGCGCCGCCGCTCCCGCCGTCGACCCGCGCGGGGGACAACGTGACCACCCGCCCCTTGAACGTGCTCTGCCCATGGGGATTGACGGTGGAAAAGCGCACGGTGGCTTCCTGGCCCAGCCGCACATCGTCGATATCGTCGGGCGCGATCTGCACGTCGACGATCATCGCCCGGCCGTTCGGCACGATCTCCATCAGCGTCTTGCCGCCGCTGATCACCTGGCCCGGCCCGACATCGGCAACGCCCGAGACACGCCCGTCGACTGGCGCGCGCATGACGTCGAGATCGGCATAATAACGCGTGACGTCCAGCTGCGGGCTCACCTGGGCCAGCTGATCCTGCACCGACTTCAGTTCCGAAACGGTGCTCATCTGCTGCCCGTCGGTGGTCTTGCGCAGGCTCAGCTCAGCCTCACGCACCGCCGCCTCGCTTGCCGCCACATCGGCCTTCAACTGCGCCTCGTTGCGCTCGAGCGACCGGATCGTGGTCTTGCGCGCAAAGCCCTTGGCGAACAGCATGCGATAATCGCCCAGTTCGTCCTGGATCAGCGCCAGCTGCTGTGCCGACGCCGCCGCTCGCGCCCGTGCCGAGGCCACTCGCGAGGTGGAAATGTCCTGGTCCGCGCTCAACAGCGAACGGTGCTTGTCGAAGATCGCCCGCTGCGCGATCATCGCGTCGCGCACCGCCGGATCGTTCCACCGCGCCGTCAGGTCCGGCGGAAACGTCAGCACTGCCCTGCCGTCGCGCTCGGCCAGCAGCCGCGCCTCGGTCGCGCGCAGCGCATCACGCCGCGCCTGCGCCTGCTTCAGCTGCGCGCCCGACTTGACGCCGTTCAGCCGGGCCAGCGGTTGCCCCGCCTTCACCATCTGCCCTTCATGAACCAGCATCTCGCCGACCAGGCCCGAAGAGGCAGGCTGGATCAGCACCTTCGACCCGCTGACCGACACCTCGCCATTCGCCACCGCCGCGCCCGAAATCGGCACGAAGGCGGCAAACAGCAGGAACAGCCCCAGGAACACCGCCGCGCCGATCAGACCAAAACGGATCGCGCGCCCCGCATCGTCGAGCGGCCGCACGTCCAGCCGCCGCATGCGGCGCTCGATCAGCCGGCGGGGCAAGGGCAGCGATGCGCCGCTCGGTCCACCGAAATGGGGGAATTCCAGCTTCATGGTTCGGTCACCTCCACCACCGGTTCGCGCGAGACGGATCGGACGATCTCGGTACGCACCTTGCGGAACACCCGCGCCCGCGGCCCATCGAGTTGCAGCTCGCCATTGTTGAGCACGATGACGCGATCGACATGCGCGATCGGGTTCAGGCGGTGCGCGATCAGCACGATGGTCGAGCCTTCGTCCTTCAGCGTCTGGAGCGCGGCGGCGAGCGCTTCCTCACCCTCGGCGTCCAGGTGCGCGTTGGGCTCGTCGAGCACCAGCAGTCGCGGCGATCCGAACATCGCCCGCGCCAGCCCGATCCGCTGGCGCTGCCCGCCCGACAAGCCGCCGCCGCCGGCACCCAGCTCGGTCTCATAGCCTTCGGGAAGCGCCATGATCATGTCGTGGACGTTCGCGCGCTGCGCCGCCTTGATCACTTCGTCGTCGGGCGCATCGGTGAATCGGGCAATGTTCTCACGGATCGTGCCGGGGAACAGCCCCACGGTCTGCGACAGGTAGCCGACATAGCGCGACAGGTTCTCGGCGGTCCAATGCCGCCCTTCTACGCCCCCAAGCAACACCTTGCCCTGCGTCGGGTCGGTCGCGGTGACCATCAGGTGCGCGAGGCACGACTTGCCTGCACCCGAAGGGCCGACGATGCCGATCGCCTCGCCTGCGACGATCTCCAGATTGATGTTCTTGAGCGACGGCCGCTTGGAGCCTGGGGGCACATAGAACATGTCGCGGATCGAAATATCCACGTCGCGGTCCGGCAGCTTCATCCGCGTCGCTGGCGGCGGCGTGAGTTGCAGCGCCTTCTGCACGCGCCGGCCCGCCTGCACGGCGTTGGCAATGGTCCGCCAGCCCGACACCGCCACTTCGAGCGGAGCGAGCGCGCGCCCGAGCAGCATGTTCGCGGCAAAGATGCTGGCGGGCAGCATCGATCCCTCGATCACCAGATAGCCGCCGATTCCGATCATCGAGCTTTGCAGCACCAGCCGAAGGAAGCGGATGGAAGATGCGAAGTCGGCGTTGCGGTCGCTGCCCTCGGCCTGACGCCGCATCATCGTGTCGCGGTCGACGTGCCAGCGCACCGCAAGCCGGTCGGCCATGCCCATGCCGCGCACGGGTCCGGCATGGCGCGCCACCGCGTCGGTGAACAGGTAGCTGCGGTTGGCCGCTTCGCTGGCGATCTTGGAACTCTCGCGCGTCGCCCGGTCGTTCCAGAACGCCATCGCCATCAGCATCAGCGCGCCGGCAATCGCCACGCCGCCCAGCAGCGGATGGATGATGAACAGCACCAGCAGGAACAGCGGCATCCACGGCACGTCGAAGAAGAACTGCGCGCCCTGCCCCGCCAGCGCAGATCGGAACGCGTCCAGATCGCGCAGCGTCTGGGCATTGCGCATCGCCGCGCCGGCCTTGGGCGCGCCATCGATCGTCGCCTGGAACACGCGGTGCGCCAGGATGCGGTCCAGCCGGGCCGCGGCACGGATCAGGATGCGCGCACGCACTGCGTCGAACACCGCCATGGTGCCGAGCGCCAGCAACAGGGCAAAGCTCAACGCGATCAGCGTGGTCACGCTGCCGCTCGGGATCACCCGCTGATAGATCTGGATGAGGTAGATGGGCGAAGCGAGGAACAACAGGTTCACGCCGCCCGAGAAGATACCCGCGGCGATCAACAGCTTCTTGCACTGACCCAGAGCAGAGGCGAACTCGTCGCCCTGCTTCAGCTCGGCCGAGCGCATCGCACTATCGAGTGCGATGACTTCGGCGGCGGCATCATCCAGCCGCTCCTTGTATTCCTGCGCTTCAGCCGGCGTGGTCGGTTCTGACTTCATACGCGCCTCACAGACCGAACGGATGATGGTCGGATCCGCCATCGGACCCGCTGGTGTCGTCATGATGCCCGCCAAGCAGGCTGCTGTCGGAATCGTCCGCCGCGAGCAGGTCCAGCGTTCCAAATCCCGGATCGCTTGCCGGTTCCGGCACCGGAGCCTCGACGGCATGGAGGTCGAACATGTCGGTGACGGAGACCAGGCTCACCAGCGTCGCCACCCCGCCCTCAGGATCGCTCCCGGCAAGGCCCTCCAGCGTATCGCTCACTGCGCCGACGGTCGCGGACACAGCGTCACCTGTGGTATCGGCGATCGGCGACACCACACCCTGCGCGATCGCGGCCGGTGCGCCTGCCAGCGCTTCTAAGGGTTCAGCGGTTGCGCTCACCGCCGGGGCAACGACATCGCCGGCCACGGTGTCGATCGCCTGGGCAACGCCACCCGCCACCTCTCCGACCAGATCGATCGCCGGCGCGACCAGCGCATCTGTAACGGGCGCGGGCACCAGCGTGTCCGCCACTGCCCCGACGGTATCGAGCGCGGGATCGACGACGGCATCGGTCACGGCGCCGGGCGCCTGTCCGACCGTGTCGACCAGCGCCGCGGCACCATCCAGCGCTGGCGTTACTGCCGCCACCGTGACGGCAGCCGGCACCTGCGCCACACCTTCGACCAGGTTGGTCGCGGTATCCAGCGCCGGAACCAGTGCCTGGTCGACCAGCGCCGGCGCCGCCTGCGCCACGCTATCGACCAGCGCGGGCGCTGCTCCAACGACCCCGCCGACGATTGCTGCCGGTGCCTGCACCAGCCCCTCGATCAACGTTTGCGTCCCGTCCAATGTCGGGGCGATGACGCTTGAGACCATGTCGCCGGCAAGTTGCGCCGCCCCATCAGGACCACCCGTCATGGGCGCAGCCGGCGCATCGCTTCCCAGCGGCGGCTGCGGCGCGGTCGACCCGCTGCCGCTGGGCTGCGGCACGCCGTCGCCCGACAGGCCTGCCGGCGTAAACGGCGCGGGAGCGTCACTCTGCTGCGAGGTGACCGGCGCAGGGGCCTGGAATGCGGTTGCCGGCGAAGAAATCAGGAAGGATGCAGGAGCACCCGCGTCGGAGAGCGCAGTGTCGCTCGATACTGCATCAACAGGCGTCCCATACGGCGCCGCTGTCGCGGCACCAGTCGCGGCTGGTGCGCCGCCGCCGGAAGTGCTCGCAGGTGTCGCACCGGCTACCGCGTCGTCGCTGCGCGCCTCGCGCACTACGAAACCATCGTCGCTCTGTCCGCCATACAGGCTCAGATCGCCTGTGGAGCTTCCAAGCAGACGGTTGTCCGGATTGAACAGGATCGGATTGTCAGCCACGTGAACCTACCGCCTCCCTTGCCGGAACGAAAAGGGCGGGCCGTTGATCGACCCGCCCCTTTTTGTCGACTTGCGCGCCGGATTACTGATCCGAGGTCGAGTCGTTGGAAGACGAGAAGCTGTCGGTCACGCTGCTGAGCAGACCGTCGGTGCTGGTGTCGAGACCAAACGAGTTGTCGGTCGAGTTCGCTTCGACATTGCCGTCTTCGTCAGCCGAATAGCTGTCGGTCGAAGAAGAAGCATCCAGACCAATCGTGCTGGTCAGATCGCCCATGAAATCGCTGCTGTTGCTCGAGGTATCGCTCGAAGAGCTGTCGTCGCTGCTGAAGATATCGCTGAGGGGACCCATTGAACTTCTCCTAGATGATACTGCGGTTTACTTCCGCGCTCTCTGGAACGCGATGATAAAACCAGCAAACCGCGCCATACGTTCCAGTGTATTTTCCCGCATCTTCCGCCAGCGTCGCATTCGACCACACGGGCATTCTGTTCCGGTTCGTCAACAACCGCGGATTTCCACCGCAGTTTCACGCATCATCAACCATAACCCATGTGGCGTCTGAGACTTTTGCGCACCCTATTGATCAGAGCGGGCACGGGGAAATGCCGCTTTATCAGCTTCTTCCATCGTTCCCGCAGGGATCTCGCCGCCCTGCGCGGCGCGGAACTGGCTGGGATCCATCCCATGCGCCCGCCGGAACGCGCGCGAAAAATGGCTGCGGTTCAGATACCCGATCCGCGCGGCAACGCTTTTTACTGGCAGACTGGTGGAGCGCAGCAACTCTGCCGCATGATCGAGCCGCGCCTTGGCGACGAACTGCATCGGGTTCATCCCCGTCGCGCGCATGAAATGGCGGATAAAGGTTGCGCGGCTCATCCCGACCAGCCCGGCGAGCGACGTTATGCTGTGCGCCGCGCCCGGGTCGGTCAGCACAGCGCCGATCACGCGCGCCACCCGCGGGTCGCTATGCGCCTCGCCCTGCGCCAGCTTGCGTGCCGCCTGCACCAGGAACAGCTTCATCAGCGCCGACGCGATCAGCACCGTTCCCGTTCCCGGCTGGTCCAGCTCGGCTTCCAGCGTCGTCAGAAGCGCCTCGGCACCCGGCGCGGCGTGCAGGTCGTGCAGCAATGGCCGCCGCAGTGCGTCGCCAAGCCCCAGCGCCACGCTCGCAGTCAGGCTTACATTGCCGATCAGCACCCGCACCGGCGTTCGCGCGCGAGCGCCACGGCTCCGCTCGGCAACCAGCCGCAAGGCCTTGCCAGTGGGCAGCAGCATCGCGCACCCCTTGGGCAGCGTCTGCGCCGGCAGGCCGTCGACCACGGCCCGCACCTTGCCCGACAGCACGCAGTGCAAGGTGATGCTGGCGGTGCCGTCATCGTCGAACGGCACGTCCGAATGCAGTTCACACAGCGCAAGCCGGTCGACCGCCCCGTCCAGCGTTCCGGGGAGTGGCGTGATCAGCACGTCGACAGGCAAAGCGGGTTGGGTCGCCGTTGCCGGCGGGCGCGCATCCTTAGCGATCGATCCTCTCCCTGTTTCTGCCCGCCAAACGCTTCGTCGCACGCAAGGATGCTCCGCATGCTTCCCAAATTGGCACAGGCGCAAACAACGGCACATCCGCCACGGCCTGGCCGCTTTGGGGCTTGCGGACCTGCGCCGAAGCGGCAACCTCGGCGGCATGACCAGCTTGTTCCGCCTGACCCTCGCGCTGCTTCTGCTCACCGCGCCGGTCGGCACCCGCGCCCAGACCACGCCGGTCGCCGCACTCTCCAACCAGATTACTCAGGCCGAGACCGATCTGCGCGCCGTCGACCGTGCGCTCGACCAGCGTGTCGAGAATGACGAGCGTTCCGCCCTGCGCGCAAAAGCGGTGGCCGCCCAACAGGCTGCCCGCGCGTCGGCGGGTAAGTTGGAGGAACAGCTCGCACTGGTCGATGCTCGGGTCGAGGGCCTTGGCCCGGTGGCCGCGGGCACCACCGAAGCCCCCGAGATCCAGCGCGAGCGCGCCAGCCTGGCGCAGGAACGCGGCGCACTCGATGCCGCCGTAAAGCGCGGCCGGCTGATCGATGTCGAGGCGCAGCAACTGCTCGACGAAATGCAGCGCAGCGAGACCGAGCAGCTCAACGAGCGCCTCTCCGCCCAGGCCGCCTCGCCCCTCACCCCGGCGTTCTGGCGCGCAGTGCTGGCGGCCGTGCCGCGCGACCTGCGCCGTATCGACCTGTTCCTGTCGCAGGGCGCGGCACAGATACGCAGCCAGCGCGATGGCGGGCTGCCCTGGCAGGCGCTGCTCGGCGGTCTGCTCGCCGTCCTGTTCCTCTTCCCCTTGCGCGTCCTCAGCCGCCAGTTCGGCCAGCGTTACCTGATCGGCAGCGCCCCCGGCCACCGCGTGCGCCGCTCGGCCTATGCGCTCTGGCGGGTGCTCGTCGGCACGGTGATGCCGCTGCTGGGCGCCGTATTCCTGGTCCAGGGCTTCCGCTGGGCCGGATTGTTTCCCGAGCGATGGGCCGGCCTGCTCGACGGGCTGGTCTACGCCACCGGCTTCAGCGCGTTCACCGCCGCGCTCGCCGGCGCAGTACTCATGCGCCAGCAGCCTTCCTGGCGCGTCGCCCCGATCGCCGACATAACCGCCGACCGCGTTCGCCCGCTCTCCTGGCTGCTCGCCGGCCTTACCTTCGCCAGCATCCTGATCGAGTCCTTCAACGCCAGCGTCGGCGCCAGCCGCGCAGCGGTCACCGCTACCCAGGCGCTCGAGGCCTCGCTCCACATCCTGCTGATCGGCGCGTTCCTGTTCCTGCTCGGCCGCCTGCGTGCCGAACGTGCCGGCCGCGAGGACGCCAGCAGCCTTTCCACCAGCGCCGGGCTCGGCATCGTCACGCTGGTGGCCTGGGCGTTGATCGCAGTGGCGGTCATCTCGCTGCTGCTGGGTTATATCGGCCTCAGCCTGTTTGTCGCCCGGCTGGTCATCTGGATGGTGATCCTGGCCGCCGCCCTCTACCTGCTGATGGGCGGCGCGGACGACATGGCCACCACCTTGTTCAAGCGCGACAGCCGCCTGGGCAACGCCATGATCCGCGGCATCGGCCTGCGCGGCAGCGTGGTCGACCAGTTCGGCGTGCTGCTATCCGGCGTGCTGCGCCTTGCGCTGGTGCTGGTCGGCCTGAGCCTGCTGATGTTCCCGTTCGGCGGCGGCGGCGGCTTGGGCAGCCTGTTCGGTCGCCTCGGCACCTTCGTTCAGGGTATCGAGATCGCCGGCGTCGCCATTTCCCCCGGCGCCATCCTGCGCGCGGTGGTGGTCCTGTTCGTCGGCCTGGCGCTGGTTCGCGCCTTCATGAGCTGGCTGGAGGGCCGCTATCTCCCCGCCACCGATCTCGACGGCTCGGGCCGCAACTCGGTCAGCCTGGTCGCGCGCTATGTCGGCATCGCCCTGGCGATCATCTGGGCGCTCGCCTCGCTCGGCATCGGCGTCGAGCGGATCGCCCTGCTTCTCTCGGCGCTGTCGGTCGGCATCGGCTTTGGCCTTCAGGCGATCACCTCCAACTTCGTCTCGGGCCTCATCCTGCTTGCCGAGCGCCCGATCAAGATCGGCGACTGGATCCGCGTCGGCCTGGACGAAGGCGATGTGAAGCGGATCAGCGTCCGCTCGACCGAGATCACGCTTCCCGATCACTCCACCCTGATCGTCCCGAACTCGGAGCTCATCACCAAGTCGGTGCTCAACAAGACGCTGTCCAGCCCGCTCGGGCGCATCCAGATCCAGTTCTCGGTCCTGCTCGGCACCGATGTCGAGCGGGTGCTCCGCATCGTCCTCGATGCCTTCGCCGCCGAACCCGCCGTTCTCGACGATCCCGCCCCGGTGGCGTTCGTCGACGCGATCCTCGACGGCCGCATCCTGTTCAACTGCTTCGCCCATGTCGGCTCGCCCCGCGACGCCTATGGCGCCCGCAGCAACATCTTCGTCACGCTCCTCAAGCAGTTCCGCGACGAAGACATCGACATCGGCACCGTCCCCCAGCGCCTGGCATTGGCCCCCGGCGAACCCATGCCGTTCGCGCCAACTCCCGGGCCCAACAACAACAATTCCCCTCCCTGAAAGGGAGGGGCTGGGGTGGGTGCGCGTCTGCGCGCCAGAAGACTCTCTAGGAAAAGCGCCGTCCGGGGCATCGAGCCCCAGCCACCGCTACACCCACCCCTACCCCTCCCTGCAGGGAGGGGACGCTTCCGCGTTACACTCGCCCTCTCCTTTTACGGGACAGTGTTCGGGTTGAAGGTTCAGCGCCGCCCCTCGATCAGCAGCCCTATCCTCTCACTTAGGCTCAGCTTCCCGCGCCGCATCCTCAGCCTTCATCCGCGCGCGAACACCGCCCTCCACGCTGGTCCCCTCCGCCATCGGCGCGTGCATGGATCCAGGCCCCGGCGCTTGTGGCGAAGCCTTCCGCATCTGCTCGGCATGGACGATGTTTCCCGACACCGCCTCCACCAGGTCCGGCGTAATCGTGTGGAAGGTCGAAATCGCCTGTGCCTTCCAGCCGACCGGCACTTCCTCGCGCGGGTGGAGCGATGCCCAGACGATCGCCTGCACCACCTTCTCCGGCGGGTCCATCGCCGCCATACGTCCCTTGTGCCCGCTGTAATTGGCCGCGTGCTGCCAGAATGGCGTGTCCGCCGCCCAGGGCATGATCGTCACCACCTGGATACGCTTCTTGTACCCGGCCTTGCGCAATTCCTCGTTCATCGCACGGCCCAGCGCCCAGATGCCCGCCTTCGTGGCCGAATAGCTGGCATGATAAGCCAGCGGCACCTGGCTCTCGATCGAGCCCAGATTGATCAGCACGCCCTGCCCCTGCGCCTTGAACTGGCGCACCGCATGGTGGCTGCCATAGATCACGCCCTTCAAATTGACGTCGACGGCGCGCGCATGGTCCGCGATCGGGATCTCCTCGAAACGGCCGATCGTGCCGACCGCCGCATCGTTGATCCACACGTCGATCCGCCCGAACCGGGCCACCGTCTCACGCGCCAGCCGCTCGACCTGCGCCGGATCGGATACGTCGGTCGGCATCACCAGCGCCTGCCCGCCCGAGGCGCGGATCACCGCCGCAACCTCTTCCAGCACGCTCGCGCGCCGGGCGGCGAGCACCACATTGGCCCGCTCGCGCCCCAGCATCTCCGCAACCCCGCGCCCGAACCCGCTCGACGCGCCGGTCACGACATAGGTCTTGCCCGCGATCCGTTGCAGGTCGCGCTTGCCCAGATGGGTGTTCACCGCACAGGCGGAGAGCCCCGGCGTAAGCAGCAGGAGGAACAGCAGGAAAAGCTTGCGCATGGTCATGTTCCGCACCGCGTTGAGGTTGCTCGTCACAAGCCCCGCCGAAATCGAAGGTTCCGGGCAAAAGACAGCTGTTCTTGAAAGGGATAAGTCACCGCCAACATAGATCAGGAAGCGGAACCATGGGCTCAAGTTGCCGTTCGGCGGTGGAAAGCATGGAGTCCCCCAATGAAGCATCTTCTTCTTTCTTCCAGCCTGCTCGTAGCCGCCATCGCCGCTCCGGCGATCGGCAACACCCCCGCCGCTGAAGCCCAGGCAAGCCGCACCCCGACCAAGGCCGCACAGTTCGTGCCGATGGCCGCGTCGAGCGACATGTACGAAATCGAATCCTCGCGTCTGGCGCTGGAGCGTTCGCAGAGCCCGGCGATCAAACAGTTCGCCCAGATGATGATCGATCATCACACGACCACCACGCAGCAGGTGGCGCAGGCCGCCCAGGCTTCGGGCATGACCCCGCCGCCGCCCGCCCTCCTGCCTCCGCACCGCGCGCTGCTCGACAAGCTCCAGGGCGCCCAGGGCCGCGACTTCGACCGCATGTATCTCGACCAGCAGCGCACGGCGCACCGCATGGCGCTCGCCCTGCACCAGACCTATTCGCGCCGCGGCGACAAGGAACCGCTGCGCCAGGTCGCGACCACCGCCGTGCCGATCATCCAGCAGCATATCGACCAGCTCAAGACCCTCTCCCCGGCCTGAGCCCTCTCCTGGCTCCCAGGTCCACCTGAAGGGCGGGCGCTACCCCAGCGCCCGCCCCTTCTTTTGTGGGGCGCGCCCATTCCAAAGGGAGGCGTCGCAGCAGCTCTCCACGTGCCGGCCAACCGGCAACCAGTTCCCCGGCGAAGGCCGGGGCCCAGTTTCCACCAAACCCGAAACGGTATCCCGCCATCGCGGCATCCTTGCAGCTGGGCCCCGGCCTCCGCCGGGGAACACGGCCGCCACAATCCTCCCCGCCAAGGGGAAGCATCGCCAGCCTCCACCCGCTCAACAGCGCACAAAAAAAGGGCGAGGCCGCTAGGCCCCGCCCTTTCACATTTCACAAACCGGCCTCAGTGGCTGGCCGTCTCACCCGACTGGCGCAGGGCCAGGAACTTGCGGATCACCAGCGGCTGGGTGTCGATCACCCATTGCTGCATGGCGATCTCCTCGCGCAGCGTTTCCTGAAGCAGCGGAACCGCGTCGGTGAATCCCGCTTCCTCGGCCATGGTGATCAGCGCTTCATAGCTTGCCCGCTCGAAGCTCTCGAACGCGTAATTGGCGAAGCTGTTCTTGATGATCTCGTCTGGCGCGAAGGTGTGCGCCAGCGCCGCCATGTTGCCGCTGAACGACAGCGCCGCGTCCTTCAGCCCCGACGGGCTCTCGCCCAGGCTGGTCAGGATCGTCTCCAGACGCTGGATCTGGCCTTCGGTTTCGCCGCGGTGCGCACGCAGCTGCGTCTCCACCTCGGCGTAATTGGCCAGATGCTCGATCTGCCGGTCCATCAGCGCCATCGCCTGATGCTCCAGCGCGTGTGCGTTCTTCAGGCCGGTCACGAACACTTCGCGTGCGGCCGTGCTGTCGATGGTCGTTGCCATGGCTACGGTCTCCTTATTCTGCGGTTTCGAGTTGCTTGGTGCGGCCGGCGCCCGGGCCCGCACCCAGATCGGTGCCGGTGGTCGGGTCCTTGGTCACGTCGGACTTCAGCCGCGTTGCCATCTGGCTCAGCGCCGCCATGTCGCTGCTGCTCAGCTCCACGCTTGCCTTTCCGTCGCGCTGGTCGATCGGCATGGACTGCTCCAGATCGTCGATCCGCTCCCACTGGTCGCCCGAGTTCCACGGGCCGGTCATGTCACCTTCGCCCTGCGACGCGTTCACATACACGCTGGCGAACTCCTCGCGGCCCGGCAGCTTGCCCGGCGGGAAGTTGTTCTCGATCGAATACAGCGCCTTTTCGAACGACTTCTGGTGCGCCACTTCGCGCGTCATCAGGAAGGTGAGCGCATCCTTGATGCCGGGATCGTCGGTGATGTTGATCAACCGTTCATAGACGATCTTGGCGCGCGCTTCGGCGGCGATGTTGGAGCGCAGGTCGACCGTCGGCTCGGAGCGCGTGTCGATATAATCGGCGTTCCACGGCACGCCCGCGGAGTCCACCAGCGCGGGGCCGCCGCCGAACAGGATCGACTCCTTGGCGCTCGTGCCGGTTTGTCCCACCATCGCGAACAGCTCGGCCTCGGCCAGCTGACCCTCGGATAGCTGCGCCTTCACGCCCTTGTTGAGCATGGTGACGATCGTGCCGATCACCTCCAGGTGGCTCAGCTCCTCGGTAGCGATGTCGAGCAACAGGTCCTTGCGGCCCGGATCCTCTTCGCCCAGCCCTTGCGTGAAGTAGCGCATGGCCGCTGCGAGTTCGCCGTCCGCACCGCCGAATTGCTCCAGCATCAGGCAGGCGAGCCGCGGATTGGGCTCCGACACCCGGACGGTATATTGCAGGCGCTTGTTGTGCATGAACATGAAAAGGCACTCCCTTATCGGCTTGCCCAAACAACCGGACAGGACGGGCGGGGTTGCGGCGCTCGGCAGCAGAGCGGGAAATTCAATATAAATCTGTGTTAGTAAGTCTCCTGCATGCGCCGCGCGACGCCGCTCGTTTCGGCCTCATCTACATGGTTGTTGCTGCCCGCTGATCGATTGTCCCGATCAGCGGCGCAAAGACCAGCCTCACGCGTTTGGGCGTCGAACCGGAGACTGGAACTCTATGACAACTCTGACAGGCAAGCGTATTTTGGTGACCGGCGGCACCACCGGCATCGGCCGCGAAACGGTGAAGCTATTGGTGGCGCAGGGCGCCCATGTCCTCACCTTCGGCCGCAGCCAGGGGCCGCTCGACGAATTGCTGGCGGAGGCCAGTGCCGGCCCCGGCCAAATCTTTGGAATCACGGCAGATGCCGGCACGAAAGACGGTTTGGACAAGGTTTTTGTCAGCGTCGACCAGATGCTGGCCGGCCTCGACATGCTCGTCGCCTGTGCCGCTCTGGGCGCCGACCCGCTCACCGAAATGGCCGAGGACGACTGGCGCTATGTGATCGAGACCAATCTGGTCGGCTATCTCGCCAGCGCCCAGCGCGCGATCACGCGCCTGGAAGCATCCGGCGGCGGCCACCTCCTGTTCGTCGGCTCGATCAGCACCGAGATCAAGGCGGCGGGCGAAAGCGTCTATTCCGCCACCAAGGCCGGCATCCAGGCCTTTGCCGAGACCCTGCGCAAGGAGATCTCGGCGCAGAAGAACATCAAGGTCTCGGTAATCCAACCGGGTTCGGTCGAGACCGACATGCAGGAATGCACCGACGAGGAAAAAGCCGAAGCGGTGAAAAAGCAGCAGATGCTCCATTCCGAAGAAGTCGCCGACGCGATCGTTTGGGTGCTCACCCGCCCGCGCGCCAACATCGTCAACCTGCGCATCGAGCCGCTGGACCAGAAAACCAGCTGATGGCGACAGGAACCGCACTTCTCCTCGGCGGCGGCGTCGGTCTCGGCGCGTATCAGCTCGGCGCCTATGCCGCGCTCGAAGCCAGTGGCGGCATCGATCTCCAGGCTGTCTCCGGCTCGTCGATCGGCGCCATCAATGGCGCCATCCTCGCCGGCAACGCTCCCGACCAGCGCCTGGCCAAATTGCAGGCCTTCTGGAAACGCGTCGAGCGCGAAGCCGCGCCCGAGGAATGGACCGACCCGCTCGCGCTCGCCCGCACTGGCCCCCTGCGCCACCTGCGCAACTGGTCGAACATCCTGGCGACACGCACGACCGGCACGCCGGGACTGTTCCAGCCGCGCCTGCCCGGCATGGGCCGCACAAAGGTGCCCAGCCTCTACGACTCCGCGCCGTTGTTCCCATCGCTCCTCGAGTTCATCGACTTCGACCGCCTGAACGCCGGCGCGATCCGTTTCGCCATCGCCACCACCGACGTCGAGACCGGCGAGACCATCCCGTTCGACACTGCGCTCGGCGACTGCATCACCCCCGACCACCTCGCCGCGGCCAGCGCACTGCTACCCGCCTTCGAGCCCGTCCAGGTCGATGGCCGCTGGTTGGGCGATGGCGGCTTCTCGGCAAACGTCCCGCTGGAGCCGCTGCTCTGTTCGGAGCGCCCCTGCCCCGCCCCGCCGCTCTGCCTGGTACTCGACCTGTTCGCGCCCGACGGCCCGCTGCCCGACGGCCTGGAGGCCGCGGTGGAACGCTCCACCGACCTCAAATACGCCACCCAAACCACGGTCCGCCTCGCCGGCCTGCGCCGCGAACGGGCGCTGGAGGTACGGCTGGGCAACACCGAAGCCACCACCCTGCTGCACCTGAGCTATCGCGGTCCCGTGCACGAAGCCGGCCAGGAAAAGACCTACGACTTCTCCCCCGCCACCCTGCGCGATCGCCAACAGGCTGGCGCGGCCGACGCCCAGGCCGCGCTGGAGCTCCTGGCGACGCTTACGCCAGCGCCCGAACCCGGCCTCCACATACATCGCGTCCGCCGCGCGCCCTGATCGGGCGTCAGGCGTGGGCCTTCTTGCGCGGCACCAGGTGCAACAGGCCCACGATCACCCCGCCGACGATCAGCCCTAGGATCGCGGCGGCAACCGCGTTCACCAGCCAGCGGACCAGCCCCTGGCCCACCGGCACGACATGCGCCACCTGCTCGGCGAAATGCTCCACGCCGTGCGCCACCGCGCCCAGCCCGAACACCTCCAGCCCATGCAGCAGGATGCCACCGCCGACCCACACCATCGCCGCCACGCCGATATGCGACAGTGCCTTGAGCAGCACCGGCATCGCCTTCACCAGCCCGCGTCCCAGCGCCCGCATGCTCGCCGATGCCCGCCGGCTCAGATTGAGGCCGATATCGTCCATCTTCACGATCAGGGCGACCACCCCATACACGCCGATCGTGATCGCGACGGCGACCACCGCCAGCACGATCGCGCGCGTCCACAGCGACATGTCGGGCAGGTCCGACAGCGCGATCGCCATGATTTCGGCAGACAGAATGAAGTCGGTGCGTACCGCCCCGCTCACCTGCCGCGCTTCCAGCTCCTTGGGGTCGGTGATCGTCTCGACTTCCTCGGCATGCTGGTGCCCACTCAGTGCCTCGACGATCTTCTCGGCCGCCTCGAAGCACAGATAGGCGCCGCCCACCATCAGGATCGGCGTGATCGCCCAGGGCGCCAGCGCGCTCAGCGCCAGCGCGGCGGGCAGGATGAACAACAGCTTGTTGCGCAGCGATCCCAGCGCGATCTTCCAGATAATCGGCAGCTCGCGGTCCGGTGATAGCCCGACCACATAGCGCGGCGTCACTGCGGTATCGTCGATCACCACGCCCGCCGCCTTGGCGCTGGCCTTACCCGCCGCAGCGGTCACATCGTCCACCGACGCCGCCGCCAGCTTCGCCAATGCCGCAATGTCGTCCAGCAACGCGACCAAACCACCTGCCATGCAGAACCCCCAAACGTCGTGAATGCGCCACGTCCGTAGCGCGCTGCGCAGGAATATGCACGGCTCACGCCCCGGTTCCACGGCGTACCTCGATGGAACACCGCCGCCGCACCGTGCCATTGACAAGCAGACCCAGCGTCCCGCATCCATCCGCCACCCCTCGGGTCGCTGGATCAAAGTCCAACTGGGGAGTCTCAATGCGCTTGTTCTTCGCGCCGCTGGTTCTTTGCGTAGCGGCATCGCCGGCGCTCGCGCGCGACAAATATGTCGTGCAGCCGATCCAGATCGGCACCGAAACCGTCCGCTATGTCCGCGGCGACGCCAGCGTGTCCTTGTTCAAGGAGCATGGCTCCATCCAGGTCCAGCCGCTGGCGTTCGATCACGGCAGCTTGTCGTTCGCCATCGCCGTCTACAATGATGGACAGGTGCCGGCCGATTTCGACGTCGCCAATATCCGCGTGACCGTGCTCGGCCAGCAGACCGCCCTGCTCTCCCGCGACGCGCTGGAGAAAAAGGCGAAGAACCGCGCCATGTGGAAGCAGATCGGGATCGCCGCAATCGGCGGCCTCGCCAGCGCCGCCGCCGCCAGCCAGCAGGATCGCTACACCGCCACTACCTACACACCCCGCGGCACCTATCGCACGGTCTACACCGCCCCCAGCAGCGCCGGCCAGGCCCAAGCCGTAGCGCTCGCCGCGGGCACCGGCGTGGGCATCGCCGCGGTCCAGAACCAGCTGGAACAAACCCTCTCCGAACTCAGCACCGACATCGTCCAGATGACCACAGTCGACCCCGGCGACAGCTATGGCGGCCGCATCGTCGTGTCCAAGGTGAAGTTCGACAAGGCTCTCCCGGCCCGCGTCGACCTGCTCGTAAGCTGGAACGGCGAAGACTACCCGCTGGCCTTCCAAGTCGCCAAGCCGGGCACCCCGGCGCCAGCGTTCACCACCGCTCCGGCTCCGCCCAACCCAGAACCATCATCCTCGCCACCGACGGGAGTGGCAACCGCCGCAACCGTGCACTGATGGAGAAGAGAGGCGGCGTATTAGCGAGCTGATCGCCAAGCCGCCCCACCACCACTTCCGGTGCAGGCCGCGGGCTAGCTGCCACACCGAAGCTCAAGGCTCCAGCCTTAACGCCCAAAGCGCCCCTAGGCCCAAACTAACTCCCCTCCGCCACCGCCAGCAGCGCCGCATCGATCACCCGCGACACGCTTCCATCCGCCGGCACATCATTGGCGATCAGTGAAAAGGTCAGCGTCCGCCCGCTCTTCCCCACCAGATAACCCGAAAGCGCGCTGGTCCCGTTCAGCGTCCCGGTCTTGGCGAACAGCCGCCCTTGCAGGCTAGTGCCGTTGAACCGCCGTGCCAACGTTCCCTCCACGCCAGCGACGGGTAACGACGCGCGCCATGCCGCGCCCCAGGGCTGCGTCGCCGCCCAGCGCAGCAACCTCACCGTGCCGCGCGGCGCCACGCGATTATAGGTCGACATGCCCGACCCATCGGCGAAGTCATACGCCGTGCGCCGCACGCCCGCGCTTGCCAGCATCGCATCCACCCGCGCCTGACCGTCGGCGATGGATCCCGAACCCGCCTGCAATCCCACGCGACGCAGCAGCAACTCGGCGTACAGGTTCTGGCTCAGCTTGTTGGCCACCGTCACGTCCTGCGCCAATGGCGGCGGGGTCAGCCTAGCGAGCACCGGTAGGGCCGGAGCGCGGGCCGCCGGCGAGGCGCCTCGCAGCTTCGGGTCGTCCATCGGCGTGGACGCACGGTGCCGGGTGCTCAGTTGACCGGTCACGTGCACGCCGCGCGCTTCCAGCAGGGTGTTCAATCGCCACGCTGCATAATGCGCGGGATCGTCGATGCTTAGCCGCACGCTTTTGGACGGTGCACCCGCGGCGATCTGGCCAGTGATGCGCAGAACCTTGCTGTTGATGTCGCGGTCATAGCTGATCGTGGTCGGCCCCGACGCTACCGTAACCGCAGGGTTCTCGACCGTATAATAGGGGAGCATTTCCACCAACGGCTGCCGTCCCGCTGGCCCGGGCGAAACCTTCAGCCGCACTTCATTGTCGTCCATGCTCAGCGCCGATACTGCCGTGCCGGACCACCCTGGAATGTTGTTCCAGCTCCTTCCCGGGCTCCAGCGCTGGTCCGGAAAGGCCGTGTCGTCGCCGATGATGTTGCGTACCGCTCGCGTCCGCCGGGCGATGGCGTCGGCCAGCACGCTCAGGCAATCGGCGACGCAATCCGGCGCGCTTGACAGCCGCGCGTCGCCATTGCCGACCAGCACCACGTCCTTGCCCTCCATCCGAACCGCCGCGCCGCCGGCCGCATCGGGCTGGGTCATGCCCGACAGCGTCCAATAAGCCGCCGCAGTGGTGAACAGCTTGGTGTTCGACGCGGGTATAAAGCGCCCATCGGGATTGAGAGCGACGATCTCGCGCCCCTTCTCGTCCACGACCACCATGCCGAAGCGCGTGCCCTGCGGCGCCTGCGCTAGCGCCGCTTCGACGCGGCGTTGAAGACTCTGGGCGGTGGCCGGCACTGGAGTGAGGACACAGGCGAGCGCAAGCGCGGCAAAGAGGCGGGTCATGGTTGATGCCTAGAAGCGGCGTGCCGAGCCCGCAATTGTCTGCGCAGGTTTTGCGTGCCCATCGTGGCGCGATGCAGGCTCCCGCTCTGTTTCATCAGGCGCAGCGTGCCGCCGACTGCTTAGGGTCGCCGGATGCCGAGCGCCCAGGGCTTGGGAAGTCCGGTCGGCTTCGCCGTGCCATCCAGCCGCTCAACGCGGATCAGCTTGACGGGCGGCTGGATCATCTGACCGCGCATCGCGTCGCGACCGCAACAGGTTGGCTTGGCGAGGATGCGCTTCACGACGTCCATTCCCGCCACAACATGGCCAAAGGCAGCAAAGCCGCGCGAGCCCGGCTTCGCGTCCAAACCAGGATTGTCGCCGACCATGATCGAGAAATTGCCGGTCGCAGAGTCAGGGTTGCTGCCGTGCGCCATAGAAATCGCGCCGCTGACATGGCGTACGCCCGTCTTGTTAGTCGGCTCCAGCGCTGGCGACGGCAGGATACGACGCGCATCGGTGCCGATGCCGCCTTGGATGAAGCCGAACTTGGGATCGGCCTTGCGTCTGGCAGAGCGGTAGATGGTCGTGCCTTCCAACCGCCCGTCATCGACATAGGCCAGGAAATTCGCCGTGGTCTTGGGCGCGCGCCTTGCCTCCAACGCGACGACGATCGGTCCTTCCGAGGTGACGATTCGTACACGCACCAGCCCTGGTGCTGGCGGGGAGACTGATGCCGTCAAGGTGAGCAGCAGGACGGCGGAGGCGAACAGGCGACGCATGCGGGCCTGCTAGCCAAAGCAGCGCCGGCAAGCGAGGGGTTAGATCGTTATGCGCGGTTCTGCGTGGCACGCCCGCGGCTGATGCTGGCGAGCAGCGCGTCATATTGGTCGGGGGTGTAGCCAGCGTCGTGGAAGGTGCGGACTTCGCGATCGGGAATTGCGTAGCCGCGATGCCAAGCGAGGACGGCGAGACGGCGCAGTGCTTCGAGTGCGGGATCGGCGAGGCGCGGGTTTGCGCGGCGGCTGCCGAACACTACGCCGAGCGCAGTTCCGAGACGGCTGGGGTTGCGCAGCGAAGAGAGACGGTCTTTCTGAGCGATGGCGACGACCTGCCATTCCAGCGCGGAGAAGCCGGTGTTCGGGCGCGGCTTGGGGAGAAGGTCCGCAGGGGCTGCGACGGAGTCGCCCTGGAGCGGGCTGAAGTTGAGATAGGCCATTTTGGCGGTGCCTGCGGAAGTTGGTGAAAGTGGTGCGGAAGCGGGTGTTCGCGCTTCCATACCGGGCGGTATATTAACCGCCGATTACCGCGTCAATCGGTTTTTGTACCGATCGGTTTAGCGAGTCGGCCACACCGCGAGGCTGGTCTCCACCAGACCCTGAAGCTCCGTGCAGCTGGCACCCGCGCCCGCCTGAAGCGACATGCCCTGCACCAACGCGATTAGGTACGAGGCGAGCCCCGCCGCATCCATGCCCTCGGGCAGTTCACCCGCGTCCTTAGCGCGTTGAAAACGCTCGATAAGCAAGCGCCCGGACGACTGGCGCCGCGCGATTACCTCGGCGCGGATCGACTCCGCCTCGACTCCGCAGGCAACCGAGCTGATGACGCGCAGGCAGCCCTTGGGCTCGCCTTCGCTGGCATGCATTTCGAGCGCGCCGCGCAGCACCCGTTCCGCCACGCCGCGCGCGGTGGGCGCATCAAGCGCGGGCTGCATATAGGCCAGCTTTTCACGCTCGTAGAGGTCCAGCGCCTTGCGAAACAACGACTCCTTGTTGCCAAAGGCAGCATACAGGCTGGGTCGCGTGATCCCCATCGCCTCGGTCAGGTCGGTCAGCGAGGCGCCTTCATAGCCCTTGCTCCAGAATACGCGGAGCGCCGCTGCAAGGGCTTCGTCCACATCGAATTCGCGCGGGCGACCCTTGCCACCAGGACAGCAGGAGAGTTTCATAACTGTTGGTACATAAGCGCAAATGTCGGAAAATCCATAGTAAATTCGCTCAGCGCCGTTCCGCGTCGGCGCAACCGACGCCCGCGCCGCCCTCTTCGCGGGCCACCGCTTCGGAGAGCTTTTCCACGATTCCCGTGAGTTGCGCGCGCTCCTGCGCGTCGAGCGTGCCGAAGATCAGGTCCACCAACTTCGCGCGCATCGGCTCAGTGGTCTCGATCGCGCGCTTGCCCGCAGGCGTGATGGAAATCCGCTTCACCCGCCGGTCGCGCGCATCGGGTTCGCGCACCACCAGCCCGTCGCGCTCCATTCCGTCCAGCGCCTCGGTGACGGTGCGCGGCGCAAGCGTGAACAACTCGGCAATGTCGGCAGCGCGCGCGGGACCGTGGCGATTGACGTACATCAGCAGCTTGGTGCGAGCGAGCGAAGCGCCGGACGCACTCATGCGCCGGTCGAGCAGCCGGTGCATGCGCAGGAACAGGCTGCCGAATTCAGTGGAGAGCTGGTCGAGATCTGTCATAGCTGATGAGGGGCCTCAATAAATGGTCTTGCGCAATGCTGCAAGCGCGAGCATTAGCCGACCCATTGTCGTATTTTGGCCAGGATCACACCGCCCGATGTCCGAACAGGATCAGCGCCCGAGCGCAGAGGCTGAAGCCCCTAACGATCAGCGCAACCAGGAAGATGCAGCAGCGCCGAAAAAGTCGCCGCTGAAGAACCCGCGGGTACGCATCATCCTGTTGCTGATCCTTGCAGCGGTTGTGGTGCTGGGCGGGCTGTGGTTCGCGCGGTACCAGACGCGCGGCAAATATCTGCAAAGCACCAACGACGCCTATATCCAGGCCGACGCGGTGATCGTGTCGTCGCGCATCTCCGGCTATGTCGAGCAGGTGCTGGTCGCCGAGAACCAGCAAGTGAAGGCCGGTCAGCCGCTGCTGCGCATCGACGCACGCGATTACCGCGCCCAGGCGCAGCAGGCCCAGGCACAGATCGACGTCGCCGCCGCGAATGCACAAGGTGTGCGCGCCCAGATCAACGAACAAGGTGCCGCCATCGACCAGGCGCGCGCGCAGCTTGCCGCCGCGCAGAGCACGCTCGCCTTCGCCCGCTCCGAAGTCGCCCGCTACACGCCCCTGGCGGCGAGCGGCGCCGAGACCCGCGAGCGGTTGGCGCAGCTGCGCGACCAGGCGCGGCAGGCCGCGGCCCAGGTCGCCACTGCCCGTGCGGGTCTGGAAGCGGCGGAACGGCGCGTCGGCACGCTGCGTACCCAGATCACCCAGGCACAGTCGCAGGGCCGTGCCGCCCAGGCACAGCTTGCCGCGGCCAACGTCAACGCCGGATCGTCGATCCTGCGCGCGAGCAGCGATGGCCGGATCGGCGACCGCACGGTACAGCCGGGGCAGTTGGTGCAGCCAGGCGTGCGGCTGATGTCGATCGTGCCGAACCAGCTGTATATCGAAGCCAACTTCAAGGAGACCCAGCTGGGCCTGATGCGAGTCGGCCAGCCGGTGATCGTGCATGTCGACGCGCTGGACGGCGTGGAGATTCATGGCCGCGTCGAGAGCTTCTCACCGGGCACCGGTGCGCAATTCTCGCTCCTGCCGCCGCAGAACGCGACGGGCAATTTCACCAAGATCGTCCAGCGCGTGCCGGTGCGCATCGCCGTGGATGTGGGTCCGGAAACCCGCAAGCTGTTGCTGCCGGGCATGTCGGTGGAAGTCGAAGTCGACACGATCAGCGCCAAGGGCGCGCGCGAGGCCATTGAACGCGAGCAGAAGGCGCATAACGAGGCACGAGGAAAGTGAGCGCAGGCACGACCTCGGCCGATCCCGCCGCGGTCGGCAAGCCTGCTGGCCGGGCTCAGGTACAGAATGCCGATCTGGGCGCCTGGCTCGCCGTGGCTGCGGGCAGCCTTGGCGCGCTGATGGCGACGCTCGACATTTCCATCGTCAATTCCTCCCTGCCCACGATCCAGGGCGAGATCGGCGCGAGCGGCACCGAGGGCACCTGGATCGCCACTAGCTATCTGGTCGCAGAGATCATCATCATTCCGCTGTCGGCCTGGCTGGAGCGGATGCTGGGGCTGCGTACCTTTTTGTTGATCGCCACCACGCTGTTCACGGCGTTTTCGGTCATGTGCGGTTTGTCGACCAACCTGACCATGATGATCATCGGCCGCGTCGGCCAGGGCATTAGCGGCGGCGCGCTGATTCCCACCGCGATGACGATCATCGCCACGCGCCTGCCCCCGCACCAACAGCCGATCGGGACCGCGATGTTCGGCGTCACCGCGATCCTGGGGCCGGTGCTGGGGCCGCTGATCGGCGGCTGGCTGACCGAAAATATCAGCTGGCATTATGCCTTTTTCCTCAACGTGCCGGTCAGCGCGGTGCTGATCACGCTGCTGCTGGTCGCGCTGCCCCATGAAAAGGCTCGGCTGTCCGAGATCCGGCAAGCCGACTGGCTGGGCATAGCCGGTCTGGCGCTGGGCCTGGGCGGGCTGACCGTGGTGCTGGAAGAAGGCCAGCGCGAGCAATGGTTCGAAAGCGAGCTGATCCTTCAGCTTAGCGCCGTGACCATATTGGGCTTCGCGCTGCTGTTTGCCGGGCAGTTCCTGGCGCGCAGGCCGGTGATCCGGTTGAAGCTGCTGCTCGACCGCCAGTTCGGCAGCGTCGCCGTGATGGCGGTGGTGCTGGGCATGGTGCTGTACGGCACCTCCTACGTCATCCCGCAGTTCGTCGCGATCATCGCGGATTATAACGCGCTGCAGGCCGGCTATGTCGTGCTGCTGGCGGGGATACCCAGCCTGGTGCTGATGGCGTTCACGCCGCTGTTGATGCGGTACATCGACATTCGCATTGCCGTGGCCTTTGGCCTGCTGGTGATGGCGCTCAGCTGCTATCTGGATACCACCCTGACCGCGGAGTCGACCGGCAGCGCCTTTACCGATTCCCAGCTATTGCGCGGCGTCGGCCAGATCTTCGTGATGCTCTTCCTCAACCAGGCGGCGATCCGATCGGTGCCGCCTGAGCAGGCCGGCGATGCGGCCGGGCTGTTCAACGCGGCGCGTAACATCGGCGGGTCAGTCGGGCTGGCGCTGCTCGCCACCGTGCAGGAGCAGCGCAGTTACTTCCACGCGCGCCGGATCGAGGAGTCGATGGCCGCCAATTCGATCGCGGTGCAGGACTATGTCGCCGGCATGGCGCAGTCCGTGCGTGGCCAGGCCGCCGCGCTGCGCAACATCGGCGGCATGATCTCCCGAGAAGCGCTGGTGATGACGTATAACGACATGTTCTGGCTGCTGGCGGTGGGCATATTGTGCGTCACCCCGCTCGTCCTGTTCCTCCGCCCGCTTCCCAGCGGCGGCCCTGTCGCCATGCATTGAGGCAATTGCGATGCGTAGACTTGCTTCCCTTCCCCTGTTCTCGCTGGTGCTGCTGGGCGCCTGCACGGTCGGCCCCGATTATGCGGGACCGCCAGCGGTGGGCTCCGCCGGGCAAACGCCCACCAAGTTCGTGCGCGGCGGCGATGCCGCACTTACTGCCGCCCCCCAGGCCGCGCGGTGGTGGACGACGCTGAACGATTCGACGCTGGACATGCTGGAGACGCGCGCACTCGCCGCCAATCCGAGCGTCGCAGTGGCGCAGGCGCGGTTGCGCCAGGCGCGCGGCGCGTTGCGGCTGGAGCGGGCCAACCGCCTTCCGCAGGCGGGCGCGTCGGGCATGTATGTCCATGCCGAACTGCCCGGTGTCGATCTGGGGAGCCTGACCGGTGGTGGCGATGACACGGGTGCGGGTGCGGGTGCGGGTGCCGGCGGTGCAGCGGCGGAAACGCCCGAGTTCGGCTCGCTCGACTTCTTCAACGCCGGCCTGGACGCGAGTTGGGAGATCGACCTGTTCGGCGGCCAGCGCCGCACGGTGGAAGCCACCCGCGCGAACGTGCAGGCGGCGGAAGCCAATGTCGCCGATGCGCAGGTGCAGCTGACCGCCGACATCGCCAATGCCTATGTCGCGCTTCGCGACCGGCAGCAGCGGCTGGTGCTGGCGCGGCAATCGGGCGCGCTCCAGCGGCAGATGCTCGAGCTGACGCAGCAGCGCGCGGCGAAGGGCACAGCCTCGGCACTCGAAGTCGAGCGGGTGCGCACGCAGGTCGAGTCGACCGAGGCCGAACAGGTGCCGCTCGCAGCCGAGATCGAAGCCTATATGAACGCGCTCGCGGTGCTGACGGGCGTAGAGCCCGGTGCGCTGGATGCGACGCTTGCCACGCCTGGCCCGGCGCTGTTGCCGCCTGCGCAAGTGGCGGTCGGCGATCCCACGAGCCTGCTCCAGCGCCGGCCCGACATCCGCGCGGCGGAGCGCCAGCTTGCGGCCTACACGGCGCGGATCGGCGTGGCGGAAGCGTCTCGCTTTCCGCGGCTGAGCCTGATGGGGATGCTGGGTCTGGGTGGCACCTCGCCCGAGGCGTTGGTCGATCTGGACAACCTCGCCGCGCTGGCGATGCCGCGGCTGCAATGGAGCTTTCTGGATTTCGGCCGTGCGCGTGGCCGCGTCGAGCAGGCACAGGGCGCGCGCGATGAAGCCGAGGCGCAGTATCGCGGGGCGGTGCTGCGTGCGTTGCAGGACGCCGAGGATTCGCTGTCGCGCTTCGGCCATCGGCGCCAGACGGTGGCGAGCCTGGTGCGGGTGCGGGCCTCAGCGGTGCGCGCGGCGGAATTGACCCAGCAGCGCTATCGCGCGGGCACGGCGCGGCTGATCGACGCGCTGGATGCCGAGCGGCAGCGGGTGTCGGCCGAGCAGAACCTGGCGCAGGCGACCGCGGCGCTGACCGCGGATTACGTGGCGTTGCAGAAGGCGCTGGGATTGGGCTGGGAGCCGGTGGCGGCGCAGTAACTTCATTATCCCCTCCCTGCATGCAGGGAGGGGAGTTTAAGCGCTTAGTTCAACCCGCCGCCCAGCGACCGGTACAGCTCGACCAGGTTGCTGGCCTGGGTTAGCCGTGTGGTGACCAGCTGCTGTTGCGCGGCATAGGCCGTGCGCTGCGCGTCCAGCGTGTTGAGGAACGAGTCCACGCCCGCGCGGAAGCGGGCGTCGGACAGGCGCGCCGCGACTTGCGCCGCGCTGGCGCGCTGCGACTGGGCGCTGACCTGCTCGCCGATGCGGCCGCGCTGGGCGAGCGCGTCGGCGACTTCGCGGAAGGCGACCTGAATGGTGCGCTCATAGGTGGAGACGGCCACCTGCTGCGAGGCGCGGGCGAATTCGAGATTGCCCGAGCGGCGACCTCCGTCGAAGATCGGCAAACCGATCGAAGGGCCGGCCTGGTAGGTGAAGCTGCCACCGCCGAACAGGCCCGACAGCGCAGTGCTGATCGTGCCGACCAGCCCGGTGAGCGAGATGGTCGGGAAGAAGGCCGCACGCGCCGCGCCGATATTGGCGCTCTCCGCGATCAGCTGATGCTCGGCGCGCAGCACGTCGGGACGGCGCAGCAGCACCTGTGACGACAGGTTACCGGGCAGCGCGTCACGGGTGACCGGCTCCGCGCCGAAGCCGGTGGGCAGCAGCGTGGCGGGAACGGTGGTGCCGGCGAGCAGGTTCAGCGCGTTCTGGTCCTGCGCAATGCGGACCTCCAGCGCGGCGATGTCGTTGCGCGCGGCCTGGAAGTTGGTCTCGGCCTGGCGGACTTCCAGTTCCGACCCGACGCCGATGCGGAACTGGGCGCTGGTGAGGCGCAATGTTTCCTCGAACGCCTTCAGCGTTTCGCGCGACAGGCGAAGCTGTTCCTGGTCGGCGGCCATCTGGAGCCAGGCATTGGCGGTCTCCGCGATCAGGCTGACGCGGGTGGCCCGCTGCGCCTCTTCGCTGGCGAACACCTGTTCCTGCGCGGCGCGGGTCAGGTTCTGAACGCGGCCGAACAGGTCGAGCTCGTAATTGGAGAAGCCCGCGTTGAGCGAATAGATCTGGAGGTTGCTGGAGGCGGTGTTGGCCCCTGCCCCCGTGCCCACGCCGGTTCCCACGCCCGCTCCTGCCCCGGCACCTGCACCCCCGGCTGCGGCGCCAAAGTTGTTGGTGTAGGTGGCGCCGCCGCTGACCGTGGCTGTCGGGAACAGCTCCGAGCGCTGGGTGCGCAGCTGGGCACGCGCCTGGAGCACGTTGCCCGCGGCGATGCGCAGGTCGCGGTTGTTGGCCAGGCCCGTCTCGATCACCTGGCGAAGCCGGGGATCCAGGAAGAAGTCCCGCCAGCCGATGGCCGACACGTCCGGCGCGTCGGTAGCGGCGCTGGGGTAGATGCCGCCCTCAGGCAGCGCGGTCGGCACTGCCCCTTCGGGACGGACATATTTGGGCGCGAGGTTGCAGCCCGACAGGATGGTCGCGCTCGCCAGGAGCGCGAGAAGCGGTTTCGTCATGGTATTCAGGCTCCCTGCGGCGCGGTGCCGCCATCGGAGGATTTGTTGCCAGCGTCGGGCGCCACGTCGGTCGCGGCGCTGGGATGCTGGGTGTCGCCCTGGCCGTGGCCGAACAAGCGGCTGATCACCACGAAGAACATCGGCACAAAGAAGATCGCCAGCACGGTCGCGGAGAACATGCCGCCCACCACGGCGCGGCCGATCGCGTTCTGACCGCCGGCACCTGCGCCGGTGGAGACCGCCAGCGGCAGCACGCCGAAGATGAACGCCAGCGACGTCATCAGGATCGGGCGGAGGCGAAGCTTGGCTGCTTCCACCGCCGCATCGAACGCGTTCATGCCGTCGCGGACCCGCTCCTCGGCGAACTCGACGATCAGGATCGCGTTCTTGGCCGACACGCCGATCGTGGTGATCAGGCCGACCTGCAGATAGATGTCGTTGTTCAGCCCGGTGAAGCGCGCCGCAAGCAGCGCACCGACCACGCCGAGCGGCACCACCAGGATGACCGCGATCGGCACCGACCAGCTTTCATAAAGCGCGGCAAGGCAGAGGAACACGATCAGCAAGGACAGCGCGTAGAGCGCAGGCGCCTGACCACCCGAAAGCTGTTCTTCGTACGACAGGCCAGTCCATTCGAGGCCAGTGCCGGGCGGAAGCTTGCTGTGCAGTTCCGCCATCGCCGCCATCGCGTCGCCGGTGGAAACGCCTGGCGCAGGCGCACCCTGAAGCTGCATGGCCGGCTGGCCGTTGTAGCGGGTGAGCTGAACCGGCGCCTTTACCCAGTTGATGGTGGCAAAGGAGCTGAACGGTGCCATCGCCCCGTTCGCGCCGCGGATGTAGAAGTTGGCGAGATCCTCAGGCGACGCGCGATAGGGCTCGTCGGCCTGGAGGAAGACGCGCTTCACACGGCCACGGTCGATGAAGTCGTTCACATAGGAACTACCCCACGCGGTCGAGATCGCAGTGTTGATCGTGCCCAGATCCAGGCCGAGCGCGCTCGCCTTGTCCTGGTCGATGTCCACCTTGAGCTGCGGCGCGTCGTCCAGGCTGAGCGGACGCACCTGCGCCACGCGCTTGTCCTGCATCGCCATGCCCAGCATCATGTTGCGGGTCTGGAGCAGCTTGTCATGCCCGGCGCCGGTCTGGTCGACCAGCCACAGGTCGAAGCCCGTGGCGTTGCCGAGTTCCTGCACTGCCGGCGGCACCAGCGCGAAAATCATCGCGTCCTTGTACTGCGAGAACGGGCCCATGGCGCGTCCGGCGATTGCCTGCGCCTTGTTCTCGGCGCCCTCGCGGTCTTCCCAGGGCTTCAGGTTGACGAAGGCGAGACCGGCATTCTGGCCCTGCCCCGCGAACGAGAAGCCGCTGACGGTGAAGACGCCCTGCACGGCCTTTTCGGCGAGGAAGTGGTCGCGGACCATGGCCAGCGCTCGTTCGGTGCGCGGAATGGTGGCGCCCGACGGCCCCTGGGTCAGCGCAATGACCGTACCCTGGTCTTCTTCCGGCAGGAAGCCGCCCGGCGAGCGGATGAACAGGAAGCCCATCAGCCCGACGATCAGCAGATAGACCAGCGCCGAACGCTTCCAGTTGCGCGACACGCGCTTCACGCTGCCCTGATACTTGTCGGTGCCGCGATCGAAGCGATCGTTGAACCAGGCGAAGAACCGGTCGAGCAGGCGCAACACGGGCGCGAAGAAGCCGGTACGCTCATGCTTGTGCGGATCGTGCGGCTTCAGGATGGTGGCGCAAAGCGCCGGCGTCAGGATCAACGCGACCAGCACCGAGAGCACCATGGCCGAGACGATAGTGATCGAGAACTGGCGATAGATCACGCCGGTCGACCCGCCGAAAAACGCCATCGGCAGGAACACCGCCGAAAGCACCAGGCCGATGCCGATCAGCGCGCCGCTGATCTCGTCCATCGACTGACGCGCGGCTTCCTTGGGGCTCAGCCCCTCGGTCTGGATCAGACGTTCGACATTCTCCACGACGACGATCGCGTCATCGACGAGCAAGCCGATCGCCAGCACCATGCCGAACAGGGTGAGCGTGTTGATCGAATAGCCGGCGACCGCCATCACCGCGAAGGTGCCAAGCAGCACCACCGGAACGGCGATGGTCGGGATCAGCGTCGCGCGCCAGTTCTGAAGGAACAGGAACATGACGAGGAAGACGAGCACCACAGCTTCGATCAGCGTGTGGATCACCTGCTCCACCGACAGACGCACGAACGGCGTGGAGTCGTAGGGGTAGATGACCTTCACGTCGGACGGGAAGTTCTTGGAGATCGCCTCGACCTGCGCCTTCACCGCCTCGACGGTGGTGAGTGCGTTCTGGCCGGCGGCCAGGCGGACGCCGAAACCGGAAGCCGGCTTGCCGTTATACTTCACGCCGAAGCCATAGGACTCCGCGCCAAGCTCCACGCGGGCCACGTCGCGCAGCCGCACGATCGCGCCGTTGGTGTTGGTCTTCAGGCGGATATTGCCGAACTGCTCGGGCGTCTGGAGACGCGACTGGACCGAGACGGTGGCGTTGAGTTCCTGGTCCTTGGACGCCGGCAGCGCGCCGATCTGGCCCGCCGAGACCTGCGCGTTCTGTGCCTGAACAGCCGCGGTCACGTCGGCAATGGCGACGCCATAGCTCTGCATCTTGATCGGATCGATCCAGATACGCATCGCATATTGGCCGCCGAACACCTGGAGCTCGCCCACGCCGTTGATGCGGCTGATCGGGTCCTGGAGCCGCGACACGACCATGTCGGACAAGTCGACATTCGAGTGCGCGCCGTTTTCGGAATACAAGCCGACGATCAGCAGGAAGCTGGCGGCGGACTTGGCCACCTGAACGCCCTGACGCTGAACCTCTTGCGGCAGCAGCGACGTCGCCGCCTGCAGCTTGTTCTGCACCTGGACCTGCGCGATGTCGGGGTCGGTGCCCTGTTCAAAGGTCAAGGTGATGGTGACGTTGCCCGCCGACGAGGACGAGGACGAGAAATAGCGCAGATTGTCGATGCCGCGCAGCTGCTGCTCGATGATCTGGGTGGTGGTGCGTTCCAGCGTCTCGGCATCGGCACCCGGATAGGTGGCAGTGACGGTGACGGCAGGCGGCGCGATTTCAGGAAACTGGGCGATCGGCAGCGAACGGATCGCAAGCACGCCGGCCAGCATCAGGATGATGGCGATGACCCATGCAAAGATGGGTCTGTCGATAAAATAACGGGCCATTGCGGATTACTTCGCCTGCGCCTGGCCTGCGGCCGCAGGCTGCTGCCCGGGTGCCGCCTGCTGCTGATTTTGCTGATAGGGCACGCCCTTGACCGGGGTGCCGGGCTGCAGGTTCTGCGCGCCTTCGACCACGACCTTGTCGCCGGTCTTCAGGCCAGCGGTGACCAGCCAGTTCTGACCAACCGTGCGCGCCGTGGTGATCGGGCGCGGCGTCAGCTTGCCATCGGCGCCGATGATCATGACGACCGCCCCACCCTTTTCATCGCGGGTGACGGCGCGCTGCGGCACCAGGATGCCACCGGCCTTGGTGCCCTCGATCATCTCGGCGCGTGCGAACATGCCCGGCAGCAACAGGCCGCGCGGGTTGGAGAACACCGCGCGGATGACCTGGCTGCCCGTGGTCGGGTCAACCGTCACGTCGGTGAACTTCAGCGTGCCTTCGCTCGGATATACCGAGCCGTTTTCCAGCTTCAGCCGCACGCGGGCGGCGCCGCTGCCACGGCTCAGTTCGCCCTGCATCAGCTGCTGGCGCAGGTTGAGCACCTCGGCGCTGGACTGCTGGATGTCGACAAAGATCGGGTCGAGGCGCTGAATGGTGGTCAGCGGCTCGGTCTGCGAAGCGGAGACCAGCGCGCCGGTGGTGAAGGTCGAGCGTCCAATCCGCCCCGAAATGGGTGCGCGGATGGTGGTGCGCGCTAGGTCGATCTGCGCGGTGCGGAGCGCCGCCTGCTGGGCGGCTACATCGGCGCGGGCCTGCTGCGCCCCGGTGACGGCGTTTTCGGCTTCCTGGCGCGAGATCGCGTTGATGCGAACCAGCTCATTATAGCGGCGCGACAGCGCGGCAGTGGAGGCGATCGCTGCACGCGAGCGGGCAAGCGCCGCCTGGGCGCTGGCGACCTGGGCCTGATAGGGGGCGGGATCGATGCGGTAGAGCGGCTGGCCGGCGCGGACCATGTCGCCTTCCTCGAACAGGCGGGCGAGGATGATGCCGTTCACCTGCGGACGGACCTCGGAGGTCTCGTACGCGGCGGTGCGGCCCGGCAGTTCGGTGCTGAGCGTCACCGGCTCCTCGCGCACGGCGACGAAGCCTACCTGGGGCGGGCCTGCCGCCGCTGCGGCGGCTTTTTGCTGCTCCGCAGCATCGCCACCGCCACCGCAACCGCCGAGAATCAGTGCCACGCCGAGTGCCGCCGTCAGTTTTTTCATGCAATCACCGAGAGATAGAAGTTGTGTGTGAGCGTTCACACACATATTAGGCGCGGCATATATTGAGAGGCTGCCGTGTTGGCAACCGCGTCTGGATCGAACATGAACATAGAATTGGTGAAACCTAACCGAGCGGAACTGCGTCGCGCGCATCTTCTGGAAACCGCACGCGCATTGTTCATCGAGCACGGTTTTCACCAGACCGGCATGGCCCAGATCGCCGGTGCGTCGGGCATCAAGGTCGGCCAGATCTATCGCGATTTCGCCAGCAAGGACGACATCATCGCCGCGATCTGCGAGCGTGACGTGGCCGAATGGCTGGACGAGGACATGCTGGCCGACGCCGTCGCCGCGGGCGACCTTCCCGCGGTGCGGACCTGGATGGAGCGCTTTCTCCAGAGCGACAAGTCCGCCGGGGAATGCCGGCTGATGGGCGAGATCATCGCCGAAGCCGGCCGCAGCCCGCGCATCGCCGAGCTCAATCTTTCCATCAACCTTCGCATCCGCAAAAACCTGTCTGCCGCCCTGCGTGCCATCGCGTCCCAATCCTCCGACCGGTCGGAGGATCGCGAGTCGCTGATCGACCTGATCCTGACCATGGGCATGGGCATCAAGATGCGCCGCGGGGTGGATCCCGACATGAAGGTCGAGCCGCTGTACCGCTGCATCTCCAGCATCATCGACCAGCGGATCGACGCGCTGGCGGCGTGATCCGCGCGAGGCTGACCCTGCCACGCGAGTCGCCTTTTGCGGCAGCGGATGGCACATAGCCGGCGCGCCGGATTGGGCGCGGGGCTGGTTCGGGAATGCGGATGCTCGAAGTGTGCGTTGAAAGCGTCGCCGGGATCGGCGCGGCGGTGGCCGGGGGTGCGGACCGCATCGAATTGTGCGCGGCGCTCGCGGTGGGCGGGCTGACCCCGCCCCTTTCCTTGATCCGGCAGGCGGCGAGCGCGCCGATCGCCACGCACCTGCTGGCGCGGCCGCGCGATGGGAACTTCCGCTACGGGGCCGGCGACGCGGCGCTGGTGGCGCAGGACATCACCACTGCCGCCGAGGCCGGGCTTGCCGGAGTGGTGATCGGCGCCAGCGATGCCTCCGGACGACTGGATGCCGACATGCTCGCCGGCTGGGTGGCGCATGCACGTGCGGCGGGCCAGGCGCGCGGGCGGCCGCTTTCGCTGACCCTGCACCGCGCGTTCGACCTGTGCCCCGACCTGTTCGAGGCGCTGGAAACCGCGGTGCACCTTGGCTTCGACCGGATTCTCACCTCGGGCGGACAGCCCCGCGCCGCCGATGCGCTCGACACGCTTGCCGCGCTGGTGGCGCGGGCGGACGGGCGCATCATCATCCTGCCGGGCAGCGGGATCGACACGTCCAATGTCGCGGCGATCCTGCGCACCGGGGCCCAGGAAGTGCACGCCTCGTGCCGCAGCCCCTTGGGCGAAGCGAGCGAGGCGGAACAGCGCTTTGGCTTCCAAAACGGCGCGGCCTTGCAGACCGACCCGGCAAAGGTGTCTGCGCTGAAGGCGATGGTTAGGCGCGCGTAGGACCTTGAACAGTACCAATATATAACTTAACCCCTGCACTCGACGTAACGAAAGAACGGGGCAATGGGGGCTGAGCAGCAGGTGATCGCACAAGGTGCGACGCTGATGAAAAGCGAAGCGGCGCAAGCGGCAGGGGTGACGCGAGCGCTGGTGCAGGCAAATGGCGCCGCGCTGAAGGCGCTTGGCGCCAGGCTGCGCGCCGAACCGCCGGCACGCATCGTCACCTGCGCGCGCGGCTCGTCGGATCACGCCGCCAGCTATGGCAAGTACCTGATCGAGACCTTGATCGGCATCCCGGTCGCGTCCGCGGCGCCCTCCACCGCCTCGGTGTTCGCAGCTCCCGTGGCGCCCGGCAGCGCGCTCTGCATCGCCATTTCGCAGAGCGGCCGCAGCCCGGACCTGCTGGCCACGGTAAAGGCGCATCAGGCCGCCGGCGCGCATGTGGTGGCTTTCGTCAACGACGAGGAATCGCCCCTTGCCGCCCTGGCCGACACCTGCATCGGGCTCAAGGCTGGTCCCGAACGCTCGGTCGCGGCCACCAAGTCCTACATCGCTTCGCTGGTCGCGTTCGTGGCCCTGGTCGCCGAATGGGCGGAGGACGATGGCCTGGCGAGCGCGCTCGCCACCCTGCCCGACCAATTGGAGCGCGCCTGCGAATTGGATTGGACCCCGGCGGTGGAGACACTGCGCGACGCCACCAACCTGTTCGTGATCGGGCGCGGCTACAGCTTCGGCATCGCCCAGGAAGCGGCGCTCAAGTTCAAGGAGACCTGCGGGCTCCACGCCGAGGCATTCAGCGCGGCCGAAGTGCGTCACGGGCCGATGGCGATCGTCGGCTCCGGCTTTCCGGTGCTGGGCTTCGCGACCTCCGACGCGGCCGGCGACAGCGTGCGCGAGGCTGCGGCCGAGTTCACGGACCGCAATGCGCGGGTGTGCCTGGCGGATGCCCGAGGCGCCGGTACCCTGCCCGCCCTTGCCGCCCATCCCGCGATCGAGCCGATCCTGATGGTCCAGAGCTTCTACCACATGGCCAATGCGCTTTCGCTCGCACGCGGGCATGATCCCGACCGGCCGCTGTACCTGAAGAAAGTGACCGAGACGCGATGAGCGCGATCCGCTTCCTGAACGGGCATATCGTCACGCCCGCCGGTGTCCTCGACAGCGCGACCCTCGACGTCGAGGGCGGGCTGATCGTCGCGCTGGTCGCCGATGCGCACGCGTCCGAGACCATCGACCTCGACGGCGGCTGGCTGGTCCCCGGCTTCATCGACACGCAAGTCAATGGCGGCGGCGGCGTGCTGTTCAACGATGCGCTGAGCGTCGAGGGGATCGCCGCGATCGGCCGCGCGCACGCGCCGTTCGGCACCACCGGCTTCCTGCCCACGCTGATCAGCGATACTCCCGAGGCCATCGAACGCGCGCTCGATGCGACCGACGCGGCGATCGAAGCCGGCGTGCCCGGTTGCATCGGCGTGCACATCGAGGGGCCGGTCATCAACACCAGCCGCAAGGGTATTCACGACCCCGCCAAGTTCCGCGGCCTGGATGACGCGCTGATGGCGCTGCTCACCAAGCCCCGCCGTGGCAAGGTGATGCTGACCCTGGCACCTGAGCGGGTTTCAGTCGATGACATTCGCCGCCTGCATGCGACAGGCGTGATCCTGAGCATCGGGCACAGCGACGCGGCGTACGACACCGTCACTGCCGCAATCGACGCAGGCATGACCGGGGTCACCCATCTGTTCAACGCCATGTCGCCGCTGCTGCACCGCGCGCCCGGCGTGGTGGGCGCGGCCATCGAAAACCAGGAAGTCTATTGCGGACTGATCCTGGACGGCTTCCATGTCCATGACGCGGCGGTGCGGATCGCGGTGCGCGCACGGCCGCTCGACCGTTTCCTGCTGGTGACGGACGCGATGCCCTGTGTCGGGGCCGAGATGACAGAGTTCGACCTGCATGGCCGGCGGATCCGTGTCGAAGGCGGACGCTGCGTGGGCGAGGACGGCACGCTTGCCGGGTCCTCGCTCGATATGGCGGGTGCATTCCGCAACGCGGTGACCCGCATCGGTCTGTCGCACGCCGACGCCGCGACGATGGCCGCCGCCAGCCCCGCCGCCTTTCTGGGCCTGAGCAACGAGCGCGGTGCGCTTGCGCCTGGCCTTGTCGCCGACTGGGTCCAGTTAACGCGTGACCTTCAGCCCGCCGGCACCTGGATCGCCGGCACCCGTACCGCCTGACACCCGCCGGGAGACCCGCCCTGAGCACGACATCGCCGACCCATTCCGACGACGTTGCCGGGGCGAGCATCGCCATCGGCGCCCCGCTTGCCGGCTGGCTTTCGGGGCTGGAGGAAGTGTCCGACCCCGTCTTTGCGCAGCGCATGCTGGGCGACGGCGTGGCGATCGACCCCACCGGCGATTGCCTGTACGCGCCGTGCGACGGCGAAGTGACCGTGCTCCAACCGAGCGGCCACGCGATCACGATCCTCGCGGGCGAAGGCGCCGAGATCCTGATGCATATCGGGCTGGATACCGTGGCGATGAATGGCCAGGGCTTTGGTCCCTGCGTCCAGGTGGGCGACCGCGTGCGCAAGGGCGACCCGCTGATCCGCTTCGACCTGGACGCGGTGGTGTGCGGCGCGCCTTCCGCCGTGACGCCGGTCGTGCTGCTCGAAACGCCCGGCTACACGCTGGCGCGCACCCGTGACGACGGCCTGGTCGTGCCGGGCGAGGCGATCTTCACCCTTGAACCGCGCGCCGTCGCGGAAACGGCACGCGAGCCGAGTACCGGCGAGACCGTGGAGCGCAGCGTGGTCGTGCCGCTGGTCCACGGCATCCACGCCCGCCCCGCCGCCCGCATCCGCGACGCAGTCACCTGCTACCGCGCGGAAGTCAGCATCGCCAAGGCTAGCCAGACCGCCAGCGTGCGCAGCCCGGTAGGGTTGCTGGCGCTCGGCATCCGCTTCGGCGATGAGATCACGCTCTCGGCGCAGGGAGAACAGGCCGAGGACGCGGTCGCCACGCTGGCCGCGCTGATCGAAAGCGGCATGGGCGAAAAGGGGCATGCGCCCGCCCCCGTCACGACGCTCACCGCAAAGCAGGCGCTCACCGCGCTTCCCACCGACGGCAAGCTGCCCGGCGTCACCGCCGCGCCTGGCCTGTCGGTCGGCCATGCCCGCCGCTTCAAGCTCGCCGAGATCGAGGTCGATCCCGCCGCCACCAGCGTGGAGGAGGAACAGGCGCGCCTCGACGCTGCACGCTCCACCCTCGCGGCGCGCCTGGAGCGTGAAGTGCAGCACGCCCATGGTCCGCAGCGCGCGATCGTGGAGGCGCACCGCGCGATGCTCGACGATGCGGGCCTGCTCGGCGCGGCGGCAGCGGCGATCCGGGGCGGGGCGAGTGCCGGCCATGGCTGGCGCGAAGCGATCCGCCCGCAGGCAGAGGCATTGCGAGCCTCGGGTGACGCACGCCTGGCCGAGCGCGCTGACGATCTGCTCGACCTGGAGCGTCGCATTCTGTTGATCCTGGCAGGCCGCGAAGAGGCGCCGCTTGCCCTGCCACCGCAGACGATCCTCCTTGCCCAAGACCTGCTTCCCTCGCAGTTGATGGCGCTGGATCCAGCCAATGTCGTCGGCATCTGCGTCGAGCGCGGCGGCCCGACCTCGCACGTCGCAATCCTCGCCGCGAGCATGGGCCTACCCACGCTGGTGGCGCTCGGCCCAGTGCTCGGCCAGATCGAGGAAGGCACCGCGCTCATTCTCGATGCCGGCGCTGCCCAGCTGCATGTCGCGCCCGATGCCAAGGCGCTGGACGCGGCGCAGCAAACCGTGGCCGAGCGTGCGGCGCGCCGCGCGGCGGCCCAAGCCGCAGCCGACAAGACCTGCCACATGGCCGATGGCACGCGGATCGAAGTCTTCGCCAATCTCGGTTCGCGCGCCGATGCCGAGCTCGCGGTCGCCAACGGCGCCGAAGGTTCGGGCCTGCTGCGCACCGAGTTCCTGTTCCTCGATCGCGACACCGCGCCCAGCGTCGACGAACAGGCGGCCGATTACCAGGCGATTGCCGATGTGCTCGCAGGGCGGCCGCTGATCGTCCGGCTGCTCGACATCGGCGGCGACAAGCCTGCGCCCTATCTGCCGATCCCGACCGAGGAAAACCCGGCGCTGGGCCTTCGCGGCATCCGCGTCGGCTTCGCCCATCCGCAACTGCTCGAAGACCAGATCCGCGCGATCCTGAAGGTCCAGCCGATCGGGCAATGCCGCATCATGGTGCCGATGGTCGCGTGCGTGGACGAACTGCGTCGGGTGCGCACAGTGCTCGACCGCCTCCGTGCCGAAATGGGCATCACCGACATCGTGGAACTAGGCGTCATGGTGGAGACGCCCGCAGCGGCGGTGACCGCCGACTTGCTGGCAGCAGAGGCCGATTTCCTGTCGATCGGCACCAACGACCTCACCCAATATGCCCTGGCCATGGATCGCGGCAACGCGGCGGTGGCCGGCGCCATAGACGGGCTGCATCCCGCCGTTCTGCGGATGATCGGTGAAACCGCGCGCGGCGCCAACCGTCATGGCCGCTGGACCGGCGTGTGCGGCGGGCTTGCTTCCGATCCGCTGGCCGTACCGATCCTGATCGGGCTGGGCGTAACCGAGCTTTCCGCCACCCCGGCCATCGTGCCGGAGATCAAGGCACTGGTGTCCAGCCTGACCTTCGAGGACACACGCGCGCTTGCCGTTGCCGCGCTTGCCTGCGCCACCGCCGCCGATGTCCGTAAGCTCGCCCGGGAGTTCACTGCATGAAGTCGATCCTGGAACTGCTTCAGCCGCTCGGCCGTGCGCTGATGCTGCCGATCGCGGTGCTGCCTGTCGCCGGCCTGTTGCTGCGCCTGGGCCAGCCCGACCTGCTCGACATCGCTTTCTTGAGCGCCGCGGGCGACGCGCTTTTCTCGCATCTGGGCCTGTTGTTCGCGATCGGCGTCGCCACCGGCTATGCCAAAGACGGCAATGGCGCGGCGCCGCTCGCCGGCATCGTATGCTTCCTGGTCGCGACCGAGTCCGCCAAGGTGCTGATGAGCGTGCCCGCCGATATCGGCGGGGGTCTCACTGGCCCCGCCCTCGACGTGACCGTCGCCGCCTGGAAGGCCAAGGCCATCTCCCGTCTGGACGTGCCGATCGGCATCCTCTCCGGGCTTGTCGGCGGCACCTTCTACAATCGCTTCTCGACCATCAAGCTCCCGGAATATCTCGCCTTTTTCGGCGGACGGCGCTTCGTCCCGATCGTGAGCGGCGTGGCGGGCCTTGCGCTTGCGCTCCTGGTCGGCCTCGGCTTCTCGCATCTGAGCGCGGGCATCGATGGCATGGGCCATGGCATTGCGCGCGCGGGCGGCTTCGGACTGTTCCTGTTCGGACTGCTCAACCGGCTGCTGCTCGTCACCGGTCTCCACCACATCCTCAACAACGTGTTCTGGTTCGTGCAGGGCGACTTCAACGGCGCGAACGGCGATCTGCGCCGCTTCTTCGCGGGCGACCCCGAAGCAGGCGCGTTCATGGCCGGCTTCTTTCCCGTGATGATGTTCGGCCTGCCCGCTGCGTGCCTGGCGATGTACCGCGCGGCACTGCCCGATCGGCGCAAGGCGGTCGGCGGCCTGCTGTTCAGCCTGGCGCTCACCTCGATGCTCACTGGCGTCACTGAGCCGATTGAGTTCAGCTTCATGTTCCTCGCGCCCGCGCTCTATGCCGTGCATGCGGTGCTGACCGGCGCGGCGTTGGTGCTGATGGACCTGCTGGGCGTGAAGCTCGGCTTCGGCTTCTCGGCCGGCCTGTTCGACTATGTGCTGAACTTCGGCAAGGCGACGCGTCCGCTGCTGCTGCTCCCCGTCGGCGCGGTGTATTTCGCGCTCTACTACGGCATCTTCAGCTTCGTGATCCGCCGCTTCAATCTGCAAACGCCCGGCCGTGAGCCCGAGGCCGCACCGGTCGCCACGGCGGCCACTGCCGGCGAGCGCGGCGCGGCCTTTGCCCGTGCGCTGGGCGGCGCGGCGAACCTGACGAGCGTCAACGCCTGCACCACCCGGTTGCGGCTGATGGTCGCCGATCAGGCACAGGTCGATGAAGCCGCGTTGAAGGCACTTGGCGCGCGCGGGATCATCAAGCCCTCGGCCCACGCGCTGCAAGTGGTGCTCGGCCCCATCGCCGACTCCGTGGCGGTCGAGATCCGCGACGCGCTGGCGCTGGGTGGCGGGCAGCTGGCAGCGGCACCGGCCCCGCCTTCGCCATCGGGCGCAGTGCTCACCCCTGCCGCGCTGGCGGCACTGGGCGGGGCGGACAATGTCTGCGGCGTAACCGTCCACGGTTCGCGGGTGCGGGTGGAGCTGAATGAGGTCGGCAACGCCCAGGACAGCGCACTCGCAGCGCTCGGCGTACGCTCGGTCGCGCGCCCAGGCGAAGGACTGGTCCACTTGCTGCTCGCCCCAGGCGCAGCCGAAACGCTGCTGGCGCGCTAACGGCAGGACCCAGGTAATCACCAGTTCCCCGGCGAAGGCCGGGGCTCAGCTTCGGCGTCCCTTCGGTGGCGTTCGACGCTTCCTCGAGCGGCTTGCAGCTGGGCCCCGGCCTTCGCCGGGGAACCACTTCAACCCCCAAGCTCTACGGCTCGATCGAAACTGCCCCTAGTAACCCCGAGCGCGCCCCCACCGACGCATCCACCAGCAGCACGACCGTGCGCACCCCCTGCCCCGCCGCCAGCGCCGCCTTCAATGGCCCCGGCGCCGCGTCGCGCTTGGTCGCCAGCTTGCGCCCGTCGACCCAAAGCTCCGCGCGCCCGCCAACCACCTCGAACGCGATCGTACCGCCCTGCGCGGCCACCCGCTTCCACGGCCTGACGCGGGTGCGATAGACCCGCCAGCCCGGCTGCGCATCGGCGGGCGTCGCGGTGCCGCTTTTCACGAAGTCCCAGCTGTTATTGTCGCCATCAGCAGGCGCAAGCGACGCCGCGGGCTGCTCGGCAAAGCGCGCCGAGCGCCGCCAATCGGTCACCGCCTGCAATTGCGGCACCACCGCCACCTGCGTACGCGGCGCGATGTCCGCCCGGGCGATCGTCAGCGCCGCCGACTTCAGGCCCTGCGCCGTAGCCCGCACGGTGATGCTGCCGCGACCCGTGCCTGCGCGCACGATCAGCTGCGCCAGACCGTTGAACAACGAGCGCGAGCCCGCGCCGGGCTCGACCTGCTCGGGCTCATGGCTGTTGGGATCGCCATTGCCGACGCCCAGGATCGTCGCCCCGCTCACGGTGAAGCGCGTCATCAGATTGGCCGTCGGCACGTGCCGCCCCTGCGCGTCGACGGCGCTGATCGTGATCGGCTGCGCGTCTTCATCGTCGCCCGCCATCGCGGTGCGCGCCGCAGTCAGCCGCAGCGCCACCGGCTTGCCCGCGGTTTCATGCACCGCCCGCCCGACCACCTTGCCGCCGCGCATCGCCACCGCTTCGATCCGGCCGGGGGCATAGGGCACGCTCCACTCGTTGCCCATGATGCGCTCAACCTTCTGCACACCCAGTTCGCGCCCGTTCAGCCGCAGCGCGACGATTTCGGCATTGCTGCTGACGAAGACCTTGATCGGCTGGCCTTCACGCCCCGGCCAGGTCCAGTGCGGTGCGATCGCCACGACGGGCGCGTCGTCCACCCAATGCGCGCGGTGAATGTCGAACGCGGTCTTGGGGAAGCCGCACAGGTCGAGGACGCCGAAGAAGCTGGCGATCGTCGGCCAGGCGTGCGGCGTCGGTTCGCCATGATAGTCGAACCCGGTCCACACGAATCCGCCGGCGACGAACGGTCGCTCCACGATGTTCTTCCAGGTGTCGCGATGCGTCGCGCCCCAGCTCGTCGCCTCGGTATCGTAAGACGTGATGACATGCCCCGCCGCGTTGGTCTCGAACGCGCCGCGCGTCTGATAGGCGCTGGTGTCTTCCGAACTGGTGATCGGCTTGGTCGGGTTCAGCTTGTGGAACTTGTCGTAATCGGCCTGATAATAGTTGAACCCCATCACATCGAGTTCGCTCGACACATTGATGGGGTTGTAGAACGATCCATTCATCGCGCCGGTAACCGGGCGGCTGCCGTCCAGCCGGTGCACGGTGGCGGCCATGCGGCGCACCATTTCAACGCCCGCTTGCGTGCCCTGCATCGGTTCTTCGTTGAACACCGACCACAGGATCACGCTCGGCCGATTGCGATCGCGCCGCACCAGCCATTCCAGCTGCGCCATATAGTCGGGCGCCGGATTGAACAGCCGGTTCTCGTTCATCACGAGAAAGCCCATGCGGTCACACCAGTCGAGCAGCTCGGCAGTGGGCGCATTGTGCGACATGCGGATCGCGTTGCAGCCCATCGCCTTCAGCCGCTCCAGCCGCCAGCGGATCAGCGCGTCGGGCAGCGCCACGCCGACGCCGGCATGGTCCTGGTGCAGGCAAACGCCCTTGAGCTTGACGTGCCGGTCATTGACGAACAGCCCCTGGTCGGCATCGAAGCGGATGGTGCGGAAGCCGATTGCGACCCGGCGCTCGTCGACGCTCCTTCCGTCCACCAGCACCCGCGTCTGCACGGTATAGAGCGTCGGCCGCTCCACCGACCACAGCTGCGGTGTGCCGCCGTCGAGGTCGAGCACCGCGTCGGCCCGCCCAAGCACCGGCACCGCGACATCGGCCCGCCCGCTCGCCACTTCGCGGCCATCGGGATCCAGCAGCGTCGCTTCCACCGTCACCGTCGCCGCAGCACGCGAGACATTGCCCAGTGTCGCGGTCACCGGCACGTGCCAGCGCCCCTCGCGCAGCCGCGGGTCGCAATGCACCCCGTCGCTGACGATCGCCACCGGCGCCCGGCGCACCAGCCAGACATGACGGTACAGTCCCGCGCCTTCGTACCACCAGCCCTCCTTGGCATCGGCGTCGACGCGGATGGCGATTTCGTTCACTTCCTCGCCAAAGCGCGCAAACGGCGTCAGGTCGACATGGACGCTGTTATAGCCCGACCAGTTATGCGCGACGGTGCTGCCGTTGACCCAGATCGTCGCGTTGGTGGCGATGCCATCGAAGTGCAGCTCCAGCGTCTTGCCGCGATCCGCCGGATCAAGCCGCAGCGCGCGCCGGTACCAGCCGATCCCGCGCGGGCGGTATCCCTGCGACACATTGGCCGTCTCCACGAAAGGCTGCGCCGCCGCCCAGTCATGCGGCAGCCGCACCTGCGCCCAGTCGCTGTCGTCATACCCCATCGCCGCCGCGCCCAGCGCATTGCCGGCCTTGACGCTCAGATAGGTCTCGTGATGCCCCTGCGGCGCGGGCGTCGGCACTTCGCCTTCGTGAAAGCGCCAGCCCAGTTCCAGCAGCGTCCGCGACGGATCGAGATCGGGCAGGCGCGGCGCCAGTTCCCGCAGCGGGGCGGGCATCGGAAAGCCGTCGCCGTCGCGCGGCGCAGCGGCGGCCTCGCCCACCGGCACCGCCAGCAACGCCCCAACGCCCGCGCTACTGCGAAGGACTTGACGACGATCCATGGCGAAAACTCCGGCTATAGCCGCGCGTACATGCGCGGCCTGGTACGAGATACAGAGGGTATGGAGCGGTTAGATGTCGCTCAGTTCCGCCACGAAATCATAGGCATCGCCGCGATAATAAGAGCGGGTGACCTCGGCCGGCCGGCCATCGCGCAGAAAGGCGCGGCGCTCGATCAACAGCCCGGCATGGCCCGGATCGACACCCAGCATGCGGGCATGCTCGCCCCCAAACGGCACCGCGCGCAGCCGCTGGAGCGCCCGCACCGGGCGATTGCCCACCTGTTCCAGCGCGCCATACAGCGAGTCCTCGACCGCATCGACCGATGGCAGGCAGTAGCTTGGGATGGTGGTGAATTCGAGCGCCATGGGCTCTTCATCGGCATAGCGGATGCGGGCGAAGCGCAGCACCGGCGCGCCGGGCGACAGGCCCAGCATCATCGCTTCTTCCGGGTTTACCTGCCCCGGCGCGCGCGAGATCCAGCTGCTGCTCGCCTTGCGGCCGCGCGCCGCCATGTCTTCGGTAAAGGAGGAAAGTTTGGAAAAGCTCTTCTCGACACGTCCTGCCACAAAGGTACCCGCCCCTCGCCGGCGCGTCAGCAACCCTTCCTCGACCAGCCCGCCAATCGCCTTGCGCACGGTGATGCGCGACACGTCATATTCGATGGCCAGGTCACGCTCCGGCGGGATCGCGTCGCCCTGGTTCAGTACCTTGGAATCGATCCCCTCACGAATGAGTTGCTGTAGCTGAAGGTAAAGCGGGGATGGATTATCTTCGCGAAACCGCCCGACCTGATCCGAAAACGTCATCAACACTCCCCCTGCGCCGCCCCTTGCGCGGTTCTTCTTTGGCGAGGCTATCGCAACGGCGTCCGCCCGACAACGGGGATATGCGTGGATACACATTGGTATCCCATCGATCCTGCAAGTCGCCTGCGGAAAATGTAACGATCTGTCGTTGCCACGCCAGCGGGTGAACGATGCTATTGTGCCTCAGGACTTATATTGGTTACACCGGGGCCAAGCCGCACAGCGGCAGGGAGCGGGAGCGATACCATGGGCAGGGCATTGGCGGGACGGGTGCGGCACCTCGGATGGGCGGCATTGCTATCGGCGCCCGCCGCGCTGGCGCAGGGCACGCTGCCGCTGACGCCCATGCCCGCCTCGGTCACCCATGGCACCGGTGCGTTCACGCTTGGTGACGGCGCCGCGATCGCCACCCCCGAAGGGGATGCCGGCGCAGCCGCAGCCGCCCGCCTGCTCGCCGCACATGTAAAGGTCGAACGCGGCCTCAACCTGGTCCCCCGCACCGGCACCGGCGCGATCCGCTTCACCCGCGACAACACGGTGATCGGTGACGAAGCCTATCGCCTGACGGTGGATGCCCGCGGGATCCGTATCGCGGCCTCGAACGATCGCGGACTGGTCTATGGCGCCATGACCGCCGCGCAGCTGCTCAGCCCCGACCGCGCGTTCGGCAAGCCGGTACGGGTCCAGGCAGTGACGATTGAGGACGCCCCGCGCTTCGGCTGGCGCGGGCTGCTGATGGATGTGGCGCGCCACTTCCAGCCGATTGAAGACGTCTACAAGATCGTCGACCAAATGGCCTCGGTGAAGCTCAACACGCTGCACCTCCATCTGACCGACGATCAGGGCTGGCGCTTCGAAGTGAAGCGCTACCCCAAGCTCACGCAACTCGGCGGCTGGCGCACCCCGCCCTCGAGCGGCGGGCCGGTCGGGCCGCGCCATGGCGGCTTCTACACGCAGGAACAATTGAAGGCGCTGGTCGCCTATGCGGCCGAGCGCGGGGTGACGATCGTCCCCGAGATCGACTTGCCGGGTCACGCCCAGGCGCTCGCCGCCGCCTATCCTGAGTTCAGCGTGTTCGCCGACGCGCCCGAGGTCGGTCACGACTGGGGCGTCATGCCCTATCTGTTCAACCCGGCGCCCGAAGGCATGCAGTTCGTCAAGAACGTGCTCGATGAACTGGTGGAGGTGTTCCCCAGCACCTTCATTCATCTGGGCGGTGACGAGGCGATCAAGGACCAGTGGGAGCGCTCGCCCAAGGTCCAGGCGCAGATCAAGGCACTCGGCCTCAAGAGCGAGAACGAACTGCAAAGCTGGATGATCGGGGAGTTCGGCAAGTATCTCGCGACCAAGGGCCGTCGCCTGATCGGCTGGGACGAGATCCTGGAGGGCGGCCTGCCCGCCTCCGCCTCGGTGATGTCGTGGCGCGGCGAAAAGGGGGCGGTCGAGGCCGCCAATCAGGGGCATGACGTGGTGCTGAGCCCGGCGCCACTGCTCTATCTCGACCAGCTGCAGAGCAACTTGCCCGACGAGTGGAACGGCCGGCTCGCCGTCCAGTCGCTGGAAAAGATCTACCGCTACGAACCGGTGCCCGCCGGCATTTCCGCGGACAGGGCCAGGCATGTGCTTGGCGCACAGGGCAATGCTTGGAGCGAGTATCTGATCACCCCTGCCCAGGTGCAGCACGCCTTTTTCCCGCGCGCCGCCGCCATCGCGGAGATGACCTGGTCCGCCAAGGACAAGCGCGACTTCGCCAGCTTCCTCGGCCGCGTCCAGCCGCAGATCGGCCGCTGGCAGCGATCGGGCATGCATGTCGCCGATGGCGCCTTCGCGGTCAGCTACGAGCTTCAGGGCAGTCGCGGCGACGCGTTGCGCACCAACAAGGCTGTGGTCGCGCTCGCAACCCAGGCGCCCTATGGCACGATCCGCTACACGCTCAATGGCCGCGACCCGACGGCCAAGTCGCCGGTGTACAAGGAGCCGCTCACGCTCAAGTCGGGCGCCACGATCCGGGCCGCCGCATTCGACAAGGCCGGCAATGCCACCGCAGCGCCGCGCGCGTTCGACACCAGCCGGCCTGCGCTGCTGACCCGTACCACCTCGGACATGGCGGCGTGCCCCGGCGGCTCGCTTTACCTGCGCGTGCCGCTCACGCCCGATCAGGCCGCCACTGCGCCGGTCTATAACATCGACCTGTTCAACACCTGCACCGCCTACCCCGCCGCACCGCTGAGCATCGCGAAGGGCTTCACCGTCAGCGTCACGCGGCTGGCGCGCCACTGGGGCCTGGCGCACGACACCGGCAGGCGCCGCGATCCCTATCCCGCAACGATGCACGGCGAGCTGGTAATCACCGCCCGCTGCACCGCCGCAGCCACCGACAAGAGGGTCAAGCCGATCGTGGTCGGCAGCTTTGCGCTGCCCGATCCGGCAACCGCACCCACCCAGTTCAGCTTCTCGGGCACGTTCCCGCAGATGCAGGGAGACGAAGACTTGTGCTTCCAGTTCACTTCGCCGGCATCGGCCCCCTTCTACACGGTCGAAAAGGTCGTGCTGACCGAGGGAGCAGCCAAGTGACTCGCGCGCTGCTCGCCTTGCCGCTGCTGTCCGCCGCCCTGCCCGCGCTCGCCGATCCGCGCGAGACGCTGTCGCTCGATGGCGCCTGGGAAGTCCGCATCGATCCCACCGACGCCGCTGCCAAGACTCGGCCGGCCGAAGCAAGCTGGTTTGCCGCGCGCGTGCCCGGCAGCGTCCAGCAGGATCTGATCGCGCTCGGTCGCGCGCCCGATCCGTTCAAGGGGATCAACCAGGCGCCGATTCAATGGGCCGGCCTTACCGCCTGGCAGTTCCGCAAGGTGATCGACGTCACCCCGGCGATGCTCAAGCGCGATCATCTCGACCTCGTGTTCGACGGGCTCGATACCTTCGCTACCGTGTCGCTCAACGGCACGCGGCTGCTCACCGCCGACAACGCGCATCGCCGCTGGCGCGTCGACGCCAAGTCCGCGCTCAAGGTCGGACGCAACGAGTTGATCGTCTCCTTCGCCTCGCCGATCCGAACGCTCCAGCCGCGCGTGCTCGCCGAAGCCAATCCGCTGCCCGGTGAATATGAGTCCGAGTTCGGCGACGAACCCAAGGGCAAGCAGACCTCGCCCTATATCCGCAAACCCAAATACCATTGGAGCTGGGACTGGGGTCCCCGCCTGGTCAACATCGGCCTGTGGCGCCCAGTGAAGCTCGAGGCGTGGGACGAAGCCCGCATCGACAACCTGCGCGTCGACCAGGAAGCGATCAACGCCGCCGAGGCGCGCCTCGTCGCCCGCTACCGCATCGTCGCCGACCGCGCCGGCTCCTTCACGCTCAACACGACCCTAACCGCGCCCGGGGGCAAGAAGCAGAGCGTCAAGCGCAGCTTCACGGTCGCTGCCGGCATCAACGAAATCAGCGTGCCGCTTACGGTCTCCAAGCCCCGGCGCTGGTGGCCGGTCGGCTATGGCGACCAGCCGCTCTACAGCGTCACCGGCGCACTGATCGACGGCGGTGAAACCAGCGACCGCATCGCGCAGACGCTTGGCCTGCGCACCGTGGAGCTGATCCGCAAGGACGGCAGCTTCGGCTTCAAGGTCAACGGCGTGCCCGTATTCGCCAAGGGCGCGAACCTGATCCCGTTCGACAACTTCCCCGCCCGCGTCCCCCGCGCGCAGATGGAGCATATCCTCCAGAGTGCCCGCGACGTGCACATGAACATGATCCGTGTTTGGGGCGGCGGATACTATCTGGACGACGCGTTCTACGAGATCGCCGACAAGATGGGCCTGATGATCTGGCAGGATTTCATGTTCGGCGGGGCAGTCACGCCCCCCGACGCCGCCTTCCGCGAGAATGTCCGCATCGAGGCTGAGGAGCAGGTCGAACGGCTCCAGCCGCACCCCTCTGTCATCGCGTGGTCGGGCGGCAACGAGATCCTGGCCGGCTGGGAAAACTGGTCGGACCGCAAGGCCTTCAAGAAGCGCGTTGGCGCGGATGAACAAGAGCGGATCGGCGTCGGCATGGCCGTGCTGTTCGACCGCGTGCTGCGCAACGCCGTGCTCACCCGCTCGCCGGGCACGCCCTATTGGAACAACTCGCCCGCCACCGATTACGAGGCGCCGACCGACACCGACAAGGACGGCGACCGCCATTTCTGGGACGTGTGGTCGGGCTCCAAGCCGGTCGAGCGCTATCTCGACAGCTGCCCGCGCTTCATGTCGGAATACGGCTTCCAGGCCATGCCCGACCTGTCGACGATCCGCGGCTTCGCAGGCGATGGCCCACTGACGCTGGAGAGCCCTGTACTCAAGGCGCACCAGAAATTCCTCGCCGGCGAAGGCAATAGCCGCCTCAAGCTCTACCTCGACCAGCGCCTGCGCGCGCCGAAGGACTTTGCCGACACGGTGTACCTGACCCAGGTCAATCAGGCGCAGGCAATCGATATGGCCGCGCGCCATCATCGCGCCTGCCGCCCCACCACGCTCGGCTCGCTCTACTGGCAGCTCAACGACACCTGGCCGGCAATCTCCTGGGCGAGCGTCGACTATAGCGGCCAGTGGAAGCTGCTCCATTATGCCGCGCGCCGCTTCTTCGCGCCCCAGGCGATCGTCACCGAGCATCGCGACGGCGCTACCCGCGTCGCCTTGGTCTCCGACGCCACCCAGCCCCTCGCGGCGCAATGGCGCATCCGCGCGTTCGACATGGCCGGCAAGCCGCTCAGCGAGCGCGGCACCGATGCGGCGCACACGCCTCTCGACGCGGCGCTTGGCGCGCGTGGCGCCGACGTTACCCTGACCCCGCTCGGCGCTCAGGAAGTCGCCAGGATCATCGACGCCGACCTGTTCGGTGCCGCCCCGGCGAACGCCAGCTATGCCGTGGCCGAGCTGATCATCGGCGGTCGCAGCGTGTCCCGCACGATCGTCGAACGCGCGGTGCCGAAGGACATGGCCTATCCCGCCCCCGGCCTAACCGCGCGCTGGGACGGCAATCGGGTGACGATCACCGCCACGGCGCTTGCCCGTGCGGTGATGCTCGACTTCGGCAGCATCGCCGCCCAGCCCTCGGACGACGGCTTCGATCTGCTGCCGGGCGAGAACGTGACGATCACCGTCGCCTCGCAGGCCGATCCCCAAGCGCTGCAACGCGCCCTCACCCTTCGTACGCTTGGACCCCAGTCATGATCCCGTTCCTGCTCCTCGCCGCCGCAGAGCCCGATGCCGATGCGCTCGCGAAAGCCATCGCCACCATGACGCTGGAGGAAAAGGCGGCCCAGCTGCAAAGCACCGCCCCCGCCAATGCGGAAGCCGGCCTCCCCGCCTTCGATTGGTGGAACGAGGGGCTGCACGGCCTCGCCCGCAACGGCTACGCCACGGTCTTCCCCCAGGCGATCGGCCTCGCCGCCACCTGGGACGTCGACCTGCTCGGCAAGGTCGGCGACGTCGTCGCCACCGAAGCCCGCGCCAAGTTCAACGCCCGGCCGCTGAACGCCGATCGCCGGATCTATGAAGGGCTGACCATCTGGTCGCCCAACATCAACATCTTCCGCGATCCGCGCTGGGGCCGTGGCCAGGAAACCTATGGCGAGGACCCCTACCTCACCGGCCATCTCGGCGTCGCCTTCATCCGCGGGCTGCAAGGGCCCGACCCCAAATTCCCCAAGGTCATCGCCACCCCCAAGCACTATGCCGTGCACAGCGGGCCCGAGGCCGGGCGCGACAGCTTCGATGTCGATCCCAGCCCCCAGGACCTGGAATCCACCTATCTCCCCGCCTTCCGCCTTGCGGTCACGGAAGGAAAAGCGCGTTCGCTCATGTGCGCGTACAACTCGATCCACGGCGTACCGCTCTGCGCGCTGCCCGAGTTGATGAACACGCGGCTGCGCACCGATTGGGGCTTTAACGGTTTCACCGTGTCGGACTGCGACGCGGTCGCCAACATCCACCTGTTCCACCATTACCGCTTGGACGGCGCAGCGGCGTCGGCAGCGGCGATCAAGGGCGGCAACGACCTCAACTGCGGCAACACCTATGCTGCCCTCCCCGAAGCAGTCGCACGCGGGCTGGTGAGCGAGGCGGAGATCGACACCGCCCTCACCCGCGCGCTCTCGGCCCGCCAGGCGCTCGGCACCATCCTCGGCGCCACCAGCCCGTGGAACCGCATCAAGCCCAGCGAAGTCGGCACACCCGCCAACCGCGCCCTGGCGCTCGACGCCGCTCGCAAGGCAATCGTGCTGCTCAAGAACGATGCCGACCGCCTGCCGCTCAAGCCCGGCAGCCGCATCGCCGTGATCGGCGCCAATGCCGATGACCTGAACGTGCTGGAGGGCAATTACCACGGCACCGCCAAGACGCCGGTGACTCCGCTCGATGGCATCCGCCGCCAGTTCGGCGCGGCGAACGTCCGCTATGCGCAGGGCTCGGTACTCGCCGACGGCGCCCCGGTGGTGATGCCCGAAACCGCCTTCACGGCCGACGGCAAGCCAGGGCTGAAGGCAGAATATTTCGCCAGCGCCACCGTCACCGGAGCGCCCGCCGCTGTCCGCCAGGATCGGCGCATCGACTTCAACTATACCCGCGTCGCGCCGCTGCCAGAGCTGGACGCAAAGGGGTTCGCGGTGCGCTGGTCGGGCGAGATCGTGCCCCCGGGCCCCGGCCGCTACACGTTGGCGCTCGAGATCCCCGCCTGCTGGACAGACTGCAAGACGCATGACAGCGTCCGGCTGTGGATCGACAACAAACCGCTCCACCAGGGCCTGCTCGGCAAGACCCGCGTGGAAATGCCCTTCACCAGCGATGGCAGCCGCCACAGCTTCCGCATGGAGCTCGATCATGCCGGCGAGGATGAAGGCATTCGCCTGCTCTGGCTCCCGCCTGCCGAGCCGCTGCTCACCCAGGCAGTGACCGCCGCCAAGGACGCGGACGTGATCGTCGCGGTGCTTGGCCTGTCGCCCGATCTGGAAGGCGAAGCGCTCCAGGTCACCGTTCCCGGTTTTGCCGGCGGCGACCGCACCGATATCGGCCTGCCCTTCGCCCAGCAGCGCCTGCTCCAGGCGCTGCGCGACACCGGCAAGCCGGTGGTGCTGGTGCTGACCAATGGCAGCGCGATCGCAGTCGATCCTGCACAAGCCGACGCGATCCTCACTGCCTGGTATCCCGGCGAATCCGGCGGCACCGCGATTGCCGAGACGCTCGCCGGGCTCAACAACCCCTCGGGCCGCCTGCCGGTCACCTTCTACAAGTCCACTTCGGACCTGCCGGCGTTCGTCGACTATGGCATGAAGGAGCGGACCTACCGCTTCTTCACCGGTACGCCGCTCTGGGGCTTTGGCCATGGGCTCAGCTATACCAGCTTCGCCTATGACGCGCTGACGGCAAAGGCCGGCGCGCTCGGCGCCCCGGTGGAAGTCAGCGTCCGCGTGCGCAACAGCGGCGCCCGCGCCGGCGACGAAGTGGTGCAGGCCTATGTCGTCCCGCCCGCGCTCAAGGCGCGCACCATGACCACCCCGATCCTCCAGCGCGAGCTCGCCGGCTTCCGCCGCGTGACCCTCAAGCCCGGCAAGGCGTCGACGCTGCGCTTCACGCTCGACCCGCGCAGCCTCAGCACCGTCGCGCGCGACGGCACGCGGCGGGTGGTGCCCGGCGCCTATCGCCTGTGGGTCGGCGGCGGCCAGCCCGGCAGCGCGCCGGGCCAATGGGCCGACTTTACCCTGAACGGCGAAGCACAGGAGTTGCCCAAGTGATTAACCGCCGGACCATGATCGGCGCGGGCCTCGCCCTCGCCGCCACCCCTGCCTTCGCGCAGAAAACCGGCTTCGTCAGCCATCGCCCCAAGCCCGTCGACCGCAAATTCGTCAGCAAGGCGGTCGAGCGCGAGATCGTGCGCGTTTCGAAGAAGATCGCCGATCCCAAGCTGCGCTGGATGTTCGGCAATTGTTACCCCAACACGCTGGACACCACCGTGGCGATGCGCACGGTGGACGGCGCGCCCGATGCGTTCGTGCGTACCGGCGACATCAACGCGCTCTGGCTGCGCGACAGCTCGGCGCAGGTGAAGCCCTATCTCCACCTGGCAAAACAGGATGCCGATCTGCGGCGGCTCTACCATGGCCTGATCGCGCGCCAGTCGCGCTCGATCCTGATCGATCCCTACGCCAACGCGTTCATGGAGGATCCGTCCGCCAAGACGAACCTCAGCTGGTCGCTCGACGATCGCTTCCCGCTCAAGCCCGGCGTCGCCGAGCGCAAATGGGAGATCGACTCGCTCTGCTATCCGATGCGCCTCGCGCATGGCTATTGGCAGGCAACCGGCGACAAGACCCCGTTCGATACCCGCTGGGCAGAAGCCGCGCGGCTGAGCATCGCCACCTTCCGCGAACAGCAGCGCAAGGACGGCAAGGGGCCGTACCGCTTCCAGCGCAAGAGCAACATTCCAAGCGAGTCCCTGCCGCTCGACGGCTATGGCGCGCCGTCGCGTGCCGTAGGCCTGATCCATTGCGGCTTCCGTCCCTCCGACGACGCCTGCGTCTACCCGTTCCTGATCCCGTCCAACTATTTCGCCGTGACGGCGCTGCGTGAACTCGCGGTGGTGGCGAATGCAGCGCGCGGTGACGCGGCGCTGGCGAACGAAGCCGTGGCGCTGGCTGACGAAGTCGATGCGGCGCTGCGCAAGTACGCGCGCATGCGGCTGCCCGATGGCAGCGAAGTCATTCCGTTCGAGATCGATGGCTTCGGCAACGCGCTTTTCATGGACGACGCCAATGTCCCGTCGCTCTCCGCGCTTGCCTATCTCGGCTGCCTGCCCGCGAACGACCCGCTGTTCCAGCGCACCGCCGCGGCAGCGTGGAGCGAGAACAATCCCTATTGGTCGCGCGGACGCGTGGTCGAGGGGATTGGCGGCCCCCATGTCGGGCTGAACCAGGTCTGGCCCATGTCGCTAGTGATGCGCGCCTTCACGCGCAGCGATGATGCGACGATCCGCCAATGCCTGCGCATGATCCGCGACAGCGATGGCGGCACCGGCTTCATCCATGAAGCGGTCGACCACGACGATCCCTCCAAGTTCACGCGGGAATGGTTCGCCTGGGCCAATGGCCTGTTCGGTGAATTGATCGTCCACCTGGCCGGCACTCGGCCGCATCTGCTGGCAGGTTCGCTTTGACTCCCACCCGTCGCCAGCTGCTCGCCTCGAGCGCATTGGGGCTTGCCGCTTCCACGCTGCCCGCCGCTGCCGCTCGCGGCAAGCAAGGGGCCGCGCCCAACCTGTTCATCGGCACCGGCGGCACCGGCCACACCTATCCCGGCGCGACCGTGCCGTTCGGCATGGTCCAGCTCAGCCCCGATACCGGCGTGGAGCGCTGGGAGACCTGCTCGGGCTATCATCGCGGCGACACCTCGATCCTCGGCTTCTCGCACACGCATCTTTCGGGCACCGGCATCGGCGACATGCTCGACGTGCTGGTGGTGCCCTCGGCGGGTCCGGTGCAGTTGCAGCCCGGTACGGTGGAGAACCCGGACGCCGGTTACCGCCAGCGCTTCTCGGGCGAACATGCCGAACCAGGCTATTACCGCGTGGCGCTCGAAACCGGCGTGCAGGCCGAACTGACCGTTACCGATCGCACCGGCTGGCACCGCTATCGTTTCCCCAAGGGTGCCGGGCATCTGCTGATCGACTTGTCGCACCTGGTGCTTGAGCGCACCGGCGCGCGTCCGCTGATCGACGAAGCATCGCTCGCCATCCAAACCGACGGCACGCTCACCGGCACCCGCCGTGTGTTCCGCTGGGCCAAGGGCCGCCGCATCTTCTTCGCGATGCAATTCTCGCGCCAGCCCGATCGCATCACCTTCCATGGCGACCATGATCTGCCCCAGCCCGCCGGCTCGACAGGGGTCACCGGCAAGCGCTTGAAGGCCGTCCTTCATTATAACGACGCCGGCAGCGCGCCGGTGCTGGTCCGCTGCGGCATTTCCGCGGTCGATGCCGTCGGCGCACGCGCCAATCTCCAGGCTGATGCCAAGCACTGGAACTTCGACCGCGTCCGCCGCGACGCCTCGGCGCGCTGGGCAAAGGCGCTGGACACCATCCAGGTAGAGGGCGGCAGCGCCGACCAGCGCACCATCCTGTCTTCGGCCCTCTACCATGCCCAGGTCGCGCCGACCCTCGTCTCGGACGTGGATGGCCGCTACCCCGGACTCGACGGCACGGTGCAAACCGTCCCCGTCGGCGGCGCTGCCTTCAGCAGCTATTCGCTGTGGGACACGTACCGCGCGCTCCATCCGCTGCTGACGCTCGTCGCGCCGGACAAGACCAAGCTCATGGTCGACGACCTGATCCGCCAGACCGCCCAATCGCCCTTCGGCCCGCTCGTCTGGCCGCTTCAGGGCAAGGAAACCGGCACCATGATCGGCTGGCACGGGGTGGTTCCACTGGCCGAAGCCCATGCCAAGGGCATTCCAGCCGACTATGCCGCCGCCTGGCCCGCTATCTACCGGAGAAGCTTCGACTTTTCTGCGCCGGACCTGGAAAATAGCAAAGGCCGCAGCCTCTACGGCACACTCAACTACGTCCCCGCGGACAAGGTCAATGAGAGCGTAAGCCGCACCCAGGAATATGCTTATGACGATTGGGCCTCCGCCCATCTCGCTAGAGCCGCTGGTGCCCCCCAGGACGCCGATCGCCTCCTCAAGCGCTCAGGCAATTGGCGCAACGTCATCGACGGTAAGATCGGCTTTGCCCGCCCCCGGTTCGCCAACGGCAGTTGGTGGAAGGACTATGACCCCATCCAGCTCGGCCACATGCCCGAACCCGATTGGCGCGACTATACGGAAGCCAATGGCTGGCAGGCGACCTTCCTCAACCAGCACGACATCTATGGCCTGATCGCGCATATCGGCGGCGACGCGAAGTTCGAGGCAAAGCTCGACGCGCTGTTCAACGCGCCCTCCACCCTGCCCGCCAACGCCCCACCCGACATCTCGGGACTGGTCGGCCAGTACGCGCACGGCAACGAACCTGACCAGCACGCGCCCTATCTCTACAGCTATGTCGGCGCGCCCTGGAAAACCCAGGCCATGGTCCGCCGCCTCTGCGTCGAGATGTACAAGAACGATCCCGACGGCATCATCGGCAACGATGACTGCGGGCAGATGAGCGCCTGGTTCGTGCTGTCCGCGCTCGGCTTCTACCCCGTCGACCCGGTCGAAGCCGCCTATGTGTTCGGATCGCCCCTGTTCACCCGCGTGACGCTGAAGCTGGGCACGCGCAAGCTGGTGATCGAAGCGCCGGGCAATGGCCCCGACACCCCCTATGTCGCCGCAGTGACCTGGAACGGCCGCCCCTGGACCAAGAGCTGGATCTCGCATCGCGATCTCGCCGTCGGCGGCACGCTGCGCTTCACCATGTCCCGCACCCCCAACCGCAGCTTCGGTCGCGCCCTTGCCGACCGCCCGCCGTCGTTCGGCCGCACGCCCGCCTGAGACAAGAGGATCCCATGACCGAGCTTTCCCGGCGCACCCTGATCGCCACCGGCCTTGCTGGTGCAGCACTCCCCGCCGCCCCCGCCCTAGCCGCGGCGCGCGCGCCCAAGCCTTTCGGCGCGACGCCGAGCCCGCGCCAGTGGACGTGGCACGGGCGCGAACAATACGCCTTCGTCCATTTCTCGATCAACACCTACACCGACAAGGAATGGGGGTTCGGCGACGAGAGCCCCAAGCTGTTCAACCCCAGCGATTTCGACGCGGACCAGATAGTGGCCGCGGCCAAGGCCGGCGGTCTTCAGGGGCTGATCCTCACCGCCAAGCATCATGACGGTTTCTGCCTGTGGCCGACGATGCTGACCGAACATTGCATCCGCAACAGTCCCTACAAGAATGGCAAAGGCGACATCGTCCGCGAGATGGCCGACGCGTGCAAACGCGCCAAGCTGCCGTTCGGCCTGTATCTCTCGCCCTGGGACCGCAACCATCCCGAATATGGCCGCCCCGCCTATGTCGACTATTTCCGCACGCAGCTGACCGAACTCTGCACGCGCTATGGCGAGCTGTTCGAAGTTTGGTTCGACGGCGCCAATGGCGGCGACGGCTATTATGGCGGCGCGCGCGAGGCGCGGAAGATCGATGCGCCGCGCTATTACAATTGGCCTTCGATCGTGGCGCTGGTCCACAAGCTCCAGCCAAACGCCTGCACCTTCGATCCACTGGGCGCCGATATCCGCTGGGTAGGCAATGAGGACGGCGTTGCGGGCGATCCGTGCTGGCCGACGATGCCGAACGAACCCTATGACCAGAAGAACGGCAATGCCGGTGTACGCGGCGGCGCGATCTGGTGGCCGGCGGAGACCGACGTGTCGATCCGTCCGGGCTGGTTCTACCATTCCGACGAGGACTCCAAGGTCAAGAGCCCCGAGCGGCTGGTGCGGCTTTATGACGAGTCCGTCGGACGCGGCACCAACCTGAACCTCAACATCCCACCCGATCGGCGCGGCCGCATTCCGGACCAGGATTTCAAAATCCTCAAGTCATTTGGTGACGCCATACGCGCGACCTTCGCGCGCGATCTCGCCCAGGGCGCAGTGGCGCACGCCAGCCACAGCCGCTCCGGCTTCGCGCCCGCACGCGTGCTCGACGGCAATCGCGAGACCTATTGGGCGAGCCCCGACACTGTCACTACGCCCACGCTCACGCTCGACCTCAAGCCCGGCACGCATTTCGACGTGATCCGGCTGCGCGAATACCTCCCGCTCGGAGTGCGTGTCACGCGCTTTGCGGTCGATGCCGAGATCGGCGGCAGCTGGCAGACGCTTGCCGAGCATGAATGCATCTCGGCGCAGCGGATCATCCGCCTGCCCACCCCGATCGCGCCCCGCCGGGTTCGGCTGCGCGTGCTGGAGGCGCCCGTCGCCCCGGCGATCAGCGAGTTTGCGCTGTTCCACTCGGTTGCGTCGGTGCCGGTTCCCGCCATCGTTTCGACCGACCCGAGCGTGCTCGACGTGACCAAATGGCGCATCGTCGAGGCGAGCGCCCCCGGCGCCGAGAAGCTGCTCGACAACGAAGCTGGTACCATCTGGGTGCAGCCAAGTCCGACGCCAGGAAAGCCGGCGCGCGTCGTCGCCAATCTGGGCGCGATGACCGAGCTTGCCGGGTTCAGCCTGACTCCATCGCGTCAGGTCATGACGGGGGCTGCGCCGCCACGCGGCTATCTGGCGGAGACGAGCCGAGATGGTACCAACTGGGAGCCGGCGGCGACGGGAGAGTTCTCCAACATCGCCTATGCCCTCTCGACGCAACGCATCGTCTTTGCGCGGGCTCGTACCGCGCACTATCTGCGGCTCACCTTTGCCGAAACGGCGGTTCCGGCCACTAAGCTGGCCGTGGCGGGCATCGGCGGGTTCGTGCCCTAACGCTGATGAGGATCACTGGTCTGGGCGCTTTTTCGGAAGTGCAGGAGCGCCAGCCACCTGCACGGGTAAGCGGGCGCGACCCCAGATCAACGCAGTTTGTGCGCCTGATGCGGGATTGAATGTCCCTAGTACCAAAGGATAATCTGGTATTGAATTGATCTTCGGCCTGTGACAATTTCTTTCCAGGTCGAGGGCGTAAGCATAGCATCCCGGCTGGAACGGTTGCTCATCGGCAGCCGGATAAAGGGGTTAGCCATGGACACGTCTCGCCGAGGAGCAATGGTGCTGGGGATTGGCGGGGCTGCAGCCGCGGGCCCCGTTTTCGCCCAGAGCAAGCGACGTGCGCTGATCGTGTCCACCTGGGACTTCGGCGCGGCAGCCAACGCCGCGGCCTATGCACAGTGGAAGAAGTCCGGCAGCCTGCTCGATGCAGTCGAAGCCGGCGCGCGGGTACCCGAGGCGGACCCCGAGAATCATTCGGTCGGCTATGCCGGCTATCCTGACCGCGATGGCCATGTGACGCTGGACGCGATCATCATGGACGATCGCGGCAATGTCGGCGCAGTGGCGGCGCTGGAAGACTTCATGCACCCGATCTCGGTCGCGCGGCGCGTGATGGAGAAGACGCCCCACACCTTCCTGGTTGGCGAAGGCGCACGCCAGTTCGCGACTGCAGAGGGTTTCGAGAAGACCAAGCTGCTGACGCCGGAAGCCGAGAAGGCGTGGCGCGAATGGCTCAAAACGGCCAAGTACCAGCCGATCGCGAACAGCGAGAACATCCGCGGCTCGGCGCTGGATCACGACACGATCGGCATGGTGGCCTGTGCACCCGACGGGAAGCTTGCGGGCGCGTGCACCACGTCGGGCATGGCGTTCAAGCTGCGCGGCCGCGTGGGTGATTCCCCGCAGGCGGGATCCGGCTTGTTCGTGGAAGCCGGCGTTGGCGCTGCGACCGCGACCGGCGTGGGCGAGGAAGTTACGCGCATCGTTGGTTCGGCACGCGTTGTTGGCTCCATGCGCGCGGGCATGTCCCCGCAAGCCGCATGCCGCGAGGCCGTGCTGCACATCGCCAAGCTCCGCGGCGACGCCGTTCGCGACGCGCAGGTTGGTTTCCTGGCCATCAACAGCCGCGGCGAAGTGGGCGCCTTTGCGCTCCAGCCCGGCTTCACCTTTGCCGTGACCGACCTTCAGGGAAGCACGCAAATCCGAGCGGCCGAAAGCCTAAAAGGGCGCGGTACCAAGTAAGTCACCCTAGTGGGGAAGAGTCGCCGCTTCTAGGCACGAAGCTGGCCCTCTGTGCTTCATTCCCACGAGGGATTAGCGCGAAAGCCATGCGACTCCAGCAAACAAGGTAATCATTTCAAAGGCATGAAGTGGTGCCGCTTACAGGACTCGAACCTGTGACCCCCGCATTACGAATGCGATGCTCTACCAACTGAGCTAAAGCGGCCCGCCAGACGCTGGTTGCGTCTGGAAAGAGCGGCGCGCTTACCAGCACGGAACGGCGCTGACAAGCGGGTCTCGCGGAGATTGCTGCATCCGTATCTTTCCGCCGGGCACTTTACGCGTCGTTTACCACGCAGCGTGCACAAACCGGGCTCTTGTTTGACGGGCGCTTGCCCGCAGTGGAGCACGTGCATGGATATGACCCACGGCATGAACGATCCGTTCGACTCGCATTCCGCGGGCGAGCCGGACGAGGCCGTCGCGGACCGTCCGCTGGAGATCGGCACCGACGAACGGCGGATGCATGTGCGCGCCTATAATCACTGGGTGTCGCTGCTGCATGGCCGCGCCTACCCTTCGATCGAAGATCTGCACCCCGGCAACATCGCGGATTTCGGACCGAACAGTGTGCTGCTGGACTTCACGCGCGGCGTGGATGATCCCGAGATTCGCTATCTGGGCGCAGCGCTACGCGAGGAGTGCGGCTTCAGCGTAGGCCTTCGCAAGGTCGCAGAAGTGCCCAGCAGGTCGCTGCTGTCGCGGCTCACCGACCATTATTTGCAGATCATCGCCAATCGCGCGCCGATCGGTTTCGAGGCGGAGTTCGTCGGCCAGCGCGGACACAACACGCTGTATCGCGGCATCCTGATGCCTTTCTCCTCCGACGGGGAGAAGATCGACTTTATCTACGGCGTCATCAACTGGAAGGAACTGGTGGACGCCGCGACGCAGGCTCGGCTGAACGCCGAAGTTGAGGCGTCGCGCCGTGCGGCCCCTGCGCCCGCGGCGCCCGCGCCGGTCTGGGCCGATGGCCCGAGCGGCGGATTTGGCGATAGCGAGGAACCGGCCGACACTGAGACTGGCGCTGAGCTCGAAGCCGACACGCTGTGGGATCAACTCAGCCTTGCCCGCGAGTCGGCAGCTGCCGCACGCACCTCTGACACGCGGAGCCGCGCGGCGTTGTACCGCGCGCTCGGTCACGCCTATGATTTCGCGCTCGCCACCGAACGCGATCGCGACGGCTATCTCGGCCTCCTTAAGGATTACGGTCTCACGCTCCAGGCGCGGGCGCCCATGACGCCGCCAATCAAGCTCGTCTTCGGCCCCGACTACGACAAGACTCGAGTTACCGAATTCGCTGCTGTGCTGAACCACGCCAAGCGCAACGCCGTTCCCCTGCGCGGCCTCAGGCCGTTTCTGGAAAGCGCCGAGGGCGGCATCAAGGCGATCGTCAAGGCGGAGCGCGAGCATCGCCGTCCGGCCGCCAAGCAGGACGTGTTCGCGCAGGCGGCCGCCGAACTGCGCAGCCGCCCTCCCCTCGCCCATGTCGAGATTACCCCGGACGGCGCGGCAGGCGAGTTCGTGGTGCTGCTGGCGCGGGCCGGCGCCCAGGGCCTGGATATCGTCGCCAAGATGGAGGACGATACCGCGCTGACCGAGCGGGCGATCCGGAGGGCCGCCGCCTAACCCGGCGCTGCGCTGGCAACTTTTCCCCGTGCTCAAGCCTTGAGGTCCAAAGTCGAGGGGAGCATAGCACCGCGCATGAAAAACATGATGACGTCGCTGACGCAGGCGTTCGAGGCACGGCTGCTCGATGGAGCGCTGCCGGGAGAGTTGGAAGGACTGGATGAGGGCGAGCGGGCCGAGGCTGCACGCTATGTCGCCGAGACGGCGGCCATTCGCCCCCCTGGCAAGCCGCAGATCCGGCTTGAGACCTATCTCGACGAGGAGCGGCGGCAGATGCGGCTCGCCGTCATCAACGACGACCGGCCCTTCCTGGTCGACTCGATCGCGGCGGCGATCGCCGCGCACGACATCGCCATCTACCGCATCATTCACCCCGTGATTCCCGTGGAGCGGGACGGGGAAGGCAAGCTGATCTCGATCGGCGGCGGGCAGTCCGAATCGATGATCTACATCGAAATGGAACGCGGTGACGCCCGCACCCGACGCGCACTGATCGGCGAGATCGAGCATAGCCTGGAACAGGTCCGCGGCGCCGTCGAAGATTGGCCTGCGCTGCAGGCCGCGATGAAGGTCGATGCGGAGCGGTGCACGTCGACCGAAGCCGCCGCCCTGCTGCACTGGTTTGGCGGGGGCGCGATGACGCTGCTGGCGCACGAGCAGTGGCAAGCGGAAGGCCGCGCGTCCGACCAGCTCGGGCTCGCGCGCTACCCGTTGGAAACGCCGATCCTGGCCGAAGCCTCGCGTCAGGCGGCGCTGGAACACTTCCGCGCGGGCGGCGAAGCGCCGCTGCTGCTGAAGTCGAATGCGATCTCTACCGTGCATCGCCGCGTGCCGCTGGATATCGTCGTCATGCCGAACGGTGCCGGCGCAAACGTCACCGGCCTGTCGATCCATGCAGGGCTTTGGACCAGCGCGGCGCTGTTCGCCGCGCCGGATGAAGTGCCAATCTTGCGCGCACGGTTGCGATCGCTTGAGGGCAAGCTCGGCTTCGACCCTAAGGGGCACACTGGCAAGGCGATGGCACACGCGCTGATGGCGCTACCCCACGACCTGACCACTGCGTTCGACGCGGAGTCGCTGGAGCGGCTGGTGCTCACCACCATGTCGGTCGCCGACCGGCCACGGGCCAAGCTGCTTCTGGTGCGCTCGCTGCTCGGACGCCACCTGTTCGCCTTTGTATGGTTGCCGCGCGACGAGGTTTCGCCAGGGCGCCGCGAAGCCATTGGCGAGATGCTGAGCGAGGCGTCCAATGCTAAGGTGATCAACTGGTCGATCGCGCTGGAGGACGGCGTCGTCGCCCTTCTCCGCTACACGCTGGACCTGCGCGGCGGCGGCAGCATGCCCGACGCCGAGGTACTTGATGGCACGCTCAAGCGGATGGTTCGCGGCTGGGTGCCTGCTGTCGAAGCGGCGCTGGCCGAACAGGCCGGCAGTGCCTCGACGCGGCTGGCGCTGCGTTTCGCTCAGGCCTTCCCCATGGTGTATCGCGCGACGAGCACCCCCGAGGAAGCGGCGCGTGACGTGCTGCGCCTTGCAACGCTGGACGCCCCGGGTGCTCGATCGGTGCGCATCACGCCGCACCCGACGAACGACAGCGCCTATCGCATCAAGCTCTACGCCCAAGGCGGCGCGCTGGCCCTTTCGGACGCCGTGCCGGCCTTCGAGAATTTCGGTTTCCGCGTCATCGAGGAAGTGCCGACCGAACTTGGCAACGGCATGTTCCTGCACGACTTCCAGGTGGCGCTCACCGCCGGCTCGCCAGTGCTCGCCAGGGAGCCCGAGCTGGTGGAGGATGCGATCGCCGCAGTGCTGGAAGGCACTGCCGAGAATGACACGTTCAACCGGCTGATCGTCGAAACGGGCATGCAGCCGAGCGCCGTGGTGCTGTTCCGCGCCTGGTTCCGCTATCTCCGTCAGGCAGGTCTCCCCTATGGCATGGCGACTGTAGTGGACGCGATCCGCCGCGCGCCTGCTGTCGCCGCCGCGCTGATCGAGCGCTTTCAGGCTGCCCATGATCCGGCCCGAACGCGGGACGATGCCGCCCTCGATGCTGCAACTCAGGCAATCAATGCCGGGCTGGACCAGGTGTCGGCGATCGACGACGACCGCATCCTGCGCACGCTGAAGGGCGTGGTGCTAGCCACGCTGCGCACCAATGCGTTCGCGCCGGCTGCGCAGGAAGCACTGGCGTTCAAGCTCGATTCCAAGTTGGTGCCTGGCCTGCCGCAGCCCCTGCCTTGGCGCGAGATCTGGGTCTACAGCCCGCGCGTGGAGGGCATCCACTTGCGCGCCGGTCCGGTGGCGCGCGGTGGGCTGCGCTGGTCCGATCGCCGCGACGACTTCCGCACCGAAATCCTGGGCCTGATGAAGGCGCAGCGCGTGAAGAACGCAGTCATCGTGCCGACGGGTGCAAAGGGCGGCTTCTATCCCAAGCTGCTCCCCTCCCCGGCTGCCGACCGTGACGCATGGCTCGCCGAAGGAACCGAGAGCTATCGCATCTTTATCCGCGCGCTGCTGTCGATCACTGACAACATCGTCGCTGGCGCAGTGGTCCACCCCGACAGCGTGGCCGTGCTCGACGGTGACGACCCTTATTTCGTCGTGGCGGCGGACAAGGGCACCGCCACGTTCTCCGACGTGGCCAATGCCATCGCCACCGACCGCGACTTCTGGCTTGGGGACGCGTTCGCCTCGGGCGGAAGCCATGGCTACGATCACAAGGCGATGGGCATCACCGCCAAGGGCGCCTGGGTGTCCGTGCGCCGCCACTTCCTTGAACTCGGCGTGGACGTGCAGTCCGAGCCGGTGCGCGTTGCCGGCTGTGGCGACATGTCGGGCGACGTGTTCGGCAATGGGATGCTGCTGTCCAAGGCGATCAAGCTGGTTGCGGCGTTCGACCACCGCCACATCTTCCTCGATCCCGATCCCGATCCGGCGAGGAGCTGGGAAGAGCGCGCACGCATGTTCGCGCTGCCGCGCTCAAGCTGGGCAGACTATGATCCCACTCTGATCTCGCAGGGCGGCGGTGTGTTCGCCCGCACCGCGAAGACCATCCCGCTCAGCGCCGAAGTGCAGGCACTGCTCGGGCTCACTCAGGATGAGATCGATCCCACCAGCCTGATTAACGCGATCCTGAAGGCACAGGTTGATCTTCTCTGGTTCGGCGGCATCGGCACCTATGTAAAGGCTGCCAGCGAAAGCCATTCGGAGGTGGGCGATCCGGCGAACGACCGACTGCGCGTCAATGCCGAGCAGCTGCGTGCACGCGTGCTCGGCGAAGGCGCCAATCTCGGCGTCACGCAGGCGGCGCGAATCGCCTTTGCCGCCGCAGGCGGGCGGATCAACACTGACTTCATTGATAACTCGGCAGGGGTCGATTGCTCGGACAATGAGGTCAACATCAAGATCGCGCTCAACCGGGAGGTGATCGAGGGCCGGCTCGAGTTCGAGGATCGCAACACCTTCCTCGCCGAGATGACGGACAATGTCGCGGAGCTGGTGCTGGAGGACAATCGCCTTCAGACGCTGGCGCTCTCCTTCATGGAAAATGACGGCGCGGTATCGCTGCCGAGCTACATCCGCGTGGTGGAGATCCTCGAAGCATCCGGCCGCCTCGACCGCGCAGTCGAGGGTTTGGGCTCCAACGAGGAACTCCTGCGCCGCGCACAGGACGGACGTGGCCTGACCCGGCCCGAGCTGGCGGTGCTGCTGGCGTCCACCAAGCTGGCGCTGCAGGATGCGATTGAAGGCCGTCGGCTGTCGGACGATCCCGAGCTGGAAGGCGATCTGCTAGCCGCCTTCCCGGAGGCGATGCAGACGCGGTTTACCTCGGCGATCAAGGAACACCGGCTTCGCAACGAGATCGTCGCGACCAAGCTGGCCAACCGGCTGGTGAACCGGCTCGGCGTTCTCCACCCCTTCGAGCTGGCGGAGGAAGAAGGCGCGGCGATCGGCGATATCGCCGTTGCCTTTGTGGTTGCCGAGCGGCTGTTCTGCCTTGGCGATACCTGGGAAGCGATCGAAACGGCCCAGATCGACGAGCGCGCTCGCTTAGCACTGTTCGATGAGATGGCGCTGGCGGTGCGCGGCCAGATGGCGGATGTGCTGCGGGCAGCGCCCTCGGGCGCAAGTCCGCGCCGCATCATCGAGCGGTTGAAGCCCGGCATCGAGGCGCTAGATCGCCAGGCCAAGGCGCTGCTGCTCGACGAAGTAAAGGCGCAAAGCGTGCGCATCGCCGCCAAGCTCCAGGCGACCGGGGCACCAGCCGAGTTGATCGATCGGGTTGTGCGGCTGTTCGAAATGGACGGGGCGGTTGGTCTGGCCGAACTGAGCATCCGGCGCGGCATCGACGAGACCGAGCTGACGCGCGCCTTCACGCATCTGGGCCAAGTGCTTGGCCTCGACTGGGCGCAGGCGACGGCGGCGCGGATCACGACCGGCGATCCGTGGGAGCGGCTGCTGATCGCGGGGCTTGCGCGCGATTTCCAGCAGCTGCGGCTCGATTTTCTCAGTCGCTTGCCCGACGGTGATCCGCGGGGCGGCGTCGACGCCTGGCTGTCGATGCACGGGCCGCGGGTGGCGCAATTTGCGGCGCTGGTGCAGCGGGCGCGGCAGACGGCGGCGCCGAATGCGGCGATGCTGGCGCAAATTGCGGGACAGGCGCGGGTTTTGTTGGGTCGGTAAGTTGGTGAAAGTTGTGCGGGGGAGGGGTTTCTTCCCCGCATGGTGATTGCAATTGCGAGTCGTTCGCGTTATCGCAGGGTGTCCGAAACGATCGAGCATTGCCGCCTTTCATGCACGCCCCCGCCGCCCCGGCCTCCAAGAAGCGCAATCGAAAAAGCTTCTGGCTCAAGCAGTTGCACACCTGGCACTGGATGAGCTCGGCGATTAGCCTGGTCGGGCTGCTGCTGTTCGCGCTGACCGGCTTCACGCTGAATCACGCCGCGGATATCGAAGGATCGCCGCAGTCGGTGGAGCGCAAGGCGCAGCTGCCTGAGCAGTTGTTGACGCAAGTGCACGCAGACAATGCGGCGGACACCAAGAAGCCGCTGCCCGCGGGCATCGCCGACTATGTTGAAAATGCCACGGGCATGCGCGCGCAGGGCATCGCCGAATGGTCGTCGGACGAGATCTACCTCGCCCTGCCCCGCCCCGGCGGCGACGCCTGGGTGTCGATCGACCGGGTGACCGGCGAGATCACCAGCGAGCGCAGTTCGCGCGGCGCGATCGCCTACCTCAACGACCTTCACAAGGGCCGCAATGCCGGCACCGCTTGGAAGTGGTTCATCGACATCTTCGTGTTCGCCTGCATCGTCTTCACGCTAACGGGACTTGTCCTGCTCCAGATGCATTCGCGGCACCGCAAGAGCACCTGGCCGCTGGTCGGCATGGGGCTCGTCATCCCGGCGCTCATCGCCATCTTCCTGATCCACTAAGCGAGGCTTATCCATGCAGATCCGCTTCACCCGCCGCCTCACGGCCGCCGCGATCGGCGCGGGAGCGCTGTTCCCGGCGGGCGCCGGCGCGCAGACGCTGAACCTGTCGATCGACATCCCGCGCCTGAGCGTCGCGGAATATCATAAGCCCTATGTCGCGATCTGGCTGGAAAAGCAGGGCACGACCCCCCGCACCCTGTCGGTCTGGTACGACACCGACATGCGCGGCGGCGAAGGCACCAAGTGGCTGCGCGACATTCGCCAATGGTGGCGCACCAGCGGACGCGGCATGACCTTCCCGGCAGACGGCGTGAGCGGCGCAACTCGCGCTCCCGGCACGCAGCGACTGCAACTGGTCGGCGGACGCGGCGCGATGCCGCGGCTGACGCCTGGCGAATACACGCTGGTGGTCGAGGCTGCCCGCGAAGTCGGCGGGCGCGAGATGGTCCGCATCCCCTTTAGCTGGAACGGCACCGCTGCCAGCGGAGCGCGCAAGGGCTCGACCGAGCTGGGCGCCGTTTCCTTCACTCTCAAGCGTTAACCGGAAGGACCACCCAATGAACCTTCGCAAACCCCTGCTCGCCTTTGCCGCAGCGGCGGCAGTCGCCGCGCCGGCTGCGCTTGCCCACCGCATGTGGTTCCTGCCTTCTTCCACGACGATCTCGGGCACCGACAATTGGGTTACCGTGGACGCCGCGGTGTCGAACGACCTGTTCTATTTCGACCACCAGCCCTTCCGCGCCGTGCCGAGCGTGCTCCAGCCCGACGGTACGGAAGGCAAGGTCGAGAACCACAGCGTCGGCCGCTACCGTGCGACCTTCGACGTGCACCTGACGCAACAGGGCACGTATCGGATCGGCACGATCAACCAGAGCGTGTTCGGCAGCTACAAGCTGAATGGCGAGACCAAGATGCTGCCGCGCGGGACGAGCCCGGACAAGCTGGCCAGCGTGATCCCGGCCGGCGCCACCGACGTGCAAACCAGCGAGGGTTATGCCCGCAACGAGATCTTCGTGACGCAGGGCGCGCCCACCAACACCGTCTTCAAGCCGACCGGCAAGGGGCTGGAGCTGGTGCCGGTGACGCACCCCAATGATCTGGTGGCCGGCGAAGCCGCGACCTTCCAGTTCCTGGTCGATGGGAAGCCGGGCGCGAACCTGTACGTCACTGCGATCCCCGGTGGCATCCGCTATCGCGACGCGTTGAAGCAGATGGACCTCAAGACTGACGCGCAGGGCAAGGTGAGCATCACCTGGCCCGAGCCCGGCATGTACTGGTTGAACGTCACGCCCGACGCGCCGCGCGCGGAAGGTCCCGGTGCTGGCCAGGGCGCTCCCCGCGCCATGCCGCGCGGGCGGCGGATCAGCTACACCACCACGCTGGAAGTGCTGGCCCCCTGATCGAGCCGCGCATCGCCATTCCCCTGGGCCTGTCGCCGGCGGCGTTCCACCGGCGGCAGGCGGACGCGCGGGTGGTGGGGTTTGCCGGCGGGACGATGGGAACGGCGTGGTCGGTGCGGGTGGTGGTGCCCGATGGCGGCGCGCTGCCAGAACCGAAGCGCACGCAGTTTCCCGGCGAAGGCCGGGGAACTGCTTCGACAGAGGATCGAGGGCGCAGGGATGGTGCCCCGCGCGCGATGCAGCTGGGCCCCGGCCTTCGCCGGGGAACTGATGGTTTCGACGATGCGGATAGCACGGGTGCTGACGATCGGGCGTTGCAGGCCGAAATCGAGGCTGTGCTTGCGCGCGTCGTTGCCGAGATGAGCCATTGGGAACCGGACTCCGCGCTCAGCCGGTTCAACCGTTCCGAACCCGGCCGCTGGCAGCCGCTTCCAGCAGGCTTTGCGCAGGTACTCGCCGCCGGGCTGTCGATCGCCGGGGCGAGCGGCGGGGCGTTCGATCCTGCAATGGGGCTGTTGGCCGATCTGTGGGGTTTCGGGCCTTCCGGCGCGCGCGCTGCTATCCCGAGCGATGCCGAAATTGCCGCAGTGCTGGAAAGCCCCGGGCACCGCCACATCGAGCAGGACGGCCGCCGGGCGCGGCGGCTTGCGCCGGTGGCGCTCGACTTTTCGGGTATCGCCAAGGGACATGCGGTCGATGCGGTGGCCGAGCGGCTGCGAAGCCTGGGATGCGCCGACTTCCTGGTGGAGATTGGCGGCGAGTTGCGCGGCGAAGGGATCAAGCCCGATGGCCAGCCCTGGTGGGTGGAATTGGAGCCCGCCCCAGGCGTCGCCAACGCGCCGATCCGGGTGGCGCTGCACGGGCTGTCGGTGGCGACCTCGGGCGATTACCGGCGCAGCTTCCGCCATGCCGGGCGCGATTATGCCCATACGATCGATCCTCGCACCGGACGGCCACTGACCAACGGCGTGGCCTCGGTCACCGTGCTGCACCCCAGCTGCATGCTGGCCGATGCCTGGGCGACGGCGCTCACGGTGCTGGGGCCGTCGGGAATGGCGCTTGCTGAACGCCAGGGATTGGCGGCGCACATGGCGGTGCGGGGCGCAGGCGAGCAGCTGTCGCCCCGATTGGCGGCGATGCTGGCATAGGGGCGGCTTGCCTCGGCAGCGCCCGGGGTGGCAGGAGCGCTGGCAAAGCCCCGTCCCCCTTGCGCGATGCAGCGACGGCGCGGTTCTGGAGAAAATGATGACAAGTTCGCCCAAGCCATGGGACGCGGAGCAGGTGCGCAAATGGCTGGAACGCCGGTTCGCGGCATCGAAGCTGGATCAGGCCGCAGCGGACCGCCGCGGCTATGAAGCGCGCGACGAATATGACCAGGCGGCTGCCGAGGAATGGGTTTGCGGCGCGCTGAAGTCAGCGGAGTGCACGAACGACCAGGCTGCACTGGCCAAGCGCGTGAAGGAACTGATCGCGCAGGACGACTATCCGGTCACCGGCATCCATGACGATGCGCGCTTCGAACGGCACGTCCGCGCCTATCTGAGGAAGCTCGCCAAGATGACCAAGGCGAATGAAGGGTTCGACAAGACGCTGCGCTATCAGTGATCCAACGGGCCTGAAGCGCTGCGTCAGGAACCTGGCGCCTCCGCCCGGCGCGTGCGGGCGACCGCCTTTGCATGGCTGATCTGTTCGACCGGGCCGAAGGTCTTGGTCGAGCAATCGGTGCTGATGTCGAGATCGGCTTCGGCTTGCGCCTCTTCAAGCGTCGGGACGTGTCCGTCGAGGCGATAGCTGATGGTCCATTCCACCGATGCGATCCCGATCGGCGCGTCATAGGCATAGACCGACAGCACGCCCGGGCGCTTGCCGGGTGCGGAGACGAAAAAGTAGTTGGTCCCTTCCGACACCATCGACGCGCAATAAAGCGCCTGCACCTCCATGCCGGCCTTCCTGAAGGCGATCACGGGATTGAAGCCGAGCGGCTGGCCGGTCTGTCCCAACCAGCTGAAGGTCAGAGTGGACGGGGTGTCGGATCGGGGCGCGGTCACGTTGGCGCCCGCCAGCGTGCCGACCTTCCAGGATTGCGCATCCTCGGGCTTTGGCGTGGGGAGCCAGCGGATGGGGGACGGTTGCGCGCGCAGCGTGCCCAGCGGGCGTGTGCCGCTAAACCCTGCGGGCGGGGTCAGCGCAAGCAGCGTCTGGGCGAGCGCGTCCATCGGCTTGCGCTTAGCCGCCGGGGCGCGCTCTTGCGCCGGCGCGGCGCTTGTCAGTGCGGCCGCGCAGAGCATCGCCGTGACCGTGAACCGCATTGTGCCTCCTGATCCCGTTATTCGCCCTTCCCTTCCGCGTCTTTGGGCGTGGTGCAAGCGGAACAGGCGGGCAGTTTTGTACTGTCGCCGGAAAGAGGAAGCGGGACCCCGGCTTAGCGCCGGGGTGACGGGTACTGGCTCAGGCGTCGGCCCAGCGGCGCAGCAGGTTGTGATAGGTGCCGGTCAGCTCGATCACCGAGCGATCCGCGCCGCCGAGCTGCGCGGTGAGGCGCTGCACCGACTGGTCGAGGTCGAACAGGACGCGCCGCGCGCCGTCGTCGCGGACCATGGATTGCAGCCAGAAGAACGAGGCGACGCGCGTGCCGCGCGTGACCGGCGTCACATGGTGCAGGCTGGAGGAGGGATAGAGCACGGCGTGGCCGGCGGGGAGCTTCACCTGCTGGACGCCGAAATGGTCCTCCACCACCAATTCGCCGCCGTCATAGTTGGCTGGGTCTTCCAGGAAGAGCGTCATCGACAGGTCGCTGCGGATGCGGAACTCGGTGCCGCGCTGGATGCGGATGGCATTGTCGACATGGGTGCCGAAGGTCTGGCCTTGGCCATAGCGGTTGAACAGGGGCGGAAAGACCTTGAGCGGCAGGGCGGCGGCGAAGAACAGGGGCGAGCTGCCCAGTGCGTCGAGCACCATCGCGCCGGCTTCGCGCGCGGCGGTGCTGTTTTCGGGAAGCTGCTCGTTCTTCTTGGCGAGCGCCGACTGATGGCCCGAAGTGGCGTTGCCGTCGATCCATTCGGCCGCGTCGATGAGCGCGCGCAGGCGCTGCACCTGCGCGGCGTCGAGCAGGTCGGGTATCGCGATCATCATGGCAGTGCAGTCTCTAGTTCGGGCCAGCGCGAGCCGCGCAGCCAGGCGCGTGCCTTGGCCAGGAAGGCGGGTGTGGCGGTTTCGGCACAGCGGCTCAGCCAGTGGCGGGCGGCGTCGAGGTCGCCCGCCTCGGCCAGCATGCGGGCGTGGTTGAAGGCGCCACGGAAATCGCCGCCTTGTGCCGCGCTGGCATAACAGGAAGCGGCCTTGGCCATGTCGCGGGGAACGACCCAGCCATCCTCGTGGAAGCTGCCGACGTAATTGATCGCCTTGGCGTTGCCCATGGCGGCGGCACGCTCGAACCATTGCAGCGCGGCGGGCTTGTCCTCCGCCACGCCTTCGCCAAGCGTCAGCGCGGTGGCGTAATTGTACATGCCCCAGTCGAGCCCACGCTCGGCGGCGATGCGGAAGCATTCGGCGGCGCGGACCTTGTCGACGGGCACGCCCCAGCCGAGATCGTAGCAGCGCCCGACCATGTTGAGCGCCATCAGGTGGCCCTGTGCCGCGGCCTGGTTGAACCAGCTAAAGGCGGCCTTGGCGTCGCCCTGGTCTAGCAGCATCTGCGCCCACACCGCCTGTGCCTCGGCCACGCCTGCCTCGGCCCCCTGGCGGATGAGCGCCGCCCGCTCCTCCGGCGAACCGGACAAGCGGGCGGCGACCTCCTGGGGGGAGAGCGTGTCGAGATCGGCGCGGCTGGTCAGAACTTGATCCCCAGCGTCGCGAAGGCGGAGCGGCCGGGCGCGATTGCCGCATAGTGCGCGGTGAAGGCCTGGGGGTAATAGGTCTTGTTCGTCAGGTTCTGCACGTTGACGCTCAGGTCGATGCGATCGTTGATCGCGTAGCCGATGCGCGCGTCGAAGCGCCAGTAATCGGGCACGGAGCGCACCAGCACCTTGGTGGCGGGGTTCACCGTCACCACGCCGGCCGCGTTCTGCGTGGCGGTGCGGTTGTCGGCGTAGCCGCCGAATACGCGGCTCATGTAGAAGGCGCCGCCGCCGATGCTGAGGCCGGTGGTGGGCTTCACGGTCGCCCAGAGGGTGAAGCTGTCGCGCGCGGTCTGGGGTGCCTGGCGGCCGGTGTTGACCGAGGGGACCAGGACGGCGCGCGCGGGCTGGAGCCCGGTCGCGGCGGCGGTCAGCGCGGTGAAGCCGCCATCGGTGATGACCGGATCCAGATGCGAATAGCCGCCGAACAGGTTGAGCCACGGCGTGACATTGCCATTGGCGTTGAACTCGATGCCGCGGATGCGGCGGGTGCCGATGAACTCCACGGTGTTGTTGGGACCGGTCACGCGGGCGTTGTCGGTGTCGGTCTGGAACGCGGCGAGGCTGAGCGAAAGCTGGTTGTCGAACAACGCCGCCTTTGCGCCGACTTCGTAGGACTTCGACTTCTCGACCTTCAGGCTGTCGAGCAGCGCGACCGCGGCCGGGGTGTTGGTGGTGCCCAGGCTATTACCCTCCTGCCCTTCGCCAAGCAGGCTGTTGGGCGGCGTCGCCGAGGTTGCGTAGCTGGCATAGAGGCTGGTGGTGCGCGTGGGCTTGAACACCAGGCCCGCCTGCCAGTTGAACAGTTCGTCGGTGCGCTCGAGGCTGAAGGTGGTGGCGGCGCCGGCCGCGAGGCCGGGCGTCACCTTCGAGGTGAAGCGATCGAAGCGCAGCCCGACGTTCAGCAGCAGCTGCGGGAGCAGCGTGATCGTGTCGAAGCCATAGACCGAGACGGTGTGCGCGTCGTTCTGGGTCTCGGCGCTGTGCGCGTTCTTGGTGATCGGCGTCTGGGGCGAACCGACCGTGTCGTTGGCGTAATTGACCCACGGGTCGTTGGGGTTGGCCGAGAAGGCGCTGGTGCAATTGAAGCGTGAGAGGCCGAGCGTGTTGCACCGCGCCGTCGCGCTACCGGCGTTGACGGCATAGGTGCCGCGCCGCGCCTTTTCCCAGCTGAGTTCCGCGCCGACCGCGAAGCTGTGCTTGATCGAGCCGGTGTTGAACACACCGTACAGGTCGGTCTGGTTGCTCAGCGCCTCGGCATAGCCATAGCGGGTGTTGGCGCGGCGCCAGACCTGGCCGGTGTTGTAGACATTGCCCTGCTGGTCGTCGGGCTGGGTGAAGATATAGGCCTGGGAATTGAAGCTGTAGCGCGCGCTGTTGCGCAGGGTGACGCCGCCGAAATCATGTTCGACGCGCAGGGTGGCCTGATGCGTGGTGGTGTCGCGGAAGTCGCGGGATTTCAGGCCATAGAAGGTGTCGCGGTCCACGCGCCCAGAGACGCCGTTGGCGGCGGTATAGTCTCCCATCGCAGGCTCGGAATAGATCTCGCCAGTGCCCGGCGCGTTGCCGATGGTGTACAGATAGGGAATGCCGCTGTCGGGCAGTTCCTCGGTCTGGAGATAGTAATAGCCGAGCGTCAGCCGCGTGTCGGTGCCCAGCCCGAGCGTGAGCGACGGCGCTACGCCCCAGCGCTTCGCCCAGATCGCTTCGCGCCCGGCAAAGTCCTGATCGTGGTACATCGCCGCGATGCGCAGGCCGATGGTGGAGCCCAGGTCCTGGTTCAGGTCGATCGTCGCGCGCTTGTAATCGTCGGTGCCAAGGCTTGCCGTCGCGCGGACGAAATCGCCCTGCACCGGCAGCTTGGTGATGATGTTGATCGAACCGCCCGCGCTGCCGCGGCCGCCCAGCGTCGAGTCCGAGCCGCGCACCACCTGCACCTGCTCGACGGCGAAGGTCTCGCGGCTCTGTGCACCAATGTCGCGCACGCCGTCGACAAAGGTCGAACCCTGGCTGTCGAAGCCGCGGATGAAAGGGCGGTCGCCAACCGGGTTGCCGCCCTCGGCCGCGCCAAAGGTGATGCCGGGCACCGTGCGCAGCGCGTCGGCCAGCGTGACGGAGCCGGTCTGCTCGATGACGTCCTTGGGCAGCACCACTACGGAGCGGGGCGTGTCCACCACCTTTGCCGTGGCCTTGGGGCCCGCCTGCTCGTTGCGGGCGCCGGTTACGACGACGTGGTCCTGATCGGACTCCCCTTCCGCCGGAGCCGCTTCCTTGGACGCGTCCGCAGCCGGCTCAAGATCGCCTGCTTGCGCGGCCGGCGCAGTCGCGACGAAGCCGACACAGGCGAGCGCGAGAAAGGCGGGCGCCGCGGAACGGCCGGAAGACTGGGATCGGATCACAGGAAGAATGCCCCTTTTGGCTATCGTTGCCAGGGCGTCTATTGCGAGCCATTCGCAGAGTCAATGCTAATGCGAGTGTTTCGCAACTTTGTCGCGGCGAGCTCTAGCTACTGCGCGCAATCAGCCAGCTGCGAATGGCGCTGGCCAGGTTGGGAGGATCCTCGCCCTGGATGCGGGCATGGTCGATTGCAGCCACCAACGCGCTGAGTGGCAGCGCACGCGCGGCGGCTTCGGTCTCCAATGCCTGCCAGAACAATGGCTCCAAGCTGATCGAGGTCTGGTGTCCGGCGATGGTGATCGAGCGCTTGACCGGCCCCCGGAAGCCCCCCGGGGGCGGATCAAGCGTCATTCGGTGTCGAACAGCGACGCCAGCTGCTCGACCATCGTCCCAGCCAGCTGCTCGGCATCCATGATCGTGACCGCACGGTCATAATAGCGCGTCACGTCGTGGCCGATGCCGATCGCCACCAGGCTGACGGGCGAGCGCGCCTCGATCCAGCCGATCACCTGGCGCAAATGCCGCTCCAGATAGGAGCCGGAATTGACGGACAGGGTGGAGTCATCCACCGGTGCGCCGTCGGAGATCACCATCAGGATCTTGCGGTCCTCGGGCCGCGCGATCAGCCGGCCATGCGCCCATAGCAGCGCCTCGCCGTCGATATTCTCCTTGAGCAGCCCTTCGCGCATCATCAGCCCCAGCGAGCGCTTCGCGCGGCGCCAGGGCTCGTCGGCCTGTTTGTACACGATGTGCCGCACGTCGTTGAGGCGGCCCGGTTGTGCGGGGCGGCCCTCGGCCAGCCACTTCTCGCGCGACTGGCCGCCCTTCCAAGCGCGGGTGGTGAAGCCGAGCACCTCGGTCTTGACCCCTACCCGCTCCAGCGTGCGGGCGAGAATGTCGGCGCTGATCGCGGCGATCGAGATCGGGCGGCCGCGCATCGACCCCGAATTGTCGATCAGCAGCGTCACGACCGTGTCCTTGAACTCGGTATCGCGCTCGATCTTGTAGCTGAGGGACTGAGTGGGGTTCACCACCACGCGCGCCAACCGGGCGGCGTCGAGCATCCCTTCGTCCTGGTCAAAGTCCCAGCTGCGCGACTGCTGCGCCATCAGCCGGCGCTGGAGCCGGTTGGCGAGCTTGGTCACCGCGCCCTGCAAATGGACCAGCTGCTGGTCGAGATAGGAGCGCAACCGGTCGAGCTCTTCGGCGTCGCACAGGTCGGTGGCGGCGATCACTTCGTCGAACTGAGTGGTGTAGGGCCGATAGTCGAACAACGGCGGAAGATCGCTGTGCGCACGGTTCGGGCGATTGGGCACCATGCCCTCCTCGCCTTCGTCACCCGGCTCGCCATCGCCATCGTCCATCGCGTCGGACTGCTGCTGCTCGCCGTCCTCGGTTTCGTCGGACTCGCGCTGCTCGCCGCGCGCCTCTACTTCACCCTCGCCTTGTTCGGACTGGGTGTCGCCCTCTTCCTCGCCAGGCTGTTCCTGGTCGTTGTTGCCTTCGTCTTCCTCGCCGCCTTCATCGGCTTCGTCGGGAAGCACTTCGCCCTCGACCAGCTCCAGCTCCTGCAGAAGCTTGGTGGCGAGCGCCGCATAGGCGCGCTGATCGTCGATCGCGAGCGCCAGCGCGTCCAGATCGCCGCCGGCCTTTTCCTCCACCCAGTCGCGCACCAGCGCCAGGCCCATCGCGGCACTGGCCGGCGCCTCGCGCCCGGTCAGCCGCTCGCGCACCATCAGCCCCAGCGCGGTCGACAGCGGCACTTCCTCGCGATTGCGCGCGCGGGCGATCGGATCGGAGCGCAGGCGAACCGCGAGCGCATGGTCGAGATTGTCGGCGATGCCGGCATAGCCGCGCCCGCCCAGCGCCTCGATCCGCGCTGTCTCGACCGCGTCGAACACGCCGCGCGCAATCGGATCGGCGGGCGAATGGCGCAGATGCACGGCGTTGTCATGGTGGCGCATGCGCAGCGCGAAGCTGTCGGCAAAGCCACGCGCCTCAGCCACCTGTTCGGCCGGAAGCCCGCGCGGCGGCATCGGCACCTTGATGCTGCGCCCGTCCTGGCGCGGCGGATCGGTGGTGAAGCTCAGCTCCGCCTCCGCCTCGCCCGAAAGCGCACGCGCCGTGCCGCCGAGCACGGCACGGAATTGTTCAAGCGGAGAGTCGGCGGCCACGCGCGCTTATGCCTTCCCCACAACGCTTTCGGGCAGGTCCTTGCCGAAGACGCGCTGATAATATTCGGCGACCTGCGCACGCTCGGCCTCGTCGCACTTGTTGAGGAACGAGAGGCGGAAGGCGAAGCCCACATCCTTGAAGATGTCGGCATTCTGCGCCCAGGTGATCACCGTGCGCGGGCTCATTACGGTGGAGATGTCGCCGTTGATGAAGCCGCGGCGGGTGAGCTCGGCGACGCGGACCATGTTCTCGACCAGTTCCTTGCCGCCCGGCTTGTCATAGTCGCCCGACTTGGCGAGCACGATCCGCGCCTCGGTCGCAGCGGGCAGATAGTTGAGGGTGACGACCACGTTCCAGCGGTCCATCTGGCCCTGGTTGATCTGCTGCGTGCCATGATAGAGCCCACTGGTGTCGCCCAGGCCCACCGTGTTGGCGGTTGCGAACAGCCGGAACCACGGGTTCGGGCGGATGACTCGGTTCTGGTCGAGCAGGGTCAGCTTGCCCTCGGTCTCCAGCACGCGCTGGATCACGAACATCACGTCGGGGCGGCCGGCGTCATATTCGTCGAACACCAACGCGGTCGGCGTCTGCAGGGCCCAGGGCAGCAGGCCCTCGCGGAATTCGGTGACCTGCTGGCCGTCCTTGAGCACGATCGCGTCGCGGCCGATCAGGTCGATACGGCTGATATGCGCGTCCAGGTTGATGCGGATGCACGGCCAGTTGAGCCGCGCCGCCACCTGTTCGATGTGCGACGACTTGCCGGTGCCGTGATAGCCCTGGATCATCACGCGGCGGTTGTGCGCGAAGCCGGCAAGGATCGCGAGCGTGGTGTCAGCGTCGAAGACATAGGCCGGGTCGAGATCGGGCACGCGCTCGTCCGCCTCGCTGAAGGCCGGCACTTCCATGTCGATGTCGATGCCGAACAGGTCGCGCACGCTCACCGTCTTGTCGGGAGCCTGGAGGATGGTGGTGTCCCGGCTGTCCGGCTGGGTGTTGGAGAGGTCGGCCATCAATGCAATCCGATCAGTAGCGTTCAAGCCCGCCTAAGCCCTGGCGGCGTGCACCGCAACACACGCGGCGGGGGTTCAGTCGCTCAGGAACGCAGGAAGTCGGAAAAGGTCGACGAAGCGTTGGGCGGTTTGCAGATTTCCCGTCACGCGCAGCTTTTCCGCCGCGATATTTTCGACGAGCAGGACGGGGCCATAGAAGCTGTGTGCCAGGGCCAGCGGCTGCCCCTCGAACAGAAGCTCGGCACCCGCAGGATCTTCGCGCCGAACCTCAAGCCGGCCATCAAGGATTGCTGCGCGGAATGGCTCCCCGCCGACAAGGAACCCCAGGTCCAGGCCTAGGTCGCGCGACGCCACCGGGTCCATCATCGTGCGCAGCGACAGCATGAAGGCGGTGTTGCTGAGCGGCATGGTCACGTCATGCGCGGGCGATCCCGCCGCCCATCGGCTGAGCGCGAAGATCGGCTCCTCCAGCGCCCGCCCCCACCGGGTGAGAGCATAGACCTGCGTGTTGGCGGGTGACGGCAGGGTTTCGCGGCGCAGGATGCCGCCCTTTTCCAGTCCTTCGAGCCGCTGAGTGAGGATGTTGGCGCTCAGCCCTGTAAGCGCGCTGCGGATCTCGCCGAAGCGGCGCGGGCCAAGCAGCAGTTCGCGCACGATCAGCAGCGACCACCGCTCCCCGATCAGATCCATCGCAAGCGCCGTGCCGCATGCGTCCTGATACCAACGTCGTGCCTTGTTGAAATCCGTTTCGGTTACTTTTTGTGACTTCATAGTTGTTTTTTGTAACTGTCAGGCGCATTCAATTCAACAAGACGATTCGCCAACGCAGCGTTTCCAAGCGGGAGAAGAACGATGTCGAAGATGATCTTCGTGAACTTGCCGGTGGCAGATGTCGCCAGATCGACGGCGTTTTACGAGGCGATCGGCTTCACCAAGGACGAGCAGTTCAGCAACGAACAGGGCGCTTCGATGCGGTGGTCGGACGAGATATCGATCATGCTCCTCAGCCACGATTTCTATCGCAGTTTCATGCCGCACAAGGCGATCGCCGATACGGCGGCCACCAGCGAGGTGATCCTGTGCCTTTCCTTCGACAGCCGCGAGGCAGTCGATGCCGTTGTGGAGCGGGCAATCGCAGCCGGAAGCAAGGGCGACGTCAACGAACCCGACGACCATGGCTGGATGTACGGCCGCTCGTTCGAGGATCTCGATGGGCACAGCTTCGGGCCGTTCTTCATGGACCTGGAGGCCGCCAAGGCTGCGATGGCGGGTGACGCCGAAGCGGCCTGATGCCGAACACCTTAGCCAGAAGAAGGAGAGGATCATGCCTGTCGACCCGAACAGCGACATCGAAGTCACTGCATTCGACTGGGTTCCCGATTTCGCGCGCGGTTATGTTCGCGACTTCCGCGTGCGATGGGCGCTGGAGGAAGCGGGAAGGACCTATCGCACCCGGCTGATCAGCGCGTTGAAGCGACCGCAGGATTATTTCGCCGAACAACCCTTTGGGCAGGTGCCCGCCTATCGCGACGCCCAGGTGCAGTTGTTCGAATCCGGCGCGATCGTGCTGCACATCGCTAGCACGTGCGACGCGCTGCTTCCGACCGACATCGGCGGCCGGGCACGGGCCACGGCATGGCTGGTCGCCGCGCTCAACAGCGTCGAGCCGATGCTGATGGAACTGGTCACCGTCGACGTCTTCGCGGCCGGAGAGGACTGGGCGAGGCTGCGCCGGCCGAGCCTGGTCCAGACGATCCGGACGCGGCTGGGCCATTTGGCCGACGCGCTGGGCAGGCGCGACTTTCTGGAGGAACAGTTCACCGCCGGTGACCTGATCATGGCGTCTGCGCTGCGCGCGCTGGAATCGACCGATCTGCTTGCGGAGCATCCGAACCTCGCAGCCTATCAACGGCGCTGCCTTGAGCGACCAGGATACGGTGCCGCCATCGCCGCGCAGCTGGCGGACTTTCGTGACGACGCATCCATCGCAGCCTGAAGGAGGACCGACATGCCGTATATCGACGGGTTCGTGGCACCGGCCAAGGACAAGGAAGCCTATCGCGACATGGCCGCTCAGGCGGCGCCCATCTTCATCGAACATGGCGCACTGCAGGTGGTGGAAGGCTTTGGCCACGACGTGCCGCGCGGCGAAGTGACCGACTTCTATCGCGCGCTGAAGGCCGAGGACGGCGAGACGCCGGTCTTTTCCTGGATCATCTGGCCCGACAAGGCGACCCGCGACTCAGGCTGGGAAAAGGTCATGGCCGACGACCGCATGAAGCCACCCGCCGAGATGCCGTTCGACGGCAAGCGCATGTTCTGGGGCGGGTTCGAACCCATTGTCGACGTCAAAGCCTGAAGGGAGGCGGATATGACCAATCCCCATGGTACCCCGATCTGGTACGAGCTGATCACCGGCGATCCCGATGCCGCGCAGGCATTCTACACCCAGGTCATCGGCTGGAGCGTTGCCGGCTTTGGTGGCGCGACGATCAAAGGGCCCGACGATTATCGCATCCTGAGCGCAGTCGATGGGCACGGCATTGGCGGGGTCATGAAGACGCCGGCCGGTGCGCCATCGCAGGCGCGCTGGTTGGGCTATATCGGTGTGGACGATGTCGATGCGGCCTTCGCCAGGATAGAGGCCGCGGGCGGAACCGCGATTATGCCGCCGACGACCCTGAACGGCGTCGGGCGCATGGCGCTGGTCGCGGACCCCCAACGCGCACCCTTTTACCTGATGCGCGGCGCAAGCCCGGAGGCAAGCCGCGCCTTCGATGCCACGGCGGAGGGTCATTGCACCTGGCACGAGCTGATGACCCGGGACGATCAGGCGGCCCTCGCCTTCTATGCCGAACAGTTCGGCTGGTCTCGCGACGGCGCCATGCCGATGGGCGATATGGGCGAATACAGCTTCCTGGCTCATGGCGGGGTGCAGATCGGCGCGGTGATGTGTGCGCCACCCGGCGAACCTGTCGGCTGGCAGTTCTATTTCCGCGTGGGGGATATCGAGGCGGCACATGCGCGTGTGCAGGATGCGGGCGGCACAGTGCACATGGCGCCGCACGAGGTTCCGGGCGGCGACTGGATCGTGGTCGCCAGCGATCCCCACGGCGCGCGCTTCGGACTGGTGGGCACGAAAAGCTGAGGGGGACAAGATGCAGGAGCAAGACAGCATCCATGAACTCGTCGTCGAGCGGCTGATCGACGCGCCGATCGAAGCCGTGTGGCGGGCCTATACCGATCATCTGGGCGAATGGCTCTGCCCGGCGCCCTGGCGCGCCGAAGTCGTCGAGATGGACCTGCGCGCCGGCGGGCGCTCGGTAGTGACGATGCACGGCCCGAACGGCGAGATGATGCCCAACGAAGGCGTGTATCTGGAGGTGGTGCCGCAGCGGCGGATCGTCTTCACCGATGCCTTCAGCCATGGCTGGAACCCGGCGGGCCCGTTCATGGTCGGCCTGTTCGAGTTCGAGCCGGAAGGCGAGCGCACCCGTTATCGCGGCACGGCCCGCCACTGGACGGCAGAGGCCAAGGCCCAGCACGAAGCGATGGGTTTCGCCGACGGCTGGAGCAAGGTGGCCGAGCAGTGGGAGGCAGTCGCCAGGCGGATTGCCGAGGAGCCGACCGCTTAAGCGAAGGCAGGCGAGCCCTTGAGCTGCTGATACGCTGCGATCACGCGCCGCAGCCGGTCTTCGTTGCTGCGGTCGCCGCCGTTGCGGTCGGGGTGGAATTTGCGGACCAGCTCCGAATAGCGTTTGCGCAGCCCAGCACGGTCGGCATCGATTTCCAGGTCGAGCGTCTTCAGCGCCTCCCGGTCCGGGCCGGACAGCGGCTTGCCGTCCTTGCGCTCGCCGCGATCCTTCACCCGGTCGCGAAAGCGCGCACCGATCGCGTCGAGCGGGTCGGCGAAATCGGCCCAGCGCGGGGGACGGTCGGTGCCGCCGGTGGCATTGAAGGCACGCGTCTCGCGCTCCCAGCCGGCCAGCGGGCGCTGCGCATCGTGGATCTCGTCGGGGCTCATGCCCTTGAAGAAGTTGTAGCCGGAATTGAACGCGCGGACATGCTCCAGGCACAGCCAACGAAACTGCGGCGGGCCATCGGCAGTGTGTCCGGTACCCCCCAGTGGTGGCGCGCGGAACTCGCCGGCCTGGTCGCAGCCGGCTTCTGCGCACAGCCGCCCGGGCGCTTCCACGCGGCCATGGAAACGGGCGTTCGGACGATCTTTCTTGGGCTGGCTGCTGGCCACGCGACTCCCTCGGCAAAGCGGCCTATATAGGCGCGATGACAATGCCTTCCAGCGCCCCCTTGGCCGATCAGATCGCCGCTCGTCTCATGGCTTCGCTCAACCCGACGCAGCTGCATGTTTCCAACGACAGCGCCCAGCATCGCGGCCATCTGGGAGATGACGGCACGGGCGAAACGCACTTCACCGTTACGGTGGAAGCCCCTGCATTCGCCGGACTTTCGCGCGTTGCACGGCAGCGGCTGGTGAACCAGGCGCTGGCAGACCTGCTGGAAACCCGCATCCACGCCCTGGCCATCAAGGCACGGGCACCCGGAGACGTGCAATGAGTGACCTCGCCCCTGCCGACCTGATCCTCCAGACCATCGAGCCGACCACCCATGACCTGGGCGGATTCAAGGTCCACCGCACCCTGCCCTCCAAGCCGCGGACGATGGTGGGACCCTTTATCTTCTTCGACCAGATGGGGCCTGCGCGGTTGAGCGTTGGCAGCGGCATCGACGTGCGGCCGCACCCGCATATCAACCTGGCGGCGGTGACGTATCTCTATGCCGGGGCGATCGACCATCGCGACTCGCTCGGCACCTTCGCGACGATCGCGCCGGGCGCGGTGAACCTGATGACGGCCGGGCACGGCATCGTCCATTCGGAGCGCTCGCCTTCGGCCGAGCGCGCGGTCGGGCCGGAGCTGTCGGGCATCCAGACCTGGCTGGCGCTGCCCGAGCGCAACGAGGACATGGACCCGGCGTTCGAGCATGTGCCCGCCGAAGACCTGCCGGTCATCCAGGCGAGCGGCGCGACTGCCCGCGTGGTGATGGGCGAGCTGTGGGGTGCCTCGGCACCAACCACCAACTATGCCCAGACCATCTATGCCGACATCATGCTGGAGCCCGGCGCGAGCATCCCGATCGACCCGGCGGCGGACGAGCGCGCGCTGTATGTGGCGATGGGCGACGCGACGCTGGACGGCTTGGAGCTGATGCCGCTGCGGCTTTACGTGCTGCGCCCGGGAACGCGGGCGACGCTGCGCTCGGAGTGCGGGGGTCGGGTGATGCTGTGCGGTGGCGAGGCGTTCACCACCCCGCGCCATGTTTGGTGGAACTTCGTCTCCTCCAGCCGCGACCGGATCAACCAGGCCAAGGACGACTGGAAGGCCGGCCGCTTCCCCAAGGTGCCAGGCGACGACAAGGAGTGGATCCCCATTCCCGAAGTGCCCAAGACGGTCAGCTATCCCTGATCCATGCGCACGCGGCTGAGCATCTGCGCCCGCAAGCGGCGATATGCGTCTGAACCGGACGCCGTCGCCGCCGCAATGGCGGCGGACATCGTGCTGCGCCCCTATCATTGCGAGCGGTGCGGGCAGTTTCACCTGACCAGCCGCACCAAGGGCAAGCGGCCGCTGCCGGGAACGGCGGCAGGTACTTCCGCGTCTACCGGCTGAAATCGCGAACAGGAGAGATCATGGACTTGCAGCGCATTGCTCTTGCGACCGGCGTCGAACTGGATGTCGCCATTGCCGGCGATCCCGCCAATCCGCCGATCATCCTGCTCCATGGCTTTCCGGAGTCGCACCGCACCTGGCGGCACCAGATCCCGGAACTCGCACGCGACCATTATGTGATCGCGCCGGACCAGCGGGGCTATGCGCGCTCCTCAAAGCCCGAGGGCGTGGAGAGCTACAAGGCCGACAAGATCATCGCCGACCTGATGGGGCTAGCCGATGCGCTGGACGTGAAGCACTTTACGCTGGTGGGGCATGACTGGGGCGGCGCCATCGCCTGGGGCGCCGCGATCCTGCATCCGCTGCGCGTGAAGCGGCTGGTGATCCTGAACGCGCCCCATCCGCGCGTCTTCCAGAAGAGCCTGTATGACAGCCGCGACCAGCGCAAGGCGAGCCAATACGTCAACACCTTCCGCAACACCGCGCTCGACCAGGGCATGACCGGCAGCGCGCTGGAGCACTTCTTCGCCTCCGGGTTTGCCCAGCATGTGGTGGGCGGCATCGGTGGCGAGGAAAAGGCGATCTACATGGACCAGTGGAGCCAGCCCGGCGCGATGACGGCGATGCTCAACTGGTATCGGGCCAGCAGCTTCGACGTGCCTAAGCCCGATGAAGACGTGGCGCGCCCGGCCGAGCTCGACGCCCCCTTCCCGCCCGTCACCCAGCCGACGCTGGTGATCTGGGGCATGCAGGACAAGGCGCTGCTGCCCATGCAGGTGGACGGGCTTCCGCCCTATGTGCCGAACCTCAGCGTGGTGAAGATCGAGGATGGCGGGCACTTCATCCCTTGGGAGAAGCCCGAGGCGGTGAACAGGGCGCTGCGTGGCTGGCTGGCGGCGGAAGTTTAGAAAAGTTTAGGCCAAAGCACGCTTTTCGCATGCTGGCGGATGCTATCGACGAACCTTGTCAAAGAGCCTCGAGCGAAGTTCAGCAGACCAAATCCTACATTGCAACCTGCTTGCCTGCGGCGAAGTTTTGCTGCGGGCCGTTCGTGTTGCGCGCGGCAGGGGCTGCCAGTAAAGCCCGGCCTCCCATGCAAGAACCCTTGATCCTCGCCGTGCCCAAGGGCCGGATTCTCGAAGAAGCGCTGCCGCTGCTGGCGGCCGTCGGGATCGTCCCCGAGCCGGCGTTCAGCGACGAGAACAGCCGCGCGCTGCGCTTTTCCACCAACAACCCCATGATCGACCTGATCCGCGTGCGCGCGTTCGATGTCGCGACCTTTGTCGCGCATGGTGCGGCGCAGCTGGGAATCGTCGGGTCTGACGTGCTGGCCGAGTTCGCGTATTCCGAGCTCTATGCGCCGGTCGACCTGGGGATCGGGCGGTGCCGGGTTTCGGTCGCCGAGCCCGCCGACATGGCCGAGAAAGACGATCCGCGCGGCTGGAGCCACGTACGCATCGCCACCAAATATCCCCACATCACCCGCGCGCATTTCGAGGCGCGGGGCGTTCAGGCCGAGTGCGTGAAGCTGAACGGCGCGATGGAGCTGGCACCCGTACTGGGGCTGGCGCCGCGCATCGTCGACCTGGTGTCGTCGGGCCGCACGCTGAAGGAAAACGGATTGGTGGAAGTGGAAGTGATCGCCGAAGTAACCAGCCGGCTGGTGGTCAACCGGGCGGCGTTCAAGACGCGCGCGACCGAAGTCGTGCCGCTCGTCGACGGGTTCCGGAGGGCGGTGGCATGATCCGGCTCGACTCCAGTTCTGCGACTTTCGCAGCAGCGTTCACCGAACTGGTCAATGCGCGGCGCGAAGCGGACGCCGATGTCGCGCGCGATGTGGCCGCGATCATCGCGCGGGTGCGTGATGAGGGTGACGCGGCACTAAGGGAGCTGACGCATCGCTTCGACCGGTTCGACCTGGATGCTTCGGGGTGGACGATCGATCGTGCGGCGTGCCTGGCGGCGTATGAAGGGCTGACCGACGAGTTGCGCGGCGCGCTGGAGCTCGCGGCCGAGCGCATCGCGGCGTATCACGTCAAGCAGGTGCCGGAGAACAGCGAGACCGTCGAGCAGGGCATTCGCCTGGGCGCGCGCTGGCGCCCGGTGGATGCGGCGGGCGTGTATGTGCCCGGTGGGCGCGCGGCCTATCCGTCGTCGGTGCTGATGAACGCGATTCCGGCGAAGGCTGCAGGCGTGAAGCGGCTGGTGATGGTAACGCCGACGCCGAATGGCGAGGTGAACCCGCTGGTGCTCGCCGCGGCGCATGTGGCCGGCGTGGACGAGCTATGGCGCGTCGGCGGCGCGCAGGCGATTGCGGCGTTGGCCTATGGCACCGACAGCATCGCGCCGGTCGACGTGATTACTGGGCCCGGCAATGCCTGGGTCGCGGAGGCCAAGCGCCAGCTTTACGGCGTGGTGGGCATCGACATGGTCGCGGGCCCATCCGAGATCGTCGTCGTTGCCGACGGCAAGAACGATCCCGAATGGATTGCCGCCGACCTGCTGAGCCAGGCCGAGCATGACCCGACCAGTCAGTCGATCCTGTTCACCGACGACGCCGCGTTGGCCGACGCAGTCGCCGCGGCAGTGGACGCGCAGATCGAGACGCTGGCCACGCGCGAGACGGCAAGGGCGAGTTGGGATGCCAACGGCGCGATCGTGCTGGTGCCCAGCCTCGCCGATGCCATCCCGCTGGTCGACCGACTGGCGCCCGAGCATCTCGAACTCGCCTGCGACGAGGCCGACGATCTTTTCGAACTGGTGCGGCACGCCGGATCGGTTTTCCTGGGGCGGCACACGCCCGAAGCCGTTGGGGATTATGTCGCCGGGCCGAACCATGTCCTTCCGACCGGGCGGCGCGCGCGTTTCGCTTCGGGACTTTCCGTGCTCGACTTCATGAAGCGGACCAGCTTTCTGGGATTGGACGAAAGCGGGCTGGCTGCTATCGGGCCGGCCGCGGTAGCCCTCGCCAATGCCGAAGGGCTGCCGGCCCATGCCCGTTCGGTGGCGATCCGTCTGGATCGCTAAACTCCCTCGGCCTTCCTGCGTTGGAGGGCCGAGACAGAAGGATCTTTCGATGCCCAGCCCCAAGTCCCGCACGCGTTCCAAGGCTCGCGCCGCCGCGCGGCTTGCCGCCGTGCAGGCGCTCTACCAGCATGAGATGGAAGGCACGCCGATCCCCTCGCTGTTGCACGAGTTCCACCAGCATCGGCTGGGCGCGACGATCGAGGACGAGGAATATGCCGACGCGGACAGCATCCTGTTCGACGATATCGTCAAGGGCGTGACTGCGCGGGTCGAGGAGATCGACCGCGTGATCGCGGGCAAGCTGTCGACGGGGTGGTCGCTGGAGCGGCTCGACAAGCCGATGCGCCAGATCCTGCGCGCGGGGACGTACGAACTGATCGCGCGGCAGGACATTCCGGTGGGCGCGGTGATCAACGAGTATCTCGACGTGACTGACGCGTTCTACGACCGCCGCGAGAAGGGGTTTGCCAACGGGCTGCTTGACGCGGTCGCGAAGGAAGTGCGGGGTTGAATTTGATCCTCCCCCGGAGGGGGAGGGGGACCGCGCACGCAGTGCGTGGTGGAGGGGTATTCTCCTCATTGTTCAAAGCCCGCGGAGAATACCCCTCCACCATGCTGCGCATGGTCCCCCTCCCCCTCCGGGGGAGGAATTGATGGACGAAGCTTCCTTCATCGCCGCGCTGCGGACCCTGCCGCTGCACCCGGGGGCGCAGGACCTGCGCGATGATTGCGCGCTGCTCGAGGTTGGCAGCGAGACGCTGGTGCTCACCCATGATGCGATTGCCGAGGGCGTGCATTACCGCCCCGGCACCGATCCTGCGGACATCGCCTGGAAGCTCGTTGCGGTGAACCTGTCCGACCTCGCGTCCAAGGGCGCCGAGCCGCTGGGTGTGCTGATCGGCGCTTCACTGATTGAGCAAAGCGAGGGTGTCGTAGAGGGCCTGCGCGAAGTTCTGGAGCGCTACCAGGTGCCGCTGCTCGGCGGTGACACGATCCGGCCGCAGGGACCCCCTGTTTTTGGCTGCACCGCCATCGGACGGGCGACCGTAACCCCGGTGCCGGCGCGGACGGGCGCGCGCGTGGGCGATGCGCTCTATGTTGCTGGGACGATCGGCGCGGCGATGCTGGGATTTCAGGCCGGTGACGGCGCAGCCTATCTCCGCCCGCAGCCGATGCTCAGCGAGGGCCGCGCGCTGGCGCCGCTGGTGCATGCGATGATGGACGTGTCCGACGGGCTGCTGCTCGACGCCAGCCGGATGGCGGTGGCGAGCGGGTGCACGGCCTCTATCAAGCTCGACGCGGTGCCTTTCCCCGCTGGCATGTCGACCGACGACTGGGCCGCGGCCGTGCGCTGGGGGGACGATTACGCGCTGCTGTTCGCCGCGCCTGCTGACATCGTCCTGCCGGTGCCGGCGGTCCGCATTGGTACCATGCTGGCGCCCGGAGGGCACCCGCTGTTGCTCGACGGCGCGGCACCCGAAGGATCCTTGGGATATCAACATAGCTGAGCGGGTTGCACTGGTTCGCCCCCGTGTTACCCTCCCCTTCCCTTCCGTAGATCGGCAGGAGACCGACGCGGAGCCCAAGTCTCAGGGAGGACTTACTCGATGACGTTAGTCTATTTCGCCATTGCTTGCGGCCTGGTGGCCGTGGCTTATGGCTTCCTTACCAGTGGACAGGTTCTGCGCGCGCCGGCGGGCAATGCACGGATGCAGGACATCGCCGCCGCCATCCAGGAGGGGGCCAAGGCGTATCTTGGCCGCCAATATCTTACCATTGCCATTGTCGGCGCGATCGTTGCCGTGGTGCTGTTCTTCACTCTGGGGGAGCTGTCGACGCTCGGTTTCCTGATCGGCGCGGTGCTTTCCGGCGTTGCAGGTTTTGTCGGCATGAACATCTCGGTACGCGCCAATGTCCGCACGGCCGAGGCTGCGCGCGGATCGTTGCAGGGCGGGCTTACGCTCGCCTTCCGCTCCGGCGCGGTGACGGGCATGCTGGTAGCTGGCCTCGGGCTGCTCTCCATCGCGGTGCTGTTCTGGTACCTGGTCGCGGTTGACGGCCATCCGCCCAATGACCGGCCGGTGATCGAGACGCTGACCTCACTGGCCTTTGGCGCTTCGCTGATCTCGATCTTCGCGCGGCTGGGCGGCGGCATCTTCACCAAGGCGGCCGACGTAGGCGCCGACCTGGTGGGCAAAGTTGAAGCCGGCATCCCGGAGGATGACCCCCGCAACCCGGCGGTGATCGCGGACAATGTCGGCGACAATGTCGGCGACTGCGCGGGCATGGCCGCCGACCTGTTCGAGACCTATGTCGTGACCCTTGGCCTCACCATGGTGTCCATCGCGCTGCTGATGCGCGGGCTGGACAGCGAGTTGCTCACCACGCTGATGGCGCTGCCGCTGATCGTGGGCGGCGTGTGCATCATCACCTCGATCATCGGGACGTACATGGTGCGGCTGGGCAAGGGCCAGTCGATCATGGGCGCGCTGTACAAGGGGTTCTGGACCACGGTGCTCCTGTCGGTGCCGGCGATCTGGTTGGTCACCAGCTACGCGCTGGGCGACATGAGCGCGCTGATCGGCGGCGCGCCGGATTCGAGCGGCTTCCTGAACGGCACCTCGACTGCGCTCACCGATGAAGCCAATCTCGGCCTCACCAGCGGGCCGCAATTCACCGGCTGGGACCTGTTCTACTGCATGATGATCGGCCTGGCGGTCACCGGCCTGCTGGTGTGGATCACCGAATACTACACCGGCACCAATTATCGCCCGGTCAAGTCGATCGCCAAGGCATCGGTGACCGGGCACGGCACCAACGTCATCCAGGGGCTGGCGATCAGCCTGGAATCCACTGCACTGCCGACCTTGGTGATCGTGGTGGCGGTGATCGCGACCTATCAGATCGCCGGGATCATCGGCGTTGCGTTCGCGGCGACCTCGCTGCTGGCGGTGGCCGGCATGGTGGTTGCGCTCGACGCGTACGGCCCTGTGACCGACAATGCCGGCGGCATCGCCGAGATGGCGGGGCTGGAGGATGAAGTCCGCCACCGGACCGACGCCCTCGACGCGGTGGGCAACACCACCAAGGCCGTGACCAAGGGCTACGCGATCGGATCGGCGGCACTGGCGGCTTTGGTGCTGTTCGGGGCGTACACTACCGACCTGCGCGAGTTCTTCCCCAACGCCAATGTCGATTTCTCGCTCAGCAATCCATATGTCATCGTCGGGCTGCTGCTCGGGGCACTGCTCCCCTATCTGTTCGGCGCGTTCGGCATGACCGCGGTCGGCCGTGCGGCCGGCCACGTGGTGGAGGACGTCCGCAACCAGTTCCGCGACAATCCCGGCATCATGCAGGGCACCAGCCGCCCCAACTATGCCCGCACCGTCGACATCGTCACCCGTGCCGCGATCAAGGAAATGATCATCCCCTCGCTGCTGCCGGTGCTCAGCCCGATCGCGGTGTACTTCATCGTGACGGCCGTCGCCGGACAGAATGAAGGCTTCGCGGCACTGGGCGCGATGCTGCTCGGCGTGATCGTCTCCGGCCTGTTCGTCGCCATCTCGATGACCAGCGGCGGCGGCGCCTGGGACAATGCCAAGAAGTATATCGAGGACGGCAACTATGGCGGCAAGGGATCCGAAGCGCACAAGGCGGCGGTGACCGGCGACACCGTCGGCGATCCGTACAAGGACACCGCCGGCCCAGCGGTGAATCCGATGATCAAGATCACCAACATCGTCGCGCTGCTGCTGCTGGCGGCGCTCGCCGGACAGGCGGCGGGGTGACCGTACGGCCCCGCCCGAGCGCACTTGGGCGGGGCCTTTTCTTTTCCGGCATGCCCCTGTAAAGGCTCCGCCGTTTCCGCGGGCGCTTACCGTAACGAGGCAGTTTTTGGCGAAAGAAGAACTTCTGGAAATGCGGGGTCAGGTGGTTGAGCTTCTGCCCAACGCCATGTTCCGTGTTCGGCTTGAAAATGATCACGAGATCCTCGGCCATACTGCCGGCAAGATGCGCAAGAACCGCATCCGCGTGCTGGTAGGCGACGAAGTGCTCGTCGAACTGACGCCCTACGACCTGACAAAAGGCCGCATTACCTATCGCTTCAAGTGAACGCTGCGGCATGCGGCTGGTCCTGGCTTCCACCTCGCCGCGGCGGCTGGACCTGCTGACGCGCATCGGCGCCGCCCCTGCGCGCGTCGCCGCGCCCGATATCGACGAGAGTCCCAGGCCCGGCGAACTGCCGCGTGACTATGCGACGCGGCTAGCGCGCGAAAAGGCGCAAGCCGTTCCCCGCGAGGACGGCGAACTGGTGATTGCGGGCGACACGACGGTCGCGCTGGGCCGCCGCATCCTTCCGCCCGCCGAAACCGAAGATACACAGCGCCGCCTGCTGGGCCTGCTTTCGGGCCGCCGCCACCATGCGCTGTCGGCGGTGTGCGTGATCGGGGCCGACGGCCGGGCGCGCACGCGGCTTGCCGATACGGTGGTCATCTTCAAGCGGCTGACCGAGCAGGAGATCGCCCGGTACATCGCGTGCGGCGAAGGGCTGGGCAAGGCCGGCGGCTATGCGATCCAGGGCCGTGCGGAAGCGTTTGTGCGGCGCATCGATGGCACCCATTCCGGTGTCGTTGGCCTGCCCTTGTTCGAAACGCGCGCGCTGCTGGAAAGCGCCGGCTACCCGCTTGGCTGAGTGGCTGTACGAGCTGGGGATCGGCGAGGTTCGCGCCGCGCTTGTGTCGCGCGGTACCATCTGGAAGGCACGCATCGAGCTGGAAGGTAGCGGCCCGCGCGTCGACACCGTCGCCATGGCGCGGCTGGTCGACCGCAGCACGGGCAAGGTCACGCTGGAAAGCGGCGAGGATGCGCTGTGCGATCCGCTGCCCAAGGGGGTGACGCAGGGCGCCAGCTTCAAGGTCCGCATCGTGCGCGAATCCATCCCCGAGCCCGGCCGCCCCAAGCTGCCCAAGGCCGTGCCCGCTGCGCCCGACGCGCCGATCGCCCCAGGGCCCGATCTGCTCACGCGCATCCACGCCGGCGACGTGCCGACACGCCAGCTGCGCGCGCATGAAAGCGACTTGCTGGAGGAGGCCGGCTGGTCCGAAATCCTCGACGAGGCGATCAATGGCGAAATCCGCTTCGCCGGCGGCGCGCTGCGCCTGTCCCCCACGCCCGCAATGACACTGTTCGATGTCGACGGCCCTGCCCCGCTCGAGCCGCTGGCGGTTGCCGCAGCGCATGCCGTGGCGCGCGCCATCGAGCGGCATGGCATCACCGGCTCGATCGGCATCGACTTCCCCACGCTCGCCAACAAGCAGGCCCGCCAGGCAATCGCCGAAGCGATCGACGCGGCGCTGCCGCAGCCCTTCGAGCGGACCACCGTCAACGGTTTCGGCTTCCTCCAAATCGTGCGCCGGCGCCGCCGGCCTTCGCTGCCCGAGCTACTGCGCGCCGATCTGGTGGGGGCCGAAACGCGTGCCGAGCTTCGCCGGCTGGAACGGCTTCCACCGCCGCCGCCCCCCACCCATATGGTGACGCAGCGGATCGGGCGGCGGCTGGCGCAGCGGCCGGACTGGACCGCGGAACTGGCGCGGCGCACCGGCGGCGCGACGACCTTCACATCCGCAAAGGACTGATCATTGGCAAAGCGTGACGCCTGCCCGCTGTGCGGCAAGCCGGTTCAAAGCGAACACAAGCCCTTTTGCAGCAAGGGGTGCCGCGACCGCGACCTGCTGCAGTGGCTGGGCGAGGGATATCGCGTCCCCGGCGACCCAGTTGACCCAGATGCACAAACTGGGCTGGACAGGCTCGATTCGCGCGACTAAGAGGCCCGCTCCCGCACTCGTCGGGACATGCCCGGGTAGCTCAGTTGGTAGAGCATGCGACTGAAAATCGCAGTGTCGGCGGTTCGACTCCGTCCCCGGGCACCACTTTCTTCTCCTTGTTTTTTGCGGCTTAGAATCATTCGCTAGTACGTGGATGAGAAGATGCGTGCAGCGTCAACTTTCGCCGCCACACAAGCGAATGAGGGTGTTCCCCGGCGCCCATGTCCGGTCTTCGGTTTCAGCAGCCAATTACTGGCAGTGCGTACCGCTGTTCGGGGCTATCCCCTGCTCAACGGCCACACACGCCAGGATGAAAGCGGATGCGCCTGCTGTCTGCGCGTCGCGCGCTTATACGCATGCCGAGCCCGATCAAGGTCGGGCCCGGGGTCAGGTGCTCAGAGCGGCAGTCCCACGTAGTTTTCCGCGATCGCAAGCTGCATGGCACGCGATTGCGCGACATAGTTGAGCTCGGCCTGCTGCATGCGGTGTTCGAACGGGCCGTCCTCGGGAAAGCGGTGCATCAGCTTGGTGAGATACCAGCTGAAGCGCTCTGCCTTCCAGATCCGGGCCAGCGCCCTTGCTTCATAGGCAGCAAGGGCGCTGTCGTCGCCTTGCCTGTAGTGCCCGATCAGCGCATCGGCGAGATAGGCCACGTCGGATGCGGCCAGGTTAAGGCCCTTGGCGCCCGTGGGCGGCACGATGTGCGCGGCGTCGCCGGCAAGGAACAGTCGGCCGTGGCGCATCGTCTCGCAGACATAGGAACGCAGCGGCGCGATCGACATCTCCAGTGCCGGTCCACGCGTTACGCCGCGTTCGCTGATCGAGTCGAAGCGCAGCGCCAGTTCCTCCCACAGCCGGTCCTCGCTCCAGTCCTCGACCCGATCGGTCAGCGGCACCTGGATGTAATAACGGCTGCGCGTCGGCGAGCGCATGGATGCCAGTGCGAAGCCGCGCGGGCCATTCGAATAGATCAGCTCGGGATGGCAGGGCGGAACGTCGGCCAGGATGCCGAGCCAGCCGAAGGGATATTCCCGCTCGAATTCGCGCACCAGGGGCGCAGGGATCGACTTGCGCGAAGGCCCGTGAAATCCATCGCATCCGGCGATGAAGTCACAATCCACGCGATGCTCGATGCCATCCCTGGAATAGGTAATCGCGGGCGCATCGCTGTCCGCCCCGTGGATCGCCAGATCCTTCGCCTCGAACACGATCTCCAGCCCACGCTCCGGCGCCGCGTCGATCAGGTCCCTGGTGACCTCGGTCTGGCCGTAGACGACGACATGCTTGCCGGTGAGGGCGGTGATCTCAATGCGGATCCGCCTCTCACCGTCGGCGAGGTTGAATCCTTCCTCGTGCAGCCCATTCGCGTTGAGGCCAGTGTCGATGCCCAGCTTGTGCATCAGATCGGTCGTTACGGTTTCCAAGACGCCGGCGCGGATGCGCCCCTCGACATATTCGCGCGCCTGGCGCTCGACGATGATGCAGTCGACGCCCGCCTGCTTGAGCAGATGCCCGAGCAGCAGTCCGGACGGCCCGGCGCCGATGATCGCGACGGGCTTCCTCATGCGGTCAGCTGCTTCTCGAGCGCGTCGAGCACGCGATAGCAGGGCAGCACCTGCGCCACGCTCGCATTGGGCTCGCGCCCCTCCCGGATCGCAGCGACGAATTCGCGATCCTGCAATTCGATGCCGTTGGTAGAGAGGGCGACGCCGGTCAGGTCCACCGGCTCTTCCTTGCCCGTCACCAGATCGTCATAGCGCGCGATCCAGGTGGCGTTGTCGCAGATGTAGCGGAAGAAGGTGCCGAGCGGCCCGTCATTGTTGAAGCTGAGCGAAAGCGTGCAGATCGCCCCGCTTTCGGCCTTCAGCTGGATCGACATGTCCATGGCGATGCCCAGCTCCGGGTGGGTCGGCCCCTGGATCGCATTTGCAGCGACGATCGGCCCGGCTTGATAGGCGAAGAGGTCGACGGTGTGTGCCGCATGGTGCCACAGCAGGTGATCGGTCCAGGAGCGTGCCTCGCCCTTGGCATTCATGTTCTTGCGGCGGAAGAAATAGGTCTGGACGTCCATCTGCTGGATGTTCAGCTCGCCCGCGGTGATCTTGTTGTGGATGAACTGGTGGCTCGGGTTGAACCGCCGGGTGTGGCCAACCATCGCCACCAGCCCGGTCTCCTGCTGCTTGGCGAGCACGGCTTCGCCATCGGCGAGGTTGTCGCACAGCGGGATTTCTACCTGAACATGCTTGCCGGCTTGCATGCACTGGATCGCCTGCGCCGCATGCATTTGCGTGGGCGTCGCCAGGATCACCGCGTCGAGGCCGGGTATCGCCAGCGCTTCGGCAAGCTCAGTGGTCGAGTGGCCGATACCGTATTTGGCGGCGACTGCCTGGGTGGGCTCGAGCCTGCGGCCGACCACTGAGACGACCTCGACGCCGCCGATGAGCTTCAGAGCGTCGAGGTGCTTTTCACCAAAGGCGCCGGCACCGGCGAGAGCGATTTTCATGTCTTCTCCTTCTCAAGCCCCTCTCCTTCAGGAGAGGGTTTGGGTTGGGGCCGTGCCCCATGCGATTCTTCGGGAGGGCAGCTAGGTCCCACCCCTTGCGGACCTTGGCTGCAGGGAAGTGTTCGAGATGATCAGACAGGTTCCAGCACCATATGGCCGATCGCTGTGTTCGAGCACGGCACGTGGTAGTGGCGGTGCAGGGCGCGCGTCGCCTTGCCCAGGCTCCCGCGCATGATCAGCCACATCACCATCTCGATGCCTTCGCTGCCCGTTTCGCGCAGATATTCGATGTGCGGGATACGGCGCAGATGGTCGCTGTCGCCTACCAATCCGTCGAGGAACATGTTGTCCCATTCCCGATTGATCAGCCCGGCGCGCGGCCCCTGAAGCTGGTGGCTCATGCCGCCAGTGCCCCAGACCTGAACGTTCAGGTCCTCAGGGAAGCTCGCGACGGCGCGGGCGATCGCCTCGCCCAGCGCCCAGCAGCGATTGCCGGAGGGCGGCGGATAGGTGACGACGTTCACCGCCAGCGGGATCACCTTGCACGGCCACTCCGGCACGTCGCCGAACATCATGCTGAGCGGCACGGTGAGCCCGTGGTCCACGTCCATCTCGTTGATGATCGTCATGTCGAATTCGTCGAGGATCAAGCTCTGGGCGATGTGCCAGGCGAGGTCAGGATGGCCGATCACGTCGGGCACCGCGCGGGGCCCCCAGCCCTCGTCAGCGGGCTTGTAGCGCTCGCCGCAGCCGATCGCGAAGGTAGGGATGATCTTCATGTCGAACGCGGAGGCGTGGTCGTTATAAACCAGGATGACGACGTCGGGCTTCTCGGCCTTCTCCCACTCCCGGGTCCAGTCATAGCCGGCGAAGATCGGGCCAAAATAGGCGTCACGGTCCTTCTTCTGGTCGTGGGCGACGCCGAGCAGCGGCACGTGGCTGGAGGCCACGCCTGCGGTGATCCGGGCCATCAGCGCTTGTCCTTCATCGAGCGCAGGCCTTCGGGCGAACGCCCGCCCGCATTCATCATCGCCTGATATTCTTCGACCGAAACGCCGGTCATCGTGCTCACGGCCTGGAGAAAGCTCTTGCCGTCGGTCGAAAAGACCTTGGACAAGAAATAGATGTTGCCGCCGAGATCGAGCAGCGCGTTGTAATCGCGCGCCAGCACCGCCGCCTTCTGCTCCGGCGTCAGCTGCCATTCGTCGAGATAGGCGGCTTCGTCGGCCTTCCAGCGCTCGCGGTTTTCGGCCTTCATCAGGCTCATCGCGAACTGGTTGAGGTGATACCCCTGGCGTGCGCGCTTCGCTGTAAAGACGCGCGTGCCCGGAATGTCCTCCATCTCCGCGAGATAGGCGTGGATGTCGCGCGGCTCGCTCACAGTCCGCGCTCCTTCAATTGGGCATCCAGCCGGGGGAATACGCGCCGGGCGTTGCCCTCATAGATCGCGTGGCGTTGCGCCTCGGAGATCGGCAGCGCATCGACATAGCGCTTGGTGTCGTCGAAATAATGCCCGGTTTGCGGATCGATCCCGCGGACGGCGCCGACCATCTCGCTGCCGAACAGGATGTTCTTGGTATCGATCACTTCGGCCAGCAGGTCGATGCCCGGCTGGTGATAGACACAGGTGTCGAAATACACGTTGTTCATCACGTGCCCTTCGAGGCTCGGCTGCTTGAGCATGTCGGCCAGCCCACGATAGCGCCCCCAGTGATAGGGCACCGCGCCGCCGCCGTGCGGGATGATGAAGCGCAGCGTGGGAAAATCGGCGAACAGGTTGCCTTCGATCAACTGCATGAAGGCTATCGTATCCGCCGCGATATAATAGGCGCCCGTCGCGTGCAGCCCGGGATTGCAGCTGCCCGAAACGTGGATCATCGCCGGCACGTTCAGCTCGACCATCTTCTCGTAGAACGGGTACCAGAAACGGTCGGTCAGCGGGGGAGACTTGAAGTGCCCGCCGCCCGGATCGGGGTTCAGGTTGCAGCCGATGAAGCCCATGCCGACGCAGCGATCGAGCTCGGCGATCGACCCTGCCATGTCCGCAGCCGGGTTCTGCGGCAACATGCACACCGGAGCGAAGATCTCGGGATACAGATCGGCACAGCGCTTGATCAGGTCGTTGTTCGCGACTGCCCAGGCCTTGCTGACGCTTTCGTCGCCCACATGCGGGGCCATCGCCGATGCGCGTGGGCTGAAAATCGTCATGTCCGCGCCGCGCTCCTTGAGCAACCGGATCTGGTTGGCCTCCAGCGTCTCGCGGATCTCGTCGTCACTGATCGCGGGATAGGACGGGGGCCTGTCGCCGGCCTTGAACGCCGCCTTCTGCGCCTCACGCCATTCGTTATGGGGCGCGGGAGCAGTGGTGTAGTGGCCGTGGCAGTCGATGATCATGGGGCAGCGTCCTCTCGGCGCGGAAGAAGCAGGGAGAGCTTGGCCTCGAGCCCTGCGGGTGCAGTTTGGCCAACTGCGCCAGCGGCGCGCTGGCGCTCGATCGTGCCGCGCGACATCGACGAACCGGTACCCAGTGCCTCGAGCGTCTTGACCACTTCTTGCATCTCGGCGGCGCGGCGAATGCCGTGCGTCAGCATCCGGTCGAGGTTGTAATCGAAGCGCGTGGCCCAGCTTTCCGCGCGCCAGCTGGCGTCGAGCGACGCGATCACCTGGTCGCGCACTCCGGCGGCCTCGGCGGCCAGCACGCATTCGGCGGAAAGCGCTTCCAGCCCCTTCACCATCACCGACCGGATCATCTTGATCGCGGACGCTGCCCCCACCGAGCCGGTCACGACACCAACGTTGGCGAAGCCCAGCCGCACGAGCATCGCCGCGCCGTCCTCGGCATGTGGGCCACTCACCAGCAGCGGCACGCCGCGCCGGGCGGGGTGCACCGGTGCCATCACCGCGACATCGACATAGCGTGCGCCCGCCGCTTCTATCGCCCGCGCCGCTGCGCGCTTGGTATCAGGGGCGACGGAGTTGCAATCGAGCCACAGCGTGCCGGGGGCGGGCACCGCGCTTTCAGCGGTCGCAAGTGCCTGGTCGGCAGTCACCAACGAAAAGACTGCCCGCGTTCCATTGAGCGCTTCGGCGGCAGTGGTCGTGCCCACAACGACGGCCGCAGCATAGTCGGCCTGCTTGGCAGCACGCGTGGCGGGATCGTCGGTTTTGCGGTCATAGGCGCGGGCATACGGCACCCATTCAGCCCCTGCCGCGAACGCAGCACCGGCCTCGCCAAATCCGATCAGCCCAATCCTCTCCATGGATCAAGGGCTATGCCGCAGCCTTTCCGCCGACCAATCCAATTGCAGCGCCGGCTATTCGGAAAGCTGAAGTCCCTGTTCGTCTATCAACGCCAGCAACCGGCTTTGCGCCAGCGTCGGACGCCAGTCGGCACGAGTGGTCACGCCGATGGTCCGAACCGTACCCGGCAGAGGGTCCCCGATGGTGGTGAGCATGCCGGCGCTGATCTCGAGTGCGACCTGATCGGGCGAAATCAGGGTCAGGAAATCGCTGTCACGCAGCACGCCACGGATGGTCATCACCGACCCGCATTCGATTGGCACGGGGGGCAACGCCCGTCCTGCAAAGATCGCTTCCCAATGGGTGCGCAGCGGGGTGCCCGCCGGCCCGACGATCCAGGGATAGCGGGCTAGGGAGTCGAGATCCGGGGTTTGCTTTGCTAGTGGGTGTCCCAGGCGCCCGACGACAGTCAGCCGATCCACGAAGAGCGGTTTCTGGACCAGGTCTGGCACCGCATCCGGCCTGAGCGCCCCGATCAGGAAATCGACGGCGCCGTCGCGCAGCGGCTCGACCAGCTCGCGCCACGAGCCCTCTACGACGTCGATCGTGGCCTTCGATCCCGTCGTCACGAATTTCGCCAGGGCCGCGGGGAGTAGGAGTGCTCGGCAAAGCGGCATTGCGCCTATCGTGATCCGCCCCCCCTCCCTTCCATCGGGTGCGGTTTCAGCGATTGCAGCGGCGAGTTCGGCCGCCGCGAGGCGTACTCCCCGGGCGAGCCGCCTCCCGGCATCGGTGAGCACGACCCCGCGACCCCGCCGATCCACCAGTGGCTGGGCACCCAATTGCTCCAGATCGCGGACTGCGCGGTGCAAGGCGGGTTGCGATAGGGCGGTGGCGTGTGCCGCACCGACAAAGCTCCCGGCATCGGCGAGCGCAAGAAAGGCGCCGAGCTGGGTAGCCGTCATCAACAGCTCGGGTCGGGCAAAGCCACGCCCACCGCGCCTGGGTGCCGCCGCGGCCAGGTGGCCGATCGCTGTCGCGACGCGCTCGGCAAAGACCCTGCCTGCCGCAGTCGGGGGCATGCCGTCCGTGCGCCGCTCGAACAACGTGACGCCCAGCTGACGCTCAAGCTTTGCGATGCCTTGCGTGAGCGCCGGCTGCGACAGGTTCACGGCTTGGGCGGCGGCGCTCATGCTGCCTCTCGCCGCGATCGCCTGGATGGCGCGCAGATGGCGCAGGTTCAAGTCGAATGGTGCGGCAGCCATGCCACCACATAGCAAAATCTTATGGCCGCTCCGCAATAGTGAATTGAAGCGTGCCGCCACCAGAGGCAGTCGGAAGATCAAGGAGAATGGCATGGCAGGCAAGGTCGTCCAGAACATCGCGCGCGCCGATCTGGCGGTGATAGACGGCCTCGCGGCTGCGGGAGTGGCCACCGTCCACGAGGCGCAAGGCCGCATTGGACTGCTCGCCAGCCACATGCGCCCCATCTATGCGGGGGCGCGCATCGCCGGCTCGGCCGTCACCATCTCGGCCCCTCCCGGCGACAATTGGATGGTCCATGTGGCGATCGAGCAATTGCAGCCAGGCGACATCCTCGTGCTCGCACCCACCAGTCCGTGCGAAGACGGTTACTTCGGAGACCTGCTCGCAACCTCAGCCATGGCACGGGGCTGCCGCGGCCTCATCATCAATGCCGGTGTGCGCGATGTCCGCGACCTTTCGCAGATGGGCTTCCCAGTCTGGTCGAAGGCAGTGTTCGCGCAAGGTACGATCAAGGCGACGCTCGGATCAGTCAACGTACCCATCGTCTGCGCCGGTGCGGCAGTCGAAGCGGGCGACGTGATCGTCGCAGACGACGACGGCGTGTGCGTGGTCAAGCGAGCCGACGCCGCTTCGGTGCTGGAAAAGGCGCAGGCCCGCGAAGCCGCCGAGGAAGGCAAGCGCAAGCGTCTCGCGGCGGGCGAGCTTGGCCTCGACATCTACGACATGCGCGGCAAGCTTGAGGCGATGGGCCTGAAATATGTCTGAGGGCGTGCGCGCCATGTGGATGCGCGCCGGCACGTCAAAGGGCGCCTTTTTCCTGGCCTCGGAGCTTCCGCAAGATGTGGCCGAGCGGGATGCGTTCCTGCTTCGCATCATGGGCTCGCCCGATCCGCGCCAGATCGACGGCATGGGCAGCGCCGACCCGTTGACGTCGAAGGTCGCGGTGGTCAGGAAGTCGAGCCGCGATGGGGTGGATGTCGACTATCTATTCCTCCAGGTCTTCGTCGATCAGGCGATCGTCACCGACAGCCAGAATTGCGGCAACATGCTTGCCGGCGTCGGCCCGTTCGCGATCGAGCGCGGCTTGATCGAGGCAGTCGGCGAAGAAACGCGCGTCGCGATCTTCATGGAGAATACCGGGCAAGTCGCCGTCGCCACTGTTGTGACGCCGGGCGGCGAAGTTACCTATTCCGGCGAGGCTGCCATCAGCGGCGTGCCAGGCGCGGCCGCCCCGATCTCGCTGGCCTTTCGCGACACCGCTGGCTCCTCCTGCGGCGCGCTGCTGCCCACGGGCAACGCCGTCGATGAAATCGAAGGGGTTCGCTGCACGCTGATCGACAATGGCATGCCCTGTGTGGTCTTCGCTGCCAGCGACGTGGGCGCCACTGGGTATGAGGACCGCGATACGCTCGACGCGGACACTGACCTGAAAGCCCGCATCGAAGCCATTCGCCTGAAGGCCGGCCTGCTGATGAACCTCGGCGACGTCACGGAGAAGTCGGTGCCCAAGATGATGCTCGTCGCGCCGCCCAGTGCCGGCGGCGCGATCGCGGTACGCTCGCTGATCCCACACCGGGTCCACGCCTCGATCGGGGTGCTCGGCGCGGTCAGCGTCGCCACTGCCTGCCTGATCCCCGGATCGCCTGCGCAAACTGTCGCCATCGTGCCGGGTGGCAAGACCAAGACGCTAGGGGTCGAGCACCCGACAGGCGTGACCGAATGCGTGGTGAGCGTCGATGCAGCGGGAAATCCGGTCGAAGCGGGCATGTTGCGCACCGCACGCAAGCTGATGGATGGAGTGGTATTCGCGTGAGCATCGACGAAGAAGGCCGTATCCGCAGCTGGACGCTGGCGCCGTCAGCGCCTGCCTATGTGCCCCCGCCTGGCGCGGTGGATGCGCATTGCCATGTGTTCGGGCCTCAGGCCGCGTTTCCGTTCAGTCCCAAGGCGAAGTATCTGCCCCAGGACGCTGGGCCGGAGATGCTGTTCGCGCTGCGCGACAGGCTGGGCTTTGCGCGCAATGTGATCGTCCAGGCGAGCTGCCATGGGACGGACAATGCCGCGACGCTGAATGCCATCGCCCAGTCTGAAGGCATGGCGCGCGGCGTGGCCGTGGTCGACCCTGCCATTAGTAATACAGAGCTCGACGCGCTCCACGCAGGCGGCATCCGCGGTGTCCGTTTCAACTTCCTCAAGCGGCTGGTGGACGATGCTCCAAAGGACAAGTTCCTGGAAGTTGCACACCGGATTGGGCGGCTCGGCTGGCATGTCGTCGTTTATTTCGAGGCCGACATCCTGGAGGAGATGAAGCCTTTTCTTGCCGCAATCCCAACCCCTGTCGTGATCGACCATATGGGGCGCCCCGATGTTGCTCAGGGCTCCGAAGGTACGGACATGCGGGCTTTCCGGACCCTGCTCGACAGCCGCGAGGATATCTGGACCAAGGTGACCTGCCCCGATCGGCTCGACGCCCGGGGCGCGCCTTATCACGATTTCGTCGCGGCGGTCCGCCCGCTGGTCGAAGCTTATCCGGACCGCGTGCTGTGGGGGACCGACTGGCCGCACCCGAACATGGAAACCAACATCCCCGATGACGGCGCGTTGGTCGACGTGATCCCGCGCATCGCGCCTACGCCCGAACTCCAGCACAAGTTGCTCGTCGCCAATCCCATGCGGCTCTACTGGCCCGACCTGCAGCCCGGCAGCTGAAGGCCCTTAGCCTTCTTCAGGCTCTCCTAAAAATCCGCATCAACAAACGTTGACGATACGTATTGTTTGTGTTGATATCTATTTAGATCGCGGAAAGCGGCTGATCAGGTTAGGAGAGCATGATGAGGGCTTCGCAGCTACTCGTAGGAGCGGCGTCGGTCGCGTTGATGACCGCGGGACAGGCATGGGCGCAAGCGGACGTGCCGCTGCCGCCCTCGACCACACAAGAGGAGGCAGCCGGACAGCCAGAAAGCGCTGGCGAGGTCGTCGTGACCGGCACCAGCATTCGTGGCGTGGGAGCGCCTGCTTCGGCGTCCGTCCAGCTCAGCCGGGAAGATTTCATCACCAGCGGCGCCGCGACTTCGTCGGATATCGCCCGCACCCTGCCCCAGGTCGTGAATATCGGCTCGGACGAAAGCCGCCGCGGCGGCGCGCAGGATGCGGCCGCGAACCGCACCCGCACGTCGAGCATCAATCTGCGCGGCCTGTCTGATGAGGCCACGCTGCTCCTACTCAACGGCAGGCGGCTTGCGCCCAACGGTACCATTCGGGCGCTCGCCGACCCCAGCATGATCCCGGCGATTGCGATCGAGCGGCTCGAGGTCGTGCCCGACGGCGCTTCAGCTATCTACGGTGCCGACGCAGTCGCTGGCGTGGTCAACATGATCACCCGCCGCCCGTTTAACGGCGCTGAAGTGCAGCTGCGTTATGGCGGGGCCGACGGCCTTGACCAGATGCAGGGATCGGCGCTGTTGAGCCGCAAATGGGCAAGCGGCGGCGTAATTGCCGCGTATGAATATTATCACCGCAGCAACCTGGAAGCGGCGGATCGAGACTTCACCAGTTCGGACCTGCGTTCGATCGGCGGAACCGATCAGCGCTCTACCTTCACTGCGCCGGGCAACATCATCGTCGGGGGCGTCCGCTATCCTTTGCCCAACGGGAGCGGCCGCAACCTCACCGCAGCCGGGCTGACCGCCGGATCGCCGAATTTGTTCGACTCCGGGCGCTGGGGAGACCTGCTGCCTGATCAGGAACGCCATTCTGTCTTCGTCAGCGCCTATCAGAATTTAACTGATCGCCTGACCCTTAACTATGAAGGTTTCTACAGCAATCGGACCTTCTTTGAGCGGGTGCAGCCGCCGACGGCGACGCTTACCGTCCCGCGCAGCAACCCGTTCTTCGTGCATCCGACGAACCCGCTCGCGCAGACCGTTCAGGTCGAATATCGCTTCCTCGACGCTGCCCGCAACGCAAGTTGGTCCGGCTCCGATGTGGGTTGGCAGAATGCGCTGAGGCTCAGCTACGACTTGGATGGCGACTGGCAGGTCAACGCTACCGCGTCGATCAGCAAGAATCGCGGGCGCGCCAGAACCGCGGACGTCAACAACCTCCAGTTCATACCGCTCGCGCTGGCCAGCTCCGATCCGGCCACTGCGCTCAATCCCTTCGGCAACGGCGCTCTCGAGAACAATAATCCAGCGACCCTGGCCGATGTCTGGGGTGTCCGGGACAGCTTCACGACCAACAAGAGTCGCGACTTCACGCTGAAGCTGGATGGCCCGCTGTTCGCGATCGGGGGCGGCGACGTGCGTGCGGCCTTCGGCGCCGAGTATCACGAGAACGATCTGCGCTACGTCATCTACTCGTCCATCAAGAACCGGGCGAACGATCTGCTGCTGGATCGCGATCGCGCCAAGTCCCGCAATAACAAGGCGGTTTTCGGCGAGCTGAACATCCCCGTGTTCGGCGCGGCGAACGCGACCGGCGGCTTTCAGGAGCTGACGGTCCAGCTGGCCGCTCGCTACGAGGAGTATTCCGACTTCGGTGACACGTTCAATCCGAAGGTCGGCGTTACCTGGACTCCCGTGGACGGCTTCCGACTGCGCGGTAGCTGGGGCACGTCATTCCGCGCGCCGTCGCTGATCGACTCCTCGGACGCGATCTACAACATCTTCATTCAGGATTTTGTGGATGGCGGTGTCAGGAAGCGCGGCATCTTCCAGAATGGCGGCAATACCGACCTCGATCCGGAAGAGGCGACCACCTGGTCGATCGGCGCGGATTTCCGGCCTGCATTCCTCAGGGGGTTCAGCGCGTCCGCGACCTATTACAACATCAAGTACAGCAACGTGATCAGCGTGCTGGGTGGCGATACGATCCTGAGCAACAACGCGCTCTACGGCCAGTACGTCGTCCGCAACCCCTCCGCCGCACAGGTCGAGGCGCTGCTAAACCATCCCAATCTGGAAAGCCTGCGCGAGCCTGCGGCAAACCTGCTGTTGATCGTCGACGGACGCCGCGACAATCTGGGCGAGCTGCACCAGGACGGGATCGACGTGCAGGTCAACCAGCGAATTGATACCGCGATCGGCGCCTTCACTGCCGGCGCGGCACTCACCCAGATCCTGAATTCCGACCGATCCTCAGCACCCGGCGTGCCGTTCCAGAACGCTCTCAACATCATCAACTTTCCGGTCGATACCCGCATCCGCGGCAATCTGGGCTGGTCGAACAGCAACTGGTCCGTCAACGGATATTGGAACCATGTGGGCGACTACCTCAACAATTCGGTGAGTACGAACCAGCGGGTCGAGGCCTATAATACGTTCGACGCATCGATCAGCTATAACTTCGGCGACGAAGGGCCGTTCAACGGTCTTCGGCTGACGCTTTCGGCGCAGAATGTGTTCGATCGCGACCCGCCCGACGTGATCAACGGAAGCTCGGCCTGGGACAGCCAGAACGCCTCCCCGATCGGCCGCTTCATCGCCTTCGACATCCGCAAGTCGTTCTAAGGCCGGGGCGATGATCCGCACGGCGATCACCCTGATCGTCGCGGCTTCGGCAGCGGGCGCCGCGCTTTTCCTCCCTGGAAACGCAGCGCCCGCAACCGCTGGTTCGTCCGGGACGGCGGAGCTCTGCGGCACGCAGGTTGCCTTGCCGGGCGACATCCGCATCGAGAAAGCCACCCGCGTCCTGGCGGCGGAGCCGGTCGCGATCGCGCGCGGCTATCGGCCGACGCACGGCTTCTGCCGTGTCGAGGGCGTGATCGAGGCCGAGATCGGCTTCGAACTGTGGCTCCCCGACGCTTCGGTATGGAACCGCCGATTTCTGGGCGCTGGGGTCGGTGGCCAGGCCGGGAGCTTCGCCTATCCCGATCTCGCCCGCGGTGTGGAGCGCGGCTATGCGGCGGCCTCGACCGACACGGGGCATAAGGCCTCCGACGAGACATGGCTGCTGGGCAGGCCCGATCGCGCAGCCAATTACGCAGAACGCGCCAACCATCTGCTGGCGATCAAGGGCAAGGCACTGACGGCCGCCTATTTTGGCGCCGCACCGCGCAAGGCGATCTTCGTCGGCTGCTCGGGCGGCGGGCGTCAGGCAATGACTGAGATGCAGCGCTTCCCCAACGACTATGACGGCATCCTTGCCGGTGCGCCCGGCGTCAACACGCCAGCGATGAGCGCGCGGCGGCTGTGGGAGATGATCCAGCACGATCGGCATCGCGGCGTACTGGACGCCGCGGGCTGGAAGCGCATCGCCGACGGCGCCGTCGCCAAATGCGATCCCGAGGACGGCGTGAAGGACGGCCTCATCGAGGATCCGCGCGCCTGCCGCTTCACGCCCGCGCTGCTGGCATGCACGCCCGGACAGAGCGGCCCCGCCTGCCTGACCCCGCCCCAGGTGGCGCTTGCCACGCGCATCTACGCGCCCCTGCACGACGAAAAGGGCAAGCGGATCGACTCCGGCATCCCCCCCGGAACGCCGATTTCTCCCGTGCCCGCGCCCGAGCCGTTCACGCCAGGCCCCAAATACCTTGCCACCGTGCTGTTCGGCCAGGGCATCCACCGCAGCGCGAATTGGGACGTGCGCGACTTCGTGATCGCGCGCGATCTGCCTGCCATCGACAAGGTGATGAACCTACACGCGGACGATCCGCGGATCGAGTTGTTCGTCAGCCGCGGCGGCAAGCTGATCCTCTACCATGGATGGGCCGACGCGCTCGTCGCAGCACAGCCGACGATCGACTATCACCGGGCGCTACAGAAACGCTTCGGTGCGGCCCGCACGCAAAGCTTCGCCCGGCTGTTCATGATGCCGGGCATGGATCATTGCCGCGGCGGCGATGTACCCGACCGCTTCGGCGGCGCGGGCGGCCTTACAGGCGAAGGCATGTCGCGCGGCGCGGGCGACGACCTGCTCACGGCACTGGAGGTCTGGCTCGACGGCGGCCCCGCGCCTGTACAGGTCCGCACTGCGCAGTTCGACGGCGACAAGCTGGTCCGGGCGCGTCCCGCGTGCGCCTTCCCCGCGCGCGTCCGCTATACCGGCGGCCCTGTCGAACGCGCCGAATCCTACCGCTGCGAAACCGGAGCCAAAAGATGATTCCACGCCCGCTGATCCCCGTAGCCGCGTTGCTCCTCACGTCGGCGACTCCCCCGCCCGCGCAGGATGTGCCGCAGGCGCTGGCCCAGGCGTGCGCGGGCGTCGCCTCGCTCAACATTCCCGACGTGGTGGTCACCGCTGCCACACCCACTGCCGCGGGGGCCGCCTGGGCAAGCGGGATGCCCACGGGCCGCATGCCCACCGCCACAGTGTCGCGCCCCTTCTGCCGTGTGCAGGGGACGATCGAGCGGACCATCGCGTTTGAACTGTGGCTCCCGGCCAAAGCGGAATGGAATGGCAAGTTCCTGGCTGGCGGTGTGGGCGGCGCAGCGGGAACGTTCAACTTCCAGGATCTGCCGCGCGGAGTCAGCCGCGGCTATGCCGCCGCGTCGACCGACACTGGGCACAAGATGTCCGATCCGGCCTGGATGCTCGATGCGCGCGCACGAGAGAACTTCACGCACCGGGCCAACCACCTGCTAGCGGTCAAGTCGAAGGCGATCCTGGCCGCACATTACGGTGCCGACGCCCGTTACAGCTACTTCATCGGCTGTTCGGGCGGAGGGCGGCAGGGCCTGAAGGAGCTGCAACGCTATCCGGCCGATTACGACGGCATCATCAGCGGCGCCAATGGCCCAAAGACGCCGGAGATGACCGTGCGGCGCATGTGGGAGATTCTCCAGCGCGACAGCCATCCTGGCCTGATGTCTCCCGCGAACTGGCAGTTGATTGCCGACCGCGGCACCGCCGCCTGCGATGCGGCCGACGGTGTCGCCGACGGGCTGGTCGAGGATCCGCGCGCCTGTACCTTCAAGATCGCTTCGCTGACCTGCAAGCCGGGCGAGAAGGGCAATTGCCTATCATCCGCGCAGGTCGCCTTTGCCGAGCGCATCTACGCGCCGCTTCGCGACTCTTCCGGTCGTGCGATCGATGGCGGTCTGCTGCCCGGCGTCCTCGTCGACAACGGCCGCTCGCCGCTCGCGATCGGCACCTTCGGGCAGGCCGTCCGAGGGCTGCGCGATTGGAACGGCAAGGACTTCGACGTGGCGAAGGACTTGGCCGCGATCGACCGGGTAATGCCCGAACTTCGCGCCGACGATCCCAACCCGTCCGCCTTCCAGAAGCGGGGTGGCAAGTTGATCCAGTACACCGGGTGGCTCGACGGAGCGGTGGCCGGGCGAATGGTCGTCGACTATCATGACGCACTCACCAAACAGGCCGGCGGTGCTGCGCCGACCGCGCGGTTCGCGCGGCTCTACACGCTGCCCGGTGTCCATCACTGCGCAGGCGGGCCCGGTCCCGATCAGATTGGCGGAGCAGGCCGTGATGCGCCGGTGCCCGACGCCCGCCACGACCTGCTCACCGCGCTCGAAGCCTGGGTGGAACATGGCCGGGCTCCCGGTTCGATGATCGCTTCCAAGGTGCAGGACGGAAAGGTCACGCGCACTCGGCTCATCTGCCCCTATCCGCAGCGCTCGACCTATAAGAGCGGTGATCCGAACCAGGCCGCTTCCTTCAGCTGCGTGAGTCCGGGAAGCCGCGGCCGATGATCCGCCTGACCCTTGTCGCCTCGCTGCTCGCGCTTGCCGCACCTGGGCTTCCCGACACGGTCACCCGCGCGCCCGAGCCCACCGCCACATCGCAGATCTGGCTCGATCCGGGCCTTCCCGGCACGCCTGAGGCAGCGGCGCTCGAGCGGGCAGGATATGTCCGGGAGGAATGGTTTCAGACGGGCACTGCCAATGTCTACGGCTATGACACTTCCGGAAAGCCTGCCATCGAGCGCGCGGACGTGCCGTACACCACGCGCCTGATCGTTATACGGCCACGTGATCCGCATCGGTTCAGCGGCAGCATCCAGCTGAACCCCTTCCATCCCGTGATGAGCAACAGCAACTGGAGCACCATCGCCGATTACGCGATGGAGCGCGGCGATGCCTTCGTCGGCGTGATGATCGGGGCCGACGACAATACGCGGCGTGCCCCGGCGGGACCCGTGCCGATGATGGCGACGAAGGTGCTGAGTTGGTTCAACGCAGAACGTTATGCGCCCATCAACTGGCCCGCCGACGAAGACGGAATCCGCTGGGACGTGTTCGCCGACACGGCGCGGCTGATCCGTTCGGCCGATGGACCGCTCAAGGGCCTGAAGGTCACGCGCGCCTATGCCCAGGGCTGGTCCTTCACCGGCAGCTTCCTGCGCACCTTCATCAACTCCGGCTTCCACGCCATGGCGCGGCTGCCGAACGGCAAGCCCCTGATCGACGGCTATTTGATCGGCATCTCGTCCTTCAGCTTTCGCTCTGGCTATGTTCCGATCAACTCGCGCGCGGCGAACCTAGCCGAAACAGATCCGCGGCGTTCCAACGTCCCCATCGATGTGCCGGTGATCGAATTGCAGAGCGAGAATGAGGCGATCTCCAATCGCGAGCCGCAAACGCCCGACAAGGATGGCGCACCCGGCGCGCACCGGCTCTATGAGCTTCCCGGGGTTACGCATGGCTCCAGCCGCCGCCGCGGCACTGTCTCTGACCGCCAGATCGCCGAGCGCCTCGGCGAGCCCCAGCCGGCACGGCCGGACACCTGCCCCTTGCCGCAGACCGACATCGACATGGCCGCCTTCGCCTCGGCCGCGCTCGAAAATCTCGATCGCTGGTCACGCAACGGCATCGCCGCCCCGCGTGCGGAGCGGCTCCAGCACACAGAAGGCGTCCAGCGCCGTGACGCGAACGGCAACACGCTGGGCGGCATTCGCCCGGCGCAGATCGCCGTCCCCCTTGCGCGCTACGGCCCCGCGCCTGACGGCAGCGGATGTGACCCCGTTCGGCCCGGCATCGGCAGCGCCTTTATTCCGATGCGCCGCGTGCCGCTGCCTGCAGAGCGGCTGGCTCAGCTCTACCCCGGCGGACAGACCGAATATCTCCGCCGCTTCGACGCCGCCGCCGACGCGCTGGTCTCCCACCGATGGCTGCGCGCACCCGATGCCGCAGCCCAGAAAGCCGAAGCACGCATGTTTGCCCGGGAGTCGTTTCGATGATCCGTTCCGTCGTCGCCTTATTGATTGCCACCGCGCCTGCCGCGGCCCTGGCCCAGAAGGCCCCAAGCTTCGGCCACTACGCACCCGCACTCCAGTACAAGGACGCGGTCGTCACCTCCGAATATGTGACGATGCGCGATGGCGTGCGTATCGCGGTCAGCGTCACGCGCCCGGCGATCGACGGCAAGCCTGCCCCGGGTCGCTTCCCGGTCATCTGGACCGGATCGCTCGACATCCGTAGCCCCTACAAGACCGGCAGCATTGCGGCCGAGGACGGCACCTTCAGCGCCTTTCGCGGCGCCTATGGCGTCGGCAGCATCGTGGGCCATGGCTATGTCCTCGTCACCGCTGCACGGCGAGGGTCGGGCGCGTCGTTCGGCAAGCGCCGCGGCTATCAGGATCGCAACGAGGCGCATGATGCCTATGAGATCAACGAATGGGCCGCGCGCCAGCCCTGGTCGTCGGGCAAGACCGCGATCTACGGCTGCTCCAACACTGGCGAGGCCGTGATGCACGCGATGACGGTGCTGCCCCCCAGCCTGAAGGCAGTGTTCGCCGGCTGCTTCAACTGGAACAAGTTCGACGGCTTTACCCGCGGAGGGATGATCGCCAACTGGGGCACCGGCCCCTCCCGCACGCTTGAGGAGGACATGAAGTCCACGCCGCTCGAGGGCGACGACGACCGCGTGCTGCTGCGCCAGGCAGCGGAGGAGCATCAGGGGGCGAGCAATCTGTTCGACCTGATGGCTTCCATGCCTTATCGCGACAGCTTCTCGCCGCTCACATTCAGCCGCTTCTGGGGCGAGGGCAGCGTCAGCAGTTACAAGCCCCAGCTTGATACGTCCAAGGTCGCGACATACATCATGGGCGGCTGGTACGACGATTTCCGCGCTCAGGGGCTGATTGCCCAGGCCAACCTGCCCAATCGCCCGAAGATCATCATCGGCCCATGGACGCATTGCGCGACCACCGGGCACGAACAACTCGTCGCCACCGAAGTGCTCCGCTTCTTCGACCAGCATCTCAAGGGCATCGACACCGGCACGACGCGCGACGCGCCGGTCCATTATTTCACGATCAATGCGCCCGAAGGTGCCGGCTGGCGCTCCGCAGCCCGCTTCCCGCTGCCGGGCACGCAAATGCGCGCCTTCCACCTTGGCGGCGAGAACCGGCTCGCGGCACAGCCGGGCAAGGCGGCGGCCACGTCCTTCACCGTCCGGCGCGAAGGCAAATGCCCGGGTGCTGGCGGCGCAGCGGCCCAGCCCTGCCACATCCCGGGCCTTGGTGCGTCGTGGAGCATGGGGGTAGCCGCCGATACGGAGATCACCGGTCATCCCACCGTCGACCTGTGGATCGTTTCCGACGCGCCGGACGAGCATGTCTTCGCCTATCTCGAGGACGTGGCACCCGATGGCAAGGTGACGGTCGTCACGGAGGGGCGCCTGAAAGCAAGCATCCGTAAGGTGACTCCTGCGCCGTGGGACAATGCTGGCCTGCCCTGGCATCGCGGCTATGCCGAGGACGCCCAGTCGCTCACGCCGGGCGAGCCCGCGCCGCTACAGTTTGCGATGCTCCCGGCTTCCTATGTATTCCGCAAGGGGCACCGCCTGCAGGTCACTGTCACCGGCTGGGACCCGCGCGAGCGTCAGGCGCCAAAAACCGCGTCGAGGATCCGCATCCTGAACGATGAGAAGCATCGCTCAACCGTCACGCTTCCTTATGCCCCGGCTGCCTATTCGGCTGCCGTTGCGTCGCGCTGACCCAGACGGATGTAAGGCCCCAGAACGATGATGCTGCCCGCGGTCCACCCGGCCGCGCGCCGCGCGCCCTCAACGGTGAAAGACATCGTACATCCGATCGAGCGCGGCGTCGAAGATCGGGCGCTCTTCCGCGCTGAGCTGCGCCAGCACCTCGGCCTCCACCCCTTCCATGATGGTGAACAGCTCGTCCAGGAACGCCTTGCCTTCGGGCAACAACACCAGCGCGTGACGGCGGCGGTCCACGGTCGAGCGTTCGCGCCGAGCCCAGCCGCGCCGCTCCAGTTCATCGACGATCTGGACGGTTATCGACTTGTCGAGCCCAACCGTGCTCGACAACTCCTGCTGCGACAGCCCTGGATTGGCATCGATCAGGGCAAGCGAGGAGAACAGGCCCGAACGTATCTCGTACTGAGCCGTGGCAGCCGCGAAATCAGCCGAGAGCTGGTTCTGCACGCGGCGCATGCGAAAGCCGACATAATCCCCCAGTCGCCCCAGCTGCATCCGGCGCTCGCCGCCATTGTCGGTCACGTCAGCGCTGCTTCGCTTCACGAGTTCCTCGATACCCGCAATTGATGCGGAAAATATACGGTTGATAAAATATACGGTTTCGATAGTTTCTCTCATTAGACGGCCCGCCCCGAAGGCTGTCAATCTTGAGAGGTCAGGCGTGTCCCTTCCCGTCACCGATGCCGCCCCGCCGGCAAGCGAGGAACCCGCCGCACGCGGTACGGCGGGCAAGGCTGCCTTCTATGTTGGGTCGGCAGGCCTGTTGCTGGCTACCGCAGCGGATTCGATCGCCGTGCTCGGCCGCCACACCGGCTTCGCGCTGCTCGGCTCGATAGAGATCGTCCAGGTGGCGATCGTCTTCATCGCCGCCGCATCATTGGTCACCGTCACGCTGAACCATGGGCATGCCGCCGTCCACATCGTAACCGATCGTCTGGCGCCGGGCCGCCGGGCCCTACTGGCCCGGGTGGCTGCTCTGCTTGGCGCCGCCGCGGTCGGGCTGCTGCTCATCGGATCGGTCATCTTGCTGGGGGACGTGTGGAACGGGCATGAGCGCTCCGAACTGCTCCACATCCCGCTGCGTTGGCTCCGCCTGCTGATGATCGTCGCGCTCGGCTTCGTCGCCCTACTCTTCCTCAAGGCGGCGGTGGCGCGCCGTCCGGCAACGGAGGCAGGGCATGACGCCTGAACTCATCGGCCTTGCAGGCATTCTGGGCCTGCTCGTCCTGCTGACCATGGGCGTGCCCATCGGCGTCAGCCTGGCGCTTACCGGCGTGCTTGGCCTGATGGTCATGCTTTCGCCCGAGGCCGCGCTGGTCAAGGCAGGCGTCGTCGTGTTCGAAGTCGCGAACAAGTACGAACTCGGCGTCCTGCCGCTATTCCTGCTGATGGCGCACCTCTGCTTCGCGGCAGGGGCCAGCCGCGACTTCTTCGACGTGGCGGCGCGGTTCGTCGGGCATCGCCGGGGCGGGCTCGCTCTTGCGTCCATCGCCGGCTGCGCGGGCTTCGGGGCGATCAGCGGGTCGAGCCTCGCGACGGTGGCAACCGTTGGCTCCGCCGCACTCCCTGAAATGCGGCGCGCGGGCTATAGTCCGGGATTTGCGGCCGGCGCACTCGCCGCTGGCGGGACGCTGGGCGCGCTGATCCCGCCCTCCGGCGCGCTGATCGTCTTCGGCATCATCGCCGAAGTTTCAATCGGCCGGCTGTTCACTGCGGCGGTCATTCCCGGCATCAGCCAGGCGCTGTTCTACATGGCCGCCGTGGCAATCATGTGCTGGCTGCGGCCGGAGCTCGGGCCCCGATCGGCCCGGATAGGCTGGCGGAGCCGGATGCGGGGGCTGCTCGGCATCCTGGATATCCTGGTCCTGGTCGTGTTCGTGATCGGCGGCCTGATGATAGGCTGGTTCACGCCCACCGAAGCAGCATCGGTGGGCGTACTCGCCGCCTTCGGACTGATGGTCCTGCGCGGTGCCTTCAAGCGCGACGCGATCGGCGCTGCCTTTGCCAAAACGCTGACGACCACCGGCATGATCTACCTGATCATCTTCGGCGCGATTCTGTTCGCCACCTTCATCAGCGTCACTGGCATTGCTGACCTGATGTCGAACACGGTGCGCGAACTCGACGCCAGCCCGGTTGTCGTCGTCATCGTCATCGCGGTGATGCTGCTGGTGCTCGGCTCGTTCCTGGACGGGCTTGCGCTGATGCTGCTGACGACGCCCATCTTCCTGCCGATCGTCATGGAGCTGGGCTACAGCCCGATCTGGTTCGGCATCTTCCTGGTGCGCGCCATGGAGATCGGCTTCGTCCACCCCCCGTTGGGGCTCAACGTCTATGTCATCCAGGCTATCGGAAAGGACATTCCGCTCGGCGCCATCTTCCGCGGCATCGTCCCCTTCCTGATTGCCGACTTCTTCCACCTGGCCATGCTGATCGCCTTTCCGGTGGTCACGCTGTGGCTCCCCAGCATGATGGCGGGCTGACCATGCGTATCACCCAGACCCTGTGCGCCGGTCTCCTGGCGCTCGCGCTGGCCGGATGCAACGCCGCGCCTCAGGCGACGGCCGAGCATGTCCTGACCTATGCCAGCCCCTATCCTCCGACTCATCCGTTCGGCCTTGCCGACCAGGAATGGATGAAATGGGTTCAGGCGAACAGCAACGGCCGGATCGCCTTCAGGCCCTATTGGTCCGGAGCGCTGCTCTCCGCCGACATGAGCATGGAGGAGATCCGCCACGGCGTCGCCGATATCGGTCTGATCACGCCTATCTATGCCAAGGGCGGGGCGCATCTCCTGCGCGGCCAGTCAGGCTTCTATGGCGGGGTCCGGACCATTCCGGACCAGGTCGCGGTCTATGACTGCCTCGCCGCGCAATTCCCGCAATTCGCGAAGGAAACGCATGGCCTGCATGTCCTGGCGGTACAGGGCGGCAATTTCCCCGGCGTGCTCACCCGCGATCGCCCGATCCGCAGCCTCGCCGACTTCAAGGGCCTGCGGCTGCGCTCGCAAAGCGATGCCGTCGACATTCTGAAGCAGCTCGGCGCAGACCCGGTCAACATGCCGATGGGCGAAGTCTATTCGGCGTTGGCCAAAGGCGTGATCGACGGCGTCGTTGCCCCCGCTGATACAATCCGCAGCCTGCATTTCGCCGAGGTTGGCAAGCATTTCACGACGATCCGGTTCAGCCGCGGCGCCTATCCGGCCCGGGCGATGTCGGACAAGGCGTGGAACCGCCTGCCCCCCGATCTGCAGCAGTTGCTGGCAGAAGGCCGCAAGCAATGGGAAGCCGCGCTCAACCGCCAGCTGCTCAAGGCCGAGCAGGCCGGGATCGATTACGGAAAGGCCGAAGGGATCACCTTCAACGCCATCCCCGCCCAGGAACAGCGCCGCTTCGACACCCTCTACAACCAGGATGCGCTCGGCCAGGCCCAGCGGCTCGGCAGCCTCGACATCGACGCGGTGCCGGTGCTCCGCGAAGCCCAGCGCCTGATCGCGAGCGGCAACATTAAATGCGACAGGGAACCAGAATCGTGACTCTTCCCCTACACGGCATCAAGGTTGCCGACTTCTCCTGGGTCGGCGCCGGCCCGCGCGCCACCAAGGACCTGGCGGACATGGGCGCCACTGTCATCAAGATCGAGTCGCGCAAGCGGCTCGATCTCGGTCGCATGTCCCCGCCCTTTGCAGGCGGCGGGCGCGATCCGGACGCCTCGGTTTTCTTCGGCATCACCAACACCAGCAAAATGGGTGTGACGATCAACCTGTCCGATCCGCGCGGGATCGAAGTGGCGAAGAAGCTGGTTGCTTGGGCAGACGTGGTCGTCGAGAATTTCAGCCACGGCTATATGGATCGCATCGGCCTTTCGTTCGACACGCTGAAGGCCATCAATCCAGCTATCATCCAGATCAGCGTCAGCGTCGCCGGCCGCTCGGGCCCGCTTGGAACCATGCGCGGCTATGGCAATTCGGCGGGCGCGCTGTCGGGGATGGCGGCACTCTCCGGCTGGCCGGATCGCGATCCGCACATGGCGCCGTTCGCCTATGGAGATGTCGTCGCCCCGATGTTCGCCACCGTGGCGACGCTCGCCGCAATCGAGCATCGCCGGCGGACCGGCCAAGGCCAGCATATCGACATCAGCCAGACCGAGCCGTTGATCCACGTCATGGCCGATCAGTTTATCGATGCGCAGACCGGAAACGTAGGGAAGCCCGGCAATGGGTCTGCCTACCACTCCCCCCACGGCGCGTATCCCGCGCGCGGCCACGATCAGTGGGTCGCGATCGTCGCCCGCACCGACGCCGAATGGGCGGCTCTCGCCGACACCGCCGGCATTGCGGACTCCCGCTTCGTGACCTTGGAAGGGCGAAAGGCGAACGAGGACGCCCTTGACGCTGCCTTGTCTGGCTGGACCCGCCACCACGACAAGCATGCCCTCGCCGACAGGCTGACGGCGCTCGGTGTCCCCGCCGAGGCCGTCAATGACGGTCGCGACGTATTCACCGATCCCGAACTTGCCGAGCGCGGCCATTACCGCGCAATCACGCATTCGAAGCTAGGCACCTGCGACATGCCCGCCCCGCCGCTGCGGTTCTCCGAGAGCGATATCCGTGTCGCGGCGCCCCCCAATCTGGGCGAGCACAACCGCGAGATTTTCGTCGAACTGCTCGGCATGAGCGAGCAGGAAGTCACCGAGCTGGCCGCAGCGGGAGCGCTTGCATGACCCCGCTGCTCTCGCATCTCGTCGTCGTTGACCTCACCGACGGCCTCGGCGAACTCGCCGGCCGCATGCTTGCTGAACTTGGCGCACGCGTCGTCCGTGCCGAGGCAGGCCAGCCGGCCTGGAGCGCGGGCAAGACGGTTGGCGACGCGGAGGTCCTGCTTGCCACCGCCGACATCGTCATCCGCAATCCCGGACTGGATCACGGCGCGCTCGCTGCCGCCAATCCGGCGCTGATCGACGTCGTGGTCGCGCCCTTCCTCCCCGATGGCCCACTCGGCAGTCGCCCAGCAAGCGACCTGACCCTGATGGCCCGATCGGGGCTGATGACGATCATCGGCGACCCCGATCGCCCGCCGCTTACCCTCCCGGGTCAACAGGCCTATGCACTGGCGGGTATCCAGGCAGCCACTGCCGCGCTCACTGCGCTACACGCGCGCGCCGCCTCCGGTCGGGGACAGCTGGTCGAGGTATCGGCCTACCAGTCTGCGGTCCTCGCCAATTATCGTGAGCCGCTGACCTGGCAATGGACGGGCCGCGTCGGCAACCGCACCGGCAACCTGCTGGTCCGCGGCAAATCGGGCGTGCGACAGGTCTGGCCCTGCGCGGACGGCTTCGTGACCTGGGCGCTCGTCGACAACCAGCCGATGATGCGCGGGATGGTCAAGGCGATGGGCGACGCCGCCGGACCGCTGGCGCAGGTCGATTGGGATGCGATACTCGTCGCCGACGTTCCGCGCGAGACGCTGGTTGAATGGGAAGCCGTCGTCGGAGCCTTTTTCCTGCGCCACACCCGCGCCGAACTGGGCGCTATGTCGCAGCAGGCGGGCCTGGGCTTGTCGTGGATCGACACGCCGCAGGATGCGCTCGCCAGCGATCATCTCGCCGCGCGCGGCCTGTGGCGGGACGTGGATGGCGTGAGACTTCCGGGGCCGCTCTGGGTCTCGTCGCTCGATGGCGGAGAGACTGAATGAGCGCACTTGCGGGGCTGAAGGTCGTGGACTTCAGCAAATTCCTTCCCGGGCCCTACTGCACCTGGATGCTTGCGGACATGGGTGCCGAAGTCATCCGCATCGAGAACCCCCGCGAGCTCGCCAAGCAGCGCAAGGTATTCGGCTGGGATAAACTGTCGGACGAACAGAACGCCCGGCTTCGCGCGCACGACATCTTCGCACGCGGCAAGAAGAGCGTGCTGATCGATCCCGGATCAGACGAGGGGCGCGCGGCCATCCACCGGCTGATCGAAAGCGCGGACATTCTGGTTGAGGATTACCGTCCGGGGGTGATGGGCAGCATGGGCTATGGCTGGGCCGAGATGGCCGCGCTTAATTCGCGCCTCATCTACTGCTCAGTCACGCTGTGCGGTCAGACGGGTCCCTATGCACGCAAGCCCGGCCATGATCCGGTCGCTCTAGCCATTGCTGGCGCGCTGTCGCGAATGGGTGAAGATCCTGATCGCCCGGCCTTCCCCGGCGTTCCGGTTGCCGACCTGCTCAGCGGCTCCAATGCCGTCATCGGCATCCTTGCCGCCGTCATCGCCCGCGCCGCGACAGGAAAGGGGCAGCAGGTCGACATCGCGATGAGCGATGCTTCGCTGGCCCTGATCGCGAACATCCTGTCCCGCAACACCGATCTCGCCAAGGCGCCGCCAAAGGGCATGCACCGCGCCGACAGTGGCATCTGGGCCTGCGCGGACGGCCTGTATCTGGTCACCACGGACATGGAGCCCCGTTACTGGCGAGTTTTTGTCGAGACGATCGGCCTGCCTGAACTCGCAGATCGGCAGATGGACCGCGCCGAGTGGCCGATGATGAAGGAGGGGATCGCCAGCGTGATAGCGACGAAGCCGCGCGCTGAATGGCTCGGCATCCTTGAAGCCGCAGGCACGCAGTTCGCGCCAGTGCTGAGCGTCGCCGAAGCGCTCGACGACCCCCACAACCAGGCGCGCGGCATGGTGATCGACTTGCCCGCCCCCGGCGGCACCGTGCGCCACACCGGCTGCCCCATCAAACTCTCCGACACGCCCGCCGTTCTCACTCAGCCGGCGTCTCCGGCTGGCGCGGATACGGCCGAGGTGCTGGCGACCCTTGGCTATGACGACGCGCAAATTGCCGCGCTTGAAGGAAAATTGCAGTGACCGATCTTACCCGTGAACGCCCGCTTGCCGGTCTGCGCGTCATCGATCTCACCCGCGCGCTGGCCGGGCCCTATGCGACGCTGCTGCTCGCCGGGCTGGGCGCTGAGGTCATCAAAGTCGAAGACCCCAAGGGCGGTGACTTGGCGCGCGACAACAGCCCCTATGTCGGCCGTGACGGCATCACGGTCGATCGCCGCCACGACGACGACGTATCGATCAGCCACTTGACTCGTGCGCGCGGCAAGTTGGGCGTCACGCTCAACCTCAAGCAACCCGAGGCGCGCGAGGTGTTCCTCGATCTGGTCCGCACCGCCGACATTGTTGTCGAGAATTTCACAGCCGGCACCGCCGACCGGCTCGGCGTCGGCTATGAAGCGGCGAAGGCAGCCAACCCGCGCATCGTCTACTGCTCGCTCTCGGGTTTCGGGGCCACTGCGCCCGAAGGCGGCAAGGCGATGGACATCATCATCCAGGCGCTGTCGGGCGCGATGTATTCGAGCGGCGGCCCTGACGAGCCGCCGGTACGCATCGGCATTCCTATCGCGGACATGCTCGCACCCGTGTTTTCGGTGATCGGCATCCTTTCCGCGCTCGAACAGCGCCACCGCACTGGGGTGGGACAGCATATCGACGTGTCGATGCTCGGTGCACTCACCAGCTTCGTCGCCATCGAGAACTGGTCGGCCATGGCCGCGGCGGGCATGCAGGCGCGCACCGGGCTGACGGTTCAGCGCCTGTCCCCGTTCGGCGTGTTTGAATGCGCTGATGGCTACATCGCAGTAGTCGCGGTGCACGAGAAACTGGCGCTCGGGCTGTTCCGCGCCATGGGCCAGCCTGAATTGGCGAGCGACCCGCGTTTCGCCAGCCGCGACATGCGCGTCGCGAATGCTGCGGTTCTGGAGGAGACGATCAACGCCTGGTCGCGCACCCTGCCGGTTGCCACCGCCGTCGCAGCGTTGGAGGCGCAAGGCGTGCCAGTCGCCCCGGTTCGTCACCCAGAGGACGCCCTGCTCGACGAGCGCGTAGTCAGCCGGCACGAAGCAGTTCCGGTGGCCCACCCCAGCTACAGTTCCGCAGTCGATTTGCGCACGGCAGGCATTCCCATCGTGTTCTCCGACGCCGACACTGGCTTCGACGATGTCATGCCCATCGCGGTCGGCGAGCATAACGATCGCGTCCTTGGCGATGCGCTGGGCTATTCGGCCGAACGGATCGCCGACCTTCGCGCAAGGGGTGTGATCTGATGACCGATGCAGCGGCGCGCCTCATCGCGGCATGCGACGATCCCGGCGCAGTCGCCGATCGACTGCGCAGCGAGGGCGCCCGCGTCATTCGCGTGCTAGGCCAGGACGCTCCCTACGCGTTGCTGCGCGCCGCTGGTCTGTCGCCAGTACGTATGGTGCCGCGACCGGGTCCGACGCCGGACGCCAACATGCTCGCCGGCAACGGTACGCTGTCGCATCGCGGTCGCTCGCTGCTGCAACAGATCGTCGCCGACTGCAGCGGCGATCCCCTGCTTTTCACGCACGCGAACAGCGAACTGCCGCAACTCTTCGCTACCGTTCGTGAGTTGCTGCGCACGGGCGACATGCCGCCGCGGCCGGTGCACATGCTTGATCTGCTGCACATGCCGCGTCCGTCGAGCCGAAAGTATAACACGGGGCGGATCGCAGCGCTGGTGGAGTGGCTGAACGGCCTGGAGCCCGGGCAAATGCTTGTCGACTTCGCCGCTGCCGCCGCGGAAGAGCGCACGCGTCCAACCGCCATTGCCCATCTTGCCGGGCCGCTGCGCGTCGCCGCCATCGCCGCCGCACATGCCCTTCCCCCGGCCGAGTGGCGCGCCCTCGTCGCCGATATCGCAGCCGGGCGGGAAGGCACTCCCGTCTTCGCCATCGGCTCCGCGCAATATTCCACGGCTCGCCAGCGCGAACTCGATGCGCGCGGCCTCGTCACGGTGGGCGACGATCAGGACTGGGGAGATCCGCAGGTGGATGGCTGGATCGATTGCCCTACTACGCTGGATGGCCTTGCGGATCCGGCCCGGCTCACGCCGCGGATGCTGGTGCCCGCACCCACACGGCTCGAGCATATTGCCGCTCGCATGAGGGCGCTGGGCACGACCCGCGCGGTTATCGTCGAGTCCGACGGTGACGAGGCTACGGCATGGGATGCAGGCTGGCTGGCGCGCGGTCTCCAAGACCGCGGCATCACCGTCGAGCGTGTCGGCGCCGCCACCCCTGTACCTGCACGCGAGAAGTCCTCCGCTCCTCCCCGGCCTCGCAGCGACGGCCGCCGCAGCCGCAAGTCGCTCGCTTCGATCGCCGGCTTCGGTGCGTTCCAGCGCGAGTGGTTTCAGGGGCTGCGCGCCCGCGTGGACGCCGGCGCGCCGCTCGCCGTCGTCAATGCCAACAGCCCGCAGGAGATCCTGCGGGCGATGGACGTGCCGTTCGTGGTCAATCAATGGTGGGCGTCGATCGCCGCTGCCAAGCAGCAGTCACCCCGCTATTTTCAGCTGCTGCGCGATCGCGGCTATCCCAGTGATGCCGAGGCTTACAGTTCGCAGGGCCTCGCCGCCGCGTTCGACACCGATGCCGATCAGGCGCCATGGGGCGGCCTGCCACGGCCAGCTTATGTCCAGGCGGTATTGGGCACCGACGCCACGCCGCGCATCTTCGAGCATTGGGCGCGCGAGACCGACGCCGACATGTTCCTGTTCGAGCGCAGCATCGAAACCCGCCTCGATATCCCGCTCGACTGGTGGGACAGCCTTCAGGACCATTGGGACGAGGTGATCGAGCCCCACCGCATCGACCTGATGGTCGAGGAACTGCACGCGCTCATCACTCGCATCGAAGCGACCAGCGACCGCCGCTTCAATGGGGCGAAATTCGCCGAGATCATGGATCTGGTGAACGAGCAGGAGGATTATTACCGCAAGACCCGCGACCTGATTGCAGGCGCCCATCCGGTCCCGGTCTCGGTCGCCGACACGATGCCCGCGACCATGGTCCCCCAATGGCATCGCGGTACGACCTGGGCGCGCGACGCTGCCCGCGACTTCTATGAAGAGGTTCGGGCGCGGCACGAAGCGGGCGAAGCCGCCTGCGCGAGCGAGAGGCTTCGGCTGATGTGGGTCGGGCGCGGCATGTGGAGCGACATGGGCTTTTATCAGCGCTGGGAAGAGAGCCACGGCGCGGTGTTCGTCTGGTCCATGTATCTCGCGCTCGCCGCCGATGGCTATATCCGACGAACGGCCCCCGGACAGAACCCGATGCACGCGCTGGCAGCGCGCTTCGTGACGATGGGCGACGAGTTGCGCATGCCAAGCTGGGCGGGCGCATGGCACGTTCGGGAGGCCGAGAGCCACGCAGTCGATGGCGCGGTGGCGCTGTCCGATGCGGATCCCTTTGTGCTGCGCGCACTACGCCGCGCAGGGGTTCCGGTGCTTTCGCTCGACCTGGACAATTACAACCGCGAAAGCAGCGACGAAGACGCTGTCGACCGCCAGATCGCCGCGTTTCTGGAAGGACCGGTGACCGCCTACTCGGCCCGGCGGCGTCCGGGCGCAGCGAGTTTGGGCGCAGCCCCCCACAGGTAGCGCGCAGCCACCGAGGCGGCACGAAACCGCTGAACGGCCTGCTCTCGACCAATGGACAGCAAGCGGACGAGTCCGGCTAGGGAGCCGAAGAAGTCCTCCATCAGCGGCAATCCGCCGGCCGCTCTGCTGTACTTCAGCGAAGCACTGGAGCAAAAGAGTCGCTCGCGCGCCATGCGGCTTGCGATCGTCAAAAATCGACATGGGACCACCGCCCTGACCAACCTGCCCGTCCGCCAGCTCGGCCCATTCTCGGTCTCCGCAATCGGCCTGGGGTGCATGAACCTCAGCCACGCCTATGGCGTACCGCCGTCGCCGGAGGATGGGGCGGAGCTGCTCAATCGGGCGCTCGACCTCGGCATCACCTTCCTCGACACCGCCGCCCTCTACGGGGGCGGGAACAACGAGCGCCTGATCGGTAGCACAGTGATGCACCGTCGGCAGGAATTCACGCTGGCGAGCAAGTGCGTGCTCGACATGATCGACGGCAAGCGGGGGCTCAACGGCTCGCCCGAGGCTATCGCCAAGACGCTCGACCAGGCGCTGGTGCGGCTCGGCACCGACCATATCGACTTGTACTACATGCATCGGCTCGACCGGAACGTGCCGATCGAGGAATCGGTCGGCGCGCTGGTGCGGGCAAAGGAAGCTGGCAAGATTGGCGCGATCGGCCTGAGCGAAATGTCCTCAGCGACGATCCGCCGTGCGCAAGCTGTGCACCCCATCGCCGCCGTGCAAACCGAATACTCGCCGATGGTGCGCAACCCCGAAGTGGCGGTGCTTGAGACTTGCGCCGAACTCGGCATCGGCTTCGTCGCCTTCTCGCCCGTGGCGCGCGGGCTGCTTGCCGGGGCAGTGCACGCGGCTGGCTATGTCGAGGGCGACATTCGCGCCGCAATGCCGCGCTTCACCGAGCCTAACCTATCGCACAACCTGGTGGCGGTCCGGGCGTTCGAGGCGCTCGCGACCGAGCTGGGACACACGCCCGCACAACTGACGCTCGCCTGGGTACTGGCGCGCGGCGCTCATGTGGTGCCCATACCCGGCACCCGGAGTATCGTGCATCTCGAAGAGAACGTCGCAGCCGCTTCGATCGTGCTGGAGGATGCGACCGTCGACCGCATAAGCGCAATCTTCGACGGCACGATTCGCGGCGCACGCTACAGCGCGGCAATGCAGGCGCAGATCGATACCGAGACGTTGCCGGGCGAAGAGCTGGCCTGACCACCGTCACCCCCGGCTCGCGCCGGGGGCGACCGCTTCGACTCAGAGTTCGCCCCAGACGTCCTTGGCGACGTCGATCACCAGCCGCATCTTGGCGGCTTGCTGATCCATCGCGATGTCGTTGCCGTGCACTGTGGACGAGAAGCCGCATTGCGGCGACAGCGCCATCTGATCGAGCGGCATGAATTTCGCCGCCTGGTCGATACGGGCCTTCACATCCTCCGCGCTTTCCATGTCCGCCAGCTTGGTCGTGACCAGCCCGAGCACCACGGTCTTGTTCTTGGGTACATGGCGCAGCGGCGCGAAGTCGCCCGAGCGGGGATCGTCATATTCCAAGAAATAGCCGTCGACCGCGAGTTCGTTGAACAGCGTCTCGGCGACGGGCTCATATCCGCCCTCAGCCGCCCAGCTTGAGCGGAAGTTGCCGCGGCACAGATGCACGCAGACCGTCATATCAGCGGGCTTGTCCCGGATCGAGTCGTTGATGATGCGGGCATAAAGGCGCGGCAGCTCGTCAGGGTCCATGCCGCGCTTGCGGGCATTCTCGCGCTGCGTATCGTCGCACAAATAGGCCAGGTTGGTGTCGTCGAGCTGAAGATAGCGGCATCCGGCATCGGCCAGGCTGGCGATTTCCGCACGATAGGCGGCCGACAGATCCTGATAAAACTGATCGAGATCGGGATATGCGTCGGCGTTGATCGCATCCCGGCCGCCGCGGAAGTGCAGCATCGTCGGTGACGGGATCGTCACCTTGGGCGTCTGGCGGGTCACCGAAGCCAGGAATTCGAAATCGCGGCGCTGGATGTCGCGGGCGTGCTCCACCTTGCCCGTGATGCTCATGACGGGGGGCGCATATTCCAGATCGGTGCCGCCATGGTTGTGAAACTTGACCTGAGTGCCGCCGGTCTCTTCGACGCCGTTCAGCTGAAGCAGGAAGTCGGTGTGGAAATAGGTGCGGCGGAATTCACCGTCGGTAATGCCCTTGAGCCCCAGCCCCTCCTGCATTGCGACCACGCCGCGGATCGCCTCGTCTTCAACCTGGCGAAGCTCCGCTGCGTCCACGCGCCCCTCTTTGAACGCGGCGCGGGCGTCGATCAGTGCCTTTGGCCGCAGGAAGCTGCCGACGTGATCGGCGCGAAACGGGGGCTTGGTCATGCTGAGCTCTCCTACGCAATAATTGTATGCAGAACGTACAATCTTGACTCAATTTGTACGTGTTGCGTACATTTCCTGAAACCGCGCTGCAAGCGGACAAGGAGAGCAGGATGACCTGGATACCAAATCGGTGGTACGTCGCGGCGTGGGACAGCGAAGTCGATCGGACGCCGCTGGCGCGGAAGATCTGCAACGAACCGGTGATGCTTTACCGCAAGCTCGATCGCAGTCTCGTGGCTATGCGCGATGCCTGTCCGCACCGCCTGCTGCCCCTGTCCATGGGCTATAAGGAAGGGGACTCCGTGCGCTGCCGCTACCACGGGCTGCTACTCGGCCCCGACGGATGCGCGACCGAAATGCCAATCAAAAGCGAGCGCGTGCCCAAGGGAGTATGCGCGCAGCTTTATCCGGTGGTCGAGAGGCACCGCTTCGTCTGGGTGTGGATCGGTGAGCCGGAGAAGGCAGACCTGGCTCTGATACCGGATTTCTGGCCGTGCAGCGCACCGGGCTGGACCTTTGACGGCGGCTACAACCATGTCCGTTGCGACTATCGGCTGATGATCGACAATCTGATGGACCTTAGCCATGAAACCTACGTCCACCAGGGATCGATAGGCCAGCCGGAGATCAACGAGACACCGATCGAAACGGAAGTCGACGGAGACCAAGTTCGCGTTCGCCGTTGGATGGCGAACATCGACCCCCCACCCTTCTGGCGCGATGCATTGAAGGCCGATGGGCCGGTCGACCGCTGGCAGATCTGCCACTTCCTCCAGCCGAGCAACGTGCTGATCGACGTCGGTGTAGCTCCGGTGGAAGCCGGAGCAACCCCGGAGCGGCACGACCAAGGCGTTCGCGGCTTCGTGGTCGATGCGATGACTCCGGAGAGCGAGACCACGACGCATTATTTCTGGGGAATGGCGCGCAACTTCGATATCGAAGACTTGGGCTTCACAGCGCGCTTCAAGGCGCAGCAGGGACAGGTGTTCGATGAAGATGTCGAAGTGCTGGAAGCGCAGCAGCGCTCGATCGATGCAAACCCGGACATGAAGCTGCGCGGCTACTCGATCGATCTGGGCACGGTGCGGGCGCGCGCGATCATCCGCAAGGCCATCGAGGCTTCGGCTACGGATGCCTGAAACGCCTGTCGGCCTTGGGGCGCTCGAAGAGATCCTTGGGCTGAACATTCGCCTTGCGCACGGGGCAGTGCAGCGGCATTTCGCCGAGCGCTTCGCCGGGCTGACGTTGACGCAAAAGCAGGTATCGGTGCTGTGGCTGGCCGGCGATCATCCGGGCATTTCTCAGACCGACCTAGCGCGGGCGCTCGACATGGACCGGGCGACGACGATGGCGATCGTCCACGCACTGGAAAAGCGCGGGCTTCTCGAGCGGGGCAAGAGCGAAAGTGACGCGCGGCGCGTGGCTCTCGCTCTCACTGCCCAAGGAAGCGCGCTGCTGAAGGAAGCGCAGACGGCGATCGCCGAGCACGAGCAATGGTTGACGCGCCGCTTTACGACCGACGAGTTGGCGACGCTCATGGAAATGCTCAGGCGCATCCACCGCTAGATTGTTGCGTCCCATAGCATAATCTTCCATTCTCAGCCAAAAGGCGGAGAGCGATGAATGATTAGCATGGACCCTCGAGCATTGATCGACCGTGAGCCTATGTCCCGCTTCCAGTGGGGCGTCATCGCGGTGATGGTGGGGCTCAACGCGCTCGACGGCTTCGATGTGCTCTCCATCAGCTTCGCCTCGCCGGGCATTGCCAAGGCATGGGGGATAGACCGTGCCGGGCTTGGCCTAGTCCTCTCGATGGAGCTGGTGGGCATGGCGCTCGGCTCGCTCATCCTCGGCGGCGTGGCGGACCGCGTGGGGCGGCGCGCGACGATCCTCGGCTGCCTGGTGCTGATGACGATCGGCATGCTGGGCGCGGCCACCTCGCACGATGTGATGACGCTGTCGGCATGGCGGGTGCTCACGGGCCTTGGAATCGGGGGCATGCTGGCTGCCACCAACGCCGCCGTTGCCGAGGCGGCGAACGGCAAGCGGCTGGCCTTAGCCGTGGTGCTGATGGCCGCTGGCTATCCGGTGGGTACGATCATCGGCGGTTCGATATCGGCCGTGCTGCTGGGCATGTATGGCTGGCAGTCGGTGTTCGTGTTCGGCGCAATTGCTACCGTCTGCTTCATCCCGCTGGTGCTTTTCTTTGCGCCCGAAAGCATCGCGTTCCTGATGCACAAGCGGCCGGCGAACGCACTGAAGCGCGTGAACGCCGTCCTCGCGCGGATGGGCCATGCCCCCGTCGCATCGCTGCCCTTGGCCGAGGCGCGGCCAAGCAAAGCTGCCGCAGCCGAATTGTTCGCGCCCGACATGGCGCGCGCGACCATGCTGCTCACCCTTGCCTATCTGATGCACATCATGACCTTCTATTTCATCCTGAAATGGATCCCGAAGATCGTGGTCGACATGGGCTTCGCGCCAGCCGCCGCCGCAGGCGTGCTGGTTTGGGCAAGCGTCGGCGGTGCAACCGGCTCGCTGTTGCTAGGACTGCTCACTGCGAGGGTGCGGCTGCTTGCATTGACGATCGGCGCGATGGTCGCATCCGTGGCGCTCGTTATCGCTTTCGGCCGGGCGCAGACCGACCTGCAGGGCTTGTCGATGGTTGCCGCGGCGGCAGGCTTCTTCACCAATGCCGGCGTGGTGGGGCTTTACGCCTTGCTCGCACGAACCTTTCCAACCGGGCTCCGCGCCACCGCAACCGGCTTCGTCATCGGGGTAGGTCGTGGCGGATCGGCTCTGGCCCCGGCGCTCGCCGGGCTGCTTTTCGCCGCAGGCTATGTTCTCGACAGCGTGGCGATCCTGATGAGCCTGGGCTCGGCAATTGCGGCAGTCGCGTTGCTCGGCATCCGCCACCAGCCCCCCGCCACCGAATAGTCTAGCTGAACGGACAGCATCCGGGAGATGCCGGTGGCATCATCTCGGCTTGCTTGCCCCGAGCGTGCGGACCAGGGTGGGATCAGTCTGGCAGCTGTAGGACGCAGCAACCTCCTGCGGGCCCACGCCGTTATAGCGTGCCGCCTTGGGGAACGGACAAAGGGTGCGTGTGAAGCGCAGTTGATCTCCCTCCAGCTTCGTGGCGGTCAGACGCTCGGGCGCCTGGCCCTGCTCAACCCACCGGATCAGCGCCCAAAGCACGTCGCGCTGGGGATCGTTGGGCCAGCTGGGATGTCCCGACCCGCCAAAGGCGTCCGCACCCGGTCCGCGCGTGCAGTGATACATGCCCGGCACCATGAACAGGCGCACCGACTCGGCAAGCTTTTCGGCGCCGCCATGGGCACGTGCCAGGCTGGCATAATAGCCAAGGGTCGGGCCCGCATTGGTCGAAGGATCGGCCCAACCGTGGTAGAGGATCGCCTTGCCACCTGCTTTGAGGAATGGCTGGATCGCAGTCTTGTCCGCGCGAAGCTCCGGCATCGCCCGGTTGGCAGCCTGAAGGTCGGCAGTGCGGCGGAAGCTGTCCTCGTTCCAATTCGCGTCGTTGTACACGCCGTCCGCCCACATCGCCCGCAGCAGCGGCGACGGCGGCCCCGGACGGGTACGGACGCCGGGATAGAGGCCCCAATCCATCGCCCTACCCTGTTCGTCGGGCATCGGGCTGACGATCGTGCGAAGCATCTTGAGCTTGGCAGGCGAGAGGCAGTCGGAGCTCTGGCCCGGCTTGCACGCCAGCGCTTCGACCTTGAACTTGCAGCGCAGCGGGTTCTCGATGACCCCATCCGCGACGCCGTCGATCTTGTCGCACGCGGCGGTCGCCTTGCGCTCGTACAGCGCCCAGTCGTCATCGCTCAGCGCCCCTGCCCGATCGTGCTTCTGGAGCAGTGCGCCCCACATCATCCGCACCGATTGCAGCGGCATATACGGTCCCGGCGCGCCGGCGATCACACCGTCGTAGTCGCCGGGATAGTTCTGCATCTCCTTCAGCGCCTGCCGCCCGCCGCCCGAACAGCCCGTGAAGTAGCTGCGATCAACGGCGCGGCCGTAGAACGTAGTGGCCAGCGCCTTGGCGGCAACTGCGGTCAGGTGCACCGCGCGATGCTCGTAATCCACCCGCGCCTTGGCATCCGCCATCCAGCGCGCCTGGCTCGCCTTGTGCCCGCTGTCCGTGGTCACGGTGGCGAACCCCTGTTCCACTCGGCGGCTCATGTCGCTGTAGTTGAAGATGCCCGCATCACCGCCGACGCCGGCTCCGAGCAGCCGCCCGTTCCAGTCTTCGGGCAGCCACAATTCGAAACCGATATTGCCCTCGATCACACCCTCCACCCGGCACAGCTTCACGCTGACCGGGCTGGGCCGATAGAAACTCTTGGTCTCCGGCGCCCAGCTTGGTGAGGGCGTAATCGCAGTCGCCGCCGTTACGACCACCCCACCGGGGTGCGCTCCGGTGAGGGAAGCGCACCCGGCCAGGGTTGCAGCCAGCAGAAGCGGCATCAGAACTTCACATTCGCCGTGATCGCGAACAGCCGCGGGATCGGGTTCGCTGCCTGCGGATCGAAGCCATTGGTTGTGTCGACGAAGGGCGGATCCTCGTTGAACAAATTGCGCACGTCGAGCGACAGGTTGACCTGTTCGTTGAAGTCATATCCGACCAGCAGGTCGAACGTGTCATAGTTGCCAACCTCACGCACCACGGTGGAGGTGGTGTTGGTATAGCCGTTCAGGTGGTTCCAGGTCAGCCGGGTCTTGAACCCGCCATACTGCGCGCCGACGTCTGCCTGGGTGCGGAATTTCTGGATGAAGCCGATGGTATCGAGCACATCGACCAGGCCCGATCCCGGCACCGCTTCGAACAGATAATCAAGGACATAGGTGCCCTGGACTCCGGCATCGAGCTGGACCCCGCTCCAGTCCCAGCGATAGGCGGCGGTGAAATCGAGGCCTCGCAGCAGCGACGTGCCGAGGTTCTGACGTCGGCCATCCGCGATGAAGGTCACCAGCGACTGGTTGATCGCGGCGTTCAGCGGAAGCCCCGAATTCACCAGCGCACTGACTTGCGCCGCAGTCGGGTTGAACTGGACGAACTGGCCATAGATCGGGTTCGTCAGCAGGCCCGGGGTGCCGCGCAACGCCTGGATCTGGTCGGTATAATCGATCCGGAAATAGTTCAGCGAGGCATTCAGGCCAGGAATGGTCGGCGGCGCAACATCCACGCCGAATGACCAGGTGGTCGCCTTTTCCGGCTCCAGGCCGGGATTTCCGCCCGCAATACCAATCCCGATCAGGTTGCCGCTCGGCCCGGGCAGCGTATCGAAGTACAAGCCCGCGCCACCGCCAACCGTGGACACTTCGCTGAAGGTGGGGGCACGGAACGATGTGCCGTACGTGCCCTTGAGCGTAAGTCCCCGCAAAGGCGAGTAAGTCAGGCCAACCTTGGGATTAGTGGTGCTGCCAAAGTCGCTGTAATGTTCGTAGCGGCCAGCGATGCTGAGCGAAAGCCGCTCCAGCCCCGGCGATGCGTTGCCCGCGCCGACCAGCGGGATGAACAGTTCGGCGAATACCGCGTCGACGTTGCGGCTGCCGTCGTCGGCGGTGCGCGCCTGCGTCGCCGCCTGGCCCTGCAACAGCGAAGTGTAGGTATATTCAACGCGATGCTCGCCGCCGATCGCGATGCGAGCGCTCCCACCCGGCAGCGCGAACAGCGATCCGTCCATCTGCGCGTTAACCACTTCGAGCCGGGTGCGGCCTTCGATCACGAAGAAGTTGTCGGTGATCCGGGCCAACGTCGCAGGATTGTTCGGTCCGCCGAACACGTTGAGGGCAGTCGCCGGGTTGGTATCGGCCAGCGCTGCGTTCAGTGCGCCGCCGTTGACGCCCGACCGACGCCGGTCGGCCACCTCCTCCGACTTGCCATAGGCGTAGTAAACGGTGCCCTGGAAATCCCCGAACAGATCGGCTTCAAGACCCGCGGTCGCGTTCCATGTGCTCGCGTGATAGGGATTGGCAAGTGGCCCGGTGTCGCCAAGGAACGTGGTCTGCACCGTCACCGAGGCTGCGCCGGGGACCGGCGACACGAAGAACGGGTTGGTCCTGGGTACCGTGGCGTTGACCGTCGGATTGAACAACAAGGCTCCGCTGCGGCGCGAGTAGAAACCATCGGCGAAGATGCGGATCCCGTCCGTGATCTCGTGGCTGGCCGCGGCGACGCCGCTCCAGCGCTCCTGCTCGGGGATCACCTGGGCGATGTCGTTGAACTCGCACTGGTTCCGTGTGCCCGCGACCAGGCTGCCGACATTGCCGGCGGTCACGCCCCCTTGCGGGATGGCGTAGTTGACGCCGCCCGCGACCAGTGTTCCCGGCGCGCAGTTGGTGCCGCGCAAGTCACGGCCGCCACGGGCTCGATTGTCCGACGTGTAGAAGTCGAGCTCGGAACCGAACAGATTGTTGTTCTTGGTATATTCACCGGCCGCCATGATCCAGCCGCCGTCCCACTTATGACCAACGAGCAGCGCGGCCTGGGATTCGTAATAGTCGCCCTCGGTCATGCCGTAGCGGGCACGTGCCTGGATGCCGGAGAAGTCCTTGCGCAGGATGAGGTTGACGACGCCGGCAACTGCGTCCGAGCCATAGACAGCGGAGGTGCCGTCGGCGACGACTTCGATCCTGCCCAACGCTATCGATGGGATGGCCGAAGGATCAGTGAACTGACCCTGCGTGCCCTGTGGCGGCAGGCGCTTGCCGTCGTACAGAAGCAGCGTGGCGTTCGTCGAAAGGCCACGCAGGTTGATGCCCGCGCCGCGCGTTGCGTTCGCCGCGCCGTTCTGTGCACTGCCGCCCGCCCGATTGGCGCCGAGGGACACGACCTGAGGCACGCGGCGCAGAATATCGTTCGTCGAGCTGACGGGCTCTTCCAGGATCTGGTCAGCGTCGATCGCGATGACCGCCGAACCGACAGGATCGATACCGCGGATGCGGCTGCCGGTTATGACGACGCTCTGTTCCTCGGCGTCGGCTTCCGGAGCAGCGGGTGTCTCCACCTGCGCCAGTGCGGGTGCGGAGAGAGCGAGGGCGAGCGCGCCCATGGCCGTGCGGCCGAGCAAGACGGCCGCGCGACGGGTGACAAAAGTATCCAATCTTCCCTCCTAAAGTACCCGCATGTCTCTGCGGTTCTGGTGCTACTTGTCGTAAATCAGACGGTTTCGGCGCGCGCCGCCCGCGCGGACCGGTCGGCGAAGCGGGGTGCAAGCGAAAGCAACACAATGGCGGCGATCAGGATGGCCGCGCCCACCAGTTCGGCAGGACGCGGTTGCGGAAGTCCCCAAACCCAAGCCAGGATCAACGCACCGCCCACACCAGCCACCAGGCTGGCGGCGCGCTCGAGCGGCACGCAATAGGCGTTCTCGCGGGGATCAAGCAGGATGATGATCGCGAACACCGACACGATGGTGAGGGTCACGCCGATTGCGAACAGCGGCAGGATCACGGGATCGGTCCACACCGAGAGGAAGCCCCAGCCAAGCGCACCCGATTGCGAGCCAATGCCGGAAGCAGAGATCGCGGCGAGGATCGCCACCGACAGCGGCAGCGCGAATATCTTCTCCTCGACGAAATACTGGCGCACCGAGGCGGGATCGCCGCTCTTAGAAATCTTCGTCATCACGATCAGACGGACGAAGTAGCCGATCGTATAAAGGACCACCGTGAGGATCGCGAGCGGCGGCAGATAGAGCCCGCCACGGTCCTTCAGCGTGATCACCATTGCGACGAGCACCATGACCAGTGCGGTCCAGCTCCACCAGCGCACTCGTCGGCCAAAGATCAAGTCGACGATCGGCGCGATCAGCAAGATGTCGCCCCGCATCAGCAACTGGATGAACGGGATGCTGACGCCTTCGAACGTAAAGGAAAGCGGCACAGTGAACAGCACCAGCGCCGTGCCAAGACCCGAATAGAAGGTGTATTTGGTGGGCACTGGGATACGGCGCCCGAGCACCATCACGCCGTGCGCATCCTTGTGCCAGCCTGACCGCCAGATGAAGAGATAAGTCAGCAAAAGGCTGATGATCAGCGACGCCGGCAGCGTCTCCAAGCCCGTTAACGGCCGGCCGAGACCCGGATGCACCGTGCTCGTCACCAGCTTGGTGATGATCACGTTGGGCAGGTACGCGATCAGGTAGAGGAAGACATAGCCTTCGAGCGGAAATGCGGACGCGCCGCTCGCCTTGGCGGCACTCATGCCGCTTCTTCCATGACCACCATGTCGCTCTCCACGCGGTAGCGGGCGTTGAGCCCTGCCTCTTGAGTGATCGCCGTCATGTACTCGACGACTTCGGCATGCCGGTCGCTCCCCGGCTGAACGAAGCGCGGCACGGCGTCCCGATCGATATGCAGCGGCAGGAAGCCGGAGCGGACGATGCGCCCGCCTCCAATTTCGAGCCGTGCCGCCATCGACAGCCGGGATGCCTTGGGGAAATTATAGAGACTGTCGAAATCCGGCTCCCATTCCTCAGCAAGCACGCGGATTTCGTTGAAGCTCTTCGATGCGGCGTGGACGGGGTCCATCCTCAGGTCGGTTGCGAAGTTGCACAGCGAGTAGAAGACGGGCTTGCCGTCCATCATCTCGCAACCCTTCAGAATGTGTGCGTGCCCGCCCAGGATCGCATCGGCACCGGCGGCAATGGCCGCGCGGGCGACGTCGCGCTGATAGTCGGCGATCGATGCGCGGACGAAGTGGATACCCCAATGTTGCGACACGATAACCACGTCGGCCTTGGCCTTCGCTGCGCGGATATCGGCTTCCATGGCCGCCAGGTCTTCGCGATGCGGATAGGTGTGGATGCGCGCGGGCGTGCCAGGCTGATCGTGCTCGATCTGCTCATAAACCGTGAAGGCGCGCATCGGCGTACAGCCGGGACGCCGCTCATCGGCCCAATAGCTGTGCGGCAGGATGCTACAATAAGCGAGCACAGCGACCGTGGTGCCGTCGCCCAGCGTGAAGAATACCGGTTTGCGGGCTTCCGCGATGTTCGCGCCGGCGCCGACCGTCTTCACGCCGGCCGCGTGCAAGTTCGCCTGGGTCTCGAAGAAGGCGTCGTTACCCCAATCGAGCACATGGTTGCCCGCCAACGAGACGATGTCGAAGCCGGCGCGGCCCAGCGCCGCAGCACCGTCGGGCCGTGCTAGCACGGCGTGGCGCGCCTGGGGCAGCCGGACGCCTTTTTCAGCGAAGCTGGTTTCGATCTGGCCAAAGGTGATGTCGGCGGCGGTAAGCACGTCGCGCGTATCGACGAAGCTCTCATCGTAATGGTCGCGATCCATCGCCAGATCGCCGACGGCCAGGAAGACATGGCTCATGCCGCCACCCCTTCGAACGCGATCGGCGCGGTGAGCGCGCCGATCTCAGGAAAGCGCGTCGGACGCGGCTCTTCGGTCAGCGAGAAGCCGGGCGCGGCGGCGAGCAGTTCCTCTACCGCGACTACCAGCTCAAGCTTGGCAAGACCGGCGCCGATGCACGTGTGCGGGCCCCGCCCGAAGGCCAGCGAGTCCCTCATGTTAGGCCGATCGATACGGAACGTCTCCGGATCCTCGAACACGTCAGCATCCCGGTTGGCCGAGGCATAGACGAGCGCGATCGGCTCGCCTGCCGGGATCGGGCAGCCCCGAATGGTGACATCCTCGACCGCCGTGCGGGCAAAGCCGCGATAGGGCGTGTAAAGCCGCAGGAATTCATCGACAGCCGCAGGCACCAGAGACGGATCGGCGCGCAGCTGCGACTGGAGCACGCGGTCCCGGCTGAGATGCACGGCGATCGACCCGATCATCACGCCCGGGGCGATGATGCCGACGACCAGAACCTGACGAATCGTGCCGACGATCAACTCTTCGGGCAGCGGCTCGCCATCGACGCGCACGGCAAGCAGTGCGCTCGTCGCGTCTTCATCCTCTGACAGTGGGTTCGCACGGCGATCGGCGACGATGTCGCGTGCCATGTCATAGAGGAGAAGACTGGACTCCTTGGTCGCCTCCATGTCCGCGAACTGGACCGCGATATTGTAGCGCTGACCCACCCGGGTAAGCTCTGCGACGGCATCCGCCGACAGGTTCATCCAATGGGCGAAGGTGGCGATCGGCATGTGCGCCGAATAATCGGCCACGGCATCGCCGCCGCCTTTGGCGACCATCGTCGCCAGCAGGTCGCGGCAGATGCCGCGGATCACCGGTTCGAGCCGGGCGATGCGACGCTCGGTGAACAGCGGCGCCAGCGCGCGGCGATAAGGGGTGTGCTCGGGCGGATCGAGGTGCAGCGGGGGTCGGCGACCAGTAAACGCCACCTTGGGGATCACATTCTGCTTCGACGTGACGAAGGTCTTCCAGTCGCTCGCCGCGGCGGCAACGTCGTCGTGCTTCATCAGTGCCCAAAAGCCACCCCAGGCATCACTGTGGGCCACGGGACATTGGTCGCGCAGGCGCGAATAATCGGCATGAGCGCTGTCGAAGGTCTCGGGAGTTAACGGATCGAAGTCATGTGACATAACAATAGGCGTAATTGTGGATGCAAGCGCTTGCAAGCGTCTTTTGCATTTTGGTGTAGGTCCGGCATACAGCGGACATGGCCACCCGCCCTCCCCGTCTGGACGATGTCGCCGCGCATGCAGGTGTGTCCGCCGCCACCGTGTCGCGCTTCCTCAACAACCCCGAAGTCGTGGCAAAAGGGACCGCAGAGCGGATACGCGAGGCGATCGCGGCGACCAGCTATGTGCCCAATATGACTGCCGGCGCGCTGGCGGGCAGCCGCACGCGCCTCATCGCAGCGCTGGTGCCCGACATCGCGGCGTCGATCTTCAACGACACGGTCGAATCGATGATCGACGGGCTCGCCAATGACGGCAACAGCGTCGTCCTTGCGCTCACCGGCCCTGACAACGCCCGTCTCGAAGCCGAGATCAACATGGCCTTGGCGCGCCGGGTGGATGCAATCATCCTGACCGGGATCGTGAGCGACGCCGAAACACGGGCGCGGCTGCGCGCCACGCCTGTGACCGTTATCGAAACCTGGGGCCTGCCGGAGGAACCGATCGACGTAGCTGTTGGCTTTTCGCACCGCGCGGCCGGGGAAGAAATGGCGCGCTTCCTGCGTGGGCGCGGCTATCGCCGCCCCCATCTGGTGGTACCACGCTCCAGCCGCTCCGAGCGGCGGGCAATGGGCTTCACCGATCGCTGGGTCCGCGACGGCGGGGTTGAGCCGACGCGGCTCGAGGTCAATGTGCCCAGCCATTTCGGCCAGGGCCGGCTGAGCTATCGCGCCCTCGCCGACTTGCCCGAGCGGCCCGATGTGGTGGTGTGCGGATCGGACTGGATCGCACAAGGATTGATCATCGAGGCGCAGGCGGCCGGCATCCGCGTGCCCGATCAGCTTGCCGTCACCGGCTTCGGCAATCTCCGAATGGCAGGTGACATGCGCCCGACGATCACGTCTGTGGACATAGACGGCGCGCGAATTGCGCGCGAGGTGCTGCGTGTCCTGCGGGCCCGCGCAGCAGGCGAGAGGACCGAGACCAAGATCGACGTCGGCTTCCGCGTGATCGCCCGCGAAAGCGCCTGAAATCGCTTGCATCTGACCATGGCGGGCGAATAGCTTTCATCCATAACATATATGGGGAGAGTGGAATGCGCTATGGATTCGCCTTGCTTGCGCTGTTCAGCACGAGTGCATTGGCACAGCAGGCTCCGCAGAACCCGCCCGTCGATGCCGCCGCCGCCGCCCGCGCGGCGGCGAACGCTTTGCCCGACACGCCCGGCACCGGTGCATATCCCGCGATCAAGGAGGTCGATCCCACTCTGGCGGACCACGTCGTCTATCGCCCTGCGAATCTGCAGGCGCTGGGTGGGCGCAAGCTCGGGGTGCTGGTCTGGGGCAATGGCGGCTGTGTCGACGATGGCGCGAGCGCCCGCTTCCACCTGGCCGAGATCGCGTCCCACGGCTATCTCGTCATCGCTCCGGGCAAGATCCTGAGCGGCCCGGGCGCCAGCGCGAAACCCCAGACACGCCCGGCGGTGCCCAAGAAGCTCGCCGTCGTCACCACTGCGCAAGATGTTCGCGCCGGCATCGACTGGGCGCTGGCGGAGAATGGCCGCAAGGGCAGCGCCTATCATGGGCGCATCGATCCCAAGATGGTCGCCGTTGCCGGGCATAGCTGTGGCGGGCTGCAGGCGCTGCAGCTTGCGGGCGATCCGCGGGTCGGCACCGTGATCGTGCACAACAGCGGCATCTTCACCGACGGAACCAATCCGATCGCCGGCATGAGCGTCGACAAGTCGCTGCTCAAGACGCTGCACACCCCGGTGCTCTATGTGCTCGGGGGACCAAGCGACATCGCGTATCCGAACGGCACCGACGATGTGCGCAAGATCGAGCATGTCCCGGTCATGCTGGCAAACCTGAACGTCGGCCATGGAGGAACCTTCGCCGAGCCCAATGGCGGAGCAGTGGCGCAGGTCTTGGTCAGGTGGCTCGACTGGCAGCTTCGCGGCGACGCCACCGCGGCGAAGACTTTCAAAGGTGCCGATTGCGGGCTCTGCACCGACACGCAGTGGACGGTGGAAAAGAAGCGCATCGATTGAGCCACGATAGCCACCCCGGGACCCGCCGGGGTGGCTATCGGCAGAACTAACGCACCTCGCGCCCGCGAACAAAGGGCCGCAGCATCGGCGGCGGCGTGTGCGGCACGAACATGGCAGGTGCGGTCCCCCATTTCCCGTGCTCCAGACGCGTATCGAGGAAGCGGATCGATGCCATCACCGCCTCGGGCGAGAAGGTGCAATGACCGGCACCGCGGACATAGACGCTCTTTACGTCCCTTCCCCTCGCCGCTTCGGCATAGCCGCGTTGAAGCGAAGGCGAAGTCAGCCCGTCGCCAATGGTCTGCACCGCCAGCAACGGAACCCGCGGCTTCGCGTTGGGCGTATAGTGGCGCACCATATAGTCGACTGCGCTGGGCTTCGCCGCGACGCGCTCCCCCGCGTTGAGGCGGGCGAGCTCGGCGTCGAGATCGAGCCCGGCCTTCCGATACAGGGCCTCGACCATGGGCCGGCGGCCCGAAAGTGTAAGCTGCTGGCGGTAATCGACTCCCGTACTCCACGAAAACACCCCGCCGGCGCGTTGCTCTTGATCGGTGCGCGGCAGGAAGATGCCCATGGCAAAGCTGCGTCCGACCTCATCGGCCTGGGCTTCGTAATCGCTTGCATCGGGTTCGGGCTTGTCGCGGCTCGTCCAGCCGGGAAGGCCGCCGAGCACACCGGCTAGTGTCACCCGTGCGCGGCCCTCGGGCGTCGTCATGGCCAGCTTCAATGCGTCGTTCACGCGCCCCGCATTCGCGCGGTCATCGTCAACGTCGACCAGGCGAATGCCGGCATCGGGCGCGACCAGGGTGCGGAAGGCATAAGCGCCATCCAGCGCCATGTTCATCATCCCCACCGCGCCGCCGATCGAGGCGCACATCGCCAGCGCGCCATGGATCGCGGGCTTTTCCTGCTCCGCGAGCGCCGTGGTGACCAGCCCGCCCATCGAATAGCCCCATGCGATCACGCGCCTCGGCTTGGCGTGCGCTGCGGCGAACGCGGCAATCGTTGCGCGCTGTGCCGGCACCGCTTCAGCCAACGACCAGCCGCCAGCGCCATAATCGGACCCTGCAATGGCATAGCCGGCATCAAGCAATTGCCTGTTCATCCCGCGCGTCGCTGCTTCAGGCGACCCGGCGGTGGGCGAATAGCCCCTGCTCCACAGCAGCAGCGTACCGTTCCAGTTGGACGGGACTTCCGCCACCCACTTGGCACCCCCCGGCAGCGTCCCGGAGAGCGAGCGGGCTGAGGGTACCTGCTGTGCAGCGAGCGGAGTGCCCGCAGGGATCGCAGCCACTGCGCCCATCGCGAGTGCCAGGGCATGAATAGGGTACGGCATCTCACTCTCCCATTTTGTGCTTGCATCCCGAATAGTTCCGATGAAAGCGGTTGCATAGAATGTTTTCAGATGAAACAAATCGCGGGCTTTCTGCGCGGGTTGCGACCCACGTCGCATGTGTCAGCTACGATCAGCTGGAAGAGACGACCCGCGACGCCACGCGCCGCGCCTTGCTCGATGCGCTGGGGGTAACGCTCGCCGCTACCGGCCTTGCAGCCGAAGCGCTGCCTTACCGTAACCTCGCACTCGCTCAGGGTGCTGGGCCTTCGCGCGTCCTCGGCATCGATACCTGCACAAATCCCGTCGCGGCAGCACTGGCAAACGGGGCGCTCGCCCATGCGATGGATTTCGGCGACGCCTTTGATCCCGGCGCAGCACATCCCAACGCCGCGCTGGTTCCGGCACTGCTCGCGCTATCCGATGCCGACCCGCGTATCGACGGCGGGCGCTTCCTTGCGGCAATGACAGCGGGAAGCGACCTGGCATGCCGCCTGTCGATCGCGCCTGCACGCACTTACGAGGAAGGTGGCTGGTACCCGCCGGCGCTGGTCGGGCTGATCGCCTCCGCCGCCGCTTGCGCCAAGCTGATCGGGCTGGACGCGAAGGGCATATGCGACGCGATGGGGTTGGCGATGCTCTCCGCCAGCTTCCCCGGCGAAATCAAATATGATCCCGGCTCCCCCCTGCGCGGAGTTCGAGAAGCGTTCGCCGCGCGCGGCGCGGTCGAGGCCGCGTTGCTCGCCCAGGCCGACGCGCGCGCCTTCGCCGAGCCGCTCGAAGGGCGCGCGGGCTTTTTCGCCATCTATGGCGGCGGTGGCCCGACAGACGCGCTCACTGCCGATCTCGGGACGCGGTTCCTTGGCGATGAAGTCAGCTTCAAGCCCTGGCCATGCTGCCGCGGCACCCATGCCTATATCGAGGCCGCACTGGAACTTCGCCAGCGTTGCGACTGGCGGGAGATCGTGCGTGCCGAGGCCGAGATCGGCCCGGTGCAGGAAATGCTGATCCGGCCCCATTCCGCCAAGGCCGCGCCCGAGAATTCCATCCAGGCCAAGTTCTCGATCCCGTTCACCACCGCACACGCGCTGGTTCATGGCAGCGTCTCGCTCGACTCGTTCGGCGATGCGGCGCGTGCCGACAGCCCGGTGCTCGAACTGGCGCAGCGTGTGGTTGAGCGTCGCAATCCTGCCTGGGGACGTGAGCACGCGGCGAGTGGATCGCTCACGCTGATCCTGCGCTCGGGCGAGCGACTCGAACGCCAGGTGCCGCAAGCCGCCGGTCATCCCGGCAACCCGCTTTCGAACACCGCGCTGATCGACAAGTTCATCCTGTGCGCAAGCCGTGCCGCGATCCCGCTCGACTCCGGGAGAGCGGCGGCCGCAGCAGCGCGGATCCTCGCGCTGGGTCCCGGTGTCTCGGCATCGAGCCTGCTGCGGATGGAGCACAAAACGAGCGATACACGCTTGCAGCCGAGTTCTGACTAAGTTATCCGTCATAACAATAAAGAGGAGAGGACGCAGTGGCCAGTTTGCTTGAGGGCGCAGCCCGTACGTTCGAACGCCGCAATCCAGTGACCGGCAATGTCGCCACGACCACAACGGCTTCCACTGTCGCCGATGTTGATGCCGCCTGCGAGGCTGCCGCCGCCGCGTTTCCGGCCTGGTCGGCACTGGGCCCCAACGCTCGCCGCGCGATCCTGAACAAGGCCGCGGAAGCTCTGGAGGCGCGCAAGGACCAGTTCATTGCTGCCATGGTCGACGAGATCGGCGCGACGCCGCCGTGGGCCGGCTTCAACCTGATGCTCGCGGCCGGGATCGTTCGTGAGGCCGCGGCGATGACCACCCAGATCGGCGGCGAGGTGATCCCGTCCGACAAGCCCGGCTGCATTGCCATGGCGCTGCGCGAGCCGGTGGGCGTGATGGTCGGCATCGCACCGTGGAACGCCCCGATCATTCTGGGCGTCCGCGCGATCGCCATGCCGCTGGCTTGCGGCAACACCGTGATCCTCAAAGCCAGCGAGGCGTGTCCGAAGACGCACGCGTTGATCGTTGAAGCTTTCCAGGAAGCACTGCCCGAGGGCACCGTGAACCTGATCTCCAACGCACCCGAGGATGCAGGCGAGATCGTCGGCGCGCTGATCGACAACCGCCATGTTCGCCGGATTAACTTCACTGGCTCCACCCATGTCGGCCGGATCATCGCCAAGCGGGCGGCCGAGCATCTGAAGCCCGTGCTGCTCGAACTGGGCGGCAAGGCACCCTTCATCGTGCTCGACGACGCCGACCTCGACGAAGCGATCAAGGCAGCGGCGTTCGGTGCGTTCATGAACTCGGGCCAGATCTGCATGTCGACCGAGCGGATCATCGTCGTCGACAGCGTCGCCGATGCGTTCGCCGAAAAGTTCGCAGCCAAGGCCAAGACGCTCGCGGTCGGTAACCCCGCTGAGGGCAAGACCCAGCTCGGCGCGGTGGTCGATCAGAAGACCGTGGATTGTGTCGGCGGGCTGATCGAGGACGCGCTGGCCAAGGGTGCGGAGCGGATCGCGGGCGGTGAAAGCAACGGCGTGCTGATGCCCGCCACCGTGATCGACAAGGTCACCACCGACATGCGCATCTTCCGGGACGAGAGCTTCGGGCCTGTCGTGGGCATCATCCGCGCCCGGGACGAGGCGCATGCGATCGAGCTGGCCAATGACACCGAATATGGCCTGTCCGCCGCAGTCTTCACCAAAGACACTGCGCGTGGCCTGCGGGTCGCCAAGCAGATCAAATCCGGCATCTGCCACGTCAATGGCCCGACCGTGCACGACGAGGCGCAGATGCCTTTCGGCGGCACAAAGGCCAGCGGCTACGGGCGCTTCGGCGGCAAGGCCGGCATCGACGCTTTCACTGAGCTGCGCTGGGTAACGATCGAGACCCTGCCGGGCCATTATCCGATCTGAGGATCGGGTCGACTTAATAGAGGACTATCCGCAATGACCAATACCAGCAGCAATGGCGTCGTGGCCTATGACGTCGAGAATGGCATCGCCTGGGTGCGCTTCAACCGTCCCGACAAGCGCAATGCGATGAGCCCGACGCTCAACCGCGACATGATGGAAGTGCTCGACCTCCTCGAGCACGACCCGGCCGTGGGTGTGCTCGTTCTCGCAGGCGAAGGTTCGGCCTGGACCGCGGGCATGGACCTGAAGGAATATTTCCGTGAGACCGAGGCCAAGGGTCTGGCCGGCACGCGCCAGGCGCAGCGTGAGAGCTATGGCTGGTGGCGTCGCCTGCGCTGGTATCAGAAGCCGACGATCGCGATGGTCAACGGCTGGTGCTTTGGCGGCGGCTATGGCCCGCTCTTCGCCTGCGATCTCGCCTTCGCGGCGGAAGAAGCCAAATTCGGCCTGAGCGAAATCAACTGGGGCATCCTGCCCGGCGGCGGCGCGACCAAGGTGGCGACCGAGCTCCTGTCGTTCCGCAAGGCCATGTACCATGCCATGATGGGCGAGAATATCGACGGCAAGACCGCCGCCGACTGGGGCCTGGTCAACGAAGCGCTGCCGCTGGCCACGCTCAAGGACCGCGTCACCGAAGTGGCCAAGGTGCTGCTCGCCAAGAACCCTGTCGCGCTCAAGGCGACCAAGGACGCGGTCCGCCGCGTCGGCGTGATGACCTATGATGAGGCCGAGGATTACCTGATCCGCGCGCAGGAAGCCGCGAACTCCTACGACAATGAAGGCCGCAAGGAAGGCATCCGCCAGTTCATCGACGAGAAGAGCTACAAGCCCGGCCTCGGCGCGTACGACAAGGACAAGGTGAAGGCATAAGCCTCGGCCCCACGGCGGAGGCCGGGGGGCAAGTTTCGGCGCGGTCGGCGGTTCGACTGCCCCGCGCCGCCGATTAGCACTGCGCTCCGGCTCAGGCCGGGGTGCAGCAAGCCGTGGAACCATGATGCCCAATCTCACTCGCCTGCTTGCCCCCCGCTCCGTCGCGATCGTCGGCGCGTCGCCTACCCCGGGCGCGCTCGGCAACTCGGTGCTGCGCAATCTGGACCGGCATGGCTTTGCCGGCGAAGTTCACCTCATCAACCCCAAGCGGGACGAGATTGACGGGCGCCTCTGCCTCAAATCGATCGGCGAACTGCCTGAGGGCGTGGACGCGGCGGTGTTGGCGATCCCGGGCCCTGCCGTGCTCGGCGCGGTGCGCGAACTTGCAGCCCGGGGCGTCGGCGCGGCCGTCATCTTCTCGGCCGGCTTTGCCGAGGGAGGCGAGGAAGGTCTTGCCGCGCAGGCGGAAGTCGCGCGCATCGCCGCCGAAAGCGGCATGGTGATCGAGGGGCCCAATTGCCTTGGTCTGGTCAATTACGTCGACGGCGTCGCCCTGACGTTTGTCGAAACGCCTGCGGTCAGGCTCGGCGACGCGCCGGGCGTGGGCATCGTCAGCCAGTCCGGCGCGATGGCGGTGGTGCTCGGCACCACGCTGATGGCCAAGGATCTGGGCATTTCGATCTCGGTCTCAACGGGCAACGAGGCCGCGAGCGGCGTCGAGGATTATGTCGAGCATCTGATCCATGCCGGCCACACACGCGTGATCGGCATGATCGTCGAGCAGTTCCGAAAGCCCGCGCGCTTCCTGGAACTGGCCGAACAGGCTCGTGCCGCCGGCAAAACCATCGTGTTGCTCCACCCGGGGAAATCGAGCGCCGCGCGCGAGTCCGCCGCGACGCATACCGGCGCAATGGCTGGCGACTGGCAGTTGATGAAGGCCAAGGTCGAGCGCGCCGGCGTGGTGCTGGTCGACAGCCTGGAGGAACTCGCCGACGTCATCGAGATCGCACATCGTGCCAAGCCGGTTGGCCGCGGCGGCGTCGGCGTGCTGACCGAGAGCGGCTGTTTCAAGGCACTGGTGCTGGATCTTGCCGAGCAGATCGGCCTGGGCCTTCCCGTCGTCGGGGCACATACCGAAGCGAAGCTCCGCGCTGCCATCCCCGACTTCATCCCGGTCTCGAATCCGATGGACCTGACCGCCCAGGCACTGGTCGATCCCGATCTCTACCGCCGCACACTCCAGCCGCTACTCGAGGATGACGATTTCGCCGCAATCGTGATCGGCATCATCCAGACCGATGAAGCCACTGCCGCGCGCAAATTTCCCTACATCATCGACGCGGTGCAACAGATCGCGCCCGAAAAGCCGGTAATCTTCGCGGGGCTCGACGAAGGAGCGCCCTTCGACGCCGCGCACATTGCCGGGCTTCGGGCGATCGGCGTCCCCTACTTCCCGTCCGCCGATCGCGCTTTCCGGGCATTGCGGCAGTTGTCGAAGCTCGCCGAGCGAGACTTCGGAAGGAGCGAAGCACCTGCGCAAAAGCTCGACCTGCCAAGCGGCGTCGTTCCTGAATATCGTGCCAAGGCGCTGCTCGCGCCCTTGGGCATCCCCTTCCCCAGCGGCGGCTTCGCCGCCGCCCTGGCACAAGCGAAGCAAACCGCTGCCGAGGTCGGCTATCCCGTCGTCCTCAAGGCACAGGCCGCAGCGCTCAGCCACAAGAGCGACGCCGGCGGCGTCATCCTGAACATCGCCGACGAAGCCGCGCTCGAGGCTGCCTGGGCAAAGCTCCACGCCAACGTCGCCGCCTATAAGGCGGATATTGTGCTCGATGGAGGGCTGGTCGAGGCGATGGGCGCGCGCGGCGTCGAGTTGATCGTCGGTGCCAGGAACGATCCCGAATGGGGGCCGGTGATCCTGATCGGCTTCGGCGGCGTTACTGCCGAACTGCTCCACGACGTTTGCCTGCTGCCCCATGACCTGCCACGCGAAGCTGTCATCGCGGCGCTGCGGGGGCTCAAGCAGGGCGCATTGCTGGACGGCTATCGCGGGTCGCCCGCACTGGACGTGAACGCGGTCGCCGATCTCGTTGTGACATTGGGAAGCGTCCTCGCGGGAACGCCGGCTATCCGCGAGATCGACCTCAACCCGGTGGTGGTCTATCCGCAGGGCAAGGGCGTCGTCGCGCTCGACGCACTGATCCTGGCGGGCGAGTAGTAAAGCACGCTGCGGGCGGTTCGGCACGCTAGGAGGATGAGCCTCAGAGACGTTTGGCAGCGATCCGCCCCAGAAGCTCCAGCAGCGTCTCCCGCTCCTGGGCGGTCATGTCCGCGAGCATCTGTGCCTCGTGTGCCTGGATCCGCGCGGTGCACTCCTGACGCATCGCCTCCCCGGCTTGCGTCAGCGTGAGCGAAAAAGCCCGCCTGTCGGTGGGTGAGACTTCCCGCGCGACCAGCCCACCATCGACAAGTTCGTTGATCAGCGAGACCATGTTGGCGCGCTTGATGCCAAGCGCAGCGCCGACGGTGCCCTGATTGACCCGCGGGTTGGCCGCGATGATGGAGAGGATGCCGACCAGCACCTGGCGCATGCCGGTCCCCTTCACCGCTTCCTGGAAGTCGAGCGCGAATGCCGCGGAGGCGCGTCGCAGATGATAGCCGACGAGCGAAGAAAGATCGCCCAGTGGGAGGGGGTTGCCTGACATTCCATCTTGGAAGCCATTTTGCGTGCTCACGTCAACCAGCTGGAGCATAATGAATCCGCCCACGGGGCTCAGTATGCAGCAAAGCGACCTGCGCGGCAGTGACCATCAGGTTCATGGCTTGAGCGCCGAGCCGCAAGGTCTGCCGTCATGGCTAAGGCCGGCGCGTGCGCAGTCTGAAATTTTTACCTGTAGAAGTTCTTCAGCGTTCTTGAAAAATGGGCCACTTTGCAGCGGGTCTAGCTTAGAAGGGCAAAAACGGCTTCACTTGCGATCTCCGCAGGTTGCGCGGACAAGCTCAGTGGGTCGGGCCCTCTCCCAAGCGCCGCTTCGACCGGCGGTCGTTTCGCTTCTACCCGCTTCGACGCGCTCCGTTCGGCGCTTTTTCGTGCCTGCCGGGCAACGAAGCTCGGGAAGCGGCGTATAGCCCTGCAGCATCACGGTCGAACAACAGGGAGCAGATGATGGCACGATCGGCGGAAAAGCGCGGCAAGGACGAAACGGCTGCGGCCGAGAAGAAGGTCAAGGCCACGGGTAAGCCCGCTGGCGGTGCGCGCGGCGGCATCACCGCACCCGTCACGCCTTCTGAGGATCTGGCCGAGATCGTCGGCAACGACGACCTGCCCCGCAGCGAGGTCGTCAAGAAGGTGTGGGACTACATCAAGAAGAACGATCTTCAGGATGCCAAGGACCGGCGCCAGATCAACGGCGACGACAAGCTGTCCAAGATTTTCGGCAAAAAGTCGGTGAGCATGTTCGAGATGAACAAGCATCTCAGCAAGCACCTCACCGCCAAGAAGTAAGCTACGGCGTCCGGCATCGGGCTGGCTCCGGACAAGGGTTCGGGGCCGCCCTTTGCGCAACAGTTCCCCGGCGAAGGCCGGGGCCAGCTGCATGGAATCGGATCACGCGGAAGCGCTCTCCCCTCTCATGACCCCACTCCGGCCACCGCCAGGGAACTCGGGCTGAATACGCCTACAATCCTCCCCCTCCCCCGCCCCTGCCCCCATTCACCGAATGCGCCGGCTGCGCGCCACTGACCGCGCCTGCCGAACGGATCGCGGCGCGGACATACCTTCCAAGCATGCACGGACTTGGCGACGACACATATCCTGCGCATGCTCATCCTCAGGTCGGCCCCCGCTCGAGTCGAAGGAGGCCGCACCTCGCGCTGCCGACGGGTCAACGACCACGGCAGCGCGTCGAACGTTGAACGGCTGATCGGGAGAGGCTCAGCCGGATACCTCCAAGCCACGGGCCCTGGCCCACCATCTGCAGGGGAGTTATCGTGATGCCCATTGTCACCACCACCGACGGCGTCGACACTTTCTTCAAGGACTGGGGCCCCAAGGACGCCCAGCCCATCATGTTCCACCATGGCTGGCCGCTGTCGTCCGACGATTGGGACGGGCAGATGCTGTTCTTCCTCGCCCAGGGTTACCGCGTCGTCGCGCATGATCGGCGCGGCCATGGCCGCTCGGCCCAGGTCGATTTCGGCCACGACATGGATCATTATGCCGCCGATGCGGCCGCGGTTGCCGAACATCTCGACCTGCGCAGCGCCGTCCATATCGGCCACTCCACCGGCGGCGGCGAAGTCGCACGCTATGTCGCCCAGCATGGCATCCCTCAGGGCCGCGTTGCCAAGGCGGTGCTGGTCAGCGCCGTGCCGCCGATCATGCTGAAGACGGAGCGTTATCCCGGCGGTCTGGAAATCGAGGTGTTCGACGGCTTCCGCAAGGCACTGGCCGGCAACCGCGCCGAGTTCTTCAGGGCCGTGGCGTCCGGCCCCTTCTACGGCTTCAACCGGGATGGCGCGGAGGTAAAGCAGGCGGTGATCGACAATTGGTGGCGCCAGGGCATGATGGGCAGCGCCCAGGCCCATTACGATGGCATCAAGGCGTTCTCCGAAACCGACCAGACCGAGGACCTGAAGGCGATCACCGTGCCCACTTTGGTCCTGCACGGCGACGACGACCAGGTCGTGCCGTACCAGAACGCAGGCGTACTGTCGGCCGACATCCTGCCGGACGCGACGCTGAAGCTCTACCAAGGCTTTTCGCACGGCATGCTGACGGTCAATGCCGACATTTTGAACGCCGATCTGCTCGCCTTCGTGCGCGGTTGATCCTGAACACCGCGGAGACGCCTAGTGGCCGACGACCTGCCCGACGACAGCAAGCTGACGCGCTCCAAGCGCGGTTGGGCCGAAGCGGGCAAGTTTCTGACCGGCCATGCCGCCACGCCGCAGGGCGAACGGCTGCCGCCCGGGCAGCATCTGGTCAAGAACTGGCCGGTGCTCGACCTGGGCCGGCAGCCCGACATTGGCCTGCACCGCTGGAAGCTGGCGGTGGACGGGCTGGTGGAGCGGCCACTCACGCTCGATTGGGATGCATTCCTCGCCTTGCCGCACGAGGATCGGGTGAGCGACATCCACTGCGTCACCACCTGGTCGCGCTATGACAATCGCTGGAAAGGCGTTCCCACCCGCACGCTGCTCGACCAGGTGCAGCCGCGCGACGAGGCAGTGGCGGTGATGCTCCACGGCTATGACGGCTATACCACCAACCTGCCGCTCGCCGACTTCGCTTCGCCCGACGCACTGCTGGTGCGCGAATGGGAAGGCAAGCCACTGACGCGCGAACATGGCGGCCCCGTTCGGCTGGTGGTGCCGCATCTCTATTTCTGGAAAAGCGCGAAGTGGATCGCGCGCATTGAGCTGATCGGGCGCGACAAACCGGGTTTTTGGGAGGTCAATGGCTACCATATGCGCGGCGATCCGTGGGGTGAGGAACGCTATTCCTGACTCTGGAGTGTTCCCCATCCGTTCGCATTAGTCTAAGGCGCCTCCATGGTCCGCAAGATCATCCATGTCGATATGGACGCCTTTTACGCGTCGGTGGAGCAGCGCGATAATCCCGAACTGCGCGGCAAACCCGTCGCTGTCGGCTCGCCAGCCGCCCGCGGCGTCGTAGCCGCCGCCAGCTATGAGGCGCGCACCTTCGGAGTGAAGTCCGCCCTTCCCTCCGTCACTGCACTCCGCCGCTGCCCAGAGCTAGTGTTCGTCCGCCCCCGTTTCGACGTCTACAAGAACGTATCCCGCCAGATCCACGCGATCTTCGCCGAATTCACCGATCGCATCCAGCCACTGTCGCTCGACGAAGCTTATCTCGACGTGACCGACAACAAGCAGGACCTCCCCACCGCCTGGGCAACTGCGAAGGCGATCCGTGCACGCATCCTGGAGGAAACCGGACTGACCGCCTCGGCGGGCATTTCGTACAACAAGTTCCTGGCTAAGCTCGCCTCCGACCACCGCAAGCCCAATGGCCAGTTTGCCGTGACGCCCGACATGGGCGCGGCCTGGGTGGAGACGCTGCCGGTTTCGCGCTTCCACGGGGTGGGTCCCGTGACGGCACGGAAGATGCAGTCGCTTGGCATCGAGACGGGCGCGGATCTGCGCGCGAAGTCGATCGCGTTTCTCCAGGCACATTTCGGCAGTTCGGCGGCCTGGTATTATGCGATTGCCCGGGCAGAAGACGAGCGTCCCGTAGAGGCGCACCGGGTGCGCAAATCGTCCGGGTCGGAGACGACCTTCCACCATGACTTGACCGAAGCGGGCGAGATCGAGGCGGGGGTGCTCCGCATGGCGGATGATGTCTGGGGATGGTGCGACAAGGCGCAGGCGTTTGGGCGCACCGTGACCGTTAAGGTGAAGTACCAGGACTTCCAGCAGATCACCCGTAGCCGCAGCTACCCTGGTGTGGTCGATAGCAAGGTGGCGCTGCATGCCGCGAGCCTGGGACTGATCCGGTCGGTGCTGCCCGCGGAGAAGGGCATCAGGTTGGTGGGCGTGACGGTTTCGAACTTCGAAGCGCGGGAGGAGATGGCCGCGGTTGAGCTGCCGTTGTTCGGGTAGCTCTTGCGCGCTTCTTATTTGAGGCACCCCGGCTCTACGCCGGGGTGCGGAGTGCTAGTCGTCCGAGGGGGACTGGCGGTCCGGGTCGGTGCCGGTGGCGGGGGTGTCGGTGTTGTCGCCGTCTTCCATGCCGAAGCGGGTGGTGTCGGTTTCGCCGGGCTTTGGGAGGACCTTTTCGGGTTCGTCTGGCATGTCGTTCTCCTGGGTTTTGCAGGACTTAAACGAAGCTGGCCACTATCTGTTCGACGCGGAAAACAAGCTTTCGACGGCGAGGATTTCGATGGCGTCGGGGCGGCCATTGAAGTCGGCGCGCTCACCTTCTTCCAATCTGATCAATGCCTTAGCCAGAGGCGCCTGGAAGGAGAGCCGGTCCGCGGCGGGTTCGGCCTCGTCATGGCCGACGATTTCGAGGACACGCTCCTTGCCGGCCAGACGGATGCGGACTCGGGTGCCGATGCCCGCCACCCCGTCCTCCGGGCTAGGCGCGATCTCCGCAGTGGTGCGGCGGGTGTTCCAGTAGCGCAGCTCCCGGCGCAGCGCTTCGCGCGGTTCTTCCTGCGTTTCCAAGGCGATAGCACCCTCCAGCTCGGCGACCTTGGCTTCGATCAAGGCAAGGCCGCGCGGGGTCACCAGGTTCGGGCCCGGGACCATCGGGATCTCGAACTTGGGTTCCTTGTGCTCCTCGTCACTTTCCCGGCGAAAGGCGACGCTCATCGCTGGGGAAGTTCCTGGAGCGTGGAGGATACTTTCCACAGATCGGTCGCGCCTTCGGTGGCGTGGCGGTCGATTTCGGCGAGTTCTTCGGGGCTGAAATCGAGGTTTTTGACCGCATCGAGCGAATTATCGAGTTGTTCGACGGTACGCGCACCGATCAGCGCGGAAGTGACGCGGGGATCGCGCAGCACCCAGGCGATCGCCATTTGCGCGAGCGTCTGGCCACGGCGATGGGCGATGTCGTTGACCGCACGGATGCGGGCGAGGTTGTCCTCGCTCAGAAGGTTCTCGCCGAGCGAGCCGCCCTTGGCCGCGCGGGCGTCCTGCGGCACGCCGTTCAGATACTTGTTGCTGAGCATGCCCTGCGCCAGCGGCGAAAAGGCGATGCAGCCGGTGCCGAGATCGTCGAGCGTGTCGAGCAGGCTCTCCTCCACCCAGCGGTTGAGCATCGAATAGCTCGGCTGGTGGATGAGCAGCGGCACCTTGTACTCGGCCAGGATCGCGGCGGCCTGACGCGTCAGTTCGGGCGAGTAGGAGGAGATGCCGACATAGAGCGCCTTGCCCTGCCGGTGGATCTGGGCGAGCGCGCCCATCGTCTCTTCGAGCGGGGTCTTGGGATCGACGCGGTGCGAATAGAAGATGTCGACATAGTCCAGGCCCATGCGCTTGAGGCTCTGGTCGCACGAGGCGATCAGATACTTCCGGCTGCCGCCGACATCACCGTACGGCCCGGGCCACATGTCCCAACCGGCCTTGGTGGAGATGATCAGTTCGTCGCGGTGCTGCGCGAAGTCGGTCGCCATGACGCGGCCGAAATTCTCCTCGGCCGAGCCATAAGGCGGGCCGTAATTGTTCGCGAGATCGAAATGGGTGACGCCCCGGTCGAAGGCGCGGCGGAGCATCGCGCGGCCGGTTTCGAACACATCGGTGCCACCGAAATTCTGCCAGAGCCCGAGGGAGATCGCCGGCAGATCGAGGCCCGAGCGGCCGCAGCGACGGTACGGCATGCGGCCGTCATAGCGGGCGGGATCGGCGGTGTAGGGCTGTGGGAAGGACATCCAACTCTCCGAAGTGTTTTGCCGGCCCTGCCAATGGCGGCCCCTCCCTGCAAGGGAAGGGGTGGATGTGGGCCGAAGGCGAGCTTAACGCTTGAGGCAAAGAAAAGGGCCGGGGCATCGAGCCCCGGCCCTTTTCATAACCCACCCCTTGATCCCCTCCCTTGCAGGGAGGGGAAGGCTTAGACGGTGAAGCTTTCGCCGCAGCCGCAGCTGCCTTTGGCGTTCGGGTTCTGGAAGACGAAGCCGGCGGTGAAGTCGTCCTCTACCCAGTCCATGGTCGAGCCGATCAAATAGAGGATCGAGGCGCCGTCGACGAAGAAAGTGCCGCCCGGGGTTTCGATGCGCTCGTCGAAGGGCTTGGCTTCCGTGACATAGTCGACCGAGTAAGCGAGACCCGAACAGCCGCGGCGCGGGGTCGACAGCTTGACGCCGACGGTGCCCTCGGGCGCCTTCGCCATCAGGTCGGCGATGCGCTGTTCGGCCGAGGGCGTCAGGTTGAGCGCGGCGGGGCGCGCGCGGGTCTTCACGTCGGTCATTAGAGCATGCCCAGTTCGAGCTTGGCGTCGTCGCTCATCTTTTGCGGGTCCCATGGCGGATCCCAGACGAGGTTCACTTCGGCATGGCCTATGCCGGGCACGGAACCCACGCGCAGCTCGACTTCGCCGGGCATCGATTCGGCAACCGGGCAATGCGGGGTGGTCAGCGTCATCTGCACCGCGGCGTGACCGTCGGCAGTGATGTCGACGCCGTAGATCAGGCCGAGATCGTAGATGTTCACCGGGATTTCGGGATCGTAGATCTCTTTCAACGCCTCGATGACCGCGTCGTAGAGCTCACCGCCCGGTTCGCCGGCCGGATGCGGCTCAGGCTTTTGCGCCAGGAAGCCGGAGAGGTAGTCGCGCTGCCGCTCGGGCGCCGGGGCGTCGACCGGCGCAGCCACTGCGTCCTCGACACGGGCGCGCGGCGCCGCCTCGACGGCGTCGACTTCTTCCACCATGATCTTGCGCTCTTCGTTCATCCGAAGATCCTCGTCACTCTCTCGATACCCTTCACCAGCGCGGCGATATCGCCTGCGCCATTGTACACGCCGAAGCTGGCCCGTGCCGTCGCCGGAACGCCCAGGCTGTCCATCAGCGGCTGGGCGCAGTGGTGGCCGGCGCGGATGGCGACATTGCCTTCATCCAAGATGGTGGCGACGTCGTGCGGATGCACCCCCTCGACGGCAAAACTGACGATCCCGGCGCTGTCGTCGGGGCCGAACAGGCGGACGCTATTGATCTGCGACAGCGCGTCGCGCGCCTGCGTAACCAACGCGGTTTCGTGGGCGTGGATGCGATCCAGGCCGATGCCATCGACATAGTCGATCGCGGCGTGGAGGCCGACCACGCCGACGATGTGCGGGGTGCCCGCTTCGAACCTGCCCGGCGGCGGGGCGTAGGTGGTCTTGGCAAAGGTCACGCGGTCGATCATCGATCCGCCGCCTTGGTAAGGCGGCATCGCGTCGAGCAGGTCGTAGCGGCCCCACAGCACGCCGATGCCGGTCGGGCCGTAGAGCTTGTGCCCGGAGAAGACGTAGAAGTCGCAGCCTAGGTCGGCGACGTTCACGGGGAGGCGCGGCACGGCCTGGCAGCCGTCGAGCAGGATCTTGGCGCCGACTGCGTGCGCGAGTTCGACTGCGCGCTTCGCGTCGAGGACCGAACCGACCACGTTGGAGACATGGGCGAGCGCGACCAGCTTGTGCTGCTCGGTCAGCATCGCCGCCATCGCATCAAGGTCGATGCGGTGGTCACCGGTCAGCGGCACGACGTCGATCTGCGCGCCGGTGCGTTCGGCCACCATCTGCCACGGCACGATGTTGGAATGGTGCTCCAGCATGGAGAGCAGGATGCGGTCGCCGGGCTTGAGGTTGGTGGCGGCCCAGCACTGCGCGACCAGGTTGATGCCCTCGGTCGCGCCGCGGGTGAAGATCACTTCCTGGGGCTTGGCGCCAATGAAGCGGGCGACGCGTTCGCGCGCGGCTTCGAAGGCCAGCGTCATGTCCGCCGAGCGCTGGTACACGCCGCGATGCACCGTGGCGTAGGTCTCGCCATAGCCGCGGGTGATCGCGTCGATGACCGGGCGGGGCTTTTGCGAGGTAGCGGCGGTGTCGAGATAGGCCCAGCCGGAAGGGATTGCGGGGAAGTCGGCGAGGACGTCGAGGGGGGCAGCCGTCAAATCCTCCCCGGCACGGGGAGGGGGACCAGCCGCAGGCTGGTGGAGGGGGGTGGCCGCAAAGGTGCCCGCTGGTGGCGAGCCCCCTCCACCACCAGCTTCGCTGGCGGTCCCCCTCCCCGTTTCGGGGAGGATTTGAGAAGTGTCACTCACAGCGCCGTGTCCAGCCAGCGGTCTGCGTCCGCGGCGAAGGCTTCGCGGACGGCGTCTTCGCCGATGCGGGCCAGCGCATCGGCGACGAAGGCGCGGGTGAGCAGTGCCTTGGCGCGGTTTTCGGGAACGCCGCGGCTTTGCAGGTAGAAGAGCGCACGCTTGTCGAGTTCGCCGACCGTAGCGCCATGGGCGCATTTCACGTCGTCGGCGAAGATCTCGAGCTCGGGCTTGAGGTTCACCGTGGCGGTGCGTTGCAGCAGGAGGCCGCGCAGCGATTGCTCGCCATCGGTCTGCTGGGCGCCGCGGGCGACTTCGACGCGGGCGGCGAGACTCGCCGTCGAGCGGTCGGCGGCGACAGCGCGCCATAGCTGGCGCGAGGAGCCTTCGGTCGCTTCGTGGCGGACGGCGACGGCGGCTTCCTGCTTCTGCGTTTCGCGGGTGAGCAGCGCGCCGCCCATTTCGGCGAACGCGCCCTTGCCGGTGAGCGTCAGGCCGCCATCGATGCGGCTGGCCATGCCGCCGGCGGCGAGGAACACCGAAACCAGGCTCGCGGCCTCGCCGATCTCGGCCTCGTCGCGGGTGGAGACGAAACCGGCCGACTGCACCAGGCGCACCGAGCGCATCAGGCGGGCGCCGCGGGCGAGCTTTATCTGGGTCAGGCGATTGGCCCAGCCGGTGCCGGCAAAGGTTTCCACCATCGAGGCGACGGCATCTTCGGCGAGGACGATCTGCGCGGGGACATGGCTTTCGCCGCCCGAGCCGAGATGGACGATTTGGATGCAGGTTGCGGCCTGTTGCGCGGCGAGGGTGAGGGTCCAGCCCTCCCCTGCTGCGAGTTGGCCAAGCGGGTGCGTGGTTTCCGGGGTCCAGCGGGTGATGCTGAGCGGGCCGGGCGTGCTGCGCGCCGGATCGAACACGCCGTCGACGAACAGGAGGCGCGGGCCTTCCAGGTCGAGGAACAGGTCCTGCGGATTGGTGCCCGTGGGTGCGCGCGGCGTTTCGGCAGCATTGCGCAGCGCGGCCATGTCGGCCCAGCGCCAGGCTTCCTGCTTGGGGGTGGGGAGTTGGAGGAGGCTGGTCATTAGATCCTCCCCAAGCTTGCTTGGGGAGGGGGACCGCCGGCCGCAGGCCGGTGGTGGAGGGGCCGCGACATCGTCGCGGTGGAGCCTCGCACCGAGTCCGCCGCTGCGCGGCGCCCCTCCACCACGCTGCGCGTGGTCCCCCTCCCCGAGCGGAGCTCAGGGAGGATCTGATTCAGCCTGCTCACGCCGCGATCGCTCCATAGCCTTCGCGTTCAAGCTCCAGCGCCAGTTCGGCGCCGCCTGAGCGCACGATGCGGCCATCGGCGAGGACATGGACGAAGTCGGGCTTCACGTAATCGAGCAGGCGCTGATAGTGCGTGATCAGGATCACCGCCTTGTCCGGCGCGCGCATGATGCGGTTGATGCCGTCGCCGACTGCTTTCAGCGCGTCGATATCGAGGCCGGAATCGGTCTCGTCGAGGATCGCGAGCTTGGGGCCGAGGATGCCCATCTGCACCATCTCGTTGCGCTTCTTCTCGCCGCCAGAAAAACCGACATTGACCGGGCGCTTGAGCATGTCCTGGTTCATGCCGAGCAGGTCGGCCTGGGCGCGGGCGAGTTTCAGGAACTCGGCGCCCGAAAGCGGGGCTTCGCCACGGACGCGGCGCTGGCTGTTGAGCGCCTCGCGCAGGAACTGGACGTTGGAGATGCCGGGGATTTCGACCGGATACTGGAAGCCGAGGAACAGGCCGGCGGCGGCGCGCTGGTCGGGTTCCATCTCCAGCAGGTCTTCGCCGTTCAGCGTCACGGTGCCGCCGGTCGGCTCGTAATTGCCGCGGCCGCCCAGCACATAGCCGAGCGTCGACTTGCCCGCGCCATTGGGGCCCATGATCGCGTGCACTTCGCCCGCGTTCACCTGGAGCGAGAGGCCCTTGAGGATTTCCTTGCCTTCCACTTCGGCGCGGAGGTTTTCGATATTCAGCATGGTTCTTCCAGGGTTCAGAGCGGCACGGTGAGCAGGCGGACGGAGGTCAGCACGCCGGGCGCGTTGTAGACGTCGACGCGGCCGCCATCCGGCAACTGCCAGATGATCTTGTATTGCTTGGGGGTGACGATCGCCTCGGCCACGTCGCGCTCGATGGCGTCGAGCGTGCGCTGCATGCCCTTCCACCAGCGGCCGCTCACCAGCCGGTCGCCGCGCTGGACGCGGCCTTGCGCGAAATCGCTTTCGACATAGGCGCGGCAATCGCGCACTGCGGTGTCGATCGCGGCCTGGCGTGCGCCCTCGTCGCGCGGTGCCACGCCGATGCGGCGGACGATGCAGCGGGCGTGGCGCGTGGCGATGCCGATCTGGGGCATCTTTTCGACTTCGACGCCGCCGCTGACGTTCACGGTCTGCACCATGGCGGCGAGGAGGATTCCAATACTCATCTAGCTTTCTCCGCTTAGCCGACCGAGCCTTCGAGGCTGATACCGAGCAGCTTCTGCGCCTCTACCGCGAATTCCATCGGCAGTTGCTGCAGCACTTCCTTGGCGAAGCCGTTCACGATCAGCGCGACCGCCGCTTCCTGATCGAGCCCGCGCTGACGGGCATAGAAGAGCTGGTCCTCGCTGATCTTCGACGTCGTCGCCTCGTGCTCGATCTGGGCGGAGGGATTCTTGACCTCGATATAAGGCACGGTGTGGGCACCGCACTGATCGCCGAGCAACAGGCTGTCGCACTGGGTGAAGTTCCGGACATTCTCCGCGCCGGGCTGGACCAGCACCTGGCCGCGATAGGTGTTGTCGCTGCGGCCGGCGCTGATCCCCTTCGACACGATGGTCGAGCGGGTGTTCTTGCCCAGATGCAGCATCTTGGTGCCGGTATCGGCTTGCTGGCGGCCGTTGGTGACGGCGACCGAGTAGAATTCGCCGACCGAGCCGTCGCCCTTGAGGATGCACGACGGGTATTTCCAGGTGATCGCGCTGCCGGTCTCGACCTGGGTCCAGCTGACCTTCGAATTCTTGCCCTCGCACAAAGCGCGCTTGGTCACGAAGTTGAAGATGCCGCCGACGCCGTTCTCGTCACCGGGATACCAGTTCTGGACGGTGGAATATTTGATCTCGGCATCGTCCATCGCGACCAGCTCGACCACGGCGGCGTGGAGCTGGTTCTCGTCGCGCATCGGGGCGGTGCAGCCTTCGAGGTAGCTGACATAGCTACCCTTGTCGGCGACGATCAGGGTGCGCTCGAACTGGCCGGTATTCTCCGCGTTGATGCGGAAATAGGTGCTCAGCTCCATGGGGCAGCGCACGCCTTCGGGGATGTAGACGAAGGTGCCGTCGGAAAAGACCGCGGCGTTGAGTGCGGAGAAGAAATTGTCGCGCACCGGCACGACCTTGCCTAGATACTTGCGCACCAGGTCGGGATATTCGCGCACCGCTTCGGAGATCGAGCGGAAGATGACGCCGGCGGCCTCCAGCTCCTTGCGGAAGGTGGTGGCGACCGAGACGCTGTCGAACACTGCGTCCACGGCGACCTTGCGCGCGCCCTCGACGCCGGCGAGGACCTTCTGCTCCTCGATCGGGATGCCGAGCTTTTCGTAGACGCGCAGGATCTCGGGATCGAGCTCGTCGAGCGAGCCGATCGTCTTCTTCGCCTTGGGCTCCGCGTAATAATACGCGTCCTGATAATCGATCTCAGGGATCGCGAGCTTGGCCCATTCGGGCAACTCCATCGCCTGCCAGGCGGCAAACGCCTTCAGCCGCCAGTCAAGCATCCAGGCGGGCTCGCCCTTCTTGGCGGAGATGTAGCGGACGGTGTCCTCGCTCAGCCCCTTGGGCGCGAACTCCTGTTCGACGTCCGAGGCGAAGCCCCATTCATACTTCTTGTTCGCGGCGGCGTGCGCCTCGGCATTCCTGGTGGCCATCAGGCTTCCCTACTCAGACTCGCGAGGCTTACCCCCGCCAACGCGCCCTTCACGGCGCCATTCACTGCGGCCCAGTGCGGGCGGACCCGGCACGAACCCTCAACCGCGCAGTCGTGGCGGCTCACGTCGACACAGGTGGTCAGCGCGATCGGCCCCTCGATCGCCTCGACAATGTCGGCGACCGAGATTGCCGCGGCGGGCCGGGCGAGGCGGAAGCCGCCGCCGGTGCCGCGGGCGCTCTCGATCAGCCCGGCTGCCGAGAGCTTGCTCACCAGCTTCTGCACGGTGGGCAGCGGCAGTCCGGTCTCCCCGGCCAGCGCCGTCGCGTTCAGCCGGCACGACGCGCCGCAATGGCGCGCAGCGGCGGCCATCATCACCACGGCATAGTCGGCAAGGCTTGAGAGACGCATCGATTCCTTCTGGCCCGGCGGTGCAACGGCATCATGGGCGTACAATCGGACGAACTTGATCCGATTGGCAGATGGGCTCAGTTGCGGCGGAGGTCAACCTCTTCGGGGAAAACTTCCGGCAGGAAGCGGAAGCCGGTATCGCCCAGCGTGACGGCCAGCACCGGATCGATGCCCGATCGCAGGCTGGTCGGCGTGTGGCCGGTGAAATGCTTCACTTCGTTGATCATGTGCGACTGATCAGCAAAGGGCCCGACCACGTCCATCATCGGCGCGCCCTGATAGATCTGCATCGCCGCGCGCACCGCCCGGAACTTGCGCTTCAGCTTGGCAGGCGAGTTGCCGAAATATTCCAGGCAAAGCCGCTGCACCTGGCGCTCGCCCAGACCGCTGGTCTCGCTGATGGCCGCGTAAAGCTCGTCGATGGTGGGATCCTCGCTCGCCGCCCACTCGCGCACCGCTTCAAGGAACGGGAAGTGCGGTTCGGGAACCGGCTTCACTTCCTCTTGCCGCATGATGAGCAAGGGCGCGAGCGCCGAGATCATCTGATCCAGCGTCGTCATGCCGCGCAATTGCTGGAGCAATGCCGCCGCTTTTTCGCAGAACAGCTTGGAGCCATCGATATTGTGGTCGGTGAACTTGTGCGCCGGCAGGCCGATCAGCGCCTTCCACCCCACCGCGCGCAACGTCACGCCAAAACAGGTGACCGGGCCGCGCAGCTTGTAATGGGCAGCGGCGGTGCCGGGGCCGCACACCATGATCGGCTTGCTGCGTTCGACATGGCCATCGGGATACGTGACCTCCCCCTCCCCTTCGAGCAGGAAGCGGATCTGACCCAGGTCGACACGCTCGGTTCGTTCGAACTCGTCGGCGTCGCAACGATACAGGAAATAGCTGTCGACGTGCGGCAGCAGCCGCCCGGTCGCCTTCTTCATTTCAATAGTCGCGCGGGCGACGGCCAGCGGGCCGATCGGCTCCGGACCTATCTTTCGACGAATGGCCGCCCGCATTTCCAGACCTGAGCTCCCGGCACGGATTTCTGTTTATTGCGCAGGGATATACCAGATCGCCAGCACAATAAAAGTAGCCCGGCCAGTTGCCTGGCCGGGCTAAGAGAAAGGGTTCCCCCCGTTGAAAAGGTGAACCCCTCGGGTCGCAAAAACCGATTAGCCCGACTCGTATTCGGCGTATTGGACGGAATCGACATCGCACACTTTGACGACGCGATTTCGCAATGCGAAGGGCCTGCGGCATGGCCTACCCTCTCCGATCCGCCCTGTTTGCCCTTGATGCCGAGCTTGCGCACCGCGCCACCATCCTTGCCCTGCGCGGCTGGGGCGCGGCGGGAACCCCGTTCCGGAACGCATCGGACATCGCCCTGCCGGTCGAGGTGGCGGGCATCACCTTTCCCAACCCGGTCGGCCTGGCCGCGGGACTGGACAAGAATGGCGAGGCGATTGCCGGGCTGTTCGGCCTGGGCTTTGGCGCAGTGGAAATCGGCACGCTGACCCCGCGCCCGCAGGCGGGTAATCCCAAGCCGCGGCTGTTCCGGCTGGCCGAGGATGAAGCCGTGATCAACCGCATGGGCTTCAACAATGACGGCTTGCAGGCGGCACTGGAGCGAGTCGCACGGCTGAAGCAGCGTGAGGGCGTGCTGGGCATCAATGTCGGGGCGAACAAGGATTCGCCCGACCGGGTGGCGGACTATGTCGCCGGGGTGCGCCGCGCCGCGCCGCTGGCCGATTACCTGACGATCAATGTCAGTTCGCCCAACACGCCCGGGCTGCGCGATCTTCAGTCGCGCCCCGCGCTGGACGAGTTGCTGGCGGCCGTGGACGAAGCGCGCATCCTGGCCGGCGGCGCGCGCCGCCCGGTGTTCCTCAAGATCGCGCCCGACCTGGACCAGGCAGGCGTGGAAGGCGCCATCCAGGCGGCGACAACCCACCATATCGACGCGCTGATCGTGTCCAACACCACCATTTCGCGCCCGCCGCTCCGCTCGCACCGTGGCGGCGAGGCCGGTGGATTGTCGGGCGCGCCGCTGCGCGAACTGGCGCGCGCCAAGCTGGGCGAAGCGCTGGCGATCGCGGGCGGCGCGCTGCCGGTGATTTCGGCCGGCGGGATCGACGGGGCAGACGAGGCGCGGCGACGGCTGGAGATGGGCGCGGTGCTGGTGCAGGTGTACAGCGCGCTGGTGTATCGCGGTCCTGGGCTGGCACGCGAGATAGTGCGCGGGCTTGCCGCACGCTGATCTAGCATCTTTGCCGCGCCCGCAAATCGGGTTAGGCCGTGACGCAATGAAGCAACTGGTCGCAGCGCTCGCCCTTTTCCTCCTGCCCGCCCCCGCGCTGGCGCAAGGCATGGTGAGCGCGGCCGATCCGCGCGCCGCAGCGGCGGGCGTCGAGATCCTGCGCGCCGGCGGCAGCGCGACCGACGCGGCGATCGCCACCATGCTGGCGCTCAACGTCGTGGAGCCACAAAGCTCGGGCATCGGCGGCGGCAGCTTCGTGGTGCAGTATGACGCGAAGTCAAAGCGGACCACGACCATCGATGGCCGCGAGACTGCGCCGATGGCAGCCGATCCGCGCTGGTTCTACGATGCCGAGGGCAAGCCGCTGAGCCGCCGCGACGCGGTGCCGGGTGGGCGCAGCGTCGGGGTGCCGGGAACGCTCCGCGCAATGGCGCTGGCGCACCGCAAATCGGGCAAGTTGCCCTGGGCGAGGCTGTTCGATCCGGCGATCCGGCTGGCGCGGGGCGGCTTCGAAGTCACGCCGCGGCTCAACAATTCGCTGACTCAGTTCGCCGGGCATGTCGATGCGGGGCTGCGCGCGATCTTCTTCACGGCTGGCGGCGCGCCGCTGGCGGTGGGCAGCACGGTGCGCAATCCGGAACAGGCGGCGTTGTTCGAGCGGGTGGCGAGGCTGGGGCCCGACAGCTTCTATGTCGGCGCGCAGGCGCAGAAGCTGGTCGCGACCGTGAACGGCGCGGCGCGCAATCCGTCGAAGATGACGCTCGGCGACCTGGCGGCCTATGATGCCAAGGAGCGCCCGCCGCTGTGCGGCAAGTACCGCGTGTACACCGTGTGTTCGATGGGGCCGCCTTCGTCGGGCGGGGTGACCGTGCTGATGATCCTCCAGCAGCTGGAGCGGTTCGACATGGGCAAGCTGGGCAAGAATTCGCCCACTGCCTGGCACCTGTTCGCCGAGTCGTCGCGCCTCGCCTATGCCGATCGCGACCAATATCTGGGCGATCCCGATTATGTGCAGGTGCCACTCAAGGGGCTGCTCGACCGGCGCTATATCGCCGGGCGTTCGGCGCTGATCGACGCGACCAAGACCATGGCGAGTGTGGAAGCGGGACAGCCGGCAGGCGCGCCGCCGCGGGTTCGGGTGGCGCCGAGCGAGGTGCCCGGCACCACCGACCTGGCGGTTGCGGACGCGGCCGGCAATGTGGTGCAGGTGACCACCACCGTGGAGGGGCCGTTCGGATCGGGGCTGTCGATGGACGGCGTGGTGCTCAACAACGAGCTGACCGATTTCGACATCGTGCCGGAGAAGCAGGGCTATCTGGTCGCCAACCGGCTGGAGCCGGGCAAGCGGCCGCGCAGCTCGATGGCGCCGACCATCGTCTATGGACCCGATGGCAAGGTGCGTGTGGCGGTAGGCGCGGCGGGCGGATCGACGATCATCGCCCAGGTGGCCAAGGCGCTGATCGGCGTGCTCGACTGGAAGCTGTCGGCGCAGGACGCGATTGGCCTGGGGCTGGTCTATGCGCCGGGGATGACCGCCACGGTCGAGAAGGGCACCGAACTGGAAGCGATGGTGCCGGCACTCCAGGCGCTGGGCGAGCGCGTGCAGGTCGCGCCGATGGGGCTGAAGGCCAATGCGATCGAGCGCGTGCGCGGACGCTGGGTCGGCGCCGCCGATCCGCGCAGCGAAGGCGTGGCGATGGACCAGCGCGGCGCGGTGACGGTGATCCGCCGCGTGGGGGCTCAGCCGAACCGGCCATCGGAATAAACGCGGCGCCGCCAAGAGCGCCCGACTAGGGGAGAGGAATGCGTACACTCGAGCGGTTCGACAATCTGGTGCAGATGTTCTTCACGCGGGCGCGCGAGAAGGGCGAGGCGCCGTTCCTGTGGCACAAGGCCGAGGGGGCGTGGCAGCCAACCAGCTGGGCGGAGGCGGCGCGCAAGGTCGCGAGCCTGGCCAATGCGTTCCAGGCGCTGGGGCTGAAACCGGGCGACCGGGTGATGCTGGTGGCGGAGAACCGGCCGGAATTCTGCATCACCGACCTGGCGATCATGGCCGCGGGATGTGTGACGGTGCCGACCTACACCACCAACACCGAACGCGACCATCTGCACATCATCGAGAATTCGGGTGCGTGCGCGATCGTGGTGGCGAACGCGAAGCTGGCCAAGACGCTGTTGCCTGCCGCGATCCGGTCCTCCTCGGCGCGGATGATCATCGGGATCGAGGATCTGCGCATCGGGCAGCATGGCGCGCTGGCATTTCATGACTGGGAGCAGCTGATCGCGACGCATGCCGCCGAGCCCGAGGCGGTGGCGGCGCGCGCGACCTTTGGCCGGTCGGACCTGGCGTGCATCATCTATACCAGCGGCACCGGCGGATCCCCGCGCGGGGTGATGCAGCACCACGGCGCGATCCTGCACAACGTCAATGGCTGCTGCACCGTGATTTCCGAGGATTTCGGGTGGGAGGACGAGGTGTTCCTGTCGTTCCTCCCCCTCTCCCACGCATACGAGCATAGCGGCGGGCAGTTCTTCCCGATCGGGCTGGGCGGGCAGATCTATTATTCCGAAGGGCTGGAAAAGCTCGCGTCGAACATCGAGGAGGTGCGGCCGACGATCATGGTGGTGGTGCCGCGCCTGTTCGAAGTGCTGCGCACCCGCATCACCAAGCAGGTCGAGAAGCAGGGCAAGTTCGCCAACTACCTGCTCGGCAAGGCGTTGGAGCTGGGCGCGAAAAAGGCCGCGGGCAACGGCTCGGTGCTCGACAAGCCGATGCAGCTGCTGATCAACACGACGCTGAAGCCCAAGATTTCCAAGCGCTTTGGCGGTCGGATCAAGGCGATGGTTTCGGGCGGTGCGCCGCTCAATCCGGAAGTCGGCATCTTTTTCGACTCGCTGGGGCTCACGCTGTTGCAGGGCTATGGCCAGACCGAGGCTGCGCCGGTGATCTCGTGCAACCGGCCGCAAGCCGGGCTGAAGCACGACACTGTCGGCCCACCGCTGGCGAACACCGAAGTGCGCATCGCCGAGGATGGCGAGATCCTGGTGCGCGGCGAGCTGGTCATGCACGGCTATTGGCGCAACGAGGAGGAGACGGCGCGCGTCCTGAAGGACGGGTGGCTCCACACCGGCGATATCGGCGTGATCGACGACAAGGGCCGGATCAAGATCACCGACCGCAAGAAGGACATCATCGTCAACGACAAGGGCGACAATGTCGCGCCGCAAAAGGTCGAAGGCATGCTGACGCTGCAGAACGAGATCCTGCAGGCGATGATCGCGGGCGACAAGAAGCCGTACATGACCGCGGTGCTGGTGCCAGATCCTGAGTGGACGCAGGAATGGTGCGCGAAGAACGGCACGCGGTGCAGCTTCAAGGACCTGTCGCGCGACGCCGAGTACAAGGCTGCGGTCGGCAAAGCCGTGGAGCGTGTGAACCGTGAGCTGTCGGTGACCGAGCGGGTCCGAAAATTCATCATCGCCGACGCGCCGTTCACCATCGAGAACGAGCAGCTGACGCCGAGCTTGAAGATCCGCCGGCATATCTTGAAGCGGGTATATGGCGAGCGGTTGGACGCGTTGTATTGAAGACAGTCTAGCCCCTCCCTGCAAGGGAGGGGATCAAGGGGTGGGTGTGGAAAAGGCCGGGGTCGATCCCCCGGCCTTTTCCTTTGCCGCGAGGACGGGTGCTCGCTTGCGCTCGCCACCCACCCCCAACCCCTCCCTGGAAGGGAGGGGGTAGAAAGGCTTACTTCTCCGCCTTTTCCGGCACGACCACCATGGTCCAATCGGCGTCGGGGCGCAGATATTTGACGGCCAGCGCCTGGATGTCTGCCGGGTTGACCTTGGAATAATCCTGCGCCAGCGTTTCGACGCCGCGCACGATCGCCGGGTCATAGCTCCCACCCGCCACCAGCCGCATCCAGAACATGTTGCCGCTCGATGCGCGCAGGATCTGCTGCTTGAGCGGCGCGACCGCCCGTTCCAGTTCGTCGGCGTCAATCGGCTTGGCGACCAGATCGGCGGCGATGTCGCGGGAGAGCTTGAAGAAGAACTCGGTCTTGTCGGGCGGCACCATGCCGAGAGCGATCAGCTTGCCCCCATTCGCCATGCCGAGCGGCCACTGGCTGGCGACGTTGGGCGAATAGCTCACGCCCGCCTGGCTGCGCAGTTGGTCGATCAGCCGGTCGCGGAAAATCGCGGCGAGCAGGTCGAGCCGGCGGCTCTCGGTGATGCCGGCAGTGCCGCCGCCAGTGGGCCAGGCGATCGCCGCCGCGGCCTGGTCACTCTTGCCGGTATGCGTGCGCACCACCGGCGTGGCGACATGCGCGGGGAACTTGACCGGGGTGGCGGGCGCGGCAACGGCAGGGCGCGGCTTCAATGCGCCGAAGGTGGCGGCCACGGCCTTCAAGGTCGCCTCAGCATCCATGTCGCCGAATACTTCCACTTCGATCGGACCGGTCGCCAGCAGCGGCTCCCAGAACTGACGGAAGGATGCCGGCGTCGTCGCCTCGATCACTTCGCGGCTCGGCAGGCCGAAGCGCTGGTCGCCCGAACGGCTGAGCCGCTCCAGATCGCGCCCCAGCACGCCGTCGGGCGAAGCCGACAGCCCGGCATAGCCCGACAGCATCGCCGCCTTGGCGCGCAGCACCGGATTGGGATCCCAGGTCGGATGCGCGAGCTTGGTCGCGAACAGGCGCAGCTGGTCGGCGAGATCGGCCTTGTTGGTCTGGCCGATGAAGCTGAACGAATCGTCGGAGACGTCGAAGCCGAGACCGATCTGGCGGTTACCAGTGAGCGCGTCGAGCTCTTCCTGCCCCAGCTTGCCAATGCCGCTGGCCATCAGCGCGGTCTCCCCGGCCCAGAGCGGCGTGGGCCGATCGCCGGGCACGGCGTTCAGACCGCGGCCGAAGCGCACATTGACGTACACCTTGCCGGTTTCGCTCGGGTCCTGCCGCATGAGCAGGCGGACGCCGTTGGAGAGCACCACCTTGGTGATGTCGGTCCCCTGGAGCAGCGGTTCGCGGCTGACCACGGTTGCGGGCGCACCGAGCTTGGGCAGCTGGTCGATGCTGACATTGCCGATCGCCTTGCGCTTGCCCACGCCGGTGACGTTGGCCTGGAGCGCGGCAGTCACCTTGGTCACGGCCTGCGGATCGGGGGTGCGGGTGTTGACAAGCGCGCGCACTGCCGTGCCCTCGAACACGCGCTTGGACGCGGCCTGCACCGTGGCGGGGGTGAACATCTTCGCGGCGATCGCCTGCTTGAGGATGTCGTAGCTCGCCTGCGGCGTCGTCACGGTTTCGTTGATGTCGACAGCCTCGACCAGATCGTCGGCGAGCTTGGCGCCCGCCTCCACTGGCGCGGTGTTGATCCGCTGCTGCATCGACGCGCTGATCTCGGCGAGTTCGCGGTCGATCTCGGCCTGAGTGGGTGGCGAGGCGGCGGCGTCGGCGATCATGCCGCGCACTTCGCGCAGCGACCCTTCCCAGTCGTCCCCCGAAGGCAGGACCTGCACCGTGGTGATGTTGGCCGAACGGGCGATGTCGCTCAGGTCCGCGCCGGCGGCGATGAACGGGCCACCAGAGCGCGCACGCGATTCGAGCCGCCGGTTGATGATGCGGATCGCGACCAGATCGACCATGCGCTTTTGGTTGAAGATCACTGTGTCGGAGAACACGGTCCAGGGCCGCACGATTGCCATCATCGCCACCGGCTGAAGCGCCGGTTCGACCAGGCTGGCGGCGATGGCATGATCCTTGTCGGGCTTGCCGAAGTCGGGGTTAGCGGGCGCGGGGCCGACGCCCTTCCACGCAGTGAAATGCTTGACCACCATGGCTTCGAGCAGGGCGGGATCAACGTCGCCCGAAATGATCACGGTCGCACGCTCGGGACGGTACCAGCGTTGGTGGAACGCCTGCACGCTTTCGGGCGTGGCGGCGGTCAGCGTCTCGGGCGTACCGATCGGCTCACGGTCGGCAAGCGGCTGTCCGGCGAACATCAGTTCCAGCATCTGGTCCTGCATCCGCTTCTGCGGTCCGGGCTGCTCGCGGCCCTCGGCCATCACCACCGGGCGCTCGGCATTGAGCGACGCCGCGTTGATGATCGGGCCGGACATCATGCCGGCCAGGATCTTCATGCTTTCGTCCAGCCCGGTCGGCGTCGCCATGGGCAAGTCGAGCTTGTAGACCGTCTGGGTAAAGGTCGTGCTGGCGTTGCTGTCCGACCCGAAGGTGACGCCCAGGCGCTGCCAGATCCGCTTCGACTCGCCATCGGGCACGTGCACCGATCCGCGGAAGGAAAGGTGCTCGAGCAAGTGGGCAAAGCCGCGCTCGCTGTCCTTTTCCATCAGCGAGCCCGCGTCGATCCGGACGCGCACCGCCACCTGGCCCGGCGGCACGCCATTCTTGCGCACGGCATAGCGCAGGCCGTTGGACAGCCGGCCGAACTTCCACTGTTCGTCATGAACAAGGTCGCTGCCCTTGTAGAGCCACGGATCATCGGCGGTCTGGACCTGGCGGGGCGCGGTCTGCGCCTGGATCGGCGCGACCGGAACCAGGGAAACAACAGCGAAAGAGGCGAGAAGCGCGGTGCGCAAGGAACGAAGCATGCGGCCTCATCTAATGGGGAGGGCACGCCCATGCCAGTATCAAGCTGTCGCGGAGGTGTACGGATCGGGCGAGCCGCCGGGCTGTACTGAGTGAAACCAAGTGTTTCTGCGTCCCGGCTTGATCGTTCGCGCGCGCGGGACCACATGGGAACCATGTTGATCGAGACCGAACCGACCCCCAATCCCGCGACGCTGAAGTTCATGCCGGGCCGCACCGTCATGGAAGCCGGCACCCGCGACTTCGCCACTCCCGAGGAGGCGGAGGCTTCGCCGCTTGCCGATGCGCTGTTCGGGCTGGGCGATGTGACCGGCGTATTCTTTGGGCGCGACTTCATCTCGGTCACCGCCGCGCCGGGCGTCGACTGGGTCGGGCTGAAGCCCGACGTGCTCGGTATCCTGCTCGACCATTTCTCCGCCAACATGCCGCTGTTCCGCCAGGGCAGCGCCGCGGGCTTCAGCGTGCCGAGCGAAGCGGCGGACTTTGGCGGCGACAATCCCGAAGACGCGGACATCGTCGCGCAGATCCGTGAGCTGATCGACACGCGCGTCCGCCCGGCGGTCGCCAATGACGGCGGCGATATTGTCTATCGCGGGTTCGACGCGGGCAAGGTCTATCTTCAGATGCAGGGCGCCTGCTCGGGCTGTCCCTCTTCCACCGCGACGCTCAAGAACGGGATCGAGCAGCTGCTCAAGCACTATGTTCCCGAAGTGACCGAAGTCCGCGCGGTCTAAGCAGCTAGAACAAGAGGGATAGACAGCATGGGCCGACCCCTGGACGATGCGGGGCTGGATACGATCTTTCGTACCGCGCGCAGCTATAACGGCTATACCGACGCGCCGGTGACGCAGGACGATATCCGCGCCATCTATGACCTGGCCAAGATGGCGCCGACATCGGTCAACCAGCAGTCGGCGCGGTTCGTGTGGTGCACCACCGCGGAATCCAAGGAAAGGCTGGCCGCGCTGGCGACCGGCAGCAATCCCGACAAGATCCGCAAGGCGCCCGCCACCGTCATCATCGGCATGGACCTGGGCTTTCACGAGCATCTCGACTGGCTGTTCCCGCACGCGCCGGGCGCACGCGACTGGTTTCCCGAGGAAAGCCGCCGCGATCATGCGCTGCGCAACTCCTCGCTACAGGGCGCTTTCCTGATCGCCGCCGCCCGCGCGCTGGGCTTCGACACCGGGCCGATGTCGGGTTTCGACAATGCAGGCGTTGACGCGGCGTTCTTCAGCGACCAGCCGGGGGTGCAATCCAACTTCATCTGCACCCTGGGACATGGCGATCCAACCTCCATCCACGAGCGGCTCCCCCGCCCTCCATTCGAAAAGTTCAACCGCGTCGTTTGAGGGCGTGACCACCACGCTTGTCATCGAAACGGCCACGGCCGCCTGTTCGATCGCGCTGATCCAGGGCAGTGCCGTGGTGGCACGCGCGCATGACGTGGTGGGTCGCGGCCATGCCGAGCGGCTGGTGCCGATGATCGCCGAGCTCCCAGGACAGGGCCGCGCCGACCGCATCCTGGTCGATGTCGGGCCGGGCAGCTTTACCGGCGTTCGCGTCGGGCTGGCTGCCGCGCGCGGGCTGGCGATCGGCTGGGGCGTGCCGGTGTTCGGCTTTTCCTCGCTGGCGCTGATCGCCGCGGCACGCTTCCACGCCGATCCCGATCTCGCTACGCTGGCCGTCACGCTGGAAGGCGGACATGGCGAGGTGTTCATGCAAGGCTTCACGTCCTCGCCCTTTGGCGAAGAAGGGCCGCTGGCGTCGCTCACGCCGCCGGACGCGCGCGCGATGCTGGGCACGCGCCGCGCCTTTGGCAGCGGCGTGCAGCGGCTGGCGGCACTGGACCCGGGGCTGGATCTGCACGATGCGCTGCCCGACGCGGCCGACGCGGTGCTGTTGCCCGCGGGTTTCGCCGCCCTGCCGCCGCGGCCGATCTATGGCCGCGCGCCCGACGCAAAGACCCTGGCCGAGCGCGGGCTGGCATGAGCGGAGTGCATCTGGTCGAGCTGCGCGAAGGCGGCACGCAGGATCTCGCGTCGGTGAACACGATCATGCAGGACGCGTTCGATCCGCAGTTCGGCGAAGCCTGGACCAAGGCGCAGTGCCTGGGGATGCTGTCGCTTCCGGGCGTGTGGCTGGTGATCGCCAGTTTGGACGGGGAAGATGCGGGCTTCGCGCTGGCGCGGGAAGTCGCGGGCGACGCCGAACTGCTGCTGCTCGCCACCCGGCGCACGGCCCAGCGGCGCGGCATCGGCGCGGCGCTGGTGCGCGCAGTAATCGCCGAAGCACAGGGCCGCGGCGCCGAACAACTTCACCTGGAGGTGCGCGCCGGCAACGATGCGGTTCGGCTATACCGCAGCGCCGGCTTCGACAAAGTCGGCGAGCGCAAAGACTATTACAAAGGCAAGGATGGCGAATTGTTTGGCGCCCAGACCTTTTCCCGCAATTTGCGATGAAAATTCGCATAACAAAGGGTTAACCGGGTTGCACCCCATCCAAAATGGTTCGATAGAACGAGAAGAGGGACAGTAATAGTCACCCGATCGGGTCGAAAGGAATATCATGGACGCTTCGTCGGAAATTCAGGAAACGCTCATCTCGCTGACTGCGGATATCGTCGCCGCACATGTGAGCAACAACAGCGTGGCCGTATCCGATCTTCCGCAGCTTATTCAGAACGTTCACACCGCGCTGACCGGTCTCGGCAGCGCGCCTGCTGAGCCTGAAGTGAAGCAGGAACCGGCCGTTTCGGTCCGTTCGTCGGTGAAGCCGGATTACATCGTTTGCCTGGAAGACGGCAAGAAGCTGAAGATGCTCAAGCGCCACCTGATGACGCATTATCAGATGACCCCCGAACAGTACCGCACCAAGTGGAACCTGCCGGCGGATTATCCGATGGTCGCCCCGAACTATGCCGAGCAGCGCCGTACCCTGGCGAAGAAGATCGGCCTGGGCACCAAGCGTCGCAAGACGCGCTAAGCCGCTTCGCTTTTAGCGATTTCGAACGCCGGTGCGGGCCTTGGGGCTCGCACCGGCGTTTTGCATGTTGAGCCCTTTTACCTTGCGCCCATTGCGGCTACATCGGCCCCATGCCCCGCAAGATCGACCTTGAAGCCCTTTGCCAGGAAAAAGGCCTGCGCATCACCGAACAGCGCAAGGTGATCGCGCGCGTCCTGTCGGACGCCGAAGATCACCCCGACGTGGAAAAGGTGTATGAGCGCGCTTCGGCGATCGATCCGGGCATTTCCATCGCGACGGTGTACCGCACGGTGCGGCTGTTCGAGGAAGCCGGCATTTTGGACCGCCATGATTTCGGCGACGGCCGCGCGCGCTACGAGCCGGCTCCGGAAGCGCACCACGATCACCTGATCGATGTCGAAAGCGGCCGCGTGATCGAATTCGTCGATCCCGAGCTCGAACTGCTCCAGAAGCAGATCGCGGAGCGGCTGGGGTTCCGCCTGGTCGACCATCGCATGGAGCTGTATGGAGTCGCCCTCGATCGCAAGGGCTGATCCACGGCGAGCGCAGGCGGCCGAGGGTCTCACCATCAGGCTGACCCCGCGCGAGCAGATGCGCCTGGGGTGGCGCGTATTCCTGTTGCTGCTGGCGGTGCTCAGCCATGTGCCGCTGCACGGGGCCTGGCGGCTGTTCCGCCTCCCCTCCCCCTGGCCGCAGCGCTTCCTGGGACTGGTCGCACGGATTGCGGGCGCGCGGGTTACCACCATCGGCACGCCGCGGCGGCACGATGCGTTCCACTTGTCCAATCACGTGAGCTGGATCGACATCCTCGCGCTTGGCGGCGCCAGCGGCACGGCGTTCGTCGCGAAGTCGGAGATCGGCGAGGCGCCGGTGGTCGGCTGGCTCGCCGGGCTGAACCGCACGGTATACATCAAGCGCGAGAACCGCATGGGTGTGGCCGGGCAGATCGATCAGGTCCGGCAGGCGCTGGGCGAGCACTGCGCGATCACGATCTTCCCCGAAGGAACCACGACCGACGGCAAGTCGCTGTTGCCGTTCAAGACGCCGATGCTGCGCGTGCTGGAGCCGCCGCCACCCGGCATTCTGGTCCAGCCGGTGCTGCTGGATTATGGTGCGGCAAGCGAGGAGATTGGCTGGGTGGGCGAGGAAAGCGGGCTGAACAATGCGCGGCGCATCTTGGCGCGCAAGGGCAGCTTTCCGCTACGCGTACATTTCCTCGAGCCCTTCGACCCCGCCGACTTTCCGGGGCGCAAGGCGATGGCGGCCGAAGCGCGGCAGCGGATCGAGGCGGCGCTGACGCAGGCACTGGGCCATCCGCCCCGCCCCTTTGCCTACGCCCAGAGCTGACAAAGCGGGGCCTCTCCCCCTCCCGGGTCAGACTATGTATAGGGCCGCCATGAAACCGACTCCCAAGACCTTTCACGTTAAGTCGTTCGGCTGTCAGATGAATGTGTATGACGGCGAGCGTATGGGCGAGCTGATGGCGGCGCAGGGCATGACCGCGACCGACGATGCCAATGCCGCCGATCTGGTGGTGCTCAACACCTGCCACATCCGCGAAAAGGCGACCGAGAAGGTCTATTCGGACATCGGCCGGCTGCGCAAACATGGCCGCACCCCGATGATCGCGGTCGCCGGCTGCGTCGCGCAGGCCGAGGGCGAGGAGATCGTCCGCCGCGCCAAGGTGGACGTGGTGGTCGGCCCGCAGGCCTATCACAACCTGCCCGATCTGGTGCGCGACGCCGCTGCGGGCACCGCGACGCTCGACACCGACATGCCGGCGCTGAGCAAATTCGGCGCGCTGCCGGCCCGGCGCAAGGTGAGCCCGGGCGCGTTCCTGACCGTGCAGGAAGGGTGCGACAAGTTCTGCACCTATTGCGTGGTGCCCTATACCCGCGGGGCGGAGATCAGCCGGCCGTTCGACGCGATCGTCGACGAAGCCAGGGCGCTGGTCGACGCCGGCGCCCGCGAGATCACGTTGCTGGGGCAGAACGTCAACGCGTGGGACGACGAGGCCGGCACCGGGCTGCACGGGCTGATCCGCGCGCTCGACCGGATCGAAGGGCTGCACCGCATTCGCTACACCACCAGCCACCCCAACGACATGCGCGAGGGGCTCATCCGCGCCCATGCCGAAGTGGAGAAGCTGATGCCGTTCCTCCATCTGCCGGTGCAGGCCGGGAGCGACCGCATCCTCAAGGCGATGAACCGGTCGCACACGCGCGACAGCTATCTGCGCCTGCTCGAGCGCGTCCGCGCCGCGCGTCCGGACATTGCGCTGTCTGGCGACTTCATCGTCGGCTTCCCCGGCGAGACAGAGGAAGACTTCGCCGATACGCTGAGCCTGGTCGACGCGGTCGGCTATGCGCAGTGCTTCAGCTTCAAGTACAGCCCGCGCGCCGGCACCCCCGCCGCCGACATGGCTGACCAGATCGCGCCGGAGGTGATGGACGAACGCCTCCAGCGCCTTCAGGCCGCGCTCAACCGCGACCAGGCGGCGTTCAACGCAGCGACGCTGGGCAGAACCTGCACGGTGCTGATCGAGCGCAAGGGCAAGCTGCCGGGGCAGATGCTGGGCAAGTCGCCTTGGCTCCAGTCGGTGCACCTGACCACCAACGCACAGATCGGTGACCTGATCGACGTCGAGATCGTCCGCGCCGATCCCAACTCGCTGGCCGGCATGGAGCGCGTGAAGGCCGCCGCCTGAGAAAATCGCCACCTTCCATCTGAGGGCCGCCTGCCGGGTTGAGCGGGCGCTCTGCATTAGCAGTTGCTAAAATATTAGAAGTTGCTACATAAGCAAAATCTAATGGAGTGGTGGCGATGCTGAAGCGGGCGATGGACCTGGCAACCTTCGAGGCAAAAGCCGGGCAGGTCGCCGACACGCTGAAGGCCATCGGCAACGCGCGTCGGCTAATGCTGTTGTGCAAGCTGGTCGAGCATGGCGAGGTTACCGTCGGCGATCTCGCGCGTGACGTCGGCTTGTCACAATCGGCCTGCTCGCAGCACCTCGCCAAGATGCGCGACGAGGGCCTCGTGACCTTCCGGCGTGAGAGCCAGACGCTTTGGTACGCCCTCGCGGACGCACGCGTCGAAACGCTGCTCGCCACCCTCTACCAGCTCTACTGCAAGGATTGACCCCATGACGCTTGCGACCCTTTCCCCCGCAGACACCCGGGCCGCGATCGATGCCGGCGCGCGCCTGATCGACATCCGCGGAGCCGACGAACATGCGCGCGAGCGCATTCCAGGCGCGATGAGCGTCCCGCTCGACCGGATAGCCGGTTTGCCCCGCGACGGTCGCCCGGTCGTGTTCCACTGCAAGTCGGGGATGCGAACTGCCGCCAATGCGGCGCAACTCAGCGCGGCGGCGGGCAGTGCGCCAGCCTATATCCTCGAGGGCGGCATCGATGGCTGGCGGCAGGCAGGACAGCCCATCCTCGCTGATCGTTCTCAGCCATTGGAACTCATGCGGCAGGTGCAGATTACCGCTGGTGCGCTGGTCCTGAGTGGTGTTCTGCTCGGCCTGTTCGCCGCCCCTGGGTTTTTCGGGCTGTCGGCGTTCGTCGGTGCCGGGCTGATGTTCGCGGGGATGACGGGGTGGTGCGGCATGGCAAACCTGCTGCGCATCATGCCGTGGAACCGCCACGCCGCGACCTGAGGCAATCCTGGACGCCGCCACCATCCTCGCTGCGCTCGTGGGACGTTTCTTTAACGGCAACACATTGGGGGGCTCGGACACAAGCAAGCTCAGCGATCGCGAAAACAAAAACCACGCCCTCGCCCCTGACACGCGGCCGATCGTTCCTATCTACGCCGGAGCGCCTTTCGGTGCGCACCCAATCAAGTTCAGGGAAGCCTCATGCCCACCCCAGCCAAAGCCTATGCCGTGCACGATGCGGAAGCGTCCTTCGCTCCGTTCGATTTCCAGCGCCGTGACCCCGGCCCGCGCGACGTCGCGATCGACATCCTGTTCTGCGGCGTCTGCCACTCCGACCTGCACACCGCGCGCGGCGAATGGGGCGGCACGCTCTATCCGTGCGTTCCCGGTCACGAGATCGTCGGCCGCGTCAGCGCCGTCGGCAGCGACGTGACCGACCTTGCCGTCGGCGACATCGCCGGGGTCGGCTGCATGGTCGACAGCTGCCAGGATTGCCCGTCCTGCAACGCAGGCGAAGAGCAATATTGCGAGAAGACCGGCTTCGTCGGCACCTATAACGGCCCGGACAAGCATCTGGGCGGCCATACCTTTGGCGGCTATTCCGACCATATCGTCGTCGATCGCGACTTCGTGCTAAAGGTCGGGCACGACGAGAAGGATCTCGCCGCGGTCGCGCCGCTGCTCTGCGCGGGCATCACCACCTATTCGCCGCTCAAGCACTGGAAGGTCGGACCGGGCCAGAAGGTCGGCGTAGTCGGCCTTGGCGGTCTGGGTCATATGGGCCTGAAGATCGCCGCGGCGATGGGCGCCGAGGTTTATGTCTTCTCGACTTCGCCGAACAAGCGCGACGACGCCAAGCGTCTGGGCGCAACCGACCTGATCGTGTCCAAGGATGCCGACGCAATGGCGGCACATGCCGGCAGCTTCGACTTCATCCTGAACACGGTCGCAGCGTCGCACGACCTCGATCCGTTCCTGTCGCTGCTCAAGCGTGACGGCACCATGACCCTGGTCGGCGTGCCTGAGGAACCGCATCCGGCGCTGAACGTCGGCACTCTGGTGTTCGGGCGGCGCTCGCTGGCCGGCTCGCTGATCGGCGGCATCGCCGAGACGCAGGAGATGCTGGACTTCTGCCGCGACCACAACATCGTGTCGGACGTCGAGATGATCGACATCCAGGACATCGACACGGCCTATGCGCGGATGGTGAAGAGCGACGTGAAGTATCGCTTCGTCATCGACATGGCCTCGCTGAAGCAGGGCTGATCCAGTCGCATGGCAGGGGGAAGATCGATGCATCTTCCCCCTGTCCTTGTTCGACTTGCTCTGCCATCCTCCTGCGCGATCATGCGCAACGGAACTTCCGCTCCTGTTCCCGGTTACGGCCTTGATGGCCGCGCAGCCCCTTTCCCCATGAAGTTGCGAGACCCATTTGAGGACCGCAACTTCCTCAACGTCACCGATTTTTCCCTTTATCTCCAAGGAGCCGCATGAGCCGCAAGCCAGTCCCCGCCCAATCGGGTGAACGCTCCCGGGTCGAGGTGACGTTCGACAAGCCGCAGCTCCTGCCCCAGCTGTTCGGGGAATATGATTCGAACATCCTCGCGCTCGAGGAACGGCTGGGCGTGTATATCCACGCCCGCGGCCAGCGCGTGGTGATCGAGGGGTCGGCGGAAGCCGTGGCGCATGCCCGCGAAGTGCTGACCGAGCTCCAGACCCGCGTGATCCGTGGCGAGGCGATCGATACCGGGCTGATCGAGGCGGTGATCGCCATGTCCGACGAGCCGACCTTTGCCGGCATCATGCGCGCCGATCCCAAAGGCAGCGGCCCCCCGCCCGCGATCATGATCCGCACCCGAAAGAAGACGATCGTGCCGCGCTCGGTTGCCCAGACGCACTATATGCGTGACCTGATCTCGAACGACCTGATCTTCGCGCTCGGGCCCGCGGGCACCGGCAAAACCTATCTCGCGGTCGCACAGGCTGTGGCGCAGCTCATCACCGGCAACGTCCAGCGGCTGATCCTGTCGCGCCCCGCAGTCGAGGCTGGCGAGCGGCTGGGCTTCCTGCCCGGCGACATGAAGGAGAAGGTCGACCCCTATCTCCGCCCGATCTACGACGCGCTCTATGACTGCCTGCCCGCCGAACAGGTCGAGCGGCGCATTGCCTCGGGCGAGATCGAGATCGCGCCGATCGCCTTCATGCGCGGCCGGACGCTGGCCGACGCTTTCGTGATCCTGGACGAGGCGCAGAACACCACGCCGGCGCAGATGAAGATGTTCCTCACCCGCTTCGGCCAGAACAGCCGCATGGTGGTGTGCGGCGATCCGAACCAGACCGACCTTCCTGGCGGTCCCAATGCTTCGGGCCTGAACGACGCCGTCCGCCGGCTTGAGGGCCTCGAAGGCATTGCCATCAGCCGCTTCAATGCCGGCGACGTGGTTCGTCACCCGCTGGTCGGGCGCATCGTCTATGCCTATGAAGGCCCGGATGCTTGACGTTGCCGCTCTTCCCGAAGCCCCGTGGCCCGATGCCGACTGGGACGCCCTAGCCAATCGCGCGGCCGAGGCGGCGATCCGGGAGACGCCCTATGCGGAGTGGCTAGGCTGGCCGACCGCGATCGAAGTCGCGGTGCGGCTGACCAGCGACGAGGAGGTGCGCATCCTCAACCGCGACTATCGGCAAAAGGACAAGCCGACCAACGTCCTGTCCTTTCCGATGATCCAGCCCGACCTGCTCGATGCCGTCACGCAGAACAGCGATGATGGCGAAGTCATTTTGGGCGACATCATTCTGGCGCATGACGTCTGCGTAGCCGAGGCGGCCGAGCGCGGCATCTCGACGCAGGACCATGCCACCCACCTGATTGTCCATGGCGTGCTCCATCTGCTAGGCTACGACCATATGGACGATGCCGAGGCCGAGGCGATGGAGGAGATGGAGCGCTCCGCGCTTTCCAAGCTTGGCCTGCACGACCCCTATACCGTTCGCGAGGATTGACCACGAACATGCCCGAGGGCCCCAGTACCGGCACCACTTCCGGTCACACTACCAACACCACCCAGGATTCCAGCGAAGGCGGCGGCATATGGCGCGGCATTCGCACCTTGTTGTTCGGTGACGAACAGGAAGAAACGCTGCGCGACCGCCTGGAAGAGGCGATCGACGAAGCCGATGAAGAGGGCAGCAAGACGCCGGTAGGCGACCTTGCACCGATCGAGCGGCAGATGCTGCGCAATCTGCTGCATTTCGGCGAATGCGACGCCGGCGACATGGGCGTACCGCGCGCCGACATCATCGCTGTCGAGGAAAGCACCAGCTTTGCCGGGCTGGTCGCGCTGTTTGCCGAGGCTGGGCACAGTCGGCTGCCGGTCTATCGCGACGAGCTCGATACCATCATCGGCATGGTCCATATCAAGGACGTGTTCGCGATCCTGGCCAATGGTGCACCCCATCCGGACAGCATCGCCGAACTGATCCGCCAGCCGCTCTATGTGCCGCAATCGATGGGTGCGATCGACCTGCTTGCGCAGATGCAGCTGAGCCGCACGCACCTCGCCGTGGTGCTCGACGAATATTCGGGCACCGAGGGGCTGATTACCATCGAGGATCTGATCGAAGAGATCGTCGGCGAGATCGAGGACGAGCATGACGATGCCCCCACCGCGCTGATCGTGCCGATCGACGGCGGCGGCTGGGAAGCCGATGCGCGGGCCGAGCTGGAAGACATTGCCGAGATGATCGACCCGCGCCTGGCCGAAGTCGAGGAGGATGTCGATACGATCGGCGGTCTGGCCTTCGTGCTGGCCGGGCAGGTGCCCAAGCCCGGAGATTGCCTGGAGCATTCCAGCGGCTGGAAGCTGGAAGTGATCGACGCCGACGGCCGCAAGGTGAACCGCCTGCGCCTGCACCCGCCGGTGCAGCGTATCGAGGACGAAGAATGAAGAAGTGGATGAAGCGCCTCCTGATCCTGCTGGTGGCGGTACTGGTCGTTGGCGGCGGCGTGTTGTTCTACCTGTCGCGCCCCGACAAGGCACAACTCAGCGAGCAGGCCGTCACCGGCCGCGTGCCGCAGCTGAGCACCACCCGCACCCAGACGCTGCCGACCGTCGGCATAGCCAAGCCGGTCGGCTGGAACGGCAGCAAGCCGACCGCGGCCGCGGGGCTTCAGGTCGTCGCCTTTGCCGACAAGCTCGACCATCCACGCTGGCTCTACCGCCTGCCGAACGGCGATGTGCTGGTGGCGGAGACCAATTCGCCGCCACGTGAAGGCGGCGGGATCACCGGCTTCTTCATGCGCGTGTTCATGGGCCGTGCAGGCGCCGGCGTGCCTTCGGCCAACCGCATCACCCTGCTGCGCGACATCAATGGCGACGGCGTTGCCGATCGGCGTTCCGTGCTGCTGACCGGGCTCAACTCGCCCTACGGCATGGCGCTAGCGGGCAACTGGCTTTACGTCGCCAACACCGATGCGCTGGTGCGCTTCCCCTTCGCTCCCGGCCAGACCAGGATCACCGCCAAGGCAGAGAAGGTCGTAGACTTGCCCGGAGGCGGCAATCACTGGGCGCGCAACGTGGTCGCCGCACCTGACGGCAAGTCGCTCTATGTCAGCATCGGCTCTGCTTCGAACATCGCCGAGAATGGGCTGGAGGCCGAAGGCGCCGCCTATACGGCGCAAGGCCCCGCCGAAATGGCGCGCGCCAGCAGCAAGGCCGGCCGCGCGATGATCGTCCAGGTGTTCCCCGATACCAAGAAACTGCGCCTGTTCGCCTGGGGCCTGCGCAACGTCAACGGCATGGGCTTCGAGCCGCACACCGGCGCGCTGTGGGCCGTGGTGAACGAGCGCGACATGCTCGGATCGGACATGCCGCCCGATTACCTGACCCAGGTCGATTTCGGCGGTTTCTATGGCTGGCCCTGGAATTTCTGGGGCGGCTATGAAGACAAGCGCGTCGAGCCGGGACGGCCCGATCTGCGCGAATATACCAAGCGCCCGGACTTCGCGCTCGGCGCGCACACTGCGCCGCTCGGCATGAGCTTCGCCAGCGACGCCAAGCTTGGCGGAAGCTGGGGCAATGGCGCGTTTGTCGGCCTGCACGGCTCGTGGAACCGCACGCCGCCTTCGGGCTACAAGGTTGTGTATGTGCCGTTCGCCGACAACGGCTTCCCGGTGCGTGATGCCAAGCCGGTCGACGTGCTCACCGGCTTCATCAACCCCGATGGCAAGACGGTGAAGGGCCGCCCCGTCGGCGTCATCACCGACGCCACCGGCGCGCTGCTGGTCGCAGACGATGTCGGCAACATGATCTGGCGGGTCAGCGCGGCGCAGTAGCGGCGCCGGATCCTGGGCGCGACGCACCCGCCTTGTCGTCCAGGTCCCCTGCGCCCAGGCTTTGGATCGCAAAATGGAGAGGAGGCGAACCATGGCTGACGAACCCACAAAGGGACCCGCTTCCTACTTCCCGTCGATCGAGCAGAAATATGGCAAGCCCATTGCCGAGTGGCAGGCGCTGATCCGCACGCATCTTCCGGCCAAGCATGTGGAGTTGGTCGCCATGCTGAAGAACGATCACCAGATGGGGCATGGCCATGCCAATGCGTTGGTGGCCCACACCCTGGCGGCAGAACAGGACTGAGCGTACCGCCCGCGCCGGCAGCGGCGGGTTACTTCAGGAGCTTGGGCGCTTCGCGCGCGAGCTTCTCGCGGATCTTGCCCGCGAACAGCGCGAGCATCGGCGGCAGGTCGACCACGGCGTGGACCTTGTCCTCGAATACCTCCAGCCGACTGGCGACCTTCTGGCCCATGGCGCTCACGGTGAAGTGCATCGTGTCGCCTTCCCAGCGCTGATCGACAGTGCCGCCGCCGGGGAACATGTCGGCCAGCTTGCCGATGCCGCCGCCGATGCGGGTCTTGGCGGCGTCGCGGCCCAGCTTGTGGGGAATGTCGAGCGTAATCGGATCAGCCACGGAGTACCTCAGCGTGCAAATAGAAGGGAGTCATCGGCAAACGCCTTGAACTCGAGCGCGTTGCCGCTGGGGTCGCGAAAGAACATCGTCGCCTGTTCGCCGACCTGGCCCTTGAAGCGGACATGCGGCGCGATGCCGAAGGGAATGCCGGCTGTCTCGACCCGCGCGGCCAGCGCTTCCCAGTCCGGCATCGTGAGCACCACGCCGAAGTGCGGCACCGGCACGTCATGGCCGTCCACGGCGCTGGCGGCGGTCACCGGCTTAGTGGCGGTATCCAAGTGCGCGACGATCTGATGCCCGAACAGGTCGAAGTCGATCCAGTGATCGGACGAGCGCCCCTCCGGGCAGCCGAGCACGTCACCGTAGAAAGTGCGGGCCGCAGCAAGGTCGTGGACCGGAAAGGCGAGATGGAACGGGCGCAGAGACATGCCCCCGCTCCTACTCGAAGATGGATTGCGAGCGAAGCGCGATCCTGCCTCAAGCGGCCGAAGCGGATGCGTGCTCAAGCGCTGGTGGCAGGAAGTCATCCATTAGCAGCATGGGATGGGGATACTGGAAGGTGTTCGCCGCCATCGGCAGTACGACACCCTCTGCGGCACCGGGAAGGAAGTAGTTGCCCTGATACGCGTTGGGCTGCGTCATCGGACCCTCCGGATACGCTTCTCCGATCGTCGCGAACTTCAAATCCATGCCAAATACGGCAAACAGAGCCATATCGACGAAGTTCATGTGGTCAATCGTGCCGCGTAGATGCGTATCCTGGGCGATTATCGCTTCGATCTTGTCCCTGACGAAGGATAGCGAGGCCATGTCTTTTACAACTTGATTGAAGTCGTGCGCGCCATCGTGATGGATGATGTAACGGCTTGTCGTATTCGCCAACATCCCGTGACGGACATAGGATGGCAAGTCACCGTGGAAGAGGCGAATCCTGGTGGCGGCTTCCGGATACATGCGGCGAACACGCTCATAGCTGAACCGCAGAAAGTCTGCACTGACATCGACCAGGTCCAGGTCGAAATCGAAGGGCTGCATGCACCCGGCAAGATAGGAGGTCGACCCGCCCATGAAGACGCCAACTTCGACGACCCGATCAAACTGCCCATTCAGATCGCGCAGTGTGCGGACGAGGTCGTAATAGTATTTGGCTGAGCACTGATCCTCATACCCGAGATCGAGCGCCGCAAGCCGATCAGCGACGCGGTCGTAAATACGGTTCTGTCCGGCATGTTTGCGCGACTGAGACACCGACTGATAGCCGGAATAGATGGTGATCCCGAAATGCTCTGCTAGCTTGGTCTGATCCTGTGCCTGCTCGTCAGGCTGGATGAAGCCGCCAAATGTCATGGTGTCCCTCTTAGATGCTGGACCCGTCGAAAAATCATGGGCCTCTATGGTTTATAGAGGGAAAACCATGTGATCGTTTCGGATCTGGACTGACATTCGTTCTCACTCTCCCGCTTTGCAGCGCCTTTTGATAGAGGCAGCACATGCTCCGCCGCCCGCTGCTCCTCGCCCTGGCCATCGGCCTTTTGTCGCCTGTCGGATTTGCGCCGCTGGACCTGTGGTTCGTCACACTCGCCTGCTTCGCGGCGCTGCTGTGGCTGGTGCATCAGGCGCCGAGCCTCAAGTCGGCTTTGGCGCGCGGGTGGGTGTTCGGCGTCGGGCACTTCACCATCGGGAATAACTGGATTCAGCACGCCTTCGACTATCAGGATCGGATGCCGCCGGTGCTGGGCTATTTCGCGGTGGTGGCGCTAGCGCTGTACCTGGCGGTGTTTCCGGCGCTGGCGATGGGGCTAGCATGGCGGTTCAGCCGCACGGTTCGGTCCCGGGGCGAGCTGCCCGACCTTCCCTGCGTGCTGGCCGCCGCCGCGGCCTGGATCGTCACCGAATGGCTGCGGGGCACGCTGTTCACCGGTTATCCGTGGAATCCGCTGGGGGTGCTGTGGCTGCCGACGCCAGTGGCGCACATCGCAGCGTGGATCGGCACCTATGCCTTGTCGGGCGTGGCGGTGCTCGCTGCGGGCACGCTGCTTCTGGCAGCGACCCGCCGCTTCGTTCCGCTTGGCGTCAGCGCCGCAGTGTTCGCGGCATGCTTCCTGCTGCCCGACCGCGCACCGGAAGCACCCGCGGGCACACCGCATGTCCGAGTGGTCCAGCCCAATCTCGGCCAAGAGAATGTCAGCGCCCCCGACTATCCCGAGCGCGCCATCGAGCAGCTGATGCAGGGCAGCGGCCAGCCCGGCGCCGTGCCCCGCCTGGTCGTGTGGCCCGAGGGGATGGTGAACCATTATGTCGAGGACGATTATCCCGATCCGCGCTTTTATCGCCGCGGCGATCCGCGCTGGGTGCGTGGCAAGATCGCGGCTATTCTTGGGCCCCGCGATATCGCGCTGGTCAGCGGCAACGCGCTGTTCTTCGATCGCAGCGGCACGCTGACCGGCGCGGGAAACTCCGTCTGGCCGCTGGAGCCCTCCGGCATGCTCGGCCAGCGCTACGACAAGGCGCATCTGGTGCCCTATGGCGAGTATCTGCCAATGCGCGGGCTGCTCGAGCCGCTGGGATTGTCGCGGCTGGTGATGGGGGATGTCGATTATGTGCCTGGGCCTGGTCCGGCGACCCTGAGCATCCCCGGCTTCGGCAAGATTGGCGTGCAGGTCTGCTACGAGATCATCTTCTCCGGGCAGGTGGTGGACCCGAAGAACCGACCGGACATGTTGTTCAATCCCTCCAACGACGCGTGGTTCGGTAGCTGGGGTCCGCCCGAGCATCTTGCCCAAGCCAGGCTGCGGGCGATCGAGGAAGGTTTGCCCGTACTCCGTTCCACCCCGACCGGCATTTCCGCAGTGATCGACGCGCGCGGGCACGTGCTGGGCAGCGTTCCCGCAAGCCAGCAGGGCGCGATCGAAATGCCCCTGCCCCGCCCGCTGCCGCCGACGCTCTTCTCGCGGGTCGGCAATTGGATGGTGTTGATCGCTGCCGGGGTGCTGCTGCTCTTGGCCGTTGCCATCCGCCGCCGGGCCAGCTAGGGCAGGGATATAAGGAAAGCTTTATATGGCATGGCAACGGCCTGCTTTCCTCCCACCCGCTCGAGGAAAATCATGCGTTCCAATTATCTCTTCACGTCCGAATCGGTTTCGGAAGGCCACCCCGACAAGGTCGCCGACCAGATTTCCGACGCTATCGTCGACCTGTTCCTGTCCAAGGACCCCGAGGCGCGCATCGCCTGCGAGACGCTGACCACCACCCAGCTGGTCGTGCTTGCCGGTGAAATCCGCTGCAAGGGCGTGTACGAGAACGGCGCCTGGGCTGAGGGCGCGCAGGAAGAGATCGAACGCACCGTCCGCAACACGGTGAAGCGCATCGGCTATGAGCAGGACGGCTTCCACTGGGAGACCTTCCGCTTCGAGAATAACCTGCACGGCCAGTCGGCACACATCGCGCAGGGCGTGGACGCCAGCGGCAACAAGGACGAAGGCGCCGGCGACCAGGGCATCATGTTCGGCTTCGCCTGCGACGAGACTCCGGACCTGATGCCGGCCACGCTGTACTACAGCCACAAGATCCTGGAGCGCATGGCCGCCGACCGTCATTCGGGCGCGGCGCCGTTCCTGGAGCCCGACGCGAAGAGCCAGGTTACGCTGCGCTTCGAGAATGGCAAGCCGGCCGCAGCCACTGCGATCGTCGTCTCGACTCAGCATGGCAAGGGCTATGACGAAGGCGACAACGAAGCCGAGCTCAAGGCCTATGTGAAGAAGGTCGTGGCGGATGTGATCCCGGCCGAGCTGCTGTCGGACGAGACCGTCTATCACATCAACCCGACCGGATCGTTCGAGATCGGCGGCCCGGACGGCGACGCCGGCCTGACCGGCCGCAAGATCATCGTCGACACCTATGGCGGCGCCAGCCCCCATGGCGGCGGCGCGTTCTCCGGCAAGGACCCGACCAAGGTCGACCGTTCGGCAGCATACATCACCCGCTATCTCGCCAAGAACATCGTCGCCGCAGGACTCGCCAAGCGCTGCACGATCCAGTTGGCCTACGCGATCGGCGTGTCCAAGCCGCTGTCGCTCTATGTCGACACGCACGGCACGGGCACGGTGGGCGATGACAAGATCGAGGCGGCAATCCAGGGCATCGAGAAGCTGGGCGGCATGACCCCGCGCGGCATCCGCACCCACCTGGGCCTCAACAAGCCGATCTACGAGCGCACCGCTGCTTATGGCCATTTCGGCCGCCAGGCAGAGGGCGACTTCTTCCCCTGGGAAAAGACCGACCTGGCCGAGGACTTGAAGGCGGCACTCGCCTGACACGTTGTTCCTGAAGAAAAGCGGGCCGGAGGGGCGATCCTCCGGCCTTTTTCTTGTCTGCACAGCATTCGCTTTTGGAGAAGCGTCTACGATTAGCTGGGGCCGCTCCCGCAGAGTCGGGTTCTACGGAAGCATCGTAAACGCTTCGGTAATCCTGTTTCTTCATGCAGGATTGCGGGAAAGGAATGGGATGATGGAGTCGCAGGGGGAGCCCCGTCGAATGGCCGAGAACGCAAACACGATAGCCTTTCAGCCGATCGCCGACACCGGCGCCGGCCGAGTCTATGCCTATGAGGCCGTGCTGCGTGGCGCTGGCGACACGAGCGCGCAGGAGATCCGCGCGTCGATGGATGCCGAAGCGCGCGTGAACTTCGACCGGCGCTGCGCCGTTGCGGCGATTCGCTGGGCGGCGGCGGCGGGACTTGGCACGAGCGGCGCGCGGCTGTGCATTCCCACCTTTGCCGATGCGATCACGGCACCGAGCGAGCACCTGCTGCCTGCGCTCCAGGCGGCACGCGCCTGCGGGGTGATTCCCGAGCGCCTGATCTTCGCGATCCACGATTACGAGGCGGTAAGCGGACCGCATCTGGCCGAGATCGTCCATGTCTATGGCAAGCTGGGCTGCCTGACCGCATTTGTGGGCCTGGGTCCGGGGCAATCGGGCCTGGGCACCTGCGGCCGCTACAAGCCCGATCTGGTGAAGCTGGAGCCGGAGCTGGTCTCCGGGATCGCGTCAAGCTGGTCGCGCCGCATCCTCCTGGAGGACCTGACGCCCAGGCTTCGCAGCCTTGGGCTCAAGGCGATTGCCACCGGCGTCGATTGCCCGACCGTGCTGGAAAAACTGGGCGGCTTCGGCCTGCACCTGGTGCAGGGCGAGGCGATCGCCAAGCCCGAAGCGGGCACCCTTCCCGCTCCACAGCTGCGCCGCGCCGCCGCCTAACCGTAGTGGCTACTCCATCCGCGTAGTGAGCGCCCCGGTGCCGGCGTTCACGGCCTTGTTCACGGCCGCCTCGGCAACCCATCCCACCACCGCGCCGGCGATCACGTCGCTCGTAAAGTGCGTGCCGCGCGGCAGCTGAACCAGACCAACTGCAGCGGCGAGGCCTGCAGCGGCATGGGACGCACCCGCGTATTCGCGGCTGAGCGCCCGCCCAACGGCCACCGCGCCGGCCGTGTGCCCGGACGGAAAGCTGTTCCAGGGCCCCTCATTCTTGTCGGCGTTCTTGTCCCGGTGCAGCAGGTAGCGCCCATCCTCCAGCATCTTGTGCGGCCGCGTGCGCGCGACATAGCGCTTGATCCCGGCCTTGATCGCAGTCGCCACGATTTCGCTCGCGAGCATCCGTAGCCCGGCCCGCGCCAACCGTGGCCGGCGCAGCACCAGCCCGGCGGCGAGCGTCACGGCCGACGCAGCCAGCAAGGGCGGCTGGTCGGATAGCTCGCTCAGCGCCCCGACGGCCCGCACGGCTGGGTTGTCGCGATGCGCCACGGCGGCGGTGGCGATGCTGGCGTCGATCCGCTCGACCTTGCTGGCGCGCGCGGCAAGCTGCGAACCCTTCGACGTGTTCTTTCCCATGCCCTGACAACCCCCCGCTTCCGCGAAGGTTCGCCGGCAGGGTCGTTATAAACTGTTGCCGAGCCTCCCGTTCGCGGAGGCCCGGCCTCGGGAGAATCCCTATCGGGGGGAATCCAACGCGGCGACGCACGGAGTGTTCGGACGCGGCATTAACCAATAATTCACCGCTCGAAAGGGGAAGCCAATGACCGTCCGCACCGTTTCTGCCATCGATCCGCGTCTCGACCTCCGCATCACGTTTCAACCGATGGCCACGACCGGCCTGCGCCAGGCTTTTGCCTACGCGGCATTGGCCACTGCACCCGATGGCGGCAGCTTCGGCGCAGCCTTGGCGGCGCTGCCGCTCGAACAGCGCCCCGCGCTTGAGGCCAGCCGCATCGCCCTAACGCTTCAAGCGGCCGTGGCCGCTGGGCTTCGCGAAAGCGACGCCCTGCTCGCCGTGCCGATTGGCGCGGCTGCCGGCATGGCCGAGCCGCTGCTGTCGCACCTGTTCCGCACCGCACTCGCTTATCGCTTCCCGTTGGAGCGCATCATCGTGGAGATCAGCGTGGATGAACGCGGCGACCTGAACAGCGCGGCGGCGCTGGCGCGGGTCTGCACCGGACGGGGCGTGGCTATTGCGTTCGACGGGTTCGCTGCCGGTCCGATCGCGCTTAAATTGCTCAGCAGCTTCACGCCACGCTATGTGAAGCTGGATCCGGCATTGGTCCGCAACATCGATGCCAGCCCTTCCCGCCGCCTGATCGCCGAAGGCGTGATGCGTCTGTGCCGCAGCATGGGCGTGACCGTGGTCGCGCGCGGTGCCGAGAGTGCCGGCGAGTGCCGCGTCCTGGCGGCGATCGGCGTGCGCCATGTCCAGGCCGAACGCCCGCTGCCGCTGCCCCAGGCCGACATACCCCGCCGCGAGCCGCGCAGCCTGCAGCCCACCCATCGCCGCCTCGCCCATCACCAGCGCGCGCCCTTTCCGCTCCACCGCGCGGCGCAGCCGGCGCTGGCGGTCGCAGTCTAGCTTGCACCTGCCGGCGGGCACGCTAACAGGCGCGCGTGTCCGATCCCGTTTCCATCCGCCGCCTCTATGGCCGCCGCCAGGGCCATAAGCTGCGCGCCGGCCAATCCACGCTTGTCGAAGAATTGCTGCCGCAGGTCAGTGTGCCCGATGCCGGCCCGCTGGACGCGGTCACGTTGTTCGGCGACGATCGCCCGCTCGAGTTCGAGATCGGCTTTGGCGGCGGCGAGCATCTTGCCGGACAGGCGGCGATGCGGCCCGATCACGGCCTGATCGGCTGCGAGCCGTTTCTGAACGGCGTCGTGGGCGCCCTAAACCACATTCGCGACGATAGCCTCACCAATGTCAGGCTCCATATGGGCGACGCCCTGGAAGTGCTGGAGCGCCTGCCCGACGCGAGCCTTACCCGCGTGTATCTGCTGCACCCGGACCCCTGGCGAAAGGCGCGGCACGCCAAGCGGCGGATGATGAACCATGGCCCGCTCGACCTGATCGCCAGCAAGCTGAAGCCCGGCTGCGAGTTCCGCCTGGGGACCGATGATCCCACTTATTGCCGCTGGTCGATGATGGTGATGGAGCAGCGCCGCGACTTCGTCTGGCAGGCGCAGAGTGCGCAGGACTTCCTGGTGCGCCCCGACGACTGGCCCGAGACCCGCTACGAGCGCAAGGCCCGCCGTCAGGGGCATGAGGTCTGGTACTTCAGGTACACGCGCGTTTGATACCGCACGAATCGCCGGCTTCTGCGGTTATCTTCGCCCGAACAACCGGCTCGCAGTCGCCGTGCATATTCCGATCATAGGACATGAGCTAGAACAGCGACGACCCGCCCAGTAGGCTACTGGGCGGGTAATCACCTGTCCGTGACGCGGCTAGGGGCGCCGCACCGTGATGGGCTTACCGTCATAGACGAATGCCTGCGGTCCCGTGTCGAAGCTGAGCGCGGTCGCCTGTTCCGGATTGTGGAAGCGGACCGAGATGCTCCGGCGCGGCGGCATCTTGTCGTAGCTTCCTTGGCGGGCGCCGATCGTCAGCGTGCCGGCTGCCTCGTTCCATTGCACGGGAATGCGGGTGAACTGGCCCTTCTCATAATCCCGACTAGTCCCGTCATCCTCGTAGATCGAGAATTCGCCGTTCGCACCGGTATAGACGTGCAGCACCAGCGGCCCGCCCTTATCCTGCGCGGTGTACTGGATGTCGGGGCCGGTCGGCACGATGGAGCCTGCCCGCACGAACAGGGGCATCCGCTCACGCGGCGCGTCCGCGGTAATTGACTGCCCCCCCTTGAAGAAGCGGCCGCTCTCCATCGCGTACCAGCCGGTGCCGGCCGGCAGATAGACGCTGCGCGACCGCGCCTTGAACTGCGTGACCGGCGCCACGAGCAGCGAGGGGCCAAACATGTACTGGTCGTCGACGTTCCAGCCCTTGCGGTCCTGCGGGAAGTCCATGACCAGCCCGCGCATGATCGTGCCGTCCTTGAAGTGCGTGTCGGCGCCCACGGTGTAGATGTAGGGCATCAGCCGATAGCGCAGCTTGTTGTACCACAGCATCGAATCGTACATCGCCGCGTCGCCCTTCGAGATCTCATAGATCTCGCGGAACGGGGTCTCGCCATGGCTGCGGAATAGCGGTGAGAAGGCGCCGAACTGGAACCAGCGCAGGTTGAGCTCGCGCCATTCCGGCATCGCCTCGGGCAGCTGCTCGGTATAGCGCTCCTCGACCGAGAAGCCGCCGATATCGTGAGTCCAGTTGGGGATGCCCGACATGGACAGGTTCACGCCGGCCGAGATCTGGTCGCGGAAATCTTCCCAGCGCGCCGCCACGTCGCCCGACCACAACGCCGAGGACGCACGCTGCGTGCCCGCAAAGCCCGAACGCGTCAGGATGAACGGCCGCTTGTCCGGCTCGGCCTTGCGTAGACCCTCGGCGAAGCCATCGGCGTGGACCAGGGGGAAGGAGTTGAACAGCTCTGCACCCGGCCCGATCGCCGTTGGCCCCATCCGCTCCTTGCGCTGGTCGATCGACAGGTTGGAGTGGATGTCGGGCTCGGTCGCGTCCATCCACCACGCGTCAAAGCCCTTGCTGACCAGCTTGTCCCGCACCTGGCGGAAGTAGATCTGCCGCGCTTCGGGCGCGTAGGGATCATAGTCGGTATTCTCGTACCCCGGGCCGACCCAGTCCTTTTCGCGCGCATCAAGGTTGCCGCGATACAGATAGCCCTTTGCCGCCAGTTCCTTGGCGTTGTCGGTGTTGGGATAGAATTTCGGCCAGACCGAGATCATGATCCGCGCGTTCATCTTGTGAACGTCGTCGACCATCTTGTCGGGATCGGGGAAACGCTTCTTGTCGAAGTCGTGGCTGCCCCACTGGTCCTCGGGCCAGTAGAACCAGTCCTGAACGATGTTGTCGAGCGGGATCTGGCGGTTGCGGTATTCGCGCACCACGCCGACCAGCTGGTCCTGCGTCTCGTAACGCTGGCGGCTCTGCCAGAAGCCATAGGCCCATTTCGGCATCATCGACGCCTTGCCGGTAAGATCGCGATAGCCGGCGATCACGTCGTCCATGTTGCGGCCGCCGACGAAGTAATAGTCGATCGAGTGGCCGACTTCCGACGACATCCACAACGAGTTGCGGTCCTGCTTGGGCAGCGGATCGCTATGGAAGAGCGCGAGATAGCCTGCATTAGGCTCCCACTCGATGCGCAGGTTAACCGGCTTGCCCTTGGTCATCGGCAGGTCGATATTTTCGAACCACGGGTTCCAGTTCACCCGCCAGCCGTCATAGACCAACTTGTTGTCGGCAAAGACCTTGATGTAGCTCGACGAATAGAGCCGAAACTTGTGAACGCCGGTAGCCTCGGGATGGACGGTGCCGGTCCACACCACGTTCTGCTTGCCCACTACGACGCCGGCGGTGTTCTGCCCCGCATTCGCCGATGCGACGGTCTTCGCCTTGCCGGCCTCGGGCCAGTTCTTCTGGTCCTTGATGAATTGATAGTCGATGAAGGCTTCCTGGCGCGTGACCGCCGACTTGCCGTCGAGGAAGTATTCGGCCTTCCAACCTGGCTTGCCGCCGCTGGTGACCTTCAGCCCCTGCCCCACATGGTCATAGGGCTTGGGATTGCCGAAGCGTGTGATCGAGTTGTTGTCCCACAGCAGCCCGTAGTTGCGCGTGGACACCAGGAACGGGACGGCGATGTCCATGTTGTGCTGCGCCAGTTCGACGTCCTGGCCGTTGTAATTCATCTGACGGTACTGATGCTGACCCAGGCCATAAAAGCCTTCATCGGTGCCGCGGTTGAACTGCTGGTGGGTGGCGAGGAAGGGCTTGTTCTCCACGCTCACCGGGGTGAAGCCGCGCTGCGTTTCGCCGAGCACCACCGTGCCCGCGGCGTTGCGGAACTGAACATGGCCGTCGCGCAGCCGGATTTCCGCAGAGGCGCGCGGTGCCTTCACCGTCACGACGCCGTTGGCCTCGCTCACCGCATAATCGCCATGCGGCTTGGCCACCACCATCAGGCTGGTGGGCAGGTTCAGGTCCTCGGCCGGCGAAGCCGTTACTCGGAAGCTGTCATCGCCATAGACCAGCACGCGCACGCGCTTGGCCGTGCCTTCAGCGGGAGTGACGAGCACGCCGTTGGGAATACGCTCGACGGTCTGCGCAGCGGCGACGCCGGGGGCCAGAGCCAGCGCTGCGGCAGCGCCGAGGAACCAGTGCTTCACGTCTTCAAACTCCTTCGTTGTTCCGTCTCGCCGGCCAATCGGCTCAGCGATAGGTCCCCATCGTCACCTTCAGCAACACGGGCTTGTCGGTGAAGTTGAACCCATAGTCGATCTGGTCGCCATTCCAGCGCCGCGACATCCGCCACTGGCCGCCGACGAACGTGCCCTCCTCGGCACTGACGATCTGCGTGGCCTGCTTGCCCTCGGCCAACCCCAGCCGCATGCGGACATGGCGGCCGGTCAGCAGGAAAGTGTCGGGACCAAGCTGCGCGACCAGGGCCCCACCCTCGGGCTGGTCGGCCATCGGATGCTTGTCCTGCTTCAGCCAGGTCCAGCTCGCCTCGCCCATCTGCCAGTGACCATATTGCGCCGTGACGCGCCAGCGTCCGAGCACCTGGGACTGGTCCTTGCCGTCGCTTCCCTTGGTCGTTCCCCAGGTCGGGTTCTCGAACGCGATTCTGGCCCAGTCGCGTGCGATCGGGTGCAACAGGCGATAGGGTTCGGCAAAGGCAGCAACCGTCGCGTCGTCGAAGCGCTTGGCGCCGAGCGGGTAGTTGAAGAAGCCCGTCTCATCCATGCCGAACGGCGCGAAGCCGATCGCGCCATGCCCGAGTGCCGGCCACAGGAAGCGGCCATATTCGGCAGCATTGCCAATCTCGGGCACCATCAGCGCATTGTCCGGCTTGGCATAGGCGGCAAAGAAGCCGGTCACCTGTTCGGGATTGCGGTTGTAGATATCCGGCGCGATCAGGTCGAGCGCGGGCGCCGCGGTCTTCCAGATCGGCATCACGTCCCAGTTGGGCCCGCCCGAAGGGCCTGCACCCTTGGCAGGATCGAAGGCGTCACCCAGCGCTGCGTTCACATACATGGGCAGCGGCTTCACGGCTTTGCCCGCCGCGGCGATCTCGCCGATATATTTCGCGTAGTACCAAGTATTGAAGTACCGGTCGGCGCTGGTGCCGAACACCTGGCTCCAGCTCCCCGGCTGCTTGTGCATCGCCTTGAGCAGCGGCGCGGGAACGGGGCCGGCGAACAGCTTGCGCGCTTCGGGCGAATGGTCGCGATCCAGCCCATAGCTGCCGCTTTCATTCTCCGGCTGCACCATGATCACGGTGTTCTGCGGATCGATCCGCTTCAGGTGCGTCATCAGCGCCACGAACGCGCGCTTGTCGGCTTCCAGCGTGGCGCGGCCATGCGGGCTGATCACATAATGCGGGGTGCCATCGGGCTTGGTCATGCGCGCGAACCGACGCGTGTCCGACTTCACCCAGGCCGGCGCATAGGTAGCGCCGGTGTTCTTCCAGCTCGCGAACCACAGCAGCACCAGGCGCATGTCGTTGGCGCGCGCCTGCTCCACCAGCGTATCGACAAAGGAGAAGTCGAACTGTCCCTCGACCGGTTCGACCTGCTCCCAGGCGACCGGCATCTCCAGCGTGTTGGCGTGGATCCGCTTCAGGAACGGCCACACCTTGGGCAGCGCGTCGGGATAGTTGCTCGAATTGTTCGCCTGCGCGCCGAGCATCAGGAACGGCGCGCCGTCGACCATCAGGGCGTGCTTGCCTTCGCGCGTGGCGATGCGGGGCACGTCCTGCGCCGCCGCCGCAACGGGTGCGGCGGCGATCACGAGGGGGAGAAGAGCCGAAGCCAGGCGGGTAAAGGAAGTCATCGCTTGCGACCGGCCCTTCTTGTTCAGTTACGGATACGGAAAGTCAGACCAACACGGCGATCTTCCAAGCGGATGAAGCGCGGGTTGGTGGAGACATTCTGGTAGCTCTCCTGCCGCTGACGCAGCAGGTTGACGGCGTCCAGCGTCAGCGAGACCTTTTCCGAGAAGTCGTACGAGATCGACGCATCGAGCTGGCCATAGGCCTTGCGATAGATCGGAACCCCGCCGGTGCCGTTGCCCGCCACCGTCTCGAGGTAATCGTCACGCCAGTTGTACGCAGCACGCGCGGTGAAGCCGTACTTCTCATACATGCCGATCAGGTTGTAGCTCCACTTGGAAAGTCCCTGGAGCGGCGTCGAGACGCGCTCGCCGTCCTGCAGCGTACCGCCGCTGCCCGGCGCATCGGAGTCCGCATAGGTCAGGTTCGCCTGTACGCCGAAGCCCGACAGCGCACCCGGCAGGAAGTCGAAGAAGGTATTGCCGCCAATTTCGAAGCCCTTAACCGACCCGTTCGTGCCGTTCAAACGCCCGGTATATTGGAACGTCTGCGCTGTGCCGTTCGGCACCGCATACTGCACGTCGAACACCGAGTCGTAGATGAAGTTGGTCAGGTCCTTGTAGAAGACCGTTCCGTACAGCAGCGTGCCTGGCTTGGCGTACCATTCAAGCGCCGCGTCGATCTGCTTGCTTTCCTCCGGCTTCAGCAACGGGTTGCCGCCCCCACCGGTCCGCGTCGTCGGAATATACCCGGTGACGGTGCCGTCGGGTGCCGTCGTCTGATTATAGTTGAGCGACAGCGTGCGGATCGCGCGCAGATCGCCGAATGCCGGGCGTGCCATCGCCTTGCCGGCCGCGAAGCGCGCCTGCAACGTATCGGTGATGTGCGCCCGCAGGTTCAGCGTCGGCAGGACCTTGGTGTAATCCTGTTCGGCATTGAACGGCTGGTCGACCGTCACCTGCGCCGTGGTCGGCAACAGGTCCGGACGATAGGTCAGGCGGGTGCTGCCGATCGCCTCGTTCTTGGTCTTGATGACCCGCACACCGATATTGCCGTCGATCGGCCCGCCTTCGAACCGGACCATGGCATAGCCGGCATAGGTGTTCTCTGCCTGGGTGTTGATGTCCTGCGTGCCATAGTCGGTCAGCCCGCGGCCCACCACGCTCTGGAACAGGCCGGCCACCGTCCCTTCGCTCAGCGCCGATATGCCAACGAACGGCACGTTGCCGACACTGGTGCTGTTGCCATGGAAGAAGTCACCGGCGAACGGATTACCCACTGCGTTGAAACGCGAATCGTTCAGCAGCGCCGAACCCACTGCACCGGACCAGCTATAGGGAGTGCTGCGGTTGATCGCGGTGCGATCGGTCACGCGTCCGCCAACCGAAATGCTCTTCAGGAAGCCCTCTTCAAAGTCCCAGGTGAGGTCCGCGCGCGCCGTCTTCTGCTCCGCGTCGCTGTCTTCCTTGTGGTCCATCAGCGCGGTCATGCGGTAGCTGCTCGGCTCGCTGATCGAGGCGGAGCCGGGGAGGCCGCCAAAGGTGATCTGGGGAAGGTCGCCGGTCAGATCGATGGCGTAGGATGCCAGGTCGCGCTGTCCGAACGCGGTGTAGCTGCGGTTCTCGAACTTCGCCTTCACATATTGAAGGTCAACGTTCAGCCGCAGCCGATCACTAATCTTCCACTTCATGCCGCCCGAGAAATCGGTCGTCGCGCTATCGTTGTACGAAAGCTGGCTGTTGTTGGCGAGGTTGAGCTGGTTGCGATTGTCGTAGGTCGGCGGCAGCGACCAATCGGGCGTGAAGCCCGAGAACCCGCCGGCCTGGAACACACCATCCTCGTCGAACTGGAAGCCTGGCAACGGTGTCAGGCCCGAAAGGCCAACAGTGTCGGTGCCGCGGGTGACGAACGACGTATAATTGGGCGTCTCGATATAATATTCAGACCGCAGGCCCGTTGCGTAGAATTCAAGATTCTCGTTCGGCGCCCACTGCACTGCGCCATAATAGCCCTTGCGCTCGCGCTCACCGTAGGTGACGCCGATACCCGCGCCCACCGGCACCGAACGGCTGGTGCCGTCGATTGCGGACGTGCTGCGATACGGCTCGATCACTAGTTCGTCGGTGCGGAAGGCGCCGCCGAAATAGGACGCATCGAACAGGATGCCGATGTCGCCGATCCCGGTGCTCCAGCGCTTGCTGATCAGGCCCGACGCGTTGAACTTGGTGTCACCCACCAGGTCGTAATTGTTGGCCCCGACAGTGGCGGCGACCACCCAGTCAGTGCCACGCTCGTCAAACGGCATGCGCGTGCGCAGGTTCACCGTGCCACCGATACCGCCTTCGATCAGGTCGGCCGACGGGTTCTTGTAGACGTCGACGCCGGCAAGCAGTTCGGACGGCACGTCCTCGAAGCTCAGCGAGCGGCCACCCGAGCCGCTGAACGCGTCACGGCCATTGATCTCGGTGCGCACCTGAGTCAGGCCGCGGATCGCAATGCCGGAGCCTTCGCCGCGGTTGCGGGTGATCTGGATGCCGGAGATGCGCTGCAGCGTCTCGGCGACGTTCTTGTCGGGCAGCTTGCCAATGTCGATCGCGGTGATGGAGTCGACGAACTGGTCGGCGTTCTGCTTGATCGCCTGCGCGGACTGGAGCGAGGCGCGAAGCCCGGTGACGACGACCTCATCGGCCTCTGCAATGGCAGCCTCGTCCTGCGTCGCGCCCATGCGGGGCGGAACTTCCTGGCCCGCGGTAACAGCTGCATCCTGCCCGCTCGCTTGCCCGCCGTTGCCAGCCTGCGCCATCGCATGCGGCGCTACGCCCAGCGCTGCCACCGAAACGCCGAGCATCAACGCGCGGCGAAGCGTCTGTTCCATCGAGTTTTTCCCTTGTCCGGCTGTCGAGCCCATGTGTCTTCCTCCCGGTGCCGCCGACATGCAGCGCGCCCGCACGGGACGCTGCACCAGCCGGAGACTGATTGAGGAGAAGCGAGCCGATATGCGGCCTCGCAGCTTAGGACTCCGCCCCTCCCGATCGCCTTCATCCCCTCTATTTTGTGCGGGCGCGGACCCGCCGGAGGACTTTGAGCAGGTTAGGGCTACACCCTGCTGAAGATATCGTCTACAAAAATCTTCCCCAGATATGAAAATCGCATCAATTTGCGGAAATAGCGGGGAGAGGAGAAGCACGTGCCCTTCGCGCCCATTTCCAAGGTGCTGATCGTCGGCGGCGGGACTGCCGGCTGGATCGCCGCGGCGACGCTTGCCCGATTGCTGGAGGACCAGCCCTGCCGCATCGAACTCGTCGAGTCGGACGAGATCGGCACGGTAGGCGTAGGCGAGGCTACCATCCCGCCGATCCTTGATCTGAACCGGGTGCTCGGGCTCGACGAGAACGCTTTCATTCAGCGGACACAGGCCACCTTCAAACTGGGCATCGAGTTTGTCGGCTGGAAGCAGGAGGGCGCACGCTACTTCCATCCCTTCGGTCGCTACGGCGCCGATGTCGGTCATGTCGACTTCGCGCATTACTGGCGCCGGCTGCGCGACCTGATCGGCGACGAAGCCGGTACGCTGGAGGATTACAGCCTGCCTAGCGCCGCAGCCCGGGCGGGCAAGTTCATGCGCCCCGATCCCAATCCCAAGAACGTGCTGTCCAACCTGGCATACGCCTTTCATTTCGACGCGAACCTCTATGCCCGCTATCTGCGCGAATATGCCCAGGCGCGCGGCGTGGTCCGGCATGAGGGCCGCGTCGTCGATGGCGAACTGGACGAGCGCGGCTTTGTCGCGGCGGTGCGGCTCGAGGATGGCCGACGGCTGGACGCCGAGCTGTTCATCGATTGCTCGGGCTTCCGCGGGCTGCTGATCGAGCAGGTCTTGGGTACCGGGTACGAGGACTGGAGCCACTGGCTACCCTGCAACCGCGCAGTCGCGGTTCCCTCGGCAAGTGCTGGCCCGCCGCCTCCCTTCACCCGCTCCACCGCGCGCGAGGCCGGGTGGCAATGGCGCATCCCGCTTCAGCATCGTACCGGCAACGGGCATGTCTATTGCAGCGACCATGTCAGCGACGACGAAGCCTGCGCGGTCCTGCTGGGGAGCATTGAAGGGCGCCCCTTGGCCGACCCGAAGCTGCTCCGCTTCACCACCGGCCGCCGCCACCAGTTCTGGAACCGCAACGTGGTGGCACTGGGCTTGGCCGGCGGCTTCATGGAACCGCTGGAATCGACCAGCATCCACTTGATTCAAAGCGGGCTGACGCGGCTGATGACGATGTTCCCCGATACCGGCTTCGCCCAGGCCGACATCGATCAGTTCAACCGCGCCTCCACCGTCGAATATAAGCGGATCCGCGACTTCCTGATCCTGCACTATGTCGCCAACGAGCGAACCGGGCTCCCCTTCTGGGATCGCTGTCGGACGATGGCGATTCCCGACAGCCTTGCGCACAAGATCGACCTGTACCGAAGCCGCGGCCGCTTCTTCCGGTTCGAGGACGAATTGTTCACCGCCACCAGCTGGCAGGCGGTGTTTGAAGGCCAGGGGATCGTGCCTGCCGGGTTCGATCCGATTGCCTCCGGCGTCTCGTTCGAGCAGTTGCGCTCGACCCTAAACCGTATGCGCGAAACGATCCTGCGCGGCGTCGGCGCCATTCCGACGCATGCCGACTTCATCGCGCAGAACTGCGCCGCTTCCGACCGGCAGAACTGATCTCCATGATCCGGACCATCGCCCTTCTCGGCATCGCGGCGCTATGCCTCGCCAATACCAGCCAACAGGCCGCGCACGATCCGGTCCCCTATCGCTGGTCCAACGTGGTGGTGGGCGCGGGCGGGTTCGCGCCGGGCATCGTCTTCAGCCCCGCCGCGCCCGGCATCGCCTATCTGCGCACCGACATGGGCGGCGCCTATCGCTGGGAGGACCGCGCCGGGCGCTGGGTTCCGCTGATGGACGGCTTTGCCGAAGGCAGCTTCTATGGTGTGGAGAGCATCGCCCCCGACCCGGCAGAGCCCCGGCGCGTCTACGCAGCCGTCGGCATGCATGCCCGCGGCGCGTCGGCGATCCTCCGTTCGGATGATTTCGGAACCAACTGGACGACGTACCCCGTCCCGTTCCGCATGGGCGGCAACGAGGATGGCCGGGGCCTTGGCGAACGCCTCGCGGTCGATCCCCATCGCCCCACCACCCTGCTGTTCGGCTCGCGCCATGACGGCCTGTGGCGCAGTGACGATCGCGGTGCCCATTGGTCCCGCGTCGCCAGCTTTCCCTATGTCGGCGCCGGCGCTGCCGCCCCGCGCAGCACCCATGGCGGCGTCGGCTTCGTCCTCTTCGACCCGCGTTCGGCCCGAGTCTTCGCCTCCGTCGCCGATAGAGGCGCCCAGGCACTCTACCAATCGGCCGATTCCGGCCGCAGCTGGACTCGCGTTCCAGGCGGCCCCGCCGACCTGCTCCCGATCAAGGCGGCAATGGACCGTGCTGGCACCCTCTACATCACCTATGCCGATGGCATCGGCCCGAACGGCGTGCTGCGAGGTGCCGTCTGGGCACTCGCCGCTGACGGTAAATCCCGCGACATCACCCCGCAAAAGGGGCCTGGAGCGCCAGAGGGCGGCTATCTCGGCGTCACCGCCGACCCGCGCCGTGCCGGGACCCTCTACGTCTCTACCTTCAACCGCTGGAGGCCAGGCGACACCATCTGGCGCTCGACTGATGGAGGCTCTAGCTGGGCCGATCTCGGCCCCCGCAGCCACCGCGACACCCGCACCACCCCCTTCCTGAACTGGGGCAAACCCGAAGCCGAGTTCGGCCACTGGATCGCTGGCCTGGCACTCGATCCCTTCCGGCCCTCGCGGCTTGCCTATACCACCGGCGCCACCCTCTACGTCACACTCAACGCGGCCCAGCAACGGCTGGATTGGACGCCCTGGGTGAAGGGCATTGAGCAGACCGCGGTCATCACCCTCACCAGCCCGACTGGCGGCGCGCATCTGGTCACCGGCTTTGGCGATCTCGGCGGTTTCATCCACGAAGATCTGGGACGCTCACCACCGGGCATGCACCTCAACCCGCGCAACACCAACACCAACACACTCGATTACGCCGGCAAGGCGCCGCTGGTGCTCGTCCGCAGCGGCAATGTCCACGCCAAGCAGCATCTCGAAGCTGGGCTGGGCTGGTCGGCGGATGGCGGCCGCAGTTGGCACCCGCTCCGCACGCCCAACTGGCGAGGCGACGGCACCGCACTTGAGGAGAATGGCCGGGCGCCTATCAGCGTGTCAGCGGACGGCGAGCGCTTCTATGTCGGCGCCGAACGGCCGCTCCTCACCCGGGACCGCGGCGCGCACTGGACCGAAATCACCGGACTGCCCGCCAATGCCCGCGTGACCGCCGACAAGCTCGATCCCCGCCGCGCCTGGGCAATCGACCATGACAGCAACCGCTTGCTGGGCAGCATCGACGGAGGGCTGCACTTCAGCGCCGTTGCCGCGCGCGGCGCCTGCCCAGATCTAGGCGCAGCCCGGCCGCGCAACCGCGAAAGCCAGGCGGCGCTGGTCGCCTCCCCCTTCGCAGCCGAGGATCTGTTCCTCAATTGCGCCGGCGCGCTCTATCGCAGCACCGATGGAGGCGAGCGGTTCGCGCGCATCTCCGCCGACCTGAATATCGCCCTGTTCGGCCTCGGCTTGGGAACAACCAAGGGGCAGCCCGCCGTCTACACCGTCGCCGCGCGCGCAGGCAGGACCGCCATTTGGCGCAGCCTTGATGGCGGCAAAAACTGGCGCCGGATCAACGACGACGCGCATCAATGGGGCAACCGCTTCCGGGTGATCTCGGGCGACCCCTGGGCGTTCGGGCGCGTGTATCTTGGCACGGACGGACGCGGGGTGATCTACGGCGACCCGATGCCCTGAGGATTAGCCTCGCCGGCCCCGGCAGGACCAATCCTCAGGCTTCTCCGCCCCAGGTGTAGGTCGCGATCGACTCCATCTTCATCTCGATCGAGAAGCCTGGCGCTTGCGGCGGCATGTACGCGCCGCCCTTGACCACACAGGGCTCGACGAAATGCTCGTGCAGGTGGTCCACATACTCGGCCACGCGCCCCTGGGTCGTGCCCGAGAAGCAGAGATAGTCAATCATCGAGAGATGCTGAACATACTCGCACAGGCCGACGCCGCCGGCATGCGGGCACACCGCAAGATCGTACTTGGCCGCCATGAGCAGTACCGCGAGGATCTCGTTGACGCCGCCCAGCCTGCACGCGTCGATCTGCACCACGTCGATCGCCTGTCGCATGATGAACTGTTTGAACAAGACGCGGTTCTGGCACATCTCGCCAGTCGCTACCTGCACGGGCAGGATCGCCTCGCGGATCGTGCGGTGCCCTTCGACATCGTCCGGGCTGGTCGGCTCCTCGATGAACCAGGGCTGCGCAAAGGAAAGCGCGCGGACATGGTCGATCGCCTCGCCCACTTCCCAGACCTGGTTCGCGTCGATCATCAGTTTCCGCTCGGGACCGAGCGCCTCGCGAGCAATCCGCACGCGGCGAATGTCGTCCTCCAGCGAGCGCCCAACCTTCAGCTTCACATGGTTGAAGCCCTCGTCGACCGCTTCGCGGCATAGCCGCTCCAGCTTCTCGTCCGAATAGCCCAGCCAACCCGCGGAGGTGGTATAGCAAGGATATCCCCTGGCCTCGAGCGCGGCGACGCGATCGGCCTTGCCCGCCATCCGCTCAGTCAGCAACGCGACGGCCTCGTCCGGAGTGATGCAGTCGGTGATGTAGCGGAAGTCGATCAGCCGGACGATCTCTGCCGGGCTCATCTCGCCGATCAACCGCCACAGCGGCTTGCCCTCGGCCTTAGCCCAAAGGTCCCACACCGCATTCACCACCGCGCCGGTGGCAAGATGGATCACGCCCTTTTCGGGTCCGATCCAGCGCAATTGGCTATCGCCGGTGATATGCCGCCAGAAGCGTCCGGCATCCTCCTTGATCCAGTCGAGGTCCAGCCCTTCGACCAGTGGCGCCAACGCTTCAATCGCCGCGCAGCAGATATCATTGCCCCGCCCGATGGTGAAGGTCAGGCCATGTCCTACCAACCCATTCTGATCGGTTTCCAGCATGCAATAGGCAGCCGAGTAATCCGGATCCGGGTTCATCGCGTCCGAGCCGTCGAGATGCTGCGACGTAGGAAATCGGACGTCGACGACGCGAAGCTTTGTAATCTTGGTCATCGCCCGCAACGAGCCTCGGACCGGGTGTGCGCGCTGTGCCGCATCGACTGAACTGCCCTCTCACTGGCCGCAGCCCGAGGGGCGGCATCTTGTTCTCGCTGCCAGCGTCGTTTTGCTGGTGCTGTCAGTTTTCATATGTGTGAACAATCGCTGGCGCAAGCACGCTGATATGCTATTCGACCATTCAAAGAAGACCACCCCACACGTGGCCGGCAAGGAGAGTTACATGCCCAAAGGGTTCGCCGCACGATGAGCCGCCGCCTCTGCTTTGCGCTCGACCTGGTCGATGATGACGCGCTGATCGCCGAATATGAGGCGCGCCACAGCCCCGGGGCGATCTGGCCCGAAGTGATGGCACACATACGGGCCCAAGGTTTCGAGGCGATGGAGATCTGGCGCACGGCCGACCGGCTGGTGATGATCGCCGAAGTGGCCGACGACTTTCCCCGCATCGTCACGCCTCCACCGGAGAACGCCGCATGGGAGGACCTCATGTGGAAGTTTCAGAAGCCGCTGGCCCATGCCGCCGCTGGCGAGAAATGGGTGCCGATGGACCGTATTTTCAGCCTGGCCGAGCAATGAGCGTGGACATGCGGCCGATCGGCACGTCGGGCTTTCAGCTACCGGCGCTTGGCTTTGGCGCTGCTCCGCTCGGCAATCTGTACCGGGCGATCTCCGATGCCGATGCCCGCGCGACACTCGACACAGCGCTCGACCTCGGCCTGCACTATATCGACACCGCTCCCCATTATGGCCTGGGCCTCAGCGAACGCCGCGTGGGCGATGCAGTCCGCGGGCGCAAGGCGACCGTATCGACCAAGGTCGGACGCATCCTTTTCCCCGCGCCGGACGCCGACACCGGCGCGGAGCGGTATGGCTTCCACACGCCCATGCCGTTCGAGGCGCGCTTCGATTACAGCCATGACGGCATCCTGCGCTCGCACGAAGCCAGTCTGCAGCGGCTCGGCCTCGCCCGCATTGATATCCTGTACATCCACGACATCGGGCGCCTCACTCATGGCGAAGCGCACGCGCAGTATTGGGAACAGTTAACGAAAGGCGGCGGACTACGCGCGCTCCAACGGCTGCGCGATGAAGGTGCGGTGCGGGCGGTCGGCGCCGGCGTAAACGAAATTCCAGTTTGCCTGGAGCTGCTCGATCATGCGCCGCTCGACATAATCCTGCTCGCGGGCCGCTATACGCTTTTGGAACAGGGCGCCCTCGATGACCTGTTCCCCACCTGTGCCCGGGCCGGCACCGCTGTCGTGATCGGCGGCCCCTATAATTCGGGCCTGCTCGCTGGCGGCTCTGCACCGGCACGCCACTATAACTACGCCCCGCCCCCGGTAGAGGTGCTGAACAACGCGCAGCGCATCGCGGCCGTATGCGCACGTCACGGCGTACCGCTGGGCGCCGCGGCGCTCCAGTTTGCGATGGCCCACCCGGCCGTTGCCAGTGTCATTCCGGGACTAGCAAGCGCAAAGGAAGTGCAGGAAACCATGGACCGCGTTGCATTCGACATCCCAGCCGACTTGTGGGCCGAACTGAGGCATGAAGCCCTGCTCGCACCCAATGCGCCCACGCCTGCGCCCAAGGTCGCCGCATGACGGGCCGGCTCGCAGGCAAGACCGCGCTGGTGACCGGCGCAGGCCAAGGCATCGGACGCGCCACCGCTGAGATCTTCGCAGCCGAGGGTGCAACCGTCTGGGCGACGGATCGCGACCCTGCGCTTCTGGAGGGGCTTGGCGCCGCCCATCGCGCACTGGACGTGCTCGATTCAAAGGCGATCGAGTCTGTCCTTGCCGAGGCGGGGCCGCTGGACATCTTGTTCAACTGCGCCGGCTATGTCGCGGCGGGCACCATCCTCGATTGCTCGGAGCAGGACTGGGCCTTCTCCTTCGACCTGAACGTCACTGCCATGTACCGCACGATCCGCGCGACACTTCCAGCGATGATCGCGGCGGGAGGCGGCTCGATCGTCAACATGTCATCCGTGGCCAGCTCAGTCACGGGCGTGCCGAACCGCTTTGCCTATGGCGCCTCCAAGGCAGCGGTGATCGGCCTGACCAAGTCGGTCGCGTCCGATTTCGTCGGGAAAGGCGTGCGCTGCAACGCAATCTGCCCTGGGACGGTGGATACGCCATCGCTCCACCAGCGCCTGCGCGACACGGGCGACTATGAAGGCGCCTGGGCGAGTTTCAACGCCCGCCAGCCCATGGGCCGCGTTGGCAAGGCAGAGGAAATCGCCGCGCTGGCGCTCTACCTGGCTTCCGACGAGTCTGCCTTCACCACCGGGCAGATTCACGTGATCGATGGCGGGTGGACGGCCTAGACCAAGGTCGCCGCTCCGCAGCGCGGGATCAAACGCGGCTGTCCCCCTCGACAAGCTGGTCCGAGATCCGGTCCGCCGCCTGGCGGACCAGCAAAGCGGTATCCTTGGCGGAGGGGGACGCCTGCAGCTTCTTGAGGTACGGGACCGTGAGCGCCGCCGCGGCGATTCCGCCCCGCATCACCGGTGCGGAAATGTCGGTAACGCCGGCCACGAACTTGCTCGGGGTCAACTCGACATGCCGCTCGCGAATGCCGTCAGCGTGCGCCCGGAACGCGGCGAGTTCATCGGCGTCGGGCTTGGGATCGAAAAACGCCTCCCAACGCTGCCGAACATCGTCTGGCTGAAAGGCGTAGAGAACCGCACCTGATGCTGCCTGCATCAACGGCCGCCGGTAACCGACTCGAACCGAGAAGCCGAGCTGCTCTCCGGACTCCATCCGCGCCACCACCACCATCTCGCCACGCGTGTGCAGCGCCAGGTGACAGGACTGACAAACGCTGGCAGCAAGCTCACGCATCACCGGCAGCGCAACCTCTATCAGGTTCTTCGTGCGCGGCTGCTGCATGCCCAGTGAGAACAACCGGTCGGTCAGCCGATAGCCGTCGTTCGAGCCATCCTGCTCGATATAGCCACGATGCTCGAGCACCTGCACCATGCGGAACAGCTCGCCATGCGACCGGCCCAAGCTGTTGACGATAGTCGTCAGCGTCATCGGCCTGGGTTCGGCCGCGAGCAACTCGAGGATGTCCAAGCCTTTCTCCAGCGCGGGAGCACGGTAACGCGGATCGACTCCGCTGGTCTTGTCCTGCTCGTCCTTGCTCACGCCCGCTCCCCCTGGATTCGGCTGCTGGTGTATCCGCGCCCGTCAGCATTATGAAGCGGGGAGCAGAAACACTCCTTTCGTTCACCTGTGAATATCCTCTTTATTAGCGCACAGGTTCAGGCATAAGGTACCACAACGGAAAAGCGACGGCACATCGATCCGTCCAGCCGGGAGAGCGAGCGAATGGCGCAACGGTACCTATTATCAGCCTCCGCGGCGTTGCTCTTCGGCTTCACAGTGCCCGCGGCTGCGCAAACCAAGCTGCCTGGCGACCCGCATGCCGACGATCCCTCGGGCATCGTCGCAGACCCCTGCCCGACGCACGCAGCCCCGTCAGACGGCGCCGGCTGGCAGATGTGGAACCTGCACATGCTGACCCGCGATTTCGGCCAGTTGTGCCGCTATCGCAGCCAGAATGCAGCGCTTCGCAGGGAAAAGGTTCGTGTCGTCTTCATGGGCGACTCCATCACCGACAATTGGATCAACAACGACCGATCCTTCTTCACGGACGGACTGGTCGATCGTGGCATCAGCGGCCAGACCACGCCGCAAATGCTGGTGCGCTTCCGTCAGGACGTAATCGACCTTCGCCCGCAGGCGGTGCACATCATGGCCGGCACCAACGACATCGCTGGCAACACCGGCGCTGCCACGATGGAGACGGTCCAGGGCAATATCCGCAGCATGGCGGAACTGGCCCGCGCACATGGGATCAAGGTCATCCTGGCCTCCATCCCGCCGGCAGGCGCCTTCCCTTGGGCCAAGGACAAGCAGCCGGCTCCGCAGGTCGCGATCATGAACCACTGGTTGCGCGGTTATGCAGCGGAGAACGGCTTCACCTTTGTCGACTATCACCATGCCATGGCGCAGGCCGACGGCGCGATGAAGGCCGGCCTTTCGACCGACGGCATTCACCCGACGCCGGAGGGCTATGCCATCATGCGGCCGCTCGCGCTGGCAGCGATCCGCGCCACGCTCGGCGCGAAGTAAGGAACGCTCGATGCACATTGGACGCCGCGGCTTTCTTGCAGGCACTGCCGCACTCGGCATGGCGCAGGCGGCGCGCGCCGCGAGCCCCATGGGTCAGGCGCGCGGCCCGGTTCAGGCCAACTGGCCCTCGCTAATCGACAATTACCGCTATCCCGACTGGTTCCGCGACGCCAAGCTGGGCATCTGGTCGCACTGGGGCCCGCAATCGGTGCCGGAGCAGGGCGATTGGTACGGCCGCTTCATGTACATGCAGGGGCACCCCATGTACGAGCACCACCTCAGGACTTACGGCCATCCCTCCAAGTTCGGGATGAAGGACATCCAGAACCTCTGGACCGCCGAGCGCTGGGATCCAGAGGCGCTGATGGCCCGCTTCGTGAAGGCCGGCGCGAAATACTTCATGTCGCTGGGCTGCCACCACGACAATCTCGACTGCTACGACAGCCGCTATCACGCCTGGAACGCCACGCGGGTCGGGCCGAAGAAGGACGTAATCGGCATCTGGAAAAAGGCGGCGCGCAGCGCTGGCCTGAAGTTCGGCATCTCCAACCATGTCGCCCATGCGTGGCACTGGTACCAGCCGGCCTATGGCTATGATCCTGTGGGGCCCCACAAGGGGGAGCGCTACGACGCCTTCCGCCTTCGCAAGGACGATGGCGCCGGGCAGTGGTGGGACGGCCTCGACCCTCAAGAGCTCTATACGGGCGCCCATGCCGTCATGCCCAACGGCATCGACAGCATCGACGCTATGAACAAGTGGCACGATGCGAACAATGGCCAGTGGGTCGAGCATGGGCCGCCAAACGACACGCGCTTCGTCACCAATTGGCTGCTCCGCCAAACCGACATGATCGAGAAATACCGGCCGGACATGGTCTATTTCGACGATTACGGCCTTCCGTTCGGCCCCGTCGGGCTTGAAGCCGCGGCGGACTATTACAACCGATCGATCGAGTGGCACGGCAAGATCGATGTCGTGATCACCGCCAAGCAGTTGAAGGCGCATGAGCGCTTCGGCGTGGTGCAGGATGTCGAGCGAGGCTTCACCGACCGGTTGTGGGACGAGCCCTGGCAGACCGACACCTGCATCGGTGACTGGTTCTATAATGTCGCGCGTCTGAGGGACCGCAGCTACAAGAGCGGAGAGATGGTCATCCAGCGCCTGGCCGACGTGGTGTCGAAGAACGGCAACCTCCTGCTGTCGATCCCCCAGCCCGGCGATGGCTCGATCGACGTAGAGGAAGAAAAGATCCTCGACGACATGGCCCGCTGGATCGCAGTGAATGGCGAGGCGATCTACGGCTCCCGGCCCTGGCGCCGCTTTGGCGAGGGTCCCACGGTGCTTACTCCGGGCATGCAGAACGAGGACAGCGCGTCTGCCTTCAAGCCCCAGGACATCCGCTTCACGACCAACAAGGGCTCGCTCTACGCAGCGATGCTCGCCTGGCCCACAGGTCCTATCACCATCACCTCCCTGGCCCGCGGCAAGTGGCAGGGTGAAGTGGAGCAGGTGACACTGCTAGGCGGCGGAGTGGTCGGCCATCGCAGGGATGGCGCGGGGCTTCACCTGACGCTGCCGCCAAAGCCCGCCGGCGGGTTCGTGCCGGTGGTTCGGATCGACGGACGGGGTATCCACGCATGAGCGACACAGGACGCCGGAGCGCAGTCGCCGGCCCGCTGCCCCTCGCCCTGATCGTTGCATTGTTCTTCCTGTGGGGTGTCGCGAACAACCTCAACGACGTGCTGATCGCGCACTTCAAAAAGCTGTTCACGCTCGGCGATTTTCAGGCTGGGCTGGTGCAGTCGGCCTTCTATCTCGGCTATTTCTGCCTCGCGATCCCCGCCGCGCTGTTCATGCGATCCTATGGATACCGCGCCGCAGTGCTGCTCGGCCTGTGCCTCTATGCCTCGGGGGCGCTGCTGTTCTGGCCGGCCGCAGGCGCGCAAAGCTATCCCTTCTTCCTTGTCGCCCTGTTCGTGATCGCCAGCGGCCTTGCCTTTCTGGAGACCTCCGCGAACCCGCTGATCGCGCGCTTAGGCTCGCAAGACACGGCCTCACGGCGGCTGAACCTGGCTCAGGCGTTCAACCCGCTCGGCTCCATCGCTGGCGTCGTCCTTGGCAGCCGGTTCATCCTGTCTGGCGTGTCCGTCACGCCCGAGCAGATGGCAGCCATGACCCCCGACGCGCTCACCACCTTCCGCGCGACCGAGGCTGCGGCGGTGCAGATGCCCTATCTCCTCATTGGGCTGGGCGTGCTGCTATGGGCGCTTCTGATCCGCTTCACCCCCTTTCCCGCCATCGCCACCGAACGCGAGGTGGAGGAAGGCGTCGGCGCCGCGCAGGATTTCGGCTCCGTTCTCCGTAACCCGCGCGTGATCACCGGCGTAGCTGCTCAATTCTTCTATGTCGGTGCGCAGGTCGGCATTTGGAGCTTCCTGATCCGCTATGCCGAAGTGGCGGTTCCCGGCACCACCGAGCACCAAGCAGCGGGCTATCTGACTCTTTCCCTCATGCTGTTCATGGTCGGGCGGTTCGCCGGCGCCGCGCTGATGAGCCGACTGTCGCCGCTGCCGCTGCTCGCCGGATTTGCGGCAATGGCAGGACTGCTGTGCGTTGCCGCGACCCTGACGGGCGGCATGATGGGCTTGGGCGCGCTGGTTGCCAGCAGCTTCTTCATGTCGATCATGTACCCGACCATCTTCGCGGAGTCCGTTCACGGCCTGGGACCGCGCACCAAGTCCGCCTCGGCGCTCCTGGTGATGGCAATTGTCGGAGGCGCCGTTTTCCCCGCGATCATGGGCTATGTCTCGGACGTGAGCGGTTCCATACTGAACGCAATGCTCGTGCCCGCGCTCTGCTTCGCCGTGGTGGTTCTCTTTGCGCTCAGGGCGCGCCGCGCGACCGCGTGATCGACGCCCATGTCCATCTCTGGCAGTTGGGCCGGCATGGCTGCGCCTGGCCGACAGCCGATCTACAGCCGATCTACCGCGACTTCATCCTGGAGGACCTGCCCACGCCGGCGCAGGACGTGATCCTGGTGCAGACCCAGGAACACCCCGCTGACACTGCATGGCTGCTCGCCCTGGCCACGAACCCACGCGTGCGCGGCGTGGTCGGCTGGGCCGATATTACTCGGCCAGAGACATTCCCGCGCCACCCTAAGCTGAAGGGCTTGCGCCCGATGGTGCAGGACCAGCCCGCCGACTGGTACGACCGCTTGGAGATCGCGCCCGGCCTGCTCGCGATCGAGCGCAACGGACTGGTTCTCGACGCGCTGATCCGCCCCTGCCACCTCCCCGCCCTGGCGCGGCTGGCCGATCGTCACGGCAGCCTTCAGATCGTCGTCGACCATGCTGCCAAGCCCGACTTCGGCGATCTCGCACCCTGGACTGACGGAATGGCGGCCCTCGCCGCGCATCCGAACGCCGCCTGCAAGCTGTCCGGCCTGCTTACCGAACTGTCCCCCGGCGCGGACCCGGAGGCAATCCGCCCCGCCTTCGACATGCTATGGCAGATGTTCGGGCCAGATCGGCTCATCTGGGGCAGCGATTGGCCTGTGCTCACCCTCGCCGCCTCCTATACGGACTGGCTCGACCTCGCCCGCAGCCTCGTACCGGCGTCCCACCATCCCGCGGTTTTCGGCGCCAATGCCGCCCGCATCTACCGCCTCAGCCTTTAGGAGACCCTTTATGAAGCTCGTCCGCTACGGCCCCCTCGGCGCCGAGAAGCCCGGCCTGATCGACGCCACCGGCGCGCTGCGCGACTTGTCCGCCCATGTCGATGACATCGCCGGTGCCGCGATCAGTCCCGCCAGCCTCGCCCGGCTGGCCACGCTCGATCATGCCAGCCTGCCCCCCGTCGAGGGCGAGCCGCGCCTCGGACCATGCGTTGGCCAAGTGGGCAAGTTCCTCTGCATCGGCCTGAACTATTCGGATCACGCCGCGGAAACGGGCGCCACCGTCCCGCCTGAGCCTGTCCTGTTCACCAAGGCGACCAGCGCGATCATCGGTCCCAATGACGATGTCCACCTGCCCCGCGGCTCCACCAAGAGCGACTGGGAGGTCGAGTTGGCGGTCGTGATCGGCAGCACCGCCAAATATGTCTCGGAGGAAGAAGCCGAGGCATGCATCGCGGGTTATTGCGTCGTCAACGATCTGTCGGAGCGCGAGTACCAACTCGAACGTCATGGCACCTGGGACAAGGGCAAGGGCTGCGACACCTTCGGCCCGATCGGCCCCTGGCTCGTTACCAAGGACGAAGTCGGTGATCCATGCAGCCTCGGCATGTGGCTGGAGGTCAACGGCCAGCGTTTCCAGGACGGCTCCAGCGCCACCATGGTCTACAAGCCCGCTTTCCTGGTCAGCTATGTCAGCCAGTTCATGTCGCTTCAGCCTGGAGACGTGATCTCCACCGGCACCCCGCCTGGCGTCGGCATGGGCCAGAAGCCACCGCTCTTCCTCAAGGGCGGCGACGTCATGCGGCTGGGCATCGAGAAGCTTGGACAACAGCAGCAGCGCGTGCTGGCGGACTGATCCCAATGGTGAAGGCAGCCTCGGCTTTCGACTATCGCACGCTTGCCCGGCGGAGGCTGCCGCACTTCCTGTTCGAATATATGGACGGCGGCGCCTATGCCGAGGTGACGCTTCGCCGCAACGTGACCGTGCTGGAGCAGCTCGCGCTGCGTCAGCGCGTGCTGCGCGACGTGTCGGCGCTGGACCTTTCGACCGACCTGTTCGGCATGCGCCAGACGCTGCCGGTTGCGCTCGGACCGATCGGCCTTGCCGGCATGAACGCGCGGCGGGGCGAGACCATGGCCGTGCGCGCCGCGAACAGGGCCGGTGTCCCCTTCTGCCTATCCACCGTGTCCGTCTGCCCTTTGGGCGAGGTCGCCCACGCCAGCACCGATCCGCTCTGGTTCCAGCTCTACATGATCCGAGACCGGGGCCTTGTCCGCGATCTCCTGGCGCAGGCGCGGGAGGCGGGATGCTCGGCGCTTGTCTTCACAGTGGACATGCCGGTGCCAGGCACACGCTACCGGGACTATCGGTCCGGGCTTGCGGGTGCCCCCGGGCTCCGCGGGGGCCTGCGCAGGCTTGGCCAGGCGATGCGGCGCCCGCGCTGGGCCTGGGATGTCGGCCTGTTTGGGCGGCCGCACCATCTGGGCAATGTCGCACCGGCGCTCGCGGGCCGCACCGGGCTGGAGGATTTCCTCGGCTGGATGCGCGACAATTTCGACCCGTCGATCCAGTGGCGCGACCTGGACTTCATTCGTGAGAGCTGGGACGGCCCGCTGGTTATCAAGGGCATCCTCGACCCGGAGGACGCGCTACAGGCCGCTGCGCTTGGGGCAGATGGCATCGTCGTGTCCAACCATGGCGGGCGGCAGCTCGACGGAGTCCCTGCCACTGCCACGGTCCTGCCCGGGATTGTCGACGCCGTGGGTGACCGGCTGACCATCCTCGCGGACGGAGGCGTCCGCTCGGGCCTGGACGTCGTGAAGATGCTGGCACTTGGCGCCCACGGGGTGCTGCTGGGCCGTGCCTGGGCCTATGCCTTGGCCGGCGGGGGCGAAGAAGGCGTTTCGCACATGCTGCGGCTAATCGAAGCCGAGATGCGGGTCGCCATGGCGCTGTGCGGCGCCCGCTCCGTCCGAGAGATCAACCGCGAGATGCTGGTGCAAGCTCTCTGAGCGGTGCCAATCGTCCCTAAGCCACAGCCTCCCGATCCACCGACTGCGCCTGCCGTAGCAACGGCGTGGTACCGTAAAGGGCCATTTTCAGCTGCTCGGGACTGAACGGCTTTTCGAGAACCGCGGCGCAGTCGCTGGCAGCCAGCTTGTCCGCGTCGGCATAGCCGGTGATGATCAGCGCGGGGATCGCCGGGCAGACGGTGCGGAGCTGCCGCACCAGTTCGGTGCCCGAGGTGCGCGGCATCGCATAGTCGGTGATGAGCAGGTCAAACGCGTGAGGATCCTGCCGCGCGAGTTCCACTGCGGAGCCCGCGTCGGCGGTGTGCGTCACGCGGTGGCCGAGATCCTCGAGCAAGGCGGCGGTCGTCGTGCGGACCGCGTCGTGATCGTCGACCAGCAGGATGTTAAGCGTTGGCGGCGAGCCTAAATTCTCGACCATGAGCGGAATGACGTCCGCCTGCTGGGCCGCACCCTCGGGCAGCCAGATCTCGACGCAGGTGCCCTTCCCCACTTCGCTGTCGACGCGGACCACGCCGCCCGACTGTTGGGCGAAGCCATAGACCATGCTGAGTCCAAGCCCCGTACCCTTGCCCACCGCCTTGGTCGTGAAGAAGGGTTCGAGCACCTGGTCGAGCAGATGCTGTTCAATGCCGCAGCCGGTGTCCTGGACCGAGAGCACGACATAGCGGCCGGGGGCGAGATCGACGCCCGGCTGGGCCGCGGCGATTTCGGCATTGCGCGCCGAAACGGTGATCGAGCCGCCGTCCGGCATCGCGTCGCGCGCGTTGATGACGAGGTTCATCAGCGCGAGTTCGAGTTGGGCGGAATCCGCGAACACCGGGGATACGTCGGGTTCGAGTGCCCAGTGCAATTCGACCAGTCCGCCCAGCGTGTGGGCGAGCAGATCGGTCACCGAGACCGACAGCTTGTCGATTTCGATCACCGCGGGCGCCAGCTTCTGCCGGCGGGCGAAGGCGAGCAGGTGCTTGACCAGCCCGGCCCCCTGCTCGGCGGCGTGGCGGGTCATGCCGACGATCTTGCGCTGGTCGTCGGTCAACGCGACGCGCCGCTCGATCATGCCGAGCCCGCCCAGAACCGCGGCGAGCAGATTGTTGAAGTCATGGGCGATGCCGCCGGTCAGCTGACCGATCGCGTCCATCTTGCGCGCCTGGGTAAGCTGGCTTTCCAGCTCCTTGCGCTCGGTGACGTCCAGCAGCGTGCCGGCATATTCGACCGGATTGCCCTGCGGGTCGCGCAGCAGCACGGCCTGGTCGAGGAAATGCTTGTACTGACCATCGGCGCATTGCCAGCGATACTCGACCGACAGCGACCGGCCGAAGGGCCGGCCCGCCATGGCCTCGATCACGCGCGCGCGATCCTCGGGATGAAGCCGATCGATCCACATCGATGGATCGCGGGCGATCTCCTCGAACGCATAGCCGGTAACGGCCGAGAAATTGCCGCTGACGAACTTGGGCATGCGCGGGCTGGCGTGCACGTCCTCGAGATACAGGACGATGGGCAGCGATTCGATGATCGCTTCCTGACGCTGCTGCGCGCGGCGCAGCTCCTGCTCAACCCGCAGCCGTTCGGCATTGGCACGCAGATTGGCGTCCAGCAGCGCCTGTTCCTGGCGCGCCTTTCGCTGAATCTCCTTGGTCATGGTGAACAGGTCGACGAACACCGCCACTTTCGAGCGCAGGATGGTCGCGTCGACCGGCTTGAAGACATAATCGACCGCGCCCATCGAATAGCCGCGGATCAGGTGCTGCGCTTCCTTGTTCACCGCCGACAGGAACACGATCGGCACGCGCTTGGTCTGGTCGCGCGAGCGGATGATCTGGGCGGTTTCGTAGCCGTCCATGCCGGGCATGTAGACGTCGAGCAGGATGACCGCGAACTCGCCCTTCAACAGCTGGCGCAGCGCCTCCTCGCCCGAATTGGCGACCACCACATCGGCCACATCTTCCAGCACAGTGGAGACGGCGAGCAGGTTACGCTCGTCATCGTCGACCAGCAGCACGCGGGCACGCGGCACAGGGCCTTCCTCGGCAGAGGAAAGCGCCAGCGTCTGTGCAGGCGACAAGGTTGCGTGCATTCCTACCTCAGTTCGGCTCGGCGATGATCAGATCGACCGTTCGCGCAGCCTCGCGCGATCGGGCGATCCACACGCGGAGCAGGGCAAGCAGCAAGTCGATATCGACGGGCTTGGCAATGTAATCGGAGGCGCCGGCGTCGAGGCACTTCTGACGGTCGCCCTTCATGGCCTTGGCCGTCACGGCGACGAGCGGCAAGTCGGCCAGCGCCGGGCGCTGACGGATTTGCTGCATCGTCTCGTACCCGTCCATCTCAGGCATCATGATGTCGATCAGGGCGATGTCGATTCCAGGCGTCTGTTCGAGGATCAGGATGCCGTCGCGGCCGCGTTCGGCGTGCGACACCTCTACCCCATAGCTCTCCAGCACGCTGGTGAGCGAGTAGATGTTGCGGATGTCGTCGTCGACGATCAGGATCTTGGCGCCGGCAAGCTCGGGCACGGCGTGGCTGACCTGGTGCAGGGCCTCGGCCTGTTCGGGGACAAGCTGCACGACCCGTGGCGCGGTGCGGACCTGTTCGGCCAGATCGCGGAAGACGGCGGCGAGCGCATCCTTGTCCGCGGGCTTCTCGGTCACGCCATCGGCGCCCAGATCGAGCGCCTTGGCCACCTTGTCCGCGCCGGAGATGACGTGGATCGGCACGTGCCGGGTCTGCGGGTCATGCTTGAGCAGATCGAGCAGCACGAAGCCGTCGATGTCGGAAAGGCCGAGATCGAGGGTGATCGCATTCGGCTGAAGCTTGCGCACCAGCGCCAGCGTGCCGGCGCCGGCGGTCGACACGATCCCCTTCAGCCCGGCAGCGCGCGCAATATCGAGCAGGATGGAGGCGAAGGTGGGATCGTCCTCCACGATCAGCACGAACGGATCCCCCTGAAGCGCGTCGCGATCGTCGGAGAGCTCGAATGCGGCGGGAAGCGCGGTCGGCACCATCGCCCCGCTATTGTCGTAGCGCGCGGTGGTGCCGATCTGCGGAACGCCCGCCGGGGCCACCGCCTGGAGCGGCACGAACAGCGTGAAGGTCGAGCCCTCACCCGGATTGGAGCGCACCTGGAGCTCGCCGCCGAGCAACCGCGCGATTTCGCGGCTGATCGACAGGCCCAGCCCCGTGCCGCCATATTTCCGGCTGGTGGTACCGTCGGCCTGCTGGAACGCCTCGAAGATCAGCTTCTGCTTGTCCTGCGGGATGCCGATGCCGGTGTCGGTGACGGCGATGGCGATCGCCCGGTCGGCATTGCGGAGCAGCGCATGGTTGGTGCTCCAGCCGCTCGCCACGGTGCGCACCGCCAGCGTGACCGACCCGCTCGCCGTGAACTTGAAGGCGTTGGAAAGCAGGTTGAGCACGACCTGTTGCAGGCGCTTTTCATCGGTGCGGATGGTGCCGGGCAGACCCGCGTCGAACTGGACGTTGAAGTCGAGATTCTTGTCGGCGGCCAGCTGGCGGAAGGTCCGCTCCATATGCTGCTTGAGCCCCGCCATCGGCATTTCGCCAAGCTCGATCGAAACCGTACCCGACTCGATCTTCGACAAGTCGAGAATGTCGTTTATGAGGTTGAGCAGATCCGATCCCGCGCCATTGATCGTGCGGGCGAACTCAACCTGCTTCTCGTTCAGATTGCCCTGTGGATTGTCCGACAGCAGCTTGGACAGGATCAGCAGCGAGTTGAGCGGGGTACGCAGCTCGTGGCTCATGTTCGCCAGGAACTCGGACTTGTACTTGGAGGTGAGCGCGAGCTGTTCGGCCTTTTCCTCCAGCGCGCGGCGGGCCATCTCGATTTCGAGATTCTTGGCCTCCACCTGGCGCTTCTCGTTTTCGAGCAGCTGCGCCTTTTCCTGCAGCTCCTCGTTGGTGTTGTGGAGCTCTTCCTGCTTGGTGGTCAGCTCGGTCTGGCGGGCCTGAAGCTCCTGGGTGAGCAGCTGCGACTGCTTGAGCAGCCCCTCGGTACGCATGGTGGCGGCGATCGTGTTGAGCACGATGCCGACCGATTCCATCAGCTGATCGAGGAAGCTCTGGTGCGTTTCGTTGAAGTCGTTGAAGGAGGCGAGCTCGATCACCGCCTTCACTTCATCCTCGAACAGCGCCGGCAGGATGGTGACGTTGGCCGGGGCGGCATGGCCCAGGCCCGAACCGATGCGCAGGAAGTCGCCGGGCACGTTTTCGAGCAGGATCGGCCTCTTGTCGGCGGCGGCCTGGCCGACCAGCCCTTCGCGAAGGGCGAACTTGGACTTGAGCTGGTCCTTGCTCTCCGCGCCGTAGCTGGCGGCGAGCTGGAGCGTGGTCTCGTCGCCCTCACGCGCGGTGACGTAGAACACGCCATATTGCGCGTTCACCAGCGGCGCGAGCTCGGACATGATGAGGTTCGAGACGGTCGACAGATCGCGCTCGCCCTGGAGCATGCGGCTGAAGCGCGCCAGGTTGGTCTTGAGCCAATCCTGCTCCGCATTCTTCAAGGTCTGTTCCTTGAGGTTGCGGATCATCTCGTTGATGTTGTCCTTGAGCGCGGCCATTTCGCCCGAGGCTTCCACCGCGATCGAGCGGGTAAGATCGCCCTTGGTGACGGCGGTCGCCACGTCGGCGATCGAGCGCACCTGGTTGGTCAGGTTGGCGGCGAGCTGGTTCACGTTGTCGGTAAGATCGCGCCACAGGCCGGCGGCGCCGGGCACGCGAGCCTGGCCGCCCAGCCGCCCCTCGATACCCACTTCGCGGGCCATGTTGGTCACCTGGTCGCCGAAGGTCGACAGCGTATCGATCATGAAGTTGATCGTTTCGGCCAGCGCGGCGATCTCGCCCTTGGCGTCCACGGTCAGCTTGCGCTTGAGGTTACCCTGCGCCACCGCGGTCACCACGTCGGCGATGCCGCGCACCTGGTTGGTGAGGTTGGTCGCCATCAGGTTGACGTTGTCGGTCAGATCCTTCCAGGTACCGCCCACGCCCGGCACCTGCGCCTGGCCGCCGAGCTTACCCTCCGTGCCCACTTCGCGCGCCACGCGGGTCACTTCCGAGGCGAAGCCGTTCAGCTGGTCCACCATCGTGTTGATGGTGTTCTTCAGCTCTAGGATCTCGCCCTTTACGTCCACGGTGATCTTCTTGGACAAGTCGCCCTTCGCCACCGCGGTCGTCACTTCGGCAATGTTGCGGACCTGACCGGTCAGGTTGGCCGCCATCAGGTTCACATTGTCGGTGAGATCCGCCCAGGTGCCGGCGACGCCGCGCACCTGCGCCTGACCGCCCAGCTTACCCTCGGTACCCACTTCGCGGGCCACGCGAGTCACTTCCGACGCGAAGCCGTTCAGCTGATCCACCATCGTGTTGATGGTGTTCTTGAGCTCCAGGATTTCGCCCTTCACGTCCACGGTGATCTTCTTGGACAAGTCGCCCTTTGCCACCGCGGTCGTCACTTCGGCGATGTTACGCACTTGGCCGGTAAGGTTCGCGGCCATCGCGTTCACATTGTCGGTCAGATCCTTCCACGTGCCGCCGACGCCGGGCACTTGCGCCTGGCCGCCTAGCTTTCCGTCCGAACCCACTTCGCGGGCCACGCGGGTCACTTCCGAGGCGAAGCCGTTGAGCTGATCCACCATCACGTTGATGGTGTTCTTCAGCTCCAGAATCTCGCCCTTCACGTCCACCGTGATCTTCTTGGACAAGTCGCCCCGCGCCACGGCGGTGGTCACCTCGGCGATGTTGCGAACCTGGCCGGTGAGGTTGCCGGCCATCAGGTTCACATTGTCGGTCAGATCCTTCCACGTGCCGGCGACGCCCTCCACCTGGGCCTGGCCGCCGAGCTTGCCTTCGGAGCCCACTTCGCGGGCCACGCGGGTCACTTCCGAGGCGAAGCCGTTCAACTGGTCCACCATCACGTTGATGGTGTTCTTCAGCTCCAGGATCTCGCCGCGCACTTCCACGGTGATCTTCTTGGAAAGATCGCCCTTGGCGACGGCGGTGGTCACGTCGGCGATGTTACGCACCTGGCCGGTGAGGTTCGCGGCCATCAGGTTGACGTTGTCGGTCAGATCCTTCCAGGTGCCGGCGACGCCGGGCACCTGCGCCTGGCCGCCGAGCTTGCCCTCGGTACCCACTTCACGCGCCACGCGCGTCACTTCCGACGCGAAGCCGTTGAGCTGATCCACCATCACGTTGATGGTGTTCTTCAGCTCCAGGATCTCGCCCTTCACGTCCACCGTGATTTTCTTGGAAAGATCGCCCGAGGCCACGGCGGTGGTCACTTCGGCGATGTTACGCACCTGGCCGGTCAGATTGTCCGCCATCAGGTTCACGTTGTCGGTCAGATCCTTCCACGTGCCGGCGACGCCGGGCACCTGCGCCTGACCACCCAGCTTGCCCTCGGTACCCACTTCGCGCGCCACGCGGGTCACTTCCGAGGCGAAGCCGTTCAGCTGATCCACCATCACGTTGATGGTGTTCTTCAGCTCCAGGATCTCGCCCTTCACGTCCACCGTGATCTTCTTGGACAAATCGCCCGACGCCACGGCGGTGGTCACTTCGGCGATGTTGCGGACCTGGCCGGTCAGATTGTCGGCCATCAGGTTCACATTGTCGGTCAGATCCTTCCAGGTGCCGGCGACGCCTTCCACGCGCGCCTGGCCGCCCAGCTTGCCCTCGGTACCCACTTCGCGGGCCACGCGGGTCACTTCCGAGGCGAAGGAGTTGAGCTGGTCCACCATGGTGTTGATGGTGTTCTTGAGCTCCAGGATCTCGCCCTTCACTTCCACGGTGATCTTCTTGGACAAGTCGCCCGAGGCCACGGCGGTGGTCACTTCGGCGATGTTGCGGACCTGCCCCGTCAGGTTGGTCGCCATCGCGTTGACGTTGTCGGTCAGATCCTTCCAGGTGCCGGCGACGCCCTTCACGGTCGCCTGGCCGCCCAGCTTGCCCTCGGTACCCACTTCGCGCGCCACGCGGGTCACTTCCGACGCGAAGGAGGCGAGCTGCTCGACCATGGTGTTCACCACCTTGCCGATGCGCAGGAACTCGCCGCGCAGCGGCCGGCCGTCGATCTCGACGGTCATCGACTGCGACAGGTCGCCCTTCGCCACCGCGCCGATCACGCGGCTGACTTCTGCGGTCGGCTGGACCATGTCGTCGATCAGTTCATTCACGGCGCGCAGCTTGGTCTCCCAGCCGCCGGTCGCGCCACGAACATGGCCGCGCTGGGTGATCTTGCCTTCCTTGCCGACCACGCGCGACAGCCGGTCGAACTCGTCGGTCATGTCGTTTTCAAGCGTCACGACTTCGTTGAACAGCGCCGCGATCTCGCCATCCACGCCGGGCAGATCTTCAGGAAGACGCACCGAGAAGTCGCCGCGCCGCAAGCTGCGAAGCGCGGCCACGAGCTGACGGCGATCAAGTGCGTCCCGGGCCGGTTCAACGTTCACGAATCACTCTCCATTGCGGCTCGGGTTGTTCAGAGGCGATCCATGGCCCCTGCCCCAAGCAGGAATATATAGCAGGCCCTTGAATTTAGGGGAAGTGAACGACGGTTTGACCTGAAAAGGTTGCAGCATCGACGGCAGGCGCTAGGAACCTCCCGGGGACGGGGGAGATCGTGGTGGGAGACGGCCCGAGGCATGCCGGCCAAGCAAGAAGTTTCCAGTTTCATCCGATCCACCTTTCGCTCGGTGTGGTCGCTGGAGTTGCTGTGTTTCCTTCGGAAGCACCAGGACCGCGCCTGGCGATTTGCCGAACTGGTCGTCGCGATGCGTAGCAGCGACCTCGTCGTATCGCAGAGTGCGGACGCGCTCGTTGCGGCTGGACTGCTGGTCCGGGAAACGCCCGACGCCATCCGTTATTGCCCCGTAAACGAGCAGGTGGACCGCCTCGCCACCGCTGCCGAAGAACTCTACGCGCAGCGCCCGGACTCGGTGCGCCGCATGATCGTGTCCGCCGGATCGTCCTCGGTCAGCCAGTTCGCCGACGCCTTCAAGCTGCGGAGGGATTGAGCATGGCCACGATCTTCCCGGCCGTGGTCTATCTGCTCTGTTTCGCCACCAGTGCGCTGTGCGCCGTGCTGCTTGGCCGCAGCTACCGCGTCAGCGGCGCGCGGCTGCTGCTCTGGAGCACCGCCTGTTTCGCGCTGCTGGCGGTCAACAACCTGTTCCTGGTCATCGACATGCTGCTGATCGCCTGGATCGACTTCCGGCTCGTGCGCCTGCTGCTGTCGCTGGCGGCGGTTGCGGTCCTGTTGTTCGGCTTCATCTGGGATCTGGAGGACGACGCGTGATCCTGGCCAACATCCTCGCCGGAATGGTGACGGCCGGGTTCGCCATCGCCGCGCTGTTCTTCCTGCGCTTCTGGCGCGACACGCGCGACGGGCTGTTTCTGTGTTTCGCGGCGGCGTTCCTGCTCCTGGGCATCAGCCAGCTGGTCCTGTCGCTCGAAAGCGTGTCCGACGAGTATCGCGCCTGGGTATATCTGGGCCGCCTCGCCGCCTTCCTGCTGATCGTCGTCGGCATCCTGCGGAAGAACCGCCGGTAACCGCAGCGCCGGGGTTCAGCCCTGCGTTTCGGTGAGTTCGACCACTTCGAAATCGAACCGCTCCCAGGCCCGCTGACGGGCGGCCTCGCCGGTCGCCGCCTTCTTGCCCAGCGCTTCCTTCAGCGACTTGGCATGCCCCCAGAACACTTCGGTCTTGCCGTTGCTGAGATACGCGACGATCCGCCAATAGTGCGTAAAGGGCGCGGAGGTCGGTCCGATCGTCTTCACATAGCCATCGGGCATGGTCGCGGTCAGGTAACGCTTCTTCTTAGCCATGCCGCGCTCGATAGCGCCTCCGCACGCGAAATGCATCGCGGCGCGATCGGGCCCTGCGGAACAACCAGGTTCCTCACCCGTAGAGCCCCGCATCTGACCAAGAGGTGGATATGGCGCAAGGCACCCGTTTGAATGGTCGTGACTGGCTGGCGATAGCCGGGCACCCGATCTACACCGCCCTGCTGCCGATCCCCATAGTGTGCTTCATCGGCGCGCTGATCACGGACATCGCTTATACGGGCTCGCCCGAGATGATGTGGATCGACTTCTCGAGCTGGCTGCTTCTTGCCGGGCTCATCGGCGGCGGCTTTGCCGGCGTGATCCTGATCCTGGAGCTTTTCCGCGCCGGGCGCGGGCGCAGCCGAGCCCTCCTGCTCCACTTCATTTTGCTGCTCGCCGCCTGGGTGGTCGAGGTCTTCAATTCCTTCATCCATGCCCGCGACGGCTGGACCGCCGTGGTTCCGACGGGGCTGACGCTGTCGATCATCGCGGTGGTGCTCAGCCTGCTCGCCGGATGGTTCTGGCAAACGGCCAATCGGGGAGATCGGCGATGAACATTCGGATCGCCGCCGCCTTCGCGTTCCTGCCGCTCGCCGCCTGTGGCGGCGGCGACACGTTCGATGAAGCCAAGCAATATGGGGCGACGCCCCTGCTTCCCGAGCCGCATGAGCAACTGATCGCCGATGTCGGCGTCTATGAAACCGTCGGCTGGAAATCTGGAGAGACGCCCAGCGTCCCCGCCGGCTTCAGTATCGAAGCGATCGCCACCGGCTTGTCCAACCCGCGGAACATCCTCCCATTGCCCAACGGCGACGTTCTGGTGGTGGAATCCAGGAACGAGAACAGCGAGCCCGTTCAGCGGCCCAAGGATCCGATCCGCGACTGGGTCATGGCGCGCGCGCACGGCCAGTCCAAGAGCGGCCAGGCACCGGGCCCGAGCAACCGCATCACGCTGATCCGCGACGCCAATGGCGATGGCCGCCCAGACGGTCGCTCCGTGCTGATCGATCGCCTGAACGCGCCGTTCGGCATCACCATGATCGGCAACGCCTTGTACGTCGCCAATACCGACGCGATCGTGCGCTACCCCTTCACGCCGGGCGAAACCCGGATCACCGCGCCGGCGGTGAAGGTAGTCGACCTGCCCGCCGGCCCGATCAATCACCACTGGACCAAGAGCCTGGCCGCCAGTCCCGACGGCACGCGGCTTTATGTCAGCGTCGGCTCGAACAGCAACGCAATGGAGCGTGGTGTAGAGGCCGAGAAGAACCGCGCCGCGATCCTGGAAGTCGATCCGGCTACCGGCCTGTCGAAGGTTTTCGCCAGCGGACTGCGCAACCCCAACGGCCTGACCTTCTACCCCGGCACCAACACCCTTTGGGCCGTGATCAACGAGCGTGACGAATTGGGCCCGAACCTGGTGCCGGATTACATGACGTCGGTCCGACCGGGCGCATTCTATGGCTGGCCGTACAGCTATTACGGTCAGCACGTCGATCCGCGGGTGCGCCCGCAGCGGCCAGACCTGGTGGCACGCGCGATTGCCCCCGATTATGCGCTCGGCTCGCACGTCGCAGCACTCGGCCTCACCTTCTACACCGGGCAGACCTTCCCTGCGCAGTTCCGCGGCGGTGCCTTTGTCGGCGAACATGGCAGCTGGAACCGCAGCGAGCCGCACGGCTACAAGGTCGCCTTCATCCCCTTCCGCGGCGCCCGCCCCGCCGGCAACCCGGTCGACTTCGTCAGGGGCTTCCTGAAGGATGGCAAGGCACGAGGCCGGCCGGTCTCGGTCGCGGTTGACCGGGCCGGACAACTGCTCGTCGCCGACGATGTCGGCAACACGGTATGGCGGGTGCGCTACACCGGCAGCTGAGCCCTAAGTTTCCCCTCCCTGGAAGGGAGGGGTGCTCTCGAAGCTCAACATCAATACAGTTCGGAAGGAAAGCGGCGGGCCGCGTTCGGGTTCACCGCGCGTCCCGGTAGGTCACGATCTTCACCAACTCGCCCGCGCTTGGCGGCCGGCCACCGTCACGGCCGTTCAACAGCTCGAACAGCGCGCGAGGCGCGGGGTCAGCCATGCGCCGCACCAGCGTGTCGGGCGTGTCGCCTGCCCCCACACGCACCGCGCGGATGACTCTCGGCCGCAGAGTCGCCGCCTCCTGTGCCGTCAGCCGGCGGAAGGACTGGAACAGCGCCGTGACCGCCGCCGCCTGCGGATCCCCGGGCGGTGACACGATGATGAAGTGATAGGCTTCCCCGCCGCCACCGTCATAGGCGGCAATGGACAGCGGAATGCTCCCGTCGCGCACGGCCACTCGCATCTCCAACAGGATCGCCGGCAATCCGTTGATCCGAGTGGCGGCTGCCCGTTCTACCTGCGCCGGTGTATCGCCCAGCACCTTGCCGGCCAGCGCCTCGGCATAGGCCTTCAGTCCGCCCGCCGGGATCGCGCCCCCACCGAACTCGCCGGACAGCCCCTGCGGACCGTTGAGCCCGACTGCCTGGGGGCTGTTGGTGAGCGAGAACCCGCTCGGCGCCTCGAACCCGATCCGCATCATCGGATGGGCGAAGCGCCGGCCGATGACAAAGCCTTGTTCGGGATCATCGCCATACAGCAGCCCGTCCACCCGGGCGAGAAAGGCATCCGCATTCTCGGGCAGCGCGTCGTCCTTCAGGCCCGTCTTGCGCGCAGTCTCGCGCGCCCGCTCGATCCGGTTCTCCGTCAGCGGGTGGCTCAGTGCCCATTCGGGTATGCTGCGCGCGGCGTCGCGGCCGTTGGTGGCTTGCATGAACCGCTCCTGCCGCTGAAGATCGGCGAGCATCTCGGCGGCGGCATACACATCATAGCCGGCAGCGCGCAGATAGCCGACGCCCAGATCGTCGGCCTGATATTCCTGGCGCCGCGAATAGCGCAGTCCAAAATATTGGGCCGCCTGCCCGGCCAGCTGGGTCAGCCGCTCCGAGCCGGTCAGGCTGACCGCGATCACGCCCAGCTTGCGCCACACCGAACGCTGTTCCTGCCGCTGCGAATGCTCGGCCACGATATGCCCCACTTCATGCCCCAGCACGGAGGCAAGCTCCGCCTCGCTGGTGACCACCGCCATCAGCCCGCGCGTGAGATAGATGTAGCACCCTGGCACCGCGAAGGCGTTGACGACATCGCTGTTGACGAGCGTGAAGGTGCATTCACCGTCCAGCTGCGCAGCGTGCGCGATCCGCTCGCCGACCGAGCGCACATATTGCGCCTGCGACCCTGAATAGGCGCCGCCGAACTCCGCCAGCAGCTGCGGATGATGTTCCGCGCCATAGTCGCGGTCTTCCTGCGTGATCTCCGGCGCAGGCTGCGCGGGCTCGCCGCTTCCGCACGCCGCGAGCAGGCACGCGGCCGGCAACGCCGCCCATGCGAGGAACCGTCGCGTCACAGCCACCCGAGCAGCCACAGCAACAGCAATGTCAGCCCCAGCGATACTGCGATGGACCCGGCACAGCCCAGCCTGCGCGAGAAGAAAAAGAACATGGCATCTCCTGATCGCCCGGGCGGTCGAACGGCTGAGCCGCCGGGGTGTTCAATGCAAAGGGCGTCACATCACGCGCCTAACTCGATCCACACCGGCGCATGGTCGCTGGTCTTTTCCCAATCCCGCACAAACCGGTCGACCTCCGCGGTCTTCAGCCGCTTGGCAGCGGGCGCGTTGCACAGCAGATGGTCGATCCGCAGCCCCGCATTGCGGCCCCAGGCGTTCCGAAAATAATCCCAGAAGGTGTAGATGCGCTCGTCCGGATGCATCGTGCGCAGCGCGTCGGTCCAGCCCTGGCCGAGCAGCCGGGCATAGGCCTCCCGCACTTCGGGCGCGAACAGCGCGTCGTCCACCCAGCGCTCGGGCTTGTACACGTCCAGCTCTGTCGGCATCACGTTGAAATCGCCCGCCAGCACCACCGGCGCGTCCATCCCGATCAGCGTCTCGGCGTGCGCGATCAGCCGTTCGAACCAGCGCAGCTTGTAGTCGAACTTCGGCCCCGGCTTGGGATTGCCGTTGGGCAGGTATAGCCCACCCACCAGCACACCGTTCACCGCCGCCTCAAGGTAGCGGCTCTGCACATCCTCCGGCTCTCCGGGCAGCCCGCGCCGGGTCTCCACCGGATCGCAACCCCGCGCCAGGATCGCCACGCCGTTCCAGCTCTTCTGCCCGTGCCACACCGCGCCATAACCCGCGTCGCGGATCGCGGCTTCCGGGAACTTCTCGTCGGGCGCCTTCAACTCCTGAAGGCACACCACGTCGGGCTGGCTCTCCGCCAGCCAGCGTAGCAGGACGGGCAAGCGTCCATTGACGCCGTTTACATTGTAGGTCGCGATCCGCACCTTGGTTCATACCCTGGCGGCGCGATCGGTTCCGTTTCAACGAGCCTCGACGTTCCCGCTGCGCCGCCACACCCCCTTGAGCAGGTTGGCGCCCATCGCCGGCAGCCCGGGTCGGATGAACAGCCAGTCGCGGATCGCCGGCCCCCGCTGCGCACCCGTGCCCTGCTTGTAGCCGCTGTCACCCGCACCCCAGTCCACGCTCGCCACGCCATCGCCGATCGCCCGAACCAGGTTGCGATAGTAGAGCAGCTTGCCCGGCGACTGCCTGGCAAAGGCGGGATCATAGCTATTGGCGATCACATATTTGAGCGCCCCGGCATGGAGGTCGAACGAAAACGCCGCGGGCGCGGCATCGACATGCAGCATCGCCGCCGACAGCATCTGCGCGATCACCGGATCGCGCACCGCCGCGCGCCAGAAGGCCCCGTGCCCATCGCGGATGAACTTGGCGCCCGACCCGTCGGTGCGCGTCGCAATCCAGCTCTTGCGTTCCACCTCCGCCAGATCGGCGAACGCCGCCTCGCTCCATCCCTCGCCCGACACCACGTCCCAGCGCACCGCACCCAGGCTGCCAAGCTGCTTCTCATGGTATCGGTTGCTGCGTAGCGTCGAACTTCGTGGCCAAGGCCCCTGCGCCTTCACCGCTGCGAGGTCCAACACGAAGCTGTCCCCCAGGAACCGGTCGAGCACCGCCCATCCGCGCGCCCGCGCCGCCGCCTTGAGCAATTCCAGCGCCGGATCGCCATCATAGACCGGCCCCAGCCGCAGCCCCCTGGCATGGCTGGCCAGTCCGTCCAGCAGAGCGCCGGCTTCCTCGACGCCAGCATCCACTCGCATCGGAAAACTGCGAAAGGGCCAGTAACATCCCGGCACGGCCATCAGGCCCAGCCGGCGCGGCCCCGCTGCCACCAGCGGCAGCGTCGCCACCCGCTCGCCTTCCCGCGTGACGATCAGCGTCCGCGCCTGGCCGCCATACGCCTCCAGCGCGGCGGCGAACCAGCCATGCCGCAGGAACTGGTGGCTCGGCGCAGCGCCCGCCGCCACCTGGTCGATCTCGAGCGCCAGGCCGTCGACACACTCCAGCCCCAGCGCCGGGGTCAGGCGCGTGAAACTGGCGGACGGCATCGGCTTGGTCATGCCGGCACCATAGCCACGGCGGGTTACCAACAGGTTTGACGCGAGGCGTTCGCCGCCGCCATAACCTGCCCGCATGGAAAGCCCGTATCTCTCGACCGTCGCCGCCACGATCCAAACCGCGATCGCGCCGGTGTTTCTGCTGGCCGGGCTCGGCGCCATCCTGAACGTCATGGTCGGGCGGCTCGCCCGCATCGTCGACCGCGCACGCAAGCTCGAGCAGCTTCACCCCAGCTCGACCGGGCCCGAGCATGAGCGCCACGTCATGGAGCTGCGGCTGATCAACCGGCGCATTTCGGTGATCAACACGGCGATCTTCCTGTGCGTGTCCAGCGCGCTGGCGACCTGCTTCGTGGTGGCCATGATGTTCGTGTCGCGGCTGTTCGCGCTGCACGTCGGCGCGGTCATCGCCGCGGCATTCGTGGTTTCGATGGTGCTGCTGATGGCGTGCCTGATCTATTTCCTAATCGAAGTACGCATGTCGCTGGGCGCGATCCATGTGCGTGAGGAATTGCTCGAACTGGACGCCAAGTGACCCCCCCTGCCGAAAAGCGGCTGTTGCAGGCCGTAATGGTGCTCACCCTGCCGCTGCCCTTCAGTGCTGCGCTGGCCGGCGTGATCGGCGGACCGAGCTTCCTCGGGCACCCGCCCGCGATCCCCGCCGATCTCGACAGCCACTTCCGCTATGTCTCGGGGCTGTTCCTGGCCATGCTGCTGCTCTTCGCCAGCTGCATCCCGAATGTGGAGCACAAGGGCGGCCGGACGCGGATGCTCGGCGCCATGGTGATCCTCGGCGGTACCGCACGGCTTTGGTCGCTGGCGAGCGTCGGCTTGCCCTCGCCCGGGCACATCGCGGGGCTCGGGATCGAGCTGGTCGAAATGCCGCTGCTCCTGCTCTGGCAGGCACGGCTCGCCCGACGGCTGAGCGCCTCCGCCTAGTTGCCGCGCGGCCCCAGATCGGCCGGCACGCTGGGCCGGTAGGTCGGCACCACCCGAGCATGGCTGGCCTGCTCATAGGCATAGCCGGCGTTCAGCAGCATCTGCTCGGAATACGCCGTTCCGATGAACGAAAGTCCCGCCGGCAGGCCACCGACCAGCCCCATCGGCACCGTCAGGTGGGGATAACCGGACACCGCCGGCAGTTCGCTGGCCGAAGGTCCGGTGAACTGGTCGCCATGGGCCGGATCGCTGAGCCACGGCGTCCCATAGGTGGGCGTCACCAGCAGCTGCACGTTACCGGCCTTCAGCATCGCATCGATCCCCTCGACGCTCGCCTGCCGCTGCGACTTTGCGCGGGCCGCCAGGTATTCGGGATCGGCCAACCCCTTGGTGCCCTCCGCGCGCACAAAGCCTTCCTGGCCAAAGAACGGCATCTCGGCCGCTGCATTGGCGGTGTTGAAGGCCATCACCTCCGCCAGCGTCCGGGTCTTCACCGACGCCGGCGTGGTAGCGAGATAGGCGTTAAGATCGGCCTTGAGCTCGGTATAAAGCACCAGCGATTCCGCTTCCCCCAGCCCTTTCAACTCGGGCAGCTTCACGTCGACCAGCACCGCCCCGGCAAGCCGTAGCTGTTCCAGCGCCGCATCGAACTTCGCGCCCAGGTCGGCGGCCATTTGCGGGCGCCACACGCCCACCCGCATCCCCCGCAGCACCGTGTCGGACAGGCCGGCGGCATAGTCGCGGCGGTACCGCCCCGCATCCTTGGTCGCAGCGTCTTCGGCATCGCTGCCCACCATCGCGGAAAACAGGATCGCGGCGTCCTTGACCGTGCGCGCCATCGGCCCGGGCGTATCCTGGCTATGGCTGATGGGCACGACGCGGGTACGGCTGACCAGCCCCAGCGTGGGCTTCAGGCCCACCAGCCCGTTCATTGCCGAAGGGCACACCACCGAACCATCGGTCTCGGTGCCCACCGCCACCGGCGCCAGGCTGGCGGCAACCGCCGCGCCAGAGCCGCTGGAGGAACCGCAGGAGGTGCGGTCGAGCGCATAGGGGTTCCGGACCAGACCACCGACGGCGCTCCAACCGCTCATGGAGTTGGTGGAGCGGATATTGGCCCATTCGCTCAAATTGGTCTTGCCCAGGATCACCGCCCCTTGTGCCCGCAGCTGCGCGACCAGCGGCGCATCGCGGCGCGTCCAATTGTCCTTCAGCGCCAGGCTGCCCGCAGTGGTGGGAAGCTCACGGGTTTCGATATTGTCCTTGATGAGCACGGGCACGCCGTCGAGCGGCCCCTTGAGCTTGCCGGCCTTGCGCCGGGCGTCGCTGGCGCGGGCTTGTTCCAGCGCATTCGGACTGATGGCGATCACCGACCGCAGCGTGGGGCCGCGCTGGTCCAGCATCTTGATGCGCTGGATATACAGCTCGGTGATCTCGGCACTGGAGTGTGCCGTAGAGGCCATCATCGCCTGCAATTCGTCGATCGACTTTTCTTCGAACGTGGCAAGCGAAGGCGGAAGGTCCTGTGCGATGGCAGGTGTGGTGATGGCGAGTGCCGTTGCCAGTGCCCAGGTACCGTGTCGCATAGCTTCCCCCTAAAGCGCTGAAGCTACAGGGTGATTTGCGATTGGCAAGAGGGCCTCTAGCGGACCGGCGCCCCTTCCCATCCGCCGCCGAACGCGCGGTAGAGGTCGACCAGCGCAGTGAGGCGGTCCAGCCTCGCCTGGATCAGCGTCAGGTCCGCCGAGAGGAGCCCGCGCTGCGCATCCAGCTGCTCGATGTACGAGGCGTAGCCGGCGCGATAGCGGTTGCTGGCATGGACCAGCGCCTCGGCCAGCGCGGCGCGCTGGGCTCGGACCTCGGCTTCTACCCGGGCCTGGCGATCCACCGCCGCCAAGCCGTCCTCGACTTCGCGGAACGCCGTCAGCACATTGGTGCGGTACTGGATCGCGGCCTGGTCACGCTGCGAGGCGGCGGTCTCCACCCCCGCGCGCAGGCGCCCACTATCGAAGATCGGCGCAAGGATGCTGCCGCCCAGCGAGAATAGCGAGATCGGGTCGGCAAGAACGGAGGACAGCGCCACGCCCGCGGTTCCGGTCAGGTTGATGCGGGGCAGGAACTGGGCGCGCGCCGATTCCAGCCGCGCATCGCTGGCCGCAATACGCGCTTCCGCCGCGAAGATGTCGGGACGGCGGCGGAGCAGATCGGAGGGCAGTCCCCCCGGCACCGCTGGCAGCACCAGTTCGGCAAGGGTCCGTCCGCGCGGGATCGCCGCAGGCGCGACGCCAAGCAGCACGCTCAGCGCGTTCTCCGATCGGCGGATAGCGAGTTCGGTCTGCGGCACGACCTGCGCGGTGGCGCGATATTCGGCTTCGGCCTGGTTGAGCTCCAGGCGCGAGGTGTAGCCGGTCTCCGCACGCCGCCGGGCAACGCGAAGCGCTTCGCTGCGTGCAGCAAGTGTGTCGCGGGCGACCTGCAAACGGGAGTCCAGCGCGCGCAGCGTCAGGTAGCTGGAGGCTGTGGTGGAGGCGATCGTCAGGGCGGCGGCGTCGCGTGCGGCTTGCGCAGCGACCGTGCCCAGCCGGGTGGCCTCGCGCGCAGGCCGGTTGCGGCCGAACAGGTCGAGCTCATAGGCGACGCTCAGCGTCGGCGAGGCCTGAGTCTGCTCGATCGGCGAACCGAGCGCGCCGACCGAGCGAGACTGCGCCGCCGATGCCCCGGCGCTGACGTCGGGCGACAGCACGGCACGGGCGAGCCGTTCCTGCGCGCGCGCCTCCTCGATCCGCGCGGCTGCGAGGGCGATGTCGGGATTGTTGGCAAGCGCACGGGCGACCAGGTCGCTCAGCACCGGATCGCCAAACGCGTTCCACCAGCCTGGCTGAACGGCGACACCCGTTCCCCCGGTCTCGCGCCAGCCCTGCGGCACCTGCGGCCCGGGGGGCGGCGCAGTGCGCGGTCCGGGCCCTGCGCAGCTTGCCAGCAGTAAGGCAAGGATCAGCGCGCGCTTCACTGAAGCCCCTCCACCCGCGCGCGCACCGACATGCCCGGGCGCAGGCGATCGGCCAGCGGCTGGTTGGGATCGATACGGATGCGCACCGCGATGCGCTGCGGGACCTTCACGAAATTACCGGTGGCATTGTCCGGGCGGATCACCGCGAACTCCGAGCCTGCAGCGGGCGCAAGCTGTTCGACACGGCCGGTCAGCCGGGCGCCGTCCAACGCATCGACGGTGAAGCTGGCGCGCTGCCCTGGGCGCATCTTGCCGGTCTGCGCTTCCTTGAAGTTGGCCGTGACCCACAACATGCGCGGCACCACCGCCATCAACTGCGTGCCCGCGGTGACATATTGCCCGCGCCGCACGCCGACCTCGCCCAGCTGCCCGTCGACGGGCGCGCGGATCACCGTGTTGGCAAGATCGATCTGGGCAAGGCGCAGCGCGGCCTGCGCGCCCTGCACCCCGGCCTCGAGCCCGCCGCGCCCGACCTGTACCGTGCGCACTTCCTGCTGCGCAATGGTGCGCGCGGCCAGCGCCTGATTGACGGCAGCCTGCGCCTGGCGAAGCGAGGCCAGCGTCTGGTCGCGCTCGCGCAGCGACACCGATCCGTCGCGGACCAGGTCGTTGACCCGCGCCATGTCGGCCTGTGCCCGCAGCAACTGCGCCCGGGCATTCTGCACCGTGGCTTCCTGCGATCCGACGCCAGCCGCGCGCGAGGCGGCGGCCTGGGTGGAATTGGCGAGCTGCGCGCGCTGGTTGGCGACGCTCGCCAGCGCCTGGTCGACACGCTGGCGATAGATGCGGTCGTCGATCCGCGCGAGCACCGCCCCTGCCCGCACCTGGGCGAAATCCTGTACCGGCACGTCGACGACATAGCCGCTGACCTGCGGGCTGATGATCGTCACCTGACCGCGGACATAGGCATTCTCGGTCGACTGCTCGTCGGTGGCGAACGGCCCTGCCCGCAGCGCCATCAGGATCGCGATCGCCGCCGCGAGCAGGATCACGCCCGCAATGATCAGCGAGCCGGCGCCCGGGCGTGGCGGATGCCAGCGGCGCGCGGCGGGCGCAGGCGGCGGATCGCCGCCCTCTGTCGTGGCGGCAGTCGCCTGGTCCACCGGTTCTGCTTCCGTGGAGGGCGGCGCCCGTTCAGCCATCAATTCGCTCCTGCCTGTGCAGCGGCCTTGGCGAGGTTTTCCCGCCGCACCCGCATGATATGTGCCGAGGCCCAGATGATGGTCCCCGCCGCGATCGCCGCGATCAGCAGGAAAACATCGTTATAGGCCAGGATGTTCGCTTCACGACTTGCTTGTTGCGCCAATATTGCCGCGCCTTCCGCCTGCCGCAGCGCCGGGTCCACCAGCACGCGGCCATAGGCCCCGGCATTCTGCTGAAGCCGCTGGACGATCTGGGGGTCGGCGGCGACCAGGTTCGCGGCGATGTCCGCGCTGTGCACGCGCTCACGCACCACCTGAAAGGTGCCGAGCATCGCGGAGCCGAACAGGCTGCCGATGCTCTGGGTGATGCTGAACAGCGCGAAGAAGCTGACGAAGTGCGTAGGGCCGTGGGCCAGGGCGCGGGTGAGCCCGACCATCATCGCCGGGCCGATGAACAGCGCGGCGGCGAACCCCAACAGCGCCTGGCTGACATACATGTCGTGCGGCCGGGTGAGATTGGTCGAGTTCGAATCGAGCAAGGCCCCGACGCAGATCAGCGCCAGGGAAATCAGAATCGGCCGCCCAAGGAAGGTCGGATCGATCGTCCAGGCGCTGACAATCGCGCCCGCCACCGTGCCCAGCAGGATCACGAGGTAGAGCGTGCGGATCTGCTCCGGCCCCATGCCCACCACCGTGAGCAGGCCGGAAGCGCCGAGGCTTTGTTCGGACAGTACCACCCGCACCAGGATCGACACGAGCGCGAAGCGGAGGATGTCGCCGCTCGCCAGCCAGCGCGTGTTGAGCAGCGGGTTGCGGCGGTTGTGCTCGATGAAGAAGGCGATCGGCAGCAGGATCGCCGCGCCGATCAGCGCCGGCGCGATCCACGGCGCCTCGAACCACCACAAGGTGCGCCCCATGCCCAGCACCGCGACCAGCAGCGCCATGCCACCTGCAAAGAAGGGAAAGGTGACGAAGTCCATCTTCTCGAACGACTTGATCCGCTGCACCGGCGGCAGCGCCAGCAACCGCACCGCCGCCAGGCAGGCGAGCGCCAGGCCCAGTTCGAACAGGTACATGGTCTCCCAGCGTTCGGCATCGAACGCTTCGCTGGGGAACAGCCGGGCAAGCGGGATCGCCGTCTGCGGCAGGGTGATGGCGAAGACGATGCCCTTCAGCCGGTGCGCCGGGGTCGGCACCTGGATCATGTAGAGGAAGCCGACGGTGCTGCACGCCGCCGCGGCGACTCCGCTGATCGCCCGCACCGCGACCGCGGTCGCGAAGTTATGGGTGATGAGGTGCGCGGCGGTGACGGCCACGAACAGGATCAGGAATATCTGCGTGAACAGGCGGATGCCATATTGCTGGCGGAACTTGATCAGCACCAGGTTCGCCGAGATGTTGGTCATGACGTAGACCGTAGGCAGCCACTGTATCTCTGCCTGGTAGAGCCCCAGCGACCCTTGAAGCGTCGTCAGATTGGCAGCGACGATCGCGTTGCCGAGCGAGCCGGCCATCAGCACCAGAATCGCCACCACCGCATAGGCCACGCGCCGCCCGGGCGGGTGCCAGGGCGTGGGCGGCGAGCCGGGAATGGGGGAGCGCTCGTGCGGCGCGGGTTGCCATTCCTCCTGCTGCCCCGCCGGTGCCGTCGCTGTCGCCATGGGCGCATAAAGCGGGAGCGCCTGCTTCGATCCAGTGCCTGATGCAGATTAGCGGTTGCACGGGGTGCATTTGATGAGTGTTTCAATCCTCCCCGGCACGGGGAGGGGGACCATGCGCCAGCATGGTGGAGGGGGCCCTCCACCAGCGACACGATCTGGGGCAGCCCCTCCACCACCGCCTGACGGCGGCGGTCCCCCTCCCCGTGCCGGGAAGGTTCTGGAGGGTCCAGCCGCCCACTTCCTCCACGCCATTATTTTTTCGGTTCCGCCTGTGTTCTCTTGCCTTTCGCAAAGCCAAGGATTGACCATGCGTCGCGGCCGGTGCGGGCGCCGTACCCGTCGCGTGCCCGAACCTTTCCGCCGATTTAACGCTTGTGCCCCGCGGCGCTTTGGCACAATTTGTAGTGGTTGCACCAAGGAGCAGCATCTAGCGCTGGTGAGGCGCCGACTGCATGCCCATATGCAGGAACGGCGTCGCCAAGGGCTGGCCTGAGAGCGATGGACTTGTTTTGTTCTCACGCCTAGGCTGCAGATCGCGCCCCTTGAGTCGCACCTGGCTGCCCGGATCGGCGGGCCGGGAAACGCGTGATGGAGGGGCTAAGTCTATGGAATTCAGGGACACGAAAACCAGCGTGAACGAAACCGTCGCCGAAGCCGCCACCGCCGCCCCCAAGGCGGCGCCCAAGGAGCGGGACAGCCGCGCCATCAACCCCAGCCTGTACGCGGTTGAGGTCGACCATTCGCGCGACGCGCTGCTGACGGAATTTGGCAAGGAAACGCTGAAGGACCGCTACCTGCTGCCCGGCGAGAATTTCCAGGACCTGTTCGTGCGGGTGGCCTCGGCCTATGCCGACGATGCCGCGCACGCCCAGCGGCTCTACGACTATATTTCCAAGCTGTGGTTCATGCCCGCTACGCCGGTGCTGTCGAACGGCGGCACGGGCCGCGGCCTGCCGATCAGCTGCTTCCTCAATTCGGTGCCCGACAGCCTGAACGGCATCGTCGACACCTGGAACGAGAATGTTTGGCTCGCCTCGCGCGGCGGCGGCATCGGCACCTATTGGGGCAATGTCCGCGGCATCGGCGAGCCGGTGGGCCTCAATGGCAAGACCAGCGGCATCATTCCGTTCGTCCGCGTCATGGATTCGCTCACCCTGGCGATCAGCCAGGGCTCGCTGCGCCGCGGCTCGGCGGCCTGCTATCTCGACGTCAGCCATCCCGAAATCGAGGAGTTCCTCGAGATCCGCAAACCCTCGGGCGACTTCAACCGCAAGGCGCTCAATCTGCACCATGGCGTGCTGATCCCCGACGCCTTCATGGAAGCGGTGCGCGACGGCGCCGAATGGGAGCTGAAGAGCCCCAAGGACGGCAGCGTCCGGTCCAAGGTCGACGCGCGCGCGCTGTTCCAGAAGCTGGTCGAAACCCGCCTGGCCACCGGCGAGCCCTACATCGTCTTCGCCGACCATGTGAACTCGACCATGCCCAAGCATCACCGCGATCTGGGGCTCAAGGTCTCGACGTCGAACCTGTGCAGCGAGATCACCCTGCCCACGGGCAAGGATCACCTGGGCAACGATCGCACCGCGGTGTGCTGCCTGTCCTCGCTGAACCTGGAAACCTGGGACCAGTGGAAGGACGAGAAGGGCTTTGTCGAGGACGTGATGCGCTTCCTCGACAACGTGCTCCAGGACTATATCGATCGTGCCGAGCCGGGCATGGAAAAGGCCGCCTATTCCGCCGCGCGCGAGCGCTCGGTGGGTCTGGGCGTGATGGGCTTCCACTCCTTCCTCCAGGCGCGCGGCATCCCGTTCGAGGGCGCGATGGCGAAGTCGTGGAACCTGCGCATGTTCAAGCAGATCAAGGGCCAGGTCGACGAAGCCTCGATGCAGCTCGCGGTCGAGCGCGGCCCCTGCCCCGACGCTGCCGACATGGGCGTGATGGAGCGCTTCTCCTGCAAGATGGCGATCGCGCCGACGGCGTCGATCTCAATCATCTGCGGCGGCACCAGCGCGTGCATCGAGCCGATCCCGGCCAACATCTACACCCACAAGACGCTGTCGGGCTCGTTCGTAGTGCGCAATCCGTATCTGGAAAAGCTGCTCATCGAAAAGAGCAAGAATTCCGAAGCGGTGTGGCACTCGATCCTGGAAATGGGCGGATCGGTGCAGCATCTCGACTTCCTCGCGCAGGAGGAAAAGGACTGCTACAAGACCAGCTTCGAGATCGACCAGCGCTGGCTGCTCGAACTCGCCGCGGACCGCACGCCCTATATCGACCAGTCGCAGTCGCTCAACCTGTTCATCCCGGCGGATGTGGAGAAGTGGGACCTGCTGATGCTGCACTTCCGCGCCTGGGAACTGGGCATCAAGTCGCTCTATTATCTGCGCTCCAAGTCGGTGCAGCGCGCGGGCTTTGCCGGCGGCGTGGAAGCCGACAACACGATCGAAAAGCCCCAGTTCAACTTGGGCGAGAGCACCGACTATGACGAGTGCCTGGCCTGCCAGTAAGGCTAGGCTGAGCCGCCGCTGATCCCGCAGGCGTGCCGAAAGGCGCCGCCTGCGGGGGGCGGTTCTCGATCGTGCAGACGGACTGGGCCGAACCGGCAGCTTAACCGAAAGGAAAGGCGCGCCGGTCAGGCTGTCAAAATGTCACTTTACGATGAGAATGCCGACGTCCTGCGGGCGATGGCGGCAGCCGGCGACAAGCTCGGCCAACCGCGGCCGATGGATTTCAATCATCTCTTCCCAACACGCGATGGCGCAATCGCTTTCGCGCGGCGAACCGATGCGGAAGGGCTCACGCCGGTAGTACGGCCCTATGACAAACCGGGCTTTCCGTTCGACGTGACGGTCACAACACAGGCCGTGATACCAACGTGCGCGTTCATCACGGCAACCGAACAGCGCCTCGCCGCGATTGCGGCTGAGTACGGAGGGCTTCCCGACGGCTGGGGCTGCATGGAACCATGAGGGCCCGCGTACCGCACGATTGCACGTTGCAGCCTGCGATCCACCCGTGATCACGACCCTGGATTGGGACGCTGATCGATTGGATCATGCGGAGCTGTCGTTCGTCGACAATATCCGTCGGCACGGTTGGCTTCGCACCGCCGCCTTGGCCGAGCCGGAGAAGCCTGGCTTCTCCTATACCACTGGCTTTGCCGTAAACACGGGACAACCCGAACTCATGATTTTCAGCACCGCCGATGCGGTTGCGCATGAGATGTTCTGGGTCCTGTTCAGACGCGCGAAGGCCGGGCAGCCCCTGCCGCTCGGCAGGCGAACAGATGCGTTCTTCTCCAACCTGCCTGCGTATGCGTTCCCCGTCGCACCACGGCATTACGCCGATTACCTGGGCTGGAGCCGATGGTTCTACCGCGGCGACTCCTTCGGCTGCCTACAGATCGTGTGGCCGGATCGTGCGGGTATATTCCCGTGGGAAGCAGGCTTCGATCAGCATTTCGCGGCCGACCAGGTGGATCTGACCGAGCGGGGCTGGACTGCCGAGATCAGGGACTAGTCCCCTCTCCCCACCCAGGTCCTGGACGAGCTCAATCGCCCCGGCAGAGATGAAGCGCTTGAGCGCGCTTCGCTACGGCCCCGCGCCACCTGTTCGCCTTTAAGCTCCCCGATGCTCGATCATGCAGCGCTGCCCAGCAGCCGGCGCCTTCAGCCCCAGCCGCTGCTATGAACGGCGGATGCGCGAATCGTGCACCCGGCGGTCCCGGTGTTACGCATGCGCCAGACAGCACGATGGGGCCCCGCTGACGCTGTCAGCAGACCCACCTTAACCCACCGCTTTTGCTAGTGTCTCTTGGTCGGGGCGACAGGATTCGAACCTGCGACCCCCACACCCCCAGTGTGATGCGCTACCAGGCTGCGCTACGCCCCGACCGAGGGAGCGCCCTCTATGCCGCTTCGCCGCGCGATGCAAGCGTCCGTGACAATAGTTGCACGCAACCAGCACGCATGTTAGCGCCCGCGGCTTCAAAGGGGCGGTCTTCGCCCCCCATTTTTGGCATCCGGAAACCATGTTCGCCACTCCAGCATATGCACAGGCCGCAGGCGCGGCAGCCCAGGGCGGCGGGACCGCAGGCGCGATCGTGTCGCTCCTGCCGCTCGTCCTGATCTTTGTCGTCTTCTACTTCCTGATGATCCGTCCGCAGCAAAAGCGGATGAAGTCGCTTCAGGACTCGATCCAAGCCGTGAAGAAGGGCGACACCGTCGTCACCGGCGGCGGGCTGATCGGCAAGGTCACCCGCGTCGAGGAAGGCGAAGTCGAAGTCGAGCTCGCCCCGGGCATGAAGGTGCGCTCGCTCAAGGGCAGCATCGCCGAAGTCCGCCCGCTGGGCGGCAAGCCCGCGAACGACTGATGCTGGATTTCCCGCGCTGGAAAGTGCTGACCATCTCCGCCTTCCTGGCGGTCATGGTCCTCCTCGCCGTGCCGAGCTTCGTGCCCAAGAATGTGCGCGAAACCTGGCCCTCGTGGATTCCCAAGCCAGCGATCAACCTGGGTCTCGACCTCGCCGGCGGCAGCTATCTGCTGCTGGAAGCCGAGACTAAGGACGTGGCCCAGTCCCGTCTCGAACAGATGCGCGAGCAGGTCCGCAGCGAAATGCGCCGCGATCCGCGTATCGAGATCGGCGACATCTCGGTTCAGGGCGGGAAGCTCAGCTTCATGGTCCGCGACTCGTCCAAGGTCGACGCCGCGCGTGAAAAGCTGCTGCCGCTGACCAGCGGCGTGGGAACGACTGGCCAGCGCGACTGGGACATCGCCGTCATCGACTCGTCGCGCTTCGTGCTCACCCCCACCACGGCGGGCGTGAACCAGGCAATCGAAACCGCGATGAACGACGCACGCGAAGTCGTCGATCGCCGCATCAACGCGCTCGGCACGCTGGAGCCGACCGTGGTGCGCGAAGGCGGCAACCGCATCGTCGTCCAGGTCCCGGGTCTCCAGGATCCGACCGCACTCAAGAACCTGCTCGGCAAGACGGCCAAGCTCGCCTTCCACCTGGTCGACACCACTGCCAATCCGGCAGACTTGGCCCGCGGCGTCGCGCCGGCGGGCTCGATCGTCCTCCCCTATGCCGAAGGCGGCGGCCCCATCGCCGTGCAGCGCACCGCGATGATCACCGGCGACATGCTGGTCGATGCCAGCCAGTCCTTCGACCCGCAGAGCGGCGCCCCGGGCGTTACGCTGCAGCTCGACGGCGCCGGCTCGCGCCGCTTCGCCAAGGTGACGCAGGAAAACAGCGGCAAGCCTTTCGCCATCGTCGTCGACAATGTCGTCATTTCCGCCCCGCGCATCAACGAACCGATCCTGGGCGGCAGCGCCGTCATCAACGGCGGCTTCACCGTGGAGAGCGCCAACCAGCTCGCCATTTCGCTGCGCTCGGGCAAGCTGCCCGTCGACCTGAAGGTCGTGCAGGAGTCGACCGTCAGCCCTGAACTGGGTGCCGACTCGATCCGCGCCGGCATCACCGCATCGATCATCGCGATCGTCGCGGTCATCGCCTTCATGGTGCTGACCTATGGCCGCTTCGGCATCTACGCGACCTTCGCGGTCACGCTGAACGTCCTGATGATCCTGGCGGTCATGGGCATGCTCAACGCCACGCTGACGCTGCCGGGCATTGCCGGCTTCGTGCTGACCATCGGTACCGCGGTCGACGCCAACGTGCTGATCAACGAGCGTATCCGCGAGGAACGCCGCCGCGGCCGCAGCATCATGCAGTCGGTGGAACTGGGCTACAAGGAAGCCAGCCGCACGATCTTCGAAGCGAACGTGACGCACGCCATTGCCGGCGTGATCATGCTGATCCTGGGTTCCGGCCCGGTTCGCGGCTTCGCGGTGGTGCTGCTGATTGGTATCGCCAGCTCGGTGTTCACCGCCGTGGTCTTTACCCGCATGCTCGTCACGCTTTGGCTGCGCCGTAACCGGCCGACCGAAATCAACATTTAAGGACGCATCCCATGCGGCTCCTCAAGATCATCCCGGACAACACGAACATCCAGTTCGTGCGCATCCGCCACATCGCCTTCGCGATCACGCTGCTGCTCACCATCGCCGCAGTGGCGATCGTGGGCATCCGCGGCCTCAACATGGGCGTCGACTTTGTCGGCGGCGTATCGATCGAGGAAAAGTTCGCCACGCCGCCCCAGCTCGACGAGGTCCGCTCCACGGTGAACGGCCTGGGCCTGGGCGAAGCGACGCTCCAGCAGCTGGGCGGCAAGAACACGGTCACCATCCGCATGCCGCTGCCGGCTTCTAACGCTCCGGACGCGGTCGACCAGATGGTGGAGCGGGTGAAGACCGAGCTGGCGGCCAAGTTCCCCGGCGCGACCTTCTCCAACTACTCCACCGTGTCGGGCAAGGTGTCGGACGAGCTGATCCGCAACGGCGTGCTCGCCGTGCTGCTTGCCATCATCGGCATCGCGATCTTCTCGTGGCTGCGCTACGAATGGCAGTTCGGCGTGTCGACGGCCGTGGCCATCATCCACGACGTGCTGATGACGCTGGGCTTCTTCGCGCTCACCTGGATGGTGTTCGACTTGAACATCGTCGCGGCGGTGCTGACGATCATCGGCTATTCGATCAACGACAAGATGGTGATCGACGATCGTATTCGTGAGAATATGCGCAAGTACCGCAAGATGGGCATGGCCGAATTGATCGATCTGTCGGTCAACGAGACCCTGCCGCGCACGGTGATGACCTCGCTCACCATCCTGCTCGCGCTCGCCTCGCTGCTGATCTTCGGCGGCCATGTGTTGCGCAGCTTCACCGCGGCGATGATGCTGGGTGTGGTCGTCGGTACCTATTCTTCGATTTACGTGTCCTCGTCTCTGCTCATCACGCTGGGCCTCAAGCCCGGCCCGCGCGACGAGAAGCCGGGCGTCGCCTCCAACGCCGAACGCGTCGGACCGCGCGAAGGATGAAAATGGAACGCCGCAGCGCCGATGGGCCGGTGATCTCCGGCTTCTCGGGGCGCGGTTTCCGCGTCGACGAGAATGTATACGAAGGCCTCGCCATCACGCCCCAGCGCGCCGATGGCTGGGCGCCCCCGCCCATCGCCGAGTTGACCGAGGCGGACCTCGCCCCGGCCCTGGCGCTCGACCCCCAGCCCGAGTTCATCCTGCTCGGCACCGGCGATCGTCTGGTCCGCCCGCCCGTCGCCCTCACCAAGGCGCTTGCCGCCCGCGGCATCGGCATCGAGATCATGGACAGCCGCGCCGCCGCCCGTGCCTGGGGCGTACTGCGCGCCGAACTGCGCTGGGTCGCCGGAGCACTCTACCCACTGGGCTAAGGCTTTGGCACACTCCTCCAATCGCGATTCGCGTTTTCGGGGGAATTCCATGACCAAGCTGCTGGCCGCTGCGGCCCTTCTTTCCACGACCGCGCCTGCCGCGCTGGCGCAAAACGCGCCCAAGCCGCCGGTCGCCGCCACCAAGCCGTACCAGGTCAAGGCGCCGTTCGGCGCCACCCGCAACGACGAATATTACTGGCTGCGCGACGACACGCGGAAGAACCCGGAGATGCTGGCGTATCTCAATGCCGAGAACGCCTATGCCGACGCGATGCTGGCGGCGCAGAAGCCGATCGCTGAAAAGCTGTACGGAGAGATTGTCGGCCGCATCAAGCAGGACGACAGCTCGGTCCCCTATCTGCGCCGCGGATACTACTACTACACCCGCTTCGCCACCGGTGCCGACTATCCGGTGATCGCCCGCCGCAAGGGCAGCATGACCGGGCCCGAAGAGGTGCTGCTCGACCAGCCGGCCATGGCCAAGGGGCACAGCTTCTTCTCGACCGCGGGCACGCGGGTCAGCCCCAACAACCAGTTGCTCGCCTTTGGCGAGGATGTGGTCGGCCGCCGCCAATATGTGCTGAAGATCAAGGATCTCGCCACCGGTAAGATGCTTTCCGACAGCATCCCGAACGTGGAGCCCGGCTTCGCCTGGGGCGCCGACAACAAGACGATCCTCTATGTCGAGAAGGACCCGACCACCCTGCTCGGCAAGCGGGTGAAGGCACACGTGCTCGGCACCCCCGCCTCAGCCGACAAGCTGCTCTATGAGGAGAAGGACGAGACCTTCTACATGGGGATAGGCACGACCTCGTCCGACCGCTTCGTCTGCATTTACCTGCACAGCACTGCGAGCGACGAACAGCGTTGTGCGCCCACCACCAACCCCGCCGCGTTTCAGGTGATTGCCCCGCGTGAGCGCGAGTTCCTCTACCAGGCCGACCATCTCGGCGACCGCTGGATCATCCGCACCAACTGGCAGGCGCCGAACTATCGGCTGATGACGGTGAACGAAGCGCATGCCAGCCATGGCCGCGCGATGTGGCAGGACCTGGTCCCCACCAGCGACATCGTGTTCATCGAGAATTTCCAGCCCTTCAACAACTTCCTGGCGATCGAGGAACGCGCCGGCGGCAACAAGCGCGTCCGCGTGCTTCAGCCCGGCGGGAAGAGCGAGGCGGTGGCCAGCGACGAGCCGGCCTTTGCGATGACGCTGGGCACCAACGAGGAGCCGGACAGCGACTGGCTGCGCTACACCTATGACTCGCTGGTGACGCCGAACACGACGTACGAAGTGAACTACAAGACCGGCGAGCGCCGCGTGCTCAAGGTTCAGCCGGTGCCGGGCTATGACGCATCGAAATACGTCACCGAGCGAGTGTGGGCGACCGCGCGCGACGGCACGAAGATCCCGGTCAGCCTGGTGCACGCCAAAGGCTTCAAGAAGGACGGCACCGCCGCGCTCTTCCAGTACGCCTATGGCAGCTATGGCTATTCGTCCGACCCTGCCTTTCAGTCCGCGCTGCCCAGCATGCTCGACCGCGGCATGGTCTATGCCATCGCGCATATCCGCGGCGGCCAGGAAATGGGCCGCGCCTGGTTCGACCAGGGCAAGATGCTCAACAAGAAGAACAGCTTCACCGATTTTGTCGACGTGACGCGGCATCTTGTCGCCAACGGCTATGCCGCCAAGGATCGCGTCGGCGCGATGGGCGGCAGCGCCGGCGGGCTGCTGATGGGCGGCGTCGCGAACATCGCGCCCAAGGACTACAAGGTGCTGGTCGCGCAGGTGCCGTTTGTCGACGTGGTAACCACCATGCTCGACACCTCGATCCCGCTGACCACCGGCGAGTTCGACGAATGGGGCAACCCGGCTCAGAAGCAGTACTACGACTACATGCTGAGCTACTCGCCCTACGACAATGTCGCGGCGCAGGCTTATCCGGCGATGTACGTCTCGACCGGGCTATGGGACAGCCAGGTGCAATATTATGAGCCCACCAAATGGGTCGCTCGCCTGCGCGCGAAGAAGACCGACAGCAATCCGCTGGTCTATCGCATCAACATGGAAGCCGGGCATGGCGGCAAGTCGGGCCGGTTCGAACGCTATCGCCAGCAGGCGGAATGGACCGCCTTTGTGCTGGATCAGTTGGAGGTGAAGTAAGCCACTCCTCCCCGGCACGGGGAGGGGGACCGCCAGCGAAAGCTGGTGGTGGAGGGGGCTTTCCGCGAGCGGTTCGCCAGTGGCGGTCCCCTTCCACCAGCCTTCGGCCGGCCCCCCTCCCCATTCCGGGAAGGATTAAACTACCGCCGCTCGTAGGGGACGAACTCGCCCAGCCGGCAATAAGGACCCGGGATCGACGTCCCCGGCTCCAGCACGCGGAAACGGTCGTTGCGGCACAGCTGTCCGCCCTGCACTTCGGTGATCATGGTATTGTACGGGCGCAGCCGCGGACAGGCGGCTGGCAGCGTGTTGCGGTACACGCGCCCGCCCTCGCGATAGAGGATGGTGGTCTCGTCGATGATCATCGGCCGCGTGGTGGTGCTGTTGCCGATGCAGTTCACCGGCGCGCCGGCAACGCGCCCTTCCAGTTCCTTGGTCAGCGCCGCGTTCGACTCGGCCTGCTGCGACGCGCGCATCTCCGTATTCGTCGTACAGCCGGCCAGTGCCAGCGCACCCATGATCCACATCGTCCGCATGGCACCTCTCCTGTGTTTATCGGTTGCGGGTATAGGGCGTGAACGCACCCAGCGAGCAGCTGCCGGTCAGCGAGCCGCCGGTGCGCACGCGTGTGTGAACCAGATCGCCTTCGCAATAGGAGTCGCCGACCAGGCTCTGCGAGACGACGATGTCGCCGCGCCGCAGGCCGCGGTCACAGCCTTCGCCGACCACGTCGTTGCGCCACACGCGATCCCGGCCGCCGACATAGAGGATGACCTTGGCAGCGGTGCGAAGCTCGGTGACGCGGTCGCGGCGCAGGCAGCGCTGCGGCGCGCCAGACGTCAGCCCGGCCAGCGTCCTCTCCACCCGCGCGGTCGCCCCGTCCGGAGCCCGGGTCTGGGTTTCGGCACTGGTGGCGCCCAGCGAAAGCAACAGCATGGCGGGAACGGCAAGGCGGATCATGCGAACCTCTTTCTTCAGTCCTCGCATGCTACAACCCTTCAGCCGCGAAATGCATCCTTGGCCGCGCGCCGTTCGGCGAAGATTTCCGCGCTTGGCGCGCGCAGAAACGGATTGGTCGCCAGTTCGAGCGCAATGGTGGTGGGCACCGTCGCCTCGCCTGCGGCACGCAGAGCGTCGACTTCCACCATCCGCTCGACGATCGCCTGGTTGTCCGGCTCCGCCACACGCGCATAGCGGCCGTTCGACTGGGTATATTCGTGCGCGCAATAGACCAGCGTCTCGGGCGGCAGCTGCTTGAGCCGAGCCATGTTGCCGAACATCTGCTCGGCAGTACCCTCGAACAGCCGCCCGCTGCCCATCGCGAACAGCGTGTCGCCGGTGAATATCACCCCATCCTCGGCGAAGTGAAAGGCGATGTGCCCGGCGGTATGCCCGGGCACTTCCAGCACCGCCGCAGCATGGTCGCCCAGCCGCACCGTGTCGCCCTCCCCGACCAGACGGTCGGCAGTGGGGATCTTTGCGGCCTCGGCGGCGGGCGCGATCACCGGCGCGCCGGCGGCCGCCTTGACCTCGGCATTGCCGCCGGTGTGATCGGGGTGCCAGTGCGTGTTCCAGATCGCCGAGATCGTCCAGCCGCGCCGCTGCGCTTCCGCCAGCACCGGCGCGGCCTCGCCCGGGTCCACCACCATCGTCTCGCCCGAGACGCTGTCATGGACCAGCCACACATAATTGTCGCTGAGTACGGGAATGCGGACGATTTCGAGCATCGCGCTTACCAGGTGCCGGTGTTCGGCATCGACGCCCAGGGCTCGGCAGGCGGCAGCGCGGGGCCATCCTGGAGCAGTTCGATCGAGATCCCGTCGGGCGTCTTCACGAACGCCATGTTGCCGTCGCGCGGCGGGCGGTTGATCGTCACGCCGCCGTCCTGCAGCCGCTGGCAGGTCTCGTAAATGTCGTCGACATAATAGGCCAAGTGCCCGAAATTGCGCCCGCCGGTGTACACCTCCGGTGCGCTGCCATCCTCGGCCGGCCAGTTATAGGTCAGCTCCACCTCGGCCTTGGCCCGCTCGCCCGGCCCGTTCATGTCTGCCTCGGTCGCGAGGAAGATCAGCGTGAAGCGACCCGCCTGATTCTCCATCCGCCGCACTTCCTGGAGGCCGAGCAGATTGAAGAAGGCGATCGTCGCGTCGGGATCGGTGACGCGGATCATGGTGTGGAGATAGCGCATGGAGGCTCCGTGATTAGGTTCGCAGCCGGAGATAGGGGCGAACCAACGCCAAGCAACCCAGAACCTCCCCGGCACGGGGAGGGGGAGCGCCACAAGCGACACCACCCGCGGCCAACACCCCTCCACCAGCTTCGCTGGTCCCCCTCCCCCTCCGGGGGAGGATCTAGTTAGCGTTAAACTGCTCCAGCGCTTTGCGCGCCGCCGCCGCCACGGGCCCATCCTGCCCCAATTCGGCCGCCCGGCCCCACGCCGCCCGCGCACCTGCCTCGTCGCGCTCGGCTGCGGCGACATTACCTGCCTCCAGCTGCACCGATGCGTCGTTCCCCGCCCGCTTCAGCGCCTCGCTGATGTCACGGCGCGCGCGCGGCAGGTCGCCCTGCCGCCGCGCCAGCGTTGCGGACAACAGCCACGCGAGCGGGTCCTCCTTGGCATCGACCAGTGCCTTGTCGATGTCGTCGCGCGCACCCTCCAGGTTGTTCGCCGCCACCAGCGCCCGGGCACGATCGAGATGCGCCTCGCCCAGTGCCAGCCCGGTCAGCCCGCCGCCGGCCAGCGCCGCGTCGATCGCCTGCCGCGCCTTCGCTGCATCCCCGGCGGCCAGCCATGCGTTGCCCGATTGCGCCCAGTAATTCGCCGCCCGCGCGTCCTTGGCTGCCATCGCCTCGCGCGCAGCTTCCTCGAACGCCGCTGCCGCTGCGCTCCACTTCTCCTGATTGGCATAGGCCACGCCCAGGCACTGCCGCGCCAGCATGCCGCCGCCATCGACGCGCCAGCGCGAGGCGTTCAGCACCCCGGCGGCCGGATCGCTGCTCGCCAGGTCCATGCACGCCGAATAGCGCGGCGGCTCGGCAGCGGCCTGAAGGCTCAGGAGGAGGGAGAGGAACATAGCGCAAGCACATCCTGAACCGCGTGGAGGATCAGCGCGATGTCACCCTCGCGCGAAAGCCGATGATCGCCATCCTTGACCAGCACCGTATGCACGGCGTCTGAACGGATCAGCGCCGCAAGTGCCGGCGCCCGCTCCCACGGCACTTCGGCATCGCGCTGTCCCTGGAGCAGCCGCACCGGCCCGTCGAACGCGATGGGGCCGATCATCACGCGATTGGCCTCCCCGGAAGCCCAGAAGCCGCGCGTCGTCACCGTCGGCTTGTCGGAATAGAGCGAAGGCTCTTCCAGTCGCCCGTCCTGGAGCATGCGCATCTTCTGCGCTTCGGTGAAGCCCCAGTCGGTGAAGTCCGGCGCCGCGGCGATGCCGACCATGGCCTTGACCATCTCCGCACGCGCCTTGGCAACCAGCAGCATCACCCAGCCGCCCATCGAAGAGCCGACCAGCACCACCGGCCCCTGCACCACCTGGTCGATCACCCGCAGCGCATCGTCGCGCCAGTCGGCGAGCGTCTGGTCCTCGAACGCGCCCTCGCTTTCGCCGCACCCGGCATAGTCGAAGCGCAGAAAGGCGCGCCCTTCCCGCCGCGCCCATTCCTCTAGCGCCAGCGCCTTGGTGCCGTTCATGTCCGACGCATAGCCGCACAGGAACACCACCGTCGGCCCGGCGCCGGGGGTGTGATGATAAGCGAGCGCTGGACGCCCAGGGATTTGCAGCATGTCGGTCATGGCGCGCAGTGTAGCCGCGCAGGCCGCAGCCTCCCACCCTTCTTCGTCATCCCGGCCTTGAACCGGGGTGACAGAAGGAAGATGCACCTCTGGGAGCGGCGACTTCTCTACCGCACCGCCTCGAACGTGTTGCACTGCGCCGGATCGCCCGTCTCCAGCCCACGCCGCAGCCACTCCATGCGCTGCGCCGAGCTGCCATGGGTGAACGTTTCCGGCACCACCTGGCCCTGCCCCTGCCGCTGCAAGGTATCGTCGCCGATCGCATTTGCGGCCGTCATGCCTTCCTCGATATCGCCCGGCTCCATCCGGCTGCGGTTGCGCGCCGCCCAGACGCCAGCGAAGCAATCCGCCTGAAGCTCAAGCTGCACCGACAGGCGGTTGCCCTCGGCCTTGGATGCCCGCGCCTGCGCCCGCGATACTTCGGTCGAGGTGCCCAGCAGGTTCTGGACATGGTGACCGACTTCGTGCGCGATGACATAGGCCTGGGCGAAGTCGCCCTTGGCGCCGAAGCGCTGCGCCAGTTCGTCGAAGAAGCTCGTGTCGAGATACACGCCCTGGTCCGCGGGGCAGTAGAACGGCCCCACTGCCGACGACGCTGCGCCGCAGCCCGACTGGACGCCGCGCGTGTAGAAGTTGATGGTCGCGGGCTGGTAGCGCTGGCCCGAACTGCGGAAGATGGTGTCCCAGGTTTGCTCGGTGCTGGTCATCACCTGGCACGAGAAGCGCCGCTCGGCGGTGTTGCACACGGCCGCGCCCGATCCGCCGCCGCGGCTGCTGCTCTGCTGGGTTGCAGGGGCGCCACCGCCGCCGCTCAGCAAGCCGCCGCCGCCGCTCATCGCCAGATAGATCAGGCCGACGACCACGATCAGCCCGATGCTGCCACAACCCATGCCGCGCCCGAGCAGCAGCGGCAGGAATCCCAGCAGCCCGAAACCGCCGCCTCCGCCGCCGCCCGACCCCAGATCACGGGCATGTTCGGTCGGATCCAGATCGTCGAGCCGCATCGGCATTCCCTCTCGTTGGCTGTTCGCAACAATGCCCCAACCAGCGAAGCGTTGCACGGGGGCGGCGGATGGGCCTAGACCTGTGGCTTCACCGAACGCGGGGTCGCATGTTCCTTCAAGGCAAGTCCGCCATCGTCACCGGCTCCACCTCGGGCATCGGCTTGGCCTATGCCCGGGCGCTGGCTGCGCAAGGCGCCAATGTCCTGATCAACGGCTTTGGTGACGCCGACGCCATCGAACAGGCGCGCACCGAGTTGGAAGCGGCCAGCGGCACCCGCGCGCTGTACGATCCCGCCGACATGACGCAGCCCGATCAGATTGCGGCAATGGTCGCACGCGCGGAGGCGGAATTCGGCAGCGTCGACATCGCGATCTCCAACGCCGGCATCCAGCATGTCGCCCCGGTGGACGAGTTTCCGGTGGAAAAGTGGGACGCGATCATCGCGATCAACTTGTCCTCGACCTTCCACCTCATGCGCGCGGCACTGCCCGGCATGAAGCGCCGCGGCTGGGGCCGTATCCTCACCACCGCCAGCGCGCACAGCCTTGTCGCCAGCCCCAACAAGGCCGCCTATGTCGCCGCCAAGCACGGCATCGCCGGCCTGACCAAGACGGTCGCGCTGGAAGTCGCGCAGCACGGCATCACCGTGAACTGCATTTCGCCCGGCTATGTCTGGACGCCCCTGGTCGAGAACCAGATCCCCGACACGATGCAGGCCCGCGGCCTCACGCGCGAGCAGGTGATGAACGACGTCCTTCTCGCCGCGCAGCCGACCAAGCAGTTCGTGCTGCCGGAACAAGTCGCCGCCCTCGCGCTATTCCTCTGCAGGGACGAAGCCGCCGCGATCACCGGCGCCAATTATTCGATGGACGGCGGCTGGACGGCGGCATGAAGGAACACAGAGTGGCTGGCGCGATCAAATGGATGTTGCCCGCGGCGGCCATCGGCATCGGCCTCACCGGCTGCAGCGTGTATCGTGAGGCAACCTCGACGCGCCTGCCGACCGGCGCGGCGTGGCAGACCATTGCGACTCCGGCCGACCGTGACCGCCTGCGCCACTGGCGCCGCGCCTGGAGCGTCGCGCTGCCCAAGGCGCGCGCCGCCGACCGCAGGGCGATCGCCGCTGAACCTTTGCTGTTCGATCCCGACCGGGCGCTGCCCGGCGCGCTCCCGCCCGCAGGCAAATATCGCTGCCGCACCTTCAAGCTCGGCGGCCAGGGCACGGCGATGCGCGACTTCACCGCCTATCCCTGGTTCGAATGCCGCATCGGCGACGAAGGCGAAGTGAAGAGCCTGCATAAGGCCACCGGCTCGCAACGTCCCACCGGCCTGCTCTTCACCGATACCGACGCACGCGCCGTGTTCCTCGGCACACTGGTGCTCGGCGACGAGAGTTCCCCGCTACGCTACGGCGTCGACGCCACCCGCGACATCATCGGCTATGTCGAACGCATCGGCGACAAGCGCTGGCGGCTGGTACTGCCCTATCCCCGCTTTGAGTCCACGCTGGACGTCGTGGAGCTGGTCCCGGCCGGCTAAGCGTCCGTTCGACCCACCCGTTCTTCTCCTCGTCACCCCGGGCTCGACCCGGGGTCCCGCTTCTCCTCGAGGCAGCGGGACAGAAGAAGCGGATCCCGGGTCGAGCCCGGGATGACGGAGGGACGGCGGCTGTCCCGGGCGATCAGAGCACCCCACAGCCCTACGGCGTCGACGTGATCGGCTACATGAACCGCATCGGCGAGCGCCGATGGCGCCTGGCCCTGCCCTACCGCGCTTCAAGCCCATGCTCGACGTGACGGAGCTGGTTCCCGCCCCATGATCCTCCCCCGGAGGGGGAGGATTGCTCGCCATTTGACTCCCCTCACCGCCCCCGCAACACTCCCGGCAACAACCCGGGGGACCCTCATGCTGCGCTACCTTCTCGCCGCCACTGCCACGCTCGCCGCGCCGGCGGCCGCCGACCCGGTCCACGACGCGACGCAGAAGGCGATGCCCGAGTTGATGACCTTCTACCGCGACTTCCACGCCAACCCCGAACTCAGCCTCCACGAAGTGAAATCCGCCGCCAAGCTCGCCGCCGAAGCGCGCAAGGCAGGCTTCGAAGTGACCGAGAAGGTCGGCGGCACCGGCGTCGTCGCCGTGCTCAGGAACGGTCCCGGCCCCGTGCTGCTGATCCGCGCCGACATGGACGGGCTGCCGGTCACCGAGGACACCGGCCTGCCCTTCGCGTCCAAGGTTCGCGCCACCACCGAAGAGGGCCAGGAAACCGGCGTCATGCACGCCTGCGGCCACGACACGCACATGGCGAGCTGGATCGGCACGCTGCGCAACCTGTCCGCCATGAAGGCGCAGTGGAAGGGCACGGTGGTGATGGTCGCCCAGCCCGCCGAGGAGCGCGGCATGGGTGCGCGGATGATGCTGGACGACGGGCTCTACACCCGCTTCCCCAAGCCGCAATTCGCCATCGCCTTTCACGACAGCGCCAGCCAGCCCGCCGGCCAGATCGGCATCACGCCGGGCTATGCGCTCGCCAATGTCGACTCGGTCGACATTCTGGTGAAGGGCGTCGGCGGCCATGGCGCCTATCCCCAGACCACCAAGGACCCCGTCGTCCTCGCCGCCCGCATTGTCGGCGCGCTGCAAACCCTGGTCAGCCGCGAAATCGATCCGCAGCAGTCCGCCGTGGTCACCGTCGGCTCGATCCATGGCGGGTCGAAGCACAACATCATCGGCAGCGAAGTGGCGATGCAGCTCACCGTACGCTCTTTCACACCCGAGGTCCGCAAGCAGCTGCTCGACGGCATCGCCCGCATCGCCAAGGGGGAGGCGATCGCGGCGGGCATGCCCGAGGACCGCATGCCGGTGGTGACCGTGAAGGATGAATTCACCCCCTCCACCTTCAACACCCAGCCGCTCTCGAACCGCCTGACCCAGCTTTTCACCACGCGCTTCGGCAAGGATCGCGTCGCGACCACGCCCGCGGTGATGGGCGGCGAGGATTTCAGCCGCTACTGGTTGGCCGACCAATCGATCCAGAGCACCATCTTCTGGGTCGGGGGCGTGCCGACGGCGAAATGGGAAGCGGCGCAGGCCAGCAAGGCGCCGCTCCCCTCGCTGCACAGCGCCTTCTGGGCCCCCGATGCCGAGGCGGTGGTGGGCACCGCGACCGAGGCGATGACCGCCGCGGCGCTGGACATTCTCAAGCGCTGAACCCGGCCGGAATCGTCATTTCACAGCAACAAAGCGTAACGGTTGGCACAAACCGAGCTAACCCACGTTGGGACGTGGAGAGATTTTTCGCCGGAGTTGGAGTATTGGCGCAGGACCGGATCGTCGCCGTTGGTCTGTTGACCACGCGCGACCTGGAGAGATTGGGGAGCGGCTTCAGGCGCTGCTTCCCCGTTTCCGATGACCAGAAGTTCGAGGACTTGTTGCGGGCGATCGACGAAGCCGACGCTCAGACGGACCTCCGCCAGACGCGCGTAGAAGGCGGCGAAGCGCCCGCAGCCTGAGCGGGCGCGCGCTTAAAGCCGCGCCCATAGCCCAGCCATAGCCCTGCACTCACCCGATCGGCGGCGCATCCTCGCGCTTTTCCGGCCGGATATAGATCGACGTTAGCTGGGGCAGCGTGGCGCGCAGCCGATGCTCCATATCCCCGATCAGGGTCTCCGCCTCGCCCATCGGCAATGTATGCTCGAAATCGGCGCTGATCGCGACAAACACGCTCTCGGGCGCAGTGTGGATGGTGCGGACATGGTTGACGGCGGTGACCTGCGGCTCGGCTTTCACGCAAGCGCGGATCTGCTCCACTAGCGCGGGATCGGCGCGCTCGCCGATCAGCAGCCCCTTGGACTCGCGCGCCAGCAGCGCCGCGACCGCCGCTAGGATTAGCCCGATGACGATCGACGCCGCGCCGTCGATGCGTGGGTCGCCCCAGGCATGGCTGGCCCAGATGCCGATGCCGGCCACCATAAGGCCCAGCAGCGCGGCGGAATCCTCGAACAGCACGATAAAGGTCGTCGGATCCTTGGAAACGCGGATCGCCTGCCACCAGCCATGCGCGCCCTTGGCCCGGCCGAACTCGCGCACCGCGACGATCCAGGACGAGCCCTCGAGCAGCACTGCCACGCCCAGCACGATGTAGTTGACCAGCGGGTCCTGCAACGGCTCGGGGGACTGGATGTGCTTCCAGCCTTCATAGACCGACACGCCCGCACCCAGCCCGAAGATCAGGATGGCGACCACAAACGCCCAGAAATACAGTTCGCGGCCATAGCCGAAGGGGTGAACCGCGTCGGGTGGTCGCGTCGCGCGGCGCTTGCCGTACAACAGCAGCAACTGGTTGCCGCTGTCGACCAGGCTGTGCACGCCCTCGGTCAGCATGGAGGAAGAACCGGTGATCGCCGCCGCCACGAACTTGGCGATGGCGATCCCGACATTCGCGGCCAGCGCCGCATACAATACGATGTTGGCGCGCCACCCCGACGCAGGCGACGCGCTCACCGGTCAGCCGAGGCCGATCGCGGACTTGATCTTGTCGATCACGCCGCCTTGATCGCCCCCGGCCAGCTTCTTCTCGGCCTTGGGGTCGAAGCCCGAGCTCTCCGGCAAGTCATCGCCACGGCCCGGCTGCGTGGTCGAGGGCGGGTCCGACGCATCCATGGACTCGTCCAGCGCGCAGTCCAGCCGCGCATCCTTGTTGTCCGGATTGCGGGCGAGCCGTTCGGAAATGGACTTGTCGGTACCGGCATCCGCCGATCCGACGGGGGCCTTGGCGCTGCCGTCGCTCTCGGGGCCCGGCGCTACCGACATCTTGTCCATCGCATTGTCGATGGAGTTCGGTTGGTTCGGGGTCGAAGTCATTGGTCACTCTCCTGAGCGTTGCCGCCCTGTAACGAACCGTCTTCGGCTCGCGTTCCCGCCGCTGAAAGGCTCGGTACGCAAAACGGCCCGGCGAGTTTCCCCGCCGGGCCGCAAATGCTTCATCCTGTGGCGCGAGGCTTAGTCGCGCGAGCTGCCGAACAGGCGCAGCAGGAACAGGAACATGTTGATGAAGTCGAGATAGAGCGTCAGCGCGCCCATGATCACGGCCTTGCCCTGCATGTCGGTTCCGCCGACATAGGCATACATGCTCTTGATCTTCTGCGTGTCGTAGGCGGTGAGCCCTGCGAAGATCAGCACGCCGATCACGCTGATCACCAGGTTCATCACGCTCGACTGCAGGAACAGGTTGACGATCGACGCCACGATCAGGCCGACCAGACCCATGATCAGGAAGGTGCCGAAGCCCGACAGGTCCTTCTTGGTGGTGTAGCCGTACAGGCTCAGCGCACCGAAGCCGGCGGCGGTGCCGAAGAACACCTGCGCGATCGACGTGTCGGTATAGGTCAGGAAGATCGTCGAGAGCGACGCGCCCAACAGGCCGGCATAGGCGAAGAACAGCGCCTTGAGCGTGCCTTCGGACATGCGGTTCTGGCCAAAGCTCATCGCGAACACGATCGCCAGCGGCGACAGCGTCACGATCCAGCCGAGCATCGACGGGCTGTAGCCACGCGCGGTCTGCTGGACCAGCAGGCCGATCAGGCTCGACTTGGCGAAGACCATCGCGATGATCGCCGTCAGCAGAACGCCCGAGAGCATGTAGTTGTAAACGGACAGCATATAGGACCGCAGCCCCGCATCGCGTGCCTCGGTGCGTGCACCTGCGGCCGCGTAGGGCGCGGCGCCCGTCCGGGGATCCGACCAATTCGCCATTATAAACTCCTTTGCCCGGACAATATCCGGATACGTGCGAATATCGGGCCTGAAACGACCCTTTTCAAGCAAAACCGCCGGGAGCGCCGGGCGGTTCTGTGAGTTAATGTTGCTGACCATGCACCGTTTGTTCGTAGGCCTGCGGCCGCCCCCGGCCATTCGCGCGCTGCTCCTCGATGCGATGGGCGGCGTCCCGGGCGCGCGCTGGCAAAATGACGAGCAGCTTCACGTGACCCTGCGCTTCATCGGCGAAGTCGACCGCCCGATGGCTGAAGACATCGCGCTGGCGCTTGCCAACATCCACGCCCCACCGGTCGACATCGCGCTATCGGGCGTCGGCCAGTTCGACACGCGGGGGCGCCCCCATGCGCTCTGGGCCGGCGTCGCCCCGCAGGCCCCGCTCGCCGACCTGCACCGCAAGGTCGACCAGGCTCTGGTCCGCTGCGGCCTGCCCCCGGAACGCCGCGCCTACCATCCGCACATCACCCTTGCCCGCATGAAGCCCGGCACTGCGCTGACCGACAGCTTCCTCCAGGCGCAGGCCAGCCTGTCGAGTGCACCCTTCACGCTCGATCACTTCCTCCTGTTCGAAAGCCATCTCGGCCGCGACGCCGCCAGCTACGAAACGGTCGAAGGCTATCCACTAAGAGGCTAGAAGATCCTCTCGGATGGGGGAGGCCTGAGGATCGCGTGGGGCGGATTTCTCGATCCTCCCCCGGAGGGGGAGGGGGACCGCCAGCGCAAGCTGGTGGTGGAGGGGTATTCGCCTCGTGGACCCCCGCTTGTGGAAACTACCCCTCCACCAGCTTCGCTGGTCCCCCTCCCCCTCCGGGGGAGGATCACTGAACCATGCGATGGGCTCCAAGGCGTCGGCGCATAGTGGAGGGGGCTCTCCACAAGCGGGTCGCCTGCGGCAATCCCCCTCCACCACGCACTAGCGTGCGCGGTCCCCCTCCCCGTTCCTGGGAGGATCGTCACGCTCCCGCTCCGCCAACCGCGCCTCGATCCGGGCCAGGCTGTCCAGGATCCGCACCTGCTCTTCATGCGTAAACGCGTCGCGGTCCTCGTTCATGCGGTCGATCAGCCGCACCACGATCAACGGCACCACCATGAAGATCGAGGCGTGCATCAGCACCAACGCCACGACCTGCCCGGCCAGCGTCTTGGGACTGATGTCGCCATAGCCGGTAGAGGTCGCCGTGGTCCCCGCCCAGTACAGGCTTTCCAGGAACGTCCGCCCTTCCAGCACGCAAAACGCACCGGCCGCCGCGAACAGCAGCGCCAGATACACCACCGCGAGTTCCTTCAACGTATCCGTCGCCGCCCTCAGCCGCCCCATGACCTACCCCCTTCTAGATCCTCCCCGGCACGGGGAGGGGGACCATGCGCAAGCATGGTGGAGGGGGCTCGCCACAAGCAGGCCGCCTACCGCGTCCCCCTCGATCACACACCATCGTGCGTGCCCCCTCCCCTTCCCGGGCAGGAGCCCGCAACTACCCCCGAATGACATGCGGCAAGAACCGTGCGCCGTTCCCCGTGATCAGCCCATCCTCGCGGATCCCCATGCCGGCCGCGGCGCCATCCACCACCCAGCATCCCAGCACCGGATACCCCGCACCGAAGTCGCGCAGCCGATACAGTTCCTGATACATGGTCAGCCCTTCGCGATACGCGCCGGAACTCCGCGCCAGCGTCGCGCCACCGGCAACCACTTCGATGTTCGCGCCCTCGCGCGCCAGGAACGGCTTGGCGACATAGTCCCCACCGATCTTCTCGCGGATTACCGAGGCTGCCAGCAGGTTCGGGTGCCCGGGGAACATCGCCCATAGCACCTGAAGCACCGCCTTGTTGCTCCACAGCATCTTCCAGATCGGCTCGATCCAGGCGGTCTCAGGCAAATGGCGCACGATGTCGCGGCCATATTCCTCGCTGACGATCCATTCCCAGGGATACAGCTTGAAGATCGCGGTGATCAGCTGGTCATCGGCGTCCACCGCGCGTCCCGACGGATCGAGCCCGATATCGTCGATCACGACGCCCAGCGTCTCCAACCCGGCCTGGCTCGCCAGGTCGCGCATATAGGTCGTGGTGATCGTGTCCTCGTGCGACGGGTCGGCGGCATGGGTGAACCACACTCGCTGTCCGGGCAGGCGCGCGCGGATATCGGCCCAGCGCCCGATTAGCTTTTCGTGCAGGCTGTTGAACTGGTCCAGCTCGGGGAAGACGTCTTCTTTCCACTCCCACTGGATCACCCCGGCTTCCAGCATCGAAGTCGGCGTGTCGCAGTTGAACTCGAACAGCTTGGGCTCGCCCGTCCCATCATAACCGAAGTCGAACCGGCCATAGTTCAGCGCCGGCGGCTCGTTTTTCCAAGCCGCCTTAACGGCGCCATGGCACCAGTCGGGAATGCCGAACAGCGCCATGACGTCCGGATCGGAAACGATCCGCTCGCCGGCCTCCAGGAACAGCTGGTAGACGGTCTCGCTCGCCGCCTCGATGCGTTCGATCTCGTCCAGCGTGAAGGAATAGTACGCCCTCTCGTCCCAATAGCGCCCGCCGCCCTCACCTTCGCCTTCGCTGTGCCAGATCAGCCCCTGTTCCTCGACGGTCTTCTGCCAGTCGGGCCGCGGCGCGATGCTGTGGCGCTGCACCTCAGGAGCGGCCGGAACCGAAGCTGCGCCCGCGCGAGCCCAGCCCGCCGCGCGACACCGCCTGCGACCGGGTCATCCGGCTCGCGCGCGGCGCATCGGCATAGCGCACGCCCTGTGTCGGCGTGAACGATCCGCGGCCGGCATAGCGCGGGTCGCGAATGGAATCGCCGTAGAACGGTACCGCCGAGTTGCGTCCCAGATAATACCACAGGAACGCGTTCGACATGCCGCCGCCACCCCCGCCATAGGCGCCCCGCGCCTGCGGGTTGCACTGGCGGTCGTCGACACGCTTGCCGTCCTTGTCGACGCATACCGCCGTGTCGCGATCGGTTACCGCTTCCCAGTCGTCGTTGCGCGACGAACAGGCCGGCAGCGCCAGCAGCGCCGCCGCCATCGCGGTCGTCATCGTCAATTGCTTGCGCATGGCCCCGCCTTCCTGCTCAAGGAACCATGCACGCGGCCTGGAGCACGCCGAAGCCCAGCCCCATGCCGCCCACGAACACGCCCGAGGCCATGCAGTCCTCTACGATCTTCTGCGAGATCGACCGGAACATCAGCCGCGCGATCACGAAGAACACCAGCAACTGCACCACCGCTGCCACCGCCCCCCACATCAGCATGTCGGGGATGCTTACCGAATGGCCGATCACCATCGCCACCGGCACCGCAAAACCCAGGAACGTGCCCGTCACCTGCACCGCCGCGGCCGTGTTCCCCTGCCCGATCAGCGCGAACTCCCGGTGCGGCGTGATCAGCACATACACAGCCAGAAACGCCACGGCCAACGCCACCGCCGCGGCGAAATAGGCCAGGAAATGCGGCAACGTGTCGACGAAATAAGCAACCATGTTTATCCCCCTCCCGAACAGCCTATCAGCCCGATCCCTCGAAACAAGTACAACAAACTCCCTCTCCCGCTTGCGGGAGCATCGGGTCGGACGTGCCCCGCACGTCTTAAACAGCGCGGGGCGCTGTTTACCCGATGCTGGTCGGGGTGAGGGTTCAGCGCAATAACGGCAATGAGTCGGGCCTCAAAACACCCCTTTCGTAAAATCGGTATGGCGCGTAGCCTGCACATCAGACCCAACCGCACGGAGAGGAACGCATGGCTCCCACCGCCCCCGAAAAGGCCGGCCCCTATTCCTGGTACGTCCTCTTCGTCCTGTTCCTGGTCTATGCGCTCAACTTCATCGATCGCCAGATCCTGACCATCCTCGCGCCCCACATCCGCCGCGACTTAGGGCTCAGCCATGCCGATATCGGCTTCCTCTACGGCACCGCGTTCGGCGTGTTCTACGCGCTGTTCGGCATTCCGCTCGGTCGCCTCGCCGACAATTGGCACCGCGTCCGCCTGATGACGCTGGGCCTGGCGCTCTGGTCGGCGATGACCGCGCTGTCGGGCTTCGCGCGCTCGGGCGTCCAGCTCGCCGGCGCGCGCATCGGCGTCGGCATCGGTGAGGCGACCGCCAGCCCCTCGGCCTATTCGCTCCTGTCCGACTGGTTCCCCAAGCGCCAGCGCGCCACCGCGCTCGCCATCTATTCGGCCGGCATCTATTTCGGCGGGGGCTTCTCGCTTTTCATCGGCGGGTCGATCGCCGATGGCTGGAACGCGGCCTATCCCCATGGCGGCCCGGCAGGGCTGGTGGGCTGGCAGGCCGCCTTCCTCGCCGTTGGCCTGCCCGGCATCCTGCTCGCGCTGTGGGTAGCGACCCTGCGCGAACCCCCGCGCGGGCTGTCGGAGGGGCTGGCGACGCCGCCCCACCCCGCCCCGTTCCGCAGCTTCGCGGCCGAGCTGCTGACCATCATCCCGCCCTTCACCTTGATCGGCGCCGCCCGCAACCGCGCGCTGCCCGGCAATCTGCTCGTCCTCGGCCTCGTCGCCGCAGCGGTGGCGGGCCTGATCGCACTCGGCGAGCCGCTGCCGCAGTGGCTGGCGGTCGGAATCGGCGTCTATGCGGTCTATTCCTGGGCGGCAGCGCTGCGCCACCGCGACGCGCCCACCTTCGCCCTGATCGTCGGCACCCCCGCCTTCCTCTGCGTCGTGCTCGCTTATGGCCTCAACGCCTTCCTCGCTTATGCCGTCGCCGGCCTCGCCCCCAGCTACGCCGCGCAGGTCTTCGCGGTCAGCGCGCGCGAAGCCGGGCTGATGATCGGCGGCCCGGCGATCCTGGCCGGCTTCCTCGGCGTCACCGGAGGCGGCATCGCCGCCGACCGGCTGCGCGCACGGCACCCCTCGGGCCGCATCATGGTGGTCCTATTCGGCGCGCTGGCCCCGATCATCCCGATGGCGATCGCCTTCACCACTACAGCCAAGCCGCTCTTCTACGCGATGCTCCCGCTCACCCAGATCCTCGCCTGTGGAGCGCTCGGCGCCTCGGCCGCCGCGACGCAGGATCTGGTCCTGCCCCGCATGCGCGGCACCGCGACCGCGGCCTTCTTCATCGGCACCACGCTGATCGGCCTGGCGTTAGGGCCCTATCTCGCCGGCCGCATCGCCGACCTGACCGGCAGTCTGGCCACCGGCATCCTCTCGCTGCTGTTCAGCGTGCCGCTGGCGGTGGCCGCCGCGATCGCAGCCTATCGTCTGGTCCCCGCCGCCGAGGCGAGCCGCGAAGCCCGCGCCCGGCAAGCAGGAGAAAGTATCTAGACGCTCTGGAACACCCCACAGGCGATGCGCCCGCCCGAATTGCCCGACGGGTCGGTCTTGTAGTCGTCCTCGCCGGCATGGATCACCAGCGACGCGCCGTCCTCGTCCATCAGCTGCTGGAAGGTGCCGGCCGGCAGCGTGAAGATCGTGCGGTCGCTCCCGTCCGCGCCGACGCTCAGATTGGGCATGTCGCCGGCATGCGGCCCGGCCGGGTTTTCCTTGCCATGCTGGTGCGTGGTGGGGTTCCAGTGCGGCCCGGCGCTCGCAAAGTCGGGCGCCACGCACTTGCCGGTGGTGTGGACATGTGTGCCATGCTCGCCCGCCGGGAGTCCGCGCGCTTCCACCATCACCCGGATCGCGCCGTCGACTTCCTCGGCCACCGCCGTGCCCACCGTCTCGCCAGCGGCGTTGCGCAGGTCGGCCTGGGCGCGGAACTTGCCCGCCATGTAGCGCGCATTCTGCTCGGGCGTCGCACAGCCGCTCACGCCCAACGCACTCACGGCCAGCGCCGCCATCAGCCCCATGCGCACCATAACCCAACTCCCGAAGTGAATGTGTCCCGGGTAATGAACCGCCCCGCGCCCGGTTCCAAGCCCCAACTGTTCAGCCATGCCCGCGGCCATAGTCCGGATCGTCGATCCGACCGGCCCCGTCGCAGGTCGGGCACGGGTGGTGATCCGGGCACGGGATCGTCCCCCGGGTCAGCCGCGCCTCCATCTCAAGCAGCTTCTTCTCCAGCCGCTCGCGCGCGCTGCCTTCGCTCTTGGGCGTGGAGAAGCATCCCCCCGCCGCTTCCGCCGCCTTGTGCGCGGCCTTTTCGCGCTCGTCCGGGCTCATGCCGCCAAAGCCGCTTTGCAGGTCGCCGCGCTGCACCAGCAGCCGCAGCAGCGAGTCCGAATAGCGCCGCTTGCGCGACACTTCCTGCCCGTCCTTCTCGACCACTTCGTCCCAGCCTTCGACCGCGCGGGAATAGGCCGCCTCTTCCAGCACCGCCCGCCCCTTTTTCTGCGCCTTGGCCCAGGCGGCGGCAAACTCGCTCGACTTGGCGCGCAGCCGATAGGCCGAGGTGGTCGAAACCTGCACCTTCTTGCACGCGTCCGACACACAGCCCATTTCGGTCAGCGCCCGCAGGAACGCTCGCTGCCGCAGCGGCGTCCACCCATCGCTGCGCACCCGATGCTCGCGCGCCACCCCGATCTTCTTCTCCTGTCCCACCGACTCGCTCCCACTGCCAAAAGGAGCCAACCAGCTATGCCCCGAAATCCTACAAGACAAGAACAAGATGGGAACACGCGGGGCCGAACGCACCCGCCAATCCGATCATCATTCGGGCTGTGAGCCGTCGTCCCGCTTCTTCTTTCCGACAGATCAAGGAGCAGGGGCCCGCGCAAGATCGGGTGACTAAGATCTGATCAGGCACCAATCCGCCGCATTCCTAACTCACCAGCGCCACCTCTGGGCAAATCCACAATCAGAAAATACAACCGGGGGTTGTATTCCTATGCGGAATATACCATATTGCAAGTGGCCGCCTCGGACAGGCCGGGGCGCAGACAGGAGAATGAGTATGAAATATTTAATTGGTAAGCGCCTACGCGCGGAAAGGTTATCAACACCATGTCCAAGCACGTTGTCGATGTAACGCCTGATCTTGGTTCAACGATACGCAGTTTGCCGATTGATGACTACGTCATCTTCCAAGCATTCTTCGATGCTGTTGTCCAAGTGGGGCACGATGTAATTGGGGGACCAGGAGTCCCCGCGCATTCACGGATAACCGTGGAGTGGAGCGATCCAGCAGAGATTTCCGACTTAGCTTGGGCAATCTTCTGGCTTCAGCTCCAGCGTATCAGCCTGCGGCTCCGGCTTGAAGTTAAGCCGGAGATGCTGCTGCTTAGCTTGGCCTGAATGGTCACTGTAACAGGGGCTCGGGAAACCGAGCCCCGGAGGAAACTGTTATGACACATGAGACGAAAGGAGCGGCGTGGCGCCGAGAGCTAGAAGGTGCAGACCTTCAACGTTATGAGAGAGTAAAGGCTGAGTTTGTCGAAGGAGCAGACCTGTTCCGAAGAGCGAGGAAGGCCTTGAATATGTCTCAGGTTGAAACTGCAAAGTTGCTGGGCACCACTCAAGCGAATGTATCTAAAATTGAAAATCGCTCAGAGCCCGACTTAGATGCGCTATGGAGATTGAGCCGGGCCATCGGCGGATCATTCTCCGTTTCCATCAAAACGCCAGATGGCGAAATTTTGGAATATTCAGTTTGAATACACTAAACCTTTAACTATCATGCATTTATGATCTTTGGCGGAAAGATAACCTCTTTTCCACACCGGTCATTTTACAACGCCATGAACATAGTTGCTCACTAACACCATATTTTTTGGCAATATCTATGATAGATATACCACTATATCTACTCTTTGTAAGAGCAGCTTCAGGTAAAAGGAGCGCACCTCCTAGCCAGTCGGCCTCGTCTTCCTGATCCCTAGAGAAATCAGACAATAAGACGAGGCCACTGGGAGAAACATCAACATCTGCAGGAACATGCTCAAGGATGATGTGCGCTAGTTCATGCATAAGGGTAGCCGCACGCCGCTCACGCGAGTGAGCGGAGTTCAGCACCACAACGTACACTCCTTCCTCAAATAGGGTCATTCCAGACCAACTTGAGGAATCTTTGACTAGCAGCTGCTCAGCATGTTCAGGATCTAAGTCGAGGTCGGTCGCCTCAAAAACGATGACATTTAGCGTGTCGGCATAATGCCATGGGCATAGCGGAGCTTCGCTTGAGAGCCCCATCTGATCCCGCACGGCCAGCGAGGTCCGTTCTGCACTCGCCTTAAACCCCCTCCGCATCAGGAGCCGCTCTCTAGCTCCGCGCGAGCACGTCGTGCTCGTTGCGCAGCTATAATCAACGCCCCCAGCGAGGTGGCAGTTTCCGGCGAAACTGTTGAAGTCTTACGAAAGTGGGCGACTGCCCGAACGCCAGCCTCATTGTCCTGCTTTCGCTCGACACCCAAAAAGCGCGCGGGGTCAACTTCTAACCAACGGCAGATTTTCGCGAAGGTTGCCAGATCAGGAAGATGCCCATTCTCCACCCGGGAGAGAGTGGCAGGACTTACCTCCGCCTCTGCGGCTGCGGCACGGATGCCGCGGGCACCTCGCTTCCGCGCTATCAGGCGCCCTAAATCCTCAATCGGAAGGGTCATAAAAACTCCAGAGCATCGTTGACTCAGGGGTCGGCAGCCCCTACTGTCTCAGTTGTAAGACAAGTCGCCTTACGGCTGAAACTGCCTTATCCTTGAAACGGAGGAACCATGCCGGCTCCTACAAGTCAATAGGATGCGGCAGTCAGAAGTAAGAGGAACGAACATGAGCGGTAAAAATCAGTACGTTGTCCGAAATGGAAGTTCGTGGGGCGTTCGAGGCGAGGGGAACTCTCGCCTGACGGCACGATGCGACACGCAGGCAGAGGCAATCGGTATCGCTCGCGGCATTGCGCGGAACCAAGCCTCTGAGCTCCGGATCCAAGGCAGAAACTCTCAATTCCGCGAGAGCTGGAGCTACGGAAACGACCCCTTTCCACCGAAAGGCTGAGCGATGGTCAAACTTACCTTCAACGGGAAGAACATCACTTCATCTAGTCAGCTTCGACGTGAGATGGAGAAGTCGTTTCAGTCAGCTATCGAACACTCGATCAAGACGGCGGCACCCCCGGGCGTACGCGTTCAGAAAACCAGTAACGGCTTCACTGCAGAAGGGAGCCCTGAATCAATCAATCGAATGATGAAACGACTGAGTAAATAAAGGCGACGCACTCGATGAAGGCGCTGCCGGTAGGCAGCGCCTTCTTTTTAAGCAGTCGCCAAGGCTGACCTTCACACCCCTCCCCTTCCCCCGCACCCCAAGCCGCGCTAAGGCCCTCCCGAATCTTCGTATTCAACTGCCATCCGGCGCGCCCGCGCGGCCCCTTCTGCGGACCCCAGGCGTTCCTTGCCGGAACGAATTTGGGAAGGAACCCGTAGACCCATGACCGCCATTGGTAACGACACGCTCGGCACCCGCGACACGCTGGACGTCGCCGGCAAGAGCTATGCCTTCTACTCGCTGCCCAAGGCCGCGGCGAAGCTGGGCGACATTTCCCGCCTGCCCTTCTCGATGAAGGTGCTGTTGGAAAACATGCTCCGCTTCGAAGACGGCGTCACCGTCACCAAGGACGATGCCCAGGCGCTGGTCGATTGGCAGAAGGACGCGCGTTCCAACCGCGAGATCCAGTATCGCCCCGCCCGCGTGCTGATGCAGGATTTCACCGGCGTTCCCTGCGTGGTCGATCTGGCCGCGATGCGCGACGCGATCACCAAGCTTGGCGGCAACCCGGCCAAGATCAATCCGCAGGTGCCCGTCCACCTCGTCATCGATCACTCGGTCATGGTCGACGAATTCGGCACGCCCAAGGCGTTCGAGGACAACGTCGAGCTGGAATATCAGCGCAACAACGAACGCTATGAGTTCCTGAAGTGGGGCTCCAAGGCACTCGACAATTTCCAGGTCGTTCCCCCCGGCACCGGCATCTGCCACCAGGTGAACCTGGAATATATCTCGCAGTCGGTCTGGTCCTCGACCGCGCCCGACGGCGCCACCATCGCCTATCCCGACACGCTGGTCGGCACCGACAGCCACACCACCATGGTCAACGGCCTGGGCGTGCTCGGCTGGGGCGTGGGCGGGATCGAGGCTGAGGCCGCGATGCTCGGCCAGCCGGTCTCCATGCTCATCCCCGAAGTCGTCGGCTTCAAGCTGACCGGCGCGCTTGGGGAAGGCATCACCGCCACTGACCTGGTGCTCACCGTCACCCAGATGCTGCGCGCGCGTGGCGTGGTTGGCCGCTTCGTCGAGTTCTATGGCCCCGGCCTCCACTCGATGACGCTCGCCGACCGTGCGACCATCGCCAACATGGCGCCCGAGTACGGCGCGACCTGCGGCTTCTTCCCGGTCGATGAAAAGACCATGGACTATATGCGTCTCACCGGTCGTCCGGACGAGACGATCGCGCTGGTCGAGGCCTATGCCAAGGCACAGGGCATGTGGCACGACGTCGACAGCCCCGAGCCGATCTTCACCGACACGCTCGAGCTCGACATGAGCAGCGTGCGCCCGTCGCTCGCCGGCCCGAAGCGTCCGCAGGACCGCGTCAGCCTCGACAGCGTGGACGAGGTGTTCAACGGTGACCTGACCAAGGTGTACAAGAAGGAGCGTGCCGCCGAAGTCGCGGTCGAGGGCGCCGATCACGGCATCCGCGACGGCGACGTGGTGATCGCCGCGATCACCTCGTGCACCAACACCTCCAACCCGTCGGTGCTGATCGCCGCGGGCCTGGTGGCGCGCAAGGCACGCGCGCTCGGCCTCACGCGCAAGCCCTGGGTGAAGACCTCGCTGGCCCCCGGCTCTCAGGTTGTGACCGACTATCTGAACAAGGCTGGGCTGAGCGAAGATCTCGACGCGATCGGCTTCAACCTCGTCGGCTATGGTTGCACCACCTGCATCGGCAATTCGGGGCCTCTGGCCGAGCCGATTTCGGCCGCGATCAACGGCAACGACATCGTCGCGGCCTCGGTCCTTTCGGGCAACCGCAACTTCGAAGGCCGCGTGAGCCCGGACGTGCGCGCCAACTTCCTCGCCTCGCCGCCGCTCGTGGTCGCCTATGCGCTCAAGGGCACGGTGACGCAGGACATGTACGAAACGCCGATCGGTGAGGGCACCAACGGTCCGGTGTTCCTCAAGGACATCTGGCCGAGCAATGAGGAGGTCCAGGGCCTCATCAACGCCAACATCGACGACCAGATGTTCCGCTCGCGCTACGGCAACGTGTATCTGGGCGATCGTCACTGGCAGGGCATCACCGTGACCGGTTCGGACACCTATAGCTGGCCGACCAACTCGACCTACATCCACAATCCGCCCTATTTCGAAGGGCTTACGATGACCCCGGCACCCGTGCAGGATATCGTCGGGGCCAAGCCGCTGGCGATCCTGGGCGATTCGATCACCACCGACCACATCTCGCCGGCCGGTTCGATCAAGGCGGACAGCCCTGCGGGAAGTTTCCTTCAGGATCACGGCGTTAGCCGCAAGGACTTCAACAGCTACGGCGCCCGCCGCGGCAACGACGAAGTGATGGTCCGCGGCACTTTCGCCAACATCCGCATCAAGAACGAAATGGTCCCCGGAATCGAAGGCGGCATGACTCGCTACGGCGATCAAGTAATGCCGATCTACGACGCCGCCCAACGCCACAAGGCCGACAACACCCCGCTCGTGATCGTCGCGGGCAAGGAATATGGCACCGGCTCCTCGCGCGATTGGGCGGCAAAGGGCACCAACCTGCTCGGCGTCCGCGCAGTCATCACCGAAAGCTTCGAGCGCATCCACCGCTCGAACCTGGTCGGCATGGGCGTGCTTCCCCTTCAGTTCGCCGAAGGCGTGACCCGCCAGACGCTCAAGCTCGACGGCTCGGAAACCTTCACGATCACCGGCGTGGCCAACCTCCGCCCCCGCCAGGACGTCGAAGTCACCCTCACCCGCGCCGACGGCACCACCGAGACCTTCCAGACCCGCTGCCGGATCGATACCGTCAACGAGCTGGAGTATTTCCTCAACGGCGGCATCCTCCACTACGTGCTGCGGAAACTCGCCGCATAAGCGAACGCGAAGCCCAACAGAAAAGGCCGCGGTGGCATCCACCGCGGCCTTTTTGCATCCTGGGTCCAACGACTGCATTTGGGTGGTTAGGCGACGTTCAGGCGCGTTTACCGCCTAGACCCCTCCGCCCCACACCATCAGAACTGGGAAGAGAGCGAAGGCTAACAGCCCGATAGCGAAGGGGTACGCGTCATGAAACCAGCGGACCTTGCGCGAGAAAACAACCGCGCTGGCAAGTAGGAGCAAGAATAAGGTGGGCACACCGGCATACAGGACCACTTGACCCGAAGCCGGATATCCCTCGACGTGCTGCGATTGAATGCCAATCAGACCGTCGACGCCGGCGATAAGAAGGTAGCTCCAAGCCGCGGCGATCGGGGCTGCCATAAGGTCCGTCCAACGCATGGCCCGGTGTCGCGCAAGTCGCAAGAGTCTGCAACTGGGCGGTAGCTGTCGTCGTCGAACCCGGCCGTGGAACCGCCACCAGCCTAAGGGGCCCTTACTTCCCCTCGATCCCCAGCAGCTCGATCTTGAACAGCAGCGTCGCGCCACCCGGGATTGGCCCCTTGCCTACCGGGCCATAAGCCAGGTCGGACGGCGACGCGATCTCGATGGTGTCGCCCACGCCCATCATCGGCACCGCCATCTGCCAGGCCGGGATCAGAGCGCCGAGCGGGAAGGTGGCCGGTTCGTTGCGGGCATAGGAGCTGTCGAACTCGGTGCCGTCAATCAGCGTGCCGGCATAATGGATCGTGACCGTGTCCTCGACCACCGGATGCGCGCCCGTGCCGGTGCCCTTCACCCGCCGCCAGCGCAGCCCGCCCGGCAGCGACTGCCAGCCGTCGCTTGCCTTCAGTTGGGCCAGTGCCAGCGACTGGCGGTTGTGCCATGCGGCGTCCTGCGACGGCCCCTGCTCCCCGGTCTGCGCCACTGCGAACCCCGCCGCGCCAAGACCCAGCACCCCAAGCACCACCACCCACGTCTTCTTCACGTCGCACTTCCTCTCAAATCGATTGCAGCCGACATTCCCGGAAAGCCGCCGGCTTGCAATGTAGGATTTGCGCTGCTGGCCTGCGCAGCACTCTTTCTCACCGTCGCGCCCCATGCCGTCTCCAACGCAAACCGCGCGAGACCGCAACTTCTCGACTTCGCGGCGCCGCAAAGCCAGCCAGCCAGCCAGCCAGCGCTGCTGCCACACACGCACTTGGTCTAAACTTTTCTAAACTTCCGCCCGGCGCAATGCCCGGCCCGCCACGGCATCCAGCTTCGCCAGCACCGCCGGATCGCGCGCGCCGGGCGCGGTGATCAGCGCCGCATCGAGGCACGTATCGATGGGCGAAGCCGGCCGCTCCACCGGCAGGTTCCGCAGCAAGTGCGTCACCAGCCCGCGCGCTTTGGCGGCGTTGTCGGAAAGCTGCGCCATCACCTGCGCAACGTCCACAACCGCTTCGTCCTCGCGCCAGCAGTCATAATCGGTGACCATCCCCACCAGTGCGTAAGGAAGCTCGGCTTCGCGAGCGAGCTTGGCCTCGGGCATCGCCGTCATGCCGATGATGTCGCAACCCCAGCTGCGGTACAGCCTGCTCTCGGCGCGGGTGGAGAATTGCGGCCCCTCCATCGCCAGATAGGTGCCTCCGTCATGCACCTGCGCCCCGGCAGCCCGGGCCGCCTGCGCCGCCAAAGCCGACAGCCGCGGACAAACCGGGTCTGCCATCGACACATGCGACACCATGCCGGTTCCGAAGAAACTCGATGATCGCCCCTTGGTCCGGTCGATGAACTGGTCGGCCACCGTGAAGCTCCCCGGCGGCCGATCCTCAGCCAGGCTGCCGACCGAGGAGATCGCCAGCACATCGGTCACGCCCACGCGCTTCAGCACGTCGATATTCGCGCGTGCGTTAAGCTCGGACGGGCTGATCCGGTGCCCGCGCCCGTGCCGCGGCAGGAACACCACGCGGGCATGCCCGACTCGCCCACGGAACAGCTTGTCCGATGGCAGACCCCAGGGGCTCGCCACCTCAACCCATTCGCCTTCCTCGATCCCGTCGACACCGTAGAGCCCGGAGCCGCCGATGATCCCAATGGTCCAGCCGCTCACGCTGCCTTGTCCACGTTGCGGCGCGAGTAAGCGAAGTAGACGCCCAGTCCGACCACATTCCAGATGCCGAACAGCAACTGGGTCTGCCCAGGCAGGCTGACGAACAGGTACAGGCAACCAAAGATTGCCCCCAAGCCCACCAGCCACGGCGCCGGCGTCCGGAACGGCCGCACCGCCTCTGGCGCGCGCCGCCGCATCACCAGCATGCAAAGGCCCACCGCCGCGAATGCCGTCAACGTCCCCGCATTGGCCAGCGCCGCGATCTCGTCGATCGGGAAGAACGCGGCGAAGAACGTCACCACGCATGCCGTGAAGATGGTGATCCGCACCGGCGTCCCCCGCCGCGATACCCGCGCCAGGCTCTCGGGCAGCATGCGGTCGCGTGCCATCACGAAGAAGATGCGGCTCTGTCCATAAAGGAACGCCAGGATCACCGTCGGCAGCGCAATCACCGCCGAGGCGGCGAGCACCGTGGCGGTAAAGGGCTGGCCGATTTCGCGCAGGATCAGCGCCAGCGGCTCGGGGCTGTCGGCAAAGCGGGTATAGCTGAGCGCGCCCACCGCCGTCACCGCCACCAGCATGTAGATCACGACGCACGCCAGCATCGACCCGACAATGCCGATCGCCAGGTCACGGCTCGGGTTCTTCGCCTCTTCGGCCGCGGTCGAGATCGCGTCGAAGCCATAGAAGGCAAAGAAGATGATCGCCGCGGCCGCCATCACTCCGCGCTCCACGCCGTCGGCGCTCAGGTGCTTGGAAAAGCCGAACGGCGCGAACGGCTCCAGATTGCCCGCGTCGAAATAGGGCAAGGCGACCGCGACGAAGATGGCCAGCGCGATCAGCTTCACTACCACCAGGATCGCGTTCAGCGTCGCGCTTTCCCGCGTACCGACGATCAGCAGCCCAGCGACCACCGCCACGATGAACATCGCCGGCACGTTGACCCCCCATTCGGCAACGGCACCGCCGGCCATCACCGGCCCATGGGTGAGCACGGCAGGCAAATGCACGCCCAGTCCAGCCAGAAAGCCAGTCGTGTATCCCGACCAGCCTACCGCGACCGTGGCCACCACCAGCGTATATTCGGCGAGCAAGCTCCACCCGACCACCCAGGCCACGACTTCGCCCAGCACCGAATAGCTATAGGTATAGGCACTCCCCGACGTGGGGATCATCGTCGCCATTTCGGCATAGGCCAGCGCCGCGCACGCGCAGATCGCTCCGGCAATCACGAAAGACACGATCACCGCCGGCCCCGCCCGGTCCGCGCCGACACCGATCAGCGTCAGGATGCCCGTGCCCACAATCGCCCCTACGCCCAGCGCGACCAGATGCGGCCACGACAAGGTTCGCCGCAGTTGGTGCTCGGATCGCCGCTCCCCCTCCGCGATGATAGGCTTCAAACGAAACAGGCTGGCCATCCGCAATCCCCTTTTCGCCAGGGTGTAGCGCGCTACGCCAAAGGTTCAACTCGACGTCAGGATATCCCGCGCCGAGTCCGCCGACCCGCACCCTGCCGGTGCGCGCACCCGCTCGGCCGCGATGGTCACCGCCGCACGTCCATCACGCCGCTCTCGAACGCGGCAAGATCGGCGCGCGTGAACAGGCTCGCGTCGCCCGGCAGCGAGTGTTTGAGCGCGGTCAGCGCAAGGCCGGCCCGCGCCGCCTGTTCGGGATTGCCGCGTTCGAGCAGCCCGTGCAGCACGCCCGCCGCAAAGGCGTCGCCGGCACCAAGCCGGTCGACGATGCCGGAGATCAGTACCTCGCGGGTCTGGAACCCGCCATCGCGCGTGTCGACCCGCGCCGAGACGCGGTGGCTGTCGGCGGCGTCCACATGCCGCGCAGTCGAAGCCATCAGCCGGAGCTTCGGAAACGCGGCAAAGGCCGCCTCAGCCGCCTCGCGTCGGCGCTCGGGGCCATCACCGGAGAAAGTCTTGCCGAGCAGCAGCGACACGTCGCGGTGGTTGCCAAACAAGATGTCGGCATGACCGACCAGCTGCGTCAGCACCGACTTGGGATCGCTCTCCCACGCTTCCCAGAGCTTGGCGCGGTAATTGCCGTCAAACGAGACGGGGATCCCGCGCGCACTGGCCGCTTCCGCCGCCGCCACGGCAGCCGCGGCGGTTTTGGGGCCGATCGCTGGGGTGATCCCGGACAGGTGCAGCCGCTGGCAGCCGGAGAGCGCCGCCTCCCAATCCCACGCGTCGGGCGAACGGTCGGCGAACACGGAATGCGATCGGTCGTAGATCACTTCCGAAGCGCGCAGCCCAGCGCCGGGCTGGAGGAAATATAGACCCACGCGCCCTGTTTCCGCGACAATCGTGGAGGTATCCACACCCCGTCCCCGCAGCTCACGCGTAATCGCCGCACCCATCGGGTTATCGGCCACCGCCGTGACCATGCGCGTGGCGTGGCCGAGCGATGCAAGGCCCGTGGCCACATTCGCTTCGGCACCACCGACATGCACCTGGAACTGGTTGGTCTGCAGCAACAGCTCGCGGCCGGGCGGGGAGATGCGCAGCATCACTTCGCCGAAGAACGCGATGGGGCGGTTATCGGTCATCTTGGCAGCCTTTTGCGGGGATATGAGGCGGTGGCGTTGCGCATGGGGACTCCCAAGTTGAGTGTGCCGTAGAGGCAGAATAGCAGTCAGAGACGGTAGGCTCGGCGGACCAGGCCCGAAGTCAGTTCTTCAATCAATTCAACGGCTTCCCAGTCCAGCAACCGCCCTTCGGCAACTAGACGGGCGAGGAAAGCGGCGTCCACGCGCCGCGCGACATCGTGGCGCGCGGGGATGGAGAGGAAAGCGCGGGTGTCGTCGTTGAAGCCGACCGTGTTGTAGAAACCGGCGGTTTCGGTCGTGTTTTCGCGGAAACGGCGCATGCCTTCGGGTGAATCGTGAAACCACCATGCCGGGCCGAGCTTCAGGCAGGGATAGTGACCGGCCAGCGGCGCGAGCTCGCGCGCGTACGTCGTCTCGTCGAGCGTGAAGAGGATGATCGACAGATCGGTCGAGGTGCCGAAGCGGTCGAGCAAGGGCTTGAGCGCATGGACATAGTCGGTGCGCGTCGGAATGTCGGCGCCCTTGTCGCGGCCATGGCTGTGGAACAGGCCGCCATTGTGGTTGCGGAAGGAGCCGGGATGGATCTGCATGACCATGCCATCCTCGACGCTCATCGCCGCCATTTCGGTCAGCATCTGGGCACGGAACAGCTCGGCATCGGCGGGGGTCCAGTCGCCGCCCGTCACCTTGCGGAACAGCGCCTCGGCCTCCGAGCGGCTGAGGTTTGCGGTGCGCGCGGTGGGATGGCCGTGGTCGGTGGCGGTGGCGCCAGCGGCGCGGAAGTCGGCACGGCGCTTACGGTGCGCGGCGAGATAGCCATCCCAGCTGTACACGTCCTCGCCAGTCAGATCGGCAAAGGTCCGCATCGCGCCGACGAACTGTTCATGCTCCACGTCGATCACCGCGTCAGGGCGATAGGTGGTGACCACCCTGCCCGGCCAGCCACTCGCCTGGATGGCATGGTGGTGGGAGAGATCGTCCTGCGGCCCCTCGGTGGTGGCGAGGAACTCCAGGCGGAAGCGGTCGAACAGCGCGCGCGGCTTGAGTGCATCGGTTGCCAGCGCTTCGTTGATGCGATCGTAATACAGGTCCGCCGTCGACGCCTCGAGCGCGACGTCGAAGCCGAAGACTTCCGCAAAGACATGGTCGAGCCACATGCGCGAGGGCGTGCCCCGGAACAGGAAGTAGTTCTCGGCAAAGGTCCGCCACGCCGCGCGCGGATCGGTCGCGGGCACCCCGGCCTTGCTGGGCACGCAGAGGGCATCGAGCGCGATCCCCTGTGAATAGAGCATGCGGTAGATGTAATGGTCCGGCGCGAGCAGCAGCTCGGTCGCGTTGGACCAGTTTGCGTCCGTGGCGAACCAGCGCGGATCGGTGTGCCCGTGCGGGCTGATGATCGGCAGGTCGGCGACCTGCGCGTAGAGTGCGCGTGCGATGCTGCGTGTGCGCTCGTCGGCAGGAAACAGCCGGTCGGGATCCAGTATCAACGGCCTGGACATGGTCTTTCTTATACCTCCAACTTTTCGCGCATCACCGTGTTCACGATGATCGCAGCAATGGCGATCGCCGCGCAGATGGCGAGCATGGTGTAATAGCTACCCGGCTGGAAGCATGGGGTGGCCGGGCCCATCCAGACGGGGATGCAGCCTTCCACATTCTTGCCCGAGACCAGGAAGATCATCGCGCCGATCAGCCCGGCCAGCACAGCCACGATCACCGCCCAGGGCGTAGAGCGGCGGAAATGCTCGACGCGCTTGAGGCGCGGAGAGAGCAGGTGCACCGACAGCACGGCAAGGAAATAGGCGCCGCCGGCCGCAATGAACATCGGCGCATAGCTGCCCACCCGATCGAGCACGTCGCCCGAATATTTGGAGAACAGCGCGCCGCCGATGGCGCCAAGCGTGCCGCCAATGCCGATCACCGCACCCACCGCGAAGCGCGGGAAGGTATCGGACGGAAGCGTGTAGAGATTGGCCGAGAAGCCCTGATGCGCCGCCGCCGCGATGCCGATGATCAGCACGCTGGCCCACAGGCTGGGCACCGAGGTGGCGAACACCACCGGTAGCACGAAGAAGGCGCAGATCAACATGGTGAGCTTGCGCGCCTTGTTGACGCTCATGCCCGCATGGATCAGCCGGCCAGAGAGCCAGCCCCCCGCGACGCTGCCGATGTCGGAGATGAGGTAGATGCCACCCAGCGCCAGCGCGGCGGTGGGGGTGGACCAGGTCTTCAAGTCCAGCCCGTATTGCGTTCCCAGATAGCCCGGCAGCCAGAACAGGTAGAACCACCAGATCGGGTCGATGAAGAACCTGCCCAGCGCAAACGCCCAGGTCTCCCGCTGGGCAAGCAGGCGCAGCCACAGACCCGGCGTCTTCACGTCGGGATCGGCAGGATCCTGGGTGATATGGGCGAGCTCGGCGGCGCCGACCTTTTGATGGGAAGCGGGATTGTCGCGGTACATCGCGAGCCAGGCGACCAGCCACAGCGCGCCGAAGGTACCGGTGACGATGAAGGTCATACGCCAGCCGATCATCGGCACGAGCGCGAAGCACAGGAGCGGCGCAGCGATCGCGCCGACATTGGCGCCGGCATTGAAGATGCCGACCGCAAAGGCGCGTTCCTTTTGCGGGAACCAGGTGGTCACGGATTTGATGCCGGCGGGGAAGTTGCCGGATTCGCCGACGCCCAGCGCGAAGCGTGCCATCGCGAACTGGGTCACGCTGTACGCGCCGCCATGCGCCATATGGGCGATCGTCCAGACCACCACCGCCGCGGCATAGCCCAGCCGCGCGCCGATCGCGTCGACCACCTTGCCGAAGCCGAGATAGCCGATGGCATAGGCAACCTGGAACCACACGACGATGTCGGCATAGCTGCGCTCATCGAGCCCCAGCGCCGGATCGTCCATCATGGTGGGCTTCAACAGCCCGATCATCTGGCGATCGATATAGTTGATCGCGGTGGCCGCAAACAGCAGCGCTACCACCATCCAGCGGTAGCGCCCCACCCGCTGCGCCGCGTCCGCGACAATGCTGTTTCCGGTTCCTGCCATGACCTCTCCAACGCTGAACCGCTTCAGGTCCGGCTTTTGCCGATTATCCCGCCGCGTGGCTGAAAGCCGTGCCGGTCTCGGCCGCCTTCATCCTGGATTGGTAACGCTACCGGTCATCCGGGGGAAACGATTTAGCGCGCGACGGGGGTAGCGAGCACCGCTTCGTCATCGAATGCCAGGCCCTGACCGGTGAGCTCAGGCCCGCAGTTGGGATTGTTCACGCGAAGGCGCGAAGTTCGCGAAGGTTGAAGAAGGGGTTTGTTCGCGCAGAGGCGCAGAGGGCGCAGAGGGGTTCAGCCGCCGCGGCAGCGGCAGGAACAACGCTATAGATAGGCGCCGAGCTCGCGATAGTCTCCCGACGATGAAGCGGGCCAAGCATCTCTGCGCCTCCGCGCCTCTGCGCGAACCTCTAAACTTCTTCGCGAGCTTCGCGCCTTCGCGTGAACCAAATCAGCGCGCGCAGGACATCAGCGTCTGGGCTTCCTGCGAATCCACGGTGCCGCCCTGCTTCACCTGGTAAAGCTCGGGCCAGCGCTTGCCGGTGACGAACAGGCGCTTGGCCTTGGCGTCATAGGCGATGCCGTTGGCGACGTCGTCGATGCCGCGGGTCTTGGGGCCGAGCGCACCGACGTCGAGGAAGCTTTGGACGTGGCCGGTCTTCGGGTCGATCCGCGCGACCAGATTGGTCTGCCAGATATTCGCGTAGATCTGGCCGTCGATCCATTCGAGTTCGTTGAGCTTGGCGACCGGACAGCCATTGGCGGTGACGGCGAGCGTGCTCTTGGGCGCCATCGTCTCGGGATCGAGGAAGCGCAGGTTCGAGGTGCCGTCGCTCAGGATGATCGACTCGCCATTCTGGGTCATGCCCCAGCCTTCGCCGGTGTAGGAGAAGCTGCCGCGCGGGGCGAGGTCGTCCAGGCCGTAGATGAAGCCGGCCTGATCCTTCCAGGTGACCTGGTAGAGCCGATCCTTCCAGGCGACGATGCCTTCGCCGAAATAGGGGGAGGGAAGCTGGTCTTCCTGAAGCACTTCGCCGGTTTCCAGCTTCACCTTGCGGATGCCCGAGCTGCCTTCCTCGCCGGTGCCTTCGTAAAGCAGGCCGTTGTGGAAGAAGAGCCCTTCGGTGAAGGCCTGGGGGTCGTGCTTGAAGGTCGCGACGGTTTCCACGCCATAGACGGGCACGCCGCCGGGGGTGCGGGCGAACAGGAACCAGCCTGCGCCGAGGAGCACAAGGGCGGCGAGCACGAGGAGGATGCGCTTCATGGGCGCAGGCTTAGGCCAGCGGGCATGCGGGCGTAAAGCCGCCGCCTGCACGGTTTCTACACGGACTTTCCATGGGCGCCGCGGGTGGAGCTGCATGGCGCGTGGGCAGAACGGCCTGCGATCCTCGGGAGGTTTGCATGGGCGTGCGGTTCAGTTTCTGGGTGAAGATGCTGGCGCTGGTGGCGGCGATCGTCGCCGCCGATTTGCTGGTCGGCGAAGTCGGCTCTTGGTTGGGGGCGGCGATGCTCGCCTGGGCAGTGACGCTGGGGCTGGTGCGGCCTGCGGTGCGGCGGAGCCCCGGGGTGTGGGCGCTGGCGGCGGCGGGCGGGTTCGCGCTGGTGCTGGCCTATGACCCTGGACCGCTGGCGTGGGTGATGTTCTGGGCGGCGCTGTCGATGGCGGCGCTGATGCCGCGGGTTGGCGCGTTCGACGACGCCTGGCGTTGGGCGCTGCGGCTGGCGGCGCACGGCGCGAGCGGGCCGTTCGCGCCGCTGCTCGACCTGGGGCGGCTGACGCGGCTGCGGGGGCGCGGACGGCCGATGCGGCTGGTGACGACGTTGGTGCTGCCGCTGGCGATGACCGCGCTGTTCGTGGCGCTGTTCGCAAGCGCCAATCCGCTGATCGAACGTGCGCTCCAGGGGCTGACGCTGCCATCGGCAGGGCGGATCGTGCTGTGGGGCTTTGTCGTCGTGCTGGTGTGGCCGAGCCTGCGGCCGCGTGCCTTTGCGACGCGGATCGTAGGGGCGCTGCCCAGGATCGCGGTGACGCTGCCGGGGGCCTCCTCGGCCTCGGTGCTGGTGTCGCTGGCGTTGTTCAACCTGGTGTTCGCGGTGCAGAACGGACTCGATCTCGCCTTTTTGTGGAGCGGGGCGCCGCTGCCCGATGGCATGACCCTGGCGGAATATGCGCACCGGGGCGCCTATCCGCTGATCGTGACCGCGCTGCTGGCGGGCATCTTCGTGCTGGGAACGCTCAAGCCGGGTTCCTCGACGGCCGAGAACCCGCTGATCCGGCGGCTGGTGGTGGTTTGGATCGCGCAGAACCTGCTGCTGGTGGCGTCGAGCGTGCTGCGGACCTGCGATTACATCGAACTCTACATGCTGACTGCCTGGCGGATCGCGGCGCTGGTGTGGATGGGGCTGGTCGCGCTCGGGCTCGTGCTGATCTGCTGGCGGATGCTCACCGGCAAGAGCGCGGCGTGGCTGATCAATGCCAACGCGCTCGCCGCCACGCTGGTGCTGAGCACGGGAACGATCGTCGACCTGGATGCCGTCGCGGCGCGGTGGAACGTGCGGCATGCTCGCGAGGTGGGTGGCAAGGCCGTGCCGCTGGACCTGTGCCAGATGCGGCGCATGGGCAGCGCGGCGCTGGTGCCGCTGATCCAGCTGGAGTCGCGGCCGCTGACGCCCGAATTCCGCGCGCGGGTGCGCGCCGTGCGCCAGGACATCCTGCCCAACCTGGAGCGGCAACAGGCGGACTGGCATAGCTGGACGATGCGCGGGCACCAGCGGCTGGCGCAGGTGCGCAGCCTGATCGGGCCCGCCCCTGCCCGCTCCGCGCCGCAGCCCGCCGGCGCCTCTCGCGGGTGCGACGGCGCGGTGGTGCTGCCCCAGCCTGCGCCTGCGCCCTTGACCGCAGGGGCGCGGCAATGATCCTGTGCCCCATGCCGCGCACCATCCTTGTCGCCGACGACGATCCGCATATCCGCCAGCTGCTGGTGTTCGCGCTGGCCAAGGCGGGGCTCGGCACGCTGGAGGCGGCGGACGGCGAAGAGGCGCTGACAATGGCGGAGGCGCATGCGCCCGACCTGATCGTGCTCGACATCAACATGCCGCGCATGGATGGGCTGGAGGTGTGCCGGCGGCTGCGCGCGAGCGGCGAGGTGCCGATCCTGTTCCTGTCCTCGCGCGACGATGAGATCGACCGCATCCTGGGGATCGAGCTGGGCGCCGACGATTATGTCACCAAGCCGTTCTCCCCGCGTGAGGTCGTGGCACGGGTGATGGCGATCCTGCGCCGCGTCGCGGGCCGCCCGCCCCAGGTGGAGCAGGCGAGCACGACGATCCGGCATGGTCAGCTGACGCTCGACCCCGAGGGGTGGCAGGCGAGCTGGGCAGGCACGCCGGTAACGCTGACCGCGACCGAGTTCGGCATTCTCCGCACGCTGGCAGTGATGCCGGCCAAGGTGTTCAGCCGCGATGCGATCATCGACCGGCTGCGTGGGCCGGGCTTTGCCGTCACCGACCGCACGATCGACAGCCATGTCCGCAACCTGCGCGCCAAGTTCGCGCAAGCCGGGTGCCAGGACATCGTGGAGACGCGAGCGGGCATCGGCTATCGCATCGGCGCATGCGCGGGCTGATCGAAGCCTTCAAGGCCCCGGTGCGGCGGCACTGGCCAAGGCTGCGGCTGCGCACGCTGCTGCTGATCACCTTTGTGTTCGTGGCGGCGCTGCCTGGTATCGGCGCATTGTTCCTGCGGGTCTATGAGAACACGCTGGTGCGCCAGACCGAGGCTGAGCTGATCGCGCAGAGCGCAGCGCTGTCTGCGGCGGTGGGTGCGGCCTGGCCCGGCGCGCGCACGATTCGGGTGGTGCCGCCGGTCGGGGATGGCGATGCGGATCTGGCCGGGGGCGCGCTGTCGACGATCGACCTGCGCTCGACCAAGGTGCTGCCCGAGCGTCCTGCCCCACTTGCCAGCGGCGGCGCGGCCAGTGTGGAAGCGCGGACGGCGGCGGCGCGGGTGGCACCGGTGCTGCGCGTAACTGCGGGAACGACGCTGGCGTCGATCCGGCTGCTGGATGCGCAGGGGCGCGTGCTGCTCGGGCCTGAGGACGGGCTGCGCTATTCCGGTGTCGCCGAAGTCGATGCCGCGCGGAGAGGCGCGCCGTCGACAGTGCTGCGGCGCAATGGCGACTATCAGCCGCGCTACCGCATGGAATGGCTCAGCCGCGCGTCGGACCTGCGCATCCATCATGCCGCGCCGGTGGTGGTGAACGGGCGCACCGTTGCGGTGCTGGTGCTGTCGCGCTCGCCCCGGGCGCTGTTCCGTGGGCTGTACGAGGATCGCGGCAAAATCCTGTTCGGGATCGCGGCGATCTTTGCGGCGCTGGTGGTGCTGAGCGGGCTGCTGTCGCGTGGTATCGTCCGTCCGATCGAGGTGCTGAGCGAGGCGACGCGGGCGGTGGCGCGGGGCGGCGGCGCGGTGCCGGACGTGCCGCGCACCGCCGCGACCGAGATCCAGGCGCTCTACGCCGACTTCGCGACCATGGCGGCGGCGATCGAGCGGCGCTCGCGCTACCTGCGCGATTTCGCCCATGCAGTGAGCCATGAGTTCAAGACGCCGCTCGCCGGGATCCGCGGCGCGATCGAGATATTAGAAGACCATCACGAAGACATGGCGCCCGAAGACCGTCGACGCTTCCTGGCCAACATCGACGCCGATGCCGGGCGGCTCACTCAACTGGTGCAGCGATTGCTGGAACTGGCGCGGGCGGATGTGGCTGGCCACGACGCGCATGCGGTGAGCGATGTGGGGCTGATCCTGGCGCGGGTGGCGGACGCGCTGCGCAGTGATGCGCTGCGGATCGAGGTAGCGGCGGCGGACTTGCCGCGCGCGGCGGTGCAGGCGGAAAGCCTGGAGGCGACCCTGACCGGGCTGGTCGAGAACAGCCGACAAGCGGGGGCCTGGGTGGTGCGGCTGTCCGCGCGCGAGGAGGACGGGTTCGTGCTGCTGGAGGTGCTCGATGATGGATCGGGGATACCAGCGGCGGACCGGGCGCGGGTGTTTGAGCCATTCTTTACCAGCCGCCGAGCGTCCGGGGGGACCGGGTTGGGGCTGCCGATCGCACGGTCGCTGCTGGAGGCGCAGGGCGGAAGTATCGCGCTTGCCGAAGATGGGCCGGGAACGCGGTTCGTGTTGCAGGTGCCGGTGGTGGGATGACCTCCCCTGCCCGTCACCCCGGCCTTGAGCCGGGGTCCCGCTTCTTCCTTTTGCGCTTACCGGGAACAGAGCCGATGGTGCGTGGCTCCCTACCCTCACCCCGGCCCTCTCCCGCAAGCGGGAGAGGGAGAAGAAGATATCACCGAGCAGCCAGCACTTTGGCGCGCGCTTTGGTCACGTCGACCCAGCATTGGGTGGTGACGACGCCGGACATGGTGCCGCCGCGGTAGCGGTCGCCCTTGGCCAGGCAGCTGCGGTCGCGGTGCTTCAGCCAAGCGCGCTGTTCGATGAGAAGCTTCTGGCGGGCTGCCGGTTTGAGGCGGGCGCGCAGTGCCGAATAGCGGGCGCTCATCGCCGCGTCGGCAAGGCGGAGTTCGTGCGCGTTGCAGTGCTGCATGTCGAAGGTGGTCATGCACGACTTGGGCGCCGGATCCTGAAACGCGGGATTGGTCATGAAAGCGCCTGCGCTCTGGGCCGAGGCCGAACCGGGGAGAAACGCGGCGGCCCCGAGGGCGATGGCAACGATGCGGGTGCGGATCATGGGCGACACTCCTTGCGGGCGAATGGGCCCGTGCCTGCCTATCGCAGCATGGACGCGCGCTGAACCATTCGCGGCGGCCAGGGGTTCGCAGGGTCATGGAGCGATCGGACGCGCACAGGCTGGAATTCACCGAAGCGGAGTTGCACGCGGCGCGCGCCTTCAACGCGAAATTGGCGCGAATGCCGCGGTTCCGCATCCGCAACCGCTTCACGCCGCTGCTCTACCAGAGCCTGTTGCGGTTGTCGCAGGTCGGGGTGGATCGGCGGACGCGGCGGCGGGGAGTCACCGTCGAGCGGCGGCGGGTCGGCTGGAACGGACAGGAGGTGGCGGTGCGTATCCTGCGGCCGCGCGGTCCAGTGCGCGGCGTGGTGCTGGACGTGCATGGCGGCGGCTGGGCGATCGGCAATGCGGCGATGGACGACGATCTGAACCTGGGGCTGATCGCCGCGTGCGGGGTGACGGTGGTGTCGGTGGACTATCGCCTCGTGGGTGCCCGTTCGACGCTGCAAGCCGCCATGGACGATTGCTTCGCGGCCGCCGCCTGGCTGTTGCGCGGCGAGCATGACTTGCGCGGACTGCCGGTCGTGCTGGTGGGGGAATCGGCCGGCGGGCATCTGGGCGCAGCAACGCTGCTGCGCGTGAAGGCGGAGCTTGGCGGGCTGGAGCGGTTCGCCGGGGCGCTGTTATATTACGGCGTGTATGACCTGGCGGGAACGCCGAGTGTGCGGGCGGCGGGGCGCGACACGCTGGTGCTCGACGGACGGGGCATGCTGGGCGCGATGCGGCTGCTGACGCCGGACATGGACGATGCCGCACGGCGGCAGGCGCCCTTGTCGCCGCTGTTCGGGGATCTGGCGGGCATGCCACCGGCGTTGATGGCGGTGGGGGAGTTGGACCCGCTACTCGACGATACGGTGGCGATGGCGGAACGATGGGGCGCGACGGCTGCGGTGGAGCTGCACCGCGTGCCCGAGGCGCCGCATGGCTTCATCCGCTTTCCGACGCCACTGGCGGAGAAGATGCTGGCGCGGAGCCGGGCTTGGGTGCGGGAGCGATTAGCGGCGTACTGAGGGAGCCCTGATAGATCGCGAGATAATCCCGCGACGGTCCCGATATCCCCGTCATCCCGGCCTTGAGCCGGGATCCCGCTTCTTCTTCTGCGGGGCAAGGCAGCGGGACCCCGGCTCAAGGCCGGGGTGACGGAAGAAGAAAAGGGCCTGCAAGCTCGCGGAGAAGGTACTGGCGCGGAGCCAAGACTGGGTGCGGGAGCGATTAGCGGCGTACTGAGGGCCCTAGCAAGTTCCCCGGCGAAGGCCGGGGCCCAGTTGCGATGTGGTCTCGAGGGCACTCCGCGCTCTCGACGCCGTTGCAGCTGGGCCCCGGCCTTCGCCGGGGGACTGAAGGTGGAGCGCCCCCGGGAGGAGGCGCAGCCGTTACTTGCCCTTGGTTTCCCACCAATAGCTGCCGCGCTTGGCGGTGCCGGTGGAAACCTCGTCCAGCGTCTTGGCGTCGTACAGCCGCCCGCCGAGCATGACGCGCGACACCTTGTCGCTATTGCGGATGTCAGTGGTGGGATCGGCGTCAAGCACCACTAGGTCGGCGAGCTTGCCCGGCTCCAGCGAGCCGATGTCGCGGGCCATGCCGAGCGATTGGGCCGAGACGATGGTGCCGGCACGCAGCGCCTCCATCGGCGTCATGCCGCCGCGCACGAACGACCATAGCTCCCAATGGGCGCCGATGCCGGCCTGCTGCCCGTGCGCGCCGATCGAGACCAGCACGCCGCGCTTGGCGAGCTTGTGCGCTTCGCGGGCGTTGTCGTCGTCAACGAAGTTGCTCTCCGGCGCCTTGATGCGGCGAGCATTGTCCGCGAGCAGCACGGTGGGCGGCGTGTGCGCCTGAAGCAGCGGATGGGCGAACACGTCGGTCGCCTGCCGCCAATAGGGATCACCCGCCAAGCCGCCATAGGACACGATCAGGGTCGGCGTGTAGTTCGTCTTGGTCTGGGGGAAGAACTGCAGCACGTCCTCGTAGAACGTCTCGAGCGGGATGTTGTGCTCCAGCGTGGAGTTGCCGTCGGCGACCAGGTTCATGTCCATGCCGAACAGCGAGCCGCCCTCGGCCACCACCTGCATGTTCTCACGCCGGGCGGCCTCGATCACCTGCTGGCGCTGCTCGCGGCGGGGCTGGTTGTAGTTCTTCACCGAATGTGCGCCCTGCGCCTTCAGGCGGCGGACATGGGCGAGCGCGTCGTCCAGGCTGTCGATCTGGGCGTACACGTCCGCGGCCTTGGCGCCATAGACGATCTCGCCGGTGGAGAAGATGCGCGGCGCCAGAATCAGCCCGGCGCGCTGCATTTCCGAGGCGGCGAAGATCTCGCTCGACCGGTTCGACGGATCGTGGAGCGTCGTGGTGCCGAGCGCCAGGTTCTGGAGCATCGACCAGTTGCGCTGGGGGATCAGCTCGTCAAGCCCGGCGGGGCCATGGGCGTGCGCGTCGATCAGGCCCGGGATGATGGTCTTGCCGGCAGCGTCCACCAACGTGGCACCCTGCGGGATGGCAGTGGAGGCACGCGGGCCGACCGCGACGATGCGGTCGCCGCGGATCACCACCACGCCGTCGTCGATGATCCCGCCCGACGCGTCAGCCATGGTGACCAGCCGCGCGCCGGTGATCGCGACCGTGCCGGTCGGCTTGACCGCCGCCACCTCGCGCGCGAGCGACACCCCGGTCGCAGGCGGCACGAAGGCGGGAGCGCCCTCGGGCCGCGGGGCATCGGGGAAGAACTGCGCGGTCTGGGCGGTGTAGACCGTCGGCCCCAGGCTCCAGTGCAGCTGCGCGCCATCGTTCGACCAGTGGAGATAGTCGGCACCGCCGGCGCTCACCTTGGTGACCGGCAGCGCCTTGGTGTCGGCGGCGAGCGCGACCGACTGGTTGCCCGGCATCAGCGGCACGACATAAGCGGCATAGTTCTGGCGGAACGCGACGAACTCACCGCTGGGCGCGACCGAGAAGTCGGTGACCAGCTCGCCATTGGCGTGGACGCGCTTGTCCTGACCCGACAGGTTGGTGCTGACCAGCTGGCGCTGTGACTTGCCGCCCTCGTTTGCGTCGCCCAGCATGTAGATGCGGTCGTTGCTCGCGCCGAACTGGGGCGAGGCCATGCCGAGTGCAACACGGGTGATGTCGCCGCCGGTCGCGGCGACGCGGTACACGCCGGGGTCTTGCGACCAGCGCGGGCTGGTCATGCTGCCTGCCGAGACACGCTCGAACACGATCGTCTTGCCGTCGGGCGAGAAGCGCGGGCGGGCATAGTGGCCGGGCTGCGTGGTGACATCGCGCGGCCGCCCGCCGCTGGCCGCGATGGTGCGGATGCGGCCCAGCCCCTCATCGGTCCAGTTGACGAACACCAGCGAGCGGCCGTCGCGCGACCAGCTGGGAAACAGCTCGAAGCCGTCGTCGCCGCTGGTCAGGCGGCGGGCGGCGCCGCTGCCCATCGGCTTGACCCACAGCTTGCCCAGGCTTTCGAATACCACCTGGCGGCCATCGGGCGAGACGGCGGCGAAGCGCGGCATGGAGGTCGTGAAGCGGTCGGGCGCCACTGCGATCTGCGGATGCGGCGCGTCGATCACGCCGCGGGTGTCATCGACGCGGAACGGGATCTCGCGCGCGTTCGACCCGTCAGCGTCGATGCGGCGGATCTTGCCCTTAGCCCAGAACACCAGCGACTTGCCGCCGGGCAGCCAGGCCATGTTGGGATAGACGCCGGTGACCGCCCAGGTCTCCTGCACGTCCTGGTCGAGATCGTCGTAGATCTTGCGCTCCTCGCCCGAGACAAGGTCCTTGATGTACAGCTTCGAGCGTGTCGCCTCGCGGCGGACAAAGGCGATGTAGCGCCCGTCGGGCGAGGGCGTCGGCCGCACCGCACCACCGGCGCCGGTCACCGCCTTGCTGATCTCGCCGGTCGCGAGTTCATAGCGCTCGATATCGAACAGGTCGGTGTTCGAATCCTGCGCGTACTCGAAGATGGGGCCAGGCGTGACGTTGCGAGTGTAGAAGATCGACTTGCCGTCTGGGGAATAGATCGGCTCGCCCAGTTCCTTCTGGTGCGTCTCGTTGGGCCGCTTGACCAGCATCACGCCGGCGCCGCCGGAGACATGGTAGAGCCACACCTCGCCGGTACCGAGCGAGCGGCCGGTGGTGAAATGCTTTTTCGCCGCGATGTAGCGCCCGTCCGGGCTCCAGCTCGGCTGGTTGAGAAGGCGGAAATCCTCCTTGGTCACCTGGCGCTTGTCCGAACCGTCGCGGTTCATCACCCAGATATTGTCGCCGCCGCCGCGATCCGAGGTGAAGGCGATGCGGCGCCCATCGGGCGAGAAGCGCGGCTGGACTTCCCAGGCAAGGCCCTCGGCAATGCGCGTGGGCGTGCCGCCGGCGATCGGCATGGTGTAGATGTCGCCAAGCAGGGTGAAGGCCAGCGTCTGCCCGTCGGGGCTGACGTCCAGGTCCATCCAGCTGCCTTCGCTGACGCGGATCGGCACCTGGCGGATGGTGGCGCCTTCAGGCGCGTTGACGTCCCATTTGCGCTTTTCCGCCTTGGGCGCGGTCACGGTCTGCGCAGCAGCGGCGGGTGCCGGCGCGGCGTTGGGGAGCGGCTGGGGCTGAGCGTCGGGGCGAACCACCTGATCCTCCGGCGCCTGGGTCTGCTGCACCGGCGGCTGGGGCGGAGTGGGCGCGACCTGGGCCTGGGCCTGGTGCGCGGCCAGTGCCGCCATCGAGACGAGTGCGATCCGAAGCTTCATGATGTCCCCCGTTTAGTTCTTGGTATCGGCATGTGGATTGGGGCCGCCCGCGTCAATCCAGCGGTCGACCTGCTCCTCCAAAAGCGGCAGCGGCACCGAGCCCAGGCTCAGCACCAGGTCGTGGAACCAGCGCTGGTCGAACTTGTCGCCCAGGCGGCGCTCGGCATCGGCGCGCTTGCGGCGGAAGGTGAGTTCGCCCAGCTTGTAGGCGAGCGCCTGGCCGGGCCAGCTGATATAGCGGTCGACCTCGGTCTCAACCTCGCGCTGCGACAGTGCGGTGTGGCTCGCGAGATAGTCGATCGCCTGCTTGCGGCTCCAGCCCTGATGGTGGATGCCGGTGTCGATCACCAGCCGGGCGGCGCGCCACATCTCGTAGGACTGGCGCCCGAACTCCTCATAGGGCGTGCGGTAAATGCCCATCTTGGTGCCCAGCCACTCGGTGTAGAGCCCCCACCCTTCGCCAAAGCCGGAGAAATAGGTCTGGCGGCGGAAAGCCGGCTGGTTCGGCCCTTCGCGCGCGATCGCGGCCTGAAGGCTGTGGCCGGGGCTGCACTCGTGCAGGGTCAGCGCCGGGATCTGATAGAGCGGCCGCGCCGGCAGGTCGTAGGTGTTCATCATGCACGATTCCAACCCGCCGCGCCCGGCGGTGTAGAAGGGTGCGATGGCGTCGGGCACGGGCCGAATGGTGAAGCGGTAGCGGGGCAAGAAGCCGATGGTGTTCTTGAGCTCGCCGTCGACCCGCTTGGCAACATAGGCCGACACGCCGAGCAGTTCGTCGGGCGTCTTGGCGTAGAAGCGCTGGTCGGTGCGCAGGAAGCGGATGAACGCGGCCAGGTCGCCGGTGAAGCCGGCAGCCGCCTTGGTCTTCTCCATGTCGGCCTGGATGCGCGCGACTTCCTTCAGGCCGATGGCGTGGATCTGCTCGGCGGTCAGGTCGGTAGTCGTGTATTCGCGGATCTGCGCCTGGTAGAAGGCCTTGCCGTCCGGCATCACTTCGGCGGCCAGCGTGGTGCGGGCGCGCGGCAGATAGTCGCTTCGGAAGAAGCGCAGCAGCTTGGTGTAAGCCGGCACGATCTGCTGCGTGATCGCCGCGCGGGCGGCGGCGCGCAGGCGCTCCTGCTCGGCGGCGGGAATGCTGTCGGGCAAGTTCTCGAACGGCGCATAGAACGGGTTCTTGCCCGGGTCGGCGACCGCAAAAGCCTCGATCGACGTGTCGCGCCCAGTCAGCGTGACGCGCGGCACGCTGAAGCCGCGGGCGAGGCCCGCGCGCATATTGGCGATCTGTTCGTCGAAATAGCGCGGCACGTCGCGCATGCGGCCCAGATAGCGCTCATATTCCACCGCCTTGCGGAACGGCTGGCGCGCGGCGATGCCGGACCAGAAATTGCTATCGGCGTTGAACGGCATCTCCCACAGGCGGAAGCGCTGCTCGGCGACCATGGCTTCCAGCGTGGTGCGGAACACCGCAGCGTTGATCCGCTCGGGCTGCGAAAGCTGCGCGGCGGGGATGCGGTTCAGCGCCGCGAGCGCGGTCTGCCAATAGCCGAGCCGGCGCTGCTGGTTCGCCGGATCGACGCGGGGGAGATGGTCGGCGCCCGCCGTCCAGTTCTCGTCCTCCTCGAGCCGGCCAAACTCCTTCTGCCGCCAACGCCATTCGGTGTCGTAGAGCGTGCGTAGCTGAGCGTCGGCACTGGCCTGCGCGGCGACGGGCCCGGAAACCAGCAGGGCGCAGGCAAGCAGAGCGTGCTTCAACATGTTCGATCCCATCAGGCGCGGCGCGCGCGCGTGCGCTCGGCCACCAGCGTCTCCATGACGGTGAGCGGCATCGCCCCGCTCAGCAGCACTTCGTGGAACCACTTGAGGTCGAACCGGTCGCCCAGCGCCGTTTCGGCGGTCTTGCGCGCGCGGGTCCAGGCCATGTGACCCACCTTGTACGAACAGGCTTGGCCCGGCTGTGTGGAGTATCGCTCGACCTCGCGCTGCGAGCGCGGTGCGGCCATGCCGGTGGTGTCGACCAGATATTGCGTCGCCTGTTCGCGGGTCCAGCGCTTGGTATGAATGCCGGTATCGACCACGAGCCGCGCGGCACGGAACAGGAAGGACTGGAGATAACCCGCACGCTCAAGCGGCGTGGCATAGGCGCCCAGTTCGTCGGCCAGCTGCTCGGCATAGAGCGCCCAACCCTCGGTATAGGCGCCAAAGAAGCCGAGCTTGCGCAGCAGCGGGATTTCCTTGGATTGCTGCGAAAGGCTGATCTGGAGGTGATGCCCGGGAACGCCCTCATGATAGGTCAGCGCCGGCAGGCTGTATTTGGGCCAGTCGCCCGGGTCCTTCAGGTTGATGAAGTAGATCGCCGGGCGGGAGCCATCGAGCGACGCGCGCTTGTAATAGCCATTGGAGGCGCCGTCTTGGATCTCCACGGGGACCGCACGGATTTCCAGCGGCGCGTCGGACACGGTGGCGAAGGCTCGAGGCAGTCTCGACTGCATCTGCCGCGCACCCTCGTTCAGCGACGCGATCAGCGCCTCCCGCCCCGCAGGCGTGTCGGGATAAAGCTGCGAAGGATCGGCGTTGAGCGCGGTCAGCCGCTGGCCCACCGTGCCGCTCGCCATCCCGTTGGCTTTGAGGATCGTGTCCAGCTCGGCGCTGATCTCGGCGACTTGCGCCAGGCCCATGCGGTGCACTTCGTCGGGAGTGAAGCGGGTGGTCGTCGCCTGTTCGAGCGCGGTTGCGTACAGCGCGTCGCCGTCCTTCAGACGCCACACGCCCGCGCCAGCCTTGGTCTGGCCGCGCAGCTGCGTGACGAGCGCGATCTGGCGGTCGAGCGCGGGATACACCTGGCCTTCCACGATCCTGGCGGCGGAGGCAGCCCAGTCGCCGGCAAGTCCCTTGCGCGCCGCCCGATCCGACAGCGAGCGGACCAGGCTGCTCTGCGCCGGCGCGGCGCTGCGCAGCTTGCGTATCTGACCCAGCGTCAGGTCGAGCGCGAATTCCGGCGCAATGAAGCCGCGCCCGGCCTGTTCGCGCTGCACGGCCACGTCTTGGTCGAGCACGTCCGCGAACGCACCAAGCCGCGCGAGATAGGCGTCGGCATCCTCGCGCGTCTCGACGACATGGGTGTCGTTGAGGAAATCGGGAACGCTGAAATAGGCGCCGCCCTGCTGGAAGATTCGGTAGGGCCGGATCGCGGTATCGATGCCGAAGCGCTCCGGCGCGGCGGTCTGCTGGCGCAGCGAATACAGGACGATCTCGCGATTAAGCGCGCCGGCCGGGGTCAGGCCTGCCGCCGGAAACCGCTCAAGCTCGCCAAGCCACGCCTTGTTGGCGGCAAGCGTCTGCTGGCGCGCGGCGGCGGACACGTCGTCCAGGCGGCGTTTGGCACCGGCGCGCGCGCCCTTGTCAAAGCCGAGCGACGTGGCGAACTGCGGCGAACGGTTCAGACGATCATCGACGATGCGGTCGAACAGAGCGTTCAGCCTGGCGTCGGCATCGCCCTGCTGCGGCGCTGCGAAGGCGGCCCCGCCGCCTACCGTGGAAACGGCGAGTGCGCTCGCCGAGCAGCCGAGAAACGTGCGACGATCCATGCCAAGCCCCCTTGTTGTTGCGGTCGAATGTGGACGAGGGCGAGGTTGGCGAACAAGCCTTTTTGCATGTCTGGCGATCGGCAGCCGCAGCAACCGTTTGTGGGGCGTCACCAACATAGGTTCGTTGCGAAGCGTGCGGTGGGCACCCTATCTGCGGCCAGGACGTTGGGCGCCCGTGGCGGCGTGCGTGCCGTGCCTTAATTTTGGCCATCCCGGGCGGCAGAGGGATGGCAGGCGTGATCGGGCAGTTTCCGGCCCGGTCCGTACCGGACCCTTTGCGGTCTTTGGTGGAGCGACGACGTAATGGTGCAGCCGCAATCGGCTTTCTCAGATTCAGGCAGCGTAGAGCGCCTTCAGGCGAAACGCCGCCCGGTGAAGCTGATCATCCAGATTCCATGCTTCAACGAAGCCGAACATCTCGGCCCCACGCTCGCCGACCTGCCACGCTCGATTCCCGGCGTGGACATCATCGAAACGCTGGTGATCAGCGACGGCAGCCGTGACGCAACCGTGGAAGTAGCTCGCGCCTGCGGCGTCGATCACATTGTCGACCTGCCGATCAACAAGGGGCTGGCCCACGGCTTCATGGCCGGGCTCGACCGGGCGCTGCGCGAAGGTGCGGACATCATCGTCAACACCGACGCCGACAACCAGTACCGCGCCGCCGACATCCACAAGCTGGTCCGCCCGATCCTGGACCGTGAGGCCGAGTTCGTGGTCGGCGACCGCCCCATCCCAGACATCGCCCACTTCTCGCGCCACAAGCGCGCGCTCCAGCATATCGGCAGCTGGGTGGTGCGGATGGCGTCGGGCACCAAGGTGGGCGACGCGCCCAGCGGCTTTCGCGCGCTGTCGCGCGAGGCGGCGCTGCGCATCAACACCTTCGACAGCTATACCTACACGCTCGAGACGATCGTCCATGCCGGGCTGTCGGACGTGCGCATCGTGTCGGTGCCGATCGGCGTCAACGGCGAGACGCGGCCCTCGCGGCTGGTGCGCTCGATCCCCGATTATGTCGCACGATCGGCCCGGTCGATCGTGCGTACCACCCTGATCTATCAACCCGCGCGCAGCTTCGTGCTGATGAGCATTCCGCTGGCGGTGCTGGGCACCATCCTGCTCGCGCGCTGGCTGTGGCTCTATGTCGACGGATCGCCGCGCGCGCATGTTCCCAGCCTCCTCGCGTCCGCCGGGCTGCTCCTCACCTGCGTGTTCCTGTGGATCGCGGCGGTGCTGGGCAAGCTGCTGGCGATCAACCGGCGGTTGTTGCAGGATATTCAGTACCGGCTGCGCAAGTTCGATGCGCAGTTGAACGAAGCGGATGACGAGCGCCGTTGATGCCCGACATGCTTTCGGCCCGCGACCGGCTGGCGCAGGCGGCGCTTGCCAGCCTGCCCCACATCCTGATGCAGCAGGACCGCAACCCTGCGAGCGCCACCAATGGCTGCTTCGACCGCGCCTACTGGCATTACCGCATCCTCGATTTCCCCTGTGGGATGAGCCAGGAATTCGTGCTGCCGCTCGCGCTCGCCTGGGCGCTGCCGATGCCGGGCAACCGCTGGCATGGCGAAGCGGCGGTGCGCGACTGGGTGGAAGCCGGCATCCGCTATGCCGCGCGCTCGGCGCATGCCGATGGGTCGTGCGACGATTACTACCCGCATGAACGCGCCGCGGGCGCCGCAGCCTTCTCGCTGTTCGCCTGCTTGGAAGCAGCGAAGATCGTCGGGCTCGAGGGCGATGCCGAGATCGAGGCGTTCTTCGCCAAGCGCGCCGGCTGGCTGGCGCACCACCAGGAAAGCGGGCGGCTGTCCAACCATGAAGCGCTAATCATCGCCTGCCTGGCGCGGATGAGCCAGCGCGATGCGGGACGCTGGAACGGCGCGCTGGCCGAGCGCGTCGCGCGGATCGCGTCGTGGCAGTCCGAAGAAGGCTGGTTCGACGAATATAGCGGCGCGGATCCGGGCTATCTGACGCTCACCATCGGCATGCTGGCCGATGCCGACGCGATCCGAGCGGACCTGAACCTCCAGCCGATGATCGATCGCGCGGTCGCCTTCCTCGCCACGATGATGCACCCCGACGGTACGCTCGGCGGTGAATATACCAGCCGCGCGACGGTGAACTTCTTCCCGCATGGACTGGAGATGATCGGCGCGCGCAACCCCCACGCGCTCGCCATCGCCGAGCGTGGCTATCGCCGGTTCGAGAGCGATGTCGGCCCGAGCCATGCCGACGACCGCATCGTCGGCCACCACGCCTGGAGCCGCATGCTCGCCTGGCGCGCCTGGCAGCCTGCTCGCCCCGCCCCGCTGCCGCTGCCCGAGAGCCTCACCGACCACGAGGCCGCGCAGATCCGCGTCCAGGCACGCGGCGACCTGCGGCTGTTCGCCGGCTGGAGCCGCGGCGCGGCGTTCCGGCTGTTCGATGGCGAGCAGCTGCTGCGCGCCGACACTGGCCCCACCCTGGCGCTCGCCGGCGGCAAAGTCGCGGTGTCGCACCTGCCCGGCATGCGCGTGGTCGAGCGCAGCGCCGACGCGATCGAAGTCGAAGGGCCGATGGCCTATGCCAAGACCGCGCGGCTTACCCCGGCCAAGTCGATCATACTCCGCCTGATGATGCTCACGGTCGGGCGCTGGTTCCCCGACCTGGTCCGCCGCATGCTCCAGGCGATCCTGGTCACCGGGCGCAAGGACGCGCCCTTCCACGCCAGCCGCCGCATTGCCTGGGAAGACGGCGCGCTGGTCGTCACCGACCGCATCACCCCGCGCGCCGGCTGGGACACCGTCCGCCTGGCCGGGATCGGCGGCTTTCAGGTGTCGATCACCACCATCATGGCGCGCGTCTGGGAGCCGGCACAGCTCCAGCCCTTCGACGACGTCACCGCGCAGGTGCGGGCGCTGTCGGGCAACACGCCGCTGGTCATCACCCGCCGTTACGAAAGCCGCGCATGAAGAAGCGCCTGATCGGCATCGCCGTCAGCCTGGTGCTGATCGCGATCCTCTGGTCCAGCGTCGACTTCGCCGCGATCGTCACCGCAGCGCGGCGTGCGGACCCGGTCTGGTTCTGGGCGGCGATCGCCATGGTCGTGCCGCTGACATTGGGAACGTCCGAGCGTTTCCGCGTGCTCGCCAATGGCAGCGTTGGTCTTGGCACGTCGATCCGGCTGATCCTGTCGGCCTCCACCCTCAACCTCGTGCTTCCTTCCAAGATGGGCGACATCGCCAAGGCCTGGGTGCTGCGCCGCCGCGACGGCATGAGCGACGCGCGCGCGCTCACCCTGGTGGTGTTCGAAAAGATGCTCGACATGATGAGCCTGCTGGCGATGGGCACGGTCGCGCTGCTGGTCGCGGGCATGGACTTTCCCGGCGCGTGGCTGGCGCTGCTCGTCGTCGCGGGCGGCGCCTTGACGCTGTTCTGCGTGACGCTGCCCGGGCTGATGGCGCGCCTGCCGCTGCGCCGGCTGCTCGGCAAGCGCCGGCTTCCGGCAAAGCTCGCCGCAGTAACAGGCGCCTGGGGCGACCTCACCCGCAGCTTCTGGGCCGATCGGCCCAAGGCGCTGGCGATACTGGGCGGATCGCTGCTGATCTGGGTCGGGCATCTGGTGCAGATCTGGCTGTTCGCCCGCGCCATCGCCCCCACCATCCCCTTCCCCGAAACCGCGACCTTCGGCACGCTGGCGATCCTGGCCGGGTTGCTGCCCTTCACCTTTGCCGGCGTCGGCACGCGCGACGCCGCCCTGGTGCTGCTGTTCGCCCCCTGGCTGAGCGGCGGCGAGGCGGCACTGCTCGGCGTGTTCGCAACCTTGCGCTACGTGCTACCCGCCATCGCCGGGCTGCCGTTCGTGGGTGACTATTGGAAGCAGCGGACCGTGCCCGCGCAATGACGCTGCGACTCCCTGCCCGGAGCGACACGGCAGGCTGGCGGCGCTGGTTCGCCGTTGCCATGCTCGGGATGTTGGCAGTGCTCGCCGCGCAGCTCTTCCTGCTGCCTTGGCTGGCGGGCATTGGCGATGTCGTGATCCAGGACGATGCGCGCCAGTTCCTCGCCTGGATGCCGCGCCTGATCGATCCCGATGCCTTGCGCGGCGATTGGATGGCGGACTTCTGGGCATCGGTCTCGCCCGCGGCCTACGGCACCCTCTACCGGATCGGCGCAGTCTTCGGCATTGCGCCCACGGACATGGCCCGGCTGTTGCCGGTGGCGCTGATGGGGCTTTCGGGCGTCGGCGCCTGGCGGCTGGCGCGGGCGATGTGCCCCGACGTCCGCGTCGCCTTCGTCGCGGCCGCATTCGTCATGGCGTATCTCACGAAGGAGGATTCGATCTTCTCGGCGACGCCGCGCGGTGTCGCGGTGCCGATCATCCTGTTCTTCCTCGACGCACTGGTGCGGCAGCGCTGGACGGCGCTGGCGGTCACGGCGGCGGCGCTGACCCTGGTCTATCCCGCGCCGGCCATCACGCTCTTCACGATGCTCGGACTGTCGCGGCTGCGGCACAAGGGCTTCCCGCCCTTGGCCGGCGGCTGGGGCGATGTGCTGCGGCTGGGCGCCGTCGGGCTGCTGATCGTCGGCATTGCGCTGCTGTTCCGCGAACAGGCCCAGGGCTGGGGCCCCGTGCTTACGCTCGAGGAGGCCAGGCGCATGCCCGCGCTGATGACGCCGGGCGCACGCAGCACCATCGTCAACGCGAACGGCCAGATCGACTATCTCTGCTCGATGCGGACCGGGTTCCTGCCGGAGATGGTCCGCTGCGGCCATGTTCCCTTTGCCTGGGCCGCCAACCTGCTCCTGCTGGTGCCGCTGCTGTGGCTCGGCTGGCGGGGCTTGCGCGACGGCGGACGCAATCGGATCTACGCCATCGCGGTCGCGGCGGCGCTGCTTTGGTTCGTCGCGGCATGGCTGGTCGCGTTCCGCCTGCACCTGCCCAGCCGCTACAGCCAGCGGGTGCTCTCCCTGCTGGAATGGCTTGCACTGGGGCAGGTCATTGGCACCGCGCTGGTGCGCACCCCGGGGACCTGGCCGTCGCGCATAGCGACAGGGTTCACCGCGCTGTGCCTGCTCGCGGCGTTCGCGACGCCCCTGCCCAAGCTAAAGGCCCCGTCGGACCGCCGCGTGATCGATCAGGCACGCATGCTGCCGCCGGGCGTTCGCATCGGCGGCGTGTCGGACGACCTGACCTTCATCCCCGCGCTGGCCGGGCGGGCAGTCACGGCGTCGAGCGAGCACGCCATCCCTTGGGAGACCGGCTATTACCGGCGTATCGCCAGCGGCATGGTCAACGATCTGGTGATCGTCTCCACCAGCGACCCCGGCGTGTTGAAAGCGGCGCTGGCCCGCTCCGGCGCGGACTATCTGCTGGTGTCGAACCTTGTGCTGAAGGATCGCGAAATCCCCCGCGATTACCGGCGCACCCTGCCGATCGAGGCCGAAGCGGCGGCCCGCAGCCTGGCGGCGCACCCGCCCCTGCTGGCGGAAATCGCCTCGCAATGCCGCGCGCCCGGAGCGGCGTTCATTCCGGTCCCCTGCCTGCTGGGCGTGCTAGCTGCGCAGCAAGTGGCCGACCAAGGCCACTAGCCCAAGGACGGCAATGAGCATCTGCGGCCCGCGCAGCCGGGCAAAGTGCGCGGGCGCGTCGCCGCTCCGCGCGGCGTGCCGGTCGAACACAATCACCAGCAGGTAGCCGAACGTCAGCAACGCCAGCGCCGCAACGGGCGCGTCGAAGCGGGCACACACCAGCGCCAGGCCTGCTGGAACGAAGTACAACAGCATGGCGATGATCGCGCGCGGCGTCGATGCGCCCGGCGCGCCAAAGCCATAACCGCGCCGCACGCCGGCGACGAACGCCAGGATGATCGCCGCCCAGATGATCGCCAGCTGCACCGCCATTTGCGGCCAGGGCGACGGCAGGGTCCATGCGCCGATCGCGGCAGCGGCGATGGGCAGCATCGGGCCAAAGCCGAACACGATGCTGGCGGTCGGGATGCGGGCGGAGTCGGGCTGCGATGGCATCGCGGGACAACGGGGGACGCGTGCAGTCGGTTGCCTTGCCCCTCCTTCGTCATCCCGGCCTTGAGCCGGGATCCCGCTTCTTTTTCTACCGGGGGCCAACAGAAGCGTCACCCCGGCTCAAGGCCGGGGTGACGGAAGGAAGTGCGCCCCGCACAACAACCCCTGCATCACCCTGCAATGGATCGGAACCCCGCCAGGGCCGTTCGTCCCAGCAAAAGAACGCCCGCCGACGGCGGTCAATCAACTGGAAACAAAGCCATATCCGGCTAAACCACCAGAGCACCGTTTGGGCGCGCAAACCGGAGTATCGCACATGGCAGACAGCATCATCGAAGGCGTGAAGGGCTATACCGGCGCCGCGGGTGGCTGGGGCGCGCTGCGCGCCGTGGCGATCGCCGTGCGCAACCAGATGGCGGACGCCAAGGCGCTGCTCTCGGTCAACCAGCCCGACGGCTTCGACTGCCCGGGCTGCGCCTGGCCCGATCCGCGCCACGGCTCCTCGTTCGAATTCTGCGAAAACGGCGCCAAGGCAGTGACCTGGGAAGCGACCGCCAAGCGCGTCGACCCCGAATTCTTCGCCCAGCACAGCGCCACCGAACTGTGGGGCTGGCACGACCATGATCTGGAAGGTGCTGGCCGCCTCACCCACCCGCTGCGCTACAATCCCGACACTGACCATTATGAAGTCATCAGCTATGACGAGGCGTTCCGCCTGGCCGGCGAAGCGCTCAACCGGCTCGACGATCCCGATCAGGCCGAATTCTATTGCTCGGGCCGGGCGTCCAACGAAGCGGCGTTCCTGTGGCAGCTCTATGCCCGCGCTTTCGGCACCAACAATTTCCCCGACTGCTCCAACATGTGCCACGAGGCGACCAGCATAGGGCTGCCTCAGTCGATCGGCGTCGGCAAAGGCACCGTGCTGCTGGAGGATTTCGAACAGGCCGACGCGATCTTCTGCATCGGCCATAATCCCGGCACCAATCACCCGCGCATGCTCTCATCGCTGCGCGATGCCGCCCGGCGTGGCGCGGCCATTGTCGTCGCCAACCCGATGAAGGAACGCGGGCTGGAACGCTTCCAGTCGCCCCAGCATGTCGGCGACATGATGCGCCGCAGCGGCGTGGCGCTGGCGTCCGCCTATCACCAGGTCCGCGTCGGCGGCGACATGGCCATGCTGAAGGGCATGATGAAGGCGCTGTTCGCGCTCGATGAGGCAGACCTTTCCGCCGGCGGCCCGGGCGTGCTCGACCGCGCCTTCATCGCCGAGCACACGACCGGCTTTGAAGCACTCGCCGCCGATATCGCCGCGACGCAGTGGGACGAGATCGAACGCCGCTCCGGCCTGCCCCGCGCGGAGATCGAGAGCATGGCCGACACCTATGCCAAGGCCGAACGTGTCATCATCTGCTATGGCATGGGCATCACCCAGCACCGCCATGGTACGCAGAATGTGCAGCAGATCGCCAATCTGCTCCTGCTGCGCGGGAATATCGGCAAGCCTGGCGCGGGCATCTGCCCCTTGCGCGGCCACAGCAACGTGCAGGGCGACCGCACCGTCGGCATCACCGAACTGCCGACCGAGGAATTCCTGCAACGGCTCGACGCTGCGTTCGGCATAGCCGCACCGCGTAAGCACGGGCACGGCGCCGTGGAAGCGTTCAAGGCGATGCTGGACGGCCGTTCGCGCGCGGTGCTTTCGCTCGGCGGCAACCTGGCGGTCGCCATGCCCGATCCCGCGGCCTGCTTCGCGGCCTATCGCAAGATGGACCTGGCGGTCAGCGTGGTCACCAAGTTCAACCGCACCTGCCTGTTGCGGGCCAAGGAAACGCTGGTCCTGCCTTGCCTCGGCCGCACTGAACAGGATGTCCAGGCGTCGGGCCCGCAATCGATCACCGTCGAGGACTCCATGTCGATGGTGCATGCCTCACGCGGCAAGCTGAAGCCGGTGTCCGACACCCTGCTCTCCGAACCCGCGATCGTCGCCGGCTTCGCCAAGGCGACGTTGCGCGGCACGGCGATCGACTGGGACGGCATGGTTGCCGATTATGACCGCATCCGCGACAAGATCGCCGAGGTGTTTCCCGACTTCGGCGACTATAACGCGCGGGTACGCGTGCCGCTGGGCTTCCGCCTGCCGATCGGTCCCTCCGACCGGATCTGGCCCACCCCCGACGGAAAGGCGCATTTCCTGGTGCATGCCGGCGCGGACGGCACCGGCGGCAATGCCGACAGCCGGCTGGTGCTCACCACCATCCGCAGCCACGACCAGTACAACACCACCATTTACGGCCATAACGACCGCTATCGCGGCATCACCGGACGGCGCGACGTGGTGTTCGCCAATGCCGACGATCTTGCCGAAGCTGGCATCAGCCACGGCGACCTTGTCGACGTGGTGGCAGGGCCAGACCGCGTGCTCGAACGCCAGGTCGCCGTCGCGCATGCCATCGCTCGCGGATCGGTGGCGGCCTATTACCCAGAGGCCAATCACCTGATCGCGCTCGACGACTGCGATCCCGTCAGCGGCACCCCGGCCTACAAGTCGGTGCCGATCACCCTGCGTCGCGCCGCCGCGCTCAGCCCCGAAGCGCCGCCATCGCGCTAGACAGCGCTGAGGCGGAGCGTCGCAGCGCTTCCTCCTCTTTCGCCGACAGCTGCGGCGAAAGCGTGCGGATGACGCCCGCCGCCCCGATCAGGCAGGGCAGGCTCAGATACAAGTCGCTGATGCCGTATTCACCCGCGGTACGGGTGGATACGGGCAGCACCACCCGTTCGTCGCGGCGTATTGCCTCGCATATCCGCACGATCGCGGTCGCCACGCCGAACGAGGTATACCCCTTGCCCTGGATGATCGTGTAGCCCGCGCGCATCACCGCGTCGGCGATCCCCTCGCGGTCCACGGTTGCGAAATCCTCCAGCGCCACCCCGCCGATGCGCACAGTGGAGAAAGCCGCCACTTCGCTGTCGCCATGTTCGCCCAGCACCGTCGCCTCGACCGCAGCCGGCGCGACGTCCAGCTGCTGCGCCAGCCGCTGGCGGAAGCGCGCGCTGTCCAGCAGCGTACCGGTCCCGATCACCCGCTGCGCAGGCAGCCCGCACGTCTCCTGCGCCACCTGCGCCATCAGGTCGACGGGATTGGAGGCGACCACCAGGATGCCGTCGAACCCCGCCTCCATGATCTGCCGCGCACAGCCCCGCACGATCTCCGCGCTCCGCCCGGCAACCGACAGCCGCGTCTCGTCGCCATGCGTCGCAGCACCCGCCGTGAGCACCACGACCCGCGCATCGCGTACCTCGCTATACTCCCCGCCCCGGATCCGGGCGGGCCGCGCCAGCGCGTTGGCGTCGGCGATGTCGATCGCCTCGGCCGCCGCGCGCCCGGAGGATGCGTCGATCAGCACGATGTCGGTGAACAGCCCGCGCAGCATCATGGCATAGGCGGCGGTGGCGCCGACATTGCCCGTCCCCACGATCACGACCTTGTCCGAAGCGATCGCCATCGCTCAGTCCAGTTCGCGCCGGATGATAAGCAACGTCGGATCATCCACCACCGGCACCGCCACGAACCCCATCTCGCGCTCCAGCGAGATCGCGCTGCGGTTCTGCCGGTCCTCGAGCGACTCCACCACCTGGTACCCCCGCTCCCGCGCCAGGCTCACCAGATGCTCCAGCAGGCTCCAGCCAATCCCCCGCGCCTTGTAGTCGGACCGGATCGTCACCGCCACTTCGCCCCGCCTTCCCTCGGCATCGCCCACCAGCAGCGCGGTCGCCAGCAACTCGCCCGCCTCGTTCAGCGCCAGCAGGCTGTCGGTATCCGGATCGGGCGCCGTCATCATCGCCAGCCGGTCCGCGCCCACTTCACGCACGCTGGTCAGGAAGCGGAAGCGCAGATCCTCGGGCGTGACGTGGTGGAAGAAATCGGCCAGCATCGGCGCGTCCTCCGCCTGCGCGCGCCGGACCTGCAGCGTGACGCCGCCGCGCGTGACGAGCTGGTGAGTATCGGTCATGGGGATTTCCTCCTCGGTCAGCAGATGCGTTCAGGCAGGTAGCATGGTTCCCGTTTCCATGTACCGCCGGTGCCAGGAGAGCGCCTCGCCCGGCAGCGACGGGGCATGCAGGCCATAGGCGCCACCCTGCGCCCGCGACGCATAGTCGGACAGCAGCGGCCGGTAATCGGGATGCGCGCAGCGCTCGATCACCAGCTTGGCGCGCTGGCGCGGCGACAGCCCGCGCAGGTCCGCCAGCCCCTGTTCGGTGACGATCACCTGCACGTCCTGCATGATGTGGTCGACATGGCTGGCCTGGGGCACGATCGCCGAGATCTTGCCCCCCTTCGCCGTCGAAGGCGTCATGAAGATCGAGACATAGGCGTTGCGCGCGAAATCGCCCGATCCGCCGATGCCGTTCTGGATGCGCGATCCCATCACCAGCGTGGAATTGACGTTGCCATAGATGTCGGCCTCGATCAGCCCGTTCATGGCGATGCAGCCCAGGCGGCGCACCAGCTCGGGATGGTTGCTCATCTCCTGCGGGCGCAGGATCATGCGGTCGCGATACGCGGCCATGTCGTTGTTCAGCCGCTCCGCCGCCAATGGACTCAGCGAAAAGGCCGTGGCCGACGCCATGCGCAGCTTGCCCGCATCCAGCAGGTCGAGCATCCCGTCCTGGATCACCTCGGTATAGGCCGTCATCGGATCGAACGGCGCGTCGACCAGTCCCGACAGCACCGCATTGGCGATGTTGCCCACCCCCGACTGGATGGGCAGCAGCGAGGCAGGCAGGCGCCCGCGCGCCACTTCATGCTTCAGGAAGTCGATAATGTGCCCGGCAATCGCCAGCGCGGTGCTGTCCGGCGCGGCAAAGGGCAGGTTGCGGTCGGGCGCGTCGGTCTCGACGATCGCCACCACCTTGTCGGGATCGCACGCCAGATAGGGGGTGCCGATCCGATCGTCGGGGCGCACCAGCGGGATCGGCACCCGATCGGGCGGCAGCCGCGTGCCGTAATAGATGTCGTGCATCCCCTCGAGCGCCGGGTTCTGCCAACGATTGACCTCCAGGATCACGCGGCGCGCACGGTCGAGCCAAGTCTTGTTGTTGCCGACCGAGGAGGACGGGATCAGCGATCCGTCCTCGCGGATGCCGGTCACTTCGATGATCGCGGTGTCCAGCGTGCCCAGCACCCCTTCCCACGCCATTGGCGCCACCTGGCTCAGATGCATGTCCAGGTAATCGATCTCGCCCCGGTTGATCTTCTCGCGCGCGACGGGATCGGAACTATAGGGCAGCCGCTGGGCGATCCCGTCCACGGCGGCCAGCGCGCCGTCCAGCTCCGGCCCGGTCGATGCGCCGGTCCACAGATTGACGCGGAACGGCTTGTCCCCGCTCCCCTGCGCCGCGATCCGCCGTGCCAGCGCCTGGGGCACCATCTTGGGATAGCCCGATCCGGTGAAGCCGCTGGTCGCGATGGTCTCGCCCGGCTGGATCAGCGCGGCGGCGCTGTCGGCGTCGGTGACGCGCGAACGAAGCGCTGCGCAGGCGATCCGGTCAGACATCTGGTTCTCCTTGTATCAAGTTCGCTCAGGGCACACGCGGCGGCATCAGGGAAATGGCCGGCAGCACGCTCTCGTTCCCCGTGGCCCTACCGCTTTGCGATTGCCGGCCTGTTTCACGCCGCGAGCAGCAGAAGGTCGCCGGATCAGCCGCGGGGCGTGGCGCGCCGCTGGCGCGGGTGCGCCGTCGCGGCACCGCCGGACTGCCGCGCCACCCAGGGATAGCGCGCCGCCACTTGCTCGGTATAGCCCAGGTTGAAGACGGTGGCGCTCTTCAACGGCCGCTCGGCGCGCGTGTAGAGCGTCCCGAACAGGCGATCCCACACGAAGTTCGTGATGCCGAAATTGCCGTCCTCGTCGTGGAAATGATGCTCCATGTGGCGCACCTTCATGGTCGCCAGCCACTTCGCCCGCGGCTTGTAGGACAGGTGCTGGATGCAGTGAAAGAACTCATAGAAACAGGTGCATAGCAGCCCTGCCGCAAACCCTGCCGCCGCACCGCCCAGCCCGCCGATCCAGTAACCCGGCAGCGCCGACACGAGCAGCAGCGTCGGCAGCGTGGTGTAGAGCGCACCGAACAGCACCTCCAGATGATTGGGGTCGCGGTGGTGATCGTAATGGATCCGCTTCCACACGCCCGCCAGTGCCGGAACCTTGAACATCCAGTGACAGTGCAGCACCCAGCGATGCAGCACATACCACACCAGCGGATAGGCGATCAGCACCAGCGCGACCGTCGCCACGGTCGCCGGCAATGTGGCCGGATGCCAGGCGAAGACCGCTACCGATCCTACGGCCAGCGCCAGGTAGGCCAGGATGGCGTAGTGCTGGAAATAGGCGACCACCAGCTCGCGCAGCGTCATCCGGTCCAGATGATGCGACCGCCTCCAGAAAGCGCCGCCAGCCCCATTCTTCACCACAACCTCCATTTGCTCGATGCCCCCGGGCTGTAAAGCGCGCCGCCCCGGCAGCATTGACGCCCGTCAAAGCGCAGCGCCGGCGCGGCGCTCCCCCTACTTCAGGTTCAATCGACAAGCAGCTTTCCCCTCCCTGGAAGGGAGGGGTTAGGGGTGGGTCGGAAAAGGACGGGCTCGATGCCCGGCCTTTTCCCCTTCTTCCAAACAGCGCGCCAGGCTCGCTGCGCTCGCCCCCACCCCCAGCCCCTCCCTTGCAGGGAGGGGAGCTCGAAACGCTGAATGTGGGCAGCCTGGTGCCTCCCCTCACGAAAGGTTCGACACAGATGGTCCCTACAGCCGCAGGCCCAGCCCGACCCCGAACACCAGCGGATCCAGGTGCAGCTTCACCGACTGCGTTCCCGCCGCAGTCGTGCGCAGCCGGGCAGTCGTGTCGATGTCGATATATTTGACGTCCAGGTTGAGGAACAGCTTGGGGCTCAGGTCCACGTCCACCCCGATCTGCCCGGCCCAGCCGACGCTGTCGTCCATGTGCACCCGGGTGCGCCCGACAGCGGCCTCCAGACCGCCCGACGCCTTCTCGTTCCAGAAAACCGTGTAGTTGATCCCTGCCCCCACATAGGGCCGCACCGCGCCCTTGGGGTTGAAGTGGTATTGCGCCGTCAGCGTCGGCGGCAGCACCCAGGTGGAGGCGAGCTTGCCGATCGACCCGGTGGTGCCGGAACGCCCGCTGGCGCTGTGCTTGGTGGTCGACGCGATCAGTTCGAAGCCGACATTGTCCGTCGCCATATAGGTGAGGTCCAGCTCGGGCATCGCACTGTTGTCGACGCTTGCCCGCTCACCCGGAAACGCCGGAAGAATGTCGCCCGACCGCTCGTTCGGCGCGACCAGGATGGCGCGGGCGCGCAGCAGGACGTCGCCGGCCTCGATCCCCGTGCGCCCGCTGTCCTGCGCGGTGGCCGGCATGGCGGCAAGCACTGCGCCAAGCCCGATCGCGGTCCCGCCGATCCGAAAGATGTTCATTGCCCCTTGCTCCTTTTCGCTGGGTTCGGGGAGCCGGCTAGGCGCGCGGCGGGGCCGCGGCTTTGATAAGGGCCAAGCCGATATTTGACGAAGATCAAAGAGCGCGGCGCCCGCTGCCTTCATCCAGGCTGCATGTGGACCTATCATGCCGACCTGCTCGCCCGTCCCGTGCCGCGCTACACCAGCTACCCCACGGCAGCAGAGTTCCATGACGCGGTCGGGCCCGAGGACATGGCGGCGGCGCTCGACCAGGTCGGGATGGACGACGCCGTGTCGCTCTACGTCCACATCCCCTATTGCCGGGACATCTGCTGGTATTGCGGCTGCAACACGGGCGCAGCCAATCGCGCCGCGCGGCTCCACGCCTATCTCGACCGGCTGGGCGAAGAGATCGATCTGGTAGCCGACCGGCTCGGCGCCCGCGGGCGGATCGGCCGCATCGCCTTTGGCGGCGGCAGCCCCAACGCGATCCCCCCCGCCGCCTTTGCTCGGCTGGTCAGCCAGCTGGTGCAGCGCTTCCGCTGCGACGACGTCGTGCTTTCGGCCGAGATTGACCCGCGCGGCTTCGACGCGGAATGGGCGGCCGTGCTTGCCGACACCGGCGTCACGCGCGCCAGCCTCGGCGTCCAGACCTTCGATCCGGCCGTGCAGGCGGCAATCGGGCGCGTTCAGCCGCATGCGGAGATCGTGCGCACCACCCAATTGCTGCGGCAGGCCGGTGTCACCTCGATCAACTTCGACCTGATGTACGGCCTGCCCGGGCAGGACGCGGCCATCCTCGCCGACACCCTGGCCGAAACCCTCGCGCTCGCCCCCGATCGGCTGGCGGTGTTCGGCTATGCCCATGTCCCTCACTTGATCCCGCGCCAGCGGCGGATCGATGCGACTGCCCTGCCCGATGCGCGGCAGCGCTTCGGGCAGGCCGCGCTCGCCCATCGCATGCTGACCGACGCGGGCTATCGTGGGGTCGGCTTCGACCATTTCGCGCGTCCGGACGACGCGCTCGCCCGCGCGGCAGAGGCGGGCACGCTGCGCCGCAATTTCCAGGGCTTCACCGAAGATCCTGCCGACATCCTGATCGGGCTGGGCGCCAGCGCCATCAGCCAGTTCCCTGACAGGCTGCTCCAGAACGAAAAGAACACCGGCCGCTATCACCTCGCCCTGAATCACCGCGGCTTCGCCACTGCGCGCGGGCTTCGCCGCAGTGCCGAGGATCGCGTCCGCGGCCGTGCCATCGAAGCGCTGCTGACGCGTGGCACGGCCGATCTCGGCAGCGTGCCGGGCCTGGGCACCGTGCGCGACCGCATCCATCCTTTCGAGCCTGCCGGGCTGGTCGCTTGGGAAGGAACAACGCTGTCGCTGATGCCCGACGCCCTGCCCTACGCCCGCGGCATCGCCGCGACGCTCGACACCTATCGCGATCAGGCGCCCAACCGGTTCAGCAATGCCGTGTGAGCCGCCTCGCTGCGCCGCGTGCAGCGCGCGCAGCGAAGGCTTGTGCGGCACCTTTTCCGGCGGAGAGATCACCGCGCTGTTCGCGATCGCCCGCCAGCGGCGCGCACCTGCGGGACAGGTGCTTCTATGGGCAGGCGAGCCGGCCAGCTTCTGCGCCACGCTCGTCACCGGCGTGCTCAAGATCGCCCGGCAGGATGCCGAAGGGCGTGAACAGATCGTCGGGCTGCTCTTTCCGGGGGACTTTGTCGGCGAGCCCTTTGCCGGCGCTTGCGTGGACTCGGTTGTCGCGCTGAGTGATGCCGATCTTTGCGTCTATCCGCGCGCCCCGCTTGAACACTTGCTGGAAGCGCATCCGCCTGCCACGCGCCTGCTGCTGCGGCGCGCGCTTTCGACGCTCACGGCCGCGCGGCGCTGGATTTTGACGCTCGGGCGGCGAAATGCGCGGCAAAAAGTGGCGTCTTTCCTCCTCGAAATGGCGACCCGCTCTACCCAGGGGGACCGCCTCGAACTCCCCTTGAGCCGCGGCGCGATGGGCGAGGCGCTGGGATTGACCATCGAAACCGTCAGCCGCCAGATGACCGCGCTCGTCCGCGCCCAAGTCATTGAATTGGCGGGACATCGCGGCGTTCGCCTGCTCAACCGCGCCCAATTGGCCACGCTTGCCACGCTTTAATTCCGCGTCGACAAGATAGTGGCCTCGCCTCTCGGACGCGGTATACCGCCCCCATGGCGCACACCGACCACTGCTCCGACTGCGCTGTGCGCGACCAAGCGCTTTGCGGCAGCCTCAACGACACCGAACTCCAGGCGCTCAACGTCCTCGGCCAGTCCCGCCATGTCGCCCGCGGCGAAAGCGTCGCCTGGGCCGGCGAGGACAGCGTGGTCTGCGCCAACCTGCTCTCCGGCGTGCTAAAGCTGGTCGCCTCCACCGCCGACGGGCGTGAGCAGATCGTGGGATTGCTCTATCCCGCCGATTTCGTCGGCCAGCCCTATGCCGAACAGGCCGACTTCACGATCACCGCGCTCACCGACGCCGAGCTTTGCGTCTTCCCCCGCGTGCCATTTGAGCGTGTGCTAGAGGACCACGCCCGCATGGAGCGCCTGCTGCTGCAGCGAACCTTGCAGGCGCTAAGCGATGCGCGCGGGCGCATGCTGACCCTCGCGCGCAAGTCGGCCGAAGAGAAGATCGCCGGCTTCCTGCTCGACATGGCCGCGCGGGCAGGATCGAGCGGTTGCCGGGGATCCGCGGGCGGCCCTGTCACCTTCGATCTTCCGCTCACGCGCGGGCAGATCGCCGATGTCCTGGGCCTCACCATCGAAACCGTAAGCCGGCAGATGACGAAGTTGAAAACAGCCGGGGTGATCGGCCTCCCCGGCGGTCGCTCGATCACGATCAGCGATCCCAAGGCGCTGGAGGTGCGCGCCGAGGCTGCGTGAGCGCTAGCTCCGCAAACCACGGCTGCACGACACTGGCACAGTGGCCCTGAGTTAGCGGACCGGACCTTCCATGCCGCCCGGCATCGGCATCATGTTCGTGTTCAGGTGGTACATCACCCAAACCGACCCGCCGATGGTGATCACGACGATGACGACCGTGAACAGGAAGGCGAGCAGGGTCCATCCACCCTCGGACCGGGTGTCGAGATGCAGGAAGCAGATCACGTGCACGACGATCTGCACCAGCGCCATCGCGAAAATCGTGCCAGCCAGCCAGCCAGGTGCCGGTTGCGCTCCCGACATCACAAGCCAGAATGGAATGACCGTCAGCAGGATCGAAAGCATCGTCCCGATGCGATAGCCGCGCCGGCTGCCAACCCCATGCGTATCGCCATGGCTGTGCAGGTCTGGATCGTGGGAGGGGGCGCTCAACGGATCACTCCATACAGATAAACGAAGGTGAAGACCCCGATCCAGATGATGTCGAGGAAGTGCCAGAACATCGACAGGCACATGAACCGGCGCTTCATCGGCAGGCTGAGGCCGTGCTTGCCCAGCTGCACGATCGTGACGACGATCCAGAGCAGACCCACGGTGACGTGGGCGCCATGGGTGCCCACCAGCGTGAAGAAGGCGGAAAGGAAGGCGCTGCGCTGCGGGGTCGCACCTTCGGCGATCAGGTGCGAGAACTCATAGAGCTCCACCCCGACGAACGCTGCGCCCAGAAGGCCCGTGATGGCCAGCCAGAACCGCGTCGGTCCGACCCGCCCCGCCTCCATGTGCGGAATGGCCTGACCAAAGGTAATGGAAGACGCGAGCAGCAAGGCGGTGTTCAGCGCGACCAGCGGGAGATCGAAGATCTCCCGCGGCACCGGGCCGCCGGCATAGCTGGTGCTCACCACACCATACATCGCGAACAAGGAGGCGAAGATGAGCGCGTCGCTCATCAGGTACATCCAGAACCCCAGGACCGTGGCGCCATTGCCGCCATGGTCATGGTCTTCTTCTTCGGCGAGGTGCCAGGTTACCGCGCGTGGATCGCTGGAAAGCGCGTGATCCGTCATTTCAGGCTCCTGCGGCAAGCTGGGTACGCTTGCCTTCCGTCTGCGCGATTTCCTCCGCGGGGATGAAATAATCGCGCTTGAAGTTGAAGGTGTGGCCGACTGCGACCACGACCAGGCCGAGGAAGCTCAAGGCCGCGAGCCACCACATGTACCAGACCATCGCAAAGCCGAGGACCAGCGCCAGACCGGACAAGATGACTCCTGCGCCGGTGTTGCGCGGCATGTGCACGGGCCGATACCCACCCTTGGGTCGCTCGTAGCCGCGCGATTTCATGTCGTACCAGGCATCCAGGTCGTGGATCACGGGCGTGAACGCGAAGTTGTAGGCCGGCGGCGGCGACGTGGTCGACCATTCGAGCGTCCGGCCATCCCACGGATCGCCAGTAAGGTCGGCGAGTTGGCGGCGCTTAACAATGCCCATCACGATGCTCATCACGAAGCCGAGTATGCCGACTAGGATGATCACGGCGCCGATCGCAGCGATCACGAAGTAGGGCTGCAGGGTCGGATCGTCGAAATGGTTCACGCGGCGCGTGGTGCCCATCAGCCCGACCACATAGATCGGCGTCCAGGCGACCCAATAGCCGATCACCCAACCCCAGAAGGCTACCTTGCCCCAGAACTCGTCCAGCTTGAAGCCGAAGGCCTTTGGGAACCAGTAAGTGATACCGGCGAAGAGCGCGAACACGACGCCGCCGATGATGACGTTGTGGAAGTGGGCAACGAGGAACAGCGAATTGTGGAGCACGAAGTCGGCAGGCGGGATGGCGAGTAGAACGCCCGTCATGCCACCGACGACGAAGGTCAGCATGAAGGCCACGACCCACTGCATCGGCAGTTCGAACCGGATGTCGCCCTTGTACATGGTGAACAGCCAGTTGAAGATCTTCGCGCCCGTGGGGATCGAGATCACCATGGTTGCGATACCGAAAAAGCTGTTCACGCTCGGCCCGGCACCCATCGTGAAGAAGTGGTGCAGCCAGACCAGATAGCTCAGGATCGTGATGACCACCGTGGCATAGACCATCGACGAATAGCCAAACAGCCGCTTGCCGGTGAAGGTGGAAGTGATTTCCGAATAGATGCCAAAGGCCGGGAGCACGAGAACATAGACTTCCGGGTGGCCCCAGATCCACACCATGTTCCAATACATCATCGGCGCACCGCCGAGTTCATTGGTGAAGAAGTTGGTGCCGACATAACGGTCGAGCATCAGAAGGAAGAAGGCGGCGGTGAGCGCCGGGAAGATCGCGATCGCCAGCACGTTGGAGCACAAGGCGGTCCAGCAGAACACCGGCATCTTCATCATGGTCATGCCGGGAGCACGCATCTTGATGATGGTTGCGACCATGTTGATCGCGGACAGGGTGGTACCCACCCCGGCGATCTGGAGGGACCATAGATAATAGTCGACGCCCGTGTCGGGGCTGTATTCCAGCCCGGCAAGCGGCGCATAGGACAGCCAGCCCGTGCGCGCGAACTCGCCCACGAACAGGGACATCATCACCAGCATCGCGCCGGCGGCCGTCAGCCAGAAGCTGAAATTGTTGAGGAAGGGGAAGGCGACGTCGCGCGCACCGATCTGGAGCGGCATGACGTAGTTGATGATCCCGACGATCAACGGGATCGCCACGAAGAAGATCATGATCGTGCCATGGGCCGTGAAGATCTGATCGTAATGGTGCGAGTTCAGATAGCCTTCATTGGGGCCAAAGGCGATCGCCTGCTGCAAACGCATCATGATGGCGTCGGCAAAGCCGCGAAGCAGCATGATGACGCCCAGGATGATGTACATGATGCCGATCTTCTTGTGATCGACGCTCGAGAACCACTCGGTCCAGAGATATCCCCACAGGCGGTAGCGAGTCACCGCCCCAAGAATGCCGACGCCCAGCAGGGCCACGACGATGAAAGTCCCGAGCACGATCGGCTCGTGGACCGGGAACGACTCCAGGGTCAGGCGCCCGAAGATCGTTTTTAGGAAGCTATGATCGGTCATGATGGTCCCGACGGCTGGGGATCAAACCCGGCCGGTGCGCGAAGCACCGGGGGCAAGGATAGGCGTGATGGCAGTCATGTCGCGGTTTCGCGGGTCGCCTGGTTTCAGCTGGCCCGGAGGCGCGGACTTTTGAGGCGCGGTATTGTGTGGGCCGGAGCCCCTTTCCTCCGGCGCTTTCTGCAAGGCCGGGGTTGGCTTGTCCCCGGTCAGCGGAGCGGCGCCTCGGCCCGGCGGCATTCCAGCACCCATGTGCGGGTCATGCGGGTTGCCCCCGCCTCGCAGCATGTCCTGGCGCATCACGTCGATCATGCACGGCTTGCCGGGTTCGACGCAGCGGTTCACGACGCGGTCGAACAGCTTGGGCTCGACAGAAGCGAAGCGCATCACCGGGACCTTCTCGCTCGGCTTGGCCAGGGCGATGTAGTTGGCAGACGTCAGCGCGCCACCGCTTCCCTTAACCCCGGCTACCCAGCGGTTGAAATCGTCGGGTGACACACCGCGCAGCTTGAAGCGCATGTGGGAATAGCCGCGCCCGGTATAATTGCCGGAATAGCCCCAGCTGTCGCCTGCCTTGTTAAGCACGGCGTTCAGCTCCGACCGCATGGTGGGCATGGCATAGATCATGCCGGCCAGCGTCGGAGCGTAAAAGGTGTTGAACTGGTCAGTCGACGTGATCGAGAAGCGCACCGGCACATCGACCGGCAGCGCCAGCTCGTTGACCGTCGCGATACCCAGGTCAGGGTAAACGAACAGCCACTTCCAATCCAATGCCACGACCTGGACGTTCAGCGGCTTCACTCCTGCAGGCACAGGCTTGCCTGGCGCGATCCGCTCCAGTGGCCTGAACGGATCGAGCAAGTGCGTGCTCGTCCAGGTCACGGCGCTGAGCGCAATGATGATGAGCAGCGGACAGGACCAGATCACCAGCTCCAGCGTGGTCGAGTGGTCGAAGTTGGGATCATAGGTCTTGTTGGTGTTGCCGCGCCTGTACTTCCAGGCGAACAATACCGTCAGAACCATCACAGGAATGATGATGAGCAGCATGATCCCTGTGGAGAACAGGATCAGGTTGCGTTGCTGAACGGCGATGTCGCCTGTCGGATTCATGACGACCATGTCGCATCCACCCAGGAATGCGAGCATGCTCAGAAATGGAAGGCGGGCCGCCCGACGGATGAGTTTCGGTCTGCGCATGTCCTGTCGCTAGCCCTCCCTTGCCTGTTCGACTTTGACTCAGATCAAAGGCATGCCGTTCTCCGGCAGCTACGGTTGAACCAAGAGGCGACAAGGCCGTTGCGGAGTCAATCCGCATTGTCGCTGCGCGCGAACGGAAGGAGACAAGACCGCATGGTGGCCACGACCCTGGGTACGGCGAGTTCGGCCCCATTGGAGCGCGACGCGCAGCTGATAAACGCACGCGAGCATCAGATCCGCCCGGGGGAGATCGCCGTCGGCGTGATCATCGGTCGTTCGTCCGAGTTTTTCGACTTCTTCGTCTATGCCATTGCGTCGGTGCTGGTCTTTCCGTCGCTGATCTTCCCATATGTGGATGCGCTGACTGGGACGCTCTACTCCTTCGCCATCTTCGCCCTCGCCTTTGTCGCTCGCCCGATCGGCGCCTTGCTGTTCATGATGATCGACCGGAAGCATGGGCGCGGCGTGAAGCTGACCATCGCTTTATTCCTCCTGGGCGGTTCCACTGCCGCGATGGCGTTCCTTCCCGGCTATGCCCAGGTGGGTAGCGCGGCCGCGGTGCTTCTCGCGCTGTTCCGGCTCGGACAAGGCTTCGCACAGGGCGGAACATGGGATGGGCTACCCTCCTTGCTCTCCTTGAACGCTCCGGCCGAGCGCCGCGGCTGGTTCGCGATGATCCCGCAACTGGGTGCGCCGATCGGGCTCATCGTCGCGACGGCAGTGTTCGCCTTCCTGCTGTACACGTTGAAGCCGGCCGATTTCCTTGATTGGGGGTGGCGGTATCCGTTCTTCGTCGCCTTCGTCATCAACGTGGTCGCTCTGTTCGCCCGCCTTCGCCTGATCTCGACGCCTGAGTTCAAGGAGTTGTTCGAGAGCCGGGAACTGCAGCCCTCGCCTTTGGGGTCGCTCATGCGGGAAGAAGGGCGCACGGTTATTCTCGGCGCGTTTGCGCCTCTGGCGAGCTTCGCGCTGTTTCACCTGGTGACGGTATTCCCGCTCTCCTGGGTGGTTCTCGCAGGCGAAAGCCCCACGCACTTCCTGATCATCGAACTGATCGGCGCCGCCGTCTGCCTCGTCGCGGTGATGCTTTCGGGCATCATTGCGGACCGCATCGGCCGGCGCACCTTGCTTGGTGTCTCCGCGGGGCTGATCGCCGCGTATAGCGGCTTCGCGCCTCAGCTTCTGGACAACGGACCCACCGGAGAATGGGTCTACATGCTCTCGGGCTTCATCCTGTTGGGCTTGTCCTTCGGACAATCCTCCGGTGCGGTGAACAGCAGCTTCTCGTCACACCATCGCTATACCGGGGCCGGCACCACGGCGACGGCCTCCTGGTTCATCGGCGCGGGCTTCGCGCCGCTCGCCGCGCTGTTTCTCGCGAGCAATTTCGGGCTGCTGTCCGTAGGCGTCTATCTCCTGTCGGGCGCAATCTGCACCTTGGCAGCACTGGGTCTCAACCGTGAGCTTGGCCGCAAGGCAGTTTGATCGATAGAGGACCGGTCCTTAACAGGACCTCGGAGCGGGTGGCCGGCACCTGATCGTTCTGGCCAACTTGTCCGCTCAGCTTCGATCACGCGATCGCGCCGCATGCGGAGCGCGACGCCGGTTTTCACGATAATGCGCGGCGAGTGGCTCCACAGCCACTCGCCCGGCGCCGTGGTCGCGCCGAGGCTCCATCAACCAGCCAGCACTGACGAGGGTAAGCACAGTTACCGTTGGTGGCGAAGAACTCACCGATCAGCATAATTCCGGCCAAGTGACATGCTGGTTCTCTTAGCCGACCGTCTGATCATGCCAGCGAGCAACTTGCCGTACGCTTCAGCCCTGCCACGCGTGAGATGGGCGCCTTCGAAGGCTTGATGGCAGAGACGTTCTCGACCACGGCAGCGCGCCCGCCGCGGCCCAACCCGGACCAGATGATGGCCGGCCTCGCGCCGCAGATCACCGACGCCCGGGCCGCCTTCTCACGAATCCGGAAGCGTGCGGGCGAATGACGCGTCGACCCGAACCGCGTCGGCATGGTCGGCTTCGCGGCCGGTGCGATGCTCACCATGGCGACTGCGATGGCCGGACAGATGGCAGGCCCGCCTTCATCGCCAAACATCTACGGCCCACTCGCCAGCGTCGCCGTGCCTGCCGACGCGCCGCCGCTCTTCGTTGCGCGGGCTGCCGATGACCCCTTCTTTGCCAAGAGGGGTCGGCCTGATCGACGCCTGGAAGGCTGCCAAGAAGCCCGTCGCGTTCCACCTCTACGAGCAGGGCGGACATGGCTTCGGCATGTCTCCGAAGCGACCGCCAACACGGGCTGGTTCGAAGCCTCTGAAAGCTGGATGACCATGCATGGCCGGATGCAGCCTGCCACGTAGCCAGGAAGCGTGGTAACTCGGGTGGCTGGCAGCAGCTTGCTGGCCGTGGATAGCTTGATCCTGATGTGTTGGCGATCCGAACACCCGCCCAGCAGGGGTCGTTCAGCGTCCTAACGAGCTACATCGCGGTGATAGCGGCCTACTGGGCCCGACGAGCACGTTTGCATGCCCTGGCCCGAACGCTAAAAAGCCCGCTAAGTCATGTGACTTGCGGGCTTTTTGTTGGTTGCGGGGACAGGATTTGAACCTGTGACCTTCAGGTTATGAGCCTGACGAGCTACCGGGCTGCTCCACCCCGCGAC
>NZ_JAJNDV010000019.1 GCF_021043375.1 Sphingomonas sp. IC-56
ATCAGGGAAGAGCTTCTTCCATTCCAAAGAACATAAGCCGCCGTCCTCATGTCCCTTCATCATTCTGGATTATCCAGCCACCTGGCTGGATAAAGCCTGAGCTGGCTTTTGCCGCCTGCGGCCTTTTGGGGCTAGTTCGGGTGACGCAAATGGGCCGGTAGCTCAGGTGGTTAGAGCGCACGCCTGATAAGCGTGAGGTCGTAGGTTCAACTCCTACTCGGCCCACCATTTGCGCGTGTGTTTCGCCAAGCGTGCTTTGGCCTAAACTTTCCTAAACTTAGGGAAGCAGGCGAGGGGCCTTAGCTCAGCTGGGAGAGCGGTTGCTTTGCAAGCATCAGGTCATCGGTTCGATCCCGATAGGCTCCACCAATCCGCAGGCCGCGAGACGATTTAGCGACGCTAAATCGCACGCAGCCAAGGACGGCCAGCGCTGCAAGAGCAGCGCCACAAGGCGCAGCTTTGCTGCGACTGACGGCGCAGCGCGCAAAACGCCAAACTAACATCCAGATGATGAAGATCCGAGATCCGCTGCTGACGCAGCGGTACGCGGCCCCAAGTGGCCGCATGCTGTTTGACATTGTGAATGGGTTTTTTGATCGATGCCGTGACGGCATTGGTTGCACACCGCGAGGTGCGTGATCGATGCCGGACTGAGGATCGTCGCCAAGTTTGACCGCTCTGGTGACACCTCAAACAACAGGCTGAGTGATTATCATCCACACCGAGCAAGCCCTTCGACACTGCTCTGCCGAGTTTCGTGTCAGTTTCCCCAGGGTTCCCATCAAAGTAATACTTTGATGGGCTGGGGACTGATCCAGTGTTGTTGTTGGTGGTGTGGACTCTCAAGCGTGAGGTAAGGGCAATTCGTGGATGCCTTGGCATGTACAGGCGATGAA
>NZ_JAJNDV010000021.1 GCF_021043375.1 Sphingomonas sp. IC-56
TTGCCGCCTGCGGCCTTTTGGGGCTAGTTCGGGTGACGCAAATGGGCCGGTAGCTCAGGTGGTTAGAGCGCACGCCTGATAAGCGTGAGGTCGTAGGTTCAACTCCTACTCGGCCCACCATTTGCGCCGGCAGCGAGACGATTTAGCGTAGCTAAATTGCACGCGGCCAAGCACGGCCAGCGCTGCGAAGTGCGCCATAAGGCGCAGCTTTGCTGCGACTGACGGCGCGGCGTGACAGGCTCGTAACTTTCTCAACTTCACGTTGAGCATGGGGCCTTAGCTCAGCTGGGAGAGCGGTTGCTTTGCAAGCATCAGGTCATCGGTTCGATCCCGATAGGCTCCACCAATCCGCAGGCCGCGAGACGATTTAGCGACGCTAAATCGCACGCAGCCAAGG
>NZ_JAJNDV010000020.1 GCF_021043375.1 Sphingomonas sp. IC-56
CACTGGATCAGTCCCCAGCCCATCAAAGTATTACTTTGATGGGAACCCTGGGGAAACTGACACGAAACTCGGCAGAGCAGTGTCGAAGGGCTTGCTCGGTGTGGATGATAATCACTCAGCCTGTTGTCGGGTGCACGATCGGAGCGGTCAAACTCGATCGCGACACCCTGATCCGGCATTAGCTACACACCTTACGGCGGCAACCAATGCCGTCACGGCATCGATCAAAAAACCCATTCACAATGTCAAACAGCATGCGGCCACTTGGGGCCGCGTACCGCTGCGTCAGCAGCGGATCTCGGATCTTCATCATCTGGATGTTGGTGAGCGTGTTGCGCGCGCTGCGCCGTCAGTCGCAGCAAAGCTGCGCCTTGTGGCGCTGCTCTTGCAGCGCTGGCCGTCCTTGTCGTGGTGCGAATTAGCAGGGCTAATTCGTCTCTTCGACTGCGGATTGGTGGAGCCTATCGGGATCGAACCGATGACCTGATGCTTGCAAAGCAACCGCTCTCCCAGCTGAGCTAAGGCCCCTCGCCTGCTTCCCTAAGTTTCGGGAAGTTTAGGCCAAAGCACGCTTGGCGAAACACACGCGCAAATGGTGGGCCGAGTAGGAGTTGAACCTACGACCTCACGCTTATCAGGCGTGCGCTCTAACCACCTGAGCTACCGGCCCATCTGCGCAACCCGAACTGACCTAAAAAAGGCCGCAGGCGGCAAAAGCCAGCTCAGGCTTTATCCAGCCAGGTGGCTGGATAATCCAGAATGATGAAGGGACATGAGGACGGCGGCTTATGTTCTTTGGAATGGAAGAAGCTCTTCCCTGAT
>NZ_JAJNDV010000022.1 GCF_021043375.1 Sphingomonas sp. IC-56
AGGCTCCACCAATCCGCAGGCCGCGAGACGATTTAGCGACGCTAAATCGCACGCAGCCAAGGACGGCCAGCGCTGCAAGAGCAGCGCCACAAGGCGCAGCTTTGCTGCGACTGACGGCGCAGCGCGCGCAACACGCTCACCAATATCCAGATGATGAAGATCCGAGATCCGCTGCTGACGCAGCGGTACGCGGCCCTAAGTGGCCGCATGCTGTTTGACATTGTGAATGGGTTTTTTGATCGATGCCGTGACGGCATTGGTTGCACACCGCGAGGTGCGTGATCGATGCCGGACTGAGGATCGTCGCCAAGTTTGACCGCTCTG
>NZ_JAJNDV010000002.1 GCF_021043375.1 Sphingomonas sp. IC-56
TACATGGCGCGCCATGACTCTACCCCCACCCGCCGAATGGGCCCCGCACGACGCCGTCTGGATCGGCTTCCCCAGCCACCCCGAACTCTGGCTTGAGGACTTGGAACCTGCCCAGCAGGAGGTCGCCGGCTTCGCCAATGCCGTTCATGCCGATGGCCGCGGTGAGCGGGTGATCCTGGTTGCCGCCAATGACGAGGCGGCAGAGGCGGCACGCAAGCTGGCGCCGCATGCCGAGGTGATCGTCGAAGCGTTCGGCGATATCTGGCTGCGTGACACCGCCGCCATCCTCGACGGCAACGGCACCGCGCACGATTTCGACTTCAACTATTGGGGCGGCAAATATGACCTCCCCGGCGATCAGGACATTGGCGCCCGCCTCGCCACCCGCGCGCAGCTGAAGGCAGAGCGCCACGACTGGATCCTCGAAGGCGGCGCCATCGATGGCGACGGCACCGGGCGCTGCGTCACCACCGAACAGTGCCTGCTGAACCCCAACCGCAACCCGGACCTGACCCGCGAGGATATCGAGGCGCGGCTGAAGGCCGACCTCGGCTACACCTCGGTACTCTGGCTGGGCGAGGGTCTCGCCAACGACCATACCGACGGCCATGTCGACAACCTTGCCCGCTTCGTGGGCGAAAACCGGCTGCTAGTGCCCCGGGGCACGCAGGACGATCCCAACACCGCGATCTATGACGACGCCGCTGCCCGCGCTGAGGCTGCCGGGATCGAAGTGGTGCGCTTCCCCTCGCCCGGCCGCGTGCTCGATGAGGAGGGCGAGATCATTCCGGCAAGCTACATGAACTTCTACATCGGCAATGCCGCCGTCGTGACGCCGGTCTATGGCCAGCCCAACGACCAGGCCGCGCTCGACGCGCTGGCGGCGCTGTTCCCCGGCCGCGAGATTGTCGGCGTACGTGCCGACCATATCTTGACCGGCGGCGGCAGCGTGCACTGCATCAGCCAGCAGCTTCCCCGGCTCTGAAGGACCCCGACATGACCCAGATCACGGTTGGCGCGCTCCAGCTCGCCTTTTCCAACGACATCGACGCCAACATCAAGGCGGTGAGCGAGATGGTGCGCGAGGCCGCCGGCCGCGGCGCGCAGGTCGTGTTGCCGCCCGAATTGTTCGAGGGCGAATATTTCTGCCGCGTCGAGGACGAGGGGCTGTTCTCCAACGCGAAGCCGGTCGACGAGCACAAGGCGGTGCTGGCGATGCAGGCGCTCGCCGCCGAACTCTCCATCCACATCCCGACCAGCTTCTTCGAAGCCGATGGTCCCCACCATTACAACAGCCTCGCCATGATCGGTCCCGACGGGAAGGTCGACGGCGTGTACCGCAAGAGCCACATCCCCGACGGGCCGGGCTATGAGGAGAAGTTCTATTTCCGCCCCGGCAATACCGGGTTCAAGGTGTGGAACGGCCCGGGCGCCAAGCTCGGCGTCGGCGTATGCTGGGACCAATGGTATCCCGAAACGGCCCGCGCGATGATGCTGATGGGCGCCGAAGTCCTGTTCTACCCCACTGCGATCGGCTCCGAGCCGCATGACGACAGCCTCGACACCGCGCGGCTGTGGCGCCGGGCGATGGTCGGCCATGCCGTCTCCAACGTCGTGCCGGTGGTCGCCGCCAACCGCGTCGGCACCGAGCATGGCCAGACCTTCTACGGCACCAGCTTCATCACCGACGAGCGCGGCGACATCCTGGCCGAACTCGACCGCGAGGAGACCGGCATCATCACCGCCACGCTCGACCTCGACCGCGTCAAGCGCCACCGCGCCGCCTTCGGCTTCTTCCGCGACCGGCGGCCGGAGCTGTATGGGCGGCTGGTCGCCGACATCTGAGCCCGGAGTGGCCGCGTCGCGCTATGTGATTGCGCTAGGATCCAACCGGCGGGGGCGGCATGGCGGGCCGGAGCGGGAGATCGCCGCGGCGCTGGCTGCGATCGGCGGCGTTTGCGCGGTCTCGCCGGTGATAGGAACTGCCCCCCTCGGCCCCTCCAAGCGCCGCTTCGCCAATGCCGCGGCGGTCATTGAGACCAACGAGCAGCCCCCCGCCCTGCTTGCCCGGCTGAAGACCATCGAGCGTGCCTTCGGCCGCCGCCGGGGCCGCAATTGGGCAGCACGGGTGATTGATCTCGACATCCTGCTCTGGTCCGGCGGCACCTGGTCCAGCCCCGGCCTTACGGTGCCTCATGTTCAGTTCCGCACCCGCCGCTTCGTGCTCGATCCGCTGGTGCGCATCGCCCCGGACTGGCGCGACCCGCTGACCAACTTGAGCGTGCGCCAGTTGCGCACCCGGTTGACCCGCCCCGTCCTCGCGCTTAGGTGCGCGCATGTGGGTCCGTAGCTCAGTCGGTAGAGCAAGCGACTTTTAATCGAGAGGTCATGGGTTCGAATCCCATCGGACCCACCACTCGAACGGCCGAGGCACTGCGGCGCTCTTACTTTGTCACAAGAGGCCTAAGAGACGAACGCCCCTTGCACCAGGCGACGGGGCGGGCCAAGGGCATTAGCTGACCTCATCCGCAGGGGCGGAAAGTTGCAAAGGCAGGCGGCTTACCAGCCCGCGTTCCGCAAGCGCCAGTCGGCACCACCCCTCGTGAACACGCCGAACGCCCTCACCGCTGAGTTCGTGATGAAGCGCAATCGGGCTTAAAGGCGACGATGCAGAAGCCTCACCCACATAGGCCACAACGGAAGCGAGACGGTTTAGCGCGCGCCGGTCCACGCCCTTTCCCTTGCCGAAGGGCACAATCGTCAGCCCGGCGGATGCAATGGAGGCTTCCGCTTCGTAGTGAGCGGCGCCAAGGATCTCATGTGCGTCTCTGAGCGAGACAAGTGTCAGCCCGAGCGGATCGTGCATGTCGGCGTCATCCGCGGGGACAACGGAAAGATCGGCTGGGTTGACCATCATGTCGCGCACTTCGGGAGCCTGCCCATCTAGCAGGTAGTACCTGAACTTTCGGTCCAGCATCGCGCCGATGATCCTGGCCCATGGCTTCTCGCCTCCGAACCGAACCATCGCATACCGCAACGAGACGAAGCCTCTCGGCGCTGCCGACCTGATAGCGACGCTGGCAAGGTCGTCCTCCAGCGCCTGTGCCGATGTTGTGTCGATCAGGTTGCCCCGGAGAACGCGAACGCCAGGATGATCCATCAAGGTCAGGCGCTTCGCGACCACCAACTGGCTCACGGCATATACTGGCAGATCGAACCGGGCAGCGGTCTTTTCCCGGTGTTTCGCCGGCCTGAAGCTGCCGCTGTAGTTCGTCGACATCGTCGGCATCGTATCTGGCGCGAAGACGCTGCCTGCTCGGGAGCGGCTCGAACTGGATCGCATCCGCCTCTCGCAGCTGCCCGAGCTCCAAGCTGGATGTCCAGAGGCGTTGGTTGACCTCGGTTGCGGTGTAGAACCTGGTCGCGGAGGAGAAGGTCTTTACTGTGCGCCCGTCTAGCTGCGGGAATGCCATGGCTAGGATCGCCTGCCCCTCCTTCTCGGCATACTTGCTGATCCAGCGCACCTCGTTCCGCACTTCGTCGTAGGCGGCAAGGTCGTCGGCGTTCGCTTCCATTCGACGCGCTACAATCTGCTGGATGCTAGTCGGCCATGCACGCAGAAGCCGGGCCCCCGCTGAGACGACCGCGGCGATGCTAGGGGACGGCTGGGTTCGGAGTCGGTCGAGCTCCCAGCGCGTCGGCAGATGGCTGGCCATGACTCCCGACTTCAGCATCACGTCCACGATTGCGGATCGGGGATATGGCCGGAGACACGAGGGGAGTCGAGCGAGCGCGCGCTGACCGGCCGCGGGATCGCGCGACATCAGGTCGGCGGCCAGCTGGTAATCGTCCTCCAGGTCGGGTGAAAGCGGCGGCTGTTCCGACGCCGGCACCTGCTTGCCGCAAGTTTCGCAGTTGGCGATCCCGCGGGTGCGGCGCCAGCCCAGCGGGCCGCAGCCCGGGCAGTCCTCCACGAGGTGCTCGAACGATTGCGGACAGTACGGCAGGAGCCGGTTGAGCCAGGCGCTGCGATGATAGGCTTCGCTATACAACGAATTCGGCCCGATGCGGCGGCGGACGAAATCGAACGCGGGCCGCGGCATGAGCAGATCGCCAAGCATGATGCTGCCACGGCGGTCGGTAGTGGCGAAGGCGATGGCGTTGAGCAGCTCCACGTCCGTCCGCATGACCTGGGCCAGGAGCTCGATTGAGGCGGGGTCGGCCAGCTGCACCAGGCCGGGCTTCGTGATCAGGACGCCCCCTCCTTCGAGTGCCGTTGCGACCCGCACGAGGCGTGAGTCACGGCAGCCGGCGGCGAGAGCTCCGGCGAGGCTCTCGTCCGGCTGCGGATGATATTCGAAGCGCAGGCGTTTCAGCTGTCGGATCATCACGCGACCCTGCTCGAGAACGGGTCGCGCCCGATCCAATTCACCGGCCCCATCGCATATTGCCGCGTGGCGACGCTGAGGTCGTGCTTCTCTACGAGCGGCGAACCTCGCCACAGGGCATGCTTGGTCGCCTCGCAGACGACGCGGCACACACGGCCGACGTGTCCGCTGCTGACCGCGACGAGCTGGCTACGAAGTCCGGGCCCGTCGAGCCCCGCCGGCTCATCGATGATGCCGGCCTTCACCATCGACTCGTCCAGCTTCTTGCAGAATTCTACGAACAGCTTCTGATCGGCCTTGTCGTTGCGCGGGTCGAGCGGCTTCAAGACGAGCGGGGTTCCCAACCGGGCGGCAAGATCACCGTTCGTTTTGAAGAACTCTTCGGCCTTCTCGTTGCCGACCAGTATGAGTGGAACGATGCCCCGGTTGAGGAACGACTTGAGTCGGTTCGTCACTGCGGTCGCCTCCGTGGTCTTGCGATCCAGGTGCTGGACCTCGTCGCCCACCAGTCCTTCGACGCCGAGCTTCCGCGAGAAATGGTGGATCCGGTCTTCGAGATCGTCGATCGTGTCGTGCTTGTTATTCCAATTAGGGTCGTCGAGTTCCTTGAGGATCTTCCGGAAGAAACTCTTGAGCGACGTCGCTTCATCGAGTTCCACGGTGATGACCTGGTACTTGTTGGGCGAAAGCCCCGCCTCGGTCCTCAGGCGAGCGACTTCCGCCACCAGCGCCTCGATCATCCGCGACTTGCCCGCATTGGTGAACTCGGAGAGACAGCAGCCGTCGATCGGCCCATCGAGAAGGGGCAACGTCGACGCCATGTAGGTGATCAGCTTCGTTACGAGATCCTTCTGGGGCTTATGGTCGATCCAGTTGGTCTTGAAGAATGGCAGTACCTGAACGACCCGGTTCTGCCGTGCCTTGTTCGAATAGTCGGGGACATCATGCCCACGGGTAGGCTGCGGCTGCACGCCGAGCGGATCGAGCTTCTTTTTCGGCGTCATTGACCGTCCCCCTGATCGTGTTGCGCGTCATCCTGTTCCTCCCAGACAATCCCATCATCCAGGTCCTCGCCCTCCTGCAGTCCGCTGAGCAGGTCCGAGTTCGACTTCGGATCGGGGTCGAGCCCGCTCCAGTCTGGTGGGATTTCTGGCGGGCCCTTGCTGCGCTTCTTCTTCCTGCGGGCGTCATCCTCGGACCGCTTCTGAGAGGGCCCGGTCGGGGGATCGACACGATCGACTCCGCCGACGTCGGTGGGGAGCAGGAGATGGTCGAATTCGGTCAGGTCGGGATCTTCGGCCAGCCTGCCGCCGAGCTGCCGGATCTCGTACTGCTCGAGGACGGCGGCTGCCTTCTTAGCGATGGTGAACGGCTTTTCCTCGACCACCTTCATCTGCTGGTCGAGCGACTTCGCACGACGCAGCGCACGTTCCATCGTCGTCTGGGCGCCGGTCGCGCCCGACGCGACGCACGACTTGTGGAAGGCGTGTTCGTAGCGGGTGAGGAACTTGATGTAGTCGGGGTCGTCGGACCAGAGCTCGACATACTCGTTGCCCGCCACGTCCACGACCTCGATCATATCGAGGTTCCAGTCGTAGACGCGCAGCCAGACGTCGCACTTGGCAGTGCCGGTCAGACGCGACCGGATCTTCTGTGCAGCATGATTGCGCGAGAGCGTCTGCGTGACGCCTTCGCGGTTCCACTTGTAGAGGATGTCGTCGTGGACGACGCCGTCGTTCGTCAGGACGCCGCGTTCGGTGCGCGCCAAGTGCCGCCGGACCTCGGCGGGCGGCGTGAAACGGACGCGGGATTTCATGACATGCTCGAGCATGACCTCGTTCGGGGTCCGCCAGCCCAGTGCCTTATGTCCGGTGTCGTTCCATTCGAGGCGCAGTGCCTCGTACTTCTCGGCGAGCGCCTGGCGGGTCAGGGAAGCGTCCTCGAGCGGATCGTACCGGATGTTCCTCCTGCGGCTGCGCGCGGACAGCACCGTGCCAGGTTCCCCGTCGAGCCGGTGCTTGATCCAGCCCCAGTAGTTCTCGAGGTTGGACTTCTCGTCCGACGCGAACCTTTTGGCCAGCTCCATGGTCCCGACGACGCTTGTGATGTTACCGAAGGCGAAGCGGGGAATCAGCGCCTTGTCGTTGTCGGCCCTCAGGTGTCCGATGCGACCGAAGCAGAGGAGGAGCATGGGGTCGTCGGCGATCATCTCCTCGGTGAGCGCGGGCGGGGTGAGTGCGCCCATGATCGCGCCGAAGCTCATCTCGGTGCGGTAGGCACCGCCGAATGGTGAACTCGGAAATGCGAACAGGCTGTAGGCATCCATGAGCCCGATGACCTTCAGCTTCTGGCTCGGGATCTGGACGTCCTTGGAGAAGAGCGTCACCTGCTTCAGCTCCGTGCCGTCCATGAGGACCAGCTCGAAGGGGCGGCTGACCGCCATGACGTTGCCGGAGGCGTGGAAGTATTTCTCCGCCCGCTCACGACCCCACTTCGATGAGTAGGTCTCGGCATTCTCGCACTTGTTGATGCGGTTGATCACAGTCGACTTGTTCGGGGGGCGGTCGCCGATGTCCGGCACGCCGCGGTCCTGCAGCCGCTTCCAGGCGGCGACGACCAGCGCGTGGGCGTCCATCTTCTTGAACTGTTCCTCCGCGTAGAAGAGCGCCATCGACTGGTGAACCAGGCGATCGACGATCGGCGGGAGCTGCGACTGCCCTTTCTCGCGCCCGCTCCTGTTGCACATGGCGCCAATCCTGCGATCGAAGGCCTGCAGGTTGTCCATCCAGCGGATGATCGATCGGCCGGAAGGCACCTTGGCCCCTGCGGGCCAAGTCTCCTTGGCGAAGCTGACGAGAATCCCGTCCGACCTTGGCTTCCCGGCCTGAAGCGCACGCAGCGCGAGGTCATATTTCAGGACCGACCGCGGATCCTTCGACAGGCACGCGGAAATGTCCCAGCCTAGATAGCGGCCCCGCCACTCCGACAGGGTGTCCTCGTCATGGCTGCACTCGTGCAGCCGGCCGGCTGCATATTCCTCGAGCAGCCAGCGGACGGTCGGGCGGGCCATGACGCCCGGCGCGATCTCGACGGCATACTCCTCTTCCTCGGTGCCATCGACGAGAAAACGCAGGACGAAGGCGTCCACCGCCTCGACGAAGACGATGCGCTGCTGCTGGTGCTGCTGGCGATGGATGAAGACGGTCCCGAAGACCAGGCCAAGGGGGTTCATGGTCAGGCCGCCTTTCGCTCGAAGCGGCCCAGCAGCTCGCGCAGGGCATAGGGGGCGACCGGGCGCGGCGCCGTGACGATCGTATCCGCGGTCGGGATGCACCGGAGATCGAAGTCGACGATGCGGCGGAGCAGCATGGCGTAGAGCTTGTCCGCGCCGACGCTCGCCGGTCCGCCGAGCGCACCGACGACGTCGGCGTAGCGGGTGCGGCCGCCGCCGGCCATGATGACCTGCCGCGCGGCGGTGCCGTCGGCTTCCGGGTCGAAGGCCGTGAGCCGGGCCTCCATGGCGATGGAGTGGGCTTCCACGGTCTCGTCCCGACGGAAGGGCTCGCCCTTGATCCGGTGGATCGGGCCAAGACCGCTCGCCTCGAGGGCGAGGCTGACTCGCTCCAGCGGGCGCCGGACACCCTCGGCGGCGAACCACGCGTCGTTGGACTTGATCTCGCCGAAGACGACGCGGTGGTCAGCGATCTCGTAGGCGACGTCGGGATATTTCCTGATGAGCACGCCATCGGCGCGACGGAACAGCAGAGCCAGCGGCTGAAACTGGAAGTCGATGTACCGCGGGCACAACTCGAGGTGGTCGGCGATGGCGGGCTCGTTCGGACCTTCCATGAACTGGATCCGGCGCGGCTTCTCGAACATGCTGCCGCAGGTGGTGTAGTCCTGCGCGTAAGTAATGCCGTTCCTGACGTGGCCGAGGCCCTCCGCCGACTCGATGGCGACCAGCTCCCACCGCGCGGGATTCTTGAGATCGTCGAGCCTGGTCGGGTTGAGCAGGGCGTAGGGCACCGCGCGGACGGGATGGCGCGGCGGACGACGGGTCGGGTTCCAGTTCGCCAGTGGAGCGATGGGCGACCCGAGACCTTCCGCCAAGTCGCGATGGTCCGTGGTGACGACTTCGACGTCGACCGGCGGCGAGGAACGCCGCCCGTCGCGGCCCGAACGGGTGCGGTTCGATCTGGTGCCCGGCGCCGACCCGTGGCGGCGACGCTGCGCGCGGGGAGGAGCCGCAACGCGGCTCTGGGGCGGCTTCATGCGTCGTCTCCGCGGCCAAGGCGATGGCGCCGTTCCGCGCTCAGCTTCTCGAGCAGCCGGATCATCTCCGCGGACGTCAGCCACCGGCTGCCGTACCGGATCGCGCCGTGACGCCGGCGAATCCACACCGTCTCGCGGTGACGCCTCGCCCGATCCGACCCCGTCCCACTGTAATCCCTCATGCCAACTCCTATATTGCCGTAGAACCTCTAACAACCTTCCCGACTAGGGAGATATGCTAGAACTTTTCCGGCGACAACGGGGTCCAGAAGATTCTTGTAGTTAATGCTGACGTTAGGTAGATGGAGCTATGTCGCAGAGCTTCGACGTCCCAGACGCGCAGACGCCGATCCTTTTCTCCCACACGCCCCGCGAGGATCTGATCGCGGCCCTGGAGAATGCACTCGGGCGCGAGGCGAATGACGAGGAACGGCACCTGTGGATGTCGATGCTGCCTGATCGACGGGCGCTGACGCTGAAGCGGATCGAAGTGGTCAAGGACTGGGTGGATCGACCAGGCGAGATGACCGCTGCGGAGGCGGCCGGTCTGGCGAAAGTGAAGGTCAGTCGCTGGTACGAGATCGTCGGTGCCTGGAAGGCCGCGAAGAGCATCACGGCTCTCGGCACCTTCGCCAACCGGCCTGGCCGCCGGGGGCCGAGGCTCGACGGCGAGATCGTGAACAGGATTCAGGCGGTGCTGGTGCCGACGGTCGCGGAGCGCCTCGCCGCCGACTCGGGCACGAAGGTCGGGACGATAGTCACCGCGCTGCAGAACCACCCTGATCTGGAAGGGCTCGCTCTTCCGCACGTGAATACGCTTCGCACCATGGTCGAGCGCGAACTTCTGCGCGTCCGCGGCGAGCAGCAGGCCGGAAAGCGTCCCGGACTGGACGTCGTGGCGTGCGACCTGCTCCGTCGGGACGGTACGCACCACCTGATGTTCGCCGTGGTCGACCGAACGGCCCGCTACATTCTCGGCTTTTCTGTGGGGCACATCGACGACAGTCTGTCCGCGTACGCGCGCGCGGCGCGCGATGCGCTTCGCCGGATCGAGGGGCCTGATGGCGGCGCGCTGCCCTGGGCCGACCTCACCGAGCGGGTCGACGTGATCGTGGGAGAGGACGAAGATGCATGGGCGCCCGTATTCCAGGCGCACGCTGCACACCCGATCGTGGGCAAGTTCGACCCCGTCGTCAGCGATGGCCGCTATGGCCGCTACTTCAAGCTGGTCGCAGGTTCGACAATCGGGAACCTCAGGATCGTGCCGATGAAGACCGACGGTAGCGGCAAGGTCAGCGCTGATGCCCGTGTCTATACGGACGCGGAGGCGATCGAGGCGATCGAGATAGACGTAGCGCGGCACAACTCCGAGGTGCGGGCGGCGTCGACGACGACCGGGGCGCCGCGACCAGCGCCTGCCACGATCGAGATCCTGCGCTTCATCGCGGACGCGACTGACCTTCAGGCAAGGGGCTGATCCGCCAGGGCGAAGGGCGCTGCCGGCGGCCGACGAGCGTTGTGCGCGGCGACTGCCTGGTCGATCGCGATCCTTACGTCCTGCGCCGGCAGCGCCGTCACGTTGCGCACCTTGGCGAGTCGCTCGGCCGGCTTCGCCCGGGACAGCTGGAAGACGATGCCGACGCCGCCGATCGCCGGGGCGAGCAGCTGAGTGAGGGTCGGCAGCCCGGCGGGTCGCCCTGGCGGAACGGTCGCACCGATCGCGGCCTGCTCGAGCTCGCCGAGGTGCGGAGCTCGGATCCGCATCGGTCGCCCCTCAGGGTCTGCCGCGGCACGTACAGTTGCCATCAGTCCCTCGATCGACGGCGGCACGGCCGGGTCCAATGACATTTCGTACGCCACGATGACCCGTTCGGGCAGCTGCACCGCCACAAGCAGTCGCGGGAGGACCACACCCTCGCCATGAGCCGCCGGCAGCTTCGCCGCGCAGCTGTCGATCAGGATTTCCGGTTCGAACGAGGTCGGCTGGTCCAGCTGGGCTCGTGCGGCGGCCAGCATGTTGGTGATGGTCGCGTTGGAAGGGGCGACGATCCTCGCCTCCGCGCAGCGCCGCGTCACCTCGATCAGCACGTCCCGGCGGCGGGCCATGGCACCGAGGTCGGCGATGACCTCCCGGGCGATGTTGGTCGAGGCGACGGGGAGACGATTGGCGATCTTGGGGGAATGGTGGGCTTGGGCTCCCGGGAGGATAGCCGGGTTGCGCCGCTCTCGCCAGATCTGCGCCAGGTAGCTGAAATGCGCCTCGCCGAGTCCCAGACGTTGCGCGAACGCCCGACGCGACCGCTGCGATCGCTCGGGAATGGCGCAGTACTCGTCGAGTATCTCAACGCGCCGGCGGATCTCGGGCCAGCGCGTCGGATCGACGCCGGACAGGTCGATGCCTTCCATCTGTTTTTCCTTCGATGTTGGTTCTGCTTGCGCCTCGCCGGACACATCAGGGGGGCGGCGCGGATCGGCGGTGTCGGCCGCCGTGGATTGACCGGACGCATTGACGCGCCGGCAAGTATTCGCGCCTAGATCGGGAGCGAGCAGGAGGGACGATGTTCGCCTATCGCATCGACACTGATTTCAGCATCTCGCGGTCGAGGACGCAGACGTCGAGATGAAGGCGCGCGGCTGGGACTGGAGCTGTCTCGATTATGACGACGGCCACGACGTCTGGTGCAACGACTGGGGTCTGGTCGAGCCTGACCTGGTGCTGGCGTGGGTTGGTCGCGCGCGCCGGGTGCCCCTGCCTGCCTATATCCGCGGCGCCGACGGCGAGGACAGCTGCGACCCGCACGTCGCCATGGCGGACGTGCGCTCCGGCCGGGAGGGCGACCAGTCCCACTGGCCGGTACGGGCCGATCCGTCGGGACGTCGGGTCATCGGGCTAGACCCAGCCGACGTCGTGGACGTGTGATTCCCGTGCTGATCCCGGTTTCGGCTGTTTTCCAAGCAGTAGGTAAATCGCCTAGCACTTGATCTGCCAAGTTGCTTCACGACTCCCATCAAAGGCGGTATCTAGAACTGGTGAACGAGCAAATGCACTTCGACATCGAATTGGTGCGTGCGGTGGACGATACCCGCCTGGGCTGGCCCGGAACTCGCCAGCTGCAGGAAGGCAGCCGGCTAGGCGGCAACCACGAGTATGTCGATCTCCGATACATCTCCTGGGCTGACGCAATTGCTGTTGCCCGTGAAGAACGGGAGATCAGCGACCGGATCGGGCGAGCCGACGATCCTGATGATGAGTGGACTGTCATTCAGGATGAACTCGAGGACGATCCCGGCCTGCTTGTGCTGTTAGATTTAGGTGTTGCTTCAACCGTGGCGGCGCTGTCGGCCGCTGGCTGCATCACTATCTCAAGTTGCAACGGTGGCGCCCACGGCGATCATCATCACGAACGCTATCCCCTCGTCGCCTTCTACGCGCGCCGCCAACATGTGCCGCTGCTTCTCAGTGCAGCTGAACTGGCCGGCGTCGGGATCGAGAACGACCCTGACGGTGCGCTCGTCGTCTATGCGGACGCCCTTGATCGGATGTCCGCGTTCGCGGCAGCACTTCTGGCGGATCGCGCAAGATACGAAGCGCTGTGAACGGCGAAGTGGGGCGGTACAGGGCACTCCGACGTGGCCGCCGCCTGCTGCGGTGCGACCGTCGATGGATCGGATAGACCCGAAACGCCGCAGCGAGAACATGCGACAGATCAGGGCGCGCGACACCGGACCTGAACTGATCGTCAGGCGTGCTCTGCATGCGCGGGGTCTACGCTTCCGCCTCCATCGACGCGATCTGCCGGGAACGCCCGATATCGTGCTTCCCGGACGAAGGCTGATCGTGTTCGTGCATGGGTGCTTCTGGCACAGACACGCAGGATGCCGAGGATGTACGACGCCGAGCACCCGTCGCGAGTTCTGGCAGAACAAGTTCGACGCGAACGTCGCTCGAGATGTGAGGGCAGCGGAGTCGCTCACCGCAACTGGATGGCGGGTGGAGACGATCTGGGAATGCGAAGCCCGCGATCCGAATAGTCTCTCCCGTCGTCTGGACGCGATTATCGTTGATCCGTAGTGGCGCGGTAACATCTGCTCCCGCTGCGTGCGGGTCGAGCCTGGCGGCGGACTGGATAACCTGGTAGCCTTCCATAAGCGGAGGCGACATGATTACGGGTTTAGACATTTTCTGCGGCGCGGGAGGAAGTAGCGCAGGCGCGCGTGCCGCCGGCGTGACGATGCGCGGGGCCGTGGACATGGATGCGGTCGCGACTGCGAGCTATCGGGACAACTATCCGGACGCGCATGTCGTGACCGGTCGGCTGGAAGAGATCGACGTCCAGGCTCTTCATGATCGTATCGGCGACGTGGATCTGCTGCTTGCATCGCCCGAATGTACCAACCACACCTGCGCCAAGGGCGCGGCGCCGCGCAGCGAGGAGAGCCGCGCGACCGCCATGTCGGCAGTGGAATATGCGAAGGCTTTCTCGCCGCGGTGGCTGGTGATGGAGAACGTTGTCCATATGCGGCCCTGGTCCCGCTACGGCGAGCTGAAGCGGGAGCTCGAGGCCCTGGGATACCATCTCGAGGAGCAGGTGCTTGATGCTAGCACCATCGGCGTGCCGCAGAGCAGGCGGCGGCTGTTCATCGTCGGAGACCGGGAGCGTGCACCTCGGCTTGTGCCGTCGGGAACGATGGTCCCAGTCCCCGCTTCGACCATTCTAGACCCTGCAGGCACATGGAAGACCACGCTGCTCGACCGTCCAGGGCGCGCCGCGGGAACCCTCGCGCGGGCGGAACGGGCCTTCCAGGCACTGGGGCGGGAGACGCCGTTCCTGCTGGTATATTACGGCACCGACGGGAGCGGCGGATGGCAGCCGCTCGAACGCCCGCTGCGTACCATAACGACCGTCGACCGCTTCGCGCTGGTCACGCCTAGTGTCGATGGCCCACGCATGCGGATGCTGCAGGTATCAGAGCTGCGGCGGGCTATGGGATTGCCACCCAGCTACCTGCTGAACCACGGCACGCGCCGTGATCGCGTGAGGCTTCTCGGCAACGGCGTCTGCCCACCCGTCATGGAAGCGGTCGTGCGGGCGCTGATCGGCTCAGGCCAAGCGCACGATGCCGGGTCGGCCGACGTAAGTGGTAGTGTGCCCGATGAGCTGCATGAGGAGCTGTTCGCGTAAGCGGTAGATCGCCAACCATGTTTCAGTGGCGGCCGCTGGGCGGGTAATCTCGAAGCGGCTGTTCACATGCAGCACAAACGGATCTGGTACGGAAGGCAAGGTCAGAACGGGTGAACGCCATTCCGCGGCGGGTGGAACCACCTTCCCGTCCGGGCCCGCAAGGCGGGGGACCGCCACGGGTATCTCAATGGCGAACAAGAAGGGAATTGGACCCGGGCGCTTCTGCGCGTGATCGCACACCGCTCCGATGCGAACGAGCCTTGGACGACACTTCGCGTGGTGATCACGGTGAACCTTGAACTCTGCCCTGAGCAGGTGATCAATGTCCACACCGAGCAAGTCGGTTAGCGCCGCGTCGCTCCAAAAATTTGGGGGTGTCTCGCTCACCGCGCCCCAGTCCGCCGATGCGATCCGCTCGGGGCCAGCCACTGCGACGTGCAGCATGCGGTTGATGCCTCCGGCCTCGGCCAGCGTCGCTTGCGGCAGCTGCTTCTGGCCATGTCTCGTTACTGCTTTCGTCCACAGTGCGGCGACGGAGCCATCCCCCTCCTGGTTCACGATCCGATCCGCCAGGATCGGCGCAAGCGCACTGGTTACCGCAGCACGCGGATCGTCCGCGACATGCTTCTTGCCGACTGCTTCCACCGCCAGCCGGCTCAGAACCTCATCGAGTGCGCCGCCGAATGCAGCAGTCGTCCGGCTGGCGGCCGGAACGAGAGATGTCAGGGAGGACAGCGTCTCACCAGCCGCCGCAAGGACATCAGTCTCCCATCCGATCAGCGCGGCGAGCTGCGGATTGGCGTCCAGCGCGCTCTCGACGGCTTGGCGAAGCTCATCGGCAGCCTCGGTGACCCCGGTACCGACGTTGATGAACTTCTCCTTGGGCAGTGACATCACTGCCAGCGGACGGCACCATGGCTTATCCGGATCGAGCGATTGATCGAGATAGTCGTTAAGCGCGGTGGCCAACTGCGCATGTTCAGTCCACAGGATCAGAATGAACGGGCCACCGATCTCGCTGATGTTGTCTTCGAGGATCGATGCGATATTGGCATAGTGCTGTTTGTCGTCGGTGGTCTTCACCCCGGAAATGAGGTGAAGATCGAGAAAAAGGGCTCGGACCCCTCGAAAGGATAACCTTTCAAGGGGCTGAGCCGGATCGAACTGAATGCCCATGCAGGGCGCTCCGAGCCGCTGGAAGGTTTCCAGGATTGCCGTGAGGTGCTCGGCCTTGTCGTCGACGGCCAGGAAGCGAGGAGCGGCGAACATCAGTTCCTCTTCGGTTTCGGGAAGACCAGGGCGATAACGGCGCCGTCGAACTCTTCGGGTACACCGGCGTCCTCGCGGTCGGGAAAGGCGAGCCGTCCTCCGTTCAGTTCCATCACCATGTTGGCGTAGTAGAGGCCCACGCCCATGCCGTCGGGGCGACGACTGAAGAACGGTCGTGTGAGACGTTCGGGATCGTCCTGGAGACCCGGTCCAGTATCGGCGATCACGATCGCCGGCCCCTCCGCTATGTCGTGGCTGATGCCCATCCACACCGCACGCGGCGAACGCGCCGGCGGAGGTCCGTCTTCCTCGGGCCAACGGAAGCGCATCCAATAGAAGGCATTGTCGAGCAGGTTGTTGAGCGCGCCCAGCGCTAGGCTGAAGGCGAAGCTCGGCTCCAGGTCGGGTGCGTCCTCCTCCAGCATGGGCGCGGCAAGTCGCACGCCATGCGTCCGAAACCGGATCTTATTGATGTCACGGACTCGTCGCACGAGGTTCTTGAGACTGTGCGGCTTCCTGTCGCCCTTGCGCAGCAGCTCGGTGAAGCCGTCGAGGATGCGCACCAGCTCTTTCGCCTGGGTCTGGATGGCGCCTGGATTGCCGCCCCCTTCGATGGCGTCGTATAGGACCCGCACACCCTGCTCGATCTCGTGAAAGACCACGGCGAGGTTCATGCCGGACAGTCCAGCGCGCAGCATCGTCTCGCGCATTTCCTCGTAATCGCGCTCGACCCGGTTGATCAGCGGGTCCATCTCGGCCGACAGCTTGTGGCGGCTCGCCGCGGCTCGCAGTTCGGCGAGTGGCCTGCGGACCCGATCGGTCTCCGGATCCCTACCCGTGTCCGTGAGAATCCGGATGTTGTCCTTGTCGATCTTGCGCTCGGTTTCGAGCAGCGCAAGCGCGCCCAGCACGATCTGCCTGAACCGGCGATAGGCGTCGTTCTCAACGAAGCCTTCCCTGTTCGTTTTCTCGGTAAGGCCGTCGCTGCTTCCTAGCTGGAGATCCAGCGCGCCGACGACGATGTTGCGGCTGATATTGCGCGTGGGCGTGTTTACGCGGCGTAGGTCGAGCCCCAACCAGTCGTCCCCGGGCTCACCGTAGTTGTAGACCCGGATGCCGTCTCGATAGACGCGCACGCCGCCGTTTTCGTCGAGAAATCCAGTTACGAGTTGGCTGTCGCCGAGTTTGTTCAGGATGGCCCGATCACGATCGTAGACGTAAAAGGTGCCGGCGACGGGACCTATGCCGGCGGCCAGCGTGGCATCGGCGGTCACCTGCCGCGTTCCACGACCGCCGCCAGGCGTATCGTCGTCGCGCTCGGCTACGATCTGCAGCGGCTGATCGCTCTTTTCGACGTGACGTGACGCGAGCTTGATGCCGGTGACCCCGCGGAAGTCGTATTCGTACTTGAGGCGGCCGTTCTCGAACGAGAAGCTGAACCTCCAAGGTGCCCTTGCGAGAAGCGCCTCTACGTCAGGCACGCCGGCGACCCAGTCCTTGTGCTCAGGCACCGAAAGTGTCGCTTCGAACCTGTCCGACCGGGTGGTGAACGGCGAGGATATGGACGTGATCTGCCGCTGGAGCCGCCGGACATCGCCGCGTGTCCACTTGCGGTCCCGCAGCTCCGTCATGGTGATCCGGGTTCCGGTCTTCTGACCCTTGAATACCACAGGCTCCCGCGTGACGACCTCGACGGTCGCGTCGGAAAGGAACGGCTTAGCAATCAGCGCGCTCCAGTCGATCACCACCACGACTTCCTGCTGCCCAGCCGCACGCGTCACCAGTTCGATGTGATCGCCCAGCTTGTGTACGGCGAAGCGTCCCACGCCCTTCTCGCCGAGTGGTAGGCGATTGAGCCGAGTCCGTCGCATCGCCTTGCGCTGAATCTCCTTATGGTCATGTGCCGGCACCAGCCAGATGTCGCGGACCGTGTCTGGTGACATGCCGTCGCCATCGTCGGTCACCGTGATACAGGGCGAGCCGCTCGCGATGCCGTCGATGACAACCCGCACTTCCTCGGCATCGGCATCATATGCGTTCTTGACCAGCTCGAACACGGCGAGCCGCGGCGTACCGATCAGCTGGTCGCCCAGCAGCTGCAGTAATCGAGCTCGCGGCCGGAAGCTGAGCTTTTCGGATGGTGGCTGGCTTATGATCGTCCTCAGGATGCAGCAAAGCGTTGCAGGGATTGTGCATGGGGAAGCTCGTAAAGTCGAGGTCGTCAGGCAATCACCCGCACTTCTTCCTCGTCGCCGCCTTGGCGCCTTCGGTCTGCACGGTGACGTGCTCTGTCCAGTGTCTCCGCCGCCTTACGCCGCACCGCGTCGACATCCGCCTGCGCTGTTAGCGTGACGTGCACGGTGCAGCTGACGTCGTCGACATCGACCAGACGTGTAGGTCGTGCAGCCGGCGACGCCCGCAACTGTCGTGACGGCGGCGTGGACCTAGCTCAGCCGCAGGCTCGACGACACGCCCTTGAGATGCACGTTGATGGTGTCGCGCAGCAGGATTCAGGTGCGCGGCAGCACCCACAACCAATCGCGACGGCCATGACCGAAACGATCTAGGCTCAGCCAGCGAAGCGGATCGCAACTGAACCGGCGATGACGCCGCTCGAGCCGATCATGTCGGCCATGACCTCAAAGTATGCGTCTTGACGCTAAAGCTGGCGCCCTTGCCCGCGGTGCAGCTGCATCGAGGCGAAATTCACGACGAGACCCCGATGGCAGCGACGATCATCCTGCCCTAGGACTTTATCTAGATGAAGCGCCGGCTCGCCTCGATGAAGACGTAGATAGCGATGCCGCTCGCGTAATTTGCGCTGTCGCCGAGGAAGTCGAGTGCGTCCGCCTGCAACGCCTTCGATCCGCCGGCCACGCCAGCCACGATCTCGGCGACGAACATCGCGGCGTTCACGCCCAGTGCGATCCACAGCGCGCGACGCCAGCGCGGATTGCCAGTTGCGGTGGTCGGAGATGATGCGCAGCAACTGCCGCAGGCCATGGTCGTCGCCCTTCGTGTTCGTCGTGCGACGCGCTATATGGACCCTGTAGCAGGTACAGGGTCAAGACGTGATTGCGCTGACGATCGGCAAGCTGGCGGCGGCCACCGGTACCAAGGTGGAGACGGTGCGCTACTACGAGCGCGCCGGGCTCATCGCTGCGCCAGCCCGGACGGAGGGCAACTACCGGTCGTACCGGCCAGAGGATGTTGAACGGCTGCGCTTCATTCGGCGCACGCGCGACCTTGGCTTCTCGCTGGACGAGGTTCGGGCGCTGTTGGCGATGGCGGAGCAGCGCGACCGCGACTGCGGCACCGTCGATGCGATAGCGACTCAGCATCTGGACGAGATCGACCGCAAGATCGCCGACCTGACCGCGTTGCGCCGGGAACTGGCCGGCGTGATTGCGAGCTGCGCGGGTGGTACGGTCGCCGAATGCAGGATCCTGGAGGCATTCGCCCCCTCGGCCGATCAGGCCTGCGGCTGATATGCCCGACAACAAGAACCAGCACTACGTGCCGCGCTGCCACCTAAAGCCGTTCACCCGGAACGGCGAGGGGCTCGCGATCAACCTGCTCAATCACGGAAGCGGGCGGGTCGTGCTGGGAGCGCCCGTGAAGAACCAGTGCTCGCGGAGCTACTTCTACGGCGAGGATCTCGTGCTGGAAAAGCTGCTTCAGGGCGAAGAAGGCAAGTACGCGGCCATCGTGCGCGACGTGATCGCAGGCGCGGCGATCGACGAGGCGCAGCGTCGGCTGCTGCGGGACTTCGCCTACCTGCAGGTGAGCAGGACTGCGGCGGCCATGGAACGGCGTCGGGCCGCGCTTGTCGACATGGACAGGGTCTCGCATCAGGGGTTCGAGGACATCCGCAAGGACGAGGCGGACACATCCCACCGGCGTGTCATGCTGTCCGTCATGAAGACGTGGGCCGAGACGGCCCGGCACATCCATGATCTCGATGTGCTGCTCGTGCGCAACGAGACCGCGCGCGACTTCTTCACCTCCGACGATCCGGCCGCTCTGACGAACCGTGTGTATCTCCAGCGGATGAAGGACCATAGCTTCGGTCTGATCAGCGTCGGTACGCAGGTCGTGATGCCCATTACGCCCCGAGTGGCGATGATGTCCTTCGACCCGAAGGCCTACGCGCCGAAGGGCGCATCCAAGGGCTGGATCGTCGCGGACCGAATGGTTGATATTGACGCCATCAACGAGTTCCAGCTGCTAAACTCGGTCGCCAACTTGTACTTCAGCGATCCGGATGACGCTGATCGTCTCCGGCTGGCCTTCGAGGAAGCGGAACCGCGGCGGCCGGCAGATCGGTTCCGCCACTGGGTTGGCATCCAGATCGAGGACGAGGGCATCTACGAGCGCTACCGGCGCGCGACGCCCGAAGAGCTGCAGACCAGAGCGACGCGCATAACTTCGCACTCGCCGGTGTATCCCGTGCCCTCGCGCTGGTTCTCCAAGCTGCCGTTTCGGCTTCCTCTTTCAGGGGCGACGAACGGGTCGGGCGTAGGGTTCGTGCGCTCCGCACATATGAAGTCTGGCGCGGGGTTCAGGATCGAGCCGATTCCGACCAGGCCGCTGCCCGGTCACGTCGCGGATGGTCCGAACGTCGCCTATCTCCGCAAGGAGGTGGCCCGCGAGCCGGCGCGTCGTTCGATGCGCGTCGCCGACCTGAACGCCCTCATCCGGTCCGCAGGGAGACACCTGCGCTGACCAGCAGGTCGACGAGCTGCTTGATGTCGACGGCGCCGCATGCGCATCTCCCGCCAACTTGCCCCCAGCCGACTTCCGTTCGAAAGACCGGTCGACCAGCTACTGTGTGCGGCCGCACGAGCATCGTGAATATCACCAGATCTTCGATCACGCGGATTGATCACGCGTACTCCCGATGATCGTGGTACCTTACGATCCATCCTGAAAATGATCGCCATGCGGAAAAGGTCGATCTATATTCCCCGATGCACGGGAAGCGGTTCCCGAGCCGGGGCGTGGAAACCCTGAACGAGAGTCGGTCGAAAGACCAAAGACGGTCGAAGAGCTTCTTCGGCCGGGTGGCGGACACGTATGTCCAGACCACCCGGTTAAAGGTGCCCGCGCCAGCTCGTTCTGGTTTCCAACACCCGGCTCAGGGGGCCGGCGTCCCATTCAACGGGACGCCGCCGACTGAGCTGCGTCCCTTCCACGAGGGAGGGCGACGATGATTGGGGATCAGAGCAGACCACCGAGAGCCTCGGCCACGCAGGCCACTTGCAGAGGATCGACGCGAAACTTCGGGGTCTGAGCATGGTGGTCCAGACCGTACCGTTCGTCCCGATTTTCATCCTCGGCGGATTCTTCCTGATCGCGCCGGGCATGATCGTCACTCTCTTCACCAACAGCGATCCACTCGGCTTCGCAGTCGTGATGCTTACCGCAATCGCCGCTCTGGTGCGCCCGACGGCGAGCTGGATACTGTTCACCGTGCTGTGCGCGATGCGAACGGTGCCGTTTATCGTCGCGGCACTGACGGCAGTCGCGATGCGCATCGGCCTTGCTCAAAATGGCTGGCCTTACCTCATCATGTACCTGGTCATCGGCGGCGTCGCGCAGCTGCGCATTCGCTCGCTTCGGCGATCCGGCCAAATCGACATCTGAAGGAACTGTGATGATCCATTTGATGGCGTTCGCCCTGGCGGCGGCGCAGGTTCCCGCAGCCGGTCAGACCGGCGTGACCTCGGCAGCGCCACAGACGACGAAGGGCAGCCCTGCGACCTTCGACCTCGCCGGCTTCCGACTTGGCATGAGCGAGGCCGACGTGGAGCAAGTGATCCGCGAACGACGCCTGACGGTGCGACGCCGCACGCGCGCCACGACCTTCGAGGATCGGGTTCGCGACCTCGTCAACGTGCGTGGCGGGCGGTTGCCGCTCAAGGGCGGAAGCGTGCTCGACAACGCGGATCTCGACGACGGCAAGGGCGGTAGGATCTCCATACGGATGCTGGGATGGCCGGACGGCGCACGCATCCGCAACGTTACCTATCTGCCGCCGGCGGGAACCACCCCTGCCGCCTAGCACTCCATGCTGACGAGCAAGTATGGTCCGCCATCGACAGACAGCGGAGGTGTTGAAAGTGACGGTCTGCATTTCCGGTGGTGCGGGAAGGCAAGCTGTCTTGGCGAAAGCGATACGAGCCGGATGGCCGCTGACGTGAACATGCGGGGTGGTCAGATCGTCCTGTCGCAGCCGGAGGGTACGGCTCAGAAGCTAGGGATCGCCATAGAGCAGGATGCCGCCAGGCGGGGCACTCGCGGAAGACCGCTGCTATAGGCGCAGGATGTTCACCGAAAGCTGTGCTCCCCCGGCGAGTCCCGCCAGGCCGTCCTCGAGCCGGCCAAGGCGGATCAGCCCTGGCGAGTGATGCCCATCGCCATAGAAGATCGCGAGATTTCCCCATGGTGCGTAGAATGCCAGGTCGCCTGCTCGGGGTGTGTTATGGCACCCGGAGCTCCCTTCCGCGTCAAAGGGCGGGGCAGATCCGCGATCTTCTCGTTGCCTCCATAGTCCTCCAGCGTCAGTTCCAGCGGAAGCTGGGCGAGAAAGTCGCGCGCTGCAGGACCATCATCGATCCGCGCGATCCATCTTCGGGAGCCGGAAACAATCTGAACGGCTGTCATGGTTGGGGCCTTCTCCGCCGGACTGATCACGATCGAATTCTCGTTTCGCTTCGTGTCGCCCGGTTCGGCATTGCTGCATCCAGCCGCGCTCAGCAGCGCGATGGCCAATACATTCGAGGCGAGACGCGCGGCCATTGTCAGCTATCCGCCCCGCACGGGCTGCCGCTTCTTGCCGAATACTGGAAACGCGCTCGCCTCACCGTAATCGGTGCGATCACCCGCCTTCCGCAGCGCTGCCATGTCTTCGTCGGAAATGACGAAGTCGATCGCCGCATTGTCGCGAATATGTCCGGCAGTCGATGATTTCGGCAGCGGCAGCAAGTCTAGCTGCAGGCAGTAGCGGATGCAGAGCTGCGCAACCCCGACGCCATATTTGGCGGCCAGCGCAACCAGCTTCTCATCCTTGAGCGCCGCACCATGCGCGACCGGCGAGTAGGCTTCGACCAGCAGGCCCTTGCTGCGACTGTAGTCGATGAGATCGAACGGCGTGTTGCCGACGTGGGCGAGGATCTGGTTGACCATCGGTGCAGTGCTCCCGTGGTCGATCAGATTGTCCAGGTCAGCGGCCTCGAAGTTGGAGACCCCGATCGCGCGGAGCTTGCCGGCTCGATACGCTTCTTCGAGTGCCCGCCAGGCCTCACGATTGCCCTCGAAAAAATGCTCGCCGTCGCGAAACTCCGCCCAGGGCTGTGGGCTGTGGATCAGCATGAGGTCGATGTGATCGACGCCGAGCGACCGCAGTGAGCCGTCGATCCGCTCGCGGGCCTCCGCGAAGTTCTTGCACTCGGCGGCGAGCTTGGTGGTCACGAACAACTCGTCGCGCGCGACGCCGCTCGCGCGCATGCCCTCGCCGACGCCCCGTTCATTGCCATAGGCCTGAGCGGTGTCGATGTGGCGATAGCCGGTGCCGATGGCGTCCCGCACCACCTGGCCGACCGCGTCATCGCCGATCCGCCAGGTGCCGAGGCCGAGCTTCGGAATGGTGACGCCGTTGGCAAGCGTGAATGCCTCGTCCAGTATCACGATACTACCTCCGTGGCCTCGCCAAGCGGCGCGAGATATTGTTCTTCGGTTACCTGCTCCATCCAGGTCACCGGCGTGCCGTTCATCGACTCCTGAATGGCAATGTGCGTCATTCCCTCGTGCGGCGTCGCGCCATGCCAGTGCTTGTGTTCGGCCGGGCACCACAGGATGTCGCCGGCATGGAACTCGAGCTTCGGCCCACCCTCGACCTGCGTCCAGCCCACGCCCTCGGTGACGATCAGGGTCTGGCCGGCGGGATGCGTGTGCCAGGCAGTGCGCGCGCCCGGCTCGAAGTGGACGATGGCGCCGCTGACACGCGACGGGCCTGGCCGCTGGAACTGCCCGGCAATGGTAACCTCGCCGGTGAAATAGTCGGCTGGGCCATCAACGGTTTTCATCTCTTCCTTGCGGGTGATTTCCATGTCTTCAACTCCAGCTTCTGCGCCGATCCGTGGCGTATCGGTGATTGTGAATTGAACCAGCGCCGCGGTAACGATACCGATAAGTGGCTGCATAAGGCTGCATCCTTCAGCGCAGCACGAGATGCTGGTTGAAAAAGGATTGCAGCTTGTCGAACGGGATCTTGTCCATGCGATCATAGAGATCGACATGGTCGGCCCCGGTAACGATCATCAGCTCCTTGGGGCCCGACGCAACCGCGATCACGTCTTCCGAATAGTAGCGCGAATGGGCGTTCTCACCCGCGATGAGCAGGATCGGGCGGGGCGAGATCATCCCGATGTTCGCGTGCATGGGAAAGCTGAAGAACGACATCGGCGTTGTCGCCGTCCACGCGGTGGTGGAATTGATCGCTCGCGCGTGGAAGCCGCGTGGCGTGCGGTAGTAGTCGAAGAACGCCGCGAGCACGGGGTCGGGGTTCGCGGGCAGGCTTTCGGGGAGGACGCGGGTTCCCTTGACGATGTTGCCGGCTTTATCGAACGGCACCTCGTGAAGCCCTAATGCGGGCCTGCCTGCCTCGGCGTCGGCCCAGCGCTGCTGACTGAGATAGTCGACGACCTTGCGACGCTGCTCAGGCGTATAGCTGTCGTGGTAGCTCCGGCTGATGCTGCGGGACATGTCATACATCGAGGCGGTGGCGACCGCCTTGATCCGGGAGTCGCTTGTCGCGGCGGTCAGCGCCATGCCGCTTAAGCCGCAGATGCCGATGACGCCGATGCGCTCACGATCGACGAAGGGCTGAAGGCCGAGGTAATCTACAGCGGCACTGAAATCCTCGGTGTTGATGTCGGGCGAGGCGACGTTGCGCGGCTGGCCTCCGCTCTCGCCGGTGTAGGACGGGTCGAACGCGATCACCGCGAAGCCGCGCTCCGCCATCGTCTGGGCATACAGCCCCGACGACTGCTCCTTCACCGCGCCGAACGGGCCGCTGACAGCCAAGGCTGGCAGCCGGCCGGCGCCTCGAGCCTTCGGCAGATAGAGGTCGCCGGAAAGCGTGATGCCGTAACGGTTCTTGAAGTTCACCTTGCGATGATCGACGCGGCTGCTTTTCGGAAACACCTTGTCCCAGCCCGCCGCGTGATCGGCGGCAGCGGCCGTAGATGGGAGGGTCATCAGGCTTGTCGCAGCCGCGGCCGCCCCGCTGATCTGGAGGATGCCGCGGCGGCTTAGCTGCCCACCGATGGTGCTTTTCGGGTCGATGTTCATCTGAATTCTCCGGTTTCGGTCGTTCATGGAAGTGCAGGCTTGCGGCTGCCGAGGACCCCCAGCATGGCCGAGCCGCAGAGCAGGACCGCGCTGGCCACGAAGGTTGCGCGATGTCCTGCCGCGTCGAACATCAGCCCGCCGCCCGCTGCACCCAGCGTGATTGCCAGCTGGATCACGGCGACCATCAATCCGCCGCCCGCTTCGGCATCATCCGGAAGGGTGCGGCTAAGCCACGTCCACCAGGCGACCGGAAGCGCAGTGCCAACCAGTCCCCAGCCGGCCAGGAGCGCGGCGGTGGGCAGGGGCATCGTGCCGAGCGCGATCAGACCGAGGGCGATCATCGCCATCGCGAGCGGCGCGATGATCAGCGTGGCGGACAGGCTCCAGGTTACTGCGCGCCCGATAAGCCAGGTGCCGATAAGGCCCGCACCGCCCATGCCCAGCAGGACGAGCGAGAGCAGCGAGACGCTGAGGTGCGTCACGCCCTCGAGGAAGGGGCGCAGGTAGGTGAAGAGCGCGAACTGGCCCATGAAAAGAAGGGCGACCGCAGCCATGCCGATGCGCGCCTTGGGGCGCCGCAGCACCGCGAGCGCGTTGGCGGCACGCGCGCTTCGTGGCGAAGGCATCTGCGGCAGCGTGCGCCACAGCCACATGGATGTGACCGCAGCTAGCGGGACGACGACGAAGAACGCGCCGCGCCAGCCGATATACTGGCCGAGGAAGCTGCCGAGCGGGGCTGCGATCGTGGTCGCCAGCGCATTGCCGCCATTCAGCATCGCGAGACCCCGGGGCACCTGGTCCGCAGGCAGCAGACGCATGACGGTCGCGGCCGACATCGACCAGAAGCCGCCGATGACGATGCCGAGCAGTGCGCGGCCCGCCATCAGCACCGCGAAGGTGGGCGCGAATGCAACCGTCGCGCCCGACGCGAGCATCAGAACCGTCAATCCAAGGAGAAGCGTCCGGCGATCAAGACCGCGCGTCACCGACGTGATCGTCAGGCTGGTCAGGACCGCGAAGAGGCCGGACACGGAAATCGCCTGGCCTGCCGCGCCCTCGGTGAGGTGCAGGTCGGACGCAATCGGGCTCAGGATGCTGACCGGCATGAACTCCGACGCGATAAGCGTCGCAACGCAGAGCGTCAGCGCGACAACCGCACCCCACCCGTCGCTCACGGCGTGCGCCGAAGTTTGCTTTTCTGCGAGTCCCGGCTGCGCGCTGCTCGCCATTGCATCCCACCTCGATCAATCGTCCCGAACCGCCGGGACAAGACCATTATGGGGGGCGCGATCGCTACCGATTAGCCGTCGTCGTGTTGATGGACCGATGAGCGACGCTCAACGATCTATGCGCGCCAGTCGCTTGCGCGGATGTGATCGATCAGCAGGCGGATCGCGGTCGGAAGCTGCCGACGGCCTGGGTAATAGATGTGAAAGCCCGGACCATATGATGCCCAGTCTTCAAGAACGATCCGAAGCTCGCCCCGCTCGACATAAGGTGAGACCAGAGGTTCAGGCACATAGGCGATGGCCGCCCCGCGGCGCGCCAGGTCCAGGGCGAGTGCGCTGTTGTCGATCGTGATCGCGCCGGGCACGTCCACTGCTACATCCTCGTCCTCACGCTCGAACTCCCAAGCGTAGCGGCTGTCATCGCCCAAACGGAAGCGAAGGCAGTTGTGCGACTTCAGGTCGTCCGGATGAAGCGGTGCCCCAAATCGTTCGAAATAGGACGGCGCACTCGTACCGACCCAGCGCATGTCAGGGGACAGCCGCTGCGCTACCATGTCCTCGGGCACGGTCCCGCCGTAGCGGATGCCCGCATCGGCGCCTGCTTCCACCACGTCGACCATGTCGTTGCTGACGACCACGTCGATCTCGATGTGCGGATAGCGGGAGATGAAGCTCGGTAACGCCGGTGCGAGCAACATCGTCGCGGCATGTTCCAGTACGTTGAGACGGATGCGTCCTGCCGGGTCGTCGCGGTAGCGGTTGAGCACATCGACTGCTGAACCGATCGCCTCGAAATGCGACGCGATCGCTGCGCGGAGTTCCTCGCCCGCTGCAGTGAGTGTGACGCTGCGGCTGGTGCGATTGAGCAGGCGTACGCCGAGCCGAGCTTCGAGTCCTTTGAGCGAATGGCTCAGGGCTGAGGCACTTACCCCGACGTCCAGCCCCGCGCGCCGGAAGCTGCGATGTTGCGCAATCGCAAGGAAATAGCTGAAGTCAGCGAGATCGGTCCGGTTTAGCTGCACAGCAGCACTGTGCCGGACTGCAGCTAGTGCAGCAACAGTGCTGAACTACTCTCATCGTTGGCAGCTTCCACCGCTGCTATCGGACGGGCGTGGAAGCGTTCGGCGCTTTCCCGGGTCACTGGCCGCAGGCGCTGTCCAGTTCGCGCACCAGATTCTTGCTGACGTGCTCGCAGCCGCCGCAGCATTCACCGACCAGGAACAGCGCGAGGTCGCGGATCGCTTCGGGAGCGGCGGTGTAGGTGACCACGCGCCCGTTGCGGGTGGCGATCACGGCCCCTGCCCTCGCCAGGATGGCGAGGTGGGTGGACATTGAATTGGCTGGCGTATCGACGAGCCTGGCCAGCTCGCCGACCGGAAGGCCGCCGGGACGGTGCTTCGCGAGAATGGCGAAGACCTCCATCCGGGTTGGCTGAGCGAGCGCGCTCATGAGCTGGATGGCCGACATCTTTTCCACTCCTCTAGATTAATGGATATTTACTCGCGTGCAAGTGCCAGGATCCGAAAGGTTTTCGGCCGTTCACGAGTGGTCAGGCATCAATATATATCGACATATCCAGAGTCATTGACATATCTGGGTGACGCACCATCTGTGATGGCGTTCCAGCCGGTCCCGTCGCCAGCCGCTGGAAGAACCCGGCGACATGGAGAAGGCCGTGCAAGCCACCGTTCTTTCGAGTCTGCCCCTGACCCAGACTCCGCCCATGACGTTCACCTACGACGATCCGCTCGATCCCGACCTTCCGCAAGACGCGACGGTCGTTACCACTCGCCGCGCGCTCTGCCGCGTCGCGACCGTCGCTGCCGAGGCGGGTGCGCGTTTTCAGCGGGAAGCCAGTGGTGTGGATCCGATGGGCTGGATGCTTTCGCCGCGGCGCATGTTCGATGGCTCGCCGGCTATCGAGGCGTGTCTCGATCGGGAGCATTTCGTGCGAGCCATCATCCTGCATGGGCTCTCGCTCGGCTTGGATGCCGAGCCGGATGTCTTCGGCCAGCTTCAGGGTGCTGACGGTGAGGATGAGAGGGCGCCGCTTTCCCGGCCGAACCGGGGGCGCAGCCGCAGGTGCAGGTCGGCTCCCAGGCAGACCCTCTACTGCGCGACCATCTCCTATGAAGGAGAGGGCGTGCTGCTCCAGGCGTTCCATGCCTCGGTTGCCCGACACCCCAGCGAGGTCGTCCAGCGTCTGCGCAGTCGCTTCGGTGAAGACGTGGTGGATCTCGTCGAGATCCGGGCCGGGTTCCATCCGGCGGCGCCGCTCGCGATCGCCCTCGTCCCGAACGGTATCGCGAACATGCTGCGCCGCATCGAGAAGGATGCCGACTCCTCCGACTATTCGACCTTCGCGGTCGACATCGAGCAGCGCCTAGAAGCCTAGCCTCGGCGCTTCCACCGCGGGGACGCACGCAGCCGCGACGAGAACTTTCGGAGAATGAAAATGGCAAAGCTGGCAGCCGCCGGCCGCATCGACGCGGCCGGCGGGGAGAACACGCGCGTCCTGCATCGCCTGGACGTGAGGGAAGGGCCGACGGGGGTCGGCAACGACGCTACCTCCCGCGTCGGCATCGTGGTGGACGTTGAAACGACCAGCACGATCGTCGACCTCGGTGCCATGATCGAGCTGGCGGTGCGCCCGTTTCGCTTCGATCGGGACGGAGTCATCACGCATATCGGCCGCGTTCATCAATGGCTTGAGGATCCCGGGACGCCGCTTTCGCCGGAAACCACCGCGATCACCGGGCTCGTCGACGCCGACGTTGCGGGCAGGTGCATCGACGATGAAGAGGCGGTTCGCCTGCTGCGATCGGCGTCGATCGTCGTCGCACATCACGCCGCCTTCGATCGCCCGTGGGTCGAGCGGCGGCTCGAAGGCGCCCGGGGCCTCGACTGGGCGTGCTCCTTCCGTCAGGTGGACTGGCGCGCGAACGGCTTCGATGGAAGGGCGCTCGGCTATCTTCTTCAGCAGACCGGCTGGTTTCACGAAGGCCATCGGGCTGGCTCCGATGTCGACGCCCTCCTTCAGCTTCTTCGTCACAATTTTCCCCACGATCGGACCGTGCTGTCGGTGCTGCTCGAGAATGCGGCCATGCCCAGCTGGATCATCCGGGCGGAAGGTGCCGGCTTTGCGGCGAAGGATCTGCTGAAGGCACGAGGCTATCGGTGGGATCCTGGCCGCAAGGTCTGGTGGACCGAGGTTTCCGACGACGACCGGATCGCCGAGGAGTTCTGGCTCGCGGGCAACGTCTATACCGCCGGCGCCGGTGCGAGGGTGCTTGGCCCAAGCTACGAGCAGGTGACTGCCGCAGGGAGGTTCCTGTGAGCACCGGTGCGCACCGCGATCTGGTCGGGCCCGTCAAGATCGAGCGGCCGCTGGTCCTCGGAGGCAGGCAGCACCCATTCTTTCCTGCGCTGGATCACGGGGCGGGCAGCGTCACGCTGCGAACCGCGGGCCTTGATGCACAGCCCGACGAGATGATCCTGTGGCAGCATGACGGCAGCCCCGAGGAGAACCGCCTGATCTACCAATGGATGTGCGAGCGGCCGGCAAGCTGGAGGCTATGGGCGAGGGTCGCGCACCTGTTCGATGGCCAGGTTCTGCATGTGCTGATCGTGGTGAGTGTCCGTGCGGAGGCGCAGGTCCGGGCGGACGCCGAGGAGCAGGCCAGGGCGGCGGCGGAGGAGCGTCGCATCCTGCACGATGAGATCGAACTCTTCACGCTCGATCGCAAAGGCAGGAAGCCTGGGCTCTCCCTGGAGAGCGGAGACGAAAGCGAACCCTTCTTCGTGATGCGCTTCACCGAACGGTGGGAGCGGGACCGCGTGATGGACTGGCTCAAGTGGCAGGAGGACCGCTTCCACGGGTTTCGCGATCTGGTCGAGCGCGAGGAAGCGCTGGCGCTGGAGCGGCTGATCCTCGCCGGCATGCGCGAGACCGAGCACGACATCAAGGCACGCGGCCTGTCTGGCGGCGGGCGGCGCCCGCTTCGGTTCTGGAGGGGCGAATGAACACGACTGTTATTGCATCGAGCTTGACCGTGCCGAGGTGGGAAGGTGGCGAGGGCGAGAAGGTAGCAACGGCCATCGTCGGCCGGAGCTACACGTCCCGGCCCATGTCGCTCGGCCTGGAAGCTCCTCTGCCCGTGCTCGGTGGCAGCAGGGCGGCGATCGACGGGCTGCGATTGGCCGATTTCAGCTGGCAGCCCGATGTCCCTTCGCTGCTCGAGTCGGCGATCCGCTCGGCCGAGACTGGCAGGATGAACTTCGGCGCCGTCCTCCTTGAAGGGGAGGCAGGCGCAGGCCGGACGCATCTGGCGCGCCGGCTCTCTCATCTCGCTGGGCTGCCGCACGTGTTGTTGGACCTGGGCGCGCCGGACGGCATGCAGCAGCTGTGGCAGAGCCGACGGGGGCCGGACCTTGTGCTTCCCTCAGCGCCGGTTCTCGCCATGGCTGCGGCCAGGTGCGCCAATCCGGTCATCTCGGTGACCGGTATCGAGCAGTTGGGAGCTGACGCTCAAGGTCACCTCGCACGCATGATCGATCCGCATGAAGCGGTCGCTTGGCGAGATCATGCGGCCGGCGGCACGGTGGATCTGTCCCAGGTGAGCTGGATGATCCAGTCGCACGTCCCGGGACTGCTCTCGCCCAGGCTCGCGGCTCTCCTGCGCCCGGTTCGACTTCGATGGCCCAGTGACGACGACCTTCCGCTTCATGCCGTCGAGGTCGCCGCCGAGGCTGCGATCGATGAAAATGCATCGACTCTGTCCGGGCACCTCGTCGAGCGCATTATCGGCGAGACCAGGTGTCGCAACCGGGAACGCTCCACTGCCGCGCTCTACCAGCGCACGAGCGCGATGATCCGCGAGGCGCTTCGCTGAGCCTGCCCCCACCTATAAGAAGGAGAATTTGAATGAACCATCAGGATAACACCATCATCGTCGATGGACTGCCGGTGCAGATCGAGAGCCGCTCCATCGACACGGTCGACGTGCTTGCCGCCGCCGGCCTCCCGTCTGGAACTGTGATTCGGATCGATGGTGGGCATGCGGCGCACTTTGCGCCGATCGGAAAGGTGACGCTGGAGGAGACGCCGACCTTCCGCACGTTCCGCGGAACCAAGTTGTACCATCTTCGGGTCAATGGCGTGTCCTGGGACTGGGGTGGACCCGCCATCATCGAGGAGGAGATCCGGTCCATTCTCGGTGTCGGTGAGGACCATGAGGTCCGCTCGCAGCCAGGTCAGGCGCCGATGCGTCCTGGATCGGTGCTGGACCTCACCGGGCCGTGGCCGCCGCAGGTCGAGGTGGAGCGGGCAGCGCCGGTGACGCACATGGTGCCAATCAACATCAACGGCAGACCCGTGGTCCTCGATCGCCCGGAAGTCACCTTCGAGGATCTGGTAGGGAAGGCTTTCCCGGGCACCAGCCTTGAGAGCGCCGGAAGCCGGTCGCTCACGGTCACCTATCGTCGCGGTCCGCCGGAGCGGCCCGAAGGTTCGCTGATCGCTCGGGAAGCAATCCGACTTACCGGAGGAGAGGTGTTCAGTGTCACGGCAACTGATAAGTCGTAGCGCTGATCTGACGCGGCTCGTGGACGACGGCTACGATTTGTCCGTCGTCCACGGCTATCTTGTCGTCGACCACGTTCCTTACGTCGACGACCAGCGTCGTGTGCGAATGGGTCGGCTGGTCTCACGCCTCGATCTGGCGGGCGACTGCACGGTAGCACCTCGTGACCACCAGTCGTGGTTCGCGGGTGCCGTTCCCTGCGACAGCCAAGGACGACGGCTTACCGAGATGGTCCACCTGAATTTCGGCGGGAACCTGGCCCAGGGCCTCAAGGTCGATCATCTGCTTTGTAGTCGCCCGCTCGGCCGCGAGTTTGTCGACTATCACGAGAAGGTCAGCACGTTCGTTCGCCAGATCTCCTGTCACGCCGCCGCGCTCGATCCGACCGCAACGGCTCGCACCGGCAGCGTGGTGGCGGACGATGAAGGCCGATCGCCGTTTCACTATGTCGACACGGCCACATCCCGATCGGGCACGGGCGCACTGGCAGCGCGACTCGCCGGACAGAGCGTGGGCATCATCGGATTGGGCGGGACCGGCAGCTATGTGCTGGACTTCGTCAGCAAGACGCCGGTTCACGCGATCCACCTGTTCGACGACGACGTGTTTCTTCAGCACAACGCGTTCCGAGCTCCCGGCTCGGCATCCGTTGACGATCTGACGCGACGGTTGTCGAAGGTCGAATATCTCGACCGCATCTACTCCCGCCTTCACCGTGGTATCGTTCCGCACAGGACCAAGATCGGGCCGAGCACCTACGCCATGCTCGACGGCCTCGACTTCGTGTTCGTGTGCACCGATGGCGCCTCCCACAAGCGCGACCTCGTCCTCCAGCTTGAGCAGCGCGGACTCGCCTTCATCGACGTCGGGATGGGGCTTAACGTCACGGAAGCCGGGCTTGGTGGATCCGTCCGCCTCACCACGAGCACTCCGGCCTCGCGCGACCACGTTTGGAAGCGCGCCCGCATTCCGATGGACTCGAGTGGCGCCGAGGACATTTACTCGACCGGCGTGCAGGTCGCCGACCTGAACGCTCTCGCGGCCAGCTTAGCCGTCATCAGGTGGAAAAGGCTGCTCGGCTTCTATCGCGATGAAGAAGGCGAGCACTTCAGCGTCCACGCCGTCGAGGCGAACCACCTGCTGAACGAAGATTGTAGCCGCGTTGGACCTGACGATGAGATGTTGGGCGGGCCGTGTGATTTTGTTGAGCCGCCTTAATCAGCTGATCGTAGGAGGAGCGCGGCTGATTAGCCGGGCAAGCGCTTCTTCTTCGGATACATGTTCGAGTTGCATGATCCATTGCACCACGTCGCCTCCGGCGCCGCAGGAGAAACAGTGAAAGTGGTCGCGGTCCGCGCTGACATACAGCCCGCGATATCGGTCGGGGTGTAGCGGGCACGCTCCTCGCAGCGCAGATCGCTCGTGCTCGAGGTTCACCGTCTCGGCAATCAGGGCGGCGATGGGGGTGCGTGCACGGACCTGTTCCCGTCGATCGTCGGCGTTTGGCATTGGCCGATTCTCTGCGCCCCGACCACAGCCGTCAATAAGCCGAATTCAAGGAGGCGTCTGCGCGCTCAGCGACTCCCACAAGGGCGGAGGCTACGGCGAGGTTACCCATCCTCCACTCTAAGCGGGACCTCCGCCCCTTCCAGATCACCCCGATATCACCATAGAGTGGCCTAATCCCACAATCAGGTTGTGCCAGTGTTAGTATCGGCGCGGGTGACGGTGACCCTGTGCTCGCGCCCTGTCCCGATCGTCGACCTTCTCGCGCTGGTGTCACTAAGAGCGCCGGCCTATGACAAAGTAAGAGCGCCACAGTGCGAGGCGCGCTCCCCCGCCCGCTCAGCGCCCCCTCACCGGCACAATTTCAATTGCACCCCGCGCCGATCGCGGCTTAACTGCACGCGGGCGCAGGCACGAAAGCTGCCGCGAGGTTTGGGGGAAGTTGCGTGACGGATTTGCTGCACGAGGCGTGGGCCGCACTGGGCGATGTGCTCAATCCACACGGCCCCGCGGTGAACGCCGCCAAAAGCTATTCGCCCGCGGACTATAGCATCCATTTCTTCCTGCAGCTCGCGATCATCATCCTGGTGTGCCGCGTCGTCGGCTGGTTGGGGCAAAAGCTGCTCCACCAGCCCCAGGTCGTCGGTGAGATGATCGCCGGCGTGGTGCTCGGCCCCTCGCTGTTCGGGTTGTTCTTCCCCGATCTCCAGCTCGCGATCTTCCCCAAGGAAACGCGCAACGTCCTCTATGTCGGCGCACAGCTGGGCGTCGGGCTCTACATGTTCATGGTCGGGCTGACGCTGCGGCTGGATCACTTCCAGAGCAAGGCCAAGAGCGCCGCCGCGGTCTCCGCCGCCGGCATCGCCGCGCCGTTCCTGCTCGCGGCGCTCATCACGCCCTTCCTGCTCACCGTGCCGGGCCTGTTCACCGCCGGCATCACGCAAGCCAACGCCACGCTGTTCATGGGCGCCTGCATCGCGCTCACTGCCTTTCCGATGCTGGCCCGCATCATCAACGAACGCGGCCTTGCCAACTCCTCGCTAGGCACGCTGACACTGACCGCCGGGGCATTCGACGATGCCGCATCCTGGTGCGTTCTCGCAGTGGTGCTCGCCACCTTTGGTGCAGGCGCTGGCGTGGCGGTTATCGCGATTGTAGGCGCCGTGCTCTACACCGCCTTCATGATCCTGTGGGGCCGCCGCCTGCTGGCCCCGCTCGGCCGCGCTGTGGAAGCGCGCGGCGAAATGAGCACCCAGGTGCTGGCCATCACCCTGCTGCTGTTTTGCCTGTCTGCCTTCCTGATGGACGCGATCGGCATTCACGCCATTTTCGGCGGCTTCCTGATCGGCGTCTGCATGCCGCGCGGGCTGTTCGTCGAGGAACTGAAGCGCAAGGTCGAGCCGCTCGCCGTCGTCCTGCTCTTGCCGATGTTCTTCACCTATTCGGGCCTCAACACCCGCATGGACATGGTCAATTCGGTGTCGCTGCTGCTGATCGCGCTCGGCATTCTGGTCGTGTCGGTCATCGCCAAGTTCGGCGCCTGCTACGCCGCCGCCCGCCTCTCGGGCGAGGATAACCGCACCGCACTTGGCATCGGCGCCCTGATGAACTCGCGCGGCCTGATGGAGCTGATCATCATCAACATCGGCCTGCAAAAGGGCATCATCGGCCCGACGCTCTTCTCGATGCTGGTGCTGATGGCGATCGTCACCACCGTGATGGCAACCCCGCTGTTCGAAGCGGTCTATGGCAAGAAGGCGCGCGAAAGCGGCGAGCTGGACCAGATTGACCGCCGCATGGCTACCGCCTGAGCGGTTCGCGGGAAGCGCTTCAGCGCGCCGCCTCGGGCTTGGTGTAGGGCACGAACTTGCCCAGGAAGACGGGGCTGCGCGGGAAACCGCCCAGCCTGTCGACCATTTGCACCACGTCCGTACTACACAGCTGCGATCCAAAGGTTCGCGTGACCAGGATATCGTCGCCGCGCAGCGCCCGGGGATCGGATTCCGGCTCGTTCACGTACAGCGTACGGCCGGAGCGATATACGATCGCCTTGCCGTCGACGATCGTGCTCGAAATGCCGGGGCCCTGGGCGATGCAGTTCACCGGCGCACCCGCCACGCGGCCCTCCAGCATCTTCTGCAGCCGCATCTCGGGCGTTTCACGGGGCGCGGCCAGGGCAGGCGTCGCCAGCACGGCGGCACCCAGGAGCAGGGAAGTGAGAAGCTTGGGCATGCAAGTCGCCTAGCACCCACCGCCTGAATACAGGCTGACTTAGCGGATTAGAGGAGCGCCTCAGCTGAGCCCCCTCCCCCCGTCATCCCGGCCTTGAGCCGGGATCCCGCTTCTTCTTCTGCCGGTGCAAGGCCGAGGTCACGAGGGGAGAGCCTGCGGCCAAGCCGCCGCCAGTTCCCCGGCAAAGGCCGGGGCCCAGCCGCCACGCCGCCGCGACGGCACTCCCCGCCCCCGGCTTCACCGAATCTGGGCCCCGGCCCGCCCGAGAACCGAGTTGAGGAACCCGAGGACCAACTCCGCGAACCAGCACAAAAAATGGCGCGCCTCCCGCAGGAGACGCCCCACCAAACCTCACCCGTCGCCCAACACCCGGGCGCCGGAGGCCCTTACATCGAGAAGCGCAGGCCCAGCGCGAAGGTGCGATCGAGCAGCAGCGTGCTCGAATTGAACTGCTCCGGTCCACCGACATTGTCGAACTGATAGTAGTTCTGCTGCTTCGTCTTGGTCAGGTTGACCGCGTCGAAGGTGACCGCAACGCCGTCCTTGACGTTCCAGGTCAGCTGGAGGTCCAGGCTGCTCTCAGGCTGGCGCCACATGCCGATCGGGTTCGCGAAGGAACGGCCCTCGTTGTTGTTGAGGAAGCCCTTGCGCCAGATATACGACAGGCGGGCACCGATCGGGCCGTTATCGTACGCCAGCGTGGCGTTGTACGAGAACTTCGACACCGCGAAGAACGACGAGGTCGTCTCGCCGGTGATGGCGCCGTTCGCGTCGGTGATCGGGATCGTCTGTTCGGAATCCAGGATCGTCGCGCTGCCCGTGAAGCCAAGGCCGTCCAGCGGCCCGGGCAGGTAGTTCGGGAAGTAGGTCACGCCAACTTCGACACCCTTCAGCACACCGCTCGATGCGTTGATCGGGCGGGTGATGTTGAAGATCTCGGTATAGTTGTTGGTCAGATAGTTGTTCGGCAGCGTCTCACGCACGGTGAGCGGCACGACCAGCCCGTCGATCTCGCGGCGGAAGCCTGTCACATAGATCGCGCTGTTGCGCTCGAAATACCACTCCAGCGCCAGATCCATGTTCTTCGAATGGGTGGGCGTCAGCGTGGCGGTGCCGGCGGTGCCGGTGCCGAAGCCCACGTTCGAAAGATCGCCGGTCAGCGTGTAGTTCGGGTTCAAGTCGCCAAACGCCGGACGGCGCAGCGTCTCGCCATAGTTGAAGCGCAGCCGCAGATTGTGCGCCAGCTCATAGCGCGCGGTGAGGCTCGGCAGGAACTTCTCCGACCCCGTCGACACCCGCGTCGCCGCGCCGGTGGTGCGGTCGAAATAGGTGTAGTCGGTGTCGATCATGACGAAGCGCACACCGGCCTGAAGCTGGAGCGGACGGCCGAACACCGAAATCTCGCCATCGGCCAGCGCATAGGCCGCGGTGTTGATCTCGTTGATGTCGAACACGCGCGTGAAGGACAGCTGGTCCGACAGCAACAGGTTCGGGCTCACTGCGCGGTAGCGGGTGCGCAGCGCATCGGCATCGCCATAAAGCGCCCGCGCATCCGGCAGCGTCCAGCTCGTCGGGATATCAGCCCGGCCGTCGAAGAAGCCCGAATTGGTGAAGATCCCGTCCTCGCCAAGCGACGCCAGCGACGCGCCCAGCGGCGCTCCGCCCTGATCGCGCACAAAGGTCGACGCATCGCGGTTGTCGTAGCGGAAGCCCAGCTTGATGCGGCGCAGGAAGCCCTCGTCCCACTTCTGCTCCCCGTCCAGCATCATGGTGATGGCGCTGCCGGTGCTACGCGTGCCGCTGTCGTACAGCTCGCCCAGCGTCCACGCGTTCGGATCGGTCAGGACGCCTGCATTGCCGAAGCTATACGCCGGAATGCCGCCGCCAGCGTTGAAGTCGACGTCCAGGTCGAGCGGACCGCGGTTGGTGCGGATCGCGAAGAACGCGGTTTCGTTGGTGCTGTCCTGATAGGTGACGTCCGCGGTGATCTTGCCGCCGGTGCCCACGTCCCAGGCGCCGTTGAGCGCATAGACATAGCTGTCGGTGCGGTTGGTCGAATAATCGGCGCTGTTGAAGCCCGCGACTGCGCCGGCGCGGCGCGACTTGATGATGTTGGTGCCGTCATACAGCTCGAAGGTCGAACCCGGGTTCGGACCCAGATTGCCCCACCAGTCGGCGAAGCTGAACAGCAGGTTGTTGGACGTGTTGCCACGGAAGCCGCTGTAGAAGAACTCGGCAGTATAGACCGAGCTGCTGTTGGGCGCCCATTGCAGCGCTGCGTTGACCGACGGGCGCTCGCGCTTGCCGTACAGGTCAGAGCTGATGACCGCGTCGCGCGACAGATAATAAGGCGTGGCGACGCCGTTGATGTTGAGCGTCGATCCCGGCGCGGTGGGCAGGCCATAGTCGAGGCCCGGCGTCCAGTTGACGTTGTTCGGCCCCGGGAAGATCCGCTCGAGCGGGCCAAGGCCGCTGCCGGCAGTCGGGTTCTCGGTCGCGAACGGGACCAGCGCGCCCGCCTGGACGTTCTGGTTGCGATATTCGTAGCGCGAGTAGCTGCCGTTCACGAGCAGGCCGATATCGCCGATGCCCGTTTCCCAGCGGTCGCTGACCAGCAGCGCGACGTTGGGGTTAATCTTGTCGGCCTGCTCGCTGTAGATGCCGCGTGCCAGGCCAGAGATGGTGAACCCGTCAAAGTCGAGCGGACGGCGCGTCTTTATGTCGATCTGGCCGGCAAGGCCGGTCTCGATCTGGTCGGCGGCGCGCGTCTTGTACACGTCGATCTGCTTGACCAGATTCGCTGATACGTCCTGCAGCGCGAACGACGTGCCCGCGGCAGTGAAGATGTTGCGGCCGTTGAGCGTGGTCAGCGGGTCGGACAGGCCACGGATGGTCACTGCCGCCGCTTCGCCGCCGGCACGATCGGTGACCTGGATGCCGGTGACGCGCTGGAGCGCTTCTACCACGTTATTGTCAGGCAATTTCCCGACGTCCTCGGCCACCACCGAATCGACGATCTGCACGGAGTCGCGGCGCACGTTGAGCGCGCCGACAATGGAGCCGCGCACGCCGGTGACGACGATCTCTTCTTCAGCGCCCGCGTCCTGGGCGGGAGAAGCATCTGCGGCAGCGTCGGCTACTGGGGTTCCGGCCTGATCCGCGGTCTGCGCCGTGGCCGGCGCGGCGGCCAGGATCAGCGAAAAAAGCGACGCGGTGCACAGAAAAGCGGGCTTCAAAGCCATAGTTCCTCTCTTTGGGCGGCGACCCGCCGCTCTTTTAGTCTGACTAAATTTTTTAGGACGCCGGATCGGGGGAGCGCAAGCCTTATCTCGCGCAGGTGCAACGATTCGCCGCAACCGTGGCAAATCGGCACCTGCGCTTACGCGAATTTGTCTGTCAGATTTCCAGCTTGTAGAGCGCCGACCCATGCGAAGTCAGCGTCGACAAGATAGTGGCTTCCGCCACCCCCAGGTCCCGCCGAGCCCACAAATCCCGCACCCGAACGCGCGGCCCCAAGCCTAAAGCCGCAAGCGGCACGGCAAAGCGCTGAGTCTTCGCACTGGTGTTGAACAAGGCGAGGTAGCGCCCCGCCTCACGCCGCGCAGTCCACACCCGCAGCCCGTCCTGCAGGAAAAGCGGGCGGTTCTCGCTACTGCGCTGGTTGACCGCCAGCACTTCGGGATTGGTCAGCAGCGCCAGCGTCGCATCGTCCAGATGCCGCAAGTCGCCGCCCATGATCAGCGGCGAGCGCGCGATCGACCAAAGCGTCATCAGCGTCTGCTGTTCGTCGGGCGTGAATTTGGTATCGCGCTCCCCTAGCGCCAGCCGCCCAAGCGGCAGCATGTCGGCGTCGGGCCAGCCGCCCGGCCCGGCATATTGCGCCCAGTTCTCCAGCCGGGTGAACTGCGCTTCCAGCAACGGCCACTCGTCCCAGAAATCATCGCTAATCCGCCACATCTGCGCAAAGCGGCGAACATGCCCCGCCCGCGCCACCGGCGTCTCGCCGGGCGACAGGCTCAGCAGCATCGGACGGCCGCTGTGCTGGATCGCCAGATGCGCTGCCTCGATCTCGGGCGCATGCGCGTCATAGGGCCGGCTCATGTCGTCCATCTTGACGAAGTCGACGCCCCAGCTCGCATACAGCGCGAAGACGCTGTCATAATAAGCCTGCGCGCCCGGCTTGCCCATATCCACGCCGTACATGTCGGGGTTCCACGGACAGATGCTCCCCGTATCGGCAATGTCGCGTGCCCGCGCCGTGGTGCCCAGCACCGGCAAGTTCCGCTCCACCGCCAGCCGGGGAATGCCGCGCATAAGGTGGATGCCGAAGCGCAGCCCCAGCGCATGCACCTTCGCAGCGATCGGCGCGAACCCCTTGCCGCCTGCCGCCGAGGGAAAGCGGTTCGGCGCCGGCAGCAATCGGCCATAGCCGTCCATCGCCGGCTGCGGCTTGGCGTTATAGGTGTAGCTCTTCGCCTCGGGCTCGTACCATTGGATGTCGATGGTGAAGATTTCGTAGCCCGAGGGCAGCAGCTTGGCGGCCTGGATCGCCGCGGTCTCCAGCGCCTGCGCTTCGGTGATGGTCGTCGCAAAGCTGTTCCAGCTGTTCCACCCCATCGGCGGTGTCGCCGCGAGTTGCACCGCCTGCGCCGACGCAGGACGAATGCTCGCCGCCAGTGCAGCCCCGGCCAGGCTGCCCGACAACAGCTCGCGACGATTGACCACCACGCTCAGCTGACCTTGAAGTTGGTGCTGGGCGGAAAGGCCCGATCCTGCACGCCGACCAGGATCTTGCCCCCGCGATAGAGCAGATACTGTCCGGGCCGGCCGGCCAGTGCGAAGCGCACTTCATCCTTGCCCACGCTCTGGCGCAGGAAGCCGCTGCGCATCGCGAACTGACGATCCTTGGCGATGGGCGCCAGGCGCACCGTGCCGTCCGTCCCTGCGATCAGGCACTTATCCGGCGCATCCACAGGCACCAGCATCACCGCGCCGCCGGCACTCGGCACCGCACGGAACTGCGACGCGGGGATGGGACCCTTGCCCACGGTAACGCGATCGCCCTCATGCATCAGGAAGCTGTCCGCAGCACCCACCGGGCTGAAGCGATCGGGCACTGGTCCGTTACCGACCGGGATGCCGAAGTCCGGCGTGCCGTCCTCGCGATAATAGATGCGCTGCACGCGGGTATGGCGGTTCGGGTCGAACAGCGGATCGCCCTTGATCGCCTTGTAGTCGCGGCCATGATAGACCAGCACGTCGCGGCCCTGCTCGTCGACGGTAAAGCTATTGTGGCCGGGACCATAGACGCTGGTCACCTCCGAGCTGACGAACACCGGCTGCGGCGACTTCACCCAGCTCTTGGCGTCCATGATGTTCGCGTCGTCGCGCGCGGTGAGCATGCCCAGCGAATAGCGGTCGTCGGTGGCGCTCGCCGAGTAAGTCATGAACAGCCGACCGTTGCGCGCAAGCACCGCCGGCGCCTCCGCGACCTTGAACCCGCGGATTTCCCAATCGAGCGTCGGCACGGTCAAGCGTACCGCCTTGGCGCCCAGCGTCAGCGGCGTCTTGAGTGGCGCAAGATACAGGTTGGAGTTGGTATCGATCCCCGGCTCGCGCTCTGCCCAGCAGAAATAGGACACGCCGCGATGCTCGAAGATCGTGGAGTCGAGATTGAAGCCGTCAAAGGGCGACTCGAACTTGCCCAGCACCTTCCAGTTGCCGGTCATCGGATCGGGTCCGTCGCACACGATCGCATAGGTGCGGATGCGGAACACATCCTCGCCACCGCCGCTCGGGCCGGCCGCGAAATACATGACCCACTTGCCCTGGAAGAGGTGGATCTCGGGCGCCCACAGGAAGCCCGACATCGGCCCCGTCTTTTCATGCCGCCACAGCACGCGCTCCTGCGCCGTCGCCAGCCCGGCGATGGTGCGCGAGCGGCGCAGCACCAGCCGGTCATATTCCGGCACCGACCCGGTCAGGTAGTACCAGCCATCGGTGTGGCGGAAGACCTGCGCGTCGGCGCGGTTGCGCACCAGCGGGTTGACCGGCACGGGCGCGGCAGTGGCGGCAGCAGGCGTCGCCAGCCCGGCAGCTTGCGCCTGTGCGGCAACCGCAGTGCCGGCGGCACCGGCCAGGAACAGGCGGCGGTTCACGTCGATCATCTCAAACTCTCCTCAATATTCAGCGACAGGCCAGCCGTCGGCACCCCAGCGTACCGGGGCGATGCGCAGCGTCGGCGCGCCGCGGGTCTCCTTGTCGTAGGCGTGATAGACCACGTAATCGCGGCCATCCTTGTCATGCAGCCAGCCCGGATGCCCGGGGCCGCGGAAGCGCTGCTGCTCCTGCAGGTCGGCGCGCAGGAAGATCGTGCCGCCGCCCTCCATCAGCTTGCTGCCGTCCTTGCCCAGATAGGGCCCGGTGATCGCCTTCGAGCGGCCGACCACGGTGTAGTAGGTGCTGTTCACGCCCTTGCAGCAATAATCATAGGACACGAGCAGATAGTAGAAGCCACCATGCGGCACGATGAACGGCGCCTCCACCGGTGCGGGACCACCTGCCGGCGCGGGGCGCTGTGCGATCGAATAGGGCTTGGCGGCGTTCAGCGGCTTGCCGGTCTTACGGTCCAACTCGAACAGCTTGATGCCGGTCCAAAAGCTGCCGAGCGACAGCCAGTGCCGCCCCTGTGCGTCGATCACGAAGTTAGGATCGATCGCGTTGAAATTGTCCGATGGCATCGACTGCACCACCAGCCCTTCGTCACGCCACGCGAAGTTCGGCGACTTGGGGTCGAGTGTCGCATTGGTCGCCATGCCGATCGCCGAGCGGTTCGAGCCAAAGGTCGATACCGAATAATAAAGCCGCCAGCGGCCATTCACGAAGGCGATGTCGGGCGCCCACATGCCGTTGGTGCCGGGCACGGCCTTGAGTGCCCAGTCAGGCATCTTGGTGAACACCGGCGCACCGGCGGTCCAATGGGTCAGATCCTTGGAGCTTTTGGTCTCCACCAGCCGCTCGCCATGCCCGGTGCCGAACACATAATAGGTGTCGCCATCGCGCGCGATCACCGGGTCGTGGGTCGGTGCCAGATCGCCCGTCAGCCGCGCGTTGAGCGTGGTGCCCGTCGAAGCGGCCTGCTGTGCGGGAGCGGCTCCGCTCAGCGCCAGTGCGGCGGTGGCGGACAATAAACCAAGCAACTTCATCGGACCTCTCCGGAAACGTCAAACGGGCAAGCGGCGCCCGGCGCATTCGCCTGGGCGCCGCCCTTGTCCTTATTGCAGGTTCAGCACGACCACCGACTTGGCCGGCAGCGATACCGTCAGCGTATCACCGCTCACCTGCGCGTCGCTGAACGGCACCGGCTTGACGGCCTCGGGCGCGTCAAACGTGTTGTGCGTGTTGATCGCCGGCGCGGTCAGCACCCGGCCCGACACCGATCCGGCAGTCACGCCGCTCAGCTTGACGCTGACCGTGTTCGGGCGGTTCGGGTCGAGGTTGGACAGGCCGATATGCACCCGCCCATCCTTGCCGCGCACAGCCGATCCGCTGACGGCCGGCATGGTGAACTGGTTCTTGTTGTACCAGGGCGCGTTGATCGTGATCGGCAGCACCTTGGCGTCCTGCCACGGCTTGTACATCTCGAACACGTGATAGGTCGGCGTCAGCACCATCTTGCTGCCGTCGGTCAGGATCATCGCCTGGAGCACGTTCACCATCTGCGCGATCGCCGACATGCGGACGCGGTCGGCATGCTTGGCGAAGATGTCGAGGTGGATCGAGGCCACCAGTGCGTCGCGCAGCGTGTTCTGCTGACGCAGGAAGCCCGGATGCGTGCCCGGATCCTGGGCATACCAGGTGCCCCATTCGTCCACCGCCAGGAAGACGCGCTTCTGCGGATCATACTTGTCCATGATCGCGCTGTGCTTGGTCACCAGCTCGTCCATGCGCCACGCGCCGGCAAGCGCATCGGCCCAGCCGCTCTCGTCGAAGTTGATCGGATCGGCCTTGGGCGGCCAGCCACCCTGGGGCAGCGTGTAGTAGTGCAGCGACAGTGCGTCGAGCTGACCGGCAGCCTCGCGCATCATCACCTCGGTCCACTTGTAATCGTCGACATTCGCGCCGGCGGCGATCTTCAGGATCTTGGTGCCGGCAGGCGCCTTGATGAAGGTCGCGTAGCGCCGCGTCTCGTCCGCCGCGAACTCAGGGCGCATGTTGCCGCCACAGCCCCACAGCTCGTTGCCGACGCCGAAATAAGGGACCTTCCACGGTGCCTTGTGGCCGTTCTTGGCGCGCTCATCGGCAAGGCTGCCGGCGGGCGAGGTCATGTACTCGACCCATTCGGCCATTTCGCGCGCGGTACCGTTGCCGACATTGCCGGCGACATAGGCCTCTGCGTTCACCTGGCGCAGCAGTTCGAAGAACTCGTGCGTGCCAACGGTGTTAGGCTCGGTCACGCCGCCCCAATGGGTGTTGATCTTGACCGGGCGCTTGTTCTGCGGGCCGATGCCCTCGCGCCAGTTATACTCGTCGGCGAAGCAGCCGCCGGGCCAGCGGATCACCGGCACTGCCAGGTTCTTCAGCGCCGACACCACGTCGTTGCGGAAGCCGTTGGTGTTCGGGATCTTGGAATTCTTGCCGACCCACAGGCCGCCATAGATGCCGGTGCCGAGATGCTCGGCGAACTGAGTGAAGATGCGCCGGTCATAGGTCGGGGCGGCCGGATCGGCCTTCACCTCGACGATGGCGGTACCAGCTGCAGGCGCCGGAGCAGGCGCAGGCGCGGCGGGCGGCGCCGTTTGCGCAGTCGCGGCCAGCGGCGTGCTCGACAGCAGCAAGGCAATTGCCGTGCGGCGTAGCGTGCGGATCATTCTTCTCTCCCATTTGCCGGATTGCCCGGCGTCAGCATGAAGATGCCGCCACCTCCCTTGGAAGCGACCGGCATCAGGTCTTCAGTCGTGGAATTCTTCCACCGCCAGGCGATGGCCGCGCAGGAACGCGTCGGCCACCAGCCGCAGCGGTGCGGTGTCGACATCGCGCTCACCAGCCTGCACCAGCTCGGCGAAGCGCGCATACAGACCGGGATATTCGCGATCCTCGGCGGTCTGCGTGCCTTCCGGCGTGGTCAGCACCGCGCCGCCCTTTTCGAGCTTCAGCGTACCGCCATCGGTCTCGACGGTGATGTCCCAGCTCTGCGGGCCGGTCTGGCGCCAGTCCAGGTCCATGTGCACCGGCGTGCCGTCACCGGCGCGAAAATGCAGGTCGGCGGCAATCGGCGCGGCCCGGTTGGCCGGCAGCGACAAGCGGCCCTCCTGCAGGAAGAAGGGCGGCAGGATATGCGTGGCGATCGACAGCGCGTTGATGCCGGGGTCGAACACGCCCAGGCCACCCGGCTCCCAGATCCAGTCTTGGCCGGGATGCCAGACGCGCACATCCTCGCGCCACACGATCGAAGCGCTGTTGATCTTGCGCCCGGTCAGCCACTGGCGCGCCGGCTCCACGCCCGCGGCGTAGCGCGAGTGCCAGCTGGCGAACAGCGTCACGCCCGCAGCCTCTGCCTGCGCGTCGAGCAGCGCCACTTCGGCCAGCGTCGCGCCGGGCGGCTTTTCCAGGAACACATGCTTGCCCGCGGTGATCGCCTGCCGCGCCAGGTCGTAGCGGACCTGTGGGGGCGTGCAGAGCGCCACCGCGTCGATGTCCACCCCGGCCTCAAGCAACTCGCCGAGCGTGCGGAAATGCGGAAGGTCGTTCACGGCCTCGCCGCGCGAGCTGACCGTCGCGGCCAGCTCAAAGGCGGGGTTCCCAGCGATAGAAGGGAGGTGCTGGTCATGGGCGATCTTGCCCATGCCGACGATGGCAATCTTGATCGCGGCCATCAGAGCGCCTTCACCACGACGCTCTGCGCGGCTTCGCGCGCCAGCGGGTTGCGCAGCGGCAGCGTGAAGGGCTTGGCTTCGATCTCGAACACGTCGCCTTCTTCCGTGCGGATGCCGTCGCTGAACGACAACGTCGCGGTGCCAAAGAAGTGGACGTGAATGTCGCCCGGGCGCCGGAACAGCGGATATTTGAAGTGGTGATGCTCCAGGTTCGCCAGGCTGTGCGACATATTGTCCTCACCCGACAGGAACGGCTTCTCCCACAGCGTCTCGCCATTGCGCACGATGCGGCTCGCCCCGCGCACGTCACGCGGCGCCTCGCCGACCAGCAGCTCGGGGCCAAGCGCTGCCTGGCGCAGCTTGGAATGCGCCAGCCACAGATAATTGTGCCGCTCGGTCACATGGTCGCTGAACTCGTTGGCCAGGCACAGCCCCAGCCGGTGCGGCGTGCCGTCGGGACCGATCAGGTAGATCCCGGCCAGCTCCGGCTCCTCGCCGCCATCCTGCGCGAATGCCGGCATGGCCAGCGGCTCGCCCGGGCCGACCAGCTGCGAGCCATCGCCCTTATAGAACCATTCGGGCTGCTGTCCGGTCTCGCCGGCAGCGGGCTTGCCGCCCTCCACGCCTTCCAGGAACATGCGCATCGAATCGGTCTGCTTCTCAGCCGCAGCCGCCTCGCGATGCATCTTGTCGCGCCCTTCGGCCGAGCCGAGATGGGTGAGCCCAGTGCCGGTCATCACCAGGTGCGCCGGATCCTCATGGCTGATCGGCGAGACGAAATTGCCAGCAGTGAATTCGGCCTGCAGGTCGACCGCGGCGCCCTCGCCAGCAGCTTCGATCGCCTGCGCCAAGCTCTGCCCGGCCTCGATCGCCCGAAGCGCGAGTTCACGCACGCTGGCCACGCCGGGCACGGTCGCGGCGCGACCTCCCTGGGCTGCGACCACCGACAGGGTGCCGTCGGCGCCCCGATGCTGCAACAGGCGTAGGCTCATCTCGCGTTCCTCGATTTCAGATGTTGTGCGCGGACCGCGCCGGCTGCTGCGCGGCGTGCCGGTCGGCGGCTGGGGAAACAGGGCATGGTGGCCGGGACATCCGCAAGCCGCCGGCATGGCGCGCGAAAACGCGGCACTTCTGCTCCAGACGGTCGTTCAGCGGGCACTGTCCTCTCCTTTTAGTCAGACATATTCTCGTTCCGCCCGTTAGGCAATCTTTCGTTCCTCTCCTTTGGCTGATACAAACGTGCAACAACAACGCACCACGATGATGAACGGGGTGGAATGAAGACAGCCGGAGAGGCCCTGGAAATCGTGGATCAGGGGGAAGACGAGGGTGCGGAATCACGCCCCAGGCGCGGCACGGGCCGTCGCCTGCACGGGGCGATAGCGCACAAGCTGGGCGCCGCGATCGTCTCGGGCGAATATGCCCCTGGCGACCGGCTGGAGGGCGAAGTCGCCTTTTCCGAAACGCTCAACGTCTCGCGCAGCGCGTATCGCGAGGCAGTGCAGGTGCTGGTCGCCAAGGGCCTGGTGGAAAGCCGGACCAAGGCGGGCACCCGCGTGCTACCGCGCAACCGCTGGAACCTGCTCGACCCCGACGTGCTCGCCTGGGCCTTTACCGGCGAGCCGGACATCGAGTTCATCCGCAACCTGTTTGAACTGCGCCAGATCGTCGAACCCGCCGCTGCCAGCCTGGCGGCCCAGCGCCGCGACCGCGACGACCTGAAGTCGATGAAGACAGCGCTGACGGCGATGCGCAAGCACTCGCTCGCCACTGAGGCAGGCCGAGCCGCCGACCGCGACTTCCACAACGCGCTGCTCCAGGCGACGCGCAACGAAGCCGTGGTGGCGCTCAGCGCCAGCATCGGCGCGGCGGTCAGCTGGACCACCCAGTTCAAGCAACGCGCCCGCGCCCTGCCCCGCAATCCGATTCCCGACCATGTCCGCGTCTATGACGCGATTGCTGCCGGCGACGCCGCCGCTGCTGCGGAGGCAATGCGCACGCTGGTCGACCTGGCGCTTGAGGACACCCGCAGCGCCATGCAGGCCTGAGGACCACACAAACGAAAACGGGGACCGGCACCGCCGCTCCCCGTTCCCGTGCATTCCAGTTCAGTCCAGGCCGCGCCGAAGCGCGGCCCGTTTCGGATCACACCACTTGCTGGTCCGGCAGCGCGTGCGTCGGCTTGGAGCCCCACAGCGCGTAGAACAGGATGTACAGCTCGCACGCCGCCGTCAGCAGGAACGACATCTGCAGACCGATCGTGTCAGCCAACCAACCCTGCACGACGACGAGCGCACCACCAGCGATCGCCATGATGAGCAGGCCCGAACCCTCTTCAGTCAGCGGACCCAGGCCCTTGATGCCCAGCGTGAAGATCGTCGGGAACATGATCGAGTGGAACAGGCCCACCAGGATCAGGAACCACATCGCGGCAGGCCCCGTGGTAAAGGTCGCCAGCAGCATCACGACGAACGCGCCGATCGCAAAGGCAGCCAGAACCTTGTCCGCCGGGATCTTCTGCATGATCAGGCTGCCGGCAAAGCGGCCCACCATCATGCCGCCCCACAGCAGCGCGAGATAGCGCGAAGCCTGCTCGTGCGTGATGTTGGCGATGTCGGGCTGCGACACGAAGTTGATGAACAGGTTGGCGACACCGATCTCGGCGATCAGGTAGATGAAGATCGCGGGAACACCCCAGACCAGGTTGCGGTGCTTCCACAGCGACAGGCTGCGGCGATCCTCACGCGAAACGCGCTGCGTCGCCTGGCCGATCGCCGGAAGCGGGAAGCGCGCGATCACAACCGCCAGCAGGATCAGGACGGCCGCGACGATCAGATAAGGCAGGATCACCGACTGCGCGTCGGCATAACGCTCCGCCGCGGTCAGCGTCACGCCGGCCTCTGCGGTGCCGCCCTTCGAACGGCCCAGGATCAGATAGCCCGCGAACAAAGGCGCGAGCGTGGTGCCCAGCGAGTTGAACGCCTGCACCAGGTTCAGGCGCGACGAGCCAGTCTCGGGCGGACCGATGACCGCCACATAGGGGTTAGCCGCGACCTGCAGCAGCGTGATGCCGCTGGCGATGATGAACAATGCGGTCAGCACCAAGCCATAAGACGGGATGCGCGCCGCCGGCACCATCAGCAGCGCGCCGGCTGCCATGACCACCAGGCCGATCACGATCGACTTCTGGTATCCGATCCGCTCGATCAGCTTGGCCGACGGAATCGACGCCACGAAATACGCGATGAACCACACCGACTCGATCAGCGTCGTCTGCGTATAGTCGAGTTCGAACACGCTGCGCAGGTGCGGCAGCAGCGTGTTGTTGATAACGGTGATGAAGCCCCACATAAAGAACAGGCTGGCAAGCAGCGTCAGGGCCGGTCGATAGCTTCCGCCGGACCCAGGCGAATGCGCCCGAGCGGTGGATGCTGCGTTTATGGGTGCGGGCATCGCGATCCTTCTCTCCTTGGAATGGAAGGCCTAGCGAGTCCAACCAAGGATTCCCAGCCAGCTTCCATTACGATTTTTGTCTGACTATATGGGTGAGGAAGGGCGCGTCAACGGCGCCGAGGCACTGGAGAGGAGATACACGGGATGGGCAAGGCGACATTCATGGGCGCAGCGGCGCTCGGCGTGATGCTTGTGGCGCAGTCGGCGACGGCTGCCGAAGCCAAGCGCGAAGCGGCAGGCACGCTGAAGGACGGCACTGCGGTGGAGGCGGTCACCCTGTCCAACGCCAAGGGTGTCTCCGCACGCATCCTGACCTACGGCGCCACGCTGCAATCGCTCAAGGGGCCCGACCGCGCCGGCAAGATCGCCGACGTGACGTTGGGCTATGACGATCTCGCCTCCTATGTCGACCATCCCAACTATTTCGGCGTCACCGTCGGCCGCTATGCCAACCGCATCGCCGGCGGCAAGTTCACGCTGAACGGCAAGAGCTACCAGCTGCCGCTCAACGACAAGACCAACTCGCTGCACGGCGGTGGCCAGGGTTTCGACAAGAAGAACTGGCGCATCCTCTCGGTCGAGAGCGGCCCCACGGCGCGCGTGGTGTTCGGCCTCACCAGCGCTGAGGGCGACTCGGGCTATCCCGGCAAGCTCGACGTGAAGGTCACCTATTCGCTCGACGAAGACGGCGCGCTCCAGATCGCGTTCGACGCGGCCACCGACAAACCGACCGTCGTCAACATGACCAACCACGCGATCTTCAACCTGGCCGGCGAAGGCTCGCCGATGGGCGCGATGGGCCATCTGCTCACCATCCTCGCCACCACCTACACGCCGGTCAACGCCGCGCTGATCCCGACCGGCGAGCTTCGCCCGGTCTCCGGCAGCGTGTTCGATTTCCGTAAAGCCCGCATGATCGGCGAGGGTCTTCGCGACGGCACTGACCAGCAGATCCGCTATGGCCAGGGCTATGACCACAACTTCGCGCTCGACAAGGGCCTGACCGCCAAGCCCGAACTGGCCGCGCGTCTGGAAGATCCCGCCTCGGGCCGCGTGCTCGAAGTGCTCACCACGGAGCCCGGCGTCCAGTTCTACACGGGCAACTTCCTAGACGGCACCTATTACGGCAAGTCCGGCCATCTGTACCGCATGGGTGACGGCATTGCGCTGGAGCCCCAGAAATTTCCCGATGCACCAAATCAGTCGAAATTCGTTTCCGCTCGTGTTGATCCGGGCAAGCCGTACAGGCATGTCATGATCTACCGCCTTTCGGTTTCCCAGTAACGGACCTGCCATGACAGCTCAGAACCCGCCCAAGCTTCGTTCACGCGCTTGGTTCGACAATCCCGACAATATCGACATGACCGCCCTTTATCTGGAGCGGTACCTGAATTTCGGGATCAGCCTGGAAGAACTCCAGTCGGGCAAGCCGATCATCGGCATTGCCCAGACCGGCAGCGATCTTTCCCCGTGCAACCGCCACCACCTGGTGCTGGCGGAGCGCGTGCGCGAGGGTATCCGCGAAGCCGGCGGCATCGCCATCGAATTCCCGGTCCATCCGATCCAGGAAACCGGCAAACGCCCCACCGCGGGCCTTGACCGCAACCTCGCCTATATGGGCTTGGTCGAGCTGCTCTACGGCTATCCGATCGATGGCGTCGTGCTGACGATCGGCTGCGACAAGACCACGCCGGCCTGCCTGATGGCGGCGGCAACCGTGAACATTCCGGCGATCGCCCTGTCGGTCGGCCCGATGCTCAATGGCTGGCACAAGGGCGAGCGCACCGGCTCGGGCACCATCGTGTGGAAGGCGCGCCAGATGCTCGCCGCCGGCGAGATCGACGACAAGGAGTTCATCAAGCTCGTTGCGTCGTCCGCGCCGTCGACGGGCTATTGCAACACCATGGGCACCGCCACGACGATGAACTCGCTGTGCGAAGCGCTCGGCATGTCGCTGCCTGGCTCGGCGGCTATTCCCGCGCCGTATCGCGACCGCCAGGAAGTCTCGTACATCACCGGCAAACGCATCGTCGAAATGGTGGCCGAGGACCTCAAGCCCTCCGACATTTTGACTCGTGAAGCGTTCGAGAACGCGATTGTCGTCAATTCGGCGATCGGCGGCTCGACCAACGCGCCGATCCACTTGGCGGCAATCGCGCGCCATGTCGGCGTCGATCTGCCGATCGAGACCTGGCAGGAAAAGGGCCACAAGGTTCCGCTGCTGGTCAACCTGCAGCCGGCCGGCGAATATCTCGGCGAGGATTATTACCGCGCCGGCGGCGTTCCAGCGGTCACCGCCCAGCTGATGCAACAGGGCCTGATCCACGAGGGCGTGCTCACCGTGAACGGTAAGTCGATGGGCGACAATTGCCGCGACGCGACGATCGAGGACGAGAAGGTCATCCGTCCGTTCGTACAGCCGCTTGTGGAAGATGCCGGCTTCATTGTCCTCAAGGGCAATCTGTTCGACGCCGCGATCATGAAGACCAGCGTGATCTCGCCCGAGTTCCGCGACCGCTATCTCTCCAACCCGGAAGATCCCGACGCGTTCGAGGGTCCGGCAGTCGTGTTCGACGGTCCCGAGGACTATCATCACCGCATCGACGATCCGGCGACCGGCATCACCGATCAGACGCTGCTGTTCATGCGCGGCGCCGGCCCGATCGGCTATCCCGGCGCGGCCGAGGTCGTGAACATGCGTCCGCCAGCCTATCTGATCCGCGAGGGCGTGCATGCGCTCCCGTGCATCGGTGATGGCCGTCAGTCCGGCACCAGCGGCAGCCCGTCGATCCTCAACGCCAGCCCCGAGGCAGCAGCCATGGGTGGCTTGGCGCTGATCCAGACCGGCGACCGCGTCCGCATCGACTTGAACAAGGGCACTGCCGACGTTCTGGTCTCCGACGAGGAGCTGGCTACCCGCCGCGCCAAGCTGGAAGCCGAAGGCGGCTTCAAGTACCCGGCGTCGCAGACTCCGTGGCAGGAAATCCAGCGCTCGGTGGTCGGCCAGATGAACACCGGCGCGATCCTCGAAGGTGCTGAAAAGTACCAGAAGATCGCCCAGACCATGGGCCTGCCCCGCGACAACCACTAAGGGTAGGTAGATCCTCCCCCGGAGGGGGAGGGGGACCACGCGCAGCGTGGTGGAGGGGTATTCTCCGCGAGCGATCCGGCCCGTGGCGCACTACCCCTCCGTCAGCTCTGCGGGCTGCCACCTCCCCTCCGGGGGAGGATCGAGGCGTGCGCAGCGCGCGCATGAAATCAGGAGCGGACCGATGACCCTCACCCCCACCCGCCGCAACTTCCTCGCCGGCGCCAGCATCCTTGCCCTCACCGGCCCCGCCCTCGCCCAGGTCAAAGTCCCCGACCGCGCCACCCGCGCTGAACCGGTCGCCGCGCGCCACGTCACGCTGAAGCCCTCGCCCTTCGCCGACGCCACCGCCGCGAACCGCCGGTACTTGCTCTCGCTCGATCCCGAGCGCCTGCTCCACAATTTCTACACCTCCGCCGGCCTCCCCGCCCCCGCCCCCGTCTATGGCGGCTGGGAAGCCGCGGGCATTGCCGGCCACTCCCTCGGCCACTGGCTCACCGCCTGCGCGCTGGTGATCGCGGACACCGGCGACCGTGAGATCGCCGCACGGCTCGACCACGCCCTCTCCGAAATGGCCCGCATCCAGGCCGCGCATGGCGACGGCTATCTCGGCGGCACCACTGTCGAGCGTGGCGGGAAGATCGTCGACGGCAAGATCGTGTTCGAAGAGGTCCGCCGCGGCGACATCCGCACCGGCGGCTTCGACCTCAATGGCGGCTGGGTGCCGGTCTATACCTGGCACAAGGTGCATGCCGGCCTGGTCGACGCGCACCGCCTGGCGAACAATCCTCGCGCGCTCCCGCTCCTGCTCGGCCTGTCGGGCTATTTCGGGACGATCATCGAGGGCCTGTCGGACGATCAGGTCCAGCAGATCCTGCGCGCCGAACATGGCGGCATCAACGAATCCTATGCCGACACCTATGCGATCACCGGCGATCCCCGCTGGCTGCGTTTGGCCGAGCGCCTGCGCCACAAGGCAGTGCTCGATCCGCTGACCGCCCAGCAGGACAAGCTCGCCGGCCTTCACGCCAACACCCAGATCCCCAAGGTGATCGGCCTTGCCCGCCTGCACGAGCTGACCGGCAACCCGGCGCACGCCACCGCCGCGCGGTTCTTCCACTCCACGGTCACCCAGCATCACAGCTATGCGATTGGCGGCAACAGCGACCGCGAGCATTTCGGCAAGCCGGGCCAGCTCGCCGACGCCATCGCCGAAACCACCTGCGAGGCGTGCAACAGCTACAACATGCTGAAGCTCACCCGCCACCTCTATGGCTGGCAGCCCGACGCGTCGCTCTTCGACTATTACGAACGCGTCCAGCTCAACCACATGCTCGCGCACCAGCGCCCCGACACCGGCATGTTCGTCTATTTCATGCCCATGGCCGCGGGTGGCCGCCGCTCCTATTCGACGCCCGAGGAAAGCTTCTGGTGTTGCGTCGGCTCAGGCATGGAGAGCCACGCCAAGCATGCCGACTCGATCTATTGGCAGAGCGCCGACACCCTCTACGTCAACCTCTACATCCCCTCCGCGCTCGACCTGCCCGATCGCGGCTGGAAGCTCGCGCTCGACACCGAATACCCGATGGACGGGCGCATCACCCTCACGGTCGAAAAGGCGCCCCGCCGCACCTCCGAACTAGCGCTCCGCATCCCTGGATGGAGCGAGGGCGCAACGCTCGAACTCGACGGCAAGCCGATGCCGCTCGCACCCACGCAGGGCTATGCCCGCCTCAAGCGCCGCTGGAAGGCGGGCGAGCGCGTCACCCTCTCCCTGCCGATGGCGCTGCGCACCGAAGCGATCCCTGGCGACTCGAACACGCTCGCCTTCCTGAGCGGCCCGCTCGTCCTCGCCGCTGATCTCGGCCCGGCCGACCGCCCGTTCGAAGGTGTTGGTCCCGCGCTGGTCGCCGCCGGCAATCCCGTCCAAGCGGCCAAGCCGATCCTGGGCGCGCTGCACCAATATCGCGTCGCCGACCCGCTGGGCGGCGAAACCACGCTCAAGCCCTTCTACCCGCTCCATGACCGCCGCACCGCCGTCTATCTCAAGCACTTCACGCCCGAGCGTTGGGCCACCGCCCGCGACGCCTATGTCGCCGACGCCACCGCCCGCGCCGAGCTCGCCCGCCGCACGATCGACGTGTTCTACTTGGGCGAAATGCAGCCCGAGCGCGACCACGCCTTCCAGTCGGCAAAGAGCGAGGCTTTTCAGCTGAACGGCCGCAGCGGGCGCAAACTGCTGACCCGCGAAGCGATGCGCTTCCGTCTCGCCCGCGAGCCCGGCGCGACGATCCTGCGCATCACTTATTGGGGCACCGACATCGACCGGGTCGCCGCGATCACCGCCGACGGCAAGCCGCTCGCCACCGAGCGCCGCGCAGGGCCGGCGGTGCCAAAGTTCGTCACCATCGATTACCCCCTCTCGGCCACAGGGAGCGCCACGACCGAAATCGGCTTCCGCGCCGAAAAGGGCGAAACGCTGGTATACGAGGCGCGAACGCTACGCCCCTGAGCCGCTTGCCACGATGAGACGCCCGCGTCACACTGCCCGCCTGGACCTCGATTCCGAAGGGCAGGGCTGCGCGCTTGAACCGCTACACCCCACCGCTACCGCCGCGCCGCGACTCCGTCGCGCGCGCGCATTATGCGGGGCTGGGGCGGCGCGAGCGAACGCTGATCGCCTGCTGCAACGCCGCCCTTCTGCTCGCCGCACTCGCCCTGCTCCTCTTCGGCAAGCCAGCCAGCTTCTCCGCGCCACCCGAGCCGGCACCGATCTCGATCTTCGACGTCCCACCGCCGCTGCCGCCGCCACCACCGCCTGAGCAGGACGAGCCGAAGCCTAGCCGCATCAGCACCGCCAAACCCCAAGCCGCCGCCGGCGGGCGCAAGGCCAGCCCGCCGCCCCTCCCCACTTTGGCGAATCCAGCACCCGTTCTCGCGCTCGCGCCGCCATCACCGCTGATCCACCCGGAAGCGCCGCCCGCCACCACACCAGCACCAGGCACCGCACAGGGTAGCGACGGCACCGGACAGGGTTCGGGTGCGGGAAGCGGAAGCGGAGCCGGAAATGGCGCCGGCAGCGGCAGCGGCAGCGGCACCGGCGGTGGCGAGGGCGGGGTCCGCTTCGCCCGCGCAGACTGGATCGAGAAACCAACCCGCGCCGCTTTCGAGCGCGAATGGCCGCCGCAACACCGCAAACTCGACGTCGAAGTGCGCGTCGTGGTTGCCTGCTACGTTAAGCCCAGTGGCCGGCCCCATCGCTGCAAGGTCGCCGCAATCAGCCGCCCCGGAGACGGCTTTGACCGCGCCGCCATCCGCCTTGTGCAGGGTGCCCGCGTAAGGCCTGTCCGTAAGAACGGGCAGGCAATGGACCTGCCGATTCTCGCCCCGATAGCCTTCTGGCCCGCGCCCAAGGCACCGCCGCCGACTTCCAAGGAGCAGACGAAAACGAAGTAGGGTGGTTGCCCTCCGGGTTTAGGTCCTCCGTCCGCCGAAAATAGCTTGATACTATATAACATCGCAATTAATGCCTGGCGAAACCATCGCCGATTAGGACATCGAATGCTGCGTCGCCTGTTGCTTGCCTCTGTCGCTCTGATCGCCACGCCCGCCCACGCCAACGATGTGCCGGCCCCCGCCAATACCGACATGCCGGCCGCCCCCGCCGCCGCCGCGCCCGCCGACCAGGATCATCAACAGCCGACACAGGAAGTCGTGGTCACCGGCGCCCGCCCCCGCGCAACCGCCGATGTGCTTGGCGGCACCGCGGTGCTTTCCGGCGAGGATCTCACGCGCGAACTGCGGTCCACCATCGGCGAAACGCTCGCCCGTCAGCCGGGCGTGTCGGCCACATCCTTCGGCCCGAATGCCTCGCGCCCGGTGCTGCGCGGCTTCACGGGCGATCGCGCGCGGCTGCTCACTGACGGGATCGGCACGATCGACGTGTCGAACACCTCCGCCGATCACGCGACGGCGATCAATCCCCTCACCGCCGACCGTATCGAGATCCTTCGCGGCCCCACTGCGCTCCTGTTCAGCCCCTCCGCGATCGGCGGCGTGGTCAATGTGATCGACAGCCGCATTCCCCGCCACCTGCCCGAAGAGCCGGTCCATGTGGACGCGATCGCCCGCTATGGCTCCGCCGCCGATGAGCGCTCGGTCGCGGGCGTGCTCAACGTGCCGCTCGGCGACCGCATCGTCGCGCACGCCGATGGCAGCTACCTCAAGACCGGCGACCTGCGCACCGGCGGTTATCTCTATGCCCGCGACGTGCGTGAACATGCCGCCGAACACGCCGCGGAGGACAACAACCCCGAACTGCTCGAGGAAGCCAATGTCCGCGGGCGGCTGCGCAACAGCGCGGCGGAGACCTGGGACGTTGCCGGCGGCCTGTCGCTCATCACCGACACCGGCTCGCTCGGTTTTGCCGTCAGCCACTACGAAAGCCTGTACGGCGTCCCCGCCCGCTTCGAGATCCACCACGACCATGATCATGATCATGAAGGCGACGCAGGGCATGAGGAGGAAGGCCACGACCACAGCAATGTTCGCCTGAACCTCAAGCAGACGCGCTTCGACTTGCGCGGCGAGGTCGAGACCGGCGGCGGCGTGCTCGACCGCATCCGCTTGCGCGCAGCCGCGGCCGAGTATCGCCACGACGAGCTGGAAAGCGATGGCTCCATCGGCACCAGCTTCTTCAACAAGGGGATGGAAGGCCGCGTGGAGCTGGTGCAGGCACCCAGCGGTGCATGGGAAGGCGTCACCGGCGCCCAGATCTCGTCCCGCCGCTTTCAGGTGATCGGCGAGGAAAAGTTCCTGCCGCGCACCCAGAGCAGCCAGTACGGCCTCTTCACCTTGCAGTCGCTCGATTTCGGCCCGCTCAAGGCCGAAGCGGCGCTGCGCTACGAACGCAACGAACTGACCGCCGCCGCCGACACCGATCTCGGCAGCCCCACCTATCGCCGCAGCTTCGACAGCGTCTCCGGCTCGCTCGGGGCAAGCTATGCCCTGGCCGACGGGCTGCGCCTGGGTCTCAACGCATCGCGCAGCGAACGCGCACCCGCGCCCGAGGAACTCTTCTCCAACGGCCCCCATGCCGGCACGCAGGTGTTCGAGATCGGCAACCCCGACTTCACCACCGAAAAGGCCTGGGGCCTGGAGGCGACACTCAAGGGCTCAGGCGATGGCTGGAACTTCTCCACCTCCGCCTATTACAACTGGTTCTCGGACTATATCTTCGACACGCCGACCGGCAAGACGCAAGACGAACTCCCGGTCTTCCAGTATCTTCAGGCCGATGCCCGCTATTACGGCTTCGAGGCGCAGGGCTCGGTACGCCTCGGCCGAGTCGGTGGCTTCGCACTCAACGCCGATGCGCTGGCCGACTACGTCCATGCCGAAGTGGTCGACGGCGGCGCCGTGCCCCGCATCCCGCCGCTGCGCCTCCTGGGCGGGCTCGAGGCTCAGTCCGACCGCTTCAACGCCCGCGTCGAAGTGGAACATAGCTTCGAACAGGACCGCGTCGCCACCTTCGAAACCGCCACGCCCGGCTTCACGCTGGTCAACGCCTCGCTCGCCTGGAAGCCCTGGGGCGCCGCGTCGAACACCAGCCTGATCCTGTCGGCGAACAACCTGTTCGACGTCGAGGCGCGCCGCCACACCAGCGCGCTCAAGGACTACGCCCCCCTCGCCGGCCGCGACTTCCGCGCAACCCTGCGCGTGCAGATCTAACCTCTAGATCCTCCCCCGCTTCAGCGGGGGAGGTGGCATGCGAAGCATGACGGAGGGGGCGCCCCCGCAAGCAACACGCCAGTGGCACGCCCGACACACAAACGGAATTGCGCAGAACCCTCACCCCACCCCTCTCCCGCAAGCGGGAGAGGGGGGCCGAACGCAACCCCACGCTGCCCAGTCCGTTAGCGCACCAATGACCACGCCCAAGCCACCCGAAACCCTGCGTCCCGAAGCCGCAGCCTCGCGCCGTGTCCCCTGGCCAGTCGCCGCGGCCACCGGCGTCGCGCTCCTGCTGCTCGCCCTGCTCTGGCTCGGCCGCAGCCTGGCGGACGGCCCGGGCTCGCTCGACCGCGCGATCATGCTCGCCATGCGCGTGCCGGGAAACCCCGCGCAGCCGATCGGCCCCGCCTGGCTTCCCTCGGCAGTCCGCGACATCACTGCGCTGGGCAGCACCACCGTGCTCACGCTGGTGGTCGCTACCACGGCCATCTTCCTGCTGATCAAGCACCGCTACCGAGCAGCGCTGCTGGTGGTCGCGGCCACGTCGCTGGGCGCCTGGCTGGTCACCTTCATCAAGGCACTGGTCAGCCGCGCCCGCCCCGACCTGATCGACCGGCTAATGGCCGAAACCTCGCACAGCTTCCCCAGCGGCCACGCCGCCAACAGCGCGATCGTCTACCTGACCCTCGCCACCCTGCTCTTCCCGGTGGTCAGCGGCTGGCGCACCCGCGCCTATCTGCTCACCGTCGCGCTCACGCTGGTGGCGCTGATCGGCATCAGCCGCCTCTACCTAGGCGTCCATTGGCCCAGCGACGTCGCCGCCGGGTGGGCGTTCGGCAGCGCCTGGGCGATGTTGTGGTGGCGCCTGGAACTCAAGCTGTTCCAGAAGGCGCCACAGGCATAGCAATCCTCCCTGCAAGGGGAGGATCTAGGCCTCACCCCTGCCGCTCAGCCAGTGTCCGCTCCCACGCCAGCGCGTCCTTCACGATCCCTTCCAGATCGTCATGCTTGGGCCGCCACGGCAGCGTCGCCAGGATCTTGCTGTTGTCCGCAACCAGTGCGTCGGGATCGCCGGCACGCCGGCCTTCCATGCGCCGCTCGATCGTCCGATTGGTCACGCGGTCGACGGCGTCCAATACCTGCATCACCGAGAAGCCCCGGCCATAGCCGCAGTTCATCGTGTGGCTTTCCTCCGGCCGTGCGATCAGCAGGTCGAGCGCATCGACATGCGCCGCGGCCAGATCGGTGACGTGGATATAGTCGCGCACGCCCGTGCCGTCGTCGGTCGCAAAGTCGGTGCCGAACACGCTCACCGCCGCCCGCTTCCCCGTCGCCGCTTCCGCCGCGATCTTGATCAGGTGCGTCGCGCCCGTGGTCGACTGGCCCGAGCGCCCCTGCGGATCGGCCCCGGCCACGTTGAAGTAGCGCAGCGCGCAATAGTTGATCGGGTGCGCCGCCGCGACGTCCTTCAGCATGAACTCGGTCATCAGCTTGGACATGCCGTACGGATTGATCGGCGATTTGGGGCTGTCCTCGCGCACCGGCACGACCTCGGGAATGCCATAGGTCGCCGCGGTCGACGAGAAGATGAAGTGCTTCACGCCCTCCGCCACCGCGCTCTCGATCAGCGAGCGGCTCGCGACCGTGTTGTTGCGATAGTACTTCAGCGGGTCGCTCACCGACTCCGGCACCACCACCGATCCGGCAAAGTGCATCACCGCGATCACGCCCTCGTCGCGCATCGTCTGGCGCACAACGGCCTCGTCCTCGATGTTCGCCACCACCAGCTTGGCCCGCTTGTCCACGGCCCAGTCGAACCCGGTCACCAGATTGTCGACCACCACGACCTTCCAGCCCGCGTCGAGCAAGGCCAGCACCGCATGGCTGCCGATATAGCCTGCACCGCCCGTCACCAGCACCGTACCGTCGCGCATCATCGTCTCCTTACGTCGCGTTGCGGCATAGCCGCGCCATTCCTACATGCCAAACAAAGGAGATCAGTATGGCAAAGGAAATCGCGACGCTGGCCGGCGGCTGCTTCTGGTGCACCGAGGCAGTGTTCAAGGACGTGATCGGCGTCGACACGGTGGAAAGCGGCTATATCGGCGGCACCAAAGCGAACCCGACCTACAAGGAAGTGTGCGGCGGCAACACAGGGCACGCAGAGGCGATCCGGGTGACCTTCGACACCGACCAGGTCAGCTATGGCGAGATCCTCGACATCTTCTTCGCCACCCACGATCCGACCCAGCTCAACCGCCAGGGCAATGACGTGGGCACCCAGTACCGCTCCGCCGTCTTCCCGCACTCCCCCGAGCAGGAAGCCGAGGTGAAGGCTGCCATGCAGCGCGCCAGCGCCGACTGGCCGGCCCCGATCGTCACCACGATCGAACCGCTGTCGGACTGGTACCCCGCCGAGGACTATCACCAGGAATATTGGCAGGGCGAAGGCCAGCGGAATCCCTATTGCCTGTCGGTGATCCCGCCCAAGCTGCGCAAACTCCGCAAGAGCTTCGCGGCCCGCGTAAAGGAAGGCGCGGCGGCGTAAGCCTCCTTCCCCTCCCTGCAAGGGAGGGGATCAAGGGGTGGGTACAGAAAAGGCCGGGGCTCGATGCCTCGGCCTTTTCTTTTCACCCGCTTCACCGCGGCGCCGCAGCCCGTCGCAGCCGGTCGTTGATCGCCACACCGATTCCAAGCTCCGGCAGCGGCGCCACCGCAATCCCGCCAACGGCCCGCGCATCCGCCCGGTGCAGTGCCGCAAACAAGTTCGCCGCCGCCTCGGTCAAGTCGCCGCGCAGCGACAGCGTATCGTCCCCCAGCACTTCGCCAAACCCGATCAGCCACTCCCCCGCTTCCCGCTCGCGCGCGTTCAGTCGCAGCGGCTTGCCCGGCGCATAATGGCTCTCCAGCTGCCCCGGCGCGACGATCGCGCCGCCGGCTGCGGCCTGCATCGCCCCACCGGGAAACAGGTCTCGTGCACTCAGCGGCCCTGGCCGCAGCACCGTTCGCCCCTGCACGATCGTGGACTCCAGCCCGGCGGGCGTAGCACCATCATCGATCACCAACGGGATTCGCCCCGCCAAACTCGCCGCGACATGGGCCGCCCGCGTCGGCGAAATCCCCCCGCTGGCATTGGCCGAGGGCGCCGCCAGCGGCAGCCCGCTCGCATCCAGCAGCGCCTGCATCGCGCGATGGTCCGGCACCCGCAGCGCGATCGTATTCAACCCCGCCGTCACCAGCGGCGAAATCCCCGCCTCCACCCGCACCGGCAGCACCAGGGTCAGCGGCCCGGGCCAGAAGCGCCGCGCCAGCGCGCGCGCATCCTCGTCGAACACCGCGATAAGCTCGGCCGCTTCCAGATCGGGCACATGCACGATCAGCGGATTGAAGCTCGGTCGCCCCTTGGCCTCGTAAATCCCGGCGACTGCACGCGAATCGGTGGCATCGGCGGCCAGGCCATAGACCGTTTCCGTCGGCACCGCGACGCAGCCACCGGCGCGAATCACCTGCGCCGCTTCGAGGATCGCGGCCTCGCCGTAGGGTAAGATGCGCGGATTTGTCGGGCTCACCCCCAGCGCGCTATAGCGCCGCGCAAAGCCGTACAAGAGTAGAGAGGACAGCGATGTTCACCCCCGCCACCGCCGAGCAGCGTTTCGTGCTCGACCACCTCGTCCGCCTGGCCGAGATCAGCCCCGAATCCATCGACATGCTCGATGCCGTGCTCGACGGCGCAGGCGAGTTCGCGGCCGGTGAATGGGCGCCGCTCGAGCGCATCGGCGACACCATCGGCGCCAAGTGGAGCGAAACCGGCGTTCACATGCCCGAAGGCTTCCGCGACGCCTATCAGGCCTATGTCGAGGGTGGCTGGGGCACGATTGGCTCGCCCGCTGAGCATGGCGGCCAGGGCCTGCCCGTCAGCCTGTCGGTCGCCGTGCTCGAAACGCTCGGCACCGCCAACATGGGCTTCGCGCTCGCCCCCATCCTCACCGTCGGTGCGATCGAGGCGCTGACCCATCACGGCTCGCCCGAGCAGCAGGCGCTCTATCTGCCCAAGCTGTCGACCGGCGAATGGACCGGCACGATGAACCTTACCGAGCCGCAGGCCGGCACCGATGTCGGCGCGCTCAAGACCAAGGCCGATCCGGTCGGCGACGGCACCTATCGGATCAAGGGCGTCAAGATCTTCATCTCGTTCGGCGACCACGACATGGCCGACAACATCGTCCACCTCGTCCTCGCGCGCACCCCCGGTGCGCCCGCGGGTACCAAGGGGCTGTCTCTGTTCCTGGTCCCCAAGTTCCGCCTGAACGCCGATGGCACGCCCGGCACCCCCAACGACGTTCGCGTCGTCTCGATCGAACACAAGATGGGCCTTCACGCCTCGCCCACCTGCGTGCTCTCCTTCGGCGATCACGACGACTGCATCGGCGAGCTGATCGGCCCCGAGTTCGGCGGCATCCGCGCCATGTTCACGATGATGAACAACGCCCGCCTCGATGTCGGCCTCCAGGGCGTACAGGTCGCCGAGCGCGCCACCCAGCGCGCCGCGATCTACGCCCGTGAGCGCATCCAGGGTGCGCGCGCCGGTGCCGCCGCCGCAATCATCGAGCATCCCGACGTCCGCCGCATGCTGCTGCGCATGAAGGCCCAGACCCAGGCTGCCCGCGCGCTGGTCTACTACGCCTTCGGCCAGCTCGACCGCGGCCATGCCGGCGACGCGCAGGCAAAGGCGCTGGTCGAACTGCTCACTCCGCTTGCCAAGGCGCACGCCACCGATCTCGGCAACGAAGTCGCCAGCCTCGGCGTCCAGGTCCATGGCGGCATGGGCTATATCGAGGAAACCGGTGCCGCCCAGCATTTCCGCGACGCCCGCATCACGCCCATTTATGAAGGCACCAACGGCGTCCAAGCCGCCGACCTGGTCGGCCGCAAGCTCAACATGGACGGGGGCGCCACCGTTCTCGCGCTGCTGAACCGCATGCGCGGCGACGCCGAACACACAGCCCTGCGCGACCTGATCGATGCCTGCGTGGAGGTTACGCGCCACTTGCTCGCCGCCGAGATCGACGACCGGCTCGCCGGGAGCTACCCATTCCTGACCATGCTCTCGGTCGCGGTATGCGGCTGGCTGATGGAGCAAAGCGGCCGCATCGCCGCCAGCAGCGAAGGCGACCCCGCCTTCCTCCAGATGAAGCAGGTCACCGCCCGCTTCTACGTCGAACAGATCGTTCCCGAAGCCCTCGGCCTAAAAGCCGCCGCCACCGCCAAGGCCGACATCCTCTACGCCCTCGACGCAGCCGCCTTTTAACGCGACCGCCTACAACTCCCCTCCCTGCAAAGGGAGGGGCCGGGGGTGGGTGCGAGCGCAGCGAGCCCAACGTCCCGGAAAAGGGCCCGCCGAAGCAGGATCAATTTCACGCGAAGGCGCGAAGGCACGAAGAGAAAGAGGTTCGCGCAGAGGCGCAGAGGCGCGGAGACATGCCAAGGCTCGCGTCCGGGAGACAAAGCAAGCGGTGGCCACAAGGCACACGATGCAAGAAGGCCGCTACGCGGCAGCCCCCTTCTTCTCTCTGCGCCTCCGCGCCTCTGCGCCTCTGCGCGAACCTCTATCTTCTTCTAAAACTTAGCGCCTTCGCGCCTTCGCGTGAACGAACTCAGGCGGAAGCGCGCATTTCAGGCGATCTCGCGATCCAGCAGCGCATTCACGTCCAGTCCCAGCAGCGCGATATGGTCCCGCACCCGCGGCCACATGCCGTTCAGGAACCGCTCGCGCTCGGCCGTGCGCAGCCGCTCAACGGCCCCGGCCAGCACGAACATGCCCACCCCGCGCCGCACCTCGACATAGCCGTCGTCCTGGAAGCTCTGATAGGCCTTGGCCACCGTCAGCGGGTTGGCGCCATGCTCAGCGGCGAGTGCGCGTACCGAGGGAAGCTGGTCCCCCGCCCGATATTGCCCGCGCAGGATCGCGGCGGCGATGGTCGCCCGCAGCTTCAGGTACACGGGCGAGTCTTCATGTTCCAGGGCTGTCATGCCCGCATAATACAGCACTTAGTCCGAAGGTCCAGCCCCGCCCCGCCAATGCTGCACGATCGCGGACAGGTCGCCTCGCGGCCGCTCTTCCAGATCCCGCTGCGGCGACCCCAGGAACATGAACCCAGCGATCCGCTGCGGCGCCGCGCCGAACAGGTCGCGCACCGCATCGGAATACGCCGCCCAGCCGGTCAGCCACCCGCCAACGAACCCCATCGCGTGCGCGGCGTGCAGCAGGTTCATGCACGCGGCCCCCGCCGACAACTCCTGCTCCCATACCGGCACCTTGTGCCCGATCACCGGCGCGGAGAGCACCACCACCAGCCCGGGCGCCTGCGTCACGAACTGCGCCGCCGCTTCTTCGTCCCGTGCCGTCGCGTCCGGCTTCTCAGCGCGCAAGATCTCGACCAGCGCCAGCGCCAGCGCCGGGCGCTGGTCGTCGGGCACAATCACGAAACGCCACGGCGCCAGTTTGCCATGATCAGGCGTCCGGGCGGCGATCGCCACCATGTCCTCGATCTGCGTGAGGCTGGGTCCGGGCGCACCCATGTCGCGCGGCTTGCCCGATCGGCGGGTCTGGAGGAGCGAGAGCGGCGTGGAGCGATCATTGAACATGGCCCGCATCTAGGCACTGCCTCGCCCTAGGCCAAGCATCAGTGCCGCGCCCGGTCCCGCGCCAGCACCCAGTTCACCACATGCGCCGCGCTCACCAGCACGCTTCCAAACACCGTTCCCACCAGCTCGGCGGCCGCACTCTCCGCCCAGAACGCGGCCCAAACAATCGCCCCCAACCCGACGATGGCCAGCGCCAAAGCGCGCCCGCTGCGGTGCCGGCGGAATCCCGACAACAACGCGACCGCGCTCGCCGGCAGCGCCACCAGCGCCACGCCGCGGTGGAATTCCTCCGGCACCGCCAGCATCTGGCTAAGCGCCGGCAGCGCCGCGATCAGCAACGGCAACGCCAGGCAATGCACCAGGCACAGCAGCGACACGCTCGCCGCCGCTCCGTCGAGCCAGGTCTGTCTATGCAACACGTACATCCTTGAACAAGCGCCAAGCCCCAGGACGGGCAGGCACGGGTAGAGCGCATGATATGTTGTATCACCAGCGCCGCTTCAAGGGGCCAGGCGCTTTACACCCGCGCCAATCGCTCTAGTTTGCCGCGCCATGCGCCGGGCACCCGCCCGGAAACCGAGTACACTGGAGCACCTCCCCGCATGGTGGACACCCCAACCGCCGACTCTCGCGCAGAGCCGGACATCACCCATATCAATCCTGCCGCCGAACAAACTTGGTTCGGCCACCCGCGCCAGCTCGCCCGCCTGTTCACCACCGAGATGTGGGAACGCTTCGGCTATTACGGCATGCGCGCGCTGCTCACGCTCTACCTCACCAAGCACTTCGTGTTCGGCGACCGCGAAGCCACCGGCATCTATGGCGGCTTCACCGCTTTGGTGTACCTGACCCCATTGGTAGGCGGCTATCTCGCCGACCGCTATCTCGGCTCCAAGCGCGCCGTGAAGTTCGGCGCGATCTTGATGGCGCTGGGCTATTTCATCCTCTGCTTCGGCGGCCCTGTGTCCAAGCCGATCGCCACCATTGAGGGTCAGCGCTACGAAATCGCCGTCGAGCAAGTGAACGGCGTCGAGACCCGCTACCTGATCGACGGCGACCGTCGCCAGGCGATCAAGGGCAATGACGACGGCACCGTCTCCTTGCTGGAGAACGGCCAGCCCGTCCGCACGGTCGCCAAGGGCGGCTTCCAGTCAGACGCGGAGCGCAGCCCCTTCTATGTCGCGCTTCTCCTGATCGCGCTGTCCGCGGTCTCGGTGGGCAATGGCTTCTTCAAGCCCAACATCTCCACCATGGTCGGCGAGCTCTACACGCAGGGCGACCGGCGCCGCGACACCGGCTTCACCATTTTCTACATGGGTATCAACATGGGGTCGTTCCTGTCCCAGTTGCTGTGCCCCTGGCTTGCCGAGGCGGTCGGCTGGTGGGCGGGCTTCGGCCTTGCCGCGATCGGTATGCTGCTTTCCTGGGCGCTGATCCAATTCGACGGTGGGCGCCTCAACGGCTTCGGCGAGACGCCTGCCTCAGCGGCCGGCAAGTCGCCGCTGTGGATCTATCTCGGCGCCGTCGCCTTCGTGCCGGTCTTCTACTTCCTGTACGTCAACCTAATGGGCGCGTCGGAGCCTGAACCTGGCTCGGGAATCCTGGGCTACATCGCCTCGCTCCCGGTCATGGGCAAGCTTCTGTTCGGCACCTTCCTGATCGCCGTCCCGGCCATCCTCGTCTGGTCGTTCGTCTCGGGTGACAAGCGCGAGTTCCAGATGATGCTCGCCGCGATGGTGATGATCGTCTTCAACGTCGTGTTCTGGACGCTGTTCGAACAGGCCGGCTCCTCGCTCACGCTGTTTGCCGACCGCAATACCGACCTGTCGGTGTTCGGCTGGTTCAGCATCAACGCCGGCCAGACCCAGTTCTTCAACGCCGCCTTCATCATCATCCTGGCGCCGCTGATGAGCATGCTGTGGGGCGCGCTGGCACGGCGCGGCTTCGAACCGTCCATCCCGGTCAAGTTCTCGATCGCGCTGATGGGCGTGGGCGCGGGCTTCCTGTTCCTCGTCTGGGGCGCAGGCTTCGCCGACGCGAACTTCAAGGTCACCTTGTGGTGGCTCGCCGGGCTCTACTTCATCCACAGCTTTGCCGAGCTCTGCATCTCGCCGGTCGGCCTCAGCATGATCACCAAGCTGTCGATCGCCCGGATCGTCGGCATGATGATGGGCCTGTGGTTCCTGTCGATCTCGGTCGCGCAATATGTCGCGGGCGTCATCGCCCAGTTTGCCAGCGTCGAAACCGTTGGCGGCCAGGTCACCAACCTCAAGGTCAGCCTGGACACCTATACCAGCGTGTTCACCACCATCTCGCTGTGGGCGATCGGCCTGGGCGCGGTGCTGTTCGTGCTCAGCTGGCCACTCAAGCACTGGATGCACGGGGTAAAATAACCCTCCGCCTGCATCCATCGCCGAACGGACAAGGGGAGCGGCAACGCTCCCCTTTTTCGTTGCCGCCTTCATCGAGTCGAGCCGCCCGTTGAACCACCTGTGTCGCAAGAACACAGCATAGTGTCTTATCCGCACCACACGCTCCAAGACGCGAGTGTCTGGAATATGTCTACGAATCAACGCCTTCTTTTCTGGGCATATCTTCCAGACCTCAGGCGCCTCAAAACTGTTGCAAGACTGCTACAACCAACCGCTTTCTGCATCTTCCTTGTTCACCGCGATTGCGGCGCCTCGATCTATGCCTCTACCGCACATTCCAGAGCGTGACCGGGCCTGCCCGTCCATGCCTGTGTTTTGTTGCTTAAGGGGTAAAACCATGAAGACCCGTTTCCGCGGTGTCCTGCTCGCGAGCACCCTGCTCACGATCGCAGCGCCAGCCTGGGCCCAGACCAACGCCACGCCCGATACGTCCGGCGATGTGGCAGCGGCGCCAGAAGAAGCCACCGAAATCACCGTGACCGGCTCGCGCATCGCGCGTCCGGAAGTCGACTCGCCGAGCCCCGTCACTGCGATCGACAGCACCCAGCTGCTTCAGCGCGGTGCCGCTAACGTGTCGGACATCATCAACGAACTTCCGCAGGTCGGCATCGGCTCGACCCGCACCAACACCAACTTCCTGACCTCGGGCACCGGCATTTCCACGGTGAACCTGCGCTCGCTCGGCGCAAACCGCACGCTGACGCTGGTCAACGGTCGCCGCTTCATCAGCGGCTTCGCAGGCGACTCCTCGGTCGACATCAACAACATCCCGATCGACCTGATCGAGCGCACCGACCTGGTCACCGGCGGCTCGTCGGCCGTGTACGGTTCCGATGCGATCGCCGGCGTGGTGAACTTCATCCTGCGCGACGAGTTCGAAGGCTTCCAGGTCCGTGCCCAGGGCTCGGTCACCGAGCGCGGCGACAATGGCCGCTACCTGGTCAGCGCGCTTGCCGGCACCAAGTTCGGCGCCGACGACCGCGGCAGCGCCGTCCTGAACTTCCAGTATGACCGCGACAACGGCCTGTTCTCGCGCAACCGCGCGATCTCGGCGCAGGATTGCTTCAACCTCACTTGCGGTCCGGACGCCTACAGCTCGTTCGCGCCCCAGGGCCAGTTCCAGCTCTCCGGCCTCGCACCCAACGCGCTGGGCGTGCTCGAGCGCCGGCCCCAGGCCGTGCTCGCCGGCGGCAACCCCAACTTCTCGTTCAATCCGGACAACAGCTTGGCGAACCTGCCCGGCTACCAGGCCGGCGCCTATGGCTTCAACCGCAACGGCGTGCGCTACATCGCGACTCCGCTTGAGCGCTACCTTGCCTATGGCCTGTTCAAGTACGAGCTGTCGGACCGTGCCGAGCTGTACGCGGAAACCACGTTTGCGCGCACCAAGTCTAACTCCAGCCTCGAAGCCTCGGCGCTTCAGGATTCGGATATCTATGGCACGCCAGGTGTCGGCATCCCGATCACTAACGCGTTCATCCCCACTTCGGTCGCCGCGGCGATCGCAGCCGCGAACGCTGACGCCAATCCGAACAACAATGTCGACACGCTGCTCTTCCGCCGCCGTCAGAACGACGTGTTCGACCGGTCGAACCGCGTTCAGCGCGACACCTGGCGCGCGGTGATGGGCGTTCGTGGCGACCTCGGCTCGAACCTCAACTATGACGTCAGCTACGTCTATGGCCACCTGAACGACTTCAACGCCAGCCAGGACATCGACAACGCGCGCTATCGCAATGCGCTCAATTCGATCCGCGTCGGGACCGGCAACGTCGTGGGCACCGACATCGTCTGCGCGAACCCAGACGCGCGTGCGGACGGCTGCATCCCGCTCAATCCGTTCGGCTACAACACGGTTGATCCGCGCGCCGCGTCCTACGTCCAGGCAGTGGTGCCCAAGTCGGAGGAAATCACCAACGAACAGCATGTCGTCACTGCGGTGCTGTCCTCCTCGTCGCTGTTCGACTTCGGCGCCGGCGGCGTCGGTGCGGCAGTCGGTGTCGAGTACCGCTTCGAATCGACTATCAGCGATCTCGACATCCTGACCAACACCGGCGGCAACTCGGGCAACCAGACCCCCGATCTGCGCGGCAGCCAGGACGTTCGCGAAGTCTTCGGTGAGCTCAACGTCCCGCTCATCGCCGACAAGCCGTTCTTCCAGTATCTCGGCTTCAACGGCGCAGTGCGTTACTCCGACTATTCCACCATCGGCGGCGTGTTCAGCTGGAACGCCGGCGCTGAGTGGGAGCCGACCCGCGGCGTCCGCCTGCGCGGCCGCTACGCCGTGTCGAACCGCGCACCGAACAACTCCGAACTGTTCAGTGCCGAGTCCGAGACGTTCGCGCCTGTGACCGATCCGTGCGACGGCGTCACCGCTGCTTCGACGGGTGCAGCAGATGCGGCTTGCCGCGCCCTTCCGGGCATCGCGAACTTCTTCGCGGGCAACCCCGGTGGCACGTTCGCCTACAACCCCGCTGATCTTCAGGGCATCAACGGCTTTGTCGGCGGCAATCAGAACCTGCAGGAGGAGACCGCAAAGACGATCACCGCCGGCATCGTTCTGACCCCGCGCGCGATCCCGGGCCTGTCCTTCTCGGTCGACTATTTCGACATCAAGATCGACGGCGCGATCGACACCCTGAACCGCAGCTACACGATCCAGCAGTGCCTGCTCACGGGTCAGTCGGTATTCTGCGATAACGTGATCCGTTCGTCGAGCACCGGCTTCGTGCAGACGGTGAACGCACAGCTGATCAACATCGCGGCTTATGAAACCCGCGGTTTCGACGCCCAGCTGCGCTACAACCGTGCGCTCGGCCTGGTGGATGGCGACCAGCTCGGTCTGAACATCAACTACACCTACACGCTCGACTTCAAGACGCAGAGCGATCCTGCTTCGGCTCCGCTGGAGTTCGCAGGCACGTTCGGCCCGTCGAACTCGACGCACCGCGCGACGGCGCGGGCGACCTATGGCGTGGAAGGCTCGTCGATCAGCTGGCAGACCACGTTCCTGAGCGGCGGTCTGTACCGCAATCCGGAAGAAGGTGCGATCAGCAACGATCCCGATGTGCTCGCTCTGAACAACGTCAACGATTACTGGCTGCACAACGTCCAGCTGTCGCAGAATGTCGGCGACGCGTTCACCTTCTACCTGAACGTCGACAACATCTTCGACACCAAGCCGCAGTATCTGCCGGGTTCGCCGTTCGGTTCGCCGACCGGTCTGGAGACCAGCGACGCGTTCGACGTGTTCGGCCGCCGCTTCACCGCCGGCTTCCGCGCTCGCTTCTAAGCAGCACGGGCTAGACAAGAAGGGGAGCGGGGCACTGCCTCGCTCCCCTTTTTTGTGCCCGCTCACCGACGCCGGACAAAAGAAAAGGGGGAGCGTCGCCGCTCCCCCTTTTTCATTCCCGCAGATGCAGCGCCGAACGCTTTACGCGGCGAGCGGAAGCTCAACAGCAGGCGTAGCAGCGGCACGCACCGGGAGCGCCGCGACAGTGGCGCGCGCTTGCCGCTCAGCCGCCACTTGGCGGCGATACTGCAAATAGATCGACAGAAGGGAGAACATGGCAAAACCTCGCACAAACCCATTGTTGCATCGCAACATCATAGATGCATCTGGTGAGAGGGGCCGGTTGTTGCAATTGCAATCATCACTAAGCCTGCTTGCAGGAGCGACACCATTGCCTGCTTCTAAAATCCTCCCCTGCAGGGGGAGGTCGCAGCCCAAAGGCTGAGGGAGGGGGTGTCCCCGCTCCTGAGAGAATACGCCGCCGCTTCCGTCGACACCCCCGGCGCACTATCGCGCCACCTCCCCCTCGCAGTGCCGGGTCGCAAAAAAGGGGGGCAGGCAACGCTTCCGTCACCCGCCCCTTGCCCGATCAGAACCCGTAGCTCAGCCGCGCATACCCAAACCGCCCCGGAATATCGTAGGTCGTCGGGTCATAATTGTTCAGGCTGCACGAGAAGCAGGCCGGCGGATCCTTGTCGAACAGGTTGTTCACGCCCAGGCTCAACCCGAAGCGCTCCCCCATCCAGCTTGGCCGGAAGGTTGCCTGAATGTCGGCATAGAAGCGGCTGTCCAGCGCGTTGCCGCCCTGGTTCTCGATCACATTGTCGATGTAGCGCCCGGTGAACGCCATCGCGACCGGACCGATGTCCCAGTCGATCGTCGCCTGCCCCTTGAAGTGCGGATAGGCCTGGTCGGGACTTCCGCGCTCGGTCCCGGTATAGTTGGTGCTGGTGAACCCGTCCGTCGCCGGCACCGTCTCTTCGTACTTCAGCAGATAGTTGCCGCTGACCGACAGCCCGAACGTGCCCGCCCCGGTCTGGCGCGTGCGCAGGTTCAAGGTCGCGTCCACCCCGCGCGTGCGAATGCCGCCGGTGTTGAGCAGCACGCCGTTGATCGCCGAGATGAAGCCCGCCGGGGTCCGCTGCACCGCCGCGCACGACAGCGCGTCGCCATCCTGTGCACAGCGGCCCAGCAGCACTTCGGCCGGGATCGACTGGATCGCCCCGTCCACCTTGATGTCATAGTAATTGACCTCAAGGCTCAGCGCGCTGGCGAAGCCGCCCCGCGCCCAGGCCGGGCTGTACACCCCGCCGAACACCCAGGTCTCGGCGGTCTCGGGCTTCACATTGACGTTGCCGCCGGTCAACACGCTGATCTGCCCGCCCTGCGGCTCGACATAGCTGCCGCTCGCCGGCACGCCGTTGGCGATGCAGTTCGCACGCACGGTGGCGTTGCTCTGGAAAAGACCGCCCGCCGCGCTGGTGCACGGATCGTCCAGCGTCTGGTCAAAACGCGATTGCGCACCGAACAGCTCGCCGATCGACGGCGCACGGAAGCTCTCAGCATATTGCGCGCGCAGCAGCAGGTCGTCGACCGGCTTCCACAGCGCCCCGCCCGACAGCGTGGTGTTGCCGCCTGCGGTGGAGAAGTCCGAATGCCGCACCGCGCCGTTCAGCTCCACCAGCCGCAGCAGCGGTACGTCGCGGATCAGCGGCAGGCGAAGCTCACCGTAAACCTCGTCGACGTCAAACGACCCGCGTGCCGCCTGTGCCGGAATGTCGGCGCCCAGCCCGGCCTGGATGATCGGATCCGGCGTGAAACTGCCCTGCTGGTAGCGATGCTCGTAGCCGAAGGCGACACCCACCGGCCCGCCTGGCAGGTCGAACAGTTCGCCCGAGACGTTGAACGTATAGTCCTGGAGTTCCTGCGAGCTGCGCGACTTCTCGTCGAACGCCACGAACGCCAGCATCGCCGGGGTGATCGAACCCTGCCCGCCAAAGATATTGAACGGCACGCATGCCCCGGTGCACTGGCTGACCGGCCCCAGCGCCTGCGCCAGCCGCGCCGCATTCAGGTTGCCGGTGAACAGCTGGTGCGCATCGTTGACCCCGAACACCGCGTTAGCGTCATAATACCAGTTGCGGCCGAACAGATCGAACTTGCCGTCGATCGTGCCCGTCACGGTCAGCGTGTCGACGCTTTGGTTGTACGTCCGCTGCCCCGCCTCGACCAACCGCCGGCCGATCAGCGAATAGGTCGCCGGCTGACCGTTCGCGCCCGAATTCAGCGTGATGCCGAAGGGATTGAACGGGTTGGTGACATCGACCGAGATCGTGTCGAGCAGGTTCCCGTTGCCCGCGTCCGGCCCGATGTTGAGCGGCAGGAACGCGGCTTGGTTCTGCGACTCACGATGCGCCCAGGTAGCCTTCAGCCGCACGTTGAAGGCATCGGAAAACTCCGCCCGTGCATTCAGGAAGCCGCCATAGCGCTCGTTCGGCGTCAGGAAGTAGTTGAACGGCGCAAAGTTGAAGCGGTCGGCATTGGTGAAGGCGCGGAAGTCGCCGCCCACCAAAGTCGGATCATACACGCCGCGCCCGTTCAGCGGCGCGTTGCGCACGGTGATGACGCCGCCTGCGGGCAGTGACGGGTTGCCCGGATTGAACAGGATGCGCCCGTTCACCGCCGCGCCCGAACATCCGCCGATCGGATCGGTGCAGGCGGTCTGGCCGGGGTTCACGAACTGCGAGATCTCGCGGTCGCTCGCCCGCACCGAATCCTGCTTGGTGTAGAAGCCGCCCAGGTTCAGCGTCACGCGATCGTTGCCCCCGCCCCAGCTCAGCTGGTAATTCTGGGTGTCGCCGTCATTGTCGCCCAGATACTGGCCATATTGCGCCGTGGCGCGGAAGCCCTTCTGCCCCGACTTCGTGATGATGTTCACCACGCCGCCGATCGCGTCGGACCCGTACAGCGCCGAGGCTGCCGATTGCAGCACTTCGATCCGGTCGATCATCACGTCGGGAATGGAATTGAGGTCGACCGTTCCCGGAATACCGCTGGCGCTCGCACCGTTGACGTAGCGCAGCCCGTCGACCAGCACGAGCGTACGCTTGGCGCCCAGATAGCGCAGGTCGATCGCCGCCGACCCCGCGCCCACGCCGCCGCCGTCCGGCGGATTGCCGAAATTGCCCGAATTGTTGAACTTTGAATTCAGCCCGCCCGATGAAGCGGGGATCCGCTGCAGCACGTCGGCGATCGACGACAGACCCGTCTTCGCAATCGCCGCGTCGTCCACCACCGTCACCGGCGAAGGGTTGTCCAACGGATCGCGTCGGATGCGCGAACCGGTGATGACCACATCCTCGCCAGCCTCGGCCGCAGCTTCCTGTGGCGTCTCCTCTGGCGCCGCCTGGGCATGCGCGGCGATCGGAAGAGCCAGTGCGGAAACGGCGAGCGCCAGGATGCTGGCACGCGTGGTGACGGATGATCGCTTCATGGATTTCCCCTCAACTGCCCGCGCTACACTCCGCGCGGCTGCGACATGATGCTGCGCTGCAACCCGCCTGCGAGCAATATCCACTCATCGCATAGGGATCACAGCACATCATTAATGCGCGGCCGTGTGTCTTCCATGACACATATCGGACACATCGCCCGAACAACAATCGCTTGCCATCGCGCATGGCGGCTGCCGTAATGCAGCCATAACGGAGGGGAGCACGCGATGGCGTCGACGGGGACGGGTCTAGAGACGCTGGCGGATGACCCGCGCTACCAGCGGCTGGTGCGCCGCCGGGGCCGGCTGAGTTGGCTGCTGACCGGGCTGATGCTGGTCACCTATCTGGGCTTCATCCTGCTCGTCGCCTTTGCCAAGCCGCTGCTGGCCCAGCCGATCGCCGGCGGCGCCACCACCTTGGGCATCCCCCTTGGCCTCGGCGTTATCGCCGTCGCGATCCTTCTCACCGGCTTCTATGTGCGCCGCGCCAATGCCGAGTTCGACCACGATGTCGCGGCGCTCGCCGGGGAGCACCGGCCATGAACGGCGCCACCAACTGGTCCGCGATCGCCATGTTCGCGGCGTTCGTCGCCATCACCCTGGCGATCACCCGCTGGGCTGCACGCCGCACCCGCACCGCCGCCGATTTCTACGCGGCTGGCGGCGGCATCACCGGCTTCCAGAACGGGCTGGCCATTGCCGGCGACTTCATGTCCGCGGCATCGTTCCTCGGCATCTCGGCCCAGATCTATGCCGATGGCTATGACGGCCTGATCTACTCGATCGGGTTCCTCGTCGGCTGGCCCATCGTCCTGTTCCTGATCGCCGAGCGCCTGCGCAACCTCGGCCGCTACACCTTCGCCGATGTCGCCTCGTTCCGCTTCGCCCAGACGCCGGTGCGCTGCTTCGCGGCGATATCGACGCTACTGGTGGTGCTGTTCTACCTGATCGCGCAGATGGTCGGCGCCGGCCAGCTCATCCGCCTCCTCTTCGGCCTCCCCTACCCCTATGCCGTCGCCATCGTCGGGGTGATGATGACGCTCTACGTCCTGTTTGGCGGCATGATCGCCACCACCTGGGTCCAGATCGTCAAGGCCGTGCTGCTGCTCGGCGCCGCCAGCTTCATCGCCGCTGCAGTGTTGTGGCGCTTCGGCTTCTCGCCCGAGGCACTGTTCGCCCGCGCCGTCGAAGTGAAAACCGCCGCCGCCGCCGCAACCGGCGCCACGCCGACCGAAGCAGCCACCGCCGGCCGCGCCATCATGGGCCCCGGCGGCTTCATCAAGGATCCCGTCTCCGCCCTCTCGCTCGGCCTGGCGCTCATGTTCGGCACGGCCGGGCTTCCGCACATCCTGATGCGCTTCTTCACCGTGCCCGACGCCAAGGCGGCCCGCACCTCGGTGCTATGGGCGACCGGCTGGATCGCCTATTTCTACATCCTCACCTTCGTGATCGGCTTCGGCGCGATCGTGCTGGTGGCGACCAACCCCTCCTACCTCGCTCCAGGTGGGGCGCTGCTTGGCGGCAGCAACATGGCCGCGATGCATCTCAGCCACGCAGTGGGCGGCGACCTCTTCCTCGGCTTCGTCTCGGCAGTCGCCTTCGCCACCATCCTGGCGGTGGTCGCCGGCCTCACTTTGTCGGGCGCCTCGGCCGTCAGCCACGATCTCTACGCCAGCGTGTTGCGCCGCGGCCGGGCAGACCAGGCCGCCGAGCTGCGCGTGTCGCGCGGCACCGTCGTCGTTCTGGCGCTGATCGCGATTGGCCTGGGCATCCTGTTCGAGCAACAGAATGTCGCCTTCATGGTCTCGCTCGCCTTTGCGCTTGCCGCCTCGGCGAACTTCCCGGTGCTCATCCTCTCGCTGCTATGGTCGGGCTGCACCACCCGCGGCGTGGTCGCCGGCGGCGTGGTCGGCCTGGGGCTGGCGCTCGGCCTCACCATCCTGTCGCCCGCGGTATGGGTCGCCGTGCTGGGCAACGCCCAGGCGATCTTTCCCTATGGCTCCCCCGCGCTGTTCTCGATGCCCGCCGCGTTCCTGACGATCTGGCTGGTATCCCGCCTCGACCGCAGCGGCCGCGCCGCCATCGACCGCGCCGGCTACCCCGCCCAACGCGTCCGCTCCGAAACCGGGATCGGCGCAGCGGGAGCAAGCGCCCACTAAAACCCTCGGCACGGCGCTCCACCCCGGGGCGCCGTGCACACCGCAAGCCACCGCACTGGTACGATAAATCCGCCCGCCAGGCGCAAAACCCCTCCGTTAATCTCCTATAAGGAAAGGGACTGAGCCTCCGCGTCGCGCTGGCTCGCTGGCGACGCAGTGTGCGTACACAGGGGATTTCGTAAGTGACGTTGAAGCAAAAGCTCCTCAGCTGTCTCGGCCTGTTTGCGGCCGTGACCTTGCTGATCGTTGGAGCATCCTACTGGTCGGCCAAGACGAATGAGCAGGCACTCACCTCGATTCTCAACGACCGCGTCGTGCCGATGCAGGACCTCAAGGTCACGGCCGACAGCTACGCCGTCAACATCGTCGATGCCGCGCACAAGGCGCGCAACGGGAACGTATCGTTCGCCCAGGCCGAGGGCCAGGTCCGCGAAGGCGAGAGCAAGCTGCGCGACGCCTGGAAGCGGTACCGCGCCACCAAGATCGATGGTGAGGAAGCGCAACTCGCTCTGGCCGCAGAAGCGCAGATGAAGCTGTCCGACGCGGCGGTCGACCGGCTGAAGGACATCCTGGCCGCCAACGACCGTGCCGCGCTTGACCGCTTCGTCATCCATGATCTCTATCGCTCGATCGATCCCGTCTCGGCGGCCATCGGCAAGCTGGTGAACCTGCAGATCGGCGTCGCGTCGAAGGTCACCGGCGACGCCCTTGATGCCGTGGAATCCGCGCTGACGCTCATGCTTGCGTTGGCCCTGGGTGCGGCCCTGGTTCTCGCCGTCGCCTATCTGACGATCACCCGCAAGGTCGTCGGCCCCATCAACACGCTCGCCCGTATCATCGCGGATCTGGCGCGCTCGTCGGGCGAGGCAAAGCTGCCGAACCTCGATCAGAAGGACGAGATCGGCGACATCACCCGCGCCGTCGATCAGTTCCTGGAGTCCGTGATCGCCAAGGAGCGCGTGAGCGCAGCGGCCGCCGCCGCCGAGCAGAACGTCGTGACCGGCTCCCTGCGCGACAGTCTCGCCGCGCTTACCGCCGGCGATCTGACCACGCCGATCGTGGCCGACTTCCCGCCTGCCTATGCCGAGCTGAAGACCAACTTCAACGAAGCGCTGGGCGCGCTGCGGTCGCTGATCGGCTCGGTGGCGGAAAGCGCCGCCTCAATCCGCACCGGCTCGGGCGAGATTGCCCAGGCTTCCGAGGATCTGGCGCGCCGCACCGAAAGCAACGCCGCCAGCCTGGAGGAAACCTCGGCCGCCATCACGCAGATGGACGGGCGTATCAAGGCAACCGCCGCAGCGGCAGCCACCACGGTCGAGCGTGCCGACGCCACGATCGCGACGGTATCGGGCGGCCGCTCGGTGGCGGACGAGGCAGTGCAGGCAATGGGCCGCGTGTCGGACAGCGCCAAGGGCATCGACAGCGTGATCGAGGGCCTCGACAAGATCGCCTTCCAGACGCGCGTCCTGGCCATGAACGCCGCCGTCGAAGCCGGCCGTGCGGGCGATGCGGGCCGCGGCTTTGCAGTGGTCGCTGACCTCGTAAGCGCGCTGGCAATGCGCGCCGAAGAGGAAGCCAAGCTCGCGCGCGAGCAGCTCACCGTCACCCAGACCGAGATCGTCACGGCGGTCGAGGCCGTCCGAAAAGTCGACGGCGCGCTCGCCAACATCTCGGGCGATGTCGGCCAGGTCCATGACCTGCTCGCCACCATGGCTGCGGACAACCGCGCGCAGTCCTCCGCGATCACCGAGATTTCGGTTGCGATCAGCACCATGGACCAATCCACTCAGCAGAATGCGGCAATGGTGGAAGAAACCTCGGCGGCGGCCCGCAACCTCACGGTCGAAGTTCAGGCGCTGTCGGATCAGGCAAGCCGCTTCAAAATCGACGCGCACAGCCACAGCGGAACGCGCAACGCCCATATCGCAGCCATGAAGCCGAGGATCGCAGCCAATGCAGCATCCGTAAAGCCGCTCCCGGCCGCCGCCGTATCCGCCCTCACCCGCCCGAACGACGACTGGAACGCGTTCTAACAAATCGGGCAACAGCAACAGGCAAGCGCGCCTGCGGAACCGGCAAACATCGCTCCGCAGGCACCTGCATCCCGGCAGCGGATTCCGCCATCCAGGATCCCCGCTGCCTCCCTCCACCCGAGCCGCCAAACCCACACAGTTCCCCGGCGAAGGCGGGGCCCAGTTGCCATGCAGCCCGTTGGGATCCCGCGCCTCCGAAAGGACGCCGAAGCTGGACCCCGGCCTCCGCCGGGGAACCGCAAAACACCCCATTCGCCCTGAGCCTGTCGAGGCCGTTCCTCCACGTCGAGCGTGAACCTACGCTCCGACGGGCTCGGCACCAGCGGCACCACGATCAGCATATCCGGCAGCCAATCCCGCCACCGCTGCTCCGCTCCAGCCCAACCCACAGAACCCACCCAGTTCCCCGGCGAAGGCCGGGGCCCAGCTGCCATGCAGCCCGTTGGAGCCCGCGCCTCCAAAAAGACGCCGAAGCTGGACCCCGGCCTCCGCCGGGGAACTGCAAAACACCCCGGTTCGCCCTGAGCTCGTCGAAGGCCATTCTTCCACCGTTGAGAAAAGCTCTCGCCAGCACGCAGGCGTCCGCCCCGGAACGCATCCCCTCCAAAAAAGAAAACCGCCCCGGCATCCCTGCCGAGGCGGTTCCTCACGCTAAGCCCTTAACGCGCTTACCAGATATGCACGCGCTTCTCGGGCGCCAGGTACAGTGCGTCGCCCGGCTTGATGTTGAACGCGGTGTACCATGCGTCGACATTGCGCACGATGCCGTTCACCCGGAACATCGCTGGCGAGTGCGGGTCGGTGCGCAGCTGCTGGAGCGCGCTGTTCTCGCGCAGCTTGGTCTGCCAGGCCTGGGCATAGGCCAGGAAGAAGCGCTGGTCGCCGGTCAGGCCGCCGATCACCGGTGCCTTGCCATGCTCGGCCTGGTACTTCTGGTACGCGGCATAGGCTGCTTCGATACCGCCCAGATCGCCGATATTCTCGCCCAGCGTCAGCTTGCCGTTGACCTTGGCGCCGGGGATCGGCTCGTACGCGTCATATTGCGTCGCCAGCGCCGAAGTGCGCTCCGCAAACGCCTTCTTCGCGCCGTCGGTCCACCAGTTCTCGAACTTGCCGGTCGGCCCGAACTGGCTGCCCTGGTCGTCGAAGCCATGGCCCATCTCGTGCCCGATCACCGCGCCGATCGCGCCGTAATTGACCGCCGCATCGGCGTTCGGGTCAAAGAAGGGCGCCTGCAGGATCGCCGCCGGGAAGGTGATCTGGTTCGACAGCGGGTTGTAGTACGCGTTCACCGTCTGCGGCGTCATGTCCCACAGCGAGCGGTCGACCGGCTTGGGGAAACGCTGCAGCTGCAGCTGATGCTCGAATTCGCCCGAACGCATTGCATTGCCCAGCACGTCGCCGCGCACGACCTGCATCGAGGAATAGTCGATATAGGTCTTGGGGTGGCCGATGCGCGGCTCGAACGCGGCCAGCTTGGCCAGCGCCGCGGTCTTGGTCGCCGGGTCCATCCAGCTCGAACCCTGGATGCGCTCCTGATAGGCCGCACGCAGATTCTCGATCAGCTCGCTCATCTGGCTCTGCGATGCCGGCGGGAAATACTTGGCGACATAGATCTGGCCGACGGCCTCGCCCAGCGATCCGTTGACCATCTGCACGCCGCGCTTCCAGCGCTCGCGCTGCACCTGCACGCCGCTCAGCGTCGTGGAGTAAAAGTCGAAGCGCGCCTGATCGAACGCCTTGGGCAGGAACTGCGCATGATCGCTGACGAAGCGATAGGCGAGATAATCCTTCCAAGTCTGAAGCGGCGTCGTCACCAGGATCTTGCCCGCCGCGGCCACGGCGGTGTTCTGGCCCATGATGATCGTCGGCGCCTTGTCGACGCCGGCGGTCTTGAGCATCAATGCCCAGTCGAATTCCGGCGCCTTGCTCTCCAGGCCCGCGATCGACTGCGGATCGTTGAGCTTGGCGATGTCGCGGCTCTCGGTCGGCGACCATTGCGACTTGGCCAGCGTCGCCTCCAGCGCGAAGATCGCGTCAGCCTTGGCGCTGGCGTTCGGGATGCCGGCCAGCTCATGAACGCGCTGGATATAGGCACGGTACGCCTTGCGGAACCCGTCGAACTTTTCGCCCGCTTCCAGATAATAGTCGCGCGGCATGCCCAGGCTGCCCTGGCCCGTCATCGCGGTATAGCGCGTCGGGTCGGCCAGATCGGGGATGATCCCCACTTCCACCGGCGAGGCATAGCCGACGCTGGCGAACAGCACCTGGAGGTCGGTCAGGTTCTTCACGCCGTTGATGCGCGCGAGATAGGGCTTGAGCGGTGCGGTGCCCTTGGCCTCGATCCCGGCTTCATCCATCCAGCTGGCGTAGAAGTCGCCGACCTGGCGGCCGGTCGCGCCGTACGCGCCGGGGTTCTTCGCCATGTCGTCCAGAATGCCGCGGACATTCTGCTCGGCTTCGATCGACAGCTGCGTGCCGAACCCTGCCGATGCGCGGTCGGGCGCGATCTGGACGCGGTCTGCCCAGCCGCCATTGGCGAAGGTCCAGAAATCGTCGCCGGGCTTCACGCCGGGCTTCTGCGCGCTCAGATCGACGCCGAAACTGCCATAACGCGGCGCCTTTTGCGCGGTCGCGGTCTGCGCCAGCGCAGGCGCCGAAAGCGTCATCAGCGCGCTTCCGGCCAACAAAATCAATCGCTTAGCAATCACGTACGATTCCCCCTACCCTAAGGTGTGTTAGGGGAGGCTAACGCTTGGCGTAGCGCTCCGCAATCGCAATCTTTCCGTGTCCGTTGAAAGACTTAGGGCGGGGCGTCGCCGCTCAGCCACGCCCCTGGTACGCGTCTACCAGATAGTCGACCACCCCAGGATCCGCCAATGTGCTGGTATCCCCCAAATTGCTCACATCGCCCTCTGCGATCTTGCGCAAAATCCGCCGCATGATCTTCCCCGACCGCGTCTTGGGAAGCCCCGGCGCGAACTGCAAAGCATCGGGCGTCGCGATCGGCCCGATCTCCTTGCGGACCCAGTCACGCAGCTGCCCACGCAGTTCGTCGGACGCCTCTACCCCGGCGTTCAGCGTGACAAAGGCATAGATGCCCTGCCCCTTCACGTCGTGCGGCATCCCCACCACCGCAGCCTCGGCAACCTTGGGGTGCAGCACCAGCGCGGACTCGACTTCGGCAGTGCCCATGCGATGCCCCGACACGTTGATGACATCGTCGACGCGGCCGGTGATCCAGTAATAGCCATCCTCGTCGCGCCGGCACCCATCCCCGGTGAAGTACTTGCCTGGGTAGGTGCTGAAATAGGTCTGGAAGAAGCGGGCATGGTCGCCCCACACCGTGCGCATCTGCCCGGGCCAGCTCCGCGCGATCACCAGATTGCCCTCGGTCGCGCCGTGCAGCACGGTGCCCTGCGCATCCACGATCTGCGGATCCACGCCTGGGAACGGCAACGTCGCCGAACCCGGCTTCAGCGCGGTCGCGCCGGGCAGCGGCGTGATCAGGTGTCCGCCAGTCTCGGTTTGCCACCATGTGTCGACGATCGGGCAGCGCCCCTCGCCCACCACGTCATGGTACCAGCGCCACGCCTCAGGGTTGATCGGCTCGCCGACCGACCCAAGCACCTTCAGCGACGCGCGCGACGTGGCGGTGACATACTGGTCGCCTTCGCGCATCAGTGCCCGCAGCGCCGTCGGCGCGGTGTAGAGGATCTCGACCTTGTGCCGGTCGACGATCTGCCACATGCGTGACGCATCCGGCCAGGTCGGCACGCCTTCGAACATCAGCGTGGTGCCGCCATTCGATAGGGGGCCATAGACGATATAGCTGTGCCCGGTCACCCAGCCGACATCTGCCGCGCACCAATAGACCTGACCCGGCCGATAATCGAACACCAGCTCGTGCGTCAGGCTCGCCCACAGCAGATAGCCGCCGCTGGTATGGAGCACGCCCTTGGGCTTTCCGGTCGAACCCGAGGTGTAGAGGATGAACAGCGGATCCTCCGCGCCCATCGGCTCGGGCGGGCACTCGGCCGCCACATCGGCCGCCGCTTCATGGTACCAGACGTCGCGCCCTTCCTGCATCGGCACTTCGCCGCCGGTCGCGCGGATGACGATAACCGTCTCCATCGCTGGCGCCTGCGCGGCCGCCGCATCGACATTGGTCTTCAGCGGCACGCGCTTGCCGCCGCGCCGGCCTTCGTCCGCGGTGATCACCACCTTGCTGTCGCAATCGGTAATCCGCCCCGCCAACGCTTCAGGCGAGAATCCGCCAAACACCACCGAATGGACCGCGCCGATCCGCGCACAGGCCAGCAGCGCGAAGGCCGCTTCGGGGATCATCGGCAGATAGATCGTCACGCGATCGCCCTTGGCAACGCCCTGCGCCTTCAGCACGTTGGCGAAACGGCAAACCTCTTCGTGCAGCTGGCGATAGGTATAGCGCCGCGGTTCTTCCGCCGGCTCGTCCGGCTCCCAGATGATCGCAATTTCGTTGCCGCGCTTCGCCAGATGCCGGTCGATGCAATTGGCGGCAACGTTCAGCTTTCCATCGCCAAACCAGCGGATATGGAAATCATCCTCGTGGAACGACCAGTCGCCGGCGATCTCGGGCCGCTTGATCCAGTCCAGCCGCCGCGCCTGCTCCAGCCAGAAACTGCCGGGATCGGCGATGCTGCGGCCATATAGCCGGTCATATCCCGCCGCATCCACGCGAGCGCGCCGCGCCCATTCTTCGGATACAGGGTACAGGTCGGCCATGGCTTCATTCTCCTTGGCCCGGGTTCTAGGTCGAGGAACACGGCCTTCGCAAGCAAAGCGCTCAACGCGCCGGGTCGAGTCCAGGCGCATAGTGCTCAAACTCCGACCGATGGGCTGGCATCAGCCGCGAATGCCCGGCAATGCCCGCTACCTCGCACCGGACAAAGGTGGTGCTGCCCGCGGCAAGCTCCATGACAATAGGCTGCTTCAGGCGCTTCGACCCCGAAAGCAGCCGCGCGCCCGGTTCCGCATCATACACCGCATATTGGCTGCGCCCGAGTTCGGCGACGCGCTGGCCCACGCGTTCACGCTCGACATAGGCCGAGCAGCCCCGCCCGCCATAGGCGAAGGTTCCGGAGCGAAAGAACACCAGCCGGGCCTTGCCCGCAGGTGGCGGATCAAGCGGCGAGAGGTCTGCCTGCACTAGGGGCGTGATCAGCAGAGCCAACAGTGGCAGCAACAAAGCTGGTCTCCCTTCGATGCATTTGGGGAAGCTGCCGGACTTGCTGCGCAGGATCAATCCAGAAGGCTGCGACAATTTGCGACAACAATTCCATGGAACCGAATCGCGTGCGAACCATCTACCGAGCTATGGCTTATCGCCCCTTGGTCTCCCTTCTGGCGGTCGCCGTGCCGCTCGCCGCCTGTTCGGTCGATCGCGACTATCGCCCGCAGGGCGCGGCCGAGTTGGGCGTTCCGCAAAGCTTCTCGGTCGCCGCGGACCAGCGTGTGCGCGAAGACCTGACGCGGTGGTGGGAAAAGTTCGATGACCCGCAGCTGGCATCGCTCGTCCAGCGCGCTTCGGCGGCGAACCTCGACGTGGCGCAGGCCGTCACGCGCCTCCGCCAGGCGCGGGAGTCGCTGGTACAGGCCCGCGCCTCCCTGCTTCCCAGCCTTTCCACCTCGGGCGGCTATACCCGCAACCAGCCGCTGCGCGGCGGCAGCACGACCGTGACGCTGCCCGATGGAACGGTCACTTCCTTTTCGCGAGGGGCGAGCGACAACTTCTCGCTCGGCCTCGATGCGACCTACCAGCTCGACGTCTTCGGCGGCGTCCGGCGCGGCGTGGAGTCAGCGCAGGCGGGCTATGCCGCCGCGGGCTTTGACGTCGCCTCCGTGCTGATCTCGGTCGAGGCGGAAACCGCGCGCAATTATGTGCTGGCCCGTGCCGCGCAGGCCCAGCTCGCCAACGCTCGCTCCGCACTAGCCCTGCAGGACGACAATCTCCAGATTGCCCAGTGGCGCGTACAAGCCGGCCTCGTCTCAACACTCGATCAGGAACAGGCCCGCGCGCAGCGTGCCCAGACCGCCGCCACCATCCCCACGCTGGAGGCGAACTATAACGGCTTCGTCTCGCGGCTTGGCGTCCTGACTGGCCAGGCGCCCGGCGCGCTCAAGGCCGAGCTTGCCGCAGTGAAGCCCATCCCCAACGGCCCGCAAAGTGTCGCCGCCGGCATCCCCGCCGACGCGCTGCGTCAGCGCCCCGACCTTCGCGCCGCCGAACGTAACCTCGCCTCGGCCACCGCACAGATCGGCGTGGCCCAGGCCCAACTCTACCCGGCTTTCGCGATCGGCGGCAGCATCGACGCAGGCTCCGCCACGCTCAGCTCGCTGTTCGACGTGCTCACCGGCCGCCTCTTCGCCAATGTCGCGCAGACCATCTTCGACGCCGGCCGCAACCGCAGCCAGGTGCGCAGCGCCCGCGCGGCAGCAGACAGCGCCTTTCTCACCTACAAGCAAACCGTGCTCACCGCGCTCGAGGACATCGAGAACGCGATCGTTGCCCTGCAAACGGCGCAGCGCCGCGAAGCCGATTTCCGCGAGGCGCTGGACGCCGCGTCCAACCAGGCGATCCTCGCGCGCGTCCAGTACCGCTCGGGCCTCACCGATTTCACCACCCTCAATCAGGCCGAGAACCAGCTGCTCTCGGCACAGAACGGCCTCACCCAGGCCCGCTCCGACCAGTCCACGGCGCTGATCCAGCTCTACCTTGCGCTCGGCGGCGGCTGGGACGGCAGCACCACGCCTCAAGCCCTCACCACAGGCAGCACCGCCAATGGCAACTGATCCCAACCAGAACTTAAACGATTTTCTGGGCACGCCCGCCCGCCCCTGGTGGCGACGCTGGCTGAAATGGATCATCGTCGCGGTCGTCGTGGTGGGCCTCGCGCTCCTGCTTTCGCGCTGCGTGTTCGGCGGCGCGACCGAAACGCAATATTCGACCGAAGAAGCCGAGCGCGGCAACCTTACCGTCACCGTCTCAGCCACCGGCAAGCTCGCGCCCACCAACCAGGTGCAGGTCGGCTCCGAGCTCTCCGGCCTGATCGAGACCGTCAGCGTCGACGTCAACGACCGCGTCGTGAAGGGTCAGCCGCTCGCCGTGCTCGACACCTCACAGCTCGATGATGAAATCACTCAGGGCCGCGCCCAGCTCGGCGCCAACCAGGCGCAGGTCGCTCAGGCCCAGGCCACGGTCGCCGAAAGCCAGGCGCAACTGTCGCGCCTGCAGGAAGTCAGCCGCCTGTCGAGCGGTCGCGTGCCGGCCAAGGTCGAAATGGAGCAGGCCCGCGCCGCCGTTCAGCGCGCCATCGCGGCGCTCAAGGCTGCGCAAGCCCAGGTCGTCTCCGCCCGCGCCGCGCTCTCCTCCACCGAGACCCGCCGCTACAAGGCCGTCATCCGCTCGCCCGTCAACGGCGTGGTCCTCGCGCGCCAAATCGATGCCGGCCAGACCGTGGCGGCTTCGTTCAATACGCCCACCCTGTTCGTAATCGCCGAGGACTTGTCCGCCATGGAGCTTCAGGTCGCGATCGACGAAGCCGATGTCGGCTCGGTGAAGCAGGGTCAGATCGCCAGCTTCACGGTGGACGCCTTCCCCGGCAAGACCTTCCCCGCAACCATCACCCGCGTCGACCTCGGCTCCAACCTGTCCGCCCAAGCGGCGAGCGCCAGCACGACGGCGAGCACCGGCACCACCACGGGCCAGGTGGTGTCCTATGCCGCCACGCTCAGCGTCGCCAATGCCGACCAGCAGCTACGCCCGGGCATGACCGCAACGGCCGAGATCGTCACCCGCGCCAAGCCCAACGTCCTGCTGGTGCCGAACGCCGCGCTGCGCTTCACGCCGAGCGCGGCAGGCGAGGGTCCAGGCGCCAGCGGGGGTCGGGGCGGCATCGCCGGCGCGCTGACGCCGCGCCGGCCCCGCCGTGGCAACGACGCACAAAAGTCCGCCGGCGTAACCCGTGGCTCGGGGCAGACCGTGTATGTGCTGGGCGCCGAAAACCAGCCCCAGCCGATCCAGGTCACCATTGGCGACACCAACGGCACCGTCACCGAAATCACCGGCGGCGATCTGAAGCCGGGCATGAAGGTAATCACCGGCCAACTCGCCACCGGCGCCACCGGCCCACGAGGCGGCGGCGGTCAGCGGCGCCAGGGCGGCGGTGGCGGCGGCGCCGGTGGAGGAGGCCAGCGTGGCGGCTGATCCCATCATCCGCTTGCGCCGCGTGACCAAGGTCTATGGCGAAGGCCCCACGGCGTTTCAGGCGCTCAAGGGTGTCGACCTCGACATTGCGGCGGGGGACTTCGTGGCGGTGATGGGCCCGTCAGGCTCAGGCAAGTCGACGACAATGAACATCCTGGGCTGCCTCGACGTGCCCACAGGCGGCGAGTTCCTGTTCCGCGGCGTGCATGTGGAGCGACTGGGCCGCGACGAGCGCGCGCTGCTGCGCCGCAAATATCTCGGCTTCGTGTTCCAGGGGTTCAATCTGCTCGCCCGCACCAGCGCGCTGGAGAATGTAGAGCTTCCCCTGCTCTATCGCGGCGATCCGAAAAAGGAGCGCCGCGAAATGGCACTGGCCGCGCTCGACAAGGTCGGCCTCAAGGAATGGTGGGACCACACCCCGGCCGAACTCTCCGGCGGCCAGCAACAGCGCGTCGCCATTGCCCGCGCGATTGTCACCAACCCCGACGTACTGCTCGCCGACGAGCCCACCGGCAATCTCGATTCCGAACGCTCGGTGGAGATCATGCAGCTGCTGACCTCACTCAACCGAGAGAGCAACATCACCGTGCTGATGGTCACCCACGAACCCGACATGGCCGAGTTTGCCCGTACCCTGATTCACTTCAAGGACGGCCTGGTCGAACGCATCGACACTGCTCATCGCCCGGGCGAGGTGGTCGCGTGAGGCCCAAGCACCACCTAAAGCCCCTCCCTTCGGGGGAGAGGCTTTCCTGATGTTCGGCACCACCTTCCTCCTCGCGGTGCGCTCGATATTTCGGCACAAGCTGCGCTCGTTCCTGACCACGCTAGGCATCATCATCGGCGTCGCTGCGGTGGTGGCGATGGTCACGCTGGGCCAGGCCACGACCAAGGCCGCGCAGGCGCAGGTCGCCAGTCTCGGGACCAATATCCTCCAAATTCGCCCGGGCCAGGGCTTCGGCCGCGGCGGCGGCGGCCCGCGCCCGCCCGACTTCAAGCAGGAGGACGTTGACGCGGTCGCCCAGCAGGTGGCCGCCGTTACCGCCGTCGCGCCCCAAGCCCAGTCGACAGGCACCGTGATCTATCAGGGTGCGAACTGGTCTACGACGATCAACGGCACCACCAACGCCTTCTTCCGCGTCCAGCCCTGGCCGCTGGTCTCGGGCCGCACGTTCAACCGGCAGGAGGAGCAGGCCGGCAAGGCGGTCTGCATCATCGGCAACACCATCCGCACCAACCTCTTCCGCGGCGGCGAAGCGGTGGGTGAGCGCATGCGCGTCAACGGCATCTCGTGCGACATCATCGGCGTGCTGTCCACCCGCGGCCAAGGTGGCTTCGGCGATCAGGACGACGTCGTCATCATGCCGATCAAGCAGGTGCAGCGCCGCTTCACCGGCAATCGCGACATCCGCCTGATGCTGGTCGGCGTCGATCCCGCCTATGACGGGCAACAGGTCCAGGCATCGATCAGCCAGGTGCTGCGCGAACGCCGCCGCATCACGGGTGGCAAGGAAGACGATTTCAACATCTTCGACACCGCCCAGATCAGCCAGACGCTCACCGGCATCACCACCCTGCTGACCCAGATCGTTACCGCCGTCGCCGCGATCAGCCTGGTGGTCGGCGGCATCGGCATCATGAACATCATGCTGGTGTCGGTCACCGAACGCACGCGTGAGATCGGCATCCGCCTGGCGATCGGCGCGGTCGCGAGCGAAGTGCTGATGCAGTTCCTGATGGAGGCCGTGGTGCTGTCATGCCTGGGCGGGCTGGTGGGTCTGGTGGTCGCCCAGCTTGTGGTGCTCGGCCTCGCCCCGCTGATGCAAGTGGAGTTCATGTTCGAACCCCAGATCAACGTGATCGCCTTCCTGATCTCGGCGCTGATCGGCATCGTCTTCGGCTATTTCCCCGCTCGCCGCGCCGCCAGCCTCAACCCCATCGACGCGCTACGGCACGAATAGCAGAACGCAGAAATGCGCCCTCGTCATCCCGGCTCAAGGTCGGGGCAACAGGAGAAGAAACGCGGTGTCACCCGGCACGCAGCTCCCGCAACGCCTCCAGATCCGCCTGCGTATCAATGTCCACCAGTTCCGCCGGGCTGGTCACGACATGATGCCCGCCCTGGATCAGCTCCCGCCCCCCCTGGTCTCCCTTCAACTCCATCAGCGCCGCAAACCAGTCAGCCCCGAATAGCGCCGGTGGACAGGGCTTCACCCCATCACTCGACGCGACCAGCGTATCTGCCCCCTCGGACGCATCGAACAGGCGCAGCACATGCGCGGCGGTGACGCGCGGCATGTCCGCCAGCGCCACCAGTACGGCCTGCGCCCCCGCATCGCGCGCTGCCGCCACGCCCTGCGCCAGCGAGCGCGCCTGACCTAGGGAAGGATCAGGATTGCGGACCACCCGATACCCGCGCGCGGCAAAGTCGAGCACCGTGCCAGAGACCACGGCGAAGCGCATGCTGAACGGGATGTCCTCCAGTGCGGTCACGACATGGAAGCCCAGCGGTTTGCCCAAAAAGGGTTCGGCCAGCTTCTCGTAGACGCCGAAACGCTGCGACCGCCCCGCCGCCAGCAGCACCAGCGCGGTGCGCTCAGGCGACAGCATGGAAGCGCTTCACCATGGCGGCGGCGATCGACAGGGCGATTTCGGCAGGCCCGATCGCGCCGATACTGAGACCCGCCGGCCCCTCGATGCGCTCCAGGTCGGACGAGCCGAAGCCCGCGGCACTCAGCCGTTCCAGCCGAGCGGCGTGGCTGCGGCGCGATCCGAGCGCAGCGATATAGCCGGTCGAGTGGCGCAGCGCGGCGGCCAGGGCATCGTCGTCGATCTTGGGATCATGGCTCAGCGTGACCACCGCCGTCGCTGCGTCCGGCCTGAGCGCGGCCACCGCTTCATCGGGCCAGCGGTCGTCCAGCGTCACGCCCGCAAAGCGCTCCGGCGTCAGGAACCGCGCGCGAGGATCGACCACCGTGGTCGCGATGCCGAGTTCGCGGGCCAATCCGACGAGCGTCTGCGCGATCTGCACCGCGCCGACGATGATCAGCCGGCGCGGCGGATCATAGCGGTTGACGAAATTCCCCGCCGAGCCGGGTGCGCTGCGGCCGCTGGCGAAGTCGGTCGCGACGTCCAACGGCGTGCCAGCGGTGCGTGCGGCTTCGATCGCGTCGAACAGATCGGGAGGAAAGCCCTCCCTAGAAACGGGCTGAACCAGCACGGCAATCTCGCCGCCGCATGGCAGACCGACTTCCCAGGCAGCGTCATCGGCCACGCCGTAGCGCTTCACGACCGCCGGCGCGCCCGCGATCACGTCCGCAGCGGTCGCCAGGATATCGGTTTCGACGCAGCCGCCCGAGACCGACCCTTCGAACCTCCCATCCTCGTGCACCAGCATGTGGCTGCCGCGCGGCCGGGGTGCCGATCCCCAGGTGGAGACCACCGTGGCAAGCGCCATACGAGCGCCGCTCCAGGCACGCGCGGCCGCCAACACGCTGTCGTTATCCGCCACTGCCTCGCTCCCACTGCATCCGCGGCATAGCGCCCTACCCAAAGGCGAGTTCCGTGGCGAGATGGCGCAGCAGGGCGCCCGACGAAGCATGGCGCGGCGGACCCCGCGAACCGCTATTTCATCGGGCTTGGCGTGAGAGGCTTTTTCACCGATTATCCGCTATAAGGCGTATCCGCGCGCAGTTCCGCCATGGCTGCACGCCCATCGTGAAGGTGCCGTCCATGCGTAAACTGACCCTCCCCCTCCTGCTCGCGCTGCCGCTCCTGTCGGGCTGCATCGCCAAGACCGCCTGGGACGTCGCCACCCTGCCGGTGAAGGCGGGCAGCCAGGTGGTCGATTGGACCACCACCAGCCAGGAAGAGTCCGACCGCAACTACGGCCGCAAGATGCGCGAAAAGGAAGCGCGCGAGGGCAAGGAACGGCGCAAGCACGAGAAGGAATGCCGCAAGCGTCCCGAGACGTGCGAGAGCTATGACGGCTACCGCGCTTCCACGCCCGACTGATCGGCCGGCCGCCGGCACGCTTCCACCCGCGCCGGGCGCCATGCTATGCTGCCGTCATGGCAGACGAAACGCACGTATTGGACCGCCCGCCCGAGGGCGCATCGGCCGATTGGACGATCCCGCAGCGGTGGGATGCGTACACGCCCGAGGAACATGCCACCTGGGACACGCTGTTCGAGCGCCAGGCGAAGCTGCTGCCCGGCCGCGCGTCGAAGGCGTATCTGAAGGGCCTTGAGGCGCTAAAGCTTTCCGAGTCGGGCATTCCCAATTTCGAGGAACTGTCCGAACGGCTGATGAAGCTGACCGGCTGGCAGGTCATCGCGGTGCCCGGGCTGGTCCCGGACGACGTGTTCTTCGACCATATGGCGAACCGCCGGTTCGTGGCGGGCAACTTCATCCGGCGCCCCGACCAGCTCGACTATATCCAGGAACCCGATGTCTTCCACGACGTGTTCGGGCATGTGCCGATGCTCGCCGACCCAGTATTCGCCGACTATCTGGAGGCCTATGGCCGCGGCGGCAATCGGGCGCTGGAGCTCGGCGCGCTGAAGCAGCTTGGGCGGCTCTACTGGTACACCGTGGAATTCGGGCTGGTGCAGGAGGATGAAGGCCTGCGCATCTACGGGTCCGGCATCGTGTCGAGTTCGGCCGAGAGCCGCTTTGCGCTGGAGAGCGACAGCCCCAACCGCATCCGCTTCGACCTGCCGCGCGTCATGCGCACCGAGTATCGCATCGACGACTTCCAGCAGAACTACTTCGTGATCCCGAGCTTCGACGAACTGCTGCGCCTCACGATCGAGACCGACTTCGCGCCGCTCTATGGCGAGCTGTTGCAGATGCCGGACATCGCGGTCGCGGAGATCCTGCCGGAGGACGACGTGATCACACGCGGCACGCAGGAATACGCGCTGGGCAAGGCAAAGGGGTAAAGCATTCCCGTTAGCTGTTCCCCGGCGAGGCGGGGGCCCAGCTGCCAGGCAGCCGAGAGGACGGCCTACCCGCGCGGGGTTAGCCCGAAGCTGGGCCCCGGCCTTCGCCGGGGAACAGCTAGGGGCGCAGGTCAGATATCCAGCGCCCAGCCGTCGCGGCCCTTGGGGTTTGGCGGCGTATTCGGCACGTAGCGGGTGGCGCCAGCGGTCAGGCGCAGGATCGTCCAGTCCCCGCGACGGTCCATTTCTTCCAAGGTGCAACCGCATCCCTGGAACGCCGCCACCACTTGCTCGCGCTGCGTCTCCAGCAGTCCGGCGAGGACGATCGTGGCCCCCACGTCGGCGATCGCCGCCACCTCCGGCGCCATCGACACCAAAGGCCCGGCCAGAATGTTGGCGATCAGCAGGTCGTAGGGCGCGTGGGCGGTGATCGCGTCGTTGAGCGCGCCGTCTGCCACGATCAGCTCAATCGGCTTGATCCCGTTGCGCTCGCCATTCTCGCGGGTGACCTCGACGGCGTGCGGATCGATGTCCGTCGCGGTGACGGCAGCATTCGGCCACAGCTCGGCGGCGGCAAAGGCCAGCAGGCCGGTGCCGGTGCCGATATCGATCACCTTCGCGAAGTTCCGGTCGGCCATGCGGTCGAGCATGGCGAGGCACCCCGAGGTCGTCGCATGGTGCCCTGTGCCGAACGCGCGTCCGGCGTCGATCAGGAACGCGCGCCCGCCCGCGGGCGGCTCGACCGGGTGGGCGCTGGTGTGCACCACGAACCGGCCCTCGCGGATCGGCTCAAGCCCTTCCTGGCTGAGCGCCACCCAATCTTCCGGCGAAAGTGCCACGATCTCCGGCGGCACGTCGCCCGCGCTCGGCACCAGCGCCCGCAGCGCAGCCAGCATCGCGGCGTCCGGTTCGGCATCGGTATAGGCGTCCAGGCGCCACCGCTCCCGGTCGTCCTCCACTTCCTCGGTCGTCATCAGCACCGCGTCGAGCGGCACTTCGGCAGCGTCGATCGCCTCGGCCTCTGCACGGGTGCAAGGGAAGCTGGTGCGCCAACTGTCGGGCTGCGCTGTCGCCGAGAGCTCAACGGACATAGCTGGCTCCATTGGCGTCGAGCACGGCGCCGGTCATCGAGGGCGGCGCCTGCAACGCACAGAAGCGGGCCAGTACGGCGATCTCCTCGGGCGCGGCAACGCGTCCGAGCGGGATGTCCGCCAGCAGCTTGTCGCCGCCACGGCTCGCCAGATAGTCTTCGGCCATGCCCGTCATGGTGAAGCCGGGGCAGATCGCGAAGGCGAGGATGCCCTGTGCGGCATAGCCACGCGCGATCGACTTGGTCATCGCGACCATGCCGGCCTTGGACGCCGCATAGTGCCAATGCGCCGGGCTGTCGCCGCGATAGGCCGCGCGGCTGGCGACGTTGACGATGCGGCCGGGCCGCCCCTCCGCCTGCCAATGGCGAACGGCCAGCCGGCACAATTCGGCCGAAGCGGTCAGGTTGATCCGCATGGTGCGATCCCACCCGGCCACCCAATCGTCATGGTCGAGGTCCAGCGGGTTGCTTTCGAACACGCCGGCATTGTTGATCAGAACGTCGATGCGCCCGTCCAGCGCCGACAACGCCTTTTCCCACAACGCCCGGGGCGCTGCGGCATCGGAGAAGTCGGCGGGAATGCCGCTGGTGGTGCCATGGCCGATAAGCCGCAGGCCGTCACCCGTAAGGCTTTGCGCGATAGCGGCGCCGATGCCTCGGCTGCTGCCGGTGAGCAGGATGTTCGTCATCCGCCTGCCCTAGCCGCAAGGCCGGGCAGGCGGAAGCGTCAGGCCTCGACCGAGGTCGAAAAACTATCGGCGGCGTCGCGCAACTGGACCAGGCGGTCGTCGACCTCCGCCACGTCGCGCTGAAGCGTGTCGATCTCTGACGTGACCGTCTTGGTATCCTCACGGATCGCGCCGATGGTCGCCGACATCGAATCCGCGGCAAGCGCAGTCTCGTCCACCGCCGCAGTGATGGCCGTCACCGTCTGCGCCTGCACTTCCATCGCGGTGCGGATGCGATTGGCGCTCTCCTGCACTTCGGTCACGGTTGAGCGGATCGAGGCATTGGTGTCCACGGTGGAACGCGTCGCGGACTGGATCGCGGCGATCTTGGCGGCGATATCGTCGGTGGCGCGTGCGGTCTGGTTGGCGAGGCTCTTCACTTCCTGCGCCACGACCGCGAAGCCGCGGCCGGCGTCCCCAGCACGCGCCGCTTCAATGGTTGCGTTGAGCGCCAGCAAATTGGTCTGGCCGGCGATGTCGCGGATCAGCCCCAGAATCGACTCGATTGATTTGGCGTGCTCGCTCAACGTCTCCGACATGCCGACGGCGGCGCCGGCCTGGCTCGAAGCGCGCGTGGCGATGTCGGCTGCGGCCTCGACTTCGGTGCGCGCATCCTCGATCGCGCGGATCAGGCCGGCTGCCGTCTGCGCAGCTTCGCGCATCGCCACCGCCGACTGTTCGGCGGCTGCGGCGACTTCCGACGCCTTGCCCAACATGCCGCGCGCCGAACTCGATGCGCCCTGCGCCTGCACGCGGATGCGGTTCCCGGCCTCGGTGGCGCTCAGGATCGAATTGCCGATAAGGTCGCGGAACTCGGTCGAGCGCTCGCGGCGCTTGCTGATGCTCCGCTCGGCACCCAGCATGCCGACATGCATCGCCATCAGGTTGGTCTCGACCAGCCCGATGCGGCTGACCGTGTCGCACAGGCGGCGGAGCCGGTCGGGGTCGTCGCCGACCTTTTCGGCCAGGGTCGCCATAGTGAGGCTGGCGGTGTTCGCGAAGCCGGCCAGCATTGTGTAAGCCGGCACCCGCATGCGGTATGCATAGTCCGCATGGTAGAGCGCCATCTGCATCCATTCATCGCTGAACGGCTGCTCGAAGCGCACCCGGCTGTACCGCGCGCTCAGGGCACGAAGCGCGCTAAGGCGCTGTTCGTCGAAGCCGTCGCGAAGATTGCGGAAGAAGGGCTGTTCCAGGAAGTGCGTCCAGAAACCCTCGGCGATGCGCTCGTGATCGTCGGCAAGCAGCTGCGCGATCTCGGCGCAGCCCTTCGTGATCGCCCCATCCCAGTCATAGTCGGCGACGGTACCGATCGTGTTGCGCCCCATCTCCAAGGCAGCTTGATTGTCGAACACCCGTTCTCTCCCCCCTCAGGCCGCGACTTTGGCGATGATGTCGCCCGCGCTGCCCTTTAACGTTTCCAGTTGCGCATACAGCGCAGCGAAGCCCTGCCCCACCCGATCGATCTTCGAAGCGACGGACTCGGTATCCTCCCGGATGGCGCCGATGGTCGCGGACATGGAATCGGCTGCCAGGGCGGTCTCGTCGACCGCCGCGGTGATCGCGGTGACCGTTTGCGCCTGCACTTCCATTGCCGCGCGGATGCGCTGGGCGCTGTCCTGAACTTCGGTGACGGTCGAGCGGATCGAGGCGTTGGTCTCCACGGTCGAGCGGGTTGCCGACTGAATGGCTGCAATCTTGGCGGCGATGTCATCGGTGGCGCGCGCGGTCTGACTGGCGAGGCTCTTCACTTCCTGTGCCACCACCGCGAAGCCGCGGCCGGCGTCCCCTGCGCGTGCCGCTTCGATGGTGGCGTTGAGCGCCAGCAAATTGGTCTGGCCGGCGATGTCGCGGATGAGGCCCAGGATCGATTCAATCGACTTGGCGTGATCACTCAGGGTCTCGGACATGCCGACGGCGGCGCCGGCCTGGCTCGAAGCGCGGGTCGCGATGTCGGCGGCGGCCTCGACTTCATTGCGGGCCTCCTCGATCGCGCGGATCAGACCGGCGGCGGTTTGGGCGGCTTCGCGCATGGCCACTGCCGACTGCTCGGCGGCCGCGGCGACTTCGGATGCCTTGCCCAGCATGCCGCGCGCCGAGGCGGAGGTCTGCACGGCCTGGGCCCGGAGCTGCTCGCCTTCGCGCGAAGCCTCCTCGACGGTCGCGCCGATCGAGTCGCGCAGATCGGCGGCAAGCCGCTCGCGCGCGAAATGGGTGCCGTGACCGCGGTATGAATTGTGAATTTCGACGGAAATGTCGGCTTGAAGCGCCGACAGCCGCATCAGCGTGTCGATCAGCTCGGCGGCGCGGGTGTCGTGCGGGTCCAGATGGCGCAGCAAGATTTGCAGGGCGGCGCGGTCGCCTGCGCTGATCATCGACAGCAGCGCCATTGGCTGGACGCCGGCGGCAAATGCCTGGGCGACATGCGCCGCGGCACCCTCGACCCAGACCGGCCCGCCCACGTCCAGAAGCCGGTCGCGCTGGAACACGATGCCTGCGTCGATCATGTCCTCGATATTACCAGGCGCCCAGCCGCGGTTTCCGGCGGCGCAAAGCTGCCATTGCCGGCAATAGGCTTCGGACACCGCGCGGATCTCGGGCGCGAGCACTTCCCACAGCGCCTTGGCCGACTCCGGCAGCGAGCCTTCGGGATCGAACACGCGCAAACGCGAACGCAAGTCGATCCTAGCGCTCGTCGTGCCCGGTGCCGGAAGGTCTTCAATCGATAACACGGTACGCACAGTCCTCTTGCACGGCCCCCGAGGAAGCGGCCCGCCTGGCCTTCCTTATGGAGATGAAGTGGTTAAGGCGCGGTTAGTCAGCCGGGCGCGCCGCGCATGCGTGCTTGCATCCCGTGCCCGCCGGATTAAGGAAGCGCCGTCGACCCGAAAGGAATACCCTTGGCCAACGTCCGCAATACGGCGCGCCCATTATCGCCGCACCTCTCGATCTGGAAATGGGGACCGCACATGGCGGTTTCGATCGTCCACCGCGCCACGGGCAGCGGCATGGCGACGGTCGGCACCATCCTGTTCGTGTGGTGGTTGAGCGCGATGGCATCGGGCCCGGCAGCCTATGCGTCGTTCGTGGACCTGTTCACGCTGGACTCGGGCAAGCTGAACGTGGCGGGCTATATCTTCGGCATCGGACTGACGCTTTCCTTCTTCCAGCACATGGCGTCGGGCGTGCGGCACTTGTTCATGGACGCCGGCGCGGCGTTCGAGCTGGGCGTCAACAAGCGCTCGGCACTGGCCACCTTCGTGGTCGCGATCGTCCTCACCATCGCCTTCTGGGCCGTCATCGTGGAGAAGAACCTTGGGTAACGGCACGCAACTCGGCCGCGTCCGCGGCCTGGGCTCCGCGCACGAAGGCGCCGACGACTGGTGGCACCACAAGCTGAGCGCGGGGTCGAACCTGATCCTGGTGCTGTGGTTCCTGGTCTCGATCGCGCTGCTGCCGGACTATGACTATGCCACGCTCACCGGCTGGATCGCCGAGCCCCTGGTCGCGGTGCCGCTGATCCTGCTGGTCGTCAGCGTGTTCTATCACTTCCATCACGGCCTGACCGTCGTGATCGAGGATTATCAGCACGACCACACCCGCTTCGTGCTGCTGGCCCTGCTGAAGTATTTCACCATCGCGACGGCCTCGCTCGCGATCTTCTCGATCCTCAAGGTGGCCTTCACGGCCGGAGCGGCGCTGTAATGCCGAGTGCATACAAGATCATCGACCATACCTATGACGCGGTCGTCGTCGGCGCCGGCGGCGCGGGCCTGCGCGCCACCATGGGTATCGCCGAAAGCGGGCTGAAGACCGCCTGCATCACCAAGGTGTTCCCGACCCGCAGCCACACTGTGGCGGCGCAGGGCGGCATCGCCGCCAGCCTGGGCAACATGGGCCCGGATCACTGGACCTGGCACATGTACGACACGGTCAAGGGCTCCGACTGGCTCGGCGACCAGGACGCGATCGAGTATCTGACGCGCGAGGCACCCGCCGCCGTCTACGAGCTCGAGCACGCCGGCATGCCCTTCAGCCGCACGGCCGAAGGCAAGATCTATCAGCGCCCGTTCGGCGGCATGATGCAGAACATGGGCGCCGGCCCGCCCGCGCAGCGCACCTGCGCCGCGGCCGACCGTACCGGCCACGCCATGCTCCACACGCTGTACCAGCAGAGCCTGAAGTACGACGCCGACTTCTTCATCGAGTATTTCGCGCTCGACCTGATCATGGAGGATGGCCCGAACGGCAAGGTGTGCCGCGGCGTCATCGCGCTGTGCATGGAAGACGGTTCGATCCACCGCTTCCGTTCGCACGCCGTCGTGCTGGCGACGGGCGGCTATGGCCGCGTCTATCAGTCGGCCACCTCGGCACACACCTGCACTGGCGACGGCAATGCGATGGTGCTGCGCGCCGGCCTGCCGCTCCAGGACATGGAGTTCGTCCAGTTCCACCCGACCGGCATCTACGGCGCGGGCGTGCTGATCACCGAGGGTGCGCGCGGCGAAGGCGGATACCTGACCAACTCGGAAGGCGAGCGCTTCATGGAGCGCTATGCCCCCTCCGCGAAGGACCTCGCCAGCCGTGACGTCGTCTCGCGCTCGATGGCGATGGAGATTCGTGAAGGCCGCGGCGTGGGCAAGGAGAAGGATCATATCTACCTTCACCTCAACCATATCGACGCCAAGGTGCTGCACGAGCGCCTGCCCGGCATAACCGAAACCGGCAAGATCTTCGCCGGCGTCGACCTAACCCGCCAGCCGCTGCCGGTGGTCCCGACCGTCCACTATAATATGGGCGGCATCCCGACCAATTATCACGGCGAAGTCGTAACCCTTGGCGCCGATGGCCCGGACACGGTTGTCCCCGGCCTGTTCGCGGTCGGCGAAGCGGCCTGCGTGTCGGTGCACGGCGCCAACCGCCTGGGCTCGAACTCCCTGATCGATCTGGTGGTGTTCGGCCGCGCGACCGGCAAGCGCATTTCCGAGATCGTCAAGCCGAACACGTCGCACAACCCGCTGCCGCAGGGCTCGGAAGAACTGGCGCTCGGCCGGCTCGACCATTTCCGCTACGCCGCCGGCGCGACCCCAACTTCTGCAATCCGCCGCGACATGCAGAAGACGATGCAGCGCCACTGCGCCGTGTTCCGCACCGACGAGCTGATGCGCGAGGGCATCCAGCACATGGACCAGGTCTATGCGTCGATGCAGGATGTGGGCGTCAATGACCGTTCGCTGATCTGGAACACCGACCTGATCGAGACGCTCGAGCTCGACAATCTGCTCGGCCAGGCGCAGGTGACGATCCGTTCGGCGGTGAACCGCAAGGAAAGCCGCGGCGCGCACATGCACGAGGACTTCCCGGACCGTCACGACGACGAGTGGATGAAGCACACCGTCTATTGGTTCGATGGCTGGGGCGGCAAGGGTGGCGAGAGCCGCATCGATTACCGCCCGGTCCACGAATATACGCTGACCGACGACATCGCGTATATCGAACCGAAGAAGCGCGTATACTGATCTGCACGGGGGAGCAGTCTTCCTCTAGGCCTAAATGAAGAGGCTCGCTTTCGATCGGGAAGCGAGCCTTTTCTTTGTCTCGCCGACGTAGTTTGAGAGACATCGACTTGACCGGGCTGTGTCGCTTGGGGTGACTACCCCTCCCCCTTCGGTGAGGATTAGCCCCTGCTCGGCTTGACTTGATTCCAGCCGCAGTCAGACTGCCCCCGTTCGACGAGCGGGGGCAGTCCGATGCGCTTTTCTCTTCTTGCACGCATTGCCGCGACGGCGGCGCTGAGCGCGTTCGCGCTGCCCGCCACCGCACAGACCGCCCACAGTAAGGATTGGCCGCCGCTGCTCGGCTCCACGCCGGCAGAGATTGGGGAGTCGCTGAAGCAGGGACCGCAGCTCGAACGCGGCCGTTCGGCCAAATGGCTGCTCGCCGAGCATCGCAAGCTGGACACCGCGCTCGGCACCCTGGCCCCGCAGCGCAAAGCCCTGGTGGACGCCTATGTCGTCTCGGTCGCCCTCGACAGCGACGCCGTGTTCGGCCGCGAGGCGCGCGAAGCGGGAAAGGTCCTGTCGCGTCGTTTCGACGCGGTCGGCCGCACGCTGGTGCTTGCGGGAAGCACCGGAACCGCCGGTGACAACCTCCCGCATGGCAGCCTGGACTCGCTCACCCTCGCGCTCGCCCGCGTCGCGGAACTGATGGACAAGGATCAGGACGTGCTGGTGCTCTATACCACCAGCCATGGCGCCCAGGTCGGGCTCGCCTATCACGACGGCGACCAGGGCTATGGCGTGCTCTCCCCTGCCCGCTTCGGGGCCATCCTCGACGAACTCGGCATCCGCAATCGCGTGCTGATCCTGTCGGCCTGCTATTCGGGCATCTTCGTGCCGATGCTCGCCAGCCCGGACACGGCGCTCCTCACTGCCGCTTCTTCGGAGCGCACCTCCTTTGGCTGCCAGGCCGAGAATGACTGGACCTTCTTCGGCGACGCGCTGATCAACCGTGCCTTTCGCAAGCCGCAGCCTCTGGAGGCCGCGAGCGCGGAAGCGCGCGACACGATCGGCGAGTGGGAAATGGCCAGCCGCCTTACCCCGTCCAATCCGCAGGTCGCGATCGGCAGCCGCGTGGCGCGTTGGCTAAAGCCATTGGAAGCGCGCATGCCCGGCAGCGCCAGCGCACCGACAGGCCGCCCGGCGGCCGAAGCAATCAAGGCGGGTAACTAATTGGCGCCAATAAGGAACCCATGGTCCCCGGGGCGGGTTGCGCTGCCATGACCGATCCTCAGCAGCCCAGCACCCCGACGCCCGCTCCCCAGGATGCCGAGGCAACCAGCCGGGCGACACGCTATCCGCTACTCGCACTGCCGCAGGTCGTGCTTCACGGCCCCGTCGATCACGACATGTACGCCAATTTCCGGCAGCAGCTGATCAATGCGCCAGCCGACGGGCCCCTGGTCGTATCGGTATCGACGCTTGGCGGCGACCCCGAAGTCGCCCGACTGATGGGCGACGAGCTTCGGCTGCTGCGCGAATATACCGGCCGGGAGACGCTGTTCCTGGGCAAGGTCGCCGTCTATTCCGCCGGCGCCACCTTCATGTCGAGCTTCCCGGTAGACAAGCGTTTCCTAACCCGCGGCACCCGTATCATGATCCACGAACGGATCATCAGCAAGACGGTCACGATCCAAGGGCCGCTCAAGACCGTGATCGCTGGCCTCCAGGCCAATCTCCACGAGATCGAGCACTCGATCCGGATAGAGGAAGAGGGCTTCCGCGACCTGATCGCCGGCTCCAAGATCGCGTTCGAGGAGGTGCAGAAGCGCGCGCCCTCCAACTGGTATATCGAGGCGGAGGAAGCGCGTGACCTCGGCCTCGTGCTCGACGTCATCTGATCAAATCCTCCCCCTTTCGGGGGAGGACCGAGCGTCAGACGAACGCGCCGCCGCTCACATCGATGGTCGTGCCGGTGATGTAGGTCGCATCGTCGCTGGCCAGGAACGACGCCACGCCGGCGATTTCCTCGGGCCGGCCATAGCGCTTGAGCGCGACCATGCTCCGTATCACCTCGGCGAACTCGGTGTCGGCCGGGTTCATGTCGGTGTCGACGGGCCCAGGCTGGATCGCGTTCACCAGGATGCCGCGTGGCGCCAGATCGTGTGCCCAGGTGCGGGCGAACATGGAAACCGCTGCCTTGCTCGCCGCATAGACGCTGTTGCCGGCAAATCCGGCGGTATCGGCCGAGACCGAGCTTACCAGGATGACGCGGCTGCCGTCGCCCAGGTGCGGCAGTGCCGCCGCGGTGCCAGCCAGCACGCCCTCGACATTCACCCCGAAGATGCGGTCATACACCTCCAGCGCCTCGGGCCCCACCGGGGCGAAGGTCGCGACGCCGGCATTGTGGACCAGGATATCGATCCCGCCCAGCGTGGCGGCAGCCTCGTCCACCGATCGCTGGACGGCCGCCTTGTCGGCCGCATCCGCCTGGATCGCCTTGCCCTTCACGCCCTCGGCCTCGATCGCCGCGACGGTCGCGTTCGCGCCCTCATGGTTGCCGGCGTAGGTGATGACGACGTCGGCGCCGTCCGCCGCCAGCCGCCTGGCAATCGCCGCGCCGATTCCGCGCGATCCGCCGGTCACCAACGCGCGCTTGCCTGCCAGTTTCTTCGACATGATTTCAATCTCCGCTCCCCAGCCGGTCAGGTGCCGGCCGCCGGGACGGACGCTGATCTGGGATGCAAAATGGATAGTTCAATATTCCCGAACTATGGAATCAGCTGAGCTGCCCTATATCGGCGGAATGGATCGCCTGGTGCACCCCGATCTCAAGGATGTGAGCCTTGCCGCCGCGCTCCACGCGCTCGCCGATCCCGTGCGCCTGGATATCATTTCCCGGCTGGTCGCCTGTCCTTCCCTCAATGCCAGCACCGCCTGCGTCGACGGCACGCCCAAGAGCACCATCTCCAATCATTTGAACGTACTTCGCGCCGCCGGGCTGGTGGAGACCAGCGTCGAGGGCCGCGAGCGCATCAATCGCCTTCGCTGCGAGGATTTCAACGCCCGCTTTCCGGGCCTTCTTCCCGCGGTGCTCGCCAACAAAGCCTGAGCTTTGCGTGCCCTATGGGGTTGCACTGCGGATGCGAAAGGCATAGCCCGCCCTCAAATATCGTTTGTCCAAGGATTCAACGGAATGGCCGAGTTTCGCCTGCCCAAGAACAGCCGCATCACCAAGGGCAAGGTGCACAAGGCGGACGCCGCCGCCGCGCGCGTCAAGAAGTTCAAGATCTATCGCTATGATCCCGACTCGGGCGAGAACCCGCGCTACGACACGTTCGAGGTCGATCTCGACGATTGCGGCCCGATGGTCCTCGACGCGCTGATCAAGATCAAGGGCGAGCAGGACAGCTCGCTCACCTTCCGCCGTTCGTGCCGTGAAGGCATTTGCGGGTCGTGTTCGATGAACATGGACGGCCGCAACGGCCTGGCCTGCACCACTGCGATCGAGGACATCAAGGGCGAGATCCAGATCACGCCGCTGCCGCACATGGACGTGATCAAGGACCTGGTGCCCGATTTCACGCACTTCTATGCGCAGTACAACTCAATCAAGCCGTGGCTGCAAACCGTCACCACGACGCCTTCGGGCAAGGAGCGCCTCCAGACCCCGGAACAGCGCGACAAGCTGGACGGCCTGTACGAGTGCATCCTGTGCGCGTGCTGCTCGACCTCGTGCCCCAGCTATTGGTGGAACAGCGACAAGTTCCTGGGTCCTGCGATCCTGCTCCAGGCCTATCGCTGGCTGGCCGACTCGCGCGACGAGATGACCGGCGAGCGCCTCGACCAGCTGGAGGATCCCTTCCGTCTGTATCGCTGCCACACGATCATGAACTGCGCGAACGTGTGCCCCAAGGGCTTGAGCCCCGCCAAGGCGATCGCCGAGATCAAGAAGATGGAAGCCGAGCGCGCGCTCTGAGCGCCGCCTGACACCTTGAGCAAAGTCCTAGCCCGCTATCGGGAGCTCGTCGCCGCCGGCGAACTCCGCGCCGATCCCGAGCAGCAATCGGCCGCCGAACGGCTGGACCGGTTGGCGCAGGAACTCGAAGCAGGTCCCCGCAAGGGAAGCGTGCTGTGGCGCCTGGCCGGGCGCAAGCCGGAGCCGCCGCGCGGCCTGTATCTGTGGGGCGGCGTCGGGCGTGGCAAATCGATGCTGATGGACCTGTTCACCGATTGCGTGGACATCCGCCGCAAGCGCCGGGTCCATTTCCACGAATTCATGATCGAGGTGCATGCGCGCCTGAACGTCGAGCGGCAGAAAGACACGCCCGACCCTGTCGTCGCAGTCGCCGACGCGCTGGCCGACGATATCCGCCTGCTCGCGTTCGACGAGATGGTGGTGAACAATCCGCCCGACGCGATGATCCTGTCGCGGCTGTTCACCGAGATGATGCGCCACGGCCTGACCGTCGTCGCTACCTCCAACCGGCCCCCGCGCGACCTCTACAAGGACGGGCTGAATCGCGACCTGTTCCTGCCGTTCATCGACCTGATCGAGGCGCGCATGGACGTGCTGACGCTGAACGGCCCGGTGGATTACCGCCTCAACCGCCTGGGCAAGATGCGCACTTGGCTGGTGCCCAATGGGCCGGAGGCGACTGCAGAGCTGTCGGCCGCTTTTTTCCGCCTGACCGACTACCCCCCCGAGGACCGCGCGCATGTTCCCTCGGCCGAGATCCCCGTCTCGGGCGGGCGCAGCCTGCACGTGCCCAAGTGCCTGAAGGGTGTGGCAGTCTTCTCGTTCAAGCGGCTGTGCGGCGAAGCGCGCGGCGCATCCGATTATCTCGCCATAGCCCGGCGCTTTCACACCGTGATCCTCGTCGGCATCCCGCGCCTGGGGCCCGAGAACCGCAACGAAGCCGCTCGGTTTGTCACGTTGGTGGACGCGCTGTACGAGAACCGGGTGAAGTTGCTCGCCGCCGCCGACGCGGAGCCCGACCAGCTCTACATCGCTGGCGATGGCGCGTTCGAGTTCGAACGCACAGCCTCCCGCCTGCAGGAGATGCGGTCGGACAGCTACCTGGCCGAGGGGCACGGCGCGCACTAAGCGTCTCGGCACAATCAACAGGAGATCGCATGTTGCAGCGTATGTTCCGGCTGATCCTTGGGGTGGTTGCGGTCGCGACCGGGTCCGCCGCCGCGGCACAGTCCAAGCCGCCCCGCCCGGCGCTGGTCGCCGCCGACATGCGCGAGCATCGTAGCCTGGATGGCGCGTGGCGCTGGTCGATCGATCCGTATCGTGACGGCTTTGCCGGGTTCCATGGCGGCGAGCCGGGCCCGAGCAGCCGCCGCTGGCAGGACCGCACCATCGCCGACGTCGAACGCGCCGAGCCGCGCGCCTTGTTCGAGTTCGACTTGCAGCGCTCGCCCATTGCCCAGCTTCCGGGCTCCTGGATCGGCCACGCGCCCGAAATGCGCCTCTATCAGGGGCTGGTCTGGTATCAGCGCAACTTCGAGGTAGCCGCGCCAAAGTCGGGACAGCGCACGATGCTGCGCTTCGGCGCGGCCGATCATGCCGCGCGCGTCTATCTGAACGGCAAGGAGGTCGGGCGGCATTCGGGCGGCTTCACGCCCTTCGCGTTTGACGTGACCAAGGCGCTCAAGGCGGGCACCAACCAGATCACTGTGGCCGTCGATTCGCAGCGCACCGATGCCGATGTGCCGCCGCCCGTCACGGACTGGGAGACCTATGGCGGCATCACTCGCTCGGTGACCCTGGTCACCGTGCCCGACACCTATGTCGACGATGCCTGGGTGCGCCTGACCAATGACGGCCGCATCGCCGCGACCATCCGCCTAGATGGCCTTAATCAGGCAGGCCGCACCGTCCGCGTCCGCATCCCCGCCCTCGATCTCGAATTCGAAGGCACCACCGATGCGCGCGGCATCTGGAACGGCAGCGCCCCCGCCCCCAAGACCCTCAAACGCTGGTCGCCCGAGGCTCCCACCCTCTACGACACGCTCGTCGAAGCCGGCCCGGATACTCTCACCGACAAAATCGGTTTCCGCACGATCGAAGTCCGCGGCGACGAGATCCTGCTTAACGGCCACTCGATCTTCCTGCGCGGCATTTCGATGCACGAAGAGGAACTGGGCAAGAACCCGGTGCGCGCGATGACGCCCGCCGCGGCCCGCGCGCTGCTGACCGAGATCAAGCAAGGCTTGAATGGCAACTTCGTCCGGCTCGCCCATTACCCGCACAGCGAAGTGGTCACCCGCCTGGCAGACGAGATGGGCCTGCTCGTGTGGAGCGAAGTGCCGCTCTATTGGCGAGTCGCCTGGGACAACCCGGAAACGCTCGCCGCCGCGCGGACGATGATGGCGGAGAACATCACCCGCGACCGCAACCGCGCCTCGATCATCCTGTGGAGCGTCGCCAATGAAACGCCGGTTGGCGAGGCGCGCAACAAGTTCCTGCGCACCCTGATCGGCGACGTTCGCGCGCTGGACGACAGCCGGCTGGTAACCGCCGCGCTGCTCAGCCGGCGCGAGGGCGACGTATCGACCATCGACGATCCGCTGATCCCCGACCTCGATGTGCTGGCCATTAATACGTACAACGGCTGGTACACCGACGATCGACTAGCCAAGCTGCCGAACATCAGCTGGCGCTCCCCTGCGACCAAGCCGCTCATCTTCTCCGAATTTGGCGCCGACGCGCTGGCCGGTTATCGCGATGGCGGCGCCGACCCGCACAAGTTCAGCGAGGAGTATCAGGCCGAATATTACCGCCGCACGCTGGAAATGGCGGCCAAGGTACCGTTCCTGCGCGGCATGAGCCCATGGATCCTCAAGGACTTCCGCTCGCCGCGCCGGCAGCATCCGGTTTATCAGCAAGGCTGGAACCGCAAGGGCCTGATCTCGGAGACCGGCGCGCGCAAACAGGCGTTCGATGTGCTGGCCGAAGACTATCGTCGCCGCGCTGAGACAAGCGCCAAACAGGCAGCGCAGCGTGGAGAGAAGTCGGAGGATGCGCGCAAGGGCACGTCCTTCCCCTGAGGGTCCGCAGGGTCGAGGCCAAGGCGCGGTCGTGCGGACCCTGCGCGGGTCTCAGACGTTGAACGCACGCAAACAGCCCCGCGCCATCGATCCTTCTGGCGCGGCGGAGCCTTATTGCTCTTGCGAACGATTTGCAGATATAATTCTAAGCTAAGCGAATCCCGGGTTGCCGAGGCTCTATAATGGGCCTAAGCCGCCCCCGTTCATGGACGCCCATGCGCGTCCGTGCGGTTGCTTACGGAAGCAAGGAGATTTCATGGCTCGCAAGAAGATCGCGCTTATCGGCGCCGGCAACATCGGCGGTACGCTCGCGCACCTCGCAGCACTGAAGGGTCTGGGCGATATCGTCCTGTTCGACGTGGTCGAGGGCGTGCCCCAGGGCAAGGCGCTTGATCTCAGCCAGTGCGGGCCCGTCGAGGGCTTCGACGCGAAGATCACCGGCACTAACGATTACGCCGACATCGCGGGCGCTGACGTGATCATCGTCACCGCCGGTGTCGCGCGCAAGCCCGGCATGAGCCGCGACGACCTGCTCGGCATCAACCTGAAGGTGATGAAGGCCGTCGGCGAAGGCATCGCCGCCAACGCGCCCGACGCATTCGTGATCTGCATCACCAACCCGCTCGATGCGATGGTTTGGGCGCTGCGCGAATTCTCCGGGCTCCCGCACCAGAAGGTCGTCGGCATGGCCGGCGTGCTCGACAGCGCGCGCTTCAGCCACTTCCTCGCCGAGGAGTTCAAGGTTTCGGTCAAGGACGTGAACAGCTTCGTGCTGGGCGGGCACGGCGACACCATGGTCCCGGTGCTCGAATATTCGACCGTCAGCGGCATCCCGGTCAGCGACCTCATCGCGATGGGCTTCTCCACGCAGGAGCGCATTGACGCGATCGTCCAGCGCACCCGTTCGGGCGGCGGCGAGATCGTCGGCCTGCTCAAGACCGGTTCGGCTTTCTACGCGCCCGCCACCTCGGCGATCGCGATGGCCGAGAGCTACCTGTACGACAAGAAGCGCGTGCTTCCTGCCGCGGCGCACCTCACCGGCCAGTACGGTATCGACAATCTGTACGTCGGCGTGCCGATCATCATCGGCAAGGACGGCGTTGAGAAGATCATCGAGATCAACCTGACCGACGACGCCAAGGCCAACCTCACGGTTTCGGTCGATGCCGTCAAGGAACTGCTCGTCGCGTGCAAGGGCATCGACGAGAGCCTGAACTAATCCCACGCGCCCTTCGGGGCGCGTTCATCTTACAGGAGCAGGTGCCCGCATGAGCATCCTCGTCGACAAGAATACCAAGGTCATCACCCAGGGAATGACCGGCAAGACCGGCACCTTCCATACCAAGGCGGCGCTCGACTACGGCACGCAGATGGTTGGCGGCGTGACGCCGGGCAAGGGCGGCACCACGCATGAGGAGTTGGGCCTGCCCAACTTCAACACCGTGGCAGAAGCCGTCGCACAGACCGGCGCGAATGCATCCGTGATCTACGTTCCGCCCCCCTTCGCGGCGGACTCGATCCTGGAAGCCATTGACGCCGAAGTGCCGCTGATCGTCGCGATCACCGAAGGCATTCCGGTGCTCGACATGGTTCGCGTCAAGCGCGCGCTGTCGGGCTCCAAGTCGCGCCTGATCGGCCCGAACTGCCCCGGCGTGCTCACGCCTGGCGAGTGCAAGATCGGCATCATGCCGGGCAGCATCTTCTCCAAGGGCAGCGTCGGCGTCGTGTCGCGTTCGGGCACGCTCACCTATGAGGCGGTGTTCCAGACCACCAACGCAGGCCTAGGTCAGACCACCGCGGTCGGCATCGGCGGCGATCCGGTCAACGGCACCAACTTCATCGACGTGCTTGAGCTGTTCCTCGCCGACGACGCGACTCAGTCGATCATCATGATCGGTGAGATCGGCGGCGACGCTGAAGAGCAGGCCGCGCAGTTTCTGATCGACGAGGCCAAGCGTGGCCGCAAGAAGCCAATGGCCGGCTTTATCGCGGGCCGCACGGCGCCTCCGGGCCGTCGCATGGGCCATGCCGGCGCGATCGTGTCGGGTGGCAAGGGCGACGCCGAGAGCAAGATAGCGGCGATGGAAGCCGCCGGCATCCGCGTCGCAGCATCGCCGTCCGAGCTCGGCTCGACGCTGGTGGACGTGCTGAAGGGTTGAAACGGATGAGCCTCCTTCCTTGATGGGAGGAGGCTGATGCGGGCGAGACGGCGCAAGCCACGATCTCGCCCGCACCTTCCCGGGCTCCGGCTCGGACCTCCCTCTCCCATCAGGGGAGAGGAGAAGTGAGGATGAAGACAATGGGCTATGAAGGCCTGGATTTCGAGCAGATCGCCGGCGGGGTGAGCCCCGCTTTCATCGAAACGCTGTACCGCCGTTACAAGGCGGATCCCACCGGCATCGAGCCGCAGTGGCAGCAGTTCTTCGAAGGTCTCGAGAACAGCGCCTCGGGCCCCAGCTGGGCCAATCCGCGCTGGCCGCTGAGCGAGACCGATCAGCTGACCGCCGGCCTTGATCCCACGCAGATGGAGCCCGCGCCCAAGCCCGCCAAGGGCGGCGCGCCCAAGCCCGCGCCTGCCCCCGCCGCGGTGTCCGAGGACGACATCGCTAAGGCTGCCGGCGACTCGATCCGCGCCATGCTGTTGATCCGCACCTATCGCGTGCGCGGACATCTGGCCGCCGATCTCGATCCGCTGGGCCTTGCCCGCCAGAACCTGCCCGAGGACCTGCGCACCGAATATCACGGCTTCGCCGATACCGAGATCGATCGTCCGGTCTATCTCGGTGGCGTACTCGGCCTGCAATGGGCCACCGTGCGCGAGATCGTCGACATCCTGCGCGCAAACTATTGCGGCAAGGTCGGCCTGGAATACATGCACATCGCCGATGTCGAGGAGCGCCGCTTCCTCCAGGAGCGCATGGAAGGCAAGGACAAGGAAATCACCTTCACGCCCGACGGCAAGAAGGCGATCCTGACCAAGGTGATCGAAGCCGAGCAGTGGGAGAAATTCCTCGGCAAGAAGTATGTCGGCACCAAGCGGTTCGGCCTCGACGGCGGCGAATCGATGATCCCGGCGATGGAATCGATCATCAAGTATGGCGGCCAGCTCGGCGTCCGTGAGATCGTGTACGGCATGGCCCATCGCGGCCGCCTGAACATGCTCACCAACGTCATGGAAAAGCCGTATCGCGTGCTGTTCCACGAATTCGCCGGCGGCTCGGCCAACCCCGAGGATGTCGGCGGTTCGGGCGACGTGAAGTATCACCTCGGCACCTCCACCGATCGCGAGTTCGACGGCATCAAGGTGCACATGTCGCTGGTCGCCAACCCCTCGCATCTTGAGGCGGTGAACCCGGTCGTGCTCGGCAAGTCGCGCGCGCTTCAGACGCTGCGCAACGATCTCGCCGAGCATGAGCAGGTCCTGCCCGTGCTGATCCATGGCGACGCAGCGTTCGCCGGCCAGGGTATCGTCTGGGAATGCCTCGGCTTCTCGGGCATCCGCGGCTACAACACCGGCGGCTGCGTCCATTTCGTCATCAACAACCAGGTCGGCTTCACCACCAGCCCACAGTTCGCGCGCTCCTCGCCCTACCCGTCAGACGTGGCGAAGGGCGTTCAGGCACCGATCCTGCACGTCAACGGTGACGATCCCGAAGCGGTGACCTTCGCGACCAAGGTCGCGATCGAGTTCCGCCAGAAGTTCAAGCGCGACGTCGTGATCGATATGTGGTGCTATCGCCGCTTCGGTCACAACGAAGGCGACGAGCCGAGCTTCACCCAGCCGCTGATGTACGCCAAGATCAAGGGGCACCCTGGCGTGTCCGAGATCTACGGCAAGCGGCTGATTGCAGAGGGCGTTGTCGACCAAGCGTTCGTCGACGAAAAGACCAACCAGTACAACACACTGCTGGAAGGCGAGTTCGAGGCGGGCAAGTCCTATTCGCCCAACAAGGCGGACTGGTTCGCCGGCCGCTGGTCGGGCCTGTCGGCACCCGCCGATCCGGAAAGCGCCCGCCGCAGCGTCGACACCGGCATCGAGCAGAAGCTGTTCGACGGCCTGGGCCGCACGCTGACCAGCGTTCCGGAAGGTCATGAGATCCACAAGACGCTCGGCCGCGTGCTTGAGGCCAAGCGCGAGATGTTCCGCTCCGGCGCGAACTTCGACTGGGCAACCGGTGAAGCGCTGGCGTTCGGCTCGCTGCTGTCGGAGGGCTTCGCCGTCCGCCTGTCGGGCCAGGATTCGGGTCGCGGCACCTTCTCGCAGCGTCACGCCGTCTGGGTCGATCAGAAGACCGAAGCCAAGTATGTGCCGCTGACCACGATCCCGCACGGATCGTTCGAAGTGCTCGACTCGCCGCTTAGCGAATATGGCGTGCTCGGCTTCGAGTATGGCTATGCGCTCGCCGACCCCAAGGCGCTGGTGCTCTGGGAGGCGCAGTTCGGCGACTTCGTCAACGGCGCCCAGATCATGATCGACCAGTTCATCGCGTCGGGCGAGTCCAAGTGGCTGCGCGCCAACGGCCTCGTGATGCTGCTGCCGCACGGCTATGAGGGCCAGGGCCCCGAGCATAGCTCGGCACGTCCGGAGCGCTTCCTCCAACTGTGCGCCGGCGACAACATGCAGGTTGCCAACGTGACCACGCCGGCCAACTATTTCCACCTGCTGCGCCGGCAGATGCACCGCAACTTCCGCAAACCGCTCATCCTGATGACCCCCAAGTCGCTGCTCCGCCACAAGCTGGCGGTGTCGAAGACCGAGGACTTCCTGGGCGACAGCCACTTCCACCGCCTGCTTTCGGATCCGAAGGCGCCGATGGACGGCGAGGTCCGCCGCCTGGTGCTCTGCACCGGTAAGGTCGCCTATGACCTGATGGAAGCGCGCGATGCCGCGGGCGACCAGAACACCGCGATCGTCCGCGTCGAGCAGCTCTATCCCTTCCCGGGCGAGCCGCTGGTCGCGCGGCTGAAGCGGATGACCAACCTTGAAGAGGTGGTCTGGGCGCAGGAAGAGCCGAAGAACAACGGTTACTGGACGTTTGTCGAGCCGTTCATCGAGGCATGCATGGTCGAAGCCGGCATCGGCCCGCAGCGTCCCCGCTATGCCGGCCGCGCCGCCGCCGCTTCACCGGCTACCGGCCTGATGAAGCGCCACCAGACCGAACAGGCTGCGCTCGTCGCCGACGCGCTTGGCCACAATGTCCGCGAAGAGATTCGCCGGACGCGCAAGAACTAAGACTGGGAACGAGGAAGAAATCAGATGGCAGACGTTAAGGTCCCAGTGCTCGGCGAATCGATCACTGAAGCAACCGTCGGTGAGTGGCTGAAGAACCCGGGCGACCCGGTGAAGGTCGACGAGCCGATCGCCAGCCTTGAGACCGACAAGGTCTCGGTCGAGGTGCCTTCGACCGTGGCGGGCATTATGGGCGAGCAGCTCGTGAAGGTCGGTGACACGGTAGAGGTCGGCGCGGTGATCGCGACGATCACCGAGGGTGGCGCTGCCGCTTCGCCCGCGCCTGCCGCAACGCCGACGCCTGCACCCACCGCTCCGGCCGCAGTCGCTTCCTATGGCTCGTCCTCGCCCGCACAAGGTCAGGCGCCCGGCAGCGATGGCGCCGCCGCGCTGTCGCCTTCGGTGCGCCGTGCGGTGCTCGAAACCGGCGTCGATCCGTCCAACCTTCAGGGCACGGGCCGTGACGGCCGCCTGACCAAGGAAGACGTGATGACCGCGGCGCAGAACAAGCCGGCTGCCGCGCCCGCGCCTGCCGCTGCTCCGACTGCCGCTCCCGCATCCAGCGGCGGCCGCAAGGAAGAGCGCGTCCGCATGACGCGCCTGCGCCAGACGGTCGCCAAGCGCCTGAAGGAAGCGCAGAACACTGCCGCGATGCTCACCACGTTCAACGACGTGGACATGACCGCGGTGATCGAGGCCCGGACCAAGTACAAGGACCTGTTCGAGAAGAAGCACGGCGTTCGCCTGGGCTTCATGGGCTTCTTCGTGAAGGCCGCGGTGATGGCGCTAAAGGACATCCCCGCCGTCAACGCCTCGATCGAGGGCGACGAGATCGTGTACCACGACTATGCCGACATCTCGGTCGCGGTTTCCGCGCCGAACGGCCTGGTCGTCCCGGTCATCCGCGACGCGCAGGATCTGTCGGTCTCGGGCATTGAGAAGACGATCGGCGACTTCGGCAAGCGCGCCAAGGAAGGCACGCTCAAGATGGACGAGATGAAGGGCGGTACCTTCACCATCTCCAACGGCGGTGTGTTCGGCTCGCTGATGTCGACCCCGATCATCAACCCGCCCCAGTCGGCGGTGCTCGGCCTGCACCGCATCGAGGAACGCCCGGTCGTCCGCAACGGCCAGGTCGTGGTCCGTCCGATGATGTACCTCGCCCTCTCCTACGATCACCGCCTGATCGACGGTCGCGAAGCCGTGACCTTCCTCGTCGCACTCAAGAACGCGATCGAGGATCCGACCCGTCTGCTGATCGACCTGTAAGTCTCGTGCGTGACTGTTCCCCGGCGAAGGCCGGGGCCCAGTTGCAAGCGGTTTGAAACCAAGCGAGACGCGCACCAGATTCCGTCTCGATACTGGGCCCCGGCCTGTGCCGGGGAACAAGAAAGAGAAGAAAATGGCTGAATACGACTTCGACGTCCTCGTCATCGGTGCCGGCCCCGGCGGTTATGTCGCCGCAATCCGTGCCGCGCAGCTGGGTCTCAAGACCGCCTGCGCCGAATCGCGCGAAACGCTGGGCGGCACCTGCCTCAACGTCGGCTGCATCCCGTCCAAGGCGCTGCTGCACGCTTCCGAGCTGTTCGAGGAAGCGCATGACGGCACGCTGGCGAAGTGGGGCGTAAAGACCCAGGGCGTAGAGCTCGACCTGGGCGCCATGCACGCCGGCCGCCAGGAAGCCATCAAGGGCCTGACGGGCGGCATCGAGTTCCTGTTCAAGAAGAACAAGGTCGAATGGCTGAAGGGCCGCGCCACCTTCCAGGACGCGCACACCGTCGCCGTGGGTGACCGCACCGTCACCGCCAAGAACGTGATCATCGCCACCGGCTCGTCGGTCACCCCGCTTCCCGGCGTCACGATCGACCAGCAGCGCATCGTCGACTCGACCGGCGCGCTCGAACTGAGCGAAGTTCCGAGCCACCTCGTCGTGATCGGCGGCGGCGTGATCGGCCTCGAGCTCGGCTCGGTGTGGAAGCGCCTGGGCGCCAAGGTCACCGTCGTCGAATATCTCGACCAGATCTTGCCCGGCATGGACGGCGAGATCCGCAAGGACGCACAGCGGATCTTCAAGAAGCAGGGCTTCGAGTTCAAGCTCGGCACCAAGGTGACCGGCGCTGAAGCCACCGCGAGCGGCGTGACCCTCACCGTCGAGCCTGCCGCCGGCGGCGCAGCCGAGACGATCGAGGCGAGCCATGTCCTGGTGTCGATCGGCCGCCGTCCCAACACGGAGGGTCTGGGCCTCGACAAGATCGGCCTCCAGCTCAACCAGCGCCACCAGATCGAAACCGACCACGACTTCCGCACCGCGGTCGACGGCGTGTGGGCGATCGGCGACGTGATCCCCGGCCCGATGCTCGCGCACAAGGCCGAGGACGAAGGCATCGCAGTTGCCGAGAACATCGCTGGCCAGACCGGCATCGTGAACCATGATGTGATCCCCGGCGTCGTCTACACCATGCCCGAAATGGCAGGCGTGGGCCTGACCGAAGAGCAGGCCAAGGAGCGCGGCGAGGTCAAGATCGGCAAGTTCCCGATGGCCGGCAACAGCCGCGCCAAAACCAACCGTGAGGCCGATGGCTGGGTGAAGGTGATCGCCGACGCTAAGACCGACCGCGTGCTCGGCGTGTGGATGATCAACGCCGTCGCCGGCACCATGATCGCCCAGGCTGCGCAGGCCATGGAATTCGGCGCCACGTCCGAGGACATCGCCTATACCTGCCATGCCCACCCGACGCATTCCGAAGCGCTCAAGGAAGCCGCGATGGGCGTACTGGGTAAGCCGATCCACGTTTGATCGGCTTCCAGGGCTGAAACAGAAAAGGGCGCCGGATCGGATCCGGCGCCCTTTTTCTTGTCCGATCTCTCGGAACTCAATGCCGCACAGGCACCTCAGTCTGCCGCCCCAGCCGCACCAGCACCACGGTAATCGCCGCCGCCATCAGCGCCGCCAGCCACAGCGCGTTCCATCCCCAGCGCCATTGGCTCGCCGCGCCCGACACCGCGCCGGCCACGAACCCGATCCACAAGGTCAGATATGGCACCCACTCCCAGCGCTCGGCATCGCCCATCAGCGCGCCGCCTAGCTTCTGCCCCATCCGCACCAGCGATCCGGTCATGTAGGTGAGCCCGATCGACACTTCGCCGTCACGGGTGAACAGGCCGTTTTCCGCACCCATCGCGCAGGCTAGCAGCAACAGCACCACCGGCCCCGGCATCACCGCCGAGATGACCGCCGCTGCAAACAGCAGCACCGTCACCGCCGCCATCACGGCGCTGCGCGCCCGGAACCCCGTCGCCCGCGCGATCACGCTCGACGCGATGACGCCGCTCACAAAGCTCAGGATCAGCCCGCCCGCCATCTTGGCGGCGTACGCGTCGCCGCTTCCCAGCCCGACACCCAGCCGAGTCGAATTTCCGCTCATGAATGAGGCGAAGAACCCGCCCAGGCTGGTGAAGGCCAGCGCATCCACAAAGCCGGCAAGGGCCGCCAGGAACATCGCGACGACGATCAACGAAGGTTCGGTACGTTGCATAAGCGGGAAAACACCCCTCGATACGGTATGCTCCCAATGCCAAAGCGTGTCGCCTCAGGCCAGTGCAGGTTTGACGCGCCGGCATGCACGCGGGAAAAGCACCCCATGCAAGTACCAGTCACCGAACAGATCGGCCCTATCCTGCCCTGGCTCGACCTGTTCGGCATCGCCGTGTTCGCCGCCACCGGCGCGGTTTCCGCCACCCGCCGCGCCCAGACCTTCGTCACCGCGGCCTTTTTCGCGCTGATCACCGGCGTGGGCGGCGGCACGGTGCGCGACCTGCTGATCGGCGCGCCGGTCTTCTGGGTGCACGATGCCAGCGTCGCGACGATCTGCCTCTCGGTCGCCGTGCTCATCTGGGTGACCCCCGAACGTTGGTGGAGCGAGCGCAGCCTCGCCTGGCTCGATGCCTTTGGCCTGGCCGCCTATGCCGCATTCGGCGCCGCCAAGGCGCTGGGCCATGGCATTCCCCCCGTGCCCGCCGCGTTCATGGGCGTAGTGACGGCGTGCGTCGGCGGCATCATCCGCGACGTGCTGGTCGGCGAGCCTTCGATTCTGATGCGCCCTGAATTGTATGTGACCGCCGCTGCGCTCGCGTCCGTCCTATATATAACCATGAGCTTGGCCGGCCTGCCCCCCTTTGCCGCGGGGCTGATCGCCGCCGTGGCGGGCTTTGCGCTGCGAGCCGCGGCCATTGTCTGGAAGCTGGGCCTGCCGGCCTATCGCGGGCATCGCTGAGCGGCGAAGCGTTACCAATTCCTTGCCCGGCCCACCCCGGGAATCCCCCGTAGGGAGAGTCCCCGTAAGGATTTTGCGCGAATAGGCCGCGGCCCCGCCCCCGTTCATATCCCCCTCAACAGGGCGGCACGGCCGCAAGGATTGCAGGGGATCACAATCATGTCGAAGACCACGATCGCGCTTGAAGCCGCCGTTGCCGTTGTTCTGGAAAACACGCCCAAGGACGCAGCCCAGACCAACCGCCAGCGCGTCACTGTCGACCGTGCCTTCGCGCAGATCCTCAAGCTGATCGCCCCGCGCATCCGCCACTTCGTCCGCCAGTACGGCCTGGTCGCCCATTTCGAGGACGCCGAGCAGTGCTGCGCCATCGCCGTGCACCGCGCGATCGAAGCATACGACCCCACCAAGGCGCAGTTCACCACCTTCGTGAACTGGCAGATCCGCGGCGAGCTCCAGAGCCTCCGCTTCCGCCTGATGACTGACCAGCGCGCCTCGGCCAAGAAGGTCGAAGCCACCACCGTATCGCTCTCGGCCCTGGCAACCGGCCCTGACGGCGAGGAAATCTCTCCCGAGGCGATGATCGTCGACGAGGACGCGCTGGAGCGCACCGAATCAGCCGCTTCCGATTACCTGGCAGACGGCGCCATCTCCTCGCTGATCGACGCCTATGTCGATCATCTCCGGACAGTTGGCATCGAGGCACTCGCCCGCCGTCCCCGCCCGAAGCGCCAGGAAGCCGCCCTTCGCCGCGAAGGCCCCCGCTTCAAGACTGCAACCCATGGCATCGATCCCGCCGAACTCGAAAAGCTCGAAGCCAAGCTCGAGCGCGACCGCGAGATCGTCGCCCGCCGCGTGTTCCAGGCCTCCACTCTTGACGATCTGTCGCTGGAAACCGGCGTGACCAAGGAACGCGTCCGTCAGATCACCAAGCGCGCCGCCAAGACCATCGCCGACATCGCCGCTGCCGACCCCCGCTTTGCCGTGATGGCCGAGCATGACCGTCCGGCAGCCAAGCGCTGCCCGGTCGCGACGCCCGCCGCCACGCTGCTCCCCAAAGCTGACCTTCCCCACAACCGCTTCGCCACCGTGCGCGCCGTCGAAGCAGCCCAGGCAGCCCTGCCCCGCACGATCACCGTGCAGGCCAGCCTGACCCTCAACTAACCAGATCCTCCCCCGGGAGGGGGAGAGGACCGCCCGCCGAAGCCAAAGGCGCAGGCGGGTGGTGGAGGGGTATTCGCCTCATGGGACCAGTGCTCGTGGAGACTAACCCTCCACCGGCTGCGCTGGTCCCCTCCCCCTCCGGGGGAGGACTGACCTCACCCCCGCACCACCCCCACATCGGCAAACCGCTTCGGCTCCGCCGGCGGCACGCGCGGCGGGTTCAGCCCGCATTGCCAGAAGCCGACATCGATCCACTGGCCGTGCTTGTACCCGACCTCGCGGTAGACCCCTGCGCGGCGGAACCCCACCGCCTCGTGCAGCCGGATCGAGTGGTCGTTGGGCAAGGCAATCGCGCCGATCGCCTGCACGAACCCCTGTGCACGCAGCGTGTCGATCAGCGCCTCGTACAACAGCCGCCCCGCGCCCTGCCCGCGCGACGCATCGCTCATGTAGATCGATGTCTCGACCACGTAGCGATAGGCCTGCCGGTCGAGAAAGCGCGTGGCATAGGCATAGCCGATCACGCCGCTTTCCGGATCGCCATTGGTGACCACCAGCCAGGGATAGAGCCCGTCGCTTGCCGCCATGCGCGCCCGCATTGTCCGCGCGTCGGGCGGCTCGATCTCGAACGAGACCGTGCCGGTCAGCACGTGCGGGGCATAGATCGCCGCGATCGCCGCCCCGTCCTGCGACGCGGCGGCGCGGATCGCGATCATAGTCCCACGCGCGCCATCACCAGCGCGAACAGGTTCTGCTCGCTTGCCCGTGCGCCGCTCGGGCCAAAGCCGCCGCATTCCAGGCACCGCGCCTGCACCGATCCGCCCAGCGTCAGCCGCCGCGCATCGCCCAGCGCGCGCGCGACCAGCCCCTGTCGCTCCATCGCCATGCGTGCATACAGGTCGGCGCCGGCGGGCTGCTCGGCCCAATCTTCATCCGATTCGTCACTGGTAAACGCACTGACGAACTGGACCCAGCTATTCGGCTCCTTCTCCAGATACACCGCATGCACCTTGGCGGGATCGAGCTTCGCACGCTTCGCCGCCTCGCCGATCGCCGCCTGCACCCCGCCGAACCGGTCGACCAGCTTCAACTGGTGCGCGACACCGCCCAGCCACACGCGCCCCTGGCCGATCTCGTCCACCCGCTGCGGCGGCAGCTTGCGCGCTTCGGACACGCGCTGGATGAAGCGCGCATAGCCGTTCTCGATCGTCGATTGCAGCACGCGGTCAGTCACCTCGTTGGTGCCGCCGAAAACGTCTGGCTGCCCGGTCAGCGGTGTGGTCTGCACCCCGTCGGTGGTCACGCCGATCTTGGCCAGCGTGTTCTCAAAGGTCGGAATGATCCCGAAGATGCCGATCGATCCGGTGATGGTGTTCGGCTCGGCGAAAATCACGTCGCCCGCCGTGGCGATCCAATAGCCGCCGCTCGCGGCCAGGCTGCCCATCGATACCACCACCGGCAGCCCCTGCGCCTTGGCCTGCAGCACCGCCAGGCGGATCTGCTCGGACGCCAGCGCCGATCCGCCTGGCGAATCGATGCGCACCACCAGCGCCTTCAGCTTCTTCTCGGCTAGCCCCTTGAGCAGCAGCGAACTCACCGTGTCGCCGCCCGCGGTCCCCGGCGCGGCTTCGCCATCCACGATCTCGCCCGCGACCGTGATCACGCCGATCGCATCGCCGCTGGTCGACAGCGGGTTCGCCGCCAGCCAGTTGCTCAGCTTGATCTCGTTGAAATTGCCCGCTGGCTTCGACGACGGCTTGCCCGCGATCTGCGCCACGCGCTTGCCGAACGCCAGCCGGTCGCCCAGCTTGTCGACCAGGCCATAGTTCAGGTTCGCCCGTGCGATGTCGCCGCCGGCGCTCGCCACCACCTGGTCGGGCTTGGCCAGGAAATCGGCTATCTGCGCCTTGGGCCGCGCCGTCGCGATGTTCTGCTGCCACTGCCCCAGGATGCCGCCATATAGCGCCTGATTGGCCTCGCGCGCCTCGGGCGACATGTCGGCGCGGATATAGGGCTCCACCGCGGACTTGAACTTCCCGACCTTGTAGACGTGCGCGTTGACGCCAAGCTTGTCGAGCAGCCCCTTGTAGTAGATTTGGCGACCGCCCGGCCCCGAGAACAGCGTGCCGCCCATCGGGTTGACCCAAACTTCGCTGGCATTGGCGGCGATCAGATAGCCGGCATCGGTATAGGCCGTGGCATAGGCGAGCACCGGCTTGCCGCTGGCGCGCACCCGCCGCACCGCTTCGCCCACTTCGGCCACCGCCGCGGGATACCCGCCCATGAAGCTGTCCAGATCGAGCACGACCGCCTTTACCCGCGCATCGTCCCGAGCCGTGTCTAGTGCACGCAGCACGTCGCGCTGGCGCAGTTGTCCCAGCGCAGCGCGTCCGGTCACCGCCGCCAGCGGATCGCTGTCCTCGGGCTGCTCGCTTAGCGTGCCGTTGAAGGCGATCAGCAGCGCGCCGTCGCGGATGCTCGCCTTGTTCGGGCGGTGCGACAGCGCCGCGAACAGCCCAGTGAAGAACAGCAGCAGGAGAACCAGAACCAGGAAGTCCTTGATCCCGACCAGGATCTTCCACGCACCTCGAACGAGCTTCACTTGGCCGTGCTCCACCTTGCTATTGCCACCGTGCTACCGGAGGACCGCCCCGGAGTAAACGGCTGTATTAAGTCGCCAACACGGCCCAAACTTTTGGCGACGTACCTCTTGACGAAGCCGGCGTGCGGCAGCATCTCCAGCATCGTTAGCACTCGGGCAACTTGAGTGCTAAAACCCAATCTGACCCTAACAAAGGATCGCAGCGCAATGACCTTCCGTCCGTTGCATGACCGCGTGCTCGTTCGCCGCGTCGAAGCCGAGGCAAAGACCGCCGGCGGCATCATCATCCCCGACACCGCCCAGGAAAAGCCGCAGGAAGGCGAAGTCGTCGCCGTCGGCGCCGGCTCGAAGGACGACACCGGCAAGGTGACCCCGCTCGACGTCAAGGCGGGCGACAAGATCCTGTTCGGCAAGTGGTCGGGCACCGAGGTCAAGCTGAACGGCGAAGACCTGCTGATCATGAAGGAAAGCGATATCCTCGGGATCGTTGGCTAACGCCACCCGGATCGCTTCTGGCCTAAACTTTTCTAAACTTCCAAACTGAAAGGGCAGTCAAATGGCAGCCAAGGACGTAAAATTCGGCCGCGACGCGCGTGAGCGCATCCTGCGCGGCGTCGACATCCTCGCCGACACCGTCAAGGTGACCCTGGGGCCGAAGGGCCGCAACGTGGTCATCGAAAAGAGCTTCGGCGCGCCCCGCATCACCAAGGACGGTGTGTCGGTCGCCAAGGAAATCGAGCTCAAGGACAAGTACGAGAACATGGGCGCCCAGATGGTGCGCGAAGTGGCCTCGAAGACCAACGACATCGCCGGTGACGGCACCACCACCGCGACCGTGCTCGCCCAGGCGATCGTGCGCGAAGGCATGAAGTCGGTTGCCGCCGGCATGAACCCGATGGACCTCAAGCGCGGCATCGATCTCGCCGTGACCACGGTTGTCGAGGACATCAAGTCGCGCTCCAAGCCCGTTTCGGGCAGCCAGGAAGTCGCGCAGGTCGGCATCATCTCGGCAAACGGCGACCGTGAAGTGGGCGAGAAGATCGCCGAAGCGATGGAGAAGGTCGGCAAGGAAGGCGTGATCACCGTCGAAGAGGCAAAGGGTCTCGAATTCGAGCTCGACGTCGTCGAAGGCATGCAGTTCGACCGTGGCTACCTGTCGCCCTACTTCATCACCAACCCGGAAAAGATGCAGGTCGAGCTCGCCGATCCGTACATCCTGATCCACGAGAAGAAGCTGTCGTCGCTCCAGGCGATGCTGCCGATCCTTGAGGCGGTTGTGCAGTCGGGCCGTCCGCTCCTGATCATCGCAGAGGACATCGAGGGTGAGGCTCTGGCCACGCTCGTCGTCAACAAGCTGCGCGGCGGCCTGAAGGTCGCAGCGGTCAAGGCACCCGGCTTCGGCGATCGCCGCAAGGCGATGCTCGAGGACATCGCTGTCCTGACCAAGGGCGAAGTGATCTCGGAAGACCTGGGCATCAAGCTCGAGTCCGTCACGCTCGGCATGCTCGGCACCGCCAAGCGCGTCACGATCGACAAGGACAACACCATCATCGTCGACGGTGCCGGTGAAGCCGACGCGATCAAGGGCCGCACCGACGCGATCCGCCAGCAGATCGAAATCACCACCAGCGATTACGACCGTGAGAAGCTCCAGGAGCGTCTCGCCAAGCTCGCTGGCGGTGTTGCCGTGATCAAGGTCGGCGGTGCTTCGGAAGTCGAAGTCAAGGAGCGCAAGGACCGCGTCGACGACGCCCTGCACGCAACCCGCGCAGCTGTCGAAGAAGGCATCGTCCCCGGTGGTGGTACGGCGCTGCTGTACGCAACCAAGGCTCTCGAAGGCACCAAGGGCGCCAACGAAGACCAGACCCGCGGCATCGACATCGTCCGTCGTTCGCTGACCGCGCTGGTTCGCCAGATCGCGCAGAACGCCGGCCATGACGGCGCCGTCGTCTCGGGCAAGCTGCTTGACCAGAGCGACACGTCGTTCGGCTTCAACGCTGCGACCGACACCTACGAGAACCTGGTGACCGCCGGCGTGATCGACCCGACCAAGGTCGTCCGCACCGCACTCCAGAACGCAGCTTCAGTCGCCGGCCTGCTCATCACCACGGAAGCCACCGTGGCAGAGCTGCCCGACGACAAGCCCGCAATGCCGGCAATGCCGGGCGGCGGCATGGGCGGCATGGACTTCTAAGTCCTTCCCGTTCGACGCTGAAAAAAGAAAGGGCCGGAGGAAACTCCGGCCCTTTTCTTGTTTGACCTCAACGTTCTAGCGACTTGCGCGTCGGGGCGTGAAAGTCAGGCGGCTTGTCCGCGATCCACCGCAGGAACCGCTGGATGTCCTCACGCTCCCGCAGCGCCTCCATGGTCGGATAGAGGCGCGCCAGGTCCGCGTTCGTGACCGTCGCATGGATGGTCCGATGACAAATGGGATGTACGGGAAGGGTCTTTCGCCCACCCTCGCTCTTCGGCACGACATGGTGCCACTCCACCCGGCGCCCCAACGGCCGCTCGCACAGCGCGCATCGCGCCTCGCTCGCAGCCTCTACGACACCCTCCAGTGCCGCAAGTGCGGCCTTGCGCCGCACCCGCCCGCGCATCAGTCCTTCATCGCCTCGATGATCTTCTTCACTTCCTGGCTACGCCCCCGCGGCAGCACCAGCACGTCGGCACCTGAGGCGACAACGATCAAGTCCTTCACCCCAACCAGCGCCACGCGCTTGCCGGGCTCGCTCTGGACCAAGCAGTTGGTCGCGTCGATCACCACCACATCGCCGCGCACGACATTGCCGCCCTCGTCAGGGTCGCTGATCGCATGGAGCGCGTCCCAGCTGCCAACGTCGCTCCACCCCATTGAGACGGGGACCACTGCCACCCGCGGTGCCTTTTCCATAACGGCATAATCGATGGAGTCGGAGGGACAGGCAGCAAAGGCTTGCGCGTCCGGCCAGATACGAATGCCCTCACGCTTGGCACCATCCATCGACTGCTGCGCAGCGACCAGCATCTCCGGCGCATAAACGCTGAGCGCTCCCAGATACATGTCGGCGCGAAACAGGAAGATACCGCCGTTCCAGGCATGATCGCCAGAAGCAAGCATCGCCTCGGCCTTGTCGCGCGGGGGCTTCTCAACAAAACGTGCGACACGGTGCACGCCCTCGCCCAGCTTTTCGCCGACCTTGATCCAGCCATAGCCGGTTTCCGGCGCATCCGGCGCAATGCCGAAGGTGATCAACCACCCCTCGTTCACCAGCGGCAGCGCCGCGGAAATGGCAGCGTGAAAGCTATCCACATCGGCGATGACGTGATCGGAAGGCATGACCAGCATCGGCTCGCTGCCGGAACCCGCGGCGATCGCCGCAAGGGCAATTGCAGGCGCGGTGTTGCGCCCCGTCGGCTCCAGGATCAGTGCCTGTGCACCAGCCTCCACCCCGGCAAGTTGCTCCTCCACCAGATCGGCATGAAACGCGTTTGCGACCACGATCGGATTGGCGAAACGCGCACCCAGAGCACGCTGCGCGGTCAGCTGCAACATGGTCTGTTCGGCTGTAAGCGACAGCAACTGCTTCGGCTTCTCAGGGCGCGACATCGGCCACAGCCGCGTACCCGATCCTCCCGACAGGATGACGGGAATGATAGGCTTAGGTTCGGACATGATTGCAGGCGCTCCCTCTTCGTTCACTCGCTAGGCGAGTTTCCCCCGCGCATCAAACAGTGCGAAGGCGAAACGGTTGCTCGCTTTTGGCACCTGCAGGTGAAAAGCGAGAGCAGAAGCATGTCGGGTTTGTTTACACTTCGCCGCTAACGGTGGCCTGGTCATGATCCGCTTGTTCAAGCATTACGTGCCGAATGCCGTGCTGCTGCTCGGCTTGATGGACATCATCTTGCTTCTGGCCGCGGGCGAGATCGGGTGGCTCGTGCGCGCGCAGCAGATCGGCATGTTACCCGGCCAAGTGACGGAGCGGCTGCCGCAGTTGCTGGCATTCGCGACGTTCCTCGAACTCGCGATGATTGCGATCGGCGTCTACGGTGCCGAAGCGCTGCAATCGATCCGCCACGCGACGGCCCGCCTCTTGGTGGCGGTGTCGCTGGGGGTCATCGGCCTGAGCGCGATCTACTTCGTGCTGCCTCAACTGAGCTTCTGGCGCTCCAACCTCCTGTACGCCATGGTCGCGGCGGTCATATTGCTGCTGCTGGTCCGGCTTCTGCTCGGCAAGGCACTGGGCGGACAGGTGTTCAAGCGCCGAATCGTGGTACTCGGCGCCGGCCCTCGCGCGGCCCGCTTAAAGGCTCTTTCCAAACTGCCCGGCGCCGGCTTCGCAGTGGTCGGCTATGTGTCGATGAACGAGGGCAATCGCGTGATCCCTGAGGCCATCGCGCGCGACGCCATCTATAACCTGGCCGACCATGTCGTGCTCCTGAACGCGAGCGAAGTGGTGCTCGCGCTGGAGGAGCGGCGGAACGCCTTGCCGCTCAAGGATCTGCTGCGCGTCAAGACGACGGGCGTCCATGTCAACGAAATCTCGACGTTCCTCGAACGCGAAACCGGACGCGTCGACCTGGACAGCGTCAATCCAAGCTGGCTGATCTTCTCGGACGGCTTCTCATCCGGGCGCATGGTGTCGAGCGTGTTCAAGCGCATCTTCGACATCACCGCGAGCCTGATCCTACTGTTACTTACGCTGCCGCTGGTCCTGCTTACCGCCATTCTGATTAAGCTAGAAAGCCGCGGCCCCGCCTTCTATCGGCAACGACGCGTGGGGCTCTACGGTCAGAGCTACGACGTCGTGAAGCTCCGCTCGATGCGCCAGGACGCCGAGCTGCCAGGTGTCGCCGTATGGGCGGAGCAGGACGACCCCCGCATCACTCGCATCGGCAGGATCATCCGCAAGCTTCGCATCGACGAGCTTCCGCAGTGCTGGAGCGTGCTGAAGGGCGAGATGAGCTTCGTCGGTCCCCGCCCTGAGCGGCCGCAGTTCGTCGACGACCTTGAACAGCACCTGCCATTCTACGCCGAGCGTCACATGGTGAAGCCCGGGATCACCGGCTGGGCACAGATCAACTATCCGTATGGGGCGTCCATCGACGACGCCCGCCAGAAGCTGGAATATGACCTGTTCTACGCCAAGAACTACTCGCCCTTCCTCGACATCCTGATCCTGCTCCAGACCATACGTGTGGTCCTCTTTCCAGCGGGCGCGCGCTGATGGCGCTAACCATGATTGTCTGGGCCCACGCACTCGCTGCGCTTCTGTTCGGTGGCCTCGCGCTTTGGACCATCCGTTCACAGGAAAGCGGCCTGCCGCACCGGGCCCTTGTGGCTGCGTTGGCCCTTACCGCGCTTTGGGCGCTCGCCGTTGCCGGGATCGGCGGCAAGGCATTTGTCACCACCCTGGTAGAGTCGGCGCGGAACCTTGCCTGGTTGGCCACCATGCTGATCATACACCGCCGCAACGGCAATGGGCGTCCGCCATTGGCGCTGGGCACGGTGTATGCTGTGGTCGCCTTGGTCGTTCTGGCAAGTCTCGCCGCGCGCGTGATTGCTGAGATCGCAGGTCCCCAACTTCGATCGCAGGCCGAGATCACGATCATCCTATTGCGGCTGCTTACGGCGTTGGCCGCACTGGTGCTGCTCAACGCCCTCTATGCCGCGCTTCGGCCGCGTGCAGGCAAACGTCTGATCGTGCTCGCCATAGGCGGCATCTGGGTGGCCGACATCATCTTGTTCGGTACCGCGTATCTTACCGATAGCTGGCGGATACAGCCCGCCGCCATGCGTGGCGCCGCGATGCTGGCAGTGGCAGTTACCATGGCGATCGGCCTGCAACGCAAGGGTGAGTGGAGCGTGCAGGTCTCGCGAACCGTCGCCTACCAGTCCCTCTCCTTGGTGGCGATCGGCGTCTACCTGCTTTTCCTGGCGCTCGCGACGAGCGCCATTGCGGCGGTTGGCGGGAGCTATGCCCGCGCGCTCCAAACCGCTTTCGTGCTGGGGTCGACGGTCGCCATCCTGACGCTGGTTTCCAACAGCTGGCTTCGCGCCTGGACAAAGGTGAAGCTGGCCAAGCACCTGTTCCAACATCGCTATGATTATCGAACCGAATGGATGCGCTTCACCGATACGATCGGTGGGTCTGCATCCGCGCCACTAGAGGAACGCATCGTCAAGGCCGTGGCGGACCTCACGTCCTCCCCGGGCGGGCTGCTGCTCGTGCCCGACGGACCGTCGCTGGGTGCTGGGGCCAGCTGGAACTGGGATTGCGACCTGCCGACGGGCAGCGGTGACGCGGCGCTTGCCGAGTACCTGCGGACCAGTGGCCGCATCCTTGATCTGGATGCACTCCGCTCGGGGACGGACCAGTCTGGCGATGGCGCGATCGTCCCGCAATGGATGCTCGACATAGAAGAAGCCTGGGTACTCGTTCCTTTGCCGCATCTCGGGCATCTTGTCGGCGCTATCCTGCTTACCCGTCCGCCCGCTGCACAGGCGCTCGATTGGGAGGACCTGGATCTCCTGAAGGTTACCGGCCGGCAGGTCGCGAGCTACCTGGCGGAGGCACGCGCGCAGGAAGCACTCGCCGAGGCGCAGCGCTTCGAGGAGTTCAATCGGCGCTTCGCCTTCATCCTGCACGATATCAAAAACCTGGTCAGCCAGCTTACCCTGACCGCGCGCAATGCCGAACGCCACGCCGACAAGCCGGAGTTCCGCGCGGACATGATCGCCACGCTGCAAGACTCCTCGGAGCGCATGAATGCTTTGCTTGCACGCCTTTCGCAGCATCATCGCGGCCGCATCGCGGCGCCTCGGACGATCGACATCGTGCCGCTGGTTAAGCAGATCGCAACCCGCCGCCATGCCCACCACCCGGTGATCGTGACCGGGGAACCCGCGGCTTTCGCATTCGCCGACGCCGCAAGCCTGGACCAGATGCTGTCGCACCTGGTGCAAAATGCAATCGATGCCAGCCCTCCCCATGAACCCGTGACTCTGGCGGTGGCCAGTACCGGTCAGGAAGTGACCATCGACGTGATCGACACAGGTTGCGGCATGTCGGCCGCGTTCGTCCGCGACCGCCTGTTCAAGCCATTCGTCTCGTCGAAATCCGGTGGGTTCGGCATCGGCGCCTTTGAGACGCGCCAGCTTGCCGCTGCCATGGGGGCAAGCCTGGACGTGACCTCGCGCGAGGGGGCCGGCACGCGCTTCCGCATCGGGCTCAAGACGACAGATTTTACAGTGCCGCTCGTGGAGCAAGCCGCATGAGCCCATCGAAGAAGCTGCTGATCGTCGAGGATGATCTCGGCCTGCAACGCCAGCTGCGCTGGGCCTATGAAGGCTATGACATCAGCTGCGCGGCTACGCGCGAGGAGGCAATCGCGTTCATCCGCTCAGCGGAACCGCAGGTCGTCACGCTGGACCTGGGATTGCCGCCAGATCCCGACGGCACGCAAGAGGGCTTCGCCACGTTGGAGGCGATCCTGCAACTGCGTCCCGATACCAAGGTAATCGTCGCGTCCGGGCACGGCGCGCACGAATCCATGCTGAAGGCGATAGCCCTGGGCGCCTGGGACTTTTACCAAAAGCCGATCGACATCGATGCGCTTGGCCTGATCGTTGCCCGCGCGTTCCACGTCCACGCGCTTGAGCAGGAAAACCGGCGGCTTGCCGAGCAGCTCGGCAGTGACGCGGTGCTCGGCGGCATCGTGACCAGTGCGCCCGAGATGCTGAAGGTGACCCGCACGGTGGAGCGAGTCGCCACGGCCGACGTTTCGGTGATGCTGCTGGGTGCCAGCGGGACCGGCAAGGAGTTGCTGGCCCGCGGGCTGCACGACACCAGCCGGCGCAAGGGCGATTTTATCGCCATCAACTGCGCCGCGATCCCGGAAACGCTGCTCGAATCGGAGCTGTTCGGCCATGAAAAGGGCGCGTTCACCGGCGCATTGAAAACGACCCCCGGCAAGATCGAGCTGGCCAATGGCGGGACGCTGTTCCTGGATGAAATCGGCGACATCCCGCTTCCACTTCAAGTCAAACTCCTCCGCTTCCTGCAAGAGCGCGTGATCGAACGCCTTGGCGGCCGCAAGCCGATCCCGGTGGACACGCGGATCGTCTGTGCCACCCACCAGAACCTTGAGAGCATGATCGCCGAGGGGCGCTTTCGGGAGGACCTGTACTATCGCCTGGCCGAGATCGTGGTCCGCATCCCGGCATTGAGCGAACGGCCAGGCGACGCCGGTTTGCTCGCCACGCATTTCCTCAAGAAGTACGCTGCGGCCATGAACCCGGCGGTTCGCGGCTTTGCTCCGGACGCACTCGCGGCGATTGACGCCTGGCGGTGGCCGGGGAATGTCCGCGAACTCGAAAACCGCCTCAAGCGCGCAGTCATCATGGCCGACGGCAAGCTGATCACCGCGGCGGATCTCGACCTCAGCGCTCCGGACGACGGCTTGCCCATCAACCTCAAGGCGGCACGGGAACTCGCCGATCGGAAGGCGATCCGTCATGCCCTGGCGCGTGCGGAAGGCAACATATCCGGGACCGCCCGCCTTTTGGGGGTAAGCCGCCCCACCCTCTATGATCTGATGAAGGCCTATGACCTCCAGCCATAGACGCAGCACCATCCGAGGGAGCTCCGTGCGTCGATTGATCGTCATCCTCCTGGCGCTCGCCGCCTTTGGCGGCGCGGTCGTAGCCTGGTTCCATCTGGGCTCCGGCGCGTCCCAACTGGACGCCAGGACTGCGATGGCTCGCAGCGCTGCGGCTTTGAAAGCACACGACGCCACCAGCGCGCGCGACTTTGCGGCTGCGGCGGTACGTGAGGAGCCCTCGCTTGCCACCGCCCACCTGGCACTTGCTAGGGCCATGCTCGCGCTTGGGGACGGAGTCGGCGCGGAGGCGGAAATCCAGCGTGCCCTCGACTCCGGTGCCGACCCGAAGCTGCTGCCCCATCTGCGCGCGCATGCGTTGCTGCTGCAGGGACAGGCGCAAAAGGCCGTCGATGAAGCCGGCAAGGCCTCTTCCCCCTTCCGCGCCTATGCGCTTCGCATCCGCGGCCGCGCCCTGGCCGCTGGCGGCAACTGGCAGGCTGCCGACAATGCATTCGATGAGGCTGTGAAACTTGCGCCCGGCGATCCCGACATCTGGTCGGACCGCGGCCGTTTCCGACTGGCGACAGGGGATATGCTAGGCGCAAACGAGGCCGCGCAACGCGTCCTCCAGTTGGACCCGAACCATCTCGACGGCCTCGTCCTGCGCGCCGAGCTTGTCCGCAGCCAATATGGCTTGGTTGCGGCACTGCCCTGGTTTGAAGCCGCGTTGAAGCGCGATTCCCGCAGTCTCGTCGCGCTTGTGGAATATGCCGCAACCCTGGGCGAAGCTGGCCGCACCGTGGATGCCCTCGCGGCGACGCGCAGGGTACTGGCCGTGCAGCCCAACAGCCCACAGGCGCTGTATCTCCAGTCCGTCATCGCCGCACGCGCCGGCAATCCGGCCCTCGCACAGGCCTTGCTGGCAAAGACCGGTACCGCGATCGACACCCTCCCCGGCACGCTGCTCCTGAAGGGCGCGTTGGACCTGCAATCGGGCGAATACGAACAGGCGATCACCAAGCTTAAGGCACTGCTGGACCAGCAGCCCTTGAACATGCCCGCGCACAAGCTGCTGGCGGCCGCGATGCTGCGGCGGGGCTCCGCTGAAGCCGCCACCAGCCTTTTACGGCCTGTGACTGCTCTGTCTGGCGCCGACAGCTACGCACTGCTTCTCGCCGCGCGCGGGTTGGAGCGCAGTGGCGACCGCGACGGGGCCGCCAGCCTGATCGATCGTAGCCTTGCCCCCACCGCTCCCGGCACTCGAGCCTTCACGGTCGACGACAGTCTCGAAACGCTAAGCGCTCAGGCCGATCAACGGCCGGGTGATCCGGCTGCGCAGGTGGCGCTTCTTCGCGGGCTCTACACCGCAGGAGACAATGCGCACGCTCTGGCAAACGCGCAGCGTATTGCCGCGGCGAACCAGAGCGTCCCATCGGCCCAACTGCTGCTCGGCGACGCGTTGATGCTGGCCGGCCGCCCGAACGACGCGCTCACCACCTACCGGCGCGCCGCGGGGCTCCGCTTCGACGCGCCCACCATGTCGCGGCTGGTCGAAGCGCTAGGCGCTGCCGGAAAGAACCAGGAGGCGGTCAATGTGCTCGGCCTCTTCCTTTCGCAAAACCCGATGAACCTGACGGCGCTGCGCCTGTCCGCGCGCTCGCAGCTGCGGGCCGGCGAATATGCAGCGGCGATGAACACCCTGGAGCAAGTGCGTTCGCAGATCGGCGACGGCGACGCAGTGCTCAATGCAGAACTTGCCCTCGCTTATGCTGGCGCAGGAGCAACGAACGAAGCGCAGGAACTAGGCGAAGCCGCCTATGCGCTCGCCCCGGCCAATCCGTTGGTCGTGGAAGCGTTCGGATGGGTCTTGTACCAGGCCGGCGATCTTGCGCATGCGGCAGAACTGACGCGCAAGGCCCTCCGCCTGGCCCCCGATGCTCCCGATCTGCGCTGGCAGCTGGCCCAGATCTATGCGGACGCGGGAGACAAGAGCCAGGCTTCGGCCCTGATCCAGGCCCTGCTTACCGACCGCCGCTTCACCCGCCGGGCTGAGGCCGCCGCGCTGCTCCCGCGCTTGCGCTGATGGGGCATTCCGGTGCGGCAAACGCTGCGGTACGCGTGAGGCCATGAGTTCAGATCCCTTGATCCGCATTGCCGACGCACTGGAACGCTTGGCCCCCGTTCCGCAGGCCGACGCCGATCCCCATGCGCACCCCGCCTATGTGTGGCGCGGCGGCGTGCTGAATGTAGCCCGTGCCTTCCGGCCCCTATCCCTCAACATGCTGCGCGGGGTGGAGCGGCAGCAACACGCATTGCGCAGCACCTTGGAGCGGCTGAGCACCGGTGCCGCCTCGCACGACGTGCTGCTCTGGGGCGCACGCGGAACGGGCAAGTCCGCGCTGGTGAAGAGCTTGGTGGCAGCCATTCAGGCAGACGGGCGAGATCTCGCGCTGGTGGAAGTGGCGGGCACCAGCATCGACACGCTGCCCGCGTTGTTCGCGCGATTGGAAAAGGTGAAACGCGCGTTCGCCGTGTTTCTCGACGACTTGGGCTTCGAGAATGCGGGCGAGGCGCGCGTGCTACGCTCGCTGCTGGATGGCGGGGCGGAGGCGCGGCCGGGCAATTGCCGGCTGATCGTCACTTCCAATCGGCGGCACCTGATGCCGCGCGATCTGGCGGAGCAGGCGAGTGCCATCAACCCACGCGATGCGGTGGACGACAGTCTGGCACTGGCGGATCGGTTTGGGCTGAGTCTTGGGTTTCATGCGATGGATCAGGCGTTGTATCTGGAAGTTGTCGAAAGTTACGCGGCGGCGCATGGTCTTTCGGTCGATCGCCAGGAGGCAGTGGAGTGGGCGACCCGGCGGGGGAGCCGTTCGGGACGCGTTGCGTGGCAATATGTTGTCGAAGTTGCCGGACGAAGCGGGAAGCCGCTTGACTAAAGCCGCAGTGAAGCGCCTGCTTCTACTTGGGAAATGGGGCGAATAGGGGAACTCGATCTGCCCGATAGGCTGGCGCCGTACGCGCCGGCCTGGGTGACGCAACTTGCATTCGCGCTGCTGTGCATGGCGGCGGCGTTGCTGCTGCGCATAAGCGTGGACCTGTTCGCGCCGGGGGCGAGCCCGTTTGCCCTTGGCTACCCCGCGGTGCTGTTCGCCACCTTGTTCGCGCGCTGGCCTGCAGGGCTGCTCTGCGGCCTGATGTCGTTGGCGCACAGTTGGTTCTTCATGCTGCCGCCCGTGCACAGCTGGACGCTCAAGCGTCCCGAAGACACGCCCCGGCTGATCGTGCTGATCATCGCCTATCTGATCATGATCCTGATCGCCGACCTGTTCCGCCGCGCGGTGCGGCGGGCGGCGGCCGAGCGCGACCGGCAAATTGCGGAGCGCGACCTGTTTCTGGAAGAATTCGATCATCGGGTGAAGAACAACTTCGCCGTGGTCGCCGCGCTGCTCGACCTGCAGCGGCGGCGCACCACCAACGCGGAAACCGCGGAGGCGCTGGGCACCGCGCTTTCGCGCGTCCAAAGCATCGCCCGCGCGCACCGGCACCTCTACCGAGGCAGCACCGCGCCGGGCGAAGTGGACATGGGAAGCTACCTGGACGAGCTGTGCACCGCGCTGTCGGAAGCGCTGTTCCTCCACGGCGCCATCGTGCTCGACTGCACGTCCGACCAGGTCACCCTGCCCCGCGACCGTGCGGTGTCGATCGGCCTCATCGTCAACGAACTGGTCACCAACGCCGCCAAGCACGCCTTCACCGACCGCGAAAGCGGACGCATTTCGGTCGAGTTCCGGGCCACCGCGCGCGGCTGGGCGCTGAGCGTGATCGACAATGGCCGTGGCACTTCGCCCGAACTGCTCGCCAAGGGGCGCGAGGGCGGCCTGGGGCAGCGGCTCACCGAAAGCTTCGCGCGGCAGGCAGGGGGCGAATTGCGAGCGGAAAGCGGGCCTGAGGGGACGCGGATCACGGTAGAGTTGGCGCGGTAGCTTTCCCGCGCTTCCGCGCTTTCTTCGTCACCCGGCCTTGCGCGATTAGAAGAAGAAGCGGGATCCCGGCTTAAAGCCGGGATGACGGAGGTGTTAAACGCTTGTTGCGTTCAGCCCAGCGATTCTACCTGTTCGGCCAGTTCCAGCCAGCGCATCTCGGCCGCGTCCTTTTCCTCGCGGAGCTTGGCAATGCCTTCGCCTAGCTTGGTGAACTTGGCGAAATCGCGGGTGTAGAGGTTGGGGTCGGCCATGGCGGCTTCGTCGCGGGCGATCTGGGCTTCGATCTCTTCGATACGCTTGGGCAGCAGATCGTAGTCGCGCTGGTCCTTGTAGCTGAGCTTGACGGCCTTTTTCGGCGCCTCGGCCTGCACCGGCGCGGTTCTGGGCGCCTTGCGGCCTTCGGTGCGGGGGCGGCGCTTGGCTTCCCAATCGGCATAGCCGCCGACCACCACGTCGACCATGCCCGAGCCGTCCAGCCCGAGCGTGACAGTGACGGTGCGGTCGAGGAAGTCACGGTCGTGGCTGACGATCAGCACGGTGCCCTCGTAGTCGGAGATCACTTCCTGGAGCAGGTCGAGCGTTTCCAGGTCGAGATCGTTGGTCGGTTCGTCAAGCACCAGCAGGTTGGAGTGGCGGGCGAATTCGCGCGCCAGCAATAGCCGCGAACGTTCGCCGCCCGAGAGGGTGCCGACCTTTGCCTCGGCTAGGCCGGGATCGAACAGGAACTCCTTGAGATAGCCGTGGATGTGCTTGCGTGCGCCCAGCACGTCGATCCAGTCGCCGCCATCGGCGAGCACGTCGCGCACCGTCTTCTCCGGCGACATGAGGCTGCGCTGCTGGTCGATGATGACGGCATCGAGCGTCTTGGACAGGCGCACGCTGCCTTCGTCGGGCTCAACCTCGCCGGTCAGCAGCTTGAGCAAGGTCGACTTGCCCGCGCCGTTCGACCCGACCAGGCCGATGCGGTCGCCCTTGGTCACGCGGAAGGTAAAGTCCTTGATAATGGTGCGCTCGCCGTAACGCTTGGAAACGTTCTTGGCGTCGATCACCACTTTGGTGTTGGTGTCGTCGGCCGCCGTGACCAGCTTGGCCGCGCCCTGCGGCCCGACCATCGCAGCGCGGGTGGCGCGCATTTCCTTGAGCTTTTCCAGACGCCCCTGGTTGCGGCGGCGGCGGCCGGTGACGCCGCGCTGGAGCCAATGCTCCTCCAGCTTGAGCTTGGCGTCGAGCCGGGCGGCGTTGCGCTCTTCCTCGGCATAGACCTGCTCGGTCCAAGCTTCGAACCCGCCAAAGCCAACATCGGCGCGGCGGATCGCGCCCCGGTCGAGCCACAGGGTGGCACGGGTCAGGCGGGTGAGGAAGGTTCGGTCGTGGCTGATGACGATGAACGCGCCGTTGAAGCGCTTCAGCCAATCCTCCAGCCATTCGATCGCGGCGAGATCGAGATGGTTGGTCGGCTCGTCGAGCAACAGCACGTCCGGATTTTGGGCAAGCGCGCGGGCGATGGCCGCACGGCGGCGCTCACCGCCGCTGGCAGTCGCGGCTTCGCGGGCCAGGTCGATGCCGAGCTGGTCGGCAATCGCTTCCGCCTCATATTGCTGGGGCGCGTCGTCGCCCGACATCACATAATCCAGCAGCGTGGTGCAGCCGGCCATGCGCGGCTCCTGTTCCAGCAGCACGACATGCGTGCCCGGCTGAATGGTGCGGCGGCCTTCATCGCCCTCGATCGATCCGGCGATGAGCTTGAGCAGCGTGGTCTTGCCCGCGCCATTGCGGCCGATCAGCGCGAGGCGGTCGCGCTCGCCCACCGCGAGGTTGAGGCCGCGGAAGAGCCAGCGGACGCCCTGGTTGAGGCCGAGATTTTCGAAGGCGAGAACGGGAGCAGCCATGAGGACCTTGGTTCGATGCTGGGAAACCGGCGGCGCCCGTGCGACGAAGCTCGGGCCGCGGTTCAACCGGTGCGCGCATGGGGCGCAGGCGACACCTAGGGGCCCGTTGCCGCAACCACAATGGTCATGGCGGTTTCGAGGCCTTACCGCCGGCCGATGGCGGCGCGTCTGCCCTGGCGCGGCTGCGCTTATTTGGCTCCGGGCAGCTTGATCCCCAGCAGCACCAGCCGTTCGCCCGTGATCCCGAACCAGTGCGGCACGCCCGCGCCGATCAGCAGCACGTCCCCCGCGCGAAGCTGCCGCGTCTTGCCGCCCTCGATCCGGCTTCCCTCCACGAGATCGGCCCTGCGCGCCTTGGGATCGCGCAAGGTGCCGCCTGAGACCAGCGTCCCGCTGCCTTCCAGCACAATGGCATATTCCGCATCCGCGGGATGCACCGCGGGAAGGCCCGGCTTCTTCCAGATTTCCACCGCCGCCACGTTCGCGCCGTCGCGCAGCAGCGGGCGCCACATGAAACCCTGATCGGGCTTCATTTCGGCGAGCATGGCGCGCACCTGCGCCTTTACATCGTCGGCGCTGGCGAACTCGGTTGGCTGGGCGGGAGCGGCGCTGGTGGTCTGGGCGCTTGCCACCGGCACGCCGGCAAGCAGGATGGCCGCGGTGATCCCGATGGCGCTGGCGTCGATCTTCATCCTACCCTCTTCCAAACCTGTTTGCGGCATGGTGTACGAGTTCGGGCCGGAGCGCCACAGGCTTTCCCCGCCAGCCGGCGCTCCATACACCCGTCCGGATTTGTGCGGGAACCGCCAGTGTTGCCCGCAGGTTACGCCCGCTTCCGAATGTCGTTCAGGGGCTATTCAATGGCCCACCCCCATGCGATGCCGATGCGAATGCTGGTCAACCCCGTCCTGTGCGCGTGCCTGGCAGCTGCCTCGCTTTCCGGCGCGGTGGCCATGGCGCGCGTCGTCGGCGGGCAGGATCATGGCCAGAGCGCGGCGAGCCAGCGGCGGCAGATGGGGCAGAACCTGCCCGCGCGCGAGATCGAGCGGCGCGTCATTCCCCGCATGCCGGGCGCACAGTATCTCGGATTTGATTATGATCCCGGAACGGAGATTTACACGCTCAAGTTCCTGCGCAATGGATCGGTGATCTGGGTGGACGTGGACGGCCGCAGCGGCCGCATCCTGCGAACGGCGGGCAATTGAACCGGGAATCCACGAGGGTGTTGGAGACTATATGCGACTTCTGATCGTCGAGGACGAACCCAATCTGGGTCAGCAGCTGAAGAACGCGCTGGAAGGCGCCGGCTATGCCGTCGACTTGGCGACCGATGGCGAGGAAGGGCATTTCCTGGGCTCGACCGAGGAATATGACGCGATCATCCTCGACCTGGGCCTGCCCGAGATCGACGGGCTGACCGTGCTCGACCGCTGGCGCAAGGAAGGCAAGACCATGCCCGTGCTGGTGCTGACCGCGCGCGACAGCTGGTCGGACAAGGTGGCGGGCCTGGACGCGGGCGCGGACGATTATGTCGCCAAGCCGTTCCAGACCGAGGAACTGATCGCCCGGTTGCGCGCGCTGATCCGCCGCGCATCGGGCAACGCCTCGGCCGAGCTGATCGCAGGCGACATCCGTTTGGACACGCGCTCGGGCAAGGTCACCAAGGCCGGCGAGCCGGTCAAGCTGACCGCGCAGGAATACAAGCTGCTGAGCTACCTGCTCCATCACAAGGGCAAGGTGGTGAGCCGCACCGAGCTGATCGAGCATATCTATGACCAGGATTTCGATCGGGACTCGAACACCATCGAAGTGTTCGTGACGCGGATCCGCAAGAAGCTGGGCCCCGACGTGATCACCACCATCCGTGGCCTGGGCTACAGCCTGGAAGAGCCGGCATAAGCGCATGCTGAACCGGTGGTTCGGCACGGGGCGGGAGGAGGCTCCCGCCGAGGACGACGTGCAGGACCCCGCTTCCTCGCGCGGATATGTGCGCACCACCGGATCGGTGAGCCGGCGCATGATCCTGGTGGCGGTCGCTTGGATCATGCTGTTGCTGGTGGGAGGGGGCATCGCGCTCGACCGGGTGCTGACCGGGGCGGTGACGCAGAATGTCGACGATCAGCTCGACTTCCTGCTGACCTCGATGATCGTGTCCGCCGAGATCGGGCCCAATGGCGAAGTGATGTTCAACCGCGATCTGGCCGACCAGCGCTTCCTGGAGCCCAATTCGGGCGCCTATTGGCAGATCAGCGGCAAGGGGTTCGAGCCTTTCCCGTCGCGCTCGCTGTGGGACCGCAAGCTCAAGGTCAATGCCGAGATCCATGACGACCGCGACCTGCACATCTACGAGAGCGACGAGTTTCCCGAAACGACGCTGCGGATCGCCGAGCGCGACCTGAAGCTGCCGGGATCGCCGGTGCGGTGGAAGTTCCAGGTGGCGCAGTCGCGCGATCCGCTGAACGCGCAGATCGCGGTGCTGCGGCGCACGCTGATCCGCAGCTTCCTGTTGCTGGGGCTGGGGCTGGTGGCGATGGTGGCGCTGCAGACCTGGTACGGGCTGCTGCCGCTGCGCAAATTGCGGACCGAGATCGCCCGGCTGCGCGCGGGCAAGTCGCGGCGGATTCAAGGCGCCATGCCCGCCGAGGTCGCGCCGATGGTGGAGGAGCTGAACGCGCTGGTCGAGCATAACGACCGCCAGGCGGAGGAAGCGCGGCGGCATGCCGGCAACCTGGCGCATGCGCTCAAGACGCCGCTCAGCGTCATCATGAACGCCGCCGCGGCGGGCCAGGACGACCTGGCGCCCACCGTCATTCGCGAAGCCCGCACGATGCGGCGGCAGATCGACCATCACCTAGCGCGCGCACGCGCGGTCGGGCGGCGCGGCAGTGCGCATAGCCGCGCGCAGGTCTGGCCCTCGGTCGAGGCAGTGGAGCGGGCGGTTGCGCGGCTCTATCCCAATGTCCGCATCGACGTGGACGGGCAGAAGGATCTAGTCGCCCATATCGAGCGGCAGGACCTGGACGACCTGCTCGGCAACCTAGTCGAGAACGCGGCCAAATATGGCGGCGGCAGCGTGTTCGTGACGGTGCGCGCGCAGGCGGGGTTCGTCGAGATCCTGGTCGAGGATGACGGGATGGGCATCCCCGAAGCAGACCGCATCCGCACCTTCGACCGCGGCGTGCGGCTGGACACGGGCAAGCCGGGCACCGGCCTGGGCCTGGCGATCGTGCGCGACGTGGCCGAGATCTATGGCGGCACCGTCGCGCTTGAGGAGAGCGAGGACCTGGGCGGGCTGCTCGTGCGGTTGCGGCTGCCGGCGGCGTCCTAGAGCCCCTGCATCGCCTCCGCCGCGATCTGGATGCTGCGGCGGCGGGCCTGGTGGTCGAACATCGCGCTGGTGAGCATCAGTTCGTCGGCCCCGGTGCGCTCAATGAACGCTGCGAGTTCGCGGCGGACCTTTTCGGGGCTGCCGGTTGCCGAGGCCGAGAGGAACTGGTCGAGCGCCGCCTGGCCGTGCGCGCCCAGCCCTTCGCGATAGCCGCGGACCGGCGGGGGCAGCTGGATCGCCTGCCCGGTGCGGATCGCAACGAACGCCTGTTGCTGCGAGCTGGCAAGATATTCCGCCTCTTCGTCCGTGTCGGCGGCAAACACGTTGAAGCCGAGCATCAGGTGCGGCTTGTCGAGCACCGAAGAAGGCCGGAAGTTGCGGCGATAGGCGTCCGACGCCTCCATCATCAGCCCCGGCGCGAAGTGCGAGGCGAAGGCATAGGGCAGCCCCAGCATCGCTGCGAGTTGCGCGCCGAACAGGCTGGAGCCCAGGATCCAGATCTTCACGTCGGCACCAGCCCCGGGCGTCGCGCGGATGCCAAGCTTGGGATCGTCGGCGAAATAGCCCTGAAGCTCCAGCACGTCCTGCGGGAACTCCTCGCCATTGCCGCCCATGCCACGCCGGATCGCGCGGCTGACTCGCTGGTCCGAACCCGGTGCACGGCCGAGGCCTAGGTCGATGCGGCCGGGGAACAGCGCGTCGAGCGTGCCGAACTGCTCGGCGACCTGGAGCGGCGAGTGGTTGGGCAGCATGATCCCGCCTGCACCAACGCGAATACGGCTGGTCGCCTGGCCGACATGCCCGATCACCACCGCGGTAGCGGCGCTGGCGATGCCCTCCATGCCGTGATGCTCGGCCACCCAATAGCGCGTGAAGCCGAGATCCTCGGCATGTTTGGCAAGGTCGGCGGCGTTGGCGAAGGCCTGAGCGGCGGTCCCGCCCTGGACGATGGGGACGAGGTCGAGCAGAGAATAAGCGGTCATGGGCAGGAGATGGGAAGCGTGCCGCCGCTACGCTAGATAGTTCTGGTCGCCGCGCACCAAGCGAAACTCGTGCCCGCCCGGCACGCGCGCCTGGCAAAGACGTGCTTGATAGCCCGCCCCTGCGCGCCTAACCCGCCGCCATGATCCCGGCGCTACACCATGTCCGCAACTGGATTTTCGACCTCGACAACACGCTGTACCCGGTCAGCGCGAACCTGTTCGCGATGATCGATGCGCGGATCGGGGAATATGTCCGCACGCTGCTCAACTGTTCGCCCGAAGAGGCGCACCGGGTGCAGAAGGGCTATTTCCACGCGCACGGCACCACCCTGTCCGGGCTGATGGCCGAACATGGCGTCGACCCGTATCATTATCTGGATTTCGTCCACGACGTGGACATGAGCGTGCTGGAGCAGAACGAGGCGCTGATCCAGGCGCTGGCGCGGCTGCCCGGTCGCAAGCTGGTCTTCACCAATGGCGACGCGCCCTATGCCGAAAAGGTGCTGGACCGGCTGGGTCTTGGCCGCACCTTTGAAGCGGTGCACGACGTCCACGCCACCGACTACAAGCCCAAGCCGCATCCCGACGCCTATGCCGGCATGTGCCAAGCCTATGGCATCGACCCCAGGGAATCGCTGTTCGTCGAGGACATGGCGCGCAACCTGAAGCCGGCCAAGGACATCGGCATGGTCACCGTTTGGATCAACAACGGCTCGGAACAGACGCCGGACCAGGACCGCAGCTTCATCGATTACACCGTCAGCGACCTTGGGTCCTGGCTGCACACCATATTGGAGGACCAACGTTGAACGACCTGCAGACCACCATCGACGCCGCCTGGGAGAACCGGGCCGAGCTGGGCCTGACCACGCAGGGCGAAGTCCGCGACGCGGTGAACACCGCGCTGGGCCTGCTCGACAGCGGCGAAGCGCGCGTGGCCGAGCCCGTGGACGGCGGCTGGCAGGTCAATCAGTGGCTGAAGAAAGCGGTGCTGCTCTCCTTCCGCCTCAACGACAACACGCCGATGCAAGGCGGCTGGTTCGACAAGGTGCCGCTGAAGTTCGGCGACTGGGATGACGCGGCATTCCGTGCAGCGGGCTTCCGCGCGGTGCCGGGCAGCGTGGTGCGCCGCGGATCGTTCATCGGCAAGGGCGCGGTGCTGATGCCCAGCTTCGTCAACATCGGCGCCTATGTCGGTGAAGGCACCATGGTCGACACCTGGGCGACGGTCGGCAGCTGCGCGCAGATCGGCAAGAACGTCCATATCTCCGGCGGCGCCGGCATCGGCGGCGTGCTCGAGCCGCTTCAGGCCGATCCGGTGATCATCGGCGACGGGGCGTTCATCGGCGCGCGTTCCGAAGTCGCAGAGGGCGTGCGCGTCGGCGAGGGCGCAGTGCTATCGATGGGCGTGTATCTGGGCGCGTCGACCAAGATCGTCGACCGCGCGACCGGCCAGATCCATCGCGGCGAAGTGCCCCCCTATGCAGTGGTGGTGCCGGGATCGATGCCGGGTGCCGAAGGCGGGCCCTCGCTCTACTGCGCGGTGATCGTCAAGACCGTGGACGCGCAGACGCGGTCCAAGACCGGCATCAACGAGCTGCTGCGCGACTGAGGGGCCAACTCTTCCCCTCCCTAGCAGGGAGGGGCTAGGGGTGGGTTCAGCGTCGGGCCGGGCTCTATGCCCGGTTCGATGCTTGGGAGCTAGGCGATGAGTCCTCTTGAACTCACCCACCCCCAACCCCCTCCCTTTCAGGGAGGGGAAGGGCTACAAGCTCGCCATGACCGAACCCATGACCTATGGGCGCTATCTCGCCCTCGACCAGTTGCTCGACGCGCAGCATCCGCTGTCGGACCGGCATGACGAGCTGCTGTTCATCATCATCCACCAGACCAAGGAGCTGTGGCTCAAGCAGATCATCGCCGAGCTGCTGCTGGCCAAGGATCTGGTGCGCACCGGCAGGCTGATCGAGGCGTATAAGGGCCTGGCGCGGGTCAGCCGCATCCAGGCGGTGATGACGCTGAGCTGGGACGTGCTCGCGACGATGACGCCGAGTGATTATACCCGCTTCCGCGAAGTGCTGGGGCCGAGCTCGGGCTTTCAGTCGGACCAGTTCCGCGCGGTGGAGGTGCTGCTGGGCCTGCGCGGCGGCGGGGTGCCGGGGCCGCTGAGCAGCCAGTATGCGCAACGGCCAAGCCTTTGGGACGATGCCAATGCGGCGCTTGCGGCTGCCGGATTTGGGCTGCCCGAGGTGGCGCTCTCGCGCGACTGGACCCAGCCTTACCAACCGAACGACGGCGTGCAGGCTGCGTGGACCCAGGTCTATCGCGATACCACCACCCATTGGGACCTGTACCAGTTGGCCGAGAAGCTGGTCGACATCGACGACGCGATGGCGACGTGGCGGCACAAGCATGTGCTGACGGTCAGCCGGGTGATCGGCATGAAGATGGGCACCGGCGGCACTGCCGGTGTTTCGTACCTAAAGTCGACGCTGACCAAGCGCGCCTTTCCCGAACTCTGGTCGCTGCGGACCGCCCTGTGAGCACCAGCTACAAGCATCTGTTCCAGCGCGCGGTCGCCGCCGCGCCGGACCGCACGCACTTCGCCGCGCACAGCCATCATCTCTGGCCCGACGCATCGTACCTAGGACAGCTTGCCGCCTGGGAAGACGCCGCGCGCCTCGCCGACCGCAAATGGGGCCGAGTGATGGAGGAGATTTGGCCCGGCGCGCAGGACCATGTCGCGGCCGAGCTGAACCTGCCCTCGCCGGACACGGTGGTCTTCGCGCCGAACACGCATGAGTTGCTGCTGCGCATCGCCTCCGCCCTGCCGCGCCGACCGCTGCAAATCCTGGCGAGCGATGGCGAGTTTCACAGCTTTCGCCGGCAGAGCGAGCGCTGGGAGGAAAGCGGCGCGGCCAAGGTCGAGCGGGTGCCGATGGACCAGCTGGTCGAGCGCGCAGCCAAAGGCAAGCACGACCTGATCTTCGTCAGCCATGTCCAATTCGGCACCGGCCGGGTGTTCGAGGATATCGCGGCGCTTGCGGCGATGGCGCGGCCGGAGGGGCCGTGGGTGGTGATCGACGGCTATCACGGCTTCATGGCCGTGCCGACCGACCTGTCAGGCGTGGCCGACCGCGTGTTCTACATGGCCGGTGGGTACAAATACGCGATGGCGGGTGAGGGCTGCGCGTTTATGCACGCGCCACCCGGCTTCGGCGCGCGACCCGAGATCACCGGCTGGTATGCCGAGTTCGACGACCTGTCGCTGCCGCCCGGACAAGTCGGCTATGCGCCCGATGCGCGGCGGTTCATGGGCGCGACGTTCGATCCATCGGGCATCTACCGGTTCGTGGCGGTGCGCGACATGCTGGCGCATGAGGGGCTGACGACGGCGGCGATCAGCGCGCATTGCGACGACTTGCGCGCGCGGGTGCTGACGGGGCTGCCGATGGAGGCGGAGCTGTTGAACCCGGAGTCGCCAGCACGGTTTATCGCCTTGCGCTCGCCGCAGGCGGCGGCGTGGAAGGCGGCCCTGGATGCGCAGGACGTGATCGTGGATGTGCGCGGCGACGTGCTGCGGATCGGGTTCGGGCTGTACCAGGATGCGCGCGATGTTGAGTGTCTGATGGAGGCCCTCGACGCTCTCTCCTAACACCCGTCACCCCGGCCTTGAGCCGGGGTCCCGCTTCTTCCTTCTTTCCCGCCCGAGCTTCGAAGAAGAAGAAGCGTCACCCCGGTCGAGCCCGGGGTGACGAAGGGATTAGGGTTCGACCTTCGCCACGCCCAGGCGCGGAATGTCGATCTTGGGGCAGCGGTCCATCACCACCTTCAGCCCGGCGGCCTCGGCGCGGGCGGCGGCTTCTTCGTTGATCACGCCGATCTGGAGCCAGACCGACTTGGCGCCCGCGGCGATGGCTTCGTCTACCGCTTCGCCGGCGGCCTGGGGGCGGCGGAAGATGTCGACCATGTCGATGGGTTCGCCGATCTGCGACAGCTCGCGGAAGACGAATTCGCCGTGGATGTGCTCGCCAGTGATCTGCGGGTTGACCGGGATCACGCGGTAGCCGCGGCTCTGGAGATAGGCCATCACGCCATAGCTCGGCCGATCTGGCCGGTCGGACGCGCCGATCATCGCGATGGTGCGGGTTTCCTCCAGCAATTGGCGGATATCTTCATCGCGGGTCAACGGCATGGGCTCAGCTCCTTATGCGGCGAGCCATTCGTCCAGCCTGGCTGCCAGAGCGGCGAACGTCTCCGCCTGTGGCCCGTTCCCTGCGGCAGGGGGTTCCCCCGCGTCGGAGGCTTGGCGGATCGCCATTTCCAGCGGAACGCGGCCCAGGAACGGCAGGCGCATCTTTTCCGCCGCACGCTCCGCCCCGCCCTCGCCGAAGGGATGCGAGACTTCGCCGCACTGCGGGCAGGCATAGCCCGACATGTTCTCGATCAGGCCGATCACCGGCACGCCCACCTTGGTGAACAAGTCGATCGCGCGGGTGGCGTCGATCAGCGCCAGGTCCTGCGGCGTGGAGACGATGACTGCGCCTGCGGGCTTGTGCTTCTGGATCATGGTCAGCTGCACGTCGCCGGTGCCGGGCGGCAGATCGAGGATCAGGACCTCGGCATCGCCCCAGTCGGCGTCGACCATCTGGGTAAGCGCGCTGCCCGCCATCGGCCCGCGCCAGGCAACCGCCTGCCCCTCGGCCACCAGCCCGCCCATCGAGAGCATCGGCACGCCGAAGCGCGTGGGGATCGGGATCATCGTCTTGTCGCGCGCTTCGGGGCGGATACCCTCCACCGAGAGCAATTTGGGCTGCGACGGGCCGTAGATGTCGGCATCGACTAGGCCGACGCGGCGGCCGCGCTTCGCCAGCGCGATGGCAAGGTTGGCGGCGACGGTGGACTTGCCCACCCCGCCCTTGCCGCTCGCCACCGCGATCAGCCGGCGCACGCGGCGTTCGCTTGTCTGGAGCACGCGCACCTCGGTGACGCCCGACACCGACGCCGCAGCGGCGCGGACATCGGCTTCCAGCGCATCGCGCGTCGCTGGCGCGAGGCCGGTCACGTCGAGGACGATGTCGGCACGGCCATTGTCGAAGCGCGCGGTGGCGCGGCCGGCGGCCAGCGGCGCGAGCAGCGCCTGGATTTCTGCTGCGGTGGTCATGGGCGGCGACATAAGCGCACATTCGCGCGGCGCCACTGTAAATCCGCGGTCGGGTCCTTATAAAGGTTGCATGGTGAACTTACTGCGCTGGCGCGCGCTTCCCGCCATTTGGAAGAACGAGGCTCCCCGCGGCCCCTGGGGCAATGGCGGCGGCAGCGGCAATGGCGGCTCCGGAAATGGCAGCGGCAACGGTGGCGGCAACGGCCCGCGCAATCCCTGGTCCGTCCCGCCCGAGGGACGCCGGCCCAAGCCCGGCGGCAACTCGCTGGAGGATTTGCTCAAGCGTGCGCGCGGCGGCGGCGGCAGGAATCTGCCCGGCATGCCGACCGGAAGCCGGTTGTGGCTGATGGTGATCGGCGCGCTGCTGGCCATCTGGGTACTGTACACCAGCATCCATCCGATCGGACCGCGTGAGCGCGGCGTGGTGACGTCGCTCGGCAGCTATGCCGGCACGCTGACCCCTGGCGTACGGCTGACGCTGCCGGCGCCGTTGCAGATGGTCGAGACCGTCGACGTGGCCAACATCCGGACCGAGAATTTCCCGACCAGCGGCGAAAACCTGATGCTGACCGGTGATCAGAACATCGTCGACCTGGCCTATTCAGTGCGCTGGGACATTCGCAGCGCGTCGGATTACGTGTTCCAGATCGCCAAGCCGACCGACACGGTGCGCGCGACGGCGGAAAGCGCGATGCGCGCGGTGATTGCCACCACCAGCCTCAATGACGCGATCGGCGAAGGCCGTGCGCGGATCGAAGGTCAGGTGCAGGTGATGATCCAGCAGATCCTGGACGAATATAATTCGGGTATCCGCATCCAGGGCGTGGCGATCCAGAAGGCTGCCGCTCCGCAGGCCGTGGACGAGGACTTCAAGCAAGTCACCGCCGCGCAGCAGGAAGCGCAGACCAACAAGAACAACGCCAACGCCTATGCCCAGCAGATCATCGCAGCGGCACAGGGCGAAGCGGCCGAGTTCGACAAGATCTATGAACAATATAAGCTGGCGCCCGAAGTGACGCGCCGGCGCATGTATTATGAGACCATGGAGCAGGTTCTGGCCCGTACCAACAAGACGATCGTGGAAGCGCCCGGCGTGACGCCGTACCTGCCGCTGCCCACCATGCGCGGCGGTGGCGGCAGCGCCCAGCAGGTCGCGCCCCAGGCCGAACCGCAGACGGGAGCCGCCAAGTGAACCGGGCCTGGATGCGCAATCCGATCGCGCTGGCGATCCTGGCGCTCGCCGTCTTGTTCCTGGTGCTGAGCACGGTCGCGATCGTGCCGGAAACCAAGCAGGTCGTCGTGCTGCGCCTGGAACAGCCGCTGCGCACCATCAACGCGTACAAGAGCGGCGAGCAATATGGCCGCACCCAGGCCGGGCCGTTCTTCCGCATCCCGTTCGTGGACCGGGTGGTGTGGGTCGACAAGCGCGTGCTCGACGTGGAGCTGCCCAACGAACCGGTGCTCTCGACCGATCAGCTGCGGCTTGAAATCGACGCCTATGCCCGCTTCCGCGTCGTCGACCCGCTGCGCATGGTCGTGACGGTGGGCAACGAGGACCGCGTGCGCGAACAGCTTCAGCCGCTGCTGCGCTCGTCGCTGCGCAACGAACTGGGCACGCGCCGTTCGGAAACGCTGCTCAGCCCGGAGCGCGGCGAAGTCATGGACAATATCCAGGCCTCGCTACAGCGCCTGGCCAGCCAGTATGGCGTCCAGATCGTCGACGTGCGCATCAAGCAGACCGAGTTGCCCGACGGCTCGCCGCTCAACAGCGCACTGGAACGCATGGCAACCTCGCGCCGGCAGGAAGCCGCGACGATCAAGGCACAGGGCCTGAAGGAAGCGCAGATCATCCGCGCCACCGCCGGGGCCCAGGCCGCGCAAGTCTATGCCCAGGCGTTCAACAAGGACCCTGCCTTCTACGACTTCTACCGCGCCATGCAGTCCTATCGGAATACGTTCCTGGCGCAGGGCGAGGGCAAGGGTGACACCCAGATCATCTTGTCCCCGCAGAACAGCTACCTACGTGAGTTCATGGGGCAACGATGAGCCTGTCCGTTCGTTCACATTCAAACGCCGTTCAGCATTGCGGCGCGAGAGTCTGTCCGGAACGCTTTTTCATCCTTTGAGAGGATTACCGCACGTGCGTTACGCATACGCTATTACCACTGCCCTTGCGCTGAGCGGCGCCGCCGCCGTCCTGACTCTCGAGCACCCAGCCGGCGCGCAAACGGCGCAGAACGAGCCCGGGGCAATCCAGGCTTCCGCGCCGCGCGGTGGCGCACCGATGAGCTTTGCCGACATGGTCGCGCGGCTTCAGCCGGCAGTGGTCAACATCTCGACCACGCAACGCATCACCGTGCAGCAGCAGAACCCGTTCCAGGGCACGCCGTTCGAGCAGTTCTTCGGCAGCCCGCGCAGCGGTGGGGGCGCGCGCACCCAGGAAGCACAGTCGCTGGGTTCAGGCTTCCTGATCTCCGCCGATGGCTACATCGTCACCAACAACCACGTCGTCTCGGCCGGTACCCAGGGCGCCACGGTCGAATCGATCACGGTGACGCTGGCCGACCGCCGCGAATTCACCGCCAAGCTGGTGGGCCGCGATCCGGCTTCGGATCTCGCGGTGCTGAAGATCCAGGGCGCGACCTTCCCGTTCGTGCACTTCGGTGACTCGCGCCAGACGCGCGTGGGTGACTGGGTGGTCGCGATCGGCAATCCGTTCGGCCTTTCGGGCACCGTGTCGGCCGGCATCGTCTCGGCGGTGAACCGCGTCGGCCAGGGCCCCTATGACCGCTTCATTCAGACCGATGCCTCGATCAACCGGGGCAATTCGGGCGGCCCGATGTTCGACCTTCAGGGCAATGTGATCGGCATCAACTCGCAGATCCTGTCGCCCACCGGCGGCAATGTCGGCATCGGCTTCGCGATCCCTGCTGAGCAGGCAAAGCCGATCGTCGATACGCTGATGCGCGGCGAAACCGTCACGCGCGGCTATTTGGGCATCCAGATCCAGCCGGTGACCGACGACATCGCCGGCGCGCTGGGCACCAACAAGGGCAAGGGCGAGATCGTCGGCCGCGTCGAGCCGGGCCAGCCCGGTGAGCGCGCAGGCCTGCGCCCGGGCGACATCGTCACCGCGATTAACGGGCAGGAGATCACGCCCGAGCAGACGCTGACCTATATCATCGCTCGGCAGAAGCCCGGCACGCGCGTTACGCTGGACGTCCTGCGCGATGGCCGGCGCCAGCAGCTGACCGCAACGGTCGGGACGCGTCCGTCGGACGAGGAAATGGCCGCCATTTCCGGCCGCGGCTTCGATCCGGACGCGGAGGAAGGTGCGCCGACCGCCCCTGACTCCGCCGCCGCGCCGCTGGGCCTCGCAGTCCAGCCGCTGACGCCGCAGATCGCGCGGTCGCTGGGCGTCGATCAGGGCACCCGCGGTGTCGTGGTGCTGGGTGTCGATCCCAACAGCGACGCGGCCACCAAGGGGCTGCGTCGTGGCACCGTGATCACCCGCGTGAATTCCACGCCGGTGGCATCGGCCGCCGACATCACGCGCGCGGTGCAGGCTGCACGCAGCGCAGGCCGCAGCCAGGTGCTGCTCTACGTCAATGTGCGCGGCAATTCGGCGTTCGTCGGGGTCAATATCGACCCGCGCCGCTGATCCATTGCGCGGCGGCGGCTGGTAACCCGGCCGCCGCCTGCGCTATTCCTCCGTCATCCTGCTAGAGGGTGGCAATGACCGACATCTTTATCGGCGCGAGCACCCAGGGTGCGCGCCAATCGCTTCTTCTCCACCGCGCCAACCGCCACGGCCTGATCGCGGGCGCGACCGGCACCGGCAAAACGGTGACGCTGCAAAGCCTGGCCGAGGGCTTCTCCGCCGCGGGCGTTCCGGTGTTCGTCTCGGACGTGAAGGGCGACCTTGCTGGGCTCGGCATGTCCGGCTCCCCCACTGCCAAGTCCCACACCGTCTTTGCGCAGCGCGCGCAGGCGATCGGCGACACCGCGTGGCGCTATGGCGCCGTGCCAGTGCAATATTGGGACCTGTTCGGCGAACAGGGCCATCCGGTGCGCACCACCGTGTCGGAGATGGGGCCGCTGTTGCTCCCGCGGCTGATGGGGCTGAACGAGACGCAGGAAGGCGTGCTCACCGTCGCCTTCCATGTCGCCGACCAGGAGGGGCTGCTGCTCCTCGACCTCGACGATCTTCAGGCGATGCTGGCGCACTGCGCCGAACGCTCGGGCGAGTTGAGCACGCAGTTCGGCAATGTCGGCAAGGCGAGCGTTGGCGCGATCCAGCGCCAGCTGCTGCAATTGCGCACCCAGGGCGGCGACAAGTTCTTCGGCGAGCCCGCGCTCGACATATCCGAGCTGCTGCGCACCGATGCGGATGGCCGCGGGGTGGTCAACATCCTCGCCGCCGACAAGCTGATGGCGTCGCCGCGGCTGTATGCCAGCTTCCTGCTATGGCTGCTGTCCGAGCTTTTCGAGACGCTGCCGGAGATCGGCGATCCCGAGAAGCCGAGCCTGGTGTTCTTCTTCGACGAAGCGCACCTGCTGTTCGACGACGCGCCCAAGGCGCTGCTCGACAAGATCGAACAGGTCGTGCGGCTGATCCGATCGAAGGGCGTCGGCGTGTATTTCGTGACGCAGAACCCGCTCGACATTCCCGAGGACGTGGCCGGACAGCTGGGCAACCGCATCCAGCACGCGCTGCGCGCCTTCACGCCCAAGGACGCAAAGGCGGTGCGCGCCGCGGCGGAGACGTTTCGCCCCAACCCGAACCTCGATGTCGCCGCGGCGATCACCGAGCTGAAAGTCGGCGAAGCTTTGGTGTCGCTGCTCCAGGCCGATGGGTCGCCGGCACCCGTGGAGCGTACGCTGGTGCGCGTGCCCGGCTCTCGGGTCGGGCCGGTCACGCCCGAGGAACGCCGCGTGCTGATCGACACCGACGCCGTGGGCGACCGGTACGACGTGGCGATCGACCGCGAGTCTGCCGAGGAGGTGCTGAAGGCCAAGGCCGACGAAGCGGCCGCCGCCGCGCGCGAAGCGGAGACGCACGAAGAGACGCTCAAGACTCAGGCGCGCATCGACAAGGAGAATGCGCGCATCGCCAAGGAGACCGAGCGCACCCGCATCGCCACGCAGCGCGCGCAGGCGACTTCGCCCTGGGGGCAGATGGCGAATTCGTCCGGGCGTGCCGCCGCGTCGTCGCTGGGGCGCCAGGTCGCCAACGAGCTTGGCCGCGAGGTGCTGGGCGGACGCGGGCGGCGTTCGCAATCGCTCGGCGCCCGGCTGGTACGCGGGGTGCTGGGCGGGCTGTTCAGGGGCTGAGAAGCGGGGCATAACCGCACTTGATTTGGCGGGGAGCATGAGATTTGGCGACGGTATCCGGGGCGCGTGCGCCGCTTGAACTCACGCTGCGCGGCGTGCTGCTGGGCGGGGCGATCACGCTGCTGTTCACGGCCGCCAATGTGTATCTTGGCCTCAAGATCGGGCTGACCTTCGCCACGTCGATCCCCGCCGCGGTGATCTCGATGGCGATCCTGCGCTTCTTCCCCAATTCCACCATCTACGAGAACAACATCGTCCAGACCGTGGCGAGCGCGGCGGGGACACTGGCAGCGATCATCTTCGTGTTGCCGGGCCTCGTGATGATCGGCTGGTGGACCGGCTTCCCCTATGTGACCACTGCCGCGATCACCATGACCGGCGGCATATTGGGCGTGATGTTCTCGGTGCCGCTGCGCCGCGCGCTGATCATGGACTCGCCCGAACTCCCCTATCCCGAAGGCCGCGCCGCCGCCGAAGTGCTCAAGGTCGGTGCCGCCAGTCGCGAGGGTGGCGAGGAAAGCGCCAAGGGGCTCAAGGTCATCCTGGTCAACGCGCTCGCCGCCGCCGGCTTCGGCGTGCTCACCCGCATGCGCCTGGCCGCCGAAGAAGGGGCGGCCTTCTTCAAGGCGGGGACCGGCGCCACCGGGATCATCGGTGGGCTTCAGTTCGCGCTGATCGGTGCGGGTCACCTGATCGGCCTGACCGTCGGCCTCGCCATCCTGGCGGGCGTGGTGATCGGCTGGTGGATCGCGCTGCCGCTTCTCAGCGCAGGCATGCCCGGCACGCCCGAGGAAGTCGCCAATGCGGTATTCCGCAGCGACGTGCGCTTCCTGGGCGCAGGCACGATCGGCGTCGCCGCGATCTGGACGCTGCTCAAGATCATCGGCCCGGTGATCGGCGGCATCCGCTCCTCGCTCGCCGCGTCGCGTGCCGCGCGCGGCGGCGCAGCGGTCGCAGTCACCGAGCGCGACCTGCCGATCGGCTTGATCGCGCTGGTGAGCGTCGCCGTGCTGGTGCCGATCGCCTGGCTGCTCTGGGACGTGCTTGCCGGGGGACCGCTCGCCGGGTCGGCGGTGCCGCTGATCGCGGGATCGCTGCTGTTCGTGCTGGTGTTCGGCCTCGTGATCGCATCGGTGTGCGGATACATGGCCGGCCTGATCGGCGCGTCGAACAGCCCGGTTTCGGGAATCGGCATCCTGTCGATCGTCGCATCCTCGCTGCTGCTGGTCGCCATGTTCGGGCGCGACATCGATCCGGGCACCACCCAGGCGCTGATCGCCTATGCGCTGATCGTCACCGGCATCGTGTTCGGCGTCGCCACCATTTCCAACGACAACCTCCAGGACCTCAAGACCGGCCAGCTGATCGGCGCGACGCCGTGGAAGCAGCAGGTCGCGCTGGTGCTGGGCGTGGTGTTCGGCAGCCTGGTGATCCCGCCGGTCTTGAGCGTGCTCAACGCCTCGTTCGGCTTTGCCGGCGTCGCGGGTGCCAGCGCCGACGCGCTTCCCGCGCCACAGGCGGCGCTGATCTCCAGCCTGGCCAAGGGCGTGCTGGGCGGCGATCTGCGCTGGGACATGATCGGCATCGGCGCGCTGATCGGCGTGGGCGTGATCCTGGTCGACGAAGTGCTGGCGCGCAGCGGCACGCGCTTCCGCCTGCCCCCGCTCGCCGTGGGCCTGGGCATCTACCTGCCGATGGGCATCACGCTGACGGTGGTGCTGGGATCGGTCATCGGCTGGTTCTACGACCGCGCCGCCGACCGCGCGCGCGATCCCGAATTCGTCAAGCGCATGGGCGTGCTGATGGCGACCGGCATGATCGTCGGCGACAGCCTGTTCGGCGTCCTCTACGCAGCCATCGTGTACCAGACGGGCAGCGACGCGCCGCTGGCGGTGGCCGGCCCGGACTTTGCGTCCTACGCGCTGGCAGGCGGCACGCTGGCCTTCCTCGCCATCACCGCGCTGCTCTACGCCTATACCCGCCGCAAGGCGCGGTAAGCATTCCGCCCCGCCCAGCCTTAAGAAGCTGGGCGCGGCGATCCGCGGATCATGCCGGCCCGTGGAGCCGGTCGACCTCGGCGCGCAGCACCGGCTGGTCCGCACGCGCCGCATCGGCCAGATGCACGCCGGTGTCGGGCAGGCGCGCGGCGACCTCCTGATCAATGGCGGTGCGGTTGCACCAGCCCGGCCGGCTGCCGTTCAGCACCGGCTTGGTGACGAAGCTGCGCGAAGCCGAACCCGCCGAAGCCGTCGTCGCGACTCGGTCCACCGAGAGGCGGGCGGTCCAGGCGCAGCGCAGCGTGCCGGCACGTCCCGGCGGCGCCACCGCGCCGACCTGCTTGTGCTCGACGACGATCGAGCCGCCATAGCGCGCATCGACGCGGCCCGAGGGGTGGTCGATAACCACGGAATGCGTGGCGGGGGCGACGGGCTCGGCGGCGAACAGGCCCAGGCCCAGCGCCAAAGTTGCAATTGCTGTCATGATAGTTCCTGCGGACATGGCTCCCGTGTCACGGCGTGCGGCCGCGCCGGGAGCGTTGTGTCAAAAGATGGGGGTTATGCCGGCTGGATCTGCGGCATGCGTGCGTGCAGCCGGTCCTTGATGCGCAGCCGCAGCTTCTTGAGCCGCAGCAGCTTGAAGCCATCGGGCATACGCTGCTTCAGCTCGCGGCGAATCTGCTCGTCGAGCTGCCCGTGCAGGCGGATCAGGTTGTAGGTAAAAGGGTTCACTGCCTCTCTCCAATCGAAATTGAATCGATCGGGTCAGCGATGAAGACACTGGCAAAGCATAGGCCTGCATCGAGCTAACCCGATGCGGTCCGACATCACGTTCGTCCAAAGACGAGCGCCAGAGGGGCCCGGCCCGCACCAACAAGCTATGGGGAGCGGCCCGCGATTGCAAGTGCGGGCGAGCGCCGGGGCGAGCGAAACGCGGTTAAGGGCGGAACGATGGTAGCATCATTGCAAGGGAGGGTGCGCGCTGAAGCGAACGAAACGCGGTCTCCGGCCGGAGCAGTGGTAGCATCACGTGTTCCCCGGCGAAGGCCGGGGCCCAGCTGCAATGAAGCTTGAGACGGCAGCCCGCCGTCGCCACGGCATGGCAGCTGGGCCCCGGCCTTCGCCGGGGAACAGCCGCGGGTGCCGGTTCGGCTACAGGAAACGGCGTTCGGTGCTAACTTTTGCGTCATCCCGGCCTTGAGCCGGGATCCCGCTTCTTCTTCTGCCCGCCAGCAGAAGCGGGACCCCGGCTCAAGGCCGGGGTGACCAGGGAGGTATGCCTAGGTTGCTCCCTCGGTGCCGCCCACCCTCAGGCCATGTTCTCCAGCAGCGAGCGGATACCCACAAACGCGAACGCGACCGAGCTGTCGGCCACGCCGTACGGGATGAACAGCTTGTCGCCATGGCGGATCGCGCCGCAGGTATAGACCACGTTAGGCACATAACCCTCGCGGTCCTGATCGGCGGCGGCGAGCAGCGGCTCGCGCGAGCGTGCCAGCACCCTCGACGGATCGTTCTTGTCGAGCAGCGCAGCGGCGATCGAATATTTGCGCATCGCGCCGACGCCGTGGGTCAGCATCAGCCAGCCCTCGTCCAGCTCGATGGGCGGGCCGCAATTGCCCATCTGCACCAGCTCCCAGGGGTATTGGGGCGTCATCAACAGCTCGCCGCCCTCCCAATGGGTGAGGTCGTCGGAGGCATGGAGGAAGATGTTCTCGCCGTCCTGCCGCCCGATCATCATGTAGCGGCCGTTCACCTTGCGCGGGAACAGCGCCATGCCCTTGTTGCGCGCGGCGCTGCCGGTCATCGGCACCAGGTCGAAGGCGCGGAAGTCGCGGGTGCGCATCAGTTCGGACTGGATCTCCGACCCGTTATAGGCGGTGTAGGTGCCGATCCACTCCTCGCTGCCATCCTCATGGTGGAAGTGGCAGATGCGCAGATCCTCCAGCCCCTTGGACTGGGCCCGGGTGATCGGGAAGATCACCGTGCCCGACAGCGTGGAATCGCGGTGGCGATAGACGGTGACCGGACCTTCGGGCACGCGCATCTCGTCCTCGCCCTGCGCGTCGGCTGCCGTGGCAAAGGGCGGCTCGGGCGCGAGCATCATCTCATTGTCTTCGGTGATGATGCCTTCGCGGAAGGCGACGGAGGAGATGTGCCCCTCCCCTACCGAGCGCAGCGACATCAGGATGCGCATGCTGCCAGCGGGCATGCCCGACTGGTCGTAATGCGGCACCGCGCTGGGGTTCATCAGCGCGGCGGCGGCATAGCTGTATTCGTGGCAGAAATAGGCGCCGATCAGCTGACGCTTCTCATCGCTGATCTGGCTGCCATCAAGCTTCAACAGCGCCTCGATCTGGTCGTAGCGCGTCATGAACACGCGCCGCGTCTGCCAATGCCGCGCCTCGAAATCCTTCAGCACCAGCTCAAGCTGCGCGCGCGCTTCCCCCGGCGACATGGCCAGCACTTCGCGCACCAGCCGCTCGGTGCGGCTAGGCGCGCCATTGCTCGACTGCCAGGCGATGTGAAACGGGCGGACCACCACGCGCGACGGATCGGCACGCAGACGCAGCGAGTGGTTGAACAAATCCAACATTGACCCCCCGGGGACTAGTACGCAACCGACGCCGCGGGATTACGCGACGGCAGTCCGCCGGGTTGTTGGCACGTTTTCCGCTTGTTTTCCAAGGGCAGAAATCGCGCAATTGGCCAGCTGAAGCGCCAGGATCGATTCCGCACCCTGATTGCGGTTAAGCCCGGTGGGCATCAGCCCGTCGAAACAGCCGCCATCCTGCGCCGTCGCCAGCGGCAGCTCCAGGTCGTTGGCGCCCAGATACCAGCGATAGGCCTTCATCGCCTCTGCCATCCAGCGCTCGTCGCCACTCGCCTCATGCGCGGCGACGCATGCGTCCACCGTCGCCTGCGCTTCCAGCGGCTGCTGGTCGAACTGGAGCGGCTCGGCATAGGGCCGGCCAAAGCTCTCGCTGCCGACAGCGCGGAAGCGGCCCTCGGGCGAGGTCTGGCGGCCGACGATCCAATCGAGCGTTTCCAGGCCGACATTGATGAAGTCCTGGCGCCCCAGCACCTTGCCCGCGCGCAGCAATGCCTCGGGAAGCCGCGCATTGTCATAGGCCAGCACGATCTCGAACCACTTCCACTCGGGGCGCCGAGCCTGGTCGAGCAGTGCGATCAGCTCCTCGCCATAACGGGTGAGGATGTCGCGCGACAGCGAATGGCCGGGGTGGGCCTCCATCATCGCCGCGGCGCCCAGCATGGCAAATGCGTGCGCACGCGGCGCCTGCAATTCCAGCGCGATCGCAGCGGTGGTGTCGAACAGCATCGACGCCCAGTCGCGGTGCTTCTGCGCACGCGCATCGCGGGCAGTGACGCCCAGCGCCCAGATCGCGCGGCCATTGGAATCCTCCGACCCCACATCCTCGCACCAGGTACGGTCGAAATTCATGAAGTTGCGGAAACGGCGCGCGTCCGGATTCCAGGCATATTGCACGAACGACGCGTAGATGCTGGTCCACTTGTCGCGCACCGACTCGTCCACGTCGTCGATCTTCGACATCAGGATCAGCGCGCGGGCATTGTCGTCGATGCAATAGCCGTGGCGCCGATCGGGCACCGAATAGATCGAATGCTGGAGCATGCCGGTCGAATCGCTCATCCGCTCGACGGCGGCGAGGTCAGGCTTGAGCGGCGCCAGCTCCGTCGTTGCGCGGCCAAGCTGGCGCGGGGCCTTTCCTAACATGGCGTTCAACTCCCCCAGCGCGGTCTCGGCCAGCCGCGGCCAGATCATCGTGCGGCCGCGGGCATAGGCGCGTGCGGCGAGGTCGTGGCGGGCCTGGTTGTCGGTGAGCAGCCGACCGATCTCGCGCGCGAAGGCGGCGCTGTCGCCGAAGTCGACCAGCACGCCGTGATCCTGGTCCAGGATCTCGGTCGCGTGGACATAGGGGGTGGAGATCACCGGCTTGCCGACGCCCACGGCGTAGGACAGCGTGCCCGACGTGATCTGCGCGGGATTGGTATAGGGTGTGACGTAGAGATCGGCGGTCTGAAGATAGTCGATCAGCTCGTCATGCTCGACGAAGGCGTCGATGAACTGGACATGCTCGGCCACGCCCTTTTCCTCGGCGAGCGCCTTCAGCCGGTCGCGATAGGCCTCGCCCTCATGCGCCAACAGATTGGGATGCGTCGCGCCCAAGATCACATACAGCGCGCGCGGATGGTTCGCGACCACCTCCGGCAGCGCGGAGATCACTGTCTCCAGCCCCTTGTTCGGCGCCAGCAGGCCAAAGGTCAGGATGACTTCGCGGCCCTCCCAGCCAAAGCTGGGCTTGAGCGCGTCGGGATCGGCAAAGGCGCGATCGGGCACACCGTGCGGAATCATGACGATCTTCTTGTCATCGGTCCCGTGCACGCGCTTCAGGATGTCTCGGCCCTTCTCGGCCATGACGATCACGCGCTCTGAACGGCGCAGCAGCGCTTCCATCACCCGGCGCTCGTCGGCGCTCGGGCGCTCGAGCACGGTGTGCAGCGTGGTGATCACGGGAATCGACAGCCGGTCGGTCAGCGCCAGCAGGAACTCGCCCGCCGCGCCGCCATAGATGCCATATTCGTGCTGGATCCACAGCGCCTGCGCGCCGCTCGCCTCGATCGCGCGGGCGGCATCGACATAGGCGGCGCGGTCGTGCTGCGGGATCGCGCGCGTCACCGCGGACGGATAGTCATAGCGCCCGGGATGGTCGTCCATCGCATAGACGTCGACGGCAAGCTGCGGAAACCGCTGCTTCAGCGCGTGGTAGGTGTCCGTCGTATAGGTGGCCAGCCCGCACTTGCGCGGCAGAAAGTTTCCGATCAGCGCAAGATGCTTGATTTGCGGCCCGTTCATCGACGGCAACATCCCCGTTCCTTCGCTGTTGCAAACACACCGAGCGTTCTGCGCCCGTTACAACCTTCTCAACTCTGCATGAGCAATATGGTTGCAAAGATGGTGCGGTGCAACATGACTCAGGTTAACCGCGGCCGCGATAGCCCGGTACGTCCTGCCCCGGGATCCACACGCCTTCCGGCGCATCGCCCGACTGCCAAAAAACGTCGATCGGAATGCCGCCGCGCGGGTACCAGTAACCGCCGATGCGCAGCCAGATCGGCTTCATCTCGGCGAACAGCCGCTCGCCGATGCCCACCGTGCAATCCTCGTGAAAGGCGCCATGGTTGCGGAAGCTGCCCAGGAACAGCTTCAAGGACTTGGATTCGACGATTGTGTCGCCCGGCACATAGTCGATCACCAGGTGCGCGAAGTCGGGCTGGCCGGTAATCGGGCACAGCGAGGTGAATTCCGGCGCGGCGAAGCGGATCATGTAGCGGCTGCCGGGGCGGGGATTGGGCACGTAATCGAGCTCCGCCGCTTCGGGCGAATCGGGGAGGGTCGAGGTCTTGCCGAGATGCTTTGCGTCCATCGCGGCCATGTAGGGGTTTGCCGCGCGCTTTGCATCCTCCTAGACCGGCATGCATGGATGCGCTGGTAACGACCGATTGGCTCGCCGAAAGACTGGGCGATCCCGACCTTCTCGTGCTCGATGCGAGCTATACCTCCAAGATTCCCGGCGCGCCGCCCAGCGATCCACAGGCGAACTTTGCTGCGGCGCACATCCCCGGCGCCCGCTTCCTCGACCTCGACAGCCTGGTCGATCAGAGCAACCCGCTCCCCTCCATGCTGCCGCCCGCCGAACAGGTCGCTGAGCGGCTGCGCGCGCTCGGCGTGAACGCGGACACTCGCATCGTCCTCTACGAAGACGGCCCGCACCACACCGCCTGCCGCGCCTGGTGGGTGCTGCGTAGCGCCGGCTTGGACGCCGCACTGCTCGATGGCGCGCTCGCCAAGTGGAAGCGCGAGGGCCGCCCCCTCGAAGCAGCGGAAGTTGCCACCTCGGCCACGCCTGGCAACTTCCACCCGGCCACACCCAAAGCAGTCGTTTTCCGCGTCGACCAGATGCTGGCCAACACTACCCACCAAGTCGCCGACGCCCGCTCCAAAGCACGCTTCACCGGCGAAGAACCCGACCCCCGCCCCAACAGCGCCTCGGGCCACATCCCGGGATCGAAGAACATCCCTTATGGCAGCTTCTTTCAGCCCGACGGCACCTGGAAGTCCCGCCCGGCCATCGCCCAGGTCTTCGCAGACGCCGGCATCGATCCCGCCCGCCCGCTCGTCGCGACCTGCGGCTCCGGCATCACCGCCGCAGTGATCGTCTTCGCCGCCCACCTGCTCGGCCACGACGCGGCGCTGTATGACGGCAGCTGGTCGGAATGGGGCGCCGATCCCTCCACCCCCAAGGCACTGGGCCCCGCATGAAGAAGGACAAGACCCGCGTCGTCGCGGGCGGCCGCAAGTCCGAATGGACGCAAGGCATCGTCAACCCGCCGGTGTGGCGCGCCTCCACGATCCTCTATGACTCGGTCGCAGAGCTGCGCGACCGGGGTGCCGCCGACACGCACCACAAGCTGTTCTACGGGCGCCGCGGTACGCCGACCCAATGGTCGCTCGCCGATGCACTCACCGAGCTCGAACCCGGTGCCGAAGCCACCCTGCTCTACCCCTCGGGCGTCGCCGCGCTGACCACCGCGCTGCTGGCGGTGCTGGAGCCCGGCGACGAGTTGCTGATGCCCGACAGCGCCTATGACCCCACGCGCAACTTCGCGACGGGCATGCTGCGGCGCATCGGCGTGGAGACGATTTTCTACGACCCGCTGATCGGCGCCGGCATCGCCGAACTCTGCACCGATCGCACCAAGGCGATCCTGATGGAAAGCCCCGGCAGCCTGACCTTTGAGGTGCAGGACGTGCCGGCGATCGTCGCCGTTGCCAAGGCGCGCGGGATCACCACGCTGATTGACAACACCTGGGCGACGCCGCTGCTGTTCCCGGTGATCGGGCTGGGCGTCGACTACACCATCCTGGCCTGCACCAAGTATGTCGTCGGCCATTCCGACGTGATGCTGGGATCGGTCACCGCTGCACCGGGCCAGTATCAGCGGCTGCGCGCCGCGACCTATGAACTGGGCCAGACCGCGAGCCCCGACGATGCGTGGCTTGGAGCACGCGGATTGCGCACCATGGCGGTGCGGCTGGACCAGCATGGCCGCGCGGCGCTGCAGATCGCGCAGTGGCTCAAGACCCGCAGCGAGGTCGCCCGCGTGCTGCATCCCGCCCTGCCAGATTGCCCCGGCCACGAAATCTTCGCGCGCGACTTCAAGGGTGCCTCGGGGCTGTTCTCGTTCGTGCTGAACGGCGGCAGTGATGCAGCGCGAAGCGCGCTGATCGACGGGCTGGAGCATTTCGGCATCGGCTATAGCTGGGGCGGGTTTGAGAGCCTGGCGATCCCGGTTGATCCGCAGCGCCACCGCACGGCGACACGCTGGCAGGCAGAGGGACCGCTGGTCCGGCTCCAGATCGGGTTGGAAGATCCAGATGATCTGATCGCCGATTTGGACGCCGGCCTCGCCCGCTTCGCGACCGTGCGCGGTTGATGGATCAGCTAGGCGCCTGGCTGGCTGGCCATGACCTGCCGGACACAGCCGCGCTGACCGAGGCGCTGATCGCCGCCGGACTTGCAGCGCTCGGGCTAGTGATCGGCTGGCTCGCCGGGCGGCGAGTGGGTCCGCAGATCGCGCATGGTTGGGCCGAGCGGCTCCATCAGCCGGTGGAGACGCTCCAACTGCGCGTGTGCGAAATTGCCCGCTGGGGCACTGCATCCATTGTCCTGTCGCTGATTGCCGCGTCATGGCCATGGTCGCCTCTGGCCGCGCTGGTGGTCGGCCTTGCGCAGGCGACAGCCGTAGCGATGCTGGCAGTTGGGGTGTTGCGCGGCCTGAACCTGCCGCGCTGGGCGGCGTGGAGCCTTGCCGCGCTCGCCTTCCTGGCGATCCTGTCGCACGCGATCGGCGGGCTGGCGATGATCGAGACCACCTTCGACCGCGTCGGCGTGCAGGTCGGGCGGCGCCGTATCACGCTGCTTTCGGTGCTGACCTTTGGAATCACCGTGCTGCTGCTGTTCGCGGCGGTGCGGCTGGTGAACCGGGTGCTGACGCATTCGATCGCGCAGGCGCGCGGGTTCGATGCGACGCAGAAGCTGCTATTCCAGAAGCTGGCTGCCATCGCCGTGGTGGTCGCCGCCTTCTTCGTCGGCGTCGACCTGCTCCAGATCGACCTGACCGCCTTCACGGTCTTTTCCGGTGCCTTCGGCCTCGCGGTCGGTTTCGGCATGCAGAAGACGATCGGCAACCTGATCGCCGGCATCATCCTGCTGATGGACCGGTCGATCAAGCCGGGCGACGTGATCGTGGTCGGCGACAGCTTTGGCTGGGTGAACAAGATCGGCGTGCGCGCGGTCAGCGTCATCACCCGCGACGGCAAGGAGCACCTGATCCCCAACGAAAACCTGATGACGCAGGAAGTGGAGAACTGGTCCTATACCGACCGGAACGTCCGCGTGCGCATCCCCGTGACGGTTTCCTACACCTGCGACTTGAAGCTGGCGCAGGAGCTGATGCTCCGCGCGGCCAAGGAAAGCCCGCGCGTGCTCGACACGCCGCGCACCAATGTCTGGCTGATGGCGTTCGGCGACAAGGGCGTAGAGCATGAGATATTGTGCTGGATCAGCGATCCCCAGAGCGGCGTGGGCAATGTGCGCAGCGACGTGCTCAATCGGCTATGGGTGCTGTTCAAGGACCATGGGATCGAGATTCCGTATCCGGTACGGGATGTGCGGGTGAAGGAATGGCCAGGTGCGGTGGCCTCGCCGGGCCAGGCTTAGGTTGCGGCCCGCTGTTCACTACGCCTGATCTAGGCGCAGAAGAAAAAAGCGGGATCCCGGCTCAAGGCCGGGATGACGGGAGTGGTCGATCGTGACCCCTCTCCCATTCAGCCCGGTTTGCCCATCAGCCGCACGATCTCGCCCAGTCCCGGACGGCGCCCGCCGTTCAAAAGGCTCGCGCGGAACACTCGGCCGAGCAGGAGCAACTCGGCAACCATGAACAGCACCAGCATAAGGCCGGCGCCGATCACTTCCCAGGATGGAATCCCGCTGCCCAGCCGGGCGAGGACTGCGAAGGGCGTGTAGAGCGGGATCCAGGTCATTACCTGTACGCCGATACCCGATCCGCCGCGCAGCACCTCCGGCATCAGCACGGTGAGCGGCATCATGATCACCAGCAGCACCGGCGTGAGATAGCCCTGCGCCTCGCGCATGGAGTCGCTCATCACGCCGATCACCAGGAACAGCATCGAGACCACCAGATAGCCGGCGATGAAGAAGAACAGGATCGTGGCGATGCTGCCGATTGAAGAGACAGGCTCCAGTGCCGGCCGGATGATCTCCGCGATCGTGCCCTGGGTGAAGAAGGCGGCGAACAGCGCACACGCAATCCAGGTCGCGACCATCGACAGACCCACCGCCACGGTGCCGAGCAGCTTGCCGTACATGAGCTCGTTGGGGCTGACACAGGCGATCACCGTTTCCAGCAGCTTGTTGCTCCGCTCCTCCACCGTGCTTTGCAACAGCCAGCTGCCCGACAGCAGCAAGGACATCAGCAGCAGGTACACACAGGCCAGCGGCAGGATGGAGCGGATCATCACCCGCTCGCGCCCGTCACCTGTTGGCGGCGCAGTCACCTGGATCGCCGGCGCGATCACACCGGCCGCGGCAGCAGTGGCCGGCGCCACGCCGTTCACCTGAAGGAAGCGCATGCGCAGCTCCTGCGTCAGCACCCCCTGCAACGTCTGGACGAATTCCGGACGCGGCCGCCCATTGGTCCAGATGCGCACGTTCGGGGTGGCACCGAACGCTGCAGGGATCAGCACGACATAGTCGACCGGCTTGGCTTTTGCGCCCTCCCCAGGGCGCAGATGCGGCTCCAGCGCCTTCTCGATGGCACCGGGCGCGGCGGTGGCGACGTTCGCCGGAGTCGGGATGACGCGATAGTCGATCGGCGGCGTTTCGAACGCTTCAGCGTCCTTTGCGGAGACGGCGCGGATCTTCGCGAGCGCTGCGTTCAGCCCGCCATCGCGCATGAAGCCGGCAACATCGGCATCGCTGTACCAGCGCTCCTTTTGCGCCCACAGCGCGGCGGGGGCCGCACGCTGCAGGTCGTGCCGCCGCACATAGCGGGCGAGCTTGTCCAGTGTCGCCCGCTGTTGATCGAGCTCGATTCGCTGGCGAATGGCCGCTGCGGTGCGGCCGCCCGCCTTGTCGACCAGCATCACTGTCTGTGTGTCAGACTTGTCCATGAAGCGCGAGGCGATCGGGCCGACGGCAAAGGCCAACGGCAGGATCAGCAGCGTCAGCCAGAAGCTGCGCGTCATGGCGATCTGGCGGAACTCGCGCGCCGCGACCAGCAGGATGTTCTGGATCATGACCGGCCCTCCGCGCCGCCGACGATGTGAAGGAAGACGTCGTGCAGGCTGGGGCGCCGCTGCTCGAACTGGCGTAGCGCGAAGCCTTGCGCGGTGCAGCGCTCCAGCAGGTCGCCGGGATCGCGTCCAGGCTCCAGCCGCACGTCCCAGCTGCTCCAGCCATCGCCGAGCGCGCCGGCTTCATGCGCTTCCGACACACCATCCAGCGACATCGGCGCTTTGCGTGAGACCAGGTTCAGTCGAGCCGGCAAGGTGGCGCGGGCCTGATCCTGAGTTCCTTCGAACAGTTTGCGGCCCTTGGCGAGCAGCAACAAGCGGTCGCACAGCCGCTCCGCATGCTGCATGACGTGGGTGGAGAAGACCACCGCCGCGCCGTTCCTGGCGGCGCGGACGATTTCGTCCTCCAAGAGTCCCTGGTTGAGCGGATCGAGGCCGGAGAAAGGCTCGTCGAGTATCAGCAGCGCAGGACGATTCACCACTGCGGTCGCCAGCTGCACCTTCTGCGCCATGCCCTTGGACAGCTTGTCCACGGTGGTGCGGGCGAATTCGGGAAGGCCGAAGCGCGCGAGCAATTCCAGCCCTTCGCGTCGGGCGTCAGAAGCGGACATGCCCTTCAGCCGGCCGAAATACACGATGGTGTCGATCGCCGTCATCTGGCGATACAGCCCGCGCTCTTCGGGAAGGAAGCCCAGCTGTGCGCTGTTTCCGCGCCCGGGCGCCCGGCCCAGCACCGCAATGCTGCCGGTGTCGGGGCGCAGGATGTCGAGCACCATGCGCAGCGAAGTGGTTTTGCCCGCGCCATTGCCGCCCAGAAAGCCGAACACCTCGCCCGCTGCGACGGTGAAACTCAGATCCTCCACCGCCGTGAAGTCGCCAAAGCGCTTCTCCACTGCGTCCAGCCGCAACGCGTCCATGCGAGTCTCCCCCTCGCCGAACTGTGCCAAGTGTCGCATCGAACTACAACAGCAGTTCGCACCGGGTTCGGCGGATTGCCCCTCGCGGTGTGCGCCTCCCGCCCCTATCTGTGGCGCAGTGAATTCGCAGCCGATCACCGCCCGCATCGCTCCTGGCGTGCAGTCCTTCTTGCAAGCGCAGTGGGACGCCTGCGCGGGCGCGGACAACCCGTTCGTGTCGCATGCCTTCCTGTCGGCGCTGGAGCGGTCGGGCTCGGCAACTGCGCGCGCGGGGTGGCAGCCGCTGCCGATCGTGATCGACGATGCCGGCGGCGTGCCCGCGGCGATCGCCCCAGCCTATGTGAAGGCGCACAGCCAGGGAGAGTATGTCTTCGACCATGGCTGGGCCGACGCCTGGGAGCGGGCGGGTGGAGAATATTATCCCAAGCTGCAGGTTGCGGTGCCGTTCACGCCGGTGCCGGGGCCGCGGCTGCTGCTGCGCGACCATACCCTCGCGCCCGCGCTGATTGCCGCGATCGAGGCAGTGACCGACCAGAACAAGCTGTCGTCCGCCCACGTCACCTTCATCGCCGAGGACCAGCTAGCGCAGTTCGAGCGGGCCGGTTGGCTGCTGCGCGCGGGAACGCAGTTCCATTGGCAGAATGACGGCTATGGGAGCTTCGACGACTTTCTCGCCGCGCTGGCCAGCCGCAAGCGCAAGGCGATCCGCAAGGAACGCGCACAGGCGGTGGAAGGGCTAACCATCCGCCATCTGGTGGGAGCGGAAATCACCGAAGCGCACTGGGATGCGTTCTGGGCGTTCTACCAAGACACCGGCTCGCGCAAATGGGGCAGGCCATACCTCACCCGCGCCTTTTTCTCCATGCTGGGCGAGGCGATGGGGGACAAGGTGCTGCTGGTGCTGGCCGAGCGGGACGGCGTTCCTATCGCTGGGGCGCTAAACCTGATCGGCAGCGATGCGCTGTATGGCCGCTATTGGGGCGCGGTCGAGCAGGTGCCGTTCCTGCATTTCGAGCTGTGCTACTACCAGGCGATCGACGCCGCCATCGCACGCGGGCTGGCGCGGGTAGAGGCTGGGGCCCAGGGCGAGCACAAGCTGGCGCGCGGTTATGTCCCGGTCACCACTTGGTCGGCGCACTACATCCCTGACCCCTCGTTCCGGCGGGCCGTGGCCGGGTATCTGGAACGCGAGAAGCTGGCGATCGCGGACGAGCAGGAATATCTTGGCGAGCTGACGCCCTTCCGCCGAGGCGGTTAGGGGTTCGAGCTTGGCTTGGGTGCCGGGATGCCGCTGCCGTGCGCGCGCCCGTCGCTCAGGATGATGTCACGCTCCCAGCGCGGCACCGGCAGTTCGCCCGCGCGCACTACCGGGGCAGGCACGCTGTGGTCGACCCGGAACAGCGCGCTGCTGCCGTCGCGCCATACCGGCACCAGCCCCTGCTCGAAGCGCGGGTCATAGGCAGGCGGACGGATCAGCCATACATAATCGAATGCATCGCGCGGAAAGCGGGACAGCGCCCAGGGGATCGGCCGCCACCACTCGCGCGGGCACTGCACGTCGGTCACCAGTTCGGAGGGGTCGTGCGCGAAGCGCTCGGCCGCAGCATAGCGTACCGTCAGCAGCTGGCCGCCGGCCATCGACCACTGGTCGTTGGCATAGGCAAGCTTGCGCTCCAGCGCGAGGCCGGGGACGTGCTGAAGCCGCGTCATCCGCCATTCGTTGTAACAGGTCTCGCCCACGAACGTGACCAGCCGGGCGCCGCGCGGCAGATGGTCCAGCGCCTTCAACTCGCGGTCATAGCTCTTGTCGTACAGGTAGAAGCTGTACGCCGTGGCGCCGATACGCGCCGTGAAGAACGCCATGCCGAGCGCCGCCACCACCGCAGCGCCGCGCATCGACAGGCCTGGCTTGGGCCGGATGCCGATGATCGCGATGGCGAGCATGAACGGCACCAGCCGCATATCGGCATAGGCCGACCCGAACACGATCCGCGGCAGCAGCAGGTAAACCGCCAGCAGGAACAGCGCCGACAGCGTCAGATTGCGCGAATATTGGATGTTCGGGTCGCGGATCGCCTTGAACATCAATAGGAACAGCACGCCGAGCGACGCGAGGTCGAACAGCTGCCAGCGGTCGCGGAACACCTGGACCACCCACAGAGTCTTGGCGCGCCAATTGAACCAATTACCGGTCTGGCCCGTCACATGGCCGCCGCTGCGCCACAAGACCATCAGCAGCGCCGGCGGGGCCAGCACCAGGCAGTGCAGCCCCGCCCAGAACCAGGGATGCACCCAGCGCCGGGCAAAGCCCTGATCCTTTGCCATGTCATGCTGGCGCACCAGCTCGGCCGAGAAGGCGAGCAGTCCCAACAGACCCCAGCCATAGGTGTGGCAAACCCAGATCAGCGCCGAGATCGGCACGAACAGCACCGCACGAAGCTTCAGGCGTCCCAGCCTCGCAAGGCGCAGCCACCAGCCGAACGCGATCAGCGCAAACGCCATCGACAACGCGAAATTGACGAAGCCGAAGTGGAACGGGAAGGAATAGGCCAAAGGCAGCGCGAACAGCGCCGTGGCCGGAATGCGGCCATGCACCTCGCGCGCGATCATCAGCAGCCCGGCCACCGTCATCGCCGGAATGGTGATGATGACAAGCTTGACCGCCAGTTCGAGCCCGAAGAGCTTGTTCAGCGGGATGATGAGCAGGTCGACCCCCAGATTGCCCATCAGGCTCCACTGGAAATCATACCATTCGCGCAGCCACGGCACGGTGTCGTAATCGAGTTGGACGCGATAGCGCCCCATATGGCCAGGCAGGTCGACCAGTGGTGGAATCTGCGGCCATAGCAGCGGCACGACCGCCATCAGCGTGCACAGCGCCACGAACCACCGTGTCTGCCACCAATGCAACTTGTCGCCCCTGTCCATCGCGCCGCTTTAGGGGAGCAGGGGCGAACCTTTCAAGCGGACTCGGCGGGGGACGGAAATCGGCTGAAGATCGATCTCCGCCTTAGCCCATTAGCGCACACGGTATAGGCGCATGGGCGTGCCGTGCAGGGGTATCGGCTCCAACCAATCGGGCGTGCGCCCGGCCCGAAGCGCCGCGACCACGCTCTGTGGATACCTTTGATCGGGGTTCAACTCTCCGAAGTCGCCTGGACAGTACAAGACATACTCTGTTCGCCAGTCAGACGCGATCCGGCGCGCCTGACCGTTCGAACCGAGGAAGAACCGGTAGACCGCCATGTTGCCCGCATCGTTACGGTGGTACCCGGCACCGACGGTCGAGTGGTGCGTTGCGCCCACCACAAAAGCGGCAACGGCGGTTCCTGCCATGATTTTGCTCGGCGGAAGCTTATCTACCTGCCTCCAAGCTTCACCTCGCGAACAGAGCACCTGCGGCGGAAGAACCCTGCTGTGTCCGGGAGTTCCTGCGGCCGTTCGGGAAGTCAGAATTGCTTCAACTTGCTCGGCCCCGGCCGCATAGGCCATTCCGGCGCCCGACAACCAGGCTAACATCGTGAGAAGGGACCGCCCGCCGGTGCCGCGACGCGCGCCCAGAATCAACGTGGCGAGCATAGGGGCAGCCAGCGGCGCACCGATATACACGCCCCGCACCTGCGCCAGCATTGTCAGCCCTGAGAGGATGATGACCGCCGCCAAAGGCGCGATCACCATCCAGCGACGGTGCTTCGCCACCATGATCCAAATCGACACGAGACAAGCGGTGGCCATCAAACCGCCAAAGGCGACAATCCTCACCGGCCTTTGCCGAAAGATGCCTGCCGCTTCGTCGATGTTCGGCAGAAAATTCTCACGGAGAAACGGATCAACTGACCCATAGGGTCCAGCGACACACGCTGGGTACACCAGCAACGTCCCAATCAACGCGCAGCCGCCCAGCACCGCGCCGACCATAAGCCGCGCGCGCCAGCCGTGGAGGTGTCGCGTCAACAGGGCCAGCGTCATGAGACACGCCGCAACTGCCAACGTGCCGGTGGAGGATGCTGGCGTAAATGCGTCGCACAGCGCTGCGCTCCAATATTCCGGGCGCAAGAACAGCAGGAAAAACAGGGTTGTCCCACCGAGCGCCACACCGAAGCCGAAGAGGCGTAGACGCTCTTCCTCCCCGCGGATCACCCAGGCGAGCGCGAGAAACGCGACCAGCGCTGCCACCTGCGGCGTGGTTTCAAGGCCAACAATCAGGCTGAGGGCCGCGGCCAGCCCGATAATAGCGCCTGTACTACCTCGAGCCGGTCGCATCGACGAGAATACCGCGATTTGAATCAGCACCACCTGAAGCGCGTGATGGTCGATCCGGCCGGGAATGAAGACGGTAGTACCGGGGTACGCCAGCGCGGTCAGCACCGCCGCCACGAGCCCTGCCTCCCCGCCCCATAGCAGTCGGCCAATGCGGGCGGATAGGTAGATGGCGCAGGCGAACAACAGGGCCGGATACAAAAGGACCGCCGCGAGCTCGGCATGGAAACGCCCCAATATAGGAGTCACCGCTAGGATGATTGCTGCAACTCCGACGTCGTTTATGCGCGACCAATGCATCGCAGCGCCTGTCGGCGGACCCATGCGATGCTGCGTCCAATCGTTGAGCCCTTGACCCCCGATCCAGTCGCGCACCTGCGCAAGCCGCATGATGTCATCGGGATCCGGAAGCAGAAGATGCCCGACACGTTGCCAGTCGGTCACTGCCCAGCAGAGGGAAAGTATGGACGCGAGCAGTGCTGCGACGATCAGATCCTGACGTCGCCCGCCGACCGCGTCTGAACCATGCCTCAATGTCAGCACGAGACCTAAACTCAGCGCGTGAGGACGGTCACGAAATGTAAGCCGCGATCGAAAATCCACGAAAACGGTCTAGGATAGATGGCCAGTCTCGCCGCGAAGCTGCTGGTCCTAAGATGGAGCCGCGACCATATCGCATTCCATTCGCGCCGGGACAGGTAGTTGTACGGCAGCCGTACGCCATGCGCGGCGTTGCCGACCCAGTCCATGAAGCGCAGCGTTGCGCCCGCGGCAAAGCCGTCCCGAAGATGGTCTTTGATCACGATCAAGGGCGCTATCCTCGCGATCTCAGCCAGCACCGCCTCGGGATCATCCGTGTGGTGAAGCACATCGACGACCATGGCTGCATCGAACGCGTTGTCTGGAAAGGGGATATGCGCGCCGTCATACGCATGCACAGGTATGGCCGTATTGGGCCGGACGAGAACATCGATTCCCTCGATGGAAACATCGGGGCGCAACTGCATGATCAGCACCGCGAGGTCGCCGCTTCCGCAGCCAACATCCAAGACTCGCGCGCCCCAAGGCAACCGCCCGGCAATGGCAGCCGCTAGCGTCCGCACACGGCGGCCGAAAACCAGCTTGTTGTGAACAGACCCTAGCATCGCTCTCTCCCCGGCTTCGACGGGGAAGCGGTAGCAGTTGATCCGTGTGAAATGGTTAACGGCGGCACCTCAGTCACCGCCCCGCCTCAGCGTTAACCAAAAATTCTACTCGCTCCCCCAAAAAGGCATGGACCCAGGAGATGCAATGTCCGTCGCCGCACTGCTGAAGCACCCACCGAAGTTGCCGCCGCGTGCACCTGCACGCGAAGTGGAACTCTCGATTGTCATGCCATGCCTCAACGAGGCGGAGACGCTCGCCATTTGCATCAAGAAGGCGAACGCTTTTCTTGCCGAGCAGAGCATCTCTGGTGAAGTCGTCGTCGCCGACAACGGATCGACCGACGGATCACAGCAAATCGCAAATGCATTGGGCGCGCGAATCGTGCACGTGCCGGCGCGTGGCTATGGCGCTGCGCTGATAGGCGGTATCGAAGCAGCACGCGGACGGTTTGTCGCCATCGGCGATGCAGATAATTCTTATGATTTCGGCAGCCTTGCCCCGTTCATCAGCGAACTGCGCAATGGTGCGGATCTGGTGATGGGTAATCGGTTCAGGGGCGGGATTCAGCCTGGGGCCATGCCCCCCTTGCACCGCTGGCTCGGCAATCCAGTGCTCAGCTTCCTGGGCAGGGCGTTTTTCCGCATCTCCGTCGGCGACTTTCATTGCGGGTTGCGGGCCTTTCGCCGCGAAAGCATCCAGGCACTCGAACTGAAGACGTCAGGCATGGAATTCGCCAGCGAAATGGTCGTCCGAGCGGCGATCGGGAAGCTCGACATACGCGAGGTGCCGACCACGCTCGCTCCCGACGGACGCAGCCGTGCCCCCCATCTGCGGACCTGGCGCGACGGCTGGCGGCACTTGCGGTTCCTGCTGATCTACGCACCGCGCTTCCTGTTCCTCTACCCCGGCTTGGCGCTGGCCCTTATTGGGATGGTCGGCGTGCTCGGTCTCGCTCAGGGTGACATCCGAGTGGGCGCTGTCGAGTTCGGCGTCCACACCATGATCTTCGCCGCGATGGCGGTGCTGATGGGATCTCAGTTGATCGGCTTGAGCATCATGGCCCGGCGCTATGGCGCAATTGCCGGCATGTGGCCCGAAAGCGGGTTGATGCGGCACGTTCGCAGCGCGTTCACCGTCGAGCGCGCCTGTGTCGCAGGCGGAGTGATGCTTGCCTTGGGAATTGGCGGCGCCGTAACCGCCACCTCGATCTGGGCGTCGACCGGCTTTGGAGGGCTTGACCCTTCCGAACTCATGCGCCTCACCATTCCATCGATGCTGCTCGGCTGCATCGGGCTTCAGATGGTGGTAACCGCCTTCTTCATCGGCTTGCTGGACCAGCCGCGCGGACGCTGAACACGTCGCGCGGCTTGCCTCCGCTCAGCTCTCGCGCCGCCCCAGCAATCGCAGGCGCAGCGCGTTCAGCTTGATGAACCCAGCCGCGTCGCGCTGGTCATAGGCGCCCTGGTCGTCTTCAAAGGTCACGACCTTTTCCGAATACAGGCTGTAGGGCGACTTGCGGCCGGTGACGGTTGCCTGGCCCTTGTAGAGCTTCAGCCGCACGGTGCCGGTCACCTTTTCCTGGCTGTGGTCGATCGCGGCCTGGAGCATTTCGCGCTCGGGCGCGAACCAGAAGCCGTTGTAGATCAGCTCGGCATAGCGCGGGGCAAGCTCGTCCTTCAGGTGCGCGGCGCCGCGATCCAGCGTGATCTGCTCGATGCCGCGATGCGCGATCGAATAGATCGTGCCGCCGGGCGTCTCGTACATGCCGCGGCTCTTCATGCCGACGAAGCGGTTCTCGACCAGGTCGAGACGGCCGATGCCGTGCTTGCGGCCGAGTTCGTTGAGTGCGGTCAGCAGGGTAGCCGGGCTCATCGCCTCGCCGTTCAGCGAAACGCCGTCGCCGCGCTCGAAATCGATGGTGATCGTCTCCGGCGCGTCAGGCGCGTCCTCGGGGTTCACCGTGCGCGAATAGACGTAATCGGGCACTTCCTGCCACGGGTCCTCGAGCACCTTGCCCTCGGACGAGGTGTGCAGGAGGTTCGCGTCGGTGGAAAAGGGCGATTCGCCGCGCTTGTCCTTGGCGACCGGGATCTGGTGCGCCTCAGCGAACTCGATGAGGCGGGTGCGGCTGGTCAGGTCCCACTCGCGCCACGGCGCGATCACCTTGATGTCGGGGTTGAGCGCGTAATAGCCGAGCTCAAAGCGGACCTGGTCGTTGCCCTTGCCGGTCGCGCCGTGGCTGACCGCGTCGGCATTGACCATGCGCGCGATCTCGATCTGGCGCTTGGCGATCAGCGGCCGCGCGATCGACGTGCCGAGCAGATAGGTGCCCTCATACAGCGCATTGGCGCGCATCATCGGGAACACGAAATCGCGGACGAACTCCTCGCGCAGATCGTCGATGAAGATGTGCTCGGGCTTCACGCCGGCCATCTCCGCCTTCTTGCGCGCGGGCTCCAGCTCCTCGCCCTGGCCGAGATCGGCGGTGAAGGTCACCACCTCGCATTGATATTCCTGCTGCAGCCATTTCAGGATCACGCTGGTGTCCAGCCCGCCCGAATAGGCGAGGACAACGCGGTTGATCTTGTCGGACATGGGGCAGCGACTCCGGGGTGATTATGAATCGGCGCGCTCTAGGGTCCCGTGCCCCTGCATGCAACCATCAGGCGCGGAGCGGTGGCGCGGCGTCGACCTCCTCGCGCAGCGCCAGCTCAGCCTGAGCCATATAGTCGCGGGTAATCGGCAGCGTATGGCGCGAGCGCGAGAATTGCAGCTGATAATTGACCAGCCCGCCATTCCAGAAACTGACGAAGCAACCGGCGAGATAGAAGGTCCACATGCGATAGAAGCGCTCGTCGTACAACGCGACGATCTCGTCCCGCGCGGCCACCGTCCGCTCGTACCAGGCCTTGAGCGTATAAGCGTAATGCAGCCGCAGCACCTCGATGTCGGTCACGAACATCTTGAGGCCCTCATAGCCCTGCGCGATCTCCGACAGGGCGGGGATATAGCCGCCGGGGAAGATGTATTTGAGCGTGAACGCGTCGGTATAGCCCGGCCCGCCCGCGCGCCCAATCGTGTGAAGCAGCATCACGCCTTCAGGCGTCAGCAGCTCGCGTACCTTGGCGAAGAAGGTACGGTATTGCGGCGTGCCGACATGCTCGAACATGCCGACCGACACGATGCGGTCAAACTGACCGGTAAGCGCGCGATAGTCGATCAGCTCGAACTTGACCTTGTCCGCGACCCCCGCCGCTTCGGCGCGCTCACGAGCGACCTTGAGCTGTTCTTCGGACAAGGTGATGCCCAGCACCTCGGCACCGGTCTTCTGGTGGATATAGAGCGCCATCCCGCCCCAGCCACAGCCAATGTCGAGCACGCGCATGCCGGGTTCGATCGCCAGCTTGGCGACGATATGCGCCTTCTTATCGGCCTGGGCTTGTTCCAATCCGTTCGACGGATCGGTGAAGTAGGCGCAGCTATATTGCCGGTCCTTGTCGAGGAACAGATCGTACAGCGTCGCCGAGAGATCATAGTGATGCGCCACGTTGCGCTTGGCAGAGCGCGCCATGTTGCGCCGCCCAAGCCAGTGCGCCGCCTTGCCGACCAGCCGCTGCATCGGCTTTGGGTCGAGTACGGTCCGACTCTCCTCCCAGCGGTTATTCTCAGTCATCAGCATCAGCAGGTCGAGGATATCGCCCTCTTCCATGATGAGCTTGCCGTCCATGAACGCTTCGGCCGCGCCCAGGCTGGGGTCGCGCAGGATTTGCCGCTCGGCACCGGGGCCGAAGCGGATCGCCACCGGCTTGAGATCGGGATCCGGCGTACCGAAGGTGCGGGAGCCGCCGTCCCGGAGGACAGTGAGCTGGCCGCGCTTGACGGCACGGGCGAAAAAGCGGTCGATCAAAGCCATGGCACGGACCCGAAGCAGGTTTTTATGTCCTGGCTTTATCCGCAACGATCTTCCGCGGCGCAACAACTCGCGTCCAATCAGATGCCGGCGTACCATTCATAGCCGTTCGAATCCTCCCAATAGCCGCCCTTGCCGCCGCCGATTCCCGCGAGCGAGGCAACCACCTCCACGCCCATGATGTACTTGGCCTGCTTGTAGCCGAGTTGCCGCTCGACGCGCAGCCGCACCGGCGCGCCATGGCCGACATCGAGATACCGGTCGTTCATCGCCCAGGCGAGCAGCGTCTGTGGGTGAAAGGCGTCGATCAGGTCGATCGATTCGTAAAAGGCGTCTCCGCCAAAACGATCGGCGCAATGGAACACCACATAGCGTGCATCGTCGCGGATGCCGGCGAGTCGCAGCACCGTTTCCAGCCGCGGGCCCTGCCACTTGCCGATCGCACTCCACCCTTCGACACAGTCGTGCCGGGTGATCTGCGCGCGCTGCGGCAGCGATTGCAGCTGGGCGAGGCTCACGTTGAGCGGCCGCCGCACCAGGCCGGTCACCGGAAGCCGCCAGTCGGCGAAGCGGTTAGCCGCCAGCGCGTTATACTCAGGCGTGCCCGGGCTGCGGGTGCCGTTGGTGCGGAACACCGGGCTCATCTGATCGGTGCGGTATTCGCGCGCCAACGCCGCCCGCCCGGTGACTGAGCGTTGCAGGAAGCGGTGTGCATCCTCGGCGCTCAGCAGCGCGGGGTGGTCGCTCCACCGGTCGCACCCGGCGAGCATCACTGCCCCGGTGCTGACGAGCAAGTTGCGCCGCGTGATCACGAATGGTCCTCCTCGGGCGCGCGCCACCAGCCGGTGATCATCGAGCGCACTTCATTCGCTGCCCCGGCCAGGATCACCAGCGTCAGGTGGACGATGACGAACAGCGTCATCGCGCCCATCGCGATGAAGTGCACCGAGCGCGCCGATTGCCGCCCGCCGAACAGGTCGGGCAGCCATGCCCACATGCCCGGCGCCAGTGCGAGCCCACTCAGCACCAGCAGCGGCATCAGCACGAAAATGACGCCGACATAGGAGAGCTTCTGAAAGACGTTGTACGCGCGTGGATCGTGCGGATCATGGAAGCGCAGCGCCCAGTGCGCCTTCAGGTCGGTGCACAAGGCGCGGGCCGTCAGGTCACGCGACCGGATGCGCAGATCGCGCTGGATGTGCCGGTTGACCAGGCTCCACACCATGTAGAGCAGCAGGCCAAACGCGAGCACGAGCGCGAAGAACAGATGCCAGTGCCGGGCGCCCGACAGGCTATAGCGCGACGGCAGCGTCACCCAGCCCGGCCAGCGCGGCAGCTCCAGCCAGGCGGGATCGAAGTTCGCGCCGTAATGGCCCCAATAAAGCCGCGGATGCGCGTTGAAGATCATCAGCCCGCTGCCGATCAGCACGATCACGGCAACCGCGTTCACCCAGTGCCACAGCCGCGTGAACAGGCGATGCCGATAGACGCGAACCGGCGCGTCGGCGGTGGAGACAACATCCATGCCGACGGGGATAGCAGCCCAGGCGCAGGGCCGCACCCCTGCTTGCAACGCGTGGAACCGCCACGCATTGCGCATCGATGACCGATTACCATTTCTACGAACCCGCCAAGGGGCATGGCCTGAAGCACAATCCGCTGAACGCGATCGTGGCTCCGCGCCCGATCGGCTGGATCAGCACGGTTTCACCCGCCGGCGTGCGCAACCTGGCGCCGTACAGCTTCTTCAACGCCTTTGCGTATGTACCCCCGCTGATCGGCTTTTCCTCGCAAGGTTGGAAGGACAGCGTCGAGAATGCCCGCACAACCGGCGAGTTCGTGTGGAATCTCGCCACGCGCGATCAGGCTGAGGCGATGAACGCAAGTTCGGCGAGCGTGGCGCACGATATCGACGAGTTCGCCCTCGCCGGACTTGGCACCCTGCCCTCCGCACGGGTCCGCCCGGCCCGCGTCGCCGGCAGCCCGGTGCAGTTCGAATGCAAAGTCACTCAGATCGTCCAGCTGGAAACCAAGGAAGGTACGGCGATCGAGCAATGGCTGGTGCTCGGCGAAGTGGTCGCCGCCCATATCGATCGCGCGATGCTGGAGGACGGCGTCTACCAGACCGCCCGCGCCCGCCCGATCCTGCGCGGTGGCGGTCCCGCCGACTATTTCGAGGTTACCGAGGACGCGCTGTTCCGGATGCAGAGGCCTGCTTAATAATTAGATCCTGTCCGGGAGGATCCAGGCTCATCCATAAGCCCGCACGAAGAACACCACCGTCGTCACGCCCGTCACCCCAAGCGTCCACCACCGCACCAGAGCCGGTGGCAGCCGCTTGCCCACGCGCGCGCCCAGCCAGCCGCCCAGCACCGATCCTACCAGCATCGGCGCGGCCGCGCTCCAGCGCACCAGCCCGAAGGTGATGAACACGAACGCCGCCGCGAAGTTTGCCGTTGCCAGCATCAGCGTGCGCGGCGCGAACATCGCCCGGGGGCTCATCGCCGCCAGCAGCCCATAGGTCGCCGTGGTCATGATCCCGACGCCCCCGCCGAAATAGCCGCCATAGACCCCGAGCATCGTCTGCGCGACGACCAGCGCCCGCGGCCCGATCGTCACCCGCGCCCGCAGCCATGCGGACGCCGGACCGCCAAAGGCAATTGCCAGAAATGCGATCAGCAGCAACCAGGGAATGATGACGTCGAACGCTCGGCTAGGCGTCACCACCAGCAGCAAGCTGCCCACCAGCCCGCTGACAAAGGTGATCGCCGCCAGCAGCTTGATGGACACACCACCCAGCGGCGTGAGTTCGTCGCGAAACGCCCAGGCACTCGCCCCTGCCCCGGGCAGCAGCGAGACGTTGGACGTCGCATTGGCGACATTGGCCGGGAGCCCCAGCGCGATCAGCGACGGCAACGTCGCAAAGGTCCCACCCCCGGCGAGCGCGTTCATCGCGCCGCCGAGAATACCGGCGCCGAATGCGAGCGCAAGGGGAACAAGATCGGGGCTCACTTGCCCTCCAAGCCGGTTGGAAGTGCGCCGCTAATCGCCAGCAAGGGCTCAGCCTAGCGCCGCCATCTTTTCCTCGGCCTCGCGATCCATCTGCGCGCGGCTCTTCTTTTCCGCCGCAGTCTTCAGCTGACCGCATGCCGCGTCGATGTCGCGGCCACGCGGGGTGCGTACCGGCGCCGAGATGCCGCCTTCAAACACTATGTTGGAGAAAGACCGGATTCGCTCGGGCGTCGAGCATTCGTACGCCGCGCCGGGCCAGGGGTTGAACGGGATCAGGTTCACCTTGGCCGGCAGCTTGTACTTCTTGAGCAGGCGGACCAGTTCATGCGCGTCGGCGTCGCTGTCGTTCTTGTCCTTGAGCATCACATATTCGAACGTGATGCGCCGGGCGTTGTTGGCACCCGGATAATCGGCGCACGCCTGTAGCAGTTCCTCGATGCCGTATTTCTTGTTCAGCGGCACGATCTCGTCGCGCACGTCCTTGGTCACCGCGTGGAGCGATACCGCCAGGTTCACGCCGATCTCTTCACCCGCGCGTGCCATCATCGGCACCACGCCACTGGTCGACAGGGTGATGCGCCGCTTGCTCAGCGCCAGCCCGTCGCCGTCCATGACGATCTGCAGCCCGGACTTCACTTCGTCGAAATTGTACAGCGGCTCGCCCATGCCCATCATCACGATGTTGGTGAGCATCCGCCCCTCGGGCTGGCTCGGCCATTCGCCCAGCGAGTCGCGCGCCAGCATCACCTGGCCGACGATCTCGCCCGCGGTCAGGTTGCGCACCAGCCGCATCGTGCCGGTGTGGCAGAAGCGGCAATTTAGCGTGCAGCCCACCTGGCTCGAGACGCACAGCGTTCCCCGATCCGCATCGGGGATGAACACCATCTCGTAATCCTGCCCGTCGGGCGAGCGCAGCAGCCATTTGCGCGTGCCGTCGTTCGACACCTGCGCCTCGACCACGTCCGGGCGCCCGATCACGAACCGCTCGGCCAGCCATGGATGCTGCGCCTTGGCAATATCGGTCATGTGCGAAAAGTCGGTCGCACCGCGATTGTAGATCCAGTGCCACAGCTGCTTGGCGCGCAGCTTGGCCTGCTTTAGCTCCATGCCGCCTTCCAGCAACGCGGCGCGGATGCCCTCCTTGGACAGGCCGATCAGGTCGGTCTTGCCATCGGACCGCGGCGACTTGGCGCGCGGTATGGGCACGGGATCGATGTGCCCGGGAATGGGCATGGGAGCGGCCGACACTGTCTGCATGGGCAACCATATAAGCGATTTCGCGCGCAATTTCCACACCCTGTGCAAGCGCGCCGCCCGTCATGCGAATGGCACAGAGCGCCGCGTTGCGCTTGCCGGCTGCGGGTGTCGAGGCCGATCAGGACGATGTGGGGCAACCACAGTCGGAGTATTCACATGCTGTTCTCAATGATCCTCGGCGCGGCGCTTGCCGCGACTCAGGTCGCCCCGCAGCAGGCCGCACCCGCCACCGGCGCGGCATCTGCCACCGTCAGCGAAACCGAAGTGCGCCAGTTCGCCGGCGCCGCCCTCACCATCACCCGCGCGCAAAAGGACGCGACCGTGAGCGAGGACGACCGCAACAAGAAGGCGGCTGAGGCCGTTGCTGCCTCGGGCATTGCGCCCGACCGCTTCAATGCCATCGCCCAGGCGATGCAGACCGATTCCGCGCTCAAGCAGCGCATCCAGACTGCGGCGATCGCACAGGCGCAACGCCCCAGCCGCTGATCCTCAGCCAACTCCCGTCATCCCGGCCTTGAGCCGGGATCCCGCTTCTTCTTCTGTCGGCACAAGGCAGCGGGACCCCGGCTCAAGGCCGGGGTGACGAAGGGCGTTCGGGCGTACCGACTCTCTTGTTCCCTGACGAAGGCCGGGGAACTGATCAGTTTTGGCGCCGCAAATTCATGCTTGAAACCGCACGCACCCCAGGGCGGCCGCATCGATCGCCGTCGCAGCCCCCTTCAAGGGGTAGCTGTCCACAAATGGCGCCCCGTTGGCGGAAACCGTCTCCACCGACATGCTCCGCCCCTCGCGCATCGCTGCCACCACCGCCGCGTCGGTGCGGGTATCGGGCGCCCAGGCATCGTTTGGCCCCGCCTGCAATTCGAAGCGCCGCTCCCCGATCGACAGCGTCACCCGCGCATCAGCCCTGCGCGGGCGGCTCAGCCGAATGTGGAGCTGGTTGCGCGCACCCGCTCGCGGCCAGCTTGCGATGCTCGCAAAGGCGCCGCTCCCCCGCCGCACCGGCTTCGCAATCGCATAGCAGCGCAGCGGCGAGGCGTCGCGAAACGCGCCCCACCCCTCGTACACGCCCAGCGCATCGCGCGGCGCCAGCAGCAAGGCGAGCGCCAGCGCGATCATGCCGGCGCGGCGCCGCGCCCGGTGCCGGTGTGCACCACGGTTTCGCGGCCGCCCTCGATCATCACGATCGACCCTTGCGGCAGGTCCGGCGCCACCGGGGCGTCGAACTGCGGCATCACGTCCAGTCCGGCCATCACCCCTCGCAGGATGCGGCTCGACATGCCGTGCATGATTACCAGCCGGTCGCCCGCATCTTCGTCCGTATCCGCAACCCAGGACGACACCCGCACGGCAATTGCGTCATACCATTCGCCCCCCGGCGGCGGGCGGTTGTACAGCCCATGCTCCAGGTCCAGGAACTCGCCCACCTCGTCGCGCAGCGCGTCGTAATAGCGCCCGCTCCATTCGCCCATGCCGATCTCGACCAGCCGCTCGTCGGTGCGCGCCTGATGCCAGTCGAGTTCCAGATGCTCGGCGATGATCGCCAGCGTCTGCAAGGCACGGCCCATGGTCGAGGACCACAGGGTCAGCTTGGGCTTTGGCCCGAGTATCTCGCGCAGCGCCGCGCCCATTGCATCGGCTTGGGCAAATCCCGCGCGGGTGAGCGGCGTATGCGGGTGCGCCCCCTGCATCCGGCGGGCGATATTGAACACGGTCTCCCCGTGCCGGGCAATGAAGTCGCGGCCCTTGCGATTGGCGTGCATGCAGATCCTTTCAAGCTTCGCCAAGCGAAACGCAACGTCTCCATTCCAGTTCGTTTCGTTCAGGTAACTGTCAGCAGGTCCTCGCCACAGCGCGGGTGGGATCGCAGCCACCCGAACAGGTGTTGCAGGAATGTCACGCGATTGCGCGTTTATCTGACGTTCATGCAACTGGCGCCGCGGCACCCCAGTTATGCCACCCACTCGCCCGGTTGGGCGGTCGGTTCTTTAAGGAGTTTGTATGCGTAAGATCGTCTTCCTCGCCGCCCTGGCCGCTTCCTCGGCTTTCGCCGCGCCGGCATTCGCACAGGACGCAGCCCCGAGCGGTTTCCGCGTCGGCGTGATCGGTGGTTATGACATCGTCCGTCCGGGCAGCACCGAGGACTCCGACCGCGACGGCGACGACCAGAGCGTTGAGGGTTTCCAGTACGGCATCGAGGCCGGCTATGACATTCCGCTGGGCGGCGCCGTACTCGGCATCGAAGCCGAACTGAGCGACTCCACGGGCAAGACCCGCGCGAACCGTTCGGACCCGAACTTCTTCGGCTATGGCGAAGTCGCCACTGGCCGTGACATCTATGTCGGTGCCCGCCTTGGCTTCGAAGCAAGCCCCGGCACGCTGATCTACGCCAAGGGCGGCTACACCAATGCCCGTCTCAACGTCCTCGCCGTGAACGGCAACAACGAGACAGACGAGAACTTCCAGCTCGACGGCTGGCGTCTGGGCGCGGGTGTCGAGAAGTCGATCGGCCGCAACACCTATGCCAAGCTCGAATATCGCTACTCGAACTACACCGACGCCGATTTCGAGCGCGCGAACGGCACGGTCACTGACCGCTTCGAAGTCGATACCGACCGTCACCAGATCGTGGCTGGCCTCGGCTTCCGCTTCTAAGGACGCGGTTCAGTAACGCGGACGCAGCATTTTGCTGTGCAGGAAAGGGTCGGGGCGCTTGCCCCGGCCCTTTTTGCCGTTAGAGATTAGGGTCGACTGCATTACCGCTGCCGGATTCGTGCCGGCGGTTCCGGGGGTTTGACATGAAAGCGACGATCGAACGCGCAACTCTGTTGAGGGGCCTGAGCCACGTCCAGTCCGTGGTAGAGCGGCGCAACACGATTCCTATTCTCTCCAACGTGCTGATCGAGGCGCAGCCGAACGGCGCGCTGCGTCTGATGGCGACCGATCTCGATCTCCAGATCGACGAGACGATCCCCGCCACGGTGGACCAGCCCGGCGCGATCACCGTGTCGGCGCACACGTTGTTCGATATTGCCCGCAAGCTGCCTGAGGGCTCGCAGGTCGAGCTGTCGGCAGCCGAAGGCCGCATCACCATCAACGCCGGCCGCGCCAAGTTCACCCTGGCGACCCTGCCACGCGACGATTTCCCGATGATCGCGGAAGGCGAACTGCCGACCACCTTCGAACTGCCGGCCGAGACGCTCAAGCAGATCATCGACAAGACCCGCTTCGCCATCTCCACCGAAGAAACCCGCTATTACCTGAACGGCATCTTCCTGCACGTCACCGACGACCCGCAGCCGGTGCTCAAGGCCGCGGCCACCGACGGCCACCGCCTTGCCCGCGTGACCGTCGCGCGCCCTGATGGCGCAGAGACGATGCCCGACGTGATCGTGCCGCGTAAGTGCGTGGCCGAACTCCGGAAACTGCTCGACGAAGTCGACGGTTCGGTCGGCGTGTCGCTGTCGGGTTCCAAGATCCGCTTCGACCTGGGCCAGGCGATCCTGACCTCCAAACTGATCGACGGCACCTTTCCTGATTACAGCCGCGTCATTCCGACGGCGAACGACAAGATCCTCAAGATCGACCCCAAGAGCTTCATGCAGGGCGTCGACCGCGTTTCCACGATCGCCACGGAGAAGACCCGTGCGGTCAAGATGGCGCTGGACCGCGACAAGATCACGCTGTCGGTCACCAGCCCGGAGAACGGTGCCGCTGCTGAGGAAGTCCCCGGCGAATATGTGTCGCTGCCGTTCGAGATCGGCTTCAACAGCCGCTACCTGATGGACATTCTCGGCCAGATCGAAAGCGACTTGGTCGAAGTGCATTTGGCGGACGCCGCCGCCCCGACGCTGATCCGTGAGAACGATCAGTCGCCGGCGCTGTATGTCCTGATGCCGATGCGGGTGTAACCACCACCCGCTTCGATCCTCTCCCCGTTAAGCTCGGGGGAGGATCGAACTGGTTCTACTGCGCCCGGATCGTGCTCACCTCGGCCTTGGCGCGGTCCTCCACTGCCTTGGCACGCGCATCGGCCTGGCGCTCCAGGATGCGCGCCTGCTGCTTCAGCGCCTCGGCGCGTGCCTTGAGCCGCTCTGCCTCGAATCCGGTCACCGCCTTGGCCTGGTTGGTCAGCTGCTCGGCTTCGGCTTCCATGGCGTCGGCCTGCCGCTCCGCCTCATCCTCGATATTGTCCGCCACGGCTTCGGCGGCGTCCTCGATATTGTCGATCTGCTGCTCGCGCGGATCCTGGCTGCCGCACGCGCCCAGCAGCAGTAATCCCGCCATTCCAAAAGCCGCAAAACGCATCGTCGCTCTCCCTGTTTCGCCACCGAACGAGCGAGCGACCGCTTTCGTTTCGCCTCCCGTGGGACGGTGAAGCTCTCCCGGGCGGTCACACCCGTGGAGAGCCACCAATCTTACTTCGCCGGGGTCGCCTTGAGCGCCGCCGGAGGCGCAGGCATCTGCCCACCCTGCGCTGCCGCAGCCTTCTGCGCCGCTTCCATCTTGTCGCGCTCAGCCTTGAACCGCGCGGTCAGCGCGTCGCGGCCCAGCGCTGCGGCGGGCAGCTTGAACGTGTCGGCATCGAACTTGGCCTTCTCCACCTTTTCCAGCGTCACGCCCTGGCCCATGCGCAGCACCAGGCCCTTGCTCATCAGTTCCTCGACCTTCTTGTCGACCTTGTTCTCCGGCTGGCCGCTCTCGCGCATTCCCAAGGTCATCATCCGCGTCTGGAGCAGCATCGCCTTGCCCATCTGCTTGTAGGCCGGATCGGTCGCGATCACCGCGTCGAGCTCGCCGCCCGGCGCAGGCGCGCCGCCCTTGGCGCGCAGCTTCCACAACTCGCCGGGCAGGTTGGCGATCGTCTCGGTACCCGTCTTCGCCAGTTCATAGTCCGGCTGCTGCGGCGGCGCTGGCGGCTTGGCACCCGATTCCTTCATGGCGGTGCCGATCACCTGGCCCAGATCGTCGATCTTCGCGACCACCGTTCCCTGGCTGTCCTTGCCTACCAGATAGTCGACGCCGTCCTTGCGGATCAGCGTGTTGCCCATCATGTCGATGCGCGCGTCGCCATTGGCGGCGACCTTCAGCGTCATCCCGGCGGATTGACCGCCCAGCTTATAGGTAGCGGTCGCATCTTCAGGCGACTTGGAACAGGCGGCGAGGAGCAGCGCCCCGGCCACGGCGAAACGGATACGCATCATTGGAATTCCTTGCAGTTTCGCGCGCCTTCATCGGCGAAGTGCTGTCGCCCGGCAAGTGGCTGCGCTAGGACCCGCGCCATGCCCGTCACTCGGCTCGTCCTGACCGACTTCCGCAACCACGCCGACGCCGTGCTGGCTCCCGGCACCGGCTTCGTCGTGCTCACCGGCGAAAATGGCGCGGGCAAGACCAACATCCTGGAGGCGGTATCGCTGCTCGCCCCGGGCCGCGGCCTACGCCGCGCGCCGTTGAGCGAGATGGCGCGCCAGGGCGGCAGCGGCGGCTTCGGCGTGGCGGCCAGCCTCGGTGATGTGGAGATCGGCACCGGCACCCAGAGCGCCGCGCCCGAACGCCGGCTGGTGCGGGTCAACGGCGCCGCAGCAGCCGCCACCGTGCTCGCCGAATGGCTGACCGTGCTGTGGCTTACCCCGGCGATGGACCGGCTGTTCATGGAAGGCCCCGGCGAGCGTCGCCGCTTCCTCGATCGCCTGACGCTGGCGCTCGCCCCAGGTCACGCCCACGAATCCACGCGTTACGAAGCCGCAATGCGCCAGCGCAATCGCCTGCTCGCCGACGACACGCCCCCCGATCCAAACTGGCTCGCCGCACTGGAGGCGCGCATGGCCGAACACGGCGCCGCCATCCAGCGCGAGCGCGAGAGCGCCGTGACCCTGTTGCGCGACCGCCTGGCCGCCGAACCGGAAAGCGTGTTCGCGCGCGCTGGTCTGGCGCTGGAGGGCTGTACCGGCGACGCCTACACCCTCGCCCGCGACCTGCGCGACAATCGCCGCCGCGATGCCGCCGCCGGCCGCGCGCTCGCCGGCCCGCACCGAAGCGACTTGCTCGTCACCCATGTCAGCAAGGACCAACCGGCCCAACTCTGCTCCACCGGCGAGCAAAAGGCGCTGCTGCTCGGCCTGGTCCTCGCCCATGCCGAACTGGTCGCCGACCGCGTCGGCCGCGCGCCTATCCTGCTCCTGGACGAAGTCGCCGCACACCTCGACCCCAGCCGCCGCGCCGCACTGTTCGAGCGCCTGGCGGGTAAGGGCCAGGTGTGGATGACGGGCACCGAAGCCGGCCTGTTCGACGCGGTGCCGGGCAATGCCACGCGCTATGCCGTTGCGCATGGCAGGATCGACTAAACAGCCACCGCCCCGCCTGCGGTAACCACTACCCTGATCGATCGGCATAGACGCTGGCTGGCCGCGTCGCGACGCCCCCGCCACGGGTGCCATTTCGCTTCCGTTTCACCGGCGCGGACCCTATATGCTGGGCATGGCAACCGACGACACCAACGCTCCCAATCAGAACAGCTACGGCGCAGATTCGATCAAGGTCCTCAAGGGCCTCGACGCGGTCCGCAAGCGTCCGGGCATGTATATCGGCGACACCGATGACGGCTCGGGCCTCCACCACATGGTGTTCGAGGTGTCGGACAACGCGATCGACGAGGCGCTGGCCGGCCATTGCGACAGGATCATCATCCAGCTCAACGCCGACGGCTCGGTCAGCGTCGAGGACAATGGCCGCGGCATCCCGACCGGCATCCACTCCGAGGAAGGTGTTTCGGCGGCCGAGGTCATCATGACCCAGCTCCACGCCGGCGGTAAGTTCGAGAACACCTCGGACGACAATGCCTACAAGGTGTCGGGCGGCCTGCACGGCGTCGGCGTCTCGGTGGTGAACGCGCTGTCCGAATGGCTGGATCTCAACATCTGGCGCGACGGCGAAGAACATTACATGCGCTTTGCGCATGGCGACGCGGTGGCGCCGCTCAAGGTGATCGGCCCGGCAGACGGCAAGAAGGGCACCCGCGTGACCTTCCTCGCCTCGCCGGAAACCTTCAAGATCACCGAATATGATTTCGACAAGCTCGAACACCGATATCGCGAGCTCGCCTTCCTCAATTCGGGCGTGCGGCTGATCCTGCGCGACGCCCGGCACGAAGATGTCAAGGAGATCGAGCTGTTCTACGAAGGCGGCATCGCCGCGTTCGTGAAGTATCTCGACCGCAACAAAGTCGCGCTGATGCCCGATCCCGTCGCGATCAGCGGCACTCGCGACGACGTCACCATCGATGTCGCGCTGGAGTGGAACGACAGCTACTACGAAAACGTCCTCTGCTTCACCAACAACATCCCGCAGCGCGACGGCGGCACGCACCTGGCCGCCTTCCGCGCCGCGCTGACCCGCACGCTCAACAGCTATGCCGACAAGTCCGGCATGCTGAAGAAGGAAAAGGTCAGCCTCACGGGCGACGACATGCGCGAAGGCCTGACCGCCATCGTCTCAGTCAAGCTGCCCGATCCCAAGTTCAGCTCGCAGACCAAGGACAAGCTGGTCAGCAGCGAAGTCCGCCAGCCGCTCGAATCGCTGATGGCCGACAAGCTCGCCGAGTGGCTCGAGGAGAACCCCGCCACGGCCAAGCAGATCATCCAGAAGGTGATCGACGCCGCCGCTGCGCGCGAAGCTGCCAAGAAGGCGCGCGAGCTCACCCGCCGCAAGGGCGTCATGGACATCGCCTCGCTTCCCGGCAAGCTCGCCGACTGCCAGGAGCGCGATCCCGCCAAGTCCGAACTGTTCTTCGTCGAGGGTGACTCGGCCGGCGGCTCGGCCAAGCAGGGCCGCGACCGCCATTTCCAGGCGATCCTCCCCTTGCGCGGCAAGATCCTCAACGTCGAGCGTGCGCGCTTCGACCGGATGCTCGCCAGCCGTGAGATCGGCACGATCATCACGGCGCTCGGCACCGGCATCCGCGACGATTTCAACATCGAGAAGCTGCGCTACCACAAGATCGTCATCATGACTGACGCAGACGTCGACGGCGCGCATATCCGCACGCTGCTGCTGACCTTCTTCTACCGCCAGATGCCCGAGATCATCACCAACGGGCACCTCTATATCGCCCAGCCGCCGCTGTATAAGGCGAGCAAGGGCCGCAGCGAAGTGTACCTCAAGGACGATGCCGCGCTGGACCAGTATCTGGTCGACGCGGGCGTCGGCGGCAATGTGCTCGACACTGGCGGATCGCAGCGGTCGGGCGAGGATCTGCGCGAGCTGGTCGAGCATGCCCGGCGCATGCGCACGCTGATGCGCTATGTGCCGCGCCGCTATTCGGCGGACATCATCGAAGTGCTGGCGCTGGGCGGCGGGCTTGATCCCGAAGCAAGCCGCGAGCAGCGCGGGGAGAGCCTCAAGACTACCGTCCACCGGCTCGATGCCGCCGATCCCGAGGCGCGCTGGTCGGCACGGATCACCGAGGATGGCGGTTATCATTTCGAGCGGCTGTGGCGCGGCGTGACCGACCACCACATCGTGGAGGCGGTGTTCCTCGTCTCGGCCGAGGCGCGCAAACTCCACACGCTCGCCTCCGAACAGGCACCTAGCTACCTCCACCCCTCCAAGCTGGTGCCGTCCAAGGCGGTTCCCGCGACCGAGGTCGAGGCAGCAATGGCGATCGAGGGTGAGGAAGAACCCGTCACCGTCGGCAAGGGCCAGACCCTGGTGTCGCGTCCCTCGCAGCTCCTCGACGCCATCCTGGCCGCAGGCCGCAAGGGCCTGTCGATCCAGCGCTACAAGGGTCTGGGCGAGATGAATGCCGAGCAGCTGTGGGAAACCACGCTGGATCCGGCCAACCGCTCGATGCTCGTGGTCCAGGCCGACCAGGCCGATGTCGCCGACGCGATCTTCACGCAGCTGATGGGCGACGTGGTCGAGCCGCGCCGCGACTTCATCCAGGAAAACGCACTCAGCGTCGCCAATCTGGACGTCTGATCAACGCACCGATCCGGGCGGCTTCGACCTTCGAAGCCGCCGGGATCATGGCCCGCGTCATCCCCGGCGCGAGGCGATCCAGCGGTCGATCTTCTGCTCCAGGATCTGCATCGGCAGCGCGCCGGTCATCAGCACCTGCTCGTGAAATCCCTTCAAGTCGAACCTGCTGCCAAGCGCCTGCTCGGCCCGGGCGCGCAGTTCCAGGATCTTGAGCTGGCCGACCTTGTACGCCAGCGCCTGGCCCGGCATCGCGATGTAGCGCTCGACTTCGCTGGTCGCGTCGGTGCGGCTCATCGAACTGTTGTCGAGCATGTACTTGATCGCCTGGTCGCGGGTCCAACCCTTGGCGTGGATACCTGAATCCACCACCAGCCGCATGGCGCGCAGCATCTCGTCGTTCAGCCCGCCAAACCGCTGATACGGATCGGTCTCCATCCCCAGCTCGTCCCACAGCGTTTCGGCATAAAGCGCCCAGCCCTCGACATAGGCCGTGTTGCCGCCAAACCGCATGAAGTTGGGCAGTTCGGCATTCTCCTGCGCCAGGCTGATCTGGAAATGGTGCCCCGGCGCACCCTCGTGCAGGTACAAGGTCTCCTGCCCCCAGGTCGAACGCGAGGGCAGGTCATAGGTGTTGTAGTAGAAGACGCCCGGCCGCGATCCGTCGGGCGCACCCGACATATAGGACCCGCCCGCGTCAGTCTTCTCGCGGTAATCGGGCACTGGGCGAATCTCGAGGCCCGTCTTGGGCAGGGTCGAGAAGATCTGCCCAACCCGCGCGTTCACCCGCTTGCCGATCGCATAATATTCGTCGCGCAGTGCATCCTTGCTTGCCGGGCGAAACCTGGCGTCGGTGCGCAGGAACTCGAAGAACGCTGGCAGGTCGCCCTTGAAGCCCACCTGGGTCTTCACGGCCTCCATCTCGCGCTGGATGCGCGCCACTTCGCTCAGGCCTAGATTGTGGACGTTATCGGCAGAGAGCGGCAGCGTCGTGTTCTGCTCGATCAGAAAGGCATAAAGCTTGGACCCGCCCTTCATATTGACCAACCCGACATTCTCCCGCGCCGCGGGCAAATATTCCTTGGCCAGGAAGTCGCGCAGCCGCTGATAGGCCGGGCGGATCTCGTCGCGGATCACCGCCGCGGTCTCGGCGCGCAGCTGTGCCTGGTCCGCCGCCGGCACTTCGGCGGGGAACGCCTTGAGCGGCGCGTAGAAGGTCGATCCCTCCACCCCTTGCTTCAGCTGGAGGTCGAGCTGGTCGATGACATTGCGCACCACCAGCTTGGGCTGCACCACGCCCGCCGCCAGCCCCTCGCGGAACCGCGCGATCGACGCGTCGATGATCTGGGCATAGCGATGGTGCCGGCTGATGCTGTCGCGGTAATCCTTTACCGTCTTGAACGGCGCGGCGCTCTGGCCCGAGGCGAGGTCGGGATAGAAGGTGTGGATGCCGCTAAAGTGATCGATCGGCCGCACCACGCTGAGCGAGAGGAGCTCCGGGCTGAGCGCGCGCAGTCCGAGCTGCGTCTGCCACTTGAAGATGTCATAGGCGAGCTGGTCGGTGGCCGACAGCACCGCACGGTCGATCCGCCCCAGCGCCGCCAGGTCCTTCTCGCCCGCGGCACGCTCGGCGTCGTAATAGGCGTCGCTGATCATGTCGCCGAGCTGGTCGGCATAGCGCATGTCGCCGCGGAACAGCGCGTTCAGCGGATTGCGGCGAAGACTGTCCTCGTCGCTCTGCTTGAACAGCGCGTGGAGCGCCGCCGACGCGTCCGCTTGGCTAGCGACCGGCGCAGCGGGAGTTTCGACCGCCGGAGCGCTGTCGCCACCGGTGGTCGTGCAAGCCGATAGGATCGCCGCAATGGCACTGGCGGCGAGAAGGTGTACGCGCAAGATCATGCCCCTGAACAAGAAAACGGTGCCCGCACCGATGCGGCACCCCACAAGCGCTGGCAAGCCCGCCTGACGTCAGTGCCTCAGCGAAACGCCCACCGCATCGTCTCGGCCGCGCCCCGGGTCACCGCCCGCACCGCCGGCGCCGCCAATCCTGGGCCGGAGAGCCCATGCATTCGCCGCGCCCAAGGGGGCAGCAAGTCGATCGCGGCCTGAAAGGTCAGTGTCTGAAACGGCTTGGCGGCAACGCTGGGCGCAGGCTGGTTGAGCAGCACATGCGCCACGTCGCGGGTGCGGGCGTCGACCAGCAGTTCAGGGCGCATCGCCGCGATCAGCGCCTCGGCCTCGGCCCGGCTATGCGGCACCGGATCGGCGCCCAGCTTCTCGCCCACCACCGCCACCTCGGCGAAATAGCGGTCCTGATCGGCCAGCGACATGCCCGGCTCCGCATAGCGCCGCCACGCGTCGAGAAAGCTGATACTCTCGGTCACATGCACCCAGGCGAGCAGCCGGGGATCGTCGGCGCGATAGGGCGTGCCATCCGGCAGCGTCCCATGGACGAAGCCATGCACCTGCCGCACCTTGGCGATGATCGCCTCCGCTTCCGCGCGCGAGCCATAGCTGGTCACGGCGATGAAGCGCGCCGTCCGCCGCAGCCGCCCATGCATGTCCTCGCGAAAACGCGAATGGTCCCACACCCCGGCCAGCACCGCGGGGTGGAGCATCTGGAGCAGCAGCGAGGCGACGCCACCCACCATCATGCTGGTCAGGTCGCCATGCACGCGCCAGGTCACCGATTGCGGCCCGAACAGCCCGTTCGCCTGCCGCACCACCGGGCGCTCACCGCGCGAAGAATCGTGAAACACCGAACGCACTTGCCCGATCAGGGCGGTCTTCAGCGATCGCGCGGCAAGCTGGGCAGGGTTCATCGCTCACTAGGTAAGAAGCGCCCGCCGATGCGCAAGATTGTTGCTCTGCTTGCCGTAGCACACAAGCCTTCGTTGCGCGACGACAACAAGTGTTTCGGTTGACCGGCTTCCATGCGCAGTGCAGCAAATGCCGCCATGGCTAGCCTGGCGATCGCGAACAACCCGGACATCCGCTTCCTTGGACGCCTGCTCGGCGACGTGATCCGCGCTTATGGCGGCGAGGAACTGTTCAAGCGAATCGAATATATCCGCGCCACTTCGGTCGACCGCCATCGCGGCGTCGCCGGCGCCGGGGCGATCGATCCCGGTCTGGACCGCCTGTCGCTGGACGAGACGCTCGACTTCGTGCGCGGCTTCATGCTGTTCTCCATGCTCGCCAACCTGGTCGAGGACCGCCACGGCTCCGAGACCGAGCCGCAGGCCGATGTCACCTCGGCGCTGGAACGGCTGGCGGGCAGCGGCATTGGCCGCGACGCGGTCAAGGCGCTGCTCGGCCATGCGCTGATCGTCCCGGTGCTCACCGCGCACCCGACCGAAGTGCGCCGCAAGTCGATGATCGACCACAAGAACCGCATCGCCGAACTGATGCGGCTCAAGGATCACGGGCTGGAGGAAACCCCCGACGGCGACAAGGTGGATGAGGCGATCCTGCGCCAGATCGCGCTGCTGTGGCAGACGCGGGTGCTGCGCCGCGAGAAGCTGGGCGTCGCCGACGAGATCGAAACTGCGCTGTCGTACCTGAGCGACGTGTTCCTGCCCGTCCTGCCCGCGCTCTATGCCCGCTGGGACCGAGCGCTGGGCGAGCGCGTCCCCTCCTTCCTGCGCGCCGGCAACTGGATTGGCGGCGACCGCGACGGCAATCCGTTCGTCACCGCGGACTCGCTCCGCCTCGTGCTGGCGCGCTCCTCCCAGGCGGTGCTCGGCTATTATTTCGACGCGGTGCACGCGCTGGGCGCCGAACTGTCCATCTCCACCGAGCATGTTCAGGTCAGCGCAGACCTGCTCAAGCTGGCCGAGGCGAGCCACGACACCGGCGGGAGCCGTCGGGACGAGCCCTATCGCCGCGCGCTGTCGGGCATCTACGCCCGGCTCTCCGCGACGCATGAAAAGCTCGCCGACAAGCCTCCTGCCCGCCCCGCGCCGATCCCCGGCCAAGCCTATGCCGATCCCGCCGAACTACGCGAGGAACTGGCCATCATCGCCCGCGGCCTCTCCGCCGATCCGAACGACCCGCTCGCCAGCGGCGGTGCGCTCGGTCGGCTGATCCGTGCGGTCGACACCTTCGGCTTCCATCTCGCCACGCTCGACATGCGCCAGAACAGCGCGGTGCATGAGCGGGTCGTCGCCGAGCTGCTGCACGCCGCCGGGGTCGAGGACGATTATGCCCTGCTCGACGAGGATGCCCGCGTCGCGCTACTCCGCCGCGAGCTTGCCAGCCCCAGGCTGCTGACCAGTCCTTATGCCGCCTATTCGGAAGAGACCGCGTCCGAACTCGCCATCGTCCGCGCCGCGGCGGAGGCGCACGGCAAGTACGGGCGCCAGTGCATCACGCACTACATCGTATCCATGGCGCAATCCGTGTCCGACCTGCTCGAAGTGCATGTGCTGCTCAAAGAGGCCGGGCTCTACATCCCCGGCGACGAGCCCCAGGCGCATGTCATGGCGATCCCGCTGTTCGAAACCATTGCCGACCTGGAGGGCGCGCCGGCGATCATGGAAGCCTGGCTTGCGCTCCCTGAAGTCGCGGCGATCGCTGCTGCACGCGGGCACCAGGAAGTGATGATCGGCTATTCCGATTCCAACAAGGATGGCGGCTATCTCACCTCTACCTGGCAGCTGTCGCGCGGTTCCACCGCCCTCAAGCCGGTGTTCGAGCGTGCGGACCTTGCCATGCAGCTCTTCCACGGGCGCGGCGGCGCAGTCGGGCGCGGCGGCGGCTCCAGCTTCTCGGCGATCCTCGCCCAGCCGCCCGGCACCGTGCAGGGCCGCATCCGCATCACCGAACAGGGCGAAGTGATCGCCGCCAAATATGGCAGCCGCGCTAGTGCCATGACCAATTTGGAGGCGATGGCTTCGGCCACGCTCATCGCCAGCCTCGAGCCCGAGCAGCTGGCGCCTGCCGACGCCGCCCGCTTCGCCGCGGCGATGAACCAGCTGTCCGACACTGCGTTCAAGGCGTATCGCGGGCTGGTCTATGAAACCGAAGGCTTCAAGACCTTCTTCCGCCAGGCCACGCCCATCGCCGAAATCGCTGGGCTCAAGATCGGCTCGCGCCCGGCCAGCCGCAAGCAATCGGACGCGATCGAGGATCTGCGCGCCATCCCCTGGGTGTTCAGCTGGGCGCAGGCCCGCGTGATGCTGCCGGGCTGGTACGGCGTCGGCGCCGCAATCGAAGCGTTTGAGGACAAGGGCCTGCTGCGCGAGATGGCGACCGCCTGGCCGTTCTTCGCCGCGACGCTCGCCAACATGGAACAGGTACTCGCCAAATCCGACATGGCGATCGCCGAGCATTATGCCGCGATGGTCGAGGACCCCGCGCTGCGCGATCAGGTATTCGGCCGCATCCATTCAGGCTGGCAGTCGACGCATGACGGGCTGCTGACCATCACCCGCCAGACCCGCCTGCTGGAAAAGCATCCGGGCCTCGAAACTTCCATTCGCCTGCGCCTCCCCTATATCGAGCCGCTCAACCTTCTCCAGATCGAGCTCCTCAAGCGCCATCGCGCGGGCGAAGACGACCCCCGCATCGGCGAAGGCATCCTCCTGTCGATCAACGCCATCGCCACTGCGCTACGCAACAGCGGCTAACAATATCTCCACCGCGTAAGCGGGGGAGGTGGCACGCAAAGCGTGACGCAGAGGGCTTCTCCACAAGCACCACGGCCGGATGGAAGAGCAAAACACTAGTTCCCCGGCGGAGGCCGGGGCCCAGCTGCAATACGGTGGAAAGTGCAGGCTTCCGCCACATGGTGCGCCGAAGCTGGGCCCCGGCCTTCGCCGGGGAACTGCTCGATCGAACGATTGCCGCGTGGCGCTAGCGGCGACACCCCCTCACCGCAGAAACGGCGCAATCACCTCCGGCGTCACCCGCACCAGTCGCCCGCTCTCGCGATCCAGCATCGCCCAGGTGGTAACCGCCTCCACCTTCACCTTCCCGTCATCGCCGATGAACCGCATGTGCCGGTCGAACCGCGCCCCACGCGGGCCGTCCGCCAGCCAGGTTTCAGCAGTCACTGCCTCGCCTTCGCGAACATTGCCGCGATAGTCGATCTCATGCCGAGTGATGACCCAGATATAGGCGTCGACATGCGCCTCGTCCGCCACCGCGCGCCAGTGGGAGACCGAAATCTCCTGTATCCACTTCACCCAGACCGCATTGTTGACATGGCCAAGCTCGTCGATGTCGTCGGGCCCGGCGGTGATGCGAGTGGTGAAGCGCGTCATGGCGCCAGTCTAGCCATATGGCGCCCGCGAAAGGAAGCGCGGCTTAATCGATGACGCGGCACGCGATCGGCGGCTGGCCCGGCGCGGTAAAGGTCATGTCGCTGCCCTTGGCCCGCAGCTCATAGCCCTTGGCCGCATAGCCGACGCCCGAGGCGACCCGCTGTCGGCGCAGAGTTGCCAAAACCTTGCCGCCGCGCGACACCGTGACGCGATCATGGTCGAGGTCGAACGCGCCGACCAGCCGCGATCCGTCCATGCAGCGATAGCGTGCGGTGGACCGGTTGTCGGCAATCTCCTCGGCGGGCGATGCCGGCTTCGCCCCCGGGTCGGAAGGCGCGGGCTTGGCCTCGCCGCGCGGCTTAACCTCGATGCTTTCGATCCGCCAGCGCCGCTGCTCGGCGGTCGCCCCATCCACATCGCCTGCCCGGCGCAGCGTCGCGCTGCCGAGCAAGTTGAACGGCCGATTGCCTTGCTTCAGCCGGCCATAAACCTGCACGGGCACCGTAACATAGCGCTGCCCCGCACCCGCATCGATCCGGCCCGGTGCGCCGACATTGGCATGATATTCGGAATATCTGGCAAAGCTCGCCGCAAAAGCCTGCGCGCTCATGCCGGAAGCTTGCCCGCGATTGCGCCACAAGGCCCAGGCTTCGCGATATTTGCCTGCTTCGAGCAGCGCGTAATAGGTCTGGACCACATTGGCCGCGCCTTGCGCGCTGTCTTCGGTAAACGGCGCCTCACTGACTGGCGTACGGTCATCGGGCAGCCCGCCTGGTTCGCCGGGCGCCGGCGGGGTCACCGTTTGTGAGATCGGCGTGGCCGTATCGGCCGGCGCAGCCGGCGTTCCGCGGTCGGCCGCCTCCAATGACCGCCCTTCGCCTGCGCTGTTGACTGTCGCGTCCGCGGCCGCGACCTCCACGTTCGCCGACCCATTGTCTGCTGGCTGGTTGGAGCAGGCAGCCAGGGTACAGGCGGCAAGCGGCAGGAACAGGCGCATGTAACTTCTAACCCATGTTGTGCTTACCGGGGAACGTCAGCAAGGCGCGCCCGTTCCCCGGCAGCCCGACCGTCAGGGGCGCAGTGCGGTGTCGTCGCCATCTTCCAGTTCGTCGTCGAGTTCGTCTTCATCGACGTTCTCGTCGTCGAGATCGGCCTGAAGCTCATCCTCGCGCATGTCGTCCAGCGCCAGCGCGACGTCGTCGTCTTCCTCGCCCAGCTCGTCATCGACCATGGTCAGCTCGTCGGTGTCGTCGTCATCGCCATCGTCACCCAGATCCACGGGGATGTCGGTCAGGATGTTGCCGTTGCTGGGAGCGTCATTGGTCGCCTCGATGATCTCGGCGCGCTGCGCCTCGTCATAGCCTTCGGCATCCCAAGTGTCGGTGGAATGCGGGGGAACCTGGTTGCCGCCCATCGCCTGTCCTCGTCATTGTACCTGGGGCGTGCGTGCCCCGGTTCATCAGCGCGAACGGTGATCGGGCCTCACTCGTTCCACGCGCCCGCGACGAAGCGCTCAGCTCGGGCGGAACAGCCGCCCCCGCTCGGCGAACAGCACGGCGCCGAACGCCAGCACGCCCATCACCAGGAACCCGCCATATAGCGGCACGGTGGTACCGTTGAACTGCTGGCCGATATACGCGCCGATCAACGCTCCGCCCAGCGTTGTGACGAAACCCTGCAGGCTGGACGCGGTGCCGGCGATCTTGCCCATCTTCTCCATCGCCATGGCCGAGAAGTTGGACGTCGCCAGGCCGAAACAGCCCATCATCATCGCCTGGAGGATGGCGAAGGTCCAAAGCGTCTCCACCTCGGCCAGCGCCACGCCCAGGTGCACCGCCGCCAGCACCGTCAGCCCGCTCAGCGCCGAATGCGAGATGCGCCGCGTGCCCAGCTTCATCACCAGCCGTGAATTGAGGAACGATCCCAGCGCCATGGTGCTCGCCACCGCCGCGAACACATAGACGAGCAAAGTCGGGCGGTGGAACACGTCCTCCATCACTTGCTGCACCGATCCGATGAACCCGAACAGCCCGCCCGAGAGCAGTGCGGTGGCAAGGGTGTAGCCGACCGCGCTCCGGTCGCGCAGCATCAGTGCATAGTCCGCCACGATCCGCCGCGGATGCAGCGATTGCCGCGCGTCCGCTGCCAGCGTCTCCGGCATGCGCAGCCAGAACCAAGCGACCACCACCAGCGAAACGGCCGCCACGCCCCAGAAGATCATCCGCCACGATCCGCCTGCCGAGAGCACGCCCTGTCCAAATGCTGGCGCGAAGATGGGCGCGGCCATGAACACCATGAAGGCGAGGCTCATCACCCGCGCCATCGCGCGGCCCGCGAAACAGTCGCGCACCAGCGCCACCGTCACCACCCGCGCGCCCGCCGCCGCGGTGCCCATCGCCACGCGCGCGATCAGCAACAGCACAAAGCTGCCCGACACAGCCGCCACTGCGCTCGTCAGCACATAGGAAAACAGCGCGATGCCCAGCACCGGCCGCCGCCCGAACCGGTCCGACAAGGGGCCGTAGCCCAGCTGCGCCACCGCAAAGCCGATCAGATATGCCGTGATGATATACTGACGGTGGTTCGGCTCGGCGACGCCCAGCGCGTCGCCGATCGCCGGCAGCGCGGGCAGCATCGCGTCGATGCCAAGCGCCGTCAGGGCCATCATCGAGGCGATCAGCGCCACGAACTCGCCGAATCGCAGCGGCGCCTGGTTGGCGCTATCGGTGGTCAGGTCGGGCTGGCTCATGCGCGTGCCCATGGCCCATCGCGCTCCGTCCGTCACCCCAATCGCGCATGTCGATCACGGCAATCGAGCCGAGCCGCTTGTTCGCAACTGGCCGGAGCGGCTAACTGGCGGCAATATCCCCTCGGAGACTCACATGTCCAACATTCTTGCCGAAATCCCGGCGCTGTCGCTGGCGGACCAGCAGTCCGACCCGCAAGGCTTCGCCCAGGCGTTCGGCCAGTCCTTTCAGCGTTTCGGTTTCGCGGTCGTGCGCGATCACGGCGTGCCCCAGGATCTGATCGAACGCGCCTGGGCGATGACCAAGGCCTTTTTTGACCTGCCCGAGGAAGAGAAGCGCAGCTATCTGATCGCCGGCCAGGGCGGCGCGCGCGGCTACACCCCGTTCAAGACGGAGATCGCCAAGGGCGCAACGCATGTCGACCTGAAGGAATTCTGGCACATCGGCCGCGAGCTAGCCCAGGGCCACCGGTTCGGCGACTATATGCCCCCCAACATCTGGCCGAACCAGCCGGAGGGCTTCCGCGAGACCTTTATCGAGCTGTTCCAGGCGTTCGACACCGCGGGCGACAAGCTGCTCTCGGCCATCGCGCGCTATCTCAACCTGGACCCCAACTGGTTCGATCCTGCGGTGAAGGACGGCAATTCGGTCCTGCGCCTGCTCCACTACCCCCCCGTCGCCGCCGACGCACCGGAGGTCCGCGCGGGTGCGCACGAGGACATCAATCTCATCACCCTCCTGCTCGGCGCCGAGGAAGCAGGCCTCGAGCTGCTCGACCGCGACGGCCAGTGGCTGCCGGTCAAGCCGCCCGAGGGCGCGATGGTGGTCAATGTCGGTGACATGCTCCAGCGGCTGACCAACCACGTCCTCCCCTCGACCACTCACCGCGTGGTGAACCCGCCGGCCGAGCGCCGCGGCAACTCGCGCTATTCGATGCCCTTCTTCCTCCATCCCGCGCCCGACTTCATCATCGAGACGCTGCCGGGCTGCGTGAGCGAGGACCGGCCCAACCGCTATCCCGAGCCGATCAGCTCGCACGACTATCTTCAGGAACGGCTGGTCGAGATCGGCCTTATCAAGAAGTAATCCTATCTTCCCCCGGTTCGCGGGGAACGGCTAGGAGCAGGCGGCGGCAGAGCTTCGGCTTTGCCGCCGCACTTTCTAGGGGGGACCTGCAAATGACCGAACCGCTTCGCATCGCACTGGCTGGCCTTGGCACCGTGGGCGCGGGCGTCATTCGGTTGCTCGACACCAATGGCGAGCTTATCGCCCGCCGCGCCGGTCGCCCGATCGAAGTGGTCGCCGTCTCCGCGCGCGATCGCACCAAGGACCGCGGCATCGACATCAGCCGCTTCGACTGGGTCGACGACACTGCCGAGCTCGCCCGCCATCCGCGCGCCGATGTCGTGGTGGAGCTGGTCGGCGGGTCGGACGGCCCCGCCGTCGCGTTGGTCCGCGCAGCACTTGCCGCCGGCCGTCACGTCGTCACCGCCAACAAGGCGATGATCGCGCATCACGGGCTGGAACTCGCCCGCGCCGCCGAAGCCGCCAACGCCGCATTGAAGTTCGAAGCCGCGGTCGCTGGCGGCGTCCCGGTCATCAAGGGCCTGCGCGAAGGCGCCGCCGCCAATGTCGTCACGCGCGTTTATGGCATCCTCAACGGCACCTGCAATTTCATCCTGTCCAAGATGGAGGCCGAAGGCCGCGACTTCGCCGACATCCTCGCCGAAGCACAGCGCCTGGGCTATGCCGAGGCCGATCCCAGCTTCGACATCGACGGGGTCGACGCCGCGCACAAGCTGTCGATCCTCGCCAGCCTCGCCTTTGGCACCGAGCCCGCGTTCGGCGAAGTCGCGGTCAGCGGCGTGCGCCACGTCCTCGCCGCCGACATCGCCGAGGCGGCAGCACTCGGCTACCGCGTCCGCCTGCTCGGCCTCGCCGACGCCGGCCCGCACGGCCTGTTCCAGCGCGTGCACCCCCACCTCATCCCGCTGAGCCACCCGCTCGCGCATGTCACGGGTTCGACCAACGCCGTCGTGGCAGAGGGTAATTTCGTCGGCCGCCTGCTGTTCCAAGGCGCAGGCGCGGGCGACGGCCCGACGGCCAGCGCCGTGGTCGCCGACCTGATCGACATCGCTCGCGGCGAATTCGGCCCGCCCTATGCCATGCCCGCCGACGCGCTCCTCGCGCAGGGGGCCGCCGACGCCGGCGAACGCCGCGCCCGCGCCTATGTCCGCCTGACCGTCACCGACAAGGTCGGCGTCCTCGCCGAAATCGCCGCGGCGATGCGCGACGCTGGCGTCTCGATCGAAAGCCTGATCCAGCGCGCCGCCAACCCCGATGGCAGCGTGCTTGTCGCGATCGTCACCCATGAAGTCCCGGAACGCAGCGTCGCCCACGCGCTCGAAAAACTGCGCGGCTCGCAAAGCCTGGTCGGCGAACCGATGTGGATGCACATCCTTGGCGACTAAGGGCACCGGCCTCTACATACCTCGGTCACCAGCAACCAACCAGTTCCCCGGCGAAGGCCGGGGCCCAGCTTCGGGCTGCTCGGGGAAGCGGAGCTCCGCTGCGACAAACCGCTTGCAACTGGGCCCCGGCCTCCGCCGGGGAACCGGGTAAGCGAACCCGAAGCCGCTAGGGCGCCAAAGGCCGCAACGAGACCCGCGGCGGCCGCCCGCCGCCCATCGTCGTACTCACCCCAACCGCCCCACATTTCACCGTAAACGCCCCCTGCCCACAAGGCGGCGGCGCCGTATCGAGCAGCTTGGCCACCCGCTTGTCCGGCAGTTCATCGCCACCATAGCTGGTCGCCAACGGCACCCGATAGCGGTCCGCCTGGCGCCGCGCACAGATCACCACCTCATCCCCTTGCGTACTGCGCTTGCACGCGGGCTCCACGCGAGTCAGTTCCCGATAACTGCTCATGGCCGCGTCGAGCGCCGGCACCTCCTGGACCATCAACAGCAGCATCAGCATCGCGGGCCTCCGGTTGCGTGCCACAGCCTCCCGCAACATCATGGCCGAATTGCGAAGCACCGCGTGACAACGTTAGCAGCCTCGACACGCGCGGCGCCCCTCCCTATCCCCGGACCCAAGTTCATCAGGGAATTCCAAACCTATGCAGACCGCCAGCCACGTCCTCGACCGCGTGCTCGTGCTCGAAATGGTGCGCGTCACCGAAGCCGCCGCCATTGCCGCATCCACGCTGACCGGGCGCGGCGACGAGAAGGCGGCCGATGCCGCTGCGGTCGAGGCAATGCGGGAGGCGCTCAACCAGCTCTATCTCGACGGCACCGTCGTGATTGGCGAAGGCGAGCGCGATGAGGCGCCGATGCTCTTCATCGGCGAAAAGGTCGGCGCGGCACAAGGCTCGGGTCCCAAGATCGACATCGCACTCGATCCGCTGGAAGGCACCACCATCTGCGCCAAGGCTGGTCCTAACGCGTTGGCCGTGCTTGCGGTCGCGGAGGAAGGCGGGCTGCTCAATGCGCCCGACGTGTACATGGACAAGATCGCGGTTGGCCCGGGCTATCCGCATGGCGTGATCGACCTCGCCAAGTCGCCCACCGAGAATATCCGCGCGCTCGCCGCCGCCAAGGGTGTCGAGCCCAAGGACATCATCGCTTGCGTGCTCGACCGTCCCCGCCATGAAGCACTGATCGCCGAACTGCGCGCGATCGGCTGCGGCGTGATGCTGATCGGCGATGGCGATGTCGCAGGCGTGATCGCCACCACCGATCCCGACACCACCATCGACATCTATATGGGCTCGGGCGGCGCGCCAGAGGGCGTACTCGCCTGCGCGGCGCTGCGCTGCGTCGGCGGCCAGTTCCAGGGCCGGCTGCTGTTCCGCAACGACGACGAGCGTGCCCGCGCGCGCAAATGGGGCATTGAGGATCTCGACAAGATCTATTCGCTCGACGACCTGGCCAAGGGCGACTGCATCTTCGCCGCAACCGGCGTCACCGACGGCTCACTGCTGGCCGGCGTCAAGCGCATGCGCGGCAAGATGACCACCGAGAGCGTGGTGATGCGCGCCAGCTCGGGCACCGTCCGCTGGGTCAAGGGCGAACACCGCCTCTGACCACATCCTCTGCTTCGTCAGCGCTGTGGGGGTGAGGGCACCTCTCCTCCACTTCGTCACCCGAACCTAGGTTGCGAGCCCCACCCCTACTTCGTCACCCCGGCCTTGAGCCGGGGTCCCGCTTCTTCTGCCACTGAAAGGTAGCGGGATCCCGGCTCAAGGCCGGGATGACGGGGAGTCTCCACGCGAACGATTTCCCCCTTCCCGTCCCCCCGAACTTGTTTCACGGTCCACCCCGCCGCGGGCGACACACGCGCCCGCAGCGTAGCGGAGGTAATATGGTTCGCACGCTTGCTCTTCTCGCCCTGCTGACGCCGCTGGGCGCCGTCCCCGCCGCCGCCAAGCAGAGCCAGCAAGCCCCGGCCCCCTTCACCTATCAGGAAGTCATGGTGCCGATGCGCGACGGCGCGCGGCTCCAGACGGTGATCCTCCGCCCGACCAACAAGGCCGGGAAGCTCCCGATCCTGCTCCAGCGCACGCCCTATGGCGTTCCCGATCGGGCGCCGGGCGGCATCCCCTCGTCCTGGAAGTATCTGATGGAGGATGGCTACATCCTCGTCTTCCAGAACATGCGCGGCCAGTTCAAGTCGGACGGCGACTTCACCATGTCGATGGCGCTCAACGCAAAGGGCGCGAAGGGCGTCGACGAAGCGACCGACAGCTATGACAGCGTCGACTGGCTGGTGAAGAACGTCGCCGGCAACAACGGCAAGCTCGGCATGTGGGGCGTGTCCTATCCCGGCTATGCCGCCGCGATTGCCCTCGCCAAGCCGCACCCCGCGCTCAAGGCGGTCAGCCCGCAGGCGGCGTGGAACGACTGGTGGATCCATGACGACCTCCATCGCTACGGCGCAATGCGGCTAAGCTATGCCACCGATTGGCTGTTCTCCTTGCAGAACAACGACCAGGGCCAGGACTTCGACTATGGCGGCAAGACGCCGGTCGATACGTACGACTGGTTCCTGAAGCTCGGCCCGGTCGAAAATCTCGACAAGCTCTACTTCAAGGGCAGCGTCCCCCGCCTCACCCAGATGATCGAGCACCCCGATTACGACGCGTTCTGGAAGGAGCAGCGCTGGACGGACAAGCTCGGCCGCACCACCGTCCCGACGCTCCACGTCGCGGGCTATTGGGACCAGGAAGATCCCTTGGGCACCTGGAAGATCTACGAGAAGATGGAGGCGCAGGACCCCGACGACCTCAACATGATCGTCGCGGGCCCCTGGGCGCATGGCAGTTGGCACGGCGCGGCCAGCGATGTCGGCTACGTCAAGTTCGGCCATGAAAGCGGCACCGACTTCATGCGCGACATCGAAGCGCCGTTCTTCGCCCACTGGCTGCATGGCAAGGGCGCCAAGCCGGTCGGTGAGGCCCGCAGCTTCCAGAGCGGTTCCTGGACTTGGAAGTCCTACGCCAAATGGCCCGCACCCGGCGCCACTGCGACCAACCTCTACCTCCAGAGCGACGGCAGCCTGTCGTTCACCGCGCCCGCTGCCACCGCCCAGTGCCGCGACTATGTCTCCGACCCCGCCAACCCGGTGCCCTTCCGCGAGCGTCCGATCTCGCGCACCTATCCTTCGCAGGAATGGCGCTGGTGGGAAGCCGCCGACCAGCGCTTCGTCGACCACCGTCCCGACGTGCTCAGCTACGTGACCGAACCGTTGGAGGCCGACTTGACCGTTACCGGCGACGTGTCCGCCACGCTAATGGCGTCGACCTCGGGCACTGACAGCGATTTCGTCGTCAAGCTGATCGACGTCCTCCCCGAAGATTACGAGCCGGTGAAGCCCGGCGCGCTGGGCGACTATCCGCGCACGATGAACGGCTACCAATTCCCGATCGCCATGGAGGTGCGCCGCGGCCGCTATCTCCAGAGCTTCGAGAAGGCGACGCCGCTCACCCCCAACAAGGTGGTCGCCTGGGACGTGCCGCTGCGTGCCCACGACCACGTCTTCAAGCGCGGCCACCGCATCATGGTGCAGGTCCAGTCGAGCTGGTTCCCGGTAATCGACCGCAACCCGCAGACCTTCGTACCCAACATCTACAAGGCCAAGCCCGCCGACTTCCAAAAGGCGACGCAGCGGGTATGCGGCGGCTCCAGGATAACGCTGCCCGTGATGAAGTAGAGGCTGCTCGCGTACACCGAAAGTAAACGCGTCGCTGCGACGTTTGGGACATGAACGCCTTTACTTCCCTTGTCGCGGCGGCGCTCCCAAGCGAAGCCTTTGATGCTGCCACTGCGCAATTTCATGCTTGGCGCGGGAAAAACCTGGACATTTTCTCGCGCACCGAAGCGGCCGTAACGGAAACCCTGCTGGCGCTAAGATCAGTGGGAAGGCGAGGCGAGGTCGTGAAGATGCCGCACCTTGTGGGCCAGAGATACGCGGCGCTGGATGCAGCGATCGGCCCGATTGGACCATTCGCCGCGGAGGGCAAGAAAGCCATTGCCGCACTCACGGAGTTCGATGCGCACACGCGTATCCGGACCATGCTATGCCACGGCGTAGGCGACATATTGCTTGACCGGCATGGCCGCTGGACAGTCCTCCTGCGCAATCTTTCCTTGAGCGTAGACCAAGCTGAGCGGGACAGCCTTCTCCTCAGCCAGGACGAAGCAGACCTGTTGCAAGCCGCAATTGCCCGCGCGTCCCAGGTTCTGTGCTCTCACCTGGGGCATTTGCGCACCAATTTGGTCAGCGCCAAAAGTTAGCCTCGATGGGGCCCTGACGCAGGGCGGTTACGGCCCTTCGTCATGGGGTCGGGCTTGCGCGGCGGCTTCCATCCTGCAGGCGGCGTGATGCGCTGCTGGCTGGTCCCCAGCCCCATCGCGCCGGGCTGCTGCCGGGTGAGCCCGGCAGTGTCCGCCACCGCCGCCTGATCGGACGAAGCGCCGCCGCGCAGCAGGTTGATCTGGTCACGCAGCCGCCGGGCCTCTTCGAAGTCCAGCGCCTGCGCGGCCGCCTCCATGCGCTGCTGCAGTTCGGCAAGCGTCGTCGTCATGCCCGGTACAACGCAGAACCGCCGCCGCGGATGCGGCTAGTTCTTCAGCCGATACCCGGTGCGGAAGATCGTCACGATCAGTCCCAGGCACAGCACCAGGAACGCGGCCGTCACGCCCAGGCTGAGTGCGATACTGACATCCCCCTGCCCGAAGAAGCTCCACCGGAACCCACTCACCAGATACACCACCGGGTTGAACAGGCTCACCGTCCGCCAGGGCTGGGGTAGCATGTCGATCGAGTAGAAGGCGCCACCCAGGAACGTCAGCGGCGTCACCAGCAGCGCCGGCACGATGTTCAGCTGCTCGAACCCCTTGGCCCAGATGCCGATGATGAAGCCAAACATCGAAAAGGTAATCGAGGTAAGCAGCAGGAATGCGATCATCGCGAGCGGATGATCGACCCGCAGCGGCACGAACAACGCCGAGGTTGCCAGGATGATCAGCCCGATCACCACCGACTTGGTTGCCGCCGCGCCGACAAAGCCGATCACCATCTCCACGGCCGAGATCGGCGCCGACAGCAGCTCGAACACGGTGCCGGTAAACTTCGGGAAGTAGATCCCTATCGAAGCGTTTGCGATGCTCTGGGTCAGCAGCGACAGCATGATCAATCCGGGCACCAGGAAGCTGCCATAGTTCACGTCGCCGATCGTATCGATCCGGCTGCCGATCGCGCCGCCGAACACGATGAAATAGAGCGAGGTGGTGATCACCGGCGTGGCGATCGACTGCCACAGCGTGCGCATCGTGCGCGCCATCTCGAACCGGTAGATCGCCCAGATGCCGTGAAGATTGAGACCGGTCATGCCGCGGCTCCCTGTGCAGAGGCGTTACGCTGTTCGACAAGATCGACGAAAATGTCCTCCAGGCTCGACTTGGAGGTGTCGAGATCCTTGAAGGCGATGCCCATGTCGGAAAGCTTCCGCAGCAGCGACGGGATCCCCGTCCGCTCGGCCTGCGCGTCGAAGGTGTAGCGCAGCCGGTGCCCCTCATCCGCCAGACTCAGATGCCACTCTTCCAGCCCCGCCGGCACCGCGTCGAGCGGCTCCACCAGAGACAGATCCATTTCGCGCTTGCCAAGCTTCTTCATCAGCGCGGCCTTTTCCTCGACCAGCAGCAGCTGCCCCTTGTTGATCACGCCCACCCGGTCGGCCATTTCCTCGGCCTCCTCGATATAGTGCGTGGTCAGGATGATGGTGACGCCGCGTTCGCGGAGCTTGCCGATCATCTGCCACATGTCCCGCCGCAGCGACACGTCGACGCCCGCGGTCGGCTCGTCGAGGAACAGGATGTCGGGCTCATGCGCCAATGCCTTGGCGATCAGCACGCGCCGCTTCATGCCGCCCGAAAGCTCCATGATCTTGGCGTTGCGCTTGTCCCACAGCGACAGGTCCTTGAGCACCTGGTCGAGCACCGCCTGGTTCGGCGCGCGCCCGAACAGCCCTCGGCTGAAACGCACCGTCGCCATCACCGTCTCGAACATGTCGACCGACAGCTCCTGTGGCACCAGCCCGATACGGCTGCGCGCCTCGCGGGGCGAACGGATCGCGTCGTGCCCGTCGACCAGGATCGTCCCCGTGCTCGGCGTCACGATCCCGCAGATGATCGAGATCAGCGTCGTCTTGCCCGCGCCATTGGGTCCCAGCAGCGCGAAGATCTCGCCCCGGCGAATGTCGAGGTCGACATGGTCGAGCGCCTTGTGCCCAGAGCCATAGGTCTTGCTGACCTGCGACAGCGAAAGGATGGATTGCATGGAAAGCCCCCGGAACCGGAACGGAGCCGTTACGTAAGGTGGCCCTCCTGCTCGTACAAGCGCATCGGGACGGATGGCTGCTGAGACTTTCCTTCTTCGTCACCCCGGCCGTGAGCCGGGGTCCCGCTGCTTCTCTCCGTTCGCTTGAACGAAGGGCACCATCCGTCCCGCCTTCAGCCAGGCTTACCGAATGAAATAGCCCGTAACTTTCCAGCCATCGACCTCGCGAAAAAGAACCACGGTCTCGGTCGCACCGCTCCGGTTCGCAAAATCCGTCTGGAATTCGAGCGTCTCATATTCGCCCGCCGGCGCTCCGGGGATCGAGTTCGCCTTTGTCACGCTCTTGAACGTCCTGGACGACACGGCGCCAAGGGGTTGCCGCACAGCCTGAACCATCGACGACCACTGCGCCGCGCTCAGCTTTGCCTTGAACAGCGTTGCGGCCGTATTCCAGCTTTCGTCCCATGCCTGGCGATCAACAAGCGCCAGCCATGTGCGCGCCCGCTCCAGGCCCGCCGATGCGGAAGCGCTTGCGACGGGAGCGGCCGGAGCACTGGCCTGTGCACCTGGCGCAGTGCTCCCCCGAAACACCGAAGAGAGTGCGACGGCTGCGATCAAAAACGACATGATGAGCATTCCTCCACCAAACCAGGCGAGCCGATGACCCACACGGTGCGGGCGGCTGGCCTGACCGGAAGAAGGCACATCCGTCGCTTCCCCAAGCACCCCCAAAGCATTGTCCCCTAAAGAATTGGGGGCACCCGCTTCCGCCTCCGCCAGCAGCCTTGCCGCTTCCCGGCTGCTCGAAACACCAAGCTTCCTGCGTGCGTCGCGCAGCCGCTCGTTGATGGTGTGGACTGACAGCCCCAAGTCGCGCGCGATCGACTTCGCATCATGCCCTTTGAGGAGGAGCCGCAACGTCTCCTTCTCTCGCTCGGTAAGCGTCAGAATGGCGTTGCGCATCGGGCGGCGCTTACTCGCTGCATGCCCGCAGCATACGGCATGCAACTCACTTTTCCACCGATCTTCTGCGGCGACGGGCCACACCCGGAGCAGCGCGCTTCGGGCGCACAGCTTGGCAGCTACCGCCCAGCCCGCGCCGCAGCCACTGCCTGCGCCAGGCCCTCATAGGTCTGCGCGCCATAGATCAGCTTTCCGCCAATCACCCAGCTCGGCGTGCCCGTCATCGCCAGTTTCTCGCCCAGCTGCCTGTTGCGCAGGATTTCCGCTTCCACCGGCTTCGACGCCACAGCGCGCGCCGCCGCGGCCTTGTCCAGCCCGGCCTTGGCAGCCGCCTCGCCGATCCCCTGCGGGCTTGCCCCTGCCGCATATAGCGCCTCGTGGAACGCGCGGAACTTGCCCTGCTCGGCAGCCGCCAACGCCCATTGCGCGGCGGTGACGCTTTCAGGGCCGAGCACCGGATATTCGCGGTACACCACGCGAACCTTTGGGTCCTTGGCCAACAACTCGTTGATCCCGGGCAGACTCGCCCGGCAATAGCCGCAGGCATAATCCAGGAATGCCACCACCGTGACATCGCCGTTCGGGTTCCCCGCCCATGCCCCGGCATAGGGCTTGGCCAGCGCCTCGACCTGTCCGGCGACCGCGCCCTGCGCCGCCACTTGGGCCTCCTGCGCCTTGGCCGTTTCGCGCGCCTGGAGCCGCTCCATCGCCTCGGGCAGCACTTCGGGATGGTCGAGCAGATATTGGCGGATCGTGTCGCCCGCGAGTTGCGGCGCGGCGGCCCGCGCAATCCAGGCATAGATCGCCGCGCCCAGGGCGGCGGACAGGATCAGTGCGCCCGCCAGAACCAGCGAGCGCAACAGCTTGTCGGTCATTTCAGTCGCCCCTGCGCTTGTTGCGCTTGTCGTCGTCCATGGCGTTTTGCGACACCATCATGATATCCTGCGCGCGCACCCAGTCGGACGAACCTTGCGGCAGCCCGTTCATCGCCGCCCGCGCGCTGATCAGGGCAGTGCGCGTGTCGCCGATCAGGCTGGAGCGCTCGGCCGTGGCCAAGGCGGTGCGCGCCTGGTCGCCCTTGCGGTCGTACACCGTGCCCAGATTGACCCAGGCGAACGGGTTCTCGCGGTCGCGCGCCACCGCCTGACGCAGCACGCTTTCCGCCTCGCTCAGGTTCGCCTTGTCCTCGGTCGCGATCAGCGCGTGGCCAAAGGTCGCGGCGATCAGCGGCTGATTGTTCGATCGGCGTGTCGCCTCGCGCAGCGGCCCCAGCGCCTCGGCAGGCTTGCCCGATTCAAGCAGGATCTGACCTTCCAGTTCCAGGAAATAGGGATCGTCCGGCGCAGCCTTGACCAGCGCCTGCGTCTCCGCCGCGGCCTGATCGGGATAGCCGGATTTGTGATAGGCATAGGCACGGGCATAATGCGCCGGCATCGACTCATCGCTCGACGGATAGAGGCGCAGCGTTGTCTTGGGCTCGTTCACATAGCCGCGCAGCTTGGCCTGGATTCGCTTGAAGCGCGTCTCGAAATCTTGGTTGATTGGCTTGTTGAAGGCGGGTTGCGCCTGAAGATCGGCGGTCAGCGTCTCGACGCGCTGCTGCGACATGGGGTGAGTCTGCGCGAACGGATCGACCTCAGGGCTGCTGGCGTAATAGCCATAGCTGTGCATCTGCTTGGTCAGCTTGTTGAAGAAGCTGAGCATGCCCTTGCCGCTGATCGCCGCGGTGCCGAGATAGCGTGCGCCGGCCGCATCGGCGGAGGATTCCTGCACGCGGCTATAGGCCAGATACTTACCGATGGCGGCGCGCTGGCCCATCATCATCAGCCCGGTGCCGGCCTCGGGCGATCCCGCCGCCATCGCCGCCACGCCCAGCAACAGGCTCAGGATCGATATGTTGGTATAGCCGCCATCGCGCTGGAACACCGCGTGTCCGCCGACGATATGGCCGATTTCATGGGCGATGACGCCCTGGACTTCATTGGCGCTGTCCGCCGCGTCGAGCAGGCCGGTATGGATATAGACGATCTGCCCGCCCGCCACGAAGGCGTTGATCGACGGGTCCTGGATCAACACCACCTTGGCATTGGCAGGCGATAGCCCCGCGGCCTGGAACAGCGGGCGGGAAATGTCGTTCAGCCACGCCTCGGTCTCGGCGTCGCGCAGCATCGACTGGGCCAGCGCCGGCCGCGCGGCGAAACAGGTGAGGCAGAGCAGGGCCAGCAAGGCCGCAAAGCGCTTCATCCTCACCATCATTCTTCCACTCTCTACCTAGCGAAACCGCTGTTAGGTTCGGCGGCTGAACCCGGCGTGAAGGGCAGGGAGCGGCGGCGGTGCGCCACTCCCTTTCCCCGTCAGGCGCCGAAGGTGCGCTGCCACCAGCCGCGGCGCGGCGTCTGACCGTCGCCACCATCCTCGGTGCCGGCATCGCCGTCCTCGGCTGCCGGCGCATCGGCCTGCGGCGTGGTCTCAGCGACAGGTGCTTCTGCGGCTGCTTCGGCTGCGGGCGCAGCCTCGGCCGGCGCGTCGGCGGCATCGGCCTTCTTGCGGCGCGTGCGCTTGGGCTTGGGCGCTGCTTCGGCTTCAGCGACCGGTGCTTCCGGTGCGGCTTCAGCCGGCGCTGCTTCGGCGGCATCCGCCTTCTTGCGGCGCGTGCGCTTGGGCTTGGGCGCTTCGGCCTCCGCCTCCGGCGCTTGCGTCACTGCCTCGGCGGGCGCCGCCTCGACCGGCGCGGCCTCTGCTGCCGGATCGGCCTTCTTGCGGCGGGTGCGCTTGGGCTTGGGCGCGGGCTCGGCTTCCGCCTCTACCTCGGGCGCCTCGACGACCGGCTCGACAGCCTCGCTGACCGGCTCGGCGGGTTCAGCCGCTTCCTCGACCGTACCGGCCTCGTTCACGGCCTCCTCGGCACCGGCACCACCACGGCGACCGCCACGACGGCCACGACGGCGGCGCTTGCGTCCACCTTCGCCTTCCTCACCCTCAGGCTGCGCGGCGACGGTTTCCGCCTCGGCAGTCTCGCTGGCCTCCACGTCGCCTTCCGGCTGCTCGCTAGCCTCGGTCTCGGCGGCGTCTTCAGCACCTTCCTCGGCACCGTCCTGCTCCCGGCCGCGGCGGCCACGGCCACGGCGGCGGCGGCGGCGCTTGCCGCGGCCTTCGTCGTCGCCCTCGGCGCGCGGACGTTCTTCACGCGCGCGCGGCGCCTCGGCTTCTGCCTCTTCTTCGGCCTCTTCCTCTTCGTCGATCTCCTCGACGTAGTCCTCTTCGTCCTCAGGCTCTTCGACCAGCGCCTCGATCTTGGGCGCATAGGCGGGCGGCGGGCCTGCGGCCTCCACCGACATGCGCGCGCCCTCGATCTCGCCATCGGCGACCACTTCGATCAGGACGCCATAGCGGTCCTCGATCTCCGCCAGCTCAGCGCGCTTGCGGTTGAGCAGGTAGAACGCCGCTTCCTGGCTCGCGCGCAGCGTGATGTGCGAACCGCGGCCGCGTGCGGCCTCGTCCTCGATCATGCGCAGCGCCGACAGACCGGCCGACGACGCAGTGCGGACCAGGCCCGAACCCTCGCAATGCGGGCAGGTGCGGGTCGATGCTTCCAGCACGCCGGTGCGCAGGCGCTGGCGGCTCATTTCCATCAGGCCGAACGCGGAGATGCGGCCCACCTGGATGCGGGCGCGATCGTTCTTCAGCGCCTCCTTCATCGCCTTCTCGACCTTACGGACGTTGGACGAATGATCCATGTCGATGAAGTCGATCACGACCAGCCCGGCCATGTCGCGCAGCCGCAGCTGGCGCGCGATTTCCTGCGCTGCTTCCAGGTTGGTCGCGGTCGCGGTCTGCTCGATATTGTGCTCGCGGGTGGAGCGCCCCGAGTTGATGTCGATCGACACCAAAGCCTCGGTCGGGTTGATGACCAGATAGCCGCCCGACTTGAGCTGGACGACGGGATTGTACATCGCCGACAGCTGGTCCTCGACGCCCGCACGCTGGAACAGCGGCACGGCGTGCGCATACTGCTTCACCTTGCGCGCATGGCTCGGCATCAGCAGGCGCATGAACTCCTTGGCCTGGCGGTACCCGTCCTCGCCCTCGACGATCACCTCGTCGATGTCCTTGTTGTAGATGTCGCGGATCGCGCGCTTCAGCAGGTCGCTGTCGCCATAGACCAAGGCGGGCGCGGACGATTTGAGCGTCTCCTCGCGAATCCCGTCCCACAGCCGGGCGAGATAGTCGAAGTCGCGCTTGATCTCGGTCTTGGTGCGCTGAAGGCCCGCCGTGCGGACGATGCAGCCCATCGAGGGCGGCAGCTTCAGGTCCGCCATGATGCCCTTGAGGCGCTTGCGGTCGGCAGCGCTCGAGATCTTGCGCGAAATGCCGCCGCCATGCGCGGTGTTGGGCATCAGCACGCAATAACGGCCGGCGAGCGACAGATAGGTGGTCAGCGCCGCACCCTTGTTGCCGCGCTCTTCCTTCACGACCTGGACCAGCAGCACCTGGCGGCGGCGGATCACGTCCTGGATCTTGTAGCGGCGGCGCAGGTTCATGCGGCGCTGACGCAGCGCATCGGCTTCATCGCCATTGCCGCTGCGCTTGCCGCGGCGGCGGCCACGGCCACGCGTCTCGCCACCCTCTTCCGAAGCGCCCTCTTCGGCACCTTCGTCATGCTCGGCGTCGTCGTCTTCCTCGTCGTCATGCTCGCGCTCGACCAGTTCGACGTCGTCTTCGCCCTCTACGTCACCCTCCAGGTGATCGTCGTCCTCGTCCCCGTCTTCCTGGGCGCGCAGTGCCGCTTCCTCGGCGGCATGCTCGGCCTCTTCGCGCAGCAATGCTTCGCGGTCTTCCTTGGGGATCTGGTAATAATCGGGGTGGATTTCGCTGAAAGCGAGGAAGCCGTGGCGGTTGCCGCCATAATCCACGAACGCCGCCTGAAGCGACGGTTCGACGCGGGTAACCTTGGCTAGGTAGATATTGCCCTTGAGCTGCTTGCGCTCGGCGGACTCGAAGTCAAACTCCTCGATCCGGTTCCCCTTGACGACGGCGACCCGGGTTTCCTCCCGGTGGCGTGCGTCGATCAGCATACGCATGGTCATTGAATATTCTCCGGGCGCGCCGGCTCATGTCCCTGGAGGACCGGGGCGCGTGCGCGCGATATTGAGTGCGGGCCGCGCCGGCCATTCCGGGCGCAGTCTCGCTGGATTGAAAAGATGCTGTTGCTGCACGGGCACGCGGGGACCGGCGGTCCACTGGCTCCACCACGGCCGCGCTGCCGGCGAAAGCCTGGCGAAGCGGACGGTGGGGAAATTGCCTCATGCGAGCGTCAACCTGAACTGTCACGGCGGATGTGGCCGCGGATACTTCCCGGTACAAGAACCGGGATAATGAACTGCCTAGCACCCCCCGCACCCTGCGGCAACTACGCGCAACGCAATGATTGTTTCGCGACGACTACGGGAAATTCCGGAACATGGCAGCGACTGGTTTCCGCATGATTAACCCTGCGGTTTAACCGGGACTTGAGCCGCCACGCCTAAGCACGTCCGCGTCAGGGTAGACGCGTATCGAGTACCAGATCATGGAATTGTGCTGGACCCCCAAGGTCCCGGCGCGGCATATCGCGCGGGTGTTGTTCCTGTTCGCCCTGCTCTCCGGTTGGCTGACCGGTGCTCCGAGCTGGGCGGGCGTCGTGGAGGAAGTGCGCGTTCGCGGCGACCGCATCGTCGTGACCTTCGACGCGCCGGTCGCCAAGGCGAGCAGCTTCGTGCTGGCCGGGCCACAGCGCATCGCACTCGACGTCGATGGCGCCGAACCGGGCAGCACGGCCTATTCCGACGGCGCGGTCGCAAAGATCCGCCAGGGCGCACAGGGTGAAGGCGGCGTCCGCATCGTCTTCGATCTCGCCCGCCCGGCAATCGTGACCGAAGGCAATTTCGGCCGCGATAGCCGCACCCTCACGCTCCAGATCAAGACGGTGGACGACGAACGCTTCGCCCGCGCCGCTGCCGAGCGTCGGCTGAGCTTCCTGCCGCCCTTCACCTTCCTGCAACCCGGAGCCCGCCACCAATACTCGGTATCCATGCCGGTGCCCAAGCGCCGCAGCAGCCTCAAGCTGCCCAAGGTCTATGGCGATGCCGATCGCCCGCTGGTGGTGATCGACGCCGGCCATGGCGGGCACGATCCCGGCGCGCTGTCGCCCGATGGCGGCTTGCGCGAAAAGGATGTGACGCTGCGCATCGCCCAGGCGATCAAGGAGGAACTGCTCGCCTCGGGTCGCGTCCGCGTCGCGCTCACCCGCGAGGATGACCGCTTCCTGGTGCTTCAGGAGCGATTCGGCCTCGCCCGCCGATTGAAGGCCGACCTCTTCATCTCGGTCCATTGCGACAGCGCCGCGAACCCGGAAGCGACCGGCGCCACTATCTACACCCTGTCCGAAGTCGCCTCCGACAAGGAAGCGGCGCGGCTGGCGGCGCGCGAGAACAAGGCCGACATCATCGCCGGCGTCGATCTGGGCGGCGCCAGTCCCGACATCTCGTCGATCCTGATCGACCTCACGCAGCGTGAGACGATGAACATGTCGGCCAATTTCGCCCGGCTGCTCGGCCGCGAGGCCCAGCCGCTCATTCCGATCAAGGCGAACTACCACCGCATGGCCTCGCTGATGGTGCTCAAGGCGCCCGATCTTCCCTCGGTATTGTTCGAAACCGGCTATATCTCGAACCTCGCCGACGCGGAGTTCCTTGCCTCGCACGAAGGGCGCATCAAGGTTGCCGAAAGTGTGCGCAAGGCCGTGGAAATCCATTTCGCCACGCGCATGGCATCCCGCTGACAGCAACCCGGCCACTCCGTTTCCTTCCGCTCTTATAGGACGGAATCGGCGGATTGGTTTCGGTTGCGTTCTGATCGGCTTTCATCGCCGCTGAAACTTGCTACACCGCGCGGCAGATGGCGGATGGCGACACTTCAGGCGAAACGGTGCGGATCAGGCGCGGCCTGAGCGGCGCTAGCGGCTTTTTCGGACGGCTGCGGCAGCGCTGGTCGTTCCGCGTGCTGGCGGTGCTCGCGCTGCTCGCCGGTATCGGCGTGTTCCTGCTCTGGCTGCTGTTCGCACGCAACCTGCCCTCGGTGGACGCGCTGCGCACCTATGAACCGCCGCTGCCCACCAATGTCCGCTCCGCCGACGGCACCCCGATCCACAGCTATGCCCGCGAACGCCGCGTCCAGCTGAGCTTCCCGGAATATCCCAAGCTGCTGGTCGGCGCGTTCCTGTCCGCCGAGGACAAGACGTTTTTCGAGCATCACGGCGTCGACTTCCCCGGCCTGGTGCGCGCCGCCTATCAGGGCATCGCCACCGGCACGACCCCGCGCGGCACCTCCACCATCACGCAACAGGTCGCAAAGAACCTGCTGGTCGGTGACGAAGCGAGCTATGTCCGCAAGGCCAAGGAAGGCATCCTCGCCTGGAAGATGGAGGACACGCTCTCCAAGGAGCAGATCCTCGAACTCTACCTGAATTCCATCGAGCTCGGCCGAAACGCCGGCGGTGTGGCCGCGGCCAGCGAAGCCTATTTCGGCAAGGAACTCGACGAACTGAGCCTGCCGCAAATGGCCTATCTCGCAATCCTGCCCAAGGGCCCGGCCAATTATGCGCCAGAACGCTATGAGGACCGCGCGATCGAGCGGCGCAACTGGGTACTCGGGCAGATGCTGGCCAATGGCTATATCGACGCCTCGCAACACGCCGCCGCCATTGCCGCCCCGCTCGGCACCGTGCCGCGCCAGAAGCCCCAGTTCGAACGAGTCGGCGGCTATTTCATCGAGGAAGTCCGCCGCCAGCTGCTGAGCAAGTTCGGTGAGAAGTCCGACGCAGGGCCCCACAGCGTCTATCAAGGCGGCCTGTGGGTGCGCACCTCGCTCGACCCGCGTCTCCAGGGCTTTGCGCAAAAGGCACTGCGCGACGGCCTGCTTCGCTACGACCGCGGCCGCGGCTGGAGCGGCCCGCTGGATAACAAGGAGATCGGCAACAGCTGGCTCCAGACCCTGCTCAACACCAATATAGGCCTGGACTACGAAAACTGGCGCGCCGCCATTGCGATTGAGCGCGGCAGCGACGGCTGGGAAATCGGCTTCGACAATGGCCAGACCGGCCGCCTTCCGCGCTATGGCGCGACCATGCCGGTGCGTGGCAAGGGCGGCGAAGCCTTCTCCGCGATCAAACGCGGCGACATCATCGCGGTCGCGCCCGATGGCGCCAACTGGTCGCTACGCTCGGTGCCCAAGGTTTCCGGCGGCATGGTGGTCGAAGATCCCCGGACGGGCCGCGTGCTCGCCATGCAGGGTGGCTTCGACTCGCGCATCCAATCGTTCAACCGCGCCACCCAGGCGCTCCGCCAGCCCGGCTCGACCATCAAGCCCTTGGTCTATGCCGCCGCGATGGAGCGCGGGCTCACTCCGGCGACCATCGTGGTCGACGGCCCCTTCTGCGTCTGGCAGGGCGCGGGCCTTGGCAACAAATGCTTCCGCAACTTCGGCAACATGCGCAGTGCCGGTCCGAAGACACTCCGCTGGGGCGTGGAGCAGTCGCGCAACCTGATGACGGTGCAGGTCGCCAACCGGATCGGCATGGAGCCGGTCGTTGACCTGATCCAGCGCGTCGGCGTGAGCAAGAACAAGTTCCCGCCCTATCTCAGCTATTCGCTGGGCGCTGGCGAGACGACCGTGATGCGCATGGTCAACGCTTACTCGATCCTGGTGAACCAGGGGCGCGCACTGGACCCCACCGTGATCGACTTCGCGCAGAACCGCCACGGGCAGGTTATCTGGCCGGAGAATTGGCGCCCGTGCGAGGGGTGCAACGCGCGCGACTGGAACGGCGGGGCCATGCCGCGTCCGGTGCGGCGCGCACGCCAGCTCGTCGACCCGCTCGCGGCGTATCAGATCGTCCACATCACCGAAGGCGTCATCCAGCGCGGCACCGCTACCGTGCTGCGCGATCTCGACCGTCCGCTGATGGGCAAGACCGGCACCACCAACGGCCCCACCGATGTCTGGTTCGTCGGCGGCGCCGCGCAGATGATCGCCGGGCTGTATCTGGGCTATGATACGCCCACCAACCTGGGCGGCTACGCCCAGGGTGGATCGATCGCCGCGCCGATCTTCAAGCAGTTCGCGATTCCCGCGTTCGAAGGCATGCCCAAGCTGCCCTTCACTGCGCCCAAGGGCATCCGCATGGTCCGCATCGACCGGGCAAGCGGACGCAAGGTGTCGGGCGGCTGGCCGTCGAACGACCCGCTGTCGCCGATCATCTGGGAAGCCTTCAAGCCCGAGGCGGAACCGCGCCGCGGCCGCCGGACACTGGAGGAAGAGGAACAGGCCGAGGCCAAGCCCGCCGTCCGCAAGGCTGCGCCCAAGGCCGAGCGCCAGAGCGACAGCGATTTCTTGCAACGCGAGGGCGGAATCTACTAGCGGCTGTCTTATATCTACCGGCGTCGTCCCGCTCTCCGCGGCGATGATGTCAGGCTTTGAAAGGTTTAAAGAACATGCGCGCCGAAGCGCAGGCTCACGTCAATCAGATCCAGGCGGCGCTCGCGCTGCTTCGCCGTTCCCTCGATTGGGACCGCGCGCTGCGCCGCCTGGACGAACTCAACGCGCGCGTCGAGGACCCGACGCTGTGGAACGACGCAAAGGCGGCGCAGGACGTCATGCGCGAACGCCGCCGCCTGGACGAATCCATCGGGGCGACCAAGGCGATCGAGAGCGAGCTCAACGACACCGTCGAGCTGATCGAGATGGCCGAGGCCGAGGGCGATGACGAGATGGCGAATGACGGCACCGCCGCGCTCGCCGCGCTTGCCGAGCGTGCCGAGAAGGACAAGGTCGTGGCCCTGCTCTCGGGCGAGGCCGACGCCAACGACACCTATGTCGAGATCAATTCAGGCGCCGGCGGCACCGAAAGCCAGGACTGGGCCGGCATGCTCCTGCGCATGTACACCCGCTGGGCCGAGCGCCGCGGGCTGAAGGTCGAACTGGTCGACTACCATGCCGGCGAACAGGCCGGCATCAAGTCCGCGACTTTGCTGGTCAAAGGCGAGAACGCCTATGGCTATGCCAAGACCGAAAGCGGCGTCCACCGCCTGGTCCGCATTTCGCCCTATGACAGCGCCGCGCGCCGCCACACCAGCTTCTCCAGCGTGTGGGTGTATCCGGTCATCGACGACAATATCGACATCGAGATCAACGAAAGCGAGCTGCGCATCGATACCTACCGCGCTTCGGGCGCGGGCGGGCAGCACATCAACACCACCGATTCGGCGGTGCGCATCACCCACTTGCCCACCGGCATCGTCGTGCAGTGCCAGAACCAGCGTTCGCAGCACAAGAACAAGGCCGAAGCCTATAACCAGCTGCGCGCCCGTCTCTATGAGCGCGAATTGGCCGAGCGCGAGGCGGTGGCCGACGCGCAGAACGCGACCAAGACCGACATCGGCTGGGGCCACCAGATCCGCTCCTACGTGCTCCAGCCCTATCAGCTGGTGAAGGACCTGCGCACCGGCGTCACCTCCACCGCCCCGTCCGACGTGCTCGACGGCGCGCTCGATCCGTTCATGGCCGCCGCCCTGTCGCAGCGCGTGACCGGCGAAACCGTGCAGGTGGAGGACGTGGATTGAGGCTAGGCCTCGCCCTGCTTGCGGCGGTGCTGCTCGCCGGGTGCGACGGGCGCGCGCGCGAGCCAGGCGAGAAGCGGGCCGACCCGCATAGCGGCTTCCCCGCCGCCGACCGCCCCGTCGCCAGCATCGTCTCGGCCCGCTGGTCGACCGAGGAAGCGCGCGACCGCCTGAAAGAGGCCGACCGGGTGATGAACCTGGCCGGCATCAAGCCCGGCATGACCGTCGCCGATCTCGGCGCGGGCGAGGGCTATTACACGATTCGCCTAGGCCAGCGCGTCGGCAAGGAAGGCCGCGTCGTCGCCGAGGACATCGTCCCCGAAGTGATCGAGCGGCTGGGCGAGCGCGTGGTGCGCGAACGCCTCGCCAATGTCAGCGTGCGCCTGGGCCTCCCCGCCGACCCGCGCCTGCCCGAGGCCAGCTTCCACCGCGTGCTGATGGTGCACATGTACCATGAGATCGAAAGCCCTTACGAGTTCCTCTGGCGCCTGCGCCCCTCGCTCGCGCCCGATGGCCAGGTGATCGTGGTCGACGCCAACCGCCCGACCGTGCAGCACGGCACGCCCCCCGACCTGCTGCGATGCGAATTCGCCGCGGTCGGCTATGCCCAGATGTCGATGCGCGCCATGCCCTCGGCCGGCGGCTACATGGCCGTGTTCCGCGCCGCGGGGGAGCGTCCGGAACCCAACATGATCAAGGCGTGCCGCACCGGCGCGCGCGCCACGCCCGCAGCGATGCAGCAGGGTTCAGAGTAGCCCGAGCGCGCGAAAGCTGGTGACGCCCCGCGCCGCCAGCACCAGGTGATCGAGCAGCCGCACCTCCAGCGTATCCAGCGCCCGCGCCAGCAACCGCGTCGCTTCGCGGTCGGCTGCGCTGGGCGTCGGATCGCCGCTGGGATGATTGTGCGCCATCACCACCGCCGCCGCGCCGAAAGCAAGCGCGTCCGCCGCCACCACCCGGATCGGCACGGCCATCCGGTCCGCGCATGCCGAGCGCGCATGCCGCATCCCCAGCACCCGCCGGTCCCCGTTCAGATAGGCAAAGGCCAGCACTTCGTTCGCTTCGCCCGCCAAAGCAGCAAACAGCCCCTGCGCGGCGGCGGCGTCGGTGATGCGCTGCGAATTCGGGACCATCAGGCGAAGCTGACAGCCCCTCCTCCCGCCAAGAAGCACGACCCGGTCCGCATCGGACCACCATTCGCTCCGATATGGACCAGCCTTCGCAACCGATCGAGCGCTTGCCCCGCCCCGCCCCTGCCCGCTACGCATGCGCCATGCGGCAATATCTCGATCTCATGGAGCGCGCGCTCCACCATGGCGCGGAGACCATGGATCGCACCGGCACCGGCACGCGCTCGGTGTTCGGCCACCAGATGCGCTTCGACCTGAGCGAAGGCTTCCCCCTCCTCACCACCAAGAAGCTGCACCTGCGCTCGATCCTGATCGAGCTGCTGTGGTTCCTGCGCGGCGATACCAACGTGCAGTGGCTCCAGGACCGCAAGGTCAGCATCTGGGACGAATGGGCCGACGAGAATGGCGATCTCGGCCCCGTTTACGGCAAGCAATGGCGCGACTGGGAAACCGCCGACGGCCGCCATCTCGACCAGATCGCCGACTTGATCGAAACGCTCAAGACCAACCCCGCGTCGCGCCGGATGGTGGTGTCGGCCTGGAACCCGGGCGACCTCCACGCCATGGCGCTGGCGCCGTGCCACTGCCTGTTCCAGTGCCATGTCGCGAACGGCAAGCTCAGCCTCCAGCTCTATCAGCGCTCGGCCGACATCTTCCTGGGCGTTCCCTTCAACATCGCCAGCTACGCGCTGCTCACCCACCTGCTGGCCGAGCAGACCGGACTGCAAGTCGGCGAGTTCATCTGGACCGGCGGCGACTGCCACCTCTATTCCAACCATCTCGACCAGGCCCGCGAGCAGCTGAGCCGCACCCCCGGCCCACTCCCGCGCCTGGAAATCCTGCGCAAAGCGCCCTCGATCGACGCCTACGAGTACGAAGACTTCGTCATCCACGACTACCAGGCGCAACCCCACATCAAGGCCCCGGTAGCGATATGAGGACAGCACAATCCTCCCCGGCACGGGGAGGGGGACCATGCGCAGCATGGTGGAGGGGGCCCGCCGCAAGCGAGCCCCACGCGGATAGCCCCCTCCACCACGCGCTGATGCGCGCGGTCCCCCTCCCCGTTCCGCGGAGGATTTGATGGTCCTCACCTTCCACCTCGCCCGCGCCACCAACGGCATCATCGGCCGTGACGGCACGCTCCCCTGGCACCTCCCCGCCGACCTCAAGCGCTTCAAGGCTCAGACCATGGGCAAGCCGATGGTGATGGGTCGCAAGACCTTCCAGAGCTTCCCCAGCCCCCTGCCCGGCCGCCGCCACATCGTGCTCACCCGCGACACCGGCTGGTCGGCAAACGGCGCCGAAGTCGCCCACACCCCCGAACAGGCGCTCGCCATGGCGGGCGACGACGTCGCCATCATCGGCGGCGCCGAAATCTTCGCCCTCTTCCTCGACCGCGCCGATCGAATCGAACTGACCGAAGTCCACCTCGACGCCCAGGGCGACGCCACCGTCCCCGCCTTCGGCGCCGGCTGGCGCGAAACCGCCCGCGAAGACCATCCCGCCCAAGGCGACCGCCCGCCCTACAGCTTCGTCACGCTGGAACGCGCCTGACCCACACTCCCCGTCATCCCGGCCTCGAGCCGGGATCCCGCTCCTTCTCTAACTCCAAGACACCGCCCTAGGGGCTCCGGAGCCCCCTAGCCCCCACCGCCGGCGCGCCCTATAGGCATCCCATGGAGCGGCTGGACGGCGGCGCGGCGGTTCCGTCGCGGCTGAGGGGCGCGATTGTCGCGCTGGGCAATTTCGACGGGTTTCACCTGGGTCATCAGGCGGTGGTGGGCCGCGCCATCGAGCGTGCCCACGCCGAAGGGCGCCCGGCCATCGTCGCCACCTTCGATCCCCACCCCAAACGCTTCTTCAGGCCCGACAGCACCCATTTCCGCCTCACCACGCTCGACCAGCGCCAGCGCCTCTTCGCGCAGGCCGGCGCCGACGCGATGCTGGTCTTCCCCTTCGACGCGGACCTTGCGGGCCTGAGCGCGCAGGGCTTTGCGCAGGAGCGGCTGGTGGAGCGCATCGGCGCAGGCGGCGTGGTGACCGGCGCCGACTTCACCTTCGGCAAGGGCCGCGAGGGCGATGTCGCCGCGCTTGCCCAACTCGGCGGTCAGCTCGGCTTCTCCGCCGACATGGTGCCGCCGGTGACCCTCGACGGCGAAACCGTGTCCTCCAGCAGCATCCGCGACCATCTGCGCGCCGGCCGCCCGCGCGACGCCGCACGCCTGCTCACCCGCCCCTTCGCCATTGAAGGTGTCGTAGAGGGCGGCGCACGCCTCGGCCGGACGCTGGGCTATCCCACCGCCAACATGGTCCTCGCCAACTATCTACGCCCGGCCTACGGCATCTATGCCGTGCGCGCGCGGCTGGCCGATGGCCGCGCGCTAGAGGGGGTCGCCAATCTCGGCATCCGCCCGACCATCGAGCCCCCACTCGAACTGCTCGAAAGCTTCTTCTTCGACTTTTCCGGCGACCTGTACGGCCAGCGCATCGAAGTCGCGCTGATCGACTATCTGCGTCCTGAGGCGAAGTTCGACAGCCTCGACGCGCTCAAGATCCAGATGGACCAGGACGCCGCCCAGGCGCGGAAGCTTCTACAAAGCTGAACCAGTTCCCCGGCGGAGGCCGGGGCCCAGCTGCAATGCGCGTGGGGCAAGCGTGCCGCGCCATCGAGACTCCATGGCAACTGGGCCCCGGCCTTCGCCGGGGAACCAAGAACAACAACAATCCCCCAACTCCGCCTTTGCAAGCTTCCCGCGCTTCCTTTAATCCGCGCGCACTCATGAGCGACACCAACGACACTCCGCGCGACTGGCGCGACACCGTCTTCCTTCCGAAGACCGATTTTCCGATGAAGGCGGGCCTTGCCGCCAAGGAACCCGCGATCCTGGAGCGTTGGGCCAAGATCGGCCTGTACGACCGCCTCCGCAAGGAACGCGAAGGGCGCGAACGCTTCATCCTGCACGATGGCCCCCCATACGCGAATGGCGACATTCACATGGGCCACGCGATGAACAAGATCCTCAAGGACATCATCGTCCGCTCGCAGAGCCTTCAGGGCAAGGACGCGCCCTACGTCCCCGGCTGGGACTGCCACGGCCTGCCGATCGAGTGGAAGGTCGAGGAAGCCTATCGCGCCAAGAAGCTCAACAAGGACGAAGTCGACCCCGTCGCGTTCCGCGCCGAATGCCGCGCCTATGCCGAGAAGTGGGTACAGGTGCAGCGCGGCCAGTTCGAGCGGCTGGGCATCATGGGCGATTGGGAAGACCCCTATCTCACCATGAAGTATGAGGCCGAGGCCACGATCGTCGGCGAACTGCTCAAGTTCGCCGAGACCGGCCAGGTCTATCGCGGCGCCAAGCCGGTGATGTGGTCCCCGGTCGAAAAGACCGCACTTGCCGAAGCCGAAGTCGAATATGAGGACATCACCTCCACTCAGATCGACGTGGCGTTCGAAATCGTCGAGGCACCCAACGCGCCGGAACTGGTCGGCGCGCACGCGGTGATCTGGACCACGACGCCGTGGACAATCCCGGTGAACCAAGCCTTGGCTTATGGGCCAGAGATTGACTACGCGATTACCTCCTGCAGCGACCACGAAGGCAAGCTGCTCGGGCGTTATCTAGTCGCGACGGATTTGGTCAGCAGTTTCCAGAAGCGAGCAGATACCTTGCTGCGGCCGGGGGAAGCTACTGAACTCGCCGGTGTGTGGAGTATCGACAGCTTCGTGCATGGTTCGCAGCTGGAAGGCGCCACCGCTCGCCATCCGATGCATGCACTCGGCGGCTTCTTCGCCAAGCCGCGCCCGCTGCTCGCCGGCGACTTCGTCACCACCGACGCCGGCACCGGCCTCGTCCACATGGCGCCCGATCATGGCGAGGACGACTTCCTGCTGTGCAAGGCCAACGGCCTGGAACCCGTGTTCGCGGTCGACGCCGCGGGCTTCTACCGCGCCGACTGGGCGTGGCTGGGTGGCCAGGGTTCGGTGATCAACAAGAAGTTCACCGCCGCCGACGGCCCGATCTGCACCGATCTTCGCGAAGCCGGTGCGCTGCTCGCCGCATCGGACGACTTCAAGCACAGCTATCCGCACAGCTGGCGCTCCAAGGCCAAGGTGATCTTCCGCGCCACGCCGCAATGGTTCATCCCGATGGACCGCGCGTCGCACTCGAAGGAAGAGGGCGTGCCGGAGAGCAACGGCGCCACCCTGCGCGATCTGGCGCTCAATTCGATCGAGCAGACCCGCTGGGTGCCCGAACGCGCCAAGAACCGCATCCGCTCGATGGTCGAGGGGCGCCCGGACTGGGTGATCTCGCGCCAGCGCGCCTGGGGCGTGCCCATCGCGCTCTACGTGCATCGTCAGACCGGCGATTACCTCCGTGACGCGGCGGTCAATGCCCGTATTCTCGAGGCGTTCCGCGCCGGCGGTGCCGACGCGTGGTTCCAGGCTGATCACCAGGCGCTGCTCGGCTCCGAATATGATGCGGCCGACTATGACGTCGTCACGGACATTCTCGACGTGTGGTTCGACAGCGGCTCCACTCACGCCTTCGTGGTCGAGGCACGCTATGGCGCGGGCACCCGCGCCGACCTGTATGTCGAGGGGTCGGACCAGCACCGTGGCTGGTTCCAGTCCTCGCTGCTGGAGGCCACGGGCACCCGCGGCCGCGCGCCCTATGACGCAGTGCTGACCCACGGGTTCGCGCTGGACGGCAAGGGCAAGAAGATGTCCAAGTCGCTCGGCAATGTCGTCGATCCCCTTAAGATCATTGGAGAATCTGGCGCCGACATCCTCCGCCTGTGGGTCGCCCAGACCGACTATTTCGAGGACGTCCGCATCGGCAAGGAAGTGCTCGCCGGCACCGGCGACACCTACCGCAAGCTGCGCAACACCTTCCGCTACCTGCTCGGCGCACTGGACGATTTCCGCGTCGACGAGATGCTGGCCATTTCGGAAATGCCCGAGCTGGAACGCTACATCCTGGTCCGCCTCGGCGAACTCGACATCGAGCTTCGCGCCGCCGCCAATGCGTTCGAGTTCAACCGCTACACCCGCGCACTCACCGACTTCGCCAACGAGGACCTGTCGGCCTTCTTCTTCGATATCCGCAAGGACTCGCTCTACTGCGACGCCCCCACGGACCCGAAGCGCCGCGCCTATCGCACCGTGCTCGACATCCTGTTCCACGCCCTGGTCCGCTATGCCGCGCCGATCCTGGCCTTCACCGCCGAGGAAGTGTGGCAGGCCCGCTTCCCCAGCGAAGACGGATCAGTCCACCTGCTCGAATGGCCCGAAGTGCCGGCAGTCGACGGAGCGCTTTCGGCCGACTGGTCGCAGGTCCGCGCGCTGCGCGAGCGCGTCACCGAGGCGATCGAGCCGTATCGCCGCGAGAAGAAGGTGCGCTCCAGCCTGGAGGCTGAAGTCACCACGCCTGAAATGCCGCTGCCGGGCGATCATCTCGCCGAGCTGTTCATCGTGTCCAAGGTCACCCCCGGCGAAGCGGTCACGGTTACGCCCACCGATCGCCTTAAATGTGGCCGGTGCTGGCGCCATCTTCCCGAAGTTGCGGAGGACGGCGCGTTGTGCGACCGCTGCGCGCAGGTGGTGGACGCATGAACATGAACCGCAGGATCGGGCTGCTCGTGGCGGCCCTGGTGTTTCTGGCCGACCAGTTCACCAAATACTATGTCACCGGCCCGCTGGGCCTGAACGTGCAGGACGCGTCGCTGACCGTGCTGCCGATCTTCGACCTCCGCTTCGTCAAGAATGTCGGCGTGTCGCTGGGCCTGCTGCCCGCGACCGGTGCTTTCACGCGCTGGATGCTGGTGCTGCTGACGGGCGCGATCGCGGTGGGCGTGCTGGTGTGGTTGCTGCGTGAAAAGAAGCGTCCCGACATCATCGCGCTGGCGCTGGTACTGGGCGGCGCGATCGGCAACATTCTCGACCGCACGCGGCTGGGCTATGTGGTCGATTTCGCCGATCTGCACTTTGGCGACTGGCGTCCCTTTTTGGTCTTCAATGTCGCCGATGCGGCGATTACCATCGGCGTGCTGATCCTGTTGATCCGCGCCCTGTTCGTGCGCGATACGCCGGCGGCAAAGCCGGCTCCTGTGGAGAATGAAGTCAATGCGTAAGCTGATCATCCTCGCGAGCGGCCTTGCGCTTGCCGCCTCGCTGTCGGCCTGCGGCAAGAGCGGCATGAACCGCAACCGTCCCGACGAGTTCGCCGTCGCGCGTCAGGCGCCGCTGGTGATTCCGCCCGATTTCGCGCTGGTGCCCCCGCAGCCTGGCGCACCTCGCCCGCAGGATACCAAGGCTTCCGACCAGGCGCTCGACGCGCTGTTCGGCGGTTCGGCAGCACGCAGCGCTGGTGAGAGCGCGGCGCTGGACGCCGCCGGCCGCTCGGCCGCGGACATGGGCGCGCGCAGCACCGCGGGCAGCCCGACCACCCCGGTGGTGGACAAGGGCAGCACCACGTCCGAGATCATCGCCGCGCCCGCAGGTAATGGCCGTGAGGCGAGCGCTGGCACCGCCGCGCCTGCGCCGCAGCCGGTGACTACGCCCCAGCCGTAATAGGGTTGGGTCTGAGGTAAGAGGGGGCCGGTTCGCGTTTGCGGGCCGGCCTTTTTCTTTTCGGTTCCGCGCGTGATCTGGACAGTTCCCCGGCGGAGGCCGGGGCCCAGTTGCCACCAAATTGGTAATGGTGGTCCGTCCTATAGACGACGTTGTAGCTGGTCCCGGACTTCGCCGGGGAACTGAAGGAGGGTGCCTTCCTACTCGGCTCGCGCGGCGCAGATTACCGCCGCCGCGCGCCGCTAGCGCGGATCTTCTGTTGCTTGCCGTAGCGGGTCTTGCGCGTGCCGGGCTTGCCTTCGTTGCTGCGTCCCATGACCGGGGCCTTGTGCTCGTCCGCCGGCAAGCCAAGCTCCTCGGCTTCCAGCGAGCGGATCTCGTCGCGCAGGCGGCCAGCTTCCTCGAACTCCAGGTTTGCCGCGGCATTGCGCATCTTCTTTTCGAGTTCCTCGATATAGGCACGCAGATTGTGTCCGACCATGTGCGGACGGTCCTCGTCGATCTCGACCAGCACACCGTCCTTGGAAGCGACATGGGCGATGATGTCGCCGATGTTGCGCTTGATCGTCGTCGGCGTGATGCCGTGTTCGCGGTTATACGCCTCCTGCTTCTCGCGGCGGCGGCCGGTCTCGGCCAGCGCGCGCTCCATGCTGCCGGTGATGCGGTCGGCATAGAGGATCACCCGCCCCTCGACGTTGCGCGCGGCACGGCCGATGGTCTGGATCAGCGAGGTTTCGGAGCGCAGGAACCCCTCCTTGTCGGCATCGAGGATCGCCACCAGTCCGCACTCGGGGATATCGAGTCCCTCGCGCAGCAGGTTGATGCCGATCAGCACGTCGTACACGCCCATGCGCAGGTCGCGGATCAGTTCGATGCGTTCCAGCGTCTCGGTGTCGGAGTGCATGTAGCGGACCTTGACGCCCGCTTCGTGCATATACTCCGTCAGGTCTTCGGCCATGCGCTTGGTGAGCGTGGTGACCAGCGTGCGATAGCCGAGCGCCGTGGTCTTCTTGCACTCGACGATCAGGTCCTGGACCTGTTCCTCGACCGGCTTGATTTCCACCGGGGGGTCGATGAGGCCAGTGGGGCGAATGACCTGCTCGACGAACACGCCGCCGGTCTGCTCCATTTCCCATGTGCCCGGCGTGGCCGAGACATAGGTGGTCTGCGGGCGCATCGCGTCCCACTCGTTAAAGCGCAGCGGGCGGTTGTCGATCGCTGAGGGAAGGCGAAAGCCATATTCAGCCAGCGTGATTTTCCGCCGATGGTCGCCGCGCGACATGCCGTTGATCTGGCCGATCGTCTGGTGGCTTTCATCGACAAACAGCAGCGCGTTTTCGGGTAGATACTCGAACAGCGTGGGGGGCGGCTCGCCGGGGAGGCGGCCGGTGAGGAAGCGGCTGTAATTCTCGATGCCCGCGCAGCTGCCGGTGGCTGCGATCATCTCGAGGTCAAAATTGGTGCGCTGCTCCAGCCGCTGGTGCTCGAGCAGCTTGCCCTCCGCCTCCAGTTCCTTGAGCCGCTCGGACAGCTCGTGCTTGATGGCCTCCATCGCCTGTTTGAGCGTCGGCCCCGGCGTGACGTGGTGTGAATTGGCATAGACGCGGACGCTGTCGAGGTTCGCGACCTTGCTGCCGGTCAGCGGATCGAATTCGGTGATCTCCTCCACCTCGTCGCCGAAGAAGGAGATGCGCCAGGCGGTGTCCTCATAGTGCGAGGGGAAGATCTCCAGGCTGTCGCCGCGCACCCGGAAATTGCCGCGCGAAAACGCCGCGTCGTTGCGCTTGTACTGGAGCGCGACAAGCTTGCGGATGATCTCGCGCTGGTCCTCGACCTTGCCCTTCTTCAAGTCAAAGATCATCGCGCTGTAAGTCTCAACCGACCCGATGCCGTAGAGGCACGAAACCGACGCGACGATGATCACGTCGTCGCGTTCGAGCAGCGAGCGGGTGGCGGAGTGGCGCATCCGGTCGATCGCCTCGTTCACCGAGCTTTCCTTCTCGATGTACGTATCGGACCGGGCGACATAGGCCTCGGGCTGGTAATAGTCGTAATAGCTGACGAAATATTCGACGGCATTGTTCGGAAAGAACGACTTGAACTCGCCATAGAGTTGGGCGGCCAGGATCTTGTTCGGCGCGAGGATTAGCGCGGGGCGCTGCAACTCCTCGATCACCTTGGCCATGGTATAGGTCTTGCCCGATCCGGTGACGCCCAGCAGCACCTGGTCACGCTCGCCGGCCCGCGCCTGCTCGACGAGTTCGGGGATCGCGAAGCGCTGGTCGCCCGAGGGCTGATAGTCGCTGACCAGCTCGAAGCGCTTGCCGCCTTCGCTCTTTTGCGGGCGGTTGGGGCGATGCGGGACAAAGCTGTCGCCGGTTTCCGGCTCGGCTAGGTTGGTGCGAATCTGGATTGCCATCGCGAACAATATGGGGTGTGAGCAGCCACTCGAAAAGCTTTGAGGGTTCACTTGATGCGTGGCTGCTTCCTGGTCGCAACGGCGGCCCTGCTCCTTGCCGGTTGCGAGTCCGCGGCCGAGAAGAAGGCGGCTCAAACCGGCGAGATCGACGCGACAGATGCGTCGACCGAGGAAGTGTCGAAGCTGATCAAGGCGGCCCAGCCCAAGGCGGCGATGAGCCCGGGCAAGTGGACGCTGGGGCTGCAGGTGGTGTCGAGCGACCTGTCGGCAATCCCCGCCGCCACGCGCGGCGCGCAGGAGAAGGCGATCAACGCGCTGGAACGCAAGTCCACCGCCTGCCGCACGAAGGACGAGCTGAAGCCGGTCGACCTGTCGCAGCTGGAAAAGGTGGCGGGCACCTGCACCTATCCGCGCTACCAGTCCAAGGGCGGCAAGCTGGACGCCGTGATCGCGTGTAAGAAGGAAGGCGCGCCCGACACGGTGCTGCATGCCTCGGGCACCATGGGCGCGAACGGCTTTGACGTGACGCTGGACCAGAAGACCGGCGCACCGGGGCAGCCGGGTTATCTGGCGCTGACGCTCAAGGCGACCGGCAAGCGCGTGGGTTCCTGCCCGACCTAGGCGGGCAGCGGCTGGGCGCCTTCATCGACGTCGGGCGCAGCCTCCGCATCCACCCCAGCCTCCAGCGCCGCCTCGTCGCGGGCGAGCACATCCGCGTCTTCGGCATGGATGCCGAAGCGCGCCGCCACGTCGGGGGCGAAGCGGAGCAGATCGGGGCGTAGCTTCAACAGGCTGATGTCCTTGGACTTGCCCTCCATCATCACGTCGAACTCCAGGCCTTCTGCCATGCGCATGAAGGTGGCGAACTCGAACGGGTTGGTGAAGTCGGAATGGCCGGTCCAGATCGGCGGGCGCAGCACCGTGCGGATGCGCGCCTTGGTGCCAGCGGCGGCGCGTTGCTTGTCGGTCAGCTTCTGCTTGATCTCGCGCAATTCGGTGCGCGGCGAAGAGAAGTGGATCTTCGGCCGCACGCCCGCGGGCCAGGTCTTCAGGAACCGCTCCAGCGTGTCGCGCATATCGAGCCGTTCTGGGTTGAGGCACCAGAAATGCTGATAATCGAAGATCAGAGGCACGCCGGTCCGCTCGTGAATCCATAGCGCGTCGGCGGCGGAGAAGCGGATATCGTCATTCTCCAGCACCAGCCGGCGGCGGACATGCTCGGGGCATTGCTCCCACCCCTCGACCCAGCGCGCACGGCTCGCTTCATGGTCGCCGTACACGCCGCCGACATGGGTCACCATCACCGCTTCGGGCCCGCACTCCATGCGGTCGAGCATCTCGGCCTGGCTGGACAGGTCCCAGATGCTCTTGGCGGTGAGCTTGGGGTCCGGCGCGTTCAGCAGCACATATTGCGAGGGGTGGAAGGACAGGCGGATGTCGTATTCGCGCGCCTTGGCGCCAAAGGCGCGCAGCTCCGCGTCGCTCTCGGCGACCTGCTTGTGGAACTGCGGCAGGTCCGGATGGGTCGCGTAAGGCGCCAGGTCCGACGACAGCCGGTACATGTCCAGCTGGTGCGCGTGGAGATAGTCGAGGATCTGGTCGACATGCTCCAGCGAGCATTTAAGGTGCGGGTTCTTCTGCCAGCGGCGCGTGTCGTTGCTCTTGAGCTCGGGCTTTCCCATCACCTTTACGGGAAAGCCCAAACGGAGCGGGCGGGCGGGCGTGGTTGGTTCAGCCATGTTCCCCGAACGCATATCGATCCAAGTTAGTCGCGCGCGCGCATCCAGGAGAGGCCGGTCGCGGCGGCGATCAGCGCCACCCCTGCCCCGGCCTTGCCGCGCCGACGCACCATCGACAGGCCGACCGTGACGAGCCCTGTGGTGACCCAGCCGATCTTTGGCAGGCCGCTAACCCGTGCGCCCCGGGCCGCCACGCGCCCGGCGACGAAGCCGGTGCCGGGCTCCGCTGCGGGTGCAGCGGGAGTGCTTGGCCGGCGCGCAATCGGCCTGGCCGCGACGTGCGGCGCAGCGCCGGTCGGTTCCGCGGCCTTGGGCTTGGCCGGCGCGTCGTCCGCTTCCCCACCCTTGTCACCATCGGCCGCGACATGGTCCGCGACCCAGGCGCGGCGTTCCCCCATCGGCTGTTCGGCACCGGTGGTGGTGTCTTCGGCCGTCTGGTGCTCCAGTTCCGAATTGAGCTCGGCGCCGAAGAGCAGGACATAGGATGCCAGATACAGGAAGGTGAGCAGCGCGACGACCGCGCCGAGCGAGCCATAGGTCGCATCGAACTTGGCAACGTAACGGACATAGGCACTAAAGCCGAGCGTCAGCGCCAGCCACAGCACCGCGGAGAAGATCGAACCGGCGGAAAGCCACGCCCACTTCGCCTTGCTGCGCGAAGGGCCGAAGCGGTACAGCGCCGCCGCCCCCGCCGCTCCGGCCAGCGTGAGCAGGACATAGGTGACGACCGTGCCGGCGATCGGCAGCACCGTAGCGTCATAGTGCATGAGGCGCCCCAGCGCCGCCAACGCGGCAAGCGCCAGGCCCGCCAGGATCGCCGCCAGCACCGCCGCCGCCGTCAGCGCCAGCGCGGTGAGGTTCACCATGATGAAGCTGCGCTTCTCCTGCTCTTCATAGGCGATGTTGAGCGCGGTGATCACGGCGCCCGCACCGTTGCGCGCGCCGAAGATGGCGACCGCAAGCGCGATCAGCGCGCCCATGCCCTTCTTGCCATCCGACGTCTGGACCAACTGCATCAGCTGCTCACCGATGGTACCCGCGACATCGGGCGGCACCATCGAGGTCAGCGCCTGCATGTGCTCCATCACCGTCTGCGTGTCGGCAAAGATGCCATAGCACAGCACGATCGCGGCAAGCGTGGGCGCGAGCGCGAGAAAGCCGTAGAACGCAACACCGGCGGCGATCAGCCCGACATTGTCATCCGAGGATTCGTTCCACGTCCTGACTGCGACCTGCTTCCAACCGGCAAGCGGCATCTTCCAGGGACTTGTCGCGTCCCTTCCCTTGGCGTCCATCCTTGGCCCCTGTTCGATACGGCAATGCGCCGCCTTGCGGGGAGAAAGCGCGCATGGACGCGGGACGTTCCGGAGGAGTGTTTGCGCCGCGCTCCGATTCGGGTTCGGATTCCGTGTTCCCCGGCGAAGGCCGGGGCCCAGCTTCGACGAACCCAGCAAGTGCAGACCACCCTCGCGAACGGCGTTGGAACTGGGGCCCGGCCTTCGCCGGGGAACTGTGCGTGGTGGCGGCTTTATCAAGGTCGTTCATAGATCCTCCCCCTCCGGGGGAGGATCTAGAAAAGAAAAAAGGGGCCCGGTTTCCCGAGCCCCTTTCCTGTTTCCGTTTAAGCGGAAGCTTAGTCGTCGTTGCCAGTCAGGAACGAGGGCAGGCCGATATTCTCGCCGCCTTCTTCCTTGCCGCCTTCCGAGCGCTCGCGACGAGGGCCACGATCACCACGGCCTTCACCGCGCGGACCACGGTCGCCGCCGCCTTCGCGACGCGGACCACGGTCGCCGCCACGGCCGCCGTCCCGACGACGGTCTCCGCCGCCGCCCGAGCGCTCGCCACGATCGCCGCGCGGACCACGGTCGCCGCCTTCACGCGGCTCGCGTGCGGGACGGGTGTCCTCCAGCTCTTCGCCGGTTTCCTGGTCAACGACGCGCATCGACAGGCGAACCTTGCCGCGCTGGTCGATCTCGAGGACCTTGACCTTCACTTCCTGGCCTTCCGACACGACGTCGGTCGGCTTCTCGACCCGCTCGTTCTTCATTTCGGAGACGTGGACGAGACCGTCCTTGCCACCCATGAAGTTCACGAACGCGCCGAAATCGACGATGTTGACGACCTTGCCGTTGTAGATCTTGCCGACCTCGGCCTCTTCGACCAGGCCCTTGATCCACTTGATCGCGGCTTCGATCTGCGCCGGATCCGACGAGCTGACCTTGATCACGCCTTCGTCGTCGATGTCGACCTTGGCGCCGGTGGTGGCGACGATCTCGCGGATCACCTTGCCGCCGGTACCGATCACTTCGCGGATCTTCGACTTGTCGATCGAGAAGGTCTCGATGCGCGGTGCGTGTGCCGACAGTTCCGAGCGGGTCTCGCCCAGCGCCTTGGCCATTTCGCCGAGGATGTGCGCGCGGCCTTCCTTGGCCTGGTTGAGCGCGGCCTCGAAGATCTCCTTGGTGATGCCGGCGATCTTGATGTCCATCTGCATCGTGGTGATGCCTTCGGACGTTCCGGCCACCTTGAAGTCCATGTCGCCCAGGTGATCCTCGTCACCCAGGATGTCGGACAGGATCGCGAAATCCTTGCCTTCCAGGATCAGGCCCATCGCGATGCCCGAGACCGGACGCTTGATCGGCACGCCGGCGTCCATCATCGCAAGGCTGCCGCCGCACACCGACGCCATCGACGACGAGCCGTTGGACTCGGTGATGTCGCTGGTCAAACGGATCGTGTAGGGGAACTCTTCCTTGGTCGGCAGCACCGGGTGCAGCGCGCGCCATGCCAGCTTGCCGTGACCGACTTCGCGACGCCCGGGAGCGCCGAAGCGGCCAACTTCACCGACCGAATAGGGCGGGAAGTTATAGTGCAGCATGAAGTGCTGGTACGACAGGCCATTGAGGCCGTCGATCATCTGCTCCGCGTCGCGGGTGCCCAGCGTCGCCGTGGCGATGGTCTGGGTCTCGCCGCGGGTGAACAGCGCCGAGCCGTGTGCGCGCGGCAGGAAGTGCGTTTCGGCTTCGATCGGGCGGATCTGCGTGGTGGTGCGGCCATCGATGCGCTTGCCGTCCTTCAGGATCGCCTGACGAACGATGTTCGCTTCGAGCTTCTTCACCAGCTTGAGCGTGCCCAGATACTGGGCCGGATCGCTTTCCTTGAGGTCCGCGAACGCTTCGCGCGCCTTGGTGCGGGCATCGTTCAGCGCGGTCTGGCGCTGCTGCTTGTCGGTCAGCTTGTAGGCCGCGGCAATGTCCTTGCCGATCACCGAGTCCAGCTTCTTGAGCGTTGCCGACTTGTCGTCGACCTGGCTCAGCTCCCAAGGCTCCTTGGCAGCCTGCTCGGCGAGCTTGACGATCGCCTTGACGATCTCGCGGCAGGCATCGTGCGCGAACAGCACGGCGCCCAGCATGATCTCTTCCGAAAGCTCCTTGGCTTCGGATTCGACCATCATCACCGCGTCATAGGTGGCGGCGACGACGAGATCGAGTTCGCCCTCGGCAACCTGCGCGTCGGTGGGGTTGAGGATGTATTCGCCGTTCACATAGCCGACGCGTGCCGCGCCGATCGGGCCCATGAAGGGCACGCCCGAGATGGTGAGCGCTGCCGAGGCTGCGACCATCGAGAGGATGTCGGGCTCGTTCTCGCCGTCATAGCTGAGAACCTGGCAGATCGCGTTGATCTCGTTGTAAAACCCTTCCGGGAACAGCGGGCGGATCGGGCGGTCGATGAGACGCGAGACCAGGGTCTCCTTCTCGGTCGCGCCGCGCTCACGCTTGAAGAAGCCGCCCGGGATGCGGCCGGCAGCAGAGAACTTTTCCTGATAGTGGACGGTCAGCGGGAAGAAGTCCTGGCCTTCCTTCACCGACTTGGCGGCGGTCACTGCGCACAGCACCACGGTCTCGCCCAGCGTCGCGATAACGGCGCCGTCGGCCTGACGGGCAACCTTGCCCGTTTCGAGGGTCAGCGTCTTGCCGCCCCACTCGATCGATACGGTTTTCTTGTCGAACATGAGTTTCCTTCACTCCCGCGGCCCGATGCGCGCGGGGGCCTATTGATCGAGCCGATAGTGGCTCGTGGAGATCGGCCGAATTGCCGCGCTCCTGTGTGCTCCCGCTCGGGGAGCAATCCGGCATAGGGTGCCGAAATGACAAAAAGGCGGCCCGAAGGCCGCCTTTCCGGTTACTTGCGAAGGCCGAGCTTGCCGATCAGGTCGGTGTAGCGAGCCTGATCCTTCTTGCGAAGGTAGTCGAGCAGGCTGCGGCGCTTGTTGACCATCAGCAGCAGACCGCGGCGCGAATGGTTGTCCTTCGCGTGGGTCTTGAAGTGCTCGGTCAGGTTGACGATGCGCTCGGTGAGGATCGCGATCTGAACTTCGGGGCTGCCGGTGTCGCCGCTCTCACGGGCGTGCTCGGTGATAAGCGCTTCCTTGCGCTCTGCCGTGATCGTCATGTGTCTTTCCTTCGACATCGTTTACAGGTTGAACCCGCGGACGACCCGGACTTCACCGGAGTGGACCTCTACCAGCGCCACGGGAGTTTCCCCCGCAAGCGCGAAATACTGGCCTTCGTCAGCGTGTATCCCGGCCAGAACCCGCCCCTGTCGGAGCAGCCCTGCCTGGTCGGGGGTGAGGGATAGAGCCGGGATGTCGTCCAGCCCCGCCCTCAGCGGCAGGAATATGCGTTCAAGCTGCCGGCCCTTACCGGCATCGGCCAGATTGTCCAGCGAAATCGCGGACTCCAGCGTGAACGCGCCGGCCTTGGTACGGCGTAGCATGGTGACATGGCCGACGGTGCCTAGCGCCAGCGCGATGTCGCGCGCGAGGCTGCGGATGTACGTGCCCTTGGAGACATGCGCGGTGAGGGTGACGCTTTCCAGAACCTCCCCCGGAGGGGGAGGGGGACCGCCAGCGTAAGCTGGTGGTGGAGGGGTAGTCTCGTCTTCGAAATTCGCTCGCGGTGAATACCCCTCCACCAGCTTCGCTGGTCCCCCTCCCCCTCCGGGGGAGGATTGAAGGGTATAAACCGTCACGCTCCGGCTTTTGAGGACCACCTCCTCCCCCGCCCGCGCCAAGTCATAGGCGCGCTCACCATCGACCTTCAGCGCCGAATACGCCGGCGGCACCTGCTCGATCGCGCCGGTGAAGCGCGGTAGCACCGCCTCTACCTGCGCCAGCGTCGGGCGGATGTCCGACCCAGCGATCTTCACGCCCTCGGCGTCGAGCGTGTCGGTCTGCGTGCCGAACGAGATGGTGAAGTCATATATTTTGTCGCTATCGAGCATGCGCCCGGCGAGCTTGGTCGCCTCCCCAACCGCTATGGGCAACACCCCGGTCGCCAGCGGATCGAGCGTGCCCCCGTGCCCAACCTTGAACTTGCCATAGGCGCCGTCGCGCAGCGCGCGCTTGACCGCGCTCACGCCTTGGGTCGAGCCCAGCCCGAGCGGCTTGTCGAGAATGATCCATCCATGCATCCGCCCGCGCGTACCGAAGCGCGTCCGGCAAGGCTACCGCGACGTGCGGCCCATGCGCTGCATGAAATGCTGGCGGCACAGCGCCACATAGCGTTCGTTGCCGCCGATCTGCTTCTGTTCGCCCTGACGAATGGCGCGGCCATAATCGTCGACGCGCAGGTTCATCGTCGCCTTGCGCCCGCAATCGCACACCGATTTGATTTCTATGAGGGCGTCCGCCAACGCCAGCAATTCGGCCGAACCAGGAAACAGCGCGCCCTGGAAATCCGTCCGCAGGCCATAAGCGAGCACGGGAATGTCATCCTCGTCGCACAGCGCGGCGAGCTGGTGCACCTGCTGCGCACTCAGGAACTGCGCCTCGTCGACCAGAACACAGGCGAGCGGCGCCTCAAAATGGGCATCCTGCGCGATGCTTTGCAGATCAGTTTCGCCATCGAACGGTACGGCCGCCGCACGAATGCCGAGCCGCGAATCGATCACGCCCTTGCCGCCGCGGTCATGCACCCCGGCGGTGAACAACAGCGTACGCATGCCGCGCTCGCGATAGTTGAAATCGGCCTGCAGGAGCGTGGTCGATTTGCCCGCGTTCATCGAGGCGTAGTAGAAATACAGCTTGGCCATGCGGTACCCCCGGCGCAGCGAGTGCCGCCCTCAATCCTGAGCGTCGTTGCCCAGATCGCGCGCAACCTTCGGATCGCGCAGCAGCTGGTCGATATGGCTGCCTTCGTCGAAGCTTTCATCGGCCAGGAATTTGAGCTTGGCCGCGTATTTCATCTTCACGCGTTGCGCGACTTCGCGCTGAAGATAGGCAGTGTTGGTGCGCAAGGCCTTGAGCACCGCTTCCTCGTCCTTGCCGAGCAGCGGCTTCACGAACACGGTGGCGTGGCGCAGGTCGGGCGACATGCGCACTTCAGTGATCGACACCAGATGCTTGGCCAGCACATCGTCATGTACATCGCCGCGCTGAAGGATTTCCGACAGCACGTGACGCACCTGTTCGCCCACCTTGAGCAGGCGGACGGAACGGTTTTCGGGGGTTTCGGCGTGTTTCATGTCAACCTCGGCTCCCTCTCCCGCACACGCAGGAGAGGGAGAGCCTGATTAGAGCGTGCGCTCGCGCATCTCGACTTCGAAGGTTTCGAGATAGTCGCCCGCCTTGATGTCGGTGAAGTTCTGGCTGAACGTCACACCGCATTCCAGGCCCGCGCGAACTTCGGGGACATCGTCCTTGAAGCGGCGCAGCGAGGCGATCTCACCCTGGTAGATGATTACATCGTTGCGGGTGATACGGGCCTTGAGCGCCTTGCGGATGATACCCTCGGTGACGAGCAGACCAGCGGCCTTGCCGTGCTTGCCAGCCGAGAACACTTCCTTGATCTCGGCGCGGCCGACCACGGTTTCGAACGCTTCCGGCCCGAGCTGCCCGGCCATGCCGGCGCGGATCTCGTCGGTGAGGTCATAGATCACGTCATAATATTTAAACGCGACCTTCTGACGCTCGGCGATCTCGCGTGCCTTGGCGTTCGGACGAACGTTGAAGCCGATGATCGGCGCGCCGCTGGCACCGGCCAGGGTCACGTCGCTCTCGGTGATGCCGCCGACGCCCGAATGCAGCACGCGCGCACGGATCAGATCGGTGGAGATCTTGTTGATCGCCGCGACGATTGCCTCGACCGTGCCCTGAGTATCCGCCTTCACGACCAGCGGATATTCCATCGCCTGCTTTTCCTTCAGCGCGGAGAACATGCTCTCCAAGCTGGCGGGGGCATTGGTGGTGCGCTTCTGAAGCGCGACACCCTTGCGATATTCGGCCACTTCGCGCGCACGAGCTTCGTTCTCGACGACCTGCAGCGGATCGCCCGCCATCGGCACGCCGGACAGGCCCAGCACCTCGACCGGCATTGCCGGACCGGCTTCCTTGATCTGACGACCCTTGTCGTCGACCAGCGCGCGCACCTTGCCGCTCTCGGCGCCCACGACGAACACGTCGCCGACGCGCAGCGTACCGCGGTTGACCAGGATCGTCGCGACCGGGCCGCGCCCCTTGTCGAGCTTGGCCTCGATCACCGTGCCCTCGGCCTCGCGGTCGGGATTGGCTCGCAATTCGAGCAGCTCGGCCTGGAGCTGGATCTTCTCGATCAGCTCGTCGAGACCCATCTTCTTGAGCGCGGACACTTCGACGTTCTGGACGTCGCCGCCCATCTCCTCGACCACCACTTCATGCTCGAGCAGACGCTCGCGCACGCGCTGCGGATTGGCGCTGTCGAGGTCGACCTTGTTGATCGCCACGATCATCGGCACGCCGGCCGCCTTGGTGTGGTTGATGGCCTCGATCGTCTGCGGCATCAGGCCGTCATTGGCCGCCACCACCAGCACGACGATGTCGGTGACATTGGCACCGCGCGCGCGCATCTCGGTGAAGGCCTCGTGGCCCGGCGTGTCGAGGAAGGTGATCTTCGACTTGTCCTTCAGCGTGACCTGATAGGCGCCGATATGCTGGGTGATGCCGCCGGCTTCGCCGCGCACCACGTCCGTGCCGCGCAGCGCGTCGAGCAGCGACGTCTTGCCGTGATCGACGTGACCCATGATCGTCACAACCGGCGGACGCGGCTGGAGCTTGTCCTCGGCTTCCTCGACCGTATCGGCCTGGATGTCGATGTCGCTCTCGCTCACGCGCTGGATGTTGTGGCCGAACTCGGTCACCAGCAGCTCGGCCGTGTCCTGGTCGATCGTCTGATTGACGGTGACCGGCATGCCCATCTTGAACAGCGCCTTCACCAAGTCGGCGCCCTTCTCGGCCATACGGTTGGCGAGTTCCTGCACGGTGATGGCGTCAGGCACCACCACGTCGCGGACCTGCTTGACCTGCGGCTCGCGCGGGCCACCGAAGTGACGGCGATTTTCCTTGTCGCGGGCGCGCTTCAGCGCCGCGAGGCTGCGCGCACGGGCACCATCGTCGCCGCCCAGGGCGCGCGTGACGGTAAGCTTGCCCGACTGGCGGCGATCGTCACCCTTCCGGTCACGCTGCTGCGGACGCGCGGGTTCCGGACCACGGCGCGCGGCCAGACCACCACCCACTGCAGGGCGCGCGGCGCCGGCAGCCGCCGGTGCGGCACCGGCAGGACGCTGCGGCGCGGGCTGCGCCTGCTGTGCAGGTGCGGGCTCGGGCGCAGGCTTGGGCTGCGGCTTGGGGATTTCAGGACGCTGCACGGGCGTGAAGCGGCGCGGTGCCGGCAGCGACGGATCGAGCTGCAGCGTCAGCGGACGCGGCGGCGCTGCGGGCGCGGGAGCCGGTGCAGGCGTCGGCTTGGGCGCAGGCGCAGCAGCGACGGGCGCTGGCGCAGGTGCCGGCGTCTCGACCGGTGCGGGAGCAGGCGCCTCAACCGGAGCAGGCGCGGGCGCAGCTACCGGCGCAGGCGCGGGAGCGGGCTCCTCCACCTTGGGCGCGGGCGCAGGCGCGACGGCAGCGGCCTTGGCGGCCTCCGCAGCCTCGGCCTCGGCACGGGCACGCTCTTCACCGCGGCGTCGCTCTTCCTCGGCGGCCTCGGTGCGAGCACGCTCTTCGCGACGGCGCGCATCTTCCAGCGACTGCATGCGCTGCGAATCGGCTTCGCGGAGCAGGCGTGCCTGACGCTCCTGGGCGGTTTCGTTCGAAACCGGCGGACGCGGTGCAGGCGCGGCCGGGCGCGGCGCAGCCTGGGGTGCAGGCGCTTCGGGCGCGGGCGCCGGCGTCTGTTCTTCGGGGGCAGGCCCGCCCTGCGGACCCAGCACGCGGCGCCGCTTAACTTCCACGACCACGGTGTTCGAGCGGCCATGGCTGAAGCTCTGCTTCACCTTGCCCGTCTCGACCGTGCGCTTCAGGCCCAGCGGCTGGCGCATGCCAAGTTTCGGCTTTTCGTTGTCGGTGTCGCTCATGCGGGCCTTCGTAGTCCTTCAGTCAGTCGTTCGTCGTGCGGCGGCGAACCCTGCGGGAGCGCCGATGCGCCCTGCGAAGCGGATTCGCAAGCGCTGGAGCCGAGTTCGGGTCCGATAAAATGCAGCCAGCGGCCGAGCACATCGCTCACCCGCCCAGCAGCTTTGGCGTCTGTCACGCCAGCGTGTACCACATTTTCGCGGCCCAACGCTAAGGACAATATGGTGCGCGAGAGCGGCAATGTTAAGCCCCTCTTCCCCGAACCTTCGGCGTCGGATCCCACGCGCCATGCCTGGGCCAGCTTGCCGGCGCCATCGGCACCCGCATCGCTGGCGTGCAGCAGCAGGTGCAGCTGGCCCGATCGCGCGGCATTCTGAATGCGCTCGCCGCCGATCACAACGTGGCCGGCCTTGAACTCCAGCCCCAGCCGGTCAAGCAGCTGGCGCTCGAGCTGCGCGGTGATGCGCGCGCCCAGATCGTCGGGAATACGGATGTCGCCGGTCTTGAACGCGCGGGACAGCGCGCCCTTGAGCTTGCCCTTGGCCTGTGCGCTTTCCAGTTCGGCACGCGCCACGCCGATCCACGCGCCACGGCCTGGGGCCTTGGCACGCACGTCGGGCAGCACGTCGCCATCCGGCGAGAGCGCAAGCCGGATCAGCCCTTCGCGCGGCGCTTCCTCGCGGGCAAGGATGCAGGTGCGGACAGGATCGCTCACTTGCGCCCCTCCTTTTCAGTGGAGGGGGCAGGCGATGACAGCGATGTTAGGCAGCGAGCCCGATCATTGTTCGGATTCCGCAACAGCGTCCTCCGTAGCTTCGGGCGCTTCGTCCGCGAACCAGTGCGCACGGGCGGCCATGATGATCTCGTTGCCCTGTTCGTCCGACAGGCCGTACTCGGCGAGGATCCCGCCCTTGTCTTCGGCCCGCTCGGCACGGGGATTGTCGTTGCCGCGGCGGCGCGGCTCGGCGCGCTTCTTGGCAACCAGTTCGTCGGTGGCGAGATCGGCCAGGTCGTCGAGCGTCTTGATCCCCGCCTTGCCCAGCGTGACCAGCATCGCTTCGGTCATGTACGGCATGGTGGACAGGTCGTCCTCCACGCCCAGGCTGCGGCGCAGTTCGCGATTGGCTTCCTCGCGGCGGTCGAGCGCTTCCTGCGCACGGCTCTGCAGCTCCTGGCCGAGTTCCTCGTCAAACCCTTCGATGCTCGCAATCTCTTCGAGCTCGACATAGGCGACTTCCTCGAGCGTCGAAAAGCCCTCGGCCACCAGCAGCTGCGCCAGCGTCTCGTCGACGTCCAGCTCGTTCTGGAAGCTCTCGGAGTTCTGGACGAACTCCTGCTGGCGCTTCTCGCTGGCGTCGGTTTCGGTCAGGATGTCGATCGCCTTGGCCGTCAACTGGCTGGCAAGACGAACATTCTGGCCGCGGCGCCCAATGGCGAGGCTGAGCTGATCGTCGGGGACGACCACTTCGATGCGATCCTCTTCCTCGTCGATCACCACGCGGGCGACATTGGCCGGCTGAAGCGCGTTCACGACAAACGTCGCGGTGTCGGGCGACCAGGGGATGATGTCGATCTTCTCGCCCTGCATTTCCTGCACGACGGCCTGCACGCGGCTGCCCTTCATGCCGACGCAGGCACCGACCGGATCGATCGAGCTGTCGTGGCTGATCACGCCGATCTTGGCGCGCGAACCCGGATCGCGGGCAGCGGCCTTGATCTCGATGATGCCGTCATAGATTTCGGGCACTTCCTGCGCAAACAGCTTCTTCATGAAGTCGGGATGTGCACGGCTGAGGAAGATCTGCGGGCCGCGATTCTCGCGGCGAACGCTGAGCACGACCGAGCGGACGCGGTCGCCGACGCGCACCACTTCGCGCGGTATCTGCTGGTCGCGGCGGATAACGCCCTCGGCGCGGCCCAGGTCGACCACGACGTGGCCGAACTCGACGCGCTTGACGACGCCGGTGATAATCTCACCGACGCGATCCTTGAACTCTTCGTGCTGGCGCTCGCGCTCGGCGTCGCGGACCTTCTGGAAGATGATCTGCTTGGACGCTTGGGCCTGGATGCGGCCGAATTCGATCGGAGGCAGCGGATCGACGATATAATCGCCAAGCGCCGCGCCCTTCTGGAGCTTCTGCGCCTGGGCGACATCGACCTGCTTGAAGTAATCGTCCACCTGCTCGACCACTTCCACGACGCGCCACAGGCGCAGGTCGCCGGTGCTGGGGTCCAGCTTGGCGCGAATGTCGTTTTCGATGCCATAGCGGTTCTTGGCGGCGCGCTGGATCGCGTCTTCCATCGCCTCGATGACGATGGCGCGGTCGATCAGCTTTTCCTTCGCAACCGAATCGGCGATCGCGATGAGTTCGGCACGGTTGGCAGTGATGGCAGTGGCCATGGCTTACCCTTCTACTTCGATGATGTCGTCGGCGCCCTCGGCAGAGAGCGGAGCGGTTGCGGCAATAAGCTTGTCGGTGATGGTCAGCTTGGCGTCGGCGATCTGCGCGAAGGGCACAGTCACGACCTTGTGCTTGCGCACGTCGATCGAAACCTGGTCACCCTCAACGCCCAGCAGGTCGCCGGTCAGCTGCTTGCGGTTATCTTCGGTCGGCTCGACCAAATTGATCCGCGCCTCCTGCCCCTTCCAGTCCTCGAAATCCTGCAAGCGCGTCAGCGGGCGGTCGATGCCCGGCGAGCTGACTTCAAGGCGATAAGCATAGTCGAGGGGATCGCGGCCCGCCGCTTCCAATTCGTCCAGCTTGTCCGAGATGCGGCGCGACAGGTCGGCGCAATCGTCGATGCTCAGCTGGCGCGTGTCCGGGCGCTCGGCCATTACCTGCAAGGTCGGGTCCGACTTGCCGCCGAACATCTTGACGCGCACGAGCGCGAGCCCGAGCGCTTTGGCTTCGGGTTCGATCAGGGCAGTCAATGCGGCGATGTCCGCCAAGCTCAGGTCTCCGGCAATTAGGTAAGCGGCTTCGGCGCCGGAGCCCTGCGGGCCCCGACCTCGGCATGGTTGAGATGTCGAGAAAGCATGGGCGATATACGCGTTCCGTACAGTGTCGGCAAGAGCAGCTTCTTGTGCCACACACGAAAGCAATGACGGAGCCGTAACGGCTCTCATGCGTTGCGTACGCAACTTGCCCCTGAGGATGATGTTCATGAGCGCCAAGGCCCGCCTTCTTCTTGTTCCCGTCCTCCTCGCCGCGTGCAGCGCCGAGACCGGTGCGAATGCCACGGACAGCGGGACGCCGGCACAGGCCAGTGCCGGGCAGCCTTTCACGGTAACCCCAGTTGCGGACTTCGATTCGCCCTGGGCGATGACCTTCCTGCCCGAAGGACGGATGCTGGTGACGGAAAAGGCGGGCACGCTGCTGCTCGTCTCCGCCGATGGCCAGCAAAAGACGCCGGTCGCCGGCACGCCTTCGGTGATGGCCGAGGGTCAGGGCGGGCTGATGGACGTCGTGCTCCACCCCCAGTTCGCGCAGAATCGCTGGGTGTATTTCAGCTATTCGGAAGCCAATGCGCAGGGGCTAAAGGGCGTCGTGCTCGCCCGTGGCAAGCTGGTCGACGGCGCCTCGCCTCGGTTGGACGGCGTCCAGACGCTGTTCCGCGCCAACAGCTATGTCGATGGCAACGGCCACTTCTCGGGCCGCATCGCCTTTGCAAAGGACGGCAAGCTGTTCTTCACCAATGGCGACCGCCAGAAATTCACACCTGCGCAAGACCCGAAGGTCACGCTGGGCAAGGTGCTGCGCCTCAACGATGACGGCACGCCTGCCGCGGGCAACCCGCTGGCGGCCAAGGGCTTTCACCCCGCCGTCTGGTCCTATGGGCATCGCAACCTGCTCGGCATCGCGGTCGATGCGCAGGGCAATGTCTGGGAACAGGAAATGGGCCCCAAAGGCGGCGACGAAGTCAATCTCGTCCTGCCCAGCCGCAACTATGGCTGGCCGAATGCCTCGAACGGCAGCCATTATGATGGCCGCGACATTCCCGACCACAAAGCTGGCGATGGCTATGAGCCGCCCAAGGTCTCATGGAACCCGGTGATCAGCCCTGGCGGGCTGATGGTCTATTCGGGCAAGATGTTCCCGCAATGGAAGGGCGACCTGTTCATCGGCGGCCTGTCGAGCAAGTCGCTGGTCCGAGTCGACGTCAACGGCACCAATGCTGCCAAGGGCGATCAGTGGCCGATGAACGCCCGCATCCGCGAAGTCGAGGAAGGACCCGACGGCGCAATCTGGCTCCTGGAGGACGGCGGCGATTCGCAGGGCCGCCTGCTCAAGCTGGAACGGGCGAAATGACCGCCGCACGCTGGCTCAGCGCCGCCGCGCTACTGGCCCTCGCTGCCTGCGGTGGCGGCGACGGCAATGGCTCGGTGGTTGCGCCCACGCCGACGCCCAGCCCCTTGCCCACTCCGACGCCAACACCCACTCCTACACCGACTCCCGCGCCGCCGATCACGGCGGTGCAGTCGACGGCGGTCGCGACCTTCGACAGCCCCTGGGCCATGGTGTTCCTCCCCGACGGTCGCCTGCTGGTGACTGAAAAGCTGGGCAATCTGCGCATCGTCACCACCGCAGGCGCCAAGTCCGGGCCGCTCGGCGGCGTCCCGGCCGTCCGCAACCAAGAACAGGGTGGGCTACTCGACGTGGCGCTGCACCCCGATTTTCTAACTAACCGCTTCGTATATCTGAGCTATGCCGAACCCGGCACGGGCGGCAGCGGACTGGCGATCGCGCGCGGCACGCTGACCGAGGATGCCGGCGGCGCCCGGCTCGCCAATGTGAGCGTACTCTGGCGCCAGACGCCAAAGGTATCCGACCCCGGCCAATATGGCGGTCGCATGGCCTTTGGCCCCGATGGCAAGCTGTACGTAACCGCCGGCGACCGCCGCGCCATCGCCCGGGTCCAGAACAACGCCAATACCATCGGCAAGATTGTCCGCCTGAACGACGACGGCACCCCGGCATTGGCGAACCCCTTCGCGGGTACAGCGGGCGCGCTGGCCGAGATCTGGACGACCGGCCACCGCAATCCCTACGGCCTCGCCTTCGACGCGGCCGGGCGCTTGTGGGAGAGCGAAATGGGCCCGCAAGGCGGCGACGAGCTCAACCTGATCACCGCCGGGCGCAACTATGGCTGGCCCAACGTCTCCAACGGCAACAACTATGACGGCTCTAACATCCCCGACCACAGCCCCGGCGACGGCTATGAAGCTCCGGTCGTATCATGGAGCCCCGTGATCGCGCCGGGCGGCATGATCATCTATTCCGGCGACCTGTTCGCGGCGTGGAAGGGGGACGCGATCTTCGCCGGGCTGGTCGGTCAGGGCCTCATCCGCGTCGACCTGGACGGCACCACCGGCCGCGAGGCGCAGCGCATCGCGCTCGGCGCACGCATCCGCGAAGTCGAGCAGGCACCCGATGGCGCGATATGGGTCCTGGAGGACGGCGCCAACGGCCGGCTGGCGCGGCTGGTACCGCGCTGAGCGGCTGCGGTAGGGAGGCGCGCACCCTCACCGCACGATCAGGTAATTCGTCCGCGCCTTGGCGATCGGCTTGTCGGCATCGTCCTGCCACGCCACCGCCTCCACATTCGCGACGCGCGTTCCGAGCCGCGTGACCGTGCCCCGGGCACGCGTCGGCTTGTCGCGGCCACCCCGCATGTAATCGACCGTCAGCCCGATCGGCTTGAACCGGCCCCCGCCGTCCGCCGCCAGCGCCTGCTCAAGCGCCGCGACCGCCGCCATCTCGAGCAGCCCGCCAATGGCGCCGCCGTGCAGAAAGCCCGGACGCCCCACCACGTCCATGGCAAAGGGCATCACCAAAGTGGGCGCATCCTCGCCAGGCTCGACACAAATCCCCAGCAGTTCGGCATAAGGCGGAATGCTCACCGATAGCCCTCCACCGCCATGAAGGTCGCCGCGACATTCGCCACCGGATCGTCGGGGTCGCCGTCATGCGCCTGTCCCCGCACGAATGCGACCGAGCGCGTTATGCGGTAGCATTCCCCGCGCCCGATCACCGTCCGTCCGGGGCGCGCCGGCCGAAGATAGTCGATGCGTAGGTCCAGCGTCGCATGCGGCTTGAACAGGTCCAGCTTCAGCCACACCGCCACGCTGGTCGCCATGTCCATCAGCGCCAGGATCGGCCCCGAGGCCATCACGCCCGAATCCAAATCGCCGATCAGCTTGTCGGCATAGGGCAGCGCCAGCTCGGCCCAATCCTCGCCGTGATGGTGATAGGCGATGCCCAGCGTCGCGCCATGCCCGGCAAAGCGGCTTTCGAACAATCGCTTGGGGTCGAACCGGCGCGCAGCACGCGCTTCATCCTCGCTCATCGCGGCTTGGTAGCACGGCATCCGCGCAGTACGAAAGCACTGCAAAGGAGCAGCGCATGACCGAGCAACGCGTGACGACCACCACCGAAAGCGGCATCGCGGATGTGCGCCTTTCCCGCCCCGAAAAGCTGAACGCGCTCGATCCGGCGATGTTCGCCGAACTCGCGGCAACGATCGAGCGGCTCGCCACCCTGCCGGGCCTGCGCGCCATCGTGCTGTCAGGCGAAGGCCGCGGCTTTTGCGCCGGGCTCGACATGGCGAGCATGGCAGCCGGCACGCCCGGCTTCTCGCTGGAGGACCGCACCTACGGCCCGGCCAATCTGTTTCAGCAGGTCGCCTGGGGCTGGCGCACGCTCCCGGTCCCGGTGATCGCGGCGCTGCACGGCGTGGCGCTGGGCGGCGGGCTCCAGATCGCCAGCGGCGCGGACATCCGCATCGCCGCGCCCGACACGCAGCTCTCGGTGATGGAGCTCAAATGGGGCATCGTGCCCGACATGGCCGGCTTCGCGCTGTGGCGCAGCCTGGTGCGCGACGATCACTTGCGCGAACTGACCTACACCGCCCGCAGCTTCGACGCGCAGGAGGCCGTGCAACTCGGCTTCGTCACCCGCATCGCACGGGATCCCCATGCCGAGGCGATCGCCCTCGCCCGCGCCATCGCAGGCCGCAACCCGCACGCGATCCGCGCCGCCAAGCGCCTCGCCAACCACGAAGGCAACGCCGCCACGTTGCTCGCCGCCGAAAGCCGCGAACAGGCCGCCTTGCTCCGCTCGCCCAACCAAATGGAGGCGGTGATGGCCAATCTCCAGAAGCGCGATCCGGTCTTCACCGACTGACCGATTCGGGCTACAGCGTTTCCATACCGAAGTTTCGAAAACGAGACCAACCTATGCGAGAGGCTGCCATCATCTCCACTGCGCGCACCGGCATCGGCAAGGCCGGCCGTGGCGCGTTCAACGATACCGAAGCCCCGGTTCTCGCCGCGCACGTGATGAACGCGGCGATCGAGCGCGCCGGCATTGATCCCGGCCGCATCGACGATGTCTTCTACGGCGCGGGCAATCAATGGGGCAGCCAGGGCGGCAACCTCGCCCGGCTTTCGCTGTTCGCCGCGGGCATCCCCAACAGCGTGCCCGCCTTCACCCTGGACCGTAAATGCGGCTCGGGGCTGACCGCCATCGCACTCGCCGCCCGCTCGATCATGACGGACGAGATCGATGTCGCGCTCGCCGGGGGTATGGAGTCGATCAGCCTCACCATGAAGAACGCGCCGCGCGTGATGAACCATTCGGTGACCGACCACGTGCCCACGGCCTATCTGCCGATGATCGAAACCGCCGAGATCGTCGCGGATCGCTACGGCGTTAGCCGCGAGGCGCAGGACGCCTTTGCCGCGCGCAGCCAGCAACGCGCCGCCGCGGGGCTGGCGAACGGCGCCTTTGCCGAGGAGATCGTACCGATCACGGTGGAGCGCGCGCTGTTCGACAAGGCCGGCAACCGCACCGGCAGCGAGACGGTCACCGTCACCCAGGACGAGGGCATCCGCCCCGGCACCACCGCAGACGTGCTCGCCACGCTCAAGCCGGTGTGGAAGGACGGCCAGGTGGTGCGCGAGGGGCAGCACGTCACGGCAGGCAATGCCAGCCAGCTTTCCGACGCCGCCGCCGCGCAGATCCTGATGGACCGCGCCACGGCAGAGGCCGAGGGCAAGGAAATCCTGGGCATCTATCGCGGCTTTCAGGTCGCGGGCTGCGATCCCGACGAAATGGGCATCGGCCCGGTATTCGCGGTCCCCAAGCTGCTCAAGCGCGCCGGGCTGACGGTCGCCGATATCGGCCTGTGGGAAATCAACGAAGCCTTTGCCAGCCAGTGCCTCTACTGCCGCGACGCGCTGGGCATCGATCCCGACCGGTTCAACGTCAATGGCGGCGCGATCGCCATCGGCCATCCCTTTGGCATGACCGGCAGCCGGATGGTCGGCCACGCGCTGATCGAAGGGCGCAAGCGCGGGGTGCGCTATGTGGTCGTGTCGATGTGCACCGCCGGCGGCATGGGCGCCGCCGGGCTGTTCGAGATCCCCTGACAGACCCTCAACCAGTTCCCCGGCGAAGGCCGGGGCCCAGTTGCCAAGGTCACTCGAAGGCGCGGGAACATAGCCTCATACAGCCTGAAGCTGGGCCCCGGCCTCCGCCGGGGAACTGAGGCTTCCATAACCTCAGTCCGCCACCACTGGCGCCGCCCGCCCCCTAGCCGCGCGGACACTGTCCCACGCGTACAGCGCGCACCCGCTCCAGATCAGCACGAACGTCACCGCGTGCACCCTCGTAACCGGCTCCCCGAACACCAGCACGGCCTCGGCAAATTGCAGGGTCGGCGCGATATATTGCAGCAGCCCCAGCGTAGCGAGCGGCATGCGCCGCGCGGCGGCCGCGAACATCAGCAGCGGCACCGACGTGATCAGGCCGGCCGCAACAAGCATCCCGTCCAGCCGCCACGACACGCCAAAGCTCGCCTGTCCATTGGCGCTCGCATAGATCAGCACACCCAGGGCGATCGGCGCCAGCAGCACGGTTTCTATCGTCAACCCGCCCAGCGCGTCGATCGCCACCATTTTGCGCACCAGCCCGTACAGCCCGAAGCTCGCCGCCAGCACCAGCGATATCCACAGCGACCCGCCGCCGCTGAGCGCCAGCACCACGACACCGGCCGCGGCGACGCCGATCGCCACCCCCTGCCAGCGCCGCAGCCGCTCGCCGAGCACCAGGACGCCCAGCGCGACATTGACCAGCGGATTGATGAAATAGCCGAGACTCCCCTCCAGCACATGGTGATGCTGCACTGCCCAGATATAGACTAGCCAGTTGACTGCGATCAGCGCGGCGCTGGCGATCAGCAACAGCAGCGTGCGGCCCCGCGCCGCAGCAAGGATCGACCTGCCGCGCCCGACCGCAAGCACAACGACCCCCAGCAGCAGCATCGACCAGACAATGCGATGACTGAGCACCTGCAGTGCTGGCACTTCCGACAGCGCGTGGAAATAGAGCGGCAGTACGCCCCAGATGGCAAAGGCGCCGACCGCGAGCAGAAGCCCGCCGGTATCCCGAGAAGAAGTGGATGATTTCACGCGTGCGCCATCGCCCAGCCGGCGCGCGGGGGCAAGCAAGCATCGCTTGCGCCCGCTGCCGCCTTAGATTTCCCGGCGCATGTACCGCGCGTCGGCGCCATAGCTGGCGAGCTTTCCCGCAGGCGCATCGGTCGTAGCGAAGCCCTGCGCTTCCCAGAATGCGGCCGAAGCATTAACCGACACCAATGCGATGCTGCTGGCGCCAAGTCCGCGCGCCTGTTCGAGCAACAGCGCGATGCCCGCCGCCGCATGCCCGCCGCCACGCGCGCGTGGCAGCAAAGCCAGATCATGCAGGTACAGCGCAGAGTGATCGTCCGGCAACGCGCCCAGCAGCGTGTCGAGCGGCGGGATCGCGCCCTGCGGCCATGGATAGGCGATCAGATACCCCGCAACGGTGCCCGCATCGTCCAGCACGAAGCAGAGCTGCGGGTACAGCGCCAGCCGCTCGGCAAAGCAGGCGTGGCTTTCGGGATGATCGGGAAAGGCGATGGCGGCGACGGCGGCGACTCCGTCCAGGTCGCCCGCCGCCATCGCGCGCCAGTGCATCAGTCGGCGAACAGCAGGACGGGCGTCTCGAGCAGCTTCTTGACTGCCTGGACAAAGCTCGCCGCGTCATGCCCGTCGACTACGCGATGATCGCAGCTGATCGACAGGTTCATCAGCTTGGCCCGCACAATGTCGTCGCCGTGGAAGACCGGGCGCTCGACGATCTTGTTCGGCCCGATGATCGCCACTTCCGGACGGTTGATCACCGGCGTGGTGGCGATGCCACCCAGCGGCCCGAGCGAGGTGACGGTCAGCGTCGAGCCGCTCAGCTCCTCCGACTTGGCCTTGCCCGTCCGCGCCGCTTCGGCAAGCCGGGTGATCTCGCTCGCCAGCTGCCAGACATTCTTGTCCTGCGCGTCGCGGATCACCGGCACCATCAGCCCGGCATCGGTCTGCGCGGCCATGCCGAGATGGATGCGGCCATGGCGCGTCACCACGCCGGCCTCATCGTCATAGCGCGCGTTGAGCATCGGGAAGTCGGGGATAGCCCGGCAGATCGCGACGATCATGAAGGGCAGCATGGTCAGCTTGGGCCGGCTGCCGCGATTGGCGTTCAAGTCGCCGCGCATCGCCTCCAGTGCGGTGACGTCGATCTCGTCGACATAGGTGAAGTGCGGAATCGTGCGCTTGGACGCCGCCATGTTCTCAGCAATGCGCCGGCGCATGCCGATCACCTTGACCGGCAGATCCTCGCGAGCGCGCGATGCGTGCGGGGCATGATAGCCCTGACCGCTGCCATAGCGAAGGAAGGCGTCCAGATCGGCATGCCGCACCCGCTCGCCGTCCGACTTCACCTCGGCCAGGTCGATGCCCAGATCCCGGGCACGTTCACGCACCGCAGGCGAAGCGAGCACCTTATAGTCTCCCCTCCCTGCAAGGGAGGGGTTGGGGGTGGGTGCCGGCGCCGAAGGCGTCGGCTCTGCGGCGGGCGTAGGAGGCTCGCTGCGCTCGCCACCCACCCCCGGCCCCTCCCTTACAGGGAGGGGAGCAGGTTCCACCACTTCCTCAACACCGGGGTTCTCGGCCTCGATCTGAGCCTCGACCTCTTCCGAAACTGGCGCAGCCTCCGCCGCGTCGCCATCGGTCTCCACGATCATCAGCGCCGATCCGATCGGCACCTGGTCGCCCACTTCGCCGGCGAGTTCCACGACCACGCCCGACACCGGCGACTCCATTTCCACGGTCGCCTTGTCGGTCATCATGTCCGCGACCTGCTGGTCTTCCTCGACCCGGTCGCCGACACGCACGTGCCAGGCGACGATCTCGGCCTCGGCAATGCCTTCGCCGATGTCCGGCAGACGAAACGTAAAGCGTGCCATGGCCGATCAGTCCTTCAGGATCTTCTTGAGCGCCTCGCCGATACGGACGGGGCCGGGGAAATACGCCCATTCAAGGCTGTGGGGGTAAGGCGTGTCGAAGCCGGTGACGCGTTCGATCGGCGCTTCCAGGTGATAGAAGCAGCGCTCCTGCACCAAGGCCGTCAACTCCGCGCCAAAGCCCGAAGTCCGCGTCGCCTCATGCACGATCATGCAGCGCCCGGTCTTCTTCACCGACGCCTCGATCGCATCGATGTCGAGCGGCACCAGCGTGCGCAGGTCGATGATCTCGGCGTCGATGCCCAGTTCCTCCACCGTGCTGGCGACGACATGCACCATCGTGCCGTAGCACAGGATGGTCACCGCCTCGCCCGCGCGAACCGTCGCCGCCTTGCCCAGTTCGACGCGGTAATGCCCCGCGGGCACTTCGCTTGCCGGATGCGCGGTCCAGTTCCTGGCCGGGCGGTCATAATGCCCGTCGAACGGACCGTTATAGATGCGCTTGGGCTCCAGGAAGAGCACCGGATCATTGTCCTCGATCGCGGCGATCAGCAGCCCCTTGGCGTCATAGGGCGTCGACGGGATCACCGTCTTGATGCCCGAGACGTGGGTGAAGATGCCCTCGGGCGACTGGCTATGCGTCTGCCCGCCAAAGATGCCGCCGCCATAGGGCGATCGCACCGTGATCGGCGCCGTGAAATCACCGTTCGAGCGATAGCGCAGCCGCGCCGCCTCGCTCACCAACTGGTCAAGCGCGGGATAGATATAGTCCGCGAACTGAATCTCGGGCACCGGCCGCAGGCCATAGGCGCCCATGCCGATCGCCACGCCGATGATGCCGATCTCAGTGATCGGCGTGTCGAACGCGCGGGTCTTGCCATATTTGGCCTGGAGCCCGGCAGTCGCGCGGAACACGCCGCCGAAATAGCCGACATCCTCGCCCATCACGACCATGTTGGGGTCGCGTTCCATCATCACGTCCATGGCGCTGTTGATCGCCTGGATCATGTTCATCCGCGGGGTAGCGCCCGCCTCTGCGGCGTCGCTCATATGCCCGCCGCCTTGCGCTCGGCGATCATCTGCTGCTGCTGTTCCTTCAGGTGCCAGGGGATTTCCTCGAACACGCCCTCGAACATGGTTTCGAAGGGCTGGTGCATGCCATGGCCCAGAATGCCGTTCTTCTCGGCGTCCTTCTGCGCGCGCTTCACGTCCTCGGCGCATTCGCGGTCCATCGCGGCCTGACGCTCTTCGTCCCATTCGCCCAGCGCGATCAGGTGATCCCTCAGCCGCCGGATCGGATCGCCCAGCGGCCACGCCGTCGGCTCACCCGCCGAGCGATAGGCAGTGGGGTCGTCCGAAGTCGAATGGCCTTCGGTGCGATAGGTGAAATGCTCGATCAGCGTCGGCCCCTGGTTGGTCCGCGCGCGCTCGGCCGCCCACTGCGTTGCCGCATAGACCGCCAGCGCGTCGTTGCCGTCCACCCGCAGCCCGGCGATGCCATAGCCGATCGCCCGCGCCGCGAACGTGGTCGCCTCGGCACCCGCAAAGCCCGAAAAGCTCGAAATCGCCCACTGGTTGTTGACGACGTTGAGGATCACTGGCGCCTTGTACACGGTCGCGAAGATCATCGCCGAGTGGAAGTCGCCCTCGGCGGTCGATCCGTCGCCGCACCAGGTCGCGGCGATGCGCGTGTCGCCCTTGGCCGCACTCGCCATCGCCCAGCCCACGGCCTGCGGGTACTGGGTGGTCAAATTGCCCGAGATCGAGAAGAACCCGTGATCCTTCGCCGAATACATGATCGGCAGCTGACGGCCCTGCAGCGGATCGGCGCTGTTGGAATAGATCTGGTTCATCATGTCCACCAGCGGATAGCCGCGGGTGATCAGGATGCCCTGCTGGCGATAGCTGGGGAAGCACATGTCGTCGAACGCCATCGCCATCGCCGCGGCAACCGACACCGCCTCTTCGCCGGTCGACTTCATGTAGAAGCTGGTCTTGCCCTGGCGCTGGGCACGGAACATCCGCTCGTCGAATGCGCGGGTGAGCGCCATGGAGCGCAGCATCTTCCGCAACGTCTCCGGATCGAGCTTGGGATCCCAAGGCCCGACTGCCTGGCCATTCTCGTCCAGCACCCGGACCAGCGTATAGGCCAGCTCATGGAAGCTGTCGGCCTTGTCGGCGGTGTCGGGACGGCGTGCCGAACCGGCGGGTGGCACATCGACATCGCTGAAATCGGCTTCATCGCCCGGCCGGAATTTGGGCTCCGGCACGTGCAGCGAAAGCGGCGGCAGATTGGCGCGCAGGGCGTCCATGGGCTCTCCAATATGGGTCCGTATCGCCCTTGGGGAACGCACGGCATCATGTTTCCGCTGCGTGTTATTAAATTTCAAACGCGATGTCGAGTTGGGGCAGCAGCCCTGACGTAGATAGTTTCATACGATACCGCCTCCCCTCGCCAATATCGCTCGAGTGGAGGCGGCTTCGCCATTTAGTTCGTCGGGAAACCACGCCGCTTGAACAGCGCCTTCACATCGGGATCGCGCCCGCGGAACGCCTTGTACGCGTCCTTGCGGTCCGTCTCGTTCCCCGTGGACAGCAAGGTGGTGCGGAAGCGGTCCGCCGTCTTCTTGTCCCAGACATTGCCCGCCTCCTGGAACGCGGCCCAGGTGTCGGCGTCCATCGTCTCCGACCACAGGTAGGAATAATACCCGGCCGAATACGCGTCGCTGGAGAACAGGTGATTGAACTGCGGCAAGCGGTGCCGCATCACGATCTCGCGTGGCATGCCCAGGCTCGCCAGCGTCTCGCGCTCGAACGCGTCCGGGTCGGTGACCGGCGTGTCCCGGTCGTGCAGCTTCATGTCGACGATCGCGGAGGAGAGATACTCGACGGTGTCGAAGCCCTGGTTGAAGGTCGACGCCTTCTCGATCTTCGCCACCAACGCCGCCGGCATCGGCGCGCCGGTCTGGTAGTGCTTGGCGAAGCGGTTGAGCACCTCCGGCGTCATCAGCCAGTTCTCGTTCACCTGGCTCGGGTACTCCACGAAGTCGCGCGGCGTGCCGCCCAGCCCGGGATAATAGACGTTGCTCAACAGACTGTGCAGCGCATGGCCGAATTCGTGGAACAGGGTGGACGCATCGTCGATGCTGATCAGCGTCGGCTGCCCCGCTCCACCCTTGGTGAAGTTGTTGTTGTTCGACGCCAGTACGATCTTGTTGCCGCGCAGGCCCGAACGCCCGCGATAGCTCGTCGCCCATGCGCCGGAACGCTTGCCGGCGCGGGCATAGCCGTCGAAATAGAAGATGCCGACTTCCTTGCCGCTCTTGCGGTCCAGAACCTGGAAGGTGCGCACATCGCTCTGGAAAACCGGGATCTGTCCGGTGTTTTCCTTGAAGTCCAGGTCATAGAGCTGCCCCGCCGCCCAGAAGGCGCCGTTCAGGATGTTGCTCAGCTCCAGATACGGCTTCACTTCGTTTTCATCGAGGTCGTACTTCGCCTTGCGCACCTTCTCGGCGTAGAAGCGATAGTCGCAGGGCTCGATGGTGATCTTGGCGCCTTCGCTGTTGGCCAGCGCCTGCATGTCGGCGACTTCCTGCTTCACCCGACCGACCGCGGCGGGCCAGACCGACATCATCAGCTTGGTCGCATTTTCCGGCGTCTCGGCCATGGTGTCGTCCATGCGCAGCCAGGCATGGTTCTTGAAGCCCAGCACTCTGGCGCGCTCCTGGCGCAGCTTCAGGATCTGGGCGATCGTCGCGTTGGTATCGTTGGCGTCGCCATTGTCCCCGCGATTGATGAAGGCGTTGTAGACGCGCTGCCGCAGCGGGCGATTGGTCGCGTACATCAGCAGCGGCTGGACCGAGGACCGCGTGTTCTTCACTGCCCACTTGCCGGGCTGGCCCATCGCCTTGGCCTCTTCGGCCAGGCTCGCCTTGAAGCTGTCCGACACACCCGCCAGCTCGGCCTCGTTGTCGATCAGAATCGCCTTTTCCTCATCCGCGAGCACCTTGCGGCTGAACTCGGTATAGGCGCGCGACAGCTCCTGGTTGATCCGCTTCACTTCGGCCTTCTGCGTCTCGTTGAGCAGCGCGCCCGACGTCACCGAATTGCGGTACTCGCGCTCCAGCAGGCGCATCTGCTGGGCGTTGAGGCCCAGGCTCTGGCGCTTGTCGTACAACGTCTTCACCCGCGCGAACATCTTGGGGTCTAGGCTCAACTCGGTGAAGAACGCCGAGATCTTCGGGCTCCATTCCGCCGCGATCGCCTGCACCTCGGGCGTTGCCAGGTTGCTCTGGTACACGCCCCACACCGCGAACAGCCGGCTCATCTGCTCGCCCGAAAGCTCGCCGGCCTCAATGGTGTTCTTGAAGGTAGGGGCAGCGGGATTGTCGCGGATCTTCACGAACTCGGCGCGCGCGGTCGCCATCGCCTGGGTGAAGGCGGCGGGGAACATGGCGGGCTTCACCTTGTCCCAGGGCGGCACCCCTTCATGACCGCCGGTCCAGGGCGCGAGCAGCGGCGTGGGATCAACGGCTGGAGTCGTGCCGGGGGCGGCTTGCGGGGCGGTCTGGGACATTGCGGCTCCGGAGGACAGGGCGAGAAGTGCCGGGGAAGCAAGCAACGCAAGACGCGGGCTGAGGATCATTCAGGAAAGCTCCAAAGGCGGGCGGGAAAGCGCCCAGCCTAAGGAATATGCGCGGCATGGCAATGGCTTGTGGACGAAACGCAATGGCCGGTTGACAGCGCAGCCAGTTGGAACAGAATAGGAACATTGCCGTTCCCCGAGTCCCAAGTTCGAGTCGCGCCGTGCCAGATCCTGCTATCCTGACCCAGCTTCGCGAGCAACTCCGCGCCATGGAAACCGGCGGGTTCAAGCGCCGTCCGGTGCTGCCTTTCGGCATCGCCGCACTCGATTCGCGGCTGGGGGATGGCGGGCTGCGGCTCGATGCGCTGCACGAAGTCGCCGGTACCACGTCCGACATGGGCGATGATTGCGCGGCGACTCTGTTCATGGCCGGCATCGCCGCGCGCGCCTGGGGCCCGGTGCTATGGGTCGTGCGCCGCCATGACCTGTTCGCGCCGGGGCTGTCGCAGGCCGGGCTGGACCACAAGCGGCTGATCTATGCCGAGGCGATGGACGATGCCGAGGTGCTGGCGATTATGGAGGAAGGGCTGCGCCACCGCGGTCTCGGCGCAGTGATCGGCGAAGTGAAGCGCGTGGCGATGCCCGCCACCCGCCGGTTGCAACTGGCGGCAGAGGGCGGGCGCACCATCGCGCTGCTCATGAAGCGCCACTCGCGTGAGGGCGTCGATCCGCTCGGCGCGCCTTCGGCGGCGGTGACGCGCTGGCGCGTGGCTTCGGCCCCGTCGACGCCGCTGCCGGTGGAAGGAATTGGCCGCCCGCGCTGGCGGCTGGGTGTCGCGCGGCAGCGCGGCGGGGATTCATTCGAACTAGAAGTGGAGGCATGCGATGCAACGGGTCGCTGCGATCTTCCTGCCAAGCTGGGCAATCGACCGGCAGCGGCGGGCAGAGCGACGCGCGCAGCCTGAGGCGCGCGCGCCTGCCGGTCTCGACGCGATCGGGGCTGCCATGGCTGAGGAACATTCCAAGGGCTGCTCGGTGCCGCGCGGCGGCGGCTGGCGGCCGGGCGCGCGCTGGGCACGCGAGGAGCGTCAGCGCCACATCGACGCGATGCCCGAGCACCAGCGCCCACCGATCCGCGACCTCGGCCGCTGCGACGTCGCAGCCGAGCATGCCTTCAAGCGGATCAAGAGCGACGCGTGGGGACACCCCAAAATCCCCGGGACGGGGAGGGGGACCCCCAGCCCAGCTGATGATGTAGGGCCCTCAGCCCCAAGGGTTTCGCTTGCGGCGATCCCCCTCCACCATGCTTCGCATGGTCCCCCTCCCCGTTCCGGAGAAGATTTAAGCGCCCCCCTCGTCACGGCGCTGCGCACCGCCAACCGGCAATTGGTCGCCGCCGCCTGCCCCGCTGCCCAAGCGCTCGGCATCACCCCCGGCATGGCGCTCGCCCAGGCACGCGCGCAGGTGGCGGGACTCGACATCCGCCCTGCCGATCCCCAAGGCGATCGTGCCGATCTCGAGCGGCTGGCGATTACACTGGCCCGCCGCTGGACGCCGAGCGTGGCGGTCGAAGGCGAGGACACGCTGTTCCTCGACCTGACCGGCGTCGCCCACCTCCATGGCGGTGAAGCACGCATGGCACGCCGGCTGGTCCGCATGCTCGCGCGGCTCGGGGTGACGGCACAGGTGGCGGTGGCGGATACCGCCGGCGCAGCCTGGGCAGCCACGCATGTTCCTGAAGACTGCAATTTTCGCTTCGGAAGGGACAGCGTCCTGGTCTGCCCTCCCGGCGAGCACCCCGCCCTGCTCGCCCAGCTTCCGACCGAAGCGCTGCGCCTGGACGCATCCCAGATCGAGTTGCTGCACCGCTTGGGCGTCAACCAGATCGGGCAGCTGCTCGTTATGCCGAGGGCACCACTGGTACGCCGCTTCGGGGCAAGCATTGTCCTGCGCCTGGACCAAGCGCTTGGTCACATCGCCGAGCCGCTCCACCCAGTCATACCGCCTGAGCCTATCGCCGTCACCCAGCGCTTTGCCGAGCCGATCGCCAGCCCGGAGGCGATCGCGCATTGGCTGGGCGAGCTCGTCCCCAGGCTAGCCGCCGAACTGGCCCAGGCCGGGCAAGGCGCACGTCGGGTCGAGCTGGTCGCCGACCGTATCGACGGCGTACCGCAACGGATCGCGATCGGTCTCGCCCGCCCCAACCGCGATCCTGCGCACCTGCTTCGCCTGCTGCTGCGCCGCATCGAGGAAGTCGAGCCTGGTTACGGCATCGACGCGATGACGCTGCACCTGCGCCGCGGCGAGCGGCTGGGGCCCGAGCCGGTGACCGAAAGGCTGGATGCAGCGGCAGCGCCCGACATCGTCTCGCTAGTCGACACGCTCGCAACCCGGATCGGCGAGCGCCGGATGTGGCGCACCCGCCCGGTGGAAAGCGATGTGCCCGAACGCAGCGCCACCCGCGCGCCGGTACTCGACCCGCCCGAGCGGACTGCGGCTGCGCTCAAGGCCGAGGACATCCGCCGGCTCGACCGCAACGCAACGCTACATCCCTGGTATCCCGGCTGGCCCAAGCCCGCGCGGCTGCTGCGCCGGCCCGAACGGCTCGACCATGTCATGGCCGAGCTGCCCGACCAGCCGCCCCGGCGCTTCACCTGGCGCGGCCAGCCGCACAAGGTCGTCCGCGCCGACGGGCCCGAGCGCATCTTCGGCGAATGGTGGAAGCGCGATGCCGAGCGCCACGCCGTTCGCGACTATTTCCATGTCGAGGACGATGCCGGCCATCGCTATTGGCTGTTCCGCTCGGGCGACGGCGAGCGTCCGGTCACCGGCGACCTCAGCTGGTACCTGCACGGGGTGTTCGGATGACCTATTCCGAACTCCAGGTGACCACGCATTATTCGTTCCTGCGCGGGGCGTCGGCGCCAAAGGAACTGTTCGCCGCGGCGGCGTTGATGAAGATGCCGGCGCTGGGCGTGACCGACCGCAATTCGGTGTCGGGCGTAGTGCGCGCGCTGCATGCAGCGGAAGAAATCAAAGAAGAAAAGGGCATTTGGGTGCGCCCGGTTCTGGGCTGCCGCCTCGATCTGGTTGACGGCACATCATTGCTCGTCTGGCCCGAAGACAGGAGCGCTTGGAGCCGCCTCACTCGCATGCTTACCCTAGGCAAATCCCGCGCCGATGCGCAACATGGCGAGAAAGGAAAATGCTTTCTCCACTGGGAGGATGTGGCCGAGCATGCGAAGGGCCTGGTTGGCGCCTTGGTGCCCGGCTTTACTGAGATCGGAGATCCGCTGTCGTTACGCTGGATGGCGGAAGTATTTGGTGACCAGGGACATGTCTGCCTAACGCGGCAACGGCGCCCGGATGACGCGATGCGATTACACCAGCTGAACCAATCCGCGCGCCACTACGGCCTTACTTCCCTCGCCACGGGCGACGTGCTTTATCATCATCCCGATAAGCGCATGCTTCAGGACGTAGTGACCGCGATTCGTGAGAAATGCACGATCGACGAACTGGGCTTTCGTCGCGAACGCACTGCCGATCGCCACCTGAAGACACCTGAAGCAATGGCGTGGCGGTTTCGCCACCATCCCGAAGCACTCGCTGCGAGTGAAGCGATCGTGGAGCGGTGCACCTTCTCGTTGCGGGAAATCCGTTATCGCTATCCCGATGAGATCGTGATGAGCGGCCAAACGCCTCAGCGTGCACTGGAGAAGCTCGCCTGGGCGGCGTTGCGGAAGCAATTCAACGGTCACAAGCCTCGTTCCTATGCCAAGCTGCTCCGAAAGGAGCTGCGGCTTGTGAAGCGGCTCGACTATGCCCCTTACTTCCTGACAGTCCACTCGATCGTCGAATATTCACGCAGCCAGAAGATACTTTGTCAGGGGCGCGGATCGGCCGCCAACTCGCTGATCTGCTATGTGCTCAGCGTCACTTCGATCGACCCGATCAAGCATGAATTGCTGTTCGAGCGTTTCATCTCGGGCGAGCGCCAGGAGCCGCCCGACATCGACATCGATTTCGAGCATGAACGCCGCGAGGAGGTGATCCAGTGGATCTATCAAACATACGGCCACGACCATGCTGCCTTGACCGCTGTGGTCAGCCGCTTCCGCACGCGCGGCGCAGTACGCGAGGTCGGTAAGGTGCTGGGGCTACCCCAGGACCTGACGAGCAGCCTCGTTAGCCAGGTATGGGGTTGGTCCGAGGCTGGCGTTCCCCAAGAACATCTCGACGCACTGAATCTTGACACCACGGACCCTCGGCTAGCCCTGACGCTCGACCTTGCGCAACAGCTGATCGGCACGCCGCGCCACTTGTCCCAGCACCCCGGCGGCTTTGTGCTGGCACAGCACCGCATCGACGAGATCGTGCCTATCGAACCAGCGACAATGGCCGAGCGCCGCGTCATCGAGTGGGAAAAGGACGACATCCAGATGCTCGGCCTGATGAAGGTCGATGTGCTGGGGCTAGGCATGCTCGGTTGCATGCGCAGGGCCTTTGAACTGCTCGAACAGCGAAAGGGCATCCGCCTGACGCTCGCTTCGCATCAGATGCAGGACGACGACGACACTACGTTCAAGATGATCCAGAAAGCCGACACGCTCGGCACCTTCCAGATCGAGAGCCGGGCGCAGATGTCGATGCTGCCGCGGCTGAAACCGAGGGAGTTCTACGACCTCGTCATCCAAGTCGCGATCGTACGTCCAGGGCCCATTCAAGGAGACATGGTGCACCCCTATCTTCGCCGCCGCGAAGACAAGGAAAAACCGGAATACCCCAATCCCGAATTGAAGGCGGTGCTCAAGAAGACCTTCGGCGTGCCGCTTTTCCAGGAGCAGGCGATGAAGGTGGCGATCGTCGGCGCTGGCTTTACCCCAGCCGAGGCGGATGGACTGCGCCGCTCGATGGCGACGTTCAAGATGACCGGCGGGGTCAGCCACTTCAGGGACAAGATGGTCGGCGGCATGGTGGCGCGGGGATATGCACGCGACTTCGCCGAGCGGACGTTCAAGCAGATCGAGGGGTTTGGCAGCTATGGCTTTCCCGAGAGCCACGCGGCAAGCTTCGCCAAGATCGCGTACGCATCTTCCTGGGTGAAGTGCCACCATCCCGACATCTTCTGCGCCGCGCTGCTCAATGCCCAGCCCATGGGGTTCTACGCCCCCGCCCAGATCGTCCGCGACGCGCGCGAGCATGGGGTCGACGTTCACCCGGTCTGCGTCAACGCCAGCGAGTGGGACACAAGCGTGATGGAAGCGCCCACTTCGCCGCGGGTTAGGCCGTTGCGCTTTGCCGGCACTGAAGACGATTGGACGAACCTGAGGCCGATCCGGCTGGGAATGCGGATCGTCCATGGCTTGGACGAGGCTCAGTCCGAAAGAATTGTCAAAGCTCGGGCGGCAGGTCCGTTCGCATCGGTGCACGATGTTTGGCGGCGCGCGCGGGTTACGGTTGCGGCATTGGAAAAGCTGGCCCGTGCCGATGCTTTTCAATGCTTCGGGCACAACCGGCGCGAGGCGCTATGGGCGATCAAGGCACTCGGCGATGTGCCGCTGCCGCTGTTCGCCGCAGCCGACGAACGCGAGGGACAAATCCAGCCCGAGGCGGAGGAAGCACCGGTGACGCTGGTGCCGATGACCGAGGGCCGCGAAGTGGTCGAGGATTACCGCGCCACGCAATTGACGTTGCGTGCGCACCCGATCGCTTTTTTGCGCGAAGGTCTGGCGCGCGACCGCATCACGCCGTGCGGCAAGCTGGTGGAGGAACGGGCGCCAAAGGATTTTCTGCTCAAGGATGGCGCCCGTATTACCATCGCCGGCATCATCCTGGTCCGCCAGAAACCCGGGAGCGCCAAGAGCGTATTCGTCACGCTGGAGGACGAAACCGGCATCGCCAATGCGATCGTGTGGGAGCGCAACTTCAAGATTTTTCGCCGCATCATCATGTCGGCGACGATGATCGCAGTGCGCGGCCGGGTGCAGCGCGAGGGGCTGGTGGTGCACGTCATTGCTGAGGAAGTGATCGATCTCACGCACCTGCTCCGACAGGTCGGCAATGCCGATCTGCCGCGGCTCACTGCCCCTTCGGACGGGGCCCGCAATGGCGGCGCCGACCCGCGCACGCGAAAGCACTGGAACCCGCCGCCCTCGCGCTATGGCGCGCTGGCCGGCCCATATGACGACACGGTCATTCCCGTGAAGTCACGCGATTTCCACTAGGAGTGTTGACCATGCTTGGCTTCGCCTCTGAAACGACCGCGCTGCGCCCGGTCCACCGCGAACAACTGCTGTACTTCATGATCAGGCCGCCACACGCATTGGCGCTGGAGATTGATCGCCAGCGTCGCCTGCTTGGTTTTGTCAGCAAGTACCCGCTGGAGCAGTTTCACATCACGCTCCTGCCGTTAGGCGACATCAGAGCCCTGTCGCCCGAGCAGCTGGAACTGATCCGCTCCGCGGCAGCTTCGCTGCAAGCAGAACCCGTCTCACTCGTGCTCAGTCGATTGAAGAAAAACGCGCTCGCCGGCTCGAATACGCGGGCGCTGCGGGCGCTTCAACGGGAGCTTGTGCGACGCTTGGTCGGCTTAAGCATTCCCCTGCCGGACTATGATTTCCATCCGCACCTGACACTCGCCTATGGCGACTGGCAGAAGCGGAGCGAAATGGTATCGCCGTTGCACTGGCGCATGGATGCATTGCTGCTCGTCAACAGCACCCATGGCGAAGGTCATAAGCTACTTGGCTGCTGGGAGCTAAGCACCAGACAGGGTATGTTCGATTTCATGACCCCGCAGGGCTGAGCGACTGACCCTCAGCCCGCCTCCACCGCCTGCTCGATCACACCGAAGATCGGATGGTGGCGCTCGTCTTCCATCCAGATGCGCACCGTATCGCCGGCCTTGAGGAAGGGCGTCTCCGGCTTGCCGCGCAGGATAGTTTCCACCGTGCGAACCTCCGCGAGGCACGAATACCCGACCCCACCCTCGGCGATCGGCTTCCCGGGGCCGCCGCTCGTGTCGCGGTTGGACACGGTACCAGAGCCGATGATCGTGCCCGCGCCTAGCCGCCGCGTTTTTGCGGCATGCGCGATCAACGTGCCGAAGTCGAAGGTCATATCCTCGCCCGCCTCTGCACGACCGAAAGGCTGGCCGTTCAGGTCAACCATCAGCTTGCGGTGAAGCTTGCCATCCTGCCAGTCACTGCCCAGCGCGTCCGGCGTGACGAACACAGGCGAGAAGCTGCTTGCAGGCTTGGACTGGAAGAAGCCGAATCCCTTGGCCAATTCGCCAGGGATGAGGTTGCGCAGGCTCACATCATTGGTGAGGCCGACCAGCCGCACCGCTGCCAGTGCCTCGTCACGGCTGGCGCCCTGTGCCACGTCCCCGGTGACGACCACCACTTCGGCTTCGAGGTCGCAGCCCCACGCCTCATCCGCCAGTGGAATCGGATCGCGCGCGCCCAGGAATCCGTCCGATCCCCCCTGGTACATCAGCGGATCGTGCCAGAAGCTCTCGGGCATTTCGGCGCCGCGCGCCTGCCGTACCAGAGCAACGTGGTTCACATAAGCCGAACCATCGGCCCACTGATACGCGCGCGGCAAAGGCGCAGCGGCCATTCGCTCGTGGAAGCGCTCCCGAGGAATGGCTTCGTGCGCGAGATCGGTGGCGAGGTTGCGCAAATCGCCTTCCAGCCGCTCCCAATCATCCAGCGCCGCCTGCAGCGTCGGCGCGATGTGGCTGGCGTCCGCGCACCACGCCAGATCGTCCGATACTACGACGAGCTTTCCATCACGCCCATGCTTCAAGCTGGCCAGTTTCATGCGCTCTCTCCTTGTGCGTCACCATAGCTAAGGCGCCGGAGGTGTCGAGTTGCGTCGTGCGCGACCCGGCAAACCACACAAGAGCGTGGACGCGGCCGCGTCATGCGACTAGGGCGCCCGCGAAAGGAAGCGACTTTGGCAAACGTTGCAGTGATCGGCGCCCAATGGGGCGACGAAGGCAAGGGGAAGATCGTCGACTGGCTGGCGGAGCGCGCCGACGTGGTCGTCCGCTTTCAGGGCGGGCATAATGCCGGCCACACGCTCGTCGTGGGCGAGAATGTCTACAAGCTTTCGCTGCTCCCCTCCGGCATCGTGCGCGGAACGCCCAGCGTCATCGGCAACGGCGTGGTGCTCGATCCCTGGGCACTGCGCGACGAGGTCGAGCGCATCCGCGGCCAGGGCGTGAACGTCACGCCCGACACGCTGATGGTGGCGGACACCTGCCCGCTGATCCTCCCCTTCCATCGCGACCTGGATGCGCTGCGCGAAGACGCCAGCGGCGCCGGCAAGATCGGCACCACCCGTCGCGGGATCGGCCCAGCCTACGAGGACAAGGTCGGCCGTCGTGCTATCCGGGTGTGCGATCTCGCCCATCTCGACGAGCTTGGCCCGCAGCTCGATCGGCTGGCGGCACACCATGATGCGTTGCGCGCCGGTTTTGGCGAGCCGCCGATCGACCGTGAGCGGCTGGTCGCCGAGCTGCGCGAGATTGCCGGCTTCGTGCTTCCGTTCGCCAAGCCGGTGTGGCGGATGCTGAACGAGGCCCGATCGCGCGGCCGCCGTATCCTGTTCGAAGGGGCGCAGGGCGTGCTGCTCGACATCGACCACGGCACCTATCCGTTTGTCACGTCGTCCAACACAATCGCCGGCGCCGCGGCCGGCGGATCGGGTCTAGGTCCGAGCGCCGTCGGATTCGTGCTCGGGATCGCCAAAGCCTACACCACCCGCGTCGGCTCCGGGCCCTTCCCTGCCGAGCAGGAGAATGAGGTTGGGGAGCGGCTGGGCACGCGCGGGCGCGAATTCGGCACGGTCACCGGCCGCAAGCGGCGGTGCGGCTGGCTAGACGCGGTGCTGCTGCGGCAGTCGGTCGCGGTATCGGGCATTACCGGCATCGCCTTGACCAAGCTGGACGTGCTCGACGGATTCGAGGAAATCCAGGTCTGCACCGGCTATCGTCTGCGTGGCGAAACGCTGGATTATTATCCTGCCAATGCGGCGGATCAGACTTTGGTGGAGCCGGTATATGAAACGATGCCCGGTTGGTCGGAATCGACGGCGGGCGCACGTAGCTGGGCCGAACTGCCGGCTGCGGCGATCAAATATATTCGTCGCGTCGAAGAGCTGATCCAGTGCCCGGTGGCGCTGGTCTCGACAAGCCCTGAGCGCGAAGACACGATCTTGGTCCGCGACCCGTTCGCAGACTGAGAAAACCCGGCGGCAGCTGCCGCCGGGTTTCCAAGAGACTTAAGAGCGCGGCGGAACCGTGCCCGTGGTGGTGCCGGTGGTTCCCGTCGTGCCTGGCCCGGTCGTCCCGGTGCCCATCGTAGATCCAGGCGTTCCCAGCGTATCGCTGCCCGAACCCATCGTGTCCGGCGCGGTAGTCGTCGTGCCCGTACCGGTCGTGCCTGCGCCGGTGGTACCCGTCGTCCTAGTACCCGTACGTCCGCCGTTGCGGTCGGCAGCGGTGCCGACGCGGTCGCCCTGGCGGCGATTAGCGCTGGTGCCGGTAGTGGGTTGGCCCTGAGGCGAGGCCGTGGTGGTTTGACCCTGGGACGACTGGGTCTGCGCGCTGGTCGTGGTCGGCTGACCGCCGCTGCCTGCGGATCCGGTCGACCCGCTGGCTGCGGTCGACTGGGCAACTGCGGCTGCCGGGAGCAACAAAGCGCCGGCGAGGATAAAAGAAACGTTACGCATATGTCGTACTCCTGCGCTTGCGAAAGCTCGCAGGAATAGAACGAGCCTAGGTCTCTGAAGTTGCACGCCTCGCTTCTGCTTGTCCCATTCAGGCATCTTACTACCGTCGCGACAGCAACCTATATCAACTCAGCCGACCTGCGCACGGTGGAGCAATTTCTGGTCTGCCAGCACCAGCGCCATCATTGCTTCCACTACAGGAGCCCCGCGTATCCCCACACAGGGATCATGGCGCCCCTTGGTTGCGATTTGTGCCGCTTCCCCTGTCGGGCTGATCGTAGAAACAGGGGTAAGGATGGAGCTCGTCGGCTTGAAGGCGACGCGGAGCCGCACTGGCTGGCCGGTGGAAATGCCGCCGGCAATGCCTCCGGCGTGATTGGCGAGGAACTCCGGGCCGTCAGCACCAGGACGCATTGCGTCCGCATTCTGCTCTCCGGTCAGCGCGGCTGCGGCAAAGCCATCGCCGATCTCCACGCCCTTGACTGCGTTGATCGACATGCACGCGGCGGCGAGTTCGCTGTCGAGTTTGGCGTAGAGCGGAGCGCCCCAGCCTGCGGGCACGTCCATTGCCTCGCACGCGATCACTGCGCCGAGCGACGATCCTGCCTTGCGCGCCCCATCGACCAGCCCTTCCCAGCGCGCGGCTGCGTCGGCATCGGGACAGAAGAAGGGGTTCCGGTCGATTTCCTCCGCGTCAAAAGACGCGGGATTGATCGCATCGCCACCGATCGCCTCTACCCAGGCGCGAATGCGAACCTCTGGGATCACCAGTCGGGCTACAGCGCCAGCCGCTACCCGCGCCGCGGTTTCGCGCGCCGAAGAGCGACCGCCACCGCGATAGTCTCGAAACCCATATTTCGCATCATATGCATAGTCCGCGTGGCCTGGCCGATAGGCTTGCGCGACTTCCGAATAATCCTTGGAGCGCTGGTCGACATTCTCAATCATCAGGCTAATCGGCGTGCCGGTTGTCCGCCCCTCGAACACGCCCGATAAAATGCGAACCCGATCAGGCTCCTGACGCTGCGTGGTGAAGCGTGACTGGCCCGGACGGCGCTTGTCGAGGAATGGCTGGATGTCGCCTTCGCGCAAGTGCAGCCCCGGTGGGCACCCATCGATCACCGCACCCAGAGCCGGCCCGTGGCTCTCGCCCCATGTCGTGAAGCGGAACACCCGCCCGAAGCTGTTGAAGCTCACCAGTCCCCGCTCAGTTGCGCGAACGCAGTCGCATGCGTCGCTGGGCCGCGCTCGCCGCACGGCATGGCGCCGTCTTGCAGCGGCAGCGCCAGCAAATAGTCACCGGCATAAGGCGTGGCAAATCCGCGCGCCCAGTCGGCCGAAAACCCGAACGGCCCGTAGAAGTCCGGCTCGCCCAATACGAAGCACAGCATAGCGCCAGCGGCGCGCAGATGCTCGAGCCCGGCCTGGACCAGTGCCTCGCCCACTCCGGCCTCCCGATACTCGGGCGTCACCGCCAGCGGTGCCAGTGCGATCGAGGCAATGGATTTGCCGCCAATCTCGGCCGCCATCCGGCTGAACACCACCGCACCGGCCAGCGCGCCGCTTTCCTCGTCATCCGCAACCAGCATCAGCACCATGTCGCCATCCAGGCACAGGCGCTGGACGAACGCAGCCTCTTCGCTCCGGGACGATATCTTGCGCAGCAGGGCGTCGACGGCAGCGACGTCGCCGCCCGTCGCCGGTCGAATGGCGATGCTCACGCGAGCGCGATGTCAGGCGCGTCTTCGGCCTTCATGCCCACGACATGATATCCCGCGTCGACATGGTGGGTTTCACCCGTCACGCCGCTCGACAGATCGCTGAGCAGGTACAGGCCCGCGCCGCCGACATCCTCGATGGTGACGTTGCGCTTCAGGGGCGAATTGAGTTCGTTCCACTTCAGGATCAGGCGGAAGTCGCCGATACCCGAAGCCGCCAGCGTCTTGATCGGCCCGGCCGAGATTGCGTTGACGCGGATCTTGTCGCGGCCGAGATCGACGGCGAGATACTGCACGCTGGTTTCCAGCGCAGCCTTGGCGACGCCCATCACGTTATAGTGCGGAATGACCTTTTCAGCGCCATAGTAGCTGAGCGTAAGCAGGCTGCCGCCGTTCGGCATCATCTTCGATGCGCGCTGCGCGACCGCCACGAACGAGTAGACGCTGATGTTCATCGTCATCAGGAAGTTGTCGAGGCTGGTATCGACATAGCCGCCGCGCAACTCGTTCTTGTCCGAGAAACCGATGGCGTGCACCACGAAATCGATGGTGGGCCAACGCGCGGCGAGCCTTTCAAAGGCGCTGTCGAGCGCCGCCATGTCGGCCACGTCGCAATCGATCAGGAAGTCGCTGCCCAGTTGCTCAGCGAGCGGACGCACGCGCTTCTCCAGCGCCTCGCCCTGATAGCTGAACGCGAGTTCCGCGCCCTGCTCGCGCAACTTCTGCGCAATGCCCCAGGCCAAGGAACGATCATTGGCGAGGCCCATGATCAGCCCGCGCTTTCCCTGCATCAATCCCGTCACGACGCTACGTTCTCCTTCTCAGGAGCCTCCCCTAGCTTGTCCGGGGGCACTTCCGCCAGAGCCGCGTTGAGTTCCGCGCCGATCACCACACCCAGGCCGATGATATAGAAGAAGATGAGCGCGATCATCACGCCCGCCAGGCTGCCATAGGTAAGGTCATAGCCGCCCAGCATCGACAGGCTGAGCGGCAGTGCCCAGGTCGTGGCGAGCCACCAGAAGGTTACGAACGCCGGGCCGGGCCATTTCGGACAAGCATGCTTGCGGTAGCGCTGCGGCGTGAGCGAATAAAAGAGCAGATACAGCGCACCGAACAGGGCTAACGCCGGCGCGAAGCGGGAAAGCGAGACGATCTGCTGCGCCTCTGTCGCCAGTGGCAGCATCTTGTAGAGGAACTGCTCCACCGCGCCGAGCACCACCTGGAGGCTCAACGCGACCAGCGCGAGCAGCACTGCACCGACGATGAGGCCGATGGCACCTAGCCTGTAACGCCAAAAGGGTGTGCTGGACTGCGTACCGTAGGCCGATCGGAGGATCCCGCGCAGCGTTTCAATGAACCCAGCCGTGGTCCACAGGCCGACCAGACCACCGAACCAGAGCAAGTTGCCGGTCCGCGCCTGAAGCACGTCAGCGATCGGCTTGCGCAGCACATCCGCCACGTCAGGCGGAACGGTCTGCAGGAAGACCTCCAGCGTGCGGAGCCCCTCACTGTTGCGCCCTACCAGCTGGGCAATCGCCGCAGCCACGATGAAGAAAGGAAATAGCGTGACCAGCGACAGATAGGCCAGGTTCCCCGCATAAGTGAAACCTTCATTATAGGTTCCAACCAGCACACGCTTCGAGATCACGAAGAAGCGCTCCGAAAAGCCCATCTCGCTCATTCGTCCATGCAGCGTGCTGCCCAGGCCACGCCGACGGCCTTCCGGAGACTCCGGCGATATTCCCTGTTCGCTCACATGGGCTCAGACGCCCATGCGGCCCCGCGGGTTCCCCTTGTTCTGCCAGCCTTGAGCAAACTCGATCAGCGCATCGTCATCCACCGGCAGGTCGACCATCAGCGTGACGAGCAAGTCGCCGCGGCCGCCGCCCTTCTTGTGGAAGCCGCGGTTCTTGAGCCGAAGCGTCTTTCCCGAGGTCGAACCCTTGGGCACTTTCAGCATCACCGCACCATCCGGAGTAGGCACGCGGACCTCTGCACCAAGCACGGCTTCCGACAGGCTGATTGGCAGATCGAGGCGGATATCGTCTTCGACCCGCGTGTAGAAGCGGTGCGGCTGCACTTCGATGCTGACGATCGCGTCGCCCGCGCCACCAGGCCCTTCATCGCCCTTCCCGGCAAGACGCATCTGTGTGCCGGTCTCGACGCCTGCGGGCAGCTTCAGGTCGATGGTTTTACCGTCTCGCAGGGTGATACGTTGCGGGCTGAGTTTGGCTGCGTCCTCGAAGGATACGGCGAGGCGATAAGTGACATTCGCCCCCTTGACCGCCCCGCGCCGCCCGAAACCGCCAAAGCCGCCGCTGAAGCCACCACCGCCGCGACGGGCGCCGCCGCCGAACAGCCCGTCGAAGATGTCGCCGAAGTCGCCCCCTTCGCCGTTGAAGTCCGGCTGGAACCCACCCTGTGGACCGCCGCCGCCATAGCCGAACGGCGCAGTCGGATTACCGTCCCCGTCGATCTCACCGCGGTCGAAGCGGGCGCGCTTGTCCTTGTCATTCAGCAGGTCATAAGCCTGCGTCACGCTGCTGAAGCGTTCTGCCGCTTTCGGATTGTCCTTGTTGCGGTCGGGGTGAAGCTCCTTGGCGAGCTTGCGATAAGCCTTCTTGATGTCGGCTTCGCTTGCGCCGCGCGCCACGCCCAGAGTTGCGTAAGGATCGGCCACTAAGTTCCCCATTGAACAAACGAATGCATACCCGCTCATAGAGGCGGATCACTCGAATGGAAGATTGTCGCGCGCGAGGCGTTACGCAAGCCTTCGTCAGGCGGCGACACATTCCTCGAGCGGTTCGACGTCCACCGACACGTCCATCTTCTGCGCGCCAGATCCCAGCACGATGCCGTCGATGGGTGCGATGTCCGCATAGTCACGGCCGATGGCGACCACGACATGGTCCTCGGCCATCCAGATGCCGTTGGTGGGATCGACGCCGATCCAGCCGAGCTGCGGTCCCGCCCAGACCAGCACCCAGGCATGGGTGGCGTCGGCGCCCACCAGCCGCGGCTGCCCAGGGGCTGGGAGGGTGCGGAGATAGCCCGAGCAATAGGCGGCCGGAAGGCCTGCGGCGCGCAGGCCTGCGATCATGATCTGAGCGAAATCCTGGCAGACGCCGCCACGCTTGGCGAAGGCTTCGCGGGGCGAGGTGTCGACCAGGGTGGCATGGGGGTCGAAGGCGAACTCGCGCTGGATGCGGAGCGCCAGCGCCATTGCCGCTTCCAGGATGCCGCGTCTGGGCGAAAGGTCCAAGGCGCACCACTGCGCGATATCGGAATCGAGGGCGATCAGCGGCGAGGGAAACAGATAAGCCGCCGGGCCGGCGGGCGAGGCGTCGCGGCTGGCGCGAGCCCAGGCGGCGATTTCCGCGACCGTGGGATCACTGGGCTGCGCGAAGGGAATCGGGCGCTCGACACGGACGCGGGCGCGGCTTTCGATGGTGAGCGAAGTCGCGGGGGCGTCGAGGATCAGGCGGACGACATTGGCGAGTCCGGCTTCGGCGCGGGCGGAGTGGGTGCGGCCCTGGGGATCGATGAGGAGTTGATAGTCCTCCACCTGCTGGCCGGACCACAGGATGGGCTTGAGGCGCAGGTTGTTGCGGGCGAAGGCAACGGGCTGGGCATATTCGAAACGCGTGACGTGGCGGATTTTGTATAACATCTGGTCTACGCCAAAATCATGGACGCAGAACGCAGCGGTTCGGCGCCCTGTAAAAAATAACGCGTTGATATTGCACGCGAAAGTTCGAATAGACGGTGTAGAAGACCGTCGACCAGCGCTGCGTCCAGAGTCTGGACCTTCGCCGTCACCAACGCAGCCGCCAGACCCCGCGCCTGCTCCTGCTGCGGTTCGGCTAAGCCATTGTCCGAAAGGACCGGAAGCGCGTTCAGATGCGCAGAAATCGCCCCAGCCTGGAACGCCACGCCGCGCGGATTGCCGGGGTCCAGCGCGACCAAATCGACCACGGGCATACGCGAAATGCCCGAAATATAGCGCTGGCGGTAGCTAATCTGGCTGTCGGCGAGGTCCAGCAGCGTAGAAAGATCGTCAAGCGTCGCATCGGCCCCGCCGAACGCGCGCAGGGAGCGCAGCATGGCTTCGGCACGCTCCACCCGGCGCCCGAGATCGTGGAAGCGCCAGGCATCGGTGCGCGCCATATGCTCGCCCGCCAGCCCTACCAGCGCGGAATAGCGGCGTTGCAACGAGCCCGCGCGATCGAGCAGCACGCCCCGATCGGGGAAGGGCGCGTCGAGCAGGCGGATCATGTCGGCCGAGAGCCGGTCGCGCGATACCTGACCAATCGAGCGCGCCTGAGCATTGATCGACCGCACGCTGTACCAGCCCTCCCCGCCCTCCATCGCCGTGCGGGCGAGCTGGGTGAGATCGGCGCGGCGCAGACTCTTGGGCTCCGGCGCGGCACCGGCAGCGACCACGAGCCGCACCAGGCGGGCGACGGTGTCCGGGGACAGGGCGGCGCCGGTGTCGGCGCTGATGGAATGGCCAAGCAGCACGCGCAGCACGCCAAGCAGCGCTTCGCCCCGTTCCAGATAACGGCCGAGCCAGAACAGATTGTCGGCAACGCGCGAGGGCAATGTGCCCGGGTTGCGGCGAAGCTGGACCGTGTCGACGGAAGGAAGCAACGATACCGGCGCGACGGGATCGGAGCCGTACACGCAGACATCGGCGGACCAGCTCCCCTCCCCCATCACCGCGGCACGAACATCCTCGTGCATGCCGATCCGGGCGAAGCCGCCGGGCAGCACGGTCCAGCCGCCCTGCGCATCGCGCGCGGCGAAGACGCGCAGCGTGAAGGGACGCGGCACCAGGCCGCCTTCGCCGGGGACCGGCATGGTCGACAGGTGCACCACCTCTTGCCCGACATAATCCTGGGGGCGGCGCGTGAAATCGTCGAGCAGGGCGGCGCGCTGATCCGCATTCAACGTCGCACCGAGCGCCGGCTTGCCGGAGGGGAGCCCGAGCGGTGGCGGGCCGAAGGCAGGCGCGACGAGCAGCTGGTCGAGATTGGCCGCGACATGGGCACGCTCCGCCTCTCCGCCGCACCACCAGGTCGCGATGTTGGGAAGGCTGAGCGGAGCGCCGAGCAGATGCTGGGCGAGCGCTGGCAGGAACGCGGCAAAGGCCGGGGCCTCCACCAGCGCGGCGCCCGGCGCATTGGCGACCAGCAGATTGCCCGCCGCCATCGCGTCGACAAGGCCGGCAACGCCGATGGTGGAATGCGAGTCGAGCGCCAGGGGATCGAGCAGGCGCGGATCAAGGCGGTGCCACACGGCGTCGATCCGCTTCAGCCCGGCGATGGTGCGGACATAGAGCTGGTCTTCGCGCACCAGCAGATCGGCCCCTTCGGCAAGGAGGAAACCGAGATAGCGGGCGAGATGCGCCTGTTCGGCATAGCTGGGGTTGAGCCGGCCGGGCGTGAGCAGCGCGATGCGCGGATCGACGCGGCGGCACAAGGCAGCGAGCCCGCCGCGGAATCCGGCAAAGAAGGGCGCGTGGCGCTCGATATTGAGCCGCGACTGGAGCCCGCCGGCGGTGCGCGCCATCGCCAGGCGGTTTTCCAAGGCGAACCCGGCGCCGGCAGGGGCGCGGACATGGTCGGCGAGCACGCGCCACTCGCCCGTAGGTCCGCGGCAGAGATCAAAGGCGACGAAGTGCAGGTGGCGTCCGCCCGGCGGCTCGAGCCGGTCGAGCGGGCGCAGGAAATAGGGGCTGCCGGTGACGAGCATCGCCGGGACGTGGCCGCCGCTGACCAAATTGCCGGGGCCGTACAGGTCGGCGAGCACGGCTTCGAGCAGCTCGGCGCGCTGGGTTACGCCGGCGGCGATCCCTTCCCATTCAGGCTTTTCCAGCAGGAGCGGCACGGGGGAAAGCGGCCAGGGACGTTCTTCGCCTTCGCCGACGATGCGGAAGCCGGTGCCGATATCCTCGGCATGGCGGCGCGCGCGGTCGCGTAGCTGGTCCCAATCGTCGCCCGCGACCGCGGCGAGTTCCTCAAACAAGGCGCGCCAGGCGGGATCATCCGCCTGCGCGCACAGCACGTCGCCGTGGAGCGCATGGGCGCAATGGTCGGCGATCCAGCGATCGGCGACAGTGGCGGCATCGAACAAGGGCGCGGCACGGGTGGCCAAAAGCGCTTCCCCAGATTGGGTTGAATGCGTGTCAACGTGATGGGGGAAAGGATGTTGCGTGGCAACAAGGGAAGATTGCGGAGGGGGTGACGCGGTGGGGTGGCAGAAGGAAGAAGGCAGATGTTCGCGCAGAGGCGCAGAGGACGCAGAGATGTGACGTAGCGGCCCGGTCGGGAGACTATCTCGCGTTCACCGCTCGCTGCGCTGATTATGATTCCTGCCGCTGACGCGGCGACAACTTCTCTGCGTTCTCTGCGCCTCTGCGCGAACCTCGTCTTTCCTTAGCGCGCGCGCTAGCGGCCGGCAGCCTAGGAAATAGTCACCCTCACCCCGGCCCTCTCCCGCAGGCGGGAGAGGGGGAAGGGAGAAGGGGTACTTCCGCTTAGCGGCAGCGCACGTTGCCGCGGTCGACTTCGCGGCCGAGCAGGGCTCCGCCGCCGGCACCGAGCAGCGTGCCGAGCGTGCCGCCGCCGATCAGGTTGCCGAGCACCCCGCCGCCGATGCCGCCGACCACCAGGCCGGTGGTGCCGTCGTTGCGGCGGCAATAGGCGCGGCCGTCGCGGCCCTTGTAGATGCGGTCGTTGCGGCCGAGGCGGCGTTCACGGTCGCGGCGGCCCTCGCGATAGTTGCGCGACGGATCCCAATTGCGGTCATTGTCGCGCCAGCGATAATCGCTTCGGCGATCACGGCGGTCATTGTCGCGGCGGTCGTTGTCCCGGTACTGGCGGGACTGGGCGTCGGCCGGCGTCGCGGCGATTGCCGGGACTGCCATCGATGCCATCACGAATGCAGCCAAAAACTTCTTCATGCGAAACTCCTTGGTCGGGACGCGGCAAGGGGGCGGGCCGCGGCACGGGTGGACGATGTGTCCGAGGGCTGAGGAACGGCGGCGATGGGGCTAGGGTTCCCCCATGGGGCCGTCAGGCGTTGCGGAACGCGCAATCGTGCGGCGAATCCGGGAGCGGTTTCCGCGTGCGGCTTCTTTGGCTAAGATGTTGGGCATGCACACCATTGATGTCCTGATGACCGCGCCGTTGCTGCCCATCGTCGTGGAGCAGCTGGAATCCGCCTTCACGCTGCACCGGCTGTGGGAGCAGCCCGACCCGCAAGCCTTTATCGCGGAAGTGGGGCCGCGCATCCGCGGGGTCGCCACCAGCACTTATCACGGGCGGATCGACGATGCGTTCCTGGCGCACTTTCCCGCGCTGGAGATCGTCGCGAGTTTCGGCGTGGGCTATGACAATGTCGATGTGGCCGCGGCGGCGGCACGTGGAGTGATGGTGACCAACACGCCGGGCGTGCTGGACGCGGAAGTGGCCGACTTCACGGTGGGGCTGCTGCTGGCGACGCTGCGGCAATTGCCCCAGGCGGAACGATTCCTGCGCGACGGACAGTGGCTGAAGGGCGCCTTCCCCTTGTCGCCGACGCTGCGCGGGCGGCGGATCGGCATTGTCGGGCTGGGCAATATCGGCAAGGCAGTGGCGCGGCGGCTGCAAGGGTTCGACGTGCCCATCGCCTATCATGGACGGCACCGGCAGGACGTGCCGTTCGACTATTATCCGACGCTGATCGGACTGGCCGAGGCGTCAGACATATTGGTGGTGATCGTGCCGGGCGGCGCGGGAACGCGGCACCTGATCGACCACGAAGTGCTGGCGGCGCTGGGAGCGGACGGCGTGCTGATCAACGTGGCGCGCGGCAGCGTGGTGGACGAGGCGGCGCTGATCGAGTCATTGCAGGCGGGCACGATCCTGAGTGCCGGGCTGGACGTGTATGCCGACGAGCCGCGGGTGCCGCAGGCGTTGCTGGACCTGCCGCACGTGGTGCTGTTGCCGCATGTCGGGTCGGGATCGGTGCGGACGCGGGATGCCATGGGGCAGCTGCTGGTGGATAACGTGGTGCAGTGGTTTCGGGACGGGACGCCGGTGACGGGCGTGCCGGAGACTGCGGGGTTGGTTGGACGTTCCGTCTGAATATCCGGCCTTGTCCTCTTCACTCGTCACCCCGGCCTTGAGCCGGGGTCCCGCTTCTTTGGCGGGCGAAGAAGAAGAAGAAGCGGGATCCCGGCTCAAGGCCGGGATGACGAAGGGAGAGGAAGGCCGTGGCTGCCACCTCCCCATTGGTACCTCCCCCGCTCTTGAGCGAGGGAGGTACCAATGGGGTCAGGCGGGGACTTTGCCGGTGGCCTTGGCCAGGGCCTCGGCGATGGCCGTGCCGTCATAGGGCTTTTGGAGCAGCACCGCGGCGGCGCCCTCCTCCAGACCGGCGACATGATCATTGCCGGTGGCGAACACCACGCCGACCTGGGGGCGGAGTTCGCGGGCGCGGGCGGCCAGGCTGGGTCCCGAGGCGCCGGGCAGCTCCACATCGGTGAACAGGACGTCGATCGGCACCGTCTGGAGCGCGGTGGTGGCGTCTTCGGCGCTGACGGCCTCGACCACCGTGTGGCCCAGATGCTGGAGCAGTTCGGCGGTGTTGGCGCGGATCAGCGCGTCGTCTTCGACCAGCAGGATACTTAGCCGCGCGGAGGGCGCGGGCGCCGGCATGGCGGCGAGCGCCTGCTTCTGTTCGGGCAGGCTGGCGGTGCGCTGACGCTGGTTGGCGAGCACATAGCGCACCTTCCGCGCCAGCATCTCGCGCGTATAGGGCTTGGACAGCAGGTCGACGCCTTCGTCCAGGCGGCCGCCATGGACGATCGCGTTCTCGGTATAGCCCGAGGTGAACAGCACGGCGATGTCGGGGTGGCGTTCGCGCGTGATGCGGGCGAGCTCGGGGCTCTTGAGCGTGCCGGGCATCACCACGTCGGTGAACAGCAGGTCGATCGGCACGCCGCTTTCGACGATGGCGAGCGCGGAGGCGGCGTCGCGCGCTTTGAGCACGCGGTAGCCGAGTTCGGTGAGCAACTCGACCGCGGTGGCGCGGACCTCGTCGTCATCTTCGGCGATCAGCACGGTTTCGCTGCCGCCGAGCACCGGGCCGGTGTCGATGGGCTCGCCGGCCTCTTCGGCCTGCAGCGCGCGGGGGAGGTAGAGCTTGACGGTGGTGCCCTGACCGGGCTCCGAATAGATCTTTACATGGCCGCCCGACTGCTTGACGAAGCCATAGACCATCGAGAGGCCGAGGCCGGTGCCCTTGCCCTCCGGCTTGGTCGAGAAGAAGGGCTCGAACACCTGCTCGAGAATGTCGGTGGTCATGCCGGCGCCGGTGTCGGTGACCGCTAGCATGATGTACTGGCCCGGCGTCACCTCGGCATGGGAGCGGGCGTAATTGTCGTCGAGATGGGCGTTGCCGAGCTCAATCGTCAGCTTGCCATGGCCGTCCATCGCATCGCGTGCGTTGATCGCGAGGTTGAGCAGCGCGTTCTCGACCTGGCCGGGATCGACAAAGGTGTTCCACAGGCCGCCCGAGACGACCGTCTCGATCTCCACCGCGTCGCCGATCGCGCGGCGGAGCATGTCCTCCATGCCATAGACGAAGCGGCCGATGTTGACGACCTTGGGCTCCAGCGGCTGGCGGCGGCCAAAGGCGAGGAGCTGGGCTGCGAGCTTGGCGCCGCGGCTGACGCCGGCAAGCGCGTTGTTGACGCGGCGCTCGGCACGCTCGTTGCCGGCCACATCCTTGGCGAGCAGCTGGAGGTTGCCCGAGACGACCTGGAGCAGGTTGTTGAAATCATGCGCGACGCCGCCGGTGAGCTTGCCGATCGCGTCCATCTTCTGCGCCTGTTGCAGCGCGACTTCAGCCTGGCGGCGTTCCTCGATCGCAGTGACGATGCGGGCCTCAAGCGTTTCGTTGAGGCGGCGCAGCTGTTCGCTCGCGTGGTGCTGTTCGGTGACGTCGCTGCCCTGAACGAAGATGCCGGTGGTGGCGCCGGTAGCGTCGAGGATGGGCTGGTAGATGAAGTCGATGAAGCGCTCGCCCGCGTCGGCGGTCAGCAGCCGGACGCCGCGGCCGACAAAGGGCGCTCCGGTGGCGTAGACACGGTCGAGGAGCTCGATAAAGCCCTGCTCCACCACTTCGGGCAGCGCTTCACGCACGCTCTGGCCGACGACATTCTCACGGCCCACGACGCGGTGATAGGCGTCGTTAGCGAGGGTAAAGACGTGGCCGGGGCCGCTCAGCACCGCGATGAAGCCCGGGGTCTGGACGAACAGGCTGCGCAGGAAGCTGCGCTCTTGTTCGAGCTGGAGATTGTCCTGCTGCACCGCCTCCGCGCGCTGGAGCACGCCGGCTTCGACCAGGTTGGCGCTGCCGGCGTCGCGGGCGAGCGCGCGCAGGCGCTGCAACTCGGTCACGTCCACCGTGTGCTGGAGGACAAAGGCAGTGTCGCCGGCGCGGTTGGGAATCGGAGTGTGCGTGGCGCTCCAATAGCGCTCCTCGAAGCCCAGACCGTCGCCAAGCGGGATGTCGTATCGGATCAGCGGCAGGTGATCGGGCGCGCCGGTCTGTGCCACGCGCGTAAGCGAGCCGAAGAGCGAACGGTAGCTGTCCGAATTCGGGTCCGCCGGGAACGCGTCGAACATGTTGCGGCCGAGCAGTTCCTCGCGGGTCCGGCCCGTAGCGACGCAATAGGCATCGTTCATCGCCACCAGAGTCAGCTGGCGGTTCATCAGCACGTAAGGGTTGGCCGAACGGGCGAAAATGGCTTCGAAATCAGCGGATTGCGGCATCGAGCGAACGAACTTCCAATTGCGGCACCCAGCACATGGCCGAGGCACGGATGCTTTGAGGATGGCTAACGCCGAAAAGTCTTGCACTTCAAGAAGATTGTGGCGGCGCCACCGGGGTGAAGCCCGTCAGAGATCGGGCAGCGTCTGGTCAGCCTCCCCCCAGCCGGTGAGTGCGCGGGAGGCAGCGCGTTCCAACAGTTCGGCGGCGTCCCGGATGGTGTATCGCTTGGGGGTGTCGAGGCCGCGCAACTCGGTCCAGGTGACCGGCGCGGCGACCGGCGCGTTCTCGCGCGCACGGGCGACGTAGGGGAGGACTGCGGTCGCACCACGCTGGTTGCGCAGATAGTCGATGAAGATCTTGCCCTTGCGCGTGACCTTTTTGAGATTGGCGGTGTAGCGGTCGGGCTCGGCTTGGGCGAGCGCGCGGGCGAAGCGTTCGGCAAAGGAGCGCACCGCCGGCCAGTCGGCCTGAGGTACCAGCGGCACGACGACATGGACGCCCTTGCCGCCCGAGAGCAGCGGCCAGCTGGTGAGGCCGATATCGGCGAGATGGCCCTTCAGCTCTTCGGCGGCTTTCTTGACCATTTCGAAGTCGAGCCCCTCGTCGGGATCGAGATCGAAAACGAGGCGGTCGGGCTTTTCGATATCGGCGACCGGGCCCCCCCAGCCATGGAATTCGATGGTGCCCATCTGGACGCAGGCCATGATGCCGTCGACATTGTCGACATACAGATAGGGCTGAGTCGAGCCGTCCTTTTCGCGCACATCGACATGGTGGACGTCGTCACCAAAGCTGCCGGCGTCGTGCTTCTGGAAGAAGCATTGCTTGGCGCGGCCCTGCGGACAGCGGACCAGGCTGATCGGGCGGTTGGCCAGCCAGCGCAGCGCGACGGGGGCGATCGCCTGGTAATAGTCGGCGAGCTGGCCCTTGGTGAGGCCGGATTCGGGGTAGATCACCCGGTCGCGGCTGCTGATCTTGATATGAGTTTCGGGCAGCGCCGGCACATCGGGCAGCGGGGCGGGCTGCTCGGGAACAACGTCCTTCGCCTGCTTGTCCTCGCGCAGGCCGAGAAAGCTGCCGTGGCGCACGACGTTCTCGGCCGTGAATTCGGCAAAGGCGATCTCGGCGACCAGCTTGGGCTTGAGCCAATGCGCGCCGCGGGCTTCAGCCTTGGGAACCGCGGCCGCGGGCTTGTCGGCTTCGATCTTGTCGAAGCGCTCGCGCAGGTCGTGGAGCGTCTGCGTACTGAAGCCGGTGCCGACCTTCCCGGCGTAGCGCAGCCCGTCGGGTGTGTTGAGGCCGAGCAGCAGCGAACGGAAGCCGCGGCCCTTTGCAGCGGAGGGCGTCCAGCCGATGATGACAAATTCCTGGCGGTGGATGCACTTCACCTTGAGCCAGGACTTGGTGCGAGTGCCGCGATAGGGCGCGTCGGCGCGCTTGGAGACGATGCCCTCATAGCCCTGCGCGCACATCGTCTCGAACAGCTTTTCGCCATTGCCGACGATATGTTCGGAGAACTGGATGCGCGGGTCGGCCCCCTCGACCACGGTACGCAGACGCTCCTTGCGCTCGAGCTGGGGAAGCTTGGTAACGTCCTCGCCAGCGGCGGCGAGCAGGTCGAAGGCAAACAGGGTCAGGTCGTTGCCGCCGGCCGAGATCGCCTCCTGGAGTGTCGAGAAATCGGGCTTGCCGTTCTTGAACGCCACGATTTCGCCGTCGAGCAGCGTGCCGGGCGGGAGCGTGGCGGCGGCCTGGGCGATGCCGGGGAACTTGTCGGTCCAGTCGAGCCCTGAGCGGGTGTAGATCTTGGCGGCGTTGGTGCCGATGGCGATCAGGGCGCGGTAGCCGTCATATTTTACTTCGTGGAGCCAGGCGGTGCCGGTGGGGACGGTGTCGACCAGGGTGGCGAGTTGGGGGGCGGTGAATTCGGGGAGCTTTGCGTGCTTAGAACCTCCCCGGGACGCGGAGGGGGACCGCCGCGCAGCGGTGGTGGAGGGGTGAGTGCCGCGCGCTTTATCGCTTGTGGAAACTACCCCTCCACCAGCTTCGCTGGTCCCCCTCCCCCTCCGGGGAAGGATCTTCTTTCCCTTCTTCCCCTCGGCGATTTCCTGCATGGTGCGGCCGGTGTGGACGCTCGTCAGCCCCGTTTCGACCAGATAGTCGGTGGCGCCGGCATATTCATCGTTGATCTTTCGCAGGAGCCAGTTCTCGTTCTTTTCCTTGGCGCGGGGCTTGAGGCGGATGAGCAGCCATTCGCCCTTCATCCGCTCGCCATCGAGGCGGAAGTGGAGATGGCCTTTCTCAAGATCCTTGGCGGACTTGCCTTCGATCGGCTCCCAGAAGCCGTCGTCCCACAGCATCACCGTGCCGCCGCCATATTGACCCTTGGGGATCGTCCCCTCGAAATCGGCATAGGAGAGCGGATGGTCCTCAGTGCGGACGGCGAGGCGCTTTTCGTCGGGATCGAGGCTGGGGCCGCGGGTGACCGCCCAGCTTTTGAGCACGCCATCGACCTCCAGGCGGAAGTCCCAGTGGAGGCGCGTGGCGTCGTGCTTCTGGACGATGAAGCGGTTGCCGCCGGTGGGCGCGACGGTGCCGGACGGCTCCGCGGTCTGCGTGAAGTCGCGCTTGGCGTTGTATTTGGCGAGGGGGTCGAGCGTGGCCATCAGGCGCGCTTGCGTGCCGGCGCCTTCTTGGCGGCGCTGCTGCGGCTGCCGGCGCGCGGCGCGGCGGGCTTATCGCTGGCTGCCTTAGGCGCGCTCTTCCTGGCCGGAGTCTTCTTGACTTCGGGATCCTTGGCGGCGCCGGGCTTCTCCAGCGACTTCTTGAGCGCGGCCATCAGGTCGACGACGTTGGAGCCGCGGCTGGGCGCCTCACCTTCCTCCTCGATGATCTTCTTGCCCTTGGCCTTTTTCTTGCGCTCGATCAGATCGCGCAGCGCGTCGACATAGCGGTCGTGGAATTCCTGGGGATCGAATTTCGAGGCTTTCTTGTCGATCAGCGTGGTCGCGAGATCGAGCAACTCGGCATCGGGTTCGGCATCGGGAATGTCGCGGAAATAGCCCTGCGCCTTGTTGACCTCATCGGCGTAGCGCAGCGTTTCCAGCACCATGCCGCGCCCGCACGGTTTTAAGCTGACGACATATTCGCGGCCGCGCATGGCGAGCTGGCCCAGCCCCACCTTCTTCGAGCGGCGCAGCGCCTCGCGAAGGACGATGAACGCTTCCTCGGCGAGGTCGTCCGCGGGCACGACGAAATAGGGCTTCTCGTAATAGAGCACGTCGATCTCGTGCGCGTCGACGAACTGGGTGAGCTCGAGCGTCTTCTTGGATTCGAGCTTCACCGCGTCGATCTCGTCCTGTTCGAGCAGGACATATTCGCCCTTCTCGACCTCGAAACCCTTCACGATCTCGTCCACGTCGACGGGGCCGACGCCGGGGGCGACCTTTTCATATTTGATCCGCTTGCCGGTGGGTTCGTGGATCTGGTGGAAGCTGATCTGCGCGCCGGATTTGGTGGCGGAATAGATTTCCACCGGAATGGAGACGAGCGCCAACCGGATCTGTCCCTGCCAATAGGCGCGCGCGGCCATGATCGCTCTCCCGTCGTTGCGAAACCGATTCAATCCGCGAGGGAGGGAGTCGTTCCCAAGGTGAGATCCCCCCCCGGCGGAGGATCTTAGGGTGCCCCCCTCCCCGTTCGCCGGAGGATTGTGTATGGGCTCCCGCATGACCGATCCCTTTGCCCTGTTCGACGCGTGGTTTGCCGAGGCGCAGGCGAGCGAGCCCAACGATCCCAACGCCATGGCGCTGGCGACGGTGGACGGGCGCGGGCAGCCTTCGGTGCGGATGGTGCTGTTGAAGGGGCATGGACCCGAGGGCTTCGTGTTCTACACCAATGGCGAGAGTCGCAAGGCGGCGGACCTGGCGGCGAGCCCGCGCGCGGCGTTGCTGTTCCATTGGAAGTCGCTGCGGCGGCAGGTGCGGATCGAAGGACCTGTGGCGCCGGTGAGCGACGCAGAATCCGACGCTTATTTTGCCAGCCGCGGGCGCGACTCGCAGCTGGGCGCCTGGGCCTCGGACCAGTCCCGGCCGCTGGACGCGCGCGAGACGTTCGAGGCGCGCTTTGCGCAGGTGCAGGCGCGATTCGAGGCCGGCGACGTGCCGCGGCCACCGCATTGGGGCGGCTGGCGGGTGACCCCGGAGCAGATCGAGTTCTGGCAGGATCGCGCGCACCGGCTGCATGAGCGGCGGCTGTTCGTGCCTGCCGATGGGGGCTGGCGCGAGGGGCTGTTGTTCCCATGAACGCTCCGGTTCAGATCGACGCACCGAAGTCGAAGCGGCGGCTGCTGAGCGAAACGACCGCGCGCGCCGCGATGGCGAGCGCGACGACGGCCATCCTGTTGCTGGCGCTCAAAGCGATCGCGGCGTGGCAGACCAATTCGGTCGCGCTGCTGGGCAGCCTGGCGGATTCGAGCCTGGACGTATTGGCGTCGCTGGTGACGTTGTATGGCGTGCGGCTGGCGGCGACGCCGGCGGACCATGACCATCGCTTCGGGCACGGCAAGGCCGAGGCTTTGGCCGCGCTGTTCCAGGTGGCGTTGATCACGGCCTCGGCGCTGGCGATCGGCTGGCGTGCGGTGCATTCGCTCCAGCGCGACACGCCGGTGTCCGAGCCGGGGCTGGGCATCGCCGTGTCGGGCGTGGCGATCCTGGCGACCTTTGCGCTGGTGTCGTACCAGAAGCGGATCATCGCCGAGACCGGATCGGTCGCGATCCAGGCGGACAGCCTGCATTATCAGGGCGACATCCTGCTGAACCTGTCGGTGATCCTTGCCCTGGTGCTGGAGCGCTATCTGACGATGGTGGGCGCGGACGCGGTGTTCGGCATCGCCATCGCGCTGTGGCTCGGCTGGGGCGCGTTCAAGGCATCGGCCGAGGCGATCGACCAGCTGATGGACAAGGAATGGCCCGAGGATGAGCGGTCGCGCTTCATCGAAGTGGCGATCGGCAACCCGGAGGTGCGCGGCATCCATGACTTCCGCACGCGGCGATCGGGCGGCCATGCCTTTGCCCAGTTCCACATGGTGGTGGCGCGCGACATGAGCGTGGCCGAGGCGCATGACGTGGTCGAGGAAGTGGAGGACGCGCTGCACGCCGCCTTCCCACGCACCGAAGTGCTGATCCACCTCGACCCCGAAGGGCACGTCGATACCGACAACCCGCTGGTCGAAGAGGACGTGACTCCCCACTGGTTCCGGAAACGCTGATGCCTGCCCTGCCCTTCGCCCAGATCGATGCCTTTGCCGACCGGCCGTTCGCCGGGAACCCTGCGGCGGTGGTGCCGCTGGAGCGCTGGCTGGATGACGCGGTGCTGCAGGCGATCGCGGCGGAGAACAACCTGTCGGAGACGGCGTTCTTCGTGGCAGATGCCAGTGGCGAGGCGGATTTCGAGCTGCGCTGGTTCACGCCGGCGGTGGAAGTGGCGCTGTGCGGGCATGCGACACTGGCGAGCGGGCATTATCTTCTGGCCGATGGCGCGCGGGAGCGGGTGACGTTCCGGACCCGGCAGTCCGGGGTGCTGGAAGTGGCGCGCGATGGCGACGGCTATGCCATGGCGCTGCCGGCTTATGCGCCCGAGCCCGCCGAGGTTCCGGGGCTGCTGGCGGCGCTGAGGGTGCAGGGCGAGACGTTCCATCATCCTCGCGGATATGACCTGACGGTGGTGGAGAGCGCTGACATTGTCCGCGGGCTGACGCCGGACTTTGCTGCGCTGGCTGCGTTGGGGAACACGCTCAACATCGTGACCGCACCGGGCGATGGCGGGGTGGATGTCGTGAGTCGGGTGTTCGCGCCGGCGGTCGGGCTGGACGAAGATCCGGTGACCGGATCGGCGCATGCGGTGCTGGCGCCCTACTGGGCGAAGCGGTTGGGCCGTGATCGGTTCTCGGCGTTCCAGGCGAGTGCCCGTGGGGGGCATCTGGAGTGTGCCGTAGAGGGTGCGCGCGTTGTTTTGAAGGGGCGCTGCGTGACCGTTATCGAGGGCAAGTTCCTGCTGTAATCGACAGCTTATCCCGTATCAGGCAGGCTCCAGCTCGGCGCGTTCTGTTTCCTGAATCCAGCCGCCGCCGAGCACTCGGTCTCCGGCGTAGAGAACCGCGGCCTGACCCGGGGCTACGCCATATTCGGGTGCTTCGAACAGCACGCGGTCGCCGTCCAGGCGGGCGGGGACCGGCTTGGCGAGGCTGCGGACCTTCACCGTCATGTCGCCCCCATAGTCGCCGCCGAGCCAATTTATGTTGTCGATGCGCGCGGCGCGGACTGCGAGGGCGCGCTTGGGGCCGACGATCACTTGGCGTGACGCCGCGTCGAGGCGCAGGACGTAATAGGGTTCGGCCGCGCCGCCGATCTCCAGCCCGCGGCGCTGGCCGACGGTGAAGTGGATCAGCCCCTTGTGCTGGCCGAGCACCCTGCCCGCTTCATCGACGATGTCGCCGCTGGTCTCGGCTTCCGGGCGGAGCTTCTTGACGAGGCTGGCATAGTCGCGGTCGGGGACGAAGCAGATGTCCTGGCTGTCGGGCTTGGCCGCGACGCCGAGGCCGAGCTCTGCCGCGAGTTCGCGCACCTGCGCCTTGGGCATGCCGCCCAAGGGAAAGCGCAGGAAATCGAGCTGCGCGGCGGTGGTAGCGAACAGGAAGTAGCTCTGGTCGCGTGCGGGATCGATCGCGCGGTGCAGTTCGGGGCCGTGCGCACCCTCGACCCGGCGGACATAATGGCCGGTGGCGAGGCAGTCGGCGCCGAGATCGCGAGCGAGCGCGAACAAATCGGTGAATTTGGGCCCCATGTTGCACTTCACGCACGGGATCGGCGTGCGGCCGGCGAGATATTCGTCGGCAAAGTCGTCGATCACCGTCTCCTTGAAGCTGGAGGCGTGGTCGAAGACGTAATGCGCGATGCCGAGTTTGTCGCACACCGCGCGCGCGTCGCGGATGTCGCGCCCGGCACAGCACGAGCCGGCGCGGCCCACCGCCTCACCATGATCGTAGAGCTGGAGCGTCACGCCGATGGTCTCGGCTCCGCTTGCCGCGGCGAGCGCCGCCACGACCGAGGAATCGACGCCGCCCGACATGGCGACGACGATACGCCGCCCTGCAAGCGGCTGGGAAAGCTGGAAATCGGCGGGGATCATCGGGTGCGCACATAGGCTTTTGTGCCGGAATGATCCAGCCGCGCGCATCCTAAAGAGATTGGAAACCTGGGTTAAGCGCTGGTGTGCAGGCCCTTTACGGCCCCTTCATGCCCTTTCGCTAGAGCCGGTCGTCCAACGAAGTCGCACCGGAAACCATCCCCTTGGACCTTAGCTTTGCCAGACTGGATCGAGACGTGGCGGTCACAGCCATGCCGACTGAACTGGCCGTGCTGCTGGTGGGGGTGGCGGCGCGTCAGGCGGCGAGCCCCACGGCACGGGTACAGGCACGGATCGGCATGGCAGCGCCTGCCGACACGGCAATGGCGCCGGGACATGGGTGCTTTCACCAGGCGGCTGCGTGGACCCTAGCGGATGGCAAGCGAGATGAAGACGGCGTTAACCTAGGCGTTTTAGCCGATGTTCAAGCACCGCAGGATAACAAGGGATCGCGAGTTGCGTAGCTGGGGCAGAAGCCCCGAAGAGGCATAGAAATGATTGAGAACCAGAAGATCCGTCCAGCAAAGGTCATCGGGCCGCTCGGCGAGCCGCTGACCATCGATACGCTGCCGCCGCCCTCCACAACCCGCTGGGTCGTGCGGCGCAAGGCCGAAGTCGTCGCCGCCGTGAATGGCGGTCTGCTTAGCGTGGACGAAGTCTGCGAGCGCTATAGCCTGACCGTCGAGGAATTCGCAGGGTGGCAGCGCGCGATCGATCGTTCGGGTATGCCAGGTCTTCGGGTGACTCGCATCCAGCATTATCGCTCGCTTTACGAGCGCCAGCAGAAGTTTTGAGGGCCGCGCGCGCGGCATCCTCCTACGCCTAGCCCCCTCCCATCGGGCTTAAGCGGCTCGCCTCGTCTCCGGGGCGGGCCGCTTTTTCTTTGGACACGGCTTGACAAGAGGAAGGTTCCGCGCCCTCGACGAAATATCGTGACGGAACCAACATAAGTTCTGTGGCTTTTTCCCTACGTCTGCCCGGCCCGCCGGGCGTGTTAAAAGGAGGGACTAGTCATGAATCTCATTATTTGGCTCGTCATCGGCGGTGTTGTCGGATGGCTCGCAAGCATCGTGATGCGCACGGACGCTTCGCAGGGCATTTTCCTCAACGTGATCGTCGGCATCGTTGGCGCGTTCATTGCCAGCCTGCTGTTCGGCACCGGCATCAATGACGGCATCACCATTACGAGCTTCCTGACCTCGCTGGTGGGTGCGATCATCCTGCTTGCGATCGTCAACTTGGTTCGTCGCGGCGCCGTCCGCTAAGCACCAGCTTACTGACAAAAAAGGGGCTGCCCGGTCGGGCGGCCCCTTTTTCGTGTGCGCGCGGCCCGCGCCTTATTTCAGCAGGAAGCGAACCGAAACCATAACCCGAAGCTTCTGCTCACCCGGCACCACCTGGGTATCAGCCTCGGCAGAGGCCATGCGCACCATTTGCGGCTCCATCAGCACCGGCATGTAATCGGCATTGGCTTCGACGATCGACACGATCCGATCCACCTTCAGGCCAGCGGCGCGGGCATAAAGCTCGGCACGGGCGCGCGCCTTGCGCACCGCCTCGGCACGCGCCTCGTCCAGCGCGGGTTCGGGCTGCTCGACCGTCAGGTTGGGACCCGAAATGTTGTTCGCGCCCTGACGCACCAGCGTGTCCAGAATGGCGCCGCTCTTTGCCACGTCGCGAAAGCGCACGGTGAGTTGATTCGAGGCCTGGTAGCCGGTGATCACGGGCGGCTTGTTGTCTTCGTTGCGATAGACCGGGCTTAGCGACACGACCGCGGTCTGCAGATCGCGCTCTGCGATGCCCGACTGGCGCACCGCCGCGATCACGCTGGCCATGCGGGCGCTGTTGGCCTGCATCGCCTGCACCGCGGTCGCGGCCTGCGTGACCACGCCCGCCTGGATCACCGCGAGATCGGGTACACGCGTCGTGCTGCCTTCGGCCGAGATGTCGAGCAGCGTGCCCTCGGCCAGGATCATGGGCCGCGTCTCCTGCGCAAAGGCCGGCACTGTGGCTGCCGCGGCAAGCGCGGTTGCGAGCATCATGTGGCGAATCATTCCTGTAGTCTCCCTGTTCGGAACCGGTCTTCCCATTCGTGCCGCACGCGAACCGAATGAAGGATGAACGGCGCCCGATCGAGTATTTGCACCGCGATCCGAGCACATAGCGCGCAACAGCAACTTTGTCGGAGGGACCGCAGCGATGCGTTTATTGCACGAAACCACGCAGGCACTTGCGGAAAACCTAGGGGAAGGGCAAGCCACAGCCGGGGCGCGACAGGCACTTGTAGGCAGTGCCTTATTCAGATAATACAGTTCTGCATAAGGCGGGGGACGGCCGTGGCCGTGTGGATGCGCATATGAACTATGAGGGTAGGATGTTCGGACGGCAGCAGGATCAGCTGGAGTATATCGGCGAGGAAACACCGCGGCGTAGCCGCCGGTGGGTCTGGATCCTGGGCATCGCGATCCTGGTGATTGGCGTGATCGCCGCCTTTGCCTTGGGCAAGGGTGGCGACGCCACCAAGAAGGGGGATCCCAAGGCAGCTGCCGCACCCAAAGGCGGATCGCAGAACCCGACCGTCACCGTGGCCGTACCCGGCAAGACCACGCTGGAAACGGTGGTGACCGGCACCGGCAGCCTGGCCGCACGCCGCGAAATGCCAGTGGGCGTCGCAGGCGAAGGCGGGCTGGTCACGCGCGTGCTGGTGGAACCGGGCAGCTGGGTCGGCGCGGGCCAGGTGCTCGCGACCGTCGACCGCTCGGTCCAGACGCAGACCGCCGATTCGCTGGCCGCCTCGATCCGAGTGGCGCAGGCGGACCTGCGGCTTGCCCAGGCCGAGCTTACCCGTGCCCAGCAGCTGGTGGCAAACGGCTTCATCTCGCGCGCGGACATCGACCGCCGCACCGCCGCGCGCGACCAGGCCCAGGCACGGCTGCGCGTGGCGCAGGCACAGCTTTCCGAAACCCAGGCGCGCAACCGCCGGCTCGACATCCGCGCGCCGGCCGCCGGTCTGGTGCTGACGCGCCAGGTGGAGCCGGGCCAGATCGTCAGCTCGGGTTCGGGCACGCTGTTCCGCATGGCGCAGGGCGGGCAGATGGAGCTGCGCACGCAGCTGGCCGAGACCGATCTTCAGAAGCTGCGCCCGGGCGTGCGCGCCCAGGTGACGCCGACCGGCACCACCAAGACCTTCAACGGCGAAGTGTGGCAGGTTTCCCCGGTGATCGACCCGCAGACCCGCCAAGGTATTGCGCGCATCGCGCTGAAATATGATCCGGCGCTGCGCCCGGGCGGCTTTGCCAGCGCGCGCATCGTCGCGGGTGGCGTGACCGCGGTCGTGCTGCCGCAATCGGCGGTGCAGAGCGATGGCCAAGGCAATTACGTCTATACGCTGAACACCGACAACGTAGCGGTGCGCGTGCCGGTGACCACCGGCGACGTGTCCGAGCAGGGCGTGGCGATCACCGGCGGCCTTTCGGGCAATGAACGCGTGGTGCTGACCGCTGGCGCCTTCCTCAACCCCGGCCAGAAGGTTATCCCGAACCTTCAGAAGCTGAAATAAGGGCGACGCTGCCATGAGCTTCCGGAACATCTCGGCCTGGGCGATCCGCAACCCGGTGCCGCCCATTGTGCTGTTCATCGCCCTGACCATCGCGGGGCTGGTCAGCTTCATGCGCATGGACGTGAACAACGATCCCGACATCGACTTCCCGATCGTGTGGATTTCGATCGGCCAGCCCGGCGCTGCGCCGAGCGAGCTGGAGAACCAGATCACGCAAAAGGTCGAGTCGGCGGTTCGCAGCCTTCAGGGCATCGACGAGATCAATTCCACCGTGCAGGAAGGCAGCACCCAGACGGTGGTGCAGCTGGCGATCGGTACGCCGATCGACCGCGCGGTGGAGGATGTCCGCTCCGCCATCCAGCAGATCCGCGGCGACTTGCCCGACGGCATCCTGGAGCCCCAGGTCGGCCGCGTCGACACGGCAAGCGACAACGACATCGCGAGCTTCACCGCGCTTGCCACCGATATGACGGTGGAAGAGCTGAGCTGGTACATCGACAACCAGGTGGCGAAGGAACTGCTGTCGGTCACCGGGCTGAGCTCGGTGGATCGCAATGGCGGCGTCAACCGCGAGATCCGCGTGATCCTGGACCCGGCCAAGCTGCAGGGCGTCGGGCTGACCGCGAGCCAGGTCAACCAGCAGCTGCGCCAGGTGAATTTGAACGCGGCGGGTGGACGGGCTGAGATTTCGGGCTTCGAGCAATCGGTGCGCGTGGTCGGCAACGCCACCAGCGCCTATGCGCTCAGCCAGACGCAGATCTCGACGGGCGCGGGGCGTACCGTGCGGCTGGCCGACATCGCCACGGTGAAGGACGCCTTTGCCGAGCAGCGCAGCGCGGCCGAATATAACAGCCAGCCGGTGATCTCGTTCGACATCAAGCGCGCCAAGGGTGCCTCTGACGTCGAGGTCTTCCATGCGGCCGAGAAGAAGCTTGAGGAGCTCCAGAAGCGCAATCCCAAGGTGAAGTTCGAGCTGCTCAACAACAACTCGAAATATGCCGAGGAGCAGTTCAACACCGCGATGAAGGCGATGGTGGAAGGCGCCGTGCTGGCGGTGATCGTGGTGTTCCTGTTCCTGCGCGACTGGCGGGCGACGGTGATCTCCGCGCTGGCGATCCCGCTGTCGGCGATCCCCAGCTTCTGGTTCATGGACATGCTGGGCTTCACGCTGAACCAGATGACGCTGCTGGCATTGAGCCTGGTGGCGGGCGTGCTGGTGGACGATGCGATCGTGGAGATCGAGAACATCGTGCGCCACATGCGCATGGGCAAATCGGCGTATCAGGCATCGATCGACGCCGCCGACGAGATCGGGGTGGCGGTGCTCGCCACCACCATGTCGATTGTCGCGGTGTTCCTGCCGGTTGGGCTGATGCCGGGCATTTCGGGCCAGTTCTTCAAGAATTTCGGCCTGACCGTGGTCGCGTCGGTGCTGATGAGTTTGGCGGTCGCGCGATTGCTGACACCGATGATCGCGGCCTATTTCCTCAAGGCGCATGGCCAGGCGACCCACGGCGAAGGCATGCTGATGAACGGGTACATCAAGCTGCTGCGCTGGACGCTGCTGCACCGCTGGTCGGTGGTGGTGGCGTTCATCGTGGCGTTTGGCGCGACCATCGCCTGCTTCGCGATGCTGCCGATGACGTTCCAGCCCGCGCAGGACCAGGAAAGCGTGACCGCGACCATCGAGATGGTGCCGGGCACGCCGCTGGCCGACACGCACCGGGTGGTGACGCAGGTCGCCGACCTGCTCAAGGCCGAGCCGGGCGTCACCAATGTCTATGCCCGCAGCTTTGTGGGCAATGGCCGGGTGACCGCGAACCTGAAGGAAGACCGCACCGAAACCTCCACCGAGTTCGAGAAGCGGCTGGCGCCTAAGCTGGTCGCCATTCCCGACGCGCGGGTGAACTTCCGCTCGCAGTTCGGCTGGGGATCCTCGGGCCGCGACCTGACCGTGACGTTGGGCGGCGAGGACCCGGTCCTGCTCAACGAAACCGCCAACAAGCTGGTCAAGGAAATGGGCGGCATGAAGGAAGTGGTGGCGCCACGCGTCGCCGGCGACCTTCAGCGCCCGGAGATCGTGATCAAGCCGCGGCTCGACCTGGCGGCGAACCTGGGCGTGACGACGGCGGCGCTGTCGAGCGCGATCCGCATCGCCACACTAGGTGACATCGACCAGAACAGCGCGAAATTCTCGCTGTCCGACCGTCAGATCCCGATCCGGGTGGCGCTCAATCAGGATGCGCGCGCAAAGCTGTCGACCATCCAGAACATGCCGGTGCAGACCCAGACCGGCGGATCGGTGCCGCTGTCGGTGGTTGCCGATATCGGCTTTGGCGCGGGTCCGACCAAGGTGGAGCGCCTGAACCTTCAGCGCCGGCTGGTGGTGGGCGCCGACCTGGCCATGAACCCGGCCACGGGCAAGCCGTACGTCAACAACGAGGTGATGCAGAAGATCAACCAGCTGCCGACCATGAAGAACCTGCCGGTCGGCGTCGGCCAAATGACGGTGGGCCAGGCCAAGTGGCAGGCGGAGATGCTCAACAACTTCTTCGTCGCGCTGGGTTCGGGCATCTTCCTGGTCTTCGCGGTGCTGGTGCTGCTGTATCGCCGCTTCATGTCGCCGCTGGTGAACATGGGGTCGCTGCTGCTGGCGCCGCTGGGCGGGCTCATTGCGCTCATGATGACCGGCAACCCGCTGTCGCTGCCGGTGTTCATCGGCATCCTGATGCTGTTCGGGATCGTGGCCAAGAACTCGATCCTGCTCATCGACTTCGCGCTGGAGGAGATGGAAAAGGGCGTGCGCAAGTTCGACGCGATCCTGGATGCCGGTCACAAGCGGGCCCAGCCGATCGTGATGACGACGGTCGCAATGGTCGCGGGCATGGTGCCGACCGCGTTGTCGCTGGATGGCGACAATAGCTGGCGCGCGCCGATGGGCATCGTGGTGATCGGCGGTCTGATCGTGTCGACGCTGCTGACGCTGGTGATCGTGCCCGGCATCTTCAGCCTGGCGGTCGGGCTGGAGCAGTGGCTGGGGCCGCGGCTCGGCAAGCGGCTGCTGACCTATCGCCCCGGCGACGATGGCAAGCTGATCGGCACGCATGGCGGGCTGATCGACCACAAGCCGGGAGACGCGCCGCAACCCGCCGAATGAACTTGCCGGCGATTCGAGTATTGGGGAGCGGGTGAGAGTATCGCCCGCTCCCCTTTCCGTTGATGCCGTGCCGCCTGCGCTGCGGCGCATGCGGATGCTCGCCACCGGCCTGCTGGTGCTGATGGCGGCGGTGTTCCTGACCAGCCGGCAGTATGAAGGCCTCCATCCGGCAATCGGATTCGTTCGCGCCTTTGCCGAAGCCGCGATGGTGGGTGGCCTCGCCGACTGGTTCGCAGTGACGGCGCTGTTCCGCCACCCGCTCCACCTGCCCATCCCGCACACCGCGATCATCCCGCGCAACAAGGACCGCATCGCCGATACGATGGGGACGTTCCTGCGCGACAATTTCCTGATCCCGAAGGTCGTGGCGCGGCGGATGCAGCGGCTGGATCTGGCGGGTGCTGCCGGACGCTGGCTGGCCAACCCGGGCGAGGGCCGCGGGCGGCTGCGCGCGGGCATCGGCCGGCTGGCGGCGGACATGCTGGAGTCGCTCGACCAGGAGCGGCTTGGGGGCATGGCCAAGCAGGCGCTGGGCAATCGGCTGCGCGCGATGGCCGTCGCGCCGCTGATCGGCAGGGCGCTGGAAACCGCGATGCGCGAGGACCGGCACCGGCCGCTGCTCGACGGCATGATCCGCTGGGCCGCCAAGGTGCTGGAGGCCAATGAGCATCTGATCCGCGCAATGGTGCACGAACGCTCGGGCGCGGTGATGCGCTGGACCGGGCTGGACGAGACGCTGGCCAACAAGATCATCGACGGGCTGCACAAGCTGATCGCCGCCATGGCCGAAGAGCCCGACCATCCGCTGCGCGCCAAGGCAGAGGAAGGGTTGGCGCAGCTGGCGTTCGACCTGCAGCACGACCCCGACAAGCGCGCGCGGTTGGAAGCGCTGAAGAACGAGTTGCTCGACAATCCTGCGCTGGCCGACTGGTGGCTGGGGATCTGGGAGTCCGGGCGCGCGGCGATGCTGCGAATCGCGCGCAATCCCGATGCGATGCTAAAGGGCGAGTTCGCCGCGGCGATGCGCCAGCTGGGCGAGACGCTGCAGCGCGACGCGCGGCTTGCCGGCACGATCAACCGCTTCGCGCGGCGCGCGGCGGTGGGGGCGGCGTCCGATTATGGCGACGGGATCGTGCGGCTGGTGTCCGACACCATCCGCGGGTGGGACGCGCAGACGGTCACGGGGCGGCTGGAGAATGTCGTGGGGCGTGACCTTCAGTATATTCGGATCAACGGCACGGTGGTGGGCGGGCTGGTTGGCCTGGGGATTCACGCGGTGGATGTGTTGTTGTGAGGGATGCTTAGGCTCCCGGTATCAAGTGGGCACTAAGCTAGTCCTCCCCTGAAGGTGGAGGGGGACCAGAGAAGCTGGTGGAGGAGTAGTTCGCCTCGAGTGGCGTGGCTGGTGGATAGCTACCCCTCCGTCAGCCCTGCGGGCTGCCACAGCGCCGGGTCGCTCGTGCCCCCGGCACGAGCTTGGATTGCCGGGGCAATCCGACCCGGTGCTCCCTCCGGGGGAGGATTTTGGAGCGGGACTTTGGCTTAGGGCTGGATGGTGGGACGGCAGAGCCTTTCTTGGGGCCACTTAACAGTTCCCCGGCGAAGGCTGGGGCTCAGTTGCCATGACGCCGCGAAGGCGGGGTGCCTTTTCGGGGGATGCCGAGGCTGGGCCCCGGCCTTCGCCGGGGAACTGGTGGGGATACGGTAATGTAGAGCCCGCATGGCGCACATCCGTCATCCCGGCTTTGAGCCGGGATCCCGCTTCTTCCTTCTTCTTCCAAAGCAAGGCAGCGGGACCCCGGCTCAAGGCCGGGGTGACGAATAAACTAGCTGGTCGCCGTAGCGACCGTATCGGCTGTGGCGCCGGTCAGGACCAGTTCGCCTTGTTCCTCGCCGTCCCAATAGTGGAGGCGAGTGCCCTGGACGTTGATGAGGACGAGGCCCGGGGTATCGATGCCGTCCTTGAACCAGCGTTCCAGGTCGGGGGTCCAGTGCGCCTCGAACTGCGCCTTGTCCTGGATGATGCGGGCTTCGCCTTCGATATGGATGAAGACCGGCTTCATGCCGAGCATGCCGCCCTTGCCGTGGAAGCCGAGCCCGACCTTGGGATCGGCGCGCAGTTCGCGGACGACGCGGGTGTCTTCGCAGGCGAAGTACCAGCTGTCGCCGTCATAATCGACGTCGCGGTTGTTACTCATCGGCCGGCCGGCGATGGTGCCGCCGTCCGAATGGGTGGAAAGCATTGCGAAATCGATGTCTTTGACGATTCTCGCCAATTCGCCGAGGGTCTTGGGCATTGCGGCACTCCTTCGAAGGTCGCGCAATCAACGCCTGCCGTGGCTCTTTAGGTTCTTAGCGCCAATCGAGCAGCGGCCACCCCTTTGCCTTGGCGAGGCTGATCAGCGGCGCGTGGGCGTTGACCGCGAAGGGCTCGTCCGCCCAGGCGAGCAGCGGGGCGTCGGAAACGTGATCGGAATAGGCGCGGATATGGCAGTCGCGCCGGTCGAGCCCCTGCCCTGCCAGCCAGGCTTCTACCATCACCAGCTTGGCCGGGCCGTAGCAGTTCTCGCCATCGAGCAGCGAGAGGATGTCACCGCCCTCGCTACGCCGCGCCTGGGTGGCAACGACATGGTCGAAGCCGAGACGGCGGGCGATGCCGGCCGCGTAATAGCCGTGCGAGGCGGTTGCCATCACCAGCCGGTACCCGTCGGCGCGGTCCTGCGCGATGCGTTCGCGTGCGCCCTGGAGCACGCCATACTCCGCCTCGTGCGCGGCAAAGCCTTCGGCCACCTGCTCGATTTGCGCCGGTGTAAGGGTGCGGCCGAGCAGCAGGCGATGCGAGAATTGCTTGAGCCCGGCGCGGTCGAGCCGCTTGACCAGATAGGCCAGCCCGGCCACGCCGACGACCGGAAGCAGCGCCAGCCGCCACGGCGCGCGGCGACGGGCGGCATGGACCAGGAAGCGCGTCCAGGTAGGCGCGGCGGTGATCGTCTTGTCCATGTCATAGATTGCGAAATGCTGCATCGGCGCATCTAGACGCGGCGGAACGGGGCATGCCAGCGCTTACGCTTGCCGTGGGGAGGTAAATCGCCGAAAGGTGCAGATCATGAGGGGCAGCGCCAATTTCGAACGAATCGAGGACGGTGGCGGTACGCTGCGGTTCAGCGGCAATCTGTCGCTCGCCTGCCTGCACGACCTGCCCGACCGGCTGAACGCCGTCGACGGACCGGTTGCCAGGCTGGACCTGAGCGATGTCGAGCGGATCGACACGGTCGGCGCCTGGCTGATCCACCGTTTTGCCCGCGATCATGGCAGCCAAGTCGAGGGGCTTCAGCCCGACGAACAGCATCTGCTGGAGCAGGTAGCCGCCGCCGAGCATCCCATCGAGCTGCCGCGAAAGCATGCCGATCCGTTTACGCGGGTTCTGGGCGAGATCGGCGAGGCGGTGGTCACGGCCGGGCGGACCATGGTCGGCCTGCTCGGCTTTCTGGGCGCGACGCTGATCGCGTTCTGGAACGTGGCCAGGCATCCCAAGCGTTTCCGCTTCAATGCCACCGTGCATCGGTTCGAGGTGGTGGGCGTTTCGGCGCTTGGCATCATCGGGCTGATGAGCTTCCTGATCGGCATCGTCATCGCGCAGCAAGGCGCGGTGCAGCTGCGCCAGTTCGGCGCGGAGGTGTACACGATCAACCTGGTCGGGCGGATCACCCTGCGCGAACTGGGCGTGCTGATGACGGCGATCATGGTCGCGGGGCGATCGGGGTCGGCATTCGCCGCGCAGCTGGGCACCATGAAGCTGACCGAAGAGATCGACGCGATGCGCACGATCGGCGTGTCGCCGATGGAGGCGCTGGTGGTGCCGCGCACGCTGTCGGTGGTGCTGATGATGCCGCTGCTGGGCTTCTATGCCTCGGTGGTGGCAATCCTCGGCGGCGCGCTGCTGTCCTGGGCGACGTTGGGCATTCCGTTCATCACCTTTATCCAGCGCATCCGCGAAGTGGTGCCGCTGACCGATTTGTGGGTCGGGCTGATCAAGGCGCCGATGTTCGGGCTGATCATCGCGGTCTCCGGGTGCTATCAGGGCATGCAGGTCGAGGCCGACGCCGAGCAGGTCGGCAGCCGCACGACCATTGCGGTGGTCCAGGCGATCTTCCTGGTGATCGTGCTCGACGCGTTCTTCGCGGTGTTCTTCAGCGAGATTGGCTGGATCTGATGGCGCGGCGCGAACAAGACGAAACCATTATCCGCGTCCGCGGCCTGAAGAACGGCTTTGGCGAACAGGTCGTCCATGAGGGGCTGGACCTGGACGTGCGGCGGGGCGAGATCCTGGGCGTGGTCGGAGGATCGGGCACCGGCAAGTCGGTGCTGATGCGCTCCATCGTCGGGCTGCAGACGCCGTACGAAGGATCGATCGAAGTGTTCGGCGAGAACACGATCGGCCGCGAAGAGACCGAGGCGGTCAATATCCGCAAGCGCTGGGGCGTGCTGTTCCAGGGCGGCGCGCTGTTCTCCACGCTGACCGTGTCCGAGAATGTCCAGGTGCCGATCCAGGAATTCTATCCCGGGCTGGACGCCGCGCTGCTGCAGGAAATCGCCGCGTACAAGGTGGTGATGACCGGCCTGCCGCCCGATGCCGGGCCGAAATACCCCGCCGAACTGTCGGGCGGCATGAAGAAGCGGGCTGGGCTCGCTCGCGCGCTGGCGCTCGATCCCGAATTGCTGTTCCTGGACGAGCCGACCGCCGGTCTGGACCCGATCGGCGCGGCCGCGTTCGACGAATTGACGCTGTCGCTCCAGAAGACGCTGGGGCTGACGGTGTTCCTGATCACCCACGATCTGGATTCGCTGTATGCGATCTGCGACCGGGTGGCGGTGCTGGCCGACAAGAAGGTTATCGCCGTGGGCACGATCGACGAATTGCTCGCGCTGGATCATCCGTGGATCCAGGAATATTTCAACGGTCCGCGCGGTCGCGCCGCGGTCGCCAGTGCCGGTGAGAAGCCGGCGTCGCAGGACAAGAGGCTCTGATGGAAACGCGTTCGAACCATGTGCTGGTCGGCAGCGTCGTGCTGATCCTGTTGGCGATGCTGGCGCTGTTCATCGTCTGGCTGGCGCGGCTGGGCGGCGGCGACGAGCGGCAGTATGACATCTTCTTCAAGCAGGCCGTCGACGGGCTGAGCGCGGGTTCCGCGGTCAATTTCTCCGGCGTGCCATCGGGGCAGGTAAAGGAAATCTCGTTCTGGGCGCCCGATCCCAGCCTGGTGCGGGTGCGCGTGAGCGTGAAGCCCGAAGTGCCGATCCTGGAAGGGACCACTGCGTCGATCCAGGGCAGCTTCACGGGTCCGAGCACCGTGCAGCTGGACGGCGCGACCAAGGGTGCACCGCCGATCCGCTGCCCCGAGCAGAACCCCAAGGCGGCGTGCCCGCTGGGCGTGCCGATCATCCCGACCAAGCAGGGCGGCCTGGGTGCGCTGCTGAGCTCGGCGCCGCGGCTGCTGGAGCGCATCTCCACCCTGACCGAGCGGCTAGGCGAGCTGCTGGGCGACCGCAACCAGAACTCGATCGCCGGTATCCTGGCCAACACCAACCGGCTGACGCGTGCGCTGGCCGATCGCGGGCCGGAGATTGCCGCGACGCTGGCCGAGACGCGCATCGCGATCCAGAAGGCGGGCATCGCCTCGCAGCAGATCGGCGAGCTGGCATCGACCACCAACGGCGTGCTGGCCAACGACATCCGCCCGACGATCAACAACTTGAACAAGACGATCCAGCAGGCCGGGCGCAGCGTGGAAACGCTGGACCAGACGATCGGCGACGCGCGTCCGGGGCTGCAGGCGTTTTCCAAGAAGACCATCCCCGAAGTGGGTCAGCTGATCCAGGATCTGCGGGTCATGTCGACCTCGCTGGCCTCGGTCGCCGAAAAGCTGGACCAGGGCGGTGCGACGAGCCTGATCGGATCGCCCAAGCTGCCCGATTATGAGCCCAAGAAGAAGTGAGGACCACCATGACCAAGCGCGCCCTGATCCTCGCCCTTCCCCTTCTCACCCTGCCGCTGGCTGGCTGCATCTCATTTGGCGCCAAGACGCCGGAATCGCTGCTGACGCTGAGCCCCGCAGTGCAGCTGCCGGTGGGGGAATCGAAGCGTTCCAACCTTGCAGCGACGATTACCGTGTCGGTGCCGTCGGTGCCGCAGGAACTGGCCGCCTCGCGGGTGCCGGTGCATACCGGCGGAACCGCGCTGGCCTATGTGAAGGATGCGCAGTGGGTGGAGCGGCCGTCGCAGCTGTTCGCACGGTTGCTGGGCGATACCATCTCGGCGCAGACCGGGCGGCTGGTGCTGAGCACGCGGCAGTCGCAGCTGGATCCCGGCGCCTATCTTCAAGGTGAGCTGCGCGCGTTCGGGATCAATGCCGATACGAGCGAGGCGGTGGTGACCTATGACGCGGCGCTGACCCGCGGGCCCGAGACGGTGATCGAAAAGCGCCGTTTCGAAGCGCGGGTGCCCGTGGCGGTGGTGGAGCCCGCTCCGGTGGGCGTCGCGCTGAACCAGGCGGCCAACCAGGTTGCCGCGCAGGTTGCGGAGTGGGTTGGGCGCTGAAGGCTAACTTCGCCCCTCCTGGCGCCCCGGCGAAGGTCCGGGCTCAGTTGCCGTGTAGTTCGTTACGGCAGACCGCGCTCACAAAGTGCATTGCAGCTGGCTCCGACCTGCGCCGGAGAACTCCTCGTGGTGTACCCGCCTACTGCGCCCGGCGGATCGGCGCCTGGGCGTTGCAGATGTCGGCGCCGCCCATCGGCACGGTGAAGAAGGGCGGCTCGCGATTCTCGCGTGCGCGGATCCAGGCGGCGAAGCGGGGATTGTCGGTGGCACGGTACTGGAAGCGGGGACGCTCGTCCTCGGGCAGCTGGCTGGCGAGGCGGACCGACAGGATCGGCGTGCGCTCGCCGGCACCTTCATAGACGCCGAGCGCGCCGGTGCCGCGCGGCAGGCTGGAAAGCCATTGCATGCCCTCGATCACGCGGCCGACGACGGCGATGTTGCGGTCGAGATGGCGCGGCGCATGCCCGATGACGGTGTAGAGTTCGGCGCCGCTGCCGGTGCTGGGCGCCAGATCGCGCGCGACCCCGACCATGCCATAGCAATGGGTGAGCCACGACGCCTTGCCATCGGTGGCGAGCGGCCAGCCATCGGCGCTGTGGCCCGTGCGGGTGGCATAGCTGTCCGGCCTGGCAAGGGTGGTGACGCCGTCGAAGCGAGTCCACTCATATTCGGCAGGCGGATTGGCGATCACCAGTGGCGGCAGCGGCTTGCTCTCGGTCGCGTCGCCCCATTGCGTGACGTAATTGTCCTGGACGCGATACACGCTGGTGCCGTCCCACCAATGCGCCTGGGCGAGCTTGCGGATATTGGCGACATGCGCGGGAGCATAGCGCGGCGCGAGGCGCAGAATGGACTGGCGCCCGCCCTGAAGCGTGATGACGAGGATCTCATCGTCAGGGATCGCGCGCCAATCCGTGTCGATCGCGTCTGCCGGCGTGGGTGTCGCGGTCTGGGCATGAAGGGGCGGCGCGAGGGCGAGCGCGGCAAGCGCGAGACTGGACTTGAGCATGGGCAGAAGACTGACATGGCAAAGCCAGCTTGCCTAGCCCGCCCGCGCACGCTAGGGCCGCGCGTTCCAGAGCATGCGGAGCGGTGGCCGAGTGGTCGAAGGCGCTCGCCTGGAAAGTGAGTATACGGCAAAACCGTATCGAGGGTTCGAATCCCTCCCGCTCCGCCATTTACGCCCCTTTGGGGGCTCGCCAAAACCCCCTTAAAGCGCTATAAAACCTCATGAAATCGGGCGTTCTTCGTCTCATCGGATTTCACTCAATCCTACCACTTCCCACCACAATGTGGTGGGTAAAATGATGGGTATTTTGGGAGCGAGGGTTATGGGAAAGCTCACCGCGCTTAAGATACGCTCACTGGCTGAGCCGGGGCGATATGCCGATGGCGACGGCCTTTTTCTCGACGTGACCGGCAAAGCAGCCGGCAAATGGGTTCTTCGGATTCAGTCAAATGGGCGGCGAAGGGAAATCGGCCTGGGATCGCTGAAGAACATCTCGTTGGCGGACGCACGCGATTCTGCGTTCGTCATGCGCAAGAAGATCGCGCAGGGAATCGACCCAGTCGCGGAGCGAAAGCAGGAACGGCAGACTGTCCCGACCTTCCGTGATGCGGCCAAACTCGTGCACGAGGAGCACGAAAAGGCTTGGAAGAACGGCAAGCACCAGAACCAATGGCTTGCGACACTGACCACCTACGCCTTCCCAAAGATCGGGGACCTCACGGTGGACAAGATCGAGGGTCCCGCGATCCGGGAGGTTCTGATCCCGATCTGGCTTTCCAAGCCGGAGACGGCGAGGCGGGTACGGCAACGCATCGGCACGGTTCTCGATTGGGCTTGCGCCAATGGCTTTCGCGCAACCGAAGCGCCGATGCGGTCGCTGTCCAAGGGATTACCACGGCAGCCCAAGAAGGACGGCCATTTCGCCGCAATGCCCTATGCGGACGTACCGAATTTCGTGGAGAAGCTTGGCGAACGCGAGTCCGTTGGGCGGCTCGCGTTGGAAGCGTTCATTCTGACAGCCGCGCGGTCGGGTGAGATACGCGGCGCACTCTGGTCGGAGCTGGATTTGCCGGCCGGCCTTTGGACGATCCCCGCCGCTCGCATGAAGATGGGACGCCCCCATGTCGTGCCTCTCTCGCCCGAAGCCGTCGCCGTGTTTGAGCGCGCCAGAAGCTTCAAGGCTGGCGCGAGCGACCTGGTGTTTCCGGGCCAGAATGGGAAGAAACCGCTGTCCGACATGACCCTTCTCAAGATCCTGCGAGACATGAGCCTTCCGGTCACAGTGCACGGATTTCGTTCTGCGTTTCGCGACTGGGTTGCCGAACAGACGGATTATTCAGGGGAGATCGCAGAAGCCGCGCTCGCCCACACGGTCTCAAACAAGGCGGAGGCTGCCTATCGCCGTACCGATTTCCTCGATAAGCGTCGCCTGCTCATGCGCGACTGGGCAGCATTCTGCAGAGGCTCGAGCTTCCAGACTCGCTAGCTTAAGCAATATGACGATGTCTTGGCTCTGCATATAACCTCGCATGTCCGCTGTCCAAGGCCTGAGGACAGACATGGTTCATGCCTTATATTGTCAGCGGCGGCGCCCGACCCGACAATGAGTCAGGGCATTAGCGCCACGGGAATGGGGGTGCGGAATCGTCATGGACTGAGCAATCCCTGCTCAGGAGTTCCTCCTTGTCATTTCTATAAGTCCTTCTGCCAAATTGCTGCCAGCGCCTCTCGCAACTCCGTCGATCGTACCGCTAAAACGCGGCTGCAAACCTTTACCCGCCGTCGCATTTCCGAACCGCTGACCTCTCAATGGACGGACCCTGCACCCTCTGGTGAGACTTTCTCGCTCCAACTAGCGCGCCATGGCGAGAGTTGCTGGCTCTCACCGAATGCTGTCGCGGCCGGATGATTGTTTTGCCTGCAAAACATTTTGGGACTGGGCAACGGGCGCATAGCTGCCGGCCACTGTCAGATCCTTCGGGATGCTCGCGCGTATCGAGCGGCGCTATCGTCTTCCGAGCGACTATTTCCGCGCGAAGCTGTCAAGCGTTCGTCGTGCAACGCTCGGCCGCGAAAGTCTCGCAGTGTCCCCGTCCGAACGTAAGCGGCTGGCGTGGCATCTAACCAAGCTTGGGAGGTGCTCATTCCGTCCGCGGCGTTCAAGAACGCCATTTCTTCCTTTTTCGGTAAACGGCCCTTGCTGCCGGCGCTCACGAAGCCGAGTTCGATGACGTCTTCATGTTCACAATTCCTGGCTTTCCCCCATTGGAAGAACGTTAGGCCATGGCAGGCTCAATGTAGCGCACCGAGGCTCAGAAAATGTTATGATGCACCTTGGTCGTGGTACTCGGCAGCTCGCGGAGAGGGTTAGCCGGGCGGGAAAAGCATGATTGGACATGCGCTTGCGCAGGACCGATGTCGCGGAAGCGGCGCTGTCCGATATGTGTAAGCCCTAGGCTCCATCGTAGCGCTTGCAGGAAAATGGCATCAGGATCACGCGTGGGCTCACCGGTAGCCGAGGCGAGGCCCCCAGCTTATGGCTACCGGACCACCCTCAACTTAGTCCGCGAAATCTGGGAAGCGGCGTAAGCCCCACCCTACCCTCCCCCGCCTCAGCTCTCGCCTTCTGTTTCCGCTTCATAGCAGATGGGATGCTGCATCCACTGATTGATCGCGGACTCACGCCAGCCCGCGCAGCGGGTGCTGATCTGAATGTTCCTCGGGAAAGTGCCGTTCTGCATCTTGCGGTACATGGTCGAGCGGCTGAGGCCGGTGCGTTCGAGGACGGTTTTGAGGCGGAGGATCCTCTCGGGGGTGCTGGTCTTCATCAGCGGTTCTTACGACTGGCGCACCTGGATGGTGCTTCCTCGGCTATTTTGAACCTGCACCATGGAGGGCGAAAACTACTCTAAAGTGCTCGCAGGTACCTTTGTAGTGCAACCGGGGCCCGAGGCGGTTGGGTAATGTTCCACGGCGCGTCACGCTTGCCACGTGATCGCGCTCTACGACGCTGCGCGTCGCCGAATCTCTCCGCGGCGTCTCGTTCCATTCGGATGACGGCCGAATGACGTGAGTGCCGGCGAAGCCGGCTGAAGCGGAACGCGGGGACCAAGTGCGCGCACACTGGCGCGCTCCTGCGGAGACGCCAGGGGTCGCAGCTTCTTTATGCCGCGTGGCGCGCTCGATCCGGCCGGAAGGCGCGGCGACGGCTGGCACACGGGCGCGTGCGCACGCCGCCGCGACGGCCCGCCGGATCCGAGAGAGCGGCTTTGGTGCAGCGCCGATGACGCTGGGCAGCGCTGCGCGCTGATCGGCTGCGGACGCGCCGCTAGTCGGCGCGGCGTTGTGCCTCCGGCACTCGATCTGGCGAGTGGGCGTCACGGCCCTGTAGCCCCGCCGCGGCGTGCCGCAACCCGGCTGCGCCGGGTCTTCCACTGCGTTGCAGCCCTGCGGGTGCAGCCCGCCTTCGGTCGGCGGGGCTGTCGGTCCGCTCCTGCCGCCCACCCGCCATTCCGGCGCCGGTTGCGGTGGTTTTTAGGAGTGGGAGCGATGAGCAGGACCGAGAACCGCACGAGCATCTATGCCGAAGTGACTTCGCAAGTAATCGCCGAGTTGGAGCAGGGCCGACTCCCCTGGGCGCAGCCTTGGGATGCCGCGGCGTGCGGCTGCGCGATGCCGACAAATGCGGTGAGCGGGCGGCGCTATTCTGGCATCAACGTGCTGATCCTGTGGGCAGCGGTGATCGAGGGGGGTTACGCGTCGCAGGGCTGGCTGACCTACCGCCAAGCGCAGGCGGCGGGCGGGAACGTGCGCAAAGGGGAGCGCGGAACGACGATCTGCTATGCGGATCGCTTCACCCCCAGGGACGAGGCCGAGCGGGCGCGCGACGAGGATCGCGAGGCGCGGCAGCTGGCGTTCCTCAAGCGCTTCACCGTGTTCAACATCGATCAGTGCGAGGGGTTACCCGCTAGCTTCACGCCGGAACCACAAGTCGAACCGGCCGGGCCATTCGACTGTGTGCCGGAAGCGGATGCGCTGATGGAGGCGAGCGGGGCAGACCTCCGGATCGGGGGTGGCGAAGCCTATTACAGCCCATCTGGCGATTATGTCGCGGTGCCGCCGCAGCTGGCGTTTCATTCCAAGATCAACTGGTATCGGACGGTGCTGCACGAGCTGGGGCATTGGACCGGGCACAGGACACGGTTGAACCGCGATCAGGCCGGCGGCTTTGGCAGTGCAGCCTACGCGCGCGAGGAACTGGTTGCCGAGATGGCGAGCGCGTTCACCTGTGCGTCGCTGTCGATCCGGCCGACCGTGCGCCATGCTGATTATATCGGCAGCTGGCTGGCAGTGCTGCGCGACGACGAGAAGGCAATCTTCCGGGCAGCGAGCGCGGCCAGCAAGGCTGCCGATTTCTTGCTCGGCTTCGTCTCGAACGAGGAGGCGCAGTCATGATCCGCTGGCTGGAACTGCGGCGGATGCGGCGCGCATATTGCCAGCTCCCCGAGCGCGATCGTGCAATCTTCGGATCGGTGCGGTTCGACGATCTCGACTATGTCCAGGCCGCAGAGCTCCACGGCTGCAGCATCGAGGAGGTGGAGCGGTCCATTGCGCGGGTGCTGGTGGCGCTCGACCGCGCGGCAACGATTAGGCGCGAATGAAGCCGCGACACCTCGCCCGGCATTTGCCGGGCGAGGTGTACGTCGATGCCAGCGCAGGTTAGGATCAAAACCATGAAGACGAGCCTCGACCATCTGCCGGCGGCTAAGCAGCGCGAGCTGGAACGCGTCGTGCAAATCCTGTTTGAGGAGTTTAGTGACGCGACGGCGATTGCGACGTCGGACTGGAAAAAGAACGCGCGCATCCTCAAGGTCATTCTCTACGGCAGCTATGCGCGTGGCGGCTGGATCGACGAGCCCCACACCGCCAAGGGCTATCAATCCGACTTCGACCTGCTGATCATCGTCAACAACGACAAGCTCACCGATCGGGTCGAGTTCTGGTCGGCCGCGGAGGACCGGCTGAACCGCGAGTTGGCGATCACCAAGACGCTGCGCACGCCGGTCAACTTCATCGTGCACACGCTTGCCGAGGTGAACGACGGGCTGGCGCATGGGCGCTACTTCTTCATGGATGTCGCCCGCGACGGCATCGTGCTCTACCAGAGCGAAGACACCGAGTTCCACCAGCCCAAGCCGAAGACCCCGCCGCAGGCGCTCGCGATGGCGCGGGAGTACTTCGCCGAGTGGTTCCCGGCTGCGATGAAGCGCTTCGAAATCGCGCGCTTCGATATATCGAAAGGGTTCCTCAAGGATGCCGCGTTCGACCTGCACCAGGCAGTCGAGCGGCTTTACCACTGCGTCCAGCTAGTCTGCACCTTCTACACGCCGCATGTGCACAATCTTGGCTTCCTGCGTACCCAAGCCGAGCGGATTGACCCTCGCCTGATCGACGCATGGCCGCGTGACGATCGCGCCGATCGCGCACGTTTCGAGAAGCTCAAGGAAGCCTATGTGAAGGCGCGCTACTCGAAGCACTACCGGATCAGCGAAGAGGAGCTGGCGTGGCTCGGCGAGCGCGTCGAGGTGCTCGGTCAGGCCGTGCAGGTGATCTGCGAAGAACGCATCGCTGCACTGGAGCGCAGCGCCGCCGCGTGATCGGCGCCGGGTGCGATGCACCCGGCGCGTGGAATACGTTCAGGCTTTAGAAGAAGCGTTGGCGCGCGGCTTGCGCAGGCGTGGGGCCGATGCAGGAGCGGCTGCATTGCGTGCTGCGCGCCATTTGCGCCAAGGCCGATCTTGTGCGCAATCGCCCGGCGCGCTTCCGAGTAGCTCGGTGCCACCATCGGGTAGTCGGGCTTGAGATTGTAGCGCGCGCGATACTCTTCAGGCGTCAGGCCATTGGTCGCGACACGGCGACGCAGGGTCTTGTACGGCTTGCCGTCGATTAGCGAGACGATGTGCTCTTTGGATGCGAGCGACTTGCGCACTGACACGGCGGGCGTGAAGTCGGCCCCCCGGTGCCGCTTCTTCAGTACCCTCATCTGTCGCGGGAGCGCCGTTCGCGAGCTCGGTTACGGTCGCGTGCATGTTGCGCAAATGCAGGCCCGTCTTCGGCAGGGACCCGGTTGTTCTGATTGCCGAGCCAGGCAATCGTCAATTCAGCAGCAAGCTCGACAGCGTTCAAAGATGCTTCGTCCGACCTGATGCGCCCCTTGTCGATTTGGCAGGCAAGACGTCGAAGGCCGATGTCATGATCTATGACAAGTCTTTGAGCAATTATTCGTCATGAGGCAAATGAGTCGACACTCAAAGTTCGGACGACTAAACTGAAGGCCCGCTTGGCTCGACGCTGCCACGATACGAGTGCTTGATCGCGATCTCCGCTCCGCAACATCAAAGCGGCAGTTTCGAGAATGCCGAAGATAACGGCGCGATCGTCCTCGGTCAGCGCGACCAAATCGACCTTCGCAGTCAGGTCCCAAGCTCGATCAACTGCCGCGTCCGCTCGGGTCGCTTCACCTCCCACGCTCGCTCCTCATCACGTGCGCACTTCGCCTGGAAGGTGTGGCGCGCGGCTCTCGCCCGAGATGTTGCTCCGATCGTTCTTGTCAGCGCCTCAAGCGCTACGCGGTGCTGATTGAAAGAAGGTCACGCCGCGCTTCCGCCAGACCTCCTTGGTTGCTGTGTCAGTGGTTTCGACGGCGCTCAGCAACGCAGCGGCAAGTTGTTCTGCAGAGGGAGCGTCTGCGGCGGTCGCAAGCACCAGCTCACCTGGCTGATACAGCTTGCGTTCCTTCAGCTGCAGCGCCTTTTCGCTCAGCGCCTTCTGTTCGGACTTGTAGTCGCGCGGCTTGCGCATGGCCTTATCCACAATTGCTCGTTGAGGGCGGCTAAGTTATTGATTTCGATCAGCGTGCTTGGTGTGAAACCTTGCGGGACGTGAACGTCCCAAAGAAAATGCAATCTTTGAGGGCCCGGTTATCCGTTGCGCCAACGTTGCTTGAATAGTGTAAGTAGACCGCCGCAATAGCGATCTACACTTCTCGGCGAGGATCAACTCGCGCGCCAACGAACGTCGGCGCTTTCATCCTCTGCCTACCGCTCCGCTTCCCGCCTCTATGACGAGCGGCTGGATCGCCATCGCGCCACCTCTGGCTTGTGCCAATATAACTTTGCATTCTCCACTGAACACCAGCTATTTGATCACCATGAAAAGAATCGTGAGCGCGATGCTGATCCTCGCAACGGCTTCTTGCGGGTCAGGGGATTCCGATAGCGGCGGTGCAGTGGTGACGCCAACGCCGACTCTCACTCCAATCCCGGCGCCAACTCCAACGCCGTCCCCGACGCCCACACCCACAGCCAACACGAACTTGCTGGAGCTACGGTCCGATCAGACATTCGTGACCATCGCTGCCGCGCTGCAGTACCTGTACGACACCAACGGCCAGAATATTCGTAACACGAAGAGCATAGCGCCGGCGGATGGTACGCTGCTGCGCTACGCCGCCTCAGACGGTAGTTACACCTACCGCATCGAAAACGGGTTCATCATCGCTCAAAGCGAAGACGTTGCGTTCGCGGCCAATAGCACGGCCGCCTGTGACGAGAATAACAGCGTGACATGCTACGGCGCTGCCTTCACTTTTCAGCGCTCGAACGCAGCGACCTGGGGACTGCACCGTTTCACACCCAGTCAAGCGGCCAATCCTCCAAGCTTACGCTATCTCACCTTCGGCAGCGTGGACCGTGCCGCTGCCGACCGATTCACGGGAAGGCAGCAGTATGACGCGCGGTACTTCGCATACGGCTTCCCGACAGCTGTCGCAGGTGTTCCTAGCGGCGGGTCAGCAAGCTATTCAGGCCCGCTAATCGGCCGCGCCACCGGAGACAGTCCGGCGAGTTTCCCACGCGATTTCGAGGGTGCGCAGTATAAGCTGACAGGAACCTTCATCCTTGAAGTCAACTTCGGGGCGAACACGGCAAGGCTTTTAGTTGTGTTTCAGGGTACTCAGTTTGATTGCCGGGTAACTTGTGGCGCTCCGATCACCTTACAGTTCGAGGCGCAGGGCAACCTCTCTGGTGGCGCAGCGTCGTTCCAGTTGCCCGGCGGAAGCGCCGGGTTCCTTCTAGGCGGCCCTGCGGCTGAAGAAGCCGGCGGGAGCTTTGTATTCAGCGCAAACGATCCAAGCGACACTCGCCGAGCCTTAACCGTTGCGGGTAGCGCTGCTGGTAAGCGCTAACAGCCCCACCACCCGACGAGTCATTGGGTGAGATAAGTTCAGTCAGGAAGGCGGGAGCCTGCGCTCAAGTGGTTGCGCGCCATCTTGACTGCGAGTGAGTCACACAGATATTGCTGCGAGAGGTTGGGCGAAGCATGCGGATTTTTCGCTACTTGAAGTGCATTTTCGGACGAAAGCACCATTTCAAGGCAAGTCATAAATACGTCGGAATGCAGACATGCATGCACTGTAGTCATCGGCGCAAGATTGGCTGACGATCTGGAGTGCCTGAGCCAGAATCAGCTGAGGTGCTGCCCTCGGCTCCCGCCGCTCGGTGAGGCTTGTAGGATGCGTAGCTCCGGAGAGAGAGAGTGATGCGCTCGACGCGGTTTTCGCTCGCCCAGTACCCCTCCTACGTTTAGATTCGAGCCTCGACCTACCAGGGGCAGCCAACGATTACCGGAGCTACGATTGAAGTTCACTAAAACTGGCTACTACGGAGTGGCCATCTCCATCTTCTTAGCTATGAATCTTGTTCGTGTTGCGCTGCTGTCGGGAACGGGTGAGGCTACCTACTTCCAGGCGGATTATGCGCTTCCACCGATCTTCTTGTGGGCTGCGCTCAGGTTGAGAGCCCCGCGGTGGTTCGCCGCAATTGGTACGTTCCTCTTGTCTCTACTCGCCGTTTGCTGCGACGCCGTCCTTGTCATAGGGCGAAGGTTCCGCTGGGGGCCCGACGCGCTTCCGCAGTATCTACAGGGTTATCAGGATCTCCCTTGGTCGGTCATCGTTCCGACCGCCGCGTTGCTCCTTGCCGGAGCAGCACTGGTCAGCCTGCCACTAGGGCTAAAACGCCGACGGCCGTTCGCCCTCTGGCCCCTTCCTACATTGCTGGTAGTCCTCCTCGCGATTGATACCCAGATCGGCACATCGCGATTTCGCGACGGCACAGCGGGGATAAACCTGATCACAACGGCGATCCCGAGCATCGCACCGATTTACCTGAACGGCGCTGTACAGGGTGGTTCCCTCCAGACATTCCACCGCAAGACCATGTACTCGGATGTCGACCGCCACAATCCTCCGCCTCAAATTCTGTCAATCAGCCTTGAGTCCTTCGGTCTCGCGCGAGAACCGAACCGCCGGGCTGCGCTCATCGAGCCGCTCATCAGGGAATTGGGAGGACTTTATAAGGTCGAGCAAGGTGCTCACGACTACTTCGGTGCAACTTTGCAGGGTGAGGTGCGGGAATTGTGCGGGGAGCGCCTGTTCGGGAACGCTGCGCAGGATGGAGTGCTCAGACAATTGTCTCAGTGCCTCCCGTCTCAGTTGCGCCGGCGTGGGTACGACACGGTGGCGTTACACGGCAACGGCGGGCGCTTCTATTCACGTTGGGCGGTTTACCCGGCGATGGGTTTTCGGCAGAGCTTCTTCTACGACGATCTGGCAGCAGCCGATCCGGCGGTGACTGCCTGCCCCGAGACGGCCTTCAACGCAGCTTGCGATGAACGCGTGTACTCCCGTGCGATAGGATTGTTCGATGGGCAGAAGCGCTTCGTGCATGTCATGACACTGGATTCTCACTTGCCGGTGCTCGATGCCGAACCTGGGTCTTGCTCGTCGATTTTCGCGGAGAACAGCTCGCTATGTGGCTACGCTAAATTACTCCAGCGCTCATTGGCACAACTCGGGCTCGCCCTGCATAACGCCAAGGTTCAGCCTGACGTTGTGTTCATCTATGGAGACCATGCGCCGCCTTTTGCCTCCGAGCTGGCACGCAAGGTTTTCTCCGCAGAAGCCGTGCCATATCTGATACTCAGGAAGCGCAACCCTGATCAGGACCGTCAACCTTCCACGGCGAATGACGCTGCAGCACGCGTAGTCCAGTAACCACTCCGAACGTGACTAGAACCGCCGCAGCGTCCGCAATCCAATCGCGAAGGTCAGATGATCGATGAAACTCCAGGTACGCTTGAACTACTTCGATCAATGCGCCGAAGGCCAGTAGGCCGACAGGGCTGATGTAAGAGCGGGGCTCCCAATAGGCAGCGCTTCCCATGATGGTGAGCACCACGAACGCGAGAATATGCTGCACCTTGTCCGAGGCTCGCCCGGCAAGCCTCGGGCGTGGGGAAGCGTGGCCATGACGGAGGTGAAGACACCTGCTACCCAAAACGATATGCGGAATAGGAGCAAGTACATATCGGGGGCTTAGCGCATGGAGTGCTTCTGCGACTACTAGGGTCAGGACTCGTTGATCAGAGCCAGAAGATGACGGTCGGCGGCGAGAGCGACGGCGGAAAAGAAAGCCGTCGGGCACCGGTCGTAGCGGGCGGCGACGCGGCGCCAGTCCTTCAAGCGGCCGAACATGATCTCGATGCCGATGCGGCGCGGTAGCGACGCTTGTCGTATCTGACGGGCTCGATCCGGGATTTGCGACCTGGGATGCAGGGCTGGATGCCCCTGGCCTGCAAGGCATCCCTGAACCAGTCCGCATCGTAGCCGCGGCCGCCGAGCAGCCACTGCGCCTTCGCAGGTCGTCGAGCAGCGCTGCCGCGCCGGTGTAATCGCTGACCTGCCCGGCGGTCATGAAGAAGCTCAAGGGGCGGCCGTTGGCATCGGTGACAGCATGAAGCTTCATGTTCATGCCGCCTTTGGTACGGCCGATCAGTCGCCCGAGATCCCCTTTTTAACTCGCAGCCTCGATGCCGTGCGATGCGCTTTCAGGTAGGTCGCGTCGATCATGACGGTTTCCAGTTCGGCACCAGCGGCAGCCAATCCCTCCATAATGCGGACGAACACTCCCATCTCACCCCAGCGCTTCCAGCCGTTGTAGAGCGTCTTATGCGGCTCATAGTCCTTCGGCGCATCCCGCCAGCACAGCCCGTTGCGGTCGACGAAAACGATGCCGCTCAGCACCCGCCTGTCGTCGACCCGCGGCTTGCCGTGGCTCTTGGGAAAGTAGGGCCTCAGACGCGCCATCTGCTCTTCCGTCAGCCAATACAGGTCGCTCATGCCCAGTCTCCTCGTAGAGCCTGAATCAGATCGCGCCTCTCACATCAATGGGTCCTGACCCTAGTGGCGTAGCGACGAAGTCAATGCTTCCGTCTCTTATCCCTCGAAGCGCACCCAACGCGGCTCGGATAAGTTAGATCGCCAATCCAATGCTTACCGCACGAAGCGGTTTCGGTCGGCGGCCACGCGTGGAGCCGAAGCCACTCACTTTTCGATCCAGCGTTGCCGCTGTCCATACCATACCAACGTCAACGGACGTGAGCCGGCCAAGACAAGCTCTTCCTGCTTTGCAAGCAGGATGTTGCCGGCACGATGCTTGATCTTGATGATCGTTGCATCATCGTAGGGAATGAGCGTGATTTCCTGGCCGTCCACAAGGAGGCCGGTTCCGCTCCGCGCATCATGAATGGTCTTGAGTTCGTCACCCGCTTTGCCTGTGGCCGCCTTCAACGCGATCAGCTTTCGTTGTGCCGGTATCGCGCCAGAAGCCACGGTGGTATGGAAGGTTTCTCCCTGGTTGATGTGCGTCCGCACAGTCGCCGAGAAGTCATGCGCTTCGCTGATCAACCCAGAGTGGCTGGAATAGCCGCCTTCCAGTTTGAGGAACTGATCGCAGTTCGCCAGAACGCGCCACCCCAGGAAGACCGCAGCATTCGACTTGTAGGTGCGGACGATGCTCTGCACCTGATTGATGACGCCAGCCGAGCAGCCGATGGCGGTGATCTGCCCAGCGAACACGAAATCGTCGATGAAAATCGCCGGGTCCGCGAACTCGAAGCTGCAGCCGATCAGGGTGAGCCCCATCACTGCGCCGATCGCCAGCGCGGGAGCGTGGTTCTGACCGTCTCGCTGCGGGTTTGGCGATGCGAGATGCGGGCGAGCGTTGGCGAACGCGACATTGGACATGACCACGCGCCCCGGATAGCTGCCGCCTCTGTCGGGTGAGTAAGCGAGGGTCGCTCCCGCGCAGCTGCCATCGGCGGTGTGCGGGTTCGTCAAAAAGCCTGTCGTGAACTCGGTTTCGAAAACGGCGCCCATGAGCATGAGGCCTTCGCGCATGTTTTCGTCCGAAGTGACGTTGCGCAGGATCAGATGCTGTACGAACGGCCCGTCCGAGGCGGTGCCTCGCACATAAATGCCGTGCCGTCCGTGACCAAGGACGTGGACGTTTTCGATATAGATCGTGTCGAACCAGAAGGACTTGTCACCCGGCGGAACCAGATTGATGCCGTCCGCGTCGCCAGACCTGTCGCCGTGAACGCCCAGGTTGCGGAGACCGCTTCGGACGAGCGGTTCGTTCGTCGGGCCGCGCACTACATGCTTCGTCTTGTCCGCGGCGACGATCACTGTCTGGTCCATGCCGGCTCCATCCAGCACAACGTCGCTCACCAAGGTGACGTTGGCCCGAAAGATGCCGGCCGGGACGTGAACCGTCCCCCCACCCTTGCTGCGGACATGGCGAAGCGCGGCAGCGAACGCGCGGGTGTCGTCGACCGGATGTCCCCGAGCGCCAAAATCGACAACGGAGACCCGCTCTTGCGCCTTGTCCTGAAGGGTTCGTTCGACGGCGCCCGCCCCTTGCTGCGCAAAGCGAACAGCGTCCGACGTCGCGGCCGACAGGCCTCCCAAAGGGGCCGCGGCGCCCTCCTGCGGGTGGAAAGCGGCGAAGGGCGCGACCGCGAACGCGGCGAGGGCAGATCTACGGGAGGTGTCGGACATGCAGCCCGATAGGCGCACCTCTGTCAAAAAACCAGCGTGGCAGCTGTTGTGCGGGGTAGCGAAACGTCGCGCCGCAGCAGCGTACTGCTTAATGCCCCAGGGTCGCTCCCGACGCCACGGCGAATGCACGCAGGCCGTCGATCGGAGGAATACGCGACAAAGCAGTGTGAGACATCGGTTTATGATAACTTCTGTCAGTTATCGTCTACCGCTGCGGATTGGCGCCTTGACGCACCAACCAGCCACGCCGCTGCTTTTGTCGGCAATGGCGCCGTGCTGGGGCGCGCATCGTTGCGCATCCTCCGGGAAGTAGCGATGCCCTTGCGCCGCGACCCGGCTGCGTTGCAGATGTCCGGCACGCTGGCTGGTAGACTTCCTGGCCATTCAAGCTACCACCCGTCGCACACAGTCGTAACGGACATATGCTGACTGGGCGGTGCGCGTATTAGGATACGCACGCTCGCACTATCGAAAAGGCCTGAGGTTTGATGACAGCTGCTTCCATATCCAAATCTGACGCGTATGCGCCATTTGGCGTTGCGCTGCTGCTGACGGTCGTCACGCTAATCGCGGCGACACCGTTCTCCATCGGGCTATGGGACGAAATCTACTATATTAGCTGGATCAACGACCCGAACGCGTATGATGCCCTCGTTCATCCATTCGGGCTTCTGCTGCACCCCATCTACGCGGCGCTTGGAAGATCTCTCATCGCGCTCCGACTATTCGGCATCGCGCTGTTGATCGGCACCGGAGCGATCATGGGCGCAGCAATTGAGCGTTATTACCGGGTAGTCGCGCCCGACGCTCGGCTGGCCTTACTCCCGATCGCAGGCGCGCTGGCCGGCACGCTCTATTACGTCCTGTGGGCCGTGACCCCCAGCTACAATATGCTGGCGAACGCTGGCGCAGCACTGGTGCTTGCGGGCATGTTCGGCTGGGCTGCGCACGACCGTGGCTCTCGCACGCGCGATTGGCTACCTTCGCTTTATTGTGGGTTCGGCGGCGCTCTCGCCTTTCTAGGCAAGCCAACTTTCGCGGTTTTAGCCGGCGCTTTCGTTGCCCTGCAGCTTCTGGTGCTCGCGCGGAGAGACCTGCGCACCGCTCTCACTCGAGGCTCGATCGCCGGTGTCGCGGCGATCGTGCCGGTGTTGATCTCCATCTTAAGCGTGATGAGCCTGCCTACCTTCTTCGACAGGGTGAAGGCCGGCGTAGCCGTATTGAGCAGTGACTACTCCACCTTCTCACTGGTCGCGCAGACGCTCGGTTCCGTGATCCACGCGCCGCCCTATCTGTTCGTGGCGATTGCCGTTCTGGCTGCGAGCGTCATTGCAGCGGCGCGAAGTCTGAAATCCAGCGAGCACAGGAGCTCAAAGATCTTTCTTGCTCTGAACGCAGCGGCGCTTCTTCTCGACGCCGCGATGTTCGCCCTGCTGTTGCGGAGGGGGCTGGTATACGGAACCGATCCATGGACCATCGCCATAGGTACTCCAGTAGTAGGCATGTTGCTGGCCACCTTCGGAGCGGGCGTCACGCTGAACCCCGCGATCCTGCGGGCACCCACGCGATATGTGCCGATCCTTTTGCTCACCGTCGTCCCCTATTTGGTTGCATTCGGCACGGCCAATGACCTTCTACGGCAAGCGGGCATGTCGCTGTTCCCGGTGCTGATCGCTGCAGTCCTGTGTGTACGGCTATGCTTTCCCCAAACGATGGCACGTCTGGCGGAACTCGCATGGATTGCGCTTTGCCTAGTGTTGTTGGCGTGGTCGGCTTACCGGCCGTATAATCAGCCCTCGCCCGTATTCGCCGCGACCGAGATGCTGGACGCACCCTTCACGCGCAGCCGCCTGCGCGTTGATGCGGCAACAGCAGCTTATGCGCGCGATCTTCAGCAACTGGCACGGAAGGAGGGAATCGGCGCCAGCACCCCGGTCCTCGATTTGTCTGGCGTCGCCCCTGGAACCGTCGCGCTGCTGGGCGCGCGTGCGCCGTTCTTCCCGTGGATGATCCATTTTTCCAAGCAGCCGGGCATCCTTGCTGCCGCTGCCTGGGAATCCATGACGCCGGAAGAACGGAAGCGGGCGTGGATCGTCGGACCGATCGATCCGCGCTTTACCGAGCACCCCGCCATTGCGCGCCTCGCTCGCTCGGGGGGGTACCGGCGGGCGGCCGTGCTTCGCTACGGCCCGGCGCCGGAGCACCCACCCGTCATTTTCTGGGCGCCGACTGGATCATAGCGCCACGCGGCCCGATCAGGCCGATCACGGCTCGCATGGCTACGAAGTTGAAGAGCGTCGTGAAGACGAGCACGGGGAAAATGGCCCCGTGCGCGCCGACGAGCCTCGCAACGGGCTGGATGAGCGCCAGCCCGCTCGCGAAGCCCGCGATATAGACGAGGATCACGCCAATGCGCATCGCGGAGGTCGGCCTGCCAACCCCAAACACGCGTGACGGATACACGGCCGCGACGAAGATCATGCCGAGTGCCCAGGTCACGGCGTAAGCCGGGCGAGGAGGAAGGACCAGTAGAAGAAGCTGGTATATCGCCAGCGTCATGACGGTATTCGCGATACCGGCGACAAGAAAGCGTCCCGCTTGCCCCAGCAGCTTAGTGCTCATGCCGAATTGCCGCGGGCGAGCACCAGAAACCGTTCGTAATCGTGTACATAATCTTCGGCGTCATAGGGCAAGGATGCCGCGACCATCAGCACCGACCCGGGAGAGAATTTATACTGCACGCCCCAGATCAGGGCAGGTATGTGGAGGCCGATCGTGGGATGGTCCAGCGTCACTTCCGCACGGCGATGGCCATCATCGACGACGACGGACACACTCCCGGAAACCACATAGAGAAACTGTTCGCAGGCAAGATGCGCGTGCTCTCCGCGCACGGAATCGCGCGCGACGCCATATACGCTGAAGATCCGCGCCGGAGCGAACGGCAGGCCGCGATCCTTTTCCAGCGGCAGCAGCTTTCCACGCATGTCCGTGAAGCTGGGAAGCCGACTTACGGTGCATCCGCGTACATCCAGCTTCAGCGAAGCGCCAGGCGTTGAATCAAGCGTGCGGCCGGTGATGCTGGCGGCATCCCCGGAGAGGATGTTGCCTGCCGCGGCATAGCCGATGATCCGCGCCGGATTGCCCACCACGGTTGTGCGTGCGGGGACATCCCGAGTCACCACCGCGCCAGCGCCGACCATCGCCTCGGGGCCGATCGTCACCCCGGGCAAGATCGTCGCATTGGCACCGATGGAGGCCCCATCGTGGACCACCGTCTGGTGGAACGCTTCGGGATATTGCTTGGAGCGCGGCACGCGATCGTTCGTGAAAGTCGCGTTGGGACCGATGAAGACATCGTTGCCAACGCGGAGGCCATCCCAGAGCTGAACACCGCATTTCACCGTTACGCGATCTCCAACCACGACATCATTCTCGATGAAGACGTGATCGCAGATGTTGCAGTCCCCCCCAATCTTCGCACCTGGCAGAACATGGGCGAACGCCCAAACTCGCGTTCCCGCGCCGATATGTTCGCTCTCGCAGAGTGCCTGCGGATGGAAAAAGGGCACCGGCGTCGGTGAAGACTCGTTCATGCTTGCCCGTCACTCTCGATGACGCCGCTGATGATGCGAAGCGGCCGTTGCTTGGTGTTTTCAAAGGTTCGCCACAGGTAGGAGCCAATCACACCCTGAACGGCAAGCGACAGCGACCCGAAGAAGGTGATCATCAACACGATCGTCGAATATCCGCGCTCATCGATGAAGCCCGCCAGCCGAGAGATGATCACCACCATCGCGAACAGCAAACTGAGCGCGACGCCGGCGACCCCGATCCACAGCACCAGCAGAATTGGAAGGTCGGAATATGAGAAAATGCTGTCCAGCATGTACCGGAATCGTCGGCTCAGGCTCCAGCCGCTTTCGCCCACAGCTCGCGGGCGGCGCGCATACGGAACGAAGCTGCGGCGGAACCCCACCCAAAACAATTGCGCGACCAGTGAGCTGTTCGGCTCCTCGATCGAAAGGATGACGTCACGCACCTGCCGGGTGCAGGCGAACATGTCCACCCCGCCCGGAGGAATGTCGCGCACAATGAACCGGCGATAGAAACTCCAGAACGCCGTCGAAAGAAGCATGCTGACGCGGCCGTCCCGCCGGCTGTCGCGTTGACCGAAGACGACATCGGTCTCTCCGGTCTCGAGTATCTCGAAGAACTGCAGCACCAATTCGGGCGGCTCCTGCAAATCCGCCGCCATGACGGCCAGTAGCTCTCCGGAGGCCATCTCCATCCCGGTCCGAATAGCCGTGAAGGAGCCGAAGTTGCGGCTGTGGAAGACCACGCGCGCCGGGAACCGCAACGTCGGCAAAAGGCTCGCGAGCCGCTCGCCAGACCGGTCTGGCGAGCCGTCGATGGTGAATACCACCTCCAGCCGCCCTCCTGTGCGGTCAGACAGGTCGTGGAGCGCCTGTATGAGCGCCGGCAGGTTTTCCTCGTTGCGGTATACCGGGACGATGAGCGACAGCCGTCCCGGCACGACCGCCACGGGGCCGTCAGATGCTTCGCGCCGACGGACTTGGCCCAAGGTCACGTCAAGCGGCCTTGAAGCTGGCAAGGGCGTCGCACACCTTGGCGATCTCGTCCTTCCGCATCGTCGGGAAGCAGGGCAGTGTGAGAATTTCCTGCGTGGCGGCACGGCTGTTTGGCAGATCGCCTGGAGCAACGTGGAACGGCAACTTTGCGAGGCCAGCCTGATCGCAGTCCAGGATTGGATAATGAATATCGGTGGTGACGCCATTTGCCGTCATATGGGCCTGCAATGCATCGCGCGCAGGAGTGCGAACGATCGCCAGATGCGCAACGCTTCCCTGCGGGCTGCGAACAACGGAAACGCCCGCCGGGGCAGCGTCTGCATAGGCGTCGAGGATCGAGACCCGCGCTGCGTTGGCGCCGTCGAGATGTGGAAGCAAGCTGTGAAGCACGGCAGCCTGAATCTCATCCAGGCGCGAATTGCGCCCATAAGGCGTGTCGATCGCATATTTGCGCGACCAGCCATATTGATGAAGCGTGCGCACCGCCTTGGCCAGATCGGCGTCGCGCGTGAGGACCGCCCCGCCGTCGCCGAACGCGCCGAGATTCTTGGTCGGGTAAAAGCTGAAGGTCGCCAGATCGCCGAAGCTGCCGGCCATGCCGTCGCGGCCCCTAAGCCCATGCGCCTGCGCGCAATCCTCGATGATCGCGACGTGTCGCCGGCCCGCCCTATCGAGCGCACGGCGCAGCGCCGGCACGTCGACAAGGCCGCCATACAGATGCGTGGCTACGACCGCGAGGGTTCGCGATGACGTAGCGGCAACGGCTGCGTCAATGGACAGCAGCAGCGTATCAGCATCGATATCCACATATACCGGCAGCAAGCCCCCGAGATGGCACGCGATGGTGGAGTAGCCGCCAGCATTGGCGGTCAGAACGACCTCGGGGAGTTCCCCGTCCTCCGAACCGCCTCCGAACCGCGAATCCGCAGCAACGACGCGCAACGCGAGCTCCAGTGCATCGGTGCCGTTTGCGACGCCGATGCATTCGCCGCCGCCGACATACTCGGCAAAAGCCTCGCAAAACGACCGGGTGCGGGGGCCGAGCAGCCACCAGCCAGAGTCGACGACCTGGGCGATGACTTCGCGCAACGCTGCCCCGTGAGCCTCGGCGATCCGCTTCAAGTCGTTCAGAGGGATTGTCATCAGTGCGGGTGTTCCTTGAAACGCATCGCCCGGCAGGGGTTCAGGTGGTTCACGATCATCGCGACTGCAACTCACCGTGTTGACTTGGGCCCGGCATAGCAGGTGCCTTAGCGAGTCCGGTCCGGAAAGATCAACATCGCGCCGCCGATTAGGCCCGAACGCTGGGAGCGTCCCGGTTTTCCAAAGACGAGCGGCCCTTCCTAGGCAGCGGCTGGCTGGCTTCCCCTCCCCTTGAGGAGAATCATCACCACGGACCAGGCCTCAATGAAGCTGCGAATCCGCAGAACGAAGCCACAGCCGAAATAGGTCGCGGCCGAGATCGGCACGATTACGGCCACCTCAGCGAGGGGGGCCAGCAGCAGGTAGCGTGAAGCCACCCAGGTGACTGCGCCCATCGCGGCCGAGCAGCAGAAGACCCCGGCGAGATCCGCCAACTGTCGACCAGGTCCATATTGCAGCGACCTGGAATTCGCGCCCGCGTTAAACAGCAGCGACACGGCGCTGGCCAACACCTGACTCCACGCAAGGCCGTATATCCCGAAAATGCTCCCGATCACGACCAGGACGATGCCAACGGCCTTCTTCGCGATCTCGATCCGCAGGAACTTTTGTGAATCACCCTGCGCCAGCAGCACGTGAAGGTTGATCACGTGCATCGGATAGAACAGGCCGCCGATCGCGAGGATGCCGAGGATCGGCGCCGCGGGGATCCACTGCTTCCCGAACAGGACCTCGATTATCGTGTGGGGAATGACCGCCAGCCCGACCATTACCGGCACGTTGATGAGCATCGCGAATCCGATTGCCATTCGCATCCCGCGCTGCGTGGCGTCGCGGTCATCGACGCGCGGCACGAACAGGGGCAGGGCCACCCGCGAGATGATCAGTGAAAACACGGTGCTCGGCAGCAACTGGGTGCTTGAAGCCCGGTTGTAGAGACCCAGCTCGCGCACCCCGTGCAACTTACCGACGAGCAGCGAGAAACCTTGGGTATATACAACGTCGAGGATGCTCGCCACACTCAGCCAGGCGCCGAAGCCGAAGAGCCGGCGAAGCTCCGAAATGCGGAATCGGAGCGTAGGGCGCCAGTCGCTCACCAGCCACAGGCCGGCACTATACGCGGCCGCTGCGACGGTGCCTTGCGCAGCCAGCGCCCAAACGCCAGCGCCTGAGATTGCCGCCCCCAGCCCGACCGCGCCCGACAGAAGCGAGGAGGCAATCCCCACCTTGGCGAGCGCCCGAAAGGCCAATTCGCGGGACAGCAAGGCTGCGTGAACCGCGCCGGCCGACGTCAACACCACCTGCGCGCCAGCGACGAGCATCAGCGGCAGCAACACGGGCTGTTGATAAAAGGCCGCGATCGCAGGAGCGCCGCCAATCAACACACATGCCAGAGCTACGCTGCCAATCAGGTTGACCCAGAACGCGGCGCTCTCTTCGGCTCGGGTCGTGTCATGCCGCTGCACGAGCGCGGTCGACAGCCCCCCCTGCAGAAGGACCTGCGCCAAGCTTGAAAAGAAGCTCACGAGCGCGATGATCCCGAAATCCGACGGGGCGAGCAGCCGCGCGAGGATGACGGAAGTGACAAATTGGACGCCCTGACGCGCCATGACGTCCACCGCACTCCACAAGCCGGCAGAGGCCGCGCGCGCTATCGACACGAGTGCGCCTGCGTACGGCCCCCCGCCGGCGTTGCGAATCCTGAGGCTTGAGCGGGAACAAGGCCGAAATGGAGTGGCACGAAAAGGTCTCCAACGTGGGCAGCCAATTGCGGCCATCGCGAGCGTTGCGCAAGTGCCTTTGCGCCCCGCGACGGCTCGGCGCCTTGCGTTCCAGCAGGCGGTGCCGGTTGCGCCGCGCGCGCTGGCGGGATACCAGCCCTCATCTGCGCGATGGCCAATACATCGCGCAATCCGGCAATTCACAGGCTATCCCTTGAACCTCATAGACAGAGTTAACGGCCCGCTGGCGATCGCCAGGGCGCGCTTCAGGGACGACTGGCGGTCGCTGAAGGACGTGGGTGTGCTGGACGCGCTCCGGTTTCGCCGGCTTCGGCGCAGCGCGGAGCATCAGGCCGTATTCGACAAGCCCGAGCCCATGGTCACGATCTGTATCGCCACCTACAACAAGGGCGAACTGCTGCTGAAGCGGGCGGTGGCATCCTCCATCGCCCAGACATACCGCAACCTCGACATCGTCGTGGTGGGGGATCATTGCACCGACAATACCGAGGCGTTGATGCGAGAGGTGGAGGACCCCCGCGTGCGCTTCGTGAACCTTCCCGAACGCGGCAATTACCCTGACGATCCGCGCCTTCGATGGCTGGTTGCCGGGAACGCACCGTTCAACGCCATGCTCAAGATGGCGCGCGGCGATTTCATCACGCATCTCGATCATGACGACGAGTACACGCCAGACCGCATCGAGAAGCTCGTCGCCTTTGCACAGCAGGAACGCGCCGACGTGATCTATCACTCGTTCTTCTATGAAGGGGAGACGCAGTGGTACGTCCACGAAGCGCGACGGTTCGGTTACGGCTTCGTCACTTCGTCTGGCATCTTCTACCACCGCTCCTACGCGGCGGTCGAGGCCGACATGCATTGCTATCGCTATGGCGAAGCGGGGGACTGGAACCGCGCACGGCGGCTGCGTTTTCTGGGGCCGCGGATCCGGCGCTACCCGGAGCCGCTGACCAAGCATTATGCGGAAGGAACGATGCGCGACGACGCGTCCTGAGAGCAGCGATGGCGCCGTCGGCGAGCGCATTTAACTCCTGCGTCGCCAACTTTCAGGAAGGGTCGATACGTCGAGCTGGATTGCCGAACATGGTGGCGTTCGCAGCTACGCTGCGAAGCACCACGCTGCCCAGACCGATCTTCGCCCAGTCACCGACTTTCTTGCCCGGATAGACCATGCTTCCGGCTCCCATCAGCACGCCCTCGCCCAATTTCACGTTTCCATTGACGCTTACTGCGCCAAGTAGCGACGAGTAGCTTCCGACGACGGCGTCGTGGCCGATGCCGGAGCTCGAATTGACCAGGACGTGCTCACCGATTTCACAATCGGTCGAGATGCGGCATTGTGGACAGATTATGGTGCCCGCACCGATCCTCGGCGCCAAGCCCACCGCAGCGGTGTCGTGGATGAAGGTCTCCGCCTGCCAGCCTCGCGCCGCCATCGCGATCGCGACCCGTTTCTTCGTGGCCGGGTCCGCCACTGCGATGACGAAGCGCGGTGCAGGCCCCTCCCAGGTATCGGGCGTGACGACAGGAATGCCGTGCAGAACCGAGCCGACATCGTCGCCTTCCGAAATCCAGGCGGCAACCTGGAAGCGCGCGCGAGTCTCGGGGCCGCATCCCGCAATCCAGCCCAGCAGTTCGCGTGCGAACCCGCCCGCGCCAAAAATCACGAAAGGAGTCATGCGGAAATATTCGCGGACCGCCCACCATCGACCACCATTGGGTGCCCGGTGATCCAGCGCGCCTGATCCGACAGCAAAAAGCGGACGGCGTTGATCACGTCCTCAGGAAGTCCCACCCCGAGCGGGTAGTCGCGCGTCAGGCGTTGATGCATGTCAGGGTCTGCGAACATCGCCTCTGTCATGGGTGTGCGAACCCCGCCGGGCAGCACCGAATTGACGCGAACTTCGGGTGCCAACTCGACCGCGAGCGCCCGCATCAGCCCGTCAAGCGCCGCCTTGCTCGCGCAATAAGCGGTAAAGCCCTTGGCGCCAAACTGGCTCGCGATCGTGGAGATGAAGACGATACTCTTCAGCGCCTTGTGGTTGACGTTCTTGCGCGTGAGCAAGCGCGTGATTTCCATTGCGGACAGTATGTTGATGTTCATGACCTGCTGGGCATCCTCGGGCTTGATGGCGCGCAGGGGGAGCACGTTCAACATCGCGGCGCAGTGTACGAAATACCCGACTCTAGCGCCGTTCTGGGCCAAGAGCGGCGGCAACTCCGCTTCCAGCCCTGCAAGATCCGAAAGATCGCGCACCCAGCACAAATGCCGGTCGGGAGACTGGCATGCCTGACGCGTGGCTTCCAGGCGCTCACCGTCGCGGCCGTGCAGGATCAGACTATACTCGCCCGAGAGAGCGATCGCCATTTCTCTCCCAATACCCGAGGAGCTCCCCGTTATCAGCAGATAAGGCTCGGCGGCCCGTTCCGACATTCCCATCTCCGTGTTCATCGGGCCAAATAGCCGCCGTCGACAACCATGACCGACCCGGTGATCCAGCGCCCCGTGTCAGCCATCAGAAAGGCTACTGCGTTGGCGACATCCTCAGGCCGCCCAAAGCCGAGGGGGTGGAGATCCTCAACCGCCTTACGCGCTTCCTCGTCCCACAGCTTTTCGGTCTCCTCGAAAAGCGGCGTGCGCACGAAACCGGGTGCGATCGAATTGACTCGTATCTGCCGCGGCGCCAGTTCGAGCGACAAGGAGCGCGCCATGCCGTCGAGCGCCGCCTTGCTCATCGAATAGGCGATCGCGCCCACAGACCCGGCGAGCCCCATCACGCTCGAGATGAATACGATCGAACCATGCTCGCCCGCATATACCTTCTTGCTCGACATCGTCTTGCCGAGCATCAGCGCGGCCTCGGTGTTGACCGCGAAGATCTTGCGCCAGCCTTCGATCTGCAGCGTTCGCACAGGCACGATCGCCTGAATTCCGGCGCAGTGGACAACCCCGTGCAGGCGGCCGCTGGATTCAACGCAGCGCCCTACCAGATCCGGAATCGCTTCGATGGCCGACAAGTCCGCTCCGTGCGGTATCGTCGGCTCACCTGCGCCGAGCTCCGCGCAGACCGCCGCGAGGCCGGGTTCGTCGCGGTCGACCAGCGACAGCCGGGCACCGAGGCGGTGCAGCAATATCGCCACGCTCCGCCCGATGCCCGAACTTGCGCCGGTCACGAGTATGTGGCGCCCGCGCAGGTCCATGGGGTTCACGTGGGCGTCCACTGCTACTTACGCCGCCTTCTTGGCGACGATGATTGCATGAAGATCGCCCACCGTCTTCGCGGGCTTCAACTCCTGAGCGGTCACGTTCACACCGAACTGCGCATCGGCCATCGCGATCACCGACAACGTCGCCAGCGAGTCCCAGCTTTCGAAGCTGTTCAGTTCGTCTGCAGCGTCGACGGAGTCTTCCTCCAGGATCTCGGCCATTTCAGTCAGGAACTCTTCCATCTTCAAGCTTCCTCTTCAAATTCAATGACCTCGCAGAACCGCAGCGGCCCCAGGTCCATCAACATCGCCCCCCAGGTCAGGCCTGCGCCGAAGCCCGAGAGGCAAACCCGCATCGTGTCGCTGCAAAGCCGCTCGGCATAGTTGAAGGCGGCGACCAGCGGAATCGTCACGCCGCTGGAGTTCCCGAAATTCTCGACGACATTGCTCGGCATCTTGTCATGGGGGATGCCCAGCTTGTCGGCCAGCTTGTGCAGCATGAACCTGTTGGGCTGGTGACAAAGAAAAGCGTCGACGTCCTCGACCGACGTTGCGGTCGCGTCGAGCAGCCCGCCGATCAGCACCGGCACTTCCGTCATGACGAAATTGAAGACCGCCGAACCGTCCATCTTCAGATTGTCGAGCGACCTGAAATTGCCTTCCGCGTCCTCGATCATCTCCGCGGTGCCCGCGTCGGACGGCTGGCGGAACCCGCCGGCAGGAATGATCAGCGCTTCCCGGCGGCCGCCATCCATCTTGATGCTCGCTTCGATCGGCTTCGCATCCGACTGCCGCTCAACGACGGTGACTGCCGCCGCATCTCCGATGAGCGGATAGCTGTTCCGGTCGCGCGGCGAGACCTTGCGGCTCAGCACGTCCACGTTCACCAGCACCACCTTGCGGATCGACGGCTGGTCGAGCAGCATGAAGCTCTGCATCAGGCCGATCAGAAATCCGGCGCACCCTTGGTTGACGTCGAGGCAGAAGACGTCGTCGTGCAGGCCCAGCCGCCCGTGGATGACCTTGGACGTTCCCGGCATCAGGTAATCGGGAGATTGCGTGACGACGATCAGCGCGTCGATCTCTTCGCGTGCCAGGCTGCCGCGGTCGAACAGATGCTCGATCCCCGCCACCGCCAGATCGGACGAACATGCCGGGCCTGCGACGATCCGGTGACGATCATACCCCATCACCTCCGCGAGCTTCAGCGAGCGCGCAGGCGAGAAATTGAAGCTGGCCATCTCGTCGACGAACTTGCGCTCGTTCGCGGGCACGACGGCCACCATGCCGGTGATCGCCTTGCCGCTGAAAGAAAGCCTCACGGCGTGACCCCGTTCCGGACCAGCAACGCCTCGATCGCGGGCACATTGGCGAAATTGGCCGGCACGATGTCCATCCCGTCGATCGACACCCCGTAGGTCTGATCGATCTCCGATACCAGCGTCACCAGATCGAACGAGTCGAGCAGGCCGTCTTCAAAAAAGTCGTCCGACGCGCTGAAATCGAATTCCGGGCGGATTTGGGTCAAGATGCCCAGGACTTTACTCACGTCTAGCGTTCCCTTCGTTGGATCATGACCTGGTCCAGAAGACCATCCGGCGAGAAGCCATAGTGCCGGTAGATGGCGATAGAACGATCATTGTCCCCGACTACCCACAGCACCAGACGCCGCGCTCGAGCACAACGTTCGAAGAAGCCGGCCAACAGCCGCCGGCCCACTCCTTCGCCACGGGCAGTGTCATCGACGTGCCAGAAGCGCAAGTGTCCGGTGACTCCCTTGAGCGCGAACATCAGCATGCCGAGTATTGCACCCTCGCGCCGCACGAGCAGCAGATGCCCGGCGGCAGCCTCTTGGCGCAACTCATCCACCGTCGGAATTTGCTCCACCAAGGGATCGAGCAGGCGCTCAAGGAAGGCGTGCGTCTCCGCCGCATCGGCCGCCGTGGCGACCAGGACGTCGCCGCCTGGACAGGGCTCCCCCGCGTTCGCCCGGCTCATGCGCTGAAGAAAGCCGTATGCTTCGAATCCCGATCCGGCATAGGTAGCACGGACTGCCTCCAGGCCGTCCGCATTGCCGACCAGATCCGTCACATAGCCACTCGGCGGCAGCACGCGCAATGCGGCACCCAGCGCCGCCTGGCTTTCCGCGACGTGATATACGCGCTCGAAGTCGCGGTCGGCCCGCAGCAGCAGGACGGCGCCCTCCGCTATCAGCATACGCGACCCGCCTTGCGCGCACCAACGCTCCACCTCGGCAGGAGACGCGTAGAGGTTGCTCGTATAGCCCGAAGGATCGCGTCGAACCGCGCTGATCGCTCGCTGGACGCGATCCCAGGACTCGACACTCTCCACTCAGTGGGCTTCGGCCAGACGCTGCACGAGCCCGTTGCGGTCGATCTTGCCGTTGGGGTTCATCGGCAAGCGGTCCATCGAGTGATAGGCGGTCGGCAGCATGTATTTCGGGAAAACGGCCGATAGCGCCTGACGGATGGTCGCGGCCGGCACATCGGCACCTGAAGGCTCGAAGAACAGGGTAATCGCTTTTTTCGGGTGATCGTACACGACGCAGGCGTTCGCTATGCCTTCGATGCCGAGCACCTGGTGCTCGATTTCCGGCAATTCGATGCGATAGCCCATGTGCTTGATCTGGAAGTCCTTGCGCCCGGTCAGGAAGATCTGGCCATTCTCTCTGCGAGTCGCAAGGTCGCCGGTGCGATAGATCAGCTCGGGGTAGCGTGTGTTGAGTGGGTTCTGCACGAACGCGCGGGCAGTCTTCTCCGGATCGTTCCAGTACCCCATCGCCAGCGACGAGCCGCGCACGCACAGCTCGCCCTGCTCACCAGGCTGGCAGGCCGCGTTCGCTTCGTTGAGGATCAAAATGTCGGAGTTGCGGCAGGGATAGCCGATCGGCAGTGGCTCGTCGTCCGCCAGATCGCCTTCCACGATGTAATACGTGCAATCGACGTGGATTTCGATGGGTCCGTACAAATTGACGAACTGTGCCTGCGGCAAGGCGCGGCGCCACATGTTCAGGTGGCGCGTCGGAAACACCTCGCCGGCGAAGAAGATGCGGCGCATATCCGGCAGGGCGATCCGGTCGAGCAGGCCCAGATTCGCGATGTTCACCATGATCGACGGAACCCAAAACAGGAAGCTGATCCGCGCCTGAGCCAGAAACTCCATCAGCTTGGCGGGAAAGATCGCCAGATTTTCCGGCACGATCACCAGCGTTGCGCCTTTGGCCAGACACACGTTCAGCTCAAGCGTGTAGATGTCGAAGTAGAAGGGCGACAGGCTCCCGATCACCGTGTTGCTGTCGAACTCGAAAGTGTCGAATACCCAGTCCATGAAGTCGATGGTGCCGCGATGGCTGAGCACCACGCCTTTGGGTGTGCCAGTGGACCCGGACGTGTTGATGATGCACACCGGGTCGGTGTCGATCACCTGCTCAACTCGCTTCTTCAGGGCCGCAGCGTCCACGGCAACATCGTTCTCCCACAAGTCGTCGATGAACACGATCCGGTCCGAAGGGAAGCCCGAGGCCACGACTTCGGCTTCGCGGCTGCGCGACGTCACCACCAGCGCCGGCCCGATATTGTCGAGGATGTTCTTGAGCCGCTGGGGCGGCGACTTCACATCCAGATTGACGTAGAAGTTCGCGCTATGAAGGATGCCAAGATCCGCCATGACAACTTCCGCCGATTTGGGAAGGTACACCGCGATCGGCTGGTTCAACACGTCGGCGCGCGCAATGATCAGCGCGGCAAAGCGCTGCGCATTGCTTTGCAGCTCCGAGAAGGTGACCCGCTTGTCACCGTCGATCACCGCCACTTTGTCCGGGTGCTGGCGCGCCGCACCGTTTTCAAAGTATGCAAGCATATTCAACTGCATCGCGTGCTCCGTGGACAGGAAGGTCTCGATCGCCGACGTCGCGGGTGCCGTCGGAAGGCGCGCTCCACTAGCGGATCGCCCGTGACGTTGGAAGGCTCATTGCGGCGCCGTCCGCGCAGCGCCTCTGTTCGAGGGCCCGATCCGCAGCTAGCCGGTCGATGATGGTGCGCGCCACCTTGGCCCACGTGAAATTCGCCTCCACGAACGCGCGGCCACCTCTTCCCATGCGCCCCAAGCGGTCCGGATCGCTCATCGCCGCGACAATGGCGTCGCCCAGGATCGTCGGATCGGCGTCCTGCACGAGGAAGCCGAGCCGTCCGCCGTCCGTCAGCTGGCGCATGGCGTTGCGGTCGAGCGCAAGCACGGGCGTTTCGCACATCATCGCCTCCAGGTAGACCAATCCCCACGGCTCCGCAGGAGCGGGAGCGGCATAGAGGGCTGCACCGCGGACCAGGTCGACGAAATGGGGCGTTCCCGACTGATGGAACTCAATCGCCGGATTGGCACGGATCGTCGGCAAGTGCCGCGCTAACTTGGGATCGGCCGCGTCGCCGATGATGACCAGCTTGAGATCCGGCCGCTGTCGCAACGCATGCTCGAATGCGGGCAGCAGCAACTCTCCGCCTTTGATGTCGAAGCTGTGCCGGCCGATATAGAGCAGATGCCCGGCGGCATAATCCTTCACTTGGCCGTCCAGCATGACGGGCTGCCCTAGGCCGGTGCCGATCGTCGTCACCTTTTCTTGCGGAAGCCCGTACTCCTGAAGCCAATCCTCCCGTACATAGTCCGAGATCGTGAAGATGCCGTCGATCTCGGCGGCGATCTGCCTCTCGGCGGCGAGCACCTCCCGCTTGTACCGCGTGCCAGCCTGTTGCGCGAGCACGCCCTTCGTGAGCAGAAGATGCAGGTTGTAGTCCGTGACCAGATAATGACGCTGGCCTGGCCGGGACGTTATCAGCGGCAGGTGGCTCGACCCAAAATGCAGCACCGTCTGCGCTGCCGCTGCCGACGCCGCCGCGCTTGCCGCGCGTCGCAAGTATTGGCGCCATGGCCCCACTCGCTCCAGTTGGCGCGAGCCCAAGCCCAGTAGCCGCCCGGCCGCTTCGTGGGCGAGGCGCCGTGGCTTGCTGAGGGAGATCGCATGGTCCGTTACAGAGACATCGGCAGCCTCCAGCGCGCTGACGATGTTCGCAGTGGTTCCGGACCACGTCGCTTTGGCCCGTGCCGGTCCGACGGACGAGATCACTGCCACCGTGTCAGTTCCGTCCACCACTCACCTCTTCGTCCACCCAAGCCGGAGCCGTCCTAGCCAAACAACTCTCAAAGGCAAGCTGAGGACAGGATGCCATGGAGCCGGAAAGCCTCGTGGAGGCAGGCGCCGTCTGCCACAGCATCCTGGCGGGTTGACTGAGCCCGCCGCGCGGCTAAGCACGCTCCCAGTATAGCGCTCCGCTGTGTAGCACGTGTCAGGCAGGTCAAGTTTACAATGAATGCGAACTCAACACGCGATGGTCGGCCAGTTGGCGCCGTGGTGCTTACATCGATCGCTGCGCCGAACGCAGTCATGCGAAAGATCGCCGAGGATTGCACCCGCTTGGAGATGCCGTTTTTCGTAATTGGCGATACCAAGTCGCCTTCGGATTTCGCGCTTTCAGGCTGTGAGTTTCTGAGCGTCGACGATCAGTTGAAGTCAGGGCTACAGTTTGCGGCCATATGCCCGACCAGACACTATGCCAGAAAGAACATAGGCTACCTTCTGGCGATCTCACGCGGAGTCGATTACATCGTCGAGACTGACGACGACAATTTTCCAAGCGAAGAATTTTACGTGCCGCTTCCTAGCCGGATGCAGGCCCACGCGGTATCCGGCGCCGGATGGGTAAACGTTTACCGTTACTACACGGATGCCATGATCTGGCCGCGCGGCTTGCCGCTCAACAAGATCCAAGGCGACTTACCCGATCTGTCGTCCATGGAGGTCGACGTTCCCATTCAACAGGGACTTGCCAACGACAATCCGGACGTCGACGCTATCTATCGCCTGGTGCTGCCGCTGCCGTTTCAGTTTGAGCGTGAGCGCCGCGTTGCGCTGGCAGACGGAGCCTGGTGCCCCTTCAATAGCCAGAACACGATCCATTATCGGAAGGCCTTTCCGCTCCTCTACCTTCCCGCTTATTGCAGCTTCAGGATGACCGACATCTGGCGCAGCTTCGTGGCGCAACGGATCGGCTGGGCCAATGGCTGGTCGATACTGTTCCGCGAGGCCACCGTTGTGCAGGAACGCAACGACCACGATCTGATGCGCGATTTCGAGGACGAGATCAGCGGCTATTTGGGCAACGACAAGATTCGCGCTGCTCTGGAAGCCGTGGAAGTTCAGGCGGGTGAGGAGCACATCCCCGATGCCATGCGCGCTTGCTACCGCGCCCTTGTCAACGGGGGCTTCGTCGGCGCCGAAGAACTGCCTCTGCTCGACGCCTGGCTCGCAGATCTGTCCGCTTCTACAAATGGGATTTCGAGCGCTTCTTGAGCGTACCGGCCGCAGGGCCGACCTTGAACCAGCCTTGTTGGCCGCCCCTCAGTCGCGAGGCGCATTTTGAACAGGATGTTTATGTCGACCGACCGCCGCAAAGTCGCGCTAATCACCGGCGTGACTGGCCAGGATGGCGCCTATCTCGCCGAGCTCTTGCTGGCAGAGGGTTATGAGGTGCACGGCCTCAAGCGGCGATCGTCTTCCTTCAACACCGGACGCATCGAGCACATTTATCAGGACCCCCACGAAAAGGGCGCGCGCTTTCATCTGCATTATGGGGATCTGACAGATTCCACCAATCTCATTCGCCTGGTGCAGCAGACAAGGCCCACCGAGATTTACAACCTGGCCGCGCAGAGCCACGTCCAGGTAAGTTTCGAGACGCCAGAATATACCGCCAACGCGGATGGTATCGGCACGCTTCGGCTCCTTGAAGCGATGCGCATCCTGGGCCTGGAGAAGGAAACCCGCTTTTATCAGGCTTCGACATCCGAGCTGTACGGCCTCGTTCAGGAAGTTCCGCAGCGGGAGACGACCCCCTTCTATCCCCGCTCGCCTTATGCTGCGGCGAAGATGTATGCTTATTGGATCGTCGTGAACTATCGTGAAGCCTATGGCATTCACGCTTCCAACGGAATCCTGTTCAATCATGAGAGCCCATTGCGGGGCGAGACCTTTGTCACGCGAAAGATTTCACGCGCGGCGGCTGCGATCAGCCTGGGCCGTCAGGATAAGCTTTGGCTCGGTAACTTGAACGCTCAGCGCGATTGGGGTCACGCACGCGAATATGTACGCGGGATGTGGCTAATGCTGCAGCAGGATCAGCCCGACGATTACGTTCTTGCAACCGGCGAGACGACTACGGTCCGCACCTTTGTCGAGTGGGCGTTCGCCGACGCGGGGATGCATCTCCGCTGGGAAGGCGAGGACATCGATGAAAAGGGGTATTGCAGCGAAACCGGCCGGTGCCTCGTGGAAGTGGACCCACGCTATTTCCGCCCCACCGAAGTGGATTTGCTGATCGGCGATCCCACCAAGGCACATGAGAAGCTTGGCTGGCGGCACGAAACCTCGGTACGCGATCTCGCACGCGAAATGGTGCGAGAGGATCTCGTGCTAATGCGCGACGCGCCGATTTCCAAAGGAGCGTGAAGCCCATGGCGGAGCAGCAGAACGCCGAAACGCTGGCCGGGCGCCGAGTCTTCGTTGCTGGGCACCGGGGCATGGTCGGCTCAGCGATCGTACGCCGGCTCGCGACGGAGCGATGCGAGATCTTGACCGCAAGCCGAGCGGAAATGGACTTGCGTGATCAGTCGGCGACCCGCGCCTGGTTCGAAGCGCAGCGACCGGACGTCGTCCTCCTGGCGGCAGCCAAGGTCGGCGGCATCCTTGCGAACGACAGCTACCCAGCCGCGTTTCTCTACGACAATCTGATGATCGAAGCGAACACGATCGAGGCCGCGCATCGCAGCAACGTGAACCGTTTGCTGTTCCTCGGATCGTCTTGCATCTACCCGAAGTTCGCGCCGCAACCAATTCCTGAATCCGCGTTGCTGACGGGCCCGCTGGAACCTACAAACGAGTGGTACGCGGTAGCAAAGATAGCCGGCATCAAACTGGCCCAGGCGTACCGCCGCGAACATGGGCGCGACTACATCTCTGCGATGCCCACCAATCTTTACGGGCCCGGTGACAATTACGACTTGCTCGGTAGTCATGTCCTACCAGCCCTCATCCACAAGGCGCATCTGGCGAAAACGGAGCACCAGTCCTCGCTCACCTTATGGGGCAGCGGGTCGCCGCGGCGCGAGTTTCTCCACGTGGATGACTTGGCCGACGCATGTGTCTTCCTCCTCGCTCGCTACTCCGGCGAGGAGCATGTGAATGTTGGCTCGGGCGTAGATCTGACCATCTTGGAGCTTGCACGCCTCGTTTGCCAGGTGGTGGGGTTCGATGGCGAGATCGTTTGCGACACAAGCAAGCCCGATGGCACGCCGCGAAAGCTGATGGACAGCAGCAAGCTGGAAGGACTGGGCTGGACGTCGACGATTCCGCTTCGCGAGGGTATCGAGTCCGCGTACGGCGATTTCCTCGCTCGTCACAAGGCGGGGTGAGAATGCGCGCCGCGGCCGCGGTAGCTCAAATGCCACCGATGACTGCCCGATGCCCCGTTCACACGGCAGCAAACCTCGTGTGCGCACAGGATAGGGGCATGGCAACATCTGCTTCTTGGTGATAGTCGCAATGTTGTCCAAGCGCAGGCAGTCAGCCCGCCGACCCGCAACCGCTTCGTACCAATCCGGTGAACAATGGTCCTGAACAGCCAATCTATCATCCAGGCCGGGAGCCGACGTTGGTTGGCCACAAAGCCCCAGCTGGCAATCGGTATTGCGATTTCCTGCCTGGTGCCCTTCGTGGCGTTCATCGGGCTGCTAAACAACGGAAAAGTCGCTGACATTCAGTTGGCGACTTTGGCCAGCAGCCTTGTTGCCGTGCTGGTCGGGTATGCTGCATTCCGCAGGCTGAACCTGTTTCCCGGCTCATATTCGGGGTACATGCTGATGAGCATGTCCGCGAGCTTCGCGTTGGTGGCTCTGCTGATGTTCATGTTCCGGTTTGATTACAGCAGGCCGCAACTTTTCACCGCCTATATCCTGGCAGCCGTCTTTTTCACCGCCGCTCAGGTTGCCATATCCGAGCATAAAATACTGAGGCTGGGAATCGTGCCAGGAGGGCGTGGAGACGACCCGCCCGCAGTTCGAAACGTACAGTGGATTCGGCTTGAGAGCCCGTCTGAGCCGCTCCCGGACTTGGGAGGCGTCGTCGTCGACCTTCGTGCGGAACTCTCCGATGAGTGGGAAAGTGCCGTCGCTTCGTTTGCCCTGCAGGGACTGCCTGTATACCACGCACCTGACGCGTTCTCCCAGCTCACCGGGCTCTCGCCGATCGAGCATCTTTCGGAAAATACGTTGGGATCGCTGAATCCCAACGATCTGTATCTTCGGTTCAAATCGCTCGTGGATCGCGTGCTGGCGGCTGTGCTGGTGCTGGTACTGATGCCGGTACTCTTGGCGATCGCTCTCGTGATAGTCCTCGATTCACGCGGCGGTGCGATCTTCCGTCAGCGTCGGGTGGGCTTCCGTGGCGAGGTCTTCATGATCTGGAAGTTTCGCACCATGCATGTGGCGCAAGAGGCACCAGCACTGACCGAGGCGCACCGGGTTGCCATGACCATGGACAACGACCCCCGGATCACACGTGTAGGCCGAGTGCTGCGGCGCTATCGGATCGACGAGCTGCCCCAGATCGTCAACATCCTGGCCGGCGACATGAGCTTCATCGGCCCTCGGCCCGAGGCCGAGGCGCTCTCCTCCTGGTACAGCCAGGAAATCCCTTTCTACCACTATCGTCACATCCTAAAGCCGGGGCTGACGGGATGGGCGCAGGTAAGCCAAGGTCACGTGGCCGAGCTGGCCGACGTACGCTCGAAAGTCTATCTGGACTTCTTCTACATCCGCTATTTCTCTTTTTGGCTCGACGTTTTGATCTTGCTGAGGACGGTGGCGATAATCTCGACGGGCTTCGGTGCTAAGTAGATGATGGATAGAGTGATCCCATCGGTTCGCCGCCGATACGGCGCCGTCGTGATCGTGGTTACGGTCGCGGCGCTCTTCTTCACCGCGCGCGGAGCCTTCATCTCGAGCTTCGCTGCGAGCCGGCCTGATACGATCGCCCGCTTGGCTCCATCGAACATGCCGGCGCTACGGGCACAATATCGTAGGGAAATGCAGGCTGGGGTCATGAAGTCTGCCAAGCAGGCGATCTTTGCCGAGCGGGCTCGGCTATCGCTGTTGCGCAATCCGTTGTCCGTAACGGGGCTGTCCATTCTTGCGCTGCAGGCGGATGCGAGCGGCGCAGGACTGGAGCACGCGCGCCTGCTCATGAGCGCCGCCGAACGCATTTCCCGGCGCGATCTTCTTATGCAGCTCTGGCTGATCGAAGATCGGGTGCGGCAGGAAGATGTCGCAGGAGCGCTGCGTCATTATGACCGGGCACTTTCCATCTACCCCGAGGCGGAGCCGCTGCTGTTCCCGATCCTGGCAGGGGCGGTGGATACGCCGGACATCCGCAAAGGCTTGTTCGGCTATGTGAAGGTGCGACGTCCTTGGGTTCGTTCCTTCCTCGACTTTGCGACAGGTCACGCACCGCCAGCCGCGCTCGCCGAACTCTTGATCGAGGTCGATGGAGGCGACAGGCCGTCCAGCTTTACGAGGCCATTCGAGGCCGGCCTCTTGCGAAACGCCGTCGCGGCGCAGCAGTTCGAGTCCGCCCGAGTTCTGGCGCGCCGTCTGGCAAAAGGCATGCCACGCGAATGGCAGGAGCTTGTGCCTTCGCAGGCATCGAGCGCACCGGACCTCCAACCCCTCACCTGGGCAACGAGCGAAGATCCTGCATTCCAGCTTCAACTCGACGCCAGCGGTGCGGTGCTCGACATAGGGCCGGAAGGACAAGGGATCGCGATCTACCGCGTGATCTTCCCCAAGCCGGGAACATACCGTCTTGTTCAGCAAATGAGTGCGACGGACAGCGAAGGGCTGCAGGGCCGCTGGGATTTCACCTGCTTCGGCAACACGGCGTCCAACATCGCTTCGCTGCCGGCGCTTCCGGCTACTGCCACCTCGTCCCAAATTACCATACCGGCGGGGTGTGCTGCGGTGCGGCTGGCCCTGGTCGTCGGCGGCATAGACCGCGCTTCGGCAAGCGAGATTTCTTTCCAGCGGCTCGCACTGGTCCCGCAGGTGTCGAGGGCTCCCGCCCCCGCTGGCTTGTGACGGCTGGCACGATGCCGCTGCGCTTGCTGGTCGACTGCCATACGTTCGACATCGGACCGCAAGGAACAACCACGTTCCTGGCGGGCGTGTTGAACGCCCTCCCCGCGGCAGCGAAATCGAAGGGGATCGCCGTTGAACTAATCTGCGCGGCGCATACACGCGCGGCGGTCGAGCGATTCGTGGAAGTGCCTCATCGATATGCTGCGATGCGGGGAGGCTTTGTTAGGCGCAATGCGCTCAGCCTGCCGAGGATCTGTCGCGAAACCGGGGCCGATTGGGTAATCAGCCAGTATGTCCGACCGTTCCGCTCCAAGGCGCGGACTGCGTCCGTGATTCACGACGTGCTTTTCCTCGACTTTCCCCACCTGTTCGGCTGGCGCTACCGAGCACTGCGGCGTGCGCTGTTCGGCTGGGCGGCCAGTCACAGCGATGCGGTCCTTACCGTTTCGGAATATTCCAGAAGACGCATCGCGGCGCATTTTCAGCAGCCGGCCGAGGTCATCGACATCGTGATCAACGCAGTGGGCACGCGCTTCACCGACGGGAGCGAACAGCCCGCTGCCCTGCGGCAAGATGGTCCCGTTCGCTTGCTCATGGTCTCCCGTCTGGAGCGGCGTAAGCGTCAGGACTGGTGCATCCGGGCTGCCGTTCAACTGTCAGAGCAGGGCGTGGAGGTGGTTCTGGATCTGGTGGGACACGGAGCCGACAGCTACGCCGACGAAGTCCGCACGCTAGCGCGAGCCCATCCCGACGTCATCCACCTGCACGAATCAGTCGATGACGCTGCCCTCGTGGCGATGTACAAACAAGCCGACCTGTTCCTGTTCCCTTCCGAGTGCGAGGGCTTTGGCATTCCGGTCATCGAAGCTGCCGCACTTGGATTGCCCTGCGTTGTCGCCGAAAATACCGCCCTTAGCGAACTTCGTCCCGTGTTCGTAGGACCGGATTTCACCGGGAATTCGGTAGACACATTCGTGGAAGCCGTGCGGGCCGCCGTAGAGGATATCGCGGAATTGCGGCAGCGAGCCCAGGCGGTGCGGGGACGGGTGCCAGCGATTTACAATTGGGAAGCGGCGGCCGGCCAACTGCTCACCAGCCTGGCGAAAAGAGGAGGGGCGCAATGACGGCATTGTCGATCGTGACGGTCAGCCATCGGTCGCATAGGCATCTTCCGGCATATGTAGAAAGCTTCCTCACCGCGCACGCCAGAACCGCGCCGGACTCGATCGAATTCGTGCTTGTGGAGAATTCCGGCGCGTCCGACATCGATCGATTGCTCGATCCCCTGCGCGCGGCTGGCTTTGGTGTCACCTTCGTCGAGACCGGGAACAACGGCTTCGGAGCAGGTTGCAATGCCGGCGCCGCGGAAGCAAAGGGCGACACTCTGATCTTCGCGAACCCCGACATCGTCTTTGTCGACCGGATCGACGCCATAGCTGCCGATCAGGACGGCACGATGTGGGGAACTGTCGCGCAGTGCGACACCTCGGGTCTTATATATGGGTTCGACGTGCTACCGGAATACAAGACCGTTATCGGCGAATTCCGGCGCGCTTATCGCCGGTTCACGCCGATACCCGCGGGCTGGGAGCGTCGCGTGTATCCGGTCGGCTCCTTCCTCATCGTAGCATCGTCGCTCTTCCGTCAGGCAGGCGGCTTCGACGAGCGCTTCTTCATGTATCATGAGGAAGCCGAGCTTGCCCGCCGCCTCCACCAAATCGCACCGCCACCCACTTATTTCGGGGACATCCGCGTGTCGCATGAAGCCTTCGGCTCGGCGCAGGGGCGCGACGCGGTGTTGCGGCACGAAACCCGTGGGCTCTTGACCTATGCCGACGTCACCGGCAAACGCCGCGTGTTGGCGACCCGCTTCCTGACGCAGTTGCTGTTATCCGCGGTTTCGAGCACCGCGCGACGGCGTTTACGGTTCTTGATCGGAGCCCTAGTCGGGGAATAGAACGGCATGGCCGCTGGAATTAAGCGCCGAGTTTTGGTTCTTGCCTACAGCATTTCACCCGTGAGGGGATCTGAATATGCGGTTGGGTGGAACTACGTGAAGAACATGTCGCGTGAGCATGAGCTCTTCGTACTATACGGTCTCGCCGGCGACCATATGGGCGACTTGGAAGAGATGAAGGATGTTGACGGGTCGACCTTCGTCAATCCGGTGATGTTCGTACCGATCGAACCAACTTTCCTCGCCAAATGTGCAAACTACCTCAATCGCATTGGATGGCTACCCTATAGCTTTTACTTCGCATACCGGCATTGGCACCGCGAAGCTTTCAAGGTCGCGAAACGACTATCTGCGACACATGAGATAGACGTGGTACATTACCTTTGCCCGATCGGCTTTCGCGAGCCCGGCTACCTATGGAAGCTCGATAAACCTTACATTTGGGGCCCGATAGGCGGCATTGCCTCTCGCCCCACGCGGCCTTTTTTTGGCTTAAGCTGGAAAACGGGCGCCCAGACGCTTGTACGCAATTTTGTAAATCGGGCACAGTTCCGCTTCAGTTGGCGTGTTCGACGTGCGCTTCGCAGGGCGGACGTATTGCTTGCGGCCACGTCAGAAAATGCAGACGCTATACAACGTGTGCATGGGCTGCCAGCAATCGTGATTCCCGAAAATGGCATCATCGATGCCCCCTTTTCTGGTGGAGACAACAGGTCAGACGCGGAGCGCATTGTAGGTCCGGGTGAGCCTCCTTCGGTGCTTCACGACGAAGTGGCGGGAAAACCAATTCACCTCATATGGGTTGGCAGTGTCGAAACGCGCAAAGCGCTCACAATCCTGCTGCGCGCACTTGCGGAACTAAAAGATAGCGTTCGCTGGACTCTGGATGTGGTTGGTTCAGGTCCCTTAATCGGACATGCGCAAGAAGAAGCTGTTAGCCTAGGAGTGGATCGCTACATCGCCTGGCACGGTCGCTTGTCACGCGAAGAAGCGGTGAATCGGTTCCAGTCGGCGGATCTGCATGTTGTGACCAGCCTAGCGGAAGGGCACCCGACCACGATTTGGGAAGCTATGAGCTATGGCGTGCCTACCATCGCTTTTGACCTTTGCGGGATGCGGGACAGCCTGGCGGAAGGGCGAGGGGTTAAGCTGCCGGTCGGTGACCTTCCGGAAATGATCGACAATCTCGCAGGCGCTTTAACCCAGCTGGCAACGGACCGTGCGTCCCTTTGGCGCTTAAGGGTCGCCACACAGGGCGCTGCTACACATTTCTCCTGGAGTTCCCGAGTGCGGTTCTGGGGTGATATGTACGAGGCTGCGATCCGCCATCGCAAGAAGGTGCGTTGATGGAGCCGGCATTTGCCCGCCGCACCGTTCCCGAGCTTCTAAGCTTGGTAATTATGGTGTCTCGCGCCGCCTTGTACTTCCTCATTCGAGGCCGTCTGCCACGGCGCATTGCGATGGATCGAGGCGCTCGGATCCGAGGGATCGAGAACCTAAAGCTAGATGGCTGGGCAAAGATCGGTGCGTATGCACTAGTGGACGCGCGATACACCGTCGAACTCCGATTAGGACGCAACTTTTCCCTTGGAGATTTTTCGATCCTTCGATGCTCGGGTGCCGCCAGCTTCCTGTGCCCCGGCGTGACGATCGCGGACAATGTTTCTTTCGGCCCCTTCTGCAACATCGGTGGAGGCTATGGCTTGATGATCGGCGCAAATAACCTGTTCGGGCCCTATGTCTCAATCCATCCGGAGACGCATGTAGTGGATGACCTCAGCCTGCCTATCCGCCGTCAGGGCATCACGGGTCAGGGCATAAGAATTGGCGCTGACAATTGGTTCGGCGCCAAAAGCACGGTGCTGGACGGTTCAGCCCTGGGTTCGCAAAATATCGTTGCGGCGGGCGCCTTGTTGGTCAACGCTCAATACGGGTCGCGGACTATCCTGGGCGGCCTTCCTGCACGAAAACTGGCTGAACGTTGATGGCAAGCTTGATTGGTTCAAACCAACCTCTTCAACGTAAGGGCCTAATAACACCCGCCCGTGTACTCTTTTTCACGCTTTGCGCGACACTTCTCCCAGCGGAACCATTCAGTGCTCTCGCTGCGGGGCTCTACTTTTTGTATGCCCTGCAAAGCTCACCACAAGCTAATGCTCGAGCGGCCAATCTGTACCTTCCGTTTGTCTTGATGGCCGCCTATGCGTTGCTGGTAGCGGGAGATAACGAGAAGTATCTGGCAGCGAAAGATGCTTGGTATGCTTTCAAATTGTGTATTTGCCTGGGATTAGGGTATCTTTTAGGCTATAGTACCGATAGCAGCATGCCTGTTCTGAAAGGTATAGTACTTTTCTCTACTCTGTCGGCAGCTCTTGTTGTCGGTGTATTCTTCATATTTGGGATAACGCCGTTGGCGCCGGGACAGGCGGACGCTTCAGTCTTCCGCTTACCTCTGGTGAGCGTTGCAGCACTTCCAGTCCTGCTTGAGCAGCTCAAAGGTACAAGTGGTTCGCGTCGAGCCTCTACGGGGGGCCAGCTCTGCCTTCTTCTCGTAGCCATTCTGGTGAGTGACTCTCGCGTAACCATTTTGTCGGCTTTAGCGATGGTGCTCGCATGGCTCGGGTATCTTGCGAACACTCGTAAGGCGATCGTCGGAGTACTGGTCTTCGGCGCGTTCATTGCTGCAATCTGGCAAGTGCTGCCCGAATATAACGGAGGGCCATTGACGCTCGCCGTTAAACTGCGCCGATCTCTCGACGAAGTGCTATTGACGGATGGCTTTGATCCTACGCAGATGTTGCTCAACTGGCGTGGCTTTGAGGCTTACAACGCGCAGTTGATGTTCGATAATGCGAGCCTCGGACGCAAGCTGTTCGGCCACGGTCTGGGAGCAGCCGTCGACCTCGGAACGACGATCGACATCGGCGGCGACGAACCGTTTCGCTTTCTCCCGATCCTGCACAATGGATTCTACAACGTATTAATCAAGTACGGTATCGTGGGGGTCGGTATCTACACCGTCGCGGTCCTACGCCTGGCCTTGATGGGAATGGCCGTTGATGGGCGTGGACTCCTGGAGGATCGCATTCTCCGGGGTCTGATTATCGTTGTGCTCCTGAGCACAGCCGTCATCACCGGGCTTTACAATAAGAGTGTGCTGCATGGTGTCGAACTGATCATCGCTTGGGCGATCGGTCTTCTGTCCCGCTACAAAGAGACGATGCGGACGTTGCCTGCGCCTTCTGGCGTTTCGGACATTCCGCGGAGCGCGTGAACTCATGATTTCTGACACCAGTCGCCGCAGCAGGCCACGCATTGCGGTCGTCGGCACCGTAGGCATTCCGGCAAACTATGGCGGGTTCGAGACGCTGGTCGAGAACTTGACACTTCACGCCGCGAAGCACGGTCTGCCCTGCGACGTCGAAGTGTATTGCACCGCCACCGCATATCCCTCCCGCCCGGAGCGTCATAACGGCGCTCGGCTGCTCTACCTGCCGATCAAAGCGAACGGCGTATGGAGCGTGCCGTACGACATATTGTCGCTGCTGTGGGCGTCGTGGCGGCGAAGCGATGCAATTCTTGTACTAGGCGTCTCGGGCGCCATCGCGCTGCCGATCGTCAAGCTCCTATCGCGCGCCAAGCTGGTCGTGAACATCGACGGGCTCGAATGGAAGCGGGCGAAATGGGCACCCGCGCCAGCCGCATTCCTGCGCTGGTGCGAAAAAGTCGCTGTCCGGTTTGGGGACGTGATCGTCGCCGACAATCAAGGCATCGTAGATCATGTGTCGCAGAGCTACGGTCGCGACGCGGTCGATATCGCCTATGGCGGCGACCACGCGTCTGCAGCAAGCACCTTACCGGCTGCGGACATGCTGGGCGGTGACTATGCGCTGATGCTGTGCAGAATAGAGCCGGAAAACAACGTCGAGATGATCCTCGAGGCGTTTGCCGATGTGCCCGGGCGCCGCTTAGTCGCCGTGGGCAATTGGAGCAACTCCGAGCACGGAAGGCAATTGCACAAGCGGTTCGGCAACACGCCCAACATCACCTTGTCTGATCCCATATACGAAGCTGGCGCGTTGTATCGCGTCCGCTCCTGCTGCTCACAATATATTCATGGCCACTCCGCGGGTGGCACCAACCCTTCGTTGGTCGAGATGATGAGTCTTGGAACGCCAGTATTAGCTTTCGACTGTGTCTACAATAGATACACGACAGAAGGGAAAGCTGCGTATTTCACCGACAAGAAGGGGCTCGCGCAGCTATTGGGGGAACCGGTCCGAAGTGCGTGCGGGGCCGAGATGGCCGAGATCGCGATGCGCCGTTACACCTGGGATGAGATCGGTCGCCGGTACTTCGAACTCCTCCTCGACTGATCACCGACTCTCGACCGGATTACTCGACGGAAGGCACCCTGCAGACCATGGGTCGCAAGCATGAACCCAGGACCTGACGGCTCAACTGCCGCCACGCCGCAAGCACGCAACACGCCCCCTGCGATGGTTGCGAGAAGAGATGCCTGGTTCCCTCTGGCGCTCTAGGTCTGAGCGGAGAACGGCTCCGCACCGGCTTGCGCAAGAGCGGCCCGGCGGCGAAGGCATCGTCGAGCTGACGGTCTGATCATGACAGAAGGCCGGGCCGTTAGCCGCGACCGAACCGAGAAATGCCCGGCTGCGGGAAGGCAGCCGGGCAAATCCCCTTATTTCCCGCCGTATGTATCCCCGTAGCCATAGCCATAGCCATAGCCAGCATGTTTGGCGTGCAGCTTGGTGAGGACGACCCCAAATATGTTCGCGTGAACCGACCGAAGACGATCCAGCGCCGACTTGATGCCACGTACTGCTACACCCTCCGCCTCGACCACGTAGATGCAGCCTTCGACCGCTCGCGCGACGAGCGGGGCATCGGCGAGCCCTAGGACCGGAGGTGAATCGATCACGACGTGGTCGTATTCCTGCACGAGGCGATTAACTAGCATCTCCAGGCGATCGGAACTCAGCAACTCCGCAGCATTGGGCGGCGGAGGACCGGCCGACAGCAGTGCCGGCATGTTCGCGGCCCCCGGCGCAATAAGGGAGTCGAGAGCGTCATCCCCGGCGAGGAAGTTGGTCAGCCCCCGCGTGTTCGTAGCCCCCATCATCTCATGGCCTGACGGACTGCGAATGTCGGCGTCGATGAGCAGAACGCGCTTGCCCGTCCGGGCCAACACAGTGGCGAGCGCATAACTGGTCGTACTCTTGCCTTCGGACGCGCGGGTGCTCGTGACCATGAATGACCGCGGGACGCCATGGTCCGTCGAGAAGGCGAGATTGGACCGGATGCTGAGATATGCCTCGAAGATGGCCGACTTGGTGTCCGCAAGGGCTGCAACGCCCTTTTCGTCTGCATCCGCCGGGACGCTTCCGAGAAGTGGGGCCTGCAGAAGCCGGTTCACTTGGCTCGGGTCGCGCAGGCCTTCGTCGATCTGCTCCAGACCAAGCGCCGCCAAGCCCGCCAAACCGATCCCAGCGAGCAAGGCTATCGCCAGGTTCAGCGGAAGGTTCGGCGAGGACGGCGCGTTCGGCGCCTCAGCCACGTCGACGATAGCAAGGTTGTTGGCAGACACGCCCGAAACGCCGATCTCCTTGTATCGTTGCAGCAACGCATCGTACAATTCGCGGTTCGTGTCGGCATCGCGCTGATAGATGTTGTATTGGATGGTGTCGCGCTGCTGCGTGTCAAACTGCGCGCGCAACGCCGCTACCCGCTGACGCAGGTCCTGTTCGCGCTTGAGAGCCGCGCGATACTCACTTTGTCGGCTGCCCTGGCTGGTAGATGCCGCGCGGCCTTCCTCCCGAGCGATGTTGCTGCTTAGGACCTTGATCTGCTCTGCCAGCGCACGGGCCGCCGGATATCCCGGCTCGAACTGCGTCAGCAGCTTCGCGTATTCCGACTGAAGCTCAGCGCGGCGCTGGCGCAGCGCAGACACTGCCGGACTCGCCTGCAAAGCGCCTAGATCCACGCTGCCGGCCGTGCTGGCGCGGCTCTCTGCGATCACGCGGTCGGCTACGGCCTGACTCAAAGCGGTATTCAGCGCTTCCAAGTCGACAAGCGCGAGCGTCCGTGCGCTCCCGGTCTTCCCATCTCCGTCACGCCCTTGGCTTAGGGCAACAATATTCTTGTTTGAAGCGTAGCTTACGAGCGCACGCTCAGACGCTTCCAGTTTCGTGCGAAGATCCGAAAGCCTGCCCTCCAGAAAGCGCCGGGCATCTGCAGTGGATCCGAAACGCCGGTCAATGCTGGCAGCGATATACTCGCGCGCCCAAGCGTTGGCGATCTGCGCGGTGAGTTCGGGATTCTGGCTGGTATAACTGACATCGACCAGTGCCGAGCCCCGAACGGGGTCGACGTTGACATGATTGAGTAGCAGGCCAACGGCCATCTTCTCCCGCTCATCGAGTTCTTTGCGCTTATTGGCTGCGCCGCTGGGCGAGCTTACCAAACGGGACGGCTTGATCCCGTGCGCTGCAAAGAAGGCATCGTTCGCGGAGAGGCGAAGGCGCCGCGCGACCCGCTCGGCAAGCGATCGGGCTTTTAGCAGCGAATACTGCGTTTGGTAGAATTCAAGGTCTCGCCCCGATTCCGGCGACTCCAATCCGTCGACTTTCGCGATGTTCTTCTGATCTCGGCTGATCTGGATTCGTGTCGAGGCTGTATATTCCGGGGTTATCAGAAGCGTAATCACGAGCCCGGCCACAACCGCCGCCGCGATGATGCCGGCGATGAGCCACTTCCAGCGTGTTACAATGTGCCAGTACTGCAAAAGTATAGGAGGCCCGAGTCGCGATGCTGGCTGCGAAGAGACTTCGAACGATGCAAGCTGGGGAGGAGTCAGATGCTGTTGATACATGCTGCTAAGTTCCCCAGATCAGTTCTGTAATGCGACAATGAGAGGCCCTGACAAAATCGGAGCAGCCTGCAAGAATGTGCTGAATAGACGACGGCCTGGCGAATCGCCGACCACGATCACGTCGTTCGCGAAGATCTCCGGATCGCTATAGGCACCGCGTCTGATCGCCTTCAGATTGTAGAGTGCGGCGTACCGCTGTCCCTGCACCGTCCGGAACACAACCACGTCGTCGAGCTTCGCAAACTGCGCAGTTCCCTTCGCCGTCGCAATCGCGCGCATCAACGTCATGCGCCCCACAACGGGAAAGAGGCCAGGATCGCGCACCTCACCGTCGACTGTCACCATCTGGCTAACGGTCTCCTTGAGGTTCACCGTTACCTGCGGATCGCGGACATAGGAGCCCCGCAGCCGCTCCTTGATCATCTCTTGAACTTCCGATGGCGTCTGCCCTGCCACTTCAAGAGTTCCGACGAGGGGGAAGGACAAGCGGCCGCTCGCGTCGGTCTGCACTTCACGCTGGCTCAGTTCTGGTATGCCAAAGACGTCGATGGTCAGCTTGTCGAACGGTCCGATCAGATAGGGGCGATCTCCGCTTACCAGATCCGCACGCCCAGGCTCGGGCAAAGCCGCGCTATCGACAACCTTTACCGCTTCGGAGCCGCCCAGTGGTCGCGATGCGCAACCGATCAGCGCCACGCATAAGACTAAGGACGCTGTTCTGAACACCACGCTACGCTTCAGAATGCTCATTACTGCTCCGCACTGTCAGACCGGTCGTCCGGCCGCTTCGCACCCCCGCGTACCTCCGCCTCCACAGCCGCAGCCCATAGCGACGCGATGACGAGTACGGATGACAAAATGGGTGTTCTGATCGGATAGTCGGTGATGCTGCCCAGCACAAGTAGGATGATCACGGCAACGCCGCACTGCGCGACGCGGGCGTGCCGTCCGCGCATCAAGGCCTGGCGCCCGTAATTCAGGACCATGATGAAGCCGGCGGCGAGCAACAGCATGCCGGGCAATCCGGCGGTCAGGAGAATTTCCAGGAACTCATTATGCGCGCGATTGAGGTAAGTGGGTCGCAGAATCTGGTCGGGTTCGGCCAACTGGAACACTGGCGCAAAAGAGCCTGCACCAGATCCCACAGGGAAATAGTCGCCACTCTGCTTCCAAATGAGCGGCCATACCTTCAGGCGCAGTTCCTGTGTGGCGCTTGCCTGCATCAACCTGTCAAATGACACGCCCTTGTACGTCACGCTTGCGATCACGATCGCACTTACGAGCAGGACGGCTGCCACGATGAGGCCACGCCGAAGCGCCCCGCCTTCTTTCCGCCGTTCCCTTAAGCGCCTTGCGGTGCTCGTCACATAGAGGAGCCCGCCAAAGAGGATCCCGAGCAACGCCGCAAAGAGGCCGATGCGCGACCCGCCCCCAAGGATGAGCGGAAACAGGAACAAGCCTAGCGCCAGCGATCCTAGACGTTTTGCCCGAGCTACCCCGCCATCTCTCGACGGTCCGGCGGCGAATGCTCCCAACATCGGGTACAGCAACGCCAGGAAAACCGCCTGATGGTTTCGATTTGCGAACGCACCGGTCGCAACATCGGGATTGGATACGCGATAAGTATAAAAAACGCTGTCGAGGCCTCCGGCAAACTGCAAAACCGCCCAGCAACCACTTATGGCGCCAAGAACGAGGAGCACCGGCACAAGTTGTCGCAACCGATCTTGACTTAGGCGAATGCCTAACAAGAAAACCGCCACTGGAACGGCTAAGCCATAAAGGACGTTTGCCGCGCCTTCGGGCACTAGGCTTATCGGGCGCCAAACCTCCCCGAAGCCTAGCAATCGATCTTGTTGCGCTACGAGTTCCCGCCCGGGAAGCGCGTGCCATAGCGCAGGGGGAAGCGGCACCATATGAAGTACCACAAGGACCAGGATCGCGCCCAGCAGTGCCGCGAGACCGCGATATCGCCGAAGATGCTCTGCGCGCAAACCCCAAAGTGCGACGCCACAGCATAGTACCGCGGCGGGCAGCAAAACGACGAGCGACTGCACATCTTCACGAGAGCTGCCGCCAGTCACCAGGACGAGGAGCAGGAACGTCACGAGGACGGCGAATGGCACCGCCTCTCGATCCAGGCCTAGCCGCTCTACAAGCCTCTTCCACCGGTGTGCGCCCGATCGGCTGCGTCGCCTCATGCCGCACAGCCTTTGTTCGCCGCGCCGAGGAGAACGACACGAACATGGCCGCTCCGCGCAATCCTCCCTCCGGTCAGCCCCTCACCCTGATCGTCCGATCGCGGCAAATGCCGGGCATTACTTTCACTGGCTTCCATGCAGGATCAACTTGCTGATGAGTATGGATGAGGCCTCGAATATCTAAGTCGCCCCGTCCATTTCGGCTCGCGCATGTACAAGCCGCGCGCAAGCAACGCAAGGCAGCCGCCAGGCTCTCGGGTGCCAACGACGGCGACGCCCCGTGCGATTGCCTCCTCATGGAAGACTGGTTATGGAGCCCCGGTGACGTCTCCAGTACAGCTCATTCCCGCATCGCGCCATGTCGACAGTAGGGGTTGGTTCACCGAGGTCTACTCGGAGCGCAACTTTACGGCGAACGGCCGCGCCTGTCGGTTCGTGCAAGACAATCACTCGCTCTCCGTAGCGCCGTTCACGCTGCGAGGTCTCCATTTTCAAGTGCCGCCGCATAGCCAGGCCAAGCTGGTGCGCTGTGTTCGAGGACGCATATACGATGTCGCCGTCGACATGCGATCGGGTTCCCCGACTTATGGCCACTGGGTGGCCGCTGAATTAACGGCGGAAAACGGATCGCAGATGTTCGTGCCTGCCGGATTTGCGCACGGGTTCCTGACGCTGGAGAGCGACTGCGAGATCATGTACAAGGTCTCTGATTTCTACGCGCCGGATTGCGATGCGGGCATTCGGTGGGACTCCGTGCCGATTGCGTGGCCGCTACCTGACGGGGCTCTCCCTGAGCTCTCTCCGAAGGACGCGGCCCTTCCGGCGCTGGAAAACTTCCATTCGCCCTTCGTCTATGACGGTCACCCACTCGAGCCGCTCGGCTAAGGAAAGAAGAAGATGCGGATATTCGTCACTGGCGGCGCCGGGTTCATCGGCTCCGCCTTGATTCGGCACCTTATCGCGAACACGGGGCACGAAGTCCTCAATTACGACAAGCTTACCTACGCGGGCAGCCTGTCGACGGTCACGGACGTAGCGACGGACCCCCGCTATAAGTTCGTTCGCGGCGACATCTGCGACGGTGACGCTGTTGCACGCGCGATGCAGGAATTCGCACCCGATGTGGTGACCCATCTGGCGGCCGAAAGCCACGTGGACCGCTCTATCGATGGGCCCGACGCCTTCATCCAGACGAACGTCGTCGGAACCTTCGTGATGCTGACGGAGGCGCGGCGCTATTGGCAGGGCCTTGACGCGGCGAGGCGCGCGGCGTTCCGGTTCCACCATATCTCCACCGACGAGGTTTATGGATCCCTGGGCGAGAGCGGCCTCTTTACCGAGGAGACGCCCTACGATCCCCGCTCGCCTTATTCAGCGTCGAAAGCCTCTTCGGACCACTTGGTGAGCGCATGGGGGCACACCTTCGGCCTCCCCGTCCTGATTACGAATTGCTCGAACAACTACGGTCCGTTTCACTTTCCCGAGAAGCTCATCCCTCTGATGATCGTCAAGGCCCTCGCGGGCGAAATGCTGCCCGTCTATGGCAAGGGGGATCAAATTCGCGACTGGCTGTTCGTCGAGGATCATGCCCGCGCCCTCCAGACGGTGTTCGAACACGGCAAGACGGGGCGTACCTATAACATCGGCGGCCATAACGAGAAGCAGAACGTCGAGGTCGTACAAACCATCTGCGCCATCCTCGACCGGCTACGCCCGCGCTCCGACGGCAAACGCTACGAAGAACAGATCGGGTATGTCGCCGACCGGCCCGGTCACGACAAGCGTTATGCCATCGACGCCAGCCGCATCCGCGACGAGTTGGGCTGGTCTCCGGCCGAGACCTTCGAGAGCGGCATCGAAAAGACGGTTCGCTGGTATCTGGACAACGAACATTGGTGGCGCTCCATTGTGGAGGCCGGGGCCGTGGACCGACGCGGTTTAGCAGCTTGAGGCGTGTTCTGGTGACGGGCGGTGCCGGGCAGCTTGGTTCGGCGCTTAGCCGGTTGCGCTGGCCCGATGGCTGGTGCGCGGATCCGGTTACTCGCGATCTGCTCGACCTGGAGGATGCTGCCGGCGTCCGCGCGCGCTTCGCCGAGGGGCGGTGGGATGCGGTGATCAACGCGGCCGCCTATACCGCGGTCGACCGCGCCGAAGACGAGCCCGCCAAGGCCTGGGCGGTCAATGCCCTGGGGCCGGCGATCCTGGCGGAGTGCTGCCGGGAGGCGGGCATTCCGATCGTTCAGGTGTCTACCGATTATGTATTCCCCGGCACGAAGCTTGGAGCCTGGGCGGTCACCGACCCTGTCGCTCCGCTTGGTGTCTATGGCGCTTCCAAGCTTGGGGGCGAACTCGCCGTCGGCACTTCGGGCGCACGTCACGCGGTAGTCCGCACCTCGTGGGTCTTCAGCGCGCAGGGCAGCAATTTCGTGAAAACGATGTTGCGGCTTGCCGCAGACCGCGACACAGTACGTGTGGTGGCAGATCAGACCGGTGGCCCCACTGCGGCTGCCGATCTTGCGGATGCACTGGCGCGCATTGTGGTACGCCTATGGCAAGATCCTGCTGCACCCTCGGGTACGTACCATTTCGCGAACGCAGGTTGTACCAATTGGGCGGATTTCGCGCGAGAGATTTTTGCTCAAAGTGCCGCCCGGGGGGGATCTGAAGCCCATGTGGAGCCGATTGCCACTTGCGACTTCCCTACGCGAGCCACGCGACCTGCCAATTCGCTGCTCGACACATCTCGTACCTCCGCCGAGTTTTCCATTTTCCCTCGGCCCTGGACCGAAGCGCTCGGAGAGGTCATGGACGAACTTCTGGGCCAGCCGGAAGCGGCTGGCGCATAGCAATCCGGGCACAGGCTTCGGGGGCGACCTGATGATCGGGCCCGCAGCCTGTGCAATGCCAAGTAGTGGGTGATGTTTGCTCTCCCTGCTATGGCGTCGTAAGAGAACGCCCCACGCTGACATCCGAGCGGGGCGAGCCGTCAAGCTGGCCATGTGGAGGGCAGGAACGCGTTGCCAACGTGTTGACTGCATTGTGGAGACTTCATGAGCGACCCTATTTTCGTCACGCGTCCGTTTCTTCCCCCTCTCGCCGACTATGTCGCCCTGCTGGAGCAGATTTGGGAAAGTCGCATCCTCACCAACGGAGGGCCTTTTCATCAATCACTCGAGCAGAGGCTTGCCGAGTATCTTGACGCCCCCGAAGTGTCCCTCACCACCAACGGTGCACTCGCGCTGGAAATCGCGATCGACGCGGCAGCACTGTCGGGTGAGGTGATAACGACCCCTTACTCGTTCGTTGCCACCACCCACTCGATCAAACGCGGAAACTTGAGGCCGGTTTTCGTCGACATCTCGCCGGACGACTTCAATATCGATCCCGATGCTGTCGAGCGGGCGATAACGCCAGCGACTTCGGCGATCGTGGGGGTGCATTGCTACGGCAATCCTTGCGCGGTGGATGCGATCGAGGCGATTGCCAAGCGTCACGGGCTGCGCGTGATCTACGATGCCGCACATGCGTTCGGCGTGCGGCTAAACGGACGTAGCGTATTCCAGTGGGGCGACATGTCGACCCTGAGCTTTCACGCGACGAAGTCCTACAACACCTTCGAAGGCGGAGCGATCGTAAACGCGACGGCGCAGGCGAAGCAGGGAGTCGAGCGAGCTAAGAACTTCGGTATCGCCAGCGAAGACGCGATCCCGCTGGTCGGGACGAATGGCAAGATGTCCGAGCTGAATGCCGCGCTTGGCCATCTGCAACTCGATCATTACGAGGAAGTCCGCGCATTGCGGCAACGTGTCGACGAGCGGTACCGGGCACACCTGAATGGGATCGCAGGCATCCATGTTCCGCCAATCCCGCGCGGGGTCACCGCCAACTACTCCTACTTCCCAATCTTGGTACTGCCAGAATTCGCGATCGACCGAGATCAACTTTATGACAGACTAAAACAGGCCGGGATTGTTAGCCGAAAATACTTCTACCCACTGCTATCCAACTTGCCGATGTATGATAGCCTGCCCAGCGCCGTCCCCGAAAACCTTCCTATTGCAAACCAGATCGTGAATCAGGTCCTGTGCCTTCCGATTTACCCTGGCTTGTCCGATGATGATGTTGATCGTATCGCCGAGTTCATCACCCACGCACACAATCCAGTTCGCGTGAGGGCGTAGGAAATCACGCGATTCGCGCCGGCGACTTTAAACTTTTACTAAAATTCTTAGGTGTGGATAATAACTATGAAGGGCATCATTCTAGCCGGAGGATCCGGGACGCGGCTCCATCCCGCGACACTGGCTGTCAATAAACAGTTACTTCCTGTCTACGACAAGCCGATGATATATTATCCAATGTCCGTTCTGATGCTAGCGGGCATCCGAGAAACATTGATAATATCCAGCCCGGAATATATCGAAAACTACCGCAGTCTCTTTGGAGACGGCGCGCATCTCGGATTGTCGATCGTTTACGCCGAGCAGCCGAAACCGGAAGGGCTTGCGCAGGCATTTACCATTGGCGCTGATTTCATCGGAAGCGACAGGGTGGCGCTAGTTCTCGGCGACAACATTTTCTTTGGCGCACATTTAACTGAACTCCTCAGCAACGCAGTTGCACGGGAGACAGGAGCGACGGTGTTTTCCTACCATGTGGAAGATCCAGAGCGTTACGGCGTTGTCGAGCTCACCAGCGACGGTAAGGCCGTCAGCCTGGAGGAGAAGCCGGCCAAGCCGAAATCGGATTGTGCAGTCACTGGACTGTACTTCTACGACAATCGCGTGGTCGATTTCGCAAGAGGCCTGAGTCCCTCCGCTCGCGGCGAACTGGAGATCACGGATTTGAATCGCGCGTACATGGAGGCCGGCGATCTCTATGTCGAGCAGATGGGTCGCGGTTATGCGTGGCTCGACACCGGCACGCACGACAGCCTGCTTGAGGCTGGGGAGTTCGTGCGGACGATCCAGCATCGACAAGGGGTCCAAATCGCCTGCCTCGAGGAGATTGCCTATGTTCAGGGCTTCATCACTGCGGACCAAGCACGAGCGGCAGGCGAGCGCTTCATCAAAACTGCCTACGGCCGCGCGATTTTGAAAGCGCTGCCACGCCCCTAGTCGAAGTCCATTAGGTGTAGGCATAAGCAAAGCTCCGATTTAATCAGACTCCTTCCACGGAACGCAAATGATTGAACTGACTCGAGAAATCGTCGCGTACTCCATTGTCGGCACGATCGTGCTAGTGAGCACACCAGTTACGATAGCCGCCTTGAGGCGTCAGCATCGAAAAAAGCTGCGGCTAAAGGGTATAAAGCGCCCAGGCTTCAATTAACCTCAGAGCAGCCGGGCCCCAGATACTTAGGACGAATTTTGTCCGGGGACCGTCTGGAAAGCTTGCCGCGCTGTCGTTTAAGGGCCGATTGCCAAGGCACGAGCAAGAAATGTCGGGTCGGCTCGACTCAGCATATGCCCTTTTGCCGCGCGATCTTTAAGGACGGATCTCGGCGGCCAGACTGTAGCTCACGCGCATCAGGTCGCCAGCCGCGGCGACGCCCACTCAATCAATGCTAGGCGATTGACTCCTTCTCAAGCGCGGGGCTGCCAGATGATGCGGGCTGCAGATCTGCTGCACCCGGCCGATGGCGAGCTCCGCACGTCGCGCGCGGCTAATCTTGCGAGCTCGCCGTAAGCGCAAACGGATGAACAGCACTGGCAGGCGAAATACGGTATCAAGCACGTCACTGAACGTGTCGGGCATGCCTCGCCGCAGAGTCCCTAGAAATCTCACGCGCGGCGTGGGGAAAAGTGTGGGGCAGCTGGGCAGCGCCGCGAAGGTTTTTGCTGTGATATCAAATCATTAAAAAGGTTTGAGAACACCTCCCGCTCGGCCATTTGGCCGCTCTTCCGGGCCACGCCGGGATTTGTAACGCCAGCCATGACCCTTGGCGACATTCCCCACCATTCTGGCATCAAGCCGTAACGGGTCGACGTTCAACGAACGGCATCACGCTTCGTGTGGCGCTAGCTGGACCACCCAAGGCGTGCACCTGAAAGAACGGCGCGCCCTTTGATGGGAGGATTGCTGTCGGCCCTACCTTTTCTCCACGCGCCCATTCCCCGGAAGGCTTGTGACTTGATGGGACACAAGCTAGCCTCCTGTCGAACACATGTTCGCTATCCGAACAACTAAAAGGGGGTCCTATGTACTCGTTGATGCTGGCGGCTACCGCAGCGATTGTAGCGCCTGCGGTCCAGGATGTCGCTGCGCGGTCCGCCGAGCTGCGTATGCCGAGCATCCTGCCGCTTGAGCGGCGGGCTGAGACCGAGGATCGTTGGCTGAAGCAGCGCTTCGAGAAGGTGTTGCCGACGTTGATGCGCCGCGACAAGGTGCAGATGTGGATCCTGGTCGCGGGCGAGTATAACGAAGATCCGATCGTCGAGACCATGCTGCCGGCGACCTGGCTGCACGCGCGTCGCCGCACAATCCTGGTCTTCTTTGATCCCGGCGAAGGCAAGCCGATCGAGAAGCTGGCGCTGGCCCGCTATCCGGTAGGAGACTTCGCGCCGGCCTGGAACCCTGACGCGCAGCCCGACCAGTGGGCGGAACTGGCGAAGATCGTCGCCACGCGCAATCCCGCGACGATCGCGCTCAATCGATCGGAGGAGTTCCCGCTCGCCGACGGGCTGAGTTCGACTCACTACCAAGCCATTGTCCGCGCGCTGGGTCCCGACATGTCCAAGCGGCTGGTGTCGCGCGAGCGGCTCGGCCTTGGCTGGCTCGAGACGCGGATTCCGGACGAAATGGCGACCTATCCGACGATTTCGCGCATTTCGCATGCGATCATCGAGGAAGGGTTCTCGGAGCTGGTCATCACGCCGGGCGTGACCACGTCGGACGATGTGGTCTGGTATTTCCGCAACCGTATCTCCGAGCTGAAGCTTGACACCTGGTTCCAGCCGAGCGTCGCGATCCAACGCGCCGATGGCGGCAAGTTCAACGTTCAGGAAATGGGCCACCGCGGCGATACCGTGATCATGCCGGGCGACATGCTGCACGTCGATTTCGGCATCACCTATCTGGGGTTGAACACGGATATCCAGCGGCTGGCCTATGTTCTCAAGCCTGGCGAGACGCAGGCGCCCAAGGGACTGCGCGACGGCATGGCAGCGATGAACCGCGTGCGCGCGGCGACCATCGCGGCGCTGAAACCCGGCCGTACGGGCAATGAAGTGCTGGCGCTCGCGCGCAAGCAGATCGAGCGCGAAGGGGTAGACGGCACGATCTACACGCACCCCATCGGCTATCACGGCCATGGCGCCGGAAGCGCCATCGGTTCGTGGGAAAATCAGCGGCCGGCAGCCGGCAAGGGCGACTATCGGATCGATGTAAACACCGCATGGTCGATCGAGCTTAATGCCCAGCACGACGTGCCCGAATGGGGCGGTCAGAAAGTGCGCTTCATGCATGAGGAAAATGGCTTCCTGTCGAGCGATGGCAGCTTCCGCTTCCTTGATGGCGGGCAGGAAGCGTTCATCCTCGTGCCCCGGCCATAACCAGGATGCGAAGCGGGTTGCGCGCGCTGCTGGCAGGAGCGGCATTGGCTCTCTCGGCGCCGGCCGTTGCGCAGACGGTTCGGGTGCAATTGTCGCTGGGCATGCCGCAAGCCGAGTATGACGGCCGCGTCATCCTGATCTTCAGCCGCAACGAGACTGTCGAGCCGCGCTTCCAGGTGGAGCGCGGCTTTGCGTCCGCACAAATTTTCGGCGAAGATGTCGATGGCTGGCGTGCCGGCCAGTCGGTGGCGTTCGCGGGCGGGGTGACCGGCTATCCGATTGCCGACCTGCGCGGTGTTCCGGCGGGCACCTATACGGTGCAGGCGGTGCTCCACAAATATGACAGCTATCACCTCGCCAATGGGAAGTCAGTGAAGCTCCCGGCGGCGCGCGGGGCCGGGCAGAACTGGCGCAAGGAGCCGGGCAACCTGTATAGCAGGCCGCAACGCATCACCTTCGATCCTGCGCGACGTGACGCCATCACGGTGACGCTCGACCAGGTGATGCCGTCGATTGCCGAGCCCAAGGACAGCGAATTTGTCCGCTTCTTCAAGTTCCGCAGTCCCAGCCTGTCGAAATTCTGGGGCCGCGACGTGTTCCTCAACGGGCATGTTCTGGTGCCCAAGGACTTCGACAAGCATCCCGAGGCGCGCTTTCCGATCGCGGTGTTCCACGGACATTTCCCCGAAGGCTTTGGCGGCTTTCGGACCACGCCCCCGGAGGCCGACCTGAAATGCGTGCCTGCGGCACGGTTCGACGAGCCATGCTATAACCGGATCGAGCAGCAGGAGGCGTACGACTTCTACCGCAAATGGGTGTCGCCCGATTTCCCTCGGATGCTGATTGTCGAGATCGACCACAGCAATCCCTATTTCGACGACAGCTATGCCGTGAACTCGGCCAATCTTGGCCCCTATGGCGATGCGATCACCCACGAATTCCTGCCGGCGCTGGAAAAGAAGTTCCAAGGGCTGGGGCAAGGCTGGGCGCGCTTCCTGTATGGCGGCTCGACCGGGGGCTGGGAGGCGCTGGCGGCGCAGATCTTCTACCCCGACGCCTATAACGGCGCGTTCGCGGCCTGCCCGGATACCGTCGATTTCCGGCAGACCAAGGTCGTCAACATCTATGACGACGAGAACGCCTTTTGGAAGATCGGGCCGTTCGGGCGCGTGGAGCGGATGGTCAACCAGAACTATCTTGGCCATGTCGGTTGGACCAACGAAATGGAAAATCGCTACGAGCGCGTGCTCGGCAGCAAGAGCCGCTCGGGCGGGCAATGGGACATCTGGGACGCGGTCTATTCGCCGATGGGCGAGGACGGCTATCCGCTGCCGATCTGGGACAAGACCACCGGCGTGATCGACAAGAAGGTCGCGGCACATTGGCGCGAGAATTACGACCTACGCCACATCCTGGAGCGCGACTGGAAGACGCTTGGCCCCAAATTGCGAGGCAAGCTGCACATTTATGTCGGCGACATGGACAACTTCCACCTCAACAACGCCGTGTATCTGATGGAGGAATTCCTAGAACGCGCCGATCCGGCTTATGAAGGCGAAGTCAAATATGGCGACCGCGCCGAGCATTGCTGGAATGGAGATCCCAGCCTGCCCAACAAGATCACCCGGCTGCGGTACAACAGCATGTATGTGCCCAAGATGATGCAGCGTATCCAAGCCGCAGCACCCAAGGGGGCAGATCTGACCAGCTGGCGCTATCGCTGAGGTGAGCCCCCCTTCCGTTCTGGGAAGGGGGTCGCTTCGCTTATTGCTCGCCGATCAGATGGAACTTGGTCTGTCGGCCGTCGATATAGCCGATGGTCTGACCGTCAAAGAAGGCGTCTTCCTCGCTCTTGAAGTCGACTTGCTGACCGTCCCACTCAGGCACGGCGCGGGTCGCCATGAGCTCGATCGACCAGGCGATGTTGGGCCGCAGCTTATACTCGCCGGTGGGCACGAACTTCTGCTCTTCCGAAAGTCCGATCGAACTGCCTGCGGCGTGGCCGTGATAGCCGATCGGGTGCGAATAGATGGTCGGGCGCAAACCGGCGGCGATCGCCTTGGCGCGGGCGCGATTGAGCACCTGGTTACCAGTGGCACCCACGCGGAACTCGGAGGTCACCGCATCCTGGACGCAGTTGTTGTCGCGCAGCCCCGCCCTCAGGCCCGCCGGCGCATCGGTTTCGCCGTCGCGCAGGACATAGGCGACATGCTGCGTGTCGGTGTTGAGCCCAAGATAGACGATGCCGAAATCGACGCGCAGCATGTCGCCTTTCTGGATCACGCTGGCGCGCTCGCGCAGCACGCCTGGCGTGCCCTTGCGCGTGACTTCAACTGACGGGTGGAACCAGGAACCGAAGCCGAGTTCGCTGACCCGCTGGCGATACCACCAGACCAGATCCTCATTAGTGGTGACGCCGGGCTTCACCACCTTGGCCGAGAAGCCCTCGCCGATGATCGCATGCGCTGCGCGCACTGCCTCGGCATAGCGCTCCATTTCTTGGCGCGTCCGCGTCTCCAGCCAGCCGATCGCTAGCGGGTAGCCAGGCACGATCCGGGCGCGCATCGCCGGGGTCATCGCCGCCGTCAGATCCGTGTACTGGGTATGCGTCATCCCATCGGCGAAGGCCGTGAGCGACGAGGTGTTGAGTGCAATCTTCTTGGGATTGCGCGCCGCAATCAGCTCGCGAACACGCGCCCACTGATCGGGCTGCTTCTCCATGTCCCACACCGGCGTGTAGAGATCGCCCATGCCATGCTTGCTGACCACCAGCCGCTCGATCGGCTTACCCTGACCGGGATCGAAGAAGATCAGGATCGTGCGGCGCCGCGCTCGCAAATTGGTGGCGTTGAGCATCGTCGTCATCACCGGATCTTCGAGATACTCGCGCGCCACCAGCACCCACATGTCGATGCCGTTCTCCCGCATCAGCTGGGGCAGGACTGTGTCGAAGCGCTGCATCAGCCATTGATCGCGCAGCGCCGCCTGATCGCGCAGCGGCAATATACTGGGCATTGCCGGTGACATCGACGCCTCATCCTGCGTCGGCGTGCAGATGGCGGTGGCACCAGCGTGCGGGGTGAGGAGCGCCAGCGCGGCGGCGCTGCCGAGCGTCATGGCTTTGAAGCGGGACATGCGGTTCCTTTTAACCGAAGGGCTGGTCGAGTGAGGAAGGAGGCTGCGTGAAGAAGCGCGGCCCCGCCTCAGTCATGTGGAAGCAATCCTCGACGCGCACCCCGAACTTGCCGGGGAAATAAAGGCCGGGTTCGTTGGAGAAGCACATGCCGGGCGCCAGCTTGGTGGCTTCGCCATGGACGAGGTTTACAGGCTCATGGACGTCGAGGCCGATGCCGTGGCCGGTGCGGTGCGAGAGTCCCGGCAGCTTGTAGCGCGGCCCATAGCCGAGGCTTTCGTAATAGCCGCGTACCGCGTCATCGACCTGACCGGCCAAAGCGCCGATCTGGGCCGCTTCCATCGCAACCCCCTGCCCGCGGCACACTTCGGCAAAAACCTTGCGCTGCTCGGCCGAGGGCGTGCCATGGACGAAGGTGCGCGAGATGTCGGCATGATAGCCCTCGACCGTGCACACGCAGTCCATCAGCACGACTGTGCCCGCCGTCAGCTTGAGCCTCTCTTTCGAGCCATGGGGCAGCGCGCTGCCGGGGCCGATCTGAGCGCTGCTTGATCCGCGCTGGCCGCCCAGCCGGGCGATCTCGGCAGTCATGATCGCGTTGATCTCGGTCGCGGTCATGCCAGCCTGCACCTGGGGGTGCATGGCGCGGTATGCCGCGTTCAAGATGTCGTTGGCGCGCTGCATCAGCGCGATCTCGGCAGGGGTCTTGATCAGCCGCAGCGCGTTGACGGCGCCGGCTCCCGATGCGGTGCGCAGATCGGGAAGCAGGGCGCGAATGCCATCGACGATAAAAAAGCGCGCCGTCTCCTCGACCGCAAGGATGCCGTTGGCGAGCTTCCGTGCCTTGAGCCAATCGGCGATCAGCGCGAAGGGACTTTCATCCTCCTGCCAGACGCGCACTTCGCCGGGAACGTCGAGCATCTCGCGGATCGAGGGCTCTTCGAAAAAGGGGGTGACGATCAACACCGGGCCATCGGCGGGGATCAGCGCGGCGGTGGTACGCTCGCTACGCCACCAGTCGATCCCGGTGAAATAGAACAGTGACGATCCCGCCTCGACGAGTAACGCCGCGTGATTGCGGCGGCGCAGCTCGGCTTGCACGCCGGCGAGCCGCGCCTGCCGTTCCGCGCGCGTGATCGGCGCGGCCTCGGCAATCGTGGCGGGTTGCGGTGCTGCCGCGGCGCGCGGCGCCGCCGCGAGTGCGGTGCCGGCAGCGGCGATCCCCAGTAGCTCGCGGCGGCCAAGGCTCACTTTGCGCGGCTCCCAAGGTCGCGCAGCAGCCCATCCCAATAGTCGAGCTGGCGCAGATAGGCCGCGATCGGCACGCGCTCATCCGTGCCATGTGCGCGGCTGTCTTCGGGCATGCGAAGCGGCAGCGCGCCGGCGCCGTAAGTCGGAATGCCGCGCTTGCGGAATTCGCGGCCGTCGGTGCCGCCCGACGACATGCTCGGCTTGAGTGTGACGCCCGGATAGACGCGCCGCACCGCCCGCTGCAGCGTCGCGAACAAGGCCGGGTTGACCGGAGAAACCGGGCTTTCGACTGCTTCGCCGATCAGCGAAAGGCGGATCTTGTCGTTGCCGATCGCCTCGACAAGCTTCGCCTGCACCGCGGCGACGGGGGTGCCGGGGAAGATGCGGCAATTGACGGTCAGCGTCGCATTCTGCGGCAGGGCATTGGGGGCGTTGCCGGCCTGAAGCATCGTGCCGACGCAAGTGGTCTGCAACAGGTTCGAATATTGCGGGTATTTCTCCACCTCGGCGCGCGCAGCGGCGTCGGCCGGATTGGCGAGCAGGGCCGTCAGCGCGGCACCCAGCGCCCCGCCCTTCTCGGCGGCAAGGTCGGCGACCATGATCCGCGTGATCTGGTTGAACTCGACCGGGAAGCGCAGCGCCTGCACCTTCTTGATCGCATCGGCCAGATCGTAGATCGCATTGTCCGGACGCGGCGCGGAGCTGTGGCCACCAGCGTTTGTGGCGGAGATCGCGAAGCTGGCGTTGGTCTTTTCCGCGGCCTGGATGTTGAAATCATACTTGCCCTCGGTGGTGACGGTGCCGCCGCCGGCGTCCGAATTGAGCGCATATTCCGCGCGCGCCACCAAGGGGTGCTGGATCAGCAGGCGGGTCGTCTGCATGCCCGTCTCCTCGTCGCCGGAGAAGGCGAGGAGCAGGTCACGCTGGGGTACGAACCCAGACTTTTTGAGACGGATGAAGCTCGCGACCAACGCCGTCACCCCGGCCTTGTTGTCGGTCGAGCCGCGGCCATAGATATAGCCGTCCTTTTCGACCGGCACGTAGGGATCGGTGGCCCAATTCTCCTTGAGCGCATCGACCACGTCCATATGGCCCAGGAACGCGATCGGCTTGGCCAATGGGTTGCGGCCGGCGTAGCGCACCACGAGGCCGACCGTCTTCTCGCCTTCGATCTCGATCGGCAACATCTCGATCTCGTCCGCGCGGAAGCCCGCTTCGCGCAGCCGCTTGGCGAACTTCTCGGCAAGGACCGGCACCTGGCCGCGGCCCTTGGCGGTCGGAACGGCAATGGCTTCCTCAAGGATCGCGCGCGCCATGGTGCGGTCGGCGTCGCTCACCGCCGGCTCCGTTTGCGCCATTGCGGGCAAGGCCGCGCTGCAAACCGATACCAGCGCCACCGCGGCCATGCGCCGCGCAGATCCGTACATCGTCATCAAACACCCTCTCGAAACAAAAGCCCCGGCGACGATAGGCTCGTCGCCGGGGCGGGCAATCCTCAGAAGCCGACCGACGCGCTCAGGAAAAGATAGCGTCCGGCCGCATCATAGAATTGCGGGTAGGTATTGCCGTTGCCGCCGTCCTCGATCGCCGCGGTCGTGGTCAGCGGGGGATCCTTGTCGAACAGGTTGTTCACGCCCAGGCGGAAGGTGAAGTCCTTGCGCACGCTATACGCCATCGACAGGTCGAAATAGCTGCGCGCGCCGAGTTCCTTGTTGAGCGCCGCGAAGCTGCCGGTGAGTGCCGGCTGATCGCTGGTCTGGGCGATCTGGACCGACGAGACGTACCGCCATGCGAAGGCCAGATTGAAGCTGCTGTCGGGCATCCAGGTGGTCGTCAGCTTGTGACGCCATTCGGGACGCGGGCGACCGCAAAGACCGGCATACAGGCCCACGCACTCATAGGTGTCGGCCGCAGGCGAGTTGGGCAGCGGCACCGTCTTGTACGAGTCGAGATACGTGCCCGCCAAGTTGAAGGCGAGACGACCGCCACCCAGGCCGATATCGTCCAGGTTCATCCGGTAATCCGCCGCAACGTCGATACCCTTGGTCTGGAGCGAGCCGGTGTTGACGTTGAATCGCTGGAAGTACCCTGACTCGCTCTGCCACAGCGAACCGGCGGGGCTGCGCCGGATCTGATCGCAGAAGAAGGGATCGCCATTGGCAATGCAGTTCGCCAGCGAGAGGTTCGGATTGACGCTGCCGACCAGATTTTCGACCTTGATGTCGAAGTAATCGAGCGAGACCGTCAGGCCGCGCACGAAGCGGGGCTCGAACACCGCACCCAGCGAAAGGGTCTTGGCGGTCTCCGGCTGCAGCGCCGGGTTGCCGCCGATCAGCGAGTAGAATTGGCCGGCAGGATTGTCGACGATGTTGCCATACTGGCCGGCGGTCACACCGGTGCGGGCGCACTGTTCCAGCGTTGCGATCGGCGTCGCGCCGGCGCATGGATCGAACGATCCATTGGCGTTCTCCGTCAGTTCGACTTCGAACAGCGTCTGGCTCGAGAAGAGTTCGATCACGTTGGGCGCACGCACCGCACGCTGATACGACCCGCGGAAGCGCAGATCGTTCACCGGCGACCAGTTGAGCCCCAGCTTGTAGGTGTGCGTCTTGAAGCCGGTGTCATAGTCGGAGAAGCGATACGCGCCTTCGAACGACAGCGTCTGGAAGAAGGGGCGGTTCTCGACCAGCGGCAGGATCAGCTCGCCGAAGAACTCCTTGGCGGCAGTCGATCCGTTGATCGGCAGTTCGGGGCTGGCGGCCGCCTGGTACACTTCGTCAGGCTGATAATCGACGGTGTTCTTGCGATACTCGAACCCGACCGCAATGCCGACGCCGGTGTCAGCGAAGGGCGACTGGATGCCATAGGTGCCCAGGTTCCCGTCGATCACGCCGACGACGTTGATCAGGCTGGTGTCGCCGGTGATGCTCTTCACCTCAGCGACATAGTCCACGGCGTCCTGCGATGCGGCGGCGCCGAAATAGTCGAGCGGCGCGCAATTGGCGTCGTTGTTGTTCGGATTGGCGTCCGCATTGATCGCGCACACGATCTGGCCGGCCGAGTTGCGCACGGCGTTGAATGCATTGGCAGTGCGCTGGCGATTGGCGTCGCCCGAGAAGCGGCTGCGATAGCTGACCTTCGAATAGATGCCGTACAGGTCATAGTTGAACGCGCCCGCCAGCAGGCCGCGGGTGCCGCCAACGATGCGATAGGTTTGATGCTGGATGTCGTCCTGGCGATTGCCGCCTTCGACGTTGCGGCGTGCAACCAGCACGCCCTGTGCGATCCCGGCGGGGCCGGCATAGTTGCCCTGCGCGTCATAGGTGCTCGCGGTGGAAAGGCCGCGGCTGGTGCACAGGAAGTTGGCCTGCTGCGCGCTCAGGAACGGATTGTCGCAGTTGATGCCGTTGATGCCATTGGCGTTGATGCTGATGCCGGCGCTGTTGGTACCCGGTGCGATCTGCGCGACCGAGCGGTCTTCCATGAACGCGAGCTCGAGATACGGCTTGATGTGCTCGTTGAGTTCGTAGTGCGCGGTCGCGCCGAAGGAGTAGCGTTCGTCCGGGCGCTGATAATAGTTGTAGGGCGCAAAGTTATAGGTCTGCGTTCCCGCAACAAAGGTTCCGTCCGCGACCCGGAAGGAGTTCGGCAGGCCGGGAATGCGGCCGGCATTGGTGAAGTTGGCCGGTGCGTTGGTGCCCGATCCGCTGCACGCATATTCGCTGCCGCCGACGCCGGTGGTGCCGAGCCCGCACGCGCTATAGTCATAGTCGGCCTGCAGGATGGCGTTGACCTTGCGGTACGTCGCGTACGCGGTGACGTTGCCGCGCCCGTCGGAGAGGTTGCCGCCGGCAACTGCCGAGATTTCGGTGGTGAAGCCGTTCCACACGCTCTGGTCCGGCTTGGCATAGGCGCCGGGCACCGCTGCGTCGTTGCGGTCCAGCAGCGCGCGCAGCTCGTCACGGTCGTTGTTATGCTGATAGCCGCCGATGCTGCCGGCCAGGCGCAGACCGTTGAAATCGTCGAGCAGCTTGAAGTTCACCACGCCGGCGATCGCGTCCGAGCCATAAACGGCGGATGCGCCGCCCGTCAGCACTTCGACCGACTGGATCAACGGCGTCGGGACCTGATTAAGATCCGATGGGATGTTCTTGGGCGAACCATAAGGCAGGCGGCGGCCGTTCACGAGAACCAGCGTGCGCGAGGGCGAGAGGCCGCGAAGATCGACCTGGGCAGTGCCGGTCGCTTCGTTCGAATTGGCCGCGCCCTGTGCCGCGAATACCTGGGGAAGCTGGTTGACCAGATCCTCGGTCCGCACCGTACCGCGCTGTGCGAACTCTTCCGAAGAAATGGTGGTGACCGGGCTCACGCTCTCCATGTTCGCCGAGCGGATGCGCGAGCCGGTGACGGTGACATTGCCTTCATCAACAGGCGTGTCCTCAGCCTGGGCCGGCGTTTCGACTGCCGCTTCCTGGGCCATCGCCGGCAGCGCCGACAAGGCGCCGAGCGCGAAGACCGAGCCAAGTAAGGTGGCGCGCAACTTGGTACGTTGAATCATGGTGTTCTGCTTCCCCGTTTCGTTTTGGTTTTGTGATGTTCAGAAGGCGCCGGCGCCCCGCTTTTAGCGGTAGCGCCAGCTCGTCAGGTCGGCGCCCGCGGGTGCGGCCGCTTCGATGCGCTTCAGGATCTTGGGCACGTACATGCTGTTGTAGCGCAGGCGCCCGATCGAATTGGGCTGGGTCGGATCGCCGTTCCAGCAATGCTCGTCGCGATCACCATAGGTGACCTCGCCCTGATAGGCGGGCTTTGCCTTTTTGAGGAAGTCCTCCATCAGATAGACGGCGTTGTTCAGGTAGAAATTGTCCATGTCGCCGACATAGATGTGGATCTTGCCCTGAAGCTTTGGGCCCAGGGTCTTCCAATCGCGCTCCATGATGTGGCGCAGATCGTAATTGTCGCGCCAATAGGCCGCGACCTTCTTGTCGATGACGCCGGTCGCCTTGTCCCAGATGCGCATGGGATAGCCGTCCGCGCCCATCGGCGAGTAGACGGCCTCCCAAATGTCCCACTGACCCCCCGAGCGCGTCTTGTCGCCAAGCACGGCTTCCCACCGGTTCTCGTCTTCTGCGGTGTAGAAGACGTGGCCAAGATAGTCGCGTTTGCCTGGCTTGGCGACGCGCCCGAAGGGCCCCTCGCGCCAATACGCGTTCTTGTCCTCGTACAGGTTGGTGACCATCGTCTGACGGAAGTCGATGGGGTCCGGACAGGCGGCAAAGGCGCCGTTATATTCGTCCGGGTAGAAGACCTGCGCCGCCAGCGCTTCCCAGCCGCCCGTCGATCCGCCGTACAGGAAGCGCGACCAACCCGCGCCCAGTCCCCGGAACTTCTTTTCCAACGCCGGGATGAAATCATAGGTGATGGCGTCGCCATACGGCCCCAGATTGGCCGAGTTCACCGCATAGCTGTCATCGTAATAAGGATTGCTGTGGTCGATCTCGACGATCAGCATCCGGGGGAAGTCGGGCGACGTCCACTTCTTGTAGAAGTCATAGGCTTCCTGCTGCTCGGTACGAGCATAGCAGGTCTCGTTGCGGAAGCGCTCGCTGGGCTCGCACTTGATGTCGGCGTCGGGCGGCGTGGTGCGGAAGCCTCCGAAATCATCGGGGAAATGGCCGTGGAAGATGGCCAGCGGATATTTCGCTTCGGGATGCTTGTCGAAATCCTTCGGCACCAGGACGTGGCCGCGCATGAAGACGTCGCGGCCCCAGAACTTGGACAGCCGTTCCGAGCGATATTTGAAGTGGCGGACGAACTCGCTGTCCTTGGGTTCGGCGATCGGGGGCAGCACCTCGGTAAGCGCGACCTTGATCTCGCCTGCGCGCTTGGGGTCGAAATCGACCTTGAAGGGCTTGCTGATGAGGTTGCCCGGCTCCTTGCGCCAATTCTGCCCGGCGCCGCGCGCCGCTGGAAGCTTGACGGTCTTGCCGTTGCCCAGCGTGAAGCTCTCGTATTTGTGGAGTACCGCCTGCACGGTGTACTTGCCCGCAGGCACGTCCGCCAAGCTGCGGCCGGGATAGCCAAGCACCGAGTTGCCGATTACGCGGAATTGACCCTTGCCGAACTTCTCGACCTGAAGTCCGAAGATCTGCGGCGCATCGTAGTTCGCATCGACCTGGAAGCGCGGTTCGCTTGTATCGTCGTCGGTAAGGATCAGTATCAGCCGGCCCTCGTAAGAAGCTGCCGAAACTGGAGCCGCGAACTCGACGCGGAAATCCTCTGCGTTAAGCGCATGCGCGCCAAGCGTCAGCGCCGCCATCGCGACGCCGACTGCGAATATCTTCCGCATGTCGTCTTCCCCTTTTCCGGCGACCGTTATTTGGTTCCACCAGAGCCCAAGTTTCGTTTTCGAGACGCTGCCTGTCAATAGACTTTGATCGGATAGCGAACAAAAGTTTCACGGGCGGTCATTGGGATCGCCTGCTGAACGAACGGCTGCGCGTTTCGCGAAAGAAAATAACAGGAAGCTGGGTCCGCCGGGCTACTGCGTTTGGGAAGGTGATGAGGTATCGAGCAGTGGACACCGGAAGCATATTCGCAAATCAGATATGCAAAACGTGCAGATGAGTCTGCGTGCGGAGAGAGGCAGTATCGTGGAGAAATCCGAAATATCAGATGATTCAGCTGCAGAAGGCGACAATCACCTCAGAGAGGATGGCGATCGTGATTATGTCGCGTCACTGGCAAGGGGCCTGGATGTCATCTGCGCATTCAGTCGTCTTACCCCGAAGATGACGTTGAGCGAGGTAGCCAAGGCAGTGAATATGTCTCGCGCGACCACCCGACGATTGTTGCTGACGCTGGTGCAGGAAGGATATGCCGAGAAGAACGATCGAATCTTTTCGCTGCGGCCCAAGGTCCTGCAGCTTGGGTATTCTGCGCTGTCTTCCGTGGGTATATTGGACGTGGCCCAGCCCGTCATGAACGAACTCACGCAGCGTACGCAGGAGTCGATCTTTACCGCGGTTATGACTGGAGACGAAGTGACCTACCTGGCGCGCTCCACGCCGGACCGGGTGATTTCAGTGAGCATCAATATCGGCATTCGCCTGCCCGCTTACGCGGTTTCGACAGGGCGGGTGTTGCTGGCCGCAGAACCCGACGAGGTGCTTGATCGCTACATCGATCGGGTCGACCTCACTCAGCATACCGCCAAGACGGTGAACTCAAAGGAAAAGCTGCGCGACGTCATCCTTGAGGCGCGACGACGCGGATATTCGTTGGTTGATGAGGAACTGGAAGCCGGCGTCCGATCGCTTTCGGTCCCGATACGCGACGGGCAACAGCGGGTGATCGCCGCGCTGAATGCCTGCTGTCCCTCCACGCGCTTCACGGTCAAGGCGATGGAGCAGCAGCTCGTGCCAGAACTTCTGAAAGCTGCCAGCCTGATCAATCAGAGGCTTCTCGGCTAAGCGGGACAAGTGGGGCGTGGCCGGCGGGCATAAGCCGTCACGAATTGGCGCTTGCGCTGTTCGCCATGTCGTGGCGATGGTCAGGCGGTGAGCAGCAGGCAAGACGCCCGCGGCGTGCGGCGGCGGTGCTGCGTTCGGGGGAATGCGATGATCGGCTTGTGGTTGCCACCCGTGCGCTTCGGTCTGCTATCGGGGGCTGCGGCGTGAACGGCGCGTCGTTGCGGATCCTGATCGGACTGGCGCTGGGCCTTGCCGGCGGTGCGCTGATGGGAGGCAGGACTGGCGCGGCGCCGGCCTTAGCCGGGACCACAGCGATCGGGCGGCTGTGGCTCGATGCACTCACGATGACGGTGGTGCCGCTGGTCTTCTCGCTGTTGGTGACGGGCATCTTGGGCGCGGCGCATGACGCGCGGCAGAACCGCGTCGCATTGCGGGCATTGTTGTGGTTCGCCGTGCTGTTGGCTGGTGGATGCCTGTTGGCGGCGGCGAGCACTACCGTGTTGCTCCACCTCTGGCCGGTAGGCGATGCCGCCGCTAGCCTGCGGCCGCCTGCCGGAGCTGCGCCAGTGCCGGGTGCGGCTTCGGACTGGCTGAGCGGCATCATCCCGACCAACCCGATTAAGGCGGCCGCGGAAACCGCGATGGTGCCGCTGGTCGTGTTCGCACTGTTTTTCGGCTTCGCCGCGGCCCGCGTCGCGGCGGATCTGCAGCAGGCGCTCCAGCTCCTGTTCCGCGGCATTGCTGAGACGATGCTGGTGATCGTGCAATGGGTGCTGCTGGTGGCCCCAATCGGCGTGTTCGCGCTCGCGTTCGGCCTCGGTGCGCGGGCGGGCACGGGCGCGGTCGGCGTGCTGGTCCAATATGTCGTGGTGGTCGCCAGTGCATGCCTGCTGATCGGCGTGCTGGCGTATCTGGTCGTGCTGGCGATCGGACGGCTGTCGCTTGCCCGCTTCGCACGTGCGGCACTGCCAGCGCAGGTAGTGGCGCTCAGCACGCAGTCCTCGCTGGCGACGCTTCCTGCAATGGTGGAGGCGGCGCCCGCGCTGGGCGTCGAGCGCGCCGCGGCGGGGATCATCCTGCCGCTGGCCGTGTCGATCTTTCGCGCGGCGAGTGCCGCCGCCAATGTCGCCGTCGCGCTGTACCTGGCGGCAGTGTATGGTAATGAACCGGGGATCGGCCTGCTGGTTGTGGGCGCGCTGGTCGCCGCGGCAGTCAGCCTGGCGGCGGTGGGCCTGCCGGCGCAGGTGTCGTTCTTCGCGACGATCGGGCCCGTGTGCCTGGCGATCGGCGTGCCGGTGGAGTTGCTGCCCCTTCTGCTGGCGGTGGAGACAATTCCGGACCTGTTCCGCACCGTTGGCAACGTAACTGCCGACATGGCCGTTATGCGATTGGCGGGACGTGGTTCGACCAACTCTGGTGACACTGCGGCGCGCGGCTGAACGCCGTCACAGACAGTGACGCGCGCCCCTCGCGGACGGGAAGGGTTCATGGTACGGGCACGGTCAAGACCATGTGGTTACAGGAGAATGCGTGAGCGAGGCTGAACGGGACGAAGCCGCGATCGGGATCGCAGGACTAGACGATGTGCTTGCCGGAGGGTTGGCCCGGAGCCGCGTCTTCCTGTTCGAAGGGAGCCCGGGCACGGGCAAGACGACCATCTCGCTCCAGTTTCTGCTGGAAGGCGCCAAGGTCGGGGAGCGAGTGCTCTACATCACCCTGTCGGAGACGGAGGACGAGCTGAAGGCCAGCGCTGCCTCGCATGGATGGTCGCTGGACGGGATCGACATCTACGAACTCGTGCCGCCCGAAAGCCTCCTTGACGAGGAGCAGCAGCAGAGCCTGCTGTATTCCTCTGACCTGGAGCTGGGAGAGACGACCCGTCGCATCTTCGAAGCTTTCCAGCGGGTGAAGCCCAGCCGTGTGGTGCTCGACAGCCTGTCCGAAATCCGCCTGCTGGCACAAAGCTCGCTGCGGTACCGCCGGCAGGTGTTGGCGCTGAAGCATTTCTTCGCGCGCCAGGAGGCGACCGTGCTCATGCTCGACGACCTGACCGCCGAGCAACACGACAAGACCGTGCACAGCGTCGCGCACGGGGTGGTTCGGCTGGAGGAGCTTGCGCCGGACTATGGTGCGGAGCGCCGACGCTTGCGAGTCATCAAGTATCGCGGCCGGCGGTTCCGGGGCGGCTATCACGATTTCGAGATACAGACCGGCGGTGTGCGGGTCTTTCCGCGGCTTGTTTCAGCAGAGCATCACCGCAGCTTTGAGCGCGAAGTGTTGCAATCGCCGATTGCCGAACTGAATGCGCTGCTGGGCGGCGGCGTGGAGCGGGGATCGAGCGTCCTGGTGCTCGGTCCGGCCGGCACCGGCAAGTCCCTGCTGTCGCTTACTTTCGTAGCGAATGCCGTTGGGCGCGGCGAACGCGCGGCGATGTTCGTGTTCGACGAAGAACTCGGTCTTTTGATCGAGCGCGCCAAGGGGCTTGGCTTCGACCTGCAAGCGATGGTCGATCAGGACCTGCTGGTGCTGGAGCAAGTCGATGCCGCGGAACTGACTCCGGGCGAGTTCTCCGAGCGGGTCCGGCATTGCGTCGAGTTCCATGGCGCGCGCACGGTGGTGGTGGACAGCCTCAATGGCTATCAGGCTGCGATGCCGGGCGAGAATGCCCTGATCCTGCACATGCATGAGCTGTTGCAATATCTGAACCGGCAGGGTGCAACGACCTTCCTGACCGTCGCCCAGCATGGGCTTGTTGGGGACATGCGCTCGCCGGTGGACGTGACCTATCTTGCCGATACCGTCATCCTACTGCGCTATTTCGAGGCGCTGGGCAGAGTTCGCCGCGCGATTTCGGTCGTTAAGAAGCGTACCGGCGCACACGAAAACACCATTCGCGAATATCGCATCGGTTCGAACGGCGTGACCCTTGGCGCGCCGCTGACCAACTTCCAGGGCGTGTTGCGCGGCGTGCCGACGATGGTCGGCGATGAGCCGGGGCTTTTGGATATCGAGGGTTGAACACCGCTCAGGTTTCGGAACGCGCGCTGCTGCTCGCTCCGCTCGGACGCGACGCGGCGGTCGCTGGTGGCATGCTGGCGGAAGCCGGAATCGAGTCCGTCGCCTGCGGGTCCGTGCCCGAGCTTCTCGAGCTGTTGAACGGCGGCGTCGGCTTCGTGATCGTGACCGAGGAAGCGCTGGCGAACGCGGACCTGCACGCCTTGTCAGGCTGGATCAACGCGCAGCAGGAATGGTCGGACCTCCCCTTCGTGCTGCTCACGCGCCGGGGCGGCGGGCTGGAGCGAAATCCCTCCGCCGCTCGCTTCCTGGGCGTGTTGGGCAACGTCACCTTTCTGGAGCGCCCCTTCCACCCGACGACGTTGATCAGCGTCGCACAATCGTCGCTGCGGGCACGGCGGCGGCAATATGAAGCGCGGTTGCGCCTCCAGGAGCTGAGCGACCTTACCCTGTCGCTCGAGGAACGGGTGCGGACCGCATCCAAGGAGCGCGAAGCGGCGCTGGCCCAACTGCACGAAGCGCAGAAGCTGGAAACGCTGGGTCAGCTGACGGGGGGCGTGGCGCACGATTTCAACAATCTGCTGACGCCGATCACGGGCGTACTCGATCTGCTCAATCGCCGCTTCGGTGGGGGCGACCCGCGGACCGAACGGCTGATCGGCGGTGCGCTGGAATCGGCCGAGCGCGCGCGGACGCTGGTGCAGCGCCTGCTCGGTTTCGCCCGGCGCCAGGCACTTCAGACCCGGCCCATCGATCTGGCGGCACTGATGGAAGGCATGCGCGACCTGATCGCCAGTTCGGTCGGGCCATCGATCGAAGTGCAGTTGCGGTGCACGGCCTCGCTGCCCGCGGCGATGGTCGACCCCAATCAACTCGAGCTCGCGGTACTCAACCTGTGCGTCAACGCCCGCGACGCGATGCCAGAGGGGGGCGTGCTGACCCTCTCGGCCGAAGCCGCGGTGCTGACAACCGGTGAAATGCCCGACGTGGCGCCGGGCCAGTATCTGCGCCTGTCGGTGGCCGATACCGGCACGGGAATGGATGCCGAGACGCTACAGCGCGCAGTGGAGCCATTCTACTCGACCAAGGAGATCGGCAAGGGCACCGGACTGGGCCTGTCGATGGTGCATGGCCTGGCTTCGCAGCTGGGCGGCGGCTTCCGGCTGCGCAGCACACCCGGCGAAGGCACCTGTGTCGACCTGTGGCTCCCGGTAGCGGCTGATGCGGCGGTGAGCTTCCGCACGCATGACGCGGCGCTGCTGGAACCCACACGGCCCTTGTCGATCCTGCTGGTGGATGACGAACCGCTGGTGCGCACCGCTACTGCCGAGATGCTGCGCGAGCTAGGCCACAGCGTGCGCGAAGCGGCAGCCGGAGCGGACGCGCTAGCGGTGCTGCCCGGCCTTGCCTGCGACATCGTCGTGACCGATTACAAGATGCCGCGCATGGACGGCGCCGAACTGGCCGAGCGGATCAAGCTGCTCGACACAAGGCTGCCGGTGCTGCTGATCACCGGCTACACCGGCGCGGCCGACCTGTCGGCGGATCTGCCGCGGCTCGACAAGCCGTTCCGCCGTGCCGAGCTGCACGCGGCGATCAACCGGGCATTGGAGGGGCGTGTGGATACCGTGGCGGCGCTTCGGGCCTGAGGGCATTCAAGGGCTCGCGACCGCCTCACCTTCACACAGGAAAGACGCAGGCCCTCACACTTGCCTGCTCAGGGCAGCGATGCCCAGTTCCAGTCCGCGCAACTCGGCGAGCCCGCGCAGGCGACCGATAGCCGAATAGCCGGGGTTGGTGACCTTTTGCAGATCGTCGAGCATCTGGTGGCCATGGTCGGGGCGCATCGGAATACGCTTGCCGTGCTCGATCGAGATTTCGCGTACGGCTCGCAGCACGTCGGGCATGTCGACCGCGCCATATAGATGCGTCGACTCGTGAAAGACGCCCGGTTCCTCGATCGCGACATTGCGCAGGTGGAGGAAGTGGATGCGCGCGCCGAACCTCCGCACCATGGCGGGCAGATCGTTGTCGCTGCGGACGCCAAGCGACCCGGTGCACAGGCAAAGGCCGTTGGAGCGGTTCGGGACACGCTCGAAGATGGTGTCCAGGTCTGCCTGGGTGCTTACCACGCGCGGCAGGCCGAACAGCGGAAAGGGAGGATCGTCGGGATGCACCACCAAATTCACGCCCAGCGCGTCGGCAACCGGGCAAATGCGCGCAAGGAAGCTGACCAGATGCTCGCGCAGCCGCGCCGCATCGATGGCAGCATAGGCCTCAAGCGCTTGCTGGAACGCGGCGAGCCCGAAGCTTTCCTCGCTTCCCGGCAGACCGGCGATCACGGTGCGGTCCAACGCCTTGCATTGGGCGGTGTTCATGCGGGCGAAGCGCGCCGCTGCCGTCTCCAGCACCGCGGCGGAATAGTCTCGCTGCGCTCCGGCCCGCCCGAGCATGTGGACATCGAACACCGCTACATCGGCGAGGTCGAAGCGTAGCGCCCGTGCACCATCCGGCAGCGAATAGGCGAGGTCCGTGCGCGTCCAGTCGAGCACCGGCATGAAGTTGTAGGTGACGGTGCGAAGGCCGCACTCGGCGAGATTCGCCAGACTATGCGTATAATTGTCGACCAGCGCTTCCCAGCCGGCGGCCTGCGTCTTGATGGCCTCATGAACCGGCAGGCTCTCCACCACCGACCAGCGTAGCCCTGCCTGCGCCACCAACTCCTGGCGCTCCCGGATCGCTGCCAAGGGCCAGATCTCCCCGTTTGAGATGTTGTGCAGAGCAGTCACTACGGCGGTGGCACCTGCCTGGCGGATGTCGCGCAGGCTCACCGGGTCGGCAGGGCCGAACCACCGCATCGCCTGCACCATGAACCCTGCCTGATCACTGCGCATAGGAAGTCTCCGAAATAACCTGCCGAGCTACGCTGGGTGCAGCGGGCCCCATGAGGTTGGTGTTGGTAAGGGTAAAGGTCGTCTCCAGCGAAACCACGCAGCGTAGGAATGGAACCGCCAACGCGATGGCCAGTTGCTGCCGGCCTTCGGGAGTGTAGCATCGACCCCGCCAACGAGTAGCGCCATTCGTACTCACCGCCGCGCAGTCCAAATGCTCGCTCCCTTCGAGGGTCTCGGTGCAGATCACAGCTATCTAGCTGGCGCACCGCATCAAAACGGTCTTCCCGCTCTTCTCTTCGCAGCAGTCTCCGAGCAGACTGGCAGGCTGTCAGGCAAGCCGACGCAGAAGTGGTGGCAGGCGAAGGGTCTGATGGCATTTGCTGCAACTTAGAACAACCGTATCGCGGTCAGTGCGGGGTGTTAGGAGCTCCTTACAACAGCTTGTAGAACGTGATGGGAAGGTCACGCACTCGCCTGCCGATCGCGTTGAATACCGCGTTCGCTAGTGCGGCGGCCACGCCGGTGATGCCGATTTCTCCGACTCATCGCACAACCGGGAGCCTGGATCGGGGATGTCGGCCCAAATCACACAGCGTTTCCTCAGTCAACGCGAGGCCGTTGGGCTGGCATGACCGTTCGCGCGTCATTCTTGCCAGCCGCGTTCCGATGCGCGATCCTTGCACCTGCGAAGCCGGCCATCAGTGCCTCTGACCTGGCCGAAAAACGTGCAAAATTCCTGAGAGGATGGGAAGAGAGCAACATGCGGATTCTCAAGTTAGCTGGCGCGATCCTTGTCCTCTCCGCTCCGGCGAACGCGCAAATCGTTGCGCAGCCTTCGGCAGGCACCCACCAGCGCGCTGTAGCTGCTGGCTACAAAGCTGCGCTTTACTGCTCGGGTATCTTCAACGCTGGGCGAACCCCGGCGCAAATCGATGCCGACGAACTGGCCGGCATCTATCCCGAGTACGACAAGATCGTGCCAGCGCTGGCAGCCACGGTCGACAACGACCTCCGCTCCGTTGCCGTGACTTTCGATCCACAGCTTCCTCCACGGCGCGCGACATGGAGCAAAGGGCATGGGTGTGTGACCTTGCCGATCGGCAGCAAGATACCGACTGCGCGCGAGAGTGCAGGTGCGCCATCTGTCGCGGGTGCAGACCCGCGGCGCTGGCCACAAGGTGACGCCGGTATCTCGCCACGCTCGCTCCCCGCCCTCGCCCGAACGATCGGCGGCGCTTTCGATCACGCCTATGGCGCCGGCACTAAGACCGTCGGCGTGGTCATCGTACAGGGCGGCCGCATCGTCGCCGAGCGCTACGCCAGTGGCTTCGGCCCGTTTGTTTCCAACCGTACCTGGTCCGTCGGCAAGTCCATTGCAGGCACGCTCATCGGCATGAACATGGCGGGCTCCATCAACGACCCGGCATCAGTGCCGCAGTGGAAGGCCGGCGACCCGCGACAGTCCATAACACTCGACCACCTTTTGCGCATGGCCTCGGGGCTGCACAGCGACACCGCCGGCAATCGTACTGACGCCATTTACTTTGGCGGCACCGCTGTGGACGAGCAAGCGGTGTCCTGGCCCCTGGAGGCATTGCCAGGCACGCGTTTCCGCTACGCCAACAACGACACGCTGCTCGCGGTCTATGCCACACGACAGGCGATCGGGGAGGAACGGTACCGCAGGCTTCCGGACAGCCTGTTCGCGCCGATCGGGATGGCGCACACTGTCGCGGAGACAGACTGGCACGGCAACTACATCCTCTCGAGCCAGGTCTGGTCGACCGCGCGTGACTTGGCCCGGCTTGGGCTCTTCTGGCTGCAGGACGGTGTCTGGGAAGGCAAGCGCCTGCTTCCGGAAGGCTGGATGCACATCATGACGACGGCGAGCGGCCCTCAGCCTGCGAATGGTCCAGGCTATGGCGCGACACTGTGGCTGTTCGGCCCGGAACAGGGACTTCCCAAGGGCAGCTTCGCCGCTCAGGGCAATCGCGGGCAATTTGTGATGGTCATACCCTCACGGCAGGTGGTGGTGGTACGGCGCGGCGAGGATGGCGGCGCCGCGCGGTTCGATATCGCCCGCTTCGCCGCCGACGTTGCCGCTGCACTGTGACAGCGGCCCGGCGATCGCTTGGAGTTGCCCCCTTTCGAAACTTTACGCATCTTATCAGAAGAGCGTCCAGCTAGCCGGACGTCTCACGCACCGCTTCGGTTCAGGCTATCGAGCCAGCAGGAGATTTCACCATGGGTAAGATGCTGGCGTTGCTCGCATTGTTGACGATGGCTCAGGCAGCGCCTGACCCACATTTGCCAACACCCACCTATGATGCCGTCGCACCTGTGCTTCCCAAAGGATTGAAGGACGCTGTCCTGATCATTTCGAAGACCAATGGCTGGCGGCACATCGAGCACATTCCCCATTCGAACGCCGTGCTCGCCGATATCGCGCAAAGCCTGGGTCGGGCGAGCTACGTCACGGAGAATGCGGCGGTCTTCAACGATGAACAGTTGAAGCGCTTTTCCATCGTCGTTCTCAACAGCACCAGTGGCGATTTCCTCACGCACGACCAACGCGCTGCATTTGCCCGCTTCGTAGCGCGAGGCGGCGGCGTCGTGGCGTTAAATGCCGCAGGCGACAACAGCCATACCGACGCGTGGTACAGCGACACGATCATCGGCACCAAGTTCATCGGACATCCAGGAGGCAGCGATCAGTTCCAGCCGGCGCGGATCGCCGTCGATCATCCCGATCATCCCGCCATGGCTGGCGTAAACTTGCCCTGGTTGCCGATCGATGAATGGTACTCGTTTGATGCCGACCCCGCAGCACGCGGCATGACCGTTCTCGCACGGATTGATGAGGCAAGTTACCGGCCCGGTGCCGAGCTGGCCATGGGATCGCACCCGGTTATCTGGATCAATCCGTCGACAAAGGGGCGCATTTTCTATTCTGCACTGGGTCACTCACCGGATGCCTATGACGATCCGAACTATCGGCGCATCCTTGCCAACGCGATCAAGTGGGTCAATCGCTAGTCCGGAAGACGCGTATCTAAGAAGATCGTCGCCTAGCGCTGTCCGTAACGAGCGACGACAGGATGCGAAAACTTACGTCCTTCCTTTAGGGGCTGCCCGAAGTAGTCGCTCGTTCGGCATCCGCCATCTCCAAGGGTTACTTCGCCACCAGCTCGATCGTGGATCAAATATACGCCAGAGACCTCTTGGCGGGCGCGACCAGCATGCCTGACTCCATGAAAGGCGCGAGTCTCGTCCGCCCGTAGCCAAGCAAAGGGTCGTTCTCCTCGCCTCCCTTGAGCGTAAGCGGTCTAACCCGCACCTGACTGCAGGTACCCTGCCCGGCAAGCCACTGTCGGACTTTCAGCCGTTCTGGCAGCGGGTCCGGGCTCGTGCTGGTTTGAAGGACGTACGCACACCGGAATGATGATCTTGAGAGGGCAACGGAGCGGCTTGCCTCATCAGCGAACGCGAAGCCGTCTAGCGGGCTATCCACCAGGTCGAACTCTGCCGATGCACAAGCAAATCGATCCATCGGTCGCGCACGGCGAGGAGGACCAGCCGTGCGGAGGCCCTGGAGTGTTGGGAACAGATCAATTATGAACTCGCGGGAAGATCGCACGCGAGTCGGGTACCCAGACGGGCTGTTTTGTTGGTGGCGCCAAGTATCCCGAAATCCCTTTGCGGCGAGACGCACGTCTCGTTGTAGGGCGGAGCCGGCCAGCCCACATCATGCTCGACGCTCTCGGTCAGGGCCTCCCATCGTAGAGCCGCTGTTCGGGCGGGCGGTGAGCGGCAAGGCGTTTGACGTTGACTTCGCATTCAGCCTCGCAGACGGCGAAAACGGACTCGATCGGCGCTCATTAGGGCGATGGAGATCTCGGAGGAACTGTCGGCTTTCCGGACATGCAGGGGCGCCGCCGCCCGCCCGCGCTCCACTGAACTATTTGTTGGGCTATGAGCTACCTAACTTATTTGCAGACGTGCTTCGCGCCTCGCTTTCTGGTAACTAAAGGCCCTAACCCTCAATTACCTGCCAATGACTGCTTCGCGAGGGAGTTGAATTGTTGGCCCGCCGCACGGCGGGCATTCCCGAATGAAATCATACGGGCATTGGGTTCCTCGGAACTGCGGTAGACTTCCGGATTGCAAGCGTCGCGGGAATTGCCGCCGGGCTGTCGCCGACATCCTTTCCGGTCCGTTCGGCTATGATCAGTTCGGCGGCGCGCGCGCTCACTTCCGCGATGGGCTGAACTACAGCGGTGAGTGGTGGATGATTGAAGCGGACGATCGGGGTGTCGTCAAAGCTGATCACGGACAGATCATCGGGGACGCTCAGGCCCTTCTCGCGTGCGACAGAGAGCGTCGCCATGGCCATCTGATCGTTGCTGGCGATGATGGCCGTGGGTGGTCGAGAGCAAGCCAGCAACTGGCGCGCGGCAACCAGGCCAGAGCCGTAGCTGAAGTCACCATCCGCCAGTAGTTGCTCGCAGTTCAAACTTGCTTGCGCCATTGCGGCGCGCCAGCCGGCGATCCGCCACGAACTCAGTTCATATTCAGGGGATCCGGCGATCAGCCCAATCCGCCGGTGGCGAAGCTCGATCAGGTGCTCGGTCGCCAGTCGCGCTGCGCCCTCGTCGCCCATCGTCAGGGTAAAGCCCGGCCCTTCGGCAAGGGACCCGATCCGGGCGAAGCTGATGCCTTGCTGGGCAAGCAGGCCGCTGATCACTGGATTTTGCGAATGCGGCGGCGTGAGGATCACGCCGTCCGGGCGCAGCGCCGCGATGGCGGCCAGCAATTCACGCTCGATATGGTCGCTGTGTGTATCGACCAGTTCGACGATTACGCGATATCCGTGCGGCGCGCAGGCAAGCATGCTGCCCAGCAGCATCTGGTCGACCCAATCGGTGCCCTGCCGCGCCCGCCAATCGGCAATGGTGCGCTCGCGGTCATTCAGCGCGAGGATGAGATAGGAACGCGATCCGCTCATCCGCTGCGCCGCGATCGAGGGAACATAACCAAGCCGGTCGATCGAAGCCTGCACCCGCTCGATCATCTCCGCGCGGACGTTAGGCTCCTTATTGATCACCCGGCTGACGGTCTGGAGCGATACGCCCGCATCCGCCGCCACGTGCTTGATCGTTACCGCCTGTCGTTGCCGCGCCATCGTGCCTCCTTCGCGGGATCAGGCGGCACGCACGCCCGCGCTGCCGCAATAGCGTGCGACATAAGCGGCATGGTCGGGCAATTGCGAAACGGTACGCGCGACATTCTCGCGCAGGGTGGCAAGCAGCTTGTCCAGTTCCTCGTCGCGCAGTTTCTCGGCGATCGGGTGCCAGGTCCGTGGCGTGATACCCTGCCCCATCATCACCTGTACCCAACTGTTCTCGGCGAACAGCTCATCGTTCTTGCGGAACACCCGGCCAGTCTCCCGGAACAGCTCGATCCTGTGGGCTAGCGTGTCGGGCACTGGCATGTCCGCGACATGGCGCCAGAACGCGCTGTCGCGCCGCTGCGTCACTTTGTAGTGGAGGATCAGGAAGTCGCGGATTTGCAGCATCTCCTGCATCTGCTGATCGTTGAACTCGTTTATGTCGCGCGCACTGATCTCGCGCAGCGGCATCATTCGTAACAGGCGCAAGATCGCGCGTTGGATCAGGTGTATGCTCGTGGATTCCAGCGGCTCCATGAACCCGCCCGACAGCCCGATCGCCACGACGTTGCGGTGCCATTGCCGCCGCCGGGCGCCCGCGCCGAAGCTCAGGAAGTTGGGCTGGACGATGGTCTTGCCTTCGATGTTGCCGAGCAGCCTTTCCAGCGCGGCATCCTTGTCTAGATAGCGGCTGCAATACACGATGCCGTTACCGACGCGGCTTTGCAGGGGAATGCGCCATTGCCAGCCTGCATCATGAGTCATCGCGCGCGTATAGGGGGCTGCGGGCCTGACGCTTTCCGTCTGGATCGCGATCGCCGCATCGCAGGGCAGGTAATGCGTCCAATCGTCATGCCCGGCGTGAAGCGCCCCCTCGATCAGGAGCGCACGAAAGCCGGTGCAGTCGAGGAACAGGTCGCCTTCGATCCGCTCCCCGGACTCTAGGCGCAATGCAGCGACGTCGCCGCGCTCCGGATGCTGCTCGACCTGTGCGATTTTGCCCTCCACGCGCCGGGCGCCGTCGCCTTCGGCCAAGGTGCGCAGGAACTTGGCGTAAAGCCCGGAGTCGAGCTGATAGGCATAGTTCATCCGATCGTCGGGCAGATGAGCGAACTTGTTCTGCAGCGCGGCGGCAAGCTCCAGGCAGTAATCGTCATAAGGCGCGTCATGGCCGCGTTCGCGCCCCTGGAGCCAGAAGTGCTGGAATCCTGCCGCCCAGTGATCCTTGCCGGTCAGACCGAAGCTGTGGAAGTATCGGTCGCTCCCGTCCTTCCACCCGTCGAACAGGATGCCCAGCTTGAACGTCGCCTGGGTCTCCCGCATGAACTCGGCTTCGTTGATGCCCATCAGCCGGTTGAAGGTCACGAGCGGCGGAATGGTGGATTCGCCCACGCCGATCGTGCCGATCGCGTCGGATTCGACCAGGGTCAACTCGACGGCGCGGCCCATGGTCCGTGCGATCGCCGCGGCCGCCATCCATCCGGCGGTGCCCCCGCCTGCTACCACCACACGGCGCACGCGCGCACCGTTCATCGGCTGAGCTGCCGCAGCAGAAAGGCGCGGATGCGCCCTGCGCTTTCGGGCGTGAGGGGTGCAAGCACGCTGCGTCCTTCCTCAGGGATATGGCCGACGGTCTGGTCGCCATTGTTGAACACATAGTAATCGAACACGTCGCGCCAGTGCTGCTTCTCATGCGCCGGTAGATCGCGGATCGTCATGATCGCGTGATTGAGCGCTTCCTGGGGCTGTCCCATCCAGCGCGGCGTTTCACGCCACCAGTAATTGACCAGCACGTTGAACGGCGCGAGGCCCTCGACATGGTGCCACCACATCGGCGGAATATGGATGGCATCGCCCGCCTCCAGTTCGGCCACCAACGCGTGGCGCATCGCCTCGGCAAAGCGCGGATGCTGGTCGAGATCAGGATGGTGGAAGTCCACCATCGAAATGGCCCGGCCCGCGGGTGTATTGTCGATTGGACCCAGATAAAGGTTGCGGAACTGATCGGGGGGAAACAGCGTAAACCGTCGGCGCCCTGCCGCGACACAGGCCAGGTTCTGAGGGAAGTCGTTATGCGCCGCGATCCGCGTCCGCGTTCCCATCCAGATGCTGGCCAGGACGCTGCGCTCGCCCAGATCCACCTGGTTCGCCTCGTGCAGCCCCGCAAAGAATTGATGCATGTCGATCGAGGCGAGATAGAGTGGCGATGCTTCCGGATTGTCCGCCTCGGCATCGATCCGGGCGAACACGTCCTCGAGCTTGGCGCGCGCGGTGCGGAAGTTCATCCCCATCGTGTGGTCGTAGAACAGCCGCCCGTCACCGCTTGGCTCGCCCACGGAAACGGTGAAGGGAACATCGCGCCGGAACCGCAGCAGATAGTCCCGCGCGGCCTTGCCTGAGTGCCGTCCCGCCTCGACAAGGGGCCAGTCCGCCACCAGGCCGCGCACCACGAAGGGCTCGGTGGCGCCGCGTAGCGCCGCGTCGAGTTCCTCTGCCCCCCCGATTTCGATCTCGCGCAGCGGCCCCGCAGCGCAGCGCAAGCGCGGTTCTGCCTTAGCCACGGTGCAGCCGGCGGTTCTTGCGCTCGATCAGCGCACCCAAATTAGACAATGACGCCATCGCCATGAACATCGGCATAAGATGGCCGTCGCGGTGCAGTTCCCCCAGCGCCGTAGGGTCGAGCGCGCGAACCTTTTCTTCGTCGAGCACATGGAAGCCGACCAGCCTGTTGGTCGATCCGTCTTCCAGTGTAACCTCCAGCGTCAACGGCTCGAAGAGGTCTAGCCGGTCCAGCGCGGCAAAGAAGTCGCCGGCACGCTGATAGCCGATGTCCAGGCTGCCGAGCTGCTCCGCGACTGCATCGAGATACGGCGTGGGTCGTCCGAACTCATCGAACACGGACACGCCTTCGCCCGCGGCGATGCGAGGGCTGTCCAGGTCGACATGCACTTGCTTGGTGTCAGATCCGCTCGCCGGCGCCCCGATCAAGAAGGGCTGAATATCCATGGCGAGCGGTCGGTATGCGGCGTCCCATCGAGTGCCTTCCAGGAACAGGTTTTCGCCCTCTTCAAACCCGAACAACGCGACCGCGCTGAAGTGCTCCCGGTCACGCCCGCGCTGAAACAGGATCGGGTACAGGTTCTGCACCCGGCGAAACTCGTCGGGCACTGTGACGCAGCTCATCACGGCGTCGCCATAGGCAGCGCCACGCTCGCTGCGCACACGCAGGTTCCCATGATCCTCGGCGGTCAGAAGTGCGTGATTGGCCATGTCAGTTGATCTGTTCCTTGGGGGCGGATGAAGCTGCCCTTAGCGCGTCGAGATAGATGCGGTTGCTTGGAAGGCTAGCAGCCAGAGCGCGGCCGCGCTGCTGCACGGTGTTGAATGCGGCAGCTACCTCGTCGGGCGCTTCGACGCGAAGCTGTCCCGGATCCGGCGCGGCAAAGCCCATGCCGTAGAGCACGTACTGATAGCTTGCTGCGGGAAATATCTCGTCTGCTTGCGGAAAGTCCATGGGCGATGGGGGCTGATCCCGCCAGATCGTCAAAAGCTCGCCGAGCCGCGCCGGCATCGTGCCGGCCCCGCGATGGTCACGCCAATACGGCTCGTCCCGCTTACTCAAGACATAGTGCAGTTTGAGAAACTCGACGATGCGATCCCAGCGGTAGCGGAACAGCGTGTTGAACCGCGCCGCGTGCAGGTCCATCGTTGAGCGGGTTCGAGGGAAGCTTTCGAGCAGCGCTGTGACCGAGAGTTCCACGAGCACGATGGCAGATGCCTCCAGTGGCTCCAAGAAGCCCGCCGACAATCCCACTGCCACGCAGTTGCGTTGCCAAAACCGCTCGCGGTGTCCTGAGCGGAAGCGCAACTGACGGAATGGCAGATCGCCCGTTCCCGGAAGATGCTGGTCCTTGAGGTACCCGCTCAGCGTCGCGGCCGCATCATCGTCGCTGAGATGGCGCGATGAATAGACGCAGCCGATCCCCCGCCGCGTCGGCAAGCCGATGTCCCATATCCATCCGGCCGCATGTGCCGTCGCGTTGGTCTGGGCGGCCACTGCGCTGTCGGGCGGCACCGGCACTTGCACTGCAATCGCGCGATCGTTGAACAGCACGTCGCCCCGATCAAGGAAGGGCACGCCCAGCGCCTTCCCGATCAGCAGCGCGGAATGGCCAGTGCAATCAAGAAAAAGATCGCCTTCGATGGTGCCATGTCCGGCGGTTCCCACCGCGCGGATATCGCCATTTTCTGTCTGCTCCACCGCCACGACATGATCGCGGATGTGCCGCACGCCCAATCGTTCGGTCGCATGCCGTGAAAGGAACGCCGCGAACTTCCCCGCGTCCAGGTGATAGGCATAGTTCAACGCGCCAGCATAATCGGGCATGCCGCGTTGCCGGGGCGCAAGGTCAAGGGCGCAGACCCGTGCCTGCGCGCTGACGGCCGAAGCGAAGCGCAGATCGCCCCCCTCCGCTCGCCACCCGCGCACCAAGTCGCGTGCACTCACGGCTGGCGGCGGCGTGAAAGGATGGAGGTAGGAGTCGCCCGCACTACCCGTCCGCCAACCATCGAAGCGCGAGCCTTGCTTGAACGAAGCATCGCACGCCAGCAGGAAATCGGCCTCGCTCACGCCGATCGATTGCAGCGTGCCGCGCATCGTCGGCCAGGTCCCCTCACCTACGCCGATGGTAGGAACGTCCGGCGACTCAATCAGGGTGACGGTCAAGGGAACCGCAGCGGCGGGATCGGCGCGCGCGGCGATCAGCGATGCGGCGAGCCACCCGGCCGTGCCCCCACCGATCACGACAATCCTGGAGACTAGCCCGTCCATTCCCGATTCCGCCAATGACGCAAGGTTGCCGCGCGGCAGCGAAAAAAGCCACCCTCATGCGAAGGTGGCTTTCCCCTCATTTCGGTCACTCGAAACGCTTGCGGTTCAGAAGGTGAACCGCAGGCCGCCCGAGTAGCGCGCATAGCCCGGCTGGGAGAAGGTGACGAACCGCTCCGAGCGGCGATGCCCGCGGCGGCTCTCACCGGTCAGGTTGATCGCCTCCACGAACGCCGTCAGCCCCGGCACGAACTCATAGCTCGCACTTGCGTCGAACTGGCCATACGCCTCGACATAGGTCGGATCGAACGCCCCGCCGGCATAGAAGCCGTCGCGCCAGTTATACGCCACGCGCGCCTGAAGCCCACTCTTGTCGTAATACAGGACGGCGTTGGCGCTGTCGCTCAGACCGGTCAACGCGAACTGGCCAACATACGGGCTTTCCGTATTGTTGTACGTCGCGTCGCCCCGCACGATCGTATAGTTCAGGATGGTACCGAAGCCGGTGTTCCAGAACTGGTGCTGGATCGCGAATTCCCAGCCATGGATGTTGGCCGTCTGATCGCTGTTGAACGGCTGGGTGATCTGGAAGTTGTACAGCGGATCCTCGGGCAGGCCGAAGATGTCGCCGGTGAGGAACCCATCCGGCGTCGTGCCGGTCACCAGTGAAGACGCGGGGAAGTTGCGCAGGATGTAATCGCGCACGCGCACCCCGTCGGTGGTACCCAGCGCCGCAACCGCCGCCTGATAGCGCGGTCCCGCACCAGGATTACGCAGGTCGAATGCGGGCGTGTTGATCAGCGTGTTGCCGATGAAGTTCGACACGTCCTTGTTGAAATAGCCCACCGAGATGTAGCTCTCGCGCCCGTAATACCATTCCGCTGAAAAATCGATGTTCTTCGACTTGTACGGCACCAGACCGGGGTTGCCCTGGCTGCCCGTACCGCCGCCGATGCGGGGATTGGTGTCGATCGAGCGGCCACCCTGCAGGCTGCCATAATCGGCACGCGTGATGGTGTGGCTGTACGATGCCCGCAGCTTCACATCGTCGAGCGGCTCGATGTCGAAATCGACCGCGGGAAGCCAGTTCTGGTAGCTCCCCTTGAAGCGCGTGAAGTCCGCGCCCGCGAAGTTGATCGCGAACTCGTTGGCCCCGGTCCAGCGCGTGCCGGTCGGGATCGGCACCAGCGCGGTGGAGTCGATCACCGTCTGGTCGTACCGCACACCCGCGATCAGGTGCGCGCGCCGACCCGCCAGCTCGAACTTGGTATTGAACTGAATATACGGCGAGATCGTCTTCTCAGTAAGCCGGCGATCCGTCGTGAAGGACGCAAGGCAGGTACCCGGCGCCGCTTCGCCTGCACCTGGATTGCTGCACACCTGGTACTGGCTTTCCAGCAGATCGGCCATGCGCTCGAAATTGAAGGTGTAGAAGGACGGGATCATCCCCGCAGCGCCACTGCCCTGCACGCCCTTGAACTTATCGGGAAGCGAGACGAGCTCGAACAGGTCGTCGGGAACCGACGACGCCGGCCCCACGCCGCCCCAGGTCTCGTTCTGGATGAAGCCATAAGCGGAGCGGACCTTGTTCTCAACGAAGGAGAAGCCCGCGTCGATGCTGTCCAGGAAATCGCCTTCATGGTCGTAACGACCCTTTAGCTGAACCTGGTTGATCTCATCCTTGAAGTACGCGTTGCGGAACGAATTGCCGGTCGGGGTCACCAGCCCAGCGTTCAGCGGATCGATGCCTGGCGACATCGTGTACGAAAGGATCGGCAGATCGTTCTCGAAATTGATCGACTGGCTGGCGACGCCGAACACGGCGGTGCCGATCGAGGTGCTCGATCCATAATCGTTGGTCGGCTTGGACTCGGCGGTCGAGTGGTGAGCGTCGAGCGACACGGTCACGCCGCCCGGTGCCTCCCAGGTCAGGTTACCGCCCAGCGACTTGTTCTCGGTCTGGTTCGCGGTAAGCGCCCCGCTGTACGACAGGTCCTTGCCGGTCGAGGTCGTCGGGTTGAGCAGCCCGCCCGGAGCGAAGTTCTCGGAAAAGAAGAGCGGCCCGGCGTTCGGGCCATCGGTCCATGCGCTCGAGGTGTCGCCGAAGTTGAACCAGATGCCGACGCTGCTGTCACGCGCCTCCACCTTGTTACGCGAATAGGTGAAGTCCACGGTCGCGGTCAGGCTGTCGGTCGGCCGTGCCTGCAACACCAGCTGGCCATTGATGCGTTCGCGATCGATGTCGATCAGGTCATAGGCCGCGCTCTGCGGGATTTCATACACATCGCTTCCGCTGGGACGGTTGGTCACGTTCGTGCCTGCCGGCGAGAGCTCGCCCCAGGTGTTGTTGGCTGCCGCGTTCGCCGCGGGATCGCCCAGGAAGCCGTCACGGAACCCGACGCTTGCCGAATTCACACTCGCTTTGCGGCGCTGGTAGGCACCCGAGAGGAGAACGCCGATGCGGTCATCGGCAAAGGTCGTCGAGAAGATCCCCGACACCTCTGGCGTGATCGGATCACCTTCGTTGCGCGAGGTGTCATACACCCCCTTTGCAGCGATGCTGCCGCGCATACCCGGCTTATCGAGCGGACGCGGGGTGCGGATGTTGATCGAAGAGCCAATACCGCCGGAGGGGACCGCAGCGCGACCGGTCTTGTAGACCTCCACAGCGGATATGCCTTCGGACGCAAGATTCGCGAAGTCGAACGAGCGCGAGGCAGGCGCGCTGGCACCATCGCCCAGAGTCGCGGTCGGCATCTGGCGCCCGTTCAGCGTCACCAGATTATATTCCGGACCAAAGCCGCGCACGGTCACCGTCGAACCCTCGCCGTTCGAACGGTCGATCGACACGCCGGTGATACGCTGCAGCGACTCGGCGAGATTGGTGTCGGGGAACTTGCCGATGTCCTCGGCAGAGATCGCGTCCACGACGCCCTGGCCATCGCGCTTGATGTCGACCGCTTCCCGCAGCGAGGCGCGGATGCCGGTCACTACAACATCGTCAACCTCGGGCTCAGTGACGACCGGTTGATCCTGGATTTCGGACGGACCCGGCTGGCCAACAGTTGACGCGGCGTCCTGCGCCGCGGCGAAGCCGGGCGCGCCTAATACTGCGAGCGTGGAAACGCCAATAAACAATTGCGAAACGATGCGAGCCTTTGAGCGGCGCATGATCCTTCTCCCCTGCTTCTCGGCATCTTGAGCATAGTCTTTGGACCTAGCCGTGCCGATTGAGAACGTTCACATGCATCGCACACTCACCGGCTGTCAAGACCGTATGTCAACGTTGGCAGGAGCATCTCGGGGGTAGATTGTCTTGAGGCCATCGCCGAGAGCATCGTCTGTGTGAAGCAACTTGTCGCCCGCACGCCGGCGGGTTGTCCAGCAACCCGCTGCGACAACCAAGGCGCTTTTACGCTACATCGTCACTCAAACGTCGACAGCCGTTGCTCTACCGACTTTGGGCAGGCAAGCGTTCGGGCCGCTCATGAACGCTTCTCCCCTCCCCAGGCCTCGGCACACTATGCTGCTGCTAGTGGCAGCCCTTGCCTATGCAGGGGGCACCATCGCCTATCTGCCTCTCCTGACGTTACTGCTGCCGATCAAGGTGGCTGCAATGGCAGGCACGGAACGGATCGGCGTGCTCACGGCCGCTGCGATCTGGGGCGCGGTAGCAGCCAGCATCTCCAACATCGTGTTTGGATGGCTGAGCGACCGATCGATGGAGCGCCGTCATGGGCGCCGCGGCTGGATCCTGCTCGGATGCGTGGGACTCGCGCTTGCTTACGGGCAAATTGCCCAGGCCGGCTCGGCGGCGGACCTCATCGTGGCGGTCGTGCTATTTCAATGCGCGGTGAACGCGATACTCGCCCCCCTCCTCGCGATCCTCGCCGAAGAGGTACCTGACGCCCAAAAAGGCTTACTGGCAGGACTCATGGCCTGGGCTGCGCCGGCCGCCTCTGCGCTTGCGGTGCTCGTCATCACGACCACAGCGCTCAACGAGGTAGGACGCTTGGCGATGGTCGCCGCGGTAGCAGTCGCCTGCGTCATGCCAGTGACGCTGCTCCGCTCGCCGCTCCGCGATCTTGGAAGTACAGAGTCCACCAACGAACACGTATCGAGCCATGATCTGCTAATAGCCTGGTCGGCACGCCTGCTTGTCCAGGTCGCGGGCAATGTACTGGGGCTCTATCTTCTATATTATCTCGACAGCATCGCTCCTGAGCTCACGACTCCTGCGCTGGCGGCGCAAGCCAGCCAGGCCTTGGCGCTCGCCTATGTCGCATCCCTCCCCATCGCGCTGCTGATCGGCATCCTCTCCGACCGGACCGGCCGGAGAAAGCCGTTCCTAGTTGGCGCCTCTGTATTGATGACGGTCGGCCTGCTCGTGATGGCAATCGCAAGCGATCCGCTGACCGGGAAGATCGGTTTCGGCATCAACGTTGTCGGCATGCAGGTGTTCGTCAATCTTCATGCCGCATTCGCGATGCAAGTACTGCCTGACCGTGCGCATCGTGGACGAGATCTCGGCCTGCTCAACCTGACGAACACCCTGCCAGGAGTAGTAGGTCCCGCACTGACTTGGCTGCTGGCAACGCCTCGGAATTTCGCACCGTTGATGGTCACACTCGCAATGCTGACACTCGTCGGAGGTATGCTAATGATCTTCGTGCGCCGGCAACCGTAAGCCGGGTATCGGCAGCGCAGAATAGTCCGGCTTTTAAAACCCGCAACCTCGCAGATAAACTAAGAGTAGGTTCGGGAGCAAAACACCATCGTTTCGTGAGGCGTTCTACCGCCCGCGCTAAACCCTGCACCGCTCCCGTACGCTATCGCGCATAGCCCGTTCCGCGTGCCATCGTTTGCCAGGTTAAAGCGAAGACGCCGTTTTAGCCGCGACTTGCAACCGACATCTGCAGAATTCGCCGCCTTCGTATAACCAGCGGCACCTGAGCCAATAGGCCATTCAGAACAAGCAATCGCCTACGCTTTTCAAAGGCCAAAGGCTGCCCGTCCGCTACCCACCCAATGGTGTCGGTCGCCTCCAGATGAATAGGTGGCCGCTTTCGAGATCGCGAGCCGAGCAGACAAACAACCGATATTGGGTACTAAGCTGCCGCTCTCGCGCGATGTCGCACAGGATTACGCGCTCTCTTGCTTCGGGAGTGCTTACATCCCGTTCTGCAGCGAGAGCGCCGAACGCTAAAAAGCCCGCTAAGTCATGTGACTTGCGGGCTTTTTGTTGGTTGCGGGGACAGGATTTGAACCTGTGACCTTCAGGTTATGAGCCTGACGAGCTACCGGGCTGCTCCACCCCGCGAC
>NZ_JAJNDV010000003.1 GCF_021043375.1 Sphingomonas sp. IC-56
GACTTACGCCCCCACCATTTCATACAAGTCTCCCGCTAAAGATCCTCCCCCGGAGGGGGAGGGGGACCATGCGCAGCATGGTGGAGGGGTAATCTCCACGGGCGACATGGCATGCGGCACCTACCCCTCCCCCTCCGGGAAGGCGCTAAGCAGCCTTGCGCGTCACTTCCCGAAAGGAAGCGGCAACCTACCCCCGCACCCCAAACCAGATCACATGCCGCGGGCCCTTGCCGTTCTGCCGCGCCTTCACCGCAACCTCATCGACATCGAACCCTGCGTCGCGCATCCGCTTGGCAAAGCGCGCATCCGGCGCCGCCGACCACACCGCCAGCACGCCGCCGGGCTTCAGCGCCGCCTTGGCCACCTTCAGCCCAGTCATCGAATACAGCCCGTCATTGCCCGGACGCGTCAGCCCGTCCGGGCCATTGTCCACGTCGAGCAGGATCGCGTCATACACCCCCTGCGCGCGCCCGATCGCCCGCGCCACGTCGATCAGCTCGACATTGGTGCGCGGATCGTCCAGCCCGCCCGCGGTCAGTTCCGCCATGGGCCCGCGCGCCCAGTCGATGATCTTGGGCACCAGCTCGGCCACGCTCACAACGGCGTCCGGTCCCAGCAGCGACAACGCTTTCCGGAGCGTGAAGCCCATCCCATATCCGCCGATCAGGATATGCGGGTCCTTCACCCCCAGCCGCGCGATCGTCATCTCGGCCAGCGCTTCTTCCGATCCGCTCATCCGGCTGTTCATCAGCTCGTTGCGTTCCAGCACGATCATGAAGTCGCCGCCCCGCCGGAACAGCCGCAGCGGTTCGCCCCCGGGCACCTCGGCAGTGTCTAGCAATTCGCGCGGTACCATCCGAAAACCTCATAACCTGGGGACCAAATCCCCCTACAGGAAGCTGATCCGCGCGCCACGCGCTTTCCCCAGCATCAGCTCGGTCGCGGCCCAGACCAGCGCATCGGCACGATCCGGCGAGCGCCCCGGCCCTTCATAGCCGCCGCCCATCTGCATCCCGCACAATTCGTCCTCCAGCTCGGGAAACGCCCCGACATGAAAGATCCGCCCCGCCTCGTATTTCAGCTGCACCGGCTCGGCCCGCGCCGCCTTCCCGTCCTGGGCATGGGCCTTGCGCACCGCCAGCCCCGCGTCGGCACTGTGCAGCACGCTCAACACCATGTCGCCGCCTTGGTTGGCCTCGGCCACCACGCAGTCCGCCCCGTGCCGCGCCACGCACGCCGCCACCGCCCGCGCCCAGCCCTCGGGCCGCAGCCCCGAAACGCTCGCATCCTCCAGCACATAGCCGCAGCCATCGCGCCCCAGCCCCATCGCCACGATCCCGCACGCGTCGCCGGTCGCGCTCGCCGGCGGGTCGACGCCCACCACCACCCGCACCAGCTCGGGCGCCCGCCTGGCGCGGCACCGCTCGATCAGGTCGCGCGTCCACAGCGCACCCTCGACATCCTCGATCAGCTCGCCGTCCAGCTCCTGCCGCCCTAGCCGCGTGCCGGCATAATCCGCCTCCACGCCCGCCAGGAACGCGTCGGCCAGATGCGCGCGGTTGCCCCGCGTGCGCCCATAGGTTTTCCGAACCTTGTCCTGCGCCACCAGCCGCCGCACCAGCTTGATCGGCCGCGGCGTGGTGGTCGCGATCACCTTCGCGTCCCCCATGCGCAGCGTCATCATCAGATTGTCCCACGCCTCGTCGGCATGCGCCCATTTCCCGATCTCGTCGGCCCAGGCGATGTGATGCTGGGGCCCGCGCAACCGCTCCGGTTCGCTGGCGGCATAGACATAGGCCTGCGCCCCGCCCGGCCAGGTCAGCACCCCCAGCGAAGGCTCCCATTTCGGCCGCAGCCGCCAATGCGCGATCGCCAGCAGCCCGCTTGGCCCCTCCACCATCACCCGGCGCACGTCGCTGTCGGTCGCCCCCACCAGCGCGATCTGGATGCCGGGATGCCGCTCGGCCGCCGCGCGCACCCATTCCGCCCCCATCCGCGTCTTGCCGAAGCCGCGCCCCGCCATCACCAGCCAGGTTCGCCAATCCCCCTCCGGCTCGGCCTGGTCGGGCCGTCGCCAATAGGGCCAAAGATGCTCCAGCCGCTCGGTCGCCCCCTCGGGCAGCTTGAGGATCTTCTCACGCTGTTCGGGCTTGTCGAACAGCCGCTCGATCCTGGACCAGCGCGGGTCAATCTTCTCGGGCTGCATCGTCGTCCGCCTTCAGCCGCCGCTCCATTTCCAACAGCTTCTTTTCCAGCCGCTCGCGCGCGCTCTGCTCCTCGCGCAGGATCCCGATCCCGTCGGCCTCCGCCTTGGCGCGCCGGTTGCGCACCGTCTGGCGATGCTGCCCCAGCAGCGCCAGCATGCCGCGCTCGCTCAGCTTCTCCAGCCGGCTGGTGTCCACGCCCTCGGGCGCCTCACTGCCCAGCCCGACAATCGAGCGCTCCAAGAGCAGCATCTCCACTGTCTCATACGCATCGCAGATCGCCTGCTCCCAAGCATCGGCGAAGCCGGGATCGCGCTTGCGCAGCTGATAGGCGCCCTGAAAACACAACCCCACCACCGCCGCGGACGCGCTGACATTCGCAGTCTGCGCCAGCTCCGCGAGGAACGCCGCACGCTTGGCCTGCGTCCACCCACGTGCATCCGCCCGCAACTGCGCACCCCCGCCACTACGCGGACCGGCGACCTGCTCCCCCATCACCCTCTCCCCAAAGCAAAAGGGCCGCAGCACCCCCGGTGCTCCGACCCTCGATCGAGCCACTCGGCCCGACTCGCAATTCTTCAGCGTTCCTGTTATGTACCAGTCGAGCGTGACGATGTCAAGAACTTTTAACCGATCTGGTTAGGCGCGGGGTGAGAGAATCGTTCACGCGAAGGCGCGAAGGCGCAAAGAAGAAGGGGTTCGCGCAGAGGCGCAGAGGCGCAGAGCGACTAGGCCCGCGGCATCGTTCGGGAGACCCAAAACCGATCAGCAAGCAGCACGCGCAAGATGATCCCTGCCGCTAACGCGGCAACCACCCCCTCTGCGCCTCCGCGCCTCTGCGCGAACCACTCTCTTCTTCTAAAAATCTTCGCGAGCTTCGCGCCTTCGCGTGAACCAACCCTGCTCACCTCCGCAAGCAGCAAACCAAAACGCTCAAGCCTGCTCGGAAGCTTCCAGCATAGGCCCCAGCAACGCCATCACCCGCGCGCCCTTGAGCGGCTTTTCCACCCGCGGCGCCCCCGCGAACCGCTCCGGCAGCGCCCATTCGTCATAGCCTGTGGCAAAGGCGAACGGCACGCCCCGCTTCGCCAGCACGTCCGCCACCGGAAACACCATCTCCCCGCGCAGGTTGATGTCCAGCACCGCCGCGTCGATCTCCGCCTCGCGCGCGATCAGCGCCTGCGCATCGTCCACGCTTGGCACCGGCCCCAGCACCTGCGCACCCGCCTCGGTCAACGCGTCGCGCAGGTCGTCGGCCAGCAGATACTCGTCCTCCACCACCAAAATCCGCATTCCGTCGAGCGCTCGTTCAACCATGCGTCATTCTCCACTCGCTCTCGTCGGGAACGGTTACTTCGATCGTGCAATGCACGCCATCGGCTTCGAAGGCATAGCTGGTCCGCGCGCCCAATTGATAGGGTAGCGCGCGTTCGATCAGCTCGCGGCCATAGCCGCCGCCGCGCGGGCGCGATCCCGGCGCCGGCATGTCCGCCACGCCGCTCTCGCGCCAATCCACCCACAGCCGGCGTCCATCGGCTTCCTCGCGCACGTCCCATTGCACCAGCAATCGCCCGTCTGGGCATGACAGCGCGCCATATTTAACCGCGTTGGTCGCCAGCTCGTGCAGCGCCAGCGCCAGCGTCTGGACGATGGTGGAGCGCAGCGGCACGCCCGGCGGTCCGATGATGGTGACCTGTTCGGCCTTGCCGTCGCCGTCCAGGTCGACATGCGCCGACAATTCCTCGCGCAGCAGCGCGTCGAACGCCACCCGCGTCCCCAGGTCGCGGCGCGACAACAGCCCCTGCACGCGGGCCAGCGCCTGCAGCCGATCGTCGATGCAGCGGCGGAAATCGTCCAGCGTCTCGCTGCCCTTGAGCGTGCGCATCGTCACGGCCTGCACCACTGCCATCAGGTTGCGGGTGCGGTGCTGCAATTCGGTGACCAGCACGTCCTGCTGCTCGCTCAGCTGGACCATGTCGTCGACATCGATGGAGGTGCCCAGCCATTCCTGCGCCCGACCATCGGCCCCGCGCACGGGCAGCGCGCGCGTGCGGAAATGGCGATAGCGCCCGTCCTCCTGGTGAAACAGCCGCGCTTCCAGCTCGAACCTGCCGGTCAGCGTGGCGCGCGCCCATGCCGCCAGCGCGTCCCCGCGATCATCGGGGTGGAACATCTCCACCCAGCCCAGGTCCAGGCTGTCGCGCTCGCTTTGGCCGGTATAGGCGGTCCATCGCCGGCTGCACCAGGTCCAGTGCCCGCCGCTGCGGGACCGCCATGCCAGCGGCGACATCCCCTCCACCAGCGTGCGGAAGCGCAGTTCGCTCTGCTGCAACGCCTCCAACGCCTCGCGCTGGGCATGGATATCGGTCCCCGCCACGTACCAGTTGACGATGCGCCCATCGATGTTGCGCGTGGGTTCGGCCCGCACCAGGAACCAGTGGTAATTGCCTGCGGCACCGCGGAGGCGGAATTCCTGCTGAAACGTGCTGCAATCGGCTACCGCGCGCACCCATTCGGCACGCGCGACGTCGCGGTCGTCGGGATGCACCGCGTCCAGCCAGCCCCAACCCAGCGGCTCCTCGTCCAGCTGCCCCGAATAGCGGCTCCAGCGTTCGTTGAACCAGGTCGCCCGCCCATGCGCGTCGGTACGCCACAACAGGTCCGGGACCAAGTCGGCGATGGTGCGGAACGAAGCCTCGGTGGTGCGCAGCACTTCGTTGGTCTGGTTCAGCCGTCGAGTCCGCTCCTCCACCCGCGCGTCGAGCAGGCGGTTGGTTTCGTGCAGGCTGGCATTGGCGGCTTCCAGTTCCTCGGTAAGGACCTGCAATTCCTCCAGCGCCACGCGCAACTCTTCCTCGACCTCACTCTGTTTCGCCTGGGGGCGCAGCACCGCCGCACTGGCCTCTCCTTCATCGGCCTGTGGCTGGGCTGTATCGGTCAGGGCATGGGCAGTGCGCAACTCGCTGGACAACATCGCGGCGCGGTGCAGCAACCGCTCGCGCTCCTGCGCCAACCGCGCATTCTCTTCCAGCGCGGATTCCAACGCGGTGCGAAGCTGCTCGTTCTCATCGAGCAACCGGTGCGATGCGTGGTTGTCTGCGGACTGAGCCATAGGTTTCTCGATTGTTTCGAGGAATGTAACGCACGTTGAAAGGAATCGTCGCCGATTTATTTCAATAGGTCTGCACCTAAGCCGTGGGCATTCGTTGCTGCTCAGGGAAGGTGCACCGAATGGCGACAAAAGACATCATTGTTGTTGGATCATCCGCTGGCGGCGTCGACGCGCTGCAACGGCTTTGCGCCGCGCTACCTGCCGATCTCCCCGCCGCCATATTCATCGCGCAGCACATCTCGCCCTCGGCGCGCAGCGTCCTCCCCCAGCTTTTGAACAAGGTCAGCCCGCTCAAGGTGCTCTCGCCCGTGGACGAACAGGAGATCGAACCCGGGCACATCTATGTCGGCGCGCCCGATCACCACATCCTGATCCGCCCCGGCCGCGTGCTGATGCGGCGCGGCCCGTATGAGAACCGCACCCGCCCGGCGGTGAACGCGCTGTTCCGCTCGGCCGCCGTCCATTACGGCTCGCGGGTAATTGGGGTGGTGCTGACCGGCCTGCTCGACGACGGGACCGAGGGGCTGATCGCGATCAAGGCCGCGGGCGGCATGTCGGTCGTTCAGCATCCCGAAGACGCCGAATGGCCCTCCATGCCGCGCAACGCCCTGAAGCGCGATCATGTCGACCATGCCCTGCCGCTGGGGGATTTGCCGCCGCTGCTCGCCCGCCTGGTCACGCAAGAGGCCGGGCCTTCCATCCCGCTGCCCAAGGAATTTGCTACCGAAGACAGCATCGCCGCACAGGAGTTCGCCGTGGCAGAACCCGATATCATCACCCCTGGCCAGGCAAGCCGCATCTCCTGCCCCGATTGCGGCGGCGTGTTGAACGAGATCAAGGTGCAGGACGAGCTGCGCTTCCGCTGTCAGGTCGGCCACGCCTACACCCCCCTGGGGCTGGCGGCGGCGCAGAATGACGAGCTGGAACGCGCGCTGGGGATCGCCGTGCGCACCCACCGCGACCGCATCCGCTTGTTCGCGCAAATGAGCGAAAACGCCCATCTGCGCGGCCTCGGCCACGCAGAAAAGCGCTGGGAAAATGCGTCGGAGGAATCAGAACATCTGATCGCCGTGCTGGAAGAAGCAATGGCCAGCCTGCGCAAGACCGGCCCCGAAGCCGAGGCCGAAGGCTAAGCCCCCGGCCGTCCCCCGGCGGAAATCCCGCTTCATGCCCGCGGAAAGAATCCCCCCTCGGCCTGCCAGAAATCCCCGTCACCCCGGCCTCGAGCCGGGGTCCCGCTTCTTCTTCTACCGATTGAGCCCAGCGGCATCGGGACGCCCGACCAAGCCATGACGGCTCCGCGCTTCTTCTACCGGGCCAAGGCAGCGGGACCCCGGCTCAAGGCCGGGGTGACAAAAGAACGGAGGCCTACCGCCGCACGAACGGCAGCACATTGCTTGGGCGATCCTCGCCGCGCTCGTCCTCGCCATCCTCCGTCGGGACTGCTTCAGCGCTCCCGCCGGCATCCTCGCGCCCGCGCCGGATCGCCGCCTGCGTCTCCGCCAGCCGCACCTTCAGTCGCGCCGTACGCTGCGCGACGGACTCCAGTATCTTCTTGCTGTCCGTCATACGCGCCGGCCTTCGAGTCGCATTTTCCGATTGCGCTCAAATAGATAGGTCTCGGTTAACGGCGCGTTAGGACCCCGTTCGCCTGCCGTTCAGCCATCCAGCTCGGCGGGTGCATCGGGGTCATCCAGGTCGCGCACGCTCAGGACCAGCATCGGCTGCAATCCGTCCGCGAGTGTCTGGACGCGCACCATGCCGCGGAACGTGCGCGCTTCGGCGGTGCGCAACGCGCATTCGAACGCCACGTGCCGCTCGGCCCCGCTCAGCAGCGGCGCCAGCGCGTCGTGCACCTGCGCCGCGTCCATGTCCTCGATCATGTCGGGCAGCGTCATGCGGCTCAGATGGTCCAGCGCAAAGCCCAGCCGCCCCTGGCCGCTCTCGTTGGTCATCACGAAGCGCAGCGTGTTGCGGTCGATCAGGTAGATCTCGTTGCGATCGCTGCTGATCACTTCGCCCAGATGCTGGGCATATTCCTCGCGCACCTGTTCGTCGGTCACGTCCTGGAACACCAGCACCAACCCTTGCGCGCCGCCCGCATCGTCCAGCAGGCTGGACGCCCGCACCCGGCACACGATCCGCCGCCCGCGCCGGTCCAGCCCTTCCACCACCGTCTCGGCCTGTTCCTCGCCGCCATATTGCACGCTGGTCAGCGTATCGCGCAGCGCCTGCACCGGCAGGCCGATATCCAGCGCCTCGAAGCTGGTGCCCGCCACTTCCTCGGCGCGCAGCCCCCAGGCATTCTCGCTCCACCGGTTCCAGCTCAGGATGCGCCGCTTCTCGTCCATCACCACCACGCCGCCGTTCATCGCGCGCAGCACTGATTCCAGGTACAGCCGATAGTTCGACGCCTGCTCCGCCTGGATGCGCAGCTCCTCGTTGACTGACTCCATCTCCTCGTAGGACGATCGCGCCTCTTCGTTCAGCGTTTCCAGTTCCTCGTTGGTCGACTGGAGTTCCTCGTTGGTGGTTTCCAACTCCTCGTTGGTCGACTGCAACTCCTCGTTGGTGGTCTCCAGTTCCTCGTTCGCCGACTGCAGTTCCTCGATGGAGGTTTCCAGGCTCTGATGCGCCGATTCCAGTTCGCGCTGCAGGTTGAACAGCCGGGTCTGGTCGTGGAACGCCAGCAGCACCGCGTGCACGCTGCCATCCATCCGCTGGAGCGGGCGGATGTCCACGCTCAGCCGCAGCACCTCGCTCTGGCTGAAGCGGTATTCCTGGTCCTCCAGCCGCACCCGATTGCGCTGGCGGAACGCTTCCTCGATCGGCCCGCGCAGCTCGATCGGGCGGTACGAGATCGGCAGGTCCTGGAACGGCCGCCCGATATCGGCCTCGCCCACGCCCAGCAGGTGACGTGCCGGCGTATTGGCCAACACCACCGCCCCACTCTCGTCGACCGCCAGCAGCGCAGTGCCGCTGTCGTTGATCACCGCTTCCAGCAGCCGCGGATCGGCGCCCGAAGGCTCCATGCGCGGCCGGCTGCTGGTGAAGCTCCCGCTCATCGGCCGCCGCCATTCCTGCGGCACCTTGGCAAAGATGCGGTGCTTGGTCTCGATCGACCGGAACAGCGCCGATCGCGCCAGCTGCGTCTCGGCCTTGCCCAGGAACAGATAGCCATCGGGCTTCATCGCGTAGTGCAGCCGCGGCAGCACCACATTCTGGGTCTCTGACTCCAGATAGATCAACAGGTTGCGGCAGGTGAGCAGGTCGATGCGCGAGATCGGCGCGTCATGCACCACATTGTGCCGGCCAAAGATCACGCATTTGCGCAGCTCGCGCGAAAACACATAATGGTTCTTGGTCCGCTCGAAATACTTTTCGAGCAATTCGGGCGGCACGTTCTCCACCTCGCGCGGGCCATAGATCGCCTGGCGCGCGGTCTTGAGCGCTTCTTCGTCCAGATCGGTCGCATAGATCTTCACCCGGTTGCAGAATTCCGCGGCGCCCAGTGCCTCGGCCAGCAGCATGGCGATCGAGAACGGCTCCTCGCCCGATGCGCAGCCCACGCTCCACACCCGGATGCCGCGCTCGTCGGCCTTTTCCAGGATGCCCGGGATCACCTGTTCGCGCAGCACGTCCCATGCGTCGGAATCGCGGAAAAACGATGTGACGTTGATCAGCACCGTGTTGAGCAGTTCCTCGAATTCGCTCGGCTGCACTTCCAGCTGCGCGCGGTACGCTGCGAAATCCTCAGCGCCCGTAGCTTCCATGCGCAGCGTGATCCGCCGGCGCAGGCTGGTGCGCTTATAGCCCCGGAAATCCACCCCGCGGCTTTCCTGGATGTAGGACAGCAGCGATTCAAACTGCGGATCGGGGGCGGTTTTCTCGGCCATGGGGGAACAGTCTCGGGGAAAACGGGGCGGATTGCCTGGGATTGCGGCGCGCTAGGCCAGGGGGACTCCTACCGAAATTGCGCGTGCGTAGAAATAGATGGGTTAACTTCGTCGCTTTTCTTCGGCACGCTCCCGGCTCCGGAACGTTGTGACTGCTGCGCTCCTACCCAGAACGGCCGTCTGCATGACCCAGGACATTGGCGACGCTTCCGCCTCCGCCCCGCTTTCGGCGGATGCACAGCTCCAGGCGGAGCTCGCCACGGCGAAGCGCGCCCTGGCGGCTGCCGCCGACCGGGCACAGGCGGACCACACCCGCGAACAGCTTTTGCGCGCCGAATTGCAGCACCGGGTGCGCAACATGCTCGCCATCATCCGCTCGATCTTCGCGCGCACGGTCGCGGTGAGCGACGATCTTGAGGAGGCCGCCAATCATTTCAACGGCCGTCTCGACGTCCTCTCCCGCTATCAGGTCCCACGCGGGTCGGATCCGCGCGGACTGCTCGACTTCGAAAACATGGTGCATGACGAACTGCAAAGCGTGCAGGCGTCGCACGATCCGCGCGTGACGTGCGAGGGCGCCGAGATCCGCGTCCCCGGCGACATCGCCCAGCTGCTCGGCCTCGCGATCCACGAACTCGCCACCAATTCGATCAAGTTCGGCACCCTCTCGCTTCCGCCCGACCGCGGAACGCTGGCGATCCGTTGGGGCGTGAAGGACGGCAACTTCTGCTTTTCGTGGGAAGAACGCGGCATGGCCGTGCTCGGCGCCGCACCGCTGCGCCAGGGGTTTGGCCGCGAGTTCATCGAACAGGCGCTTCCCTATCAGATCGGCGCCGAAACCGCGTTCCGGATCCTGCCCGGCACGGTTTCATGCGACATCCACGTCCCGCTCTGGGATACTGATGCCCCCGACTCGGAGAACCAAGTTGGCAGGTAAGGCGTTGCACGGGTTATGAATATCGCTCTCAAGCCGCACTCTTCCTTGTTCGCCGCGGCGATCACGCGGTTGTCGAACCTCGCGCCGCTGTCCGACGCCGATCACGCCGCGCTGCGCGATGCCGAGCTTGAGCGCCGCCGTTTCGCTGCCCATCGTGAGATCCAGGGCGAAGGCAAGCCGGCCGGCACGCCCTTGCTGGTCCTTTCGGGCTGGGCCGCGCGCGTGCGCACCTTCTCCGACGGCCGCCGCCAGCTCCTTGGCCTGGTGCTTCCCGGCGACCTGATCGGCAGCTGGCACCATGGTGACGCGCCCGCCCCTACCTCGGTGATGGCGGTCAGCGAAGTCACATTGGTGCCTGCCCCCGCCGCAGCACCCGGCACCGGCCTTGCCCGCGCCTATGCCGCCGCCGCCGCGCTGGAGTCCGCGCAGCTATACCGCCAGATCGCCCGCCTCGGCCGGCTGAGCGCCTATGAACGCCTCGCCGACTGGCTGCTCGAAATGCGCGAACGCCTCGCCGCCGCCGGTCTCGCCAGCGGCAACAGCTTCCCCATGCCGCTCACGCAGGAAGTGCTCGCCGACACGCTCGGCCTCACCAGCGTCCACATCAACCGCACCCTGCAATCGATGCGCCGCGACGGCGTGCTGGACCTGCGCAGCGGCACCGTGCGCCTCGCCGATCCCGAGCAACTCGCCGCCCTGGTGGACTACCGCACCCGCTGAGCCCCCAAGGGCTAGGATGTATCGACATCAGCGTTCCCCTCCCTGAAAGGGAGGGGTTAGGGGCGGGTGTGGAAAAGGGCGGGCTCGATGCCCGGCCTTTTCCCTTCTTCAAAGCGGTGCCGGCTCGCTGCGCTCGCACCAGCATCTGAACCGGCATGGGCCTAGGCCGCCCGCCGCAGCGCCTCTTCCACCTGGTGCACCAGCGCCCGCCGGGCCTCCACCGGCGCCGCTTCCAGCGCGTCCTCCAGCTCGGCGGCGCGCTCGCCCAATTGCATCTGGCGGAACATCCCCGCCGATCCGGCCAGCTTGTGGAGCAGCGCGCGCAGCTCCTCGATCTCCACATCGCCAAAGCTGCTCGCCGCGCTGATCCGCTCGGCGCATGCCAGCAGCTCGGCCTTGCGCGCCTCGTACCGCGCCTGAAGCTTGGGATCGATCGCCAGCTTGGCCGCCACCGGCACTGCCGGGGTCGCTCCCGCCGCCACCGGCGTCCACTGCGCGATCGCCTGCGCCAGTTGCGACAGCTGCACCGGCTTGGCCAGATGCGCCTGCATCCCCGCGTCCAGGCACGCGGCAATGTCGTCGGCATAGGCGTTGGCGGTCAGCGCCAGGATCGGCAGCGTCTCGCCCGCGCGGCGCAGCGCCCGCGTCGCCTCCACGCCGTCCATCACCGGCATCTGCATGTCCATCAGCACCAGGTCGAACGCGTCACCGGCATTCGCCGCGCCGCACACCGCGCGCACCGCCTGCGCCCCGTCCTCCACCGTCGTCACCTTGTGGCCCAGCTGCGCCAGCATCGCCTGCATCAGCGCCTGGTTGACGTCATGATCCTCGGCCAGCAGCACGTGCAGCGGCCGCGCCGCCGCACCCTCCGCCGCTACCGGCTGCGCCGCATCGCCCGGCCCTGCGGCCGCCACCAGCGGCAGGTGCAGCGTAAAGCTTGTGCCACGCCCCAGCTCGCTCTCGACGCGCAGTGTGCCGCCCATCAGCTCGGACAGCTGCCGGCTGATCGCCAGGCCCAGCCCGGTGCCGCCAAAGCGCTGGGCCGTGGAGTTCTCCGCCTGCACGAACTGTTCGAAGATCGCCGCCAGCCGCTCGGGCGCGATGCCGACCCCGGTGTCCGTCACCCGGATCTCCAGCGTGTCGTGATCGACACCCTCCACGCCCGCGGCATGGCGCGCGCGCAGCGTCACGCCGCCGGTCTGGGTGAACTTCACGGCGTTGCCCAACAGGTTCAGCACGATCTGGCGCAGCCGCAATCCGTCGATCTGCACAAAGGGGGGCAGCTCGGGCGCGATGTCGAAGCACAGTTCCAGCTTCTTCTGCTCGGCCGCCGGGCGGATCAGCTTGAAGCAATTGTGCAGCGCGTGGCGCACATCCACGCGCTCGGGGGCGATCTGCATCTGCCCCGCCTCGATCTTGGACAGGTCCAGGATGTCGTTCAGCAGCCGCATCATCGCCTTGCCCGAATCCACGATCAGCTGGACGTGGCGCTGCTGTTCGGGGCGCAGATCGTCGTGGAGCAGCAGGTCGGCAAAGCCCAGCACCCCGTTCATCGGCGTGCGGATCTCGTGGCTCATATTGGCCAGGAAGCTCGACTTGGCACTCGCCGCCGCTTCGGCCCGCACCCGCGCGGCCTCCAGCTCCAGCTCCATCCGCTTGCGCTCGGTCACGTCGCGCAGCGACGCCAGTATCTCCATCGGCTGCCCGGCCTCGTCGCGCACCAGCCCGCTATGCGCCTCGATCCAGATCTCGCCGCCTTCGCCGTTCAGCTTCTGCGCGCGATAAGTGAGGACCCCGCGCTCGATCTCGCCCGACGCCAGCAGATGGTGGAACTCGATCAGCTCGGCGCGATCCTCGACATGCGCACCGGTGCCCACGCCCATCGGCAGCCCGATCAGCGCCTCGCACGGCGCGCCCAGCACCTGCGCGCTGGACGGCGAGGCATAGGTGCACAGTCCCGCCAGGTCGACGCGCAGCACCGCGTCGGTCGCGTTCTCCGCCAGCATCGCCAGCTGCGCTTCCACCACTTCGCGCCGCGCAATGTCGTTTTGCAGCCGCGCATTGGCCGCGGCCAGCGCGTCCACCCGCTCGCGCCGTTCCCGCGCGATTACCAGCGCCAGCACCAGCACCAGCAGCCCGCTCAGGGCGAACGCGACCTGCACCGGTTCCTGGTAATCGGTGGACCGCTTCTGCCGCTTGGCCAGCAGCGCCTGCTCGCTCCCCTCCGCAGCCTCGATCAGCGCCACCCACTGCTCCAGCCGCTTGCGGCTCAGGTCGGATCGGATCAGCGCCACGGCCTCGGCGTCGCGCCCTGCCGCCTTCAGCGCAATCGTCTGGCGGGTCTCGTCCAACCGCTCGCGCAGCAGCTTCTCGACCTTGACCAGACGCGCCTGCTGCGCCGGATTGTCGGCAACCATCGCTTCCAGCGCCTGAAGCTCGCGCAGCATCCTTCCTGCGACCGCTTCCGCCTGGACCCGGCTTTGCGGGTCACCGGTCAACAGATAGCCGCGCCGCAGCACTTCGACCCGCAGCGCCAGAATACGCACGCGTGACAGCTCGTGCCGCACTTCGGATGTGTGCCGCACCCAGGTGTCGGCCTGATATTTCTGCACCGCCAGCCACAGGCCCGAGCCTGCGCAGAACAACAGCATCAGCAACCCGTTGATCAACAGGATCAGCGTGCGCCGCTTGGACAATTCTTTCACCCGGCCCCTCGCCGTCACTCTACCTTTAGGCCTTATAGCGGGTTAACCCTGCCGCGCTGCGGGTTTGCGCCGGGCCGATGCATCTAAATCCACGGATGAAGCGTCGTCGTCCCTGCGCAAACCGCGTATAATGCGGCAAAGCGCGGGTAACGCGTAACAAGAACAAAAACGGGTCTGCAGAACGAATGGCACGCATCATCATCGCCGATGACGACGAAATCGTGGGGGAAGTCGCGCGCGACGCGCTAATTGCCGCCGGCCACGGGGCGGGCCTCGTCACCGATGGCGCGCAGGCGCTTGCCGTGATCAAGGCGCGCCGGCCCGATCTGGTAATCCTGGATTGCAACATGCCCGGGCTCTCTGGCGTGCTGCTGGTGCAGGAATTACGTAAAATCAACGAGTTGGCCGATCTGCCGGTGATGATGCTCACCGCCCGCCGCTCCCCCCGCGACGAAGAACTCGCCCGCTTCGCCGGCGCCAATGAATATATGAAAAAGCCCTTCGATCCCGACGAACTCGTTTTCCGCGTCGACCAGATGCTGGCCAAAAACTGACATGGCCCGCATCATCTATGTCGAAGACGACACCATCGTGGGCGACGCCGTCCAGAAAATCCTGACCCAAGCCGGCCACCTCGTCGGCGTGATCGCCCACGGCACGCTCGGCTACGACACCATCGCCTTCAAGAAACCCGACCTGGTGATCCTCGACCGCAAGCTCCCGGGCATGCAGGGCCTGGAGATCCTCCGCGCCCTGCGCCAACTCCCCCAGCTCTACCTCACCCCCGTGCTGATGCTCAGCGCCACCGGCGGCGAGGACGCGATCGACGAAGCCATGGGCGCAGGCGCCAACGATTACCTGGTGAAACCCTTCACCCCCGAAGAACTGGTCGACCGAGTAGCCGGCGTCCTGCGCCAGAACAGCTTCCGCAAGGCCGAATGATCTCCACGTCAGAGCTCGGTTCTACACCCTCTGGCGATTCGTCTCTCTGCTTGATAACAAAAGCAGGATGATGCGGGAGTAATGACCATGCGAGTCGAGAAACTTCGTGCTTTTATCTACTTTGCAGGACTTGCGCTCGCCTTGCCTGCGGCGGCGCAGGAGCGGTCGGGCAATGCCGACACGCAGCAGGTCCTGGTGGAGGGCCGCAAGAACCTGAAGAAGGACATCCGAGACTTTGTCGGGGCGGTTACCGCCCAACCTCACACGCGACAGCTCAGCCGCTTCGAACAGGGCGTGTGCCCGGCGGTGGTGGGGCTTCCGCAAGGAGCGCAGGAAAAGGTCGTCGCCCGCCTTCGTCGCGTGGCCAAGGCGGCGGACATGCTGGTGGCCGACGCCGATTGCCGTCCCAATGTCATGGTGATCGTTACGACGGACAAGGTCGCCTTCATGCGGGCGGTTCTTGAGGAATATCCAAGCTTCTTCTGGGGCATGACCAAGCTGCAGGCGCGAAAGCTCATCGAGACGCCAGGTCCAGTCGCCGCCTGGCAGGTTCCAGGCATCACCATGAGTGCGGACGGTTCGCTGATCCCACTGGATGGCAACCCCTCTGTGACGTATGGCTCCACCGGCATTGCGACCCGGACCACGACTTACGCCTCGCGGATAAAGCCCGCCACGCGCAGCGAATTTCTCGCCTCGATCGTGGTGGTCGAAGGCGACGCCATCGACGGACGCACCACAACACAGCTGGCGGATTATGCGGCGATGCGCGCCTTCGCCGCGACCGATCCGTCGCGCCTCATCGCCGCGGCCACTGTGCCGACGATCCTCACCTTGCTCGATCCGGCCTCGACCAGCGCGACTCTGTCCCGCTGGGATCTCGGCATCCTGCGCGGGCTCTACCGCGAAAAGAACGACGCCCAATGGGCTGGTGCACAGCGCGACGACATGAGCCGCGAAGTCGCGCGTCAGGTCGAACAAGCCGCGAAGCACTGATCCCGCCGCGATTGCGTTGTGCACCCGGCATCAGGCGCAGCGATCGTCTCAGATCGGCGTGCTCACCGCCTGGTGCCGACCACCGGGGCTCCATTCTTCGTCCCCGGCCTTGAGCCAGAATCCGCTGCCTTCGAAACGCCGGAAGAAGCGGGAACCCGGCTCAAGGCCGGGATGGCAACAGCGCGTCCAGATGCTCGCGCCTAGGAGGCGGAAGCCAGCCCCGCCACCGCTGCACGCCATGCCGCCGCCTCATCCTCGCGCCGCGCATGCATCACCGGCACCTCGGCACGCCCCGCCGCGACATCCACCTGGACGCTGGCGTCGTACAGGAAGGTGGCATTGCCCGAGATCGTCACGACCCGGTCAGCGCTTGCCCGTCCGCGCACCAGCCCACCCTTGTTGAACACCCGCACTTGCGCATCGAACGGCACGCGCCCGGTCAGCCCGGCCGCCAGCACCGACGCCGCCATCGCGCTGCCGCAGCTGTTGGTGAGCCCCACGCCCCGCTCGAACGTCCGCACGAACAGGTCCGCGTCTCTGCGCACTTCCACGAACGACACGTTCGCCCGCGCCGGGATCAGCGCCGGCGCGCCCTCGCACCAGCTACCCAGCGACACCAGTTCTTCCTCGTCCACTGCGTCGACAAAGGTCACCAGATGCGGGTTGGGCATCGCCACGGCCGTGAACGCCCGCGCGCTCGGCAGTCCGGGCACCACCGCCTCGATGACCTGTTCCGCCTCGATGCGCAGCCCCACATCGGCAGCGGCGACCGAATTGGGTCCCACCACCGTTCGCACCGTTGCCACGCCGGGCGCCAGCTCGGCATCGCGCGCGACCTGCGCCACGCTGGTCTTCAGCCGCACCGTGGCCTGCTCCAGCCCCAGCACCTCGAACCCCAGCCGAGCGGTGCAGCGCAGCCCGTTAAGGCACGTCTCGGCCTCCGAGCCATCGGAATTGAACATCCGCATCCCGAACGCACAGTCTTCATCGCCGGTCGTGAGCAGCAGCAACCCGTCGCCCCCGACCGGCCCGTCGCGATCCGCCAACGCCCGCGCCACGCCCGCCCATCCGGCATCACTTAGCGACAGCGCGCGCGCGTCGATCAGCGGGAAGTCGTTGCCCGATCCATGGCACTTGATGAAGGAGAACTGCATGCGAGCGATGTAAGCGGCCCCTCCGCAATTGGCCACCAATTCCCTTGCTGATTACCACCCCGTCATCCCGGCCTTGAGCCGGGATCCCGCTTCTTCTTCTACCGGGGAAAAAGCGGACGCGAGACTAGGCCGCCAATCTCGGCCCACCCAGCGCCGCCACCAGCGCCGCATCCCTGGCGACGATCTCCGCAAAGCTCGGCCGCGCCAGTATCCGCTTCAGCCACGCCGCCGTGCGCGGATACCGGTCCTCGCACGCCGCCACCCCGATGCACCCCAGCGTCGCCAGCGGACTGGCCACCGCAATGTCGGCCAGTGTCAGCCCGCCGCCCACCAGATACCCGTCCTCTGGCACCACCCCCTCCAGATAGTCGAACAAGGGCGGCAGCAATTCCTGCTCCGCCCGATCCGCCGCCTGCGCATCCCCCGGCTGCTTCAGCACCCGCGGCCGCACGAAGCGCTCGCCAAAGATCGCGCTGCCCGCGGTCATCATCAGCGTGTCGGCAAACTCGTCAAACCAGATCGTGCGCGCCCGATCCTCGGGCGATGCCGGGATCAGCGCCGGTTGCGGGAACTTGGCTTCCAGATAGGTGACGATCGCGGTGGAGTCCGAAATCCGAAAGTCGCCGTCCTGAAACCCCGGCATCTTCCCGAACGGACTGGCCGCTGCGAAATCCTCCCCGCCGCGGCCCATCCCCGCCGGTTTTAACTCCAGCGTCAGCCCCTTTTCCGCGCCGAACACCATTACCTTGCGCACATAGGGCGACAGCGTCGAACCAAATACGATCATCAGGCATTCCTCTCGCAAGCATGACCGACGCGACGCCCCCATCGAGCCGGCCTCTACGCCATGCCCCGCGACAGGGGCATTCCGCTGTGCCACAAGCCGTTAAGTGAACGCGCTCACGCTCCTCATCGCCCTTGGGGCCCTCGCGGCCGTTATTTCGATCCTGCGAAGGCTTCGGAATGTGGAACAGGACTTGGCCCGCGTCGAGTCCCGCCTTGCCGAGATCGAAAGCCGCGGCCTCGCGCCCATCGCCGCGCCAGAGCCGGCCGCCGCCCGCGCCGCGCTGGCCGCCCGCATCGCTGAGGATGATGCGCGCGCGCTGGCGTCGCAAACGCCCCCGCCGCCCGCCCCGGACCCCTCGCCCAAGCCCGCACCTCTACCCGCCGCAGAGCCACGCCCCAGCCTCGAATCGCTGATCGGCGGCCGCTTGCCAATCTGGATCGGCGGCGCCGCGCTGGTGCTCGCTGGCTTCTTCCTGGTGCGCTATTCGATCGAAAGCGGCCTGCTCGGCCCCGGCACCCGCACCGTGCTGGCGGCGCTGTTCGGCCTGATCCTGATCGCCGCCAGCGAAGCCGTGCGCGGCTTTTCGGCAACTAGAGATGACCCCCGCGTTGCCCAGGCGCTGGCCGGCGCCGGCATCGCCAGCCTCTACGGCACGCTCTACATGGCCGCCGCGCTCTACCAACTGCTCAGCCCGCTAACCGCCTTCGTGCTGGTGGTGGTCGTCACCGGCGGCGCCATGGCGCTCGCACTCCGCCACGGTCCACCCACCGCCGCGATGGCGCTGGTCGGCGGCTTCGTCGCGCCGCTCCTCGCCGGGTTCGACGCCGCCGGCATCGGCCCGCTGCTCGTCTATCTCGCCTTGTTCATCGCCGCGCTGTTCGGCCTCGCCATCCGCCGCGGCTGGGGCTGGCTGGCGCTCGCCGCCGCCGTTGCCGGCTTTGGCTGGATCAACTTCCTCATCGCCGCGCTCGTGGACCGGCCTGAGGAACTCTCGGCGGTCGGCGCCTTCACCATGCTGCTCGCCGCCTGCGCCAGCGTCGCGCTGCCCGCCACCGGCACCCGCAACCCGTGGCTGCGCCTCGCCCCGCTGGTCGCCGGCTTCATCCAGCTGGTGGCGCTCGCCCCCTCGCTCGAATTCGGCGCGCTTGCCTGGAGCTTCTATCTCGTCCTCGCCGCCGCTGCAATTTTCCTCTCCTGGCGCGAACCGCTCTACCTGCCCGGCGCACTCGCCGCGCTCGGCTTCCTGCTCGTCCTCGAAGCCCTCGCGCTGGTCCAGCCCGAACGCAGCGCGACCCCGGTCGCGGCCATCGTCGCCACGCTGCTCTTCGCACTGCCCGGCCATTACCTCGCCACCCGCGACGCGCGCTGGGCCGGGCTTGCGCTGGGCGGCACCGCCGGCCCGCTGCTCATCGCCCACGCCGCCGCGCCCTCGCTGCTTGCAGCCCCCGCCTGGGGCGTGCTCGAACTCCTCGCCGCCGCTGCCTGCGCCTCGCTCGCCTGGCGCCGCCGCACGGCAGCAAACGACCCGGTGCTGGCGCTCGCCAGCCTCACCACTGCGCTGCTCGGCGTGCTCGGCCTCGCCCAGTTCCTGCCTGACGCGTGGCTGTCCCTCCCGCTCGCGCTGGCGATCCTCGGCCTCGCCGCCTGGGCCCGCAAAGCCGAAGCGCCCAGCCTGTTCAAACTCCCCGCCCTGCCCTTCGTCGCAGCGCTAATCGCCGCCGGGCTGCCGCTGCTCGCGCTCACCGAACTCGTCGCAGCCTCAGTGATGGGCGATCGCCTGCCCTATCTGCGGCTGCCGCAAGCTGACCTGTTGCTGCGCACCCTCGCGCTGCCCACCGCCGCGCTGGTCGGCAGCCTGCTCGACCCGCGCATGCTGGGCAAAGCCCGCCGCCCGGTCGGCAGCATCGCGATCGTAGTCGCCGTGCTGCTCCTCTACGCGCTCGCCAAACAGCCGCTCGCCATCGCCACGCTCGAGCAATTCACCGCCGCCGGCTTCCTCGAACGCGCGCTGCTGACGCAAGCATGCCTAGCCGCTGGCTGGCTGCTGCTGCGCAAGAACCAGTTCCCCAGCTTGGGCGGCGTGCTGCTTACGCTCGGCCTCGCCCGGTTCGTGTGGTTCGACCTGTTGCTGCTGTCACCGGTGTTCGTGCCGCAGCAAGTGGGCGGCATCCCGCTGCTCAACGCCGCCGTGCTCCACGCCGCGGCGGTCGCCGCCTGGCTGTGGACGCTCGCGCCAACCCGCCCGATCCGCATCGGTGCCGCGCTCGCAACCCTGGTCGCGCTGCTCGCCGCAGTGCGCCAGGTCGCGCATGGCAGCCTGATGACCGGCCCGGTCTCGACCGCGGAGAATGGCGGCTATTCGGCCGTGCTGCTCGGCACGGCTCTATTCTGGCTGTGGCGCGGCATCACCACCGGCGCGCGCGACCTTCGCATCGCCGGCCTTGCCTTGCTGACTGCCGTCACCTTCAAGGTCTTCCTGGTCGACGCCGCCGCGTTGGACGGCGTGCTACGCATCCTGTCGTTCCTGGCGCTCGGCATTGCGCTGATCGGCATCGGCTGGGCGTATAACCGGTTCCTTGGCACGCATACGAAAACGGCGGCGCCGGAATCCGACACCGCCGTTTCGCAATCGGCTTGAGGATCGCTTAGAAGCTCGTCCAATCATCGGCGCCCGATGGCGTGATCGATACCGGCAGCGGCTTTACCGGCGACACATAGCCGGCGCTCGCCTTGGGTGCGATCGGCTTGAAAGACCTGGGCCCGCTCGCGGCGCCACCGGTTTCGAACTTCGCCGCCTGTTCGGCCAGCTGCGACACTTCGCTCGACAGGTTGCGCGCGGCCGCCGAAGTCTGCTCCACCATCGCTGCATTCTGCTGCGTCGACTGGTCCATGGTGCCGATCGCCACGCTGATCTGCGTGATGGCGGTCGACTGCGCCTGGTTGTCCGCGGCCATCTGCCCCAGCAGGCTATGCACCTCGGCCACATCGCCCGAGATGTTGGCGAGCGCGCCGTCCACCTTCTGGACCATCTCCACGGCCGACACGATGTCGGTCTGCGTCGCGGTCAGCTGGTCGCGCGCGCGTGCCGCTTCCTCTTCGGAACGCATCGCCAGCGCCGACACCAGATCGGCCACCACGGCAAAGCCGCGCCCCGCCTCGCCGGCACGCCCTGCTTCCACTGCCGCGTTCATCGCCAGCACGCGCGTCTGGAACGCAATCTTGTCCAGACCCTCGATCACGCTGTCGATGCCCTTGGCGCCCTCAGCCACCCGCGCCATTGCCTGCACCGCTTCGTCGGTAACGGTGCGGCCGCCGGCCACCGTCGAGATGGCGCCATCGGCGCGCGTCACCGTGCGATTTGCCGCTTCGGCGGTGGCGCGCAGGCGCCCGTCCATCTGCGTCACCGCGGCGGAGGTTTCCTCCAGGCTGGCGGCATTGGCCTCGGTACGCCGCGCCAGGTCTTCCGAAGCCTGGGCGATCTCGCCCGAGCCCGTCCGGATCGCCGCCGCACTCTCGCTCACCGACCCGATCAGCTCGCGCAGGCTCTCCAGCGCCGCGTTGAAATTCGTCTTCACCGATTCATAGCTCGGCGAGAAGCTCTCGGTGATGTTCGCGCGCAGGTCACCGCTCGCCAGCTTGCCCAGATTGGTTTCTAGCGCGGTTACGACCAGCTGCTGCTCCGCATCGGCCTGTGCCTTTGCGACATCGGCCTTCTGCTTTTCGATCGCCGCGTCCCGGAACACCAGCACCGCCTTGGCCATGCCGCCCAGCTCATCGCCACGCTCGGTGCCGTTCACGCGCACGCTGTTGTCGCCGCTCGCCAGCGCCTTCATCACGTCGGTCAGCTTGGAGATGGGTGCCGCCACGGTGCGCGAGAGCAGCCAGGCAAAGGCAAGTGCCAATCCGACCGCCAGCACGCCGCCGATCCAGATCGCCAGCCGCGCCGAAGCCGCTGCCGCGGCCTCGGCCGTCACCTTGTCCATGGCGCGCTGCTCCTGGACGTCTGCCAGCTCCTTCAGGGTCGAGCGGATGTCGCCCAGCATCTTCACGCCGGACTTCTGCTGCGCCTGCATGCGCGTTGCCGGGTTCGCCGCCAGCCCGACGATCTCGTCCAGCTTACCGCGCAGCGTGCGGACATGCGCCGCCAGCTCGTCGGCCCGTGCCTGCTGCTCACCCGACGTCGAGACCGTCTTGAACGCGCGCACCGTGTCGAAGAACTTGTCGCCGCTCTCGCGATAGGTCTTCAGGAACTCTTCCTTGCCCAGGATGGCATAACCGCGCGCGGCGTTCTGCTGCTCCAGCACCTGGCTCATCATCGTCTCGCTCAATCGCAACGCGCGTAGCGAGCGTTCCTTGTCCTGCCCCGCGCCGGTCAGGCTCGACAGGTTCAGGAACACCAGCGACCCCACGACAGCGAAGACCACGATGATCGCGGCGAACGATCCCGCCAGCTTACGGGATATCGACATATTGTTCAGCAAACCCACGCACTCCTTGCCCGAGCGGGGCTCCGCCCCGTCCACCTTTTCCCGCTCGAACCCTTCCGATCCGCGCAGAACATCTTCCATTGTAGAAAGAAGAAGGACCGCTAAGCGCGCGGGCGGAATCCTTTCGTAAGCAGGCGCTCCGTACTTCTACCTAAGGAAAGCGGCCGTTCCGCCGAGGCAGCTTGGCAAGTCGTTGATCTTGGCTGGACGATCCGGTTTTCGCCCCTTATCAGCCCGCGCTTTCCCGCGCGCTTCGCGCCGCGGTTTCGCATCGGCCTCTTACGGGTTTCCGGCCGGCGCGCTTCCTTTCGAGCCCGCATCAGGAGCAATCCCATGGCGTGGCTCATCCTCGGCGTCGCCGTCGTTACCGAAATCATCTGGGCGCTCAGCCTGAAATGGGCCGCCATGCACAGCAGCTGGGCGGCATCGGCCGTGCCCATCGCCTTGAGCTTCGTGAACATGGGCCTGCTCGCGCTCGCCATGAAGGGCCTGCCCGCCGGCACCGCCTATGCGGTATGGACGGGTCTGGGCGCGGTCGGCGTGACGATCTTTGGCACGATGCTGTTTGGCGAAAAGCTGAACGGCTTCCAGATCGGCTTCATCGCGCTGATCATCATCGGCGTGGTCGGCACCAAGCTGTTCGCCGAGGCCTGAGCCCGCTTCGTCGAGCATCCAGTTCCCCGGCGAAGGCCGGGGCCCAGCTGCCACGCTGCCGAGAGGGCGCGATCCCGACTCGGGGGACGCCGAAGCTGGGCCCCGGCCTCCGCCGGGGAACAGCCAAGTGGGTAATGCGGGAAGAACCCGCACATACCACCCTCGTCATCCTGGCCTTGAGCCGGGATCCCGCTTCTTCTTCTACCGGTCCAAGGCAGCGGGACCCCGGCTCAAGGCCGGGGTGACGAAAAGAGGTAGCGATACGATTGGCGTGCTCGGGCAGGGCCAAGGTCACCACCAACAGCGCGCCCACTCCTTCCGCACGCCGCGTCGACCCCGCTCAACTCGGCGTCGGCGCATCCTCCGGGATCAGCCCTTCGGCGTGCAATTCGTCCCACACCGCCGCCGGCACCGTTTCCGCCATCAACCGCGCATTCTCGCGCACTTTTTCGGCCCGCTTTGCGCCCGGGATGATCGCCGCCACCACCGGGTGTGCCGCGCAGAATTGCAGCGCCGCCGCGCGAATGTCGGCGCCGTGCCGCTCACACACCGCCGCGATTGCGTTACGCTTCTCGACCATTTCCGACGGTGCATCGGCATATTCGAACGTCCGCCCGCCCGCGAGCAGCCCCGAATTATACGGTCCGCCCACCACCACATGCACGCCGCGCTCCGCACACATCGGGAACAGTTGCTCCAGCGCCGGTTGGTTCAGCAGGCTGTAGCGCCCAGCCAGCAGGAACACGTCCGGATCGGCTTCCTCCAGCGCCCGCACGCACGGCTCGGTCCGGTTCACGCCCAGCCCCCAGCCCTTGATCACGCCCTGTTCGCGCAATTCGCTCAGCGCGCGGAAGGCACCCTCGCGCGCCACTTCGAACGCCTCCACCCACGCCGCGCCCAGATGATCCTCGGCCAGGTCATGCACGAACGCCACGTCGATGCTCGCCAGCCCCAGCCGCTGCAGGCTGTCCTCCACGGAGCGCATCACTCGGTCATAGGAGTAATCGACCTCGACGCGGAACGGCAGCCCGTCCTTGAAGGGCGGGTTCTCCGGCCGGCTCGCATCGGGCGCCAGCAACCGCCCGACCTTGGTCGAGAGCACGAAGTCCTCGCGGGGATAAGCGCGCAGCACATTGCCGAAGCGATGCTCGGACAATCCGCTGCCATAATGCGGCGCGGTGTCGAAATACCGCACGCCGCAATCCCAAGCCGCCGCCAGCGCCGCTTCGGCACTCGCATCGTCCACCGCCTCGAACATGTTGCCCAGCGGCGCGCCGCCAAACCCCAGCGGCCCCGGGGGTGCATAATGCGTCATGTTCTGCTTCCCTGCTTGCGCGCGCTCACCAGGCCACGCCGATCTTGCCGAAATGCGCCGCGCTCATCTCGTACCGGAACGCGTCGCCCAGTTCCTCCAGCGCAAAGGTGCAGTCGATCACCGGCCGGATCGTCCCGCTGTCCAGCGCGCGCACGAAATCCTGCTGCTGGCGCCTGCTGCCGACGATCAGCCCCTGGAGCCGCGCCTGCTTGCCCATCAGCGCCGCGGTCGGCACTTCGCCCGCCGCGCCCGTCAGCACCCCGATCAGCGAGATATGCCCGCCGACCCGCACCGCCTCAATCGACTGCGCCAGCGTGCCCGGCCCGCCAACCTCGACCACATGGTCGACGCCCAGCCCGCCGGTCCACTCGCGCACCTTGGCGCCCCAGTCCTGCGTCTCGCGATAGTTGAGCGTGAAGTCCGCGCCCAGGTCACGCGCGCGCTCCAGCTTCTCGCCCGATGACGACGTGATCGCCACGGTGGCGCCCATCGCCTTGGCGATCTGCAACGCCCAGATCGACACGCCGCCGGTGCCCAGCAACAACACCGTGTCGCCCGCCTTCAGCTGCCCGTCACCGATCAGCGCACGCCACGCGGTCAGCCCGGCGGTGGTGATCGCCGCAGCCTCGACTGCGCTGAACCCCTTGGGCGCATGCGTGAAGAACCGCGCCGGCACCACCGCGACTTCGCGGGCATAGCCGTCGATGCCGTCGCCCGGCGTCCGGCTGAAATCGCCGATCTGCGCCGTGCCGTCTTCCCAATCGGGGAAGAAGCACGAAACCACCGCATCGCCAGCCGCGAACTCGGTCACGCCCTCGCCCACTGCTTCCACCACGCCGCCGCCATCGGCCAGCGGCACGCGCGGCGCCTGCGCCGGCATCTGCCCGGTCGCCACGCCCAGATCATGGAAGTTCAGCGTACTGCCGTGCAGCCGCACGCGAATCTCGCCCGCTCCCGGCGTACCCGGATCGGGTCGATCCTCCAGCATCAGCCGGTCCAGCCCCATGGGCGCCTGCAACACCATTGCTTTCATTGCGATCAGGCCTTCGTGTTCTCAGGGGTCGCGACGTCCGACTGGCCGCCGTCGGCCTCCGGGTCGGGCGGCGTCTGCTCGGCCGCGCCATGCGCTTCGGCAAAGGCATTGCCGGAGCTTTCCTCGACTCGGATCACCCGCTCGCCGGTATCCACGTCGCGCTGCATCTCGGGCCGGTCCACGCCGCGATCCTCGGTGCGCTCGCCGGCCATGCCCTGCACGCCCTGGCCCTGCTTGTCGTTGTTGCCGACATGGTCGGTCGGCATTCCGGTGTGTCTGTCGGTCATGCTTGCCTGCTCCTGTTCGTCTTGCTGGTGCCAAGCAGCGCCGCTTCCGCCGCCGCCCGCGTCTGCCCCTTCAACGGGCAAGCCGCCCAGTCGGGCCCACTGTTCCAGCCAAAGCTTTTCCATATATTGCGTCGCCACCGTTCCACTTCATGCAGCACGGGTGGGCGGCCTTGCGCATGCAATCAACGATTGCCCCGGTGAACGGAAGGCTTTCTCAAGTACCGGTAGAGCCACGTGCCCCACCAATACGCAGCGTTCGCCCTCCTGAACCGTCCCACCTGCAAGATGGCGCACGATGGGCGGTGGCCGAACGCTTCCGCAGCAACCGGATCGTCCCTGGCACACATCTTCCGCTACGCCAATAAAACGAAGTGAATGACTTGCCAGCAAGTGTCGGAATCTGTCACGTACAGCAACCGTTCAGCTTGACACTAGCTAACTGGATTCGCAGCACGGTAATCAGGGGATGATCGGTGCAAAGACTTGCTTCCACGCTGTCTATCGACATCACTGATCTCGCCGCGCTGTTTGGTACCATCGACCCAGCGGCACAGTCGACTACGCCCGCTCCGACTCCAGGCGCTTCGGCACGACTTACTTTGCGCGGTGCTGGCATGGGGACGCTACAAAACACCCAGTCGCTGACAGCGATAGACACGCTGCTGCGTACCCGGCTCACGGGGCGAACGGTCGCCTTTCCCAGTTGGCCCGCGCTGCATGGAAGCCGGCCGGCGGGTAAGCATGACCGCGGTCGCGCCGTTCCTTCGCGCCGATCTGGAGGAAGTCGCCTATCACGCCACAGCATCCGCTGAGTGACGCATCGTCATCCACAGGAGGATCCCAATGCCTGCTCGTGTCCCGCTTGCCCTTATTCTGGTCGCGCTCGCCCTCCCGGCGGGCGGCGCGGCGGCGCAAACCCGCCCCACGCCTCCCCCGTCCAACACCAACTACCGCCCGAACGATCCGGGTTTGGGTCGGCAGGCGAGGACCCGCCCGCCAATTACCTTTCTGGCGTCTACCGCCCGGCCAGCTTCCGCCCGCCAGCAATATGCCTGGAGCAGCCAGTTCGCCGATTGCGTGACAAGCGTGTCGCCTTCGCTATCTCAGCGCCTGCTCGCGTTGGACGCGGAATCGCCTGAAGCCGCCGCGCTGCTGCGCCAGGTGCGCAGTGCCAATCGGGCGTGCCGTCCCTACGCCGGTACGCTGCCAGCCTTTATGTTGCGCGGCGCACTCGCCGAAACGCTTTACCGCAGCGCGCCGGCTGCAACTCCCACCACCGCCACCGGTGCCGGTGGAGCGCCGCTCCTTCAGCCTGCGACTGTCGAGTCGGTGTCGACCTGTCTGTACCGTCAGTCGCCTGCGGCCGTTGACGGGCTGTTGCGCGCGGAACTGGGGTCGCAAGAGGAGCGCGCCGCCCTGTCCCGCCTCGCCGGTTACGCGCCCGGCTGCATAGAGGCGGGCCGCCGCGTGCGCTTCAGCAGCCTGGCACCCTTTCTACGCGCAGAGCTTGCACAAACGGCGTATCGCGCAGTGACCCAAGTCCCGACTAGCTGACCGCAAGGCACTGCCTGGCGCCAGGAACCCCGGCGCCAGGCAACCCGCGCCCGCCTCCCGAGTTACGCATCCGCACGCCGCGACACCCCGGCGGCCTTCGCGGAGGAACCATGCCCGACCATTCCAGGCGCGCCGCAACGCTCGCCGCCCGTCTCGGCTTCGCCTCGCGCGGGCTGGTGTATCTGCTGGTCGGCTGGTTCGCGCTCGACGCCGCGCGCCGGGGCAGCGCGCCCAAGGACAACCAGCAGGCGATGGGCTCGCTTGCCGACCAGCCTTTCGGTCACGTCCTGCTCGCGCTCGTCGCGGTCGGCCTGCTCGGCTACGCGCTGTGGCGCGCCAGCGAGGCGATCTTCGATCCCGAGCGCCGCGGCACCGAGGCCAAAGCACTGGCCGAGCGCATCGGCTTTGGCTGGAGCGCGCTCGTCCATCTCGGTCTCGCCGTCTACGCCGGCCGCCTCGCCTTCGACCAGGCAAGCGCCGGCAACCCCAGCAGCGACGCCAGCGCGCGCAGCTGGTCGGGCTGGCTGCTCGATCAGCCCGCGGGGCAGTGGCTGCTCGGCGCCGTCGGCCTGCTCCTGATCGCCGCCGCCGGTGCTCAGGCATGGAAGGCATGGCAGAACCGCTTCGCCGACGAACTGAGCGGCGACGTGCCGCTGCCGCGCTATGCCTGCATGGCCGGGCAGGTCGGCTATGCCGCCCGCGCACTCGTCTTCCTCATCACCGGCTGGTTCCTGCTCGCCGCCGCCTGGCACGCCCGCGCTGCCGAAGCCGGCGGCACCGGCCAGGCGCTGCGCACGCTACGCGACCAGCCCTATGGCCCCTGGCTGCTGAGCCTTGTGGCCGCCGGGCTGATCCTGTTCGGCATCTTCAGCTTCGTGGAAGCCCGCTTCCGCCGCATCCACGTGGGGAACTAAGCCCCTTCGCCATACCCGGGATTCCGGAACCTAGTTCAAATCCTGCCGCCGAAACTGGAGCAGCGTCACCGCCCCAGCCGCGGCGGTCCACCCCAGCACCACCGCCATCGACGCCGCCCAGGAGAAGGTCAGCATGTGGGGAGGCGCAAGCGGAAGCATGAACAAGATGCCTTTGGCCCCGGCGCCCAGGTTGATCAGGTGGTACAATGGCAGCACCTCGACCACCGCCTCCGTCAGCCCCGGCGCCCGCGCATAGGCCAGGATCGCGAGCAGCGGCAGCATGCCCTCCAGGATGATGATCACGATCGACAGGATCGCGGTTGCCAGCATCGACTGAGTAAGGATCGCGAACATGCCGGCAAGCGCGATGGTGAACGCGATCGGCACCAGCGTGTGGCCCGCCGCCCGCACATGCGCTTGGGCGACGGCGGCCAGCGTCACGCCTTCCGGGATCTTATCGCCCTGGAACGATTGCAGCCAAGTGGCCAGCAGGCCGATCAGATCGGCGGCGATGTAGGCCGCAAGCACGAAGCCAAAGGCGACGATCCACTTGGCGGCAATCAGCTGCCAGCGCGACCGTGCCGGGATGATCAGCTTCCAGGTGTTCCAGCCATATTCCCCGGCGAAAACCAGCGTGGCGAAACCGGCGATCAGCACACGCCCGGGAGGCGATGCGGGAAACCGCCAGAAGACGGCACTGTCGCGTACCCATTCGCCGGCCGGCTTCATCGGCACCGCGGCGCCGGGCCCGCTTACCATGTGATAGACCAGGATACCGATCGCGACCACCGCGATGACCACCGGACAGACCCACACCATCATCCAGGTGGCCCGGTGCCCCCGCAGCTTCAGCGCCTCGGCGCGCACGGCATCAAGCATCGGCGTCCCTCGTCATGGTCAGGAATATCGCTTCCAGGCTCTGGTCGGCGGGCGCGATGCGAAAGATGTCGACTTGCGCCTGCGTCAGGTGCCGCACGATGGCCGGCGCTTCCGCACGCGGCGCCTGTATCGTCAGGCTGTCTCCACTCCGCTCCCAGCGCCAGCGCCCCTCCAGCGCGGCAGCGGCCCGCTCCAGCGGCTCGGCTTCGATACGCAGCGCCGCGCCATGCCCCAGCATGTCGCGCACGGTGGCCTCGCGGATCAGCTGCCCCTTGTGGACGATGCCCAGCCGGTCACAGATCTGCTCCACTTCGTGCAGCAGGTGGCTGGACAGGAACACCGCCTTCCCATCGGCCGCCAATCCGCGGATCAGCGTGCGCATGTCCTGGATACCGGCAGCGTCCAGCCCATTGGCGGGCTCGTCCAGGATCACCAGATCGGGATCGTCGAGCAGCGCAGCGGCCACGCCGAGGCGCTGCTTCATGCCCATCGAATAGCTTTTAACCTTGCGCTTGGCGTCGCGCGCCAGGTCCACGCGCTCGAGCACCGCTTCGATCCGCGCGCCATCGCTCCCCTGCGTCCGCGCCAGCACCCTCAGATTGTCGCGGCCCGACAGGAACGGGTAAAAGGTGCCACCGTCCACCAGGGACCCGACCCGGCGCAACGCCTGCTTGTCGGACACTGGCCTCCCGAACAGCAACACCTCGCCCTCGCTCGGGCGGATCAGGCCCAGCGCCATGCGGATGGTGGTGCTTTTGCCCGCCCCGTTCGCGCCGAGAAAGCCATAGACCTCGCCGCTCTCGACGCGCAGCGACACGTCATCGACGGCGCGCTTCCCACCGCTGCGCCGGCCATAGGTCTTACCCAGGCCACGCAGCTCTAGCGCAGGCGCGCCATTGGTTCCGGTGCCGGCCACCTTGATCTCCCCCCAGGGCACCAGGCGGTGCCGCTGACGAGCAACCTTGCACAGCAAAAGTGTGTTAGCAAGCTACCACGCAACGGGGAAATACAGCTTGCTTGGGGGATGTGAAGAACGGTTCGGACCGCGACACTCGGGCCGCCGCTCCGCTTAAGCGGGCACCACCATCTTCATGCACGGCACGCCCAGCCGCTCGCTGGCGCTGACGATCAGCGCGTCCTGGGTACGCAGCACCTGCTCCACCACCACCTGCGGCAGCGGCCGCAGGAACTGGACGCCAAAGCGCCGCCCGCTCACCCACGCCACCCGGCCCACGCCCAACGCAATCCCGCAGGTCAGCCGCACCTGCTCACCCTCGCTCGGCGTGCGGTCGCCATAGACCAGCGCGCCCGAGGTCGACAGGTTCAGCACATGCACGCGCACATCGCCGCCACGCGCACCCATCTCCGCTGGCTGAAACAACTTCGCGCGCGGCGCCCGCCGGCGCTCATCGTTACCCGAAGACATACATCCCCCAAAAACTCGTGGGCCAAGATCGCATGACGCATGGTGCCGGTTCCTCGAAATGAGGGTTAATCGGCCTTTAACCTTGTTTTAATTCAGCAATTTAGTTGGCGATTAAGCTGCGCCTCACTGCGGCAGCCGATAGTGATCGGCCAGCCGGTCAAGCGCCAGGCCGAGCACCAGCTTGCCCGCGCGCGCCGGCCACCCCAGCCCCTTTTCCGCCACTGCCAGCCCTTCGCCCGCACACACCACGCGCCACAGCACATCACTCAGCCCGGCACCCACCGCCGCCACGCCCGCATCGAAGCGCCGCTTGGCCGCGATCTGCGCCAGCGTAGGGTCCAGTGCCTCGGGCGCCTGTCCCCGCCCCGGGCTGCGCGGGCTGGTGTCCCAGCGCATCGTCACCCGCGCGCCGAGCGACGCCATCTCGTAATCGGCGCGCAGCCGCTCGCCCGCCTCAAACTGGCGCGCATCCACATGCCCGCGCGACCGCAGCCAGCTAAGCGGCGACTCGCTCAGGTTCACGCTGACGCGCCGCCCGCCCGGCCGCGGCGGCCCACTCTGCACCCGCCCATCCTGCCACGCGCGTTCGACCAGCTCCCGCATCTGAGTTCTCCATATGTTCCGAGTCGCTTTCTCTTGCCACAGCGGATCGTTTGTAGGAAAGTTGAAAAACCAGATAGGTTAGTTGAAGGAAACCGCGATGATCACCGCCATCCGCGAAGTGCGCCGGGCCAAGGGGCTGACGCTGGAGGATGTCGCCGCCCGCTGCGATCCGCCCACCACTGCGCAGACGATCGGCCGGCTCGAAACCGGCACCCGCACCGTCTCAGTCGCCTGGCTGAACCGCATCGCCGCCGCGCTGAACGTCGCCGCCGCCGATCTCGTCCGCCTGCCCGATCGCCCGGAGATCCCCGTCGCCGCCATTCTCGATGCCTCGGGCGCCCACGCGCCCCGCCGCCCCGCCGCGGTGGTCCCGCCCCAGGGCGAGCCGGGCATGGTCGCGCTCACCGTAACAGGAGCGGTCGGCGACTATCGCGCGGGCGACGAGATCTGGTGCCAGCCGCTAGATCCCGCCCAGTTCGGCCGCGCGATGAATCGCGACGTGCTCGTCCCGCGCCCGGCGGGCCGCTTCCTCTTCGCCCGGCTGATCGGCCGCGACGGGGGCAAGCTCCACTTGCTCCCCTTGGGCGCCGGCGCCCGGCAACAGGTCGTCACCGACCCAGCCTGGATCGCACCCGCGATGAAGCTGGTCCGCACCCTGTAAGGCATGTTCGCGAGGAAGGAATGGTGGGCGCTGACGGGCTCGAACCGCCGACCCTCTCGGTGTAAACGAGATGCTCTACCAACTGAGCTAAGCGCCCTCGCCCCGCCGATGCCAAAAGACCGCGCCGGGGGCAAGCCCCATCACACCAATGGCAGCCCTGCGCGCTGCACCGCCCCGGCATAGCTCTTCATGCCTTCCACCGCCTTCGCGCTCAGCCCGATATAGGCGCGCCGCCGGTCGCTCGGGTCCGCCTGCCGCTCGAACAGCCCGGCTTCGTTCAGCGTCCCGATCCAGCGCAGCGCCGTGGTGGGCGGCACCGCCGCCGCGATGCACAGGCTCGACACCGACACGCGCCGCCGCTCGATCCCCGCCGCGAACAGGTCCAGCAGCATGTCCCAGGCCGGATCGGCGAACAGCTCGGGCCCAAAGAACTGCGCCCGCATCCGCCGCGCCCGAATCACCGCACGCACCTGCGGCGCGTCGATCGCTGCCGTCTCGCCATCTTCCGGCCCGCGATAGCCATGCACCGGCCCGCGCACGCCTGCCGGCTGCTGCTTGGCCTCCTCCCGCGTCAGCCGCGCCAGCGTATCGGCCAGCCGCGCCACCTCTTCGTGCAGCCGCTGCAACGGCAGGATCTCCCCCTCGCGTGACACGTCGTTGACCTCACCCCGCGCCAGCCACTTGGCCGCGGCGACTGCCGATACACGCTCGCTATTGCTCGGGGCACAGAGCAACTGCGTGCGAGGCGCCAGCAACAGCGCGGCCGCCGCGTCGATCTGCTCAGGCGCGACAGTCGCGACGATCCCCAGCGACCGCTCCCGCGCCACCGTGTCGGCGCGCGCCAGCACCACATCGAGCAGCGTCTCGGGCACCCCCGCCGCCTCGATCAGGATCAAGTCCACCGCGCCATAGCCGCTCAGCGCCTGCGCGGCCTCGCCAAAGCCGATCGGCGCCCGCGCCCGGCACCCGGCCAGCGCCAGCGCGTCCAGCGCCGCGTGCGCGTCTCCGTCTTCGGCAATCACCAGCGCACTGGGCGCACTCAGGTCATAGTCTTGCGGTTCGGCCTCGTATCGCATCGCCAGCTAATCCCCATCGCATGGTCGAAGTTCATCTTCTGTTCCCAGATGCCGCATTGCTCCGAAACGGCTGAGTCCGATTACCTCCGTTTCGGAGGTTCGCCGTGGCTGGCCACGCTGGTCTGGTTAACGATCCCTCCGTTCCGGATCAGTCGAGCGCCGCTGCATCCGGGGCAGGCGCCGCCTCGCCACGCGCGAGCAGGTCCTTGACCGCGGCCGCGGCGGTTCCGCCCGACACAGCCAGCACCATCCCGGTCAGCAGCGACGCAATCGCCATGACCGCCACGAACTGCAGCAGCATCTGCGCATCCCCGCCCGCCATGCGTTGAAAGAGCAACGGCCAGAACGTCGCGCTGCTGAAGCTCGAACCGCCGATGATCACCGCAAACGCGAACAGCGCGATCGCCACCGGCACCATCATCGCCAGCGCGGCCAGCATATACGCCCCCAGCAGCGACCAGAAATGCCCGCGCGTCAGCTCCCATCCCGCATCCAGGCTGATCCGCTTGCGCACCAGCACCAGCGGATACACCACCGACAACCGCACCAGCAGGAACACGATCAGCCCCATCAGGCCGGCCATCACCAGCGTCGCGAACGTGGCCGCCACCCCCGGACTGCCGCCGAACAGCAAGCCGATCAGCGTCGTGAGAAAGGCAAAGCCCAGCGCGCCGACAATCCCGGCGATCATGCCCAGCACATACACGATCAGCGTCAGCCCGATCAGCCGCACTTCATCCATGCCCAGCCGGATCGACGCGAAGCCACGGTCCTGCGGCCACAGCACCGCGCGAAACACCGCCGCCGACAGCACACTGGAAACCACCAGCGACGCCAAGCCGAACAGCAACTGCACGCCGACACCGCGCGAAAGCCCGTCCAGCGCCGCCTCTCCGCCGATCGTCGGATCCAGCGGCCCGATCAGCCGCAACTGGCCATAACCAAGCGCCGCGCTGGCACCCGTGTAGATCGCGCCCCAGGCCAGCACCGCGCCCGGCCTGTGCCGGATCAGCCCGAAGCCGCCCCCGACGATCGCCCCGATATTCGCCATTCCGCCCCCTTTTCGCGCACGCCCCGGCTGCCCCCAGCCGGATCAGTCGAGCGACTTGACGATCTCTTCCACCATCTTCTTCGCGTCGGCCAGCAGCATCATGGTGTTGTCGCGATAGAACAGCTCGTTGTCGACGCCGGCATAGCCCACCCCGCCCATCGATCGCTTGATGAACAGCACGGTCTTGGCCTTTTCCACGTCGAGCACCGGCATGCCGTAAATGGGCGAAGACTTGTCGGTTTTGGCCGCCGGATTGGTCACGTCATTGGCGCCGATCACGAAGGCGACGTCCGTCTGCGCGAATTCGGAGTTGATGTCCTCCAGCTCGAACACATCGTCATAGGGCACATTGGCCTCGGCCAGCAGCACGTTCATATGCCCCGGCATGCGCCCGGCAACCGGGTGGATGGCGTATTTCACCCGCACGCCATGCGCCTTCAGCTTGTCGCCCATCTCGCGCAGGGCGTGCTGCGCCTGCGCCACCGCCATGCCGTACCCCGGCACGATCACCACCTGCTCGGCCTGGCTCATCAGGAAAGCGGCGTCTTCGGCCGATCCCCGCTTCCACGGCCGGTCGGTCGCCACCGCGCCCGCCGGGGGGCCGCTGTCGCCTCCAAAGCCGCCCGCGATCACGCTGATGAAGCTGCGGTTCATCGCCCGGCACATGATGTAGGAGAGGATCGCGCCCGACGATCCGACCAGCGCCCCGGTGACGATCATCGCGGTATTGTGCAGCGTGAACCCCATCGCCGCCGCCGCCCAGCCCGAATAGCTGTTGAGCATCGACACCACCACGGGCATATCCGCCCCGCCGATCGGCACGATCAGCAGGAAGCCGATCACGAAGCTCAGCACCGTAATCGTCCAGAAGATCCACGGGCTCTGGTCCTGCGTGAAATAGGCGATCAGCCCCAATATGCCCGCCAGCAGCCCCAGGTTGATGACGTGGCGCCCCGGCAACAGGATCGGCTTGCCCCCCATATTGCCGTTGAGCTTGAGGAAGGCGATGACGCTGCCGGAAAAGGTGATCGCGCCAATGGCGATGCCCAGCCCCATTTCGACGCGGCTTTGCAGGAAGATCACGCCGTCCTGCGCAATGCCGAATGCGCCGGGATTGAGGAACGCCGCCGCTGCCACCAGCACCGCCGCCAGCCCGACCAGCGAGTGGAACGCGGCGACAAGCTGCGGCATCGCCGTCATCGCGATGCGGCGCGCCGTGACGATGCCGATCGCCGCGCCGATCCCGATCGCCGCCAGCAGTTCGAGAATGGTCGCGATATCCAGCTGCGGCCGCCCGAAATTCTCGCAGATCGCGCCGGTCGGACAGGCCGGCGGCACCATCGGCACATGCGTCGCCAGCGTCGTGACCACTGCGATCGTCATCCCGATCATGCCGAACCGGTTGCCCCGCTGGCTCGACGCCGGGCTCGACAGCCCGCGCAGCGCCAGGATGAAACACACCCCGGCGACCAGATAGGCAAAGGACGCCCATGGATTGGCGGCGACATGTTCCATGTTCAGCATTCCCCCCGGCGGCGCATCAGCGCGCCTTCTTCTTGTACATCGCCAGCATCCGCGCGGTGACCGCGAACCCGCCAAAGATGTTGATGCTCGCCAGCACCACCGCCAGCAGCCCCAGCCACTTGGACACCGCGCCCCCACTCCCCAGCCCGACCGCCGCCGCCGCGATCAGCGCGCCGACGATGATGACCGAGGAAATGGCATTGGTGACCGCCATCAACGGCGTGTGCAGCGCCGGCGTGACCGACCACACCACGTAATAGCCGACGAAGCACGCCAGCACGAAGATCGACAGGATCGAAACAAAGTCCATCAGCGGTCACTCCGGGTCATGGGCATGCGGCGAATAAGCGCGTCATGGATCGGGCCAAGATCGTCGCCGGACAGCGTCAACTCGCCCCAGCTCCGCCCCGGCACCGACAATTGCAGCATCGCGACGCGCTGGTTCTTCATCGTCACCGCAAGGCTCGTAATCGCGTGCAGCGCCACCGATTCGGACCGCTCGCCCAGGATCGCGCCGACCCTGGTGATGATCAGCCGCCGATCGGTGACCGCCAAATGCTCGCCGTCGAGCGCCAGTTCGCACTCGACATGCTCCTCAGCAACCAACTGCCGCCGCCCCGCCTCCCGCAGCGCAACTTCCTTCGCGCTCTCCCGAAGAGCCTCAGGCGGAATCAGATGCGTGCTCATGTCCTAATCCTCCCCGGAACGGGGAGGGGGACCATGCGAAGCATGGTGGAGGGGGCTCGCCACAAGCGAGACGATGGAAGCGAGTACCGCCCCCAGATCCTGCAAGATGTCCGCCGCCGCAATCCGCAGCACCCGATACCCGTTCTGTTCAAGAAACTCGTCCCGACGCAGGTCCTGCGCCGGCTGGTCCCCACGGCCATGCACCTCGCCATCGACTTCAATGACCAGCCTCAGCGCAGCACAGTAGAAGTCGACCACATAAGGTCCGATCGCCTGCTGGCGCCGAAACTTGGCGCTCAGCTTCCTGCCACGAAGCTGTTCCCACAGGATGATCTCGGGCAACGCCATGGCGCGCCGTTGCTGGCGGGCGAGCACGGTCTCAGGCCGCATCGCCCGCGGCGAGCCCCCTCCACCCCGCTCCGCGCGGTTCCCCTCCCCGTGCCGGGGAGGATTGGGAACCGCAGCGGCGCTCATGCCCCCTCTAGCAACCGCGGGTGCACCATCCGCCCGCCCTGGGTCACGCGAATGGCATCGCCGATCTCCGCATCAAGCACCGGCCGCCCGGCATCCTTGTCCCAGAACGCATTGAGAAAATTATACAAGTTCCGCGCGAACAACGCCGAAGCGTCCGCCGCCAGCCGGCTGGGCACGTTGCGATGCCCGACGATCCGCACCCCATGCCGCTCGACGATCTCACCCTCTACGGCACCCTCAACATTGCCGCCCTGCTCCACCGCCAGGTCGACGATGACGCTGCCCGGACGCATGCTCGCCACCTGCGCGTCGCTGATCAGCCGCGGCGCTGGGCGCCCGGGGATCAGCGCGGTGGTGATGACGATGTCCTGCTTGGCGATGTGGCTCGACACCAAAGCCGCCTGCGCCGCCTTGTATTCGTCCGACATCTCGCTGGCATAGCCGCCGCTGCCCTCGCCCTCGATCCCCGCGACATTTTCGACAAAGATCGGCTTGGCGCCCAGCGACAGGATCTGCTCCTTGGTCGCGGCGCGAACGTCGGTTGCCGACACCTGCGCCCCCAGCCGCCGCGCCGTCGCAATGGCCTGTAGCCCGGCTACGCCCACGCCCATCACGAACACCCGCGCGGCACTGACCGTACCCGCCGCGGTCATCATCATCGGAAACGCGCGGCCATATTCGGCCGCCGCGTCCAGCACCGCCTTGTACCCTGCCAGGTTCGACTGCGACGACAGGATGTCCATCGATTGCGCGCGGGTGATGCGCGGCATCCACTCCATCGCCAGCACCTCGGCGCCCATCGCGGCATAGCGATCGATCCGATCCCGCGCGCCAAAGGGGTTGGCCTGCGCGACGATCCACGCCCCCTGCTTCAAGCCGTTCAGCGAATCGGGCTCCGGCCCCTGCACCGCCAGCACGATGTCGGCGTCGGCCAGAACCTCGCCCCGGCTTCCGATCGCAGCGCCGGCATCGGCAAAGGCCTGGTCGGCCACCGCCGCCCCTTCGCCCGCCCCGCCTTCCACCGCGACCGCGGCGCCCAGCGCCTTGAACTTCTTCACGGTCTCTGCCGACGCGGCGACCCGCCGCTCGCCGGCCGCCAGCTCCTTCAGGACCGCGATTTTCACTTCAGGCGATCATGAAAACGACGAACGCGGCCACGATCACCGCTGCTACCGTTCCCCACTTCATCATCGCGGTGAACCCGCCATAGGTCGACTGGTGTTCGTTGATGTCGGTGATCTCGCCGGTATCCGCCATGTCAGGCTCCTTCTCCAATTGCAGCGGAGCTTAACCGGGGCATCGGCCACCCTCAACCCCGCTGGTCTATTCCGAGCTTAAGCCGCCCTTTACGCATCGTGGATAACAAAGGTGACCTGATTTGATACATTCGGGACACGGGAACGCATGCGATGACGCGCAACGGCCAGCGCCTCCTGATGCTGATCGACGACGAACCGGCCCAGCGCCGCCTCGTCGCCGCCATTGCCGCCCGCCGCGGCTGGCGCACGATCTGCGTGGGGGATGACGAGACGGCGATCGCCACGCTCGGAACGCCCGACGGCATGGCGCTCGACGCCATTCTGCTCGATTCGGCGGCGTCCGACGCCGATGCCGCCGCGCTGCTGGGCGAATTGCGCGCCCGCCGGCCGCAATTGCCGATCCTGGTGCTCACCGCCAACAGCTCGGTTTCCGCCGCAGTCAGCGCGATGCGCGCCGGCGCCACCGACTTTCTGGTCAAGCCGCTCGCCTCCGAACGCCTGCTCGCTGCGCTCGATGCCGCGGTCGGCGGCCTGGGCAATGGCGAGCTGCGCCCGTTGACCGAAAAACTCACCGCCACGCTCGGCTTTGACGAGATCGTCGGCTCCGCGCCGCAGTTCCGCGCCGCGCTTGCCATCGCCGCCAAGTCCGCCCGCTCGCGCGTGCCGGTGCTGATCGAGGGCGAAAGCGGCGTCGGCAAGGAAGTGGTGGCAGAGGCGATCCACGCCGCGTCCCCGCGCAACAAAAAGCCGATGGTGACGCTCAATTGCCGCGCGATTCCGGCCAATCTGGTCGAATCGGAGCTGTTCGGGCACGAAAAAGGCGCGTTTCCCGGCGCGTTCGAGCGCAAAATCGGCCGCTTCGCCGATGCCGATGGCGGCACGCTGTTCCTCGACGAGGTCGGCGAGATGCCGCTCGACGCCCAGGTCAAGCTGCTGCGCGCGCTGCAAGGCGGCGAGATCCAGCCGATCGGTGCCCGCCATGCCCGCGAAGTCGATGTCCGCGTGCTGGCCGCCACCAACAAGAGCCTGACCGCCGAGGTCGAGGCAGGGCGTTTCCGCGAGGACCTCTATTACCGCCTCAACGTCGTCCAGGTGACGATTCCCCCTTTGCGCGAACGCGCGGGCGACGTGCCTGCGCTCGCCCGCCACTTGCTCGCGCGCATCGCCGAGCAGCCCGGTCTCCGCCCGCTCGGCATCACCGACGACGCGCTCCAGCTGCTGCAATCCTATGAATGGCCGGGCAATGTCCGCCAGCTCCAGAACGCGCTGTTCCGCGCCGCGGTGCTCTGCGACGGCGACGGCCTCACCCGCGCCGATTTCCCCCAGATCGCGCAGCTTGCCGCCGGGCGTCCCGACGCTGCGCCTTCCGCGCAGCTCTCGGGCAATGCCGGCGTCACGCTGTTCCGGTCCGACGGGAACCTGCGCGCGCTCGAGGAGATCGAGGCCGACGTGATCCGCCTCGCCATCGGCCATTATCGCGGACGCATGACCGAGGTTGCCCGCCGCCTGGGGATCGGCCGCTCGACGCTCTACCGAAAGCTGGGCGAACTGGGCATCGACCAGAGCGCGGCCTAACGCGCGATCAGCGCGGCGTCCTTGCATCCGCGCCACACGCGCAGTGCCTGGGCGGTTTCGAACACGTCGTGGACGCGGATCAGCTGCGCCCCGGCCTCCGCGCCTTTGAGCGCCAGTGCGATCGATCCGCCGAGACGCGCGTCGGCGCTCGCTTCGTTGGACAAGGCGCCGATCATCCGCTTGCGGCTGGCCCCCAGCACGATGGGGCAACCGATCCCGTGGAACATGGCCAAGCCATTGAGAAGCGCCAGGTTTTCCTGCAACCCCTTGCCAAACCCGATGCCCGGATCGATCAGGATCTTGCCCCGGTCCACTCCCGCCGCAGCGACTGCCTCAACCCGCGCTTCCAACCAGTTATAGACGTCGACAAGAACGTCGACATAGCCATTCCCGCCATGCGGCCCCTTGGCCGGATCGGGCGAATGCATCAGCACCACCGGGCACCCCGCACGCACCACCACCTCCAGCGCCCGCTCATCATACAGCAGCGCGGCGACATCATTAACGACATGCGCCCCTGCACTCAGCGCAGCCTCCATCACCGCGGCCTTGCGCGTGTCCACCGACACCGCCGTCCCGCTTCGCGCCAGCCGCTCGATGGCAGGCACCACGCGGGCAATCTCATCCCCCTCCCACACCGTGTCCGACCCCGGTCGGGTTGATTCGCCGCCCACATCGATGATCGCCGCCCCCGCAACGCTCATGTCGATCCCGACCTGCGCCGCACCCGCCGGATCGTCGACATGGTGGACCCCGTCAGAAAAGCTGTCCGGCGTCACGTTGAGGATCCCCATCACCTGCGGCTGATCCAGCCGCAGCACCCGCTCGCCAAGCTGCAACGGCGCACGCGGCGCCGTGATCCGCGTGGCGATCCGGGCGAGCCGTTCGTCCCCGTCCATGTCGCCAACCGAGATGTCGCGCTGGAGCACACGCCTGCCCCCTTCGACTGCGATCAGCTCATATCCCGCAAACCAGGTCAGCCCACCCGCCAGCCGGGCAACGTCTCCATCGCGCCCAACCGGCGAATCGACGAAGCGGATGGGGCGCAGATAGAGCTTGGCGGAGGCGGGAAGATCCATGCCGGCACTCCTACTCCGCCAGCCAAGCGCTTGTCGAACCGGGCGCTTGCGCCATACTCTGCGCTAGCACTGAACGCGGCCGAGGATTAGAGCGCACCATGCCTTCCCAAGACCGCCGTACCTTTGCAATCATCTCCCACCCCGACGCGGGCAAGACCACGCTGACCGAAAAGCTGCTGCTGTTCGGCGGCGCGATCCACTTGGCCGGCGAGGTCAAGGCGCGCGGCGCCGCGCGGCGCGCCCGCTCCGACTGGATGAAGATCGAACAGCAGCGCGGCATCTCGGTCACGTCGTCGGTGATGACCTTCGAGCGCAACGGCATCACCTTCAACCTGCTCGACACGCCGGGTCACGAGGACTTTTCGGAAGACACGTACCGCACGCTCACCGCCGTCGATTCGGCAGTGATGGTGATCGACGTCGCAAAGGGCATCGAGAGTCAGACGCGAAAGCTGTTCGAAGTCTGCCGCCTGCGCAACGTGCCGATCATCACTTTCGTCAACAAGGTCGACCGCGAGGGGCGCGAGGTGTTCGACATCCTCGACGAAGTCGCCAACCTGCTCCAGCTCGACGTCACGCCGATGACCTGGCCGGTGGGCATGGGTGGCACCTTCGAAGGCATCTTCGACCTCGCCACCAACCGCCTGCTCCTGCCGGAGGGCGACAGCCGCGAGTTCCAGGGCAAGGTCATCCAGACCAGCGGCCTCGACGACCCGCAGTTGGACGCGATCGTCAGCCCCGAGAACCTCGCCAAGCTGCGCGAGGAAGTCGAGCTGGCGCAGGTGGGCTATCCCGAGTTTGACGCCGACAGCTATCGCAACGGCGACCTGACCCCAGTCTATTTTGGCTCGGCGTTGAAGGAATTCGGCGTGGACTCGCTCATCGAAGCACTCGCCCAGTTCGCGCCGCCGCCCCATGCCTTGCCAGCCGAACCTGCGCCGGTCCCGCCCGACGCGCCCCAGGTCACGGGCTTCGTGTTCAAGGTCCAGGCGAACATGGACCCTAATCACCGCGACCGTATCGCCTTCATGCGGCTGGTATCAGGCACCTTCAAGCGCGGCATGAAGCTGACGCCGACCGGCCATGGCAAGCCGATCGCCATCCATTCGCCGATCCTGTTCTTCGCCCGCGAGCGCGAACTGGCCGACGAAGCCTTTCCGGGCGACATCATCGGCATCCCCAACCACGGCGTGCTGCGCGTCGGCGACACGCTGAGCGAAAAGGCCGATGTCCGCTTCACCGGGCTGCCCAATTTCGCGCCGGAAATCCTGCGCCGCGTCGTGCTCAAGGACCCGACCAAGACCAAGCAGCTCCGCAAGGCACTGGACGACATGGCCGAGGAGGGCGTGACTCAGGTCTTCTACCCCGAGATCGGTTCCAACTGGGTGATCGGCGTGGTGGGGCAGCTTCAGCTCGACGTGCTGCTGAGCCGGCTGGATGCCGAGTACAAGGTCGCAGCGGGGCTGGAGATGGCGCCGTTCGAGACCGCACGCTGGGTCTCCAGCGACGACCCGGCGGCACTCAAGGAGTTCACCGATCTCAACCGCGGGGCGATGGCAAAGGACCGCGACGGTAATCCGGTGTTCCTAGCCAAGTCGGCCTGGGAGGTCGGCTATATCGCGGACCGCTATTCCAAGGTGAAGTTCGCCGCGACGCGCGAGCGGTGAGCGTAAAAAGCCGGGCATCCTTGCGGCTGCCCGGCTCCGATGCGACCCGAAGAGCGTTGCCCTCGGAACGCCGACACCAATGCACCAGGGCGGCTGTGAACGCGACCCGGGGGAATTACGCTTCGGAACAGTACCGCTAAGCGTCAGTTTTTGCCCAGCTTGTCCTTCAGCGCGGCGAGGCGGCCAAAGGGGCCGCTTGCCTCTGCCTTCTTGCGGGCCTCCTCCTCGCTGATCACCCCGGCCTCACGGAGCACCGCCGCTGCGTTCGGGCTACGCGGATAGGGATCAAGACCAAGCGCCAGGGTTTCGGCTGCCGCTTCGCCCAGGTCTACGGTGCCGCCGGTATAGAATATGGTGTCGAGTTCGTCGCCGCTGAGTTCGTGTTCATCCTCGCCTGCGGCCCCATCCGCGGGCTCGGGCACGAAGCGGATGGCAACATCCTCTTCCACCCGCACCGGCAGCGGCTCGTCGGTAACGACGCAGGCCTGCACCACGCTTCCCGACACATGCCCGCGGGCGATCACGCCCGACGCGTCCTTATGCAGCGTGAACGCGGCCTCCAGGCGATCGACCGCCACGATCCCGAACCGGCGCGCAAGTGCGGCGCGCTCCTCGGGCTCGGCACGGACTTCCACCTTGCTTTCGCCTGCACCAATCTGGTCGAGGCGGAGCGGACGCGACAATTCAGGGTTCATTGCGGCAACGCTCCAGCCAGCAGTTCACTTAAAGGGGCGGCATCCAGCCGTGCGCGGAGCGCCAGCAACTGCGCCTCGACATGGTCGAGGCTCGCACTGTCCGGCACTTGCCCGCGATACAAGTTACGTTCGATCACATTTCGGAACGACCCGTCCGCCAGTCCGGTGCGGAACGCGCCCAGGCGGCCGCCGAGCATGCCCATCATCTTGCCCATGTGCTTGCCGACAACGACGTCGCCAATGCCGATTTCCCGCAACTGGCCGTCCATGTCGTCGATAAAGCATTCCGCCAGCGTGGTACTTGGCAACTCCCCTTCCGGCTCTGCCTCCAGGCGGAGCAGCACCAGCACAAGCACCGCGGCGATCATGTCGAATCGCCCATCGATCGTGTCGGGCACCTTGCCCTCGCGATACCAGTGCGGCGCCCGGCCGAGTGCCACCACCTCGTTGTAGAGCAGCGGAGCGGTGCCGCGGTCGGGCTTGCCGAACAGGCGCTGGAACATACGCATCGTCGTGTCTGTCCACTTGAAGACGGGAAGCGACCTTGTTTGGCCGCATTTTGGCGCATATTGAGGGGAAAGGCGTGCGATGCAATCCGCACGCGCGTGCCTTCGCGTAGATCGTCTGGAGACTTCGATGCCAAACCCCACCCGCCTGGCCGTCAGCGCCGCGCTGCTCGCTGCCGCCCTGGGTGCTTCCGCCTGCACGCCCACGCGCTCGCATCAGGGTTATGTCGTCGACAAGGAACTGGTGGATGCGATCCAGCCCGGCATCGATAACCGCCAGTCGGTGCTGCAGACGCTTGGCCAGCCGACGCTGACCAGCCAGTTCAATAAGGGCGAATGGTACTACGTCTCGCGCGACAGCAGCAATTTCGGCTTTCAGGATCCCAAGGCACGCACACAGATGACGCTGCGCGTGCGGTTCGATGATGCGGGCAATGTCTTGGGCGTGGACCGCATGGACGAAAAGCTGATCGCCAATGTAAGCCCCTATGGCAAGACGACGCCGACGCTCGGCCGCGAGCGCGGCTTCTTCGAGGACCTGTTCGGCAACATCGGCACGGTTGGCGCCGCCGGCATGGGCGGCGGCCAGGGTGGTGGCGGCGGCGGCCAGTAAGCTTCCTGTCTCCCCGCTGACAGGCCCGTTCCCAAGCCGTTCAGCGGCAATCCTCCAGAAAGGCGCGGTACCGGCGACAAGCCGGTGTCATGCAAGGAGGATGACATGAGGAAATTGATCACTGCCGCGCTGTTCGCCGCCATTGCGGTGCCGGCGATCGCGATGCCTGAAATCGCCAGCGCGCAGTCGAGCCGCGAGCTACGTCGCGATCGCCAGGACATCCGCGAAGAACAGCGCGACCTTCGCCAAGCCTATCGCACAGGCGATCGCCGCGAGATCCGCGAACAGCGCCGCGACGTACGGGAAGCTCGCCGCGAGTATCGCGAAGATCTGCGCGACCGCAATCGTGCCTGGGGGCGCGACGACTGGCGTAGCTACCGCAACAGCAACCGCGCGGTGTTCGCGCGCGGATCGTGGAACGCGCCGTTCCGCTACACGCGCTTCCGCCCCGGCCTCCGCATCGGAGCGCCTTATTACGGAACGCGCTACGTCATCGCCAATCCGGGCCGCTATCGTCTGCCGCCCGCTGGCCGTTACCAGAACTGGGTACGGCACTATAACGACGTGCTGCTCGTCGACACGCGCCGCGGAGTCGTCGTGAACGTGTTGCCCGGCTTCTACTGGTAAGCGCTCGGTGATGAGGGTGGCACTTGCCACCCTCAGGTTCGGCCGCGCCGATGCGGACGGCGCGGCCGGTGCCCCTGTGTGACACAGTCCAAAAGGGTAAGGACCGGGACTTTTAACGCGCGGCCACGCTTTTGGTCCCGGCTGCGCAATTTTTTACCACCTCTGACTGAACCGGGTACTGCGCACCCAATCCTGCACCGATCCTCGCCATAACGGACCAACTTGGTCGCCCTTTGAGAATCAACTTGATCATTACGTTGCAATAACGGGATAAATAGCCTCCGAATCGGATGAATGGACTAGGGGGCTGGTCATGATCCTTTCTGTAATCGACGCGGTAGCGCGTGAAACCACGTTGTTTGCAGCTATCTGGTTCATTATTGGAGGTCTTGATGACCTTCTGGTAGACCTGATCTTCGTTAGCAGGATCCTGGTGTTAAGGGTATTCAAGCCGGCAGGCTCCCCGCCTTCGACGTGTGGGCAAGACCAGCCAGGCAGCGCGCGCATCGCCGTTTTCGTGGCAGCTTGGGACGAGTCCGCAGTCATTGAGCGTATGCTGCGCGCTACCCTGGCCCGTTTCGACTATCCCAACTACCGCTTGTACGTCGGATGTTATCCCAATGACCCTGCCACCATCGCGGCAGTGCAGGGAGTCATGCTGACCGACTCCCGCGTCCGGATGGTCATCGGGCCTGCGCCAGGCCCTACCACCAAGGCCGATTGCCTGAACGCGATCTGGTACGCCATGCGGGAGGACGAAACTCGCGAAGGGCAAAGCTTCGCCGCGGTGATGCTGCACGATGCCGAGGACGTCGTCCATCCGCGCGAACTCTCGGTCGTCGCAGGCCTTCTCGACCGCTATGCCGCGGTCCAGATCCCGGTGCTCCCCTTGCGGCATCCCGGCTCACTGTTCGTGTCCGGCCACTACCTCGATGAGTTCGCAGAATCGCACGGCAAACAGCTGCTTGTCCGACAAGCGATCGGCGCCGGGCTGCCGCTTGCGGGCGTTGGCTGTGCGATCCGGCGCGACTTCATCGATGCCATCGCTCAATCGCGCGGCGGCGTGCCCTTCGACGCCTCCAGCCTGACTGAGGATTATGAGCTGGGCCTCACCATCGGTGCGATGGGCGGGCGCACGATCCTGGCACGCACGGTGGATCCCGTATCGGGCGAACCGGTGGCCGTGCGCGCCTATTTCCCGCACCAGGTACGTGCCGCCGTGCGGCAAAAGGCACGGTGGATGACCGGCATCGCCCTGGCTGGGTGGGACCGCACCGGATGGGCGCCGGCGCTGCGCATCGGTGACCACTGGATGCGCATACGCGATCGACGCGCCACGCTGGCAATCCCCGTCCTATTTGTCGCCTATTGCGCGCTTTTGTTCTGGGGTTCCGCCTGGACCTGGTACACGCTCTTCGGCGGCACCCCGAGCGGCATACCGCCCGCCTTGGAGTGGATCCTGCTCCTGAACGCAGGCATGCTTGTCTGGCGAACTGCCGTTCGCGCCCTCTTCGTTCAGCGCGCCCATGGCTGGCAGGAAGCGGCGCTCTCAGTGCCACGCACATTCGTCGCGAACTACATCTCGCTCTTCGCAGCGCGAGACGCCCTCTTTCTTTACCTCGGCATATTGGCAGGGGGCGCCCCGCGCTGGGAAAAGACAGCGCACCACTTTCCGGACGATGAAAAGCTGACGCGTTCGTGATCGGTCGCGGCCGGCCCCTCCGCTTCCTGGCTATGGTGCTGAGTTGCTGGATCGGGATCCGCACGGCACAGCTTTGGCCCGAAGCAACGCTCCTGCCGGGTCCCATGAAGGCGCTGTTGCCGCTCCCCGCTGCTGCACAAGCGGCAAGCAGTCAGCAACCCACTTCCGCTACGCCGACTCGGACGCCTTCCCCTCGGCTGCTGATCGGCGTGCGCACCGCCTTCGCGAACATCAACCACCCACCCGATGCGCCGTCGGTGCCGTTGCTCCGCCTCCCGCCTCCTTCAGCCAGGCCGATGATGAATTCCGCGCCGCTGCTAGGCGCCGCCGAATACACTTCCCCATCGGTAGCCCCTCCAGCCCATATACGCATGGCACAGCCGGTCAACTTTCAGCCTTTACCCGATCGCTGGTCAGCCGGTGCGTGGCTGGTCGTTCGTCCGGGCACCGGTCTCGGCGCGGCGCCGGGCGGCAGCCAGCTCGGCGGAAGTCAGGCTGGCGCCCGATTGGCCTGGCTGCTCGCGCCTTCTTCAAGCGTCGCACTGTTCGGACGCCTCACCACACCGTTGCGCGGACGCGGCGCCGAGGCGGCTGCCGGCGTCGAGTGGCAGCTGGGCAAGGCACCGGTGCGCCTGCTGGTGGAGCGCCGCGTCGGCATCGACGGCGTGCGCGGCGGCTTTGGCGCAGGCGTGGTCGGTGGCACCGACGGACCGGTTGCCCCCGGCTTCCGGCTGGAAAGCTACGGCCAGGCAGGTGCGATCCACCGCGAACGGCTTGAACCCTATGCCGACGGGGCCGCACGCATCACCCGACAGGTTGCGGGTTCCGCGACCGACATCCGGCTCTCCATCGGTGCCGGCGCCTGGGGCGCGATCCAGCGAGACGCCAGCCGCCTGGATATCGGCCCGTCCGTCACGCTCACCTTGCCGGTCGCCCGCCAGCCGCTTCGCCTAGCGCTCGATTGGCGGCAGCGCGTGGCCGGCGATGCGAGACCGGGCTCCGGCGTGGCCTTGACGCTGGGAACCGACTTTTAGCACGGGCACTTCACGCGCTCGGCTTTGGCAAGCAGGCGCAAACGCGGTATCCCGTCCGCGATGGATCTTTACCTGCCAATCGCCAACTTGTCGGTGAATGCCCTTGTCATCGTCGCGCTCGGCTTAGGCGTGGGGCTGCTGTCGGGCATGTTCGGCGTTGGCGGCGGCTTTCTCACCACGCCGCTGCTCATCTTCTACGGCATTCCCCCCACGGTCGCGGCCGCATCGGCGGCGAGTCAGGTCACCGGCGCCAGTGTGTCGGGCGTGTTCGCCCATTTCCGGCGCGAGGGCGTGGACGTGCACATGGGCGCGGTGCTGGTCGTTGGCGGGGTCTTGGGCAGCATCGCCGGCGCCTGGCTGTTCGCGCTGCTTCAGGAAACCGGACAGATCGATACCGTCATCGGCATCCTTTATGTCCTGATGCTGGGATCGATCGGCGGGTTGATGTTCCATGAGTCGGTCGGCGCGGTGCGCGTCGCGCGCGGCGCCCGGCCGGCAAAGCCGCGCAAGCGCCGGCACCACCCGCTGGTCGCCATGCTGCCGCTGCGCTGGCGCTTCTATCGCTCTGGCCTGTACATCTCGCCCCTCGCGCCGCTGCTCCTCGGCGTCTTTACCGGCATTCTCACCGTGCTGCTCGGCGTGGGCGGCGGGTTCATCCTTGTGCCTGCCATGCTGTACCTGCTGGGTATGAGCACGAAGGTGGTGGTGGGGACTTCGCTCTTTCAGATCCTGTTCGTCACTGCCGCTGCCACCTTGGTGCATGCTACCACGACAAAGGCAGTGGACATCGTCCTCGCCGCCTTGCTGCTGCTCGGATCGGTTACCGGCGCCCAACTCGGCGCGCGTTTCGCGCAGAAGATGCGGCCCGAATATCTTCGCCTGGCGCTCGCTGTCATGGTGCTGCTCATCGCGCTGCGCATGTTCCTGGGCCTCGTTTGGCGCCCCGACGAGATCTACTCGGTCGCACTGTCATGAGGCATGCCTGGCTCGTGCTCGCGGCGCCTTTGCTGATGGCGCAATCCCAACCGGTCCTCGTGCCCGACGTGTCCGAGCGCTCCATCGAGATCGCCTACAGCTTCACCGGGGCCGAGCTCCTGCTGTTCGGCGCAATCCTGTATCCCGACACCCCCGCCGCCGATGCCGCGGGCCAGAAAGCCGACATTGTCGTGGTCGTGAAAGGCCCCACACAGTCGGTACTCGTCCGCGAAAAGGAGAAGCTGGCCGGCATCTGGGTCAACGCGGGCAGCATGCGCTATCGCTCCGCGCCCAGCTTCTACGCCGTCGCGTCCTCGCGTCCCATCCAGCAGCTGGTCGACGACCGCACCCGCGCCATTTACGAACTCGGCGTCGACAGCCTTCAGCTTTCCCCGGCCTCTGGCGCGTCTCCCGACGTGCAGGCGCGCTTCGACGCGGGGCTGGTGGACCTGCGCAGCGGCAGCGGGCTATATTATGAGGCGCCCGGCGCCGTGGAGATCACCGGCGGCGTCCTGTACAGAGCCAGGCTCCAGATTCCGGCGCGCGTCCCCGTCGGCAAGTTCACCGCCGAAACCTTCCTGATCCGCAACGGACGCGTGCTGGCCGCGGCGGTGCGGCCGATCGAGATACGCAAATCGGGATTCGAGCGTTTCGTCGCTTACTCGGCGGAACGTCACTCGCTGGTTTACGGCATGGCCGCGGTGCTGCTGTCGGTCCTGCTTGGATGGGGTGCCGGCGCCTTGTGGCGACGCTTCTAACGCCTGGACCACACGCAATATTTACCTCCGCCGCGGCATATTCCTCTCGAATCGTGTAGGAGTATCCAATGGACGCCCAATTCGGCGGACGTATCTTTGATCCGGCGAACGCACATCCGGCAGGCGACGCGTCGGCTCCGCGTACGTCGCTGAAGCCGATCGGTGCGGTGCTGGAAGTGGGTGGATCCTCCAGCCGGGTCCTACTCGACCCTGCCGAGCTGGACCTGCTTGCCGACAGCAGCGACGTCGCAGTCGCGCATGCCGGCCAGATGGGCAGCCAGGTCAAGATGCGGGTCGGCTCGGCATGGCTGGTCGCCAATATCCGCTCCATGCGGCTGGACGGTGGCGATCGCATCGTCGCCGACATCGATTTCCTTGGCGAGGGCGATGAAGAGCGGCTGACAGGCAGGCTGTACAAGTTTCGCCGCGGCGTCACGCGCTATCCGACGCCCGGCTGCCCGATCTTCCCGGTGTCCACGCTTGATCTGAAGCAGATCTACGCCGCCGAAGACCGTGCCCATATCGAAGTCGGCAATGTTTATCCCACCAAGGACATTCGCGCGGCCCTGTATGTCGATTCGATGCTGGGCAAGCATTTCGCGCTTCTCGGCTCGACCGGCACTGGCAAGTCCACCGCCGCGGCGCTGATCCTCCACCGCATCTGCGAACTTGCGCCCCAGGGCCACGTCCTGATGATCGATCCGCACGGCGAATATGGCAACGCATTCAGGACGACCGGCGCGCTGTTCGACGTGTCGAACCTCCAAATGCCGTATTGGCTGATGAACTTCGAGGAGCATTGCGAGGTCTTCCTGACCACGCAGGGCGCCGACCGCCAGGTCGACGCAGACATCCTTGCCAAGTGCCTGTTGCTGGCCAAGGGCAAGAACCGGCTCGCCGGCGAGATCGGCAAGCTGACCGTCGACGCACCGATCCCCTATCTCCTGTCCGACCTGACCCAGATCCTCCAGCTGGAGATGGGTAAGATGGACAAGGCCACCGACACCGCGCCTTATCTGCGCCTGCGCAGCAAGATCGACGAGATCAAGGCGGATCCGCGATACGCGTTCATGTTCTCCGGCATGCTGGTGGCGGATTCGATGGCCGCCTTCCTGGCGCGCATCTTCCGCCTGCCTGGAGGCGGCAAGCCGATCTCGATCATCGACGTCTCGGGCGTTCCAAGCGAGATCACCTCGGTGGTGGTCGCGGTGCTCAGCCGCATGGTGTTCGACTTCGCGATCTGGTCGCGCGGCGAAAGCAAGCGGCCGGTGCTGCTGGTTTGCGAGGAAGCGCACCGCTATGTGCCCAACGAGCGCAATGCCGATGGCTCCTCGGTCGGTCGCATTCTAAGCCGCATCGCCAAGGAAGGCCGTAAGTATGGCGTGTCGCTCGGCCTGATCACCCAGCGTCCGTCCGATCTGGCCGAAGGCGTGCTCTCCCAATGTGGCACCATCCTGTCGATGCGCCTGAATAACGAGCGTGACCAGGCCTTTGTCCGCGCGGCGATGCCTGAAGGCGCACGCGGTTTCCTCGACTCCATCCCCGCCCTGCGCAACCGCGAGTGCATCGCGGTGGGCGAAGGCGTGGCGACGCCGATCCGCCTGCTGTTCGATTCCCTCGAGGAAACCAAGCGACCGGCGTCCGAAGACCCGCTCTTCTCGCAGCTATGGCACGAAACCGGCGGCGAGGACCAGATGCTCGAACGCACCATCCGCCGCTGGCGCTCGCAAGGAAAGTAAGCCGAGACTCCCTCTCCCGTTTACGGGAGCATCGGGTCGAGCATGCTCCCAGCATGTTCTAAACAGCGCGGGGCGCTGTTTACCCGATGCTGGCGGAGCGAAAGTTCGGCGCCACGAACTCTCAATCAGCGACTGGTAAGCACCAGCAACTGGCCCCTCTGGCCAGCAACCTGAACGATCCTCAGTCCTCGTCCCTCTGCGCGCCATGCCCGATCGGCACCGCGAGCAACTGGTTCAGCTTTGCCTTGAACGCGCCCAGATCCTCGCCGCTCAATTGGCGCATCGAGTTGAACGACACCGAGCGCGGGTTCACCGCCGCGCCATTCTTGTACATCTCGTAGTGGAGGTGCGGTCCCGTCGACAATCCGGTGTTGCCCACCGCGCCGATCTGCTGCCCCTTGCGTACATGCTGGCCGCTGCGCACCAGGATGCGGCTCAAATGGCCATAGCCGGTGCCGAAGCCGTTGCCGTGGTTGAGCTTGATGAAATTGCCGTAGCCCGAGCTGCGCCCGGCGATCTGCACCGTGCCGTCGCTCGCGGCGAACACCGGGGCGCCCCAGGGTGCGGCGATGTCGACGCCGCGGTGCATGCGGACATAGCCCAGGATCGGGTGCCGCCGCATCCCGAAGGCCGAGGAGAAGCGGCCGGGCGCCGGCATCGCCATGGTGCCGGTGCTGGTGCCGCGGCCCAGCCCATCTAGCCACTCGGTCTTGCCGCCGCTCTGCCAGGGCAGCAGCTGCACCTTCTTCGAACAACCCGACAAGCCGGCAAACATCAGGCTGCCCAGCTGCACTTCGCCGGTTTCGGCGCGCGCCTGGCCGACGACCATGTCGAACTTGCAGCCCGAGTCGAGTCCGGAAACCGGCACGCGGCTGGCCAGCGTCTTGATATAGGCTTCCACTGCCTTGGCCGGCGCACCGGCGGCACGCGCTGAGCGGTACAGGCTGGAGCCGATTGCACCCTGGATGCGCAGCGGCGTGTGATCGATCGCGATCGGGATCTGCTTGAGCGCTAGCCCGCCGCCGTTGCGCGCAACCTCCAGCTTCAGGTCGAACTTGGCACGAAAAGCGAGCTTCTCCAGCGGTCGCGGCTGCGCCTTGTCGGGCCGACGGCCCAGCGTCATATCGAGCAAGGTACCCGGCTGAATTTCGCCCAGCGCCACTGCTTGCGTCACCAGCGCACCCACGCGCGCGGCATCGGCCTGGCCGACGCCCGAGCGCTGCAGCACGCCGAGCAGCGCGTCACCCGACGCAAGCTTGGCGGTGGATTCCAGAATCGGCCGCTCGGGCGTGTCGGCCAGCGGCGCAACCAGCCGGGTCGCGGCGACGCGGTAGCCGGTGGTGGCGCCCTGCCCCAGCGGCCGGATCGCCTGCGCGCGGGCGGCATCCCATTCCGCACCCTTCAACGGCGCGGGCACGGTACCATAGATCGGGTTCTCTAGTCCCGGCGCCAGCAGCCAGGTCAGCGTGCATAGCCCCAGGCACGTCGCGGCGCCACGAAACCAGGTCAGCGAACCGATGCGCGCGCCCAAGTCCGGAGCCAGATCGAAGTCGAAGGCCCGCGGCCGCAGCGCGATTGCCGTGCTCGGGCTTGCCGGCACGCTTCGGCGCGCCAGCACAGACGTGCCGCCGCCACCCAGATCCATTCCATGGTCGTTCCGTAGGAACAAGGCGTCACGCCCCCACTCGTTACGCTGTAGCCGCAACCCCCGGCCCAAGGCGAATCACTGTGGAGCAACGGGCTTAAAGTCAAATTAAGCAGCCGGGCTCCGATTCTCCGCTGCGGTGACCCGTTTCGGACCCGCGACGAAAGGCAATCACCACAACAATTCTGCGTAAAAGCTAGATGGTTAAGAAAAATGAACAATCAGGGGGTGTTGCTTAAGGGCTGACTCGGAACGATCTTGTGCAGGACATGAGCCAGTTCGCGCGTTCTCCCATCACGGCGGTGCTGGGCCCGACCAACACCGGCAAGACCCATCTCGCGGTGGAGCGGATGTGTGGCCATGCCAGCGGCATGATCGGCTTCCCGCTGCGGCTGCTCGCGCGTGAGGTGTATGACCGCGTGGTCAAGATGAAGGGCGTCGAGAATGTCGGCCTGATCACCGGCGAAGAGAAGATCCTGCCGCCCAAGGCGCGTTGGTTCCTGTGCACCGCTGAGTCGATGCCGCTGGAACGCGAAGTGGCGTTCGTTGCCCTGGACGAAGCGCAACTCGGCGCCGATCCCGAGCGCGGGCATGTCTTTACCGATCGCCTGCTGCGCGCGCGCGGCTTTGCTGAAACGATGATCCTGGGTTCCGAAAGCCTGAAGCCGATGCTCAAGGCGCTGGTCCCCGACGCTGAAGTGATCGGCCGCCCTCGCTTTTCGACGCTCAGCTATGCCGGCGCCAAGAAGCTTTCCCGCCTGCCCCGCCGCTCGGCCATTGTCGCGTTCAGTGCCGAGGAAGTCTATGCTGTCGCCGAAGCGCTCCGCCGCCTGCGTGGGGGCGCGGCGGTGGTCATGGGTGCGCTGTCCCCGCGGACCCGCAATGCCCAGGTGGCGATGTTCCAGGCCGGCGAAGTCGACTATCTTGTCGCCACCGACGCCATCGGCATGGGCCTCAACATGGACGTGGCGCATGTCGCCTTCGCCTCGCTCAACAAGTTCGACGGTCGCCGTCAGCGCCGCCTGACGGTCGCCGAGATGGCGCAGATTGCTGGCCGCGCGGGCCGTCACCAGCGCGACGGCACCTTTGGGGCCCTCAGCGAGGAAGGGCCCAGCGCCTTCACGCCCGAGGAAGTGCTCGCGATCGAGGGGCATCAGGTGCCCCGGCTCGAACATCTGTTCTGGCGTCAGGGCGAGCCCGACTATTCCAGCATCGACGCGCTGGTCGCCAGCCTGGAGGCCAGGCCCGAGGCCGAGGTGCTACGCGCGGCCCCACAGGCCGTAGATCTGGCCGTGCTCAAGCGCCTGGCCGAGGAAGACTGGGTCCGTGCCCGCGTCCGCTCGCCACGCATGGTCGCTCGCCTCTGGGCCGCCTGCGGCCTGCCGGACTTCCGCAAGCTGGGGGTCGATCCGCATGCCCGCTTCGTCGGCCGCGTCTTCGGTCATATCTCGGAAGGCAACGGCCATTTGCCGCACCAATGGTTCGCCGATGAGCTCCAGCGGCTCGACCATATGGGCGGCGATGTCGAAGTGCTCGCCGGCCGTATCGCCGCAGCGCGCAGCTGGGCCTATATCGCCCATCGGCCCGACTGGCTGCAGGATCCGATCCATTGGGCCGAGCGCACCCGCGCGGTCGAGGAGAAGCTGTCCGACGCGCTGCACGCCAGCCTGACGCAGCGTTTCGTCGACCGCCGCACCACCGTGCTGCTCCGCCAGATCGGCGCCGACGCCAGCGACCTGCCCGTCACCATCGGCCCGCAAGGCGAAGTGAGCGTCGAGGACCATCCGCTCGGCCAGCTCACCGGCTTCCGGTTCAGTGTAGCCTCCGACGCCCGAGCCACCGACAAGCGCATGCTCCTTGCGGCTGCCGAAAAACGGCTGGCTGGCGAATTCCGCAAGCGCGGAACGGCGCTGGCGGAGGCGGCGGACGCCGAACTCTCTCTTTCCCCCGTTCGTGCTGAGCTTGTCGAAGCACCGGCTTCCTCAACCAAGAGCGCTGAAGGGGAAAACGGCCCTTCGACAAGCTCGGGGCGAACGGTGTTTTGGGGCAATGTTCGGGTCGCCGAGCTAAAGCCTGGCGCCAGCATTGCCCGGTCCAAGATCGTCCTTGACCGTGCACTCGATGTCCTCGAGCCGCCCGTCCGTATCGCGGTGCAGGCGCGCCTCGAACAATGGTTTGCTGCCCAGCTCACCAGGCACCTGCCCGTGTTCGCCGCGCTCGACGCCATGCTGCGCGACGCCCAGGCAGGCGCCCCGCTCCGAGCGCTCGCCCATGCCTTGCTTGAGGCCGGCGCCTTGATGCCCCGCCGCGCCGCCGCCCACCTCGTCGAGGCGCTCGACGGCGACGCGCGCAAGCGGCTGCGAAAGATCGGCATTGCCATCGGCACGCTCGACCTGTTCGCCCCGGCCTTGCTCAAACCCGGGGCCGCACGCTGGCGCCGCGAGTTGATGGGTCTGGCCGAAGCGCCCCGAGACGGCGCCACGGTGCTCGCTCGCGGTGCCCCCGGCGCCGAATTGGTCCATGGCTTCCGCCCGCTGGGGCCGCAGGCGGTTCGGGTCGACCTGGTGGAGCGTATCGCCCGCGCAGCCCATGACAGCCGCCAGGGCCGCAAGCCCTTTGCACCCGATCCGGCACTCGCCACCTCGATCGGCGTCAAGCCCGAGACGCTCGCCCGGCTGATGGCCCAGCTCGGCTTCCGCACGGCCAAGGCGCCGGAAGGCGAAACCCCGCGCTGGATCTGGCAGGGACTCACGCCTGTCGCCAAGCCCAAGGCCCCGCCTAGCAACAATGCCTTTGCGGCGCTGGCATCGCTGCGGAATGGATAAGGCCGGCACCATGCGGGTGGACCGCTTCCTGTGGTTCGCGCGCCTGGCAAAGACGCGTAGCGCCGCGCAGGCGATCGCCGAAAAAGGCACGCTGCGCCTCGACGGGCGCCGTGTCGAGCGTTCGTCCGCGCCGGTTCGGATCGGTTCGGTCCTGGCCTTCCCGCTTTACGGCAAGATCCGCGTGGTCCGGATCGAGCAACTACCGGCCCGGCGCGGCCCTCCGGCGGAAGGGCGCGCCTGTTATCAGGAGCTTGCCACAGACGGCGTGCCGAACCTCTCGCCCAACCCTGAGAACGTGTCGCAGGATGCTGCATCTGTTGACGGAGCACACAGGCGCGCATAGCAGGGCCGCTTTCCAGACGTTCGCTTCAGAGGCCTGCACTCCCATGACCTATGTCGTCACCGACGCCTGCATCCGGTGCAAGTACATGGACTGCGTCGAAGTTTGTCCGGTCGACTGCTTCTATGAAGGCGAGAACATGCTCGTCATCAATCCGAATGAGTGCATCGATTGCGGCGTGTGCGAGCCCGAGTGCCCCGCCGAAGCGATCCTGCCGGATACCGAGAACGGCCTGGAGAAGTGGCTGGAGCTCAACCGCACCTATTCCGAGCAATGGCCCAACATCACCGTGAAGGGTGAAGCGCCGGCCGATGCCGACGCGATGAAGAACGAAACCGACAAGTTCGACAAGTATTTTTCGGCCGAGCCCGGCACCGGCTCCTAAGCCGGCGGTCACCGACTCCGAGCTGCTCCGCCCCCCGGAAAACCGCGCGTTTTCTGGCACGGGCGGCCATGTTTGACTGGTAATTTTATTACGAGCGTGTTAAAAGGGCCACGACGTAGGCGAAATCCGCCTCCGCCCGGAGAAGAATACTAGTCGCCCCGGAAACGCCTGCCCTCCGCCTAAGCGCGGGCGGCCGACACCGCAATAGTTCGGGGCCGGTTACACGAAAGGTTCCTCGCACATGGCTGCCAAGGCGCTGTCCTTCGATGTCGGCGATTATGTCGTTTACCCCAAGCACGGCGTTGGCCGTGTGGTTGAGCTGTTGAAGCAGGAAATTGCGGGCATGCAGCTCGAGCTGTATGTGCTGCGCTTCGAAAAAGAAAAAATGACGCTCCGCGTGCCGACCAACAAGGCCGAGAGCGTGGGGATGCGCAAGCTTTCGAGCGACAAGACGCTGCGCGAAGCGCTGGAAACGTTGAAGGGCAAGCCCAAGGTAAAGCGCACCATGTGGTCGCGCCGGGCCCAGGAATACGAAGCCAAGATCAATTCGGGCGACCTGGTGTCGATCGCCGAAGTGGTCCGCGATCTGTTCCGGGCCGACGACCAGCCCGAGCAGAGCTATTCGGAACGTCAGATCTTCGAAGGTGCGGCCTCGCGCCTCGCCCGTGAACTCGCGGCGATGGAAGAGACCGACGAGCCCGCTGCGCTCAACAAGATCCTGGACATCCTGCGCAAGTCCGCGGCGATCTGGAACAAGGACAAGGTCCCGGCCTGAGCCAGCGGATCTCGTGACCGGAAAAGAGGGCGGCCCGCAACGGCCGCCCTTTTCTTTGACCCACGCCTGGTGTATTGTGTTCTCAACACAGTTCCGGAGGAACCATGCGCCTGTTGTTGATCGCCGCGGTACTGCCGCTCGCAGCCTGCAACGCCAATGCCGATCGTGATGCGCGCCAGGCCGGCGCGGCGCAGGCCAACGGCAGCTCGCGCACCTTCACGGTCTCTGGCTTTGACAGCGTTGATCTGCGCGGCCCTGATAATGTCGATGTGAAGGTTGGACCGAACTTCGCCCTAACCGCCGAAGGCGATCCAGCTATTCTCGGCAAGCTCGACATCCAGGTCGTCAATGGCGACTTGCGCATCGGCCGTCAGACGGGCCACAACTGGTTCGGCAAGGACAAGGGAACGGTTCGTATCCATGTCATCGCGCCGCGAAGCAGCGACGCGACTATCGCCGGCGCAGGCTCATTGAACGTGGAGCGCGTCGAAGGCGATGTCGACGCTACCATCGCCGGCGCGGGCGATCTCGTGATCGGATCGGTGCGCGCAGACGACGCGGAGCTGTCGATCGCCGGCTCGGGCGACATGAAGGTTTCGGGCACCACCCGCCGCCTCAAGGCTTCGATCGCGGGATCAGGCAACATCGATGCGAGCGAACTGTCCGCCACCAGCGGTGAGATCTCAATTGCGGGCGCCGGCAGCGTGCGCGGACAGGTACGGGGCGATGCAACGATCGAGATCCTCGGCACGGGCGATGTCGAGCTGACCGGCGGCGCCCGCTGCAAGACAAGGACCCTCGGCCCTGGCGAGGCGCGCTGCAGCTAATCGCCTAACGATCGTGCGTAACGCCGCTGGGCGCCGTTGCGTGATGGCGCAGGTCTGAAAGGATTTGGTGACGAGCTGCTGCTAGCGCTCGCCCTATCTTAAAGGACCGGACCAGACATGGCGCTTGACGCCCCAACCCTGCTGACACTCACCATGACAATTGCCGCCGCAGTGGCCGTCTATCTCGCTTCGGAGTGGCGGCTGGTGCGGGATCGAGCGCTGCTTTACTGGTGCGCCGGCTTCGCCTCGATAACCATGGGATCGGGACTGTCGCTGCTTCGGGTGCTCGGCGCATCTTTCGTTGGCATCTGGGTCGCCAACGGGTTGCTGGTCTCGGCCCATCTGTTTTTCCTGTTTGGCGTCGCCAGTTTCGCAGGCGCGCGGCTGCCGCTGCGCTGGTGCGCGGTCGCGCTGCCCTGGGCCGCGTTGCTGCTGCTGCCGGATGGGCGCATGGCCACGCTCGCCTATGGCCTGCTCAATTCCGGGCTGGTTGCGGCGCTCTGCTTCCGAGCGGCCGAGCTGCTGCGCCCGCGCGACGGTGTGGTCGACGTTGCCAGCGAGCAGCTTCGCCTCGTCCTTCTCGGCCATGGCTTGTTCTATCTGGTCAAGACGATGCTGGTTTTCGCACCGGGTGCCTTTGTCGACCCCGCGGCGTTTCGCGGACTGCTGATCCCGGCCTCCTTGCTTGAGGGGGTGATGGTGGAGGTGCTGATCGCCCTTTCTATGACCGGCACGGTGCGCCGCCGCCGTGAAACCCAGATCGTGCAGCTTGCCGAGCGCGATCCGCTGACCGGTCTGTTCAACCGCCGCGCCTTCGATCAACGCGCTGCCGCGATGCTGGAGAGCACCAGTGCCCGCCGCCCCGCTGCGCTGCTGCTCATCGATGTCGACCGTTTCAAGCAGGTCAACGACCAGCACGGGCACGGCGCCGGCGATCGCCTGCTCGTCCTGCTCGGTGATATGCTACGAACGAGCGTGGCCGAGCATGCCCTGGCCGCGCGCTTGGGCGGCGATGAATTCGCCATCCTGCTCGGCGACACCGGCAGGGACGCAGCGGTAGCCGCCGCCGACACGCTGCGCAGCCGGTTCGCGGCAAAGACGGATATCGCGACACTCAGCATCGGTGCCGCGCTGGTGGATTGCCCCGCCACGATCAGCGACATGATCGACCGTGCGGACATCGCGCTTTACGCGGCAAAGCATGGCGGGCGCGATCGCTTGCACCTCACCCCTGCGGCCGCGCCGCAGAAGCTCCGCGCCGCGGCCTAGGCGGCCACCGGAAAGCGCAGCAACCGGTCTTCCAGCGCCACCAGCGCCTGCGCTCCCGTGCCCACTGCGCGCACGATCTCGGGATGATGGGCGTCTAGCCCACCAGTCAGCGCCCCAAACGCCGGCAGGATCAGCTTGGCTTGCGTCGCCACGAAGCAGCGCCGCGCAATCAGCCGCCCGCGCACATTGACGCGCAGCTTGGGGTGGAAATGCCCCGACATCTCGGGCCGCGCATCCCGCGGGTCGGCCTCGTGCCGCAGCACCAGCCCGTCTACCACTGCCTCGTCATGGATGGTGCCGCCGCAATGATCCACCAACGCCGCATCATGGTTGCCGGTGATCCAATGCCAGTCGAGCCGCCCGGTGAGCCCGGTCAGCACCGCCCGCGCCTGCGCCGGCAACCGCTCGCACCCGGCTGTATCGTGAAAGCTGTCGCCCAGGCACCACAGTTCGGCCGGGTTCACCCGCTCGACCAGCGCGCTCAGCGCGCTCAGCGTCGCCAGCGAATCATAGGGCGGCAGCATCTGCCCCTTGGTCGCGAACCAGCTGCCCTTCTCGAAATGCAGATCGGCGACCAGCAGCGCCCGCCGGGCCGGCCAGTACAGCGCGCCCTGCGCAAGCGCGCGAAACTCGTGGCCGGCGAACGAAAGGGGAACCATGGCCCCGCCTATCCGCCCCGCCGGCCTGTTCTGTCAAGCACTTAGGCGGGAACCGCCTCGCCAGCCTCCACCCGCTGCATCGCTCCCAGCTGCGCCAGGATCCGTACCCACGAGCGAATGCCCTTGTGGAAGCTCTTGAGGTCGTACTTCTCGTTGGGCGAGTGGATCTGGTCGTCGTTAAGCGCGAAGCCGACCATCACGCTGTCCATGCCCAGGATGGTCTTGATCGAATTGACCACCGGGATCGACCCGCCGCTCGCCAGCAGCGCGGACTTGCCCCATTCGGCGTCCAGCGCCGCGCGCGTCGCCGCCACCGGCGCGCTGTCGCTCGCCAAGCTGATCGCCCGCGATCCGCCGCGATCCTTGAACTCGGCGGTGCAGTCGGCGGGCAGCCGCGCGCGAACATGCGCCTGGAACGCCGCCCACACCTGGTCCGGGTCCTGATCGCCCACCAGTCGGAAGCTCAGCTTGGCATGCGCTTCGGCCGGAATGACGGTCTTGTAGCCTTCGCCGATATAACCGCCCCACATGCCGTTGATCTCGGCGGTCGGCCGCGCCCAGCTCTGCTCCAGCGCGCCATATCCCTTCTCGCCCGCTGGCTCGCTCAAGCCCACATCGCCCAGGAACTGCGCGGCATCGAAGCCCAGTGCGTCCCAGCTTGCCTGCACATCGGCACTGAGTTCGGGCACGCCGTCATAGAAGCCCTCCAGCGTGACGTGCCCATCAGCATCCTTCATCTCGGCGAGAATGGTAGAGAGCAGCTGCAACGGATTGCGCGCCGGCCCGCCATACAGCCCGGAGTGCAAGTCGCGGCTCGGCCCGCGCACCGTCACCTGGCCACCCGCCATGCCGCGCAGCCCGATGGTCAGCCCCGGCGTCTGCGTATCCCACATCGACGTGTCGCAGATCAGCGCGAAATCGGCCTTCAGCTCTTCCGCCGCGACATGCAGGAACGGCTCCAGGCTTTCCGAACCCGATTCCTCCTCCCCTTCGAACAGAATCGTTACGCGGCACGGCAGCTTGCCCGTGGTCTCCTTCCACGCGCGGCAAGCCTCGATAAAGGTGCGCAGCTGGCCCTTGTCGTCCGACGCGCCACGTCCGACGATCATCTTCGACCCGTCGGCACGCGTTTCCAGCGCGGGGTCGAACGGATCGCGCCGCCACAGCTCAATCGGGTCGACCGGCTGCACGTCATAATGGCCATAGAACAGCACATGCGGCCCATCACCGTCATGATGCGCCACCACCATCGGATGCCCCGGCGTCGGCGCCACCCGCGCGGCGAAGCCCAACCCGGTCAGTTCATCGGACAGCAGTTGCGCGGCCGTCTGGCAATGCGCGGCATAGGCAGGGTCGGTCGAGATCGACTGCACGCGCATCAGCGCGAACAGGCGGTCGAGCGACTCGTCGAGGTGATTGTCGACAAATTCGAGCGGCTTGGCGGTATCGGTCATGCGCCTCCGCTACGCCTCACGCGCTTGGGTAGCAAGCGAGGCCCTCGACACGGCTGAAGCTTTAGAAAAGCAGCTCCCCGGCGAAGGCCAGGGCCCAGCTTCGGGATGCTTTCGGCGGCATCCCGCCCGCGCGACAATGTGGCAGCTGGGCCCCGGCCTGCGCCGGGGAACAAGCTGGTACGGTTCAGGTCATCCTTTGGCCGCCGCCCTCACCGCCAGCCACCGCGCCCGCTCCTCCTGCGCATCCGCCAAGGCGCGATGCGCAGGCGCCACGCCCGCCTCACGCACCTCGCACAGCGCCACCAGGTTCGCCGCTTCCTCTTCCAGCCGATCTTCCGCAACCCGCCCCCGCAGCCCGGCCCGCGCGGTCTCCCGCAACGCCGCGTCGCTGTCCCGCAGCCTCAGGCTGTGCCGCGGCAGCCCAGCCGCACGCAGCAGCGTACTCAGCCACTTGCCGTCCCAGGAAGGCGCGCTTGCAAGCAGGTCGTGGCCGCTCAGCACTTCGATCATCCGCTGCGCGACCGCGTCATGCGGCGTACCCTCGCGCTCCAGTTCGATCCGCGGGATGTGGTGGATCGCTTCGGCCGCCGGATCCCAATCGGTCCAGTCCGGCGCCGGCCGGATCAGATGCGCCTCGGACGTTCCATCCTCGAACACCCAGCCAACCTCGATCGGATAGCTTTGCTTGGACAAGGACGACGCTTCGAAGTCGAGAAACACCAGCATATCGAGGGGAACGTGCAGGGAGCGATCGGGTGCCGCACCGATCCTCCCCGACATAGGGGAGGAGTTACAACAGCTTCCCCGCCGCCGCGCGCTCGAACTCCACCGGATCATGCGCGCACAGCACTTTCACCTCGTCCGCACACTCCACGGACAGCCGCCGCACCCGCTCCTGGTTGCGCAGCCGCTGTTCGCGCGAGACTTCCATCAAGGTCTGGTAGCCACGCAGCCCGGGCGTACAGTGCCGCGTCGCCTGCCGCATCTCACCGCGATAGAAGTACGCGTCGCCGGCATGGAGCAGCCAGCCGTCGCGCCCGCGGTCGATCGCGATGCCGGCATGGCCCCAGGTATGTCCCGGCAGCGGCACCATCAGGATCTCGGGGGGCAATCCTTCCAGCCCACGCACCGCATCGAAGCCGAACCACGGCTCGCCGGTGCTCGCATAGCGCCGCCAGTTCTGCACTTCGTCGAACTGCGCCGGGCGATAGCGGTTGCGCGGGACGAAGCCGGTGCGCGGCCCCGTCGCAGCGATGAACTCCCGTTCCATCACATGCACCGTCGCGAACGGAAAATCCTCCAGCCCACCGGCATGGTCGAAGTCGAGATGGGTCAGCACGATGTGCCGCACGTCCTGCGCAGTGAAGCCCAGCGCCTGGATCTGGCGGATCGCCGTGTCTTCCTCGCGCAGCTTGATGTTCAGCATCGTCCGCATCGTCCGCGTGATCCGCGCGGGATCGCGGTGCGGATGGTCGACGTCGCGCAGCCCATAGCCGGTGTCGATCAGCACCAGCCCGTGCGCGTCGGTCTCGATCAGCAGGCAATGGCACACCAGATGCCCGGTCAGCCCGACGCTGCGCCCGTCGAACAGCGCGCCGCCCAGCGGGCAATCGGTCCCGCAATTGAGATGATGGATACGCAAGGCCGCCTCTCCCTTTGGTTCGTCCGGCAAACGAAGCGAAGGGGAAGCGGTTCAGTGCGCTAACGCAGATCAGCCTTCGCGGTGCACCGCGAAGCCGGCGAACGCCTGGTTCACCGGCATCAGCTCCAGGGTGTTGATGTTGAGATGCGCGGGCTGCTGCGCCACCCACAGGATCGTCTTGGCGATGTCTTCGGCCGTCATCGGGTTCACCCCGCCATACAGCTTGTCCGACGCTTCCTGGCTGCCGGTGCGCACCAGGGTGAACTCGGTTTTCACCATCCCCGGCTCGATCGACGTTACGCGCACGCCCGTGCCCAGCAGGTCGGACCGCAGGTTCAGGCTGAACTGGCGCACGAACGCCTTGGTCGCGCCGTACACATTGCCGCCGGCATAGGGATAGCTGGCTGCCACCGACGACAGGTTGATGATCCCGCCCTTGCGCGCGATCAGCTGGGGCAGCAGCTTGTGGGTGATCGCCACCAGCGCGGTCACATTGGTGTCGATCATCGTCTGCCAGTTGGCGAGCTTGGCGTCCTGCGCCGCCTCGGTTCCCAGCGCCAGGCCGGCATTGTTGACCAGCAGGTCGATGTCACGAAACCCCTCGGGCAAGGATGCCAGCGCTTCGTCCAGCGCCGCCTCGTCACGCACGTCGAAGGCGAGCGGGTGGATGCGGTTCTCGCTCATGATCGTGGTCAGGGACTCGAGCCGGTCCTTGCGGCGTCCGGTGGCGATCACATGCCAACCTGCCGCGACAAAGGCGCGGACGGTTGCCGCGCCGATGCCGGCGGTCGCGCCGGTGACTAGAACGGTTGGCATGCGGAAACTCCTGCGCGGGGTGGATATGGCCGCCCTATGTGGACCCGCCCCGCGCATCGTCAATGCGGCACCACGCCCATTTCGACGCCGGTCTTGTCGTGCAGCGCGAAGCGGTCGACCAGGTCGCGGCTCGCCTGGTTATAGCCGACCACTTCGACTTCGCGCCCCTCGCGGCGGAGGCGGGCCACTATCTTGTCGACGCTGAAAACGGCGGAGATATCCCAGAAGTGCGCGGCCGACACGTCGATCACGATGCGCGTTGCGATTTCAACACTTTGAAAAGACTGGGTAAAGCGATCCACCGAGGCGAAGAAGAGCTGGCCGGTCACCGTATAGGTCGCGGTAAGGCCGTCTTCGGAGACGCGGCGCTCGACAGCGAACATCCGCCGCACCTTGCCGGCAAAGAAGATGCCCGACAGCAGCACGCCGGCCAGCACGCCCTGCGCCAGGTCGCGGGTGGCGACCACCACGGCCACGGTCACCAGCATCACCACCGAGGATGTCGGCGGGTGGCGGCGCAGGTTCGGAATCGAGTTCCAGCTGAACGTGCCGATCGACACCATGATCATCACCGCCACCAGCGCGGGCATCGGGATCTGCCCGACCCAGGGGCCGAGCACCGCCAGCAGGAACATCAGGAACGCGCCGGCGGTGAAGGTCGACAGGCGCGCGCGACCGCCCGAGGTCACGTTGATGACCGACTGGCCGATCATCGCACAGCCACCCATGCCGCCGGCCAGCGCCGCGACCATGTTGGCCCCGCCCTGCCCCATGCACTCGCGGCGCTTGTCGCTGTCGGTATCGGTCATGTCGTCGACGATCTGCGCGGTCAGCAGCGATTCCAGCAGGCCCACCGCCGCCATGGTAAGCGAGTAGGGAAGGATGATCCGCAGCGTCTCCCAAGCCAGCGGCACGTTCGGCAGCGCGAAGCTGGGGAGCCCTTCAGGCAGCTGGCCCATGTCGCTGACCGTTCGCACCGGCAGGCCCATAAAGATGCTGATCGCCGCCAGCACCAGAATGGCCACCAGCGGCGAGGGTACCGCCCGGGTCAGACGCGGTACCAGGTAGATGATCGCCAGCCCCGCCGCGATCATCGCATAGCTGTGCCAGCTCACCCCGATCAGCTGCGGCAACTGCGCCATAAAGATCAGGATGGCGAGCGCATTGACGAAGCCGGTGATCACCGAGCGCGAGACGAACTGCATCAGCAGGTTTAGCCGCAGCAGCCCGGCGACGATCTGGATCACGCCCATCAGGATGGTCGCGGCGAAGAGATATTGAACGCCATGCTCGCGCACCAGCGGCGTGACGACCACGGCGACGGCAGCGGTCGCTGCCGAGATCATGCCGGGCCGCCCGCCCAGGAACGAGATCACGATGGCGATCGCCACCGAGGCATAGAGCCCGACGCGTGGATCGACGCCCGAGATGATCGAGAAGCCGATCGCCTCGGGGATCAGCGCCAGCGCAACGACGATTCCGGCAAGGATGTCGCGGCGCGCCTGCACGGCGCTGGGAAGCCATTCGGCGCGGACGCGGGACAGCGTAACAGTCATCGAAGGAACCATGGTTTCGGCACAAGGGCCTCGCAGCTGCGAGAAGGAGCGGCGGATCGCTTAAGCGCTTATGCGGTTGTCTGGCGGATCGGCGGCCAGAAGAGCCACCCGGATTTGCACCGGGTCCTTGCGAATGGCCGCGCTTCTAGCCGCTGGATCGGGGCGCGCAAGCCTTTGCCGGGCAACTCTGCTGCGCCGCAGCAAAATTTCCTTACGAACCGCACATGCACAGACAAGCAGCGCTTCCTACTTTTCGGCTCCAACCAAGATCACAGCAGAGGTTCGCCCATGCATCCCGACAATGATGGCAAGAAGCCCCTGTTCGAGCAGCTTCGCGGCTTGCTGCTCCTGTTCGGTTTCGGCCTGTGCACGCTCACCTTCCTGGTCGCGATCGACCGCGCCGAATGGTCGAAGCAGCCTTCCACGGTGGCCGCCGCGGCGATGCCGGGCGAGCCCGGTGCGCCGGCGGATAATTCGCGGGCTTCGTGAGCGGAGCCGTGTTGCGCTGTTGAGCGTTTGAGCCGCCCATGATCGTCACCGCCGCGCCAAATTTCAAACAGGTCGTTCGCGAAATCTGGAAGCCGCTGGCGCTCCTGTTCGTGTGGGACGTGATCGTCACCATCACCTACGTCCTGCTGCCGTTTCGCGCGCCATCGCTGCCGCTTACGCTGCTGGGTTCGGCGCTGGCGCTGTTTCTCGGCTTCCGCAGCAACTCGGCCTATCAACGCTGGTGGGAAGGGCGCGGGCTGTGGGGGCTGATGATCAACGCCAGCCGCAACCTGGCGCGCCACGCCCGCAACTTCCTGCCCGATGGCGAAGCGCTGGACATGAAGCGCACCATCGTGCTGCGCCAGATCGCCTATGTGAACGCGCTGCGCTGTCAGCTTCGCCGCCAGCCGGTGGATCAGGAAGTGCTCCGCTTCCTCTCACGCGGCGAGGCCGACTTCGCGCTCGCCCGCACCAACGTCGCCAACGGGATCGTCGACGGCACCAGCCGCCGCATCAACATCGCGCGGCAGAATGGCTGGATCGACACCATCCAGCAGACCGCGATGGAAAGCATTCTGGTCGACATCGCCAATGCCCAAGGTGGCATGGAGCGGCTGAAGAACACGCCGCTGCCCAACCAGTACCGGTTCTTTCCCACGATCTTCACGCACCTGTTCTGCATCCTGCTGCCGATCGGGCTGGTGGAGACGCTGGGGCTGGCGACGCCGCTCGGTTCGACCATTGCCGGGCTCATGTTCCTGATCGTGCTGGCGATCGGCGACGATCTGGTCGACCCGTTCGCAAACACGGTGCACGACCTGCCGCTCTGCGCGATGTGCCGCACCATCGAGATCGACTTGCTTCAGGCGATCGGCGACCAAGCGCCCGAGCCGATGAAGCCCGACAAGACCGGGGTGCTGTGGTGAGGCGAATCCCGCCTCGCATGCTTGACTGACAGAGCGCCTTCCCCTGCGGAGATGCCCCCTCCGTCATGCTTCGCATGCCACCTCCCCCGCTGACGCGAGGGAGGAATGGGGCGATTGCCAAGCAGCCGGGCCTGTGTAGATTGCCCAGGCAAGGCGGATAAGCGCCTGATTCCGGAGACGATTCCCTTGAACCTGAAGCATGCCCTGCTGGCGACCACGCTGTGCGCCGCCGCCCTTGCCGCTCCTGCGCTCAGCCAGCAGGCTGCGGCGCCCGCCGCGCCCGCTGCCGCCGCCGATACCGCCGCCGCCACCAGCTATGGCCCCTGGGGCTTCGACATTGCCGGCATGGACCGCAGCGTGAAGCCCGGCGACGACTGGTTCCGCTTCGTCAACGGCAGCTGGGTCGCCAAGACGCAGATCCCGGCCGACCGCTCCTCCTATGGCGCATTCGCGGTGCTGCGCGACTTGTCGGAAATGCGCCTGCGCAGCCTGATCTCGGGCTACAACGCCGCAGACACCGCGCATCCCGACCGGATGAAGGCCGCGATCCTCTATAGCGGCTATATGGACGAAGCCGCTGCCGAGCGCCTGGACGCGCAGCCGCTTACCCAGCGGCTTCAGCCGATCAAGGCCGCGGCGTCGAAGGACGACATCGCCCGGCTGATGGGCGCGTCACTCGGCGGCTTCGGCGGCAGCTTCTTTGCGCCCGGGGTCAATGACGACGCCAAGCAGCCCGACATCTATTCGCTGTATCTGCGCCAGTCGGGCCTGGGCCTGGGCGATCGCGACCTTTATCTCGACGCCAAGTTCGCGCCGCAGGTCGCGCGTTATCGCCAGTATGTCGCACAGATGCTGACCATGGCGGGGTGGCCCAATGCCGAGGCAGCGGCCGCCAATGTCGTCGCGATGGAGACCAAGCTCGCCCAGGCCCACTGGACCCGCGCGCAGAGCCGCGACCGCGACAAGACCTATAACCTGATGACAGTCGCCGAGCTGAAGGCGCAGGCGCCCGGCTTCCCGTGGGAGTCGTTCCGCCAGGCCGCCGGCATCGGCAAGGCCGAGCGCGCCATTGTCGCGCAGAACACCGCCTTCCCGGCGATCGCCAAGCTGTTCGCCGACACCGATCTCGACACGCTCAAGGCCTGGCAGGCCTTCCGCACCGCAGACGACATCGCGCCCCTGCTGTCCAAGCGCTTTGTCGACGCGCAGTTCGATTTCCGCTCCAAGTTCCTGAACGGCCAGCCCGAGCAGCGCGAGCGCTGGAAGCGCGCCGTCGCCTTTACCGAGCGCGCGGTGGGCGAGGGCATCGGCCGCGATTATGTGGAGCTGTATTTCCCGCCCGCATCCAAGGCGAAGATGGATACGCTGGTCGCCAATCTGCGCGTCGCGCTCGCCGGCCGCATCGACAACTTGCCCTGGATGAGCCCGGTTACCAAGGAGCAGGCCCAGGCCAAGCTCAAGGGCTTCACCGTCAAGGTCGGATATCCGGAGAAGTGGCGCGATTACACCGCGCTCGAGGTTCGGCCGGGCGATCTGGTCGGCAATGCCGAGCGCGCCGGCCGTTTCGAATGGGATTACCGCCGCAACCGCATCGGCGGCCAGGTGGACAAGGCCGAGTGGGGCATGACCCCGCAGACGGTCAACGCGTACTACAACTCGGTCAAGAACGAGATCGTGTTCCCCGCCGCGATCCTGCAGCCGCCCTTCTTCGATCCCAAGGCCGACGACGCGATCAACTATGGTGGCATCGGCGGCGTGATCGGCCACGAGATCAGCCACGGCTTCGACGACCAGGGCCGCAAGTCCGACGGCAATGGCGTGCTGCGCGACTGGTGGACGGCGGAAGACGCCAGCAAGTTCGAGGCACAGGCGGTGCGCCTGGGCGCGCAGTACGAAGCCTATACGTTTGAAGGGCTGCCGGGCGTCCACATCAACGGCCGCGCATCGATGGGCGAGAATATCGGCGACCTGGGCGGCGTGCTGATCGCGCTCGACGCCTATCACGCCTCGCTGGGTGGCAAGAAGGCGCGCGTGATCGACGGCTTCACCGGCGACCAGCGCTTCTTCCTGGGCTGGGGCCAGGTGTGGCGCACGCTGTTCCGCAACGAAGCGCTCCAGCAGCAGCTGGTCAGCGATCCGCACTCGCCCGGGCATATCCGCGCGGTGAACCCGCTGCGCAACGTCGATGCGTGGTACGCCGCCTGGAAGGTCACGCCCGACCAGAAGCAGTATCTCGCGCCCGCGGAGCGCGTCCGCATCTGGTAATCGGTGCCCCGGCGCATGACCTTACGGGTTCATGCGCCGGGACCCTGGGGCACATCAACCGCCGAGGCTGCTGCGATCTCACTCGAACAGATCATCGCGAACTATGGCCTGCTGGGGCTGTTCCTGGGCGCCGCAATGGAGGGCGAGACCGTCGTTCTGATCGGCGGCACCATGGTGCACCACGGATTGCTGCCCTTCTGGCCCGCCGCCGCCGCCGCCGCGGGGGGCTCGTTCCTTGCCGACCAGCTCTTCTTCCTGCTCGGGCGGCGCTTTCGCGACCGGCCCTTCGTCCAGCGCATGCAGGCGCGGCCCGCATTCGTCCGGGCGCTGCGCATCTTCGAACGGCATCCCGCCGCCTTCGTCTTCGCCTTCCGCTTTCTCTATGGGCTACGCACCGTCAGCCCGATCGCGATCGGGACGACGCAGCTGCCGGCCCGCACCTTCCTGCTGCTCAACGCCGCTGCTGCAATGGTGTGGGGGATGGTGTTCGTGGGCCTGGGCTATTGGTTCGGGGAGGCAATCGAAGCGGCGTTCGGCCAAGTGCGCGAGGCAGGCGCCATGATCCTGCCGGTGCTGGCGGTGGCAGGCGTGGCGGCGCTGATCCTCCATCTGGTGCGCCGCCGCGCCTGACGGCTCGCTCACCAGGGCGAGTGGTCAAGCCGGGACGCCGCTATTCCTCGATGACGCTCAGCGGCTGGGCGAGCAGCCAGCGTTCGCCGTCATAGCGGTCCTCCAGCTCGTCATACTGGATCAGCGTGCCGACGGGGCAGCCAAGCTCGGGCAAATGAAGGCGCAGCAGGGCGCGGGCGCGGTCCACGTCGGTGGCGTCGACATCGACGACGGTGAACAGCACGTCGCGGGCGCCATGCGCGTTCTCCTCGCTCAGCATGGTTGCGCCGCCTTCGCTGCACCCCAGCCCGGCGAGGCGCAGCTCGGCGTCGAGCGACACGCTGTAGCGCAGGTGCCGCTCCATGGGATCGAGATCCTCAGGGAGCACGATCATCATGTATCGGGTGTCGAGCGGCTCCTGCATCTTGGCCGCAAGTCCTGTAAGGAACCGCTCGATCACCATCAGCCTCGCAGCACCGCGCCCAGCTTCGCCGCGGCGGCGACGACCTTGTCGGCCACCGCCTTGATGTCGGCGTCGGTGAAGCTCTTTTCGCCCGGTTGCAGCGTGACCTCCACCGCAAGCGACTTCTGCCCCTCGGGCACGCCCTGGCCGACGAAGACGTCGAACAGCCGCGCGTCAGTGATGAGCGCCTTGTCGGCGCCCTTCACCGTGCGGACCAGGTCGCCCGCGACCAGCGTCTCGGGCACCAGGAAGGCGAAGTCGCGCGTCACGGCCTGCAGCGCCGGCGGGGTGAAGGCCGGGCGCATGAAGCCCGATCCCCGCTTGGCCGGCAGCGCGTCGAGATACAGCTCCACCGCAACGACATCGCCCGACAGGTCGAATGCCTTGGCGACGCTGGGATGCACCGCGCCGAATGCGGCGAGCACGGTCTTGGGCCCCAGCCGCAGCGTGGCGGACTGGCCGGGGTGATAGGCGTCGCCTGCCTCACCCATGACCTGCAGGTTGGCGACCGGCGCACCGGCAGCCTCCAGCAGCGCCAGCGCTTCGGCCTTGGCATCGAACGCGCCGAAGCCCTGTGCCTTGCCGCCCTGCCAGCCGCGCGGGGTACGGCTTCCGGCCAGCACGACGCCGAGCGTCAGCCGCTCCTTGTCGGCCAGATAGCGCCGCCCGATCTCGAACAGGCGCACGCTGGTGGCGCCGCGCTTCAGGTTGCGCTCGGCCGCGGCCAGCAGGCCCGGCAGCAAGGACGGGCGCATCACCTTCATGTCCTCGCTGATCGGGTTGGCCAGGCTCCAGGCGCCGCCGCCGAACACGGCTGCATCCTTTTCGGAGATGAAGCTCCAGGTGACGGCTTCGTTCAGCCCGCGCGCGGCGGCGGTGCGCCGCAGCTTGCGCTCCAGCTTCTGCTCGGGCGTGGCGGTCGGACGCGCCACGCCGGGCACGCGCTCCAGCGGCGTCGAGGGGACATGGTCGATACCTTCGATGCGGATCACTTCCTCGACCAGGTCGGCCGGGCCGTCCACGTCGCGGCGCCAAGTCGGGACCACCACCTGCCAGTCCTCGGACACCGAGAAGCCCAGCCGGATCAGGATGTCGCGCTGGCGCTCCGGCGCGATTGCCAGCCCGCCCAGCGTCTCGGCGAGCGTCGGATCATAGCCGATCGTCCGCGTCGCGACCGGCGGCTGGCCGGCATGGGTGATGCCGCTTGCCTGTCCGCCGCACAGGTCAAGCACCATGCGGGTGGCGATCGCCAGGCCGTCTTCCAGAAACGCCGGATCAACACCGCGCTCGAAACGCTGCCGTGCGTCGCTGGTCAGTGCCAGCTTCTGCCCGGTGCGCGCGATATGCTCGGGTTCGAAATAGGCGCATTCGATCAGCACGTCGGTCGTGCCCGGCTGCACGCTTGAATGCTCGCCGCCCATCACGCCGCCAATGTCGTGCACGGCTTCGTCGTCGGCGATGACCGTCATCGTCTCGTCGAGCGTATAGGTCTTGCCATTGAGCGCCAGCACCTGCTCGCCGGCCTGCGCCTTGCGCGCGACCAGCCCGCCCTTCAGCGTGGCGCGGTCATAGACGTGCAGCGGACGGCCGAGGTCGACCATCACATAGTTGGTGATGTCGACCAGCGTGGAGATCGGCTTCTGCCCGATCGCGGTCAGCCGGCGGCGCATCCATTCGGGCGACTCACCGTTCGTCACGCCGGAGACGCTCTGCGCGAAGAAAGCGGGGCAACCCTCGTCCTGCGTCCGCACATCAGGTCCCGGACCTTCGCCCTCGACCGGCGCAACCGTCAGCGGCTTGAGCGTGCCGAGGCCCGCAGCGGCCAGATCCCGGGCGATGCCGCGCACGCCCATGCAGTCCTGGCGGTTCGGCGTGATCGACACGTCGATGACCGGATCGCCGAGCTCCGCATAGTCGGAGAAGGCCGTGCCGATTGGTGCATCCTGCGGCAGCTCGATGATGCCATCATGATCTTCGCCGAGTTCCAGCTCGCGCGTCGAACACATCATGCCGTTCGATTCGACGCCGCGGATCGCCGACACCTTCAGCTGCATGCCATTGGCAGGCACGGTCGCGCCGGGAAGCCCCAGCACGCCGACTAGGCCCGCACGCGCATTCGGGGCGCCGCACACCACCTGGAGCGGGGCACCTTCGCCGGTGTCGACGCTCAGAACCTGCAGCTTGTCCGCCTGCGGGTGACGCTCGGCGGTCAGCACCCGCGCGACGCGGAAGCCGGTCAGCTTCTCGGCCGGGTTCTCGACCCCCTCTACTTCCAATCCGACACGCGTCAGGGCCTCTACGACACCCTCCAGCGAGGCGTCGGTATCCAGATGCTCCTTGAGCCAGCCCAGGGTGAACTTCATGCCCCCACTCCCCCGCTCAGCGTGGGCACGTCGAGCGCCGAGAAACCGTAATGCTTGAGCCAGCGCAGATCGCCGTCGAAGAAGGGCCGCAAATCGTCCATCCCGTATTTGAGCATCGCCAGCCGGTCCACGCCGGTGCCAAAGGCGAAGCCCTGCCATTCATTGGGGTCCAGCCCGGCGGCCTCGATCACCTTGCGGTGGACCATGCCGGAGCCCAGCACTTCCATCCAGCCGCCGCCCGCCGCATCGCCGCTGCCGCCGATCACGCGCTTGCCGTTGGTCCAGGTGAAGCCGACATCGACCTCCGCCGACGGTTCGGTGAAGGGGAAGTAGCTGGGGCGCAGGCGTAGCACGATGTCGTCGCGCTCGAAGAACGCCTTGAGGAATGTTTCCAGCGTCCATTTCAGGTGGCCGAGCGTGATGCCCTTGTCGATCACCAACCCTTCGATCTGGTGGAACATCGGCGTGTGGGTCGCATCGCTGTCCGAGCGATAGACGCGGCCGGGCGCGATGATCCGGATCGGCGGCTTGTTCGCCATCATCGTGCGGATCTGCACCGGGCTGGTGTGGGTGCGCAGCACCATCGGCCGCTCATGCTCGCCGGCCAGATAGAAGGTGTCGTGCATCGCCCGCGCCGGATGCGTCTCTGGAATGTTGAGCGCAGTGAAATTGTGCCAGTCGTCCTCGATCTCGGGCCCGCTTGCCACTGCGAAGCCCAGGTCGGCGAAGATCTCGGCCAGTTCGTCCATCACCTGGCTGACCGGGTGGACGCTGCCCGCGGGCACGCCATCGACGGGAAGCGTCATGTCGAGCTTTTCGGAAGCCAGCCGGGCGTCGAGCGCCGCCTTTTCCAGTGCGTCCTTGCGGGCGCCCAGCGCCGCCGTCACCGCCTCGCGAAGGCCATGGATGCGCGGCCCTTCGGCCTGGCGCTGCTCCGGGCTCATGCCGCCCAGCGTCTTCAACAGCCCGGTGATCGCACCCTGCTTGCCCAGCGCATGGACGCGGATCGCTTCCAGCGCGTCGAGCCCCGCCGCCGCGTCGATCGACGCGACCAGGTCCTGGCGAAGTTGGTCTAGATCGGTGGTCATCGCATTCCGTTCGTTAAGTCGTGAAGGGCCGAACCCCAGTCGTGGCGTCGCGTCAAGCCTATACCCGGCTCGCCAGCAGCGCGCCGCCAAAGCCGATGAACATGGCGCCGGTCGCGCGATTGAACCGCCGCTGCCGATGCGCGGGCGCCAGCCACCGCGCCAGCGAGCGTCCGCCCAGCGCGTAGGTGACGTACCAGCCGCCCTCGATCACTGCAAAGCTGACCACCAGGATCCCCAACTGCGTCCAGAAGGGACGGCCTACATCCAGGAACTGTGGGAACAGCGCGGCAGCGAAGATGATGAGCTTGGGGTTCGACAATCCCGTGCCCAGTGCGGCGGCATAGAGTGCGCCGGCACGGGGGCGGGTGTGCGGATCGGCCTCCGTCCCGGCACTTACCGGCGCGCGCCATGCCTTGATCCCCAGCCACAGGAGATAGGCCGCGCCGGCATAGCGCAGCACGTCGAACACGCGCGGCGAGGCCTTTAGCAGGGCGCCCAATCCCATCGCGGAGGCGAGCAGGCACAGCAGCACCGCGCTCATCAGCCCGGCCATTGAGAACAGCGCCCGGCGCGGACCGTGGTGAATGCTCTGCACCATGACATGGAGCATGTTCGGACCCGGCGTGCCGGCGATCAGGAACACGGCGGTGACATAGAGCCACCAGGTGTGGAGTGCCATCTGCTCACCCTTCTCGGCACCACATGGTGCCGGAAACGAAAAGGGCGCCGGTGTTGCCACCGACGCCCCTTTTTCGATCAACTGCTACAGGCTCGCTCAGGCGGCCTGGGGCAGAGCCGCCTTCGCCTGCGCGATGATGGCGCTAAACGCTTCACCTTCGTGCATTGCGATGTCAGCCAGGACCTTGCGGTCGAGTTCGATGCCGGCGAGCTTGAGCCCGTGCATGAACTGCGAATAGGTCAGGCCTTCGGCGCGAACGCCGGCGTTGATGCGCTGGATCCAGAGACCCCGGAACGTCCGCTTCTTAACCTTGCGGTCGCGATACGCGTACTGGCCGGCCTTTTCGACGGCCTGCCGCGCGATGCGGATGGTGTTCTTGCGACGGCCACGATAGCCCTTCGCCTGTTCCAGAATGTTCTTGTGCTTGGCGCGGGTGGTAACACCCCGTTTTACGCGTGCCATGTGTCAGGCCTCCCTTACTTCAGGCCGTACGGCGCCCACGCGACAACGCGTGCGACGTCAGCATCGGCCAGCACGGAAGTGCCGCGATTGGTACGGATATACTTCGCGTTGTGCGAAATCAGTCGGTGGCGCTTGCCGGCGACTCCATGCTTCACCTTGCCAGTGGCGGTGAACTTGAAGCGCTTCTTAACGCCGCTCTTCGTCTTGAGCTTGGGCATTTTCGTCTCCTTATGGTTCGACGATTGCAGACAGCCGCGGCAGCCCTTGTTAGCCGGACGGTCCCTCGATCGCGGAAAGGCGGGCGCATAGCCGAGCATGTGCCGCATTGCAACCAGAGTCCTGCGGGCGCGGCGGGTGCTAATGGGAACCGCGACCCTTTACGCGCTTTGTGCCTCCGATGGCCGATCGTGACGCGTCCATAACTGCCGCCGACCCGGCACAGGCGGGCACTGCCCCGGCAAAGCCGGTCCGCGCGCTCGGCACGCCGCTTGCCAGCGTCATTTCCGTGGTCGTCACGCTCCTAGGTCTGCTGGTGCTCGCCTGGACGATCCTGTTCATCACCAAGGGCCGGTTCCTCAAGCATACGTTCGAGGGGATCGCCAGCGCGCAGAGCGGGCGCACGGTGAAGGTCGCGGGCGACTTCCAGCTGTATTTCGCGCCGTTTAACGTCAAGTTCTTGGCCGAGCGCATCACCGTCTCCAATCCGGATTGGGCGGGTGGCGGCAACTTCTTCGCGGCAGCCAAGGTCGACAGCCGCATCTCGACCTGGAGCCTGGTCACCCACAAATATCGGTTCAACTGGCTAGGTCTCCAGGACGGCCGGATCGACCTGCAATGGGACAAGGCGGGGCGGCGCAACACCTGGACGTTCAAGTCCGGCGATGAAGGCGGCGATCCGTTCGAGCTACCTTCGGTGCGCCGTGGCATCGTTCAAGGCACGCAGCTGCGCTATCTCGATCCGCGGATGCGGATCGAAGCGGCGATTCGCGTCCATACCGTGGAAGCACGCGAGACCCGAGTCGAGAACAGCATCCGCTTCGATGGCATCGGCACCGCACGGGGCGCCCGCTTCACCCTGGCGGGCGCATTGCTGTCGCCCAACGAGACCGTGTCCGGCGGCGCGAACAAGCTGCAGCTGCGCGCCGAAGGGGTGCGGACCAGCGTCGACATCACCGGCACCCTGCCTGGCGCGACCGAGATCGAAGGCGCGGACCTGCGCATGGACCTGCGCGGCCGCAACCTGGCCGACATCTTCCTGGTGTTCGGCATCGCCGTGCCGGACACGCGCCGCTATCGCCTGACCTCGGCGCTGACCAAGCGTGGCGACGAATGGCGCTTCACCGGGGTCAAGGGACGGTTCGGGGACAGCGACCTTGGCGGGCGGTTTACCGTCGCCATGAAGCAGCCGCGCCTGTTGCTGACCGCCGACCTGGCGACCCGCACGCTCGACATCATCGATGCCGCGCCGTTCATCGGCTACAACCCGGACAAGATCGAAGCGCAGGGCGGAGCGGGCACGATCGAGCGGGTCGGCGGGGCGCCGCGCATCCTTCCCGACGCGCCGCTGCGTATCGAAGCGCTCAAGAATTTCGACGCGCGGGTGAAGTGGAACGTGGCCCGCGTGCGCGCCAACAGGCTCCCCATGTCGAACATCGAACTGGGCCTCACGCTGGACAACCGTCTGCTCAAGCTCAGCCCGCTCAACTTCAGCATCGCGCGCGGCACGATCAACTCTGACATCACCATCAACGCGCGGCGCCAGCCGGTCTTCACCGACTATGACATCCGCCTGTCGCCCACGCCAATGGGCGTGCTGCTCGCCGGGTTTGGCGTGGAGGAGTCGGGCACCAGCGGCACCGTGAAGGCGCGGGTGAAGATTACCGGTCTGGGCAACAGCGTTCGCGATTCGCTGGCCAACTCGAACGGGCGAATCGCCATCATCCTGCCCAAGGGAAGTTTCTGGACGCGCAACATCCAGCTGTCGGAGATCGACGTCGGCACGTTCGTGCAGAAGATGTTCGAGAAGAAGCTGAAGGAACCGGTGCAGATCAATTGCGGGCTGCTCGGCTTCACCGTGCGCAACGGCATTGCCGCGGCCGATCCGATCCTGATCGACACGAGCAAGAACGTGATGCTCGGGCGCGGCGGCTTTTCCTTCAAGAACGAGACGCTTGACCTGGCCTTCCGCGCCGACAGCAAGAAGTTCAGCCTGTTCGCCGGTCAGTCGCCGGTGGGGATTGGCGGCTATTTCTCTCAGCCCTCGATCGACGTGATCACGCCCGAACTGCTGGCGCGGGCGGGCGTGGGCCTTGGGCTTGCGGTGGTCGCGAGTCCCATCGCGGCGGTGGTGGCCTTTGTGGATGTCGGCGACGCCAAGTCCGCTGCGTGCGGCCCCGTGCTGGCGGGCGCAACGGCCAAGGCCCAGCGCGACAGCAAGGGTCAGCCGCGCGACGATGTCGGCAAGGGCACGACCGCCAAATCCGAAGACGGCAAGCGCAGCAAGGGTGAGCGCAAGGAACAGCGCAAGAAGTTCCTGGGCATCTTCTGATCTGTTCGAGCGCTGACCGCGGCTGCCCGGCAACCTTTTTGCCGCGACGACATTGCCTTCGCTGCGTTTTTGGGGCTTTCGCGGAAAACGCGAACGGAGAGGTATTGGGTTGTCGACGGAACGGGACGAGGGCTTGATCAAGCCTCCGGTCGGACAGAGCACGGGAGTCCCGGCCGAAGGTGCCATGGACGTAGGTGCCAACGAGCCGATCGAGAGCCGCGGGCTACATCACTGGCGTGAAAGCACCATCACCCAGCCTGGGCTGGACGACCGCGGCAATGTGTTCTTCGCGGCGATCGAGATGACTCGGATGCCGATGATTCTCACCGACCCCAACCTCCCCGACAATCCCATCGTCTTCGCCAACAAGGCGTTTCTCGACCTCACCATGTATGAGGAAGACGAGGTGCTGGGCCGAAACTGCCGCTTCCTGCAGGGCGCGCAGACAGAGCCGCAGCCGGTCACCGAGATGCGGCAGGCAGTGGAGCAGCGCCACTCGGTGGCGCTGGAGGTGCTGAACTACAAGCGCGACGGCACGCCGTTCTGGAACGCCGTGTTCATCGGCCCGGTCTACGACACCTCCGGCACGCTCCTGTATTTCTTCGCCAGCCAGTTGGACGTGACGCGCCGGCGCGAGACCGAGCAATCCTTTCGCCAGGCGCAGAAGATGGAGTCGATCGGACAGCTTACCGCTGGGCTGGCGCACGACTTCAACAATCTGCTCCAGGTCGTGAACGGCAATCTGGAGATGCTGGACAGTCGGATCGATGACCCGCGCAGCCAACGCTATCTGCACAATGCGCGATCGGCCGCCGAGCGCGGGGCCAAGCTGACCAGCCAGTTGCTCGCATTCGCCCGCAAGACGCGGCTCGAACCGCGGCCGGTGGACATCAGCGAGTGCATCCACAGCTTTGCCGAGATGATCGAGAGCTCGGTCGGCAAGCAGGTCGAGATCCATCTGAGCACGCGGCGCGGTCTGCCCAAGGCGATCCTGGATCCCGAACAGTTCGAAATGGCCATCCTCAACATCGCCATCAACGCGCGCGACGCGATGGCTGAGGGCGGTGTGATCACTATCTCCACCGCCAAGGTGAGCGTTACCGAGAACAGTGCCGGGCGGAACCTGTCGGCTGGCGACTATCTCGCCGTCGAAGTGCAGGACCAGGGCAATGGCATGTCCCCCGACGTGCTGGAACGCGCAGTGGAACCCTTCTTCACCACCAAGCCGACCGGCAAGGGAACCGGCCTCGGGCTCGCCATGGCCAGCGGCTTTGTCCAACAGTCGCGCGGGCGGCTGGAGATCGAGAGCGATTTGGGCGAGGGCACCACGGTGCGCATGCTGTTCCCCGTCGCCGGCAGCGACGTGGATGCGGAGGAGGACCCCAGTCACCGGCCGGCACAAGCGGGCGCCTCGCTTCCCGATGTGGGGGCGAGCCACATCTTGGTCGTCGAAGACAGCGCCGAAGTCATGGAGCTTGCCTGCGAGATACTGATCGACGCGGGATACAGGGTCAGCACCGCGCCCACCGGCGATGCCGGGCTGGCGGCGTTCAAACACGCGTTGCAGGACGATCCCTTCGACCTGGTCTTCACCGACCTGGTGATGCCCGGCAGCATCAATGGCATCGCGCTGGCCGATCAAGTCAGCGAACTGGATCCCGGCATCGTCGTCCTGATGACCACCGGGTATAATGAGCAGTTGGTGGTGGACGGGCCGCTACGTTCCGGGCGCGACGTGCTCGGCAAGCCGTACCGCAAGACCGATCTGCTCGACCGTATCCGCCAGGCGCTCAATCAGCGCGGGCAGCAGGACCGGACTCGGCGGCGCCCATCGGACTTCGGCGCGGCGGAGGCCTGACCCCGGTCAGTGCCCGCCGCGGCAGGCGAGCGCTTCGAGTATTTCCTCAATTCGCGCCGGGTCGCCGGCAGCGATCACTTCGCCGTTGCTGCCCGCGTGGAGCGGATCGCCCTGCCAATCGCACATGCGGCCGCCCGCGCCTTCGACCACCGGGACCAGTGCGGCGAAGTCGTGGAGCTTGAGGCCAGCCTCGACCACCACGTCCATCCAGCCGCTGGCGACGCATCCATAGGCATAGCAGTCGCCACCCAGAACCGTGCTCATCACTTCAGCATCTAGATGCTCGAAGGCGTGGAGCTGGTCGTCGGTGAACAATGCAGGCGAGGTGGTGCCCAGGATCGCCTGCTTCAGGTCGCGGCAGCGGCGCGTGCTGGCCGGCTTGCCGTTGAACAGCGTGGGACGGCCCATAACGCCCAGCCAGCGTTCGCCGATGATCGGTTGATCGATTATTCCGAGCAGCGGCCAGCCGTCTTCGATCAGCGCGATCAAGGTGCCGAAAGTTGCGCGGCCGGAGATGAAGGCGCGAGTGCCGTCGATGGGGTCGAGCACCCATTGCCGAGTGCTGGTGCCTTCGCGGACGCCGAATTCTTCGCCGATGATGCCATCCATAGGCCGTTCGGCGATGATAAGTTTGCGCATGGCCTCTTCGGCCTCGCGGTCGGCCAGGGTTACGGGCGACAGATCCTCCTTGGCTTCCAGCCCGTGTTCGGCACGGAAGCGGGGGCGGATCGCCGCGCCTGCCGCATCGGCGAGGCGGTTGGCGAGATCGATATCGGTTTGCGTGACGGGCATGCCCCTGCCCTAGCCAGCCGATTTTGACTCGCCAAGGTCACAAAGCACTGCCAGTCCTCGCGGCGATGCGCTCGATGCTTGTCCTTGCCGGCCTGATCGCCGCCACGCCCGCCGCTGCCCAGGTTCGCGCCGTACCGGCGCAGCCGGAGTCGGAGCAGGCGGCGTTGCGCGGCGTCGAGGTGTTCCTGGTCAACGAGACCGACGCGCCCGTGGCCGATGCCGGACCGCGCCAAATCGAAGTCACCGCCGCCGACGGCAGCCGGCTGGTGCTGGAGCGCGCACCCGGCCCGACCCGCACGATCGCGCCCGGCGCCTTCGCCAAGGTGCGCTATATCCCGGTGAGCGTCGCATCGGTGGCGGTGCCGCCATCGGCACAACATCCCGCCGCCCCCATTCCTGATGGCGAAACGGTGGTACAGAGCTCGACCGGATCATCCTCGGCATTCGTGGAGCGGTTCGAACCGCATGAGCCGATCTATGGCGTGTTCGGCATGGGCGATTCCGGTGCCAAGCTTCAGGTGAGCCTGGGCTTCAAGCCCTTTGCCGAGGATGCGCCGGCCAAGCTCGGCAATCTGCGCTTTGCCTATACCCAGACGATGTTCTGGGCGATCCAGCAGCCCTCCGGCCCGTTCAACTCGACCATCTACAGCCCCGAAGTCTATGCCGACAGCGCGCTTGATGACACGACGCGCGTGGCGATTGGGTGGCGGCATGATTCCAACGGGCGCGGCGATCTCGACTCGGTCGACCTCAACCGCATCTTCGCGCGGGTGGAGAAGCAGTTCGACCTCGGCAACGACTGGCGGCTCGATATCGCACCGATGGCCTGGTTCTATGTCGGGTCGAGCGGTGCGGCGCATGACGTGCCCGATTACTATGGCTACACGTCGCTGACCGCCGCGATTCAGCAGCGCGATGGCCTGAAGCTGTCGCTGACCGCGCGCGGCAATGTCGAGACCGGCAAGGGATCGGCCGAGCTGTTCGCCTCGTATCCGCTGGCGCGAATCGGGGGCGGCATGGGCTTCTACCTGTTCGGCCAGGCCTTTGCCGGACATGCCGAAACGCTGGACGACTATCGCCGCAGCGACGCCCATGCCAGGATCGGCATAGCGCTAACCCGATGACGCTACCCTCTAGGAGACCCTCTATGCGCAAGCGCCTGCTCCTCGCCGCCCTGCTCCTCCCCCTGGGCGCCCCGCTCGACGCCGCGCTCGCGCCTGGCGCCCGCGCGCCGGACTTCACGGCGAATGGCGCGGCCGCCGGCAAACCGATCAGCGTGCACCTGGCCGCGGCGCTCAAAAAGGGTCCGGTGGTGCTGTATTTCTTCCCCGCCGCCTACACCGGCGGGTGCAATGCCGAGGCGAACGCCTTTGCCGAGGCGCTGCCCGACTTTACCAAGGCGGGTGCGACGGTGATCGGCATGACCGCCGGCAATGTCGACCAGCTGCAGAAATTCTCCGCCGAGCACTGCGCCGGCAAGTTCGCCGTCGCCGCGGCGAGCCCGCAGGTGATTCGCGGCTATGACGTGTTGTTGCAGAAGCCCGGCGGCGGCATGATGACCACCCGCACCAGCTATGTGATCGCGCCCAACGGCCGCATCCTCTACGCGCATAGCGACATGAACCCCGCCGGGCATGTGCGCCTGACGCTGGATGCGGTGCGCAAGTATCGGCAGTCGCGCCGCTGAGCGACCGCAGGCGCCAGGGGCCCCGCTCACCCAATTTTAGCTATTGGCCCCTAGTGTCGCGCGCAAAGAAAGATGTGCGGTCGGGACCGCGAGGAAACCGGAAAACGCTAGGGGTTTCAACTTATGGCCAGAGCAATGGCCGTGCGCAGTAGCGGGGAGGTGGAGACCGCCAGTCTCTTCGAGCACGTGGGAGCATTCCTGCGCGATCATCGGCTGAGCGCGACTCCGGCCAATTACGCCTTTGCCTATCACCTGCTCACCGAGCCCAAGAGCCCGGTGGCGCGCGCGGTGGAAGCGCTGACCAATGGCGGCGTGCGGCTGACGCAGCACGATGTGGACGCCATGAACCTGGACGTTCAGTCACTGAGCAGACCCGACGCTGCAAAGAAGGCAGACGGGCTGGTCGCACAGACCCAGATGCAGGTGGAAGGGTTTGCCGACATGGTGACCGCTATGCGTGCCGAGACGGCGGGCTTTGGCCGGGACCTGGCCGAAAGCGCCGCGGAGATGTCGCGGTCGACGGATGGGAACGCCGGCACCATCGCGGCGGATCAGGTCGCGCGGATCACCGCCACCATGATCGAGCGCGTCCGCACCGCCGAGGCCCGGCTGGAGACGGCCACGCGCGAAGCCAGCGAGCTGCGCGAGAAGCTGGAGGAAGCGCGCGACAATGCCCGCCGCGACCCGCTGACCGAGCTGCCGAATCGCCGGGCGTTCGAGGAAGCCTATGCCGCGCAGGCCGCCGCCGGCGCCAGGCTGTGCATCGCGGTGTGCGACGTTGACCATTTCAAGTCGGTCAATGACCGATTCGGGCATGCAGTGGGCGACCGGGTGCTCAAGGCCATCGGCGATGCGCTGAGCCAGAGCTGTCCGAACCATCTGGTGGCGCGCTATGGCGGCGAGGAGTTCGCCATCCTGTTTACCGGCATCACCATCGAAGCGGCCCGCGCATTGATGGAGACGGCGCTCGTCACGGTTGCCGCCAAGCGTTACCGGCTGCGCGAAAGCGATGCGCCGCTGGGCGCGATCACCTTTTCCGCCGGGCTGACCCATGCCGAGAACCATGAGGTGCTCGGCACTGCCTTTCATCGCGCCGACCGCCTGCTGTACGCGGCGAAGTCGGCTGGACGGAACCGGTTGTTCACGGAATAGCCCACCCAGTGGCTCGCCGTGAGTTGGTGTATTTTGCCAAAGCTCGGTGTGAGAAATCCCAAGTCTGAACCAGGGCGAAATGCCGCCCCAGCAACTTCAATGACTTAGCAAATTGGCACGCTCCCTGCAAAGTATCTGGCATCGGCAGCCGAATGGTTCGGACAGCCGAAGGTACCAGGGAGTTTGATCATGACCGCACGCCTCGACTCGCTTAACCGCTCGGTTGCCGCTCTTGGCGCTGTCTTCTTCACCGTCGCGCTGGTGGTCTTTTCGACCCCCGTCGTTCCGATCGCCTGATCGAGCCGGACAAGGAGATTTCGCCATGTTGCGCAGCCTGATGATCGGCACCGTGTCGTTCGCCCTCACCGCCGCCACCATCCTCGTCACCTGCACCCAGGGTTCGGGCCTGGCCTGAACCCTGGCCCGCTAACCCAGACAAAGCGCGGAACCGCGGGCCTTCCGCACCGGTTTCCCTCGGCAAATCCTTCAAGGAGTGCAGCCGATGAGCGAGACCGAGACGATCGAGATGATCCATGAGGATGCGCTGCCCGGACATGAGAGCGCCCTCGAACCCAAACCCCAATGGGAGCCGCGGTACCCCGGCTCCGGCCGATTGCAGGACAAGGTGGCGATCGTCACCGGCGCCGACAGCGGAATCGGCCGCGCAGTGGCTGCACTCTATGCCCGTGAAGGCGCGCATGTCGCCATCCTGTATCTGTGCGAGCATGACGACGCGCAGATGACCGCGGACATCGTACGCAGCGAAGGGCGCGAGGCGCTGACCATCGCCGGCGACGTCGGCGACAAGGATTTCTGCGAGCGCGCGGTCGCGCAGGTGATCGAGAAGTTCGGGCGCATCGACGTGCTGGTAAACAATGCCGGCGAGCAGCACCCGGACAAGGAGATCACCGATATCACGGAGGAGCAGCTGAAGCGCACCTTTCAGACCAACATCTTTGGCCAGTTCTTCATGGTGCAGGCGGCGATGCCGCACCTGAAGCAAGGCGCGGCGATCGTGAACTGCACGTCGGTGACGATGTACCAGGGCGAGCCCGAGCTGCTGGACTATAGCTCGACCAAGGGCGCGATTACTGCGTTCACCCGCAGCCTGTCGATGAACCTGGTCAAGAAGGGTATTCGCGTGAACGCGGTGGCACCGGGTCCGATCTGGACCCCGCTCAACCCGATGGGCGGGGCGAGCCCGGACAAGCTGGAAAGCTTTGGCGAGGACGTGCCGATGGGGCGTCCGGGGCAGCCCAACGAAGTGGCACCGGCGTTCCTGTTCCTGGCGTGCGAGGATTCGAGCTATATGTCGGGGCAGGTGCTGCATCCGAATGGCGGCACGGTGGTGAACGGGTGAGCTAGGGGGAGGATTGGTTTTCCTTCTTCGTCACCCCGGCCTTGAGCCGGGGTCCCGCTTTCTCAAGCCAAACAGAAGAAGCGGGACCCCGGCTCAAGGCCGGGGTGACGAGAGAGAGATGAGAGTACTCGAGAGGGTGGCATCACGCCGGAGCCGCTTCGCCGAGCAGGCCGATGGGCGCTTCCTCACCGCGCGAATAGGTGCCGGTGAGCAGCCCGGCTGCCAGCACCCGGCCCGCCATGGCTTCTATCAGCGCGCCGCGTCCCGGGTTGGTGGCGAGGTCCGGCCCGGGCCCGAGCGCGAACAGCTGGAAGGCATAATGATGCGCGCCGTGGCCGGTCGGGGGATCGGGCGGCAGCCAGCCTTCGCCCAGATAGCTGTTGCGGCCGACATCGCTTCCGCGGATGCTGCCTTGCCCATCGGCCCGGATTGCGCCTTCCTTCAGTTCACCCTCGTGCGGCGGCAGGTTCCAGACCACGGCGTGGACCAGCGGCTGTGGCGCAGGCGCGTCGGGATCCTCGACCAGCAGCGCCAGCCGCTCGGTACCGTCCGGAACGCCGGTCCAGAACAGCGGCGGCGACACGCCTTCGCCATCGGCGGTGAAGCGATCGGGCAGGCGTGCGCCGTTGCCAAAGGCCGGGCTGGCGAGATGCAGCGATTCGAAGCTGCCAAGGTCGGGCTGGGCGATGGCCAGCTTCTCTGGCCCTGCGCGCAGGTTCTTGAGCGCGCTGCCGAGCCAATGGGGGATGTGTTCGAGCATGGTGCCTCCGGGTTCGGAAGGCTCAACCGATTCGGGCCGTGATTCGCTCCCTTTGTCCTACCGCTGTGGACAACGTTGTGGATAACCCGTGGGCAATTCCGTGGAGGATTCCGTCCTTTTCGCAGCCCCGGTGCATCGCCTCCGGCCCGCGCGGCCTGTGGATAACTATTCCGGCTGAGTCTTTTCGGTCACACCACCAGCATTGGGGCCTGTGGATAACTTCTTGACTCAACATCTGGGTGAGTGCCGAAATGTTCCGGCATCTGCTTGGATCGGCAGGCTTTTCGGTTAACCAAAACTTGGTTGACGCCGGAGTCCGCGCCCGATCACAACGCGCGACTGGGCAAGGGGAGCAGGACGACATGGGGGTTTTGGAAAAGGTAAGGACGCGCAGCCGCGCGGCTGCCCAGGTGGCGCCGGCGGAGCTTCCGCTCGACCAGATCCTGATGGGCGACTGCATCGCGGCGATGCGCTCGCTGCCGGCCAAGTCGGTGGACTGCATCTTCGCCGATCCGCCCTACAACCTGCAGCTGGGCGGCGATCTGAACCGTCCGGACGGCAGCCATGTCGACGCGGTCACCGACCATTGGGACAAGTTCGACAGCCTTTCGGCCTATGACAAGTTCACCCGCGAATGGCTGGCCGAAGCGCGGCGCATCCTGAAGGATGACGGCACGATCTGGGTGATCGGCAGCTATCACAACATCTTCAAGGTGGGATCGGCGATCCAGGATTTGGGCTTCTGGATCCTGAACGACATCATCTGGCGCAAGGCCAATCCGATGCCCAATTTCAAGGGCACGCGGTTCACCAACGCGCATGAGACGCTGATCTGGGCGTCGTCGGGCGAGAAGGCGAAGTACACCTTCAACTATCGCAGCATGAAGACGCTGAACGACGAGTTGCAGATGCGCTCAGACTGGGAATTCCCGATCTGCGGCGGGCAGGAGCGGCTGAAGAAGGACGGGCACAAGGTCCATCCGACGCAGAAGCCCGAGGCGTTGCTGTACCGCATCCTGCTGGCGTCGACCAAGCCGGGCGACGTGGTGCTGGACCCGTTCTTCGGCACCGGCACCACCGGCGCGGTGGCCAAGCGGCTGGGGCGGCACTGGATCGGCATCGAGCGTGAGCTGGACTATGTCGACGCGGCGATGGAGCGGATCGCGGCGGCCCTGCCGCTCGACGAATCGCAGCTCAAGACGATGCAGGCGCCCAAGGCCGCGCCGCGGGTGGCATTCGGACAGCTGGTCGAGAACGGCTATCTGATGCCCGGCGCAGTGCTGACCGACGCCAAGCGTAAGCACGTCGCGGTGGTGGGCGCCGACGGGTCGCTACGCTGTGGCGACGACGCGGGGTCGATCCACAAGCTGGGCGCAACGCTGCAGGGCGCGCCGTCGTGCAATGGCTGGACCTATTGGCACCATGAGGTCGAGGGGAAGCTGAAGCCGATCGACACGCTGCGGCAGACCTACCTGTTGGCGACGCAGCCCTAATTATAGCTGGAGCGCTGGCGGGCTCAGTCCGCCAGCGTCACCTGCATGCTGAAGGACCGCGCCTCGCCGGGTTCGAAGCGCAGCATGCCGGGCTTATCCCAGATCTCGCCGTCGAAGCCCTGTGGGTCGGCGATGCCGTGCCAGGGTTCGACGCAGACGAAGCGGGCGCCGGGCTTGGTCCAGATGCCGAGTTTGGGCATGCCGGCAAAGCCGAGCTCCAGCCCGGGGCCGCTGCCGCCGTCATAGCGCAGGCGATCGCTCGCCGGCGTGTTCCAGACCAGCGCATCACGGGCGAACAGATCGTCGTGGAGGTGGAGTTCGCGGCCGTGCACGGGTGAGGGCAGCGGCTCCGCGCCGATCAGTCCTCCGGGAATGATCGGGGCGAGCCCGCCGGGCTCAGGCTGAGCGAAGAGGATGCGGTGCGATTCGCGGGGTCGCCCGAACGGCAGCGGCCAGGCGAAAGCGGGGTGAAAGCCGAAGCTCGCCGGCATCGGACGATCGTCGCAATTGGTGGCGGTGACGTCGATCGCCAGCGTCGCTTCGGTCAGCGAATATGCCGCATCGAGCGTGAAGGCGAACGGATACACCGCGCGGGTGGCGTCATTGTCGGTCAGCCTGAAGACAGCGCGGGTCTTGCCGTGTTCGATCAACGCGAAGGGCTGGCGCCGAGCGAAGCCATGCTGCGGAAGCGCGTACTCCTTCCCGTCCAGGCGGTAGCGATCCCCCGCCAGCCGCCCGACGATCGGGAACAGCAAGGGCGCGTGCCCGGTCCAGAACGCCGGATCGGCATCGGTCATCAACTCGCGATCTTCGGCATCGCGCAGATGCGTCAGCTCGGCACCCAGTGGATTGAGCGTGGCGCTGAGCTGGCCGGAGGCAATCTCGATCGTCGCGGGATCGGTCATGACAACTCCGTACTGCGATGAGAGCTGGCGCACCCGACAAGATTCGAACTTGTGGCCTCTGCCTTCGGAGGGCAGCGCTCTATCCAGCTGAGCTACGGGTGCGTGGCAATGGCGACTAGCAAAGCATGGCGGCGGGCGCCAGCCGGTTTATGCGGGTTCGCGCTTGCGGGCCTTGCGCGCCTCGGGCGGAGGTGTCTTGGGTTTGAAGGGGCACAGGTCCGCCACGACGCAGCGCCAGCATTCCGGGGTGCGCGCCTTGCAGGTGTAGCGGCCGTGCAGGATCAGCCAGTGATGCGCATGGAGGCGGAAGGGCTGGGGCACCGCCTTTTCCAACTTGAGCTCGACGGCGAGCGGCGTCTTGCCCGGCGCGAGGCGCGTGCGGTTGCAGACGCGGAAGATGTGGGTGTCGACGGCAAAGGTCTCGCGCCCAAAGGCGGAATTGAGCACCACGTTCGCGGTCTTGCGGCCGACGCCGGGCAGCGCTTCGAGCAGTTCGCGGTCCGCAGGGATTTCGCTGCCATGCCGTTCGATCAGCGCGCGGCTCAATGCCAGGACGTTCCTGGCCTTGGTGTTGTAGAAGTTGATCGTCTTGAGATGATCCTTGAGCGCGTCCTCGCCCAGTGCCGCCATCTTCTCGGGCGTGTCGGCTTCGGCGAACAGCCGCCGTGTCGCCTTGTTCACCCCAGCATCGGTCATCTGCGCCGAGAGCACCACCGCCACCAGCAGGGTGAAGGCGTTGACATATTCCAGCTCGGTTTCGGGGTGCGGATTGTCCTCCGCCAGCCGGGCGAAGAACTGGACGACGTCCGCTTTCTTCACACGCCGAGAACCTGGTCCATCGTGTAGCGCCCGGGAGCCCGGCCGGCCAGCCACAGCGCGGCGCGCACCGCACCACGCGCGAAGATCGCGCGGTCGTCGGCGCGGTGAGTCAATTCGATGCGCTCACCAGCAGTGGCAAAGACAACGGTGTGATCGCCCACCACCGATCCGCCGCGTAGCGAGGCCAGGCCGATCGTGCCGTTCGCACGCGGGCCGGTGAGCCCGGCGCGGCCCTGCACGCCAGCTTCGGCAAGCGTTGTGCCGACGCCCTTGGCCGCAGCCTCGCCCAGCATTAGCGCCGTGCCCGAGGGTGCATCAGCCTTGTTCCGGTGGTGCATCTCGACGATCTCGATGTCCCAGTCCGCGCCAAGCCGCGCCGCGGCCTCGCGCACCAGGTGCGAAAGCAAGCCGACGCCAAGCGAGGTATTGCCGGTCTGAAGCACGGCGATGTCACGGGCGGCGGCGTCGATCAACGCGTGGTGACGGGCGCCGAGCCCGGTGGTGCCGATCATGATCGGCGTGCCGGCGGCGCGGGCGGCGGCGATATGCGCCTCGAGCGCGGCAGGGGCGGAGAAATCGACCAGCGTATCGGCCATGCGGGCAAGCGCATCGGCGTCGCCGCCCATGTCGCAGCCGCCGGCGACCGGCGCGTTGAGTTTGGGCGCGACCTCCGCGATCGCCTGCCCCATCCGCCCCATGCTGCCGAAGATACCGATGCTCGTCATGGCCGCGCTTCTGCACCAGCGCGCCGCCAAGCGACAGGCTTATTCGTCCTTGTCCTTCTTCTTCCCCAACGGGATCTTGAGCGAGAACATCAGCCCGGGCGCGCTGGCGCCGGGGAAGGTGCGCTGCACCGCCTGAACGTCCGCCCTACCCACGCCCGCGATGTTGAATTCGGAACGCAGCGGCTTTTCACGATACCGGTCGTCTTCGATGACGCGGGCACGAAAGCGGGCGGGATCGGCCTTGCCGCACACCACCACGTCCTCGCCCGCCCCCGGCTGGCAGCTGCGCGTGGGCAGCACCGGCGGAATCGCCTCGTCGCTGCCCGGAAATACCGGGGGGCGGTCCTGCACGGCGAACGAAAGCAGCAACGCGGCAATCAGCATGGCCCGGCGTCTCCAGCGGTTCGCCGGGCAAGCTGCGGGGCGATTGCGGCAGCGGCGTGGCGGCATGAACGATCGCGTACTATCTTCGCCCCTATGCGCGACATTCAGAACATCGTGATCCTCACCGGCGCCGGCGTGTCGGCCGAGAGCGGCGTGGCAACCTTTCGCGGCCCGGGCGGGCTATGGGAAGGGCACCGAGTCGAGGATGTCTGCACGCCGAAGGCGCTGGAGCGGCAGCCCGAGCTGGTGCACCGCTTTTATGACGAGCGGCGGGCGAAGCTGAGCACGGTCCGGCCCAACGCCGCGCACGAAGCACTGGCGCGGCTCGACGCCGAATGGACGGGCGGGCTGCTGCTGGTCACGCAGAATGTCGACGATCTGCACGAGCGTGCCGGGTCGACGCGCATGCTCCACATGCATGGCGAGCTGAAGTCGGCGCTCTGCGCAGCATGCGGGATGCGGAGGCCGTGGGATGCGGCGCTTCCGCCCATCTGCCCGACCTGCCAGGCGCCGACGCTGCGGCCTGACATCGTGTTCTTTGGCGAGATGCCATACCAGATGGATGCCATCGAGGCTGCGCTGGCCAACGCCGACCTGTTCGTGTCGATCGGCACCTCGGGCGCAGTATACCCTGCCGCGGGGTTCGTGCGCACGGCCAGGCACTATGGCGCGCAGACACTGGAGCTGAACCTCGATCCGTCCGAAGGCAGCATCTGGTTCGACGACAGCCGCATGGGTCCGGCGGGCACGCTGGTGCCGGCCTGGGTTGAGGAAGTGCTGCGCGGCTGAGGCGCGGCTTATTCGACCCAGTCGAGCCCGATCTCGCGGTAGAGCGAGCGGTCATTCTCCCAGCCTGGCTTCACCTTGACGTGCAGATAGAGGTGCACCGGCACCCCCATCACCCGCGACAGCTCGGCACGGGCGCGCGCACCGATCTCCTTGATGCGGGTGCCGCCCTTGCCCAGCACGATCGCGCGCTGGGTGTCGCGCTCGACTAGGATCTGCTGGTGGATCTCGACCGATCCGTCCTCGCGCTCGCTATACTTCTCGGTCTCGATCGCCGAGGCGTAGGGCAGCTCGGCATGGAGCTGGAGGTAGAGCTGCTCGCGAGTGACTTCGGCGGCGAGCATCCGGTCGGTGGCGTCGGAGACCTGGTCCTCAGGGAAGTGCCAGGGGGCCTGGGGCATGCGTTCGGCGAGCGCCGCCTTCATCTCGGCCACGCCGTCGCCGGTCTGGGCGGAGACGAAGAAGGTCTCTTCGAACGCGAACGCCTCGTTGAGCTTGGCGGCATGGCCGAGCAGGCGAGGCTTGTCGGCGATGTCGACCTTGTTGAGGATCAGGATCTTGGGCTCCGGGCGCCCGGCCAGGTTGTCGACAATCGCCTGCACCTTGCTGCCGATGCCGCCCTTGGCATCGACCACCAGCGCGATGACGTCGGCGTCCTTCGCACCATCCCAGGCGGCGGCGACCATCGCGCGGTCCAGGCGCCGCTCGGGCGTGAAGATGCCGGGGGTGTCGACCAGCAGCAATTGCGTCTCGTCCTGGATCGCCAGGCCCATCAGGCGGGTGCGCGTGGTCTGCGCCTTGGGCGAGACGATCGCGACCTTCTGGCCCACCAGGGCATTGACCAGCGTGGACTTGCCGGCGTTCGGCGCGCCGACGATGGCGACCAGGCCACAGCGCTGCGTTTCGATGTTCATTCTTATGTTCCTAGCGCTCCACCCTCAAACGGGGGAGTGTCACTTTTCCAACTGCTTCAACAGCGCTTCGGCGGCGGCGGTTTCGGCTTCCTGCTTTGAGGTGCCTTCGCCGGTCGCCTCGGCAAGCTTGCCGATTGCGACCTTCACCTTGAAGCGCGGGCTGTGATTGGGACCGGAGCGGTCCACCACTTCGTATTCGGGGGCGCGGCGGTTGTGCGCGGCGGCCCATTCCTGCAGCGCGGACTTGGGGTGCTTGGGCGCCTTGGTATGGACGTCGACGCGGTCGTCCCACGCCTTGCGGACAAAGGCGCGTGCCGCTTCGAAGCCATGTTCCAGATAATAGGCGCCGATCAGCGCCTCCATCACGTCGCCCAGCACATTGTCGCTGTCGGCCGCGCCATCCTCGCGCGCCTGCTTGCCCAGACGCAGGTGCGGCACCACGCCGACCGCGCGTGCGACATCGGCACAGACCGGGCCGGTGACGAGCGCGTTCAGGCGGCGCGAGAGCGCGCCTTCGGGCTCCTGCGGGAAACGCTCGAACAGCCATTCGGCGATGGTGAGGCCGAGCACACGGTCGCCCAGAAACTCCAGCCGCTCGTAATTGTCGGCGGCCTGGCTGCCATGGGTCAGCGCGCGCTCATAGCTGGCGAGCGCGCCCGGCTTGCGGCCGAAGGTCTTGCCCAGCCAGTCCCCCAGCGATTGCGCGCTCAGAAACCTTCTCCGATCCGGCTCCAGCGCGCGGCGGTGAACCAGGTCCAGGGCAGCAGCCAGTTGGCGCTGCCGTCGGTGGACCAGAAGTTCACGATCGCCTTGCCCTCAAGATTTTCCAGCGGCACGAATTCGATGCCGCCTTCTTCATGGCTGAAGCGGCTGTCCATCGAATTGTCGCGGTTGTCGCCCATCATGAAGACGTGGCCGGCAGGCACGGTGTAGACGCCGGTATTGTCCTTGGGCAGCATGCCCTGATCGAGCACGTCATACTGCTTGCCATTGGGCAAGGTCTCGCGGAAGCGGGGAATTGCGCAGACCGCATTGCCCTGTGCGTCGATCTGCTCGAACTGCGGCTGGCAGCGCTGGAAGTTGGGCGTGATCGGCAGCACGAAGTTGGCGACATGCTGCTTGGGAACGGGCTTGCCGTTCAGCACCAGCTGGCCGTCCTGCATCTGCACGGTGTCGCCCGGCAGGCCGATGACGCGCTTGATCCAGTCGGTATCGTTGCCCGGCGGCGCCTTGAACACCACCACGTCGCCGCGTTCGGGCGTGCCGGGGAACACGCGGCCCGGGATCAGCGGCAGGCTCCAGGGCAGCGAGTGCTTGGAATAGCCGTAGTTCCACTTGGTGATGAACAGGTAGTCGCCGATCAGCAGCCGCGGCAGCATCGATTCGGAGGGAATCGAAAAGGGCGAGAAGATGAAGCTGCGCACCACGAAGACGATCAGCGCCAGCTTCACCAGGAATGTCGTGAGATCGCGCCATTCCGACTTGGGCGCGGCCGGCTTTGCAGCGGCGCGCACGGGCTGGTCCTGGGGCTCGGCGGAAGGCGCGTTTTCCATGGGAATGCTCTGCTTGGGCTGAGGGGTGGCGTCAAGCCGATGAATACGGGTGGCCGCAACGGTTTCGCGGGCGTAGGGGCTTGGGCCAGATGCTGCCTTACAGGAGATGAACATGGCATTGCCCGACTGGTCGCCCATCCGGGACCTTCCGCGCCAAACGCTGGCGCAGTTGTTCGAGGGTGACGCGAACCGTGTCGCCACCCTGTCGGCGGACGTGGCGGGCATCCATTTCGACTGGTCCAAGACCCACCTGACACGGCAGGCGGTGCAGGCGTTTACGACCCTGGCCGAGCAGATGGGCCTGACTGCCAAGCGCGACGCGCTGTTCGCGGGTGAGGCGATCAACGTGACCGAAGGCCGCGCCGTCGAGCATACCGCGCAGCGCGGCGAAGGCTCGCCCGAGAGCGTCGCGCTCGCCAAGGGTTTCCACGCCCGCATGCGCGCGCTGATCGACGCAATCGAAGCCGAGGCGCTGGGGCCGGTCCGCCACATCCTGCACATCGGCATTGGCGGTTCGGCGCTGGGACCTGACGTTCTGGTAGACGCGCTGGGCCGTGACGCGGACCGTTATGACGTGGCGATCGTGTCCAATGTCGATGGCGTCGCGCTGGAGGAGGCGGTCAAGAACTTCGACCCTGCCGCAACCATCGTCGCGGTCGCGTCCAAGACCTTCACCACCACCGAGACGATGCTGAACGCCGAAAGCGCGCTGGCGTGGCTGGCCGAGGGCGGCGTCGAGGATCCCTATGGCAAGGTGATCGCACTGACCGCGGCGCCCGAAATGGCAATCGAGTGGGGCGTGGACGAGACGCGGGTGCTGCCCTTCTCCGAAAGCGTCGGCGGGCGCTATTCGCTGTGGTCATCGATCGGCTTTCCCGCCGCGCTGGCGCTCGGCTGGACCGCGTTCGAGGAGATGCTGGAAGGCGCGGCCGAGATGGACCGCCACTTCCGCCTGACGCCGCTAGCGGAGAATGCCCCGGTTCTCGCCGCCTTTGCCGACCTGTACTACACGCAGGCGCTCGGCTGCGAGACCCGTGCCACCTTCGCTTATGACGAGCGGCTGCGGCTGCTGCCCTCCTATCTCCAGCAATTGGAGATGGAGTCGAACGGTAAGCGGGTGACCGCTGATGGCGAGCCGGTCGATTGGCCGACCGCGCCGATCACCTGGGGCGGCGTGGGTACCGATGCGCAGCATGCGGTGTTCCAGCTGCTGCACCAGGGCACGCGGCTGGTGCCGGTGGAGTTCATCGGCGTGATCGAGCCCGGCGACGTGCTGCCCGAGGCGCATCATCGCCAGCTGCTGCTCAACATGCTTGCCCAGGGCGCGGCGCTGATGGCCGGGCGCGATGCCGAGGACAAGGCGCGCGCCTATCCCGGCAATCGCCCGTCCTCGACCCTGCTGCTCGACGATCTCGACCCGCGCACGCTGGGCGCGCTGCTCGCCTTTTACGAACAGCGTACCTTCGTGAACGCGGTGCTGCTGGGCATCAACGCGTTCGACCAGTTCGGCGTCGAGCTGGGCAAGGAAATGGCGAAGGCCGCTGACCAGGGCGGCACCTTTGACGCATCCACCACCGATCTGATGCGCCGGGCGTTCGGCGCATGAGCGGCGACGAGTATGTCTATGACGAGGCGAGCGGCGAGTGGATCCCTGCCGCCGACGCCGCGGCAAAGGCCGATGCTGGCGACACCGTCGAGGTGCGCGATTCCGTCGGCAACCTGCTTCAGGACGGCGATCAGGTGACGCTGATCAAGGACCTGACTGTCAAGGGCGCGGGGCAGACGCTCAAGCGCGGCACGCTGATCAAGTCGATTCGGCTGACCGGCGACGCGCAGGAAATCGACTGCAAATATGAGGGCATCAAGGGTCTGGTGCTGCGGGCGGAGTTCGTCCGCAAGCGCTGAGCCCGGCTCGCTTTTCCCGCCTCCCGTCTCCATATCGTCGCTTCACGACAAGCAGGATCCAGAACCGCCATGGCCGAGTTTGAGTACGACCTTTTCGTCATTGGCGCAGGGTCGGGCGGCGTGCGCGCCTCCCGCGTGTCGGCGGCGCATGGCGCGCGGGTGGCGGTGGCCGAGGAGTATCGCGTCGGCGGCACCTGTGTCATTCGGGGGTGCGTGCCCAAGAAGCTGCTGATCTTTGGCGCGCATTTCGCCGAGGATCTGAAGGACGCACGGCGCTTTGGCTGGGACGTGCCCGATTGCCGCTTCGACTGGGCGACGCTGCGCGACAACGTGCTGGCCGATGTCGACCGGCTGAACGGGCTCTACACCCAGACACTGCACAACAACCAGGTCGAGGTGTTCAATGAGCGCGCGACGGTCAGCGGCCCGAACGAAGTCACGCTCGCCAGCGGCCGGAAAGTGTCGGCCAAGCACATCCTGATCGCGACCGGTGCCCACCCACTGGTTCCCGAGTTTCCCGGCAGCGAACTGGGCATCACCTCGAACGAGGTCTTTCACCTCGACAAGCTGCCCCGGCGGGTGCTGATCGCGGGTGGCGGCTATATCGCGAACGAGTTTGCCGGCATCTTCAACGAGCTGGGCAGCCATGTCACGCTGGTGAACCGCACCGACGTGATCCTGCGCGGCTATGACCATTCGATCCGCGACCGGCTGCTGCAGATTTCGATCACCAAGGGTATCGATTTCCGCTTCCACTCCGAGTTCCGCAGAATCGAGAAGCTCGAGAGCGGCGCGCTGCGCGTCGAGTTGAGCAAGTTCGAGCCGATCGAAGTCGATGGCGTGCTGTTCGCGACCGGGCGAAAGCCCAACACGCGCGGCCTGGGACTGGAAGACGTTGGTGTCGAAATCGACGATCTGGGTGCGATCAAGGTCGATGACGAGAACCGCTCGTCGGTGGACAGCATCTTTGCGGTGGGCGATGTCACCAACCGCGTTCAGCTGACCCCCGTCGCGATCCGCGAGGGGCAGGCGTTCGCCGACACGATCTTCGGCAACAAGCCGCACAAGGTGGATTACAGCTGCATCCCGAACGCTGTGTTCAGCCACCCGCCGATGGCGGGCGTCGGCATGACCGAGAGCGAGGCCAAGAACAAGCTGGGCTCGATCGCAGTCTACCAGTCCGATTTCCGCGCGATGAAGAATGTGCTGGCCGACCGGCACGAGCGGGCGCTGTACAAGATGATCTGCGAAGGCAACACCGGACGCGTGGTCGGGCTGCACATGATCGGCCCCGACGCGCCGGAGATCCTTCAGGCCGCGGCGGTGGCGGTGAAGGCCGGGCTGACCAAGGACGCGTTCGACCAGACAGTAGCGCTGCACCCGACCATGGCCGAGGAGCTGGTGCTGCTCAAGTAGAGCGTGTCGTAGAGGCTGGAGCGCTCCTCGCGAGGATGCGCTCCCAGCCTTTTCAATGACTTACGATTTCATCGGCGTCGTCGCGGGGCACGTCGCCAGCGCCGCGCGAGAGCCAGATGGTGGTCGCGAGGTCCCAGGTAACGTTGCCAACCGTGCGCATGATGTCCGGTAGAGTCTCCACCGCGACCAGCAGCCCCAGCGGCGTGATCGGCGCGCCGATCGTCGCGGCGACGGGTGAGATGGCGCTGACATAGCTCACCGTGCCCGGCAGGCTGACCGAGCCGAGCGAGGTGAGCGTCGCGACCACTGCGCCGACCGCCAGCGTGGTCGCATGCAGCGGCACGCCGAACCAGGTGGCGACATAGATCGCCACCGCGAAGTTCATCGCTGGCCCGGTGGCGCGGAAGATGGCGACGGCGAGCGGCATGGTGACGCCCGATACCGCAACCGGCACGCCAACGGTTGCAGCGCCCTCGATCATCACCGGCAGGGTTGCCAGCGACGACTGCGTGCTGATCGCCACGGCCTGGCTGGGCAAGGCGGCGCGGACATAGCGGCCAAGGCCGATGCGACCGCCGATTACCGCGGCTGGATAGGCGAGCAGGGTGATGACCAGGCCGACGCTGGCGACGATCAGGATGTAATGGAGCAGCGCGCCGAACGCGCCCGTGCCCGCCTTGGCACCCACCACCAGCGCCAGCGCGAACACGCCCACCGGCCCGATCCACAGCACCCAGTTGATCACTACCAGCATCACGTCGCGCACCGCGACAAAGAAGCTGGTGAGCAGCGTGCGCGCTTCATGCCCCACCCGCGTGATCGCAAAGGCGAAGATGAGCGCAAAGATGATCAGCGACAGAAACGCGTTCTCCCCCGCCGCCTTGACGATGTTGGCGGGGACCACGGCCGCGAGGAACTCGCCGAGCGGCGGCACGGGGCCGATCTTTTCTGCACCACTCAGCGCCGCGCGCAGGCTTGCCGCCGATTCCTGGGGAAGGGGCGCGATCTGGAGGAACAGCGGCGTGAGCAGCGCCGCAGTGACTGCCGAGAGGAACAGCAGCATCACGTAGAGCGCGATGGCACGGCCGGCCAGGCGCCCGGCTTGCGCAGCCTCAGCCGTGGCGGTCACGCCGGTGATCAGCAACGCAACGACCAGCGGTACGATCGTCATCTGCAAGCCGTTCAGCCAAGCCTGACCGACCGGCTGCGCCCAAGTGGCAGCGGTAAGCGCCCCTTGCGGCGAATACGCCGCGAGCAACGCGCCGACCGCCAGTCCGGCCAGCAGGGAGAGAAGAATGCGGGTGGGTTGCGACATGCTCGCCCTTTGAAGTTTTCGCCGCTATCACGACGGGCACATAACTCGACAAGGGCGTGAGAACGCGCGGCATGGCAAGAAAATATTTCGGCACCGACGGAATCCGCGGGGCGACCAACGCTTCCAACATGACGGCAACCATGGCGATGAAGGTCGGCATGGCGGCCGGTTGCCACTTCCTGCGCGGCGCGCATCGCCACCGCGTGGTGATCGGCAAGGACACCCGCCTTTCGGGCTATATGCTGGAAAACGCGATGGTGGCCGGGTTCACCAGCGTGGGCATGGACGTGGTGCTGGTGGGGCCGATGCCGACGCCCGCCGTGGCGATGCTGACGCAATCGATGCGCGCGGACATGGGCGTGATGATCTCCGCCAGCCACAACCCCTATGCCGACAATGGCATCAAGCTGTTCGGGCCGGATGGCTTCAAGCTGTCGGACGCCGATGAACTGGCGATCGAGGCGCTGATCGATGGCGACGTGCCGCTTGCCCCCTCCAGCGAGATCGGCCGCGCGCGGCGCGTGGACGACGCGCAGGGACGCTATATCCACTTCGCCAAGTCGACCTTTCCCAAGGATTTGCGGCTCGACGGGCTCAAGATCGTCATCGATTGCGCCAATGGCGCGGCCTATCAGGTCGCACCCTCGGCCCTGTGGGAGTTAGGCGCGGAGATCATCGCGATCGGCGTCACGCCCAATGGCAAGAACATCAATGACGGCGTGGGCTCCACTGCGCCGCAGACCCTGTGCGAGACAGTGGTCGCTTCGGGCGCGCATATCGGCATCGCACTCGACGGCGACGCCGACCGGCTGATCGTGGTCGACGAGACCGGCAAGGTGGTCGATGGCGACCAGTTGATGGCGCTGATCGCCAGTGGTTGGGCCCGCCGGGGCCGGCTGGCCGGTGGCGGGCTGGTCGCCACGGTGATGTCCAATCTGGGACTGGAGCGCCATCTGTCGGCCCAAGGGCTGGGGCTGATCCGCACCAGCGTGGGCGACCGCTATGTGCTCGAGAAGATGCGCGCCTCGGGCTATAATGTCGGGGGCGAGCAGTCGGGACACATCATCCTGTCCGACTATGCCACCACTGGCGACGGGCTGGTCGCGGCTTTGCAGGTGCTGGCCGAGATCGTCCGCGCGGGCGCGCCAGCCAGCGAAGTGCTGCACCGCTTCGATCCCCTGCCCCAGCTGCTCAAGAATGTCCGCTTTGCCGGCGGCAAGCCGCTGGAGGACCCGCGCGTCAACGACGTGATCGCCGCAGCGGAAGCCGAACTGGACGGCAAGGGCCGGCTGGTCATCCGCGCCTCGGGTACCGAGCCGGTGATCCGGGTGATGGCCGAGGGCGACGACAAGGCACAGGTGGAGACGGTGGTCGACCGCATCTGCGACGCGGTGCGCGCGGCGGCGGGGTGACTGGCCTGTGGCGCGCGCGGTGCGGCCATTGTTCCGCGCCGTCGAGCGCGCCGCTTGTTCGGACGCCTGTCACGGCCTGGCAGCAGGCGCAGGCCTGTAGTCTATATTCGTCACCCCGGCCTTGAGCCGGGGTCCCGCTGCCTTGCCCCACAGAAGAAGAAGCGGGATCCCGGCTCAAGGCCGGGATGACGGGGTGGTGGGCTGGAGAGGGCGGTGAGCATAGCGCCTTCCACTCGCCTGCGCCCACGCGTACAGAGCGCGCATGCTGGAAATGCGACCCGATTGCGAACGCTGTGGCGTGGACCTGCCGGCCGACGAGGCGGGGGCGTTCATCTGTTCGCTGGAATGTACCTTCTGCGCCGAATGTGCCGACCGGCTGGACGAGCGCTGTCCCAATTGCGGAGGCGAACTGCTAGACCGGCCGGCGCGGGTGGACGAGGCGCTGGCGCGTCACCCGGCTTCCACGCAGCGCAGGTTCAAGGGCTGATATATGACGCCACGTGTGCTGATCATCGCGGGTTCGGATTCGGGCGGCGGCGCCGGGATTCAGGCCGACATCAAGACCGTGTCGATGCTGGGCGGCCATGCGATGACCGCGATCACTGCGATCACCGCGCAGAACACCGTGGGCGTGCAGGCGGTGCACGCCGTCCCCACCGACATGGTGATCGCGCAGATCGATTCGGTGATCCGCGACATCGGCGTCGACGCCGTGAAGATCGGCATGATCGGTTCGGCGCGCACCGCGCTGGCCGTCGCCGAGAAGCTGGACGAACTGCCCGGCGTGCCGGTGGTGTTCGATCCGGTGATGGTCGCCTCTACCGGGGCGCGGCTGGCCGATGAAGCGACGATCGCGGCGTTCGAGCGGCTGATGGACCGCGCCACCGTGGTCACGCCCAATCTGCCCGAGCTGGAGGCACTGGGCCGCGATCCGCAGGCACTGGTGCGGGCGCATGGCTGCGCGGTGCTGGTGAAGGGCGGGCATCGCGCCGGCGCCGACGTGACCGACCGGCTCTATTCAGTCGATCCCGAAGACCCGCCCGAGATCAGCTGGAGCGACCCGCGGATCGAGACCGACGCGACGCACGGCACTGGCTGCACTTTGTCTTCGGCGATCGCCTGTGGCCTTGCACAGGAATGGGACCTGCCCGAGGCGGTTACCCGCGCGCGCCGCTTCGTGCGCATCGCGATGCGCGAGGCGCCGGGGCTTGGGCGCGGACATGGCCCGATGGGGCAGCAGGCGGTGCGGCTCGACAGCAATATGAGCTTTTTTGAGCCGATGCTGAACCAGGTGACGGTGCCCGCCACCGATCTCGCAGCCAGCGAGCGCTTCTATCGGCTGCTCGGCATGCGCCAGGTGGTGCGGGCTTCCCCACGCTATGCGCGGTTCGAGACCGAGGGCGGGGCGACGTTTTCGGTCGCCACCGATCCCGCCTACACCGCGCCGGTCGTGTATCTGGAATGCGGCGATTTGGACGTCACCGTCGCATATCTTCAGCAACAGGGCATCAAGTTCGATCAGGAACCACGCGACGAGAAGTGGGGCTGGCGCGAGGCGCGGCTGACCGATCCCGCGGGCAACGCCATTCGTCTCTATCAGGCTGGCGAGATGCGCCGCTTTCCGCCATGGCGGCTGGACGATGCCTGAACGTCCCGCGCCTGACCTGAAGTTCGAACGTAAATACAAGCGCTTGCATAAGGGGCTGGTCGCCGGAGTCGATGAGGCCGGGCGCGGGCCGCTGGCCGGACCGGTGGTCGCCGCCGCGGTGGTGCTCGACCCCAAATGCATCCCCGAGGGGATCGACGATTCCAAGGTACTGACCGCGGCCAGGCGCGCCGATCTGTGCGCGCAGCTGCTTGCCTGTGCCAAGGTCGGCGTGGGCATCGCCAGTGTCGAGGAGATCGACACGATCAACATCTTCTGGGCGACGATGCTGGCGATGCAGCGGGCGGTAGATGCGCTCGGCTTCCGCCCCGCCTTTGTGCTGGTCGACGGCAATCGTTGCCCGAACTGGGAGCATCAGAGTCAGGCGGTGGTGAGCGGCGACGCGCTGTGCCTGTCGATCGCCGCGGCCTCCATCGTCGCCAAGCATCGGCGCGACTGCATCATGACCGAGCTGGACGCCCTGCACCCGGGCTATGGCTGGAAGGCGAACAAGGGCTACGGCGCCAAGGTGCACCAGGAGGCGCTGCGCGCGCTGGGGCCGACGCCGCATCACCGGCGCAGCTTCGCGCCGGTGGCGCAGGCGGAGCTGGATTTCGGACCGGCGATCGCGGCGGAGTAGCCGCCGTCGCAGTTTCCGCGGCGAAGGCCGGACTCAGTCGATCTTGTTGAGCTGCTTCAACAGATCGTCGAAGCTCGTATCCGGCTCGGGTTCGCGGAAGCTGGCGTCCAGCGCGGTGGCCATCGCCGTTGCGCCGAAGCCGAGGCGGCGCTTGGTGCTCTCCAGCAGCGCGAAGATTGACACGCGCTTGCCCTGACGCGCGCGGATCAGGTCGCCGCCGGGGAAGGCCACGCCGATCCGCAAGCCTGCAACCGAGGACGCGTTGCGCAGGGTGCGGCGTGCCGAGGTCCAGACATGACCGACCACTTCGCGCCCCTCGACCTCTCCAGGCTCCTGGATCGCAGTGAGGCGGTGCAGCGTGTAGAGCCCGAGCAGCGCGGAGAGCAGGAAGAAGAACTCCCAATGGCTGAACACCACCCCGAACAGGGCGTTGGTGCCGCTGGGGCTAACCCATTCGACGTCCACGTGCAGCTGCCGCCGCGCGAAGAAGTCCGCCGCCCAGCCGCCGACGATTGGCGCGGCGCCTGCCGCAACCGCGCTGATCAGCGCATTGGCGGCCATGTAGCTGGTGGCGATGCCTTCCGGGCTCAGCTTCATGACGATATTGCCTGAGGCAAGGCCGACGCCCGCGCCCGCGGCGCCCATGACTATGTGCAGTACGATGAGGTACGCGGCGCGCGCGGTGGTGCTGTCGAACTCGCTGGCGAAGGCCATGCCGGCGATGCACATGAGGAACAACGGCGTGGAGACCGACAGCACCGACTTGTTGCTGAACCGGTCACTGAGTCGGCCCCAGCCGCGCACCACGCTGACATTGGCGAGCTGGCTGACGACGGTGAGGATCAGCACGAAGCTCATCGTAAAGCCGAGTTCGCGGACGAAATAGACCGTGAAGAACGGGGTCGCCAGGTTCACTGCAAACTGCCAGCTGGCGAGATAGCGCAGCATGTTGCGGAAGTTCTGGTCCTTGAGCGGCTGGAGCAGCAGCTTGTGGAGCGGCGCGGTAGGTCCGCCCTGGGGCATTTGCGGCTCTGGCACCATGGCGAGGAAGGCAGTGCTGATCAGCCCGAAAAGGAAGCCGGCGATGTAGAGGCTGGAATAGATGCGGTCGCCCAGCGCATCCGATCCGTTCGCCCAGTCCAGCGCCACCGCTGCGGCCACGGTGGCGACGGTGCTGACCAATGTGCCGTACACGCCACGGCGGGCGAAGAACTGGCCCAGCCGCTCGGGCGGAAGCAGGTCGCGCATCCAGCTGTTCCAGCTGCACGCGCCCACCGCGTTGAGGCCATAGTGAAGCAGCGCGGCGGCGAGCAGCACGCCGGTCGCCACGTCGCGGTTGGGGATGAAGGGCACAGCGGCATAGGCCGGGAGCGCGAGGCGGGCGAAGAAGACGCTGGTGACCGAGATCAGGCGGCGGCGACGCAGGCGCTCGACCAGCTTCACCGTTGGCGCCTGGAGGATCTGCGTGAGCAGCGGGATCGCCGCCAAGAGGCCGATCTGGGTATTCGTCGCGCCGATATGGATGGCGAGCGCGAGCAGCACGACACCGGAATTCAGCGCCCCGATCGCGGTCGCGGCGGCGGCGTCGATCAGCAGGTTGCGTGCGGCCCGCTCTCGCTCCTGGGGACTGATCGAGGGTTGCGGTGCCAGCATCGAAGTCCCGTATCGCGCGTCAATGGGCGGACAACCGGGCCGGAGACGAAGCGTTCCGTATCTTCACGTCTGCTGGATCACCGCGGGTCTTAGAGGTCCAGCTTCTCGTAGTCCGCAGGAGGGGGGATGCCCTCCATCCGCTCGGACAGGAGCGGACGGAAGCTGGGGCGGCTCTTCATGCCGATATACCAGCGCTTGGCCTGTTCGTGGCTCTTCCAGTCGATGCCGCCGAGATAATCGGCGATCGAGATCTGCGCGGCGGCGGCAAGATCGGCGAGGCTCATCGTCGCGCCGCCCAGCCAGGTGCGGTGATCGAGCAGGTAATCGATGTAATCGAGATGGCCGACCGCAGCCTTCATCGCCGCGCGCAGCACCTGGCCGTCGGGCGACTGCTTGTAGACCAGCCGCTTGAGCATGCGTTCCTGGAGCAGCGGCGCAGTGATTTCGCTGAAGAACTGGGTGTCGAACCAGATGGTCAGGCGGCGGATTTCGGCGCGGTCGACGGCGGTGCCGTTAATCATCGCGGCCTTGTCGACCGTTTCCTCGAAGAACTCGCAGATCACCGCCGAATCGATCAGCGTCACGCCGCGTTCGGTGTCGACCATCACCGGCACCTGGCCGGCGGGGTTCAGGTCCATGAACTCGTCGCGGCGCATCCAGGGGGATTCGCGCACGGGCTCGTACGCCACGCCCTTTTCGCCCAGCAGCAGGCGAACCTTACGCGAAAAGGGACACAGCGGGAATTGAAGGAGCTGCCACATGCGGTTCTATTGAGCCGCGGTGCGCGGCGCGTCCAGCGCTTCTACGTCAATTATCGGTGTCGAGCATCGCAGTCAGCGGTGCGAGCGCCGCCTGGAGGCGGGCAGCGGTGCGGCCGAGTTCGTCGCCCATCGCCAGCGCGTCATTGGCGACTGCGCCAGCGGTGCGCACGGCATTGCGCGTGCCGGCATGGAGCTTGGCCTGGAAGTGCGGATCGCGGCGGCGCTGGATATCGCCCAGCGTGTCGTTGGGGCGTACATCGCCTTCCGGATCGACATAGTGGGCGAGCGGGCCGACGCGGGTGTCGAGCACAATGCCGGCGATCTGGTCGACCATCAGCGCCACACCTTCCTGCACCATCGGATTCTCAAGCGCACGCGCGGCGGCTTCGGCCTTGCTGTCGGTCTGTGCAGCGGCGGGCGCGGCGATGGCGCAGAGCGCTGCTGCGGCGATGAAAAGGGGACGCATACCATTCTCCCGAGTCGGCAGGATGGCGCTTACCATAAGTTTCAGCGGCTTAGCAGGGGATGAATGGCCCCGCTCCGAGACCCTGCCCTTCTTCGTCACCCCGGCTCAAGGCCGGGGCGACGGGAGAAGTTATTCGGCCGCGACGGCCTCGACGCTGTCGTCGAGCGGGTGCGCCAGACGCGTCAGCATTTCCTTGGGCACCACCTGCCAGAAATGGTTCAGGCTGCGATCCCAGTCGTCGAGCAGGCCGCGCGACCATTTGCTGTCGGTCGCCGCCGCATGCGCTTCGACCATGCCGCGCAGCTTGGCCTCCCACACCGCCGAGGCGACGCGTTGCCAGACGATGTTCTCCGGGTTGGCGCGGCGGGTAAAATTGGCTTCCGCGTCATAGACGAAGGCCATGCCGCCGGTCATGCCGGCGCCAAAGTTCTGGCCGACTTCGCCGAGCACCACCGCGGTGCCGCCGGTCATATATTCGCAGCCATTGGCGCCGCAGCCCTCGACTACCACGTCGGCGCCCGAGTTGCGTACCGCGAAGCGCTCGCCCGCCTGGCCGGCGGCGAACAGCCGACCCGAGGTGGCGCCATAGAGCACGGTGTTGCCCAGGATCGTGTTGCGGCGGCTTTCGATCTGCGAACTGACCATCGGCCGCACGACGATCACCCCGCCCGACAGGCCCTTGCCGACATAGTCGTTGGCGTCGCCGAACACTTCCAGCGTGATGCCCTTGCACAGGAACGCGCCGAGCGACTGGCCCGCCGAGCCGCGCAGGCGGACATGCACGTGCCCGTCCTGCAGCGTCGACATGCCGAACTTGTTGGTCACTTCGGACGACAGCCGGGTGCCGACCGCGCGGTGGACGTTGCGCACGCTGTAGGTCAGCTGCATCTTCTCGCCGCGCGCGAACACGGGAGCCGCGTCCTTGATCATCTGCGCATCCAGGCTGTCGGGCACTTCGTTGCGGAAGGTGCTCAAGGAGAAGCGCCGCTCGGCGTCGGTCGCATCGACCTTGGCGAGGATCGGGTTCAGGTCGAGATCGTCGAGATGCTCGGCGCCGCGGCTGACCTGGCGGAGCAGTTCGGTGCGGCCGACGATCTCGTCCAGGCTGGTGCAGCCCAGCTTGGCGAGAATCTCGCGCACTTCCTCGGCGATGAAGGTCATCAGGTTGATGACCTTTTCCGGCGTGCCGACGAACTTCGCCCGCAGCTTCTCGTCCTGGGTGCAGACGCCCACGGGGCAGGTGTTTGAATGGCACTGGCGCACCATGATGCAGCCCATCGCGACCAGGCTCAATGTGCCGATGCCGAACTCCTCTGCGCCCAGAATCGCGGCGATGACGATGTCGCGGCCGGTCTTCAATCCGCCGTCGGTGCGCAGCTTCACGCGGCCACGCAGGCCGTTGAGGGTGAGCGTCTGGTTGACCTCCGAGAGCCCCATTTCCCACGGGGTGCCGGCGTACTTCACGCTGGTCTGGGGCGAAGCGCCGGTGCCGCCGACGTGCCCGGCGACCAGGATGACGTCGGCATGCGCCTTAGCGACACCCGCCGCGACGGTGCCGATGCCGGCCGAGCTTACCAGCTTCACGCACACCCGCGCGCGCGGGTTGATCATCTTCAAATCGTAGATGAGCTGCGCGAGGTCCTCGATCGAATAGATGTCGTGGTGCGGCGGTGGCGAGATCAGCGTCACGCCGGGGGTGGCATGGCGCAGCTTGGCGATGAACTCGGTCACCTTGAAGCCGGGCAGCTGGCCGCCCTCGCCGGGCTTGGCGCCCTGCGCCACCTTGATCTCGATCTCGTCGCAGGCATTGAGGTATTCCGCCGTCACGCCGAAGCGACCCGAGGCGACCTGCTTGATCACCGAGTTGGCATTGTCGCCATTCTCGTACGGCTTGTAGCGGATCTTGTCCTCGCCGCCCTCGCCCGACACCGCCTTGGCGCCGATGCGGTTCATCGCGATCGCCAGCGTCTCATGCGCCTCCGGGCTAAGCGCGCCCAGGGACATGCCCGGCGTGACGAAGCGCTTGCGGATTTCGGTGATCGCCTCGACCTGGTCGATGGCGATCCCTTCCTGCGGGAAGTTGAATTCGAGCAGGTCGCGCAGATAGACCGGCGGCAGGTCACGCACGCCGCGCGAGAAGGCGAGGTAGCTGGAATAGCTGTCGGTCGACACCGCGGTCTGAAGCTGGTGCATCAGCTGCGCGGAGAAGGCGTGCGTCTCGCCGCCATGGCGCTGGCGATAGAAGCCGCCGATCGGCAGTGCCGCTACCGCGCGGTCATAGGCCGCTTCGTGCCGCATCATCGCCGAGAGGTGGAGCGAGGCATAGCCTTCGCCCGAGATCTTGGCGGGCATGCCGGGGAAGAAATCGTTCACCAGCGCGCGGGAGAGGCCGACCGCTTCGAAATTATAGCCGCCGCGATAGGAGGAGATGACGGCGATGCCCATCTTCGACAAGATCTTGAGCAACCCCTCGTCGATCGCCTTGCGGTGGTTCTTGAGGCACTGATCGAGGGTGAGGTCGCCGAACAGGCCGCGGCCATGGCGGTCGGCGATGGCGGCTTCGGCCAGATAGGCGTTCACCGTGGTCGCGCCGACGCCGATCAGCACCGCATAGTAATGGGTATCGAGGCACTCGCCCGAGCGAACGTTGACGCTGGCATAGGAGCGCAGGCCGCGGCGGACGAGGTGAGTGTGGACCGCGGCCGCGGCGAGCACGCCGGCGACCGCCGCCTTGTCTTCGTTCTGATGCTCGTCGGTCAGGAACAGTTCGGTGCAGCCGGCGCGGACCGCCTGTTCGGCCTCGTGCCGGATGCGGGTGATCGCGGCGCGCAATGCCTCTGGGCCGCCACGCGCATCGAAGGTGCAGTCGATCTCACCGCACTGCGGCCCGAAATAGGCGCGCAGGCGGTGCCATTGGGCGTTGGTCAGCACCGGGCTTTCGAGCACCAGCACCTTCGACGCGTTGGCTTCCTTGTCGAGGATGTTCGCCAGATTGCCGAAGCGGGTCTTGAGCGACATCACATGGCGTTCGCGCAACGGATCGATCGGCGGGTTCGTGACCTGGCTGAAGTTCTGGCGGAAGAACTGGCTGATCAGGCGCGGCTTGTCCGAGATGACGGCCAGCGGGGTGTCGTCGCCCATCGATCCCACGGCTTCCTTGCCGGTTTCGATCATCGGGGCGAGGATTAGCTCCATGTCCTCCAGCGTCTGGCCCGCCGCGACCTGACGGCGGGTGAGTTCGGCGCGGTCGTAGTGGGCATCAGCGGGGCCATCGGGCAGTTCGTCGAGTGTCAGGAACTCACCGATCATTGCGGCGTAATCGGCTTCGCCGGCGATCTGGTCCTTGATTTCGGCGTCGGTGTAGAGCCTGCCCTCGGCGAGATCGACGGCGATCATCTGCCCCGGACCCATGCGACCGCGCGCGACCACGGTGGATTCGGGCACCGGCACCATGCCGGTTTCCGACCCGACGATCAGCAGGCCATCGGCGGTCTGCGTGTAGCGCAGGGGGCGCAGCGCGTTGCGGTCAACCCCGGCCACCGCCCAGCGGCCATCGGTCATCGCCAGCGCGGCCGGGCCGTCCCATGGCTCCATCACACTGGCGAGATATTTGTACATCGCCACATGGCTTTCGGGCGTGTCGTCGCCCGGCGCCTCGGGCACCAGCATCAGCTTGGCGGTGGGCGCGTCCCGCCCCGAGCGGCAGATCGCCTCGAACACCGCGTCGAGCGCCGCGGTATCGGACGCGCCGGCAGGGATCACCGGCTTGATGTCCTCGCTCTGCTCGCCAAACGCGATGCTCGCCATCTTGATCTCGTGGCTGAGCATCCAGTTCTTGTTGCCGCGCACCGTGTTGATCTCGCCATTGTGGGCGAGGCAGCGGAACGGTTGGGCCAGCCACCATTGCGGGAAGGTGTTGGTGGAATAGCGCTGGTGGAAGATGGCGACGCGGCTGGTGAAGCGCTCGTCGCGAAGGTCGGGGTAGAACTCGCTCAACGATTCAGCGAGGAACAGGCCCTTGTAGATGATCGAGCGGGTGGACAGCGAGCAGATGTAGAAGCCGCCGACCTGTGCCGCGATCACGCGCTTTTCGATGCGTCGGCGGACCAGGTACAGGTTCTTCTCGAACTCGGCCTCGTCCTGATCGTCGGGAAGCGGCCCGGCGATCATGATCTGCTCGATCTCCGGGCGGGTCGCCTGCGCCTTCATGCCAATCACCGACACGTCGACCGGCACCTGGCGCCAACCATAGATGGTGTAGCCCGCCTCGATGATCTCGGATTCGACGATGGTGCGGCAGGTCTCCTGCGCGGCCAGATCGGTGCGCGGCAGGAAGATCATGCCGACGGCCAGCCGGTTGGGCAGCACGCGGTGCCCGCCCATTGCGATCGCATCGTCGAAGAAGCGCACGGGCAGGTCGACATGGAGCCCGGCGCCGTCGCCGGTCTTGCCATCGGCGTCGACCGCGCCGCGGTGCCACACAGCCTTCAATGCATCGATCGCCGACTGAACCACCCGGCGCGAGGCCACGCCGTCGGTCGCCGCGATCAGGCCCACGCCGCAGGCATCACCTTCGAATTCGGGGCGGTACATGCCTTCGCGGGCGAGGCGGTCGCGTTCGGTCTGGTCGATCGTCATGGCGTTAGTCCTAAGGCGCAGGAATATGGCGGGCGGCGGATCAATCCTCCGCGTCGTCCGCCCCTGCTTCCGGTTCCGGGTTGGTCTTGAGCGTATCGGGCGAGACGCCGAGCAGCTTGCCCAGCTTGTCGCGCTCGGCGGGAGTCAGGTCGCTGTTGGTGCGCGGCTTGGGCAGACTGGCCACCGCCGCTTCGGCCTTGGCCATCATGTCGGGCATGCGCTTGGTCATTTCCGGGACCATGTCGGACATGATCTTCACCATCTCCGGATCCATGAACAGCTGGAGCGACTTGAGCGCGTAGTGGCGGCCTGCGGGAGTGGCGAAGAAGCGGTCCATCTCGCTCAGTTCGGCGCCGCTGAACTCGCGGGCATAGGCGCGCGACAGGCCTTCGCGCATCGCCGGTTCCATGCTGCCCATCATCTCCGTCATGCCGCCCATCATCGCGTCGGTGCTGCGCTTCAGCCGGTCGCGCCAATGCGGGTCGTAGATCGCCATGACCTGCTCCACCGTTCCCTGACCAAGGCTGCTCGCCTCCTCCTGGGTGATGCCGCTCAGCCGCGCCAGTTCCTGCACCGGCAGCTGGCCCACCGATTGCGTCATGCTGCCCATCAGCGGACCCATGCTCTGGTCCATCATCCGCTTGTAGGTCCCGGGCGGCAGCAGCTTGCCGACGACCTGGCGCGCGGCGGTGAGGCGGGCGGGATCGGCCGGGGTCTGGGCGAACGCGCTGCCGGTGGCGAGCGCCAGCGCGGCGGCGATGGCCAGCATCTTGTCGACGCGGATCACGGCTTCTTGCCCTTGAGGAACTGCGCGGCGGACTGAGCGGCGAGCGCCTTCATGCGGGCTTCGTTGGCGGCGATCAGGCGAGTCGACCAGGCCTGGCTGGCGGCGGTGATCTTGGGGTTAAGTGCTTGAAGTTTCTGGGCTGCCGGGCTGCCGCCGAACGCCATCAGTGCCGGGTAGTCCTCGGGCGTCAGCGAGCTCATCAGCGATGCCATCGCCGCCTGCTGCATCTGCTCCTGCGACTGATCGGGCTTGTCGCCGATCGAGCGGTACATCTGCGCGGCGACCTTGCGGCCCGTGGCGCTTTCCAGGAAGGTGCGGGCTTCGGCGATCTCGCCCGCAGTCATATCGGCCTGGATCAGGCGCGACACGTCGCTGCGCAGCGCCGGCAACTCGCCCTTCATGACCTTCAGGAACTCAGCGCGGACCTGGCCTGCGACATGATCCTTCATGCCTGGGTTCGCGGCGTACATCTTCTGCGTGGCGGGATCGCCCGCCAGCTGCTGCTCCATGCCATAGGTGAAGGAGCGGCTGGCGACGTCGGTCATCGCCGCATCGCTCAGCATAACGCCGACCAGCCGGTCGGCCTCCGCCTTGGCGTTCGCCGCCTGGAGAACGGGATGCGCCTGCGCCGGCAAGGAAGCGACGGTGGCGGTGCCCAGCAGCAGGGCGGCAAACACAGACTTCATGGTGGTTTCCTTCAAGCGGCCCGCACGGCCGATGCCGCGCGCGCCCGCATCCAGGCATGCATGTGCGCCGCCACGTCGCGGCCGTCGCGAATCGCCCAGACGACCAGACTCGCGCCCCGCACGATATCGCCCGCCGCGAACACGCCGTCGAGGCTGGTCATCATCGTGCGCCCGTCGGTGCGCAGCGTGCCCCAGCGGGTGACGCCGAGCGCCTCCGCGCCGAACATCTTGGGCAGGTCCTCCGCCTCGAAGCCCAGCGCCTTGATCACCAGGTCGGCGGGGAGGTCCATGGCGCCGCCGGGATCGACTTCCGGCGCGCGGCGGCCCGTTGCGTCGGGAGCGCCGAGGCGCATGCGCGAGGCGCGCACGCCGGTTACCGCATCGCCGCCGTCGAACGCTTCGGGGGCGGACAGCCAGACGAACTCGACGCCTTCCTCCTCGGCATTGGCGACTTCGCGCTGCGAGCCGGGCATATTGGCGCGGTCGCGGCGGTAGAGGCACTTCACCGACGCCGCACCCTGGCGCACCGCGGTGCGGACGCAGTCCATCGCCGTGTCGCCGCCGCCGACCACCACGACATGCTTGCCCTCCGCATTGAGGCTACCATCGTCGAACGCCGGCACCGCGTCGCCGAAGCTCTTGCGGTTGGAAGCCGTCAGGTAATCCAGCGCCTCGACCACGCCCTGCGCACCGACGCCCGGCGCCTTGATGCCGCGCGCCTTGTACACGCCGGTGGCGACCAGCACCGCGTCGTGGCGGCTGCGCAGTTCGTCCAGGCTCGCGTCGCGGCCGACTTCGAAGCTGGTGTGGAAGACGATGCCGCCTTCCTCCAGCCGGGCGACGCGGCGCATCACCACGTCTTTTTCCAGCTTGAAGCCGGGGATCCCATAGGTCAGCAGCCCGCCGGCACGGTCGTGCCGGTCATAGACATGCACGGCATAGCCCATCTCGCGCAGATATTCGGCGGCGCTGAGCCCGGCAGGCCCCGCGCCGATGATGCCGACCGACTGGCCCTTGTCCGGGCCGGGGCGCACCGGCTCCACCCAGCCTTCTTCCCAAGCCTTGTCGGTGATGAACTTCTCGACCGACCCGATGGTGACGGCGCCGTGGCCGGAGAATTCGATGACGCAATTGCCTTCGCACAGCCGATCCTGCGGGCAGATGCGGCCGCAGATCTCGGGCATTGTCGAGGTGGCGTTGGAGAGCTGATAGGCTTCCTGCAACCGCCCTTCCGCCGTCAGGCGCAGCCAATCGGGGATGTGGTTGTGCAGCGGGCAATGCACCGAGCAATAGGGCACGCCGCATTGCGAGCAGCGGCCGGCCTGCGCCTCGGCATCCGGCACCGCATAGCGGTTGGCGATCTCCCGGAAATCCTCCGCACGAAGATCGGCCGGGCGCTTGGCGGGATACGCCTGGTCGCGCCCCACGAATTTGAGCATCGCATCATTTGCCATGCCGTACGTTTAGCGATGCAGCAGACCCAAGTCACGCATGATTCGAACAATAGGTCAGCAATGCTGTCCCAGTTCTTCAGAGCAGCTCCCGCAGGGGCTAGCATTCCGCTTCTTCAGCGGAGAAGAAGAGGCCGAACCGGACCTTATCGCATCGACAGCCAGATCAGCGCCGCCGTGCCCGCGACGATTCGGTACCAGGCAAAGGGTGCGAAGCCGTGCTTCGTCACCACCGCGAGGAACGCCTTCACCACCGCCAGCGCCACGATGAACGACACCACGAAGCCGACGGCAATCAGCCCGAAACTGTCCGCGGTGAGCGCATCGCGGTGTTTGAACAACTGGAGCACGGTCGCGCCGGTGAGCGTCGGCAGCGCCAGGAAGAAGCTGAAATCGGCGGCGGTGCGGCGGTCCACGCCCAGCGCCATCGCCCCCATGATCGTCGCGCCCGAGCGGCTGACGCCCGGGATCATCGCGATGCACTGCACCAGGCCGATCTTAACCGACTGAGAGAACGACACGCCGGCGATGCCGAGCACATTTTTGGTCCGCGCCAGCCGCTCCACCACCAGGATGCCGATGCCGCCGGCGATCAGTGCCCAGGCGACGATCACCGCGTTTTCGAGCAGCGCCTCGATCTGATCGTTGAACAACAGCCCCAGCGCCACGGCGGGCACGAAGGCGATCAGCAGGTTGCGCACGAACCGCACCGAATTGGCTTCCCAGGACAGTAGGCCGCGCCCGACCGCCAGAAAGGTGCGCCAATACAGCACCACGATCGCCAGGATCGCGCCGGGCTGGATGGCGATGTTGAACACCGCCCATTGCGCCGCGTCATAGCCCATCAGCTCGCTGGCCAGGATCAAGTGTCCGGTGGAGGACACCGGCAGGAATTCTGTGATGCCCTCGACGATGCCGAGCAGGATCGCCACGAGATATTCGTTCATTCGCTGTTCCCCGCCCCCTGCTTGGCGCCGCGGCCCCCGCCGCGGCGATTACCGCGTCAGGCCGTCTGGCCGACCGAACCGAAGCGCCCGTTGCGGCGGAAGCGCACCAGCCAAGCCGGCGCCACCGTCGCCAGCGGCGTCGGCGTAATGCCGAGCGCGGCGAGGCCCTCGGCACCCGCGTCCACGACATTGTCGTGCTGGAGCATGCGCCACTGGTCCTTGCTGATCGGGGAGCCCGGCAGCATCGGCAGCATGCCGCCAATGGCATCGGGCAGCTCCAGGAAATGCACCTTGCGGGCCAGCGCGCCGGCGATCCAGCGATGCAGCTCGCCCAGCGTCATCACATCGGGTCCGCCCAGCGCATAGGTCTTGCCGCCATGCGCGCCCGGATCGGTCAGCGCCGCCAGCACCGCCTGTGCGACGTTGGTGACATAGACCGGCTGGAAGCGCGCGCCGCTGCGCACCACCGGCACCACCGGCAGCATCGAGATCATGCCGGCGAAGCGGTTCACGAACGCGTCTTCGCGCCCGAACACGACTGACGGGCGCAGAATGGTCGCATGGGGGAACGCTTCGTGGATCGCGCGCTCGCCCTCACCCTTGGTGCGGCCATAGTCGGAATCCGACTGCGGATCGGCGCCGATGGCCGAGAGGTGCACCAGCGCCTGCACGCCGGCATTTGCCGCAGCTTGGCCCACGTTGCGCGCGCCATCGACATGCACTGCGCGCATGGCAGGCCCGAAGGTGCCGGCCAGGTTCACCACCAGGTCCGAGCCCTCGACCGCCCGCGCGACCGTGTCCGGCCGGGTTACGTCGGCGGCGATGAACTGGGTCTGGCCCAGCCCGCCCAGGGGCTTGAGGAAAAACGCGTCGCGCGGCCGCGACTGCGCGATACGGACGCGCGCGCCGGTGCGGTACAGTTCCTGTGCGACATAGCGGCCGAGAAAACCCCCGCCGCCGATCAGCGTTACCAGCCTGTCCTTCATGCCTGCCTCTTGTGTCCCAATGCCGGTTCCCATGCCGCGCATGGGCCCAAACGGCAAGCGGCTTGGCCGCGTTGCAATTTTCTTGCGAAATGTTCGTTGACAGACCCCGCGACCCTCCCCTAGAGGCGCCGGCCTACCCCGTGCCCAGATGGCGGAATTGGTAGACGCACCAGCTTCAGGTGCTGGCGATCGCAAGGTCGTGGAGGTTCGAGTCCTCTTCTGGGCACCACTTTCTGGCGCTAAGTGCGTCCAGCAACGTCCAGCAAGCGGCTGGTTTTACAGCATAAATCGACGGATGATCGCCGGCTAAATTTCCGGTGACGTCCGGCTAGGACCACCAACAGCACCCCCACGATTGGGGTGCCTTTGATGGCCCCGGATCGACCCGGCTTGCTGGGATGATTCCAATGCTCACTCACCTCAAGATCACGTCCGCGAAGCCCTCAGAAAAGCTCTACAAGCTTCACGATACCCTCGGCCTGTATCTCGCGGTCAAGCCCAACGGCTCCAAACTGTGGTGCATGAACTACCGTTTCCTGGGCAAGCAGAAGACGCTTCACCTGGGGAAATGGCCTGCCGTCGGTCTCGCCGACGTCCGCGCGAAGCGGGACGAGGCGCGCGAGCAGATTGCCGCCGGAATGGACCCTGCCATCGAGAAGAAGCGGGCACGGATCGCCGCCAGGCATGCCGCGGCCACCACGTTCGAGCTGGTTGCGAAGGAATGGCTGGTGAAGTGCGAGCGCGATGGATTGGCGCCGGTCACCATCGACAAGATCCGGTGGCTGCTCGACAAGGCCTATCCGGTCATCGGCGACCTGCCGATCGCCCAGATCACGCCTCACGAGGCGCTCGCCGTCCTGCGCAAGATCGAGGCGACCGGTGCCTATGAGAGCGCCCGGCGCATGCGCAGCGTGCTCAGTCGCGTATTCCGCTATGGGGTCGCGACGGTGCGATGCGACAAGGACGTCGCGGCCGATCTGCGAGGCGCAATCGCGACCCCGAAGCCCAGGCACTTCGCCGCCATTACCAAGCCCTCCGAAGTCGGTGCTCTGCTGCGCGCCATAGACGGTCCTGACCGCTTGCCCGTCAGGCGCATGGCGATGCGTCTCTCCCCGCATGTGCTCCTGCGCCCGGGCGAACTCAGGCAAGCCCAATGGTGCGATATCGATCTGGAGGGCAGGGTCTGGTCGGTGCCAGCGGAACGGATGAAGATGCGCCGGCCGCACCGTGTGCCCCTATCCCGTCAGGTGATCGGCATGCTCGAGGAGTTGCATGCGCTTACCGGGCGCTGGCCGCATATGTTCACTTGCAGTGTGCGTCCGCGCAACATGATGTCGGAGAATGTCGTGAACCAGGGTTTACGTCGGCTCGGCTACACGCCGGACCAGATGACGGCTCATGGTTTCAGAGCGATGGCGGCCACGCTTCTCAACGAGATGGGCGAATGGCATCCCGACGCGATCGAACGCCAACTTGCGCATGTGGATACCAACCAGGTCCGCCGCGCCTATGCCCGCGGCGAATACTGGGACGAACGCGTGAAGCTGATGCAGCGCTGGTCCGACTACCTCGACGAGCTGCGCGACGGAGGCAAGATCCTGAGGCCGAACTTTCCTCTGAGCAGCCGGGCCTGCTGACGAGCCTGTGGGGCGCTGGCAGGGCACTCCACGCGAGCGTTCCATGCTCCCTGTACTGTCGAGTGCTGTCTGGCGCGGAGGTCACGTATCAGGTTGCATCCGGAGGATGATCTTGCCCCGGCGTCCGCTGCTGCGTTTATGGGCCAAGGCTGCTCGAAATGCCCCAAGCGGATAGCTCGCCTCGATTAAAGAGGAGGCTCGGCCGGTGCGAATCTCCGAAAAGCACTCGGACATCGCATTGTGGAAGGCTTCCTTCGGCATCGCATGCACATGGTCTCTCAGCTGGAAGAGGGTCATGCTGGCTTGGCCGCCGTGGGAGAGTGGCTGGCCTGACAGCAGGCCGTAGTGGAGGAGCAGGCCGCCCGGCTTGATGGCTGCACCAAGGAGAGTGCCGGGCGCACCCCCCACCGCGTCGAGACCACTGTCCAGTGCTGGAAGGGGGCATCCTTCCTCAACGACTTCGGCACACTCGGTCGAAATGGACTCGCGCGCCGCGGAGGAGCGAATAATCCCGACAGGATGCGCGCCCGCGCCGCCAGCATTCGTATCAGCATACGCCCGATTGCTGATCCTGCCGCCGTCACTCCGATGCGGTCTCCGCGCTTGGGCGCGAGTTTTCGAACCATGAGCAAGGCCGTGAGCGGATTTATGTAGGCGGTGGCGGCCTCGTCGTCGTCCAAGTCCTCCGGCACCGTCACACACCAGTCGGCGGGTAGTGTCTTCCAGCTCTGCCAACATCCTGCCGTGCCCAGCGGAAGCACTCGGCGGCCGATCAACACTGGGTTTATTCCCTCGCCGACGTCCGCCACGACGCCGACGCCCTCGAAGCCGGGTATGAAGGGCAGCGCGGTTCGGTGGCGGTAGGCCCCGGTAACGGGGATCAGGTCGGACGGATTGATTGGGCTGGCCCGCATTCGCACCAGGACCTGCCCTCGGTCGACGAGCGGCCGGTCGGCTGTCTCAAGGGAGAGAGCTTGATCGGGTGCCCCGAAACTATGTGCTGCAATGCGGAACATGATGATCAGGATATACGGTGCACAGCTTTCAAAAAGCGGCCACCCTACAGTCCAACAGTAAGCGCTCCTCCGTCAGTCCTCCGGTCGCCCAAAGGCAGTCTGCGTGTGAGAGAGCGTTCAAGCGTTGACAGGAAACCGGGCAAAAGCACGGTCCGAGCTGCCTGTCCGAATGGCCAAGCGGGAACGGCGATTAAGCGCCCAATTGCCGCGGTTCAGATTGGCTCAGCGTGATCCTGAAACCTGCCATTCGTTCATCCGGCTCTGGGCGACAGCGGGAACGGCCGACATTGGGACTTTCCGGCCATTCAGACGCGACATATCGAACGGCAGCTCCTGTCAGAAGCCGTCGTTCAGACCTCACCCGGCGTCGCGCAACAAGAGAAACTGGGCCGATTTCGGAATAGCGGATTTTGTCGCGCGAGACCCGACTTCCATAATTGGCCTACGCGCCATCGCAAACCGTCGAGCCGTGCGCGTCAATGATTTGCGAACGCCGCCATCTCAGGCGTCCTTGCGAATAAAAGGATCGCCGTAGAGCGACATGGCCAGAGCGCGCTTGGGGTCCCAACTGGTTTTGTCGGAAACGTGGCGGTTGGCCACGTGGCAAGCATCCAGCACTACCATACCTCCCTGCCACGCCTTCAGGAAAGCGTCCAGCCAAGGCCGTGCGACAAAAAACGGTATCGGCCAAGCCGGCCCGATCACGGCGGCGCTGCCGCGCGCGAGGATTTGCTTTGCGAGTCCGATCGCCATCCCGGTTTCCGGGTGAGGATCGATGCGGCCGCCTGAGCATACGAACAGGATCGTCAGGCGGGCCTTGCGGGTTACCTCGGCGATCTGCGCAATCTCGGTAACGCCGTGACCGTCGTCGCTCAGCGACCGAAAATAGCGGTTCACCTCGGTCAGTCCGCCGTGCGCGCCGATGATCGCGACGTCGGCATCGGCAAATCCCGGCGATGGCTGGTCGCCGCGCTCAAGCCCGACACCGTGACCGGTCAGGATCGGCGCTACCTCATCTGCCATCATGGCAAGGGGACCAGTTTCCCCGCCAGCCGGGGAAACCGGAATCCACATGCGCGCTGCACCGTTCCCCTTCCGGTCGAGCCGACGTGATGCGGTCAGCCATTCGAGCGAGGGTGTCACGCCGATCGCATGGTCGAACCCCGCGCAGTTACCGTCGATCGTCAGGAGATTGGGCGGGAAACGCTGCAGCCGCGCATCGGCAACGATGATCGACCGCTTGGGCAGCTTGGTCAGCCCCAGGTTCGCGACGCTGTCGCGCATCTCGTCCTGATCCACCGACTCCAGGGAATAATCCCTGGGGAAACGCTCGCTCCAGCGATTGAGCGCTTCAGCAGAGAAGGTGTTCTCCGGCTCGACCGTGAGGTCGGAAATATCGCCATTCTCGAACTCGACGGTGGCAAGCTGGCTGTCGAACATTGCCATGCCGACGATCGCGGTGTCCGCTCGGCTGAGCTCGATCGCCGCCTCGTAAGGAGCCTCTGCTCGTGTCAGCAGGCGCTCGACCTCGACAAGCCTGCCGTCGGCAGCCCGAAGCTCGATCGCGCGGTCCGCTGAGGCTTCCACAGCGTAGGTCAGCGCTTTGGGGTCGACTTCGGCCAGGGCATTCCCGACGAGCGTGCGCGTCATGACGCGCAAGTGCCTCAGGTCGTAGCCCGCATCGATAGCGTAGCGGGCGTTGTCGAGGCCACGCGCCACGTCGGCGATGTCGGCAAGTGTCGGCACCCGGCTCGCTGCCCGGATCATAGGCTGGCGCTCAGGCGGGAGCTTGCTAACAATCTGCTTGAGGAGTGCCTCGGCGGACGCGACCTGTTCGGGAACTCGGTTGCCGCCGATGTGGACCAGCGTGTTCAGGACCATCGCAATCGGCAGCAGGTCATCGCTCCGGTCGATCACTTCCGCCGCGTTGGCGGCCGCTGCGTCGAACAGTTCGATCAGCTCCTCATCGGACCCGCCATCGCGGGAAAAGACAGCGGTCGCGGCCTGAAGCACCATGGTTGCGAGGCGAAATCCGTCACGCTCAGCACTGCCCAGCTGCTCAAGGGCTTCCTGCGAACGATCAAGCAGCGGCAAAGCGAGGTCGGCCATTCCGGCGTCGCGAAGCAGCCGGAACAGCAGGTTCGTCTCGAACCAAATTTCATCCCAGGATGCCTTCGCGCGCGTCTCCAGCGCAGCCGCCATCGCGACCATCGCTTCGGTGCTCATGCCAACGCGCGCGTAGATATCCGCGAAGCTGAACAGGGCTATCCGGTGCCGCTCCGGACGGTCGCCGCTGTTCGTGACAATGAACTCGGCGATGTCGCGGGCGGCCTGTCCCTTGCCCGCGACCGCGAACTTGCTGCCCACGGTCCGAGCGATCGTCAGATCCTCGTCACGCTGCTCGGCGAGCGGGGCGATGGCGTTGGCGGCCGCAAGATACATGTTGGGCAGGACAAGATCATCCGTTTCCGCGATGCGGTCCCCGGCATAGTCCGCTTGGATCAGGATCGAGGCGATGAGCGCGTCCGCGGATACGTCGAGCAGCTCGGCCGGAAAGCTATGCTGTCCTACCACCCACATGCCTTGGCCCTTGTCGGCGAGCCATTTCCAGATACGCTCCAGCGGCGCCTTGGTCTGATCCGCCGGAATAACCGGCGGGCGGTCGGCGATCTTGGGTCGCGGATCGATCGGCGGCCTCGCGACCGAACGCTTGAGGAGGGCGGTGACGAGGATCGCGATCCCGCGCGTACCAGTCTCAGTCGGGCCAAGCAGCCTGGCCAGCCGCGTGCGAACGCGTCCGTCACCTGGGTGGGTCGCCAGGAACGCGATCGATCGGTCCATGACCTGCTCGACCATCGGATCGTCGCTCGACAGGGCCGCTGCCTGGAGCGCCGTGCTGGCCAGGCGAATGAGGAGGAGCAGCTCCCGGCTGGTTACCTCGGCATTGCGCCCGAGCAAGAACGCGAAGCTCTCGGCCACCCGACCCGCGCGCTCGAGCTGGAGCGCGATCTCTACGCCGCCATCGCCGACGAACTCGGGAAGGTCATCGGCGATCGTCGCGTGAACCGTGTAAGGGTTCCAGCCATCGGCTTGCGTGCCATCGGCAAGCAGGCGGTAGAAGGATATTTCGTCCTTGTGATCGCCGTTGGTCATCGATTCCAGGATCGTGACCGCGCGACCGTAGTCACCTTGGCGTGCCGCCATGACCACGTCGTGCCGCTGCAATGTCGGCGCGTTTGGATGAAGCCGACGGAACGCCTCCAGCACGGCTGACCGAAGTCGTTGACCACGCAGCCGCAGCGCGGTGTCGAGCGCCTGGGCGAAGTCTTCGCTATCGCGAATGTTCGGGAGCGCCTGCGTGATAAGCGCTTCCGCGAAATCGTCGATGTCGGCAGTTTCCGACAGCCGCGCGATCGCCAAAGCCTGCTGCACGGGCAGCTCGACCAACATGTCCGACTTGGCCTGAAGGAGATCGCGAAACGGGTCCGAAAGACCTGCCCTGGAAAGAAACTCGAGTTTCAGGAAAAAGCGCTGCCGCTCGGACAGGCTGTCATGGCCATCGATTTCCTTGATCACGCCCCCAATACCGCCCGCATCGACGGCATCATTCCACCGCGAAACCCTGGCAGTAACTTCGTCGGCATCGATAGGCTCAGCTCCGGCGATCTCACCGGACACAAATCCGGCGTCACCGACCGACTGCAGCAGATCCAGCGACTCCTTTCGCTGAGGCGGAAGAAAGCCTGAATCGAGCGTGACGTAGATTTCGTTGGCCCGGCAAAGCGCGTCGACCTCGGTCAGGAGCTGATGGAGATGTGCTGCCCGCACTGTCTCCTCCAGCTGGCTGCCGTTGGGAATTTGTGTGGCGGCCATGCGATAGCGGCCGGCCTCGACAACGATGATGGCAGTCTTCGTGGGCGCCGCCGAGAGCGCCCGGACCAGCGCATCACCGTCGTAGCTGTCCGTGAACTGCAAAGATAGGAATGAGAATGCGGCCTCGCGCATCTCGGCAGTGGCCGAGCCGCTGGAGACTTCGGTGAGGGTGGCATCAACAGCTTTTCTCAACTGACCCAGGGCGGTCGCCTGTTCGTCCGCGGTCGAGGGCGGAAGAACGATCCAGACCTGGTCCGCCAGACGGCCTCCATTTTTGTCGCCGCGGATCGAAAAATAGGCGGCGAGCTCGCCCAAACGGGCAAGGTCCTTGTCGGACCCTACGGCCAGAAGATCCGAATGGCCCCATTGCATCGCTCCTTGCCCCATGAAAGTCATCCAAGTGAGCTTTTCGCTGGCGGGGGTTTCCGATTGTTCTGTCACTTCAACCTTCTACCCTATTTGCGCGAGTGATGGCCTTGTATTGACGCGATCGGTCGCGGGGTGGGAATCTATCCATTGGGGTCATGAACTGCCGGCAGCTTCGCGCCTCCGCTTCGGCCGTTAAGCGGTTCCGACGGCCTTCCCGAAAGCAGACATACCATCAGTCGGCAACAATGACGTGCTGTGCCGGCTACGATGGCGTCAGGTGCTGCGTGCGAGAGCAAATCACCAGTCGCTTCGCCCCTCGGGTCATCGCCACGTATAGGTGACGGCGGTCCATTTCGGCGGGATCGAGAATTACGGCGACCTCCCATGGTGGCGCGACGGCAATGGCTGATCGAGCAGCAGCTGGCATCAGGCGAAGGCCGGCAGTTCAAGTTGCGAAGCGACGCGCTGGAGGAGCTCGGCCGGCGCGAAATGCGCGATGCCGGAACGCGGCTGGCCCAGCAGGTCGGCAAGCGGTTCGAGCCCGCCGAGATCGGCGAGCGCGTCGAGGGTGTGATCGGCCGGCGCGTGGACTTGGAGAGCGGCAGTTACGCGCTGGTCGAGCGAGCGCGGGATTTCTCGCTGGCGCCGTGGCGCGACGTGCTCGACCGAAACATCGGCAAGGCGGCCTCAGGGATTTTACGCGGGGACGGGATAACCTGGCAGATTGGGAAGGGTCGATCGGGTCCGCTGATCGGGTAAATCCGGCTTTCCGCAAAGGTGGTTTGTCAGATTGCTCCTGAGGGCCGCATTTATGAGGTCAACTTGCCCCAATTCGAGCTGCATTAATTGTGGTGATTGTGGGTCTCAGGTGGTAGTCATTAGATCGGATCGCGCCGCCGGCATGAGGGGCCAATTTTGTGACGCTTGTGATCACCACCTGCACGAATCGCAAGCGCAAGCCGGTTGCCGACGCTCTACGCATGTCTGCTCTGCCGGAAGCCGATCTTGAGGGACTGGCCCAACAATGGTCACACCGTCTCACGTCGGAGCAGACGCGTTTCCGTGGGGAGGACATCTACGGCGGTCGCGGTTTTCGGGAAGCCGTCGCCGCGGCCGAACTGCTCGATGCGAAGCTACTGGTCGTCTCTGCGGGACTCGGCTTGATTGAGGTTTCGACCGTGGTTCCGCCCTATGCCTGTACCGTGCTCGTCGACGCACCTGACAGCGTGCGTTCGCGCGTGACCGGCGCCTTCAGCGCCGCCGACTGGTGGGCGGCGATCTGCAAAGCCTCACCCTTTGCAGTCGCCGTGCATGATGCAGTGGAGTACGGGCGCGGGACGATCTGCGCGGCGCTATCGGACGCCTATATCGAGATGATCGCAGCCGATGTTCTTGCTCTGCCGCCGTCGGTGCTCGGCCGACTCAGACTTTTCACCCGTGCTTCGCTCAATCGAGTTCCACTGGAATTACAGCCGTTCGTCATGCCCTATGACGACCGACTTGATGGGCCCGACAGCCCCCATCGCGGCACGCGTAGCGACTTCGCCGGCCGCGCGCTTCGTCATTTCGCTGAACTAACGCGCGGCAACCCACCCGAGCGCTCGGCGGCTGAGGATTCTGAGGCGGTGGCGGCGGCCCTGCAGGGCTGGCGGATGCCGGCCAGGATCGACCGAGTTCGCCATGATGACACTACGATGCTTGATCTAATACGGGCGGATTGGGATGCGGTAGGCGGCAGTTCGTCGCGGTTGCTGCGCCACTTCCGTGACAATCTGGGGATCGCATGCGAGCAGGGTCGGTTCGCGGCCCTAGCACGTAGGGTCCGGAGCGAGCGCGCATGAGCGGGCGCGAATATCTCAAGGTCCGCGCGGTGCGTGCCGAGCAGGCCGGCGGGACCAGTGTCTTCGCCTTCTTCCTCTATGGCGCTGACGTCAACCGGGTGGCGGACATCAGCCGGATCCGCCGCGACGATCAGGAACTCAAGGGCTTCCAGCGCCGCGAGATCCGCGATCACGTCAAAGAGATCACGGCTTTTCTGGACAGCGGGCCGGTGCTGTTCCCCAATGCGATCATCCTCGCCATCTCCCCCGAGGTGGAGTTCGCCTCGGCGCGGGGCCGCTCACCGGGCAATATGTGCGAAGTGGGCGACGCGGGCACGCTGTCGATCCCGATCTACCCTGAAGGCCGGCGCGCCGCCTGGATCGTCGACGGGCAGCAGCGCTCGCTTGCGCTGAGCGCCGCGAAGGACAGGACAATCGCCGTGCCAGTGGTCGGGTTCGTCTCCGATGCGCTTGAGACGCAGCGCGAGCAATTCATATTGGTGAACAAGGCGCGCCCGTTGCCGACACGACTGATCAATGAACTGTTGCCCGAAGTTAGCGTATTGCTGCCGCGTGATCTCGCCGCGCGGCAGTTACCCAGCGCGCTTTGCGAAGCGCTTAACACGGACCCCAAGTCGCCGTTCTTCGGCCTGATCAAGCGTGAGTCCGATACGAAGGATCGCGCCGGCGTCGTCACCGACAATGCGCTGATCGAAACGATGAAGGTGAGCCTCAAGACTCCGGCCGGAGCGCTCGGCCAGTTCAAGCATAATGGCGACGGTAACGATACAGTCGCGATGTACGATGCGCTGCTACTCTACTGGTCGGCGGTTCGTGACACCTTTCCCGAGGCCTGGGGTAAGCCGCCGGTCGAGAGCCGGTTGATGCACTCGGCCGGCATCCGCGCAATGGGCGCGTTGATGGACACTATCATGCTGCGAGCAGATGCGGCGCCGGACAAGGCGGCGGCGGTGCGCACGATGCTCAAGCGCATCGCGCCCTCTTGCTGCTGGACCGCCGGCACCTGGGAAGGTTTGGGGCTCGGATGGAACGAGATCCAGTCGACCTCACAGCACATTACCAAACTCAGCGATCATCTGATGCATATCGAGCGCGATCTCGCGCGGGCGGCGGCATGAAGTTCATCTTCGCCGACAGCCTCGACTATGTAGACCCGGCGTTCGACTTCATCGCCGATCGCAGTTCGGCCGAGCGCCAGCCCTATTGGGATGACGCCTATCCGCATGAGATCCTTGGCTATGCGCCCTATGACGGGGTGCTGGTTTCGCGCGGGATTGTCGGCGATCACCGGGTCAAAGGCAAATATACCGCCAGCCAAGCGCGCCGCTTCCACTTGGTTGGCGTGCGTAAATTCCTGCGTCTCGACAAGCCCGAGTTCGCGCATCTCGACATCTTCGGCGATTGCGGCGCCTTCACCTATGTGCAGGATGAGAAGCCGCCTTATACGCCCGCGGAGATGGCCGGATTCTACGACGAATGCGGCTTCACCCACGGCGCGTCAGTCGACCATATCATCTTCGATTTCGACGCCGGTCTCACAGGGCTGGCCGGCGGATCGGCCGACGCCCGGCAGCGCTTCGACATCACGCTGGAGAATGCCGAAGGCTTCCTGCGGGAGGCCAAAGCGATGGACGCGAGGTTCACACCTCTGGGCGTGATCCAGGGCTGGTCTCCCGGCAGTATGGCTGACGCGGCGCGCCGGCTCGTCGCCATGGGCTATGACTATCTGGCGCTCGGCGGCATGGTTCCGCTCAAGTCGCCCGAGATCAAGCTGTGCCTAGAAGCGATCCGCGAGGTGATCCCGGCATCGACGCGCCTCCACATCCTCGGCTTCGCCAAGGCCGACGATATCGACAGCTTCCACGGCTACGACATCTCCAGCTTCGACACGACGTCGCCGCTCATCCGCGCGTTCAAGGACGCAAAGCAAAACTATTACTTGCCAGGCGACGGGCTTGCGCTGCGCTACTTTACTTCAATCCGGGTGCCGCAGGCGATCGAGAACCCCAAGCTCCAGCGTGCCGTTAAGAAGGGCGTGTTCCGCGCTGAGGAACTTTTGCGACTAGAAGCGCTGGCGTTGGACACGCTGCGGGCATTCGATCGCGGAGCCGCGGGCCTTGAGGAGACGCTCCACAACGTGCTCGTCTACAACGCACCGCTGATCGAGGAAAAGCCGTATGAGGACTGCACTGCGAGCTCATCCCTGGCGCGCCTAAGCGAGCGCTATCGCAAAACCCTGGCCGAGCGGCCCTGGAAGCAATGCTCCTGCAAGATCTGCAAGGATGCCGCAATCGACGTGATCATCTTTCGTGGGAGCAATCGCAACAAGCGCCGTGGAATTCACAATCTCGCGATCTACCAAGACCATATTGAAAGACTGGATCTGAAGCGTGCCATCGAACCAAGTGATGACCTATCTCGCCGTCTATGCGCAGCAGAGCAGTGAGCACACAGTCCTAAGCTTCGCGGCAAAAGCCGCGGACGTACTGCGCTTTGCCTCCATCGAGCGGATTGGGCGCGACGCGCAGGGCGAACTCAGCGGGTTCCAGCGGCCGCAGGTGGCCGCCCATATCCGCGAAATCCGCGACTATCTGGAAAAGCCCAACGCGGTGCTACCGAATCCCATCGTCGTCGCTTTCACCGACCGCGTCACCGTCGAGGATCTCGGCAACGGTGCTGCGCAATTGGCAATCGACTTGAGCAGCGGCGTTCCGGGGCTCGTGGTGGACGGCCAGCAGCGCCTGTCGGCCCTCGCCGATATGGAGCGCGACTTTCAGGTGTTCGTCTCGGCGCTGATCTGCCGCGACCAGGCGGAACTGCGCCGGCAGTTCGTACTTATCAACAACACCAAGCCGTTGCCCAAATCGCTAATCTACGAGCTGCTGCCCACGGTCGACAATCTGCCGCCCCGGCTCAGCCGGCGCTCGGTCGCATCGGATTTGACAGCGCGACTCAACTTCGAGAACACCGCGCTCAAAGGTTACATCAAACAGCATACCTGTCCTGAAGGCATCATCGCCGACACCGTGATGCAGAAGATCATCATGGAGTCGCTCAGCAATGGGGTCATGCGGGAGCTGATCCGGGGACCCAAGGGCGGGGAGCGCTGCGTGCGGCTCGTGTCCAATTTCTTCGAGGCGGTGAAGAAGGTCTGGCCTGAGGCGTGGCACGGCCAGAAGCCCAATTCCTCGCGCCTGCTGCATGGCGCTGGCATTCAGGCGATGGGGGACGTCATGGAGGTGCTCGCCGAGCGCGGTGAGGCGAGGACGGTCGAGGATTTCAGGAGCGGCATGGAGTGCCTCAGGGGCAAAACCGCATGGACCGCTGGAGAGTGGCATATGGACGGCGAGGTCCGGCGGTGGAACAGCTTGCAGAACGTTAACCGCGATGTTGCGCTGCTCAAACATTATCTGGTTGGCATCGTAAAGGCCGACCTGCGCAGCAAGGCCAAACGCGCGCCGGCACCTCTGCTCGAACCGACCGTCGATTCGTTATGAGCTACGCGGTCAAGGAGATCTTCAAGACGCTGCAGGGCGAAGGTGCCCAGATGGGTCGCGCCGCGGTATTCTGCCGTTTCGCCGGCTGTAACCTGTGGTCGGGACGCGAGGTGGACCGCGCCGCCTCGGTCTGCTCGTTCTGCGACACGGATTTCGTGGGCATAGATGGCAACGGCGGCGGGCGCTTCGCCGACGCCCAGGCTCTGGCTGATGCGATCGAGGCGGAATGGGCTGGCCCCCAGGCCAATCGCTATGTTGTGCTGACCGGCGGCGAGCCGCTGCTTCAGGCTGACCAGGAATTGGTCGATGCGCTGCACGCACGCGGATTCAGTATCGCCGTGGAGACCAATGGCACGCAGCCGGCGCCTCAGGGCCTCGACTGGATCTGCGTCAGTCCCAAGGCCAACGCCGAACTGGTCCTGCTCGCGGGCAACGAGCTCAAGCTTGTCTATCCGCAGGAAGAGATTGCGCCCGAGCGGTTTGAGCGTCTCGCTTTCGAGCATTTCTTTCTGCAACCGATGGATTCGCCGACGGCCGCCGCCAATCTCGAGGCTGCAATTACCTATTGCATCCATAACCCGCGCTGGCGGCTTTCGCTCCAGTCACACAAAACGATCGGGATCCGCTGATGTTCGAGCTCAGCAAGCAATTTCGTTTCGACGCCGCGCACACGCTGCAACGGACAATCGACACCGAATCGAGCCGCCGCATTCACGGCCATAGCTACCGCGCCGAAGTCACGGTGCGCGGGCGGCCCGATCCGGCGACGGGCATGATCGTCGATCTTGGCCTGCTTGAGCGGTCGATGGAGGATGCCCGCGATGCGCTCGATCATCGTTTTCTCGACGAGATCAACGATCTTGGGCCGGCGACGATGGAAAATCTTTGCCGCTGGATCTGGGATCGCCTCAGGCCAAACATCTCGAACCTGTCACGCGTGAGCGTCCACCGGGACAGTAGCGGTGAGACCTGTTCTTACTGGGGCGAGGAGATCGCCGCATGATGACCGATGAGCGTGCCCTCGTTCTCTTCTCCGGTGGCCAGGACTCCGCCACCTGTCTTGCCTGGGCGCTTGAGACGTTCGGCTGGGTCGAAACCGTTGGCTTTGATTATGGTCAACGCCACAGGGTCGAGCTTGAATGCCGCGAGGCCTTCCGACAAGGCGTGATCACCACCAAACAAGCATGGGCCGCCCGCCTCGGCCCCGACCATATGCTTGACCTCTCGATCCTCGGTCAAGTCAGCGAGACGGCACTGACGCGCGAGGCGGAAATCGCGTTGCGAGCCGATGGACTTCCCAACACCTTTGTGCCCGGCCGAAATTTAATCTTCTTCACGCTTGCCGCTGCCTTAGCGTCCCGACGCGAGTTGCGCCATTTGGTCGGGGGTATGTGCGAGACTGATTTCTCTGGGTACCCGGATTGCCGGGACGACACGCTCAAGTCGCTTCAGGTGACCCTCAACCTTGGCATGGGTACCCGATCCGTCCTGCATACGCCCCTCATGTGGCTCGACAAGGCGCAGACCTGGGCTATGGCGGAGCGACTTGGCGGTGATCCGCTGGTTGAGCTGGTCCGGTCATCGACCCACACTTGCTATCTCGGCGTTCACGATCGACTGCATGATTGGGGATATGGGTGCGGCACCTGCCCCTCGTGCGAATTGCGGGTTAAAGGCTGGGAAGGGTTCGACGCATCGCGCCACAACGCGGTACTATAACAGAGCAGATCAAGACGCCGAGGGGCCGGCGCGGGGGAAAATGATGGCGTCGGGTTTGAGTGCGTCCACCGTCAAATCGTGGTTCCAATATCGCTGCGAACGCAAGACGCGGTACGACATGATGTCCCGCGCGGAGCGCGACAGCGCCACCATTGTCAAAGAAGAGAGCGGCGCAGCCTGGGCACTCGAAGGAAATAAGTTCGAGGAGCGTGTGCTCGCCAGGCTGCAAGAAAAGGAGCCTTTGCTTAGGCCCGGTCCGAACGAGGACCGGCTGGGCCAGGCCGAGACGATCGCCTTTCTCCGCGGCCAAACCAAGCAAAAGGCCGCCACCCAATTAGGCCTCGAGCAAGGACCCTCATTCCGCGCGGCGCTCGGCCTGCCCGACGGTCTGCAGATCAATCGATCCTACACTGACATCGTGTTTCGAGAGACCACGCCCGAAGGCGCTCGCTTTCGCATCGTCGACATCAAGGCGACACGCAGTTCCACGCCATTCCACAAGGCCCAGGTCGCATTCTACGCGCTGCTGCTGCGCGGCATGCTCGCCGATCTCGGGATCGACGCAAGTGTCGATGCGACAGGCGCCGTCTGGCACATTCGGGCGGGAAGCCGCGTGGCGGAGGGACTTGTCGAGCCGGCGACCTTCCCGCTCAAGCCCTATTTGAGATTGGTCGAGGAATTCTTGAAGCGCGATGCCCCGCGCATCGCGAAGCGGAAGGTCCTCGCCAACGTCGATGAGACGTTCTTCCACATCTATTTCAAGTGCGAGCAGTGCGATTATCTCGCCCATTGCCGCAAGGCGATCGGGCACCCGAACCCCGCCGACAACGACGTGTCCGCGGTTCCCGGAGTCTCGCACGAGGGCAAGCTCGCGCTGCAAGCGCGCGGCCTGAAGACGGTGGGGCTGCTCGCAGGATCGGCAGGGATCGGCGCAACCGGGCCGACAAGTTGGTCCTTGCAACGCCGGAGCGATACCATCATCGCCCGCGCGGGCGCGATCACGGCGAATGAGGTGCGCCGTCTCCCGGACGTAATGAGCTATTTGATGCCACCGCGCATCGAGCGTGCCTTCTACCTTCTCGCCGATCATGACGCGGTCGAAGATAATCTCGTCACCATCGCCTACATGCGCCGCGGCGGAACGCCTCGATCGGTCATCCGCGTCATCGACAAGAGCAGCCCGGACACGGAGCGGCAGGCAATGCTCGACGTGTTCACCGCGCTCATTGCCGATCTCGGCGAAGTCGACGCCCACAATGCAGCCGCCGATCCTGATCAGCAGCTCCAGGCCCACATCTTCATCTATGAACCGGCCGAAGCGCGCGCGATCCAGGCGGCGATCGGTCGTCACCTCGACGATCCTCAGATCCGAACCGGATTGCTTCACGCCGTTCGGCTGTTTCCGCCGGAGGATGTCGTACCCGAGCCCGAATTCAAGGGGGCGCACCACCTTCCGGCCACGGCGATCCGATCCGTCATCGAGCAGCTCTACGCCTTGCCGACGATGGTGTCCTACGACCTTCGGCAGGTCTCCGAGGCACTTCACACAGCTGGGCAGATCGATGCTGCTTATGCGCCGGTCGGCACCTTTCGACGGGACTTCTCGTCATTGCTCGCGATGGAGGCCATTCGTTCGCTTCGCGAAGGCCTGCGCGATGGCGTCACCGTCGCCCAAGTGGAAGCGGATGTCAGGGCAAGGCTGGAGACCGCGGCGCGGCTCGTCGAGTGGCTGACCAGCCAGAACGCTACGGCGCAGCCACCCTTCTTGCGCCTTGAGAAGCAGCCCTTCCGATTCCAGTCGACCCTCAACCCACTGAACGCCGGCGATCTTGATCTCCTGCATGCTTACGAGTTGCTGGATTCGCGCAGCGCCTTGCTGGAAACGCTTGTCCGCTTGGCACAACCCGCTCGGGTGCGCCAGCAGCGCGGAGAGTGCCTCGCTGGTCTGACGCTCGAGAGCGAAGGCAGGCATTCCAATGGATGCCGCTGGCTTCGCTTCTCGATCCCCGCGGAAAGCCGCGATGCCGAGATCTCGCCGGACGACATCGGTCTCATCCTGACCGACGACAATCCAGATCTCCGCCTCAATCCAGCAAACTGGCGCCCACTGGAGATCCGCTTCAGCTATGGGGACCATGGGTCGCTCTTCGTGAACATGTCGGCGCGCCAATATGACTCAGCGATCATGGCCAGCCTTCGGCGACAGACCGGACCGAAGGGATGGTGCATCGACAAGACCCACCGGGACGTCAATGGGCCCCGGGTCCAGGACTTCCTCCTGCAATTGGGAGGTCAGCCATGAGCGCTCCCGAAATCCTGCGCTTCCTGCGCGATCCGCTCGAGTTCGCGGGTGATCCGGTCGACGCGGACATTTGGGAGGCCGGCCTGCGCGACGTTGCGCAGCCCCTTACCGAAGCGGCGAACATACCATTGCGCCGGGCGCAGATCGACGCGTGGCATGGACTTGCTCACGCTCGCGCCGGCCTGATCCTCGGCCCCCCGGGCACGGGCAAGACCCACGCGCTCGCGTGGATGGCCGCGGGTTATCTTGAAGCGCGGCGACGGGCCGGCTTGCCGTGCCGGATCCTCGTCTCCGCCTTCACGCGCAACGCCATCATCAATCTCATCGAGGCCATCGCTGAGCGGTGCCGGCAATTGGACGTGCCGCCCCGAATTGCCTTCGTTGGTCGCGAGCCATCCAGCCCGCTCGGGCCGGGCGTCGAGCATCTCGACGTCGGCGACGCCGCCGATCTCCTCACCGAAGATTATGCCGTCGTTGGGATGACGGTCTGGGGCCTCAATCGGCTCATCGATGCGCAGGGCGGATTTACCGGCGCCTTCTTCCACCTGACCTGCGTCGATGAAGCGTCGCAGATGGTGTTGAGCCATGGCCTGATGGCGATCGCCGGCATGGCCGAAAATGGCCGCATCCTGGTTGCCGGCGACAACAAGCAGCTTCCCCCGATCCGGGTCGAACATGATCATGATGTCGATGGCCGCCGGCTCGGATCTTCGCTCTACGCCTTTCTCCAGGCTGCCGGTGTTCCCGAGTTCCCGTTCGACGAGACGTTCCGGCTGAACGAACCGCTCACGCGCTTTCCCCGCGATCGGTTCTACGAGAACCGCTATCAGAGCGTCGTCCCGGAGCGGCGCCTCCCCCTGATTGAGAGCTGGGAACAGGGGCTCGAGGATTGGGAGCGCGTGGCGCTCGACCCTGAGTATCCGATCTGCGTTCTGATCCATGACGGTCCGCCAACCGGATCATCCAACCCGTTCGAAGCGACGGTCGCGGCCAGGCTCGGACGCCTGTTGTTCCGCCGGCTGCCGCCGACCAAGGACGGCGCAGACGATACCGAGAAATGGCAGCATCGGCTCGCGATCGTCAGCCCCCATCGTGCGCAGAACGCGCTGATCCGCAACATGCTTGCCCAGGGGCCGGAAGGCGCGGGCGCAGTCGTTGAGACCGTCGACCGCATCCAGGGCCGCGAGCGCGATGCATTGGTCGTGAGCTACACCGTCGCCGACCCCGAGTTCGCACTGGCGGAAGCGGAGTTCATCTTCAGTCCCGAGCGTCTCAATGTCACCGTGACGCGCGCGCGCGGCAAGCTCATCCTGATCATTTCGCGGCGGTTGCTCGAAGTGGTGCCGTCCGACGAGGAGTTGGTCGACAAGGCCGAGACCCTGCGCGAATTCATCTTTCGCGCCAAATATGCAGACAGCATCAAGCTGTCCGTGCCCGATCACGGCCAGGTCAACGTCGATGTCTGCGTCCTTCCATTCAGCGACGAGGCCCCGCTGCCGCAGATCGCCGCGCTCGCGCGGCCAGTGCGGGACGACCTTGCTGACCTCACGCCCGGGCACCTGCGGATCCTTGAAGAAATCCGCAAAATGGCCGAGGCCAACAAGTGGGGCACTGTTCCCGACTACACGCTCGCCCGGGCAATGCGCAGTGACGCCAAGAGGATCTTCCCTGATCTGCGGCTCCTGCAGCGACACGGCCACATCGCGCTGGATCGCGTTCCTGGTACGCCGCCCTTTTGGAGCATCAAGCCGCTTACCAATCAGCGGGCACTCTATCCGCTCGACGCGGACGAGTTGGTCGACCGCGTCGAGGAAGCGATCATGCTCGCCGGGACCGGCCGGCGAGGCGCGCCGTATGCTCGGGTTCGCGACTCCTTTGACTGGCTAGGTGCAGACGGCGAAGACCAGTTCAAGCCGGTGCTTGATGGTCTCGAGGCGGACAAGATCGTCCAATATGAGATGATCAACAACCGGCTCTATGTCTCGCGGGTCCGCGCCGAGCGGGCGGACGCCCGCGACACGGCCGAGCCGCTCGGCGAAGATCTTCAGCCGGCGGACTATATCCTCCTCAATCACCTCGAGGACCATGAGGCCCGACGGATCAATTTCGGCGTCTTCGAAGAATGGCATGCCCCGATCGATCTCGCGCGAGGGCTTGGTGCTAGCCTCTCCGACGTCGCGGAGTCGCTTCGCCGCCTCAGCCTCCACGGGCACATCCTCATTGCGGAAGAGGGGCGTATTCGCAGCCGAATGGCGGAAATGGCGCGCACCGTCCGCTATTCGAAACAGCGCTTCCGCAAGGACGATGCCGGGGATCGGCCGTATCTCGTCCGCGGCCTGAAGGTTGAACTGCGCAATCGAGAAAAGCCGGCCTATGACAGCCCGCTCCGTGATGCCGTTGCCGCCGTTGAAGCGAAGCATGGGGAAGGCAGCGAGCCTGCGGCAGCGTTCGGGATGGTGGCCGAGATGCTGCGGCGTGCCTGGAACGCACCAGCGCCGAACCTTGCCGGCTTCCAGGATCGGGCGTTCACCGCGATATTCGACGCTTGGGTCGGGTCTGGCGACGAACGCTTCGTAATCGCGGCCGACACGGGCTCGGGAAAGACCGAGGCAGCCTGTCTGCCCATCATCGCTGGCGCGACACTGGACCTGCTTCGCTCCCTCGACGGCACGCGGGCAATCCTCGTTTATCCCCGCGTCAGGCTCGCCGCCAACCAAGCGCAGCGGCTCGCCCGCTATTTGGCGGCGCTTCGGAACGTGGATGGAGCACCCCGTCTCACATTGGGTTTGCAAAACGGTGCCGTTCCCGAAAGCTGGCAATATGCGGACCCGGAGACATGGGAACCCACCGGCCGTACCGGCGAATATCAATTTCCCTTCTTCATGTGCCCCGAGCCCGCCTGCGGCGCTCCGCTCTCCATCGCCGCTGGTACAAACGACACGCCTGACACGCTCCACTGCAAGGGCTGCGGCTGGGAGTTCGATGGTTGGATCGGGACCAAGCAAGCCCTGCGAGCGACACCGCCGACCTTGTTCCTGCCCACGACCGAGTCACTTCACCAGTGGCTGAACGATAGCCGCTATGGCGCCCTCTTTGGCGACGGCGGGGCCGGACCGCGCTGCATCCTCGCCGACGAGATCCACCTCTACACGCATATCCAAGGCGCGCAGATCGGTTATGGGCTGCGCCGTCTCCTTGGCCGATGCGCATTGAACGGCGATGCGCCGATCGCAGTCGGCATGAGCGCGACGCTTGGGCGGCCAGCTCATGTCTGGCATCAGCTGGTCGGCGGCTCGGAGCCTCTGCTGATCGAGCCGCTTCCTGCCGAACGAAAGCCAAATCCCAAGGGACGGGAATATTTTTACTTCGTCCAACCCGAGGTCGAATCGCGCAATCGTGACGTGGCCGGCGCATCGACAACGATCCAGTCCGCGATGGCGCTCGCGCACAACATGCATCGCCGGCATGGCAGCGAGGGCGGGTTTCGCGGCATCGTCTTTGTCGACTCGATCGACAAGCTGAAGCGGCTCCATGGCAATTACATGGATGCCGAAGAAGGTCAGAGCCTCGCCAGCCTCCGCACGAGGATTTACCCGGACCACCCCGCAACCGGTCTCTCACGGCGCGCCTGTTGCGGTGATCCGCTCGGATGCGACCTGTTCCGTGATGGCGAGTGCTGGACGTTCGCCGCAACCGACCAGAGGCAGTGGACCGCGCGTGGCCCGTACATCCCGGGCAATCCGCTCAGCGTCGCCCGCTTTCCCGTCTACTCGGGGAGTAGCGCCCGCATCGAAACAGAAATCCAGCGGAGCGATCTGGTCTTTTCAACAGCGTCGCTCGAGGTCGGGTACGACGATCCCGACATGGCGTTCGTTTACCAGCATTATGCTCCCTCGAACCTCGCCAGCTTCGTTCAACGCAAAGGCCGGGGCGGTCGCGGCAATGATGATCGTCCGGTCACGGGCATCACGCTTTCGATCTACTCGGCTCGGGACTCCTGGTACTACCGCCGCCCAACCGCACTCTTGGACAGCCGCGGTTTCGAAGTTCCCTTGAACCTCTCAAACCCGATCGTGGCGCGCGGCCAACTCGCGACGCTGCTCCTTGATCTGATCGCACGGCGCGAGGCCTTGCGCCTGCCTGCAGTTGGGAGTGGGGGCCAGCTTTCGAGCGAGGTCGTTTCGGAGTTCAGCGACGCCTGTTTACGCCTGTTCGATGACGATCCCTTTGCTCGGCTGGGCTATGCCGACGCCGGAACGTTCATCCGAGACATCACGTCCAAATTCGGCACCTTTCCCGCCGATGAGCATGCCAGGGCCAGACGTGCCCGGATCGAGTGGGTGCCACGGACCCTGTTCGGGGCTGCGGACCTGCCGAGTGTCGACATCCGCGTCCCCACTCATGGCGGCGACTCGATCATCAAGAGCGAGGATATCTCGCTGGGCCTTGGCCCGGCAGCGCCAGGCAATGCGACCCGCCGGTGGGGCAGCATTGAGGTTCATTGGCGGGCGCCGAAGCTCGGGCGCGCGCCCTATCTCAACGCGCAGGAAGAGGCTCTCGCCGAACGGATCGATCTTGGCAGCGCGGCTGAACTCCTCGCCAGCTTGCCAATCGACGCGCGCGAAGATCTCGGGGATGCTCCAATCTCGCCGACGATTCTGCGTCCCACAAACTTGGGCACCGACCTTATCGGCCTGGTTCGCGGTGGCGGCTGGACCCCGCTTGTCGAATGGGATGCCCAGAACTGGGCCGCCAAGCCGATCCCGGACAATGTCGATCCGGCGGCGGCGCTCGACATGCGCAGCACAGGTTCGCTCCGTGGCTTTCCAACCCTGCGCTTGGGCAGAGAGGGCACGCCTGCCGATATTGGCGACATGCGCCCGATCCTTTCCGGGTTCGAGACCTATGTGGGCAGCGCGACGAGCGGCCCCGGCCTTCACCTGTCGCGTATCTATTGGGGGGCGGATGCTGAGGTCAGAATTGTCGAACAGGCCGACCCGATCGGGGTCTCCCAGACGTTCACGGACGCGGCCGGCGAGACATCGCAGTTCATAGGCTATACGATGGAGAGCGAAGGTGTCCGCTTCGCCCTTCGCTCAGACCGCATCGACGCGTTCCTCGATGCGGAAATGGCAAGGCTCGCGGACGACTCCGCCGACCAGCGATGGCATCGCAATCAGATGCTGCGCTACATCGTGCAGCGGCGGGCTCGAAACGCGGGGATCAATGGCTACGAAGCCCGACGCGCCGCTGAACTGGTGGTTACTGCGGCCGATAGTCCCGCCCTGTGCGGCGACCTCGCGAAGCTGCTCAAGATGTGGAGCGACACAGCGCTCGGCAATCTGTTCAAGCGCACCTATCATGAAGCGCTCTCGAGCCATCCGCTGCTGAGCGAGCGCCGGATCGACCGTCTCATGGGCACGCTCGCCGGCACCCGTTTCAACGAATTGCTCCGCCATGTCATGGAAGCGCAGAAATCCGACGACCATCTTCGTGCATTTCTGCGCAGCCAGTTGGTCCACAGTTTGGCGGTGCGCCTTCGCCAAAGCTTTGTGCTGCACGGCCGGGGCGAAGAGCGGCGCGTGGTCGCGCATGTAAAGCTACCGGTGCAGTTCGCAAGCCGGTCAGAGGATGTGATCACGATCGCTGAGAATGGCGTCGGCGGTGACGGCACGACCAGGACATTCATCGAGCAGGCGCATGATGCGTTTGGCGACTTCATGAGCGGCTTCGCCGACACTTGCCCCAACGCCGCTGAAGACCAGTTGGTGGAAGCAGCCCATCTGGCCTGCGCTCACCATGAGCATTGGCGCGCGCTCGATCCTCGGCGCCCCGAGACGCTGGACGCGATCGGCGGCGATCTCGGCATCGACTTTCATACCGAGGGTGCGCCGTCGCCCCAGCAGCTTCTCCGCCTGCTCTACGCCAACGAGGCGATCGGTGGCCAACAAGTCGCCCTGTATGACATCTGGCAAGAGGTGATGGCAGCAAGGTCGGCGCTGAGATCCCTCATCGGACGAGAGCCTGACGGGTGGGAGATTGTCAGCGCGGCCTCCAGGGGTGCGCTCGACGGGATCTATCCCACGCTAGCGATGATGCTGAGCGCGTATTCACAGATCGAAGGAGCGGCGCAGGACGGCAGCCTCTCCCCGGGCGAACGCTTGGCCGATCAGATTTACCGCGTCAGCGGAAGGCTTTGCTTCGACGGCTGCCTGGCCTGCCTCCACGCCGACAGCGACCTCATGCCCTCGACCCTTGCGGAGGTCGCGGTAAGCCGCCGACTGCTGACGCGCTTCATGGATTCATGTCGCGCCATGGGCTGATACCGTGAACAGGGCCAGCGCGTCATGATCTCGGATCCAGCCGAGTATCTCGTCCGTCAGGTCTGACAATCGCACCGGCCGAGCAGCGACAGCCACCAGGAATGCCGCGATCGGCGGAGCAACGCCGACCGCAAGCAGTCGGTCGTTCAACGCGGAGGCTTCCACCACGAGCGTGTCGCGCTCCTTCACGCGATCAGCGGGCGGGCGGCTCGCATCCTCGAGCTTCTTGGCACGGGCTGCCAGCTTCAGCAGATCGCTGCCGAGCGCCTCGACCCCAGGAATATTGGTCAGCACTTCCCCCAGTGCCGCCTGTCCTCCGAGGGCATCCTGGGCGGCCTTGCGCCAAACGCCCTCGATGCCCCTCTCGATCTTCTCCATCTCGAAGGGAAGGCGGGTCAGGCCGATCTGGTTGATTGCGTCCAGTTGTTCGATCGTGGGCTCACCCGCGAGGATGCGGCTCATCTTCACAATCTCGCCCAGCGAGGCGCCGATCTCAGATCGCACGGCCTCGAAGTCCGCATCGGCCGCTTCCACCAGTGTGGCCAGGCCTTCAAGCAGAGCAGGACAGCCATCCAGCCGCTCTGCTGACGCTGTCGCCTTTTGGAGCGCGGTCCCAAGTCGGGCCCGCTCTTTCGCTTTGTCGATCTTGGGTAATAGCTCGATCAATTCGTCCAGCGGAGCGAGCGTGGTGTCGGCTGCATCATCCATTACGCGACCTCATCAAGCTTGGTCTGCAGCGCTTCGGCCGCGGCCGCCAATCGCCCGCCGAAGCTTTGTACGACCGAGAGATCGCCGGCGCTCTGATTGCCCTCGACGAAGGCGCGGGCGTATTTATAGGCTGCGTTAACCGCGAGTTCGGCTTTCTCCAGCGTATCCAAAGCGACCCGCAAGGATGCGATGGGAACTTGAAGCGTGTGCGCCAGCTTCTCTGCCTCTCCTTGAAAACCGATGTCGTCCGAGAGCAGATAGTCTGCCAGTCGCTCCCAGGCGGGTTCAGTCTCGTTCAACAGCCCTGCATTCGCGGCTCGTGTCCGGGCCGAGGAATATTCCTGATATTGTACGGGCGCGGCTTGGACGAACGCCGAGACGGTCCGCGTCATTGCATCGTCGACCTTCGCCAGATGATGACTGAAGCTCGATTGCCGAAGCAGAGCCAAGGCGCGCTCCTTGCGCTGCGATAGGCTCTTGTTCTCGCGCTCGGGAATGTGCCGCAATTGGCCATCGGTCTGACGGGCCAGTTCAACAAGCTTGCCGATTTCCTCAAGCCCCTTGGAGAACTCCGGCTTCGCGGGAACCGGCACGGTCCGCATCGTGTCGCGAAGGCTTTTCATCGCTCCCGCGACCGCTCCCGCGTTCATCAGCGGAGCACCGCTACCAAGCGGGAGGTTCAGCGATTGCCTCAGCATTCCGCGAAGCTTGTCGTGCCAGTAGCTCGTCGCCTTGACCAACTCGCCCCAGGACTCGACCCGATCGTCCGGAAGGCTCTTCGCCTCCTGCTCTTCCGAGAGCAGTTCCTGGAACTGCTCCTCCAGCGGAGAATCTGGTGAGATCGCGCCGCGAAGCCAGGCTCGCGCCAGCAACACCTGAACTGTCGCCCCATCAATTGACCATGGTCCGTCCTGAGCCAAGCGACGCTCCAGCTGCGCCGATGCGAGTTCGGCCAGACGTCGCAACAATCTCGCAATCGCGCGGCGGTGGCTCTCCAGCTGCAGCGGCTGGAGGGCTGTGCCCAGCCGATTGGTGATGTAGGCTTCGATCCCGCGGGTCGCCCAATCTTCGCGTGGAATGACGAAGTGCCGAATGTCGGTTCTGCCCGACCCCTCCAGCTTCACATTGTCCTTGGTAAAGACGCGTTCCCAAAGCCCGAACCGCGGCTCGGGAAGCAGTTCCCGTGCCTCGTTCATCAGGTCAATTAGCAGGATCTCCCAGGCACTCGGATCGCTGATCGGCTTCCCATCACGCCAGAGCAGCGCTTGCTCGGCGAGCGCTTTGAGGCGCGTCGTAGAGACAGCTGGATTCGTTGGCGACGACCTTCCGCCAGACGGACTCGACCGTCCAGAAGTTGTCGCGCTCAATGGGCTGATAGGCGTAGGTGATGGCGGAGGCGGGGCAGCCGGAGTGCGGCCTGCGGGCGCCTCCGGCGCTGGCACCTCCGAAGCCGGCGCGCCCGACTGCACGGCCACAGGAGGCGACGGGGTTCCAGCCGAGTCCAGGCCCTCGCCGAGCCAAGGAAGCCGGAAAGCCTCGAAGACGCCCTCCGCCACACCCGAGACGGAGCGCATGCCTTCCCCAGTCACGCCGACGTGAACTTCGCTCGTGCGATCGCCCCACAGCATCATGAGCCGACGCAGCTGTTCCCGCCGACCAACGTCGGGCTCGGCAGCATCGATCACCTGAGCGAGGAAGCCGCTCGGCTGCAGCGAGCGCTCGGGCATCCATTCGGAGAACTCGATTTCCGCAGGTGGAAACTCGCCCGCCTCAAGGCGGGACGGATAAAGGAGCACGGGCGCGAGCACGCCTTGGATCATCCCTCGCGGGGTGTGGAGGCTCTGTGTCCCCTTCGGATCCTCAAGCTTTTCGAACATGTTCGTGATGGCGTTCCGATTGAACGGAAACAGCCCGATCCCGTCCGATGCGCCAAACGCCGCGAAACAGGCATCACGGCCAGCACATGTCTGGCATTTGTTGGGGACTGTCTCCGGATGGGCGCCGGCCTTGTGCCAAGCCTCCAACTCCGGTCGGTCGATCCGCACGGCCCGAAGATAACGTGACGCGAACTCGGCCTGCGACTCCTCTGTGGCAAGCTGAATTGTTTCCTGGAACCCACCTGACTGCCGCACCCTGCCCAGACGCAGAACATGCGTGATCCGGCCGCTGTAGTTGCCCTGGATGCCCTTCAGGTACAGCGGCGTCATGCCCACCACGGAGATCATGTCGCAGACGTCGCTTCGCGTCCTCGCATCGACGACCAGGGAGTCGATCAATTGGCCGTCGATGCCCTCCCAGCTCGTGACGTCCTCGAGCAGCAGGACCAGTCGCCGCTTCTCCTTCAGCAACTCCTTGCGCAGCTTGAAGAACATGTCTCGGAGACCATCAACCGTGATGCCGAGAATGTGCTGAACCGCGAAATTGCGACGATCATTGAGAGCCTTCAGCAGCCTGCGGGCTTGCGGGATCTCGAGCGTCTCATCGAGTTCGAGTTCAGCGGCAGGCACATCTGCCGCCCTCGCCGGGGCGATACGGTCGGTCTCCTTCTTCAAGGTGCGCATCAGCATCAGCGCCTTGGGAGGAAGGCCTTCGACCGCCAATTGGACCTGTGCGAGGTCGGCAATGTCATAGAGGTTGAAGCTTGCCGAGGCCGAGTTACGCTGTCCGCCGTCCCCTGACATGACCTTGAGGATTCGCTCCGGTCCGCCCCATCTCTCCTGAACGGCCTGATGGCCGATCAGGCGTTCGAGCTCCCACGTGGCGCACCAATCCTCATCCCCCATCGGGGTCTCGAAAAAGGACTTGCTAAGCGACGCCGCCAGATTGGCGTGAAACAGCTTCACGCGCCCATCGAACGAAGCTTCAACGCTTTGAGCTAGGTTCTCGAAGAGGTAGCCGTATTGGGCGCCGAGTTGATCGCGCAACTGCCTGAGCGTGCCGGTCAAGCTCCCGTCGGCACGCTCGATCAGCATCACCAGATCGTCCGCGTTCCACTTGACGTCCAGCCACCGGATCAGATGCGATTTGCCTGCGCCAGGCTCGCCTTCGACGATGCAAAAGGCGTAACGCGTCTCTGGGTCGGAAAGGTCGGCGAGCAGAGCTTCATCGCTTGCCTCGATGCCCCGACCGGTTGTCGTAGACACTTGAAAGTCGCGGATGGGCTGATGAACGGCAAGGAACTCCGCTTCGTCATTCGCCAGCGCGACCGAGCGAAGCACCGCATGCGCGCGGTCTTCGGTCCAGCAGGTACCATGCATTGCTTCAGCCATTGTTGGCCTGTCCTTCCAGCGTCACGGCCTTGATGTTCCTCACGGGATGCGGCTCCTGGGTCAGGGCGTAGGTCTCCTTCGCATCGCCGATGGCATCGAGCACCAGACGCTTGTCATCGTGAAGATCGCGGAGGGTTCCGCTCAACACGCGAGACACACGTCGTCCAAGCGGCGGCAGTCGCACACGCTCGACGGACGCAAGGAATAAGCGGCCACCATCCAGATACGGCATCCGCTCGGCGATACGCCCGATAAAGGCCTCGATCTCCAGCGCCTTGGGAAGGGATTGCTCCGACCTCAGCCGAACGACCTCGCGCTCAAGGCGCTGGGCTGGGTAGGGGTAGAAGTCGCTCCTTGGCATCGATACCCCTAAGCCGAGGAAGATCATCCAGCGCTTCCACGGAGAGGATTTGGTCGCATTGAACCGCTTCTTCTGCTCATCCTCCTCGTCAGCGTCGGCCGCTGGGACAGCCTTGTTGATCTTGGCCGCTCGGTCCTTGGCATTGAGGTCCAGCCATGACGTGCCCTGTTCCGCCTCGGTCAGCACCACCATCGCAGCGTACGCTTCGAGCACGATCGAGTCGGCATGGTCCGCATCGAGCGCAACAAGGCGATCGTGAACGGCATCGGCAAATCCCTCGATCGTCGCCGGGACGGGCGCCGTCAGCTTGTATTGATTCTGAGATGGGGATTCGATCAATCCGAGGCTGGCGGTGGCACCGAGCAGCTGTCGGATGTTGGTGTGCTCCTCCGACCCCTTTTGCTCCACCCCGCGGAGCGTCGGCTTCAGCCAGGTCCGAATACTGTCGAAGCCAAGTTGCCCATCCTGTGCCTCGAGCAGGCGGAGCAAGGCGTAGACGCGCTGCGGAGAATAGTTGGTGTCGCTCAGCAGGCTCATTGGGGCAGCACTTCCTTGACGAAGGCTCGAAGCGCCGCCTCGCTGGTGGGTGCGCTACTCGAGAGGATGTTGACGATCGGCTTGCCGCGGACGGCTGCTTCTGGCGGTGCGACGATAATCAGTCGCTGCGCGGGATTGGAAGCGGCCCAGCCTTCAATCCGCTCGATCAGCCGCTCGACGCGGCTTTGACTGTCGATGAAGACTGCGGTGGGCAACAGCGCCGGGTGCCAGTCTCCCTGCACGTCGGCATGGCTGCTGACCAATCCATAGCGGCAGGCGAACGGGACAAGCCGGTGTGCGAAATCGTCGGCAAGATGATCTTGGACGACAAATTGCTCGATGCCCGCACTGATCAGCCCTTCGATGAGATCATCGCTGATCGTTCCGTCATCACGCGACGGATGAAGGATGGACACCCCAGGACGTAACCCGCTCTCGCGCAGGGAATGCTTCCATCGCCGATCCAACCCCTCGAAGTGAATGTCATCCAGCTTCGGTGACGCCATCCCCCGGCCGCGGCAATAGGCGCAGCGGCCGCAGGGCGGCACCAGTGGGCTTCCTGCTTCGACCAATTCGAAAATGGCGGCCGAGACGCAGATCTGTGGCTTGAAGATCGCGGCCTTGAAGTTGTCGAGGTCCGACAGCGCGGCAGATCGCTCCTTCGTTCGCAGATCCGCGATTCCCGCCCAGTAGGCGTCGTTCTCCCCGGCATCGAGCAGTAGCGGCTCTCGTATGTCCACATGCCAGACCGGCACGTCGCCCCGACTCTCTGTCGCTTGGATCGTGATCGCGTCGGCCCGCTGGAGCATGTTGAGCAGGCTCCGGTTCCAGTCGCGGTTATAGTCGGTGTCGCCGGCGGCAAGATCCTCATGTGCCGCGTCGAGGGGCACGACCAACCGGCGCATGCCTGACACGATCGTGCTCTCGCCCAGCGCATCGGCAGCGCTGACGATTGCGCGCCATCGCTTGAGCATCATCGCAGGGCGGAGCCACCCGCCAGACCACAAGCGTCGCGCCTGTCGCCAATCTCCGGCGACCCCGCGATCGTCGGTCCAGAGCATGAGGGCAAGCGCCTGATTTCCATCGCGCGCCGCCCGGCCGATCTCTTGATAGTAGCGAGATGGAGACTCGGGCACGCAGGCGTGGATCACCGCGCGGACGTCGTCCTTATCGATACCCATGCCGAAGGCGGACGTGGCAACGACGAGATCGATATTCCCCGCGCGCCAATCACTGACGATCCGCAGTCGTGACGTGCCGTCGTCGACCTGGCCGGTGAAGAGCGCCAGCCGCTTATAGCCATTGGCCTTGATCGCGTCGTGAAGGCGCTCAGCGTGTTTGACGAGTGTCGTGTAAATGATCGCCGGTCGCGGCAGCCGATCGATCAATCGGACCAGCAAGGCGTCGCGTTCGGCAGCGGTTTCAATGCGAGCGTGAACAAGATCGAACTCGTAGCGGGCGACTTTCGCCTCGACGGCCAGAAACTCGGCGGCACCGTAAGCGCGCTTGAGTTCGGCTCGGGCAGCGTCGTTGACCGTTGCAGAGAGAAGGACCGTGCGCAGGGCCGGATTGGAGTCGCGCAGCGCCTCGACCAACCCGGGCAGGCGCTGAAAGTCCGGCCGGAAGGACCGTCCCCAGGATTCGATGATGTGCGCCTCATCGACGAAGAAGGTCGTCAAATGCGCGTCGAGACCCGGAAGCTTCTGGCTGGGATCCTGAGCGGCCTCGATCAGGAGTTCGCGCGCGGCGCCCAAAGCCACTTCGGGTGAGAGGACGAGCACCGGCACTTCGCCGCGGCCGAACGCATTGTAGATTCCCGAACGAGTGGCTTGGTCCTGATCGCCATAGATGCAGTCGCTCGCTTCGAGCCCAGGGATCGTCCTCAGGCTGTCGACATGGGCAAGCGCGAGCGCCACCGTCGGAACGATAACGACACAGCATGCCCCTGGGGCGGAGGCCAACAAAGGAGCGAGTTGAAACAGGAGGCTCTTGCCCGCGCCGGTGGGAAGCGTTGCGAGGAGCGTGGCACCATCAGGCATTGTCGCCAGTGCGCGGATCGCCGCCTTCTGCGTGGGCGCGCGATAGCCGTCAAACGGGCTGTGACGCAGTAGCAACGCGTCGGCGCAAGCAGACGGATAAGTCTGACGCGGCGTCGGATCGAGCCTCAGGACATCGGACAGGCCGGCGATTGGGAGAGCTTCGGCGTCATCGATGATGAGAGCGTCGCTAGCGGGCACCGTCACCCGCTTCAGCCCGAAGCGCGGCAAATTCACCAGATCATTGTCGGTGACCGCGAATTCGCTTCCGGTGAGATCCAGATAACCACCGTGGAGGCGACAAAGCTCACGCAGCATGGCGCCGCGATCGCCTGGCTCGCTGCTCGCACTGAATGCGCGCACCGCGCGCTGCTGCGCTTGAATATACCAGGGTTTTCGGACGGTCGCTGTCATGGCTCTCAGACCAGGGCAATCAAGGCCAGGCCGAGGAGATCGGTGCGCGGCGAGCGAGTGGACTGTATAAGGGCCAGCCTCGCGTCGATGGCGGCCTGGAAAGCATCAGCAGCGTCCTGGTCCTTAGCGGTACGCGCCTGCCATCGCAGGAACCCAAGCTCGCCTCTCAGGCTCGTTTCAAGCGCATCGCCGCGCTCGTGGGCAGTGGCTGCCCGGCGCTTCTCGATAGATGCGAGGGCCAGGGGAACGGACTTGTCGATCGAGTTCCACAGTTCCGGAAGAAACGGCAGCTCGCTGACCATCGACGGTTCGATCGGTCTCAAGGTCAGGTCCCTCCGCGGGTGATCAAGGAAGCCGCGAAGACCCGCGTGAGTGACGATATCCTGGTGGGCGCCGCGACCGTCACGGAGCAGCATGATCTCGGCGGTGACTTCGGGCCAGAGGAGCGAGCGTGCTCGTGCGGCGATGCCCGGACCAATGTCATGGCCCTGCCAAAGCCTTTCGTCGAGAACCGACCGGGCGAGCACCTGAAGGAGCAAGGTGCCCTTATGCTTGGCAAAGCCTTCGAGCATGAATGCCGTCACCCGGCTGTGCCGTCCATGCTCGGCCTCGAAAATCATCGTATCGATCAGGCTGTGACCAGGCGCGAAAAATTGCAGGTCGTCACGTGCAAGCGCCGTCTGCCGGGCGAACGTTCCGCAGAGGAGGCGGCTTTCCGAGTCGGTGCCCGCGCCGATCTTCAATCGATCGCTGCTGACATTGAGCGAGCCGTTGGTCCATCGAAACTCGCTGCTTCCATCGTCACGCTTCTTCGTTTGGATCCCTAAGCGCGAGGCCCAGGACCGCAACGTCGATGCGCTCTCCGCCGTGTCGCTCTCGTCCTCGGTCCCCGCGACCAGGGCGATGGATCGTTCGAGCTGCGGCTTGGTCGCGTCGAGCGAGATATCGAATGCCTCGTCGGTGGCGCTGAGCGACGCGTCGACTTCCGCACGGAGGTCGCCAGTGATCGCCCGCAAGGCCGAGGGGCTCTCGCCGTAGGCCGCCTGCACCTGAAGTTGCAGCTTGGGGAGAGTGAATTCCAGGCCGCCGATTGACCGATTGAAGACCCGGAAGACGTCGCGGTGGGTTTCCAGCAGGGCCTGGTCCGCGGAGCTTGCAGGTTCAAGGATCACCGAAAGAACCTCGCGATCGCTCTGCCGACCGACGCGGTCCAGCCGGCCGATGCGCTGTTCGAGCCGTGCGCAGGAGACCGGGACGTCGAAGTGGACGACGGCAGAGGCGTTCTGGAAATTTCGGCCTTCACCACCCAGTTCGTCTGACACGAGCACGCGGCAGCTCTTGTCATGCTGGAACCGGAATGCCGTGCTCGCGAGGTCTTCCTCGTCAATTTCGCAATGAAAGCGCGCGACCGCATGCTTGCCATGCCGAGCTTCGAGGCGGTCGGCGAGGTCATCGGCAGCTTCGGCATCCTGCACAAAGACCAAGACCTGGTTTTCGGGATCACGTAGATGGTCCGTCAGCCAGTCGGCGAGGAGATCGGCACGGCTGAAGCCGCCCTCCTGATGCCAGGCTTCCGCGAGACCAAGAGCGGTGCGGAGCCAGCTTTCCTCACCATCCAGGCGAGTCAGACTCCGGACGAGTTCGGCGAGAATGATCGGCTCGTCATTGGGGCCGGTATCAGCCGCTATTCTCGCCATCGGGTCGCCCGCAGCCCCGCCCGGCTCATCATCGAGCGCTTCTCGGCGCTCTTCCAGGAAGCGAACCGCCGCCTTAGGAGAGGTTGAGCAGAACCGCTGGTAAAGAGCGCGCAGCGCCTTGGCTTCAGCCCCGTCGCCCTGTGGCAGTTCTTCAAGGTGGTTCAGAAAAATAGCTTCGGCTTGGCTGGCCGACCAAGGCAGCTCCACCAAGGTTCGTTCCGGCCAACTGGTGGTCTCGCTCGCCAGGGTCGCGCGCCGGGTCCGGATAATCCGGTGATCGAGCCGGTGGAACTCCTGCACGTAGGCGATGAGCTCGATCGCGGCCTCCGCTTCGCCGGCTCGCATACGTTTCAGAAGGGCATCGAACAGGTCGTCCCCTTCGATCAGGCCCACCCACTCCTCGGCGACGAACTCGACTTCATCGGGGTCGAGTTCACGACCCTCGGTTGCGGTTGCGTCAATCAGCTTGCGGGTAAAGTTGAGACGATCCCAGACCGCGCTTTGGCGGTCATATTTCGCCTGGAAACTGTCAGCCGTTTCATCCGCGAATGCGTCGGGCGCAACCAATGCGAGCAGGCCCACGAGCCCGGCCATGTCGCGCTTGGAGGGTGTCGCAGATAGGAGAAGGAGCCCATCGGATTGTCGTGAAAGTTGCTCCAACCGGGGGTAGAGGGCGTGATCGGGCGGGATCTGGTGCGCTTCGTCGATCACGACCATATCCCAGCGGCGAGCGGTGATCATCTCCGCAAGCTCAGTGTGGGCTTCAAGCGCCGTGGTGGCGACGACCAGCCGCTGACCGTTAACGAGAGCGCTCAGCGAGGCGCGACTCTCCTCGGCCATTCTCGCACAATCAATGTGATGGTAGGCGCGCGCTCCGAAGCGAAGATACGTTTCTGTGAGCCACTGGCGCGACATCGACCCCGGCGCCACAACAAGGACGCTGAAGTCCTGCCTCTCCGCTTGCAGCGCCTGGATGATCATGCCGGCCTCGATCGTCTTCCCGAGACCGACCTCGTCGGCCAGGATGAAGCGCGGCGTGCGATCGAACAGGACGCGACGTGCCGCATATATCTGATGTCCGAGCGGCAATACCCGGGCACCCAGCATCGCAGGCAGCCCGCCCGATGCCGCGCACCAACGGCCATAAATGTCCGCCATCGACCAGCGAGCGACGTAGCTTCGCGGCGTGTCCCAGCGATACGCCTTTAACAACTGCATGGGATCGGTTGTCTCACCGATCGGCATGATCAGCCCTTCCCAGACGTCGTGCATTTCGCCGTCGGAGCGAACCCGGTAGACAAAACCTCCGTCTTCACGCTCGATCAGGAAGTCGACAATGTCGCCCGTGGTAACCACGCCTGCAGCGGTCTTGAATCGAACCGGCGTGGATTCGCTGAGGCGCGCGCGCGCGATCGGAGTCCTGGGCGCCAGCGTCCGTGTGCCTTCACCGCCGAAGTGGACTACCGCCCGTCCAAGCTCATCATATTTATGGAGCTTGCCGACACCCAACTGGCCGAGCGCTGCGACGTTGACAAGGCTGCCCACCGGCGCGTTCACGCGGGATGCCCGGACAAGTGTCTCGCAAGCGCCGCTATTGATGCCATCATCAATCCCCCTCCGTCTCCAACTCTATGGATCCGATCTTAAAAATCTACGGCGGTGCGCGAACTTTTACCCGTCTTCGGCCATTTGCTGCTGAACAAGGTCTGAGAGCGCCGCTTACCGTCCCTGGATTGCAGAAGACCCACCACATCTGTTTGGCGGGGCGCTGCTAGCGAAAGTGGTCGTCATCGCTTTAGGTAGGCGCCTTTTCGGGGGGCCGGTGTTTTCATCTCAAAGACCGATTTGGACGAATGAGCGCCCCAATTTCAGTAGTTATGGTTGCCGCCGCGATGCCGGGAAGTACTACCTTAGCGCTCGCTGAAATAAAGGGCAGACAACCAATCCGGCTCGAGCGGCAGGCCGAGCACGAAACCCTTTCCATGGAGCAGGAAATCGATACCGTAGGTGTCGTGTGCAAGCGCGGCTATTCGTCGTCATCCTCATCGCCGGTCCGACTGTAGGCGTAGTTGAAGAGTGCATCGAGTTCGCTCAGGTCGACCAAGTCGAGACTGTTCCGAAGCGCTTCAGCATGTGCGGCGAACCGCGCGTAGCGGGCCCCGTCGACGGTCGCCTTTTTTGGAAGCCGGGGATAATCGGTGATATTGGCGAGGCCCATTCCCTTGACCGAGTTCTGATTCATGACCGGAAACCGAGCGGGATCTCGGACATGTAGGATTTCGGTCAGCACGTTGGTTCCAGCGCGCGGAATCTTGGCGAAATGGGCTTTGAGCAGATCGAAGAGCAGAGCCGGGTCGTCCGACTGCTCCGCGACTAGCGCGCGAAGGGCCGCCTGGAATTGCGCGGGCTTCTTTGCGACTGTCGTCTTACCGCGCGCCATGCCGCTCGAGTGCCAATACCCTATTAGTTCCTCATATGCGTCCAGAAACCCACGCCGCTTGAGGTCAGGCTTCCGGGTCAGGACCTCCAACTGGCCTCGGGCTTTGAGCAGATTCTCCCTCCGCCGCTTCGTCGATGCATCGAACCCCTCCGAACCCTTGTCGGCACGCATCTCGACCAGAAGAGCAGCCAGCGTGACAGGATCGCCCGGCTTGGCCTCCATCGCGCGTGACGCCTTCCGCTCGGCGATCTTCATCGCGGCTTGGTGAATATCGCGGCGCCTCTCGTAGGCTTTGATGAGTTCCTCGGTCGCCTCGACAATGTCATGCGCTTTGATCCGGGCATCGATCCAGCGCCTGAGCCAAGCCTCCTGCTTGGCGGCGGATCCTGTCAGGAGAGCGGAGAGTTCGTGATTGCCGGACAGGCCGCCCCAGGTCATGTTGGCCGAGCCGACGATCAGCGTCTGGCCGCTCCGCCCCTTGATCCAGTAGACCTTCGGATGAAGCGTCGCTCCGCTCTGCTCACTGATGTAGAGCTTGATCTCGCCGCCGTTGGCATTGGCTGTGGACTGCAGGCGCCGAATCCCGCGAAGCACCACCGGTTCGCTCTGGTAGAAGTTCAGACCAATGACGAACGTCGCCTTCAGGCCCTTCGCGGCGCGTTCCCTCAGCGCGTTCTTGATGAACCCCCAGCCGGTGTATTTGGCAAAAGCGACGATGCAGATGACATGCGTTGCGTGGGCGAGACGGCGATCGATCTCCTCGAGGTGACCTTCCTCGCTGCCATTTTCTAGCAGCGATGCCACGACCTTGGCCGGTGCGACTCCCATATGCCTCCCATCAATGCCCATGCGTTTCAGGCGCGTGCGCTTCTCTCCATGACGACAGTTCGCCGGTCTGTATTTCGTGCGGATCGACCTGTTCAGCCTGGCTAGACCGACAATATCGTCCGCTCATCGAAACAGGCTCTCATGGCCGATGTCGCCATGACCGGGTTTGGAAGAAACTTTCCGCATCACCCTCCAAAAGCAAGGCCTCGGCCTGCAGAGCGGCCTGCACAATTACGCTCATATCATCATTGAAGCCAACTTTGCTTCGACGCTCTTGGAGCCTCCCGGCTAAAATTTCGGCCGATTTCTTCCAGTAACGCGTCCCAGTGATATCTTCATGCACGTCAAGAAATCGAGCCATGGCCCCCGTCCTGTCTTCCAAGAGGAAGCTAGGGCATGCGCGGCAGAACGCGTAGAGCTTTTCATCGCTAGTTGCGATCCAGACATCGTGCTCAATAAGATCGTGGTTATTCTGCTTTCTAGTATTGTTTACGACATCTGCAGCGGTTATTATGATCAGATCATTGGCGCCGTTCAGCGATATGCGCTTTATAAGCTCGCTTGTAGATAAGCCTTTCCCGCCTCCTTTTTTAATTTTAGCAAAGTTGCTCATTATGGCATTTTTTCGGTCTCGAAGAGAGTCGGTCATTCCTACGTCTGGCGAAAATACATATCTCGCGATTGACGCTTCCTTTACGCTAATTAGATTGAGTACTTCAGAACAGTAATCGATATAAGCAATGAATTTCTCGATGGGATCAAGGATCTTTGAACGATGGATGATGTTTATGGCCATCAGCGAGGCATACGGGCATGACTTAAATTCTTGCATTTCGCTCGGGAGTTCTGAAAACACCTCGGGGACTGTGCTTTCGCCCGTAAAAGGCATAGGCCTTGCGTTTGGATCATATCTAAAATGTGGAAGGTAGTATCTTAGCATCTTGCTGAATGCGATCTCGACAGCCCCCCTGCGTGCAGGCGGCAGTTCCTGGTATGCCGCACCTGGAGATATGAAGACGCCGTATTTAGAATATTTCGATATCATTTTAGCAAATTGAGCAATGCCCGCTTCTTTAAGTTTATTATGTGGCTGTTCTGTTCGATAGGCCATCTCTATTTCGATCATCACATTCGTATCGAATATAATGTTGGTTTGTCTGCCAACTCGAAAATTATTGACAACGGCCGCGCGATCGAACTCGATCAACTGTTCGTGGCTAGAAGAAGATTGAAAAACTCGTAGCATGAAAGTATCCGTGCTTTTACAAGAACTCTTGTAGCAATCGACCGACTGGCTCGCTATCGTTTAGGTGTCATGGGCTTGTTGCCCACACAGGCTTCGATTAACCTAAACGGCAGCTTCCGTCAGGATCGGGCGGTCATCGACACGGATGTGAACGATTGATCCTGGCGCCGCTTGCTCATGGGCAGCTTTAGGATCGGCACCGAGGTCCTCAAGGACCCGAGCTACGCGCAGGCCAGGGCGGTCTGGTACTGGATCCTGTCCTGCGCGAGATCGTGCGGGATCTCCCAGATGCGAACTGGGACCTGGTCGGCCCGTTGCTGGGCCGCAAGATCGAGGCGCTGCTCTTCTCGCTCGCCGAGCCTAACCTCGTCGCGCCCCAAGGCATGGAGCGCATCTTCGGGTCGGGATATTCCGGCTTCTATCGCATTCGCGCAGCGATCCTCGCTTATGCCGAGCTGGCCCTCGAGATATCGATGATCCTCGGGGCGACGTCCAACCGCGACAATGACGGGAAGGGCATCTCCGACGAGACCCTCGAATGGATCTCGTGCAACGTCGAGGCAGACTGGTTGGTCGGGCTGATCGCGAGGCTGTCGGCCGCCGAGCCCGGAGATGCCGAGCGCTTCATCCGATTCTTCTGCGTTGATTTCCGGCAATCGCCAGCGCCACAACGGCGGGGATGGCCTGTTCCCACCGTTCGCGCGCTTCGAGAAGAGCTACGTCTTCTCACCAATCCTAGTCTTGAACTTCCTCCATCTCCGCAATGCCGTCTTCGCCTTCTCCACGCTGGATGCCCGCACCTATGCGAACCACGTCTCCCACGAGCTGGAGCCGGTGCTCATCCGCCAGGCGATCGAGTTCCTGCGGCGAAGCCATCCCTGGTTCCTCCGTCCAAGCTACGATTATGCGGGTGGGGAAATCGACCTGGTCGTCGCTGGCGAGACCGGGCCGGTGCTGCTCATCCAGGCCAAAGGAACGCTGCCACCGCAGGGGGCTCGCCTGACGGAGCGATTGGCCGATCGCATTCGCGATGGCATCGGCCAAGTGGAGAAGTTCCGCGCACTTGAGGTTACCGAGCAGGAAGCTATCGCGAGTGCCGCCGTCGGGCGGCCTGTTGCGGTGGCTGACATCCGGCACGGCATCCTCGCGCGGTCGTGCTTCGGTGCACCCGAGATCTTCGATCCCGCGCTAGGGATCGCGCGGATCACGCTGCCGCTCCTGTCGCTTGCGCTCGGCGAGATGCGTGCCCGAGGGGAGCTGGTGGACATAGATGCGCTCCTCCTCCACCTGGAAGGAATCGAGCTGCGCTATTTCGTGGAAGCCGACCCCCGGTGGGAAGAAGGAGCGATCTCGCTAGCGGGCCGGCACCTGCACGTACCGTTGTTCAAGTACGATCAGGACATGGTGGACATGGTTCGCGCGCAATCGTGGGCATGCTCGTTTATCGAGGAACCGAACGGCGGGCGCACTTGATCGGCGACCTTGATCCTTTTCGGCCTGGCGCATGCATGTGCGCCATGCAGGAACGATAAATCCCATTCAGGAGATCGACCGCCACTAAGACGTCGTTCGCGACGACGTCGGTGCGGACGTGGCGGCGCTCCCTTTCAAGAGACGGTTCGCTCGGAACAGGCGAGATGGCATCTTCCGTCGATACCTGACGTTGGTTAGCGCGGTCCTCAGCGACTATCTTTGGTCGGCACTTGCCGTGCTCGGCAAGTCAACCGACGACGGCAGATTCCCTAAGTGATTGCCTTGCAGCTACCAATTCGTAACCGACCCATTTCTGCAGTAGCTGTTCCGGCAGAAGATCACCGCCTTCGGCCCGCCGTAACGAGGTCGGGACTCGAACTTATCGTCCAAGCTGATTCCGGCTTCTTCCCTCCAGCGCCTGCCTGAGGCGGCCGGGCGCACACCTTATCACCATGCGAACGAGATTGCCCCGTGCGCGAAATCGGACCCTCCAATCGTAGTCGGTTCTTGCGACAATCCTGCCGCTCCAGAGCGATAGCTCGAACGGCAGCTCTCGCCAGGAAGGGACGAATAGCGGTTGCGTGACCGGCGCCGCGGGTTGGCAGAAATTGGGCCGATTGCCGACGGGTCACTTTAGAGAGGCTCGCAGTGAAAAACGGTCGTTCGCTTGCTGCGACCAGCGTCTCGACTCCTCACGCCGCCTCCGATTTCTCCCTCCAGAGCTGGTCGGCGATGGCCACGAAGTGCGGGATCGAACAGAATTCGCAGTCGACGATGCGGGGGCGGCAGCTGCGGAGCTTTCCGATGGGTGACCCCCATGGATCGACCTGCCAGTAATTGGTGTCTGTCAGACCGGTCTGCACGCGCAACATCTCGACCACCAGCAGATTGCCGGCAAGAGCACTGACGAACGCGAAAGGGGCGAGAACCTGCTTGCCCTCAGCGGATTTCAACGCCTGCTCGGCGCACAGCTGCTTGAACAGGCTGTCATAGGCCATGCCCTCGATCGCCGCCGCCTGTATTTCCGCGTTGGCGCCAGCGATCAGCGCCGCCGCATCCGCGGAGATGAGACTTTCCCTGACCATGTCCAGGCTGATCCCAAGCCCGTCGGCGATGGCACGTTCCCGTGCGTGCTCATCGGGGACGTGGCGATAGATGCACGAAAGACATGCATCGGCGGTCGGTTGGCGGTGCGAATGGACGACGACCGCCCGGATATCGGTGGTCGACGCGTCGAACACGCGTTCGGGAACTTCGGTCTGAATAGCGCGACGGACGCGACGACTATCGACGGTGACGATCGCAGTGCGCTGAGGGCCATTCTTCGCAACGTAGTCGTGAAAATCCCCGTTGAAGGGAATTAGCGCGACACGCGGGAAATCGGGGCTGGCGTTCCGGGCCAAAGTTTCAGCCTTGGGTTGCCCGACGTCGGCCTCGGTGAAATAGAGGCATCGGTTCGGATTACCGCCGCCGACTGCCTTGGGATCGACGATCGGTAGCGTACCCCGGGCGTCGATATGACGCAGCGCCCGCAGGAACGCGTTGCCGACGGCGCCCGCGCCGATCAGCACTGCGCCGTCCAGGTCGATAGACGCATCCAGGGCCTCGCGCGGGACGCCGAGCTGGTCGATCCATACGGTGATCGGAAGGCTGACCTTCGGAAGTTCCTCGGCGCCAATCGCAAGAGAAAGAGCCGCCGCCGCCGTCGGACACGCCGCGATCGCCGCGAAGAGCGGGTGCGGATCGGAGGACGCCGTCTTCGACGGTTCGAGGCCGATCACCGCCTTCGAGGCGTTGATCCTCGCGTACAGCCGCGTGGCGTTCGAACGCGGTGCGGCATTGCCGACGACGAGTTCGACCTTCACGTCGTCGGCCGGATCGCGCGTCACGGCCATGGTGCGATCGAGCAGATCGCAGACCTCCCGAGCCCAGTCGGCGCAGGAAGCGCGCTCCTCCACCGTGACCAGGATGCGGCCTTCCAAACGGGCCGATGCAGCATCCTCGTCGATGCCGAGCGCCGACGCGAGCATCCGCGCATTCTCCTGCCTGGCGGTGATCATCCCACTACTCCGATGCATCCGTCGGGACCGCACGTCGGTACGCGAACCCATTCGTTTTCGCCCGAAAGGCGATAGCTGGCGGCCTGCTCCGCGAAGTTCGCCGGCGTTGTGTTGCGAGCGAATTCCGGCAGCACCAGCGAAAGCGCGCCGACATGGCGGACGATCGCCCATTCGTCGTCGGCCTCCGAATGAAAGGCACGACCGGGATGGCTATGGACTTGCGCCAGTATCTTCAGACGTGCGCCGCGCAGATGATTCATCAGGGCGCGCAGGCTTGCAGGCGCCAGCTTGAAATAGTCGATGTCGGTAATCTGATCGGGCTCGTAGACCTCCGTGACCGGGATCGGTTCGCGGATACCGGAGACAGGCCCCAGCCAGAGGACGGCGCGTTCCTCGGAACGTGCGCCGCCCGTACGCAGGATGTCGATCGTTCGTGCGAGCGTGTCGGTGGTGCAGCTTAGCGTGGTCATCCTACTGCCTTCTTCCATGAGCGGTAGATCTGGGTGACGATGCCGATGAGATCGTTGCCCGACGTGCCGCGATAGTTCGACCATGCCTCGGTGAAGTGGCTTTCATGGGTATGGTATTCCCGCACCCCGCGCATGCACACGAACAGACGCCCCGTCACCGGATGGGGGCAAGGATGAAAGATGCTGCCCACTGAAGGCGGCGCCGCATCCACCGGCGTGCCGTCGGCACGCAGGAGCTGGATGCTGGGCGACAGCTCGTTCCACTGCTCGCATTCCAACCGCAGGCGCAGCGCCGCCGCGGTCGGATGGTGGAAGATGACGTCGAAGACGGGGTATTTCGCCGACACGATCTCCCACCCCCAGCGACGCACGGCGGCGACGTCGAGGCGGCTTACGTCCGCCTCGAACGCCGCCCGCGAGATCAGCTCAAGCATTGCCGCCGCCACCTTCGCGCGGCATCCAGTCGAGTTCGACGGTACCGGTCAGGCCCGCCTGCCCGAAGCTCAGCGAGGCGTTGATGTCGTTGCCTGCGACGCTGACGACCCAACCCGACGTGTCGGCGAGGTCGAGCTTCCGCGCCGCCTTCTCCAGCACGGAGGAGATCGTCTCGTCGCTCTTGACGCGCAGACCTCCTTCGGCCGGGAACACGCCGCTGAGCGTCATGACCGTCACCAGCAGCTTGTCGGCACCGTGATGCTTGCGCGAGACGACGTGCTCGACGCCCTTCGGGCCGAACGCGATGGTGCTGCCCGGCCGGAGAACCACGTCCGGTTCGTCCTTCCGCTCCAGAACCCAGTCCTGCCCCTCGGGGGCCGGCCAGATACGGTTGAACTCGTCCGTCTCGATCTGATCCGTGGGCCAGATCTGCCCGATCTCGTTCACGGTGAAGGCGTAGGCCTCGTCGGACAGGGCGGCGCGCAGCTGACCATGAGGATGATCGGCGAGGACGATCTTAGCGTCCGTGGTCATATGGGTGGTGCGTCCGTTCTCGATCATGACGGCCTGATGCTCGCTGGCGGGCGTCAATCCGGCAGCATTGAGCGCCTCGCGCACCCTGATGATGGCGTCGTCGAACTTGATGAGCTCGCCATTGACGGGGAACTCGTCGGCGGCGCGATCGCGCCCAGGGTCGAAGATGGTCATTATGTCTTTTGCTCCAGTACGATGCCGACCACGCCGCCGGGACTCTTGACGATCGAAGTATCTGGACTAAAGTGTCTCATCGGTCTCGATCTGGACTCTGTATGCATCGGGACTAATTGCGGCGTCAAGTCCACATATGGACAAAGGAGTAGTTTGAGATGGCGATAAGCGCCCCCGACGCCCATGCAGTCGTCGTGCGATCAGGGATTCCAGCCGAGCTGGAAGCCTTCTTCGCAATGGCCGAGCGGTGGGGCCTTTCCACCGACGAGCAGATCCTGCTGCTAGGGTCTCCCGGTCGTTCGACCTTCTTCAAATGGAAGAAGGAAGGCGGCAACCTGCCCGCCGACACGCAGGAGCGGCTCTCCTATATCTTCGGCATCTGGAAATCGCTGCGGATCCTCTTCACCGTTGACGAGCGCGGCGAGGAGTGGGTGCGCAAGAAGAACACGTATTTCGACGGTGCCAGCGCGCTCGACGTGATGCTCGAAGGCAAGGTCACCAGCCTCTACAAGGTGAAGCGCTTCCTGGATGCCCAGCGTGGTGGCTGAGATCGGACCCGTCGTGCCGTGGAAGGGCGAAACCTTCCGGCTCATCCCGTCCCGCTTCCCGCCAGTCTCAGTGTATGAAGGCCTGGTCGCGAACGACCGCCTGAACGCGCTGGTCGACATCGAGAACCTGACCAACCCCCGCCTCCAGTCGCAGGCTCGCATCGCTAGCCTCGAGAACAAGGACCCGAAGACGTCAGCGCGCCTCCAGAACTGGAACCTGGCTCCCTTCGCGTACGGCCATCCGGACGGCAGCACCTTTTTCGATGCCGACCGTCCGTGCCTCGAGGTCGCTGCTGACCGCCAGACGGCGCTGGCGATCTCGGTGGCGAAGCGTCAGCGCTTTCTCGCCTGCACGTCGGAGGGCCCGATCGGCCTGGACATGCGGATGTTCAAGACGCCGCTGTCTGGCCGGTTCGTCGACCTGCGCGGCCTAGGCGCGGAGGAGGCGCGGGACCGCGGGCGCGAGCTCGGCAAGTCCATCGGGGACGATGTGGACGGGGTGCTCTTCCACCCCATCGAACGCCCCAGCGCGACGGCGATCTCCGTGCTGAACGGGTCGATTCTGGAGCAGACCCTCCAGGCGGTCCACTATCGCTACCAGTGGAACGGTGAGCGGATATCGCTTCTCTACGCGTTCGACGACAAAGGTACTCGGATCGAGCCGGACCATCTGCGCAGCGAAGCGGATTGCCTCGCTGCCTAGATCGCGGCGGGAATCCTGCCTGCCCGCCAGCCTTCGAGGCGGACAATCTCGTGGAAGTCGCAGCCCGGAGTCCTGCACACGATGCTGGGAACGACGCGGCCATCGGCTTCGATCGTGTGGTCGCGAAGCGCGATGCCGTGCCCGCGGGAGCACGTCACCTCCGCCTTGAAGCGACGTATCGTGGAGGGATGGCTCGCCTTCCAGTGAAGCCTTTCCGGCCGACCTTCTCCGGCATGCTCCTTGAGGCCGACGACCGGATAGGATCGCTGGCGCGAGGCAGCGCCTGTCGGCCGGGACGTTCTGGAAGCTGGCCGCTGGACATTCGGCTCGCCGACCAAGAAGTGCAGTACCGCCTTCAACCACTTTGGCATCGATTCTCCACGCACGCGCGGCCACAAATTCTATATGCAGCGGTCTGACCATAGCAGATCGTTGGCGTCTTCGCTCCTACGGATCGGTTTACGGGCTACATGTCCAGAACTCAGTGTGTCGCTGAACCCTATCGGGATCTCGATAGGAACTTAGAAACGACGACTTTCAGGATCGGAAGTTCCATTCGCCGGTGGCTGAAAACGAGGCGCGTTGCTGCCAGGTGGCTTCACGCTAGAGCGAATGGCAAGTTGTGTCAGAATCTGCCGTTTAGAACCAAGCTCGCGAAGGACTGGCTCTGGTCGGTAGCTACCGTGCCCGGCAATCACTCCGCGAGAGCAGCTTCCTAGGTTGATTGCCTCAACGCTGCCTGTCCCCAACCGACCCATCTTACGCCGCCACTGTTCTGGCAGAAGGTCATCGCCCTCACATCGCAGTACCGGTCGGGACTCGAACTTAACGTCCAAGTACATCCAGCCTTTTCCACGAATAAAGAAAGTGCTATAAGGGGCTCCGGCGGTCAAAAAGATCGATGATTCTGCTCGTCAGATCAGTTGCTTGGCTAAACACAAGTCAAGCTCTTCTGGCACCATTTTCCTGACGCTAAGTGATTGGATCCATGACCTGCGGGTCGCCAACGCTTGTGCGCACATCCCACAGCGTCGACCCGGGCAGCCCATTTGTGGGTCACCCCCTAGAACAGCTTGCGGAGCGAGACCGTGACTGTCCGCCCAACGGGGTCGAGATAATCGGCCTGGAAGCGGTTTGGCGTATTGCCATTGCCGTCGCGCACCCGTTGCCGCCCATCGCCGATGTTGCTGACGTCCAGCCGCAGTTGCAGCTTCTCGGTCCATTTCGCGCGCTTGGCGATGTCGTGCAGGTCCATGAATGCACTGACGTTCAGCCGCAGCAGCGCGCCGAAGCGGAAGTCGGCGGCCGGATCGCCGCTCCGCACGCGCCCGGTGCCGCTATACCACCCGTCAAAGGTCACGCCGCTCCCCTGATGCGTGAGCCCGCCATAGACGAAGCCGGACAGGCGCGGCAGACTTCCGCCCGTCACTGTGTCGCCGCGCAGCACGTCCAGCTCGGGCGTGTCGGGCCGCAGCTGCAGGCGGTCGCTGAATTTGTAGGTGGGGCCTGCGCCGAGATACAGGGTCGGGCGCGGCGGTGGGGGGCCTTGCCGCGCGGGGTCGGGCGCCGCCGGCTTGCCGAGCTGGCTGAACACATTCACCGTCAGGTTCAACGCCTGGATGCGCTCGCGGTGGAAGTTGAGCGGGCGGAACTGCACGTCCGTAAGCCGCCCCGCCGCGTCGCGGGTGAACAGGTCGGGCAGCAGTGCCTCGGTCTGTGGCGTGATCGCGTAGACCGAGCCGGTCTGATCGCGCACCTGAGTCGCCTCATAGGTGGCGCTCAGGCTCCATTCGCGGCTGGCGAAGGGCTTCAGATTAAATCCCAGCGATCGCACCAGCCGCTCCTCCGCGCGAAGCCCGGGATTGCCGCCGGTTACCAGCATGACCAGCTCGGTGCGGCCATTGCCGAAATCGAGCACGGGCACGTTCGCCACGCGCACCTCAGGACTGGATTGCTGTGCCAGGTCGGGCGCGGCGCCGCTCCGCCTCAGCGATGCGGTCAGCTGGACGCCGCTCGCCACGGTCCACGCCAGCCCAGCACTGGCGTCATGCAACTGCCCGAACCCGCTGACATGCCGCGCCCGAAACGCGGCATTGGCCGATAGCTGGCCGAGCCAGGATAGCGCGTCGGTGCCGGTGATCGGCACGTCGATCGCCGCACCGCCCTCAGCTCGGGTCCTGCCCAGTTCCAGGTCAAACGGACTGGGTCCGCGCGTCACGGAAGCGGCGGTGGCGCGGCCAAGCTCGGCAGTGGCAGTGAACGTCACGGCGCCGGCGGGCAGCCGCAGCGGCGAACCGGTTACCACCAGCTTCGCCTCGCCCGTACGGGTGCGCAGCCGCGCCACGTCCTCCAGCCGGTCGCGTAGCAGCGCGGGCGCGAGCGGCGCGAACGGATCGGTGCCGCCGGCGATCGCAGCATTGGCCCCAGCCGGGTCGATCCCGCGCTCGCTGCGCCCGTCGATCTGCTTCTGCTCGAATGCGCCGCTCAGGTCCCATCGCCAACGCGCGACCGATCCGCGCAAGGTGAAGCCAGCCTTTAGCGTGGTCGTCTTCTGCCGCTGACGCAGCGGCGCTGCCTCCGTCAGATAGCGCGCCAGCCGCACCGGGGCGGAAAAGGGGGAAAACGGGTTGGTGGCGGGCACGTTCAGATATACCGGCGCCGGGCCGGTGCTGCTGCGCTCCAGGTTCTGCTCGGCGTTCAAGGTAAGCGAGCCGGCGAGCGTGGCGGTGATCCGGTCGGCGAGCACCGCCTGCGCCTTTACCGCGCGCGTATCGGGGGTCAGCGTGCGCAGCGGCCCCAGGTCGAACAGCCGCGGCCGGTTCGCCCCCGCGGCATAGGCGGCCAGCGAGCCCCGGTCCTCTGCGCGGGCGGGCACCGGCGCGATCGTCACCGGAACGCCCGCAGCGGCCGAGAGCGCCGGGTCCACTTCACCGCCAGACTGTCCCAGTATGTTGCCCAATGCGTCGAACGGCACGTCGGGATCAGGCAGCAGGTCGCGGTCCGATTGCAGCAGTGCATCGGCATGGCGCACTTCCAGCGTCAGGCTCGTCCGGCTGTCGCCGCGCAGGCGGGTGAGCCCGACATTGCCCTTCTGGCTGAGACTCCCCCAGCGCGTGGTGCTGCCCAGGGCGCCGCGCAGGTCCAGCTGGTCGAACACCCGCTTGGTGACGAAGTTCACCACGCGCTGCGTCGGCGGATAGCCGAACTTCAGCGCCGCGAGTTCCGGCAGCACTTCGACTCTCTCGATCGCCTCGGGCGGCAGGGTGCCGATTTCCTCATATCCCGACACCCGCTGCGCATTCAGCAGGAAGACCGGCGGGGACCCGTCGGCGGATAGCGTGCTTCCCTGAATCGCCCGAAGCAGCTCGTCCATGGTCGAGGCGCCGAGCGCCGCCACATTGTTCTCGTCCAGCGTGAGCAGCGGCGCGATGTCGGTAACTGCCGATCCGCGCGTGCCCAGGATAATGACTTCTTCTTCCCCCTGCGGCGGCGCTTCTGCCTCCACGGGGGGCGCCGGCGCCTCCTGTGCCCAAGCCGCCGGCCCGCAAATCGCCGCGCCGGCACCCGCCGTGCCGAGCAAGACGCGCCGAAGTAAAAGCCGGTGGCACCGCTCCCTCGGCATGTCTATCCCCTCCGGTCCTGAAGAACCGGGGGCGAGCATATGAAGCGATTGCTATGCGCGCCAGCCGGAACCTATTCACGTCTGCTGATTACTGCGCGTATCCGCCGAGCGCGGCTGTATCTTTGCACGCGCGGCACAGGTACATGGCCGCAAGCCAAGGAGTCCGCGCGATTTTTCATCTCTTCTTTGCCCTGCCGTGCCTGTACGTGATCGCGCGCTGGCTCTGGCCGCTGAGCGTGATGCTCGAGCTGAAGATTGTGGTCGCCGTGCTGCTGCTGGTCGGATCGCAGTTCCATCTGTGGAGCCGGCTGTCCTCGGGATCGGTGTTCGCGCCCGAATTCCCGCGTGCGGTCGTGCTCCTGTTCAACTGGGCGTTCGGGGCGATCCTGCTGCTTGCCGTGTTCCAGCTGCTTCTGGATCTGGGCTGGCTTGCCACGCTGTGGGCGCGGCGCAGTGCGGCGGGGCCGGGCGACCAGCTCCGCTTTGCGATGGCCGTGGCAGCCGCCATTCTGGCGTGTATCGGCATCTGGAACGCCGTGCGGGTGCCGCCGGTAAAGGATGTCGAGATCACCGTTCGCGGCCTGCCGCGCGCATTTAACGGGTATCGCATCGTGCAGCTCACCGACCTGCACATCAGCACGTTGTTCCCGGCCGCATGGACACGCCGCATGGTAGAGCGCACCAATGCCGCCGGCGCGGATCTGATCGTCGTCACCGGCGACTTCATCGACGGGTCGGTCGCGATGCGCCGGGACGATGTGGCGCCGCTGCGGGACCTGCGCGCCGCCGATGGCGTGTATGCGATTCCCGGCAATCACGAATATTTCTTCAGCTATCCTGAGTGGATGCGGCACTTGGCCGGGCTGGGCATGCGGATGCTGCCCAACCGGCTAGCGGTGCTCACGCGGGGCGGCGACCGGCTAGTGCTTGCCGGCGTGACAGACCTATCCGCGCCCAGTGTGGGCGAAGCGGGCCCGGATCTGGCCGCGGCGCTGGCGGGTAGGCCGGCAGGCGTGCCGGTCCTGCTGCTGGACCATCAGCCCCGCGAGGCGCGGCGCGCGGCGGCAGCCGGCGTGGCGGTGCAGCTGTCCGGCCACACGCATGGCGGCATGATCGTCGGACTCGATCGCCTGGTCGCGCCGGCAAATAACGGCTTCGTGTCGGGGATGTACCGCCTGGGCGACATGACGCTCTATGTCAGCAACGGCACCGCACTGTGGCCGGGCTTCGCATTGCGCCTCGGCCGCCCTTCGGAACTGACGCGCATCACCTTGCGAGCGCGGCCCTGAGCGGGGCGGCCGGCGAGATAACGCCGTGATTCCCGTGGGCTTTTCGGCTAAGGCGCGGCGGTGACCATTGTGCTCGCCATCCTTCTCTCCGCGCTCGCCATGACGGCGATTGTCGGGGTGCGCTACCTGCTGACCAGCGGCGCCTTTGCGCTGGCAACGCGGGTGAAGCATCCTGGGCTCTATGCCGGGCTCGACAAGCAGGTGGCGAAGGAGATCCGCTGGAGCTTGGCCTCGGCCGCGATTTATGGCGTGCCCGCCGGGGTGGTCGCCTGGGGCTGGCAGAATCTGGGCTGGACGCGGATTTACACCGAAGTCTCGGCCTGTCCGCTCTGGTACCTGCCGGTGTCGGTGCTGCTCTTCCTCTTCGCGCACGACACCTGGTTCTATTGGACGCATCGCTGGATGCACGTGCCCAAATGGTTCCGCATCGCCCATGCCGTGCACCATGCCAGCCGCCCACCCACCGCCTGGGCGGCGATGAGCTTTCACCCCGTCGAGGCACTGACCGGCGCACTGGTCATCCCGGCTTTGGTGTTCCTGATCCCGATTCATGTCGCGGCACTGGGTACGGTGCTGGCGATCATGACTATAATGGGTGTAACCAATCACATGGGGTGGGAGGTTTTCCCCCGTTTCATGACACGGGGGCCGCTGGGCGCGTGGTTGATCACCGCGAGCCATCACCAGCGGCACCATGAGCAATATGGGTGCAATTTTGGGCTTTATTTCCGTTTCTGGGATCGGCTGTGCGGCACGGACAAGGGGCTCGGCGATTTCACGCGCCGCCATGGCCGTCGGGTGCCTGGCGCTGCTGGGAGGCATGACGCCGGTCGGGCAGCTTGAGGTCGACTTTGCCGGCATGCGATCGGCCAAGGGCGTGCTGCGCATCTGCGTGACGCGCAAGGCCGATGCCTTTCCCAGCTGCCGCGATGATCCCAATGCGATCCGGCGCAACGTGCCCGCCAGCACCGCGTCGACGCGCTTCGACGCGCTGCCGACCGGCGATTACGCAGTTGCGGTGATCCATGACGCCAACGGCAACGCCAAGCTCGACACCATGTTCGGCATCCCCAAGGAAGGCTTTGGCTTTTCGCGCAACCCGGCGATCCGCCTGGGCCCGCCAAGCTTTTCCAGCGCGCAGTTTCCGGTGACCACCGGTGCGGAAAAGCAACAAATCCGCATTCGTTACCTGCTCTAGGAACCGTGTAGAACCGATAGCGTTTCGCGGGTGCAACATTCCTGGGGACGCAAACCATGTTCTTCCGCACGCTGGCGCTGCCGCTGCTGGTACTCGCCGCCACGCCCGCTCTGGCGCAGAGCCAAGACACGCCGCCGCCGGCCGATGCCGGCGGCGACTTTGCTATCGTCGGCGCGGGTGCGGGCATCCTGCCGGACTATGAGGGTTCGGACGATTACCGCTGGTCGCCAGTGCCCGCCGCGATCGGCCGCGTGTCGGGCTTCAACTTCCAGCTGCTCGGCAACCGGCTGAGCGTCGACCTGATCCCCGATGGCGGCGGACCCGGCATCGACTTCCAGGCCGGGCCGATCGGCGTAGTGAACTTCAACCGCACCAGCACCAAGAGCATCGACGATCCGCAGGTAAAGGCGCTGGGGGAGCTCGGCACGGCGTTCGAGCTGGGCGGCTATGTCGGCGTCGGCAAGACCGGGGTGATCACCAGCGACTATGACCGCCTGTCGGTCAGCGTCAGCTATCGCACCGATGTCAGCGGCGTTTCCGATGCGGGCATCCTCACCCCTTCGATCAGCTACATGACGCCGCTGAGCCGCAAGGCGCTGGTCGCCGTCTTCGCCTCGGCCGAGCGTGCCGAGAACGGCCAGATGGACGCCTATTTCGGCGTCACCCCCGGCCAGTCGGTGGCAAGCGGGCTCGCGGCCTATGATCCCGATGGCGGCTGGCGCAGCTGGACGCTGGGCGCGGGCACGGCGATCTCGCTGACCGGCGACCTGACCGGCGGGCTGCAGCTGGTCGGCGGCGGCACCTATCGCAAGCTGACCGGGGACGCCGCGGACTCGCCGATCGTCCGGGTTGCCGGATCGCCCAACCAGTGGATGGGCTTCTTCGGCCTCGCCTTCTCGTTCTAACCCGCACGGGCGGGGGTTACGCGCCCCGCCCAACCTGCTAAGACTCGACGCATCCCCGGGGGAGCGCTTCGTCGCGCTTGAGAGGGAGGCCGCAGCCTCCGACCCGCTGAACCTGATCCGGTTGACACCGGCGTAGGGAGGGAGGCGGTCACTCGAAATCCGCCCTCTCCATGCGACACTGGAGAGAACGCATGGCTGATATCCCCGCAAAGACCGAAATCGGCGTCACCACCGGCCCCATCCGCGGCTCGCGAAAGATCCATGTCGGCCCGCTCGGCGTGGCGATGCGCGAGATCCAGCTGGAGCCCGGTTCGGGCGAGGCCCCAGTCCGCGTCTACGACACCTCCGGCCCCTATACCGATCCGAACGCGCGCATCGACATCATGGGCGGCCTGCCCAAGCTGCGCCACGACTGGATCGTCGGGCGCGGCGATGTCGAGGCCTATGACGCGCGTGAGATCCGGCCCGAGGACAATGGCCAGCTCGGCCCCGACCGCTCGGGCGGCGTCCCCCAGTTCCCCAATGTCGTGAAGCGCCCGCTGCGCGCCAAGCCCGGGGCCAATGTCAGCCAGATGCACTATGCCCGCCGCGGCATCATCACGCCCGAGATGGAATATGTCGCGACCCGCGAGAACCTAGGCCGGGAGCGCCTGGCCGAATATATCCGCGACGGCGAGAGCTTCGGCGCGGAAATCCCCGACTACGTCACCCCCGAATTCGTCCGAGACGAGGTCGCGCGGGGCCGCGCGATCATCCCCAACAACATCAACCACCCCGAATCCGAGCCGATGGCGATCGGCCGTAATTTCCTGGTCAAGATCAACGCCAATATCGGCAACTCCGCCGTTGCCTCCAACGTCGCCAGCGAAGTCGATAAGATGGTGTGGTCGATCCGCTGGGGCGCGGACACGGTGATGGACCTGTCGACCGGCCGCAACATCCACGACACCCGCGAATGGATCCTGCGCAACTCGCCCGTCCCGATCGGCACCGTCCCCATCTACCAGGCGCTGGAAAAGGTCGGCGGCATTGCCGAGGAGCTGACCTGGGAGATCTTCCGCGACACGCTGATCGAACAGGCCGAACAGGGCGTGGATTACTTCACCATCCATGCCGGCGTCCGCCTGCCCTACATCCCGATGACCGCCAAGCGCGTCACCGGCATCGTCAGCCGCGGCGGATCGATCATGGCGAAATGGTGCCTGGCGCACCACAAGGAGAGCTTCCTCTACGAGCGCTTCGACGAAATCACCGAGATCATGAAGGCGTATGACATCGCCTATTCGCTGGGCGACGGCCTGCGCCCCGGCTCGATCGCCGACGCCAATGACGAAGCCCAGTTCGCCGAGCTCTACACCCTGGGCGAGCTCACCCACCGTGCCTGGAAGCAGGACGTCCAGGTGATGATCGAGGGCCCCGGCCATGTGCCGATGCACAAGATCAAGCAGAACATGGAAAAGCAGCTAGAGGCCTGCGGCGAGGCGCCCTTCTACACCCTCGGGCCGCTCACCACCGACATCGCGCCGGGATACGACCACATCACCAGCGGCATCGGCGCGGCGATGATCGGTTGGTACGGCACGGCGATGCTCTGCTACGTCACGCCCAAGGAGCATCTCGGTCTCCCCGACCGCGACGACGTCAAGGTCGGCGTGGTCACCTACAAGCTCGCCGCCCACGCCGCCGACCTCGCCAAGGGGCATCCCGCCGCCCAGGTCCGCGACGACGCGCTCAGCCGCGCCCGCTTCGACTTCCGCTGGCGCGACCAGTTCAACCTGTCGCTCGATCCCGACACGGCCGAGCAGTATCACGACCAAACCCTCCCCGCCGAAGGCGCCAAGACCGCGCACTTCTGCTCGATGTGCGGCCCAAAATTCTGCTCGATGAAGATCACGCAAGAGGTCCGCGACTTCGCCGCCAAGCAGAACCAGCCCGCCAACGCCTTCCTGGCCGCTACCTCACTATCGGCAGCACCCGCCGACCCGGTCGATGCCGAAGCCGGCATGGCCGCGATGAGCAAGGTGTTCAAGGAAACCGGCAGCGAGCTCTACATGGGCGCTGGCGGGCGGGAGCGGGATTGAGCCTAATCAAGATTCTTCTCAGAGTTTTGGCCGAGTGAGGAAGTCCAGGTAATCGACGGTATAATCCTCGAAAAGGCTCGCCGCCCACTCGTTGAGATCCGGCCGGAACTCAAGGACGAAACTTTGAAAAGAGTTCTTATCGTCGCAACTTACATAGAAGGTTGCAGAAAATCGTACCATGCCGCGCGTATCGGCTTCGACCATCCCGGACTCTTCTTCGTCCAATGGCGAGTTCAAACACAGCCTTAGATCGCAACTGTCACCCTTGATCGTGCCCAGTTCTACTCGGACATTCTCGCCAGGAGGTATGAAGTCGAGCGGGCGTCTGAGTTCGTATATTTCAGTAGAAGTTGTGCTTAGATCGGCAGAGGACTTTGAAGCCGCTTTTACAGCGGATACATAAACACGCGTATTTCTCGCTGGGTTTCTTCCACAATTCTTCAAATAGAATCCTAGTTGTATCTCCCAAGGAGTCTCCGGCGGGTCCCCCATGTAAGTAGAAATCACTCCGTCCTCAAAGTGATCTGTCCCGAAACGAGGGCGTCTTATGTAGTTGATGAAGTTGAATGATTGAGACAGCATGAATCCGAGCATGGCGCTGAATGCCGACAAAAGAAGCTTATCCATTCCGCTCATCTTCCTTCGCCCATTTATCATCGATAAACCTCCCGCCGACGCCCCACCCGCACGCGATAGTCGCCGATCCGCCAGCGCCAATATCCCGCATGCTCGCCAACCAGCGGCGCGCCCAGCGAACGCGGGTCGTCCAGCACCGCGATCCGCTCTTCCAGCGTCCGGATGATCCGTGCCGCTTCGCCGCGGCCCAGCTTCTTCAGTTCGTTCGCCGCCTCAGGGACGAACTCAATCGCCCAGGCCAAGCTCGGCCTTCAGATCGGCAAGCGGGATCGCGTCTTCGGAACGGAAGTCCTTCATCCGCGCCTCGGCGAGATAGAAATCCTCCAGATCGTCGGGGTGCGCCAGGATCGCCTCGCGCGCATAGAAGGTCTTGGTGCGCCCGGTCTTCGCCGCCAGCGCCTCCAGCCGCTTCTCCAGCTCGGCGTCGATGCGCAATGCCAGCATGCCTCCTTGCTTTACATGTATGTCATGGAACGTGGCCGAGCAACGGTCTGGGCGACGTGGTGATTGAAGATTTGAAGCGGCAGGAAGAAAGCGACTTGGCCTAAACTTTTCTAAACTTCCGCCGTCGCACATTGATCGAGCAGCGGCTTTCCGCTTGCGCGGATTGGCAAGCTGCGTCAGCTTGCGGCCGACAAGTTCTTGAAGTCAAAGGACGAAGGCGTGATCAAGCATAGCCGTTTCGGGGCACTTTTTTCAGCGTTGGCGCTGCTGTCCGCGTGCGGCGGCGGAGGCGGCGGCAGTGTCGCGGTTGGCGGCGGCACGGGCGCGGGCGGGGGTACCACTGGCGGCACCGGTGCCACGCCGGCGCCCACGGCCGGCTGTTCGCTGCGTGAGCGCCAGGATTGGGCGCTGTCGGTGCTGCGCGAATGGTATCTCTTTCCCGAAACGCTGCCGGCGAGCCTCGACCCGGCGGGCTTTACCAGCCTCGACGCCTATATCGACGCGCTGACCGCGACGGCGCGGGGGCAGAACCGGGACCGGTTCTTCACCTACCGCACCTCCATCGCGGAGGAGAACGCCTATATCCGCACCGGCTCCAGCGCGGGCTTCGGCTTCCGCCTGACCTATGACACCGCCGCTGGGCGTGTGGCCGTGACCGAAAGCTTCGAAGGCGCGCCGGCGCTGACCGCTGGCATCGACCGCGGTACCGAGATCCTGGCGATCGGCACCACTGCGGGCAATCTCCAGTCGGTGTCGAACCTGGTGGCGAGCGGCGGGCCGCAGGCGGTGGTGAACGCGCTCGGGCCCGACACGGTCGGCACCACCCGGCTGCTGCGCGTGCGCGATGCCGCCGGAACGCGTGATGTGAGCGTCGCCAAGACCGATTACACGCTGACGCCGGTTTCCAGCCGCTATGGCACCCGGATCATCGATAATGGCGGGCAGCGGGTCGGCTATGTCAATCTGCGCACCTTTATCGACACCGCCGATCCGGCGCTGCGCAGCGCCTTTGCCCAGTTCAAGGCGCAGGGGATTACCGACGTGATCGTGGACCTGCGCTACAATGGCGGCGGGCTGGTCTCGATCGCGGAACTGTTCGGCGATCTGCTGGGCGCCAATCGCACGCCCTCGGACGTGTTCGGCTACACGACCTTCCGTCCGGAAAAGGCGTCGAACAACGAAGTCGATTATTTCGCGCCGCAGCCCGAATCGATCGCGCCGACCCGTATCGCCTTCATCGGCACCGGCGGCACGGCATCGGCCAGCGAATTGGTGATCAACGGCATGCTGCCCTATCTGCGCGCTAACGAGGCGCTGGTGGGCAGCAACACCTATGGCAAGCCGGTCGGTCAGATCGCGATCGACCGGCCCGCGTGCGACGACCGGCTGCGCGTGATCGCCTTTGCAACCGAGAATCGCGACCATCAGGGCCGCTATTTCAACGGGCTGGCCAGCAACATGGACGTGACCTGCCGCGCCGGCGACGATCTGAGCCGCCCTCTCGGCGACCCTGCCGAAGCGTCCACCAAGGTCGCGCTCGATTTCCTGGCCGGGCGCAGCTGCGTGCCGATCTCCGGAGCCTCGCCCTCGGCCTCCTTGCGGACGCAGAACGTGGCCGAAGGCGTGCGCCAGCCGCTGATGCCTGAACGGCCCAGCCCCGGCCAGCATGCCGTGCCGGGCGCGTTCTGAGGCCGCTGCGCGACGAAGTGTTTCGCCGAAGAGTCGGATTGTCGGGCTTTTTGTTGGATCGCACCCCCGCCATGGGCTAGGCGCGGGCCATGTCGGCAAGGATCAGTTGTGACGTCGCGATCGTGGGCGGCGGCCTTGCGGGTGGGTTGATCGCGCTGGCGCTGCGGCGCCGGCGGCCCGACCTGGACGTGCGGGTGATCGAGGGATCGTCGCGCCTGGGGGGCAACCATCTGTGGTCGTTCTTCGCCAGCGACATCGATCCGGCGCACCGCTGGCTGGTGGCGCCGCTGATCGGGCATGGCTGGCCGCGCTATGACATCGCCTTCCCGGACCACGCCCGCACGCTGAAGGCGCGCTATTACTCGGTCGAATCGAGCCATTTCGACCGAGTGCTGCGCCAGGAAATGCCGCGAGCGGCGCTGCTGTTCGGCCGCGAAGTAGTGACGGTAACCCCCACCAGCGTGCAGCTGGCCGGCGGTGGGCTGGTCGAGGCGCGCGGCGTGATCGACTGCCGCGGCGCCGGCGACCTGTCGGCACTCGAACTGGGCTGGCAGAAGTTTCTCGGCCGCGAACTGGCACTCGCCGAGCCGCATGCGGTGACCAACCCCGTGGTGATGGACGCGACGGTGCCGCAGATCGACGGCTATCGCTTCCTCTACACCCTGCCTTTCACGCCCACCCGGCTGTTCGTCGAGGACACCTATTACAGCGACACGCCCGACATCGACGCAGCAGCGCTGGGCGAGCGGATCGATCTCCACGCCACCCGTCAGGGCTGGCACGTCGAACAGGTACTGCGCGAGGAAGCCGGCGCGCTGCCGGTGGTGATGGGCGGCGACTTCGACGCGTATTGGCGCAGCGGCGGCGAGGGCGTGGCGAAGGCAGGCGTGCGCGCCGGGCTGTTCCACCCGCTCACCAGCTACTCGATGCCCGACGCGGTGCGCACCGCCGCTCTGGTGGGTGAGGCCGCGTCGATCGAGGGCGCGGCGCTGCACGAACTGCTGCACGGCCATGCGCGGCGGACATGGCGTGCTCGCGGTTTCTATCGCATGCTCAGCCGGATGCTGTTCAAGGCCGCCGAACCCGAAGCGCGCTACAAGGTGCTTGAACGTTTCTATCGACTGGACGCGGAGCTCATCGCCCGGTTCTATGCCGGCCAGTCGAGCGCGTGGGACCGGGTACGGGTGCTGAGCGGAAAGCCACCGGTGCCGATCGGACGCGCGGTCCAAGCCTTGCGGGGAAAGATATGAAGCGGGTTGCAATCATCGGCGCTGGGTTCGGCGGCCTCGCACTTGCCATCCGGCTGCAGTCGGCGGGCGTGGACACGGTCGTGCTGGAGGCCCGCGACAAGCCGGGCGGCCGCGCTTACTATTGGGAGCGCGATGGGTTCACCTTTGATGGTGGGCCGACGGTGATCACCGCACCCGACGCGCTGGCCGAGCTGTGGCGCCTGTCCGGGCACGACATCTCGCAAGACGTGACCCTGCTGCCGATCTCGCCTTTCTACAGGCTTTCCTGGCCCGATGGGACGATGTTCGATTATTCGAACGACGATGCCCAATTGGGCGCCGAGATTGCGCGGCTGAACCCCGAAGATGTCGCGGGATACCGCAAGTTTCTGCGCTATTCGGAGGAAGTGTACCGCGAAGGCTATGTGAAGCTCGGCCATGTCGCGTTTCTCGACTTCAGCGCGATGATCAAGGCAGCGCCAGCGCTGATGAAGGCGCAGGCCTGGCGATCGGTTTATTCGATGGTGTCGAGCTTCGTGAAGAACGAGAAGCTGCGCGAGGCACTGTCGTTCCACACGCTGCTGGTCGGCGGCAATCCGATGGCGACCAGTGCGATCTATGCGCTGATCCACAAGCTGGAGCGCGACGGCGGGGTGTGGTTCGCCAAGGGCGGCACCAACCAGCTGGTGGCGGGCATGGTGCGCCATTTCGAGCGGCTGGGCGGCGTGCTGCGGCTGAACGACCCGGTGGCGGCGATCGACACGCTGGGCGATCGCGTGACGGGGGTACGCACCGAAAGCGGCTTTGAAATGGAAGTCGACGCGGTCGCAAGCAATGCCGAGGTGGTGCACAGCTATCGCCATCTGCTGAAGGACTCGCGCAGTGCCCAGCGCACCGCAGCGAAGCTGGAGCGCAAGCGCTTCTCCCCGTCGCTGTTCGTGGTCCACTTCGGCGTGCGTGGCGCATGCCCGGATGTGCAGCACCATTCGATCCTGTTCGGCCCGCGCTACAAGGGGCTGCTGGACGACATCTTCAAGCATGGCGTGCTGAGCGAGGACTTCTCGCTGTATCTGCACCACCCGACCGCCACCGATCCCAGCATGGCCCCGCCGGATCATTCGACTTTCTACGCGCTGGCGCCGGTGCCGCATCTGGGCAAGTTCCCGGCCAATTGGGACGAGATCGGCCCGATCCTAGAAGATCGTATCTTGGCCGAGGTCGAGCGGAGGATGATCCCGGGCCTTCGCGAGCGGATCGTCACCAAATTCTCGTACGCGCCGCCGGATTTCGCCAACGATCTGCGCTCGCATCTGGGCGCGGGCTTCAGCCTGGAGCCGATCCTCACCCAAAGCGCCTGGTTCCGCGTCCACAATCGCGACGAGGCGATCTCGAACCTGTTTTTCGTTGGCGCCGGCACCCATCCAGGCGCCGGCATTCCCGGTGTGGTCGGCAGCGCCAAGGCCACGGCGGCACTGATGTTGGAAGGAAATCGATGAAGCGCGTTGCCGTTTATTGCGGATCGGCCACCCCGAGCGACCCCATCTACATCGAATCCGCGCGCGCGGTGGGCCGCGGCCTGGCAGAGCGCGGCATCGGCGTTGTCTATGGCGGCGGCAAGCTGGGGCTGATGGGCGCTGTTGCGGACAGCGCGCTGGAGGCCGGCGGCGAAGTGATCGGAGTCATCCCGACTGCGCTGGTCAATGCCGAGGTGGCGCATCGCGGCTTGAGCGAGTTGCACGTCGTCGACACCATGCACGAGCGCAAGGCAGCTTTCACGGAGCTATCGGACGGGTTCCTGACCATCCCGGGCGGCACCGGCACGATGGACGAGCTGTGGGAAGCGATGAGCTGGGCGCAACTGGGCTATCATGCCAAGCCGGTCGCACTGCTGAACGTCGCCGGCTTCTATGATGGTCTGCTCGAGTTCGTGGCGAAGATGGGCAGCGTCGGCTTCCTGCGCCCGCAGCATCAGGGCATCTTGCTCGCCGACGACGATCTCGAACGGCTGCTCGACAAAATGCGCGGCTTCGAGCCGACCACGCCGATCATCCACATGAAGCGCGACGACCTGTGACCCCTGGCCGCGAGGCCATTGTCGCGACCGCGGGAGAGTCGATCGGCCGCGGATCCAAGAGCTTCGCAGCCGCCAGCCGCCTGTTCGACCGTGCGACCCGCGAGCGCGCCTGGCTGCTTTATGCCTGGTGCCGCGCGTGCGACGACCTGGCGGATGGGCAGGACCATGGGCATGGCATGGCGCTGGTCAGCGATGCGCCCGCGCGGCTGGAGGCGATCCGCGCCAGCACCCAGGCGGCGCTCGACGGCCAATGGGTCGGGGACGCGGCATTCGACGCGCTGCGCATCGTGGTTGCGGAGACCGGCATGCCGCACCGGTTCGTGTGGGACCTGGTGGACGGGTTCGCGCTGGACGCCGAGGACTGGCGCCCGCGCAGCGAAGCGGACCTGTATCAATACTGCTACCATGTCGCTGGTGCCGTCGGCTGCATGATGGCGGTGGTGATGGGGGTGGCACCCGACGACCAGGACGTGCTCGACCGCGCCTGTGATCTGGGCATGGCCTTTCAGCTGGCCAACATTGCCCGGGACATCGAAGAAGATGACCGGGTCGGTCGCTGCTACCTTCCCATAGAATGGCTGGTCGAGATGGACATTCCTCCCGGCGAGCACATGAAGCCACCCTTCCGCCCGCGCCTGACGGTGCTGGCACGCCGGCTTGCGGCTCAAGCGGAAGCGTTCGAGGCGAGCGCGCGGGGCGGCACCCCTGCCCTGTCCTTTCGCTCTGCCTGGGCCGTCCTCGCCGCAGCCGGCATCTATGGCGACATCGCGCGCAAGGTTGCGGCGCGGGGCGACCATGCCTGGGACCACCGCGTCACGACATCGGGAGTGGAGAAGCTGGGGTGGATCCTGCGCGCGTATCGGCAGTCGAGGGATCGGCAGCGGCTGTACGGCGACGTCGCCAGACCAGATGGCCTGTGGACGCGCCCGCGCTGAGGCTCAGCCGCCGCGCTGGGTGCGGCTGCGCTCGTTCTTGGCCCATTGCGGGCCATCGCGGCGGCAGGTTGCGCTGATCACCGGGAAAGAGAGATCCGCGTTGCGCTCAAGCGCAATCGGCATGGCTTCCTGACATGCAGCGACGGAGGTATAGCGTGCGGGTTCCACCCGCGCCTGCTGACAGAGCGCGGAATCATCGGCACAACCCATGATGGCTAGGACGTAGAAGACCTGGTCCATTTCGCTTTTCCTTCCGAGGGTTACAACGAAGCGAACACGCGGCCGTTCCAGCAAAACATTGCAGGCACGCGCTTGAACCACCAAGTTGAGGGTTAATGCCTCCCCTGAATCCCGTCTCCGCACCCGAGCGGCCCCTGCTCGGAACCATGAAGCGCTTCCTGCCCTATTTGTGGCCGCGAAACGCGCGCGAGCTGCGCGTCCGTATCGTCGTCGCGATGATCCTCGTGCTCATCTCCAAGGTGGTGCAGGTCTATGGCGCCCCATTTGCGTTGCAAGGCGCGATCGACGGCATGGCCAGCGGATCGCGCGACGGGCTGTGGCTCGTAGTGGCGCTGGTGGCCGGCTATGCCGCAGCGCGGCTCGGTACGGTTCTCTTCGATAATCTTCGCAACGCGGTGTTCGAAAAGGTCGGCCAGGACGCGTCACGCCGCCTCGCGTCCGACGTGTTCCGCCACCTCCACCGGTTGAGCCTGCGCTTCCATCTCGAACGGCGCACCGGCGCGGTTACCAAGGTGGTCGAACGGGGCACCAAGAGCATCGACACGATGCTCTACTTCCTGCTGTTCAACATCGCGCCGACCATCCTGGAACTGACGCTGGTGCTCGGCATCTTCGGCACGCGTTTCGGCAGCTGGCTAGTGATCGGCACGGTGGCCATGGTGGTGGTCTATATCGCCTTCACGCGCTGGGTGACCGATTGGCGTTCCAAGCTGCGCGAGCGGATGAACGATCTTGATACCGGTGCGGTCGCACACGCGGTGGACTCGCTGCTGAACTTCGAAACGGTGAAGTACTTCAACGCCGAGGCGCGCGAGGCTGAGCGCTACGACGCGGCCATGACGTCGTACATGAAGGCGGCGGTCACCTCGGAAAACTCGCTGGCATGGCTGAACATTGGCCAGGCGGTGATCACCAACCTGATGCTGGGCGCCGGCATGGCGTTGGTCGTGTTCGGGTGGAGTTCGGGTCAGTTCAGCGCGGGCGATGTGGTGCTGGTCTCCACCCTGCTCAGCCAGCTGTTCCGTCCGCTCGACATGCTAGGCTGGGTGTATCGAACGATCCGCCAGGGCGTGATCGACATGGGCAGCATGTTCGATCTGATCGACACGCCAGCCGAGGTCACCGACGCCGCTACTGCCGCACCGCTCCACGTGGAACGCGGGCGTGTCCGCTTCGAGAATGTCGAGTTCGGCTATGATCCCGAGCGGCAGATCCTGAAGGGCATCGACCTCGACATACCTGCCGGCGCAACGGTGGCGGTGGTGGGTCCTTCGGGTGCTGGCAAGTCGACGCTGGCTCGGCTGATGTACCGCTTTTACGATGTGACGGGCGGTCGGATCACCATCGACGGACAGGACATACGGGAAGTGACGCAGCAGTCGCTGCGCGCCGCGATCGGTATCGTCCCGCAGGACACGGTGCTGTTCAACGACACGATCGGCTACAACATCGCCTATGGCCGCGAGGACGCGATGCCCGAGGACATTGCCGACGCCGCGCGTGGTGCCGCGATTGCCGGATTCATCCAGGCGCTGCCGGACGGATTCGACACCCGCGTCGGCGAACGGGGGCTGAAGCTGTCGGGCGGCGAGAAGCAACGCGTGGCGATCGCCCGCACCCTGGTGAAGAACCCGCCGATCCTGATCCTGGACGAGGCGACCAGCGCACTGGACAGCCGTACCGAAGCGGACATCCAGGCGACGCTGGAAGCGATCGAGCGCGGGCGTACGACGATCGTCATCGCGCATCGGCTTTCCACCATTGTCCACGCCGACAGCATCGTCGTGCTGGAAAGCGGGCGAGTGGTCGAACAGGGCAGCCACGCCGAATTGCTGCGGCTGGGCGGCCTTTATGCGGAGATGTGGACGCGCCAGGCGCAGGAAAGCGACGAAGGCGAGGATCTGGCAGCCGAGTAACGGATCGGCCGTTGGCTGATCAGGCGCGGAGATCCTGCCACTGCGGATGCTGGGCGATGTAGCCGGCCACGAAGGTGCAAAGGGGACGCACCTTTTCACCGGCTTCCTGTACCTGCGTCAGGGCGCCCTCAATCAGGCGGCTGCCGACACCCTGCCCACGCAGGGCAGAGGGCACCACAGTATGGGTGAAGGTCACCACGCCGCTATCGCGTTCATACGCCGCGATGGCGGTGTGACCGTTCACTTCCAATTCGAAGCGCTGTTCGGCGGCATTGTCGATGACGTCGTTCATAGGGCACCTTTGCTCGCTGGCGCGTTCCTGTTGGAACGTACGTAAGGGCGGATGGTCGATGAACACAAGGAAGATGGCGGCGCCTCTGGGCGCGGGGGCGGCAGCTGCTGGGGCGCTGGTGGCCTGGTCTGCCTATGCTGCGCGCAAGGCGGAAGCGCTTGCGCCCGCTGATGGGCAGTTCATCGAATTGGCCGGCGCGCAGTTGCACTATGTGGACCTGGGGCCTCGGGACGCGCCTGTGCTGGTGATGGTGCATGGCTTGATGGGGCAGCTTCGCAACTTCTCTCACTCGCTGGCGGAACGGCTAACGGCCGACTACCGGGTGATCCTGGTCGACCGGCCCGGCTGGGGCCATTCGGCCGTTCGCGGGGCAAGGCCGGGCATCACCGAGCAGGCCGCCATTACCGCCGCGCTGATCGAGGCTTTGGGATTGGGCCGGCCACTGGTCGTCGGCCACTCGCTAGGCGGTGCGGTGGCGCTGGCCTTGGGGCTAGACCGGCCGGAGCTGGTCCGGGGACTGGCGCTGATCGCGCCGCTCAGCCAGCCGGTAAACCGTGCGCCCAAGCCGTTCCTGGGGCTGTTGGTCCCTGCCCCCTTGCGCTTTGCCGCCGCCTGGCTGTTGGCAGTTCCAGCAGGCGCAGTCAGCCGCGCCGCAACGGCGCGCGCCGTGTTCGCGCCCGATCCAGTGCCCGACGATTTCGCGACGCGGGGCGGCGGCGCCCTGGCGCTGCGCCCGAAGAGCTACATGGCCGGATCGTTCGAAATCCTGAATGTACGCGGTGAGATGCGCAAGCTGCGGGAGCGGTACAGCGAAATGCGGGTTCCTGTTGCGATCCTGTTCGGACGGGAGGACCGCGTGCTCGACCCGCAGTTGAACGGCGAACAAACGGCTGGCGAGATTCCGGGTGCCACGCTGACGCGGGTCGAGGGCGGGCACATGCTGCCGGTGACGCATCCTGATGTGACCGCGACGTGGCTGCGCGAGTTGATGCGCTAACGCGCGCATCGCCCATGTGGCAGGCGCCGTCAGCCGGACTCAGAAGGCTGTGTGGTCCAGCCCAGGCGCGGGATGGTGATCGAGCGCTTTCCCGCCAAGTCGATGCGCGTCACGAACAGCTCGCGACTCTCGATATATTGGAGCAGCCGGCGGACGCGGCCGAGCGAGCTGGTGCCATAGGTCGCGGCGATCTCCTGATCGCTCGGGCACGGCTCCCCCTCCCGTGCGGCGCGCGCCACGAGGAGGAAAGGCCCCAGCATGTCGTCGGGGAGCGCGCGCGCAGCTTCAAGCGCCTGCGACCAATCCTGGTCGGGATCGCCATGAATGCCGGCGCGGGCAGCCGACAGCCGGCGGGTAAAGGCAGAAAGATCGAGTGGCGGCCGGGCAAGGCCGACCATTCGGCAGCGAACCAGGAAATCCTGGTACAAGACCGAAGGCGAGCGGAACGATGACTCGCTGTCGGCGACGATGGCGCGCAGCACGTCGGTGACATGGCCCGCCGCTTCTTCCGGCTCCATCTCAGGGCCGGTGTCCGCGACCGAGGGCACTGAGCGGGCAAGCGCCTGGAGCAGCGTTTCCGAGCGTGCTGGCGCGGGAGCTATCGGTGTGGTTGGCTCGGGCGGGGTCCAGCTTGGCTCAGCGGGCGCGAGCAGCAGCTCCTTCATGTCCTCAGCTGGAGCCTGTGGTAGAGGCGTAAGCTTAGGGCTCGAGCTGCGCGCAGACGTCTCGACGGTGCCGATGCGGATCGCAACGGGGCGCCGCGCTACGGCGGGGCCGAGGGCGAGGAACGTGCCGCGCTGCAGGTCGCGGATCGCTTCGGCCTGGCGACGCTCCATGCCGAGCAGGTCGGCGGCGCGGGCCATGTCGATGTCGAGAAAGGTACGACCCATCAGGAAGTTCGACGCTTCGGCGGCGACATTCTTGGCCAGCTTGGCAAGACGCTGAGTGGCGATCACGCCGGCAAGCCCGCGCTTGCGGCCGCGGCACATCAGGTTGGTCATCGCCGAAAGGGAGGCGCGGCGCACATCCTCGGCGACTTCGCCGCCGCCGGCTGGCGCGAACAGCTGCGCCTCGTCGACCACCACCAGCGCAGGATACCAATGCTCGCGGGGAGCGTCGAACATGCCGTTCAAGAACGCGGCGGCGCACTTCATTTGGCCTTCGGCCTCCAGCCCTTCCAGGCTGAGCACGACCGAGACCCGATGTTCGCGGATGCGGGCGGCGATGCGAGCGACGTCACGTTCGCTGTGCTCCGACGCTTCGATGGAGAGGTGGCCGTAGCGATCGCTTAGCGTGACGAAGTCGCCTTCGGGGTCGATGATGACCTGCTGGACATGGCCGGCGCTCTTTTCCAGCAGGCGGCGCAGCAGGTGCGACTTGCCCGAACCCGAATTGCCCTGGACCAGAAGCCGCGTGGCGAGGAGTTCCTCCAGGTCCATGCCCACGGGCGCTCCGCCCGCGTCCATCCCCATATCCACGCTTACCGTCATTATCCGCTGCTTTGGCGGTCGCGCGGCCCAGCGGCAAGGGCGTAGCAGTGAAAAGCTGTGAGTGCTCGTTGCGGGTACGGAACCGCCGCCTCGACAGGGTCGCGCGGCGCGCCTAGTTCGTGGCCGATGGCCGATCCCCTTGAAATCCTGCGTTCTACTTTCGGCTTTCCGGGTTTTCGCGGGGTGCAGGACCAGGTGGTCGGGCGCGTGATGCGCGGCGCCAACACGCTGGCGGTGATGCCGACCGGCGCGGGCAAGTCGCTCTGCTACCAGGTGCCGTCGCTGGCGCTGGAGGGAACGTGCGTCGTGGTGTCGCCGCTGATCGCGCTGATGCACGACCAGCTGCGTGCCGCCGAAGCCGTGGGCATTCGCGCTGCGACGCTGACCAGCGTCGACGAAAACCGCGAGGAGACTATTCAGCGCTTTCGTGCAGGCGAACTTGACCTGCTCTATGTCGCGCCGGAACGCGCTTCGAGCGAGCATTTCCGCAACCTGCTGGGGCAAGCGCGGCTGTCACTGTTCGCGATCGACGAAGCGCATTGCGTTTCCGAGTGGGGGCATGACTTCCGTCCGGACTACCGGCTCCTGCGGCCCTTGCTCGACCGGTTCGAGGATGTGCCACGGCTGGCGCTGACCGCCACTGCCGATGCGCACACCCGCGCCGATATCGGCGAACAGCTCGGCATCCCGACCGAGGGGATGATCGTCGCCGGGTTCGACCGGCCGAACATCCGCTACACGATCCAGCCGCGTGAGAACACGACGCGTCAGGTGATGGACGTGATGGCCGACAATCCGGGACCGGGCATCGTCTATGTCCAGACACGCGCGGGGGTGGAGAAGCTGGCCGAGAAGCTCGCCGAAACCGGCCGATCGGTGCTTCCCTACCATGCCGGACTCGATCCCCAGATACGCCGGCGCAACCAGGCGGCGTTTGTCGCGTCGGAGGACATGGTGATCGTCGCCACGGTTGCCTTCGGCATGGGGATCGACAAGCCCGATGTGCGCTTCGTCGCCCATGCCGGGCTGCCCAAGTCGATCGAGGGCTATTATCAGGAGACCGGACGCGCCGGCCGCGATGGCGATCCGGCGGTGGCGCATCTGTTCTGGGGGGCGGACGACTTCGCCCGGGCGCGGCAGCGGATCGGTGAAGTGGAGCCTGGGCGGCAGCCGGGTGAACGCGCGCGGCTGACTGCGCTGGGGGCCTTGGTGGAAACGGCCGAGTGTCGGCGGCGCATTCTGCTGCGGCACTTTGGCGAGGAGAATACACCGGAGCAGTGCGGCAATTGCGACAACTGCCTGTCGCCGCCTGCTGCCGTGGATGCTGGCGTTGTCGCGCAGAAGTTCCTGTCCGCGGTGTTCCGGACCGGCATGATGTTCGGCACCGGCTATATCGAGAGCATCCTGCTGGGCCAGTCCAGTGAGCGGAGCCTGATGAACGGGCACGAGAAGCTGTCGGTGTTCGGGATCGTCAGCGGCGAGGAAGCCGCGCTGTTGAAGCCGGTTTCGCGCGCGCTGCTGCTGCGCGACGCATTGCGCACCAATGCCCATGGCGGGTTGGAGTTCGGGCCCGCCGCCAAGCCGATCCTGAAGGGCGAAACGGGGCTGAAGCTGGTGCTGCCGCCCAAGCGCGAGCGGCGCGGCAAGCGCGGTGCGGCCGGCGGGATCAACCCCACCGGCAATCCGCTGTTCGAAGCGTTGCGCGCGAAGCGGCGGGAGATCGCGCAGGAAACCGGCTTGCCGCCTTATGTGATCTTCCATGACTCGGTGCTGCGCGACATGGCTTTGAGCAAACCGGGAACGCTCGCCGAGCTGGGCCGGATCTCCGGCGTTGGCGCGCGCAAGCTCGAAGCCTATGGGTCGGAGTTTCTGCAAGTGATCCAGGAGGCGGCATGATCCGCAAGATCGACGACAAGATTTCGGTGGCGCCCCAGATTTCGCCGGAGCAGGTCCCTGCCCTCGCCGAAGCCGGGTTCAAGGCGATCATCAACAACCGTCCCGATGGCGAGGAGTTCGGGCAGCCGGATGGCGCTGCGCTCCGCGAGGCGGCGGAGGCTGCCGGGCTCAGCTATGCGGCCATTCCCGTGACGCATGCCGGGTTCTCGGCGGTGCAGGTCGAGGCGATGGTAGACGCGCTGGAGCAGGCGGAGGGGCCGGTGCTGGCCTATTGCCGGTCTGGCACGCGGTCTTGCAACTTGTGGGCGCTGGCCGAGGCGAGCCGGGGTGGCGATCCCGACGCGCTCACCGCGAAGGCTGCGGGGGCGGGATACGACATTGAGGGCATTCGGCCGTTGCTGGATGCGCTTTCGGGTCAGGCAACTATCTAGTCGACGCGGAAAACTTGCGGCCACTCCTGCTAAGCCGTTGATAAAAAAGGGCCGGTGGTTTTTACACCACCGGCCCAGTGCGTCCGCAGGAGGAACATCGGGTGAGGCGCCGCACCGCGGCGCCCCGAATTCGTCAATAATTGTAGGCGCGCTCGCCATGCTCGCCGAGATCGAGTCCCTCGGCTTCGACTTCAGGCTTCACGCGGCCTCCGGTCACTGCCTTGGCAATGGCGTAGGCGATGGCGGTGCCGATCGCGGCCCACACGATGGTGGTGCCGACCGCGCTGAGCTGGACCAGCAGCTTGGCACCCATATCGTAATCGGCAGCGCCCGGGCCGCCGAGCGAGGGCGCGTAGACCACCGCAGTGCCGATCGCGCCGACCATGCCGCCCACGCCGTGGATGCCGAAGGCGTCGAGCGAGTCGTCATAGCCAAGCTTGGGCTTCACCACGGTCACGAAGGCGAAGCAGACCAGCGAGGCGATGGCGCCGAGCACGATGGCGCCGAAGGGGCCGGAATTGCCGGCCGCCGGGGTCACCGCGACCAGTCCCGCGATGATGCCCGAGCAGAAGCCCAGGGCCGAACCCTTGTGGCCCGAGAAGCGCTCAGCGAGCATCCAGAACAGGCCGGCGGCGGCCGTCGCGACGAAGGTGTTGATCATCGCCAGCGCCGCCGAGCCATTGGCTTCAAGCGCCGAGCCGGCGTTGAAGCCGAACCACCCCACCCACAGAAGGCCGGTGCCGACCATGGTCAGCGTGAGGCTGTGCGGGGCCATCCGCTCCGTCGGATAGCCGATGCGCTTGCCCAGCAGCAGCGCCAGCACCAGCGCCGAGACGCCGGCGTTGATGTGCACCACGGTGCCGCCGGCGAAATCGAGTGCGCCAGCCTTGAAGAACAGGCCGCTCGCGGCCCAGACCATGTGCGCGATGGGGAAATAGACGATGGTCAGCCAGACCAGCGCGAACACCATTACGGCCGAGAATTTGATCCGCTCCACCACCGAGCCCAGGACGAGCGCGATGGTGATCGCGGCAAAGGTCATCTGGAACGAGATGAAGACATATTCGGGGATCTCGACCCCGGCGGTGAAGGTCGCCGCCTGTGAGGCCGACGTCACGCCCTTGAGGAACAGCTTGTCAAAGTTGGAGACGATGTTGCTGAGGCCCGAGGTGTAATCCGGGCCGAAAGCCATGGTGTAGCCCCACATCACCCAGACCAGCATGGCGAGCGCGGCGACGGCGCCGACCTGCGTCATCACCGACAGCATGTTCTTGGTGCGGGCCAGGCCGCCATAGAACAGCGCCAGGCCCGGCAGGATCATCATCAGGACGAGGATGGTGGACGTCATCATCCAGGCGGTGTCGCCCTTGTCCACGGTGGCGCTGGGCGCGGCGGCCGGCGCCTGGAGCGCGGCATCCTGTGCCCAGGCGGGCAGCGCGGCGAACAGGGCAAGCCCCGCCCCTGCCGCCAGTTTCGTCGAAAGCTTCATGGTGACCCCCTTCATCACAATGCCGTCTCGTTCATCTCGCCGGTGCGGATCCGCACCGCCTGCCCCAGATCGAGCACGAAGATCTTGCCATCGCCGATCGCGCCGGTGCTCGCCGCAGCCTGCACCGCCTCCACGGCGCGGTCCGCCAGATCGGACGCCACGGCGACCTCGATCTTGATCTTGGGCACCATGTTCGTGCTGTACTCAGCACCGCGATAAATCTCGGTCTGGCCCTTTTGCCGGCCGAAGCCCTTGACCTCGGTGACGGTCATGCCGGTGACGCCTACCCCCGTGAGCGCCTCCCGGACCTCGTCCAGCTTGAACGGTTTGATGATGGCGATGATGAGCTTCACTTCGCCCCCCTGTGCGATTGATCCCGGGGAACAGTGTTGCAAGGGGTGTGCCAGTTGCTGGCGGGAGGGGAGCTGGCGAGGAGCGGCGGGTTGAGAGTGTTACCGGTGCCTTAATTTTTGTGCAGGTGCGAAGCTGTGCTTAAAAAAGCGGCAGTTGGGGTCGCAGGGTTGGCTTGTGGAGGCGCGTGGCGCCTTCGAGGGCGGGATACCCCTCCACCATCCGCCTACGCCTCCGGCTTCGGCGCATGGTCCCCCTCCCCTCCCAGGGGAGGATCTATTCTCACTTCTCTGCGGTCTCTGCGCCTCTGCGCGAACAATCTTCGCGTCTTTGCGCCTTCGCGTGCAAAATGGCTTGGGGAGAGCCCCCTCCACCATCCGCCTACGCCTTCGGCTTCGGCGGACGGTCCCCCTCCCCGTGCCGGGGAGGTTCCAAAAAAAGGGCGCCTCCTTGGAGACGCCCTTCTTATTCTGGACTGAGATCGCTCTCAGAGCTTTTCGGTGAGCTCCGGCACGATCTTGAAGAGGTCGCCCACCAGGCCGATGTCGGCGACCTGGAAGATGGGCGCGTCTTCGTCCTTGTTGATGGCGATGATGGTCTTGGAGTCCTTCATGCCGGCAAGGTGCTGGATCGCGCCGGAGATGCCGACGGCGACATAGACTTCCGGGGCGACGATCTTGCCGGTCTGGCCGACCTGATAGTCGTTGGGGACGTAGCCCGCATCGACTGCGGCGCGGCTGGCACCGACCGCGGCGCCGAGCTTGTCGGCGAGCGGTTCGATAATCGAATGGAAGTTCTCCGAATTGCCGAGCGCGCGGCCGCCCGAGACGATCACCTTGGCGCTGGTCAGCTCGGGACGAGCATTCTCGGCGATCTCGGACCCGACGAAGCTCGACAGGCCCTTGTCGCCCTCACCCGAGACGGTCTCGACGGTGGCGGAACCGCCCTCGCCTGCCGCCTTCTCGAACGCCGTACCGCGCACGGTGATGACCAGCTTCTTGTCGCTGGTCTGGACCGTAGCGATGGCGTTGCCGGCGTAGATCGGACGGGTGAAGCTGTCCGGACCCTCGACCGAGAGGATGTCGGAGATCTGCATCACGTCGAGCAGCGCGGCGACGCGCGGCGCGACGTTCTTGCCGGTGGTGGTCGACGGGAACAGCACCGCGTCATAGCCCTGCATCAGCGTGACGATCAGCGGCGCGACGTTTTCGGCGAGCGCATGCTCATAGGCTGCTTCGTCGGCGAGCAGCACCTTGCCGGCGCCGGCGATCTTGGCCGCGGCATCGGCCACACCCTGCGCGCCGCTGCCGGCGACGAGCAGATCGACGTCACCCAGCTTGGATGCGGCAGTGACGGTGGCGAGCGTCGCGTCCTTGACGCTCTTGTTGTCGTGTTCGACCCAGACGAGCGTCTTCACTTGGCGACTCCCATACCCTTGAGGCGTTCCACAAGCTCGTCGACCGAGCCGACCTTTACGCCGGCCTGGCGCTTGCCGGGTTCGGCGACCTTGAGCGTCTTGATGCGCGGCGCGACGTCGATGCCGTAATCGGCGACGGTCTTCTTCGCGACCGGCTTGGACTTGGCCTTCATGATGTTGGGCAAGGTCGCGTAGCGCGGCTCGTTGAGGCGCAGATCGGTGGTGACGATCGCCGGGAGCTTGAGATCCACGGTCTCGAGACCGCCATCGACTTCGCGGGTGACCTTCACGCGCTCGCCATCAGCCTCGACCTTGGACGCGAACGTGCCCTGCGGCCAGTTGAGCAACGCGGCCAGCATCTGGCCGGTCTGGTTGCTGTCGTCGTCGATCGCCTGCTTGCCCAGGATCACCAGGCCGGGCGCTTCTTCCTCGACCACCTTGGCGAGCAGCTTGGCCACGCCCAGCGGCTCGACCTCTTCCTCGCTCTGGATCAGGATGGCGCGATCGGCGCCCATGGCGCGCGCGGTCAGCAGCACATCGGTTTCCGCCTTGGGAACGCCGACGGTGACCACGACGACTTCGGTCGCGGTGCCCTTTTCCTTCAAGCGGACCGCCTCTTCGATGGCGATCTCGTCGAACGGGTTGAGGCTCATTTTCAGATTGGCGAGGTCGATCCCCGACCCGTCCGCCTTCACGCGGGGCTTCACATTGTAATCAAGCACGCGCTTGACCGGTACCAAGACCTTCATCGCATCCTTCCTTTGCAAAACATTATGGAGCGCTGCTGCTCAATTGGGTTACGTTTACGCAAACGTCAACCGAGCGGCAACGCTGGATGAGCCGTTCAGACCAGGCAAACGTCCGAAGCAGCGTAAAGTCGCGCTCACTTGCCGTTCCGCGCCCGTGCCACACGTACGCCCAGCCGTATCACGCCGTTCAGGATCGCCGATGCGGCGATTACGGGAAAGGTGAGCAGCAGCACCAGGACGACGCTCGGGAACGGGCGCAGATGCGCGCCGTCGGGCGTGGAAGGCTCGTCAAAGCACAGGCCGAAACCAAAAAGGGCGAGCATGGCGATCAACGCCCTGCCCGCCCCTTTTTGGCGACCGATCAGTGCCGCGACCGCAGCCACGAACCCCATCACCAGCATCGCTGCCGGGATGAGGCCGTAGAGCGGCATCAGGCGGCCTTCTGGACCTCTGCCACGATCTTCTTGGCAGCGTCGCCCAGGTCGTTCGCGGGAACGATGGCGAGGCCGGAATTGGCGAGGATGTCCTTGCCCTGCTGCACATTGGTGCCCTCAAGGCGGACCACCAGCGGCACCGACAGGTTCACTTCCTTGGCGGCCGCGACAATGCCCTCGGCAATGATGTCGCAGCGCATGATGCCGCCGAAGATGTTGACCAGGATGCCCTTTACGTTCGGATCCTGGAGGATGATCTTGAACGCGGCCGTCACCTTCTCCGTGGTGGCGCCACCGCCCACGTCGAGGAAGTTGGCCGGGAACATGCCGTTCAGCTTGATGATGTCCATGGTGGCCATCGCCAGGCCGGCGCCGTTCACCATGCAGCCGATGTCGCCATCGAGCTTGATGTACGCCAGGTCATACTTGGAGGCTTCCAGCTCGGCGGGATCTTCCTCGGTCTCGTCGCGCAGCTCGGCAATGTCCTTGTGACGGAACATGGCGTTGCCGTCGAAGCCGACCTTGGCGTCGAGGACCAGCAGGTTGCCCTGCTCGGTCAGTGCGAGCGGGTTGACTTCGATCTGCTCGGCGTCGGTTTCCAGGAACGCGTTGTAGAGCGACTGCGCGACCTTGGCGGCCTGCTTGGCCTGGTCGCCGGTCAGGCCGAGCGCGCCGGCGACGGCGCGGCCATGGTGCGGCTGGAAGCCGGTCGCGGGATCGACGGCGAAGGTGTGGATCTTTTCCGGAGTCGAATGGGCGACTTCCTCGATGTCCATGCCGCCTTCGGTCGAGACGACAAAGGCGACGCGGCCAGTGGCGCGGTCGACCAGGAGGGCGAGGTAGAATTCCTTGGCGATGTCGGCGCCGTCGGTGATGTACAGGCGGTTGACCTGCTTGCCGGCGTCGCCGGTCTGGATCGTCACCAGCGTGTTTCCGAGCATGTCGGTAGCGTGGGCGCGGACTTCATCCAGGGTGAAGGCGAGGCGGACGCCGCCCTTCGCGTCTGGACCGAGCTCCTTGAACTTGCCCTTGCCGCGGCCGCCGGCATGGATCTGCGACTTCACGACATAGAGCGGCCCGGGGAGCTGCTTGGCGGCTTCGACGGCCTCTTCGACCGTGAACGCTGCGTGGCCGGCAGCGACCGGCGCACCGAACTTGGCGAGGAGTTCCTTGGCCTGATATTCGTGGATGTTCATGGGAGCACGCCCCTTCATCATTGGCGAAACGGGAAAAACTGCCTTTGCCCAAAGCACAACGGGACGCGTGAATCCACCCCTATTCGCCTCAAGCGCGGGTGCGAATTAGTTGCAATAAGGCCTGGCGGCGATTGGAGGGCTCGTCGCGGCGGCGCGAGGTTGCTATATGACGGGCATGCATCCCGTTGCCGGAATCCTGCTGTTCATCGCCACGGTCGCGGGCATGGAGGCGTTCGCCTATGGCGCGCACCGGTGGATTATGCACGGGCCGGGCTGGTTCCTGCACAAGTCGCACCATGAGCCGCGCACCGGCAATTGGGAGCTGAACGATCTGTATGCCGCGATCTTCGCGGTGCCGTCGTTCGTGTTGCTGCTGGGCGGGGTGCAGCTGGGGTGGTGGCCGGGCTTTGCCTGGATCGGGGCGGGGATTGCCGCCTATGGCGCCATCTATTTCGGCTTCCACGACATCATCGTGCACAAGCGCCTGCCCCACCGCTATGTCGCGCGGTCGCGCTACATGAAGCGGATCGTGCAGGCGCACCGGCTGCACCACGCCGTACAGGGCAAGCATGGCACGGTGAGCTTCGGTTTCCTGGTGGCGCCGCGGGCGGAGAAGCTGAAGCAGCAATTGAAGCGGTATCGGGCGCAGACAAAGGCGGATTGACGGGCAGGGGCACGCCACCCACATGATCGGACCTATGGAACCGCTGAACCTGTCCGAGTCCGAATGGCGCAAGCGCCTGACCCGCGAACAATATCACGTCCTGCGCGAGGCGGGCACCGAGCGGCCGTTCGCGGGCCGCTATAACGATAACAAGGCCGATGGCGTGTATCGCTGCGCGGGTTGTCAGCTCGACCTGTTCGACAGCGCCGACAAGTACGACTCCGGTTCGGGCTGGCCCAGCTTCACCCAGCCGGTGGCGCAGGACCATGTCGCCGAACACGCCGACAACAGCCATGGCATGCGCCGGGTCGAGGCACGCTGCGCGCGCTGCGACGGGCATCTGGGCCATGTGTTCCCCGACGGGCCGCCGCCCACGGGTCTGCGCTATTGCATGAACTCGGTCAGCCTTGAGTTCCGTTCACGGGGCGGCAACGCAATCGGCGCTAATGACGGGGCGACCGGCTCCTGATCCTTGTGAGCCGGCGGATTAGGGCTTACTCCACCCAACCCGATGGCTTCCAAATCTCCCGCAAAAGGCCGCCCATCGTGGTGGCGCCGTTCGTCCTTCTGGAATCGCTTCTTCCTGTGGACGCTGATCAGCGGCATCGCCGTGGGCGTGCTGGCGATCGTCGCATTGCTGATCGCGGTGTACACCACCCGCGCGTCGCTGCCGAGCTATGACGAGCTGAAGTCGTCGCCCAATGGGCAGATGATCCGCGTCCATGCGGCGGACGGCACCGTGCTGGTGTCGCTCGGGCCGAGCTATGGCGAGTGGATCCCCTACGACCAGATCCCGGGGGTGATGAAGGATGCGATCGTCGCGGTGGAGGATCGCCGCTTCGAGAGCCATTGGGGTATCGATCCCCTCGGCCTGGCCCGCGCGCTGCGGGTGGCGTATCTGAAGCGCGGTTCGGGCCGGCGTCTGCAGGGCGCGTCGACGATCACGCAGCAGGTCGCGCGCACCATCTTCCTGTCGAACAAGTACGACTTCGGCCGCAAAATGCGCGAGGCGGTGATCGCGCTCGCCATGGAGCGCAAGTTCAGCAAGGACCAGATCCTCGAGCTGTACCTCAACAAGGTGTATTTCGGCGGTGGCGCGTACGGCATCGACGCGGCCAGCCGGAAGTTCTTCGGGCATCCCGCCAACGACCTGAGCCTGGCCGAGGCGGCAGTGGTCGCCGGGCTGGTCAAGGCGCCCTCGCATTACTCGCCCACCGCCGACGCCGAAGCCGCCGTGCAGCGCGCCAGCGTCGTGCTGGACGTGATGGCCGAGACCGGCAAGATCAGCGCGTCGGAAGCCGCCAGCGTCGATCCGCGTTCGGTGAAGCTCGCGCCGGAACCCCGGCAGAACAGCGTGCGCTATTTCACCGACTGGGCGCTGCCGCAGCTGGAAGTGCTGATCGACGAAAGCGAAGCGCCGCTGGAGGTGTGGACCACGCTGGACCTGGGCATGCAGCGCGCCGCCGACGAGGCGATCCGCCGCAACGCGCCGGACGGGACGCAGGGCGCGCTGGTGAGCCTGGACCGCGACGGCGCGGTGCGCGCGATGGTGGGTGGCAAGGACTATGTGTCCTCCATCTACAACCGCGCGACGCAGGCGACCCGCCAGCCGGGTTCGGCGTTCAAGCTGTTCACCTATCTCGCCGCGCTGGAGGCCGGGCACAAGGTCGACGACGTGGTGGTCGACGAACCGGTGACGATCGCCGGCTGGAGCCCGCGCAACAGCTCCGGGCGCAACAGCGGGCAGATGTCGCTGCGCACGGCCTTTGCCTATTCGATCAACACGGTTGCCGCGAAGCTGGGCCAGGAAGTGGGCTTCGGCACGGTGGCCGACATGGCGCGGCGCTTCGGCATCACCACGCCGATCAACACCCAGCCGGCGATGGTGCTGGGCACGTCCAATGTCCGCCTGCTCGACATGACGCGGGCCTATGCCTCGGTCGCGAGCAATGGCGTGGCAGTGACGCCCTATGGCATCACACGGGTGACGGCGAACGGGCGGGTGATCTATCAGCATGAAGTGGATACCAGCCATGTGCTGGTCGCGCCCTATGTCGCCGCGCAGATGATCGACCTGCTCCAGACTGCCGTGGCGACCGGCACGGGCCGTGCGGCGCAGATCGGGCGCCCGGTAGCGGGCAAGACCGGCACCACCAGCTCGAACAAGGATGGCTGGTTCATGGGCTTTTCCAGCGGGCTGACCACCGGCGTGTGGATGGGCCGCGACGATGCGCGCGCAGTGGGCGGGCTTCAGGGCGGCACGGCGCCGGCACGCGCCTTTGCCAGCTTCATGTCCAAGGCCGTGGCCAAGCGGCCAGTGGAAGAGTTCCAGACCAAGGTGACGCTGCCCGAGTGGCAGCTCGAGCCCGAGGACAACGCATATTATGCCGAGCCGGATAATAGCGTGTTCGTCGACCAGGACGGCAATCCGGTGGAGGAACGGCAGGGGGCGGCGCCTGGTCAGGCTCCCGAAGGGGAGAGCGAAGACCGGATCGACGAGGACTGGATCGACCGGATGACCGGGCGGCCTTCCGGCGGCGAGAACCAGCCGCAGCAGCCGCGTGGACCGATCCGGACTCCGGCGCCCGACGCGCCCGGGCGGTCGGGCGTGGTGCCGCGCGAGCGGCCCGCGCCGGTTGATGAGGGGTATTGAGGCGCGGGGTTGCTCGTGAGGCGTTCTCCGTCTCGTTTCCCGTGCCAGCTCGCCCGCTTGCGCGAGGATTGTCTAGTTTCCAGCTGATTAGTTCCCCGGCGGAGGCCGGGGCCAGCTTCGGGCTGTTTGGCGTTTAGGGTCTGCGCCTTCTTGGCGATGTGGCTACTGGGCCCCGGCCTTCGCCGGGGAACTCTTGGTATGACGGATATAAACTTCGTCGCCCGGCCTTGCGCCGGAGTCCCGCTGCCTTGTGGTGGGCAGAAGAAGAAGAAGAAGAAGCGGGATCCCGGCTCAAGGCCGGGATGACGGGGGAGTGGCAGCCTTTTGCCCTGCCTCAGCGGCCTACCCAATGCAGTGCGGCGCCGTGGCGGCGGAGCCAGTGGCGGGTGGGTTCTACTTCGCCTTCGTAGAGGGTTTCTACCAGGCGGTGGAAGGCGGGGCCGTGGTTCATGTGAATGCGGTGGGCGACTTCGTGCGCGACGGTGGCGCGGCGGACTTCGGGTGGGGCGAGGATCAGGCGCCAGCTGTAGCGGATCGTGCCGGAGGATGTGCAGCTGCCCCAGCGGCCCTTGGCATCGCCGACTGCGACGCTGGCCACCTCTACATTGGCGCGCTCGGCATATTCGGCGGTTTCGGCGCTGAGCACCGCCAGCGCCTGGGCGCGCAGCCAGCGTTCGATACGGGCGGGGAGGCTTTCCAGCGGACCGCCGCAGACGAGTTTGTCACCCTCCACCCGCGGCGTGCGGGGATGGGTGGGAGCCCAGGCGATCTCCAGCTCGGTGCCGGCAAAGGGGATGCGGGCGCCCGAGACGAAGGGGCGGCCCTGAGGCAGTTTCGCCTGTTGCGCGTCGATCCAGGCGCGCTGCTGCTCGGCCCAGGCGAGTGCCTTTTGCAAGGAGGCGCGGCGGGGCAGGGTGAGGCGTACGCCGCCGGTGCGGGGATCGACCGCCAGGCGCATCACCTTTGCTCGAGCGTTGCGAACAACCTCGATTCGTGCGCTCAAAGGGTGCGGTCCACCAGATGGTGCTCGAAGTCGCCGGCGTCGTCTTCGGAAATGGTCCAGCCGCGGGTGGATTCACCGGCGGCGTGCACGGCTTCGCGGTCACCGCTTACCAGATAATGCCATGCGGGAAGCTGTTCGCCCGCGGCGCGCAGCCGATAGGCGCAAGTCGAGGGCAGCCACCCGATCCCGGCGACATTGCTGTTGGTCAGGCGGACGCACTCGCTGACATAGGCGTGACGATGCTTGTAGTCGCTGCACAGCCCCATGCGGCGGTCGAGCAGGCGGCAGGCGACGTTGGTGGCGAGCAGCTCGCCGGTCTCCTCATCCTCCAGCTTGTGCACGCAGCATTTGCCGCAGCCGTCGCACAGCGCTTCCCACTGCGCGCGGTCGAGCTTCGACAACGGCGTGTCTTCCCAAAAACGTCCACTCACCGGACCCAATGCCTCACTTCTTGTGCGATCGCCGCGCCGCCCTTTTCCAGCGGCAGCAATGCCAGGGGTTCCCCACTCTTCCCCATTAGATAGGCAGCCGCGAAGTGATCCACCATATAGCCGCCGCCGGGACCCGGGGGCTGCTTCTTGAAATAAACGGCATAGCTCTTGGCGACCTGGGCGATCTGATCGGGCGTGCCGGTGAGGCCCACGGTGCGGGGATAGAAGTTGCCGACGAACTGCTTCACCGCCGCGGGGGTGTCACGCTCGGGATCGACGCTGATGAAGATCGGCACGAGCTTTTCGCTGGTGCGCGGTGCTTCCTTGTCGAGGATCTTCATCGCCTGGCCGATCTTCTGCATGTCGGTGGGGCAGACATCGGGGCAATAGGTGTAGCCGAAATAGACGATGCGGTATTTGCCGGCAAAGTCGGTGTCGCGCACCGTCCGGTTGTTCTGGTCGGTAAGCGCGAACGGGCCGCCAATGCGCGCGCCGGCAAGCGGGGGTTCCTCCGTGGCGGCGCCGCCGCCGCATGCAGCAAGCGGGGCGAGGCAAAGCAGGGCGAGGGGGACAAGCGACCTATTCATGGCGCCCCAAGCCATGATCTGTTAGGCAGCCGCTTGCAAGAACGGGGTCCACGCAAAGGGTTGTTCCGCCACATGAAGTTTCGAGCCTTCCGCCTCGCGGCCAGCGCCGCGCTCATGGTCGCCGCAATGCCGGCCGCTGCGCAGCAAATCTCCGAAAGCCACGAATTCCTGGAAGCGGTGCGCAAGGCCGACGGCACCAAGGTCAACCAGTTCCTGAGCAACCCGACCCAGCGGCTGATCAATTCCAAGGATCGCAGCACGGGCGAGGGGGCGATCCACATCGTCACCAAGCGGCGCGACCAGCTGTATCTGCGCGTGGTGCTGCAACAGGACGACGTGAACAAGAATCTGCAGGACCGCGAGGGCAACACCGCGCTGCTGATCGCCGCCGACCAGGGCTGGGGCGAGGGGGTTTCGATCCTGCTCAAGTACGGGGCCAACCCGAACACGCCGAACAGCGCCGGGCAGACGCCGCTGATCCGGGCGGTGCTGTCGCATCAGGAGGATGTGGTGCGGCAGTTGCTGGCGGCGAAGGCCGATCCGGATCGTGCCGATTACCAGACGGGCATGAGTGCGCGCGAGTACGCCAAGCGGGAGTCGCGCTATGCGGCGATTGCGAAGCTGGTGGCCGATGCGCCCAAGGCTGGCGCTGGTGGTGCGGCCGGGCCGAAGCTTTAACGGGCGGTTTTCCGCTTTTCTTTCGTCACCCCGCCTTGAGCCGGGGTCCCGCTGCCTCGCCCGCGGAAGAAGAAGAAGCGGGATCCCGGCTCAAGGCCGGGATGACGAGGGTTCTCGACTCAGGAAACCTGCTCGGCGTCCGGATCGAGCATGTGGATGACGCGGCGGGCGGCGCGGCGGGCGAAGGCCAGGGTGCATTTGCGTCGGGTCGCGCTTGCCAGCGGCACGGTGGCGGCTTCGCGCAGGACCGCGGCGTCGTAGCGGTCGGCGACGATCAGGCCCGCCCGATCCGGTAGAAACGCTTCCTGGTCGAACGGGCGCAGGTCGAACCCCTGCGGCACTGCCCAGAAGAAGCGGTCGCAATGCGCGAGGTAATCCTGCCATTTGCCGTCGCCGAGCAGATCGCTGCGCGACACCTTGACCTCCACGATGACCAGATTGCCGCGTGCATCGATCGCCATCAGATCGGCTCGGCGGCCGCCGTCGAGCGGCACTTCGCCGATCGCCACGCAATCGTGGCGCAGCAGCATGCGGGTGACGCCGCGCACCACGTCGGCAGCGACCATCGGTGCGGTGTCTGGGGAAACGGAAACAGCCGGGGATGGACCTGCGCTCATCCCCGGCTGCTAGAACATTTCACGAACGGGGGAAACCCCCGCGTGATCAACGATAGAAGATGTGGTTGCCGATCGAGGCGATCCGCGGACGGGCCCAGCTCGCCTTGGAATGGCGGGCATGGAAGTACAGCGCCTCGTCGGCCGGACCATCCCACAGATCCTTCTGCGCGACCTGCGCCACGGCGAGCGCCTGGCGCCACTGAGCGTTGCTCGGCGGCGTAGGGATCTTGCCGCCGCGGATGAAGGAGAACTGGCCGCGCTGGGTCAGCACCGAGCAGACCGACTTGGGGAAGCGGCCCGACTGGGTGCGGTTGATCAGCACCTGCGCGACGGCGAGCTGGCCGGCGAGCGGTTCGCCCTTGGATTCATAGTAGATGCCGACTGCGAGGCATTCGAGTTCATCGCTGGGGTCTGCCTGCGCGTCCTGCGCGGCGACTGCTGCCGAGAGCGATGCGAAATCTTCGTCTTCCTGGACCGCATCCTGCGGGATCGGCTGCACGATCTCACCGCTGTTCTGGATCACAAGGGCCGCGGGTTGCGGCGTGGGAACCGTCTGCGGTTCCGGGGCGTTTTGTTGGGACTGAACCGGTGCAATCTGTGCATCCGAGGTCCCGTCGAGCGTGGCAGCGTTCGCAAGCGCGCCAGCGCAGAGAGTCACAGCTGCGATCGTCGCAGCCAGTGGCGTGAACTTCATGTAACATCTGCATTATGCGGTTGGCGTGCGGCCTGACCCCCCAAAACGGGCCGCCGGACATCCCCCCGACTGCGTAACCGATCGATCTCTGACCCCGAACGGCACAACGCTATTGGAACGTGGGCATTCCCTTTCCCGTTTGTGTCCGGGGAGTCAATGTTACGAAAGCGTTTCAGCGGCGAAGCGTTCGGCCTCTGCGATATCCAGTTCAACGACCCATAGATCTGGGTCGCTCGCCCGCCTGCGCCCCCAATAGCTGGTGGCCGCGGCATCGTCGGGCAGTTCGGCGGGGCCGGATGGCAGCAGCGCGGGCGCCCCGTCGGGACCGATTCCGCGTTCGAAAAAGCGGGGATTTACGCCCCGTTCCAGCGCGAGAATGAGGATGCCGCCAGCGATCACGTCGCCGCGCGCGAGGATCATCGCCGAGCCACCCTCAGCATGCACGCGGCGGACCAGCGCGCTTACAGCGGTGCCGCTGGCGAGCCGGGCGGTCACTCCGAACGGTAGCCGGGCAGCGATGCGAGCGGGATTCGCGAGCGCATGAAGGTGCCGGTGCCGCGGGCGACTTCCTCACCGCTTGCGTCCACCAGCCGCGCCTCGGCAACGAACACGCGGCGCTGGCCGCTGACCCAGCGCCCCTCCGCCACCACCGGACCTTCGGACAGCGGCTTGGTAAGCAGCAGGTTGAACTGGGTGGTGAGCAGGAAACGGTCGGTGATCAGGCTGTTGGCGGCGTAGAAGGCCGCGTCGTCGAGCATCTTGAAATAGCTCGTGCCATGCGCCGCGCCGGCGGCGTGGAAGAAGCGCGCATCGACCTGGAAGCGGATGCGGGCGATCCCCGGCTCAGGGATCTCCAGCACCGACTCGAACAGCTGGTTGATCGGGGCTGCAGCGTACAGCGCCTCCAGCGCGCGGAAATGCGCCTGCGCGCCGGTGGCTTCAGGCGGCGTCACGCGCCTCGACTCCGGTCAGCAGGGCATAGAGCGCGTCCGTCGAGCCCGCGCCGCGCAGCTTGGCGGCGAAGTTCCGATCGCGCAGGCGCCGCGAGATCGACGCGAGCGCCTTCAAATGCTCGGCGCCCGCGCCGGTAGGCGACAACAGCATGAAGACGAGGTCGACGGGCAGTTCGTCCACTGCGCCGAAATCGATCGGCGTGGAAAGCCGTGCGAAGACGCCGGACACCTTGGCAAGGCCGTCGAGCCGGGCATGCGGGATCGCAATGCCGCCGCCAAAGCCAGTGGAGCCGAGCTTTTCCCGCTCGAGCAGCGGTTCGGTCACGTCCTGGCCGTCCAGCCCATAGGCGCGCGTCGCCGCGGCACCCATGTGCTGGAACAGCAGTTTCTTGTTCGCGGCACCGACGCCGGCGAGCACAGCCTCCGGCGTCAGCAAATCGCTGAGTTCAGTCATTGGTCTTCCAGTCAGACCCCCCGGTCTTTCGGGGGCGACTGTTAGGCCTGTGTGCGGTTGGGCTCAACCCAGCCAATCGTCCCGTCACCGCGGCGATAGACCATGTTGTGGACACCCGTGGCGGTGTTGCGGAACAGCAGCGCGTTGGTGTGGCGCAGGTCGAGCATCATCACCGCGTCCGACACGGTCGATTCCGGCACGTCGACACGCGTCTCGGCGATGATCAGCGGGGCGTCGGCGACCTCTTCCTCTTCGGCATGTTCCTGGAACAGCGTGTAACCGGCATTGTCATAGGCGTTTTCCTCGGCGATCGCGTTCGCTTCGCCGGCATGCCGGTCCTTGAGGCGGCGCACATAGCGTCGCAGCTGCTTGTCGATCCGGTCGGCCGCGCCGTCGAACGCGCCGTTTGCTTCCTGGCCGCTATTGGCTGCCTTCAGCACCAGGCCCTGCATCACGTGCATCACGATGTCGCACGTGAAGCTGTCGTGCGGGCCCTTGCCAAAGGTTACCTGGGACGAGATCGCGCGAGAGAAATATTTGTCGGCGATCGCCTGAAGCCGATCGGTGACCTGCGTCTGCAGGGCGTCGCCTGTATCGACCTGATGCCCAGAAACCCGGATTTCCATTGATAACCTCCGCTTACTTCAAAACGGGGGAGCCTTTGGCATCGGCAGCGCGGTTCAGTGCGCTGCCTGGGTCCAGAGTGGCTCCTCCAGACTCTGAACAAAGGCTGCGTGGCGTTCAAGTTCCGCCGCCGGCACTGCGAAATGCCGCGCCGGGCGCACATGGACGCGGGTCGGCGCCTCGGCAGGGGTCTCGCGCATCACCGGCGTGTCGACTGCCAGGCCCAAGGTGATCTGCCGTCCGCCGGTCAGCTCGACATAGACCTGCGCGAGCAGCTGCGCGTCGAGCAGTGCGCCGTGCAGCTGGCGCGCGCTCAAGTCGATGCCATAGCGCGAGCAGAGCGCGTCGAGCGTGTGCTTGGCGCCGGGATGGCGGATGCGGGCGATGCCGAGCGTGTCGACCATGCGCGTGGTGCACAAGATCGGTCGGCCGCAGCGGTCGAGCTCGCCATTCAGGAAGCCGAAGTCGAAGCTGGCGTTGTGCGCGACCAGCGGGCAATCGCCGAGAAAGTCGATCAGCTCCTCGACCACATCGCCGAACAGCGGCTTGTCGGAGAGGAAGCGGGCGCTGAGGCCATGGACGCGCTCGGCCTCGGCCGGCATGTCGCGCTCAGGGTTGATGTAGCGGTGGAAATGGTTGCCGGTCGGCACGCGGTTGACCAGCTCGACACAGCCAATCTCGACCAGCCGGTCACCGCTCGGGAAACTGAGGCCAGTGGTTTCGGTGTCGAACACGATCTCGCGCATGGGCGCCTTATCCTCCCGCTGGATCGTAGAGGCAAGCGATCAGCGCGCGCACCCCGGCTCGGGTTTCTTCCAGCGTGCCGCCGGTGGGGATGACGAAATCGGCGCGGGCGCGCTTTTCGGAGTCGGGCAATTGCCGGGCGAGGATGGCAGCGAGGCGTTCTGGCGTCATGCCCGGGCGGGCAAGGACGCGTTCGCGCTGGATCTCAGGCGGGGCCGAGACAACGGCGATCTTGTCGACGTTCTTCCAGCCGCCAGCCTCGAAGAGCAACGGCACGTCGAGGACGACCAGCGGGCGGTCATAGTATAGCGCGAGGAAGCTTTCGCGTTCGTCGGCGACGGCGGGGTGGACGATCGCCTCCAGCCGGGCGAGCGCCTGTGGGTTGCCGAGCACGGCTTCGCCAAGGGCCGTGCGGTTCACGCCCTCCGCACCAGTGGTGTCGGGGAATTCGGCTTCGATCGCGGCAACGACCGCACCGCCGGGCCCCTGCAACTGGTGGACAACGGCGTCTGCGTCGAACACCGGCACGCCTTCGTCGACGAACATGGCGGCAACGGTCGACTTGCCCATGCCGATCGACCCGGTGAGGCCCAGAATGATCATCGGCGCACGATCATGCGGTTAGCAATGTGCGCAGTTCGTCGTCGCGGTCGCGCGGCGGCTCGGCGCCGAAGAACATTTCGAACGCAAGTGCTGCCTGGCCGACCAACATCTCCAGCCCATCCACCGTGTCGAGTTCACGCTCCCGCGCCTGGGCGAGCAACGGGGTTTCGAGCGGGGCATAGACCGCGTCATAGACGACGGCGTCTTCGGGCAGCGGCGACAAGTCGATGTCGAGCGGCGGCTGACCAACCATGCCGAGCGCGCTCGCGTTGACCACCAACCCGGCAGGCGGAAGCGGGCTGCCGAGCGGCACAGAGTCGCCCTTCAGCCCGAAGCGCGCAAGCAAGGCCGCGGCCTTGAGCACATTGCGGTTGAGGACAGTGACGCGGCCGATGCCGACGCGCGACAAGGCGAAGAGGATGGCGCGGGCAGCGCCGCCGGCGCCGATCACCACCGCATGCTGGCTTTCCAGCTCCAGCCCTGCGATCGGCGCATAGAAGCCGCCGGCATCGGTGTTGGTGCCGACCAGCACGCCATCTTCGCCGCGGATCACGGTGTTGATCGCGCCAATCGTATCGCGCACGCCGCCGCGATCCTCAACATGGTCGAGCGCGGCGATCTTGTGTGGAATGGTGATGTTGCAGCCGCGCCAGGCCGGATCGGCGGCACGCGTCGCGAAATAATCGGCAAGCCCTTCGGTTGTGACATGCGCCGCCCGATACTCCGCATCGATTCCCAGCGCCTTCAGCCAGAAGCCGTGGATCAGCGGCGACTTGGACTGCGCGATCGGATCCCCGATCACTTCGGCATATGGCTTCATGACGTCAGCACTTTCCGGGTACGCAGATAATCGAGCAGCGGCAGCATGGGCATGCCGAGAATGGTGAAATGGCTGCCCTCCACCTTGGCGAACAGCTGCACGCCGGGACCTTCCATCCGATAGCAGCCGACACAGCCGCCAATCGCGGGCCATTCGGCGTCGAGATAGGATTGGATGAAGGCTTCCGAGAGGGTGCGGACATGCATGCGCGCGCGGTCGACATGCCGCCACACGGCGCGGCCCTGCTCGGCGATCACCGCTGCACTGTAGAGATCATGGTGGCGGCCCGACATGGCGCGGAGGTGCTCGGCGGCATCCTCCCGGCTCACCGGCTTGTCGAGTAGGGTGCCATCGTCGAGCGCCACCACCGAGTCACCCCCCAGCACCAGCGCCTGAGGCACCAGCCGCGACACCTTGAGCGCCTTCAACTCGGCAAGCGCGTCGGCGAGGTCGCGGGGCGAGGTGCCAGCGGCGATCAGCGATTCCTTGGCGGTTGCCTCGTCCACCTGCGCGGCGACGGCTTCGTGCAGCACCCCGGCGGCGTCGAGCATCGCGCGGCGCGACGCGCTTTGCGAGGCGAGGACGAGGGTGGTCATGCGCCTTGCGCCTTCAACGCGCGCTCGTTGCACAGCTGGATGATCGCGGCGGCGGTTTCCTCGATCGAGCGGCGTGTGACGTCGATCACCGGCCACTCATTGTCAGCGAACATACGGCGGGCAAAGGCGATCTCGCGCTGCACCGAGTCCTGGTCGACATAGTCGGTTTCGGGGCTCTGGTTGAGCGACAGCAGGCGGTTGCGGCGGATCTGCACCAGCCGGTCCGCGCTGGTGGTGAGGCCCACGACCAGCGGGTGCTTAAGCGTGAACAGCTCGGGCGGGGGCGGCGATTCGACGACGATGGGGATGTTGGCGGTCTTGTAGCCGCGATTGGCGAGGTAGATCGACGTCGGCGTCTTGGACGATCGCGATACGCCGGCCAAGACGATGTCGCACTCCTCCCAATCCTCGGCACCGATGCCGTCGTCATGCGCCATGGTGAACTGGATCGCATCGACGCGGGCGAAATAGGCCGCGTCGAGGCTGTGCTGGCGCCCCGGCCGCGCCTTGGCTTCCTGGCCGAGCAGGCCGGAAAGCGCGTGGCTGACCGGATCGAGCGGGGCGATCGCCGGCAGGCCCATCGCCCGGCAACGGGTTTCCAGCGTGCGGCGGATTTCGCTGTTCACCAGGGTGAAGATCACCAGCCCGGGATTTTGCGCGATTTCCTGAAGGATGCGCTCAAGATGCGCTTCGGAGCGCACCATCGGCCAGAAGTGGCGCAGCGTTTCCACGTCGTCGAACTGGGCGAGCGCCGCCTTGGCGATGTTTTCCAGGGTCTCGCCGGTAGAATCCGACAGCAGATGGAGGTGCAGCTTCATCTAGGTGGATCGATCCGTGGATAACATGGCTGACAACCGCTAGCGCAACCACCGCCCGCGGCCAAGCGCACCAGATCCGAGGACTCGGCTGGTGATTCTTCCACAACCCCGTCCCCAACCCCGTGTTCCGATCCACAGCCTGTGGAAAGCGGGGAGCGTTTATCCGAATCCCGGCTGAATCGCGGGCGGCGCAGAGTCAAACTGTGGGAAAGCCATGGGCGGAATCGCAATGCCCAGCTTCCACGCGCCAACAGACTCCAACAATCCTAAGATTCTTCTCTGAGTCTTTGTTGGAATGCGGATCGCGATGAGTCCGGTTCGGGCGATGGGTGTGATCGAGAGGTTTGGGAATCGGGTCCGGAACCGCCTTTCCCGCGCCGGTGGATACTGGCAGAGAGCAGCCGATCATGGCCGACCATTTCTCCCCCAAACCGCTCCTCGCCACGCTTCAGGGCCAGCGCCAGGCGGTCCCGCCGATCTGGCTGATGCGCCAGGCCGGGCGCTATCTGCCCGAATATCGCGCGCTGCGGGCCGAGAAGGGCGGGTTTCTGGCGCTTGCGATGGATCCCGAGGCGGCGGCCGAGATCACACTGCAACCGATCCGACGCTTCGGCATGGATGGGGCGATCCTGTTCTCCGACATCCTGATCGTACCGATGGCGCTGGGGCAGGATTTGTGGTTCGAAACCGGCGAAGGACCGCGGCTGGCGCCCAAGGTGCAGGCGAAGGACGTGCTGGACGGGCTTCAGGACACGCCTCAGGCGCTGGAGCCGGTCTATGGCACCGTGCGGCGGGTGGCAGGGCTGTTGCCGTTCCAGACCACCTTCCTGGGCTTTGCCGGCAGTCCCTGGACGGTCGCGACCTACATGATCAACGGTCAGGGCAGCCGCGAGCAGGCCGAGGCGCGACGGCTGGCTTATGGTGATCCGGGGCTGATGCAGGCGCTGGTCGATCGCATCGCCGACTGCACGATTGAGTATCTGCTCGGCCAGATAGAGGCTGGCGTAGAGGCGGTGCAGCTGTTCGACAGCTGGTCGGGCAGCCTGTCGCCGGCGCAGTTCGAGCGTTGGGTGATCGCCCCGACCGCCAGGATCATCGCCGCGCTGCACGACCGTGCGCCCGGTGTGCCGGTGATCGGCTTCCCCAAGGGGGCGGGCGGCAAGCTGCCGGCTTATGCGCGGGAAGTCGGCGCGGACGCGATTGGGGTGGATGAGACCGTCGATCCGGTCTGGGCGAACGCGTCGCTGCCCAAAGGCATGCCGGTGCAGGGCAATCTCGATCCGCTCGCGCTGATCGCGGGCGGGGAGACGCTGACCCAGGCGGTGGATCGCATCCTGGGCGCGTTCGCCGATCGGCCGCATGTGTTCAACCTGGGCCATGGCATCCTGCCCGACACGCCGATCGCGCATGTCGAGCAGCTGCTGGCCCATGTTCGGGGAACCGGCGCATGACCGGGTTCCTGGGCAATGCCTATCTGTGGGTGAAGGCGTTTCACGTCATTTTCGTGATCTTCTGGATGGCCGGATTATTCCTGCTGCCGCGCTATCTGGTGCATCATCAGGAGGCGCTGGGCAGCCCCCAAGCCGCCGATTGGGTGAAGCGCGAGACGATGCTGCGGCGGATGATCCTGACCCCATCGATGATCATCGTGTGGCTGCTGGGCGCGACGCTTGCGGTCAATCTGGGGCTGTTCGACGGACAGCCGGGGCTTGGCTGGCTCCATGCCAAGCTGCTGCTGGTGGTGCTGCTGAGCGGCTTTCATGGCTGGAGTGTTGGCTATGCCCGCAAGCTGGCGGCGGGGGAGCGGCGCATCGCCACCCGGCGGCTGCGGATGCTCAACGAAGTGCCTGCGCTTGCCGCGGTGCTGATCGTGATCCTGGCAGTGGTGAAGCCATTCTAACAAAGTTGCGCGCAAACGGCGCGAAAAGCTTGATTCGCTGCGCCGTTCGCGGTTGACTTGGGGAAAGGCCGCTCCTAATTCGCCGGGGTGTCCGGGATCTCCGGGCAACCTCCCTCCAGCATCGATTTTCGTGCGCATTCCGCCGACCGACGCTCTCCCCAAAGCTTCCAAGCACCCGGACTCTCCATGCACCTCAAGGACCTCAAGAAGACAGCGCCGGCCGAACTGGTCACCATGGCCGAGGAACTCGGCGTCGAGGGCGCCTCCACGCTGCGCAAGCAGGACCTGTTGTTCGCGATCCTGAAGGCGCAGGCCGAGCAGGGCGACATGATCATGGGCGAGGGCACGATCGAAGTGCTGCCCGACGGCTTCGGCTTCCTGCGCAGCCCCGAGGCGAACTACCTCGCCGGCCCCGACGACATCTATGTCAGCCCCAACCAGGTTCGGAAGTTCGGCCTGCGCACCGGCGACACGGTGGAAGGCGAGATCCGCGGTCCAAAGGATGGCGAGCGCTATTTCGCGCTGGTGAAGCTCTCCAAGGTCAATTTCGACGATCCCGACGCAGTCCGCCACCGCGTCAATTTCGATAACCTCACGCCGCTCTACCCTGAGCAGAAGCTGACGCTCGACCAGCTCGACCCGACCATCAAGGACAAGTCGGCGCGGGTGATCGACATCGTCGCGCCGCAGGGCAAGGGCCAGCGCGCGCTGATCGTCGCGCCGCCGCGCGTCGGTAAGACCGTGCTGCTCCAGAACATCGCCAAGGCGATCACCGACAACCATCCCGAAGTCTTCCTGATCGTGCTGCTGATCGACGAGCGGCCGGAAGAAGTCACCGACATGCAGCGCAGCGTGAAGGGCGAGGTGATCTCCTCGACCTTTGACGAGCCGGCGCAGCGCCACGTGCAAGTGTCTGAAATGGTGATTGAAAAGGCCAAGCGCCTGGTCGAGCACAAGAAGGACGTGGTGATCCTGCTCGACTCGATCACGCGTCTGGGCCGCGCCTACAACACCGTCGTGCCCTCCTCGGGCAAGGTGCTGACCGGCGGTGTCGACGCCAATGCGCTCCAGCGTCCCAAGCGCTTCTTCGGCGCCGCGCGCAACATCGAGGAAGGCGGCTCGCTCTCGATCATCGCCACCGCGCTGATCGACACCGGCAGCCGCATGGACGAAGTCATCTTCGAAGAGTTCAAGGGCACCGGCAACTCGGAAATCGTCCTCGACCGCAAGGTGGCGGACAAGCGCATCTTCCCGGCGCTGGACGTCGGCAAGTCGGGCACCCGCAAGGAAGAGCTGTTGGTCGACAAGGCCAAGCTCACCAAGATGTGGGTCCTGCGCCGCATCCTGATGCAGATGGGCACCATCGACGCTATGGAATTCCTGCTCGACAAGATGAAGGACTCTAAGACCAACGAAGACTTCTTCGACAGCATGAACAACTGATCGCGAGGCCGGGCAAATGCCCGGCCTTTTTCGTTGAACGCCGTGTTCCCCGGCGCAGGCCCGGGCCCAGTTGCTACGGACGTTTGAAGCGTAGCGGGCGCTTCGACGACCTCCGCAGCTGGGCCCCGGCCTGCGCCGGGGAACTGCTGTCTCCGGCTTGCTTCCACCTTCGTCACCCCCGCCTTGAGCCGGGGTCCCGCTACCTTGCCCGCAAGAAGAAGAAGCGGGATCCCGGCTCGAGGCCGGGATGACGGAGGAAGGGGGCGCTGTGCTCCGATTGATCGTGATACAGGCCACGTGGCCTTCACCCGCGGAACCGGTCTGCTGCCCTCTGCGTACCCCTTGCCTGGGCCGCAATGCACGCTAGGGCTAGCACATGATCGATCTCATCCTATCCGCCGCTGCGTCCGCCGCAGGAGGTATCGGGTCTCCGCTGGAGATCTGGGACCACATCGTCGCCGACTTCTCGAACATCAGCGATCCGAAAGTGCTGGCTGCGTTCGGATCGGTGCTGATGATCGATCTGGTGCTGGCCGGCGACAATGCGATCGTGGTCGGCGCGCTGGCAGCGGGGCTTCCGGCCGCTGAGCGCAAGAAGGTCATCCTTATCGGCATCGGCGCGGCGCTGGTGCTGCGCATCATCTTCGCGCTGCTGGTCAGTTGGCTGATGGGCATTGTCGGGCTGATCTTCGCTGGCGGGCTCTTGCTGCTGTGGGTCAGCTGGAAGTTCTGGCGCGAAATTCGCCATGGCGCCGGCGATAGCCATGGCTCCGAAGAGATTGAAGGGGACGAGCGTTCGGGCCTGAAATCGGCGCGCAGCTTCGCGGGCGCAGCCTGGGCGGTCGCGGTTGCCGACGTGTCGATGAGCCTGGACAATGTGCTGGCGGTCGCAGGGGCCGCACGCGAGCATCCCGGCATCCTGGTGGTCGGCCTGTTGCTGTCGGTCGCACTGATGGGACTGGCGGCGAACTTCATCGCCAAGCTGATCGACCGTCACCGCTGGATTGCCTATATCGGCCTGGCGGTGATCGTGTTCGTTGCCGGCAAGATGATCTACGAAGGCTGGGTCGGAACCCCTGGCACGTTGGGGATCACCAGCTTCTTCAACTGACCGCTAGCGGCAGCAGAATAAGAGGGGCGGGGCTCAATCGAGCCGCCGCCCCTTTTTCATATCAGCCGAGATGCTGCGCGAAGAATTCGGCGGTGCGCTTGTCGGCAAGCTGCGCTGCCGCTTCCGAGCGACGCTTGCCCATCTCGGCGGCGAAGCCATGATCCTCACCCGGATAGTCGAAGATCGTCACCTTGGGGTGATCGTCCAGCCCTTCATGCATCTTGGCCTGGATGTCGGGGGTGACGAAATGATCGGCGCCCGCCACGTGGAGCAGCACCGGCTTGGCGATGGCGTTCTTCTCGCCCAACAGATTGTCGATGCTGACACCATAATAGCCGACGCTGGCGTCGCTGTCGGTCCGTGCCGCGGCCATGAAGGCGAGGCGTCCGCCCAGGCAATAGCCGACCACGCCCACCTTGCCGCCGCCGATCCGCGCCCGCGCGGTCTTGATTGCCGCTTCGATGTCCTCGATCCCCTTGTTCTGGTCGAATTGATCCATCAGCTTCAGCGCCTGCTGGAACTCAGGCTCGACATCGGGATCAAGGACGACGCCCGGCTGAATGCGCCAGAACAGATCGGGTGCGATCGCCAGATAGCCCTGCGCCGCCCAGCCGTCGCACTTCTTGGCGATCCCAGGGTTCACGCCGAAGATTTCCTGGATGACGACGATCGCCGCGCGCGGCGTACCCTGTGGCTCGGCGACATAGGCGTTGAAGCTGCCGCTTCCGTCAGTCGCGGGGATGCTGGTGTCGGTCATAACATGGTCCTTTTCGCAAAGCGCCGCTCATGCTCGAGCAGCCAGGATTTGGTGGTGGGTCCTTCACCCGCCGAATAGTGGCCGAGCGTGCCGCCGCTTCCGACGATGCGGTGGCAGGGGACGATCAGCGGGAACGGGTTGCGCGCGCAGAGCTGGCCGATGGCCCGAGCGCTGGAGCCGAGCCGCTGCGCAAGCGCACCATAGCTCAGCGTCTCGCCAAAGCCGACGGCGACAAGGCCCTGGCGCAGCGTGTCGCCGCGCGCCGTGGGGGCAGGGGTGAGCGGTATGTCGAAGTCCTGCCGCTCGCCGGCGAACCATTGCGCGATCTGCTCGGCTGCGATGCGCACCGGCGCCGCGGTTCCGGAACGGGGCGCCGCCTCGCCGTCGAAGCGCAAGGCGGTAAGCGCCTGATCGTCGCCCTCGATGCGGATCACGCCGATGGGCGTTGCGATCAGGGCGTGGTCACGCGCATACATGGCCATGACCTAGCAGCCGCGCCCGCGCGCGCTCAAGCGGAGAGAAAGCCCCATGAAGATCAACGTCGAAGTCGATTGCACGCCAGAGGAGGCGCGCCGGGCGATGGGGCTGCCCGACCTGTCGCCGGTGCATGAGCGCTATGTCCAGCTGATGGTGCAGGCGGTCGACAAGCAGGGTTCGCCCGAGGCGTTGGAGGCGATGATCCGCAGCTGGGCGCCGATGGGGGAAGCGGGGATGAGCTTCTGGAGGACGATGTTCGAGGGCGGCAAGACCGGCGGCTGAGATGGACACGATCTTTGCGCTGTCGAGCGGCGCACTTCCCGCCGGCATTGCCGTGGTGCGGCTGAGCGGGGCAGCGGCGTTCGATGCGGTGCGGCAGCTTGCCGGGAGCTTGCCGGCGCCGCGCCGGGCCAGTCTGCGGGCGCTGCGCGATCCCGCCGATGGTAGCCTGCTCGACCGTGCGCTGGTGCTGGTCTTTCCCGGTCAGCGTAGTGCGACGGGGGAAGATCTGGCTGAGCTGCACCTGCATGGCGGCCGTGCGGTGGTGCGGGCGGTCGAGGCGGTGCTTGGGCAGATGCCGGGGCTGCGGCTCGCCGAGGCCGGCGAGTTCACGCGGCGCGCGCTGCTCAACGGGCGGCTCGACCTGAGCGAGGCGGAGGGGCTTGGCGATCTGCTGATAGCGGAAACCGAGACGCAGCGGCGCATGGCCCTACGATCGGCGGAAGGGGCGGTCCGGCGCGAGGTGGATGGCTGGACCCGCCGGCTGCTGATGCTGGCCGCGCAGATCGAGGCGATGCTCGACCATGCCGATGAGGATGATGTCGCCGGCGAAGCGGATTCGCTGGAGGCGCTGCGGCACGCGGCAGGGGTGCTGGGTGCTGAGGTAGCGGAGGCCGCGGAGCGCCCGCCGGTGGAGCGGCTGCGTGACGGGTTGCGCGTGGTACTGGCCGGACCGCCCAATGCGGGCAAATCGACCCTGCTCAACGCCATGGTGGAACGTGAGGCGGCAATCACCTCGCCGATCGCCGGGACGACGCGCGACCGGGTGGAGGCGCCGGTGATGCGCGGCGGGATCGCTTATCTGCTGACCGACACTGCGGGGCTGACGCATACGCCCGGGGATGCGATCGAAGAGATCGGCGTTGCGCGCGCGCAGGACGCAATCGATGCGGCGGACATCCTGCTCTGGCTTGGCGACATGGCGCCACCTGAGCATCCCGCGCGCTTGTGGCTGCATACCCGCGCGGACCTTCCGGAGCGGAGCGATGGCGGGAACAAGGACCTGAGCCTTTCTGCCGAGACGGGGGAGGGCATGCATGCGTTTTGGGCTGCGCTGGATGCGCTTGCGCGAACGCTGTTGCCGGCGCCCGACATGGTTGCGCTTAACCGGCGACAGCGGGAGCTGACTGCCCGTGCGGCGGCAGCGCTGGGCCGTGCTGCACTGCAACCAGACCCGCTGCTGTTTGCCGAGGAACTTCGTTCGGCGCAGCGTGCATTTGACGGGATCACCGGCAGGGCCGGTGTCGAGGATATGATGGACGCGCTTTTCTCGAAGTTCTGTATCGGGAAATAGAGGCGTTCCACGTGGAACGGTTTTGACGCGCCGCCTAGCATACGGTACCGCGGCGCCATGCAGTTCGATGTGATCGTGATCGGCGGGGGCCATGCCGGCACCGAAGCTGCCGCCGCGTCTGCAAGGCGCGGGGCACGGACGGCGCTGCTCAGCTTCGATCTTTCCAAGCTCGGCGCGATGTCGTGCAATCCGGCCATCGGAGGCCTCGGTAAGGGGCACCTCGTCCGTGAGGTCGATGCGCTGGACGGGTTGATCGGCCGCGCCGCCGATGCGGCGGGCATCCACTATCGCATGCTGAACCGCAGCAAGGGAACCGCAGTCCAGGGCCCCCGCGTTCAGGCGGACCGCACGCGCTACGCCGCGGCCATCCAGGCGACGCTTGCCGCGCAGGATGGTCTTACCTTGTTTCCAGGGGAGGCGGCGGCGCTCCACCTGGATAGCGGACGCATCGCCGGCGTGGTGCTTGCCGATGGAACCGTGCTTCAGGCGCAGGCGGTGGTGCTCGCAACCGGGACGTTCCTTGGCGGTCGAATTTTCCGCGGCGAGGAACGGCTGACCGGCGGGCGGATCGATGAAGCTGCGGCCACACGGCTTGCCGAGCAGCTACGCGAACTCAGCCTGCCGATGGCGCGGCTGAAGACGGGAACGCCGCCGCGGATCGATGGGCGCACGATCGATTGGGCGCGGACTACCGAGCAGCCCTCGGAGCTAGAACCTTGGACGATGTCGCCGCTGGGGAAGCGTGTGCTGCCGCAGATGCATTGCGGGGTGACGCGAACAACGACAGCCACGCACGACGCGATCCGCGCCGGTCTCGACCGCTCCCCACTGTTCACCGGCGCAATCGATGCGCAAGGGCCGCGCTACTGCCCGTCGATCGAGGACAAGATTCACCGCTTCGGTGACCGTGACGGGCACCAGATATTTCTGGAACCCGAAGGGCTCGACACCCCGCTGATCTATCCCAATGGCATGTCGACCTCGTTGCCGGTCGATATCCAGGCGGCGATGGTTGCGTCGATCCCGGGGCTGGAACGGGCGCGGATCGTCACGCCGGGCTACGCCGTCGAGTACGACTATATCGATCCACGTGCCCTTGGGGCGGCGCTCGACTTGTCGGCGATCCCGGGGCTGTTCTTTGCGGGGCAGATCAACGGGACCACGGGATATGAGGAGGCCGCAGGGCAGGGGCTTGTAGCCGGCAGCAATGCCGCCGCGCATGCATGTGGGTTCGCGCCGCTGCTGCTCGATCGCGCCACCAGCTACCTCGGGGTGATGATCGACGATCTGGTACTCCAAGGCGTGACCGAACCGTATCGCATGCTCACGGCCCGGGCTGAGTTCCGCCTGCGGCTGCGCGCCGACAATGCCGAAACGCGGCTCGGCCCGGTCGGGGCTGAACTCGGACTGCTGGGTACGGAGCGTCTCAACTACTATCATAAACGTACCGCGAAACGGCAGCAGCTGGAGGCCAGCTTCGCTGAAGTGCTGACCGCGAACCAGTTGCGGCTGCGCGGAGCGGATGTCGGCCAGGATGGTGCACGCCGTTCCGCAAAGGAATGGCTGCGCTTCCCCAGCGTCTCGCTCGACCATGTCGCGCCTGCCGATCTGGACTGCTCAGACAGCGCATTGCTCGGTGAGTTCGTCGAGGATGCGCGCTATGCGCCTTATCTCGAACGCCAGGAAGCGGAGGTTGCCCAGCTTCGTGCGAACGACGCCGTGCGGCTGGCTCCGGACCTGCATTACGGTGCGATACCTGGCCTCTCCAACGAAATGGTAGAGCGGCTCAGTGCGTCGCGCCCGGCGACGCTGGGGGCTGCCTCGCGCATTCGAGGGATCACTCCCGCGGCGTTGTCCGCGATTCTGCTCCACACTCGGCGACACGCAGCATGAACGAAGACCAGGCCCGCGAGTGGGTCCGCAACACCTTTGGCATATCACGTGAAAACAAGCTCGACGCGTTTGCCGACATCCTGCGCGCCGGATCCTCGCAGCAGAACCTGATTTCCGCCTCGACACTCGACACGCTGTGGTCTCGGCATCTGGTCGATTCTGCGCAACTCGTGCCGCTTGCGTCGCAAGCGCGCGAGGGCGTCTGGCTTGACGTCGGCAGCGGGGCAGGGCTCCCCGGCATTGTCGTGGCAGCGTTGCTGGATCGACCGGTGGTGCTGGTCGAACCCCGTGCAAAGCGGGTCGAGTTCCTGCGCGATGCTGCCGCCGCACTAGGGCTAGAGGTGACGGTTCAGCACAGCAAGGTGGAGACGTATCAACCCACCCAACCCGTCGCTGTCGTGTCCGCGCGCGCGGTTGCTGAGCTTTCGAAGCTGCTCGCCAGCACGGTGCATTGCACCGACTCCTCCACGGTCTGGCTGCTCCCAAAGGGCCGCAATGCGCAATCGGAGGTGGAAGCCGCGCGTCGGAAGTGGCAAGGTTCGTTTCACGTGGAACCGAGCATGACGCAACCGGACTCCGGCATCGTGGTCGCCAAAGGGGTACGCCCAAGATGATCTGCATCGCGATCGCCAACCAGAAGGGTGGGGTGGGGAAGACCACCACGGCGATCAACGTCGGCACCGCGCTCGCCGCGACCGGCCAGCGCGTGCTGTTGATCGACCTTGACCCACAGGGCAATGCCTCGACCGGCCTGGGCATTGGCCGGGCCGATCGCGACCGCTCGACTTATGACCTGCTGGTCACAGACACTGATCTGGAAGACGTCGCAGTCGCCACAAAGGTTCCGCGGCTCGACATCGTGCCGGCGACGCAGGATCTGTCCGGCGCCGAGATCGAACTGATCGAGTTCGACGCCCGTACCCACCGGCTCGACGCCGCGATCGCTCGCCATGTCGCGGGACGATGGGACGTGATCCTGATCGACTGCCCACCTTCGCTGGGGCTGCTCACCATCAATGCCATGGTTGCCGCGCATGCGCTGCTGGTGCCGTTGCAATGCGAGTTCTTCGCGCTTGAAGGTCTGAGCCAACTGCTCACCACCGTGGAGCGCATCCGCAGCCGCTTCAACCCCGGCTTGTCGATCCTGGGAGTAGCGTTGACCATGTACGATCGCCGCAATCGGCTGACCGACCAAGTATCGGATGACGTCCGCGCGGTGCTCGGAAAGGTGGTGTTCGACACCGTCATCCCGCGCAACGTCCGCCTGTCCGAAGCACCCAGCCACGGCATGCCCGCGCTGATCTACGATCATCGCTGCGCCGGTTCGGAAGCCTATATCGCGCTCGCTCGTGAAGTGATCGAGCGCCTGCCCAAACTCAAGAAGGCTGCATGACCGACTCCAGCCCCGCCGCCCGCAAAGCCCGTCCCGGCCTGGGCCGTGGCCTTAGTGCCCTGCTGGGCGACAGCCTGCCCGAGGCGCCCGTCTCCGGCGATCCCGGCGCCGGCACTCCTAGCGGCGTTCGCCAGCTTCCCGTCAGCGCCATGGCGCCGCACCCGGGCCAGCCGCGCCGCTATTTCGACGAGGACGCGCTCGACGATCTTGCCCAGTCGATCAAGGCACGCGGACTGATCCAGCCGATCGTCGTCCGCCCGCACGGCCACAGCTATCAGATCGTTGCCGGTGAGCGGCGCTGGCGTGCCGCCCAGCGTGCGCGGCTCCACGAAGTGCCGGTCATCGTTCGCGACCTGAGCGACGCGGACACGATGGAAATCGCGCTGGTGGAGAACATCCAACGCCAGGACCTCAACGCCATCGAAGAAGCCGAGGCCTATGCCCGGCTGATCCAGGAGTTTGGCCACACGCAGGAGGCGCTGGCCCGCCTCGTCCACAAGTCGCGCAGCCATATTTCCAACCTTATGCGCCTCCTCGATCTGCCCGAGCCTGTGCGGCAGATGGTGGTGGTCGGTGACATTGAAATGGGCCATGCCCGCGCGCTGATCGGCGCGCCCGATCCCGTGAAGCTGGCGCGGCAGGTGTCGGATAAGGGCCTGTCGGTACGCGATACCGAAAAGCTCGCCCGCGAAGCCAAGCCCGCCAGTGCCCGGCGCAAGGATACGGTCGGGGAAGGCGGCGCCGGCCGCGACGCGGATCTCGCCGCGCTGGAGACGCAGTTGGGCGATGTTCTGGGCCTGAAGGTGCAGATCTCCCATGGCGCCAAGGGCGGCACCCTGACGGTTCATTACGGCACGCTCGACCAGCTCGACATGGTCTGCCAGCGGCTGAGCGGCGAGAAGATCTGAGGACCTGCTCGGGCCGCATGGCCGCTCTTGCGCAGCCAAAACGGGCGACACGCGTTGGCGGCGTTCATCCTGGCTGACCCGAGGTCCCTATGCCCGCAAACCGTACCTGGCTGATTACCGGCTGCTCGACCGGCTTCGGACGCGCGCTCGCCGAACTGCTGATCGCGCGTGGCGAACGAGTGTTCGCGACCGCTCGGCGCGTGGAGCAGCTGGCCGATCTGGTGGACGGGCACGATAACGCCCATGCCCTTACCGTCGACGTCACGTCGAATGCCGACATCGCCGCCGCAGTTGCTGCGGTGGAAGCAGCGGGCGGCGTCGACGTCCTCGTGAACAATGCCGGCTATGGCTACCTCACCGCCTTTGAAGAAGGCGATGAGGCGGGTTATCGCGCGCAGTTCGAGACCAATGTTTTCGGGCTGATTGCGATGACCAAGGCAGTGCTGCCGGGCATGCGCGCCCGCGGCTCGGGACACATCGTCAACATCGCCTCGGTGGGCGGGCTCGTCGGCAATCCTGGATCGTCCTACTATGCCGCGACCAAGTTCGGCGTGGTTGGCCTGTCCGAGGCGCTGTCCAAGGAAGTCGGCTCGCTGGGCATCAAGGTGACCGTAGTCGAGCCCGGGCCATTCCGCACCGACTGGGCAGGCCGCTCGCTGCAAACGTCGGAGCGGATCTCCGCTTATGCCGAAACCGTCCACCGCCGCCTGGACGAAGTCGCCGGCTATAGCGGGCACCAGCCCGGCGATCCGGTGCGCGCGGCCGAGGCCATCGTGGCGGCGGTGGACAGCGCCAATCCGCCGCTAAACTTGGTTCTGGGTGCACCGGCGCTCAAGCTGCTTCGCGAGAAGCTGGCGGCGCTTACTGCCGAAATCGAGCAGTGGGAGGCGGTCACGCTCGGCGCCGACTTCCCGGAAAGTCGCGAGGCTTAGCCTCGCGCTCGCGCCGCCTGTCGCGCGATGGCGGTGCATTCGGCTTCGGCAAGCACGTCGCCGGCGCTACCGCCGTGCATCACGCCGCGCTCGGCCGCACGCACCCGTTCGATAGCGCGGGTGATCTGGGGTGCGCTCCAGCGGCGCAGCGCGCGGGCGGTGGAAGCCTTTTCCTTGAAGAAGACGCGGTGCTTCTCCAGCACTTCGTCAACCGCCAGACCGCGGTCCATGTCGGCGCGCAAATCGGATAGCGTCATCAGCCGGCGCACGAGCTGACGCAGCAGCGGGATCATCGATCCGCCGCTTTGCACCAGTCGGCCGATCTCGACGCCCAGTTCGCCGACGCGTCCATCGAGCACCGCATCGATGGCATGGAACAGCTCCACTTCACCCAGATCGGCACCGATGGCGTCCAGCGCATCGCCATGCGCCTCGCGCGGATGCTCGGGTTCGGCATCCAGATAGAGCGCCAGCTTCTCGATCTCCCGCGCCAGGATCGCGCGGTCCCCGCCGCTTGCCGACGCCAGCCGCTGCGGGACGTCTCCTGTCAGCCGCAGCCCCTGCGCGCAAGCCAGGTCGGAGGCGATCCGCACCGCGTCCATGCCCTCGGGCACGTAGCAGGCATGGGACAGGGCGTTCTGGGCCGCGACGACCATCTTCACCAGCTTGCCGCTGGCCTTGAGCCCGGGGCCGATCGCCACCACCGGATTGCCCGCCTGTTCGGCCTTGAGCAGCAGCGAGACAGCTTCACCGCCAGCCTCTTCAAGACCCGTGACACGGACATAGCGGTTGCCGCCGAACAGAGAGAGCGACGCCGCTTCGTCAGCTAGCCGTCCGGGCTGTTCGCGTAGCGCCTTCATGTCCAGGTCGATGCGCTCAGCGTCCGGTCCCACTGCCTTGCCCAGCCGCTCGGCGAGTTCGGCAGCGCCTGCTTCGTCAGGGCCGTGGAACAGGAACAGGCGAATGTCGGGCTTGGGCTTGTCGACAGCGGCGCGGATCTGCGCCGCGTTCGCCTTCATTGCGCGGCGGGGGTGGCGTTGGCGTAGCGTGCCACCCGGGCGACGATCTGGTCGGCGACGATGCCCGACAAACGCTCCAGCGCGGTGCGCTCGGCAGCGATGGTGGCATATTCGGACCCGACCACGTCGATGCCGGCGTCCGAGCCAGCAGTCGCGTCGAGCACCACCGTGCCGTTGGTGAGGTCGACCAACTGGTAGCGCGCACGCAGCGTCAATCTTTCACGTGAAACACTGTCGTCGCTACGCACGCCCAGACCGGCGATCCGCTCGTCGAGCCGCACCTCGAGCCGATAGCGTGCCGCAGCATCCTGGCCGAGGCTCAGCCGGTCACGCAGGGCGTTGGAGACAAGCCAGCCCGACTGCCCCTCGATCGGCGCCACCTGCACCGATGACAGCACCGACTGCACCGGCCCGGACGCGCCGCCGCTGTACAGCGGCCGCAGTCCGCAACCGGATAGCGCCAGCGCGCTGGCGAGGAGCAGCAGCGCCCTCATGCGACGATGTTTACCAGACGGTCGGGCACGACGATCACCTTTCTCGGCGCCTTGCCTTCCAGCGCGCGGACGATCTTTTCGGCGGCGAGGGCAGTGGCCTCCACTTCGTTCTTGGGTGCGCCCTTGGGCATCACCAGCGTGTCGCGCAGCTTGCCGTTGACCTGCACCGCGATGGTGACTTCATCGTCGACCAGCAGGGCAGGGTTCACCTCGGGCCAGGTGGCGTCGGCGATCAGGCCTTCGCCACCCATCTCCGCCCAGGCCTGTTCGGCGATGTGCGGGACCATCGGCGCCACCACCCGCACCAGCGTGCGGATGGCAGTGGTGCGCGACGCAGAGGGCTGGGCGCGCTCGATGGCATTGGTGAGTTCGTAGAGCTTCGCCACGGCCTTGTTGAAGGTCAGCGCGTCGATATCCTCGGCGACACCGGCGATGGTGCGGTGGAGGCGACGGTCGAGGTCCTTGTCCTCACCCTGCGCATCCTCCAGCCCATCGAACAGCCGCCAGAGGCGCTGGACGAAACGCCAGGCGCCTTCGATGCCGTTCTCGCTCCACTCCAGATCGCGCTCGGGAGGGCTATCCGACAGCATGAACCAGCGCACTGCGTCCGCGCCATATTGGTCCACGATCGGCTCGGGATCGACCGTGTTCTTCTTGGACTTGGACATCTTCTCGATGCGGCCCAAGGTGACGGGACCACCGCTGACGACCTCGACTGCGCTCGTACCCTCCTTGCGGATTTCCTCGGGGGAGAGCCAGCGGCCGTCCGCGGACTTGTAGGTCTCGTGGGTGACCATTCCTTGCGTGAACAGTCCGGCGAAAGGCTCAGTCACATCGATCTTGCCGATATGCTGGAGCGCGCGGGTGAAGAAGCGGGCGTAGAGCAAGTGCAGGATCGCGTGCTCGACGCCGCCTATATACTGGCCGACCGGCAGCCATTGCTCGGCGACGGCCTTGTCGAACGGCTTATCCGAGGGCTGGCTAGCGAAGCGGATGAAATACCACGACGAATCGACAAAGGTGTCGAGCGTGTCGGTCTCACGCCGCGCCGCGCTGCCGCACTTGGGACAGTCGACGTTCTTCCAGGTCGGATGCCGATCGAGCGGATTGCCCGGAATGTCGAAGCTGACATCCTCGGGCAGCACCACTGGCAACTGGTCCTTCGGCACGCCAACCGGGCCGCAGCTTTCGCAGTGGATGATCGGGATCGGCGTACCCCAATAGCGCTGGCGGCTGACGCCCCAGTCGCGCAGGCGCCACACGGTCGTGCCGGTACCCCAGCCACCTTCCTCTGCGCGGCGGATGACCTCGCGCTTGGCAGCGGCGATGTCGAGCCCGTCCAGGAAGTGCGAGTTCACGAGTGCGCCGGGGCCGGTATAGGCCTCGGTCCCGTCGAATTCCGGCGCGGTCTTCTCACCCTCGGAGACGACGCGCCGGATCGGCAGCTGGTACTTGGTCGCGAACTCAAAGTCGCGCTGGTCATGCGCCGGCACGCCGAACACGGCGCCGGTGCCATAATCCATCAGCACGAAGTTCGCGATGTAGACCGGCAGTTCCCAGCTGGGATCGAGCGGATGCGTCGCGCGAATGCCGGTGTCGAAGCCGAGCTTCTCCTGCGTCTCCAGTTCGGCCGCGGTGGTGCCGCCCTGCTTGCAGCGCTCGATGAACGCCTGCACTTCCGGGTTATCGGCCGCGAGCGCCTGGGCGATCGGATGATCCGCCGCCACCGCGACGAAGCTCGACCCGAACATCGTGTCGGGGCGGGTGGTGAACACCTCGACCTCGCCGCCGTCGGACAGCTTGAAGCGGAACTGCAGCCCTTCGGACTTGCCGATCCAGTTCTCCTGCATCAGCTTGACCTTGTCGGGCCAATGCTCGAGCCCGCGCACGCCTTCCAGCAGATCGTCGGCGAACTGGGTGATCTTGAGGAACCACTGGCTGAGCTTCTTGCGCTCTACCAGCGCGCCCGAACGCCAGCCGCGCCCGTCGATCACCTGCTCGTTGGCGAGCACGGTCATGTCGACCGGGTCCCAGTTGACCGCGCTTTCCTTGCGATAGACGAGTCCCGCGTCGAGCAGGTCGAGGAACAGCGCCTGTTCGTGCCCGTAATAATCGGGCTCGCAGGTGGCGATCTCGCGCGTCCAGTCGAGCGCAAAGCCCAGGCGCTTCAGCTGCGCCTTCATCGTCGCGATGTTGGCGCGGGTCCAGCTGCCCGGATGGACCTTGCGCTCCATCGCCGCATTCTCGGCCGGCATGCCGAACGCGTCCCAACCCATTGGGTGGAGCACTTCATGGCCGGTCATGCGGCGATAGCGCGCCAGCACGTCGCCCATGGTGTAGTTGCGGACATGGCCCATATGGATGCGCCCCGATGGATAGGGGAACATCTCGAGCACGAAGGACTTGGGCTTGGGCGAATCGTCGCGCGCGGCGAAGGTGCGGTTGTCGTCCCACGCCTTCTGCCACGCGGCGTCTGCCTTCAGCGGATTGAAACGCGACGCCATGCTATTGCCGATGGATCAGTTGGCAACGGCGGCGCGGCGAAGGTCGCGGGCGCGGGTGAGGATGATGTCCTCCAGCTTCTGCACGGTCGCGGCCTGAACCGGCGCCGCGACCCACTGGCCGTTGCGGTTCACTTCGCGCAGCGCCGCGACGCGCACGGCGTCGGCGCGCAGATCCTGGTCGAGCACGGTCACGGTGACCTTCAGCCGCTCGGTCTGGACGTTGGGGTTCACATACCAGTCGGTGACGATGACGCCGCCATTGGAGTCCGTCTGGAGCAGCGGCATGAAGCTCAGCGTGTCGAGGCTCGCGCGCCACAGATAGGAATTCACACCGATGGTGGTGACCCGCGACGCGGCCAGGTCGGCGCTGGGGCGATCCTTGCCGCCGCCGCACGCGGTGATCGAAAGAGCAAGCGACCCCAGGATCGCAGCGCGCAACAGGCGGTTCATCGACACATTCCTACAGGCAGATAAAATGGCAAGCTGCATCTATAGTGCCGCATGTGGCGGTAGCAAGGCGCCTGCGCAGCCCGATGATGCGCCGCTCCGCGAACGCCGATGGCGGCGATTCTGTGGGGATCGGGCAACACTGGGACGGAATCTGCGCGTTACCGCTAGCATCGGTGGAACCTCGTCCCCAGTTCGTGGTAGGGCGAGTCCATAAGAGGGGTAGGATGATGCGACGGCCAGGGTGGAAATCGGCGATCGGGGTGGGCGTGCTTTGCGCGCTCGGCGCCGCATTGTCGCCCGCCCTGCAGGCGCAGGACCGTGCCGGCGGGGACCGCCGCGTCGCTCCGCGCCAGGCGTTTACGCCGCGCGGAGGCCTTGGCACCTTCACCCCCGCAGCAGCCGATCCCAAGCTTGCCGCGATCCTCGCGCGCAGCGGCATGCCCGAAAGCGGCTTCCGCTTCACGCCGTCCGAAGCACGCACCGGCACCCGCCGCGGCGTGACGGTGGCGGTGCGCGCGCGCAGGACGGGTACCGTCCGCCTGGAACGTGAGGAATTCGCCGCTGCCGCACCGGCTGCGGTCAGCCTCGCTCCGATCGGCTATAATCTCGGCGTCTCGGTCGGCTGGAAGCGCTTCGCCGTTTCGGGCGACGTAACCAAGGTCGAACTGGTCAGCCAGCCCGGCAGCCGCGAACGCGCAAATCTGGGCTTCAGCTACAACGGCAAGCGCGCCACCGGCCGGGTTCAGGCCACCGCCGACCGTCCGCTGGACGGAACGCCGGTGCTGATCGGCGACAAGCCGAGCTATTCGATGGATCTGGGCGGCTCTTATTCGCTGACCCGCAACCTCGATGTGACCGCCGGCGTCCGCTACAAGAGCGAGCGTGACCGCCTGCCCAAGCTCGCCGACGACCGCCGCGACAGCCAGGCGGTCTATGTGGGCACTGCCTTCCGCTTCTAAAGCGATGGCGGCTTCAGGGTGAAGCGCTAACCGAAGAACCCAACTGTTCCCCGGCGAAGGCCGGGGCCCAGTTGCCATGCCGTGGCGATGGCGCGTGCCGTCTCAAGCTTCATTGCAGCTGGGCCCCGGCCTTCGCCGGGGAACTAGGTAGTATCAGGCCGGCTACCCCGCCCAGGCGTCGATCCCCGCCCAGCCATGCACGCCTAGCCCCCGCAGCCGCTTTGCATGTCGCGCGTCCATTCCCCCCAACGCAATCACCGGCACGCCAACCCCGCGCACCAGCAACCCGAACCGCACCGCTCCCAGCGCCGCCGCCCCAGGATGCGACCGCGTGGCAAATACCGGCGACACGAACAGCAGATCGGCGCCAGCCCGCTCCCCCGCCACGATCTCGGCACGCGAATGCGCCGCCCGGCTATACCAGCCCCGTGCCCGCCGCCGGGTCCCGTGCGTCCCGTCTTCCCACCGCCCCAAAGACTGCTCGCCCGCGCGCAACAGCACCAGCCCGCGCCGCCGCGCGACCTTCGCCACCCGCGCGAACAGCGCCCGCCGCTCTGCCAGTGGCAGGCGGTAATGCCGGAACACAACGCCGCTGCCCCGCGGCAGTCGTTCCAGCGCGGTCCACAACCGCTCGCCCATGCGCTCGTCGGTCATCAGCCATAGGCGGGGCGGGGAGGGGTGGCGGGCGTGCATTCCCCTGCCTATAGCGCACGCCATGCCTACAGACGACGCCAGCCAGCGCCTCGCCCAGGTGCGCGACGAAATCGCCCGCGCCGCCCGCATCGCCGATCGTAAGCCCGAAGCGGTGACGCTGATCGCGGTGTCCAAGACCCACGACGCAGACGCGATCCGCCCGCTGATCGCCGCCGGCCAGCGTGTGTTCGGCGAGAACCGCGTGCAGGAGGCCGAAGCCAAATGGCCGGACCTGCGCGAGGAAACGCCGGGAATCGAGCTCCACCTGGTCGGCCAGCTCCAGTCCAACAAGGCCGAGGAAGCAGTCGCCTTGTTCGACGCGATTCACTCGGTCGACCGCGAGTCGCTGGTCACGGCACTCGCCAAGGCGATGGACAAGTTGGGGAAGCGCCCCGCGTGCTTCCTACAGGTCAATATCGGCGACGAGCCGCAAAAGGGAGGCTGCGCGGTTGCCGACCTGCCCACGCTGATCGAGCAGGCCCGCGCCGCGAACCTGCCGCTCGCCGGACTAATGTGCGTGCCGCCGCTTGAAGTGGAGCCTGCACCCTATTTCGCGCTGCTGGCCAAGCTTCGCCGCGACCATGGCTTGGGCGGCCTGAGCATGGGCATGTCGAGCGACTTCGCCACCGCCGTCACCATCGGCGCCACTCATGTGCGCGTCGGATCGGCGCTGTTCGGCGCGCGCGCATGAAGTTTGACGCGATAATTTTCGACTTCGACGGCGTGCTGCTGGAGAGCGAAGCTGCGGGTAACCGCCAGATTGCCGACTATCTCGGCAGCATCGGCCACCCGACCACGCCCGAACAGTCGATGGCCAACTTCATGGGCCTGTCGGGCAGCGCGTTTCTGGGTGCGGTCGAGCAATATATCGGCCGCCCGCTTCCCGACAGCTTCCACGAAGCGCGCCGGGCCGAGGATCGCCGCGTGTTGGAGGAAGGCTTGCCCGAAGTCGCCGGCGCGATCCGCTTCCTCACTGATTTGCCGCCCACTTTGCCCCGCGCCATCGCGTCGTCGAGCAGCACCAAGTGGATCGGTCGCCACCTCGAGCATCTCGGCGTGCGCGATCTGTTCGGCGACAAGATCTTCAGCGGCCACGAACATGTCGAGCGCGGCAAGCCTGCGCCCGACATCTACCTCCACGCCGCCCAGGCGCTGGGCGTCGACATCGCCCGCTGCGTGATCCTGGAGGACTCCCCCGTCGGCGCAACAGGCGCGGTCGCTTCCGGTGCACACGTCATCGGCATGTGCGCCGCCAGCCACTGCGCCCCCGATCACGCCCACCGCCTGCGCGCCCTCGGTGTCCAAGACATTGCCACCAGCTTCGACGACGTGCGGCGGCTCGTCTTTTAAAGGTTCGCGCAGAGGCGCAGAGAACGCAGAGAAAAGCGGGCCGCGACAGCGGCACCATATCATCAGAGTCCTTGTTGGTCTCCCGCCCGGAAGCCGCAGGCGAGACCCCTCTGCGTCCCCTGCGCCTCTGCGCGAACAAACCTTACAGCTGGTGGCCGGTACGATCCCGCTTGGTCGCCAGATACCGCTCGTTATGCGGGTTGGGCGGCAGCTTATGCGCCACCCGCTCGCGCACCGTGACACCCGAGGCCTCCAGCGCCGCCACCTTGTCCGGATTGTTGGTCAACAGTCGCACCACCGGCTGCCCCATTAACACCAGCATCCGTCCCGCAATCGCGAAGTTGCGCGCATCCACCGCGAACCCCAGCCGGGTATTGGCGTCGACCGTGTCGAACCCCTGGTCCTGCAGCGCATAGGCCCGCAGCTTGTTGATCAGCCCGATGCCGCGCCCTTCCTGGCGCAGATACAGCAGGATGCCCCATCCACTCGCTTCGATCGCAGCGATGGCCGCCCGCAGCTGCGGCCCGCAATCGCATTTCAGGCTGCCGAGCACATCCCCGGTCAGGCATTCGCTGTGCAGCCGCACCAGTGGCGGCGAGCCGTCAGGTTGTCCGATGACCAGCGCAACATGCTCGCCCGGCATCTCGTCGGTGCGGAACGCGACGATCTCGGTGTCCTCGGCACCCTCAACCGGCAGCCGCGCGCGGCCGACGATGCGGAGCCGGTCGGCATCCTCATGCGCGTCGATATCGGCTGGCGTGATGGCATCAGCATCATCGTCTGACAGCACAAAGAACGCCGGCAACAGCCCGGCTACCCGCGCCAGCCGCAATGCCGCTGCTGCCGCCTCGCTCGCCTCGATCGGCATCGCCCGGAACGGCCCCTTGAGCGGCGTCGCCAGATCAAGCTGCGGATCGGCCAGTGCGGTACCGGTATAGAAATCCAGCCACGGCACCCTCTCGACCAGCACCGGTCCATCGGGGGTCGCCGCGTCGCGCTGATTTGCCAGCTTCAGGGTCGCCGCGCGCCCAGCCGACAGCAGCACCGGTGCGCGGCCTTCGGGATCGAACGCCTTCAGTCGCTCGGCATCCGCCGTCTCGATCGCCAGCAGCCTCAGCGTCCCGTCACGCCCGCGGATCGCCACCGGCCACCCGCGCCGCAGCGCGTCCACTGCTTGCGCCGCCGCCCGTGCGCTCACCAGGCGAACTCGGTCACGATCGGCACATGGTCAGATGGCTTCAGCCAGTCGCGGCACGGCTCGCATACCTTATGCGCTGTGGCTTGGTCCGCGACGCTCGGGCTCGCCCACATATGGTCCAGCCGCCGCCCGCGATTGCTCGCGCGCCAGTCCTTCGCGCGGTAGCTCCACCAGGTGAAGCAACGCTCGGGCGCGGGGATGAAGCGCCGCCCGAGATCCACCCAATCATGCGCCGCCTGCAATCGGCCCAGCGCCTCGACTTCAATAGGGGTGTGGCTGACCACGTCGAGCAGTTGCTTGTGGCTCCACACATCGCATTCGAGCGGCGCGATGTTGAAGTCGCCGCTCAGGATGGTGGGGGTGTCGAGCTGCGCCGACCACTGGGTCATGCGCTCGACGAAATCGAGCTTCTGCCCGAACTTCGGGTTCACCTCACGGTTCGGCACGTCCCCACCAGCGGGCACGTAGACATTCTCCAGCCGCACGCCGTTGGGCAGCTTCACGCCCACATGCCGCGCTTCCTGGTTCGCCTGCCAATCCAGCCGGTCGTCCTCCACTACCGGCACGCGCGAAATGATCGCGACGCCATGGTGCATGCGCTGGCCGTGCTTGATGATGTGATCATATCCGAGCGCGCGAAACGCATCCTCGGGAAAGTCGCCGTCGATGACCTTCGTCTCCTGCAAGCACAGGATATCCGGCGATTCCTCACGCAGGAATTGTTCGACGATGCCGATCCGGAAGCGGACCGAGTTGATGTTCCACGAGGCGATCTTCACGCGCGCGATGTAGCGACGCGGCGGCAACTTCGCCAGACATGGAAAGGCCCCCGCTCCGGGGGCAATGGAGCGAGGGCCGACCTAGCGTTCGTCACGCAGGCGGGAAGTGGTTCGACCTCGAGCAACAGGGGGAAAATCCCGAGTACCGCCCCACATCCGCAAATATGCTTTTAGGCGCCCGAACCTGTCGCCAGCATGAACGATGTTCAGAAATCAGCGGCTGCGCTGCCGCGGGTCGTTCCAGCGGAACGTTCCGTCGGAAACCGGCGTGTTAAACCGCTGGTTCGACAGCCGGATCGTGGTGCGGTTGTTCTGCGAATCGAGCGCGACCCAACCCTGCAGCATCAGCCCCGAAGGACCAGACGCGTTCTTTTGGAAGATCAGCGTGATCCGCCCATATTCAGGATGCGCCCGATCCTGCACCTCGACCGACACGACTCGCTGGTCACCCGTCGGCAGCACCTTGGCGAACTTCGAAATGTCTTTCTTCGGGTTCAGCAGCACGCCCAGCGGCGAGCTGCCGATCGGCCAGCGGTCGACCTGCCGCACCTGATAATCGATGAAATACAGGCTGCGCCCATCGGCGACGATCAGCTGCGGCACACCCTTCTCGTACTGAAAGCGGATCTTCCCCGGCTGCTTCAGCGTCAGCGTACCGCCGACCGTCCGTCCGGTCCGGTCGGTCTGGGTGAAGTTCGCCGTCATGCTGCGCACGCCCTGCAGATGCTGCTGCACCTGGGCGAGCTCACCGGCAGGCGCCGCGGCAATCAGCGCAGGCGCTGCAAGCAGGGTCAAGGCAAGGGGCCGTGCAAACACGATTCAAATCTCCAAATGCTGGATGGCACCATAAGCGGCGCGGCTTGAATGTCCCCTGAACCCGCGCCTGGGCGAAACGATCCGACTCAGTTCAGCGGCCGCCCATCGGTGTCCATCAGCACCTCGCGGCGGCCGACATGGTCCGGGCGCGAGACCAGCCCGTCCTTTTCCATCCGCTCGATCAGCCGCGCAGCGCTGTTGTAGCCCACCCGCAACTGGCGCTGGAGCCATGACGTCGAAGCCTTCTGGCTTTCCGCAACCAGCTGACACGCGCGGCGGTACAGCTGCTCCTCGGGCGTGTCGTCGCCCTGCGGCCCACCTTCCAGCGCGAAGCCGCCATCCTCTGGCTCCTCGGTGACCGCCGAGATGTAATCGGGCGTCCCTTGCGAACGCCAGAAGTCCGACACCGCCTGAACCTCATCGTCGCTGACGAACGGCCCGTGGACGCGCAGGATCTGCTTGCCGCCAGCCATGTACAGCATGTCGCCGCGGCCCAGCAGCTGCTCGGCGCCCTGTTCGCCGAGAATGGTGCGTGAATCGATCTTCGAGGTCACATGGAAGCTGATGCGCGTCGGCAGGTTCGCCTTGATCACGCCGGTGATGACATCGACCGACGGGCGCTGCGTCGCCATGATCAGGTGGATGCCGGCGGCACGCGCCTTCTGCGCCAGCCGCTGGATCAGGAACTCGACCTCCTTGCCCGCGGTCATCATCAGGTCGGCCAGCTCGTCGACGATCACCACGATCAGCGGCAGCGGCTGGAGGTCGAGCGTCTCTTCCTCATAGATCGGCCGGCCGGTGTCGGGATCATAGCCGGTCTGCACCTTGCGCCCCAGCGGCTGCCCCTTGGCCTTGGCCAGGCGCACCTTGTCGTTGAAGCTGGCAAGGCTGCGGACATTGACGCTCGCCATCATGCGATAGCGGTCTTCCATCTGCTCCACCGCCCATTTCAGCGCGCGCACCGCCTTGGGCGGATCGGTCACGACGTCGGCCAGCAGGTGGGGGATATCCTTGTACATGCTGAGTTCCAGCATCTTGGGATCGATCATGATCATCCGGCACTGGTCCGGCGTCAGCCGGTACAGCAGCGACAGGATCATGCAGTTCAAGCCCACCGACTTGCCCGACCCGGTGGTACCCGCGACCAGCAGGTGGGGCATCGGTGCTAGATCGGCGATCACCGGCTCGCCGGCGATGTTCTTGCCCAGCACCAGCGGCAGGTTCGCGCCCTGATCCTCGAAGCTCTGGCTGCCGATCAGCTCGTGCAGGTTCACGCCTTCCCGCTTCACGTTCGGCAGTTCTATGCCGATCACCGTGCGCCCGGGAATCGTCGCCACGCGCGCAGAAATCGCGCTCATGTTACGGGCGATGTCGTCGGCCAGCTGGATCACGCGGCTTGCCTTGATGCCGCTGGCCGGTTCGAACTCGTACATCGTCACGACCGGCCCGGGCCGCACCTCGACCACCTGGCCGCGCACATGGAAATCGTCGAGCACGCTTTCGAGCAGCCGGGCGTTGCGCTCCAGCGCCGCCTTGTCGATCGTCGCGTGCTGGTTGACCGGGCCCTCCTTCAACAGGTCGAGCGGCGGCAGCGTATAGCTGTCCTTCAGGTCCAGGCTGGTCTGCTCGGGTGCCAGCCGCGTCTTGGCCGGGGCAGGGGAGGTGCCACGCTCGGCGATCACCGGGGCAGGGCGGTTGTCCGGCACCACCACCTTGCGCGGCGCGCTCGGCTCGCCCGCGTCGAACAGTGCATTGGCGGAAGGCAGCTCGGCGACATCGTCGCCGCCCAGCCGCTCCGGCCCGCGCAACAGCCGCTGCTTGGCGGGCCCCGCCAGGCCAGGAAAGCGCATCACCCGATTGGGCAGCGTGAAGTCCAGCGAGCGCCACCAGAAGAACAGGCCGGAAAGCGTCGCCACCGTGCCAAGCACGCGCCCGGCCCAGAAGGACATGTCGGGATTGCCCGCCAGCCCGATCAGCCAGTCGAGGAACCCCGCCGCCGCAAGCCCGACGATCCCGCCCATGCCACCGGGCAGCCGCCAATCGATCGCCAGCGACCAGTCGATGTGCAGCAGCGTCAGGCCCACGGCCACCAGCGCAGCCGAAAGCGCGGCGTTGCGCAGCATCTGCCCCCACGCGCCCACTGGCCGGTCCAGCCACAGCCGGTTGGTCACGATGAACCCCACCGGCATCACCAGCAGCACTGGCAATCCCAGCAGCGAATAGAGCAGGTCGGACACCCACGCCCCGGTGCTGCCCAGCAGGTTGCGCGCCGGGCCGCCCGACGCCGTGTTCAGCGACGGATCCTGCGCATGATAGCTCAGCATCGCGATCATCAGCGCCACCGTCGCCACGAACAGCATTGTGCCGCCGATCAGCGCGGTGCTGCGCAGCACGCCAGCCTTCATCGTGTCGCGCAGCAGCGACGGTTGTGCCCGGGTCGCCATTGCCCAGCCTCCAGATTGTCAGGGTACGCGCGGATGATCGCCCAAAGGGACTCCCGCGTCAACTATGGGCCTGTTTTGTACCGCTGGCCTGTACGCGCGAACGGGGGTAGGGCGGGGGCATGGATAGCGCGGACATTCTCATCCTCGGCGGCGGCTTGGTGGGGAGCGCGCTCGCCGTCGCGCTCGACGCCCATGGCATCACTTCGATCGTGGTCGACCCTGCCGATCCCGAACTCATCCTCCAGGCCGGTTTCGACGGTCGCGCCTCGGCGATCGCCAGCGCCCCGATGCGCATGTTCGAAGCGATCGGCGTGGCTGAACGGCTGGCCGGCAAGGGTTGCCCGATCCAGGGCATCCGCGTCAGCGACGGACTGGAACCCGGCAAGCTCGATTTCGCGCCCGCCGATGGCGAAGGCGCCGTCGGCACGATGTTCGAAAACCGCGTCCTGCGCACCGCCCTGCTGGAGGCCGCCCAAGCTGCCCCACTCGCCGACCTGCGGATGAAGACGCGGTCGGTGTCGGTCGAACGCGGCGAGTTCGGCGTCACCGCCACGCTCGATTCGGGTGCCACCGTGCGCGCCCAGCTGCTGATCGCCGCCGAAGGCCGCAATTCGCCGATGCGCGAAGCCGCCGGGCTCAAGACCGCGAGCTGGACCTATGATCACGCCGCGATGATCGCGACGATGAACCACGCGCGCAGCCACGAGAATATCGCCTTCGAGATTTTCTATCCCGACGGCCCCTTCGCAATCTTGCCGCTGCCCGACAATGACGAGGGGCATCGCTCGGCAGTGGTGTGGACGGTCAAGGCCAGCGAAGCCGCGGGATGGATGAAGATCAGCCAGCGCGGCTATCTCGCCGAGGTCGAGAAGCGCATGGGCGGTTTCCTGGGGCCCTTGAGTAACCTGTCGGCGCGCTCCAGCTATCCGCTCGGCTTCCACCACGCAGCCTGGATCACCGCCGATCGCCTCGCGCTGGTCGGCGACGCCGCGCACGGCATCCATCCGATCGCCGGCCAGGGCGTTAACGTCGGCTTCCGCGACGTCGCCACGCTGGTCGAAGTGCTGGTGGACGGCAAGCGGCTCGGCATGGACCTGGGCGACCCCCAGCTCCTCGCGCGCTACCAGCGCTGGCGCGGCTTCGACACCTTCATGGTCGCCGCCGCCACCGATGGCCTCACCCGCCTGTTCGGCATCCCGGGCAAGACCGCAGCCAGCGTCCGCCGCTTCGGGCTCTCGGCGGTGGACAAGCTGCCGCCGCTCAAGAACTGGTTCATGGCCGAAGCCCGCGGCGAAAGCGGCGACGTGCCCAAGCTGCTGCAAGGACTGAGCGTCTAAGAACCTCCCCGGGACGGGGAGGGGGACCGCGCCCGCAGGGCGCGGTGGAGGGGAGGGCCACAAGCGGATCGTCTTAGATCGCGCCGCAACTCTCAGTCGATTTTTCGTGCCGCCTCCACCAGCAGCACCGGCACCCCATCCCGCACCGGATACGCCACGCCAGCCTCATCCGAGACCAGCTCCTGCCGCGCCTCGTCATAGCGCAGCTTCGTCCGCGTGGCCGGACACACCAGCCGCTCCACCAGCCAGGGATCGAGGCTCATTGCAGCGTCGCCCCTTCCTCGCCATGCCGGCCAAAGAACTGCATCAGCTGCACCGCCAGCTCCGCGCGCTCGCCGAGCGAATCTGCCTGCAACAACGCCTGCTTCGACGCCGCATCGAAGGGCGCGATTTGGGCAATGCCGTTGACCAGTGACTCATCATCCAGCCGCGTCACCGCTTCCCAATCCACCGCATAGCCCAGCACATCGGCAAAGCGCCGCGCCTCGATCTCCAGCGAGGCGCGCTCGGCCAGCGCCAATGTCTCGCTTTCGCCGACTGCCTCCAGCTCCGCCTCGACCTGGCGGAACGGGGTGGTCACATCCAACTCGCGCAGCACGGTGAAGCGCGTCAGCCCCTCCAGCACGATGTCGAAGCGCCCATCGTCCAACGCCTCCACCTCGGCGATGCGCCCGACACAGCCCATCGCGAACAGCGGCGGCTTGTCCCCGCCGCCACGCGGCTGGATCATGCCGATCCGGCGGTCGCGAGCGAGCGCGTCGGACACCATCGCCCGGTAGCGTGGCTCGAAAATGTGCAGGGGCAAGTGCATCCGCGGGAACAGCAGCGCGCCCGCCAGCGGAAACACCGAAAGGCGCGTCACTGTCATCCGAACAGGATCGCCGACAGCTTGCGGCGCTGTGCCGAGACCCAGGGATCCTCCAGCCCGACTGCCTCGAACAGCTTCAACAGCCGCTGGCGCGCCGCGCCTTCGTTCCACGCCTTGTCCTCGCGGATCATCTCCAGCAGCGTGCTCGCCGCTTCCTCGCGGTCGCTCGCCATCAGCGCGCCGGCGAGCTCAAAGCGTGCTTCCATGTCGCCGGTCGCAGCCTGCGCGCGCAGGCCACCCAGGTCGTCCACCGGCGTGGCTTCCTGCGCCAGGCTCAGCGCCGCGCGTGCGCCGGCCAGCTCGGGCGCCTTGGCGGCGTCCTCGGGCAATGCGTCCAGCGCGGCCTGCGCTTCCTCGATCCGTCCCAGCGCAATCAGCGCGCGCACGCGTCCGGCGGCAACCACCGGATGCCCGGGCGCCATTTCCTCGATCTGGTCGAACACCGATAGCGCTCGCTCGGCATCACCATCGGCCAGCACCTGCTCGCCCATCGCGATCAGCGGCTCCAGCTCGGCCTCGGCCTGCGCTTCCTCGCTCGCGACGGGAAGCTGGCGCAGGATCTGGTCCAGCATCGTGCGCAGCTGCGATTCGGTGCGCGCGCTGGTCAGGTCGGCGACCAGCTGCCCCTGGAACATCGCGTAGACGGTTGGGATCGATCGCACCTGGAATTGCGCGGCGATGAACTGGTTCTTGTCGACATCGACCTTGGCCAGCTTCACGCCCTTGGCCGCATAATCGTCGGCGACCTTTTCCAGCATCGGACCCAGCGCCTTGCACGGCCCGCACCATTCCGCCCAGAAATCGATGATCACCAGATTGGTCATCGACGGTTCGACGATGTCGCGGCGGAAAGCGTCGACGGCTTCCTTTTCGGCGGGGCTCATTCCAAGCGTGGCCAAGGGGCACTCCTAAGCGGCAAAACAGGTTGGGCCGCTATGTGGGCGTTAAGCGGGCACGCGCCAAGCTTTTTCCGGAAATGTCGAAAAAGGTGTTGCGCACCCGGAAAGCCACCGCTAGTGGACGCGCCTCACCCAGCCCAAGCGCTTCGGCGCAGCGGGCTAGAACGCCAGAGCGGGCGTAGCTCAGGGGTAGAGCACGACCTTGCCAAGGTCGGGGTCGAGGGTTCGAATCCCTTCGCCCGCTCCAGCGGTTTCATTCCGCACATAAGGGGATTGATCCCCCGCCTGGCCAGAACCAAGTTGATGCGCATGACCGCATTGCTTTCGCTCGTTCTTGCCATCGCCAGCCCGAACCAAGCCACGTCGACCGACTTGGCGGGCACCACCTGGCGCAACCCCAGCAACAGCGTTCATGTCCGCTTTGCGCCGTGCGGCGCGCTGCTGTGCGGTACGGTAGTCTGGGCCAGCGACAAGGCCATTGCCGACGCTGCCCGCGGTACGAAGGCACCCCTGGTCGGCACCCGCATCTTCCGCGACTTCGAGAGCGCCGGCCCCCAGGTCTGGCGCGGCAGGGTTCATGTCCCCGATATCGGCCAAACCTTCAGTGGCCGCATCACCGTGCGTGGCGACGAGCTTTCGGGCCGCGGCTGCCTGATCGCCGGGCTGGTCTGCAAGTCGCAGACCTGGTCGCGCCTGCGCTGATCGCGCGCTATGCTGGCGCCCATGACGAGCGGCAGCATCAAAGTAGGCATCGGCGGCTGGACCTTCGAGCCGTGGCGCGGCACCTTCTACCCTGAAGGCCTGACTCAGAAGCGGGAGCTGGAATACGCCACCCGGCAGCTCACCGCGATCGAGATCAACGGCACTTATTATTCCACCTTCAAGCCCGCGAGCTTCGCCGGCTGGGCCGCCACCGCCCCCGAAGGCTTCGTCTATGCGGTCAAAGGCTCGCGCTTCGTCGCCAATCGGAAGGTGCTGGCCGAAGCCGGCGAATCGGTGCAGCGCTTCGTGGGGCAGGGGCTCACCGAACTGGGCGACAAGCTCGGCCCGATCCTGTGGCAGTTCATGGCCACCAAGAAGTTCGACGCCGACGACTTCCGCGCCTTCCTCGCCCTTCTCCCGCGCAGCCAGGACGGCATCGCGCTGCGCCACGCGGTGCAGGTGCGGCACGACAGCTTCCACGTGCCTGAGTTCGTCGCCATGTGCCGCGAAGCCGGCGTCGCCATCGTCTACGCCGATTCGCCGCAATACCCTGCGCTCGCCGACATCACCGCCGACTTCGTCTATGCCCGCCTCGAAGCCGGCGAGGACACCAACCCGCTCTGCTATGCGGCAGCCGACTTCCCCCGCTGGCTCGACACCGCACGCAGCTGGGCACAGGGGGACCGTCCCGAAGGCCTCCCCTATGTCACCGCCGACACGCCCCCGGCAGAACCCCGCGACACCTTCGTCTTCTTCATCCACGGCGGCAAAGTCCGCGCCCCCGCCGCCGCCCAGGAACTGATCCGCCGCCTGGCCTAAGCGCCCATCATATGGAGTGACGAAAAGAGTATCAGGCCTCGCCCAGCTTTGCCCGGCACGCGGCTACGGACAGTGCGTTGAAGACTCCCGCCACCGCGGCACCGCCAAGGTAGAACGGCAACAAGCCACGGGGCAGTCGCTCGCCAGTCAGCCCAATCCCGAACCCCCGCGACCACTCCGCCGGAAGCAGCAGCAGCGTCAGCAGCAGCGCCGCCGCTCCCGCTACCGCGCCAAGCACCACAGCCACCCGCCGGTTGCGGCCGAAGCGGTCAGCAGCCAGAAACCCCACCAGCATCAACCCGCCCAGCATCAGCTTTGCCCCGGGCGCCATCGCGTCGGCGACATGCCAGGTATCCGCCAAGAGCCGCCGCAGGTCGAACCGCCCACCAAGCTGGTCCCACGCAATCAGCACACTGGGCAGGTATATCGCCACCGCCCAGCCCAAGACCCACGCGATCCCGAAGCACCGCACGCCGCTACTTCGCTTCATGCCCGCTCGCCCGTCGGGGACTCGCCCGCTCCGCCACCATCCGCTCGCCATCGATCACGATGGGGCTTGCGACCCCCGGCAACCCGTCGCGCTCGATCCGCATGCCCCGTGCGGCGACCTGCGCGTCGGCGAAAACCTCGTCCATCCGATTGATCGGCCCGGCCGGCACGCCCACGGCCTCCAGCGCCTCGTACAGCGCGGCCTTGCCCCAGCCGGCGATCGCCGCCTCGAGCAGCGGCAGCAGCGCCTTGCGGTGGGTCACGCGCCCGGGATTGGTCGCAAAGCGCGCATCCTGTGCCAGATCGAGCCCCAGCACCCCGCACAACCGCGCGAATTGTGCATCATTGCCCACCGCCACGATCAGCGCCCCGTCGCGCGTTTCGAACGCCTGATAGGGCACCAGATTGGCGTGCCCGTTGCCCATGCGATGCGGCACCTTGCCCGAAGCCATCCAGTTGAGCGCCTGGTTCGCCAGCACCCCCACCTGCGTATCGAGGAGCGCCATGTCGATATGCGCGCCTTCGCCCGTGACATCACGCCGCCGCAGCGCGCTCAGGATCGCCACCGCCGAATACACCCCGGTGAAGATGTCGGCGTACGCAATCCCTGCCTTTTGCGGCGCGCCATCGGGCTCGCCGGTCAGCGACATGAACCCGCCCATCCCCTGGATGATGAAGTCGTATCCCGCGCGGTGCGCATAAGGGCCCGTCTGGCCGAACCCGGTGATCGAACACACCACCAGCCGCGGATCGGCGGCGCGCAGGCTGGCGGGGTCGAGCCCGTACTTCACCAGTCCCCCGACCTTGTAGTTCTCGATCACCACGTCGGCGCCCGCGATCAGCGCCCGCACCTCCGCCTGACCCTCAGGCGTAGCGATATCGATAAACCGGCTGGTCTTGCCGCGATTGGTGGCATGAAAATAGGCCGCGTCGCGATTCTCGCCGGCCGCATCGTGGAGGAAGGGCGGCCCCCAATGCCGCGTATCATCCCCCGCACCTGGCCGCTCGACCTTGACCACCTCGGCGCCCAAATCCGCCAGCAACTGCCCGCACCAAGGCCCGGCAAGAATGCGCGCCAGCTCGACAACCCGGATGCCCTCAAGCGGCTTCACACCAAGCCCTCGAGCAATACCAGTTCCCCGGCGCAGGCCGGGGTCCAGCTTCGGCGCACTCGGAGAGGAAGGTCAGCCATCGCCACTGCGCAGCAACTGGGCCCCGGCCTGCGCCGGGGAACTGGTGTGCTCAGCAGCGGGTGCAGCCGGGTCCATCAGAACGCCGCGATTCCTGTGATCGCCCGCCCCAGGATCAACCCATGCACGTCATGCGTGCCCTCATAGGTGTTCACCGTCTCCAGGTTGATCGCATGCCGCATCACATGGAACTCAGCCGAAATCCCATTCCCGCCGTGCATGTCGCGCGACACCCGGGCGATATCCAGCGCCTTGCCGCAATTGTTGCGCTTGATGATGCTGATTGCGTCGGGCGACAGCGTGCCTTCGTCGAACATCCGCCCGGCTCGCAGCGCGGCTTGCAGCCCCAATGCGATCTCGGTCTGCATGTTCGCTAGCTTCATCTGCACCAGCTGAGTCGCGGCCAGCGGCCGGCCGAACTGCTTGCGGTCCAGCGTATATTGCCGCGCGGCGTGCATGCACGCTTCGGCCGCGCCCATCACGCCCCAGGCGATGCCATAGCGCGCGCGGTTGAGGCAGCCGAACGGCCCCTTCAATCCCTGGACGTTGGGCAGCAGCGCGTCCTCGCCGACTTCCACGCCGTCCATCACGATCTCGCCGGTCACGCTGGCGCGCAGGCTCAATTTGCCTTCGATCTTGGGCGTGGTCAGTCCGGCTAGCCCACGTTCCAGCACGAAGCCGCGGATCGCGCCGTCATGCGCGTCGGACTTGGCCCACACCACCATGACGTCGGCGATCGGCGAGTTGGTGATCCACATCTTCGCGCCGGTCAGCCGGTATCCGCCGTTGATCTTTTCGGCCCGGGTGCGCATGCCGGCCGGGTCCGATCCCGCATCGGGCTCGGTCAGCCCGAAACAGCCCACCCATTCGCCGCTCGCCAGCTTGGGCAGGTACTTTTGCCGCTGTTCCTCGCTGCCATAGGCATGGATCGGATACATCACGAGCGAGCTCTGCACGCTCATCGCCGAGCGGTACCCCGAATCCACCCGCTCCACTTCGCGCGCCACCAGGCCATAGGCGACATAGCCCAGGCCGGCGCCGCCATATTCGGTGGGAATCGTCGCGCCGAGCAGCCCCAGCTGGCCCATCTCGGACATGATCTCGCGGTCGAACCGCTCGTCCAGGAACGCGCGGGTCACCCGCGGCAACAGCTCGCCCTGCGCATAATCGCGCGCGGCGGCGTGCACCATCCGCTCCTCGTCGGTCAGCTGCGCTTCAAGAGCGAAGGGGTCCTGCCAGTCGAACCGGCCCATCTCTGCCATGGTTTCTTATTCCTCAGATCGCGTCGGGCGAGATTGGCGCGGGGGCCAGCGGCGGCGGCGCCACTACCGGCAGCTGCACCGTGGCCCGCTCGATTTCGTCCAGTCCACGCCGCGCCTCGACATAGCGCCGCGCCGCCGACACCCAGCTTTCCGCGCTGCTTACGCCGGGCAAATGCGCCACTTCGGCCAGAGCCGCTTCCACCTTGCCGGCGTTCAGGTCGCGCTTCGCCCGGCGCAGGCGCTCAGGCGCCCTCGGGCTCGGCGATCCGGCCTCGCGCAGCACCACCAGGTCGCCCAGCACCCGGCGCGCGCGCATCCACAGGCTGTCGTCGGGCCCGGTCAGCAGCTTGGGCGCAATGGTGTCCAGCGCCAGCCGCAGATCCTCGATCGTCACCGGCTGGGCGGCGGCACGGGTGATCGCCGCCACGGCATTGCCATGCTCGTCGCCGAATCGCCGGCGCAGCTGCACGTCCAGCGCACCCAGCGGCGTGCCCCGCTCGATCGCGCGCCGCACCGAGAATGCGATCATCAGCCGCTCGGCCTGGCTGGCATAGGTGGATGCGGTCCGCGCGCTGGCGCCCGCCTCGTTCAGCCGGTCCTCCAGCTGGTTCAGCCGCCCGGCCAATTCCTGTTCGCGCGCGTTCAGCGTCGCCAGGTCGGTACCCGGCGGCAGCGCGGGCACCTTCACCGGCACCGGCTGCACCGGCACCGCCACCGTCGGCACCGGCTGCGGGTCCGCCGCAGCGTCCCAGCCGGTGAATTGCAGCAGGCCCGCAGTGGCGGCGATGCCGCCCAAAAAGGCGACGCCGCCGATCAACAGGGTGTTCCGCCGTCCGGAAACAGTACGGGCTGTTTCGGGCGCGAGAGGCTCGTCGTTCATGGCGTCCTTATTCGCCCCGCATGGGGCGCGGTCAATCGGCGAGCGCGATCGCAGCGTCGAGCAGCGCTTCCGGGCTCGGCTCGGCCGCGACGCTGATGACCGCCCATCCGTCGCCTGCGCTAAGGGCGCAGGCCGCGCTCATCGCCACCAGGGCAATCCGGCTGCGATCCAGCCCATGCATGTCGACCACCTCGGCGAGCCGCTGCCCGGCGCGGGCGGACTGCACCAGCGCGATCGATCCGGGCAGCCGCGCGGCGAGTTCGGCGGGAATCGGCAGTTCCTCGCTGGCATAAACGGTGCGGATCTCCGCGACGATCCCGCCCTGCGCCAGCGTGCGTTCGCGCCCGGCCAGGTGCAGCGCTCGTGCCACGCCCATCGCCTCGGCCTGCGTCACCAGCTCGGCCGCGCCGCTGCGCCCCACCTGCGCGATGCGGAACCCGGCGCGTTCCGCGATTTCGGCGGTGGATGCGCCCACGGCATGCACCGGCAAGTCGCGCAGCGTCGACAGCCCGGCGCCGCCATGCCGCACGGCATTGACGCTGGTCAGGATCAGTGCGTCGTACGCGGCCGGATCGGGCAGTTCCCAGGGCGTAGGCGCGATTTGGAACAGCGGCATTCGCACCACGCGCCTTCCGCGCGCTTCGGCGGCCGCGGCGATGATCCGGTTGCCCGGCTCGGGCCGCAACACGGCAAAGGGACGGTTCATCCTTCGAACAGCCGCCGGATCTCGGGCGGGGCGCGGCCCAGCAGATCCTCGGCCACCGCCCGCGGCAGCTGCGGGTCCAGCGGCGCCCCCTCGATCTGCGAATACAGATGGTGCGCGCCATCTTCGGACAGCAATTCCGCGCGCAGCGTCAGGATGCCGCCCTCCAGCGTCGCCAGCGCCGCCACGGGCGAATGGCAATCGGCCCGCAGCGCGGCCAGGAACGCGCGCTCGGCGTCGGCACAGGCATGAGTCTGCGGGTCGTCGATCGCCTTCAGCATGGCGCGGGTGTGCGAATCGTCGGCGCGGCATTCGATGGCGATGATCCCCTGCGTCGCTGCGGGCAGCATCACGTTGATCGGGATGGGGGTGCCGACATCGTGCCGGCCCAGCCGCTCCAGTCCTGCGGCGGCGAGCAACGTCGCATCGACCTCGCCCGCGGCCAGCTTCGCCAGCCGCGTGTCGACGTTGCCGCGGAACAGCACGATGCTCACATCGGGGCGCATCTTGCACATTTGCGCGGCTCTGCGCGGCGAACTGGTGCCGATCACGGCATTTTGGCGCAAAGAATCGATCGAATCGGCGCCCAACAGCCGGTCGCGCACGTCCGCGCGGTGGAGCGTGGCCGCAATTTCGATCATGTCGGGGCGAAATGTCTCGACATCCTTCATCGAATGCACTGCGCAGTCGATTTCACCCGCCAGCAGCGCGCGGTCCAACTCCTTGGTCCACAACGACTTTCCGCCGATCTCCGCCAGCGCCCGGTCCTGCACCCGGTCGCCGGTCGTCTTGATCGTCACGATCTCCAAGTCGTCTCGCGCAACTTTTTCCGCGTCGACCAGATGCTGGCCAACCATGTTGGCCTGAGTGAGAGCCAGCGGCGAACCGCGGGTACCGATACGGAACTTAGCCATGGCTTGTGCTAATGCCCCGGCAGCTTAGATGGATGCAATGGCGCTGATTTTGGGTCTTGAATCGAGCTGCGACGAAACCGCCGCGGCACTGGTGGAAAGCGACGGCACGATCCGCGCGCACAAACTCGCTCGGCAAGAGGCGGCGCACCGCCCCTATGGCGGCGTCGTCCCCGAAATCGCCGCACGCGCCCATGTCGAAGTGCTCGGGCCCTTGGTGGAGGCTGCGCTGGAAGAAGCGGGCGTGACCCTCGATCAGGTCGACGCGATCGCCGCCACCGCCGGTCCGGGCCTGATCGGCGGCGTGATGGTCGGCCTCGTCACCGGCAAGGCGCTGGCGCTCGCGGCCAACAAGCCGCTGATCGCGGTCAACCATCTCGAAGGCCATGGCCTGTCGCCGCGCCTCACCGATCGCAACCTGCAATTCCCCTATTTGCTGCTGCTGGTCTCGGGCGGGCATTGTCAGCTTCTGCTGGTCGAAGGGGTAGGGCGCTACCGCCGCCTCGCCACCACCATCGACGATGCCGCCGGCGAAGCGTTCGACAAGACCGCCAAGATCCTCGGGCTGGGCTTCCCCGGCGGCCCTGCCGTCGAAGCCGCTGCCGCAAAGGGCAATCCAAAGGCCGTCCAGCTTCCCCGGCCGCTGGTCGGCTCGGGTGAACCCCATTTCTCCTTCGCTGGGCTGAAGAGCGCCGTCGCCCGCATTGTCGGTCAGTACAGTGCAGAGGACATCGCCGCCTCGTTCCAGCAGGCGGTGGTGGACTGCCTGGTTGACCGCACCCGCATTGCGCTGGCGAAGGTGCGTCCCACCGCGCTGGTCGTCGCCGGGGGTGTCGCGGCCAACACCGCCGTCCGCAACGCGCTCCAGGCGCTGGCGGCAAGCCACGACCTTCCCTTTGTCGCGCCACCGCTTTGGCTGTGTACCGACAATGCCGCGATGATCGCCTGGGCGGGCGTGGAGCGCCATGCCGCAGGCTTGTTCGACCCGCTCGACGTTCCCGCCCGCCCGCGCTGGCCGCTCGATCCGCAGGCGGAAAAGGTCCGGGGCGCAGGAGTGAAGGCATGAGGATCGCAGTCATCGGCGGCGGAGCGTGGGGCACCGCGCTGGCGCAGGTCGCGGCACGTGGTGATCAACCCGTGCTGCTTTGGGCGCGCGAGCCTGAGGTGGTGGAGAGCATCAACACCCGGCACGAGAACAGCCAGTTCCTCGCCAATGTGCCGCTATCGCCCGCGATCCGCGCCACCGGCGCCCTCGCCGAACTGGCGGTGGCCGACGCGATCCTGGTCGTCGCGCCGGCCCAGCATGTCGGTGCCGTGCTCGCCCAGGCGCCGATCGGCAACACGCCGCTCGTGCTGTGCGCCAAGGGTATCGAGGCCGGCACCCGCCGCCTGGTCAGCGACGTCGCGCAGGCCGCCGCACCCGACGCGCCGATCGCCGTCCTGTCCGGTCCCACCTTCGCGCATGAAGTCGCCGCGGGACAGCCAACCGCAGTCACCCTCGCCTGTGAGGACGATGTGCTGCGCACCCGGCTCGCCGACCGCCTCGCCGCGCCGGCCTTCCGCATCTACGGCTCGACCGATGTGGTCGGCGCGGAGATTGGCGGCGCAGTAAAGAACGTGCTCGCCATCGCCTGCGGCGTGGTGGAGGGAGCAGGGCTAGGCCAGAATGCCCGCGCCGCACTGATCGCGCGCGGCTTCGCCGAAATGACGCGCTTCGGCCTGGCACGCGGCGCGCAGGCGGAAACGCTGACTGGACTGTCGGGTCTCGGCGACCTGGTGCTCACCTGCTCCTCGACCAGCTCGCGCAACTTCTCGCTGGGCGTGGGCTTGGGCCAGGGCCGCAGCGCCGCCGAGTTGCTAAGCGACCGCCGCACGGTGGCCGAAGGCGCCTTCACCGCCCCGGTCCTGCGCGAAGCGGCAGCCGAAGCCGGCGTCGACATGCCTGTTACCGCCGCCGTCAACGCCCTCCTCGAAGGCGCAGCGGTGAGCGAGGTGATCGAAGCCTTGCTGTCGCGTCCGCTCAAGCGCGAACGCTAAGTCTCCAGCCAGCGCAAACTACCAGTTCCCGGGCGAAGGCCAGGAAAGCCGTAGCCCCAAACCCCCGTCACCCCGGCCTTGAGCCGGGGTCCCGCTGCCTTGCCCCGCAGAAGAAAGAAGCGGGATCCCGGCTCAAGGCCGGGATGACGAAAGAGATCCCGCCGCTCGGCGACTAAAAATCGACAGCAACCCCCTTCAATTCCCAATCCCCATAGCGCGTCGGGTCCTTCCCCAACGGATCGCCCTCCGGCGCAGCAACCGGCTCGGGCTGCGGCACGGGCGGGCTTTCGGTCAGATATTCAGGCGGCTTCACGTGGGCAGGGCGCTGGCCCATGGTAGATCTCCGTCGGTTCCTCTCTTCTATAAGGCTTCCCCTGTGCCGAAGGGAGGGGCTAGGGCAGGGCGATGGCTCAACCTTCGCAAAAATCCGCGCCGCGTTCCGAACCCCCTGGCGTTCCCGCCCGCCGCGCCGCGCTCCGCCTGCTCGACGCGGTGCTGCGCCGCGGCCTCGCGCTCGAACAGGCGCTCGACAGCGCGGCCAAGGGTCTGGCGCCCAGCGATCGCGGGCTGGCCCATGCCATCGCCGCCGAAACGTTGCGCCGTCTGCCCGATCTCGACGCGCTGATCGATTCCGCGACGCAGCGCCCGCTGCCTGATGATGCCAAGGCGCGCTTCGCGCTGCGCATCGCGCTAGCCCAGGCGCTGGGGCTCGGCACGCCGCACCATGCCGCAATTTCCACGGTGCTGCCGCTAGTCGATGGCGGTCCGCGCAAGCTCGTCCATGGCGTGTTCGGCACGCTGATGCGCCGCGACGTGGCATTTCCTGAAGTGCCCGCGCTGCCCGACGCCATCATCGAGCGTTGGCAGCGCCATTGGGGCGAAGCGGTGGTCGACGCCGCCGCGCACGCCATCACTGCGCCTCCGCCGCTCGATCTCAGCCTGCAACGCCCCATCGAGATCGACGGCGCAGAATCGCTGGCCCCCGGCCATCTGCGCCTCGCACCTGGCACCTCGGTTCCCGAGCTGCCCGGCTTTGAGGAAGGCGATTGGTGGGTGCAGGATATCGCCGCCTCCATCCCCGCTCGTCTGATCGGTGCCGGGCAGGGGAATGCGCTCGATCTGTGCGCAGCCCCTGGCGGCAAGTCGCTCCAACTCGCCGCGGCCGGATGGAATGTCACCTCGGTCGATGTTTCGGAAAGTCGTCTCGCGCGACTTCGCGAAAACAGCGCGCGCACCAGGCTCCCGCTGCACGTGATCGCAGCCGACTTGCTCCAGTGGGAGCCGGAAGCACCGGCCGACGCCGTGCTGCTCGACGCGCCGTGCAGCGCCACCGGCATCTTCCGCCGCCATCCCGACGTGCTCCACCGCGTTCGCCCGTCCTTGATCCGCGAGATGGCTGATCTGCAATCGCGCCTGCTCGCCCGCGCTGCGGAGTGGGTACGTCCAGGCGGCACGCTCGTCTTCTCCACCTGCTCGCTAGAGCCCGAAGAAGGCGAGGCGCAACTAGAGGGGTTCCTCGCCAGCCACAGCGACTATGCAGTCGATGCGGTACGCACCGAGGAACTGCCGGCCGCCATTGTTCCACGTGAAAACGGCACCCTGCGCCTGCTCCCCGGCACGCTTGCTGAAGCCGGCGGGTGCGACGGCTTCTTCATTGCCCGGCTGAAGCGCGCGGGTTGAGGCACTCCGGCCTCTATCGCACGCTCTAGTTGCGCGTGACTCGGCGCATGCTAAGGACTGAGGTCATGTCCGCCGTCCGTATCGCGCCGTCCATCCTGTCCGCCGACTTCGCCCGTCTGGGCGAGGAGATCCGCGCGATTGACGAAGCCGGCGCCGACTGGATCCATGTCGATGTGATGGACGGCCATTTCGTGCCGAACATCACTATCGGCCCCGCGGTCATCAAGGCGCTCCGCCCGCACACGACGAAGACCTTCGACGTCCACCTGATGATCGCGCCGGTTGATCCGCTGCTCGAAGCCTTCGCCGACGCCGGCGCCGACATCATCTCGGTGCATCCCGAAGCCGGCCCGCACCTCCACCGCACGCTCCAAACCATCAAGAGCCTGGGCAAGCGTGCCGGCGTGGTGCTGAACCCGGCAACGCCGATCGACGTTGTGGATCATGTTATCGACATGGTGGATTTGATCTTGGTGATGAGCGTCAATCCGGGCTTCGGCGGACAGAAGTTCATCGAGAGCCAGCTGGACAAGATTGCTGAGCTGCGTCGCCGCATCGACGCGAGCGGCCGCGCCATTGATCTCGAAGTCGATGGCGGTATCGATCAGGCCACCGCCCCCCGCGCCATTGCCGTCGGCGCAAACGCGCTGGTCGCCGGTACCGCGACCTTCAAGGGCGGGCCATCCTGCTACGCCGCCAACATCGCTGCGTTGCGGGGGAGTTGAGCGACTCGCTCCCCGGCTCCGCTGCCGACGGAGTCGAAGAAGGCAAGCGGCTGATTCGTGTGGGCGGCGACCGTGGCCTGTCGCTTGCCGACCGCATTGCCGACCGACTCTCCCGCCTTACCTGGGGAACCCCGCTCCACGCCATGCGGCTCAAGGGCCGCTATCCGCTCAAGCTGATCGCCGTTCCCGACGATCCCTTTTTCGGCGACGTCGCCCGCGGCGAAGCGCTGCTCGACGGCCGTGTCACGCTTCGCGGTGAGCAGGTCGATATCCTGTCGCTCGATTTCGCCAAGCCGATCGGCTCCCCGGCGCTGACGGAATATCTGCAAAGTTTCGCCTGGCTGCGTGACTTGTCCAGCGTCACCACCCGAGCCCATGGCGCGCCCATCGCCGAAGAGATCATGCGGCGCTGGCTCGCCGTACATGCCGACAGGGTGTCGGACGCCGCCTGGCGCGGCGACCTTTGGGGCCGGCGCATCCTCGCCTGGACCGCCCATGCGCCGCTGATCCTGTCGAGCAAGGACCTGGTCTATCGCTCGACCCTCCTCCACACGCTGGCCAAAGGCGCCCGGCACCTCGACCGCGCCAGCGACCGGGTCCAGATCGGCCCGCCGCGCATCGCCGCCTGGTGCGGAGTCCTGGTCGCCGGATTGATCATGCCGGGAGGCGATCCCCGCCGCGGCTTTGGAGAGGCGGGGCTGAAGCGCGCGCTCGACCAGTCGGTGTTCGAAGATGGCGGCATCGTCACCCGCTCGCCCGCCGCGCAGCTCGACGCGATCCAGCTGCTCACCGTGTTGATCGAGGCCTATGCCGCACGACGGCAGGAGCCGCCCGAATTCCTGCAACAGGTGCAGGCAAAGATGGTCACTGCCTTGCTCGGCGTCTGTCACGGCGACAAGGGGATGGCGAGCTTCCAGGGCAGCGCACCGGTGCCCGGCGATCGCATCCAGCAGGTGATCGAAGCCACGGGCGTGCGCACCCGCCCGCTCAAGCAGGCGCGCGAATGGGGCTATCAGCGGCTGTCCGCCGGCTCCAGCATTGTGGTCATCGATGCCGCGCCGCCGCCGCTCGCACGGTTGGTGGAAGGCGGCTGCGCCTCGACGCTGGCGTTTGAATTGTCCGATGGCCCCAGCCGCATCGTCGTTAATTGTGGCGGCGCGCGTGCGGCGCTCCATCAGCTTCCGGCCCAGCTTACAGAGGGGCTCCGTACCACCGCTGCGCATTCCACGCTGGTGCTGTCCGACAGCAACTCCACAGCGATTCATGCCGATGGGTCGCTCGGCCGCGGCGTGATCGAAGTCGAACTCGCCCGGCACGAAACCGACCATGGCAGCCGGATCGAGGCGAGCCACGACGGATATTGCCGCCGCTTCGGCTTCCTCCACCGCCGAGTCCTCGGCCTCTCGCCCGACGGCAAGGACGTGCGCGGCGAGGACATGCTGATCCCGGCAAAGGGAAAGCGTACGCGAGGCACTACGCCCTTCGCGATCCGCTTCCACTTGCACCCACAGGTTCAGGTATCGCCAACGCAGGACGGTCAGGCTGCAATCCTGCGCATCGGCGATGGCGCGCTGTGGCAGTTTCGCTGCAAGGGCGGCATGCTCACGCTGGAGGACAGCGTGTGGATCGACGGGCGCGGTCGCCCGCTTGGCGCGCAGCAGCTCGTCATCACCGGTGAGTCTCCGGCGGGCGGCACCAATCTCAGCTGGGTCTTCCACCGCGCCAAGTAAGCGCGCCGGGGCTTGCCCTGGACGCCTCGGGCTCTAAAGCGTCCGGCCATGGATCAGGTCACCATCAAGCGCGCGCTCCTCTCGGTCTCCGACAAGACCGGGATCCTCGAACTCGGCCAGGCACTTGCCGCCCAAGGCGTGGAGCTGGTCTCCACCGGCGGCACTGCCAAGGCGCTGCGCGAGGCGGGACTTGAAGTCCGCGACATCTCCGACCTGACCGGCTTTCCCGAAATGATGGACGGCCGCGTCAAGACGCTCCACCCCAAGGTGCATGGCGGCCTGCTAGCGGTGCGCGACAATGCCGAGCATGTCGCCTCGATGGACGAGCACGAAATCGGCGCGATCGACCTGGTGGTGGTGAACCTCTACCCCTTCGCCCAGACCGTCGCCCGCGGCGCCGAGCGCGACGAGATCATCGAGAATATCGACATCGGTGGCCCCTCAATGGTCCGCTCGGCTGCGAAAAACCATGATGCCGTCGCGATCCTCACCGATCCCGCCGACTATCCACTGGTCGCCGGCGGCACCACGACGCTCGCCGACCGCCGCCGCTTCGCTGCCAAGGCCTATGCCGCCACTGCCGCCTATGACGCGGCGATCGCCAGCTGGTTTGCCTTTGCCGATCAGGGCGAGAGCCTGCCCGTGACCCTGCCCGTCGCGCTGACCAAGGGGCAGGAACTGCGCTATGGCGAGAACCCGCACCAGTCCGCCGCGCTCTATCTGCCGCAGACCGGCGCATCGGGCGTCGCTCAGGCTGAACAGCTTCAGGGCAAGGAGCTCAGCTACAACAACTTCAATGACGCCGACGCCGCGCTCGAACTCGTCAGCGAGTTCAAGGATGGTCCACCCACGGTGGTGATCGTCAAGCACGCCAATCCCTGCGGCGTAGCCACCGCAGACACGCTCAAGCAGGCCTATCTCGATGCGCTCGCGTGCGACAGCGTGTCGGCTTTCGGCGGCATCATCGCCGTCAACCGCCCGCTCGATCGAGAAACCGCAGAGGCGATGGTCGGCATCTTCACCGAAGTAGTGGTGGCACCCGACGCCGATGCCGATGCCCGCGCAGTGTTCGCGGCGAAGAAGAATCTCCGCCTGCTGCTGACCGGCGAACTGCCCGATCCGGCGCGTCCGGGGTTGATGCTCAAGTCGATCGCCGGCGGCATGCTCGTCCAGTCGCGCGACAATGGCCGACTGGGCGAACTGAAGGTCGTGACCAAGCGCCAGCCGACCGAGCAGGAACTCGCCGACTGCCGCTTCGCGTGGACCGTCGCCAAGCACGTCAAGTCGAACGCGATCGTCTATGCCAAGGATGGCGCCACCGCGGGCGTGGGCGCCGGCCAGATGAACCGGCTTGAGTCCGCGCGCATCGCCGCCTGGAAGGCCAAGGACGCTGCGGAAAAGGCCGGCTGGGCAAGCCCGCGCACGATCGGCTCAGCCGTGGCGTCGGACGCCTTCTTCCCCTTCGCGGACGGCCTGCTGGCAGCGGTAGAAGCCGGCGCCACCGCAGTCATCCAGCCCGGCGGCTCGATCCGCGACGACGAAGTCATCGCCGCCGCGGACCAGACGGGCCTCGCTATGGTCTTCACCGGCATGCGCCACTTCCGGCACTAAGCGCGCAGCTGCAGTTCCCGGCGAAGGCCGGGCCGAGGTGCAAGCCGACTATTGAAAACCCGATCCCGTCATCCCGGCCTCGAGCCGGGATCCCGCTTCTTCTTCTGTGGGGCAATTCAGCGGGACCCCGGCTCAAGGCCGGGGTGACGAAGATAGAAGGACGCGGAACCCTTCCGCCAAGCCCCCGCCTAAATCCGCTCCTCCACCGGCAAGGTCGGCCCAGCCTCCGCGCTAGGCACCTTCCGAAACAGCGCCCGGTCCTCCTCCTTGAACGCCCATTTCCACAGCACCAGCGCATAGCTTGCCGCGATCGCAGGAATGCCGATCACCAGCTCGGCCCATTCATATTCCTGAGGCAGCGACGTGAAGATGGTCCCCACGCCCACGCCAACGACCGCCGCACCCACCACCGGCCACCGCCAGCCCGAGACATGCGCGCCAAGCAGCTTGCGCAGCAACTGCGACTTCAGGATCGAACCGAGCGTTACCGCCAGCATCAGCGCCACCGCCACGCCTGCCGCCTGATAGGCAATCGGCCAACCCATCGCCCGCATCGCCAGGATCAGGCCAAAGCTCAGCACGATCTGCACGATCAGCACGCAGATCGAGATCAGCAGATTGCGATGCCGCGCGACATAGACCAGCGCCGATTCGCATACCGCACCTTGCGAGGCGAGCACTTCGGCGGTGAGCAGGAAGGCGAGCGCAGCCGTGCCCTGCACGAATTGCGGGCCCACGACGCCCATCACCGCCTCACCCGGTACCGATCCCATCAGCGCCAGCATGCCCTGTGCGGCCATGATCCAGAACGCGACCTGCCGCACCTGGCGTGCGATTGCCATGCGGTCGTTCACTTGCAGGCTGTGGGTGATCACCGGACCCAGCACGGGATCGAAGCTGGTCTTGAGCTTCTGCGGCAGCGAAGCGACCTGCTGCGCCATGTAATACACGCCAACGATCGCGGGTGCGAACATCAGCCCCAGGATGAAGCGGTCGACATTGCGAGTCGCCCATTCGATCGCGTCCGCCCCGGCCAGCGGCGCGTTGGATCGCGCCAACCCCCACATGGTCGGAAGCTGCGGTCGCCAGTCGCGCGGCAGGCCATAGCTGCGAATGAAGGGGATCAGCGAAGCCACCAGCGCCGCCGCCATCGACAGCATATAGGCCAGGATCAGCCCGTCGCGCAGCGACACGAATGAGAAGCCGAACGCCGCGATGCTGATCGTCCAGGGCTCCACCACCGCGCGCGCGGTGACACTGGCCTTGACGTTCAGGCGATAAGCACACGCCGCAAGACTCACGTCCGACAAGGCGACCGCGAAGATGATCAAGGGGAGCAGCCGGTCGAGGCCGCTCACTGGGCTGTTGGGGAACATCACCTGCGGAAAGACCAGCAGCAGCGCGGTCCCGATCAGCGACGCCACCAGCGCCACCGCCATCGCGTCCCACACCACCCAGCTTTGCGGGCGCTCCTCATTGGTCAGCGCCTGCGCGAGTCCCCGCTTCAGCCCCAGCGTGGCCAGCAGCGCGGCCAGTTCGACCACGACGACGGCCAGCGCGAAGCGGCCGACAATATCCGGCCCATAGACACGGCCGGCGATGAACAGGAAGGGCAGGCGGGCAAGCAGGCGCAGCAGGAAGCCGAACACATTGGTCCGCCCTCCCTTGGCCAGCGCGCTGATGTCCTCAGAAGCCGTGGCGGTGCTCAATGCGCGGCGCCCCAGCTCGGGCCGACACCGATATCGACGCCCAGCGGCACGGTCAGCTTCACCGCCGGTTCGGCCGCCGTCGCCATGACATGCTCGATCACGCCGCGCGCGCGCTCGACATCTTCCTCGGGCAGTTCGAACACCAGTTCGTCATGCACCTGCATCAGCATGCGCACCCGGGGCAGGCCAGCGTCGGCAAGCGCCGGCCCCATCCGCGCCATCGCGCGCTTGATAATGTCGGCGCAGGTGCCCTGGATCGGCGCATTGATCGCCGCCCGCTCGGATCCCGCCCGCTCATTGGGGTTGGAGGCCTTCAGGCGTGGAAAGTGCGTCTTCCGCCCGAACAGCGTAGTCGTATAGCCACGCGCCTTGGCCTCGTTCAGCGTGTCGGCGATGTAGCGGTTGATGCCGGGGAAGCGCTCGAAATAGCGGTTGATCATCCCCTGCGCCTCGTCGACGCTGACATCCAGCCGCCCGGCCAGACCCCAGCGCGAGATGCCGTACAGGATCGCGAAGTTGATCGTCTTGGCGCGCCCGCGGGTGTCGCGGTTCACTTCGCCGAACAGCTCCATTGCCGTCATGTTGTGGATGTCGTCGCCCTTGGCGAATGCCTCGCGCAGCGCCGGCACATCGGCAATGTGCGCAGCCAGCCGCAGCTCGATCTGCGAATAGTCGGCCGCGAGGATGACATTGCCGGGTTCGGCAACGAAGGCGTCGCGGATCTGCCGCCCGGTCTCGGTGCGGATCGGGATGTTCTGGAGATTGGGGTCGGTCGAGGACAGCCGCCCGGTCTGCGCGCCGGTCAGCGAATAGCTGGTATGGACGCGGCCCGTCTCGGGGTCGATCTGCGCCTGGAGCGCGTCGGTATAGGTGTTCTTGAGCTTGGTCAGCTGGCGCCAGTCGAGCACCTTCACCACCATCTCGCGCCCGGGCGAATCCTTGTCCGCCGCGATCCGCTCCAGCTCGTTCACGTCGGTCGAATAGACGCCCGACTTCCCCTTGCGCCCGCCCTTGATCCCCATCTTGTCGAAAAGCACGTCGCCCAGCTGCTTGGGGCTACCAATGGTGAAGGGGAAGCCGGCGATGCTGTGAATCTCCGTTTCCAGCGCAGCGATCTGCCTGGAAAAGTCGTCCGACAGCCGCGAGAGCACGCCAGCGTCCACCTTGACGCCCTCGCGCTCCATGCCCGCAATCACGCCCACCAGCGGCCGGTCGACCATCTCGTACACGCGCGTCGCGCTTTCGGCCGAAAGCCGAGGCTTGAAGCGCTGCCACAGCCGCAGCGTCACGTCGGCATCCTCCGCGGCATAGCGCGTGGCGTTCTTCAGATCGACTTCGCGGAAGCTCAGCTGCTTCTTGCCGGTGCCGACCACGTCCTTGAACGCGATGCAGCTGTGCGAGAGGTGCGTCGCCGCCAGTTCGTCCATGCCATGCCCGTGCAGCCCGGCGTCCAGGTCGAAGCTCATCACGATCGTGTCGTCATAGGGCGCGACGGCAATGCCCCGCCGCGCGAACACGATCATGTCATACTTCAGATTGTGCCCGATCTTGAGCACCGCTGGATCCTCCAGCAGGCCTTTCAGCTTTTCCAGCACCATCGGCTTGTCGAGCTGAACCGGCTTCTCGGCGAACATGTCGCTGCCGCCATGGGTGAGCGGGATGTAGCACGCCTTGTTGGGCGCCAGCGCCAGGCTGACGCCGCACAGCCCCGCCCGCATCGCGTCCAGTTCGCTGGTTTCGGTGTCGATCGCCACCCAGCCTTGGTGCCGCGCCTCGGCGATCCAGCGGTCCAGCGCCTCCTGCGTTACCACCGTCTCATAGGCATCGTGATCGCAGGGCGGATCGTCGGGCAGGTCGACCGATTCGGGGCTGTCCACCGGCGCATCGGCCACGGTGGAAAGCCGCAGGATCAGCGACTTGAACCCGTGATGCTCCAGGAACGCGCGCAGCGGCGCGTCCGGTATCCCCTGCAACTCCAGCGAGTCGAGCGGATCGGGCAGCGGCACGTCGCAGGCAAGCGTGACCAGTTCGCGCGAAAGCCGCGCTTTGTCGGCATGCTCGATCAGATTGTCGCGCAGCTTGCTCTTCTTCATGTCCGGCGCGGCGGCAAGCACCGCTTCCACCGTGCCATGCTCCTGGATCAGCTTGGCCGCGGTCTTGGGCCCAATACCCGGCACGCCGGGCACATTATCGACGCTGTCGCCCATCAGCGCCAGCACTTCGCCCAGCTGCTCGGGCGGCACGCCGAACTTCTCGATCACCGCCTCGGGGCCCAGCCGGCGGTTGTTCATCGTGTCGTACATGTCGAGCCCGGGCTCAATCAGCTGCATCAGGTCCTTGTCGGAGCTGACGATGGTCACTTCCCACCCTTGCGCCAGCGCCGCCTTGGCATAGCTGGCGATCAGGTCGTCCGCCTCCCAGCCTTCCTCCTCGATGCACGGCAGTGAAAAGGCGCGAGTCGCTTCGCGAATCATTGGGAATTGCGGGACCAGGTCCTCGGGGGGCGGCGGACGGTTGGCCTTGTACGCGTCGTACATGGCATTGCGGAACGTGCTCGACGACTTGTCGAGGATCACCGCCATGTGCGTCGGCCCATCAGCCTTGTGCAGCTCGTCGGCCAGCTTCCACAACATGGTGGTATAGCCATAGACCGCGCCCACCGGCTCACCATGCTTGTTGGTGAGCGGCGGCAGCCGATGATAGGCCCGGAAGATATAGCCGGAGCCGTCGACAAGATAGAGATGAGGCATCCGGCGTCAGATAGCAGCGCCGGGCGCCAAGCCCAACCCTGCCGGCATTCTCAACTGTGGCCCAATTGCACCAGTTCAGAAGCCATGAAACGATACCACCGCCGCACCCACTGCCTGCATCAGCAGCTGGCGCTCGCGCGGAGGACGCGGCGTGTCGCCGATCATGATTGCCACCGCATAGGAGCGGCCATCGGGCGCCGTCAGGATGCCGACATCGTTGAAGCCGGCCGTGCGCCTGCCCAGGTCCTGGCCGGTCCCGGTCTTGTGACCATAAGCCCATCCCGCGGGAACCGAGGCACGCACGCGGGCATGGCCGGTCCGCGCCGCGCCCATGGTGGCGAGCAGCCACTGGGTCGAAGCGGGCGACAGCAATTCGCCGCGCTTCAGGCGGCCAAGGGCGCCGGCAATGGCGGCTGCGGACGCGCCGTCGGGCGGATCCTTCACATAGGCTTCATACGCCGCTAGCCGCACCGCCGGCGACAGCCGCGATCGTGCCACGGCAAAGGCGTTGCCGAAGGAATATTCCTGCCGCCATTCCAGCCCGGCGGTTCCGGCCTGCAACAGCCGCTCGCCAGGACCAAAGCCGATTGTTCCCAACTGGTTCTTGGCAACGAAATCACGCACCGCCTGCGGACCGCCGACCAGCCGCAGGATCTTGTCGTTGCAGGTGTTGTCGCTCATCTGCATGGCGCGGCGGGCAATCTCGCCCACCGTGGAGGTATAGCCCTGGTCGCCCTTAACCAACGCGGCCACCGGCTGGTGGAACACCGTGAAATCGGCGCGGGTGATGGTCAGCGGATCGTCGAGGCGGATCTTCCCCTGATCCACCTGGTCCAGCATGGTCATCGTAACCCACAGCTTGCTGACGCTCTGCTGCGGCATCGGTCGGTTCGGCGCACCGGCGGTGGCCATCCAATTGCCCTCGATGCTCTCCACCGCGACGCCGACCACCCCGTCGAAATTGCCGGTGATATCGCTCAAGGCCGACATCAACGGCTGCGGCGCAGGCGCATAGGCGCGCCGCGGCGGCTTCACTGCGGCGGGGAAGGGCATCGCGACGCTGTAGCTTGGTGCCGGAAGATAGGCGGCAAGCATCGAGTCATCGTGCACCGCGCACCCGACCAGCATCGCCGGGCCTAGCCCCGCGATGGTCAGTGCGCGTTCAATTGACGAGAATCCCACCGTTTTCTTCACGCGTACGCCCCATAACTCCTGCCGAACATGCGGCGCTCAGCCCGTGGGGCAAAGTCCGGCCGTGTCCGTATGCGACGAATACGGTGTGTATAGCGGTGAATGGTGAGAAAAGCTGCAACACTTTGCGAAGTAGGCGCAAAATCTTCAGTTCCCGGCTAAGGCCAAGATTCAGCTGCGAGAAGGTCTAGGAGGCAGGAAGCCCTGCCCCTAGCTCGTCACCCCGGCTCAAGGCCGGGATGACGGAGGGGGCGCCAACCCCACCTGCACCCCATCAAGGCACCAAAACCGTATCCGCCGCCACATCCAGCGCCTCCGGATAATCCAGCGTATAATGCAGCCCGCGGCTCTCCTTGCGGTGCAAGGCCGACCGCACGATCAGATCCGCGCTTTCCAGTAAATTCCGCAACTCGATCAGGTCCGGCGTCACCCGGAAATGCCCGTAATAATCGTTCACTTCCTCCCGCAGCATGGCGATGCGATGCGCCGCGCGCTCCAGCCGCTTGGTGGTGCGGACGATGCCGACATAATTCCACATGAACCGCCGGATCTCGGTCCAGTTCTGCTTGATCACCACTTCCTCGTCGGAATGCGTCACCCGGCTCTCGTCCCATGGCCGGATCGCTGGCGGCGGCGCCAGCTCGCCCCAGCGTGCGGTGATGTCGCGCGCCACTGCCTCGCCGAACACGAAGCATTCCAGCAGCGAATTGGACGCCAGGCGGTTTGCGCCGTGCAGCCCCGACTGGCTGACTTCGCCCGCGGCATACAAGTTGGGCAGGTCGGTCCGCCCGTCGCGGTCGATCACCACGCCGCCACAGGTGTAATGCTGCGCCGGCACCACAGGGATCGGCTCGCGCGTCATGTCGATGCCCAGGTCGAGCAGCCGGGCATGGATCGTCGGGAAGTGCGCCTTTACGAAGTCCGCGCCCATATGGCTGATGTCGAGATGGACATAGTCCAGGCCGTGCCGCTTGATCTCGGCATCGATCGCCCGGGCGACCACGTCGCGCGGCGCCAGCTCTGCGCGGGGGTCCAGATCGGGCATGAAGCGCTTGCCCGTTTCGGGGTTGCGCAAGTGCCCGCCTTCGCCCCGCACGGCTTCGGTGATCAGGAAGTTCTTGACCTCCAGATTGTACAGGCAGGTCGGATGGAACTGCATGAATTCCATGTTGGACACGCGCGCACCCGCCCGCCACGCCATGGCGATGCCGTCCCCGGTCGCACCGCTGGGCGCAGTGGAGAACAGATAGGTACGGCCCGCGCCGCCCGTTGCCAGCACTGTGGCGCGCGCCGTGAACAGCTCGACCCGGTCCGTCGCGCGGCTGAAGGCATAAACGCCCCACACATTGCCCGCGCCCGAATAGCGCAGCTCATGCTGGCTGGTCGCCAGGTCGATCACCACCATGTCGGGCACCAGCGTGATGTTGGGATGCGCCTGCGCCGCGCGGAGCAGAGCGGTCTGCACCGCCAGCCCGGTGGCGTCGTCGACATGGACGATGCGGCGATGGCTGTGCCCACCCTCTCGCGTCAGGTGCAGCGCGTCGCCATTCATGTTGAACGGCACGCCCAGCTTCACCAGCGTCTCGATCGCGGCGGGCGCGTTCTCGACCACCATCTCCACCGTCGCCCGGTCGTTCAGGCCCGCGCCTGCGACCATCGTGTCCTCGATATGGTTCTCGAACGTGTCGCCGGGCTCCAGCACCGCGGCGATCCCGCCCTGGGCCCAGGCGGTCGACCCCTCGTCCAGCCCGCCCTTGGCCAGCACCGTCACCTTGAAGCGCTCGGCCAGGTTAAGCGCGGCGGTAAGCCCGGCCGCGCCGGAGCCGATCACGAGGATGTCGCTGCTTGTGGGATCGCCGGGCATACGTTCTTCCGCTGGTTCGCCGCCCCGCCTAGGCGCTAGAATGGGCCCGTTGCAACGAAAGAGACTTATGCGCCAACTGATGCTCGCTTGTGCCGCGCTCCTGTTTGCCACCGTATCAGCGCCCTCGGCGCGCGCCGCGCAGTGTCTGGGCATTGCTCCGGGCACCAGCGCGCGGGTGGCGGTCGGCACCACCGGGCGAGCGATGTTGATCCACGTGCCGCACGGTTACACCGGTCGCGCCCCGCTGGTGTTGCTGCTCCATGGCAGCACCGGCACTGGCGCACAGATGCTTGCGGAATCGCGGCTGGCCGAAACCGCCGACCGCCACGGCTTCGTGGTCGCCGCACCCGATGGCGGCATCGCAGCGGGGCAGGGCTATGTCTGGAACATCCCCGGCGTCCCCACCGTCACCGGCAAGCTGCCCGGACCCGGCGATCCCAACGATGTCGCCTATCTCGCCGCCGCGATCGACGTTCTGGCCAGGCAGGGCTGCGCCGATCGGACGCGGGTCTATGCCACTGGCCTCTCCGGCGGCGGACGCATGACGTCATGGCTCGGCTGCGTAGCCGCGGACCGCTTCGCCGCGATCGCTCCGGTCGTAGGCCTGCGCGCCGGCAACCCTTCCGCCGCCGATCCGCGCTTCCCCGATCCCGCAACCTGCAAGCCCGCGCGCCCGATGCCGGTAATCGCCTTTGCCGGTGCCAAGGACACTACCAACCCGGTCCAAGGTGGTGGCGCCGGCTATTGGCAATACCCGATGCGCCGCGCCGAAGCACGCTGGGCCGACCTCAACGGCTGCCGCGAGAGTCTTGCGGAAAGCATTGAACTGCGCGGCTACACCAACTGCCGCCACGGCGCCGACATGATCGCCCACATCGATCCGCAAGCCGGCCATAGCTGGGTCGCCGACAACGAAGCCATGTGGCAGTTCTTCGATAAACACCACCGCTAACCCCAGCTTCCGTCATCCCGGCCTCGAGCCGGGATCCCGCTTCTTCTGCTGTCGGAGCAAGGCAGCGGGACCCCGGCTCAGGGCCGGGGTGACGAAGAAGGATCAGCCCGCCGAGCGCGTAAGGTTGAGGAACACGTCCTCCAGATCCGCTTCCCGCGTGGAAACATCGACGATCCCCAACCCTGCACCCTGCACCGCGCCCAGCACTTCGCCGGCATTCGCCTGGTCCTTGCGATAGGTGATCACCAGCGTCCGCTCGCCCTTGACCTCGATCTTCTGGAAGCAGTGATTCTCAGGCGCCGTCACCACGTCGCGATCGACGGTCACCTCGACCACCTTCTCCTGCGCCATGCCCACCAGCTCGCGGGTCGGCTTATTGGCGATCAGCTGGCCATGGTTGATGATTGCAATCCGGTCGCACAGCTCCTCGGCTTCTTCCAGGTAATGCGTGGTCAGCACCACCGTCACGCCCTGCGCGTTCAGCGATTTCACATAGGCCCAGAGCTGCTGGCGCAGTTCGACGTCCACGCCCGCGGTCGGCTCGTCCAGCACGATGATCGGCGGCGAATGCACCATCGCCTTGGCGACCATCAGCCGCCGCTTCATGCCGCCCGAGAGCGTGCGCGAATACGCCTCGGCCTTGTCCTCAAGATGTACCGCGCGCAGCAGCGCCATCGCGTCGAACTGGCTCTTGGGAATGCCGTACAGCCCCGCCTGGATCTCCAGCGTCTCCTTGGGCGTGAAGAACGGATCGAACACGATCTCCTGGTTCACGATCCCGATCGACGCCTTGGCGTTGCGCGGATGCGCGTCGATGTCGAAGCCCCAGATCGTGGCGCGGCCGTCGGTCTTGTTGACCAGCCCCGCCAGGATGTTGATCAGTGTCGACTTGCCTGCGCCGTTCGGCCCCAGCAGCCCGAAGATCTGCCCCCGCGGCACCTCGAAGCTGACCCCGTCCAGTGCGCGCTTGCCTCCTGCATAGGTCTTGCAGAGCTGGTCGATCTGGATCGCTGCCTGAGTCATGACGATCCGCATAAGACTCTCAAGCGGCGATTGCGAGCCCTCCCGCGCTTTGCTAGGCGAGTCGGCATGATCCCGCCGTCCGAGACCATCCGTACCTCCCATGCCCGCGTGTCGTGCGACGGCAGCGGCCCTGGCGTGCCGGCATCGCTCGGCCATCCGCGCGTGTTCCTTCAGATCGACGAGCATGGCTATATCGATTGCGGCTATTGCGATCGCCGCTTCATCTTGATTGGCGGCCCGGCCGACAAGCCCGGCACCGAAGGTCAGCCCGACATCGCGTCTGGCGCCAGCCTCTAAGCGTCCTATATCGGAAGGATGAGCCTTCCTTCCGATCCGCGCGCGTTCCTCTACCGCGACCATCTCGACCCCGACACCGCCGCCCGGCTCACTGCCGAAGCGCTGGCGAATGCCGAGGATGGCGAGCTCTACCTGCAATATCGCAAGACCGAGGCGTTCGGCTTCGATGATGGCCGCCTGAAGACTGCGTCCTACGACACCCAGTCGGGCTTCGGCCTGCGCGCGGTCTCGGGCGAAACCACTGCCTTCGCCCACGCCAACGAGATCACCCCCCAGGCGATCCGCCGCGCGGCGGAAACCATGGCGCTGATCGAGCCCGGCAAGGCCGGCAAGGCCCCGCCACCGCAGGGCAACAACCGCCACCTCTACACCGATGCCGATCCGCTGGACCTGGTGCCCTTCGCCGACAAGGTGAATCTGTGCCAGTCGATCGACGCCGCCGCCCGCGCGCGCGATCCGCGCGTGGTGCAGGTGTCGGTCGGCCTCACCGGCTCGTGGAGCGTGGTCGAGATCGTCCGCCCCGACGGCTTCATCGCCACCGATGTCCGCCCGCTCGTTCGCCTCAACGTCTCGATTGTGGTCGAACAGAATGGCCGGCGCGAAACGGGCAGCTTCGGCACCGGCGGCCGCACCCTTTATGACCGCCTGTTCCAGCCCGAAACCTGGAACCGCGCGATCGACGAAGCGCTGGCCCAGGCGCTGGTCAACCTCGACGCGGTCGACGCTCCGGCCGGCGACATGGTCGTGCTGTGCGGCCCGGGCTGGCCTGGCGTGCTGCTCCACGAAGCGATCGGCCACGGCCTGGAAGGCGACTTCAATCGCAAGGGCACCAGCGCGTTCTCGGGCCGTATCGGCGAACGCGTCGCCGCGCCGGGCGTGACCGTGGTCGATGACGGCTCGATTCATGATCGCCGCGGCTCGCTGTCGATCGACGACGAAGGCACGCCCACCCGCGAGACCATCCTGATCGAGGACGGCATCCTCAAGGGCTATATGCAGGACCGCCTGAACGCCCGCCTCATGGGCGTCGAGCCCACCGGCAATGGCCGTCGCGAATCGTTCCAGCACGCGCCGATGCCGCGCATGACCAACACCTTCATGAAGGGCGGCAAGGACGATCCCGCCGAACTGCTGTCGCGCGTCAAGAAGGGCATCTTCGCCAAGAGCTTTGGCGGCGGCCAGGTCGACATCGTCTCGGGCAAGTTCGTCTTCTCCTGCACCGAGGCGTATCTGATCGAGAACGGCAAGCTTGGGCGCCCGATCAAGGGCGCGACGCTGATCGGCGACGGCCCCACGGTGCTCAACAAGGTCACAGGCATCGGCAATGACTTCGCCCTCGACGAAGGCATCGGCATGTGCGGCAAGGGCGGCCAGAGCGTCCCCGCAGGCGTGGGCCAGCCAACCCTGCTGGTGGACGGTCTGACCGTAGGCGGCACCGCCGCCTGACCCCGTCATCCCGGGTGACGAAGAAGACGTACCCCAACTAGTTCCCCGGCCTCCGCCGGGGAACAGCTACACGCCGAAGATCACCGCCCAGAACGCCGCGCCAGCGCCTTCACCGCCAACACCCGCCGCGCCGGCGCAAAGCGCAGCACCGCATACCCCGCCGCCGCCGACAGCACCGACCCGGCAAGCACCCCGATCTTCACTTCGTCGATCAACATATCCTCGCCCGCGAACGCCAGCCCGCCGATAAACAGGCTCATCGTGAATCCGATTCCGGCGAGCAGCGACACCCCATAAATCTGCGGCCAGCTCGCCCAGCCCGGGCGCTTGGCGAACCCGGTCTTGTCCGCCACCACCACACTGGCAAAGATGCCGATCTGCTTGCCCAGGAACAGCCCCAGCAGCACGGCCAGCGGCAGCGGCTCCGCCAACACGCCCAGGCTGCTCCCGGCCAGCGACACGCCGGCATTGGCGAACCCGAACAACGGCACGATCACGAACGCCGACCAGGGGTGCAGCGCATGCTCCAGCCGGTGCAGCGGCGACTCTGCATCGTCGGGCGCCGCCGGCGACTTGGTGATCGGAATGGTGAGCGCCGCCAGCACCCCCGCAATCGTGGCGTGGATGCCCGATCGGAACACGAACACCCACAATATGACCGCGAGCAACAGATAGACCGAAAGCCGCTTCACCCCCGCCCGGTTGAGCGCGAACATGCCCGCGACGATCGCTGCGGCGATGCCCAGCGACACCAAGTCGAGCTCGGCGGTGTAGAACAAGGCGATGATCACCACTGCGCCTAGATCGTCGACGATCGCCACGGTGGTCAGGAACAGCTTGAGCGATGTCGGCGCCCGCTTCCCCAGGATCGCCAGCAGCCCGATCGCAAAGGCAATGTCGGTCGCCGCCGGAATAGCCCAGCCATGCACCAGCCTGGGATAGCCCCCCACCACCAGCAGGTAGAACAGGGCAGGGCACGCCATCCCCGCCGCCGCCGCGACCACCGGCAAGCGCCGCCGGTCCCAGGTGGCCAGCCGCCCATCGACGAACTCGCGCTTGATCTCGAGACCCACGAGCAGGAAGAACAGCGCCATCAGCGCGTCGTTGATCCACAGATGCACCGTCATCGGCCCGTGATGCGGGCTGATCACCGGTCCGGTCTGAATGTGCAGCAGATGAAAGTACTGCTCGGCCACGCCTGGCCAGTTCGCCGCCAGCATCGCCAGCACAGCCGCTGCGATCAGGACGATACCACCCGCCGCTTCGCTGTGCAGAAAGTCACGAGTGGCGGAGCGCGCGCGGCGAAGGGGTGTCAGGGCAGGCATGCCCCACCCGTACCGGATCGCCACCGCCGGTCAAAGCAGCGAGGCACCGCCGCCGCACCCCCACAAATTCCCCGGCGAAGGCCGGGGCCCAGCTGCAATGTCGTCTCGATGGCGCATGACGCATGCAACAGCTGCCCCGCAACTGGGCCCCGGCCTCCGCTGGGGAACTAGAAGAGCCAATCCTCCCGCCGCCATCCAAGGCCGGGATGACGAAGGGAGCGTCAGCGCCGAGACTAAGCCGCCAAAGCCTCAGCAATCAGCTTACGGCTGTTCTCCACCCCATACAGCGCAATGAAGCTTCCCATGCGCGGCCCCTGCTCGGACCCGAGCAGCGTCTCGTACAACGCCTTGAACCAGTCCCGGAGACTCTCGAACCCGCCCGTTTTGCCGATCTCGTACACATGGTTCTGGATATCCTCGGCCGACGCGCCCTCGGGCAGTTCCGCCAGCACCGCGTCCAGCCGCCGTAGCGCCTCGGCTTCCATCTGGGTCGGCGCTCGCCGCTTCAGCGTGCTCGCCACCACGTCGCGATAATAGGCCAGCACCAGCGGCACCAGCTTGGCCAGGTCCGGGTTGCTCTCGCGCGTCAGGCCCTCGCCATAGCGCTCCAGCAGCTTCCACACCGCGTCCTCATTCGCCTGCGCGCCCAGCACCCCGATCAGGTTGAGGAGCAGACTATAGGTGACCGGCAGCGCCTCACTCGGCACATCGCCATTGTGGATATGGTGCACCGGATTGCCCAGCTTCTGCTCGGCCGGCTGGGCGGCATAATTGCCGCGGAACTGCCAATATTCGTCCACCGCGCGCGGGATCACGCCAAAGTGCAGCGCCTTTGCCTTTTTCGGCTCGCGATAAGCATAAAAGGCCAGGCTCTCGTCGGGTCCATAGCTCAGCCATTGCTCCAGGCTCAGCCCATTGCCCTTGGACTTTGAGATCTTCTCGCCCTTATCGTCGAGGAACATCTCGTAGTTGAAGCCCTCGGGCGGCTTGCCGCCCATTACGCGAGCAATTTTGCCCGACTGAATGACGGAGTCGATCAGGTCCTTGCCCGCCATCTCGTAATCGACGTCGAGCGCCACCCAGCGCATCGCCCAATCGACCTTCCATTGCAGCTTGGCCTGGCCGGCAAACACGCTCTGTTCGATGCGCTCGCCCTCGTCCTCGAACGCGATCATGCCCGTCTCGGGGTCGAGTACTTCGACCGGTACCTGCAGCACGATGCCTGACTTGGGGCTGACCGGCAGCACCGGCGAATAGGTCGCCTGGCGCTCGGCGCGCAGCGTCGGCAGCATCACGCCCATGATGCCCTGATAATGGCGCAGCACCAGCTTCAGCGCCTCGTCGAAACGACCGCCCGTATAATATTCGGTGGACGACGCGAACTCATACTCGAACCCGAACCGGTCGAGGAATTCGCGCAGCCGCGCATTGTTGTGCGCGGCAAAGCTTTCATGCGTGCCGAACGGATCGGGGATGCGCGTCAGCGGCTTGCCCAGATGCTCGCGCAGCATCTCCTGGTTGGGCACATTGTCGGGCACTTTCCGGAGCCCGTCCATGTCGTCGCTGAACGCGATCAGCCGGGTGGGCACGTCCGACAGCGTCTCGAACGCATGGCGCACCATGGTGGTGCGCAGCACTTCATTGAACGTGCCGATATGCGGCAGGCCCGACGGGCCATAGCCGGTCTCGAACAGCACATGCCCCTTGGCCGGCGCGCCGTTCGCATAGCGTTTCAGCAGCTTCCGCGCCTCTTCATAGGGCCAGGCCTTTGAAGTGAGTGCGGCGTCGCGGAAGGCGGATAGATCAGTCATCCCGCGCCTCTAGCGAACTGGCGCGACAGGTTCCAGCAACCGATGCAGCGATGGTGTCACAAGCTCCTTCCTTCCGTCATCCCGGCCTTGAGCCGGGATCCCGCTACTTCTTCTACCAGGGCAAGGCAGCGGGACCCCGGCTCGAGGCCGGGGTGACGAAGGCGGGAACCTACCTAAGGCGTCAGGCCACGCTCAGCCCAACATCCACGTTATTCCGGGTCGCATTTGAATACGGGCAGATCTGGTGCGCAGTCTCCACCAGCTTCTCCGCATCAGCACGCGCCAGCCCAGGCAGGCTGACTTCCAGGTCGGCAGTAATCCCGAACCCGCCTTCGCTGCGCGGGCCGATGCCCACCGTCGCGGTCACGGTCGTCTCCGCCGGAACCTTCAGCTTCAGCTGCGCCCCCGCCGCCTTCAGCGCGCCGATAAAGCATGCCGAATAGCCCGCTGCGAACAGCTGCTCGGGATTGGTCCCGTCACCGCCGGCGCCGCCCAGTTCCTTGGGCGTGGAAAGCCTGGCGGTGAAGCGGCCATCCTCAGAGCGGGCTTCGCCATCACGGCCTCCGGTGGCGGTGGCGCGGGTGGTGTATTTCACATCGACGGACATGGTCGAACTCCTTTGCTGGGGACAGATATGTATCGCGATAACTATCTAGCTAGGCCGGCGGGCCCCCCTTGTCCAGCAGTTTATTTATCGCGATATACAATCTGTCTCAGGAGAACCCCGTGCCCGCCGCCCTGCCGCTCGACGACCAGCTCTGCTTCTCGCTCTACGCCACCAGCATGGCGATCACCCGCGCCTACAAGCCGATGCTCGACCGCCTCGGCATCACCTATCCGCAATATCTGGTGCTCCACGCCCTGTGGGAGCAGGATGGCCGCACTGTCGGCGCCATCGCTGAGCGGCTGTCGCTGGAATCGAGCACGATCACCCCGCTGGTGAAGCGCCTCGAAGCCGCCGGCTTCGTCACCCGCGAGCGCAACCCAAACGACGAGCGCCAGGTCCGCGTCCGCCTCTCTGATCGCGGAGCGGCGATGCGTGAGGAATGTGGCTGCCTCGGTGAGCATCTTCTGGATCGTGCAGGTATGGGCGTCGAGCAGCTCGGCACCCTCAATCATCAGGTCCAGGCTCTCTGGAAGGCACTTCGGGCCTCTACGGCACACTCTACAGAATGACGTACACCCTGTTCCCGGCGGAACGAAGCGCGTACATAGTGGCGTGCCGATGACCGCCGCCTTTCCCTATCCCGCGCTCCACGCCAGCCATGGCGGCATCTGGATCGCCACTGCTGAGGAGACCCGCGCCGTCAGTCGCGGCGAAGCGATCCGCATCGCCGCCGACACGCCCACCATCCTCCTCAATGCGCCTCTGATCGGCCAGCGCCTGGGCCACCCCGAACTGTCGGGGCTCGATATCCTCGAACTCTTCGCCTTTCTCCACCCCGCGCGCTTCATGGTGCCCACGCCCAAGGGCCTGGCGCGTGTCACCGATCTCTCGGCACCGGCCGAAGACGCGGACATCGCGGCCTTCCTCCGAGAAGCCGCTGCCGCACTCCTCGCCGTCCCGAACGGTGAGTGGAAGGAGCGGGAAGGGGGCTGGCACGCGCTCCAATCGCTCTACCGCCTCCGCTGGCCTTGGGCGCCCGCGCTCAGCGAGCAGATCGCCAAGCCCGAGCGCGCCGAGCGCTGGCTGTTCTCCAAGCTGCCCGAATGGGAGGAGCAACCCCCGCGCCCTGCGCCGCGCACGATCTCGCTCAATCCCGAACAGGTGGCGGAACGCCTCGCCGCGCTCACCGGCAGCGGCGCCGAACGCCGTCAGGGCCAGCGCGACTATGCCGCCGCCGCCGCCAGCGCCTTCACCCCGCGCGCGGTGCGCGACGCGCCCAACCTCGTCCTCGCCGAAGCCGGCACCGGCATCGGCAAGACACTCGGCTATCTCGCCCCTGCCTCGCTCTGGGCCGAGCAGGCGGGCGGGGCGGTGTGGGTCTCCACCTTCACCAAGGCGCTCCAGCGCCAGCTCGCCGCCGAGGGCGAACGGCTGTTCCCCGACGCCGAGCAACGTCACCAGCGCATCGTCACCCGCAAGGGGCGCGAGAACTATGTCTGCTTGCTGAACCTTGAGGATGCGCTGCAAGGCGGGTTCGCCGGGCGCGCGGCGATCCTGGCGCAGCTGGTAGCGCGCTGGGCCGCCTTCACTGCCGATGGAGATATGATCGGCGGAGACTTGCCCGGTTGGCTGCCCACGCTGTTCCGCCGCAACGGCTCGACTGCGCTGACGGATCGCCGCGGCGAGTGCATCTACGCCGGCTGTCCGCATTACCGAAAATGCTTCATCGAACGCGCGGCCCGCGCCAGTGCCGAGGCCGACATCGTCATCGCCAACCACGCATTGGTAATGGTCAACGCCGCGCGCGGCCGCGAATCGGCGACGCGCCCCTCGCGCTACGTGTTCGACGAAGGCCATCATCTGTTCGACGCGGCCGACGCGATGTTCTCTGCCGCGCTGACGGGGCAGGAGTCGATCGAGATCCGCCGTTGGGTCACTGGCCCCGAATCGGGTTCCCGCGGCCGACGCCGCGGCCTCGCCGCCCGGCTGTCGGACGTCGCCAGCTATGACGAGGCAGGCGGCATCGCCATTGCCGAAGCAGTCGATGCAGCCCGCGCGCTGCCGAGCGACGGCTGGCTTCAGCGCGTCGCCGAAGGGGAGCCGTTCGGCCCAGTCGAGGCGCTGCTCGGCGCGGTGCGCGGGCTGGTCTATGCCCGCGACGTCAACGGTTCGGCGGAAGCCGGCTATGGCCTGGAAACCGAACTGGCCGAACCTGACGCCGCACTGGTCGAGGCCGCAGGCCCAGCCGCCACCGCGCTCGACGCGCTGATCCGCCCCATGGTGGCGCTTGGCCGCCGGCTCGAAGCGGTGCTCGCCGACTCGCCCGACTGGATGGACGGTCCGGCACGTGCGCGGATCGAAGGCGCGATCGCTTCGCTCGCCTGGCGCACGGAGACGGTGGGTGCCTGGCTGGCGCTGATCGCGCGCATCGGTGGCCCGGCCGATCCCGAATATGTCGACTGGCTGGCGATCGACCGCGTCGAAGGCCGCGAATACGACATTGGCCTGCACCGCCACTGGCTCGACCCGTCAAAGCCGTTCGCCGACACCGTGCTCAAGCCCGCCCACGGCGCTTTGGTCACCTCGGCAACGCTGCGTGCCGGTGGCGACTGGGACATCGCCGAGGCCCGCTCGGGCGCCACGCACCTGATCCGCCCTGCTGCCCGGTTCGAAGCGCACAGCCCGTTCGATTACGCCGCGCAGGCCGAAGTGCTGATCGTCACCGATATCAAGCGCGGCGACTTGCCGGCCCTTGCCAACGCCTATGCTCGCCTGATCGTGGCGGCCGAGGGCGGCACACTTGGCCTCTTCACTGCTATTCGTCGCCTGCGCGCGGTGCATGCCCGCATTGCCGACCGGCTCGCGCGCGAAGGGCTGCCTTTGCTCGCGCAGCATGTCGACCCGATCGACACCGGCACCTTGGTGGACATCTTCCGCGATGATCCGCGCGCTTCGCTGCTCGGCACCGACGCGCTGCGCGACGGCGTAGATGTGCCCGGTGAATCGCTTCGCCTGGTGGTGATGGAGGGCGTGCCCTGGCCCAAGCCGACCGTGCTCCACGCCGCGCGGCGGCTCGCCGGGGGCGGCAGCGCCTATGACGACCGCATCATCCGCGCCAAGCTCGCCCAGGCGTTCGGGCGGCTGATCCGCCGCGCCGACGATCGCGGCAGCTTCGTGCTGCTCTCCGCCGCCATGCCGTCACGCTTGCTGAGTGCGTTTCCAGTGGGAACGCCGGTGGCCCGGGTGACGTTGGACGAGGCGATCGAGCGTGTCCGGCTTTCCTTGGCAGCGCGCTTGCGGCATGAGGCGCCGGCAACCGCCTGAACCACCCGGGGACGCATGAAGACGCTCACGCTGCTGCGCCACGCCAAGTCCGGGTGGGACGACCTCGTCGCGCGCGATTTCGACCGGCCGCTCAACCCCAAGGGGCAGCGCGCCGCAGCGATGATGGGCCGCCACTTGCGCAGCCTGAAGCTCCATTTCGGCCATGCCGTCGCCTCCCCGGCACTGCGGGTGATGGAGACGCTCGACCATGTCGGGCGCGGTTATGGCAGTGCGCTGGCGCCCGCCTGGGACCAGCGCCTGTACTTGGCCTCCGCCGCGACCTTGCTCGACGTGATCCACGACTTGCCAGCCGATGCCGACGAAGTGCTGCTCGCCGGGCATAATCCGGGGCTTGAGGAGCTGATCTTGCAGCTGGTGCCCGAAGGCAGCGCTTTGCGTGACGAAGTGGCGATCAAGTTTCCCACCGCCAGCCTCGCGCAGCTGCACTTCGCAGGAGAGTGGGCCGATGTTCGGCGCGGGTCGGCGGAATTGGCCTTCTTCGTACGCCCGCGCGATCTCGACCCGACGCTCGGCCCCGACACGCCTTAGCTGTTCACGGCTGCCTTCGCCGGGGAGCTCTTATTGCGCACCTGCGCGACGCATCTCAGCGCGCACAAGCCGCACCGCGCCTAGTCCCGGTCGTCCCGCAGCGCCTCTGCCAAGGCATCCCGCACCGCGCGCAGGTTCCCGTCGGGTACCACCACCTCAGGAGCAGGCGCTCTGACGCCCTTTTCCTCCGCAAGCAGCTTCTGGACCCCACGGATGGTATAGCCCTGGTCCGCCAGCAGATGGTGGATACGCCGCACCAGGGCGACGTCTTCGGTGCGATAATAGCGGCGGTTACCTGCGCGCGTCAGCGGGCGCAGCTGGGGAAAGCGCGTTTCCCAGTATCGCAGGATATGCTGCGGCCGCCCGATCTCATCGGCCAGTTCGCCGATCGTTCGCAGCGCGCCGGCTGCCTTTCCCGGCGCCGCCATCGGTTATTCAGTCACCCGCCACGATGCGGTCGCGCATCATCTGGCTGGCGCGGAAGGTAAGCACACGGCGCGGCGCGATCGGCACTTCGACGCCGGTCTTCGGGTTACGGCCGATCCGCTCGCCCTTGTCGCGCAGGATGAAGCTGCCAAAGCCGGAGATCTTCACATTTTCCCCCTTGGCCAGCGACTCGCACATATGGGCAAGAATCTGCTCGACCAGGCGTGCGGCGTCCGCGCGCGACAGGCCAACTTCGCGATGCAGCGATTCAGCCAGATCGGCTCTGGTCAGCGTGCCTGCATCGGCGTTGTCCACGAATGTCCCCCGAACTTAACCTGTGTTGCCCCAGCTTAGCAGATTGCGAAAAATTCGCAAACCAGCAACATGCCTAACGGCGCATCCCTTGCACCGTGCGTCGCGTCAGAAGCGAACCACCGCCGCGCCCCAGGTGAAGCCGCCCCCCATTGCCTCAAGCACCAGCAGGTCGCCGCGCTGGATTCGTCCGTCCCGCACGGCGGTGTCGAGCGCGAGCGGGACCGACGCCGCCGACGTGTTGGCATGCTGGTCGACAGTAACAACGACCTTTTCGGACGCGAGGCCAAGCTTGCGCGCCGTGGCGTCGAGGATGCGGGCATTGGCCTGGTGCGGCACGACCCAATCCACGTCACCGGCGCTCAGTCCGGCCGCCTCAAGCGATTCGCCCATCACCGCGGCCAGGTTGGTCACGGCGTGCCGGAACACTTCGCGGCCCTTCATGCGCAGCTTGCCGACGGTGCCGGTGGTCGACGGCCCGCCATCGACATAGAGCAAGTCGTTGTGCCGCCCATCGGCGTGGAGCCGAGTCGCCAGGATGCCGGCACCAGAGGCTTCGTCGCTTTCCTGCGCTTCGAGCACGATTGCGCCGGCGCCATCGCCGAACAGAACGCAGGTCGCGCGGTCTTCCCAATCCAGGATGCGGCTGAACGTCTCGGCACCGATCACCAGCGCGCGGGTATGTGCGCCCGCGCGGATCATCGAATCGGCGACCTGCACGGCGTAAAGGAAGCCCGAGCACACCGCCGCCACGTCGAACGCCACGCAATCGCCGATGCCCAGCGCAGTCTGCACGCGAGTCGCGGTGGCGGGGAAGGTCTGGTCCGGAGTCGCGGTAGCGAGCACGATGAGGTCGATCGACGTCGATTCGATCCCTGCGGCTTCCAGCGCGGCGCGCGCGGCGCCAGCAGCCAGCGTGCCCGTCGTCTCGTCTTCAGCGGCGATGTGGCGGAAGCGGATGCCGGTGCGCTCGACGATCCACTCGTCGGTGGTGTCCACCGTTTCCGCCAGTTCGGCGTTGGAGACGCGCCGCGCCGGCAGGAAAGAACCGGTGCCGAGAATAACCGAACGCCGTGTCACGCAGCCTTAGCCTCGAAATTCCCAAGATCCTCGGCGATGCGCCGATTCAGGTCGTCGCGCAGCATCTTCGCCGCAAAGCCGATGGCGGTATCTATGCCGACTTCGTTGGCGCCACCATGGCTCTTTACGACAATGCCGTTCAGCCCCAGGAAAATCGCGCCATTGTGATTGTTGGGGTCGAGATGGTGGCGCAGCAGCTCGGTCGCGGGCTTGGAGATCAGGAAGCCGATCTTCGAGCGTACCGAACTGGAGAATGCGCGCTTCAGCAAATCGCCGACGAAGCGGGCCGTGCCCTCGATCGTCTTCAATGCGATGTTGCCGGAAAAGCCGTCGCACACGACCACATCGACTTCACCGCGCGACAGCTTGTTGCCTTCGATGAAGCCCTTGAAGTCCAGGCGCAGATGCGTGGCATTGCGCAGCTCGGCCGCGGCGTCGCGGATGCTGTCGGTGCCCTTCATCTCCTCGGTGCCGATGTTCAGCAGCGCGACTCGGGGATTTTCCAGATCGAGCGCGATCCGCGCATAGGCGGCGCCCATCACGGCGAACTGCACCAGGTTGCGGGCGTCGACTTCGGTGTTGGCGCCAAGATCGAGCATCACCGAATCATTTTCGCCCAGCGTCGGCATCAGCGCGGCCAGAGCTGGACGATCAATGCCCGGCATGGTGCGCAGCGCCAGCTTGGACATCGCCATCAGCGCCCCGGTATTACCCGACGACACAGCGGCGCCGGCGCGGCCCTGCTTCACCATGTCGATGGCGATGCCCATCGACGTGGTCTTGGCACGGCGGATCGCCTGGCTGGGCTTGGCGTCGGACGCAACGACATCGGCCGCGTGGACGATCTCCGACGCGGCTGTCAGATGGGGGTGGGCGTTCAGCCCTTCGCGAATGCGCGCCTCGTCGCCGACAAGGATGAATTCCATCCCGTCGAAACGGCGGCGCGCTCGCGCGGCCCCAGCCAGCATGACGGCAATACCCTCATCGCCGCCCATTGCATCGACGGCGATTCGCAAGCTGGTCATGCCGGCAGGCCTCTTGTCCGCGTTTGGCTCAGGCCTCGGCGGCGATGACTTCGCGGCCGTTATAGTGGCCACAGCCGGTGCACAGGTTGTGCGGGCGCTTCAGTTCGCCACAGTTCGAGCATTCCTGGAATGCTGCAACGGTGAGCGAGTCGTGCGACCGGCGCATGCCACGCCGCGACGGCGAAGTTTTTCTCTTAGGAACGGCCATCGAGGCACCTTCTTACAAAACAGACACTTGAATATAGGTCGCGATACGCCCGCGTCGATGTTCAGGCAAGCGACGGCTGATGCCGGCCGCCCGCCGGACCAGCGGACAGGTCACGAAGCGAGGCAGCGCCTATAGCGATTCTTGCCCATGTTGCAAGTCTGTGTAGGGTGCCGGCGCTTAACACCCGGGGGAATATCATGCTGTTGCCAGTCGCGCTCACCACCACGGGCGCCGCCGCGCTGATCAACTTCTGGCTCGCCATGCGCGTGGGGCAACTGCGAATCGGCAAAAAGATCTCGCTTGGCGACGGCGGCCACCCCCGGCTGCTCGCGCGCATGCGGGCGCATGCCAACTTCGCCGAATATGCCCCGATCGTGCTGATCCTGATCGCGCTGATCGAATTCGCAGTCGGGACCCAGTTGTGGCTTTGGGTGGTCGCGGCGGTGTTCATCATCGGCCGCATCCTGCACGGCTTCGGCATGGACGGAGCCATGCGCCTGCGCCAGGTCGGCATCATCTCGACCATGCTCATCATGGTCGGGCTGGCGCTGTTCGCCGCCTGGACCGGGCTTCAGAGCCGCGGTACGCCGGAACCTGGCACCACCGTGTTCCGCATCCAGCAGACCCGCTGAGCCTTGCCGGGGCGGCTCAGCCCCGGCCCAATGCCACGTCGCCGACGAACGGATTCGTCCGCCGCTCATGCCCGAAGTTGCTCGCCGGGCCATGGCCGGGGATGAACGCGACATCGTCGCCGAGCGGCCACAGCTTGGTGACCACTGCGTCGATCAGCGCCTGGTGGTCGCTTAAGGGGAAGTCGGTGCGCCCGACCGATCCACGGAACAGCACGTCGCCAACCAGCGCCAGCTTGGTCTCGCGCTGATGGAACACGACATGCCCCGGCGTGTGCCCGGGGCAGTGATACACGTCGAAGCCCAGGTCGCCCACGGTGACGCGATCGCCTTCGTTCAGCCAGCGGTCGGGCTCGAACGGCACGCCGCGGATCCCGTATTTGCGGCCATCATTGTCCAGCCGCGCGATCCAGAAGCGGTCAGCTTCTTGCGGTCCCTCGATCGGCACGCCGAGTTCCTGCGCCAGCACCCCGGCCTCGCCGCAATGGTCGATATGGCCGTGCGTCAGCAGGATCTTTTCGACGGTCACGCCATGCTCGGCCGCCACCGCGCGCAGCTTGGGCAGGTCGCCGCCGGGATCGACGAAGGCGCCGCGCATGGTGCGGGTGCACCACAACAGCGTGCAGTTCTGCTGCAGCGGGGTGACGGGGACGATGACGGCGCGAAGCGGAAGGTCGGACATATCCGCTGATAGGCCGGGCAGGGGCGTGGCGGCAACACGGGGTTGCTCCTGCGATCGGGTAGCGGCATGCGCTCGGCATGGCGCTGCCGGCCCCTCCTTTCGTCCTGCTCGACGACGCCCGCGACGGCGGCGCGCCCGCGCGGCTCTATCGCGACCCGGTTGAGATCATCGAAGCGCAGGGCGAGCGAGAAGTAGAGCGCGCGATAGAGGGGCTGCGCACTGCCTCAAGGCGGGGGCTCCATGCCGCCGGCTATCTCGATTATGAGGGGGCGAGCCTGTGGTTCGGCCTGTTCCGCGGCTTTCAAGTGCTTGATCCAGAGGGGGTTTCGGCACTGCTTCCCGATCCCGCTGGCGCTTGGGCGGGCGCACCCGAACCCGGCGTCAGCTGGAGTGCGTATCGCGCCGCTTGCGACCGGGTGCTCGATTATATCCGGGCCGGCGACATCTATCAGGCGAACCTCACCTTCCGCGCCACGCTGCGCTACGCGGGCAGCGAGGCCGCGCTGTTCGCCCTGCTGCGCCAGCGCGCCCGCGCCGGCTATGGCGCGCTGATCGCCACCGGCCGCAACTGGCTGCTCAGCTTCTCCCCCGAACTCTTCTTCGCGCTGGAGGACGGTCAGCTCACCGCCCGCCCGATGAAGGGCACCGCCGCACGTACCGGCGACGACGCTCGCGATGCCGCCGCTGCCCAGGCGCTCGCCGCCGACGCCAAGCAGCAGGCCGAGAACCTGATGATCGTCGACCTGATGCGCAACGATCTCGCCACCGTCGCGACAGCGGGCAGCGTTGCGGTGCCCGAGCTTTTCCGGGTCGAGCGCTATCCCACGGTCCACCAGATGATCTCCACCGTCACGGCCACGCTGCGCCCGGAGCTTGACGCCGTGGACGCGCTGCGTGCGTTGTTCCCCTGCGGCTCGGTGACCGGCGCGCCCAAGATCCGCGCGATGCAGATCATCGGGGAGGTCGAACCCGATCCGCGCGGCGTATATACCGGGACGATCGGCAGGCTGGATCCGAATGGCGATGCGATGTTCAACGTGGCGATCCGCACGCTGGTCTGCGATGGGGCAGGAACGGCGGTGCTTGGCCTGGGGTCTGGCATCGTCGCCGATTCGCGGCCGCGCGCCGAATGGGAGGAATGCCTTGCCAAGGGAGCGTTCGTGACGGCTGGTGAGTCCGCGTTCGACCTGATCGAGACGATGCGCTTCGATCCGCTGGAGGGGCTCGCCTATCTCGAGCGGCATCTCTCGCGGATGAAGGCGAGTGCGCTGGCGCTGGGCTTTCCGTTCGACCGGCACGCCGTCCGCAACGAACTTCAGGCCGCCACCTTCCGCCTGCGCCACGCTGCCAAGGTTCGCCTGTTGCTCGGCCCATCGGGGGCGATCGCGATCGGGGCCCGCCCGCTTCCGCAGGCACCCGCTGCACCAGTGGGCGTCGCGCTCCGCCCGCTGCCGGTTGCGCCCGACGATTTCCGGCTTGCGCACAAGACCACCCGCCGCGCCTTTTACGACCGCGCCCGTGAGGCGGCGGGCAGCTGGGAAGTGCTGTTCACCGACGCTGATGGGTATCTGACCGAGGGCAGCTTCACCTCGCTGTTCGTGGAACGGAGCGGCACCCTCATCACGCCGCCGCTCGCCCGCGGGCTCCTGCCGGGCGTGCTGCGCGCCGAGCTTCTGGAGACCGGCCGTGCAGTGGAAGGGGACCTCACCCCCGCCGATCTCGCTGGCGGCTTCTTCCTCGGCAATGCCGTGCGCGGATTGGTTGCAGCCGTTACAGTTGCGGAAAGCGCGAACCCGGACGTATAGCCCGCGGCGTTCTCCTCCCGGAAAGGCCGCCGTTCATGCAGACCTCCGCCGCGCTCGGGCGCATCCAGCCCTCCGCCACGCTCGCGATGACGAGCCGCGTGTTCGAGCTGAAGCGGCAGGGTATCGACGTGATCGGCCTGGGCGCTGGCGAGCCTGACTTCGACACGCCCGACTTCGTCAAGGAAGCCGCGATCGAGGCGATCCGCGCGGGCAAAACCAAATACACCAATGTCGATGGCACGCCCGAGCTCAAGCAGGCGATCGTCGCCAAGTTCGCGCGCGACAATGGCCTCACCTATGCCGAGAACCAGATCAGCGTGAACTCGGGCGGCAAGCACACGCTGTTCAACGCCTTCTGCGCGACGATCGATGCGGGTGACGAAGTGATCATCCCGGCCCCCTATTGGGTGAGCTATCCCGACGTGGTCGAATTCGCGGGCGGCAAGCCGATCTTCATCGCGGCGGGCGCGGACCAGAACTACAAGATCAAGCCCGAGCAGCTCGATCGCGCGATCACTGCCAAGACCAAATGGGTGGTGCTCAACTCGCCGTCCAACCCGACCGGTGCCGCCTATAGCGCCGCGGAGCTCAAGGCGCTGGGTGAGGTGCTGCTGCGCCACCCGCACGTGCTGATCTACGCCGACGATATGTACGAGCATATCCTCTATGACGGCTTCGAATTCGCGACGATCGCCCAGGTCGTTCCCCAGCTCTATGATCGCACCCTGACCGCGAACGGCGTGTCCAAGGCCTATGCGATGACCGGCTGGCGGATCGGCTATGCCGGCGGCCCGGCCTGGCTGATCAAGGCTATCGGCAAGCTCCAGTCGCAGTCGACCTCGAACCCGTGCAGCATCAGCCAGGCCGCCTCGGTCGCGGCGCTGAACGGCGACCAGAGCTTCCTGACCGAGCGCAACGCCGCCTTCCAGAAGCGGCGGGACCTGGTGGTCGGCATGCTCAACCAGATCGAGGGCATGACCTGCCCGACGCCCGAGGGCGCCTTCTACGTCTATCCCGAGTTCTCCGGCCTGATCGGCAAGGCCACGCCCAAGGGGCAGACGATCACCACCGACGAGGAAATGATCGGCTATCTGCTCGACGAAGCCAAGGTCGCGGCGGTGCACGGCGCCGCCTTCGGCCTCTCACCGGCGATGCGGATCAGCTACGCCACGTCGGAGCAGGCGCTGACCGAGGCGTGCACGCGCATTCAGGACGCCTGCGCCGCCTTGCGCTGAACCGTTCGCCGCACGATCTAGGCGTTCATGCTCAAATGGACGCTTCCAGCCGCGGCAGTCGTGGCAGCCTTGTTCCTCGCGCCGGCCTCGGTCGGCGCCGAGCGGGCGGTGCCGATCCCTGCCGCACAGCAGGATGTGCCGCCGGCAAAGGGGCCACAGGTCGCCGTGCTCGCCGGCGGCTGCTTCTGGGGCATGGAGGCGGTTTTCCAGTCGATGAAGGGCGTCCAATCGGTGACAAACGGCTATGCCGGGGGCACCAGGGCGACCGCCAATTACTCGCAGGTGTCGACTGAGCGCACCCGCCATGCCGAAGCGGTGCGCATCGTCTATGATCCGCGCAAGGTGAGCTACGCGACGCTGCTGCGCGTCTTCTTCTCGGTCGCGCACGATCCGACGTCGCTTAACCGCCAGGGCCCCGATCAGGGGCCCAGCTATCGTTCGGCGATCTTCCCGCAGAACGCACAGCAGCAGCGCGTGGCCGCGGCGTACATCGCCCAACTCGGTCGCGCCAAAGCCTATCCGCGCCCGATCGTCACCAAGCTGGAGACCGGCACCTTCTATCCTGCAGAGGCCGAGCACCAGGACTTCTTCTGGCGCAACCCCAATCACCCCTACATCGCCCGCTGGGACAAGCCGAAGGTCACTGCCTTCCGCAACGCCTACGCCCAGCTGGCAAACTGAATAATCCTCCCCCGGAGGGGGAGGGGGACCATGCGAAGCATGGTGGAGGGGTAGTCACCACAAGCGGCGTCGCGGGTGGGGAGTACCCCTCCGTCGCGCTACGCGCGCCACCTCCCCCTCCGGGGGAGGATTGAAGTCACAGCAAACCCAACCCCGCCAACTCGCCCACCAAGTGCGGCGGCAGTTCGTCCATACCCCCGCCGGCCTCGCCCAAATCGACCGGGGCATCGGCCCCTTCCAGATACCGCCAGCCCTGATGCGCCCGCTTGGGTCGCGCGTGGACCAGCACCAGCCGGGGCTCGAGATGGATCGCCACGCGCCCGCCCTCGGCCTCGCCAAAGCCCAGGATCGGCGACCGCCCGATCAGCTGGTGCTTGATGATCCAGAACAGCGATCCGCCTGCAATCTCTTCATGCCGCTTGGGCAGATAGCGCGTGCTCAGATAGCTTGGCCCATGCGCCGCGCGCATCGCCAGGCGTTCCTGCAAAAACTCGATACTGTCGCAGCCAAAGGCGACCTTGGTCAGATGAAGCGGCACGCGGCTTAGCTGGGCGTTCGCCCCACGCCGTTCAAGCGAGCAGCGCCGGTCCCACGAGCGTCGCGAGCCCCAGTACCGCCAGGAAGCCCATGGAATCGGTGATCATCGTCACGAACACCGATGACGACACCGCGGGGTCCGCCCCGAACCGCTCCAGCGTCAGTGGCACCGCCACGCCTGCCATGCCGGCGATCACGATGTTGACCAGCATCGCGACCGCGATCACGCCGCCCAACGCGGCATGGCCGAACCACAAGGCCACGCCCATGCCCACCAGAGACGCCACCGAAATCCCGTTGAGCAACGCCACCTGCACCTCACGCCGGATGGCGCGCAGCGTGTTGGACTGAGTCAGCTGGTTGGTCGCCAGCGCGCGCACGGTCACCGCCATGGTCTGCGTGCCGGCATTGCCGCCGACCCCCGACACGATCGGCCCCAGCGCGGCCAGTGCTACCAGCTTCTCGATCGTGCCGCCAAACATGCTGATGATCGTCGCCGCCGACAGCGCCGTCACCAGATTGGTGATCAGCCAGCGCACGCGCCCCTTGTAGCTGTCGAACACCGGCTCGTTGATGTCGCCTTCGCCGGCTCCCGACAGGCGGAGAATGTCCTCGCCGGCTTCCTCGGAAATGATGTGGACCACGTCGTCCACCGTGATCATCCCCACCAGCCGTCCGGTGCCGTCGACCACCGCGGCGGAGATCAGCGCGTATTTCTGGAAACGCAGCGCGACTTCCTCCTGGTCCATGTCGACCGGGATCAGCGTCTGCTCGCGCGCCATGACGTCGCTGACCGACACCGATCGCGGCGAGCGCAGGATCCAGGACAGCGCACAGGTGCCGACCGGCTTGTGCGCTGGGTCGACCACGAAGATTTCCCAGAAATCGGTCGCGAGCTCCTCGTGCCCGCGCAGGTAATCAAGGACGCCGCCAACGGTCCAATGCTCAGGCACCGCGATCAGCTCGCGCTGCATCAGGCGCCCGGCAGATTCCTCAGGGAACGACAGCGCTTCCTCGATCGCGGCGCGATCGTCCGGGTCCAGCGCGCGCAACACTTCGCGCTGGTCCTCCGGCTCCATGTCCTCGATGATCGCGACGGCGTCGTCGGTATCGAGTTCGGAGGCAATGTCGGCGACCTGCGTGGCGGTCAGCGCGTCGACCAGGGTCTCGCGGACCCAGTCGTTCATCTCGGCGAGCACGTCGCCGTCGATCAGGTCGCCGATCGCCGCCACCAGCGCGGGGCGCTGCTCGGCGGGGGTCAGCTCGACCAGATCGGCGATGTCGGCCGGATGGAGCGGCGCTACCTTCAACCGTGCGGATTCCGCGTCGCCCGCCTCGACCGCCTCAAGCACTGCGTCGACGAATTCGGGCTTCAGCCGGTCGTCCTCGTCCAGCTCGCTTTCGGCTGGCGGCGTGGCGTCCAGAAGTTCGGTCTCGCTCATGGTGGACCTCCTTCGTCGCGCCCGGTCGCGCTGCTCCTAACGCGCCGCCTTCCTCCTGCCAATGCACCCTGGCCATTGCCGTTTGGGGGCACGCCCCTTAAGTCCGGGCGCATTGTTTCTCAGGAGTTCCCCATGGCCGATCCTACCACGCTGGTGATGACGCTCGAAACCGGCGACGTCCGTATCAAGCTGCGCCCTGACCTCGCCCCGCAGCACGTCGCCCGCATCGTCAAGCTTGCCGATGAAGGCTTTTACGACGGCGTCGTGTTCCACCGCGTGATCGACGGCTTCATGGCGCAGGGCGGCGATCCCACCGGCACCGGCATGAGCGGTTCCAAGGAGCCGAACCTTCCGGCTGAATTCTCGGCCGAGCGCCACGCCCGCGGCGTCTGCTCGATGGCACGTACCAACGATCCCAACAGCGCGAACTCGCAGTTCTTCATCTGCCTGGCCGATGCGAGCTTCCTCGATCGCCAGTACACGGTCTGGGGCGAAGTGGTCGAAGGCATGGACCATGTCGACGCCCTCCCCAAGGGCGAGCCGCCCCGCAACCCGGGCAAGATCGTAAAGGCCCGCTCGGAAGCGTAAGCCGGAAATCCTCCCGTCATCCCGGCCTTGAGCCGGGATCCCGCTTCTTCTTCTGGCGGATCAAGGCAGCGGGACCCCGGCTCAAGGCCGAGGTGACGAAGAAGAATATTCGCCCTAAACCTGGGGCAACTAAAGGCGGGGCTCGATGCCTCGCCTTTTGCTTTTCGGCAGCTATTCCGCCTCGAACGCTTCGACCAGCCAGTCGTGGAACACCTTCACCGGCCGCTGTGTCAACGCGCGGGGGCGGCATACGAACCAATAGCTGTACTGGCTCTCCACCGTCAGGTCGAACAGCCGCACCAGCCGGTCGTCGCGCGCCGCCTCGAAATGCGATTCGAGCATGAACGCGACACCCAGCCCCTGCGCGGCGGCTTCCAGCATCAAATTGCCCGCATCGAAATGGTCGATCGCCAGCGGCTCCAGGTCGGGAACACCCGCCGCCGCCTTCCACGCGGTGAAGCTCTCGGGCATGTCGCGGTGCACCAGCGCGGTCAGCCGTGACAGCTGCTCGGGCCGCGTCACCGGATCGGGCCCCTCCAGCAGCGAACGATGCCCGATCACATGGACGTTGTTGCGGTCCAGCCGCCGCGAATAGAGCCCAGGATCGATGTCGCGCGCGATCACGATCGCCGCGTCCAGACTGTCGCCAAGGCGTGCGATGGCATGACCCGCGGTGTCGACGTCCAGGTGCAGCTCGGGGTGACGCCGCCGCAACTCGGGCATCTTGGGCATCAGCTGTTGCGTCGCGTACAGGGGGAATACGCTCAGGCGCAGTCGCAGCAGCTCGCTGCCGCTCATCATCGCCTCCACCGCGTCGGTCATCCCGTCCAGCGCCGGCGCGATCATCCCCAGCAGCCGCTCGCCCTCGGCATTGAGCCGCAGCGCCTGGTGGCGCCGTTCGAACAGCGGCTTGCCGATGAAGCGCTCCAGCGACTGCACGCGCCGGCTGAGCGCAGGGGAGGACAGCGCCAGTTCCTCGGCCGCGGCCTTGATGGAGCCGAGGCGGGCGACCTGCACAAACGCTTCGATGGCGGTAAGGGGAGGAAGCCTGCGCATAGGGTTCTCATTGTGCACTGCGTCACAAACGAATCTGACTGAAATCACCCTTCCAGCCAGCGTCTGCTCTCGCACTGGTATCGTTTGGCACCTTTGCGATTGCAAGTCCTGCACGTCGCTTCAGTATCTTTCGCACTTGCACAAAAATGCGTCGCACCGCACATAGAGCAGGCCTTTCAGGCATCCTCTCCTAAACCTTTCCAAGGCGGGCCCCCGGGTCCGCCATTTTTTTTGCCCCTCTCGCGGCACTCCGGTGCCGTTCCTATGTTCCGCCCTTCATGCTTCTGGAAGGATCCCATGGCGGACGATGAAACAAGAGGGCGCAAGCTCCAGGTAGCCAACGCGCGGCCCGAGGATAGCGGCCGCGGCCTGGCGCATATCCCCCGTTCGCTGATGGCGGCACTCGGCATTACCGAAGGCGACGTGATCGAGATCATGGGCAAGCGCTCGACGCCGGCACGCGCCGTGCTGCCCTATACCGAGGATGAAGGGCTCGAGCTGCTCCGCATCGACGGCCTTCAGCGCGCAAATGCCGGCGTCGGCTCCGGTGATTTCGTCGAAGTGCAAAAAGCCGAGTCGAAGCCCGCGACTCGCGTGGTGTTCGCTCCAGCTCAGGCCAATCTGCGCCTCCAGGGGTCGAGCAACGCGCTCAAGCGCACCTTTTTCGCCCGCCCGCTTACCGCCGGTGACACTATCGCCACGGTCGGCCACCAGCGCGCCGATGTGCCGCCCAACGTCGCGCAATATCTGCGCGCGCCGGCCTATGCGCTTCAGGAAATCCGCCTCGCGGTTATCTCCACCGTGCCGCGCGGCGTCGTCCATATCGACGAGAATACCGAGGTCGAGCTGCGCTCCGAATATGAGGAGCCCAAGGAGAGCCGTCGCGCCGACGTCACCTATGACGATATCGGCGGCATGGCCGGCACGATCGATCAGCTGCGCGAGATGGTCGAGCTGCCGCTGCGTTATCCCGAGCTGTTCCAGCGCCTGGGCGTCGATCCGCCCAAGGGCGTGCTGCTCCATGGGCCGCCCGGAACCGGCAAGACGCGTTTGGCGCGCGCGGTCGCCAACGAAAGCGACGCCACCTTCCACCTGATCAACGGTCCGGAGATCATGGGCTCAGCCTATGGCGAGTCCGAGTCGCGCCTGCGTCAGGTGTTCGAGGAAGCGGCCAAGTCCGCACCCTCTATCGTCTTCATCGACGAGATCGACTCGATCGCGCCCAAGCGCGGTCAGGTCTCGGGCGAAGCGGAAAAGCGCCTGGTCGCGCAGCTGCTGACGCTGATGGACGGGCTGGAGGCCCGTGCCAACATCGTCGTCATCGCCGCCACCAACCGCCCCGAAGCGATCGATGAAGCGCTGCGCCGTCCGGGCCGCTTCGACCGTGAGATCGTGGTCGGCGTTCCCGACGATCGCGGCCGGCGCGAGATTCTGGGCATCCACACCCGCGGCATGCCGCTGGCGCAGGGCGTCGACCTGAACGAACTCGCCCGCACGACCTTCGGCTTTGTCGGCGCCGATCTGGCGGCGCTCTGCCGTGAGGCGGCGATCGAGGCGGTGCGCCGCATCATGCCCAAGCTCAACCTCGCCGACGGGACAATCCCGTCCGAGGTGCTCGATACGCTCGAAGTCACCCGCGACGACTTTGTCGAGGCACTGAAGCGCGTGCAGCCATCGGCGATGCGCGAAGTCATGGTGCAGGCGCCGCAGGTCCGCTGGGACGATGTCGGCGGCCTGGACGACGCGCAGATGCGGCTCAAGGAAGGCGTCGAGCTGCCCTTGAAGGACCCCGACGCGTTCCGCCGCCTGGGCATCCGTCCGGCCAAGGGCTTCCTGCTCTATGGCCCGCCTGGCACCGGCAAGACCCTGCTCGCCAAGGCCGTCGCGCGCGAGGCGGAGGCGAACTTTATCGCCACCAAATCGAGCGACCTCCTGTCCAAATGGTATGGCGAGAGCGAGCAGCAGATTGCCCGGCTGTTCGCGCGTGCCCGCCAGGTGGCGCCCTGCGTCATCTTCATCGACGAGCTCGACAGCCTTGTCCCCGCCCGTGGTGGCGGCTTGGGTGAGCCGCAGGCGACCGAGCGGGTGGTGAACACCATCCTGGCCGAGATGGACGGGCTGGAGGAGCTGCAATCGGTGGTGGTGATCGGTGCGACCAATCGCCCCAACCTTATCGATCCCGCACTGCTGCGTCCCGGGCGCTTCGACGAGCTCATCTATGTCGGCGTCCCCGACAAGGCGGGCCGCGAGCGCATCCTGCGCATCCAGACCGAGAAGATGCCGCTCGCCAGCGACGTCGATCTCGGCGAGGTCGCGGGCCGCACCGAGCGCTATACCGGCGCCGATCTGGAAGACGTGGTCCGCCGCGCCGGCCTGATCGCGCTGCGCCAGTCGCTCACTTCGCGCGAAGTGACGATGGCCCATTTCGACGAAGCCTTGGGCGACAGCCGCGCCACGGTGACGCCCGAAATGGAGGAAGAATACCGCGCCATGCAGGGCCGCCTCAAGCAACAGGCCAGCGCAATCCAGCCCTTGGGCTTCATCGCTCCTGGCATGCTGGAGGGGCGGGGCCCGAAAGGCAGCGGCTGACGGGGCTGTCCTCCTTCGCGGGGGGAGGATAGTGGCCGCCCAAAGTACCCTCGTCACCCCGGCCACGAGCCGGGGTCCCGCTACTTCTGACCACCAGAAGAAGAAGCGGGATCCCGGCTCAAGGCCGGGATGACGGGAAGTTTACCGCGCCGGTCTGCTCCACCCATAACTCCGCCCAATTTCGGCGACGTGCAGCCGGTACCAGCGATACCACCGCCCACGCCCGGCCTCGCGGATCGCCGCATGCTCGGGATGCTTGCGCCACGCCACCGCGCTCGCCTCGTCCGCCCAATAGCTGACGGTGATCCCCACGCCATCGGCCCCGCGCACCGAATCAATGCCGCGATAGCCCCGCTGCGCAGCCGCCAGCGCATCCATCGCCGCGGCCGCTGCTGCATAACCGGCATCGTCGTCCGCCGTTCGCTCGGCGATGAAAATCACGGCGGTCTGGCCGGTCCGGTCCTGTTCCATGCCCCCAGCGTAAGAAGTTTTGCCTCGTCCCGCAAAGCCGCTAGCGCACCGCCATGATCACCGACTGGCATTTCTACGCGCTCGCCATCCCCGCCGTGATCCTGCTCGGCCTCGCCAAGGGCGGGTTTGCCGGCATGGGCGCCTTGTCGCTGCCGCTGCTCACCTTCGCGGTCGATCCGGTGCGTGCCGCCGCGATCACCCTGCCGCTGCTGATCGCGCAGGATGTGGTCGGCGTGTGGGCGTTCCGGCGTACCGTGGACTGGCGGCTGCTCGGCTGGATGGTGCCGGGCGCTGTGGTCGGCATCGTGCTCGGCTATGCCTTTGCCGCGAGCGTCTCACCCCGGGCGGTCATGGCCGCGGTCGGCGCCATCTCCATGGTATTCGGCGCCTATCGCCTCTGGGCAGCGAGCCATGCCACGCCCCGTGCGGCAAGCCGCTGGCCTGAATGGGTGGGCTCGCTGTTCGGCATCGCCTCAGGCTTCACCAGCCAGATCGCCCATGCCGGGCAGCCGCCGTTTCAGCTATGGGTGCTGCCCCGCAACTTGTCGCGCGAGCTGCTCGTCGGCACCACCGCGCTGTTCTTCGCGCTGATCAACTGGATCAAGGTACCGGCCTACCTCGCGCTCGGCCAGTTCACCCCAGCCAACCTGCGCACCTCCGCCGCGCTGCTCCCGCTCGCGCTGGCTTCCACGGTGGCGGGCGTGTGGCTCGTCCGCCGCGTACCGGCGGAGCGATTCTTCACGGCCATCTACGTGCTGATGATCGCCGTCGGCGCCGCGCTTCTTTGGGAAGCGCTGGCCTAGTCGAACAGGCTGGAGACCGACGCCTCGTCCGCGATCCGCCGCACTGCCTCGGCCAACAGGGGCGCGATGGTGAGGTGGCGGATCTTCTGGCTCTCGGCGATCACGGCATGATTGCCGATCGAATCGGTGATCACCAGCTCGGTCAGCGCCGAACCATCGACGCGCGCGACCGCACCGCCCGACAGCACGCCATGGGTGCAATAGGCCACGACACCCTCGGCGCCGGCCGCCTTCAGCGCCGCCGCCGCATTGCACAGCGTGCCTGCCGAATCGACGATATCGTCGATCAGGATGCAGAAGCGCCCTTCGACATGGCCGATGATGTTCATCACCTCGGATTCGCCCGGCCGCTCACGGCGCTTGTCGACGATCGCCAGCGGCGCGTTGTCCAGCCGCTTGGCCAGCGCCCGCGCGCGCACCACGCCGCCGACGTCGGGCGACACCACCATCCACTGCTTCCCCGGGAACCGAGTCTGGATGTCGGCCGACATCACCGGCGCGCCGAACAGATTGTCGGTCGGAATGTCGAAAAAGCCCTGGATCTGCCCGGCATGCAAATCGACCGAGAGGACGCGGTCGGCACCTGCCTTGGTGATCAGATTGGCAACCAGCTTGGCCGAGATCGGCGTGCGCGGACCCGGCTTCCGGTCCTGGCGGGCATAGCCGAAATAGGGGAGCACGGCGGTGATCCGCTTGGCCGACGCGCGCTTGAGCGCGTCGATCATGATCAGCAGCTCCATCAGATTGTCGTTGGCCGGATAGCTGGTCGACTGGAGCACGAACACGTCCTCGCCGCGCACATTCTCCAGAATCTCGACGAAGATCTCTTCGTCGGCGAAGCGGCGCACATTCGCCTTGGTCAGCGGGATCTCCAGATAGTCGGCGATCGCCTTGGCGAGCGGCATGTTCGAATTGCCGGCCATCAATTTCATGTGCGCGAGGTCCCGTCGGCTATGATGTTTGCGCACTCCTTAGGCCGATGTCCGCCAGAGGCAATGCCCCATTGCCGCTAAACGGCGCTGGGCTTAGGCGTGCGCGCCATGACGGTGACCACCCGCTTCGCTCCCAGCCCGACCGGCACGCTGCATGTCGGCAACCTGCGCACCGCGCTCCACAATTGGCTGTTCGCCAGGCGCCATGGCGGCACGTTCCTGCTGCGCATCGACGACACCGACAAGGAGCGCTCGCAGGAGGCTTATGTCGAGGCGATCCGCGCCGATCTCGCCTGGATGGGGCTCCACCCCGATGCCGAGGAGCGCCAGTCCGCCCGCTTCGATCGGTACGAGTCGCGCTTCGCCGAGTTGGCCGCTACGGGCCGCGTCTATCCGGCCTATGAGACCGCGCAGGAACTCGATCTCAAGCGCAAGGTGCTGCTCGGCCGCGGCCTGCCGCCGGTCTATGACCGCGCCGCGCTTGCCCTCACCGACGAAGACCGTGCCAAGCTGGAAGCGGAGGGCCGCGCCCCCCATTGGCGCTTCCGCCTCGATCATGATGCGGCAATCGAATGGGACGATCTCGTCCGCGGACCGCAGCGCTTCGATCCCAAGACGATGAGCGATCCCGTGATCCGCCGCGCCGATGGCTCCTGGCTCTATCTGCTGCCTTCGGTGATCGACGACATCGACATGGGCATCACCCATGTCGTGCGCGGCGAGGACCATGTCTCGAACACCGCGACTCAGCTCCAGATGTTCTCGGCGCTCGGCAGCGTGCCCCCGGCCTTCGCCCATGAAGCGCTGCTCACCGGCAGCGAGGGCAAGCTGTCCAAGCGCCTCGGCTCGCTTGGCATCGCCCATTTCCGCGACATCGGCATCGAGCCCCAGGCGATCGCCTCGCTGCTCGGTCGCCTCGGCACCAGCGACCCGGTCGAGCCCTTCGCCGATCTTGCCCCGCTGATCGCCGGCTTCGACTTCGCCCGCTTCGGCCGCGCACCCGCGCGCTTCGACGAAGCCGAACTTGCCCAGCTGAACGCCCGCATCGTCCACCAGCTGCCCTTCGCGGCGGTGGCCGACCGCCTGCCCCAGGGCATGGACGAAGCGGCGTGGGACGCCATTCGCCCCAATCTAGAAACCGTCGCCCAGGCCGTCGACTGGTGGCAGGTTGTTGAGGGTCCGATCGACGCCCCCACGCGATCGGACGAAGACCGCGCCTTCCTCACTCGCGCCGCCGCGATCGCCGAGTCGCTCGACTGGAGCGCAGACCCGTGGCGCGCGCTCACCGGCGCCTTGAAGGAAGAAACCGGCCGCAAGGGGAAGGCGCTGTTCCTCCCGCTGCGACTCGCCCTCACCGGGCGAGAACACGGCCCCGACATGGCCGCGCTGCTGCCCCTCATCGGCAAGCGTCGGGCGCTAGAGCGGCTCCGCTAAAGATCCTCCCCTGGAAGGGGAAGTGGCAGCCCGCAGGGCTGGCGGAGGGGTGTATCCGCTTCAGCGGAGGACTTCGTCGAGACGGAGACACCCCTCCGACGTGCTACGCACGCGACCCCCCCTCCCAGGGGAGGATTGGGATGGGCTCCTGCCCGCGAAGCAATTGCAACTTGCCCCGCCAATGAAACGTTGTACCATCACCTAAGCCGGCGCGAGTCCGGCCTCAGGAGAAGGAGTGCAACGCATGCAAGCCGACCGCTACACGCCTCCCAAATCCCGCACCGTCAGCTTCGGTGCGGCGTTTCTCATCAACGGCGCGATCATCGCGGGTTTGATGTTCTCGGCGCCCCATATCGGCCTGATCGAGCCGGAGAAGGTCCTCGAAACCGAGAACATCCCGCTGCCGCCGGTGCCCCCGCCCGAGCCGCCCAAGCCCCAGCCCAAGCTTGAGGATCCCGTCGTCTCCCAGGCGCCTTTGCCTTACATTCCACCGCCGATCGCCCCGCAGCCCACCCAGCCCGTTATTGAGGGCAGCGCGGAGCTGCCGCGGGACCTGCCGCCGCCATTGCCGGTGCCGAACCCCGGCCCCACCACGATCCTGCCGGCCGAAACCCCCAGGCCCGTCCTCCTGCCGCTGATCGGCGCCACCCAGGACCCGCGCTACGCCGGCGATTTCCAGCCCGAATATCCCTCGGGCGAACTGCGCGCCCAGCGCGACGGCGTGGTCGTGGTCCGCATACGGATCGGCACCGACGGCCGCGTAAAGGAAGTGCACCAGGTCAGCGCCACCAGCCCTGCCTTTTTCGAGGCGACCCGCCGCCAGGCGCTCAGCAAATGGCGCTTCAAGCCCGCCACCCGCGGCGACGTGCCCCAGGAAAGCTGGAAACAGATCACCGCGCGCTTCCAGATCGAGAATCTGTAGCATCGCCTGGTTCGTCACTCCGGCCCGTGCCGGGGTGACGAGAGGGAGAAACGCATCGTTCTTGCAGCGCCAGCGCACGAGGGTTTGCGGCTGAGCCCCAGCACCCTTATCTTGGCCCCTGCATGACCTTTCTCCGCTTCTTCTCGCCGCTCCGCGCGATCCGCGACCTGCGCCGCTATCTCGCGGGCCGTCCGGCGTACGAGATCTGGTTCCTGATGCTCGCCATGGTGCTCACCCTGGTGGTGATCTGGGCGTTCGTGAAGGACTCCAACATCGCGGTGCCCTACAAGCGCAACATCATCTACGTGGAATCCTGGCCGCTCGACCGCAGCGACGAACAAATTCGGGCCCAGCAGAAGATCGACCAGGCAAAGAAGCACGCCCAGCAGGCCGAGCTCGAAAAGAAGCGCAAGAAGCGTCAGGAAGAATTCAAGCGGCTGGACGATCGCCTGGAAAAATGGGGCATCTGAGCGACGGCCGCTGGATGGCGGCCGCGCTGACACTGTCGCAGCGTACCCGCGGGCAAACCGCGCCCAATCCCAATGTCGGCTGCGTCCTCGTACGTGACGGCGTGGTGGTCGGCCGGGGGTGGACGCAGCCCGGCGGCCGCCCGCATGGCGAGGCGATGGCGCTGGAGCAGGCCGGGGAGCGCGCCCGGGGCGCCACCTGCTACACCACGCTCGAACCCTGCGCCCACCGCTCGTATCGGGGGCCGACCTGTTCCAACCTGCTGATCGACGCCGGTGTCGCGCGCGTGGTGATCGCCCTGCGCGATCCCGATCCGCGCACCGATGGGGCAGGGGCCGACCGCCTCCGCGCCGCCGGCATCGAAGTCACCACCGGCGTGCTGGAACCCGAAGCCCGCTACGCCATGGCCGGCTTCCTCACGCGCCAGGCGAAGGGCCGCCCCCACGTCACGCTCAAGCTCGCCACCTCGCTCGACGGCCGCATCGCCCTTCCTTCGGGCGAGAGCCGCTGGATCACCGGCTCCCAGGCCCGCGCCCACGCGCACCTGGAGCGCGCCCGCCACGAAGCGATCCTGGTCGGCCGAGGCACCTGGGAAATCGACCAGCCCAAGCTCGATGTGCGCCTCCTCGGCCTCGAAGACCGCGCACCGCGCCAATTGATCCTGTCCTCAAGCGGCGATCTGCGCAGCCCCGAAGACATCGCCGCGCTCGATGGCGTCGACCATCTCCTGGTCGAAGGCGGCGCGCAAACCGCCGCCGCCTTCCTCCGCGCCAACCTCGTCGACCGCCTCCTCCTCTACCGCGCGCCCATCCTCCTGGGCGCCGGCAAGCCCGCGCTTGGCGACATCGGCCTGCCAGATCTCGCTTCGGCACATGGCCGCTGGTCCCTTCTCGATGCACGGCAGCTTGGCAGCGACCGTCTCGAAGTCTACGCGAGCAGCTGAAATGTTCACTGGAATCGTCACCGACATCGGTACCATCACCCAGGCGCACCAACAGGGCGACCTGCGCGTCCGCGTCTCCACCGCCTATGACACCGACGGCATCGACCTCGGCGCTTCGGTCTCCTGCTCGGGCGTCTGCCTGACGGTGGTCGACAAGGCACCGGGCGAGATCGCCTTTGACGTGTCGAACGAGACCATCTCGCGCACCGCCACGGATCAGTGGACTGAAGGACGTCGCCTCAACCTCGAACGTGCGCTCAAGCTCGGCGACGAACTCGGCGGCCACATCGTCACCGGCCATGTCGACGGCATCGGCACGGTGGTCGACGTCCGCGAGGAAGGCGGCTCGCACCGCGTGACCATCGCCGCTGACAAGGACCTTGCGCCCTATGTCGCGGCCAAGGGCTCGATTACCGTCGATGGCGTGTCGCTGACCGTCAACGACGTCGCCGACACGCCCGACGGCGTGCACTTCATGCTCAACATCATCCCCCACACCGCCGAAGTCACCACCTTCGCCGACCTCAAGACCGGTCAGGCCGTCAATCTCGAGATCGACGTGCTCGCCCGCTATCTCCAGCGCATGGAGGCACTCCGTGCCAAAGCCTGAACTCGCCACCTTGAAGCACGGCTTCCTCTCCAGCCCCGAAGAGCTGATCGACGAGGCGCGCAACGGCCGCATGTTCATCCTGGTCGATGACGAGGACCGCGAGAATGAAGGCGATCTCGTCATCCCCGCCCAGATGGCGACGCCGGACGCGATCAACTTCATGGCAAAGTTCGGCCGGGGCCTGATCTGCCTGGCGATGACCAAGAGCCGCGTCGACCAGCTCGGCCTCGAACTGATGAGCCGCGCCAACGGCACACGGCATGAGACCGCGTTCACGGTCTCGATCGAGGCACGCGAGGGCGTCACCACCGGCATTTCCGCGGCTGACCGCGCGCGCACCATCTCGGTCGCGATCGACGCGACCAAGGACAAGGCCGACATCGTAACCCCCGGCCATGTCTTCCCGCTCGTCGCGCGCGACGGCGGCGTGCTGGTCCGCGCTGGCCATACCGAGGCGGCGGTCGATGTCGCGCGCCTCGCCGGCCTCAACCCCGCCGGCGTAATCTGTGAGATCATGAAGGACGACGGGACGATGGCGCGTCTCGACGACCTCGTCTCCTTCGCGCAGTTCCACAACTTGAAGATCGGCACGATCCGCGACCTGATCGCCTATCGCCGCCGCCACGACCATTTGGTCGAGAAGCGCTCGGAGGCGAAGTTCAGCAGCGACTGGGGCGGCGAATGGACCGCCATGACCTTCTGGAACAAGGCGACCAGCTCCGAACAGGTCGCGCTGGTCAAGGGCCGCATCGATCCGGCCAAGCCGACTTTGGTGCGCATGCACGCCCTGTCGCCCTTCTCCGACATCTTCGGCGAAGGCGGTGCGCGCGGCGGGCTGCTGCGCCGCTCGATGGAGATCATCGGTCGCGAAGGGGCAGGGGTGGTGGTCGTCATCAACCGCCCGCGCCCGGACCAGTTCTCGGTCGCGCTCGATGCCAAGGCCGGCACGCTCCCGCCCAAGGACATGGAGGAGCTGCGCGATTACGGCGTCGGCGCCACCATCCTCACTGAACTGGGCGTCCAGGACATGGTCCTGCTCACCAACACCCACCACACCCTTGTCGGGCTCGACGGCTATGGCCTGTCGATCGTCGGCGAGCGTGCAATCGATATGGAATCCTGATGGCCCGCGTCCTGATCGTCGAAGCCCGCTTCTACGCCGAGTTGAACGACCTGCTCCTCGACGGCGCCCGCACCGCGCTGCAGGAGGCCGGCCACGACTATGAAGTGATCACCGTCCCCGGCGCGCTGGAAGTGCCCGGTGCCATCTCGCTCGCGGCCGACACCGGCCAGTACGACGCCTATGTCGCGCTCGGCGTGGTGATCCGCGGCGAGACCTATCATTTCGAGATCGTCTCCAACGAAAGCGCGCGCGGCATCATGGCCCTCGCCCTCGACGGCATGGCGATCGGCAACGGGATCCTGACGGTCGAGAACGACGAACAGGCGCTGGTCCGCGCCGATCCCGCGCAGAAGGACAAGGGCGGCGAGGCTGCCAAGGCCGCGCTGGCAATGCTCGCGCTCAAGCAGAAGTTCGCCTGATCCCATGACCACCCAGCCGCCCCCCTCCCGCTACAAGGTGGTGGAGCGCGGGCGGCGGCTGGAAGTCATCGACACCCGCACCGGCAAGCCGGCGAGCTCGCACCACGCCCCCCCGCCGCCGCTGTCGGGCGGCGAGAGCCTCTTCCCCAGGATGCGCCGCCTGCGGCAGAGCCCCCCGGCCAGCGGAACCGCCGGCCTGGACGCCGACACCTTCGTCACCAAGGCGTTCTATGACGCCAAGGCGCCCCGCACGATCCGCATCAACTTCGTCACCCGCAAGCGCCTGGACAGCGTCCGCTTCGGCGGCGCCATCGCCATCGCGCTGCTCGTCGCCTTGGGCTTCCTGTTCTGGCCGCTCGCGATCGGCGTGCTCGGCTTCCTGCTCAGCGACAAGGTCCGCGCCCAGCTGCGCGACGCCAGCACCCGCTTCGTCGATACACTGGACCAAGTACGGTAACGGCACTCCCCTCCCTGAAAAGGAGGGGCGCGCAGCCCCAATACCCCCACGACGCCCATCAATTACCACGCTACAGCGCCCCCATGGACTCGCAGCCCATTGCCCGAAACCATGCCGCGACCGCGGTGCTCGCCGTCGTGGTGGCGAATGTCGCGCTCGCTTTCGGGCCGCTGTTCGTGCGCTATGCCGATGTCGGTCCGGTGGCCGCGGGCTTCTGGCGCCTGGCGCTTGCCACGCCCGTGCTGCTGGTCGTCGCCTTTGCGGCGGGCGGCCGCCCGATCTCGGCGACCAAGGGATTGTGGGGCGTGCTCGCCATCGCCGGGGTCGCCTTTGCCGCCGATCTCGCCAGCTGGCATATCGGCATCGTCCGCACGACGCTCGCCAACTCCACCCTGTTCGGCAATTCGGCGACGCTGATCTTCCCGATCTACGGCTTCCTCGCCGCGCGCATGTGGCCCTCGCGGATGCAGGCGGTCGCGCTGCTGCTCGCGGCAGTGGGCGGCGGCCTGCTGCTTGGCCGTTCGGCCAGCCTGTCCTCGACCCATCTGGTCGGCGACCTGTTCTGCCTGCTCGCCGGCATACTCTACGCGGTGTACTTCATCTTCATGGCCCGCGCCCGCGAGCGTCTGGCCCCCGTGCCCGCGCTCGCATTGTCCTCGCTCGCGACCATCCCGCCGCTGCTCATCCTCTCGCTGACGCTGGGCGAACAGGTCATGCCCGGCAATTGGTGGCCGCTGCTCGCACTCGCGGTCGTCAGCCAGCTGATCGGCCAGGGCTGCATGATCTATGCGCTCGGCCATTTGAGCCCCCTGGTGGTCGGCATCGCCCTCCTGATCCAGCCCGCCGTGGCCGCCGCGCTCGGCTGGGTGATCTTTGACGAACAGCTCGCTGCCGCCGACGCGTTCGGCGCGATCCTCGTGGCCGTCGCGCTGGTCCTCGTCCGCCAGAGCGGCACCAAGCAGCCCCAGCAGCTTGCGCCTGCCGCCCAGGAGCCTAAATCAGCCTGATGGCTCAGGATCTCGCAGACGCAACCCTGGACGAGCTGCGTGAAGCACTCGCCCCCGCGCTCGCCGCCAATGCCGCGTTCGACGGCTGGTCGCCGGCCGCGCTCGACGCCACGGCCGATGGCATGGGAGTCGACCGCGACGTCGCCCGGCTCGCCTTTGCCGGTGGCGCAGTGGCGATGATCGACGCCTGGTTCGCCAGCATCGACCGCGAGATGGCCCGCCGCCTGCCGCCCGAAACGCTAGCCGCGATGAAGATCCGTCAGCGCATCACCGCGCTCGTCGAAACCCGCCTGGACATCGCCGCCCCCAATCGCGAAGCGCTGCGCCGCGCCATCGCGATCCTCGCCATGCCCCAGAACGCCGCGCGCGCGGCAAAGCTCGGCTGGCGCTCGGCCGACGTCATGTGGCGCCTCGCCGGCGACACCGCCGCCGATTATAACCACTACACCAAGCGCGCGATGCTCGGCGGCATCTACGCCGCGACGATCGCCGTCTTCCTCCAGGACGACAGCGACGGCCACGCCGAAACCCGCGCCTTCCTCGCCCGCCGCATCGAAAACATCATGCAGTTCGAGCGTACCAAGGCGCAGCTGTTCGGCCGCACCACTCATCGCCCCAGCCTCTCGCGCTTCATCGGCCGCCTCCGCTACCCTGCGGTCTGAATGACCGGCATGCCGCTCACCCGCCGCGGCTTTGCTGCGGTCACGCTGGGCGGAGCCGCCGCCGCAACCCTTGCCCCATCGGCTGCCGCCACCGCAGCCGACCAGATCGCTGCGCTGGAGGCGCGCGCTGGCGGCCGCCTGGGTGTGCTCGCAATCGATACCGGCAGCGGCGCCCGCATCGCCCACCGCACGACCGAACGCTTCGCGATGTGCAGCACGCACAAGGTCCTGGTCGGCGCCGCGATCCTTTCCGCGGTCGAAGCCGGTACGCTGCGGCTCGACGACCCTATCCCCTATGGCGCGAACGATCTGCTCGAATACGCGCCCGTCACGCGCCGGAACCTGCCCGCCGGCGCGATGACCGTCGAGACGCTGTGCGAAGCCGCCATTCGCTGGAGCGACAACACCGCCGACAATCTGCTGCTGAAACGGATCGGCGGCCCCGCCGGCTGGACGCGCTATGCCCGCAGCATCGGCGACACCGTGTCGCGCCTCGACCGCTACGAGCCCGAGCTCAACAGCGCGGTTCCCGGCGACCCCCGCGACACCTCCACCCCCGAAGCGATGAGCCGCGCGCTCGCCGCCATGCTGTTCGGCGATGCGCTCAGCGACGCGTCACGAACCCGGCTCAAGGGCTGGATGTTCGACAGCGAGATCACCGCCAAGCTGTTCCGCGCCGGCCTGCCCCGCGACTGGCACACCGCCGACAAGTCGGGGTCGGGCGACAATGGCAGCCGCAACAATGCCGGCATCCTCTACCCGCCGCGCGCCGCGCCGATCCTGCTGTCGGTCTTCTACACCGGCGCGCCCACGCCAATGGCGCAGCGCGACTCGGTGATCGCCCGCTGCGCCACCATCGTCGCCGACACCTTCAAGCGGGCCTAGCCTCCGGCCTCAGACGTCGACGCTGTCATACACCACCACGCGCTCCCACAGCCCGCTGCACGTCTCGACGAACTTCAGGTGGATGGGATGCTCCTGGTAGCGCCGCTGGTCCTCTACCGTGTCGAAGACCATCAGCTCGGACACGGCATAGCTGCTGTCCACTACCGATCGCTGCTCGGTCGGGGCGGGAACGCCGATGCGCATCTCGCGAATCTGGGGAATGGCGCGCAGCGTCTTCAATCCGGCGATCAGCGCGTCCCGGTCTGCCTGCGATCCCGGGTTCTTCAGCCAGAAAAAGACATGGTGGACGATTCGCTTGTCACGCGAAGCCGCCGCCAACGTCGTGCCGGCAGGCGCCAGGCCCAGCATCATCAGCAGTCCGATCCAGCCTCTACGATTCACGACCATTGCATTCTCTCTCCCAAAACGCTGCCACGGGCACTGCCTTGCGCGGTACTCGATAAGCAAGATCGCGCAGAGGGTCATAGTTGCGCATCTTTTGCGCAACACCCGCCGAAACATCGTGGACACGCTCCGGCAACGGGCACAGCGACAACCAACCCTTTACCATTTCGGCCCTAGCGGGGGGCAGCCGCTACTGGCGATCCGATCGGGGGGTCGGCAACATGTTCAGAACTACCATGTCGTTCAGCGCACCGCGCGCGGGAGCGACGCTTTGGCTTACCGATCCCGGCCTTTCCGTCTCGGACGACATCAGGGCCGCGTTGCTGCGCACGCTGTTCGGCACGCTGCCGATCTTTGCCGGCGGCGTCCTCAACACCGTGGCCGTGGCGGCTTTGGTGTCGTTCCGCCATCCAGGATCGCTGTTCCAGCTCTGGCTGTGGGCGGAGCTCCTGTTGTGCGTCGTGCGCTTGGTCGTGCTGATGCACAGCCTGAAGGCCGCTCGGGCGGGCCGAAAGACCGCGACGGACCTGTATCTGTGGCTCGCCGTGCTGTGGGCGGGCAGCGTCGGCTATGGCTGCTTCATCACGATCTGCAGTGGGGACTGGGTCGCCAGTACGCTGGCCTGCCTTTCGGCGGCGGCGATGGTGGGCGGCATCTGCTTCCGCAACTTCGGCGCGCCGCGCCTCGTGGCAGTGATGATCGGCCTCAGCCTTGGCCCCTGCGTCATCGCCAGCCTGATATCGGGCGAGTTCATCCTGCTGGTCGTCGCGGCGCAGATCCCGTTCTACCTGATCGCCATGACCAAGGCGTCGTACCGCCTGAACCAGATCCTGATCACCACCATGCAGGCGGAGCGCGATAACGACCGCCGGGCCCGTCACGACAGCCTCACCGGGCTCACCAACCGCGTGGGCCTGGGGAAAGCGTTCGACCAGCAACGCGCGGCGGGGCGCCCCTTCGGCCTGCTCTATCTCGATCTCGACGGATTCAAGGCAATCAACGACACGCTCGGCCATGCGGCCGGTGACCGCCTTCTGGTCGAAGTCGCGGATCGGCTCCGCTCGGCAGCGGAGCGCGACGGTGTCCTTTCGCGCATCGGCGGCGATGAGTTCGTCATGCTCGTGCCGGCAAGCGACGCGCAGGCCGCTCAGTTCGCGGCCGGCGTGATCGCCACCGCCATCGCGCAGCGCCCCTTCGTCATCGGCGGCGAAAGCGTCAGCCTGGCTGGCAGCATCGGCGTGACGTTCGACGCCTACTGCACCAAGCCGCTCGAGCAGTTGATGCGTGAGGCCGACACGGCGCTGTACCAGGCAAAAGCCGCCGGCGGCGGTGTCCGCTTCGGCGCGGCACGGCCTGCGCCGGAGCGTCGCGCAGACATGGCCGGTGCCGCCATTCCCGCACGCGCCCTCACCCTCGCCGTCTAGGCTTCCTGCCTGGACGCGGCGGCTGGGCTCCCCGACCTGCGATCCGCACGCCCCTTCACAAAAGTCTAGCCTTCCCCCGCACTTATTGATAATCACTCGCAGCATGAACATGGCCGCAGCGATTCCCGTGCCAGTGCGCCTCGCCCAGCTTCCCCGGATGAAGCCCGGCACCGTGTCTGATGTCGATTGGAGCCATCTTTCCGAGCCCGAGGCGCGCCGTCTGCGCGAACTGGGACTCGACGAAGGCGTCGAAGTCGAACTGCTCCACCGCGCCGGCCTGTTCGGCGGCCCCGTCGCCTGCCGCATCGGCCGCATGACGGTGGCACTGCGCCGTCACGTCGCCGCCGCGATCCACGTTTCGCCGAGCGCCGGCTGATCGCATGAACCCCGCACCATTGGTGGCGCTGGTCGGCAACCCCAATGCCGGCAAGAGCGCGCTGTTCAACGCGTTGACGGGCGCGCGGCAAAAGGTCGGTAATTATCCCGGCGTCACCGTGGAGCGGCATTCGGGCCGCATGGCGCTGCCCGATGGCCGCCCGGTCGAGCTGATCGACCTTCCCGGCACGTACAGCCTCGATCCTTCCAGCCCCGACGAGCAGGTCACCCGCGACGTGCTGTTCGGCAAGCAGGCTGGCGAGCGGGTGCCCGACGCGATCGTCACCGTGGTCGATGCCTCCAACCTCGACAATCACCTCCGCTTCACGCTCCAGCTGATCGCGCTGGGCCTGCCGATCGTGGTCGCGCTCAACATGGTCGACCTGGCCGAGCGTGACGGACTGAAGCTCGATCCCGAAAAGCTCGAGCGCGAACTCGGCGTGCCCGTCGTCCCCACCGTGGCGGTGCGCCGCCGCGGCCTCGACGCGCTCAAGGACCGCATCGGCGACCTGGCCCGCGCCGCGGGCAAGGCGCGCCCGAACCCCGCCATCGAACACGACATGGTCGTGCTCCAGCGCCGCGCGCGTCAGATCGCCGCGGCCGTCACTGTGTCCGAAACCGCCGCGCGCCGCTGGACTCACCGGCTCGACGCCGTCGCGCTCCACCCCGTCTCCGGTCCGATTCTGCTGCTCGGCCTGCTGTTCGTGATGTTCCAGGCGGTGTTCGCCTGGTCCGAAGCGCCGATCGGCTGGATCGAAAGCGGCATGGCATGGCTCGGCGGCCTGGTCGGTGACGCCCTGCCAGAGGGGCTGTTCCGCTCGATGCTGGTCGATGGCGTGATCGCCGGCGTCGGCGCGGTGATCGTCTTCCTGCCGCAGATCCTGATCCTGTTCGGCTTCATCCTGGTGCTCGAAGCCACTGGCTACATGGTCCGCGCGGCGTTCCTGATGGACCGGCTGATGGCGGGGGTGGGGCTTTCGGGCCGCGCCTTCATCCCGCTGCTGTCCTCCTTCGCCTGTGCCGTTCCCGGCATCATGGCGACGCGCACCATCTCGGATGAGAAGGACCGGCTCACCACCATCCTGATCGCCCCGATGATGACCTGTTCGGCGCGACTTCCGGTCTACACCATCATCATCGGCGCGCTGATTCCCGATCGTGCGATCGGCCCGGGCATCGGCCTTCAGGGCGTGGTGTTGTTCGCCCTCTACATCCTGGGCATCGCCGGGGCGTTCGTCGCCGCGCTGGTGCTCCGCCGCACCGTGACCAAGGGGGCGACCAGCGGCTTCATGATGGAAATGCCCAAATACCAGCTGCCGCGCCTGCGCGACATCGGCCTGGGGCTCTGGCAGCGCGCGGAAAGCTTCCTGAAACGCGCCGGCACCATCATCCTCCTGACCACCATCGTGCTGTGGGCGCTGCTCAGCTTCCCCAAGCCGCCCGAGGGGTCGAACATTTCCCCGGTCAACTATTCGGTCGCCGGCCGCATCGGCAACGCGCTCGAGACGGTGGTCGCACCGATCGGCTTCAACCGCGACATGGCGCTGGCGCTCATCCCCGCCATGGCGGCGCGCGAAGTCGCGGTCGCGGCGATCGGCACGGTCTATGCGATCGACAATCCCGACGATGCCGCAGGCGAAGAAAGCCTGCGCGAAAGCCTCCAGACGCATTGGAGCCTGCCGAGCGCACTCGCTTTCCTGATGTGGTTCGTCTTCGCCCCCCAATGCATTTCCACTATCGCAGTGACGCGGCGCGAGACGAATGGCTGGAAATGGCCGGCCTTTATGATCGGCTATCTCTTTGGAATCGCCTACATTTCTGCCGGCCTGACCTATTGGACCGCCGTGGGGCTGGGCCTCTAAGTTCTTGATTTCGCTACGTGGACAGGCGAAATCCACGTCTACAAGATAGTGTCCAACCCCCGCTCGGCCCTGTTCCGCTCGGCCGCCTCCTTCTGCTTCTCGGCCTTGCTCCGGCCGAACTTCGCGCGGTTCTCTTCGGCCTGCTGCTGCTTATCCACACGCGCCTTTGCCTTGCGCGCGCGGTTGAGGTTGATGATCTCTGCCACTGCGAGTACGCCTTTCGTTCTCAGTTTACAGAATCCTCAGCGGAGTTTCCATGGCGGGCAGCGTCAACAAAGTGATCCTGGTCGGCAATCTCGGGCGCGACCCCGAAAGCCGCAGCTTCCAGAACGGCGGCAAGGTGGTCGAACTGCGCATCGCCACGTCCGAGTCCTGGAAGGACCGCAATTCGGGCGAGCGCAAGGAAAAGACCGAATGGCACACGGTGAAGGTCTTCAACGAAGGCCTTGCCAACGTGGCCGAGCGTTATCTGCGCAAGGGCTCCAAGGTCTATATCGAAGGCGCGCTGACCACCCGTAAGTGGCAGGACCCGCAGGGCAACGACCGCTACTCGACCGAAGTCGTGTTGCAGGGCTTCAACAGCGTCCTCACCATGCTCGATGGTCCGGGCGATCGCCAGGGCGGCGGCGGCGGTGGCCGCAGCAGCGGTCCCAGCGACGACTGGGGCGGCGGCGATGACTTCGGCGGCGGCAGCGCACCGGCCCGTGGCGGCGCGGGCGGCGGCAACTTCAACAGTGGCGGCCAGCGCAGCGGCGGCGGCGGCAGCAACTTCGGCGGCGGCTTCCCCGACGATCTGGACGACGACGTTCCGTTCTGATGAACCCCTAAGGCTCGCGCTCGTTGGTCCTCCTCCAACGGGAGGATCGACGATGCGCTACGGCCTGATGGGACTGTTATTGCTACTCGCGGCGTGCGGCGAGGAAGGGGACGGCACCGGCAACGCCACCGTCGCGACCACCAACGATCCCACTGCGCAGAATGTCGTAGCGGCCGCCGCCGAAGGCACCCCTGCGGCGGTGACCGCGGCGATCGATTGCAACAACAAGCCGACATTCGTGCCGATCTATCGCGAGGCACAGATCACCACCTGCGTCTCCGGCCCCGACGGCCAGCCGCGCCATGTCAGCGGCTCGATCGTCTATACCACTCACACTAGTCCGACCGATGTGCTCGCCTGGTCGCTCGACCAGGCCAAGGGGGCGGGTCTGACCGACGCGTCGGTCTATGGCGACAAGCTCACCACCGGCGTGCACCAGGGGCGCAAGCTGATGATCCTGTCCGAACCCTATCAGGGCGCTACGCGGGTCACGGTAAACTGGAGTGGACCGGTCCAATAAATCAACCCGAGTTCCCCGGCGAAGGCCGGGGCCCAGTTGCGGTAAAGTCGAGAAGGCCGGCTGCCGCCCCGACTTTCGCCGGGGAACGGTAAGGTTCAGCCCTTCACGATCTCCGCCGACCCAAACATCCCCGCCTGGTAATCGGCAAAGGCCTGGCGGATCTCCTCCACCGAATTCATCACGAATGGCCCATGCGACACGATCGGCTCATCGATCGGCTCGGCATGGCCGAACAGGAGCAGCGCCGGCTCCGAAGCACTGAGCGTCACCCGCTCGCCCTGTTCCAGTTCGGCCAGCGTGAACTGCGGCACCCGCACGCCCCCAACATCGAACCCGCCGCGCACGCCATACAGGAACACGTCGCGCCCGCTTAAGCCCTCAAAGGTCACGCTGCCGCCAGCCTCCAGCGCCACCCAGGTCATGAACACGCCGGTCAGCGACTCCACCGGCCCAGTCTGGCCGCCCCAATCGCCGGACACCAGGTGCACCGTCGCGCCATCGGCGGCGATCGCGGGAATCGCATCCGCCTGCACCCCGACATAGCGCGGGCTGCACATCTTCAGCCGCGCGGGCAGGTTCACCCACAGCTGCAATATCTCCAGCTGCCCGCCGACGCGCTTGAAGTCCTCGGGCGAGATCTCGGCATGGACCAGCCCGCGTCCCGCAGTCATCCACTGCACACCGCCCTCGCGGATGATGCTTTCGTGCCCGCCCGAATCGGTATGCGCCAGTTCGCCTTCGAGGATGAACGTCACCGTCTCGAACCCGCGATGCGGGTGGGGCCCAAAGGGCAAGCCGCGATTGTTCGGGGGATAGACCTGCGGCCCATGGTGGTTGAGGAACAGAAACGCGCCGACATGCTCCACCGTTGGCCCGGGCACCGGGCGGCGGGTAACGAGGTCGCCGATATCGTCGCGCCGCGCCTGGTGCAGCCGCAGGATGGTCCGTTCGCTCACACCGCTCTCCTCAACAGGAACACCGCATGTTCGGCGAACAGGTTCGCCATCGCCGATCCGGTGCGCTGGTCACCCGAGAGGAACCAGCAACCCTCGACCACGATCCCGCGGCCATTCACGAATGCGCGGAAATCGTCGACCGTGACATGGTGGATATTGGGCGTGGCATACCACTCGATCGGCAGCAGCCGCGTGACCGGCATGCGTCCGCCCAGCAGCAGCGATGCCCGGACCCGCCAATGCGCGAAATTGGGAAAGGACACGAACGCCCGCCGTCCGATCCGCAGCAGTTGGTCCAGCACCCAATCGGGCCGCCGCGTGGTCTGCAACGTCTGGCTGAGGATCGCATAGTCGAAGCTGTTGTCGGGATAGTCGGCCAGATCTACATCGGCATCGCCCTGGATGACCGACAGCCCGCGCCCCATCGCGGCGGCGACATCGGAGGGGTCTAGCTCCAACCCCCGCGCATCGCAGCCATGCCGGTCCCGCAGCGCCGCCATCAGCGCGCCATCGCCGCAACCGACATCCAGCACCCGGCTGCGTGGCTGCACATTGGCGGCGATGATGGAAAGGTCGGGGCGCAGGGTCATTGCTGTGCTTCTTTTGGTTCACGCCAAGGCGCGGAGGCGCGGAGAAGAAGAGGTTCGCGCAGAGGCGCAGAGGCGCGGAGAAGGGCAGTCGCCGCGATAGCGGCAGGAAGCTCCCCCCGCATGTCGCTACAGCACGCGCTTGGTTGGTCTCCCGCTCTCAGCCGCCGGGCAAACTCTCTGCGCCTCTGCGCCTCTGCGCGAACCTCTAACCTTCTCTTCGTGCCTTCGCGCCTTCGCGTGCCGATCATCATCGTGCCCCGGCGCCCAAGAACCCAGAGATCACCCGATCCAGCTCCGGGCTTTCCAATAGGAAGGCGTCGTGCCCAAATGGCGAAGACAGTTCCACGAAGCTCGCCGGCGCGCCCGCGGCGTTCAGCGCATGCACGATCGTCCGCGACTCGCTGGTCGGGTACAGCCAGTCGGTGTCGAAGCTCACTAGGCAAAAGCGCGTGTCGCCGCGAAAGGCATTGGCCAGCACCCCGCCATGCTCCTCGGCCAAATCGAAATAATCGAGCGCCCGGGTGATGTAGAGATACGAGTTCGCGTCGAACCGGTCGACAAAGCTCAACCCCTGATGCCGCAGATAGCTTTCCACCTGGAAATCCGCGTCGAACCCAAAGGTCTTGGCCTCACGCGCCTGCAGCCGCCGCCCGAACTTCGCGGTCAGCCCCGCTTCCGACAAATAGGTGATGTGCGCGGCCATCCGCGCCACGGCCAGCCCCGAAGCCGGCGGATCGTTGTCGGCGTAATAATCCCCGCCGCGCCAGCGATGATCGGCCATGATCGCCTGTCGCCCGACTTCGTGAAAGGCGATGTTCTGCGCCGAATGCCGCGCCGCGCTGGCGATCACCACCGCCGCCGCCACGCGCTCGGGAAAGGTCGCCGCCCAGCTGAGCGCCTGCATGCCACCCATCGATCCGCCCACCACCGCAAACAGCTTAGCGACGCCGAGATGATCGAGCAGCATCGCCTGCGCCCGCACCATGTCGCTGATGGTGATCACCGGAAACGCCATTGCCCAGGGCTTGCCCGTCGCCGGATTGATGCTGGCCGGCCCCGACGAGCCGAGACAGCTGCCCAGCACATTGGCGCACACCACGAAATAGCGGTCGGTGTCGATCGGCTTGCCCGGTCCCACCATTCGCGTCCACCAGCCAGGCTTGCCGGTCATCGGGTGGTTGGAGGCCAAGTGATGGTCCCCGGTCAGCGCATGGCACACCAGAATCGCGTTGCCACCGTCGGCGGCAAGCGTGCCATAGGTCTCATACGCGATGTCGACCGGCGACAGCAGCACGCCGCCATCCAGCCGGAGCGGCCCCGGCAGCGTAACCGAGCGGCTGAGGCCGAAACGGGCATCCTCTGACATTCCCTTGCGTTACGCAGGGGAGGCCCCGGGTTCAAGCTGCGCTTGCCAAGCCCTTGTCCTTGGGCCAATCCGCGGCCCCATGAACGCTCCCGTCGCCAAGCCCTGGGTCATGGACATCGCCCCCTATATCCCGGGGCGCGCCACCACCGATGACGGCCGCAAGGTCGCCAAGCTCTCCTCCAACGAGAATCCGTTCGGCACGCCCGAAGTCGCGCGCCGCGCCTATGCCATGGCCGCCGCGGAGCTCGAGCGTTATCCCGACGCCAGCGCAGCCGATCTGCGCGGCGCAATCAGCGCGCACTACGGGATCGAGGCCGACCGCATCGTCTATGGCACCGGCTCGGACGAAGTGCTGCACCTGGCCGCCGGATCGTTCGCAGGCCTGGGCGATGAGATCATCTATGTCCGCTACGGCTTTGCGGTCTACGACATCGCTGCCCGCCGCGTCGGCGCCACGCCCGTGGTCGCGCCCGACAAGGATTACGCGACCGATGTCGACGCCATTCTTGCGGCAGTGACCGACAAGACCCGCGTCGTCTTCGTGGCAAACCCGAACAACCCTACCGGCACCTACACGTCGCGCGAAGAGATCGCTCGCCTCCACGCCGGGCTCCCGGCCCATGTCCTGCTGGTGCTCGACCAGGCTTATACCGAGTATCTCGATCCCGAGGACGACGATGGCGGCCTCGAACTCGCCCGCACGCAGACCAACGTGCTGGTCACCCGAACCTTTTCTAAGATCTTCGGCCTGGCGTCCGAGCGGGTCGGCTGGGGCTATGGCCATCCCGACCTGATCGCGGCGATGCACCGTATCCGCGCGCCCTTCGCCTTCGGCATCGGCGCCGGCCGCGCCGCAATTGCCGCACTCGGCGACTCGGCCTTCATCGAGCGCAGCCGCAGCCACAACAAGCAGTGGCGCGGCTGGTTCGCGCAGCAGGTCGACGCGATGGGCAACAAGGGCCTGCGCGCCGTCCCGTCCAAGGCGAACTTCCAGCTCGTCCTGTTCGAAGGGGATGTGACCGCCGAGCAGGCGTACAAGGCGTTGATGGAGGCCGGCTACATCGTCCGCTGGCTGCCGGGCCAGGGCCTCGCCCATGGCCTGCGAATCACCATCGGCACCGAGCAGGAGATGCGCGGCGTGGTCGAGGCGCTGCGCACGCTGGTCGGCGCCTGATGCTCCCCTTCGCGCGCGTGAGCGTGATCGGGCTCGGCCTGATCGGCTCGTCCATCACGCGCGCGGTGCGGCAGCACATGCCGAGCGTCCGCCTGACCGGCCATGACGCCGATCCGCAGGTGCGCGAAACCGCGCTCCGGCTTCAGTTGTGCGACGACGTTGCCGACACACCCGGCGCGGCGGTGATCGACGCCGATCTCGTCATCCTGTGCGTGCCGGTCGGCGCGATGGGACAGGTGGCCGGCGAGATCGCCGACGATTTGCCCGCCGACGCGGTGCTGAGCGATGTCGGCTCGTCCAAGGAAAGCGTCCTCGCCGCGGTGCGTGAGGCAGCCCCGCATGCGCTGTTCGTCCCTGCCCACCCGGTCGCGGGTACCGAGAATAGCGGCCCCGAAGCCGGCTTCGCGACGCTGTTCCAGCATCGCTGGTGCATCGTCACCCCGCCCGAGGGCGCCGATGCCCTCGCCACCGAACGCGTCTGCGAATTTTGGCGCCGCCTGGGCGCTATGGTCGAGACCATGGAGCCCGCGCATCACGACCGCGTGCTCGCGGTCACCAGCCACCTGCCGCACCTGATCGCCTATACCATCGTCGGCACCGCGTCGGACCTCGAGGAAGTCACCGCCTCGGAAGTGATCAAGTACAGCGCCGGCGGCTTCCGCGACTTCACCCGCATCGCCGCGTCGGACCCGACCATGTGGCGCGACGTGTTCCTGTCTAACCGCGAAGCCGTGCTCGACATGCTCCAGCGCTTCACCGAGGACCTGACCAGCCTCCAGCGCGCGATCCGCTGGGGCAAAGGCGACGAGCTGTTCGACCTGTTCACCCGCACCCGCGCCGTCCGCCGCTCGATCATCGACCAGGGCCAGGACGACGCCCGCCCCGACTTTGGCCGCTCGCACGACTAGCTTGAGGTCCTCCCCCGGAGGGGGAGGTGGCGCGCGAAGCGCGACGGAGGGGTACTCTCCACGAGCGATGCCGCTTGGGGCGAACTACCCCTCCACCGCGCAAGCACGGTCCCCCTCCCCCTCCGGGGGAGGATTGTTGAGATAATTCATTTCCGCATGCACCCGCGCCTCGATCTGCTCGCGCGGCAGCCCGGCCGGGATGGCCTCTCCGAAACGGAACGTCACTACGCCGGAATGCATCGGCCCGACCTTCGGCCACACCCGCGCCGAATCCAGCGCGATCGGCACCAGCGGCAGCCCGACCGCACGGTACAGCCCGGCAAGCCCGGCCTGGAGCGGCGGCGCGTCGCCGATCGCGCCACGCGTGCCTTCGGGAAAGATCACCACCGGCCGCCCCGCCGCACCCGCGGCCTTGGCTTCGCGCATCATCTGCCGCAGCGCGGACGCCGATCCGCTGCGGTCGATCACGATGATGCCATAGCGCCGCGCCGCCCAACCCCAAAACGGGATGCGGGCATATTCCTGGCGCATCACCACCGCCGGCGCGTCCAGCAGGCGCACCAGTTCAAAGGTTTCGTAGAAGCTCTGGTGCTTGGCTGCATACAGCGCCGCACCCGGCAGCGGCTGTCCGTCGAAACGCGTGTGGATGCCCATCAGGGTGCGCGCGCACCAGCCATGATAGCGCGTCCAACCCACCACCCAGCTGCGGAAGAACCGCTCCCCGAACCAGGCGGCCACCGGCGCGAGCAGCACGATCGGCACCGAACCGCCAAAGAACGCGGTCTTGAAGATCAGTTCGCGAAGCCGCTCCATCAGCTCGCGCCCAGCCACAAGGCGATGCGGCGCACCAAATATTTGTTGTATTCCCGGATCAACACGCGCCAGCCCGTGACACTGCGCACGCCGTCGCCGACGATCTCCACCCGGCTGCCTAGCGCGTGCGCCAGTTCCATCCGCGCGCGCGGCATGTGCCAGTCGGTCGTCACCAGCCGCACCGACTTGAAGTCGTGGCGCTTCGCCCAGGCGGCGGTCTCCTCGGCGTTGGATCGCGTGTCCACAGCCTGCCAGCCCAGATCGATGCAACAGGAAAACAGCTTGCGGTCGATCTTGTACTCGACGGCGAATTCCACCGGCCGCACATCGACATCCACGCCGCTCACCAGCATCCGCTCAGCGTCGCGGTCGCGCAGCACCTTCAAGCCGCGGTCGATGCGCCCCGGCCCGCCGGTCACCACCACGATCGCATCGGTCTTGCGATCATCGAGCGGCCGTCCGAGCGACAGCATGAACATGCCAAACCCCGCAGCCCAGGCAACGGCCAGCAACAGGAGCGTGCGCCAGATCATAGCGTCCGCCCAAGCGTACGCAGCACCGCCACGCGTGCCGCCACGGTCGCCAACAGGGCAAAGAGCACCGGCAGCAGCAGCAGGATCAGCCAGTCGCGCGCCCCCAGCGATACGCCCGCCAGCACTTCGGAACCGACCGAAGCCATGCGCAGCTGCAGGAACCACACCAGGCCCAGCGCAAGCACGGCGCCGCCCAGACCGCCGGTCAGCGTATCGAAGGCGATCCGCCGCTGGAACAGGCGGGCGATCTGGACATCGGTGGAGCCGAGCATGTGGAGCACATCGATGGTGTCCCGATGCGTGTCCAGCCCCGAACGCGTGGCGAGCAGCACTACCGCGGCCGTCGCCGTCGCGATCAGCAGCATCAGCCCCACCGCCAGCCAGCTCATCGTCACCATGAAGCCGCGCACGGGCGACAGCCATTGCGCGTGCCGGTCGACCCGCGCGCCGGGCGCGATGCGGCGCGCCGCCTGCTCCACGCCACCGGCGTCGTTGCCCGCCAGTTCGACGTCGATCATCGCCGGCATCGGCAGCTCAGGGTCGAGGCCGGTATCGCCCAGCCAGGGCCGCAACAGCTCGGCCAGCCGCGCGCGGTCGACTTCCGCCGCCCGGACCACACCCGGCGTCTGACGAAGCGCGCGCAGCAGCGCGGCGGCCTGGCGATCGCGCGCCTGCGCGTCGGGTTCGACGATCTGCACGGTCAGACGCCCGGTCAGCTGGCGGTCCATTTGCGCGGTGGCGGCGAACATGCCCAGGCCCAGCGCGCCGGCCAGCACGGTGAGGAACAGCATGATCGCCATGATCCAGGTCATGACGCGCGTGCGCCGCCCCGCGTCCAGCAGGCCACGGTCGCCGGTGCCGGGTCCGTATTCCACCATCAGACAGGCATCGGCGGCGGGTTGCGCAGTGCGCCGGTGGGGTCGTTCAGCTGTCCCTTTTCGATCCGCATCATGTGCGCGGCGGGAATGCGGTTGATCAGGTGGAAGTCGTGGGTCGCCACCACCACCGTGGTGCCCAGCCGGTTCAGCGATTCAAACAGGTGCAGCAGCCGCTCGGCCATTGCCGGATCGACGTTACCCGTCGGCTCGTCGGCAACCAGGATCTCAGGGCGGCCGATCACGGCGCGCGCAATGGCGATGCGCTGCTGCTCGCCACCCGACAGCGTCGGCGGCTTGGCACGGCTGCGCTCGGTCAGCCCGACCCAGGCGAGCATCTCGCGCACCGGCGCCTCGACATCGCTTTCGGGCACGCCGGCGACGCGCAGTGGCAGCGCGATGTTGTCATAGGCCGACAGATGCGGGACGAGCCGGAAGTCCTGGAACACCACGCCGATGCGGCGGCGAAAGCCGGGCAGCCGCGCGCGGGGCAGGGCGCCGGCATCCTCGCCGAACAGCCGCACCACGCCGCGCGACGGGCGCTGGGCGAGGTAAAGCAGCTTGAGCAGCGATGTCTTGCCCGCGCCCGACGCGCCGGTGAGGAAATAAAACGCGCCGCTTTTTAGCGTGAAGCTGACGTCCGAGAGCGTCTCTGGCCCGCTGCCATAGCGCAGCCCGACATTCTCGAATTGGACGATATTGGCCATGGGGTCGGCCGCCGGCTCCCTACTGTGCGTGGCGCAGCCATTGCACGTCCGCCCCATGTGCTCAAGCGGACCGCCCCGAATCGCACGGGGCCACGCGGCGCGGACTCTTGTGACGCCGATTCGAACGGGGTAGGTTCGCTGCGCCGGCCAGTGGGCAAGCCGGTGCTTGAGACGTTTCATGATCCTCGAATGCAGCCAGTGCCGGACACGGTACCTCGTTCCCGATCACGCCGTCGGCGCCGAGGGGCGCACGGTGCGGTGCGCCAATTGCAAGCACAGCTGGTTTCAGGCCCCTGCGGTTGCCGACTTCGCCCAGCGCGAGCTGCCGGTGGAGCCGGTGCAGCCTGCACCCACACCCGTTCCCACCCCCCCAGCACCGGAACCCGCGCCCGTGCCGCGCGCCACCGAACCCGTGCTGCCCCGCACCCGTCCTGTCGAACCGGCTGCGGCGGCGCGCAGGTTCGAGGATCCGCTCGCCGATGCGGGTCCTGAATATGATCCTTTCGCGCCGCGCCCGCCCTTCCGCCCGCGCAAGAACCCGGCACGCAAATGGACTGCGGCCGCGATCGTCGCGGGCGTGTCGATGCTGCTCGGCCTCGCCGCGATCCTGTATTCCGGCGCCCCCGGCATCGCCGCGCAGCTGGGCCTCGGCATCGGTGGCCCGGTCGAAACCCCGCTGCTGTTCACAGACAAGAGCGTCGAGCTTAAGACCATGCCCAATGGCAGCGAGGCGCTGGTCGTCTCGGGCAAGATCCGCAATCCTACCGGCGACCGGCAACAGGTGCCCGATGTGCGCGTGGAGCTGCGCAACGCGTCGGACGATCTGGTCTATAGCTGGCGGATCACCCCGGAAAACCGTCAGCTCGCGCCCAATGGCCAGCTCGATTTCACTGGCGCCAAGGTCGACGTGCCGGCCAACGCCAAGGTCGTGCAGCTCAGCTTTGCAAGCGAGATCGGCGGCTGATCCAGGCGAAGCGGCTCCCATTGAGCAACGCCGCTGCGACCATGCCGATGCCCGAGGCGAGCACCAGCCCGGTCGGCCCATAGCCGCTGCGCACCAGCCACAGCCCCGTGCCGCCCGTCACCACGAAAAAGGCGAGGATGCCGTTCACCCCCGCCGCGACCTGGTCGCCCAGCGAGCGTAGCGCATAGACGAACACCACCTGCACCCCGTCGAACAGGATGAACGGCGCCCAGATCGCCAGCATCGCCATGGAGAGCGCGTGCACCCCCGCTCCGGCCGGGAACAGCTGGATGAATGGCCCCGGCATCACCACCAGCACCAGCGCGAGCAGCCCGGTCGCGAGCGCCGCCAGCACCGCGGCGATCACCGTGCGCCCCGCCGCTGCCGCTGGCACACCCTCACCAACTGCATTGCCGACCCGCACCCCCGCCGCCGATCCCAGCCCCAACGCCACGGCAAAGGTGACGTTGTGGATCGAGAACACGATCTGAAACGCATGCGCCTGCACGTCCCCCAGTTGGGTCGACAGCGCGATCAGGATCGCGAAGCCCACCAGCTCTAACCCTGACGCCACCGCCGGCACCACCCCGAACCCCAGCAGCCGCACCGCCCCCGCGAACGTCGCCGCGCTGGCAAAGTCGGACAGGTCCTTCACGCCGCGGGGCTCGGCCCGCGGCAATGTCCAGGCCGCCACAACCATCCCCACCGCGCCCAGCGCCGAGGCGATCGCCGTCGCCCCCGCAGCACCCACCGCACCTAAGGCCGGCAAGCCGAAATGCCCACCCGACATCGCCCAGGCGAGCAGCGCGTTGATCGGCAGGATCGCCAGATTGACCACCGTCACTCGCCTCGGCCGGCTCACCCCTTCCAGGAAGAAGCTCGCGGCGATGATCACCAGCTGGAACGGGTAGGCCAGCGCCATCACCCGCACCACCGCCGCGGCGGCGGGCGCGGTTTCCCGGGCCACGCCGATCCCGCGCAGCATCGGCCCGGGAAAGGCGAACAGGATCGCGCCGCTCACCAGCCCCAGCAGCACCGCCAGCGCCAACCCCTGGTGCAACACGCGTCCCGTCTCGCGCAGGTCGCCCGCGCCGTCTGCTCGCGACACATGCACCAGGATCCCGGTCAGCGCCCCCAGTCCCATGACGATGCCGGGAAAGGTGATCGCCCGGCTCGCTCCCAGCGCTGCGGCCTCGTGCGCGCCGGTCAGCCCCACCACCGCCACGTCGGTGACGTGGAGGACCGTCCAGTTGAGGCTGGTCAGCATCACCGGCCATGCCAGCGCCAGGATGCGGCGCGTTTCGGCGCGAAGGGCAGGGGTCAGCAGCATCGCCGCTGGCTTAGGGGGCCATGCGGATCGAGGAAAGTGCACAAACCCCGCTTGCCATGCCCCGGACCGCCTGCTAGGGGCCGCTGCCTTACCAGCCGTCGGGGTCTCCGACGGAGTTTCACGTGCGGTCGTGGCGGAACTGGTAGACGCGCAACGTTGAGGTCGTTGTGGCCGAAAGGCCGTGGAAGTTCGAGTCTTCTCGACCGCACCAGAAACCAAAAGCGGCGCCCTTCGGGGCGCCGTTCTTTTTTCAGCCCATTCTTTTCCTGGCCTGGCACAATTCTGCGACAACTCGCTTGTAGCCGGCGAACCAGAGGCGGACCCGGTGTTTGCGGCCCGCAGGTAAGATTCGGAGTATGTGCGATGCGTAAGTGGGGATGCGCGGTGGCGGGCCTGATGGTCGGCGCGATGCCGGCGCTCGCGCAGGCACAGGAACAGCCGACGACGACGGCTCCCGCCGACGCCCCGGCCCACCCAGCCGACAAAGCGGGTCCCGCCGTGGACGAGCCGGTGGACGAATCCATTGAGGAAGTGGTGGTCACCGGCACGGTGCGCGGCGCGGTGCCCGGCGACATCAAGCCCGAGGAGCAGCTCGGGCCCTCCGAGATCCGCGCCTATGGCGCTTCCAGCGTGTCCGAACTGATCACGCAGCTTTCGGCCCAGCTCGGCACCGGTCAGGGCCGCGGCGGCGAACGCCCGGTAGTGCTGCTCAGCGGCCGCCGCTCCAGCTTCAGCGAAGTACGCGACATCCCGCCCGAGGCGCTCGAGCGTGTCGACATCCTGCCCGAGGAAGTCGCGCTCAAATATGGCTACACCGCCACGCAAAAGGTCATCAACTTTGTGCTGCGTCCGCGCTTCGCCGCGCTCGCGACCGAGATCGAGGGCCGGATGCCCACCGCTGGCGGCAATGCCGGTGGCCGTGGCGAGGCGAAGGTCGATGTGATCCGCCGCGACGAACGCATCAACCTCACCGTCCAGTACGACCAGTCCTCGGGCATCCTCGAAAGCGAGCGGGGCGTGTCGCGCTCGGACGGCTCGCTCTACGATCTGCGCGGCAACATCACCGCACTTGGCGGCGGCGAGATTGATCCGGCGCTGAGCGCGCTCGCTGGCGGCGCGGTCAGCATCGTGGGTGTGCCCGATGCCGCGGCGGGCGGGCCGCTGGGGCTTGGCGCCTTCGCGGCTGGTGCCAACCGCGCCAATGTCACCGATCTCACCGACGTCCGCACGCTGGTGAACCCCCAGAAGAACCTGTCGATTGGCGGCGTGTACAGCCGGCCCTTGACGGACAAGATCCGTGCCAGCGCCAATTTCCGCGTCGACGGCACCGAAAGCAGCGCGCTGCTCGGCCTGCCCAGCTATGCGCTGCGCCTTCCCGCCGGCAGCCCCTATTCGCCCTTTGGCCAGGACGTGCAGCTGCTGCGCTATTATGATGGCGGCGCTCCGCTCACCCGCGCCAGCAGCTCGCGCGCGTATCATGGCGAAGTGACGGTCAACGGCGATGGCACGCCCTGGGCGAACAGCTGGCGCTGGTCGCTGAACGCGCTCTACGATGTGTCCACCAACGATGCGACCACTGACCGCGGCATCGATCCAACCGGCCTTCAAGCGCTGCTCGACGCGCGGTCGCCCGGCGTCAATCCGTTCGGCCCGCTCGTGCCGTCGCTGTTCACATCGCGTCTCGATGACACCAGCCATTCGCGCAACGGCGATGCGCGCATCGATCTGCTCACCAATGGCGCCTTGTTCAAGCTCCCGGCTGGCGACGTCAATGCCAGCATCCGCGTCAGCGGCCGCTTCCAGGACCTGTCGAGCGAATCCTTCCGCAACGGTGTGGCCCGCACCGCCGATATTTCGCGCGACACCGGCAGCATCCGCGCCAATCTCGACCTGCCGATTTCCAGCCGCCGCCGCGAAGTGCTCTCCGCGATCGGCGACCTGTCGCTCAACGCCAATTTCGAGGCCGAGGAGCTTTCCGATTTCGGCCGCCTGACCAGCACCGGCTATGGCTTCAACTGGTCGCCCATCGAGCCAGTACGCGCGATCGTCAGCTGGACGCGGGACAGCAATGCGCCCAGCCCCGGTAATCTCGGCGATCCGCTGTTGGTCACGCCCAATGTCCGCGTGTTCGATTATGTGCGCGGCCAGAGCGTGGAGGTTTCTTCCATCACCGGCGGCAACCCGCTGCTGTCCGCCGACACGCGCCGCGTCTTCAAGCTGGGCCTCAATGTCCGTCCCTTGAAGGAAACCAATCTCAACCTGATCGCCAACTACACCAACCAGCGTTATCGCAACACGACCGGCAGCCTTCCCGGCGCCACCGCTGAAGTCGAGGCAGCGTTTCCGGACCGCTTCGTACGAGACCTGGACGGGCGCCTGACCAGCATCGATCTGCGCCCGATCAACTTCGCGCGCTATGATCGCAAGGAATTGCGCTGGGGCTTCAATCTGTTTCTGCCGATCGCTTCACCGGCGCAGAAGCGCCAGCAGGCGCGCTTCGCGCAAGTGCGCACCGCGATGCAGGAGGCGCGCCGCACCGGCCAGCCCTTGCCGCCCGAACTGACTGCGCAGGTCGAACAGTTCCGCAAGCTGGGGCAGCAGCCAAGCCTGTTCGGCAGCAACCAGCGCGGCGCAGGCCGGAACCGGGGCGAGGGCGGGCAGGGGCCGAACCAGCCCCAGGCTGAGGCTACGCCGCCCACAGCCGCAGGCGCGGCGCCTGTTCCGGGCGGCGCCACGCCCCCGGCACAGGCGGAGGGGCAGGGCCCCGACGCGGCGGCAGCGGCGCGGCCGCGCGGCGGCCCGGGTGGCTTTGGTGGCCGTGGCGGCTTTGGCGGCGGGCGTGGCGGTCCGGGCGGCCGAGGCGGCGGCAATGTCGTGCAGTTCAGCCTCTATCACACCTGGGTGTTCCAGGATGAGCGGCTGATCCGCGAAGGCCTTCCCGTGCTCGACTATCTGAACGGCGCGGCGTCCAGCAATCTGTCGGGCGGCACGCCTGCGCACAGCATCCAGTTCCAGAGCGGTGTTCAGCGCGACGGGTTGCGCCTGCGGCTGGAGGGCAATTGGGAGAGCGGAAGCCAAGTGGCGACCGGCACGCTCGGCAGCGGGGACACGCTCAACTTCGGCAGCCTGACGCGATTCAACCTGGTGGCCCAGGCCGATCTCGGCCAGCAGGTCGATCTGTTGCTCAAGCACCCCTGGCTGCGCGGCACCCGCGTCAGCCTGCGCGTCGACAATCTGTTCGACGCGCGCCGCCGCGTCACCGACGAAGCGGGCGTCGTCCCCAACGCCTATCAGCCCAACCTGCTCGATCCTACCGGCCGCACGGTGCGGCTGACGCTGCGCAAGCTGTTCTTCTGACCCGCGCAGGCCCTGCGGCGCTGGCGTGCCGCAGGGCTTTGGGTTAGCGGAGGCAGCATGAGTCAGCCTCACATCGTCGCGCTTGGCGGCACGCTTCGCACCGAATCGACGACCGGCCGGCTGCTCGCTGCGACGCTTGCCGCGGCGCAAGCACGCGGCGCGCGCACGACGCTGCTGACCGGGGATGCCATCGCCTTCCCGCACTACGAACCGGGCATGGGCGCGGGCAATCCCGTCATTGCCCAGTATCTTGAGGCGTTGCGCACCGCCGACGCGGTAATCGTCGGCTCACCGGGCTATCACGGCACGCTGTCCGGGCTGGTGAAGACTGCGCTCGATTATGTCGAAGAACTGCGTACGGACGACCGCGTCTATTTCGACGGCCTGCCCGTCGGCCTGATCGCCACCGCCGGCGGCTGGCAGGCAGCCGTCTCGACGCTCCACGCCCTGCGCACGATCATCCACTCGCTGCGCGGCTGGCCAACCCCGCTTGGCCTGGCGATCAACACCAGCGAACCCGGCGACGCCATCGCCCGCTCGGCAGCCCCCATCGACACCATGGTCGCCCAGATCTTCGGCTTCCTCAACCGCTGAGCCAAGCCCGCCCAGTTCCCCGGCGAAGGCCGGGGCCCAGCTGCAACGCGTCACGATCAGCCGCACCCCACCCCCCCGTCATCCCGGCCTTGAGCCGGGATCCCGCTTCTTCTTCTGAGGGCCGGCAAGAAAGGCAGCGGGACCCCGGCTCAAGGCCGGGGTGACGAGGGTGCTATAGGCAGGACTTCCGCATCAACCCCTCAAGTCTCAAACCAATGCCGCCGCAGGAAATAAGCGGCGATCCCCACCGCCATCACCACGCACACCGCAACCACGCCCCAGAACGCCCAAGGCGCATGCGCGAAGGGAATGCCCTCGACGTTCATGCCCAACAGCCCGGTCAGAAACGTCAGCGGCAAAAACACCATCGCCACCACTGCGATCAACAGTGAGCGTTGGTCGATCTGTTCCGCGCGCAGGTCAGTGAGTGATTCGTGCATCAGCGCCGCACGCTCGCGGATGCTCTCCAGTTCTTCGGCCATGCGCGCCGCGCGGTCGGCGGCGGCGTTCAGGTGCAGCCGGTCGTCGTCGCGCAGCCACTCGACGGGCAGCGTGGCCAGTCGCTCCAGCGCGGCACGCTGCGGATTGATGAAGCGGCGATAGCCGATCGCTTGCGTGCGCGCCTTATTCACGCTGCGGCGCAAATCGAACACCTGCCTGCTGGCGATCTGCTCCTCGCATTCGTCCAGCGAGTCGCCCAGATCGGCGACCACTGGGTCGAGTTCCTCGGTGATCGCCTGGGCGATCGCGGCGATCAGGTCGCCCGGGTCCAGGATCTCGCCGGCCTCGACCTGCTTGCGCACTGGATCAAGGGCATTGAGCGGCTTGCGGGTGACCGAGAATACATGACCGCCCTGCGCATAGATGCGGATCGATGCGAGCGGGTCGGAACTGGCGAGCGCCTCGGAAGACAGGCCGCGCAGGTTGATCACCGCGCCATCGCCCACCGCATCGCAGCGCGGCCGCGTTTCCGCGGCGGTCAGCGCTTCCAGCACGATCGAACCTAGCTGCGCTTCGCCGCCCAGCCACGCCTTGGCGCGCTCGTCATTGGTGGTCAGGTGCGTCCAGCTGAGGTCGGCCTGGTCGTGCAGCGCCTCGCGCAGCGTCGTTTTGCGCGTCTTGCCGTCATGGACGACATAGGCAAAGCCGCTCACCGCGCCATCTCCAGATCCACCGATATGCCCTCGCCCGGCTCGGCAGGCGGTGCCGGACATGCGATGCGAATCGCGTCGGCGCGGGCACGCTCTACTATCGCCGCAGGCACGTCGGGCCGGTGGAACACCCGGTCCGCCCGTGCCAGAAACCGCGCCTGCCGTAACGTCAGATCATCGGGATCGCCCGATTGAAGCCGGAAGCGCACCAGCGAACTAGAGGGGGTTTCCCCCTCCGCCAGCCACTTGTCGACCGCCTCTACGTCACACTCTACCATCGGGTCGAGCGGCCCGCCAAACGCCTCGGCCAATGCCCTGCGCCGCACGCCGCCATCGGGCCACCGCGCCCGCATCTTGCCCCGCGCGGCGTGCAACGCTTCGGCCAATCGCCCGAGCCCTGCGGGCAGCAACAGCTCCAGCCGCTGCCGCAACGCCGCGGCCAATCCCGCCGAAACCCCAGCAGTCCCGATCGCCACCAGCACTGGCGACCGGTCGACGATCGCCGGCACCGTGAAGTCGCAAAGCTCCGGCCGATCGACCGTGTTCACCAGCACGCCCCGCGCCCGAAGCGCCGCCACTGTCGCCTCGGGTTCGTCCAAGGCGACAACCGCCAGGCTCGCCTGATCCTCAAGTCCGACGATCGCCGCACCGGCCCGCTCCAGCAGCCGCCGCTTGGCGTCGGCGGCTTCGCCTTCGCCGACCAGGATCACCGGCCGCCCCGCCAGTTTCACGAACAAGGCCAGGGCGGGCAGTGTCACTTCAGCCAGTCCGGCACATGTTCCTCGGCCATGATCGTCTCGGCGGAGATCCGTCCCGCGACCACGGCATAGGTGTCGCCCGACACCAGCACCTCGGGCACCAGCGGCCGGCTGTTATAGGTGCTCGCCATCGTCGCCCCATAAGCTCCGGCGCTGCGCAGCACCGCCAAGTCGCCGGTCTTCACCACGTCAATCTCGCGCCCCTTGGCGAAGACGTCGCTCGATTCGCACACCGGCCCGGCGACATTAGCGACCATCGTCTCGCCGCTCGGCTTGACCGCCACGAAATCGTGATAGGCGTCATACAGCGCCACACGGGCAAGATCGTTCATGGCCGCGTCGACAATAACGTATGGATGCGTGACGCCTGGCTTCACCCACAGCACCTGCGTCAGCAGCACGCCGGCATTGGCCGCAATTACCCGGCCCGGCTCGAACATCAGCTCGACACCCCAGTCCCGTGTCACCCGCGCGACCATCTCGCCGAATTCGGCGGGCGAGGGCGGATTGTCGCTCGGTCGGTACGGCACGCCCAGACCGCCGCCCAGATCGACATGAGTGATGGTGTGACCCGCCGCGCGCAATTCGGCGACCAGTTCGCCTACGCGGGTATAGGCCCGCTCGAGCGGCTCCAAGCTCTGCAATTGGCTGCCGATATGCACCGCCACCCCGCGCAGGTTCAGCCCCGGCAGTGGCGCGAGCCGGTCAAAGATCGCCCGAGCCTCGCTGATCGGCAGGCCGAACTTGTTCTCGGCGCGTCCGGTCGAGATCTTCTCATGCGTGCCTGCATCGACGTCAGGATTGACCCGCAGCGTAGCCGGCGCCCGTAAACCTCGCGCCACCGCCAGTTCGGAGAGCACTACGCCCTCTTCCTCCAGCTCCAGGTTGAACTGGCCGATCCCCGCCTTCAGCCCTTGGTCGAGCTCGGCACGGCTCTTGCCTACGCCCGAGAACACGATGTCCCCCGCCGGCATGCCCGCCGCCAGGGCGCGTGCCAGCTCGCCCCCCGACACCACATCGGCGCCGAAGCCTTCATTGGCGAGCAACCGCAGCACCGCCAGGTTGGGGTTGGCCTTGATCGCAAAAGCAACACGCGCCCGCGGAATGCCAGCCAGACCCTCGCGGAACGCGCGTGCGTGCCTCTGGAAGGTGGCAGTAGAATAGACGTAGACCGGCGTGCCGACTTCGGCGGCAATGCGCGACAGCGGCACGTTCTCGGCGTAAAGTTCGCCGTCGATCAGTTCGAAATGGTCCATCGGAGTCCGTCAGTTCGGGGGAGGCAGGTCGAACTCGTCGCTGCGCCGGCGCTCCGAGCTCTGGATCAGGTCATCGCTGCGCGCCGGCCGCGTCTGCGGCGCGGGCTGCAACAGGTCGGCCGGGGTCGGCGTCGCAGTGGCGCCATAAGGCGCGGGCGGGAGCGGCTGGCCCTCGGCCGTTTTCAGGTCGCCACGCGCCCCACACCCACTCAGCGCCGCCGCCATTGCCACCAGCAAGAGTCGTTTCATCGCCCGTCCTCCTCGCGCATCGCCCGCGCTGCCGCGATCGCCTCGCGCACCCGCACGGGCGACGTGCCGCCGAAGCTGGTGCGGCTCGACACCGAAGCGTCGACGCTCAGCACGTCATATACGCGTTCGTCGATCCGCGCGTCGATTGCTTGCAAGGCATCGAGCGGCAGTTGATCGAGCCGGACGCCGCCCGCTTCAGCCTTCGCCACGGCACGCCCGGTGATGTGATGCGCCTCGCGGAACGGCACGCCAGCCTCGCGCACCAGCCAGTCGGCCAGGTCAGTGGCGGTCGAGAAACCCGCCTCTGCGGCGGCGCGCATCCGCTCGGCCCGGAAGGTGGCGCTCTCTACCATCCCAGTCATCGCCGCGATGGAGAGCCCCAGCAGGTCGTGCGCCTCGAACACCGGCGGCTTGTCGTCCTGCATGTCCTTGGAATAGGCGAGCGGCAAGCCCTTCATCGTCATCATCAGACTGACCAGCGCGCCGGTGATCCGCCCCGAGTGACCGCGCACCAGCTCGGCCGCGTCCGGATTGCGCTTCTGCGGCATGATCGAACTGCCGGTCGACCACTGATCGCTCAAGCTGACAAAGCCGAAGGGCTGGCTCGCCCAGATCACGAATTCCTCCGCCAGCCGCGACAGGTGCAGCGCGCACTGCGAGGCACAGGTCAGATATTCGAGGGCAAAGTCGCGATCCGATACTGAGTCGAGCGAATTCCGTGTCGGACCATCAAAGCCCAGCGCTGCCGCTGTGGCTTCGCGATCCAGCGGGAAGCCAGTGCCGGCCAAAGCCGCCGATCCCAAGGGGCACAGGTTCATCCGCGCACGCGCATCGGCAAAGCGCGACCGGTCGCGCCCGATCATCTCGAAATAGGCCATCAGGTGATGCCCGAGCGTAACCGGCTGCGCGCTCTGCAAATGGGTGAAGCCCGGCATCACCGTCGCGGCATGCTCTTCCGCACGCGCGAGCAGCGCGTCCTGCAGGGTGTCGAGTGCCGCCTCGACCTGGTCGATCGCGTCGCGCACCCACAGCCGGAAATCGGTCGCAACCTGGTCGTTGCGCGACCGCGCGGTGTGGAGCCGCCCGGCGACCGGGCCGATCCGGTCTGACAGCCGCGCCTCGGTCAGCATGTGGATGTCTTCCAGGCTCAGGTCGTCGGGCACGCCCTCGGCCTCGAACTCGGCCGCGACCTGTTCCAGCCCCTGCGCGATGCGCGCGGCATCCTCCGCCGCAACGATGGCTTGCTTGCCCAGCATGGCGACATGCGCCTGGCTGCCGCGAATGTCCTGACGCCACATGCGCTTGTCGAAGGGGATCGACGCGTTTATCTCACGCATCACTGCGGACGGCCCTTCGGCGAACCGCCCACCCCACATGGCATTGGAGCTGTCCTTGCGCCCAGCTATCGCGCTTCTCCTCACAGGCTTGGTGGCAATCGGCGGTTGCGATAGGCCCTCACAGCCGTCGCAGCAAGCGACGCAGAACAACACCGCCGCTCCCGCACCCATGACCACCACCGTCGACCGCAGTCACAAGGGAGAGGCGGCGCCTTCCATCCCCTTCAAGGATCCTGCCGGCAAGGCGGTTACGCTCGCCAGTTTCAAGGGGAAGCCAGTGCTGCTCAACCTGTGGGCGACTTGGTGCATCCCCTGCATTAAGGAGATGCCCACCCTCGACGCCCTTGCCGGCCAGAAGGCGGGCGCGCTCCAGGTCCTCGCCGTCAGTCAGGACTTCAAGGGGGGCGAAGTCGTCGCCCCGTTCTTCCAGAAGAACGGCTTCAAGCATCTCCAGCCCTATCTAGATGCCGACGCGGCGTTCAGCCTGGGGATGGGCGCGAACCTGCCGACCACGATCCTCTACGATTCGGCGGGCAAGGAAGTCTGGCGCGCACTGGGCGAACGCGACTGGGCGGGTGCCAACATGGCGGCGTTGCTGGCGGAAGCGCGCTGATCTGCCGAAGTGTCCCTCCGAAAGGGCGGAGCCGCGTTTCGCCAAGGCAAGCTGGACCCGTGGCAAGATAATCACTTCGCTGGCCGAACAGCGTACCTATGCGCGAATGTCCCTGGTTACAGCGAGGTTCAGGATTGTGCTTGGGCAGCCAGAAGCTGGGTACGAGCAGTGCCGGACGCACGGGCGTTTCCGGTGATGCTACGGTGGCTGCGCTGAGAGCGAGGCTTACTACTAGTTCGAGGGCGTCGTACCGAGCGGACAAGGGTTCGTGCGGCTACGCGAAGGGTCTCGCGGGCAATTCTACGCGACCCCGAAGACGGGACGATTTGCAAAGAGATGAAAGCTTGGATGCCCCGTGAGGATTCGAACCTCAATTAACGGAGTCAGAGTCCGTAGTCTTACCTTTAGACGACAGGGCACCAAGAGGGGTGCGCAATAGTCGGCTGATTCCGCCCTGTCAACGCCATCCTGCGACCTTGCTTGCTCTGACCTCCGCGCTGCGCTAGCCTCGCTTCCAAGCACCGGCGGTTCCGTGTTGGAGCCGTGACGGAAGAACATAAGCGAGTAAAACCATGGGGGATGGCTCCGCCAGACTGCCCCGCGGCCGGAGGAATGTTCCACCCCGGCCTGCGCCCAAGCCGCAAGAGGAGCGGCAGATCCGTGCGCGGATGCCCGAGGGGCGCCATTATGCCGCGCTCGACCTTGGCACCAACAATTGCCGGTTGCTGATCGCGCGGCCTGCCGGTTCGGCGTTCGTGGTGATCGACGCGTTCTCGCGAATCGTCCGGCTGGGGGAGGGGCTGGCCGGCAGCGGCAAGCTGTCCGACGCGGCAATCGAGCGCACCCTGGCGGCGCTGCGCATCTGCGCCGAAAAGCTCAAGCGCCGCAACGTGGCGCTCGCCCGCTCGGTCGCCACCGAAGCGTGCCGCCAGGCATCCAACGGCTCCGCCTTCATCGAACGCGTCTATGCCGAAACCGGCATCGCGCTGGATATCATCACCGCTGAAGAGGAAGCGCGGCTGGCGGTGCTCGGCTGTCACGCATTGCTCGAGCCCGGCGACGGGCCCGCACTCGTGTTCGACATCGGTGGCGGTTCGACCGAACTGGTGCTGGTCGATTCGCGTTCGCCGGTTCCGCGCATCCTCGACTGGCACAGCGCGCCCTGGGGAGTCGTGTCGCTTACCGAGTCGGCGAGGGCGGAGGATACGCCGGAAGGTCGCGCGCGGGCTTATGCCGAGATGCGTGCGCGGGTTTCCGAAAGCTTCGCGCCGTTCGTCGCCCGGCTGAAGCCGCCGCGCGGCACGCCGCGTCTGCTCGGCACCAGCGGGACGGTCACCACGCTGGCCAGCGTGCATCTGGGGCTTCCCAGCTATGACCGCTCGATCATCGACGGGCTGATCGTGCCGTCCGCGGCAATGCGCGACGTCAGCCGCCGGATCGGTGCCATGAGCATTGCCGAACGCGGTCAGGTACCGTGCATCGGCAACGAACGCGCCGACCTCGTGGTCGCGGGCTGCGCTATCCTTGAGTCGATCCTCGATCTATGGCCGGCCGAACGGCTCGGCATCGCCGACCGCGGCATACGCGAGGGCATTTTGCGCAGATTGATGAACGGGAGCGGGTTGTGAGCCGAGGCGGAGCGCGGGGCCATACGCGGGTGAAGACGGCGCGCAGCCGCACTGCCCAGTCGACCCGCTGGCTCGAGCGCCAGCTGAACGACCCTTATGTGAAGCGGGCAAAGGCGGAGGGCTATCGCAGCCGCGCGGCGTACAAGCTTACCGAACTCGACGAGAAGTTCGGCTTCTTGCGCGGTTCCAAGCGGATCGTCGATCTCGGTATCGCTCCGGGTGGCTGGACTCAGGTCGTGCGCAAGCGCCTGCCGAACGCCGCCGTGGTCGGAATCGACCTGCTGCCCGTCGATCCTATCGATGGAGCAACCATCCTTCAGATGGACTTCATGGACGATGCTGCGCCCGCGCGGCTGATCGAGGAACTGGGCGGCGCGCCCGACCTGATCCTGTCCGACATGGCCGCCAACACGGTCGGCCACCCGCAAACCGACGCGCTGCGGACCATGGGCCTGGTCGAGGCCGCGCTCGACTTTGCGCTCCGCGTCCTCGAGCCTGGCGGCACCTTCGTCAGCAAGGTTTTCGCCGGCGGCGCCGATTCGAGCCTGGTGGCGGAAATGAAGCGCAACTTCACCACCGTGAAGCACGCCAAGCCCCCCGCCAGCCGCAAGGGCTCGGTGGAATGGTTCGTGGTCGCGCAGGGCTTCAAGGGCGTACGGCCGCCCGAGGTGGAGGCCGATCCCTCCTAATCCGCAGCGCTGCTAGACATGAAAAAGGCTCCGGATCGCTCCGGAGCCTTTGGAACTTAAACGGCGAAGGCCTTAGCCCTCGTAATCCGCGCCCAGATTCTGGTTGCGCGGCGGGGCGGCGGCGGTGAGGCGGAGCGCCTCGGCCTGAGCCGACAGCGAGCCGACTTCGTCCGGCGCTTCCTCGTCGTCGATCTGCACGCGCTGCAGGCTCGACACCACAGCTTCTTCCAGATGGGTCGGGCGCACCGTTTCCTCGGCGATTTCGCGAAGTGCCACGACCGGGTTCTTGTCGCGGTCGCGATCCAGGGTCAGTTCGGCGCCGCCCGAGATCTGCCGCGCACGCTGCGCAGCGAACAACACCAGGTCGAAACGGTTGGGGATCTTGTCGACGCAATCCTCGACGGTGACGCGCGCCATTGAACGCTTCCTTGGTCTATGTTGTCCGGAAAGCGAAAGCGCTTACGCGAGGCCGGCTGGAATGTCAAGGAAACCGGCCTTTTTGCGGGGGTGATGAACCCGGCGGGCCCTTATCGGTTGGCCTGTTGCATCCGCGTCACGACCATACAGGAAATTCCGATGCCGAGCTTGCCGGCGCCAGCCCCGCTCTGGTCACACAATCCGTTCATGGACGGATGATGCCCATGCCCACTCAGCCCAGCTTCACCGTCGACGGTAACCAACTGACGCTGGTCACCGAAGGGCCCGAGCGTCTGAGAATGCTGCTGGAGTTGATCCGCTCGGCGACGCGCACGCTGCGCGTGCTCTATTATATCTATGTCGACGATGATGCCGGCAACGCGGTTCGCCGCGCGCTGATCGATGCGGCCCGGCGCGGCGTGACGGTTCAGCTGATCGTCGACGGGCTGGGCAGCGAACCGGCCGCCAGCAACGACTTCTTCGATCCGCTTCGGGAAGCCGGCGTGGGGGTGTGCCGGTTCGTGCCGCGCCTGGGCCGTCGCTATCTGATGCGCAACCACCAGAAGCTGGCGCTCGCTGACGAGGAACGGGTGCTGATCGGCGGCTTCAACATCGAAGACGATTATTTCCAAACGGCTGAGCAGGATGGCTGGCGCGATCTCGGCCTGCTGGTGGAGGGGCCCGCCGCCGCGCGGCTGGTCGGCTATTTCGATGCGCTTGCCGAGTGGACCCGCCGCCCGCGCGCGTCAATGCGATCGCTTGCGCGGACGCTGCATCGATGGAGCGAGCCGCTCGGCACCACCCGCTGGCTGCTCGGCGGGCCGATGCAGCGGCTTTCGCCCTGGGCGCGGGTGGTAAAGCGCGACATGCAGCGCGCGCGCACCATCGACTTGATCGCCGCCTATTTCGCCCCCAGTCCCGCAATGCTGCGCCGGCTCGACAAGGCGGGGCGCCGTGGCCGCGTGCGGCTGGTGCTGCCGTCGAAACTCGATCATGGGGCGGCGATCTGGGCGGCGCGTTTCACCTATGCCGGGCTGCTGCGCAAGAAGGTCGAGATTTACGAGTATCAACCGACCAAGCTGCACACGAAGTTGTTCGTGATCGACGATGTCGTCCATATCGGCTCGGCGAATTTCGACATCCGTTCGATGTTCCTGAACCTGGAGCTGATGTTCCGTATCGCCGACCCGACCTTTGCCGCCTATGTCCGCAGCTATGTCGATGGCGAAGTTGCCCGGTCAGAGCTGATTACGCCCGAGCTCTACAAGCAGCGTACTGGGCCGTGGACGCGGGTGAAGCAGTTTGGGGCGTACTTCGTCATGGCCGTGCTCGACTACAACGTCACGCGCCGGCTGAACTTCGGGCCGAGGAAGTAGAGCGTGTGCTAGAGGCACAAAAAGCCCCGCGGGCCAAAGGGCCACGCGGGGGCTTCCAAGTCGTTCCGCCAGTAACGGCGGAGGCGCTTACATCTGGTTGGCGGCCTGCTGCTCGACGCGGGCGTCGTCATTGTCGTCCGCCTTCTCGGCAAGGTCGTCGCCCTTGTCGCGCACTGCGTCGGCGCGCTCTTCCAGCGCATCCTCGGCCTGCTCGTTCTGCGTGTTGTCGGCCTGTGCTTCCAGCGCGTCCGCCTTGTTCTCGGCTGCGGCCTCGATGTTCTCCGCTGCCTTGTCATCGGCGTTGCCGCCGCACGCACCCAGCGCCAGCAGGCCTGCGGCTGCTGCCGCCTTGATCACGAACTTCATCCTCACCCTTTCAGGTCGTTGCACCAGCGGCACCAAGCGCCGGAACCTAACCTAAGTTCCACACGGTTTATCGCAGCGTCGCGGCAGCGCCCTTCAGGTCCTCGACGAACGCCGCGAACTCGTCTTCCACTCGCGACTTGTCGGGCATGCGCAGCAGGAAGCTGGGATGAATGGTGATCCAGCCGCGCCCGCCATCGGGCAAGTCGATCGCCCGGCCACGCTCGCGGCTGATCGTCACCGTCTTACCCAGCATCTGCCGCGCCGCGGTCGCGCCCAGCGCCACGGTCATCTCGGGCCGGACGATAAGCCGTTCCTGCTCATACCACCAGCGGCATGCGCTGATCTCGCCCGCGTCCGGCTTGGAATGGATGCGCCGCTTGCCGCGCGGCTCGAACTTGAAATGCTTGACGGAATTGGTGACGTACACCGTGCTGCGGTCGATCCCTGCCTGCGTCACCGCGCGGTCGAACATCTGCCCGGCAGGGCCTATGAAGGGCTTGCCGGCAAGATCCTCCTGGTCGCCGGGCTGCTCGCCGACGAACATCATCCGCGCGTCCACCGGCCCTTCGCCAAACACGGTCTGAGTCGCGTGCTGGTACAAATGGCAGCGGGTGCAGCCCATCGCTTCGTCGCGCAGCGCTTCCCATGCGCCCACGCTGTTGCTGCCGGCGGGCGTCGCCCGAGCCGCATCCACCATCGCCGTCTCCCGCGCCCGTGCGCCTGCAATCAGGTCCTTCACCAACGCCGTTTCGGGCATGTTTTTCCAGTATTTGCGCGGCATTTCCTTCAGCATCGCCCCGGTTTTCAGCCGCGCAGGATTGAAGGTGGACGCGTAGTAGGTCTTCCAGACGTCCTCGACGGGATCGCCCTCCGGCGCGTCCGCCTTGGTCGCCGGCGGCCCCTCCTGCAGCGTCTCCCCATCCCAATGCAGCGACAGTTCGGGTGTCAGGATCGACCAGCGCATGTTGGTGAAGCGGTCGACGAAAAAGCGCGCATTCGCCCGCACAATGTGATGCTCGGGTTCGAACCAGGCGACGAAGCGCGTGCCGCCCTCTTCCTCGCTCTCACGGAAGCGGACAAAGGCGCGCATCTTGTGGATGTCGCGCCGCACCGCCTTGGCCATTTCCTCCAGCTGCCGCACCAGCGGATCGGCGCGATCTTCGATGCGTTTCGGCTGATCAACCAAACCTGTCAGCAGCGTGTAGAGCAGGGCGAAGCGCTGCGGATCGGCATGCAGCACAGCGGTCTGGGCCAAGTCGACAAAGGCACGCGGCACGCGGAACGGGGCAGGCGCAGCGGGCTCAAGCACCGCCTCGTCCCCGAACAGATCGACGGGCGCATCGCCGACCTGCCACACGACGTCGGAGGCGGGCACCCGCGCCTGCACCAGCGCGCGTGCCGCATCGCGCCAGCCTTCGAAGTCGTCCTCGTCGGCGAGGCTTACGACGCGCATGAGGATCTCCCCTTCCTGCAAGGGAGGGGTCGGGGGTGGGTGCCGCCAACGGCGGCTCCTGTGGCACGCGATGGAGCGCGGCTGCGCCGCGCACCCACGCCTAGCCCCTCCCTTGCAGGGAGGGGAACGATCCCGGCCTCAGGTCGCAGCCCCTCACTCCCGCTCGTCGCCCGGCTTGTGCTCCTTGGCGATTTCCAGTTCGGCCGGCTTGCGCTCCTCGAACTTCTCGCCCAGCGCTTCTTCCACTTCCTCCGGGAGATGCTCGTCGGCGGTGGGAAACATCTCTTCCTCTTCCTCGTCGATGTGATGCTCGTAGCGGTGGCGCATCTCGCCAAATTTGGCGTCCCATTCCGCCGTCCCGAACTCCAGCTCCAGCAATTCGCCGAGGAAATCATCGACTTCCTTGTGCTCGGACACCGAATGCCGCGCATCCTCGCGCAGCTCGGGATCACCCAGCATCGTGGCGTACAGCGACTCTTCCTCGGCGGCGGCATGCGCCTGCAGGTCCAGCCGCAGCGTCTCGAACGCATCCTTGCGCGGCTGGTCCGTACCGGGATGATCGCCAACCCGCTTCAGCAGCGCGCGTTGGCGGTCATGATCGGCCTTCAGCACTTCATAGATATTAGACATGTCGGAATTCCCTTCGCCCCACCAAACGGCGCGCGCGGGCGCATGTTTCTCCTGCGAATCGTTCGCTCCGGCAGTTCAGGCGGCGAACAGCTCCAGTTGCTCGCGCTTGGGGGCTACCAACGGCCGCAGCTCGGCCTTGTCCGCCAGCGCCACCGGCCGCCAATCCTCGGCCACCAGGAACGGCCGCACCTTCATGACTGATGCGGTCAGCCGCGCCACATCCGCCAGCCGCAGACGCCGCCAGCGCCGCGCAGCCAGGATCGCATCCACTGCCTTCACGCCAAGCCCGGGGACACGCAGCAGCGCCTCACGCGGCGCACGATTGACGTCGACGGGAAAGCGGTCGCGAAACTTCAGCGCCCAGGCGAGCTTGGGATCGATATCGAGCGGCAGCATGCCAGTGGTCGCGTCCGCAGCCGAGGCCACCTCGCTCGCCTGATAGTCGTAGAAGCGCATCAGCCAGTCCGACTGATATAGCCGGTGCTCGCGCATCAGCGGCGGGCGCTGGAGCGGTAGCACGGCGCTGGCATCGGGGATGGGGCTGAACGCGGAGTAATAAACCCGCCGCAGCTTGAACCGGTCGTACAGCCCGGCGGCCCGGCCAATAATGTCGCCATCCGTCGCGGCGTCGGCACCGACGATCATCTGCGTCGACTGTCCGCCAGGCGCGTATCGGGGCGCCGACTTGTAGCGCTTCTTCGCGTCGCTGCCGTCATCGATCGCCGTGCGGACGTCCTGCATCGCACCTTCGATTCGGCGCGCCGACTTCTCCGGCGCCAGCCGCGTCAGCCCGGCTACGGTCGGAAGCTCGACGTTGATCGACACGCGGTCGGCATACATGCCGGCCTGATGCACCAGTTCCGGGTCGGCATCGGGGATGGTCTTCAAGTGGATGTAGCCGCGGAAATCATGTTCCTCCCGCAGCAGCTTCGCGACGCGCACGATCTGCTCCATCGTGTAGTTGGAGGACGCAATGATGCCCGAGGAGAGGAACAGCCCCTCGATATAGTTGCGCCGGTAGAAGCTCAGCGTCAGGTCCACGACTTCTTCGGGCGTGAACCGCGCCCGCCGCACGTTCGAGCTCTTGCGGTTGATGCAATAATGGCAGTCGAAGATGCAGCTGTTGGTGAGCAGGATTTTGAGCAGGCTGATGCAGCGTCCGTCCGGCGCATAGGCGTGGCAAATGCCCATACCCTCCGTCGAACCCAGCCCCTTGCCGCCCTTGTCCGACTTGCGCTTGGCCGTGCCCGACGACGCGCACGACGCGTCGTACTTGGCGGCATCCGCCAGGATTGCGAGCTTGGCGCGGACGTCCAACTGGGCCATGCGTTCCATCTATGTTCTGGGTCGGCCAAAGTCCAGAGCAAGTGGACGCGCTTCGCCGCACCCGGTAAGGAATCCGGCATGAAAAAGAGGGGGGCAGGGGCAGGCCGGCAGCTGGACGCATTGTGGCTTGCGCTCGCGCTCACCTGTTCGCTTGGATATCTGTTCAAGAGCCACTGCGCACCCGGCGGCTGGCAGAATGCCGAGCAATATACCACCGGCTGCTACAGCGATGTGGTTCCGTTCTGGCATGTGCGCGAGGTCAAAGCGGGCAAGATCCCGTACCTCGAAACGCGAATGGAATATCCGGTTCTCACCGGTGCGCAGATCTGGGTGGAGGGCGCCGTCACCCGCGCCGTGTTCGGGCGGCACGCCAATGACCAGCGATTCCTGTTGATCGTCACGCTGGCGAATGCCCTGCTCGCCGCGCTGATCCTGCGCATGTTGATGCGCGCAGGCGTGGAGCGCCGCCGGCTCTGGGCATGGGCGGCAGCCCCGCCGTTGGTCCTGTACCTCGGTCACAATTGGGACATGGCAGCCGCCACCCTGGCGCTCGCCGCGCTGCTGTTCGCCCGATCCGGCAGGCTTGTGCCGGCCGCCGCCACCGCCGCACTGGGAGCCGCCGCCAAGCTGTTCCCCGCACTTGCCCTGCCGTTGATCGGGCTTCAGGCGCTGTTCGGCAGGGGAGGGTGGCGCGAGCGTCTCGTGCGCGCCGCAACCGTGACTGCCGCCGCGATCGCCGCCTGGACCGTGGTGAACCTGCCCATCGCGTTGCTCGCTCCCGACAATTGGAGCGAGTTCTACCGCTTTTCACAGGAACGCCAGGGTACTGCGGGCGCGACCTGGGAAGTGCTCGCCAACTCGGGCCTTTGGTTCACCTGGACCGAACAGCGCAATCTGTACGCTGCCTCGCTTTTCCTCGGCGGCTTCGCGCTGATCGTTAGGCTGGGCTGGCGACAGCATCGGGACCATATGTGGGTGCTGTTCACGCCGGTGCTCGCCTGGTTCCTGCTCACCAACAAGGTGTACTCGCCGCAATTCGACCTGTGGCTGTACCCGGCGCTGCTGCTCACCGCTCCGCGCCTGCTTCCCGTCGCGCTGTTCGTCGCTGGCGACGTTGCCGCTTATTTTGCCGAGTTCTGGTGGTTCGCGGGGCTGGAGGGGGCATGGCCCGCCGCCACGCCGACGCACATCGCACTGGCCGCAGCTTTCCGGGGCGCGGCGATGCTATGGATCATCGGCGATTGCGTGCTTCGCCGCGCGCCTTCATGGGTAGAAAATCCGCGCAAGACGTAGCGGCATCTTCAAAAAGGGCGCATAATCAGCGGCGGCGCGGGGAGTCGCGAGTGCGACGGCAGCCAAATAGTCGTGGGGGGCAGCGGAGGCTTGCCATGACGGACCTACACACAGCCGAAATGCCCGACGCGATCGACGTCGCGCACCAGCTTATCTCTTCCAGGCGGATCGAAGGCACGCCGGTATTCGACCGGCGCGGCACAAAAGTCGGCGCGATCCATTCGGTGATGATCGAGAAGGTCAGCGGCCAGGCGACGCACGCCGTGCTGACCTTTGGCGGGTTCCTGGGTCTGGGAACCCGCGCTTACCCGATCCCGTGGTCGATGCTCACCTATAGCAAGGAGGAACGCGGCTACTGCCTCCACCTTAAGCGCGAGGATATCGAGGACGCGCCCTATATGACGCTCGATCAGGCGGACCGGCCCCAACTGACGCAGGAGCCGGCATATCGCCACTGGGACGAGTATCTATAAGCGCCGCGCCGGGGCGGCTTAGCCGATCAGGGCAGCGGCAGGTTGTTCTGCGCTTCGCGACGGGCGTTGGACTCGGCCTTGGCCTGCCGCGCTTGGCGGACGAAGCAGCCGGTGCCGCCGCCCGCGCCCACGGTGGAACAGCTGCCGGTGCCGAACGCGCCTTCCTCCAGCGCGCCTTGCGAGCGCACCGCCCAACTCTCGGTCTGCTGCGGCGGGCCCGGCTGCTCACGCAGCGTCTTGGGGATGCGGAAGCGCTCGGACTCGTCCAGCCGGCGGCAGATCACGACTTCCTCGCCATTCGAGTTGGTCGGGCACTTGTCCTCGCCATAGATCACCAGCACGCCATTTTGCGCGGCGTTCTGCGCCTGCGCAGCGCCCGGGACCGAGAACGGCGCGATGGCAACAGCCGCGAACAGGGCGATGCGCTTCAGCATGATCTACTCCTTCGAACCCGGTCTTGCCCGGTCAACGCTTAACCGCGCCTGTCATATCCGTGCGGCGTTTGCTGTCATATCCGTTTCGACACTGCAATGGCGACACGGCACCCCAGCCGGATCAGCCCCGACAGAACCGGATAGCCGAGCGCGTTCTCTGCGCCGTTGCCCAGTGCGGTGTCACGATGCTCCAGCTCCTCCGCCTGGAACCTCAGCACTGCCTGGCTCAGCTCGGGATCGTCTTCGCCCAGATCGTCGATCTGCTGCTGGTAATGCTTGTCGATTTCGGTCTCGACCGCGGCGGTGCACGCCATTGCCGCATTGGGGCCCATCGCCGCCGTGGCCGCACCCAACGCGAACCCGGCCACGTTCCAGAAGGGCTGCAGCGCCGTCGGCCGGATCCCACGCCGCGCCAGCATCGCGTCGAAGAACGCACGATGCTCCTCTTCCTGCACTGCCATGCCATGGATCATCCGTGCCATCGGCGTGCGGTCGCCCATGATCGCCAGCTGACCGGCATAGATGCGGGTGGCGCCATATTCGCCGGCCTGGTCGACCCGGACCATCATGTCGGGCGCCTCGCGCTTGTCTCCGGGCTTCCAGCTCATGCGCGCGGCCTCCTTGCCGCCAGGATGAAGATCAGCACCGCGCCGGAGAGCGACAGGATCGCGTTATACCCGGCCAGGCTGATCCCGAACAACGACCATTGCGGCACGTCGCACCGGATCATCGGCTTGCCCAGTGCTTCCTTCAGCATCGCCATCGGATCGCTATGCTGCGCCAGGCTGGTGGTGCAGGCGGTGATGCCCTGCCACCAGTGATACTCCACGCCGGCATGAAACAGGCCGATCGCCCCGCTCACCGCCACCAGCACGCCGGCGAAAAGCACGAAAAGCATCTGCACCACTCGGGGCCGCACCACGAAGCTCAGCGCGGCGACGACCACCGCGGCATAATGCGGCCAGCGCTGCCAATGGCACATCTCGCATGGCACGAGTCCCAGCAGCTGCGATCCCCAAGCCCCGGCGAGCAGCGCCGCCGGCAGGAGCAGCGCGATCCAGCGCGCGGTGCGGAGTCCATCCTTGCGCATCGCGTCAGCGGCTCTTGGCCGCGACCTGGCCGGCCTTGGCGCCGGTGCGCGAGACCGTCTGGATCGCATAATGCAGCTGGAAGTCCTCGATCCCCTGCTTCTTCAGCTCGTCGGGCGTCGCCGAGAAGCGCGGGTCGGTGCGGGCATCGTCCTCCAGCACCGAATCATCCACCTTGTCTTGGTTGATCAGGTGGCGGCGCAGATCCGCCTCGCGCAGCACCGGCCGCGTCTTGTAATCGGGGTCGGAGATCTGCGGCACCAGCAGGTCGGGTTTGATCCCGCCCTCCTGCACCGAATGGCCCGAGGGGGTGTAGTAGCGTGCGGTGGTGAGGCGCAGTGCCGCATGCTCGCCCATCGGCAGGATGGTCTGCACCGATCCCTTGCCGAAGCTGCGCGTGCCCATCACCAGCGCGCGGTGATGGTCCTGCAACGCGCCCGCGACGATCTCCGACGCAGACGCCGTGCCCGCATCCACCAGCACCACTAGCGGCCGGCCGGCGGTCAAGTCGCCGGGCACCATGCTCTCGGCATAATAACGCTCGATGTCGTTCGCCTCGCGCCCGCGCTGCGACACGATCTCGCCATGGCTCAGGAACACGTCGGACACCGCGATCGCCTCGCTCAGCAGCCCGCCGCCATTGGCGCGAAGGTCGATCACATAGCCGTTCGGCTTATGCCCCAGCTGCTTGTCGATCGCCTGAATGGCCTTCACCGTGTCCGCACCGGTCTGCGCGGTGAAGGTGTTGATGTTGATGATGCCGACGCCGTTCTTCACTTCCCACTTCACCGGCTTCTGCACGATGACTTCGCGGGTGAGCGTGAACTGTAGCGGCTTGTCCGCGCCCGGACGGATGATGGTCATCGCGATCTTGCTGCCCGGCGCGCCGCGCATCTGCTGCACCGCTTCGTCCAGGCTGCCGCCGACGATGAACTTGCCGTCGATATGGGTGATGTAGTCGCCCGGCTTGATGCCTGCGCGTGCGGCCGGCGTATCCTCGGTCGGGGCGATCACCTTGACCGCGCCGTCTTCTTCCGTGACCGTCAGGCCGAGCCCGCCATAATTGCCCTGGGTCTGGATCTGGAGATTGTCGTACTCCAGCCCGTCGGCATAGCTGCTGTGCGGGTCCAGCGAGGCCAACATGCCCTGGATCGCGCCTTCCATCAGCTTCTTGTCGTCGACCTTGTCGACATAGTTCGCCTTCACCTGCGTCAGCACGGCCATGAAGGTGTCGAGCTCGCGGTAATTGCCGGTATCGACGCCTGCCATCGCGCCCGAGGCAATGGGAACCAGCGCCAGAGCACTTACGGCGGCAGTCACCTGAAGAAACGAACGCAGCATCGACACGAACTTTCAGTTCTGGGGATTACCCCGCATATGGGGAAAGATAGCGGCCTTTTCACGGCCTGTCAGTCGAGCAATTGTACAAGGTCCACCGGCGTTCCCCGCCGCCGCAGTTCCACCGTCACATGGGGGCTGTCGCCGCTGCCGGCGCGTCCGATCGGCGCGCCCTGCGCAACGTGCTGACCGACTCGCACGCGCATCCCGCCAAGCCCGGCGAGCAGCGACGTCCAGCCATTTCCGTGGTCCAGGATGATGACACCCCCATACCCGCGAAACGGCCCGGCATAAGCGACGCGACCGGCCGCGGGCGCACGCACCGGCACCCCAGCGGCACAGGCAAGCGTCAGCCCGCGTGCGCGCACGCCGGTCGCGGACATTTCGCCGAACCCGGTGGCCAGCCGGCCCCAGACCGGCAACAGATAGGGACGTCCACCCGGCGATCTAGCCAAGAGGGTGTCGCGTTCGTTCGGGCGGGGCAGGGGCCCCTCCAGCCCGGCAAGCGACGCCCGTATCTCGGCCACGCTCCCGGCGACTTCCATCTGGTCGGCGATCTCACGCGCGCGCTCGCCCATCGCGATCGCCCGGTCGCTCTCCACGAGGGCGGTGCGCCCCAGCGCCTCGGAGCGCAGCCGATGCTCGGCCTCCAATTGCACCAGCGCCAGCCGCTCATCCTCCAGCCGCGCGCGGCTCTGCTGCAATCGTGCGACGGCGGTGCCCGCGGTGGCGCGCAACTGGCCGACCCGCTGCAATTCGGCGCGAACGGCCGCGGTGCGGGCTTCGACCAGCGGCAATGCGGCGCCCAGCGCTGCGCGGACATGCACCATGTCGGCGGTCGATCCCGGCTGGATCAGCCCCAGGATCGGCGGCCGGCGCGCCATCGACTGCAACGCGGCGAGCAGCTTCAGAATCGGGCTTTGCTGCGCGCTCAATCCGGCGCGCTGCGCTGCCAGCAAGCGGTCGACGATCGCGATCCGCGCATCGGCCGCAGCGATGTCCGCCTCCGCCGCCCGGATCCGCTCGTTGGCCGCCGCTTCTTCTGCCTTTGCCTGCGCCGCCCGGTCGCGCTCCGCAGCGGCCGCCCGCTCCAGCGTCCGGGCTCGCTCCCGTGCAGCCGACGCCTCGGCTGCGGCGGATTTTAGCCGCACTTGCTGGTCGCCGAGAGTGGGGGCTTGGGCTCCGGCTAGGCTCCCGGTTGCGAGAATTGCGGTGAGGGCAATCACGCAGATAATTCCCCTCCCTAGAAGGGAGGGGCTAGGGGTGGGTGCGCGCGTCTGCGCGCCCAAGAGACTCCAAGCTCGCATCAGAAGAGCGCCACCCGGGGCATCGAGCCCCGGCTGACGCTACAACCCACCCCTTGATCCCCTCCCTTGCAGGGAGGGGAAGCAATCTGCCCACTTCTAACCGAAAACACCCCCATCACCCTTCCCGGTGATAGGGATGGCCTGCGAGAATCGACGAAGCCCGCCACAATTGCTCCGCGAGCATCGCTCGCGCCATCATGTGCGGCCAGGTCGCCTTGCCGAACGACAGCAGCATATCGGCCTGTTGGCGCTGCGCGTCGTCGAATCCGTCGGCGGCACCGATCAGGAAGCGCGTCTCGCGGATGCCGTCGTCGCGCCAACGGCCCAGCCGCTCGGCCATCGTCTTGGAAGGCAGGTTTTCGCCCTTCTCATCCAGCATCACGATGCGGGTGGCGGGCTCGACCGGCGGCACCTTGCCGCCGGTATCGGAAAGCTCGGTGACGCGGGTAGGCCAGGCCACGCGCTTCAGGTAGCGCTCGACCAGCTCGGCTTCGGGTGACCGGCCGATGCGCCCCCGCGCCACGATGTGGAGCAGCATCGGTGAGGTTGCTCAGGCCTTGGCGGCCGGGGCAGTGTCTCCGAACGCCCACATCCGCTCCAGATTATAGAAGGTGCGGACTTCGGGGCGGAACAGGTGGACGATCACGTCGCCGGCATCGATCAGCACCCAGTCGGCGGTGGCCAGGCCCTCGATTCGCGGGCTGCGGCCGGTCTGCGCCTTGATTTTCTCGCCCAGCTTGGCGGCCATGGACGCCACCTGGCGCGTCGATCGGCCGCTTGCGACGACCATGTAATCGGCGATGCTCGACTTTCCGGCGAGCGGGATCGAGACGGTCTCGACCGCCTGATCGTCCTCCAGCGAGTCGAGGATCAGCTTGTGCAGCGCATCGGCGTCATCGGCGATCGCCTGCACATGGGGGGTAGTTGCCAAGATAGCTCCTTAAGGTTCCAAAACGTCTGTGCTGACGCTTGGTGTCGGCACGGACGAAATCGATATGGTGTCTCGATTGCCGCCCGGGAAGTGCCGGTGCCAGGCGGGATCGACAGCCCGAAGGCTTGTCGCTGAAGTCGGATCGGGGCGAAAGCGCAGCAACACGAGGGCCGGCAATCTCCAACACGTCCAGTTCTTTGCCTGGCCTGCGGGCCGCACAGCGCGCCGCAGCCAACTCATCGCAGGACTTGCGTGAGCCCGCGCAGTATAGCCCGGGCGCGCGATAACCGCAATCGGAACCGTCCGCGCGATCCGCCGCCACGCGCGCCAGCGGTGAAACTGCGCCAGATTGTCCGCGCCCATCAGCCATATGAACTGGTGCTGCGGGTATCGCTTCACCAGCTTGGCCAGCGTATCGGCGGTGTAGCGCGTCCCCAATTCCGTCTCGATCGCGCTCGGCCGGATTGGCGCATGCCCCGCCACCTTGCGCGCCGACGCTAGCCTTGCCGCGAGCGGTGCCATGCCCGCTTCGGCCTTCAACGGATTGCCCGGCGAAACCATCCACCACACTTCATCCAGACCGAGCGCCCGCATCGCGCCAAGCGAGATCCGCCGATGCCCGCGATGCGCCGGGTTGAACGACCCGCCCAGAAGCCCGATGCGTTTCAGCGCTCGATCAGCCAGTCTTCGCGCTCGTGGCGGACGCGCAGGACATCGACAGTGTTCCCATCGGGCAGACGGTACAAGATCAGCAAAGGGGTGTCGTGGACGCGCAAGACGCGAATACCATCCTTGCCGGGCCTGCCTCCGTAGGGAAGTTTTCGAGAAAGGCAGCGCGCGCCCGGATCTTCCTCACGATTTGTGCCGCGAAGCTGCCGGTGCGGTTCTCGGTAAGCCAAGCGTTGATCTGGCGGAGGTCGTCGCGCGCCGGTACCGTCCAGTTCAGCCTCGGCATCGCGCCTCATGCCGCTCGATCATCGCATCCAACTCGGCCATCACGTCTTCGTGCGACACGAACTCGCCGCGATCGGCAGCGTCGATTCCCGCCTGTATGAAGGCGCGATAGTCGGCTTCGCTCTCCGCGACCCGCTGGATCACCTCCGCGGCGAAGTCCGCCACACTGCGTCCCTGCGCCGCCGCCAATTCTTCGACCATCGCGAGCGTGTCGGCGTCCACATGGGCCGTAATGGCGGCGGGCTTGTTCATGCGCCCAAACTACGCCTCGTGCAGCAATGCTTCAAGGCCGCGCCTGACCGGCTCCGCGCACGACCCATTTGTAGGTGGTCAGCCCCTCCAGCGCCACCGGCCCGCGCGCATGCAGCCGCCCCGTGGAAATGCCGATCTCCGCGCCCAGCCCGAACTCGCCGCCATCGGCGAACTGCGTGGACGCGTTCCACATCACGATCGCGCTATCGACCTGCGCCAGGAACCGCTCGGCCACGTGGGCGTCCTGCGTGACGATTGCATCGGTATGCCCTGATCCGTGCGCGGCGATATGCGCCATCGCTGCGTCGGGCCCGTCCACCAACTTCACCGAGAGCACGGCATCGAGGTATTCGGTATCCCAATCCTCTGCACATGCCGGCGATATCCGCGGATCGATCGCCTGTACGTCGCTGTCGCCGCGCAATTCGCAACCGGCTTCGGCCAGCGCCGCCAGCACCGCTGCGGTTCCGCCAAAGCCACGATCGACCAGCAGCGTCTCGGTCGCGCCGCAGATCCCGGTCCGCCGCATCTTGGCATTCAGCGCCAGGTCGCGCGCCATTGCCGGATCGGCGGCGGCATGGATGTAGGTGTGGTTCAGCCCGTCGAGATGCGCCAGCACCGGCACGCGCGCCTCGGCCTGCACCCGGGCCACCAGCCCCTTGCCCCCGCGCGGGACCACCATGTCGATCATGCCGACCGCCCGCAGCATCGCGCCCACCGCCGCGCGGTCGGTCACTGGCACCAGTTGCACCGCGTCGGCGGGCATACCCCCTGCCACCAGTCCCTCGACCAAAGCTGCATGCACCGACCGGTTGCTGCGGATCGCCTCGGATCCGCCGCGCAGGATCACGGCGTTGCCCGCCATTGCGCACAAGGCGCCGGCATCCGCGGTCACATTGGGCCGGCTTTCGTAGATGATGCCGATCACGCCGATCGGCACGCGCACGCGGCTGAGTTGCAACCCATTGGGCCGCTCCACCCGCTCGATCACCGCACCGACCGGGTCGGCGAGCGCTGCCACCGCGGCGACACCGTCGGCCATCGCCGCAATACGGCCCGCGTCGAGCCGAAGCCGATCCAGCATCGCGCCCGACAATCCGGCCGCCTCCGCCGCGGCGACATCCTGCGCATTGGCTGCTTGAATAGCTTCGCTCGCTGCCCGCAGCGCCTCTGCACCCGCCAGCAGCGCCCGACGCTTGACGTCGCTCGGCATGCCCGCAAGCACCCGCGACGCCGCCCGGGCCCGCGCCCCCATGTCGGCGATCAGATTTTCACTCTCGGCATCGGCCATGTGCCTCTGCTAGCATGCTTGCGGGGAAACGGAACAGGTGCACCATGGGGGGAATGGAAGCGGCGGGCGAACTCGTCACGGGTGCGCTGCTCGGGCGGGCGATGGATCACGCCACACCGGACAGCGGCGCGCACGGCCATGGCCGCCTCTGCCTCAATTGCGGCACCGCGCTGATCGGCGAGCATTGCCACCATTGCGGGCAGCCGGGCCATGTCCACCGCTCGCTCCACGCCGTGGGGCATGAGATCGTCCACGGCGTCTTTCATTTCGAAGGCAAGTTCTGGCACACGCTGCCGCTGCTCGCCTGGCGTCCGGGCGACCTCACCCGCCGCTACATCGCTGGCGAGCGCGCGCGCTTCGTCTCGCCCATGGCGATCTTCCTCTTCTCTCTGTTCGCAATGTTCGCGGTCTTTTCCTGGGTCGGCGTCACGCCCAGCACCGATCTTAAGGCCAACACAGTCAAGTCGCTTGCCGCGATCGAGCAGGAGCACAAGGCGGTGCTCGAACGCCGCGACGACGCCATCAAGGACCGCGACAAGCTTCCCGCCAGCGATCCCGACCGGGTCGACGAGCAGGAACGCATCGACGACGCTAACGCTCGCCTGAAGGTGCTCGAAGCCGCCGCCCTGCCGCTTCGCAAGGCGGGCGAGGTCCCGGACTCCGAGAAGGGCAGCTATACCGGATACTATTTCGTCGATCACGGTATCGAGAAGTGGCAGAAGAACCCGTCGCTGATGCTCTACAAGCTGCAGTCGTCAGGCTATAAATTCTCCTGGCTGCTGATCCCGCTGTCCTTGCCGTTCCTGTGGCTGCTGTTCTTCTGGAAGCGCGAGTTCAGGCTCTACGACCACGCAATCTTCATCATCTATTCGATTGCGTTCATGTCGCTGCTGTTCATCGTGCTCAGCGTGGGAAGGGCAGTGGGCGTATCGTCCGGCCTGATCCAGACGCTGGGGCTGTTCGTTCCCTTCATCCACATCACCCGGCAGCTGCAACAGGCCTACCGCCTCAGCTGGACCTCCGCGATCGTCCGCTCGGTGATCCTGTCGGTCTTTATCGGGCTGATCCTCATGCTGTTCGTGCTGATCCTGCTGGCGATGGGCGCGACGGGGTAGCGGCGGCGGCCGATCCGCTGCGTCACATCACCGGAGCGGTCGTGCCCTGGTCGGCCATGACATAGCCGACGCCGGCAATGCCGCCCGTAAGCAGCGCCAGCGCCGAAAGCGCCGCCAGCATCTTCCTGGAAGGGTGCCAGCGCTGGAACGTCCGTGTCATGCCCGCAACCTCCGCCTGTGCGTTGAGCCGAAGCTCCTCCAGGCCTTTGTAGGAAGAAAGCGGCCGCACAGCCTGGTCACCGGGCTCCGGAATTCTACGCTGAAGACGAACAGGCAAAGGAAAAGCCCCCCTCCGGCATCCCGGAGGAGGGCTCATCCCTGTACATAGATGCTGGGAGATCAGGCCCCTTGCGGTGCCGGGTTCCCGAACGGACCCTTGGGCTTGCGGATCTTGGGGATCGACGTCCCCGCGGTCGCCACCACCGTCGCCTTTGCGCCGGGGTCATCGCGGTCGATCTGCTCGCCCGCCAGCACCCGCTTGATCTCGTCGCCAGTCAGCGTCTCATATTCCAGCAGCGCCTGGGCGAGGCCATGCAATTGGTCGATATGATCGGTCAGCACCTGCTTGGCGCGGTTGAGGCCGCCTTCGACCAGCTTCTTGATCTCGGCATCGATCAGCAGCGCGGTCTCGTTGGACATGTGCGCCGCGCGGCTGCCGCCATAGCCCAGATAGCCATTATCCTCTTCGGCATATTCCAGCGGACCCACCGCCTCGGACATGCCCCACTTGGTCACCATCGATCGGGCAAGGCGCGTTGCCGACTGGATGTCCGACGAAGCACCCGAAGACACCCGGTCATAACCGAAGATCAGTTCCTCGGCGACGCGGCCGCCCATCGCGATCGACAGATGCGCATACATCTGGTCGCGGTGCATCGAGTTCTGGTCACGCTCGGGCAGGCGCATCACCATGCCCAGCGCGCGGCCGCGCGGAATGATCGTCGCCTTGTGGATCGGATCGGACGCCGGCTCGTGCAGCGCCACCACCGCGTGACCGGCCTCGTGATAGGCGGTCATCCGCTTCTCGTCCTCGGTCATCAGCATCGACCGGCGCTCGGCGCCCATCATTACCTTGTCCTTGGCGTCCTCGAACTCGCTCATCGCGACCAGGCGCTTGCCGCGGCGTGCTGCCAACAGTGCGGCCTCGTTGACCAGGTTGGCCAGGTCCGCGCCCGAGAAGCCCGGGGTGCCGCGTGCGATGGTGCGGCTGTCCACGTCGGGTGCCAGCGGCACCTTCTTCATATGGACTTCCAGGATCTTCACGCGGCCTTCGATGTCCGGACGCGGCACCACCACCTGGCGGTCGAAGCGGCCCGGGCGCAGCAGCGCGGGGTCCAGCACGTCGGGACGGTTGGTCGCCGCGACAATGATGATGCCTTCATTTGCGTCGAAGCCGTCCATCTCGACCAGCAACTGGTTCAGCGTCTGCTCGCGCTCGTCATTCTGGTTGCCGACACCGCCGCCGCGCGAACGGCCGACTGCGTCGATTTCGTCGATGAAGATGATGCACGGCGCCGACTTCTTGGCCTGTTCGAACATGTCGCGCACGCGGCTGGCGCCGACGCCGACGAACATTTCGACGAAGTCCGAGCCCGAGATCGAGAAGAACGGCACGCCCGCTTCACCCGCAATGGCGCGGGCAAGCAGCGTCTTGCCGGTACCGGGCGAACCCACCAGCAGCGCACCCTTCGGGATCTTGCCGCCCAGACGGGCGAACTTGGTCGGGACCTTCAGGAACTCGACGATCTCCTGCAATTCCTCGCGCGCCTCGTCGATGCCGGCAACGTCGTCAAAGGTCACTTTGCCATGCTTTTCGGTCAGCAGCTTGGCGCGACTCTTGCCGAAACCCATCGCGCCGCCCGCACCCGAATTCTTCTGCATCTGGCGCACCACGAAGAAAGCGATGCCCAGGAACAGCAGGAACGGCAGCGACTGATACAGGATGTAGAACCACACCGACGGCTGCTCTTCAGGGCGCGCGTTGATGGTGACGTTCTTTTCGCGCAGCGTCTGGATCAGCTGGGGATCATAGGGCGCGTTGGTGCGGAACTTCGCGTCGCTCGACAGCGTACCGGTCACCGTGCTGGTGCCGCCCGTGCCACCGGTGACGTTCACCGACTTCACTTCGCCCGACTGCACCTTGTCCAAGAAGCTCGAATAGGCGATCGAATCGCCCTGCGCCGCCGTGCTGCGGCCGTCGAACATCGTGACGAACAGGGCCAGCGCCGCCAGGATGCCCACCCAGATCAACAGGCTCTTCATCCACGGGTTGCCGCCGTTTTCCGGACCCTGCTGCTTGTCGTTGTCGTTCATGTGGTGCTCGGTACCTTTCCGACGCTCAAGATAGGTGCGTCCAGGTTAATCGCAATGGAACAACGTTGATCAGTGTGATCGCCGCGGCGGTGCCACGCTGAACGCCCATGTCGCAGCTTTGGCGCTCGCTTTCACCCCCGCAATCGTACCGGTGCCCCCCGCGTCCAGCCGCTGCACCAGCGCATCGAGCCGGTCGAGCGCAGGCGCGGGGGATAGCTGCGCTGCCTCAAGCACTTGCAGGATCGCCTGCCGGGCCAGGCGCCGCCTGATTTCATAGGGCAGGGAGGCGACCACTAGGGCGACACGCCGCCCATCCTCGCTCACCCGCGCCCGGCTTTCCCATTCCTGCGCCGCATAGTGCGCAAGCGCGTCCTCGGCATGGCGCAGGTTGCTCGCCGCGAGCGCCAGCCGCTCGGGCCGCAACTCAGCCGTGCCGGCCAGCAGCTGCCGCATCCGCGCCCGATCGAAGCGTGGGTGACGATTCGAAGGATCCTCCACCGCCTCGATCCCCGCCGCCTCCACCACAGCGGCGAGTTCGGCGCGGCGCCACCCCAGCAGCGGCCGCACCAGTTGGAGGCCCGGCCGCAACGTGCGGCGCCCGGCCATTCCGGCCAGCCCGCCGACCCCGGCGCCGCGCCGCGCCCGCATCAGAAAGGTTTCGGCGACATCGTCCTGCTGGTGCGCAACCGCCAGCCACGCCGCGTCGCCCGCCCAGCGCCCCAGCAAGCGATAGCGCAGCCGCCGCGCCGCCTGCTGAAGGTTTCCATGGAGATCGGCGTCTTCGGGCGCCACGAGCACCTGGTGCGGCACACCCAGCCGGGCACAGATCGATCCGACGAACGCGGCTTCCCCGGCGGCTTCGGGCCGCAGCCCATGATCCACGGTCGCTGCGATCACCGCACCCGGATATGCCGCGGCGGCCAGCAGCAGCAGCGCCAAGCTGTCGCCACCCCCAGAGACCGCCAGCGCCAGCTTTCGCTCGGGCGATGGCGCCGCTCCGGTCAGCGCCTCCAGATCACGCCGGAACCGCCCGACCAGATCGGCGGGCGGCGTCAGCTCACTTGCACTTGTTGGTGGCACGGCCCTCTGCGACCCCGGCCTTCATCTCGGCCGAGAGGCGGTCGCCATAAAGCTGGGACAGCTCGTTATAGACCTTGCACACTTCGCTCGACGGCTTCTTCAGCTTGGTCAGCGCGTCGGCCAGGTAATACAGGCTGTCGGGCGCCCGCTCGCCATTGGGGTTCTTCTTGTAGTTTTCATAGAACGCCACTGCCGCCAGGCTCGGCGCACCGGCGTCGAGATAGGAGCGGCCAAGCAGGTTCTGCGAATAACTGGCGCGGCGGTGCTGCGGATACTTGTTCACCACCGTCTCGAACTGCGCGCGCGCCTCGGGGTACAGCTTGGCCTGCCACAGGCGATAGCCATAGGTATAGGCGTCTTCCGCCGGGTCGCCGCTGCTCGGCTTGGCGACCGCCGCCAGCTGCTGCGCGCGTGCACCGGTCGGCTTGGCCGCCGGCTTGTCAGCGGCGGGCCGTGCCGGGGCAGGGCGCGAAGCGGTCTCGGGCGCCGGGTCGACTTCGGCAGTATCGCCGGTCACGGCCGCGCCGGGAGCGGGCGCGCGCGGCGCCTCAAAGCCCTTCATGCGCGCATCGGTGGCGGCCTTGTACGCGTTGAACGCGTCTTCCAACTGGCGCAGGCGATACTGGCTCTGTTCGACCTGTCCGGTCAGCGTGGCCAGTTGGCCTTCCAGCGACGACACGCGCTGAGTCAGGTCGGCCAGCGGACTGCTCGCCGGGACGCCGGGAACCACAGTGTTCACTTCGGGGGTGATTTGCGGCTCGACCGTCTGGCCCGCGCCGCCGGGGAACACCTTGCGCTGCACCGCGCGCATTTCGCGCTCCAGCTTGTCGACACGGACTTCCACGGTCTGGGCCTGCGCCACGCCGCCGGTTCCTAGCGCCACGGCGGCAACTGCCGCGGCCATCATGATACGCATCAGGTCACACCCCCCGGTGGATTCGCTGAAAGAAAACTTGAGGTTCAGCGTCATAGCGCAAGTTGGCAGGCTTGTCGCCCGTTCACTCGGCTGCTGGCGCGCTGGCATTGCCGGCGGCGGCATCCGCCCCGGCGCTGCCCCGCGCCTGCAGCGCCTTTGCGCTGACCGGCACGTTCACCGTCTCCACACCCGTGCCGAGCGGCGCGACCTGCGATCCGTTGATCAGCACCTGGACGCGGTCCGGGCGGCCCGTGCGCGCGACCGGATCCTGCGCATTCTGCGGCACATCGAAGCGTTCGCCCTTGGCCATTTCCTTCTCGAACAGCCGATTGCCCGCGCCATCGCGTACGCGCAGCCACACCGTCTCGGTCGCGACCAGCGTCACCTGTCCACCGGCTATCGGCGTGGGGGAGGGGGCGACGGCGACGCCGGGCGCCGAGGGGCTTCCCGCCGCCGGCGTGTCGAGCGGCGCCAGCACGTCTTCGGGCGGCGTGCTCGATCGGAACAGGCTAGTGCCATACCACAGGCCGACGCCCAGCAGCACAAGGACCGCGACCACCAGCGCGCTCCACGCGAACCCGCGCGAGGGCACTCGGCCCGGATCGTCCAGCGGATAATATTGCGGCGGCGCCGAACGCTCGGGCAGCGTGCCCAACGCGCCGCGCACGTCATGCGCGACCGCCACTTCGTCCTCGCCCACGGCGCGGGCATAGGCCTTGGCAAAGCCCAGCGCGTAGGTGGAAGAGGGCAGCCCGGAATAATCGCCGGTTTCGATCGCCTCCAGGTGGCGCTGCGGGATACGCGTGCGCACGGCGATCTCCGCCAGGTCCAACCCTTGCGCCTCGCGCGCGGCGCGCAGCCTGGCGCCCGCGCCTACCGGCGTCGTGTTGGCGTTAGCGGCACTGTCGCCTTCCATCCTGGTCTCCGGCCAAGGCGTCGGCACCGCTGCCGCGCCTGTTGGCGGGGGATGTCCCCCACGCCGCCCCCGCTGTCAACGCCGCGACGCGGCAAATCGCCGGATAATCAGGCGAGTTCGACCGAATGCTCCGCCGCCCAGGCCGTAAGGGCGTCGCGAACCGGCGTGCGAGGCTCGGCGAGCAACGTAGCCAGCATCGCCACTACCCCCTCGCGGTCGAGCGAGCGCACCATCGCCTTGATCGGCCCCACCGCCGCCGGGGTGATCGACAGCCGGCGAATGCCCAGCCCGATCAGCGCCATCGCTTCCAGCGGCCGCCCGCCCATTTCGCCGCACACCGTCACCGGCACGCCCGCGGCGTCGGCCTGCTGCACCACCCGGAGGATGAAGCGCAGGATCGACGGGCTCAGCCAGTCATAGCGTAGCGCCAGCTTGGGATGCGCGCGGTCGGCCGCGAACAGGAATTGCGTCAGGTCGTTGGTGCCGATCGACAGGAAGTCGACCTTCGGCAGCAGCACGTCCAGCACTTCGGCCAGCGCCGGCACTTCAAGCATCGCGCCATAGCGGATCTCGAGCGGCAGCTTCTTGCCCCGCGCCGCCAGCCACGCCCGCTGCGCCTCGAACAGCGCCTTGGCCTCGTCGAACTCCCAGGGCTCGGACACCATCGGGAACATGACATTCAGCGTCCGCCCCGCCGCGGCCTCGACCAGCGCGCGGGCCTGCGCCTTCATCAAACCATCGCGGTCCAGCGCCAGCCGCAGCGCGCGCCAGCCCATGGCCGGGTTCTCTTCCTCGCCATGCTCGTCATGGTTGAGATAGGGCAGCGCTTTGTCGCCGCCGATGTCGACGGTGCGGAACACCACTGGGCGATCCCCCGCGGCTTCCAGCACATCCTTGTACAGCCGTCGCTGCGCCTCGCGCTGGGGCAGGGTGGCGGACACCAGGAACTGGAACTCCGTGCGGAACAGCCCGATGCCGTCGGCGCCGGTCAGGTCGAGCGCGGCCAGGTCGTCGCGCAACCCGGCGTTGACCATCACCGTCACCCGCTGCCCGTCGCGGGTCACCGGCACTTCGTTCTTCAACTGGGCAAAGGCGGCGCGGCGCTTCTGGCTCAGCGCCAGCTTGGCCTCGAACGCTTCCTGCATCGCCTGGCTCGGGCGGATGAACAGGCTCTCCTCAGCCGTGTCGAGCAGCAGCAGGTCGCCCTCGGCGATCAGCTTGCGCACGTCGCGCACGCGACCCAGCACCGGCACGCCCATCGCCCGCGCCACAATGGTGACGTGCGCGGTTAGCGACCCTTCCTCCAGCACCACGCCCTTCAGCCGGCGCCGGTCATATTCCAGCAGCTCGGCCGGCCCCAGATTGCGCGCGACCAGGATCGAATCCTGCCGCAGCCCCATCTGCGCGGCGGTACCCAGCTGGCCCGACACGATGCGCAGCAACCGGTTGGACAGGTCTTCCAGGTCGTGCATGCGGTCGCGCAACAACGGATCGTCGATCTCGCGCATGCGCTGGCGGGTGCGCTGCTGCACCCGCTCGATCGCCGCTTCCGCAGTCAGCCCGGAATCGATCGCCTCGTTGATGCGCCGGCTCCAACCTTCGTCATAGGCGAACATCTTGTAGGTCTGGAGCACCTCGTCATGCTCGCCCCCGCCGCCGAATTCGGCCTGGCTCGCCATGCGCTCGATCTGGTCGCGCATCTTGTCGAACGCGGCATAGACACGGTGGCGCTCGGCCTCGGTATCCTCGGCGACCGTGTGCTCGATGACGATGCGCGGCTGGTGGAACACGGCCACGCCTGCGGCCATCCCGTCCACCAGCTTGAAACCCGGTGCATGGCTTGCGGCGGTCGACTGGAGGCGCGTCGACGGCGCGCCTGCCGCATCGATCAGGTCGGCATTGGCGATCAGTTCCGACAGCACCATCGCCACGGTTTGCAGCGCCTCGATCTCGACATCGGCGTAGCGGCGCTGTTCTTCATGCTGCACCGCCAGCACGCCGACCGAGCGCTCACGGCGGATGATCGGCACCCCGGCAAAGCTGTGGAAGCGCTCCTCGCCCGTCTCGGGGCGATAGGCGAAGTCGGGATGCGTCGCCGCTTCGTCCAGGTTCAGCGTCTCGACGTTGGCGGCGATCGTGCCGACCAGGCCTTCCCCCAGCGCGAGGGTGGTGACGTGCACCGCCTCCTGCGCCAGCCCCCGGGTCGCGAACAGCTCCAATACGCCCTCCCGCAGCAGGTAGATCGAGCACACTTCGCTATTCAGCGCCGTGCCAATCACCTCCACAACGGCGTTCAGCTTCGCCTGCGCCGGCAGCCGTCGGGCCATCACGTCGTGAAGGCGAGTGAGGATCTCACGGGCGGATGCGGCTGCGGTCAAGGCCATGGCGCCAGCGCTAACAGATTGCGCCAGCCCACGCCACGGCTCAGGGGACCAGCGGCATCCGCATCCTGGCGGGTACGATCGAAGCCAGGGTCACGCCCGCCGCGCCCTCGCGCCAGGCGGCGAGTGTGGTGCGATACTGGTCGTAGGCGCGATAGAAGCCGGTGAACGGCGCCTCCAACCGGGGCAGCGCGCCCAGCGCGAACGCCTCGAACTCCTCCTGTTTAACCGCCAGCGCCTCGCGCAGCACCTCATGCGCCACCGCGCAGAACGCTTCATGCGCCGGGGGCTGTGCAAAGAAATTGTAGACCCGCGTCATCGCGTGATCATGCTCGTTCTCCCACTCGGCGGCATGGCGCAGGCGGAACTGCGCCTTCACGCTGGCATCCGCCTGCGCCAGCGCGTCGCGATGCACCGCCAGCAGCTGATTGTACTCGGCGATCGTCTCAGCCTCCAGGGCGTCGCGGCACCCCAGCGCCGCGACGTTCAGCGCCGCGCGTACATGCCAGCTGGTCTGCGCCGGGCTGAGATCGCGGTTCGGTGTCAGGTACCCGCCCTGCGCGTCGAGCGGAGGCACCGCCTGGTTGGGCGCCGCCCCTTCCGGCGGCCTGGGTGCCTCGGCCCAGTTCTGGGCAAGCGCGGGCGTCGCGCCCAGCAGTGCGCCGGCAACAAGGATGGAGCGAAGGAAAGCCTGCATGGTGAACCTCTGGGGCCGCGCAGGAAATGCGCGCGGCCAGCAGGCTCATTATAGACTGCCGGCAGTTCGCCAGCGGTGCTTCACCATTGGTTTACCGCGTATTCTCAGCCGCTTATGGCTGGGGCGGGGCCGGCTGCGGCGGGATGGGCTGGACGATCTCCGCGGGCGGCGCGAGTTCTTCGACCCGCACATAACCCGTGGTCACCTGCACCTTGCCGAACTGGTTGGCCCAGCGCGCCAGGTCGGCGAGATACTTCTCATACGCGCCATAAAAGTCGAGGAACGGCTGCTCCAGCCGCTGCATCGCCTTTGCCGCGTAGGTGGGGAACTCCGCGTCCGGCACCGTCGGCACCTCCGCCAGCACTTCGCGCGCCACGGCGCAGAAGCCCGGCTGCGCAGGCGGCTGCGCGAAATAGTTGTACAACCGCGTCATCGCCACATCGAGCGTGTTGAGCGAGCCATATTGCGTCGTCAGCGCCTTGTAGGACTCATCGAACCGGGCGGCGCGCGTGCGGATCAGGTTGTTGTACCCGCTCACCACCGTCTGCGTGGGATCGCTGCACCCCAAGGCCGCGACGTTCAGCGCCACGCGCAGGTGCCACACCGTCCCGGCGCCGCTCAGGCTGCGGTTCGGCGTCGCATAGGTGCCGTCGGCCAGCTTGGGCGGCAGCACCAAGTTCGGTGCCGAGCTTGCCGGCGGGGTCGGCTTGGGCCCCGGCATCGGCGGCAGCGCCATGAAGGGCGGCGGCGCCGGCGGTGTCACGCGCTCGGCGCAGGCCGCGGCGATCAGCGGCAGGGTCAGCAGGGAAAGGCGAGCAAGGGTACGCAACATCAACACACTCTCCCGGGACCTTCTGTCCCGCCGCAAGTCCGGCCTCGACGAACCGGCATTCTTTTCAGGCGGCGCGCTTTTCCAGCGCCTGAACGGCTTCGGCCATCAACGAAGCGATGATGTCCGCCACCGGCTCTTCCTTGCGCACCATGCCGACCGACTGGCCCGCCATCACCGAACCATGCTCGACATCGCCGTCGATCACCGCGCGGCGCAGCGCACCGGCCCAGTAATGCTCGATCTGCAACTGCGCCTCGGCCATCTCGACGTTTCCGGTGTCGAGCAGCTGGGCAACTTCGCGCTGCTTGGCGGTGAACAGCTCGCCGCCGGCGTTCTTCAGCGCACGCACCGGGATCACCGGCAGGCGCGGATCGATCTGCACGCTGGCGATCGCGTCGCGCGCCGACGCGCGGATGAACGCCTTCTTGAAATTGGCATGCGCGATGCTCTGCGTCGCGCAGACAAAGCGCGTGCCCAGCTGCACCCCCGCGGCACCCATGTCGAGATAGCCTGCGATCGCCTCGCCCCGACCAATCCCGCCGGCGACGAACACCGGCACGTCAGCCGCGACTTCGGGCAGGATCTCCTGCGCCAGCACGCTAGTCGATACCGGGCCGATATGCCCGCCGGCTTCCATGCCCTCGACCACCAGCGCATCGACGCCCGATCGGATCAGCTTCTTGGCGAGGCTCAGCGCCGGCGCGAAGCAGATCAGCTTGGCGCCATTGCCCTTGATCGCGTCCAGCGATCCCGTCGGCGGCAGGCCCCCGGCAAGCACGATATGCGTCACGCCATGCTTGGCGCACACCGCGATCAGGTCGAACAGCTGCGGGTGCATGGTGATCAGGTTCACGCCGAACGGCTTGTCGGTCAGCGCCTTGGTGCCTGCGATCTCTGCGTCGAGCAGCTCGGGCGTCATCGCCCCGCACGCGATCACCCCGAACCCGCCGGCGTTGGAGATCGCCGCCACCAAGTTGCGCTCGGAGACCCAGGACATGGCGCCGCCCAGAATGGCGACCTCCGAACCCAGAAACTCGCATCCGCGCGCCATGCGGCGCTTGAGGCGCTCGGCGCCGACAGTGTCAGTGGTGGTCATGCCGCACGCCTAGCCGCCCTGGCAGCGTGCGGGCAACCCGCCGCGTGACGTCAATCGCCGGAGTTGGCGCGGGTGATCTCGTAATCGATGCGGATCGATACCCAGGCGCCGACCATCTCCTTGCCGCCGACCCGCGGCGGGCGGACCAGGAACTGGAACGCAGCCTGGCGCACCGATCCGGCCAGACCCGATCCGCGCGGCGATTCGCCCAGCTCCTGGCAATCCTCGACCCGGTAGCGCGCAACCGTGCGGCAGGCGATCAGCCCCCAGCCAGAGCTGCGCGCCCGGCTGGACATATAGGTGGACAGCTCCGCCCTGGTCGGCCGGCGATACCATTGCGCGGCATACAGCGGCTCGCCATTGGGCGCCTTGCCCGCGACTTCGCTATCGCCCGGCATGCGTCCGCCGCCGCTGCTGGCCGCCTCGCCGCTGTCGGCACCGGCCGAGGTGCCGGGCGCCTGCGCGCTCGATTGCACCTTGGCGATGTCGGCGGAGCGATATTCCTGCCGCGTCATCGGGATGATGCCGTCGGGGAGCACGATCGGTTTTTCGGGTGTCGGCGGCTGCTCGGGCTGCACCTCGGGTGGCCGCACCGGTTGGGGCTGCGGCTGGCTGCGCGAAGCCTTTGCGGGCGCGGCCTTGGCCGGGCTCTGCTCGGCGGCTTCCTCGCTGTCGCCCGTGCTCACATCGAACGTCGTAGTGCGCGCCCCATCCTCCACGCCGGGCAAATCGGGCGCCATGAACAGCAGCAACAGCGCGATCAGCGCCTCGACCAGCAGCGCCAGCACCATCGCCACGCCCCGCCGGCCCAGCGTCGCGCGAATGCGCGTGGAAGCGAGATAGGCGGTCGACGGCACGATCCTGTTTAGCCCCCAACCCTCGACATGGCCTTTACGCGCATCAACCGCAGTCTTGCGGCGGAACTAGGGCGGACGCCCAAACTCCCCTCTCTGCAAGTGAGGGGTCGGGGGTGGGTCGGGGAAAGGACGGGCTCGATGCCCGGCCTTTTCCTTCTTCCACGCCGTTCGCCGGGCTCGCTTCGCTCGCACCCACCCCCAGCCCCTCCCTCGCAGGGAGGGGGACTGAGGCGCTAAATGCCGATCCGCTCCCCTGGCGCTCGGCTCAGGCGGCCTCAACCTCCGCGTCCAGCCCATAGGCCGTATGCAGCACGCGCACCGCCAGTTCGGTGTAATCCTCTTCGATCAGCACCGACACCTTGATCTCGGACGTGGTGATCGCAAGGATGTTGATGCCGCGCTCGCCCAGCGTCTTGAACATCGTCGCCGCGACGCCGGCATGGCTGCGCATGCCCACGCCCACCACGGAAATCTTGGCGACGCGCGTGTCGTGGGTCAGGTCGTTGAAGCCGATCGCCGCCTTGCCCTGATTCAGCGTCTCGATCGACCGTGCCAGATCGGATGACGGCACCGTGAAGGTCACGTCGGTCGAACTCGCCGAACCCGCGCTCTGGTGCGCGATGTTCTGGATGATCATGTCGACGTTGATGTTGGCCTCGGCCAGCGGGCCAAAGATCGCGGCGACCGCGCCCGGCTTGTCGGGCACCGCGGTCAGGGTGATCTTCGCTTCGTTCTTGTCGTGCGCGATGCCGGTGATGAGCTGGCGTTCCACGTCTATCTCCTCTTCGCCGACGATCATGGTGCCGGGCAATGTATCCGCCATCGGCACGTCCTCGCCGGTGAAGGACGACAGCACCTGAACGCGGACATTTTCCTTCATGGCCAGGCCGACCGAGCGCGTCTGGAGCACCTTGGCCCCGACGCTGGCGAGCTCCAGCATCTCTTCGTAGGTAACTTTCTTCAGCTTGCGCGCGCGCGGCACGATGCGCGGGTCGGTGGTATAGACCCCGTCGACATCGGTATAGATGTCGCACCGGTCCGCCTTCACCGCCGCCGCGACCGCCACGGCCGACGTGTCGGAGCCACCGCGCCCCAGCGTGGTGATGCGCCCGTCATGCACGCCCTGGAAGCCCGGCACCACCGCCACTTCGCGGTTGCCCATGCTGGCGAGCAGCGCCTGGGTCTGGATGTCCTCGATCCGCGCCTTGGCGAACGCGTCCGACGTCTGCACCGGCAGCTGCCAGCCAAGCCACGACCGCGCCGGCACGCCGATCGCCTGCAACGCGATCGCCAGCAACCCGCTGGTAATCTGCTCGCCGGCGGAAACGACGACGTCATATTCCTTGGGATCGTAGAGCGAGGATGCTTCGCGGCAGAAGCCGACCAGCCGGTCGGTCTCGCCCGCCATGGCCGAGACCACCACGGCAATGTCGTTGCCCGCGTCCCATTCGCGTTTCACCCGCGCGGCAACGCTGCGGATGCGCTCGATCCCGGCCATCGACGTGCCGCCGAACTTCATCACGATGCGTGCCATGGGTGTGTCGGGTCCCCCGGGACTTGGGTAAGATGGGGCGTCCTGATAGGGGGGGCTTATGGCCAACGCAACTAAAGCAACGATTGACCCCCGCGAAGCTGCGCATTTCGGAAAGCTCGCTGCGGACTGGTGGAACCCGCGCGGCTCTTCGGCCATGCTCCACCGCCTCAATCCAGCGCGCCTGGCCTTTATCCGCGAGGCTGCGGACGCGCATTGGGACCTCGATGCCGCCAGCTTCACGCCATTGGCCGGCAAGACCGCGATCGACGTAGGCTGCGGCGCCGGCCTGCTCGCCGAACCGCTGGCCCGGCTGGGCGCGCAGGTCACTGGCCTCGACGCCGCGCCTGAGAATATCGGCGCTGCGCAGGCCCATGCGGCTGCCACCGGTCTCGGAATCGAATATCTCGCCTGCGGGATCGAGGATCTGCACGATCGCCAGTTTGATCTCGTCACCTCCATGGAAGTGATCGAGCATGTCACCGACCCCGCCGCCTTCGTCGCCGGCCTCGCGAACGCGCTCGCGCCCGGCGGCCTGCTGATCCTCTCCACCCCCAATCGCACCGCGCTGTCGCGCTTGGCGATGATCACGGTGGGGGAGGGAGCAGGCATGATCCCCAAGGGCACCCATGCCTGGGATCAGTTCCTCACCCCCGACGAACTGATCGCGCTGCTCGAAGCGGCCGGGCTGCGCGTCACCGCGCGCACCGGCCTCACCTTCTCCCCCGCGCGCGGCTTCGTCACCGGCGGCGACGAGACGCTCAACTATCTGTTGAGCGCCGTGCGCGCCTGAGCGGTTACCGGGCGGCGCTTGGCCCCATGTCGAGCAGGAACACCGGCCCGATATCGATGGTGTGGTTGCCGGTCGCCAGGTGCAGCGTCGCGACGATCTCGCCCGCGGCATAGTCGCGGTCGGCCGTTCCCTTCACGTCGAACATCTTCCATTCCGGGCCGACCTCCGCCTCGCCGCGGAACACGGTGGAATAGGGCTCCTTGGCCAGCGAGACCTGGAGGTTGGCGACCTTGGCGGTCGGCGCGTCGCCCTTCACCTTGCGGCCCCAGAATGCCAGGACGAGATTGTCGCCCTTCTTCACCGGCTTGGTGATCGGTGAGATGACGCCGATCGAATAGGGTTTGTCGGACCCGCCCGGCACGACGATCCGCAGCGCCTGTCCGCCCTGCACGCTGTCGTCCTTGCGCGCCTTGGGCGTGCTGCCCAAGCCATAGACCGTGAACGCCGCGGGCGCGGGCACGTTGATGATCCTGTCTTCGATATTGTCCTGCGCCCGTGCCGGCGTGCCCAGGCTCAGCGCCACGGCGCCCAGAGCCGTGAAGATCAGTCCCTTCATGCTTACTCTCCCCGTTTTGTTTGCCGGGAAGCTATTGCGTCATTTGGCCGCTGGCAACGGCGCTCAGAACAGTCGCCCGCCATCCGGCACCGGCTCGGAAGGGCGCACCAGCACCACCTTGCCCTCAGCATCGGGAAAGCCGAGCGTCAGCACTTCCGACATCACCTTGCCAATCTGGCGCGGCGGGAAATTGACCACCGCCGCTACCTGTGTGCCGACCAGGTCCTCAAGGGCGTAATGCTCGGTGATCTGCGCGGAAGACCGCTTGCGCCCGATCGCCGGCCCGAAATCGATCACCAGCTTGAACGCCGGCTTGCGCGCCTCGGGAAAGGGTAGCGCCTCCACGATCGTCCCGACGCGGATGTCGACGGCAAGGAACTGGTCGAAGCCGATCGTCTCGGCGGCGGGCGCATCGGCGTCATGGTTCATGTGCATGGGAAGGCTTTTGGCAAAGTCCGTTCCTGTCCCGCAAGGGGAGGGTGCTCAGCGCACCTCCGCCAGTGCCGCCTCCACCACGGCCGGCCGCGCTTCCTCACCCAGCTGCTCCATCGTGCACTGGCGCGGCGCCTTGTCCGGCCGCCAGCGCAGGAACCCCGTCCCATGCCGGAACCGCCGCCCGCTGACATGATCGTAGCGCACCTCGACCACCAGTTCGGACCGCAGCGGCTGCCACTCGGCGGACCGCTCGGTCGACCAGCGGCTGGGCCCGCCGGGCGCATCGCCGGTGAACCCCGGCGCCTCAATCAGACCCTCCAGCTGCGCCGTCAGCGCGGGCCGGTCCGCCGCGGCAAGCCCGGACGTAAAGCCGACATGGTGCAACAGCCCGCCTGCATCGAACAGCCCGAGCAGCAGCGACCCCACTTCGCGCTTCTTCGCGGCATAGCGGAACCCGCCCACCACACAATCGGCGGTGCGCAGCCGCTTGACCTTCAGCATCGCGCGCTCGCCGGGTTGATAAGGCTCGTCCAGCCGCTTGGCGACGACGCCGTCCAGCGCGCCGCCCGCCGTGTCCAGCCACCGCTGCGCGGTCACGCCGTCCTCGGTTCGTGGCGACAGCCGCAGCATCGCAGTGCCGTGCGCGGCATGAAAAGCCTCCAGCACGCCACGCCGCTCGGCCAGTGGCGCATCGGCGAGCATCCGTCCCTCCAGCGCTAGGCAGTCGAACAGCATCAGCCGCGCCGGCGTCTCCGCCGACAATTTGCGGATGCGGCTCTCGGCAGGATGCAGCCGCATCTGCAACGCCTCGAACGACAGCGTCGCACCCACCGGGATCAGCAATTCGCCATCCAGCACCACGTCTTTGACGTCCAGCGCGGCGATCCCTGCCACCACCTCGGGGAAATAGCGCCCCAGCGGCTTGCCCGACTTGGACATCAGCGCGACCTCGCTGCCCTGCTTGAACACCAGGCAGCGAAATCCATCCCACTTCGGCTCGAACTGCCAGCCGTCATCCTCGGGCAGCGCCTCGACCAGCTTGGCTTCCATCGGTTCGATCGTGTCGATCATCCCCACCCAACGTTGACGCCCGCCCCGGGTTGCGGAACAGCGCCGCGATGGCCGATCTGAACCTGCACCCCAGCTGGCGCGAACCGCTCCGCGAAGAGTTCGCCAGTCCCTATATGGCTGCGCTGCGGGAATATCTCCGCGCCGAAAAGGCGGCGGGCAAGCGCATCTTCCCCGAAAGCCAGAACTGGTTCCGCGCGCTCGACCTCACCCCGCTCGACCAGGTCCGCGTCGTCATCCTCGGCCAGGATCCCTATCACGGCGAAGGCCAAGCGCACGGCCTGTGCTTCTCGGTCCAGCCCGGCACGCGCACCCCGCCCAGCCTGGTCAACATCTACAAGGAAATGGAGGCCGATCTCGGCATCCCCCGCGCGCGCCACGGCTTTCTCGAGCATTGGGCGGAGCAGGGCGTGCTGCTCCTCAACGCAGTGCTCACGGTCGAGCAGTCCCGCGCCGCCGCGCACCAGGGCCGCGGCTGGGAGCGCTTCACCGACGCGGTGATCCGCCTGGTCAACGCCCGGCCCGAACCGGTCGTGTTCATGCTGTGGGGCGCCTACGCGCAGAAGAAGGCTGCGTTCGTGGATTCAGTCGACCGCGGCGGGCGCCACCTAGTGTTGAAAGCACCGCACCCTTCGCCGCTATCGGCGCACACCGGCTTCTTCGGCTCGGGTCACTTTTCGAAAGCGAACGCCTTCCTAGAGAGCCACGGCGAAAAGCCGATCGACTGGGCCCTCCCGGAGCTGTGACCCAGAAGATCCTCCCCCTCCGGGGGAAGGATTGACCTCGCTTGCCGCTTCATCAAGAACCTCCCCGGCACGGGGAGGGGGACCGCTCGCGCAGCGAGTGGTGGAGGGGGCTCGCCACGGGCGACATGGCTTGAGGAAGCCCCCCTCCACCATGCTTGCGCATGGTCCCCCTCCCCGTGCCGGGGAGGTTCTAAATGCTTAAGCCAGCTTCCAGAAAGCCAGCCCTTACCTCACTCCGCCGCAATCGAACTGCTCGCCACCGCCGCCGCTGCCGACACCGCGGCCTGCTTCGGCTGCTTCGCCGCGAACTGCTTGCGATAGGTCGCGAGCGCCTGCCCGACCACCTGGTCCATGTTATAATAGCGGTACGTCGCCAGCCGACCCACGAACGTTACATCGGTCTGCGCCAGCGCCAACGCCTCGTACCGCTTGAACAGCGCCTGGTTCTCCTCGCGCGGGATCGGGTAGTAGGGATCACCCTCCGCCGCCGGATATTCATAGGTGATGCTGGTCTTGGGCGAAGTCTGCCCGGTCAGGTACTTATACTCGGTGATCCGGGTATAAGGCACCTTCTCGTTGGGATAGTTCACCACCGCCACGTCCTGGAACCATTCCTGGTCGATCGTCTGGTGCTCGAACTTGAGCGAGCGGTAGGGCAGCTTGCCATAACGGAAACCAAAATACTCATCGATCGGCCCGGTGAAGATCAGGTGATCGTGGGTATAGGCCTCACGCACCTCGGCATAGTCGACGCCCAGCAACAGGTCGATGTTGGGGTGATCGAGCATCCGCTCGAACATCCGGGTATACCCCTCCAGCGGCATCGCCTGGAAGCTGTCGTTGAAGTAACGGTCGTCGGTGTTGGTCCGGGTCGGCACGCGGGCGGTCACTGCCTTGTCCAGCTCGGACGGATCCATGCCCCACTGCTTGCGGGTATAGCCGCGGAAGAACTTCTCATAGAGTTCCTGGCCCACAGCCGAGACCACCACGTCCGCCGACGTCTTGATCTCCGCCACCGGCTCGGCGCGCGAGGCGAGGTACGCCGCGGCTTCCTCGTCGGTCTTGAGGTCGAGATCGTACAGCTTGTTCAGCGTGGTGCGGTTGATCGGGATCGGCACCAGCTGCCCGTCCACCTGCGCCAGCACGCGATGCTCGTACGGGCGCCATTCGGTGAACTGCGACAGATAGTCGACGATTTCCTGGCTGTTAGTGTGGAAAATGTGCGGGCCGTACTGGTGCATCAGCACGCCTGCCGCATCCAGATGATCGAACGCGTTGCCCGCGATGTGCGGCCGGCGATCGACCACCAGCACCTTCAGGTTCGACTGCGAGGCCAGCCGCTCGGCCATCACCGCGCCGGCAAAGCCCGCGCCGACCACCATCACATCATAGTGCTTGGCATGTTCGGCCGGATAACGGGTCGGCGACACGATCGGCTGAACATGCTCGGCCTTGATCAGCGTGCTGTCGATCAGGTCCCACATGCCCTGCGCGGTGTTGTCCCACGAAATCTGCGCCAGCGTCTCGTCGACCTGGGTGCGCCACGCGCCCTCGGTGCGCGACAGTTCCAGCGCCGCGTCGCACGCCGCGATGAACGCTTCCGTCGTGCCGGCGATCTTCACGGCTTCGATCTCGCCATAATGGCGGATCACGTCGGTGATCGGCGTCGACACCACCGTCTTGCCGGCGGCGAGATATTCGGGCGTCTTGGTCGGGCTGATGAAGCGCGTCGCCTCGTTGATCGCGAACGGCATCAGCGCCACGTCCCAGCCGCGCAGATAATCGGGCAGCTCGGCATAGGTCTTGCCGCCGGGATAATGCAGGTTCGCCCGCTGCGGCAGGTCTTCCGGCGCGATCTTCACCACCGGGCCGACCACCACGATCGAGTATTCCGGGCGCGCATCGGCAAGTGCGGCGAGCAGGTTCAGGTCCATGCGCTCGTCGACCACGCCATAGAAGCCGAAGCGCGGCCGGGGCAGCGCGCGCTGGTCAGCCGGGTCCATGCCTTCGCTGCGTGCCTTGGCGAAATGCGCCACTTCGACGCTGGAGGGGAAGGGGTGCACGCTCGGATGCCGGTCGCGCTTGGCCTCGTACAGGCTGTACCCGCCGGTGAAGACTAGGTCGGCCTGTTGCAGCAGCCGCTGCTCCAGCGGCAGCAGCTCGGGCGGCGCGCCCTTGAAATTGGCCAGTTCGTCCATGCAGTCATAGACTACGCAGTCCGCGCTCAGATGCTCCGAAAAGGGCAGCATCATCGGCGTGTAGTACCAGCGCACCAGCGGGCCTTCCTCGCCGGCCATGAAGGTGTCGAGCAGGTCCTTCAGCGTCTCGGCCTCGTTCGCGCGATTGAAACCGACGGGGAACTCGGGGATCGCGACCACCACGCCGCTGTCCGCGCACACGCGCGTGGCAAGCCGCGGCTGGGCGGCGCCTTCCACGTCGATGCGCGGTTCTTCCCAGAACACCACCCGGTTGTCGCGTGCGAAGCGAGTCATCAGGTGCTGCGGGCGCTGGAACACGAAATCCCAGCGCAGATGGCTGAAGCAGATCAGCGTCGTGCCGGAAATGCCGGGCCCCTTGGTAGCGCTGAGCGAGGGAGCGACAGACAGGCCCGAGTGCGCCATGGATGGAAACCTTGCTGTTGAATGAACAACAAGAACGGAGGTTCTTCAAGAAAGTTCCGGATGCGTAAGAGCGCAACTGGTTGAGTTAACTTAGATTTACTTAACCGTTGATTCTTCTGGGCCGGGGGGCCGGTTGTGCAACGATTTGGGCAGCGCGCCGTTGTCGGCTGTTGAACCGCAGTGCAGCCAGGCACCAAGGGGAGCGACCGCGTGGATCTTCTAGAACTCTGGGGTGGTCCGGAGCCCACCGTCAATCGCATCGGCGACCGGTTTCAGGATCAACTCGTGCTCAGCGGCCATCAGGATCGCGACGACGATCTCGACCGCATGGCCGCCCTCGGCCTCGCCGCCGTCCGTTATCCCGTGCTGTGGGAGCGCATCTCGCCCGAGGATCCCGACCAGCATGATTGGGCCTGGACCGACAAGCGGCTCCACCGCCTTCGCGAACTTGGCATTCGCCCGATCGCTGGCCTGTGCCACCACGGCAGCGGCCCGCGCTACACCGACATGCTCGCCGACAGCTTCGCGCCCGGCCTCGCCAAGCACGCCCGCGCTGTCGCCGAACGCTATCCCTGGATCACGGAATGGACCCCGGTGAACGAGCCGGTCACCACCGCGCGCTTCTCCGCGCTCTATGGCCACTGGTATCCCCACACCCATGATGAGGGCGCGTTCTGGCTGACGCTCCTCAATCAGATCGACGCCGTCCGCCTGTCGATGGCGGCGATCCGCGAAGTGATCCCTTACGCCAAACTGATCCAGACCGACGATCTGGGGCGCACCTACGCCACCAGCGCGGTGCGTGAGCAAGCCGCGTTCGACAACGCCCGGCGCTGGATGAGCTGGGACCTGCTGTGCGGCCGCGTCACGCCCCAGCACGATTTGTGGAAACGCCTGTGCCGCCACGGACTTGAGGACCGGCTGCACGCCATCGCCGATGCGCCTTGCCCGCCCGACATCATCGGGGTGAACCACTACCTCACCAGCGACCGCTTCCTCGATCACCGCGTCCAGCGCTATCCCGCGCACACCCGCGGCGGCAACGGCAAGCAGGTCTTCGCCGATACCGAGGCGATCCGCGTCCTCACTCCGCCGCCCCCCGGTTTCATCGGCGTGCTGCGCGAAACCTGGGAACGCTATGGCATCCCCATCGCCATCACCGAAGCGCATAATGGCTGCACGCGTGAGGAGCAGATGCGCTGGATGGCCGATGCCTGGGACGCCGCGCACCAGCTGCGCGCAGAGGGTGTTGATCTGCGCGCGGTCACCAGCTGGGCGCTGTTCGGCAGCTGCGGCTGGAACACGCTGCTCACCGCGCCCGGCGTCTATGAACCCGGCGCTTGGGACGTCAGTTCGGGCACCCCGCGCGAAACCGCGATGGTGCCGCTGCTCAAGGGCCTGCCCGGCGATGCGCCCAAGCACCCGGTCATGGCGGGCCAGGGCTGGTGGCGCCGCAACATCCGCATCGAACACCCGATCACGCCGCGCCCGGCGCCGCTGCGCGACTATCTGCCCTCGCCCAAGTGGGCCGATCTCGGCAACTCGCCCCCCGTGCTGATCGCCGGCGCCACCGGCACGCTGGGGCAGGCGTTCGCCCGCTATGCCGCCCACCGCGACATCGTCCATGTCCTCACCAGCCGCGCCGAACTCGACTTGGCCGACCCGGCCAGCATCGACGCCGCGCTCGACCGCTACAAGCCCTGGGCAGTGATCAACGCCGCCGGCTGGGTCCGCGTCGACGATGCCGAGGATGAAGCCGGCGCCTGCATGGCCGCCAACGCCGACGGCGCGGTCCGCTTGGCGCAGGCCTGTGCCGCGCGCGGCATTCCCACGGTCAGCTTCTCCAGCGACCTGGTGTTCGACGGCACGACCGGCCGCCCCTATGTCGAAAGCGACACGCCTGCGCCGCTGGGCGTCTACGGCCAGAGCAAGGCCCAGGCCGAGGCACAGATCGCTGCGCTGCCGGGCAAGCACCTGATGATCCGCACCGCTGCCTTCTTCTCCCCCCACGACGCGCACAACTTCGCCGTTCACGTCGTGAACACGCTCAGCCGCGGCGAACGCCTCGCCGCCGCTGCGGATGCGGTCGTCACCCCGACCTACGTGCCCCACCTGTGCAACACCGCGCTCGACCTGCTGATCGACGGCGCGGAGGGCATCTGGCACCTGTCCAACGGCGAACCGCTAAGCTGGGCCGACTTCGCCAGCCGCGTCGCGCAAGCCACCGGCCTGGACCCCAGCCTGATCGACGCCGTCCCCGGCGACACCCTGGGCTGGAAAGCCAAACGCCCGGCAAACGCCGCTCTGGCAAGCGAACGCGGCACCCTGATGCCCAGCTTCACCCGCGCCCTGGAATCCTTCGCCCAGAAAATCGCCCAATCCCGCACAGTAGAACACCGCACCGCCGCCTAGCTCGATCCTCCCCCGGAGGGGGAGGGGGACCAGCGAAGCTGGTGGAGGGGTAGTCTCCACAGGCGATGTCCCATGAGGCGAATACCCCTCCACCACCAGCTAGCGCTGGCGGTCCCCCTCCCCCTCCGGGGGAGGATCTAAGATGCCGCCGATCAGCGCTCTCTTGAACGTTAGACGCCCGTCCGCATCCCCGCCATCCGCGCTTCCTGCTCCACCGCGTCCTCGCGTCCGGCATGCGAGGGCGGCACCACCGGCACCACCAGGCACACGCTCTGCGCCGGCAGCACGTCGCGCCAGTCGCGGATCAGCTGCTTGAACGCCGCGCCAACGGGTCGAATCTTGCGGTCCAGGTCATACAGCCCCAGCGGATTGACGTTCCCATTCTGCTCGCGCAGCGCCGTGTCCCAGTCGACCTGATCGGTCAGCGAATACCAGGTGAAGCCCACGGTCGGGATGCCGATATTGCGCAGGCGCAGGACGTTGGCCCACTCCTTCCACAACCAGTTCACTGCCTCGTCGCCGTTCGGCCCCTGATGCAGGTTCGTCTCGGTGTGCATGACCGGAAGGCCGTAGCGGCCATAATATTGCCGGGTGATCTCGGAGTATCCGAACACCTCGCCCGACGCGCGCGTGGTGCCATCGGCATGCACGCGGTGCTCGTTGGTCCAGTAATAATCGGTGCCCAAGATACAGTGCTGCTTGAGCTTGCGGCCGAGGAAAAAGTGGTACTCCTCCCGGCTCATCCCGCAGTCCATCAGATATTCATACATCTCGCTGTCGACGCGCCGGCCGTAATTCAGGTCCAGGCTCAGAAAGCGATTGGCGTTCATCACTTCGGCCGGGCCGATCGCCGCTGGGCTGTCGGCGTGGAAATATTCGGAGCTCTCGCTCTGGATGAAGATCGCGTCGGGCCGGCGCTTGAGGATCGCCTCCATCGCCAGCACATTCGCCTTCACGATGTGCTTGAGCGCGGTGACGAAATGACAGTCGCCCGACAGCTGCTCGTTCCACCAGCCATATTGCGCGGAAAAGGTCGCGCAGATGAACATCTCATTGACCGGCGTATAAAGCTGGATCCAGTGATAGCGCTCAGCGAACGCCGCAGCATAGCGCGCGAACAGCTCGGGAAAATCCGGGTTCTGGAAATTGCCGATCCAGTCCGGCACACCGAAGTGACACAGGTCGACGATCGGCGTGATGTCGCGCTTGCGCAGATCGTTCAGCGCCAGGTCGGCAAATTCCCAGTCATAGCGCTCGGGCCCCAGCCAGCTACGATGCAGCGGCGGCCCGAAGCGGAGATAATGGATGCCCATCTCCTCGACCAAATCGAAGTCCTCGCGCCACCGGTCGTAATGGTGGCTCGCTTCCATCTGGTCGATGCGGGTGCGGCCCTGATTGATCGTGGGAATGCTGTTCTCGATGCCCGTGGCAAACATGAAATTGGCCATCGAAACTCCCGGGGATCACCTGTGTCTGCCCAAGCAACGCGGCGACCGTCGCCAAGGTTGCCGATGGGGGTGGAGTGGAGGGAGCCGCGCCCGTCTTCCCTCGTCACCCCGGCCTTGAGCCGGGGTCCCGCTGCCTTGCCCCAACAGAAGAAGCGGGATCCCGGCTCAAGGCCGGAATGACGAAGGGAGGAGAAGAACCTCCCCGGAACGGGGAGGGGGACCGCGCGCGCAGCGCGTGGTGGAGGGGGCTCGCCCCAAGCGAGACGCCTCAAGGCGCCCCGCAGCAAACCCACCAGTTCCCCGGCGAAGGCCGGGGCCCAGCTGCCACGCACCCGGCGAGCGAAGGCTCATCCCACGAGCCGCACTGCAATTGGACCCGGCCTTCGCCGGGGAACCAAGGCGCTAAACCACCGGCAACCCTGCCAGCAGCTTGTCGAGCGTCACCGGATACTCCCGCACCCGAACGCCCGTCGCATTGTAAATCGCGTTCACCACCGCCGCGCCCGCTCCCGAAATCCCCAGCTCGCCGATCCCCTTGGCTTGCAACGGATTCGCATGCACGTCCCGCTCGGGCAGGAAGGTCACGTCGATATGCGGCACGTCCGCATGCGCCGGCACATGATACTCGGCCAAGTCGCGGTTCACGATTTTGCCGTTGCGCCAGTCATGCACCGCTTCCTCGTGCAGCGCCGCGCCGATCCCGAACACGATCCCGCCGATGCACTGCGACCGCGCCGTCTTTTCGTTCAGGATACGCCCGGCGGCAAAGGTCGAAACCCAGCGATTCACCCGCGTTTCGCCCGTGTGCACGTTGACATGCACCTCACAGAAATGCGCGCCGTACGAGGCTTGCGTCACATCCTCGTCCATCTTGCCCGGCTCGACTTCGCCGATCACGTCCATGCCGCCGGCAACTTCGCCGAGCGGCGTCGCGCGATTAGCCGCAATCACCATCCCATCCTTGAAGGTCACGTCGCCGGCCGCGACGCCGAGCTTGCCGGCAATCTGCTCGCGCAGATTCTGGCACGCGACATAGACCGAGGTGCCGCTGCTTCCCGCACCGAACGACCCGCCCGACCCCGCACCCGGGGGATAGCGGTTATCACCCAGCCGTACCTCCACGCGATCCAGCGGCTGCCCCAGCAGCTCCCCGGCGATCTGCGACAGGATGGTATAGGTGCCGGTGCCGATATCGGTCATGTCGGTCTCGACCACCACGCGGCCATCGGCCTCGATCGCCACCCGCGCCTTGGACGGTTGCAGCTTGTTCGACCGCGCCGACGCCGCCATGCCGTGCCCGATCAGCCATTCGCCCTGGCGCAGCCCGCCGGGCGTGCGGTTGCGCTGCTCCCATCCGAACTTGGCCGCGGCATCGTCATAGCATTCCACCAGCCGGCGTGAGGAAAAGGGCTTGTCCTTCTGCGGATCGGCCGCCGGCTCGTTCAGTTTGCGCAGCGCCACCGGATCCATGTCCAGCGCCTGCGCCAGCTCGTCCATCGCGCATTCCAGCGCCAGCATCCCCGCCGCCTCGCCCGGCGCGCGCATCGAACCCGACAACAGCCGGTTCATCGGCACATTGTCATGCGTGATCCGCCGCGCCTCGCCGGCATAGAGGAAGTGCGTCGAAATCCCGGCGGGCTCGAAGAAATCCTCCTCGGGCAAATTGCTGCCGATCGTCTCATGTCCGACCGCGATCAGCTTGCCCTCAGCGGTCGACCCCAGCCGGATGCGCTGGCGGGTATTGGACCGCCGCACCGTCGCGTCGAACACCTGCTGGCGAGCCATCACCGTCTTCACCGGCCGACCCACCGCCTTGGCAGCCAGCGCCGAAGCCACTGATTCCGGCGCGATCCCCAGCTTGGCGCCAAAGCCGCCGCCGACATAGCGCGCGATGATCCGCACCTTTTCCACCGGCAGCGAGAGCGCATCGGCCAGCTGCTGACGGTCCGACGCCGGCATCTGATACGCGCCGTGCAGCGTCAGATTGCCTTCCGCGTCCCAGCTGGCGATCGAGGCGTGCATCTCCATCGCCGCGCTGTTCTGGCTCGGCGTGGTCCACACCTGGTCTACGCTCGCCGCCGCCTGCGCCATCGCTGCGCCGATATCGCCCTTGCAGGCATAGGCGTCGGTCGCGCCATCGGGCGGCGTCACTGCTTCGTCCAGCCGTCCGTCGAAATCGAACATGCCCGGCGCTTCGATCCACTCGACATGCACCGCATGCGCGGCGTCGCGCGCCTGCTCGAAGGTCTCCGCGATCACGATGGCGATCGGCTCGCCATAATATTGCACCTCGCGCACGCCCTGCACCGGCCTGGACTTCTGCCCGCCTTGCTGCGGGTTGCGGATGAAATGGTCGAAGTCCCAAAAGACGTCGATCACGCCCGGCATCTTGCGCGCCTGCTCGGCATCGATGCGGCTGACATGCCCGCGCCCGAACTTCGCCCCGATCAGGAAACCGTGCGCGACATTGTCGAGCTGGTATTCGGCGGCATAGGTGGCGCGGCCCGCCACCTTGAGCGGCCCGTCTACGCGGTCCAGCGGGCGGCCGATCACCGCCTGCGCGTCCTGGTCGAGCAGGCTGTGCTCGACCGGCGTATCCATCGTCAGGCTAACGGTATCGGTCATGCGCGTGTCTCCACCGCTTCGCCAAGCACCGCGGCAAGCGTGCGCCGGGCGAGCGGGATCTTGAAATCATTATGGCCATAGCCGCGCGCGCCCTGGAGCAGCGCGTCGGCGGCGGCATCGAACAGCGCAGGGGAGGGGGCCTGCCCCACGAGCGCAGCCTCGACCGCAGGGTCGCGCCACGGCATGTGCGCCAGCCCACCGAACGCCAGCGAAGCCGAGGCGATGCGCCCCTCCTGCACGTCCACCACCGCCGCGACCGAGACCAGTGCAAAGGCATAGGACGCCCGGTCGCGCACCTTGCGGTAGATCTGCACGCCCGCAGGCGCCGGGGGCAGCGCGATCGCCGTGATCAGCTCGCCTTGCTCCAGCACATTCTCGATATGCGGCGTGTCACCCGGCAGGCGGTAGAACTCGCCGATCGGAATGCCACGCTCGCTCCCATCAGGCCGCAGCGTATGGATCACCGCGTCCAGCGCCCGCATCGCCACCGCCATGTCCGACGGGTGCGTCGCGATGCAGTGCTCCGACGTGCCGAGCACCGCCAGGACGCGGTTGAACCCCTGCTGCGCCGAACAGCCCGTGCCCGGCTCGCGCTTATTGCAGCCCATGCCGGGATCGTAGAAATAATAGCAGCGGGTCCGCTGGAGCAGATTGCCCCCGGTCGACGCCTTGTTGCGCAGCTGCCCCGAGGCTCCGGCAAGCAGCGCCTTGGCCAGAACCGGATATTGCTCTCGGATCAACGGGTTGGCGGCCAGATCGGAGTTCGGCACCAGCGCGCCGATCCGCACGCCACCCTCTACGCCACGCTCTACCTGGTCCAGCGGCAGCCGGCTGATGTCCACCAGCGCATCGGGCGTCATTACCTGCAGCTTCATCAGGTCGAGCAGGTTGGTGCCCCCCGCAATGAAGCGCGCCCCTGCCACCGCGGCGCTGGCAACCGCCTCCTGCGGCGATCCCGCGCGGCTATACTCGAACGTCTTCATGCCTGCGCCACCTCGCGGATCGCGTCGACGATGTTGGGATAGGCCGAACAGCGGCAGATGTTGCCGCTCATCCGCTCGCGGATCTCTTCGTCGTCCAGCGGCGGCGCGCCCGCGACATCCTCGGTCACGTTGCTCGCCCAGCCACGCCGCACTTCGTCCAGCATGCCCACCGCCGAACAGATCTGCCCGGGCGTGCAATATCCGCACTGATACCCGTCATGCTTCACGAACGCCGCCTGCAACGGGTGCAGCGCCTCGGGCGTGCCCAGCCCTTCAATCGTGGTGATTTCGTCGCCTTCATGCATCACCGCCAGCGTCAGGCAGCTGTTGATGCGCCGTCCGTTGACCAGCACCGTGCACGCGCCGCACTGGCCATGGTCGCAGCCCTTCTTGCTGCCGGTCAGCCCCAGCCGCTCGCGCAGCAGGTCGAGCAGCGACGTTCGCACGTCCAGCTCCTCGATCGCGTAGGTTTCACCATTGATCGACAGCTGCATGAATCGGCCTTTCCCCAGGATGATCACGCAACGCACCTCGCCATGCCGGTATCCTTGCAACCGACTCGCGATAAGCCGCGAGGGTGGACCATGGTCGCCATTGCCGCCGCGGAGGAAGCGTGCCTACCATGGCACCGACCGTGCAGCGCCGCGCATCGCATGAAGGGAATGTCGGATGGACAAGGAAGCCATTAGCCGCCGCCAGCTGGTTCAGCTTCTCGGCGCCGTACCGCTCGCTGGCGCCGCGCTGTCGAGCCCGCTGGCCGCCTGCGCCGCCGAGCCGCCCAAGCGCAAGCTCGGCTACGCCATTGTCGGGCTGGGGAGCTATGCCACCCGCCAGATCATGCCGCGCCTCAAAGATTGCGAGTTCTCGCGGCTGTCGGCCTTGGTCAGCGGCACGCCCGAAAAGCTGGAACGCTATGGCAGCGAGTACGGCATCCCCAAGACGCACCGCTACAGCTATGCGGATTTCGACCGCATCCGCGACAATCCCGACATCGACCTAGTCTATGTCATTCTGCCCAATTCGATGCATGCCGAATATTCGATCCGCGCCAGCCAGGCGGGCAAGCATGTGCTCTGCGAAAAGCCGATGGCGGTGTCCGCCGCCGAATGCGAGGCGATGATCGCTGCCGCGCGCAAGGCCAATCGCAAGCTGATGATCGGCTATCGCTCGCGCTTCGAAACGTACAATCGGCACGCGATAGAGCTCGTTCGCAGCGGATTCGTGGGCAAACCAACGCTGATTACGTCCGAACATGGCTTCAACGCGCAGCCCAATCAGTGGCGGCTGGACAAGCCGATGTCGGGCGGCGGATCGATGATGGACATCGGCATCTACAGCCTCAACGCCGCGCGCTACCTGGCGGGCGAGGAGCCCGTGGAGGTCAGCGCGATGGAATATACCGACCGCAGCGATCCCCGCTTCCGCACGGTGGAAGACCGCATCGACTGGCAGATGCGCTTCCCCTCCGGGCTGCTCGCGAGCTGCCAGTCGCGCTACACTTCCAACCACAACGCCTATCGCGTGACGGGGGACAAGGGCTGGGTCGGCATGGAGCCCGCCACTTCCTATGAAGGGCACCAGATGTGGGTGCGCGCCAACGGCAAGACCGAGCCGCGCGTGCTCCCCCCGCTGCCCAAGAACCAGTTTGTCGGGCAGCTCGACCACCTCGCCGAATGCGCGATGACCGGCCGTGAGCCGATCGTCCCGGGCGAGGAAGGCCTGCGCGACCTGCGCCTGATCGAGGCCATCTACCGCTCCGCCCGGGAAAGACGCGCGGTAAAGCTGGCTTAGCTTTGTAGATCAATGGCTTAGGTTTATCTAGGCGCCGCCCCGACAACACCGTTTCCGCGTCTACAAGATGCTCGCCGCTCTTCCTAACGCACGTTAGAACCGCGCAAAGCCAGGGAACAACCTGCGCCCAGCAAGGTTCGGCGTGGGACGGAGGAGCCTGCATGCTGGCAATGGATTACCGCGGACCCTATCGCGTCCGCCTCTCGGAAAAACCGATGCCCAAGATCCTGCATCCCCGCGACGCCATCGTCCGGGTGACGCGCTCGTGCATCTGCGGTTCGGACCTGCATCTCTATCACGGCATGGTGCCCGACACCCGTGTCGGCATGACCTTCGGCCACGAATTCTGCGGCATCGTCGAAGAGATCGGACCCGAGGTCCAGAACCTGAAGGTCGGCGACCATGTCCTCGTCCCCTTCAACATCGCCTGCGGCCACTGCCACTTCTGCAAACAGGGCCTGTTCGGCAACTGCCACGAATCCAACGCCCAGGCCACTGCAGTGGGCGGCATCTTCGGCTATTCGCACACCGCTGGTGGCTATGACGGCGGCCAGGCCGAATATGTCCGTGTGCCCTATGCCGATGTCGGCCCGACGGTGATCCCCGACTGGATGGACCCCGACGACGCGGTGCTGCTCACCGACGTCGTTCCCACCGGCTACCAGGCCGCGGAAATGGGCGGCATCCAGAAGGGCGATACCGTCGCGATCTTCGGCGCTGGCCCCGTCGGACTGATGGCCGCACGCGCTGCCTGGCTGTTCGGCGCGGGCCGCGTGATCGTGTTCGATCATGTCGACTATCGCCTGGAGTTCGCCCGCACCTTCGGCCCTGCCGAGGTCTACAACTTCAAGGAAGTCGACGATGTCGTTGTCTTCATGAAGAAGACCACTGACGGCCTGGGCGCAGACGTCGTGATCGACGCGGTTGGCGGCGACGCGAAGGGCAATTTCCTCCAGACGCTGTTCGGCGCGAAGCTGAAGCTCGAGGCGGGCAATGCCATCGCCCTGCACTGGGCGATCAACTCGGTGAAGAAGGGCGGCATCGTCTCGATCGTCGGCGTCTATGGCCCGACCGGCAACATGGTGCCGATGGGCAATGTCGTGAACAAGGGCATCACCATCCGCGCCAACCAGGCGTCGGTGAAGCGCCTGCTCCCGCGCCTGATCGAGCATGTTCGCGCCGGCCACATCAACCCCAAGGCGATGATCACGCACCGCGTGCCGCTCGAAGACGTGGCCGACGCCTATCACATATTCGCCGCCAAGCTGGACAACTGCATCAAGCCCGTCCTGGTGCCCAATGGCGGACGTTGAGGAGCGGACAATGACCCTGCCCGTGAAGACCGAGAGCCCGCACCTGGTGGACACCGCTTCCATTTCCGGCTGGGCCGTGGACGCCAATCCGGAGAATGATCCCACCTATCCCATGCGCGACCAGACGCAGGACCATGGCCTCACCCGCCAATGGGATCGTCCGCCCGTGCAGCAGCCGGACGTGGAGATCCTCCAATCGATCGAGCATATCCGCCAGCCGGCGGTGGTGGGCACGTCCACGCCCCCCAGCGGCGTCAGCGGCATGCTGCGTCGAACCGCCTTCCGCTGGAGCGAGTCCAACTGGATGCACTGGCTGATCTTGATGGGCGCCGACCGCATCAACGTGGTGGAAGGCGTGATCGAAGATCTCGCCCATGCCAAGATCCCCAACATACCCGGCGAGATGGGCATCCGCTCCGAGCTTCAGTTCAACAAGCGCGGCTTCGCGACCAAGGCGGCGGTGGTGACCGCCCTGTCGGCAGTCGCGATCGGCTTGATTGTTCGGAAGCGCGGTAAATCCGATCCGACGAGCGCGATCGTGATTGCCCCCAGCGAACCCGCCTGAAAAGCGAAGGCCTGAGCATCCGCTCAGGCCTTTCTACTTTCCAGTGATCAACGCTCAGCGTTTCGCCCGCAGGATATCATCGAGCCGCCGCGGCCCATCGGTCGCGGGTTCCAGATGCGGATATCGGTGCCCATCCACATAGTCGATTGTGACGTCCCGTTCTCGCTTGCCGATACGCACCCGCAAATGCAGGCTCGAACCCTTCCCGGTTTCCGCCACCGCGTCCCGCAGCACTTCAGGCGAATAGTCGCGCCCATTCACGCTCAGCACGGTGGCCCCATTGGTCAGACCCGCCTGGAAGGCAGGGCCCTCCCACAACACGTCCTGCAACTTCCCGTCGTTGCCAACCGTCAGCCCAACCGAAAAGGTCAGGTTGAGATTGCCGGCGACCTTCTCGCTGTTCGCCCAATAGTCGCTCGGCTTGGACCGATAGACCAGCCGGTACCCGCCGCGCTCAAAGCCCGCGAGTGGCGCGCCTTCCTGTTTGCCTTCGAGCTTGTCGAGGAAGAACTGCCGCCAATCGAAGGGAGCAAGCGCTTGAAGCTGTGCGACCACATCTTCGAAGGTGTAGGTGCTGGTCGTCCAGTCGCCTTCATCACCCCTGCCGAAGAAGGCCCGCGCGAACTCGTCTAGCGAATGGCGCTCGCCGGACAGCTCCCGCACCCGCGTATCGACGTCCAGCCAGACCAGCGATCCTTCGCCATAATAATCCTCGCTGCGTTGCCAGCTTGGCCAGGGCAGGGCGCCTCGCGCAGCAATGATGGGATCGCGGGTGGTGTCGCTCATCGGGCGCCAGCGGCTGCCCGATCGAACCTCCTGCGTCGCCGCGGTAAGCGCCAGCGCGCCAAGCGCCTGGTCGTGCGTCCACAGCCCCGAGCGCGCGCACAGCACCCGATCCCAATATTGGGTCTGCCCTTCATAGACCCACATCAGGCTGTTGCGGATCGGCCGATCGAAGCTGGGCGTCCAGGAATCGGCGCCCCGGCGATGCTTTCCGTTCCAGCTATGGATATATTCGTGGGCGATCGTGTCACGCCGGGAGAAGCTCTCCTCCCATTCCGCGAAATAGCCCGGGATCGTCACGGCCTCGCACGAGCGATGGTGCTCGACGCCGATGCTGTCGATTTCGTCGCTTAGCGCGAACAGCACCTCATAGCTGTCGAACGGCCGCGAACCGAACAACAGGTCGGCTTCTTCGATCAAGGCGCGGTGCGGCGCGATCTTCTCGGGCGTGGCTGCCAGCAGTTCAGCGCGATCGGCCGCCATGTTGAGGTGCACCTGCCCGCGATCATCCAGCGTCACGCGCTGGAAATGCCGCCCGGCCAGAACGGGCGAGTCCACCAGCACGTCGAGCGGCGCCGGATGAAAGCTTATTCTGTCTCCCTGGCGTTCCGAAGTCTGCAACGCGCAGGCGCATTGCCAGTCGGTTGGAAGCGTCAGGCTTGCCTCGACCTCGATCCGCCTCGAAAAATACCCGGCGGGATACAGGACGACCGTGTTCCATTGCAGCATCAACAGCCCGGCGCCCATCACCACGCGCCCTTGCGCGTTGTCGGTCGGCGAGAGGAACTGAAAGGACAGGTCGATCGCCTCGACGCCTTCCGGCACATCGACAGCAAAGGCATGCACCTTCACCGGGTGCCGCTTCCAACGCAGATCCTGTCCATCCGCTTCGATCTTCAGGCCCGCCAATAACTCGATCGGCGCCTGGGGAGCATGGTAGCCAGGCAGCCACTCGGGAAAGAGCAGTGTCAGCGGCCCGGCCTGCTGGACCGCAATTGTTTCCTGCACTCGGAAGATGCCCCGCTCGGTGTCGCGCGCGTCGACGTGAAGCTGGATCAAGCCGGGATAGGGAACGTCCTCGGGCTGCGGAACCGGGCCTGGTTCCGCCACGGGTTGTGGCAACTGGCACATATGCGCGCTCAGGATATCTGGCGCGCTACATCGGCCAGCATGATCCGCGCCACTGGCAGCCGTCGCTCGTCTTGGATGTCCAGGCTCCCGTGCAACGGCGCGGGCGCGCGGCGTACATGCTTATGGATGAGCGACCGCGCGGCGCCGTTTGCGGCGATCAACGCCTCGCGAAGGTCGGGGAACTCACGCCGTTCTGCCTGTTCGACATGATTGGCGGTGCGGAGATGAAAGTAGAAGCAAGGCATGCCAGGTGAATGCGCTGCATCTTGATCGGTTGCAGATTGCAACTTGCATCAATCCGGTCACTGGGAAAGCCGGCCGCTAACGTGCTGACTCGGGCCGATGAAGCGCTTTTGGGGCAGGATTCGCTGACCGGGCGGGCTGATTCGCTGGCGCGTCCGGGTCGTCCACCACGAAACTGACACGGAGGTAGAGGCGTAAGCCCGAGGATTTCTGCGGCTTTCCGGGTTTTTTGGGGGCTGCAGGTATTTTTGTGCCAAAAAACCCGTTGACGGGTCGGAACCCTCCACATATATGCCCTTTCACCGCAGCGACGCGGCGCTCTTGGAAACGAGGTGCGGGTGTCGGGGTGGTCACCACATTGACGGCGCTTTGATCGCCCCACGAGAGTGAGGGATGATCGGGTGTCGGTTTTTGTCGGCTCTTTGACATTGTTGATTTAGATGAAGGGACATGTGGGCGGCGGCTCGGTGTCGGCACGGCTTCTAGGCGTGTTCGGTATCGTTAAAGCTTAGTCGTTCCATAGGTCCTTTTACACGTTTCCATACGTGAAGATGTGCAGGAACGGCTCCTAGAGATGAGCGGTTTTGGCAGGGCATTCCACCTCGCCAATATCGTACATAAACTTGAGAGTTTGATCATGGCTCAGAATGAACGCTGGCGGCATGCCTAACACATGCAAGTCGAACGAAGGCTTCGGCCTTAGTGGCGCACGGGTGCGTAACGCGTGGGAATCTGCCCCTTGGTTCGGAATAACAGTGAGAAATTACTGCTAATACCGGATGATGACGAAAGTCCAAAGATTTATCGCCGAGGGATGAGCCCGCGT
>NZ_JAJNDV010000004.1 GCF_021043375.1 Sphingomonas sp. IC-56
CACCCCCCGCCCTCGCATCGTCGCGCCAATCCACCGGTCCCGCACCGCCAGCCCCTCACGGCTCAACCCCAGCCGGCCCAGCCGGTCCTCCGCCCACGGATCCACCCCCGCCTGGTACAGCACCAAGTCCGGCGCGAACCCGTCCAGCAGTGGCAACAGCGTCTCTTCCAGCGCGGTCATATAGCCGTCGTCGTCCACCCCATCGGCCAAGCCCACATCTACCGTGGATCGTGCCTTGCGCACCGGGAAGTTCTTCTCGGCATGGATCGAATAGGTCGCGATGCCGACATGCCCAGCGGTCAGCGCCGCGGTGCCGTCGCCCTGGTGCACGTCGCAATCGACGATCAGCACCCGCTCGGCATCGCCTTCCTCCACCAGCCGCACCGCCGCCAGCGCCAGGTCGTTGAACACGCAGAAGCCCGCACCCGTATCGCTCAGCGCATGGTGACTGCCGCCCGCAGTGTTCGCGGCAAAGCCATGACGCTGCGCCAGCTTCGCCGCCAGCCAGGTGCCGCCCGGCACCATCTGCGCGCGCAACGCCACCTGGGCCGTCACCGGAAAGCCGATCCGCCGCTCCTTCTCGCGCGGCACCCGCGCCTCCAGAACCTCGGCGACGTAATCCGGATCATGCACGATTTCCAACCAGTTGCGCGGCATTGCTTCGGGTCGGTGCCAGGAAAACCGCGCACCTTGCGCAATCAGCAGGTCACGCACCAGCCCATTCTTGTTCCACTGATACTGGCTGCGCGCGGGCGCCGGCGCGACATAGGCGGGGTGGTGAACGATCGGGATCATCGCCGACAGATGTGGCATCGCTCGCCGCGCTGCACTAGGTGCAGGGCATGACCGACATCGCCTCCCTTCCCTATCGCCCCTGCGCTGGCGTCATGCTGATGAACCGCGACGGCCTCGTCTTCGTCGGCCAGCGCCTCGATTCGACGCTGGAAGCCTGGCAAATGCCGCAGGGCGGCATCGATCCGGGCGAGGATGCGCTTGAAGCCGCTTATCGCGAGCTGTGGGAGGAAACCGGCATCGTGCGCGAGCATGTCGAACTCGCCGCCTCCGCGCCCGAGGAGCTGTGGTACGACTTGCCCGAGGATCTGGTCGGCAAGGTGTGGAAGGGCAAGTGGCGCGGCCAGCGTCAGCGCTGGTTCCTGTTCCGCTTCCTCGGCACCGACGATAACATCAACATCGTCACCGCCGAGCCCGAATTTCGCGCCTGGCGCTGGGCCGAACCCGCAGATCTCCCCGAGCTGATCGTCCCCTTCAAGCGCGATCTCTACACCAAGCTGCTGGACGTGTTCGCCGACGTCATCGCCTCGGCTCGTCGGGCCTGACGCTCTTTTCATCTCTGGGCGCCCTTTTCGCGCCGCATTGCCCCGCATAAGGGCAGGGTGTGATGCGTGCCCTGCTCTTCGCCCTGCCGCTACTCCTCGCCAACACGGACGATCCGACGATCCCGCCGACCATCAAGGCGATGCTCGACTCCGCCATGGCGTCGGGCAACGAAGGCGATGTCAGCGTCATCGTGAAATACGCCAAGGAAGCTTCGCCGGAGAGCGCGGACCTGGTGACGCGGATCGCCGCGGCCTGGCGCGACGATCGCCAGCAGAACGCGACCCGTCGCCTGCGCCAGTCCGACTTTCTCGACCTGCTCAAGGGGCATGCAGAGCTGGGCGGCTATGTCTCAACGGGCAATACCGAGAATGTCGGCGTCACCGCCGCCGCCGAGTTGACCCGCGAAGGCCTGGAATGGCGCCACAAGGTGAGGCTGCGCGCCGACTATCAGAAGAGCCTCGGCATCACGAGCCAGGAGCGCTACCTCGCCGCCTACGAGCCCAACTGGAAATTTGACGACCGCGCCTATCTCTACGGCGCCGCGCAATATGAAAGCGATCGGTTCTCGGGCTTCTACGACCGTATCTCGCTATCGAGCGGTGCGGGCTACAGCGCGCTTCGCTCGCCTGCGGTGAAGCTCGACCTGGAGCTTGGGCCGGCATTCCGGCATACCCGGTTCATCGACACCAGCATTGAAAGCAATATCGCGGCGCGCGGTTCGGTGGATTTCGGGTGGAAATTGTCGCGCAGCGTTTCGGTGACGCAGAACGCGTCGGCCTATGTTCAGGCGGCAAACAGCACGATTACGAGCAAATCGGCGCTGCTTACGCGGCTAATCGGGCCGCTTTCGGCGCAGTTCAGCTATACGGTGCAGTTCGAAAGCATGCCGCCAGAAGGGCGCAAGTCCACGGACACCACCAGCCGCGCCTCGCTGGTCATCGACTTCTAAGATGCTGGGGTTTCCTGGCTTTTTCAACAAGGCTGGTGTGACAGCATGACCCCGGAACAACGCGCCGTCCTCAACGAAATCCGCGTCGACCAGATGCTGGCCAACACCCAGCAATGGGTCGCCATAAACAGCGGAACCCGCAACCTCTCCGGCCTCGCAAAAATGGCGCATTTACTCGCGGAATCGTTCTCCACGCTCCCGGGAACCCTCACGCTGATCGACCCCGAACCGGCGGAAATCGTGACCGCAACCGGCACCGTCGAACCCCTGAACCATGGCCAGCACCTCCACCTCCGCGTCCGCCCAGATGCGTCGATCCAACTGCTCTTCACCGGTCACATGGACACCGTTTACGGCGCCGATCACCCCTTCCAATCCGCGCGATGGAACGAAGACGGCACCCTGAACGGACCAGGCGCCGCCGACATGAAGGGTGGCCTCGCCGTAATGCTCGCCGCCCTACAAGCCGTGGAAACCAGCCCTGCGGCAACGCGCATCGGTTATGAGGCGGTGATCAACTCGGACGAGGAAACCGGCTCGTTCTCCTCACGAGACCTGATTGCCAAAGCTGCTGCCGGAAAACTGGCGGCTCTTACCTACGAGCCTGCGCTACCGGACGGCACCCTGGCTGGCGCACGGGGGGGCACGGGTAATTTCTCGATGGTGGTGCGGGGGCGTAGCGCCCATGCCGGCCGCAATCCGGAGGATGGCCGCAATGCCGTTGTTGCAGCGGCGGATCTGGCGGTGCGGCTGGCTGGGATTGCATCTCCAGCACTGTCGGTGAATCCGGCGCGCGTTGAGGGGGGCGGCCCGAACAACGTCGTCCCGGACCTGGCAATCCTCCGCGTCAATTTCCGCCCGCGCAGCCTCGAGGCGATCGCAGCGGCGCAGGAGGCGATTGAGGGCGTAGTGCAGACTGTCCGAGAACTGCACGGCGTGGAGATCGACGCTCACGGCAGCTTCAATCGCTTGCCCAAGCCAGTCGACCCGGCAGCGGAACGGCTGTTGCATTTAGTGCGCGAAACAGGAACTCTGCTAGGCCTCGACATCAGGTGGCAAGCGACCGGGGGCGTGTGTGATGGCAACAATATCGCAGCCTGCGGCGTGGCAGTGGTCGACACGATGGGCGTCCGCGGTGGCGCCATACATTCAGCGGAGGAATTCCTGATCCCTGAGTCCCTGTACGAACGCGCGGCACTGTCGGCGCTCAGCATCCTGCGCATCGCCGAACAGGGGTGCCTGTGAGCTTTCGCATCCGCGCCGCGCGCGACGAAGACCTGCAGCACCTGTACGAGATGGCAAAGCTGACCGGCGGCGGTTTCACCAATCTTCCGCCCGAGCGCGAGCCGCTCCGCGCAAAGCTCGCTCGCAGTCACGCTGCGTTCGCGCGGCAGGAAGAGGGGCTATCTGACGACCTGTTCGTGCTGGTGCTGGAGAATTGCGAGACCGGCGATATCCGGGGCACCTGCCAGATCTTCACGCATGTCGGGCAGCTATGGCCGTTCTACAGCTATCGGCTAGGGACGGTTACCAAGCACAGCCGGGAACTGAACCGGACCTTCCGTGCCGAAATTCTCAATCTGGTCAATGATCTGGAGGGCTCCAGCGAGGTCGGGGGGCTGTTCCTCCACCCGGCTGAACGCGCCGGAGGACTGGGCATGCTGCTGGCGCGCAGCCGCTATTTGTTCATTGCGCGGCACCGCGCCCGCTTCGCCGATCGCATTCTGGCAGAACTGCGCGGGGTCATCGACGAAGCCGGCGCATCGCCGTTCTGGGACGGCGTGGCCGGGCGCTTCTTCGGGATGAACTTCCAGGAAGCCGACACTTTCAACGCCACGCACGGCAATCAATTCATCGCCGACCTGATGCCAAAGCATCCGATCTACACCGCGATGCTGAGTGAGCATGCGCGTGCGGTGATGGGTATACCCCACCCAAGCGGGCGGGCCGCCATGCGCATGCTCGAGAATGAAGGGTTCGCCTACGAGCATTATGTGGACATCTTCGATGGCGGACCGACGATGACCGCGCGAACCGATCAAGTGAAAGCCATTCGGGACGCGGTCACCAGTACCATAATTGGCATCGGCGACGCCGACGGCGCTGCGTTGATCGCTTCCGGGCGCCTGGCGACGTTCCAGGCCGCACAAGGCTATGTCCGCAGCACGCCTGAAGGCGTGATCGTCGACCCGCTTACGGCCAACGCACTTCAGCTTCGTGAGGGCGACGAGATCGTCCATGTGGCCCGCTGATGCTGACTGAGATCAACTTCGACGGGATCATTGGCCCCAGTCACAACTATGCGGGACTGAGCCCCGGGAACCTAGCTGCGACGCGAAGTCATGGCGCGGTGTCGCGGCCGCGCGCAGCGGCGTTGCAAGGCATTTCCAAAATGCGCGCAAATCTGCGCCTGGGCCTTGTGGAAGGGATATTGCTGCCGCATGCCCGGCCGGATCATCAATGGCTGGCGAGCTTGCATACTCGATATGAGGAAGCGTCCGACCATCTACGTGCGCAGGCGCTTTCCGCTTCGGCGATGTGGGCCGCGAATGCCGCCACCGTCTCGCCTGCTCCCGATACCGCCGATGGCCGCTGTCACCTGACCGTCGCCAACCTGGCGACGCTTCCCCACCGCAGCCATGAATGGCCCGAAACGCTGGCGCAATTGCGGATTGCCTTCGCCAACGATGCCTTCCGCGTACATGCTGCCGTCCCCCCCCCCTTCGGAGACGAAGGCGCGGCCAACCATATGCGATTGGCGGGGGGCCACGATCGGCCCGGCATCGAGGTCTTTGTATTCGGTGTGCCGGGAGGTGCGTTCCCGGCCCGCCAGCACCGGGAAGCCAGCGAGGCGATCGCCCGGGGACATGGTCTGGATCGTGCAAGGACGTTCTTCGCCCAGCAGTCACCCGAGGCGATCGAAGCCGGCGCGTTCCATAACGACGTTGTCGCCGTGGCGAACGGGCTGGTACTCTTCGCACACGAGCAGGCCTTTGCCGACACCGCCTCTTTTTACGCGGGGCTAAGGGCCGCGCTCCCCGAGATCGAGATCGTTGAGGTACCTGCCTCCCAGGTTAGCCTTGAGGACGCAATCCGCTCCTATCTGTTCAACGCGCAGCTTGTGACGCTGCCAGGCGGCGACACCGCATTGATCGTACCTGAAGAAGCGCGCGATACGCCAAGCGTTTGGCGCTGGCTGCAGGAACATGTTGCAGGCAACGGCCCGATCCGGCGCGTGGAAGTTGTCGATGTGCGCGAATCGATGGGCAATGGCGGTGGCCCCGCTTGCCTTCGGCTTCGCGTTGTCGCTGATCCGAGGACCGTCGATCCTCGCTTCCTTGTGGACGAAGCGAAGCTCGACAGCATCGGTGAGGTCATTGAGCGCTATTGGCCGGAGGCGATTAAAAGCGACGATCTGGGCGACGCGGACCTTATCCGCCAGATTGAGGAGGCGCGCAGCCGCCTGCTGACCTCACTGCGGATTGTCGAGTTAATTGACAGGTAACCATTCCGCCCTGCATACAATGCGCGGTTTTCCGCGTGTGGCCCAAAGCTTGCTAGAGCTACGATCATGTTCGACCGCCTTCGCAATCTCTTCACCATCAAGACGAAATTCGAAGCCTTTCTCATCATCTTCGGTCTGGCGATGGGCGCGGTGGAGCGCGGCATGCACTATCTGCACCAGTATTCAGGCTTCAGTGGAAAGCTCTTGTTCGTGCTCTGTCCGCTCGCGGTGTTCATGGCCGGCGGCAAAATCCTGGATAGCCTGTACGTGACAGACTAAACCTCGGGCGTTAGCCTTACGCCGCACATTAGCGATGACTTGAATGCGGCATCAGCCGCTAAGACCTTTCATTCCCCTAGGAGAATGGCGCGCCCGGAACGATTCGAACGTCCGACCCTCAGATTCGTAGTCTGATGCTCTATCCAGCTGAGCTACGGGCGCTTGGGAGAGGCGTCATTAGGAGCGGAATGGCAGAGGCGCAAGCCCGTTGCGCACCTATTTTTCCAATCTAAAAGCATAGGTCATGCGACGCTCCCTTCTTTTAGCGGTGGTCGGCCTTGGCGGCTGTGCCCAACCCTCCGGTGACTTCCCGTCGCTGCTCCCCCGCGCGGTGGAGGGACAAAGCCTTGCTGAACCTGAGCGCCCGGTGGCAGTCGCCGTAAAGGACCCATCGCTTGACGCGAAGATCAGCGCGATCGTCAGCAGCCTTGATGGGGCGGAGAAGCGGTTCACCAGCGCTGCGCAAGAGGCGGAGGCGCAGATCGCCGTGGCGCGCGGCGTGGCGGTCGGCTCTGACCGCTGGCTCGACGCGCAGGTTGCCCTTGGCGCGCTCGACTCATTGCGCGGCCCGATAGCCACCGCACAGGCAGACCTGGAGCAGTTAATCATCGACCGTGGGGCCGCGGGGCAGCCGCCCTATCCTGCGCTTCGATCCGCGGCAGACCGGGCTGCCGCCTTGTCCGCGTCGCAGGGCAAGCGGATCGCGACCCTGGAAGCGGCACTCGGCGGCGTCTAGTCGTCAGCGAGTTCGCTGTTCAACGCGCGCAACATGGGAACGATCGACGCATAATCGTCGGTCCAGCCCGCATAGCCAGGCCTGGCTTTCAGCGGCTGCCAGCCCCGCCCCCTCTGGGTGAGTTGCCGAAGCTTTGTGGCGTCCTGGGAAAGCGCGATCCAGTCGGACGTGCTTGCCTCATCCTGCTTTTCGAGCGCGCTTGGCTGGTAGATAAGGCGCGCCGCATGCCACCCCCCGCGCTCTGCCGCCGCCGCGACGACGGGGGACAGCGCAAGGAAACGATTGGAGATGTGGACGAGCAACAGGCCATTGGGCGCCAATACGCGCCCATAGCTGGCAAACGCCTCTGCAGTCATGAGGTGCATCGGCACCGAATCTGAAGAAAAGGCGTCAAGTGCCAGGAGGTCGAGGCTCCCTGCGTCAGCCTGATCCAGCCGCAGCCGCGCGTCGCCGAGCAGTATCTCCGGGTTGGGCAGGCAGTTCCGCAGGAAGGTGAATCGCTCACGCGCGATTTTCGCCACCGCCGGGTCGATCTCGAAAAAGCGCCAATGCTGGCCCGGCTGCGCATAGCAGGCGAGCGTGCCTGTCCCCAATCCAACCACCCCGACGCGAGCATTGGCTCCATAAAGATCCGGCAGCGCCTCCATGGCTTGGCCCACGCCGGAGCCCGGAACATAATAGCTGGTGGGCACGCGCTCACGCCCGTTCAGCAACTGCACGCCGTGCAAGGTGGTGCCGTGCGCCAGGCGACGCTCTCCGGCGCTCTCCGCAACCGTGTAGACACCGAAGTAGCTTCGAGTCCGTGCATCGCTGAACGACATCTCGATCGCACGATACCCGCCGAAGATGAACAGCGCCCCCGTCAAGGTGATCATGAAGGGCAGCCGCACGCCAATCGTGGCTATGCCGATCATCACCACAACGATGAAGGCGATCTGCTCGCTGAGCACGCCGAACAGGTTGCCGGGGTTCCACAACCCCAATGCGCTGATCGCTACGACCACTATGGCCACCAGCACCGTCAGACGGCGGCGGTCCGCGGCTGTAGCCCAAAGTTGTCTGAACCCGGAAAACAGAAAGACCTGCGGCACCAGAAGTCCGGCGGCGAGGATCAGAAGCGGATATTCGTAGGTCCAGTCGAACACCAGCGGCGCAAGAAGGGCTGAAAATACTCCGCCCAGCGCTCCGCCAACAGCCATTGCGAGGTAGAAGCCGGTAAGACGATCTGGCGCGGGGCGCAGCGCATACATGCGCGCGTGCAAGGCCACCGAGACGAAGAACAGGAGCGCCAGTCCGATCAGCGCATTCATGTAGGCGAGTTGCTGATGGCCAGCGATCAGGGTCGCGCCGAACAACAGCAGCATGACGGGCACAAACTTGGCGAGCAGGTGCGGAAGCGCCGATCTTTCCCGGAACGCCAGCGAGAAGCTGAGCAGATAGAGGCCGAGCGGCAGCACCCACAGGAGCGGCACAGCGACAATGTCGGTGGTCAGGAAGGTGGACGTCGCCAGCATTAGACCGGAGGGTACGAAGGCAAGTGCAATCCAGAGCGCGACGCGCCTGGGCTCGGCTGAAGGGCTTTGCGGGACCGTGACGGCGGCACCGCCGCGCATGCGTGGGAGCAACAGGCCGCAGCCTGCGATTAGGGCCACGACAAACACATAGCCCGCCGTCCAAAGCCAGCTCTGCTCCCGCAACGCGAACTGCGGCTCGACCAGAAGCGGATAGGCAAGCAGGCCGCCGAAGCTGCCGATGTTGGACGCCGCGTAAAGGGCATAAGGATCGCGGCCGCCGCTCACTGCCGCATACCAGCGTTGCAGCAACGGCGCCTGCGCCGAGATCGCGAAGAACAGCGGCCCGATCGAGGCGCATAGCAGCCAAGGCACCCAGAGCGCCGGCTCCACCGCCCCGGGCAGGTCGGTGCCGATCAGCCCGATCGGCAACAGAAAGGCAGAGACCGCCAGTACTGCGAGGTGAACGGCCGCCTGAATGCGGAGGCGGAAACGTCCCAGCCAGTGCGCGTAGGCGTAACCCGCTAGCAGCAATGCCTGGTAGACCAGCATGGCCGAGTTCCAAACCGCCGGCGCGCCGCCTATGCGTGGCAAGGCCATGCGTGCGACCATTGGTTGAACCAGGAACAGCAGAAAGGATCCCGCCAGAATGGCCGCGACAAACAGCCAGCGCCAGCCTGCTTGCGCCTGCGCCTCAGGCTGCGGCTCCGATCGGGCGTGCATCAGTTCGTGAGTCTCGGCCGGTCAATGGCAAAGGTCACAGAGGCGCGCAGCGGGTCGCCCGCAGCGTGTAGCGGGTGTTCGAAGTCACCATTCGGCAGGCGCGCCATGCCAAGTCGGACCATCACGTCCTGACTTTTCACGTGGCCGGCGCCTGTGATTGCAACGACACGGGGCGCAGGGGTGTTCGCCCAAGCCCAGTCAAGGCTCGCGCGCGCCGCTTCGGTAGCAAGGCCTTGGCCCCAAAACGGCCTAGCGAGGAGCCAGCCAATCTCCACTTCCCCTGCTATTGGGGTGTTCGGCGCCCCGGGCTTTAAACCACAAAGCCCGGCTACAAACCCGTCCAGCTCGGCCGTCCAGAAACCTAGCCCATGGCTTGTGCGATAGGCGACGTGCCGGTCGATACTCGCCCGAGCAGCTTCGCGTGTCGGGTGCCGGACCAAATCCCGCATCACCAAAGGGTCTGTCAGCATCGCCATGAGCGGATTACGATCCCGAGCCTCGATTGGCCGCAGCACCAGACGCTCAGTCTGGATCATGCCCCCATCAGCCGCGCGGCCAGAGGAGCGTGATAGGTCAGGACGCCCGAGCAACCAGCGCGTTTGAACGCCATCAGCGTCTCCATCACCAGGGTCTCCCGATCACCCGCACCCGCCGCCGCAGCCGCTTCGATCATCGCATACTCGCCGGAGACCTGATATGCGAACACCGGCACTTCGAAGGCGTTCTTCACACGCAGTATGATGTCCAGATAGGGCAGACCTGGCTTCACCATCACGCTGTCCGCGCCCTCAGCAATGTCCAGCGCTACTTCGCGCAGGGCTTCCTCTGCGTTGGCGGGATCCATCTGGTAGGTCTTCTTGTCGCCCTTCAGCAGTCCGCGCGATCCGACCGCGTCGCGGAAGGGACCATAGAAGCCGCTGGCGTATTTCGCCGCATAGGCCATGATCTGCACGTTATGGTGACCGTTGGCTTCCAGTGCGGTGCGGATTAGTCCGATACGGCCGTCCATCATGTCTGAGGGGGCGACGATGTCCGATCCCGCTTCCGCCTGCACCAGCGCCTGATCGGTCAAGAGCGCGGCGGTATCGTCGTTCAGCACATAGCCGTTGTCGTCGACGATCCCGTCATGGCCGTGGCTGGTATAGGGATCGAGCGCCACGTCAGTCAGGATGCCCACCTCAGGCACGGCATTCTTGATCTCGCGGATCGCGCGGCACATCAGATTGTCGGAGTTCAGCGCCTCGCGCCCATCCTCGCTGCGCAGCGCTGCCGGCGTGTTGGGAAACAGCGCAACGCACGGGATGCCGAGCGCTCGGGCCTCACGCGCTTGTGCGACGATGCCCTTTAGGCCCCAGCGGGAGACACCCGGAAGCGCCGCGATGGGCTCCTCCTCTTCGCCTTCGGTGACGAACATCGGCCAGATCAGGTCGGCCGGTGTGAGCACGGTTTCGGCATGCATCCGCCGGCTCCAGGCGGCGGCACGGGTGCGGCGGAGACGAAGCGCGGGATACTGACTCATGGCAACGGGTACTGCGCTTTCAGCCTGTGGGTTGCAAGCGCCCGGCCGGTTCTGCGGACGCGAGCGCGTGCTCCTTGCCTTCGCGCGGGCGCAGGATCGCGCCTTTGCGCCAACCGCCGAAGCGATAGTAGCTCGCCGCCAACGCGAGCGCGGCAAGCGAGCCGATCGGGAAGCTCCACCACAATGCGTCCCCGCCTAGAAGCGGACGTGCGCCGATCGCGAAGCCGATGCGGACGGGATACATGGCGATGATCAACGCCAGCAACGGCATCCACACCGCTCCGTTCGCGCGGACGGTGGAGAACAGCACCATGGTCATGCCGAACAGCACGAAGTTCCAGCTGGCGATCAGCTGAATGTGGCGCGCGATCGGCAGCGCGGAGCTGTCTGCGCCGATGAACAGCGTCATCACCGGGCGATCGAACAACAGCACCATTGCCACCATCGCGCCAGTAATCACGCAGTTGTAAATCAGCCCGGCACGCGTGATCCCGCCGACGCGGTCCCAGGCCCCGGCACCGATATTCTGCGCGGCCATGGCGCTGACCGCCGCACCGATCGCCATCGCCGGCATTTGGATATAGGTCCAAAGCTGTTGCGACACGGCATAGGCTGCAACCGTGTCGACGCCCAGGCGATTGACGAGGCCGACCATGGTGAGCCCCGCGAACGACATCACCAACATCTGCGCGCCCATCGGCAAGCCCTTGCCAACAATGGTCCGCATCAAGGCGCGGCTGGGCAGCAGATAACCGAGTTCGCGGCCGCGCAGGCGGATCGGCAAGTCGCGGAGGTAAATTGTCGCGATCAGGCCCGCCACGGCGACATGGTTCGCGATCAGCGTTGCTGCGGCTGAGCCGGCAATGCCCATTGCTGGCGCCCGACCAAGCCCGAGGATCAGGACTGGGTTCAGCCCTGCGTCCAGGATGACACTGAGAACCATGAACCAGAGTGGCGTCATGGCGTCACCTGCCCCCCGCAGACCCATCATCAGCAGGACCAGCAGCATGGCGGCGGGAAGGCCGAGGAAGATGACGCGCAAATAGCTGAGCGCCAGCGCCGTTGCGTCGCTCGGTGTCGCGAGCAGCCGGAGGATCGTAGGGGAGAGGACGTAGCCGAGCATTGCGACGAGTGTCGCGCCACCCACCACCAGTCCGACAGCGGCGCCGAAGGCTTGGCGGGCGGAGTCTACATCGTGGCGGCCCATCGCCTGGCCGATCAACACCGTCGCAGCCATGCCGAAGCCGAACACGGCGCCGAACAGCAGGAACATGATGATGTTCGCGTTGGACGTTGCCGCCAGCGCATCCTCGCCCAGGAAGCGGCCTACCCAGATCGTGTTGATCGAACCGTTGAGCGACTGGAGGATGTTCGAGCCGAGCGTAGGCAGCGCGAACAGCAGCAGTGTGCGGCCGATCGGACCTGTTGTCAGGTCACGTTTTGCTGGTGCTCGTGTGGCCATGCCCGCTCCCTTGGATCATCCCGCCGCTGACAAGCGTTGCTCGCCCGATACGTTCCCGAAGTGGAGGGCAGATGACGCAAGGTTCGGCAAAGGCAGTGATGGTGGTGAACACCAAATCGCGCAGTGGGCAGCGTTCCTTCGACCGCGCTTGCGCGCGCTTCGCCGAACTCGACTATCTGGTAGACGCATACGCAGTCGATGATCCGAGCAAGCTGAGCGAGACCGTTACGGAGGCGTTATGGTCCGATCCGGAGATCCTGATCCTGGGCGGCGGGGACGGTACGATCAGCTGCCTGGTCGACTTGATGGTGGGCAAGGGCGTGCGGCTTGGGGTGCTGCCGCTGGGCACCGCCAACAGCTTTTCGCGCTCGCTCGGCATTCCGCTGGACGTCAATGGGGCCGTGGACGTGATCGTCAACGGCGCGCCGCGGCGGATCGATTTGGGCATGATCGGGAACGATTACTTCGCCAACGCCGCCGCGATCGGCATCTCCCCCAAGATTGCCGAGACGGTGCCGCACCTTGCCAAGCGCTGGTTCGGGCGCGCGGGGTATCTCAGTTGGGCGGCCCTCCAGTTCCTGCGCTTCCGTCCCTTCACGCTGATCGTCGGATCGGGTGCGGAGGCGCAGCGGCTGAAGGTGGTGGAGGTGCGTATTTCCAACGGGGCGTTCCATGGCGGCACCGAACTGGTGGAAAGCGCCAAGCTGGATAGCGGGCGGATCGTCGTTCAGGCGGTGAAAGGCCCGTTCAAACGCAGGCTGATCCACAATTGGGCGGCGTCGGCACTGCGCCTCAAGACCCGGCACGAGGATGTGGTCGAATTCAGCGGCACGGCGCTGGAGATAGCTACCGAGCCGCCCCTGCCCATCTCGATCGATGGCGAGGTGCTGGCCCACACCCCAACCACGGCCAGGATCGCTCCCGGCGTGATCGAGGTGATGGCGCCGCGCCCGGCTTAGCCGAGCCGCGTCAGCGCCGCGGAAAGCCGCTCGGCCTCGGCGGTCTTCTCGGCGTGGTCGGCGCGGGCCTTTTCGACGGCCTCCGGCTTAGCGCGCTCGACAAAGCTGGGGTTGTTTAGGCGGCCGGCCAGGGCGTCGCGCTCCTTTTCGGCGGCAGCGATGGCCTTGGTCAGGCGCGCCTTTTCAGCGTCCAGGTCGACCACATCGCCGAGCGGCACCACGAAAGTGGCCTCATCGACGATGATCTGGAGCGCGCCGCCGGCGGGCACCTCCCCGCTTGCCTGATCGACGCGGGCGAGGCGGGCAAGTGCCGCTTCCTGCCGCTGGAGCCGGGCAGCGGTTTCGCCGCTGGCGTCACGGACGTGGATCGGCAGGCGGGCGCCGGGCGGCACGTTGAGTTCGGTACGCGCGGCGCGCACTTCGCTTACCAGACGGATCAGCCAGTCGATCTCCTTGGCGGCTTCGGGATCAAGTGCGCGGGCGTCCGCCATCGGCCAAGCGGCGACGATCAGCTCGTGGCTGCGCGACCCCATCTTCGACCAGAGCTCTTCGGTAATGAAGGGCATGAACGGGTGGAGCATCACCAGGATCTGGTCGAGCACCCATCCGGCAACGGCCCGGGTCTCGTCAGCGCCGGCAACACCCTCGCCTTGCAGCACTGGCTTGATGAGTTCGAGATACCAGTCGCAGAAGCGGCTCCAGGTGAACTGGTATACGGTGTTCGCGGCTTCATCAAAGCGCAGGTCCACCAGCGCGAGGTCGAGCGCCTGCACCGCAGCGACGGTTTCCGCGATGATCCAACGGTTTACCGCGAGTTCCGCAGACGGCGGCTCAAGCGTGGTGCTGGCGCCAATCCCGTTGGACTGGCAGAAGCGCGCGGCGTTCCAAAGCTTGGTCGCGAAGTTGCGATAGCCTTCGATGCGCTTCTCATCCATCTTGATGTCGCGGCCCTGGCTTTCCATCGCCGCCATGAAGAAGCGCAGCGCGTCGGCGCCGTACTTGTCGATCAGCCCGAGCGGATTGACGACATTGCCCTTGGACTTGGACATCTTTTGCCCGTCCGATGCGCGAACAAGACCGTGCAGATACAAGGTCTTGAACGGCACTTCGCCTAGGAACTCCAAGCCCTGCATCATCATGCGGGCGTCCCAAAAGAACAGGATGTCGAAGCCGGAGATGAGGACGTCGTTGGGGTAGCGCCCGGCGGCCTTCACGTCCGTGTCGGGCCAGCCCATCGTCGCGAACGGCCAGAGCGCCGAGGAGAACCAGGTGTCGAGCACGTCGGGGTCGCGGGTGAGCGTAACACCCTCACCTGCTGCGACCTGTGCCTCTGCTTCGCTCTCGGCGACGTAGATGCTGCCATCCTGCGCGAACCATGCCGGGATCTGGTGCCCCCACCAGAGCTGGCGCGAGACGCACCAGGGCTGGATGTTCTCCATCCAGTTGAAATAGGTCTTTTCCCAGCTCTTGGGCACGATCTTGGTCGCGCCCGAGCGGACCGCCTCGATCGCCGGCTTGGCGAGCGTCGCCGCATCGACATACCATTGGTCGGTCAGCCAAGGCTCGATGACTTCGCCCGAACGGTCGCCGAACGGGGTCGCAATGGTGCGCGGTTCCGCGTCGTGCTCGGCACGTTCCTTGTCCACATGCGGGATCAGGAAACCTTCGTCCTTGAGACGCTGGACGATGACCTTGCGCGCCTCGAACCGGTCGAGGCCGAGCAGGTCATCGGGGATCAGGCCGTCGGCGGTCTGGGTGATGCGCGCCTTGGCGTCGAGCATGTTGAGCATGTCGCGCGCCTCAATGCCCGCGCGGCGGCCGACTTCGAAATCGTTGAAGTCATGGCCGGGCGTGATCTTGACCGCGCCCGAACCGAGTTCGGGATCGGCATGATCGTCGGTGATGATCGGGATCAGGCGACCCGTGATCGGCAGCTTCACCTTCTTGCCTACCAGCGCGGTATAGCGTTCGTCGCTGGCGTTCACCGCGACGGCCATGTCGGCGAGCATGGTTTCCGGACGCGTGGTGGCGACTTCGATGAAGCCGCTGCCCTCCTCCAGCGGATAGCGCAGGTGCCAGAAGCTGCCCTTGACGTCCTTGGTCTCGACTTCGAGATCGCTGATCGCAGTGCCGAGCTTGGAATCCCAGTTCACCAGCCGCTTGTCGCGGTAGATCAGACCCTTTTTGTGGAGTTCGACGAACACCTTGAGCACGGCCTTCGAGAAGCCTTCGTCCATGGTGAAGCGTTCGTTCGCCCAATCCATCGAGCAGCCGAGGCGGCGGAGCTGCTGGGTGATCTCCCCGCCGCTTTCCTCCTTCCACTCCCACACCTTCGCGACGAATTCCTCGCGGGTGAAGTCGGTGCGCTTCTGCTGGCTGGCATTGAGCTGACGCTCAACCACCATCTGGGTGGCGATGCCGGCATGGTCGGTGCCGACCACCCAGCGCGCGTCCTTGCCCTTCAACCGGGCGTGGCGGACGAGGATGTCCTGGAGAGTGTTGTCGAGCGCGTGGCCGATATGGAGGCTGCCGGTAACGTTGGGCGGCGGGTTGACCAGCGTCCAGGGATCGGCGCCGGGGCGTTCGGGGGCGAACAGGCCCTTGTCCTCCCAATGGCCGTACCAGCGGGATTCGATTTCGGCGGGGTCGAAGGTCTTGGGAAGCTCGGTCATGCGTCGGCTTTAGCGGGGTGTGCAGCGAGTGCACAAGCGCTCGGGTTTGGTGGTGGTGAGGAGGTTGCCTTGCCTTCTTGTTCCCCGGCGCAGGCCGGGGCCCAGCTTCGATGGATTGTGAGGCTGGGTCTACCATTGAGACGGCGTGGCAACTGGGCCCCGGCCTTCGCCGGGGAACTGGGTGTTCTAGGCCAGCTTGGCCGACGCGGCTTTTCGGGCTTTCGTGGCACCCCATTCCTCGTCACCCCGGCCTTGAGCCAGGGTCCCGCTGTTTGCAGAAGAAGAAGCGGGATCCCGGCTGAAGGCCGGGATGACGGGGATGGTAGGTGGCGGGGTTACTTGCCGGTGTACTTGTTCAGCCAGCCGAGCACCTCGCCGTACCACTGCATCGAGTTCTTCGGCTTGAGCACCCAATGGTTCTCGTCGGGGAAGACGAGCAGGCGGCTGTCGATGCCGCGGCGCTGGAGCGCGGTGAAGGCAGCGAGACCCTGGGTGTAGGGGATGCGGAAATCCTTCTCGCTGGTGATCACCAGCTGCGGCGTCTTCCACTTGGTGACGTGGTGGACCGGGTTCCACTTTTCGAAAGCTTCCGGGTCTTCGTAATAGGTCTTGCCGCCATGCTCCCACTCGTCGAACCAGAGTTCCTCGGTTTCGTAGGCCATGGCGCGGGCGTCGAACACGCCGTCGTGCTGGACGATGCACTTGAACCGGTCGGGCCACTGCCCTTCGATCCAGTTCATCATATAGCCGCCATAGGAGGCGCCGAGCGCGCAGGTGTTAGCGCCATCGAGGTAGGAGAATTTGGAGGTCGCGGCGGCAAGACCCTTTTGCAGGTCCTCGAGTGGCCAGCCGCCCCAATTGTTGCGGATCGCGTCGGTGAAAGCCTGGCCGTAGCCGGTGGAGCCGTGGAAATCGACCGAGACGACCGCATAGCCGGCGCCGGCGAACACGGCGGGGTTCCAGCGATAGGACCAGCTGTTGTTGCTCGACCCCTGCGGGCCGCCATGGACGATGAAGGCGACCGGCGCCTTGGCATCGGCTGCAAGGCTCGCCGGGCGCACCGAATAGCCCCAGACGGTGTCGCCATTGGCGCCCGCGAAGCTGAAGCGATCGACCTTGGGCATGTCGATGCCGGCCAGCTTGGCGGCGTTGACCGAGGTGAGGCGCGTCACCTTCTCGCCCGTCAGCGCGTAGAAGTCATCGGGCGCGATGAGGCTGTTCATCGCGAACACGGCGCCGGTGCGGGTCGGCAGCACGGCGCTGACGACCCCCTGCTGCGTGAGGCGCGTCACCTTGCCGCTTTTCGCATCGACGGTGAAGATGGGCTCTTCCTGCGTGTCCTGTGCCGTCACGAAGAGGCTTTTGCCGTCAGGCGCCCAGGCGATGGAGGCGACCGAGCGGTCCCAGCCCTCCGTCAGCGCCCGGACGTCACCGGTTGCAAGGTTGCGCAGCTTGAGCACCTGGCGGTCGGCTTCGTAGCCAGCACGCGCCATCGAGACATAGGCGAGCCATTTGCCGTCGGGAGAGACGGTGGGCAGCGTATCGGTGCCGTCATTTTCCGCGGTTAGATTGACCGGCGCGGCGGAGCCATCGGCCGGCGCGGCGAAGATGTCGAGATTGGTCGAGGTCGACTCGATGCGGCCGGCTTCGCGCAACGCGAAGTAGATGGTCTTGCCATCGGGGCTCCAGGCGAGCTCCTCGCCGCCGCCGAACGGCTTGGACGGGGTGTCGCCTATCAGGTCGCCGACGATCGGCGTGCCGTTGCCGGTAGCGCCTTGCGCGCTGAGTGGGAGGACGAAGAGCTGCGAGCGGTCGCCGTTCGACCATGTGTCCCAATGGCGGACGAAGAGCTGGTCGTAGGTGCGGCCAGAGCCGGCGTTCGGGTCCTTCTTGACCATTGCAGGCTCGAGGCCGGGCGCGCCCGGTTTGCGGTCGGCCCAGACCAGCAGCTTGGTATCGTCGGGCGAGACCTTGAAGCCGCTGAAGCCGCCGGGGATGTGAGTGAGCTGCGTGGGCGCGCCGCCGGTAACCGCGACGCTCCAAACGGCGTCCTCGCCGCCCTTGTCGGATTGGAAGTAGACGGTGCGGCCGTCACGGGAGAATTGCGGCGCTGCTTCGTTTACGTCGGCTTCGGCGACGAGCTTCTCGGGCTTGGCGCCGCGGGTGCGCAGGTCGAGCCGCCAAAGATCGAGGCGGCCGCGATTAGCGGCAAGATCGGTCTCGCGCTGCTGCCAGACGAGCCAGCGGCCGTCGGCCGATATCGCCGGCGCGCCCACGCGCGAGAGCGTCGCGACATCTTCGATGGTGAGGTCCCGCGCCCAGGCCGGCGCGGCAGCGGAAGCGAGCGCAGCGCCCGCGAGCAGGATGTGCTTCATGGGCAGCAGATAGAGCAGGAACGCGGCGGGGTTACAATCCCGCCGCCCCGCGGATCAGTTGCGTCCGGTGATCCGGGAGATCTCGCGCGCGACCATGGTTTCGACGATGCGCGGCAGGTTCTCGTCCAGCCAGTCGCGCAGCATCGGCTTGAGCATTTCGCGGACCATGCCTTCGAGCGTATCGGAGCCTGGGATTTCGGGCTTCACGACGATGCGCGACAGGGCTTCGAGCGGCCCACGCGTAGCCTCGGCAGCGCGGTCCGACAGGATCGGATCGGCTGGTGCTGCTTCCGCAGGCTGTGGCTTGGCGTCGCTTACCGGCTGGCTGAGTTCGAGGATCTCGTCCTCGTCCACTTCCTCTACGACGGGCGCTTCGCGGCGCGCCGCAGCCTTGCCGCGACGGCTTCGGGTGGTGACCGCAGCCTCCCCTTCTTCCGCAATGATGCGCTTGATGGACGAGAGGATCTCTTCCATCGACGGCTCGGCACTCATATCCCCCATGGTCCGCACCCTGTCGCGTGGTTAACCACCATGCTCAATCCGGGTTTGCGCGGGTCGTGTCAACCGGGCGCTGCAGAACCGGATCCAATCCGCCCGGCGCAACCGCCGCACCCTGGGCCGGCGTACCCACCGTGGAGGTGCCGACAGCCACGGGTGCGGGGTCGTCGGCCCAGTCGTTCCAGCGGCCCTTCACCCGGTTGTAATTGGCCTCGGGATCGTAGAGCGGGCCGCCGTCCAGATTGAGATCGTCCGCTTCGGCGCGGCCCATCGCCGCGAGCAGCGAGAAGCCGGCGATATACGCGTCGCGCTCGGCAGTGACGAACTGGACCTGCGAGTTCAGCAGTTCCTGTTCGGCGTTGAGGATGTCGAGGATGGTGCGGGTGCCGACACTGTTCTCGGCGCGAACGCCTTCGAGGCTGAGGCGATTCGCTTCCACTGCGACGCGCGACGATTCGATCACCTGCAGCGCACCCTGGTACGACGCATAGGCCGAGCGGGCCTGAGCGATCACGCCGCGTTCGGTGAGCGTCACGGTTTCGATCGACGAGGCCTCCCGCGCCTGGGCCTGGCGGACCTGTGCGGCAGGCCGGCCGCCCTGGAACAGCGGCAGCGACACCTGCGCGCCTAAGGTCGAGGAAAGTCCCGACTCGTTGTACCCCTGTTGCGCAGCGGCGGCGGGTACGGAGCCGAGATAGTTATAATAGCTGCCGCCGACACCCAGGCTGACCTGCGGCAAACGGCTGGCTTTCGCCACGCGGGTGTCGAATCGGCTGGCGTCGCGCTGGAGCTTGGCGGCTTCGAGGAAGGGGTTATTGCCAAGCGCGGTTTGTTCGGCGACCTGCGCGTCATCGGGCAGGTTCGGCAGTTCGGGCGGCGGTGCCAGGACGCCGGGCGGCGTGCCGACCACGCGGATATAAGTTTCGCGGCTGCCGATCAGCTGCGCCTCGGCGTTGCGTAGCTGGCTTTGCGCGAGCGCAAGCCGCGCTTCGGACTGGGCAACGTCGGTGCGGGTGAGATCGCCGACTTCGAAGCGATCACGCGTCGCGCGGAGATTGACCTCGAGCACGCGAACATTCTGCTGGTTCAGCCGGACAATGGCTTCGTTGCGGATGACGTCGACATAGGCTGTCACCACCGAAGTGAACGTATCGGCCTCTACCCCGCGCAGATTGGCGCGGCCGGCATCGACGCGCGTTTCCGCCGCACGGACCGAATTGCGGACCGAACCGCCGCTGTAGATCGGTTGCGAGATATCCAGGCCGAACCGCCCCTGACGCGTCGGGGCAAACGCGTTGCCGTCCGAGTCGTACAGGCTGTTGCTGACCGAGCCGTTGGAGCTGACCCCGAACCGCCCGCGTGAACGGGCGATCGGCACATTTTCGTCATTAGCGCGCTGATTCGCGCGCTCACCCTGAAGATCGGGGTTGGTGTTGTACGCCTGGACCAGTGCCTCACGCAGCGTCGTGGTCGGCGCCGCGGTGGTGGCCGGGGTCTGAGTCGCCGCCGACGGCGCGGTCTGCACCGTCACATCGGCCGCGGTGCCCCGACGTGTCGTGGTGGTCTGCGCATTGGCAGCCCCCATCATCGCCGTCAGGCTCACGCCCACCAGCAGGGTTTTCAAGCGCATCTCCCCCTCTTTCCTTGATCAGAAAGTAAATTTTCGCAGGCGCCGGAAACCCGGCAACTCCGTGCATTCGATGTCCATGAAGTCGACAAGCGCGAAGCCACCCTGCGTACGGCGGCCAGCCGCAAGCCGGGTTACGCCATTGTCCACCACCCCGCTCAGCACGCGGCCTTCGAGCCGGACCTGCGCAATCAGTGCCTCGGGCAGTTCCTCGACGGCCCCGTCGACAATCATCAGGTCATAAGGCGCACCCTGCACCCAGCCCGCGTTAAGCGGCCCTTCGACAAGTTGGATCTTGGCTTCGCCAGCCAGCGCCTGGCGCGCGAGCGCCGCCAGTGCCGGGTCTTCCTCAACGGCGACAACAGACTTGGCGAGCATCGCGAGGATCGCGGCGGCATAGCCGCCGGCCGCGCCGATCAGCAGCACGTGGTCGTTCGGCTGGATCTGCGCATGCGTGAGCAACCGCCCGGTGGCGAGCGGCGAATTGTGCCGACGGCCGCCCGGTAGCGGCAGCAGCGTGTCGCGATACGCGATGCTCCGGTGCTCGGCTGGCAGGAACGCTTCACGCGGCACATTGGCCATCGCCTCTACCACGCGCGGATCGTTGACTGCGTTGGGACGCAGCTGACTGGCCACCATGGCGTGGCGCATCGCTTCGAAACGAGTCGTCTCGACGGGCGCGGATTCGAGCGAAAGAGCCATCATTACTCCGGCTGTCTGGCACAGCTGTTTTAGCCATGCAATACACTTGTTGACGTTGCTGGCTTCTATCGCGGCCAAGGGACAACGCCAAGCGAGCCGGCGCGTGTTTTTGAAACTATGTTGACATCGGGACACGGCCCTGCGCATTCCCGCGCCTCACCTCCGGATGGCCCGATGGCGGAATGGTGACGCAGCGGACTGCAAATCCGTATATGCCGGTTCGATTCCGGCTCGGGCCTCCACCTCTTCGATATAGACCGACATGAAAAAGCGCCCGCTTTCGCGGACGCCCTTTCTGTACCGATTCGCTCGGGATCAGCGGCGGCAGTTGCCGCCGTCGACTTCGCGGCCGAGCAGCGCACCCGCGCCTGCACCAATGATGGTGCCGGTGGTGCTGCGGCCACGGTAGGAGTTGCCGCGGCCGATCTCGCCGCCAAGCAAGCCGCCTGCCACGGCGCCCAGGATGGTGCCGGTGGTGCCGCTGCTGCAGCGACGATACCCATAGCGCTGGCGATAGCCGCGGTCGCCGCGATATTCGCCGCGATAGCCGCGATCGCGGTAGCCGTCGCGATAGCCGCGGTCCTGATAGCCATAGCCGTCATAGCGCTGTGCCGCGGCAGGCGTGGCAGCCATGCCGCCAAGCGAGACACTAGCGGCGAGGATGGTGGAGAGCAGGGTCTTCTTCATGGCAGTCCTCCTGAGGCTGACGGCATCTACGCCGCCCTTCCATGCTGCCCTTTTGCCCGAGTCGCCATGCAGCGAGGCTGAATGGGGTTGTTAGGCAATGTTCAGATTTGGGCGCAGCTTCAGCCACTCTGCTCATCGATAGCGAGGCACGTTTCGCCGGGGGCGTTTCGACCCGGATGCGGAACAAAAAGCGAAGGGAACCCGTTGTCAGATCATACTGGGAGACTTCGCATGTATGACTTCGGCATCCGCCAGGCGCATAGCGGCTATCGCGTCGCCTATCGTCCGCAAGAGACGAATCACTGCCCTGGGTGCAGCCAGTCGCATTGGCTGATCGGCCGGCTGACCGCGGAATGTGCGTTTTGCGGAACCGCGTTGCCGCTAATTGCCGGAAGCAGCTTTGGCAGCGGCGTCATGCGGCCCCGAACGGTTCCCACGCTCTCCCCCCTCGCCGCCTGATCTCTCAAGGAACGGGGCCGCAAAGCGGCGCGTTGCCAACAGAACGACCTTGCGAGCAGGAGCAGAACATTCATGACCGATATCTCCGTCACGTCGCCCGTGGAGCGGATCGCCCGCGTGATCGCGGCCGAGGCGCTGAGCATCAACGGCGAAGGGCAGGATCCAAGCGCAGGCAGCGAAGTGGACGCGGTGTGGCCGCAGGAAGTGAACCGCGCGATGGCGGTGCTTCGCACCCTGCGCGAGCCGACTCCGGAAATGGTCGAGGCCGGGCGTGGCGCGGGCAGTAATCCGGCGGAGATTTGGAACGCGATGGTGCGGGCTGCGATCGGGCAGGAAGAGGCGGTTTAAGGTCTCTCCTTGTATCCCGGTATCAAGGACGCCCCGGCATTGCCGGGGCGTTTTGCTTTGCGGGCTGCTCCATATTTTTCATGCTCACCCGGGCCTTGAGCCGGGGTCCCGCTGTCCCCGACCCTAGAAGAAGAAGCGGGATCCCGGCTCAAGGCCGGGATGACAGGGGTGGACGGTCGTTTTTCGCTTTGTTTTAGAGGCCGCCGCGGCTCTCCTCGACGTCATCGGGCTTGGCCATGGCGGTGTGCATCTTGGCGTTCATGGTGTCAGGCGTGATGTGGCTCATCGCCGCCTGCACCTTGTTCATGAAGCCCGATACGACATGGGGCTTGTGTGACGTCATGGCGTCCCAGCCATCCTTCGCCACCTTGCCTGCGTCCGCCTTGTCGCCCTGCCCAACCGGCGTGTTGTGCTCCATGTTGGCGCGACGGAAAAACTCGGTTTCCGTGGGTCCAGGCATCAGCACAGTGATGTTGACGTCGGTGTCCTTGATCTCCTCGCGAAGGGCATAGGACATGCTGTCGAGATACGCCTTGGTGCCGTTATACACCGCCTGCCATGCGCCCGGGATCAGCCCGGCGATCGAGCCGGTGATCAGGACATTGCCTTCGTTGCGGGCAACCATCTGCTGCAAAACCTTCTGGAGCAGATAGGTGGTGCCAACGACGTTGGTGTCGATCACACGACGCCACTGCGCCGGATCCTGTTCCAGGAAGCCCTGCCCCAAGCCGCGGCCGGCATTGGCGACGAGGATGTCGATTGGACGTCCCCCGCAGGCGGCGAGCAGCCGGTCATTGCCCTCGAAGGTCGACAGATCGGCTTCGATCGACTGCACGTCGACGCCGAAGCTGTTCAGCTCGCCCGCTGCCGCGTCGATCTGGGGCTCGTCGGCGACGATCAGCAGATCATAGCCTTCGCCTGCGGCGATCTTTGCGATCTCCTTGCCGATACCTGTCGAGGCACCGGTGATCACAGCCAATTTGTTTGCCATTTCGTTGAACTCCTCAGACCGTCATGCCGGGCTTGAGCACCACCTTGGTGCAGCTATTCTGCTCGTTCTTGAACATCTTGTACCCGTCGGGCGCCTGTTCGAGCGGCAGGCGATGCGAGATGAGGAAGGTGGTATCCAGTTCCTTGTTGCCGATCATCTCGAGCAGCTTGGGCAGATATTTCTGCACATGAGTCTGGCCGGTCTTCATGGTCAGGCCCTTCTCCATGAACGCACCGAACGGGAACTTGTCGATAAAGCCGCCATAGACGCCGGGAACCGAGACTCGCCCGCCCTTGCGACAGGCGAGGATCGCCTGGCGAAGGGCGTGCGGGCGATCGGTGCCGAGGAAGGTCGACGCCTTGATCTGATCGATGATGTTGTCGGCGAAGAAGCCATGCGCTTCGAGCCCGACCGAATCGATCACGGCATCTGGACCGATCGAGCCGGTCATCTCCATCAGCGCGTAATAGGTGTCGATTTCCTCGAAGTTGATCGTCTCTGCACCGAACTTGGCGGCGAGTTCGAGACGGTGCGGGAAATGGTCGATCGCGATGACGCGGTGCGCGCCCATCTTGAAGGCAGACTGTACCGCGAACAGGCCGACGGGGCCGCAACCCCACACCGCGACGGTGTCGCCTGGTTCGATGTCGGCATTTTCCGCGGCCATCCAGCCGGTCGGCAGGATGTCTGACAGGAACAGTACGTCATCATCCGGCATGCCGTCCGGAATCACGATCGGGCCGACATCGGAGAAGGGCACGCGGACCAGTTCGGCCTGGCCGCCGGGGTAGCCGCCGGTGAGGTGCGTATAGCCGAACAGGCCGGACATGGGCTCGCCGTACAGCTGCTGGCCGAGATCCTGGTTGTCGGCCGGGTTGCCATTGTCGCAGGCGGAGAACTGCTGCTTCGAACAGTGGAAGCAGCTCCCGCACGAGATGGTGAATGGCACCACCACGCGCTGGCCCTTTTTCAGAGTCGAGCTGGAGCCGACATCGACCACCTCGCCCATGAACTCGTGGCCGAGGATGTCGCCCTTCTGGAGCGTGGGGATATAGGCGTCGTAGAGGTGCAAGTCCGATCCGCATATCGCGGTCGACGTGATCCGGATGATCGCATCGCGCGGATTGATGATCTCAGGATCGGGGACGGTCTCCATCCGCACGTCGTGCTTGCCGTGCCAGGTGAGTGCGCGCATTGGTTAGGTCTCCGCTGGGGAATGGGGGCAGGATCAGGAATAGGGTTCGCGGTTCGGCGGTGTGGTCGTCGCGATCTCGCCCGTTTCCATCAGCTGCTTGAAGCGGCGCAGGTCGCGGCTCGACTGAATCTGCGGCTCCTTTTGCATCAGCGTCGCGATCAGTTTGCCGATCACGCCCATCGGGGGCTGATAGGCGAGGATCGCGCGGACATAGGTGCCGTGGCCGGGAGGGCCGTCGCGGAACTCGATGCGACCGCTGTTCTGGACGTCACCGTCCTCGGACTCCCAGGCGATCGCCTCGCCCGGGCGGTCTTCGGTCACCACGGCGGTCCATTGATAGTCGCCATTGGGTCCGCGCACCGTCCAGTGCGAGCGGGTCTGGTCGATCACTTCGATCGAGACGATGTTCTGCATGAAGGTCGCCAAGTTCGCGAAGTTGCGCCAATAGGCGTAGAGCTCCTCACGCGGGCGCATGATCGAAACGGTGTGGCCCCAGACAGTGCTTTCGCCGTTCTGGGCCTCGCTCTTCTGGAGGGTCTTGTCCTTGGACACATAGGAGGGTGCGTCACGCACGTCGCTCATCGCCGGCTCCTCAATTCTGTTCGTGGCGTTCGGGATAGTCTTCAGGCTTGGCCTTGCCCTGGTTCTTCACGGCTTGGCGCTCATTGCCCTCCAGCGCGGGATCGTCGTTCGGGCCATCGAGCGCGGAGCCGCGGCTGCCGACGCCGCCTTCCGAAAGATCCTTGTGTTCAGACATGCTTCGCCTCCTCGGAAAAGCGCATGCTTTCCGATTGGTTTGTTGCTGCATTTCACTTGCGCGCCTTCACACTGACGCTTGGCCAATTAACCCTTGGCAAGTTGAGGCGTTCCATCAGGGCCGCGGGGATGGGATGACGCGGGTGCCAGCAGCGGCTAAAGGCGCCGTCATGCAAGGCGCCGCACTGACCCTCTACAATTCGCTGACCCGTAGCTTGGAGCCCTTCGCTCCGCTTGATCCGGAAAAGGGCGCGCGCGTGTATTCGTGCGGGCCGACGGTCTACAACTATGCCCATCTGGGCAATCTGCGCGCCTATGTGTTCACGGATACGCTCAGCCGGACGCTGACGTGGAAGGGCTACCCTCTCACCCATGTGATCAACATCACCGATGTCGGGCACCTGACCTCCGACGCGGACGCCGGCGACGACAAGATGGAAGCCGCGGCGCGTGCGCAGGCGAAGAGCATCTGGGATATCGCCGCGCATTATACCGCGGCCTTCAAACAAAATCTGAAAGACCTGAACGTCCGCGAGCCCTCGCGCTGGTCGGTTGCTACCGATCACATTGCCGAGATGATCGCCTTTGCGCAAAAGATCGCCTCTCAGCATTGCTATGAACTTGAGAGCGGTCTGTATTTCGACACGAGCACAGTACCGGATTACGGTCGCCTGGCAGGGACGCAGGAGGACGTGCGCGAAGGCCGCATCGACCCCGTGGCGGGCAAGCGCCACCCGCAGGACTTCGCGATCTGGCGCAAGTCGCCGCCGGGCGAGCAGCGCCTGATGGAGTGGGACTCGCCTTGGGGCATGGGGGCGCCGGGCTGGCACCTCGAATGCTCGGTGATGAGCCTGAAATATCTGGGCGCGCCGTTCGACATTCACACCGGCGGGATTGATCACCGCGAGATCCACCACCCCAATGAGATCGCGCAGAACCAGGCCTATTGCGGGTGCGGCGACAGCGGCGCGCATTTCTGGATGCACAACAACTTCCTGGTGGATCGCCAGGGGAAGATGTCGAAATCAAAGGGCGGCTTTACGACGCTCCAGTCGCTGATCGACGCAGGGGTTCACCCCCTCGCCTATCGCCTGATGTGCCTCCAGGCGCATTACCGCAGCGAGTTGGAGTTCAGCGCGGAGAACCTGGCCGCGGCGCTAACCCGGCTGAAGCGGCTGGCGATCACGGTGACCGCACTGCGAGCGAAGGCGACGGAGGCGGCCACAGGTGCCGTGCTGCCGCAGATCGCGACGCTGCTGGGCGAGTTCGATACGGCGATAGCGGACGACCTTAATACCGCGCGTGCGCTGGTGGCTTTGGACGCAATGCTGGCGCTGAAGCGCGTGGACCCGGCGCAGCAGCTGGCAGCGGCGTTGCGAATGGACGAGGTGCTTGGCTTGGGCCTCGACACCTTGTCGCGTGAGGCACTGCGGCTCCGCCCAGCTGCGGCGGCAATTGCGGCTGAAGATATTGAAGCCCTGCTCGCCGAGCGTAAGCAGGCCCGTGCGGACAAGGATTTCGCGCGATCCGACGCGCTGCGCGATGAGCTTGGCTCGGCTGGCGTAGAGGTCATGGACGGAGACCCGCTAGGCTGGGACTGGCGCCCCTCCCTCTAATTTACCCCGTGCGGGAAAATCGGTTGCACCTGCTTACCTCTTGCGGGTAAGCTCGGGGCATGACGACACTCGCTGGTACCAAGATCCGCCGCTTTCGCGAAGAACGCTCGCTCTCCCGCGCCGCGTTTGGCGCATGGTTTGATACGCCGGGATCGACGGTGCAAGGCTGGGAAGAAGACGGCAAGCGCGCCTCTGCGGCGGTAGTGAACCAGATCGCCGCCAATGGCATCGCGCATCACCAGGATTGGTACATGCCGATCCGGAACCTGGAGCACGCCATGAGCTGGACTCCCGATAGCTGGCGTAAGGCGGAAGCGCGTCAGCTTCCCGTTTACCCTGATGCTGCTGCACTTGAAGCTGCCACACGCCAGCTCGAAACGGCGCCGCCTTTGGTTTTCGCCGGGGAAGCGCGTCAGCTGACCCAGGACCTGGCAAAGGTTGCTCGTGGCGAGGCGTTCCTGCTTCAGGGCGGAGACTGCGCCGAAAGCTTCGCCGAGTTCCACCCCAACAACATTCGCGATACGTTCCGCGTGCTGCTGCAGATGGCGGTGGTGCTCACCTTTGCCTCCAAGCTGCCGACGGTGAAGCTTGGCCGCATGGCCGGCCAGTTCGCCAAGCCGCGTTCAGCCGACACCGAGACGATCGAGGGCGTCACCCTGCCCTCCTACCGCGGCGACAATGTCAACGACATTGCCTTCACGCCGGAAGCCCGCAATCCCGATCCGCAGCGGATGGTTCAGGGCTATGCCCAGTCCGCCGCGACGCTGAACCTGCTGCGGGCCTTTGCCCAGGGCGGGTACGCGAACCTACACCAGGTGCATAAGTGGACGCACGACTTCCTGGACCAGAGCCCCTGGACCGAGCGCTACAAGCATGTCGCCGATCGCATCGGCGAAGCGCTCGACTTCATGGCAGCCTGTGGAATCGACGCCGAGAGCGTGCCGCAACTCAAGGCAACGCAATTCTACACCAGCCATGAGGCGCTGCTCCTTCCCTATGAGCAGGCACTCACGCGGCAGGATAGCCTGACGGGTGACTGGTATGACACGTCGGCCCACTTCCTGTGGATCGGCGACCGCACCCGCTTCGACAATTCGGCGCATGTCGAGTTCCTGCGCGGCATCGGCAATCCGATCGGCATGAAGTGCGGGCCGAGCCTGGAGCCCGACGCGCTGCTGCGCATGCTGGACTTGCTCAACCCGGCGCGCATCCCGGGGCGGATGACGCTGATCACCCGCTATGGCCATGACAAGATCGAGGACGGCCTGCCCAAGCTGGTTCGTGCGGTGAAGCGCGAGGGGCATTCGGTGGTATGGAGTTGCGATCCAATGCACGGCAACGTGGTTAAGGCAGCCAATGGTTACAAGACGCGGCCGTTCGATCGGATTCTTGCCGAGGTTCGGGGCTTCTTCGCCGTGCACCGTGCGGAGGGCACTTTTGCCGGCGGCATTCATGCTGAGATGACTGGGCAGAATGTCACCGAGTGCACCGGCGGCGCGGTGGAGATCACCGAGCAGGGACTGGCCGATCGCTATCACACGCATTGCGACCCGCGGTTGAATGCGGGGCAGAGCCTGGAACTCGCCTTCCTTCTGGCCGAGATGCTCAACGCCGAAATGGCAGAGCGCCGCAAGACGGTGGCCTGACGCCAAGCAGCCCCGTGTGCCGATGGGAAGCACACGGGGCTGGCCGGCGCATCCAGCCAAAGCCGGACGCTGCCATGGCGCCTGCCGCCAGAGGGCGAACGGCAGGCGGGCCGGTCAGGCGTTCGCGGCGCTGAGGCTCAGCGTGCCGTTCACGCCATTGGGGAAGAAGCCGCCCTTGTTGGTCGCGGTTGGCGTCAGATAAACAATGTTGAGCACCTGTCCGGCGCTGCGGCCAAAAGCGAGCGCGTTGGCGTCGGTTGGCACGATATTGGCCACATTGTTCAGCGGGCGGATGCCCTGATCGAGATCGGTGTTGCCGTCCAGGCTATCGCGCGCGTTGGAGATCGCCTCGGTTGAATCGATCAGCGACGGCGTGTCGATCCCGCGGCGGAACAGCACCGTCCGCACCATGGCTGCATGATATCCCTCTGCCGCCATGATGCCGGCCGCGGCTTCGAGGTACAGCTTACTCTCAAGCAGCGCCGCCGAGCCCTTGTACGCCGTGACCCCGACATCCTCGAACAGGAAAGCCGCGAGCAGGAAGTTGTTCTCGTTGGCATAGGGGTCGAAGGTCCCGTTCGCGCCAACCAGCCCCGCCGCGCGCGCCGCGGCAGTGAAGGCGCCCTCGGGACGTAGGTCGAGATCGGGCTGCGCTACGGCAACCGAGCCCAGCTGGCTTCGCAGAAAGGCAACATGCGCCTGCTCATCGGCGGCAATCTCACGCGCGAACGCGCGGATCATGGGATCGGTGAACGTGACCTGCCGGCCACCCGTCGGAGCGCCAGCGCGGCCGGTGCCGGACAAGAGGTTTGTCGGCAGCGAGGTGCCGTTGACGGCGAAGGCGTAGAATTGCGCTTCGAGATATTCGAGGTTCAACGCGAAGTTGAGGATGTTCTGGTCCGACGTCGCAGTGGGGGCGGGAGTCGGGCTGGGGCTCGGGCTGGGCGTAGGTGTGACCACGTCGCCATCATCGTCATCATTATTGTCGCAGCCGGCGAGCAACGCCGCGCCTGCGACGGCGGCGCTGACGCCGCCGGCCATTTTCATGAACTGCCTGCGCTGAGCGCGGCGCTCGTCGCAAGCGGCGAGGACATCGGCGATTTCGTTGTTCTGCATGTCAGCCTCCCTCAATTCGCCGCGCTCAAGCGGATGTTGCCATTGACCCCATTGGGGAAGAAGCCGCCGCGATCGGTGGACGTCCGGCTGAGATACGCAATGTTGAGCACCTGTCCGGTCGTCCGGCTAAAGGTGATCCCGTTCGCGTCGGTCGGCACGATGTTGCTGGTCAGCGTGTCGCCCGAGCCGGTCGGCCGGACGCCCTGGTCGAGATCAGCGGGGCCATCCAGCGCGTCGCGCGCGTTGGAGATCGCTTCGCTCTGATCAAACACCGCCGGCGTCGCCATGCCCTTCATATGGATCGACGTGCGCAGCATCGCCGAGTGATACGCCTCAACCGCGAGGATACCGGCCGAGGCATCGATGAAGGTTTTGTTGGTAAGAAGAGGGGCCGCGCCCTTATATGCGGTAACCCCAACATCCTCGAGCAGGTAGGCGGAAAGAAGGAAGTTCTCTTCGCTTGCATAGGGGTCGAACGACTGTCCCGCGCCGATCAGTCCGGCCGACCGGGCGGCGACCGAAAAGGCGCTTGTCGGGCTGACGCTCAGGTCGATCGCCGGCTGTGCAATGGCTGCGCTGCCGAGCTGGCCGCGGATAAAAGCCACGTGCGTGCGCTCATTAAGCGTGATCTCGCGGGCGAGACGCGCCACGACCGAGTCACTGAACGTCACCTGCCTTCCGCCGGTGACAGCGCCAGGGGTCCCGGTGCCAGTCTGGAGGTTTGCGGGCAGTGTCTCGCCCAACACGGCGATGCTGTAGAAATTGGCTTCGAGATATTCCAGGTTCAGCGCGAAATTGAGGACATCGGCATCCGTGGGCGCCGCAGCCTGGGCATGAGCAGACTGGCCGCCGCCAACCAGCGTAAGGCCGCCGCCCAAGGCGGTTGCCAGCCCAAGCGCACGGAAAAAGTCTCGGCGCCCCCGCATCATCGTGACCTCATGGTCGTGACGCAGCGCCGTGTCGGGTTCCATTTCCATTTTGATCCTCCCTGGACTTCAAGTGGAACCGATGTGGAAGCGTCCGCGTTCCAGACACTTAGCGCTCGGTACGCTACCGTACACGCGCTGGACAAAGGGGCGGCTGGTGTGACTACCGGCGTGAAAGAGGATGTACGGGAGTGGATCGTCGGGCCTCCGCCCGATGCCTGTGCTTCGTCCAACGCGCTGGTGCAGGCGCTGCCTCTTCAAGATCGTGTCGCGCTGATTGCGGCTTGCCAGCGCAGTGTCGTGGGGTGTGGCGCATTGCCAGGCATGCCCATGGCGGTCTTCCCCGAAACGGCGATCCTGAGCCTGGTCGACGCGCGCGGCGTGGAGCTTGCCCTGGTCGGCAGCGAGGGGATGACCGGATGGTCGATCCTGCTTGGCAGCATGGCGCATGGCGTTCGTTGCGTCGCCGAGTGCGGCGGCACCGTGCTTGCCCTGCCCGCGGTAGAACTGACTCGCCTGTGCCGCGCCTCTGCTCCCATCCGCGCCATGGTGCTGCAATTCGTCGAAGTGGTGGCGGCGCAGATGGCGCACGCGATCAGCGCCGCGACGTGCCACAGTCTCACCGCTCGGCTTTCCCGCCGCTTGCTGATGCTGCACGACCGGAGCCTGGGCGACAGTTTTGATGTGACGCATGCGCGTCTGGCCGAGGCACTGGCGGTGCGGCGTGCAAGCGTGACGGACCGGCTGCACCTGCTGGAGGGGGAGCACATACTGCGCTGCCTCCGAAGCCGCGTCACGCTGCTCGACCGGCCTGCGCTGCTTGCCGCTGCCGCTGGTGCCTATGGCGGTGCCGAACTAGCCTATCGTCAGATGATCGGAGCGTTCGGCAAGAGCTGAGCCGCGCACCTCGGGATCAGCGACATGTTTTCTTTTGGCGTTGCCCGACGGGTGAAACACGGTTGCAATCTGATCCGTGCAGAAGCCGGGCGCCGGCGGCCTCCCTCCCCCTTGGCCGCAGGCACCTCCCTGAACTGCGGGGCGGCTTCTGCCGCCCCTTTTTTTCATGGGAACAGGTCCACGATTTCGGCACCGTCGCCCTCTGCTTGAAGCAACAGGGTTCGGTGGCAATGGCCGGGCGCGCGCTCGAAGCAGAGCAGCGCACTGGGCTTCTCCGCCGCCAGTCCGCGCATTTGGGCCGCTTGCGCCTGCGCCTCCGGCAGCTCCAGCTGCTCGGCATATACCGCGCGCAAAGTCGTGACATCGCCGCGCTTGGCGGCGTCGCGACCGGGCTTGGGCGTGCCGAGATGTTTCAGATGGGCATAGTCGATCCCTGCCTCGCGCAGGGACGCGGCGAGGATGTTCTTGGAAAAGCCCGGCCGGCGCGACAGCGGCAATGCCCGCACGTCGATGACGCGCTCGACGCCGGCGCGTTGGAGCGCGGCGATGAACTCGCCCATGGTCGTCGCTTCATAACCGATGGTGAAGATCTTCATGGTGCATCCTTTGCGACCGCTGGCGCCAGCGCGGGACCCCCGCTATCTGCCGCCTGTGACTCACGACATCCATATCATCGGCGGCGGCCTCGCCGGCTCCGAAGCCGCATGGCAGCTCGCCCAGGCAGGCTACAAGGTCCGTCTTTCCGAAATGCGCGGGTCGGGCAGCATGACGCCTGCGCATCAAAGCGACCGCCTGGCCGAACTCGTCTGCTCCAACAGCTTCCGCTCGGATGACGCCGAACGCAATGCCGTGGGCCTGCTTCACCAGGAGATGCGCGACCTCGGTTCGTTGATCCTGGCAGAGGGTGACCGGCACAAGGTGCCCGCCGGATCCGCCCTGGCAGTCGACCGCGACGGTTTTGCCGATGGCGTGACCGCTGCGCTGGAGACGCATCCCAACATCACGATTGTACGGGAGCGCGTGGACCAACTGCCGGTCGACGGGCTGACGATCGTCGCTACGGGCCCGCTTACCGCGCCGGGACTCGCGGACAGCATCGGCACGGCGACGGGCAAGGACAGCCTGGCCTTTTTCGATGCCATCGCGCCCATCGTTCACCGCGACAGCATCGACATGGAAGTCGCCTGGTTCCAGTCGCGCTGGAACAAGGGGTCCGGCAAGGATTACATCAACTGCCCCATGACCAAGGAGCAGTATCTGGTCTTCCACCAGGCGCTGCTCGACGGCGACAAGACCGAGTTCCAGGAGTGGGAGAATGTTCCGTACTTCGAAGGCTGCATGCCGGTCGAAGTCATGGCGGAGCGCGGTGTGGACACGCTGCGCTATGGCCCGATGAAGGGCGTCGGGTTGGACCTCCCGAGCACCGGGCGCTGGCCCTACGCAGTGGTCCAGCTGCGGCAGGACAACGCGCTTGGGACGCTTTGGAACATGGTCGGGTTCCAGACCAAGTTGAAATATGCCGCGCAGGTTGAGCTGTTCCGGACCATTCCAGGTCTGGAAAAGGCGGAGTTCGCGCGGCTCGGGGGATTGCATCGCAACACCTTCCTCAAGTCGCCCGAGCTGCTGGACGGCACGTTGCGGTTGAAGTCTCGGCCCAACATCCGCTTCGCCGGGCAGATCACGGGATGCGAAGGCTATGTCGAGAGCTCCGCGATCGGTCTGTTGGCCGGCCGCTTTGCCGCCGCGGAGCTGAGTGGCACGACGTTACCCTCCCCGCCGCGCGAAACGGCGATGGGCGCGCTTCTGGCCCACATCACGGGGGAGGCGGAGGTAGAAACCTATCAGCCGATGAACGTTAATTTCGGCTTGTTCCCGCCGATCGAAGGCCGCACCAAGAAAGCGGACAGGAAACTGATGTACACCGACCGCGCACGTGTCGCTTTCAAAGGCTGGCTCGCCGCCTAATCGCCATCATCCTGGGCGGAAGCGGCCGGTTTGCAGGCGCAGGGAGGCTTCTTCGCTTTGCGCTTGGGCGCGGTCGTAGTGAACTCTGTACGTGTGAGCGCTCCAGACCTGTCTGCGTCGGCGGCCGTGAACTTGGTGGTAGTCTTTGCGGCCCATTCCTCGAAGCTCAGCCGCCCGTCTCCGTTGGAGTCGAGCTTTGCATAAGCCTTACGCCGCGAAGCGAGGTACTCTTCGCGGGTGATGCTGTCGTTGCGATCCTTGTCGTAGCGGTTGAAGCGCTTTTCCTCCCGGGTCTTGGCGGTGGCGCTCGGCGCCTCATCGGGAAGCGAGCCCGTGGAGTCGCTATCGTCGTCACCTGCAGCAGCGGTTCGAGAAGCGGCGGGCAACGCCGGGCGAGACGACGCCGGCGTCCTGACCAAGAAAAATGCCGCTGTGGCAAGCATAAGCACCGCTACTAGGCCTAAAACATAGCGCCACATCGTCGTGCCTCCCAGTTCGGGTCGGCACAGGCTAGCTACTTATCGGCCGAGCGCAACGTTCAACGGCCCGAAAGTCTGTGCCATAACAGACGACCGATGCGAGCAACGGGGCCGGCGTCGCCCTCCACCTTCATTCGGGCGAGATGCGCCATCGCGCCGAGCGGCCGTCCATTGCGGCTCCAGTGCCGCCTGGCCGCTTCGGCAAGCAACGGCCGCGCGTGTGTACGCGCCGCAGCGGCCTCCTCCTGACGGCTTAGATTGGCTGCCAAGTCAACGAGCGCCCAGCCCCGCCCAGCTTGCGCGAGCGGATCCGTCGGCGCCGCGCCCAGCACCGATCCGGCTGCGGCGAACAACTGGCCGCGCCCCTCGGCAAACCGCGTGAGAGCCTCCGAATCAAGATGTTCCTCCTCCACCAGCACCTCCCAGCCATGCACGAGCGGGACAAGCGCCTTTGGGGATATCCCTCTAGCAACCACCTCTTGCTGAAGTGCTTTCAGCACCGGCTCTGCCGGCGCCGGCGCATGGTCGAGCTTCGCCAGCGACTCACGCCACCAAGCGAGCCGTAGTTGGCCCAGGGCGGGGTCGGTACTGGTCCGCAACAAGGATGACAATGTGTCATCCAGGGCGAGTAGCGCCGCCAACCCCGCACGCGCCGCCGTTGGAGCATAGGAAAGCACCAACTGACGTTCCGGAGAATCAGCGGTCACAGCGAGCCTACACCTTGGCCGCCGCGATCTAAGGGCGGTATTAACCTCATCCGTATAAGCGCCTTTGGTGAGAATAGGGACATAACGCCCCGTTCGTTCGAGACCGAGAGCACGATCATGAGGCGCAGCCACCCTGGCAATCCGCGGCAGAAGCTTTTTTTGACGTCGCTCTTACGCGACGTGCGAGCCAACACCTTCGCAATCATGGCGATGGCGTTGATCCCGCTGGCGGGATTGGTCGGCGGAGGTGTGGACATCAGCCGCATGTACATCGTCAAAACGCGCCTGCAACATGCCTGTGACGCCGGCGCGCTTGCGGGCCGCAAGGCCATGGGCGGCGGCGTGTGGGAACAGACCTTCAACGGAACACCGGTCTACCCGCGAGTAGCCGCGGAAAAGTTCTTTGACGTCAACTATGAAACCAACGCCTATGGCTCGACCGATCTGACACGCACTTTCACTGAAGCGGCTGGGAAAGTCAGCGGTACTGCGTCCGCTGTGGTTCCCATGACGTTGATGCGGATCCTGGGCTTTGATCAGGAGACGCTCACGGTTACCTGCTCGTCCGAAATGCGCCTGCCTAACACGGATGTGATGTTCGTTCTGGATGTGACCGGATCGATGGCTTCGAAGGCCGTGAACACCGACACACAAACCAAGATCGAGGCGCTGCGCTCCTCTGTGAAGTGCTTTTATGAGGTTCTCGCGAAGCTCGATACTGACGAGGCTTGCATCGGGGGCGCCCCGAGCGGTGGCGTCGGCACCGAAGTGCAGGTTCGCTTCGGTTTTGTCCCCTACGACATGAACGTAAACGTAGGAAGGCTGCTGCCCTCCAGCTACTTTGCCGATCGCTGGACCTACCAGTCACGCGAGATCGCGCAGGTTGCTGGACTACCGCAGAGCTATGTCGACACCACCCCTGGAAACTGGACCAGCTGGTCCAGCGTGAAGAGCGTTACTGCAGATCAGGCCACTTGCTCTTCGACATACAACTCCGCCTTCAACGCGAGCCGCGGCACCTTGGGCCTAGGCAAGAACGAGACGAACGGCGGAATCAACGGCTGGGGGAACTGGGAAGCTGCTACACCGTGGCGCGACACTGAGCGATCAATGTCCAGCTGGAAAAGCGGCACCAATGGCTGCAAATATACCGAACGCACCCGTGATTACACCCGTACCGTCACTTTTCGTCGCGTAGATCCTGCGACGGCGAATGCCGTGATGTTCAAGACCTGGCGCTATGCACCGATCGAACGCGACGTGAGCGTGCTTAAAAACGGATCCGGCTGGGTTTCGGATTACAAGTATACGTTGCCTACAGGAAATAACTACGCAAACGGGACTTACACTTGGGACGGGTGCGTCGAAGAGCGGTCGACTGTTCGAGCAAATAGCTATTGGCCGATCCCGGATCACGCGTATGATCTCGACATCGATAGGGTGCCGAGCTCGCACGATGATGGGACGCGCTGGGCTCCTGCGCTCACCAACATCGTCTATCCGCGCCGTGCCAATGCCTCCAACGACAATACGGTCTCACCGTTCGATCAGGCGCCGATCCTTACCTTCACCAACTATTCGGGAAAGGGGTATAGCTGCCCCACAGCGGCGCGAAAGCTGGCGAAGTGGGAAGATGCCACCCAGTTCGACACCTACGTCGACTCGATTTGGGGGGGCGGGAACACCTACCACGATATCGGTCTGATCTGGGGAGCGCGTCTCTTGTCCCCGAGCGGCATTTTCAAGAACGAGAACGAGTTCACGCCCCAGGGCGGTGAGATCCAGCGCCACTTGATCTTCATGACCGACGGCGATGCATGTACCGAGAACAACAATTATCAGGCCTATGGCGTCGCTTGGTTCGATCGTCGTCAGACAGATCCTAGCGTTGTTCCCACCAGGGGGTGTTCCGCCGACCGAACGCCGGGCATGCTTGCGGACCAAGTCGACGCACGTACCGCAGCGATCTGTTCGGCCGTCAAGGACAGGAAGATCACGTTGTGGGTCATCTGGTTTGGTGCCGCAAACGTGAAGATCGAGAGCGCTCTGACAGCCTGTGCAACGCGAGGCCGATATTTCGCGGCGCGCAATCAAACCGATCTGCAGAATACGTTCCGCTCAATCGCTAATGAAATCTCTCAGTTGCGGTTGACGAACTGATGAAAATGCTACGGCAACTCGGCCGATCCCGCCTGGGGCAAGTATGCCGCGATGAAGCCGGCGCGACGATCATCGAGTTCGCGATCGTCGCTCCGGTTCTGTGCCTGCTGCTGATGGGCGCTTTCGATACCGCACACTCCCTGTACTTGCGGGCCGTCCTACAGGGCGCCCTGCAAAAGGCGGCGCGCGATTCAACTCTCGAAAGATCAACGCAGGCAGAGCAGCAGGAGCTCATCGACGACGTCGTCCGCAGTCAGATCAAGACTCTGGTCAATACTGCCGATATCGACATCAAACGTCGTTACTATCGCACTTTCGCGCAAGCTGCAGCGGCCCGTGCGGAGGATTGGACAGATGAGAACGAGAATGGCACCTGCGATAATGGTGAGAAATATATCGATGCCAACCGAAATGACCGGTGGGACCGCGACGGCGGCAATGCCGGCCAAGGTGGCGCGAAGGATGCCGTCGTTTATACCGTGAACGTCACCTATTCGCACCTCTTCCCACTCTACAAATTCATCGGCGGATCTCAAATCGCGCAGGTAAGTGCAGAGGCGGTCCTTAGAAACCAGCCTTATGGTGATCAGGCGACCTATGACATGGCCCAGGAGCGGAATTGTCCGTGACGACGTACTCCCTTCGTGTTCGATTGAAGAGCCTTGGCGGCAACACCAGTGGGGTTGCGCTGCTAGAGTTCGCGTTCATGCTGCCCATTCTGCTTTTGATGAGCCTAGTCGGGGCCGAACTCACCAATTACATCATCACTAGAATGCGGGTCAGTCAGATCGCTCTGCACATCGCGGACAACGCCGCAAGGATCGGTTCTGGCTCGCAATTGCAGGCCAAGACCATCAACGAGGCTGATATCTACGACCTGTTCGAGGGCGCGAACCTACAATCTGAAGAACTGGACCTGAAGGCGCGCGGTCGTGTCATCCTTTCGGACGTCGAGCCGATGGAGAGCAGCACTAGCAGGTACAAGATCGGCTGGAAGCGCTGCTTTGGTGCGCAGACAAGCTATGTACAGAAGTATCCCGGGCCGGGTGACGCAACCACAAACCTGACCGGCGTGGGACCAACTGGGCGTCAAGCGATTGCACCTTCTGGTGGAGCAACGATGTTCGTGGAAGTATATTATAAGTACCGGCCGCTGATAGAAACGTCGTTCTCTCCGGCTCCCGACATGGTTGAAACCGCCGCCATGATGGTACGAGATCGGCGCGACTTGGTGGGCGGTAACAACGGCGTCTACCCAGTGGCAGGCCTTACGCCTCTAACGTGCTGAGTGCCGCCCCCGGCGGGGGCGGCACTGAAGCTCAGCGGTACGTGACCTTCTTCACCGCCGCGACGACGCGTGCGGCGTCGACCAGCGCCAGCTTTTCGAGGTTGGCCGCGTACGGGAGCGGCACGTCCTCGTTGGTGACGCGCAGGACCGGGGCGTCGAGGTCGTCGAAGCCCTGCTCCATTGCCACTGCGACGATTTCCGACGAGATCGAGCAGGTGGGCCAGCCTTCTTCGACCACCACCATGCGGTTGGTCTTCTTCAGGCTCTCCAGCACGGTCGCGGTGTCGAGCGGGCGTAGCGTGCGCAGGTCGATTACTTCGGCGTCGACCCCCTCGCCTGCCAGCGTCTCGGCGGCTTCGAGCGCAACGCCGACTCCGATCGAGTAGGACACGATGGTGACGTCCTTGCCCGGGCGCACAATACGCGCCTTGCCGATCGGCAGGACGTAATCGTCGAGCTTGGGCACTTCGAAGTGGCGGCCGTACATCAGCTCGTTCTCGAGGAACACGACCGGGTCTTCCGAACGGATCGCGGCCTTCAGCAGTCCCTTGGCATCGGCCGCGTCGTAAGGCGCGATCACGATGAGGCCGGGCACGCTGGCGTACCACGGGCCGTAGTTCTGCGAGTGCTGCGCGCCGACGCGCGATGCTGCGCCGTTCGGGCCACGGAACACGATAGGGCAGCGCATTTGGCCGCCCGACATGTAATTGGTCTTGGCGGCCGAATTCACGATGTGGTCGATCGCCTGCATGGCGAAGTTGAACGTCATGAACTCGATGATCGGCTTCAGGCCGCCCATCGCCGCACCGGTGCCTACGCCAGCAAAGCCATATTCGGTGATCGGTGTATCGATGACGCGCTTGCCGCCAAACTCCTCGAGCAGGCCCTGGGTAACCTTGTAGGCGCCCTGATACTCGGCGACTTCCTCACCCATCACGAAGATGCGCGGATCGGCGCGCATTTCCTCAGCCATCGCGTCGCGCAGCGCCTCACGGACGGTCGTCTTGACCATCTCGGTGCCCTCTGGGATCGACGGATCGGCTGCGGGTTGGGTCTTCTCGACCGCGGCGGTCAGCTGCGCGGTGCCGGTTTCCTGCGGCTTGTTCTCCGACGTCGCTTCGGTCTTCTGGTCGGCCGGGGTCTCCTGCGGCGCGGCAGCAGATGCGGGTGTCGAAGCCGCCGCGGCGTCCTCGCCCTCACCCGCGATCATCGCGATCACGGTGCCAACTTTCACATTGTCGGTGCCTTCGGTGATCAGGATCTTGGCGATCGTGCCTTCGTCCACGGCTTCGAATTCCATCGTCGCCTTGTCGGTCTCGATCTCGGCGAGGATGTCGCCAGACTTCACAACGTCACCTTCCTTGACGAGCCACTTGGCGAGCGTGCCCTCTTCCATGGTCGGCGAGAGTGCCGGCATTTTGAGTTCGATCGCCATCTCAGTAGGTCTCCACCAGCACGTCGGTATATAGTTCAGCAGGATCGGGCTCGGGGGTCTGTTCGGCATAGTCCGCCGACTCGTTGACGACCTTCCGGATCTCCTGCTCGATCGACTTCAGCTCTTCTTCGCGAACGCCGAGCGCTTCGAGCTCACGCTTCACCGCCTCGATCGGATCGGACTTGTCGCGGACCGACTGCACTTCCTCGCGGCTGCGATACTTGGCCGGATCGGACATCGAGTGGCCGCGATAACGATAGGTCTTCATCTCGAGGATGATCGGCCCCTTGCCGGCGCGAACCCAGGCCAGCGCCTCTTCGGCAGCCGCGCGGCAGGCGAGCACGTCCATGCCGTCGACCTGAATGCCGGGGATGCGGAAGCTCTCGCCGCGCTTGTAGAGCTGGTCCTCAGCCGAGGCACGGTTGACGCTGGTGCCCATGGCGTACTGGTTGTTCTCGATCACATAGATGATCGGGAGCTTCCAGAGCTCGGCCATGTTGAAGCTTTCGTAGACCTGGCCCTGGTTGGCCGCGCCGTCGCCGAAGTACGCCATGGCGACTCCGCCATCCTCGTTATACTTGTGCGCGAACGCCAGGCCGGTGCCGAGCGACACCTGCGCGCCGACGATGCCGTGGCCGCCGTAAAACTTCTTCTCGGTCGAGAACATGTGCATCGAGCCGCCCTTGCCGCGGCTGATGCCGGACGCGCGTCCGGTCAGCTCGGCCATGATGATCTTCGGATCGATGCCGTACGCGAGCATGTGGCCGTGGTCGCGATAACCGGTGATAACCGAGTCCTTCTCGCCATCGAGTGCGGACTGAAGGCCCACCGCAACGGCTTCTTGGCCGATATAGAGGTGGCAGAAGCCGCCGATGAAGCCGAGGCCGTAGAGCTGGCCTGCCTTCTCCTCAAAACGGCGGATCAGCAGCATTTGCTTATAGAAGGCGAGCAGCTCTTCCTTGGAGGCCTGATACCGCTCCGGCTGATTGGGTCGTTCGCGATTCGGGATCGCAGGTTCGGTCGTTGCTATGCGTGCCGGTGCTTTGGCCACGGTCAGGAAATCCTCATGCCCGGGGGAAATGATGCCGGGCCTATAAGCGGGTTCCTGGCCCGGACGCAACGTCAACGCGCGCAACGGCTCGGGCGTTCGGCTGCAAGCGCAGGCAGATCTGCGCTGAAGTTGAGAAAGCTGCCGCCTGACGCTCGCCGGCCGCGATACAGCGCCGCGGGCGTAAGCGGGCACCCGATGCATATCTGGATCGCACATATCGCGAGCGCAGGGTCGAGCCCCAGCTCAGCCAGCCCACTCCGGACGACGACTTAATTGTTCAGCGGAATAATCACTTCGTCGGGGCGCGTGACGTTCAGCTGGCGACGCACCAGTTCGTCGACCATGTCCGGATCGGCACCCCGTTTGGGATCAAGCAGGCCGACGCGGTTCTTGAGCTCCGCCCGCTTTTTGTCGAGCGCGGCATACTCCACCTTTTTCTGCGCCAGCTCGACCTGCGTCGCCTTGGCCGCGACGAAGCCAGTCGGGCCCAGCGCCGCGTTATAGACGAAGAAGGAGATGGCGATGAGCGCCGCAGCGGGAAGCCCCGCGCGGCGCAGCAACGTCGTTACAGGTGAAGTTCGCCCCATATGCTTGATTCTCGCTTAACCAGCGGCGTTAATCAAGGCGGACTTGTACGTAATTCTTACTTCAGGATCGACCGGCCGGCATAAACAGCGGCGTCACCCAGTTCCTCCTCGATGCGGATGAGTTGGTTGTACTTGGCAAGCCGGTCCGACCGCGCCAGCGAACCGGTCTTGATCTGCCCGCAATTGGTCGCGACCGCCAGATCGGCGATGGTCGCATCCTCGGTCTCGCCCGAGCGGTGCGACATGACAGCGGTGTAGGACGAGCGCTGCGCCAGGCTAACCGCCGCCAGCGTTTCGGTCAGTGTGCCGATCTGGTTGACCTTCACGAGCAGCGAATTGGCCAGGCCCTTGCCGATCCCCATCGCCAGGCGCTCGGGATTGGTGACGAACAGGTCGTCACCGACAAGCTGAACCTTATCGCCGAGCAGATCGGTGATCGCCTTCCACCCTTCAAAATCGTCCTCGCCCATGCCGTCCTCGATCGAGAAGATCGGATATTGACGCGCCAAGTCCGCTAGGTATTCGGCCATGTCGGTCGGCGACAGTGACTTGCCCTCGCCCGAAATCTCATACTTGCCGTTGCGGAAGAACTCGGTTGCGGCGCAGTCGAGCGCGAGCATGACGTCCTCGCCTGGCTTGTAACCTGCCGCCTGGATGGACTCCATGATGAAGTCCAGCGCCTCGACATTGGTTGCGATGTTCGGGGCAAAGCCGCCCTCGTCGCCCACACCAGTCGCCAAGCCCTTGTCGTGCAGCTTCTTCTTGAGCGTGTGGAAGATTTCGGAGCCGCAGCGCACGGCCTCGACGATGTTCTCCGCGCCGACCGGCACGATCATGAATTCCTGGAAGTCGATGGGATTGTCGGCATGTTCGCCGCCGTTGATGATGTTCATCATCGGCACCGGCAGCACATGGGCGGACACCCCGCCGACATAGCGGTACAGCGGCAGGCCGCGCGCTTCAGCCGCAGCTTTGGCGACGGCAAGGCTTACGCCGAGAATGGCGTTGGCACCGAGCCGGCTCTTGTTAGGCGTGCCGTCCAGATCGATCATCGCCTGATCGACGTCTGCCTGATCCTCGGCCTCCAGTCCCAGCACTTCGCCTGCGATTTCGTCGTTAACAGCCTCAACCGCCTGCTCGACGCCCTTGCCTAGCCAGCGCGACTTGTCCCCATCGCGTTTTTCAACCGCTTCATAAGCGCCGGTCGATGCGCCCGAAGGTACTGCGGCGCGGCCGAAGCTGCCATCCTCCAGCAGCACATCGACTTCCACCGTCGGGTTGCCCCGGCTGTCGAGGATCTGGCGGGCATGGATGTCGATGATTGCGGTCACGTAACGGTCCCCTTATCACGGTGGAGCTGACTTTGCGGCGAGCCTCTAGCGGTTCGTCATGGAACTCGCAAACGTGACCATGGTTGTTCGGGCGAGCAAAGAGAAAGGGCTTCGGCATGGCTGATGAGAACAACCCCAACCAGTCCGGCGGTGGCACCGCGGGCGCAGTGAACTTCAACGCGGATCCCAAGCTGGTGGCCGATACTGGTACAACCGGCGCGGCCGAGATCGAGTTTGAGCCCTCGGCCAGCACGACCGACACCGGCAACGACACTTCGAGCAGCACCGGCAGCACCGTCGATACCGCCAAGCAGCAGATTAAGGACGGTGCGAGCAAGCTTGGCACCCAGGCGGCGGAACAGGCCCGGGCCTTTGCCGGGCAAGGCAAGGACCGCGCGACCACCGCTCTGGATGACGTGGCCCGCATGTTCCAGAACGCGGCGGATGATGTGGATGCGAAGATTGGCGCGGAATATGGCAAATACGCCCGCTCCGCTGCAGACACCATCACCGGCTTTGCCGATTCCTTGCGCGGCAAGGAAGTCGATGAACTGCTGGATCAGGCGGGCGAGTTGGTGCGCAAGAGCCCGGCGATCGCAGTCGGTACGGCGGCGGCTGTGGGCTTCGTGCTGGCGCGGCTGATCAAGTCCGGGGTTGATGCGGCGGCCGACGTTGCCGACGCCCCGTCGACGACGTCGTCGGCCGATCAGACCACTGACGCCTGAAGAGGCCCGGAAAGGTGATCTCACCGGAACCGCAGGAAGAAAGCGTCGGCGCGTTGTTCGGTCGCCTTGTCGAAGACGGCAAGGGCTTCGCACGCGCTGAGCTGACCTACTACCGCATCCTCCTCACCGGCAAACTCGGTGAGGCGGGAGTCGGGATCGGCTTTGGCGTGGCGGCGCTTGTGCTGGGCTGCTCGGCCATCACCGCGCTGCTCGTTGGGCTGATCCTCAGCCTTGCGACGCTGATCGGCCCGGGGCTGGCGACGCTGGCGGTGGTCCTCGTGACGCTCGCGATGACCGGGTTGCTGGGATGGCTCGCCTACAAGCGCGTGATGCGTGTCTTTGGAGGCGATCAATGACCAGCGACCCCAAACTGATCGCCGCGCAGGCGCAGGTCGAAGCGGCGCGCACGCGCCTGTTCCATACACTGGGCGAGGTCCAGAATCGGTTGAAGCCCGCCAACATCGCGCAAAACGCGATGGACAGCGCCACGACCAGCCTAACTGCGGCCGCCCATCGCGGTGCGGATGCAGCACGCGCTCGCCCCTATGCGGCTGCCGGGATTGCCGGTGGCGTGGTGCTGTTTCTCGCGCGGGGCTGGGTCTGCAAACTGTTCCGCCGCAAGCGCAAGCAGGATGCAACTCAGGCCGTCGCCGGCGGTTGATTGACGAACAAACACGGGCGGCCTGAGCCGCCAGGAAAGGACAGCAAGATGAGCAACGGCACTTCGACCCCGAAGGGCGGCCAGGCCGCCGACCAGACCACCGGAACTCGCGACAAAGCACGCCAGGCAGTCTCCGAGCTTGGCGACAATCCGATCGCGCTGCTCGCCGGGGGTGCTGCGCTTGGCCTTCTGGTCGGCGCGCTGCTGCCGCGGATTGCCAAGGAGCGTGAGCTGCTTGATCCGCTAGGCCGCACGCTGGCGCAGCGAGCTTCTGCCGCAGCGCAGGCTGCCAAGGAAGCGGGGCGTCAGGAGATCGACGCGATGATTCCGGACAAGGATGCGACCAAGGAGCGGGTTTCGGCCTTTTTCGGCACGGTAACGGAAGCTGCCAAAGGTGCCACGCAGCAGGCGTGATTCCGGTCACCACCTTTTGGGGTTGAGCGGTCGCGGCTTTCCTCGGTAAGGGCAGCCGCGTACCGCTCCTCCAGGAGGAAAAATGAGCAAACTGCACCTCGTCTTCGGCGGTCGTGTGACCGATCCGCAGACGCTTAATTTCACCGACCCTTCGAAGCTCGATGTTGTCGGTATCTACGCGGATTATGCCGCGGCCGAAAAGGCGTGGCGCGCCGCTGCCCAGCGCACTGTGGACGACGCAGAGATGAAATATGTGGTCGTCCACTTGCACCGGCTGCTCGAGCCGGACCTGGACAAGACCCCCGCCTGACCTAGCTGACCCCGGCCTTGCGCCGGGGTTATGCGTTGCGCCAGCGCCAGCGCAGCAGCGGCTTGGCGAGGATCAGCCCCGCGATGAAGCCGCCGATATGGGCCCATGCCGCGACCGCCACGCCCGCGCCGAGAAAGGCGAAGGCACTGAGCAGGTTGACTACCGTCCACGCCACCGCCAGCCACACCACATGCACCGCCTGCGCCGGAATTGGCCCGATCGCCTTGGCGCGCGAGCGGCCGAACAGCAGCGAATAGGCGCCAACCACCGCCGAGGCCGCACCGCTGGCGCCGATCATCGGAATGGTGGATTGCGGGTCGGGAAGCCACTGCGCAAAGGCGGCGACGAAGGCGCCCACCACATAAAGCAGCACCATGCCGACGGGCCCGAGCGCACGCTCGGTCTCCTTGCCGGTGAAGCCCAGCATCAGCATGTTCATGGCCAGATGCAGGAAACCGCCATGCAGCAACGTGCAGGTCAGCGGCGTCAGCAAAGCCGGTACCGCGGCGAAATCGGTGCCTACGCCGCTCAGCCGCGCAGGGATGAACCCTGCGCGCATGCTGGCGTCGTAATCATACCCACCAAGGATGACGGCAGCGCTCACCGCCGCCGTGAGCACAATGATCGCCGCCGTGGCGGAAACCCGCTGCTGCATGGGTCGGATCAGATGAACTCGATCTTGGAAACGAGATAATAGCGGTCGCCGGCGGGCACCGACACTTCGACCTCTTCATCGATCTTGCGGCCGATCAGCGCGCGGCCGATCGGCGAGTTGTACGAAATGCGGCCGATGCTGGCATCCGCTTCGGTTTCGCTGACGATCTGGTAGCGGATCGGCTTGTCGTCTTCGTCGAGCAACGTTACCGTTGCGCCGAACACGATCTTGTCGCCCGAAAGATCCTTGGGATCGATGATCTGGGCGCGGCTGAGCTTGCCTTCGATATCGGCGATCGTCGCTTCGTTCTGGCCCTGCTGCTCCTTGGCAGCATGGTATTCGGCGTTCTCCGAAAGATCGCCATGCGCGCGCGCTTCCTCGATCGCATCCACGATCAAGGGCCGTTCCGCCTTGAGGCGCTTCAGCTCCGCCGTGAGTTTCTCAAAGCCTTCCTTGAGCATCGGCATCTTGTCGACCGTCGCCATACGCCCGTGTCCTTCGTCAAAGCCTCCTCCCCAAGCGCCTCAGGGAAGAGAGCGCCCGCACATGAAGGTAATTGGGGAGATCGTTGTGCGAGCGATAATATTAATGCTGCGCGGGAGAAACATCAAGCGGGCGCCCGATTGGTGCCGTAATTGCGTCAGGCTCTTCGAACGGGAAACCCACTCATCGGAAAACTCGCGGTGTCAGCCATGCTTCTTCGTCACCCCGGCCCTGAGCCCGGGTCCCGCTGCCTCGACCGGCTAGAAGAAGCGGGATCCCGGCTCAAGGCCGGGATGACGGAGTGGGATCAAACGGCCTAGCGTGAGGCGTAGAAAGATTGGAGCGGGCGGACGTCGAGGCTGTTCGCGCCCATGGCTTCGATCGCGCGGGCCGCGGCGACACTGCCCGGCGCCGTAGTGAAGTACGGAATCTTCTGCGACATCGCCGTGGCGCGGATGCCGGCGGAGTCCTTTAGCGACTGCCAGCCTTCGGTGGTGTTGAAGATCAACGCGATCTCGCCGTTCTGGATACGGTCGACGATGTGCGGGCGCCCCTGCGCGACCTTGTTCACGCGCTCGACCGCAATGCCCTGCCCTTCCAGATAATCGGCGGTGCCCCCGGTAGCGATGATGGTGAAGCCGAGCCGGGCGAGGATCCGCACACCCGGCAGCACCACGGCCTTGTCGCTGTCCTTGACGCTGACGAACACCGCGCCGGTCTGCGGCAACACCGTACCCGCGCCGAGCTGCGCCTTGGCGAAGCTGGTCGCGAAATCACGGTCGATCCCCATGACTTCACCGGTGGACTTCATTTCGGGTGAGAGCACCGGGTCGACCCCCGGGAAGCGGCCCCAGGGGAATACGGCTTCCTTCACGGCGATATAGTCGATGTTGCGATCGATTACCGGCAGGTCCTTGAGCTTCTCGCCCGCCATGACCCGCGCCGCGATCTTGGCGATGGGCGTGCCGATCGCCTTGGCGACGAAGGGCACCGTGCGGCTGGCGCGCGGGTTCACTTCGATCAGGTAGACCTCGCCGTCCTTGACCGCGAACTGGATGTTCATCAGCCCCTTGACCTTGAGCGCACGGGCGAGCGCATGGGTCTGGCGCTCAATCTCGGCGATGATGTCGTCGGACAGGCTGTAGGGCGGGATCGAGCAGGCGCTGTCGCCTGAATGGACGCCGGCTTCCTCGATATGCTGGAGCACGCCGGCGACCACGACATCGTCGCCATCGGCGATCGCGTCGACATCGACTTCGATGGCGTCACGCAAATACTGGTCGATCAGCACCGGGCTGTCGCCCGAGACCTGCACCGCGGTCTGGATATAGTCGTCGAGCTGCTGGAGCGTGTCGACGATCTCCATCGCGCGGCCGCCGAGCACATAGCTGGGGCGCATCAGCACCGGGAAACCGATCCGCTCGGCCGCCGCCACCGCTTCGTCCCGGCTGCGGGCAAGGCCGTTGGACGGCTGCTTGAGGCCGAGCTTGGCGACGAGCGCGGCGAAGCGCTCGCGGTCTTCGGCTAGATCGATCGCGTCGGGCGAGGTGCCGAGGATCGGGATGCCGGCATCCTCCAGCGCCTGGGCCAGGTTGAGCGGGGTCTGGCCACCGAACTGGACGATCACGCCCACAAGCGTGCCGTTCGACTTCTCGACTTCAAGGATCTCAAGCACATCCTCGGCGGTCAGCGGTTCGAAATAAAGCCGGTCCGAAGTGTCATAGTCGGTGCTGACCGTTTCCGGATTGCAGTTGACCATGATCGTCTCATAGCCGGCGCCACCCTGATCCGAGCCCAGCGCGAAGCAGGCGTGGCAGCAGCAATAGTCGAACTCGATCCCCTGTCCGATCCGGTTGGGACCCCCGCCCAGGATCACGACCTTCTTGCGGTCGCTGGGCATGGACTCGTTCTCGGGCTCGCCGAAGCTCGGCGCCTCATAGGTCGAGTACATGTAGGGCGTCTTGGCTTCGAATTCGGCGGCGCAGGTGTCGATGCGCTTGAACACCGGGCGGACGCCGAGCTTGTGGCGGAGCTTGCGGACGTCGCCTTCCGTGACGCCGCCGGTCATCGCCTTGGCGACTTCGCCGATCAGGCCGTGGCTGCGCGCCATTGCGGCGGTGCCCTGGCGCATGTTGAGCGACTTGAGCGACAGATAGGCCAGCCGCTTGTCGCTGAAGCCCATTGCCTTCAAACGGCGCATGCCCTGCGCGTCCTGCGGAAGGCCGTCACGGCAGACCTGCTCCTCGGCCGCGACGATCTCGGCGATACGCTCCAGGAACCAAGGATCATAGGCAGTTAGCGCCTGGACCTCCGAAACGGTGAAACCTTCGCGCAGCGCCTGGGCTGCGATCAGCAGCCGGTCGGGCGAGCGCACGGCAAGCGCCGCCTCGATCAAGTCGCGCGGCGCGCCGGCGAGCTTGTCGACATTGTTGAAGCCGCTGAGCCCAGTCTCCAGGCCACGCAGTGCCTTTTGCATCGATTCGTGGATGTTGCGGCCGATCGCCATCACTTCGCCGACCGACTTCATCGCGGTGCCGAGCGTGGCTTCGGCGCCCTTGAACTTCTCGAAGGCGAAGCGCGGGATCTTGGTGACGACGTAATCGATCGTCGGCTCGAACGATGCCGGGGTGGCGCCGGTGATGTCGTTGGTGATCTCGTCTAGCGTGTAGCCGACCGCAAGCTTGGCCGCGACCTTGGCGATCGGGAAGCCGGTGGCCTTCGACGCGAGCGCCGAGGAACGCGACACGCGCGGGTTCATCTCGATGACGATCAGGCGACCGTCCTTCGGATTGACTGCGAACTGCACGTTCGAACCGCCAGTTTCCACACCGATCTCGCGGAGCACCGCGATCGATGCGTTGCGCATGATCTGGTATTCCTTGTCGGTCAGCGTCAGCGCCGGGGCGACGGTGATCGAGTCCCCGGTGTGCGTGCCCATCGCGTCGACATTCTCGATCGAGCAGATGATGATGCAATTGTCCGCACGGTCGCGGACCACCTCCATCTCATATTCCTTCCAGCCGAGCAGCGATTCCTCGATCAGCACTTCGGTGGTCGGCGAGAGGTCGAGGCCCGAGCGGACGATCGCGATGAATTCCTCGCGATTGTAGGCAATGCCGCCGCCCGAGCCGCCCATGGTGAAGCTGGGGCGGATGATGGCAGGAAGGCCGACATGCTCGAGCGCGGCCAGCGCATCGGCTTCCGAATGCGCAATGGCGGAGCGGGCGCTTTCGAGGCCGATCTTGGTCATCGCGTCCTTGAACTTGAGCCGATCCTCGGCCTTGTCGATCGCCTCTGCGTCCGCGCCGATCATCACGCAGCCGAACTTCTCCAGCGTGCCATTGCTGGCGAGCGCGAGTGCGGTGTTGAGCGCGGTCTGCCCGCCCATCGTCGGGAGCACCGCGTCGGGGCGCTCCTTCTCGATGATCTTGGCGACGATCTCAGGCGTGATCGGCTCGACATAGGTCGCGTCGGCCATCTCGGGATCGGTCATGATCGTGGCCGGGTTCGAATTGACCAGGATGATCCGATAGCCCTCTTCGCGCAGCGCCTTGGCCGCCTGCGTGCCCGAATAATCGAACTCAGCGGCCTGACCGATGACGATCGGGCCTGCGCCGATGATGAGGATGGACTGGATATCTGTACGCTTAGGCATGGTGGTATCCGACAAAGCCGCTCGCGCCCTTCAGGACGCGAGAAGTTGGGGAGAGGGAGGCTGCGTCGTCACGAGACGCAACGTTCAGATGAGAGTGCGCGCGAAAGCGCTCCGACGCGATTGTAGGCCGAGCCCCAGGGCTCACTGCCGCAGCATTCCCACAAAGCGCTCGAACAGGTACAGGCTGTCCTGCGGTCCCGGGCTTGCCTCGGGGTGGTACTGCACCGCGAACGCCGGGCGGTCGGTCAGTTCGAAGCCTGCATTCGACCCGTCGAACAGCGACACATGCGTCTCGCGCGCATTCGCCGGCAGCGTCTCGCTCAGCACCGAGAAGCCGTGGTTCATGCTGGTGATCTCGACCGCGCCGTCGCTCAGCCGCTTGACGGGGTGGTTGGCGCCACGATGGCCCTGGAACATCTTCGAGGTCCTGGCGCCTACGGCCAGCGCCATCAGCTGGTGGCCAAGGCAGATGCCGAACAACGGTTTGCCGCTTTCCAGCATCTGCTGGATCACCGCCACGGCGTAGCCGGCGGTCGCAGCGGGGTCGCCGGGGCCGTTGGAGAGGAAGAAACCGTCGGGGGCGAAGCTCATCGCCTGTTCGAAGGTGGCTTGCGCGGGCAGCACCGTTACGCGGGCGCCGGCGCGGGCCAGGTTGCGGAAGATATTGTGCTTCGAGCCATAGTCGATCGCGACGACGTGCGGCTTGCCCTGCGCGGCCTGCTCGCCGGCGGCGTCATAGCCGAAGCCGAGGCGCCACACGCCGCCTTCCCAGCCATAATGCGTCTCGGCAGTGACCGAGATGGCGAGGTCCATGCCCTCAAGCCCCGGCCATTCCTTGGCCATCTGGAGCAGCGCGGGAATGTCGAACTGGCCATCCTTGGCGTGCGCGATCACGCCGTTGGGCGCGCCGCCGGTGCGAATGCGGCGGGTGAGCGCGCGGGTGTCGATGCCCGACAGGCCGATGCGGGCGTGCTTGGCCATCCAGGCGTCGAGATGCTCGGTGGAGCGGAAGTTCGACGGCTCGGTCACATCCTCGCGCACGATCATGCCGAGCGCATGGGGCTCGTCGGCCTCGACATCGTCGGGGTTGGCGCCGACATTGCCGATGTGCGGAAAAGTGAAGTTGATGATCTGACCGGCAAAGCTCGGGTCGGTCATGATCTCCTGATAGCCGGTCATGGCGGTGTGGAAGCACACTTCGCCGACCGCCTGGCCCTCGGCTCCGAATCCTCGGCCCCAGACCACGTCGCCAGAGGCCAGTACCAATACGCCGGTGGCTCCGGGAGGCGCAGACAAGGGTTTGGCTTCGGCCATTGAGGGGTGGCTCTCCATTCAGGTTGCAGCGATGTCGCTAAGTCGCGGCGGCTAGACCCCCTGCCCCCTCGCGTCAACCGGTTCGCGGGTCTAACAGGGACACATTCCCCGATTCACGACCCAATTTCACGAGAGTTCGACATGATCCGAGACGATATCAAGGCTGCCCAGATCGCGGCGATGAAGGCGGGCGACAAGCCGACGCGCGGGGCGATCAGCCTGATCCAGAGCGCGATCAAGAACCGCGACATCGAAGCGCGCACCGGCGGGGCGCCGGCCGACGACGACGCGCTGGTGGTCGAAGTGCTGCAAAAGATGGTGAAACAGCGCCGCGAGTCGATCGAGATGTACACCCAGGGCGGCCGCCAGGAGCTTGCCGACGCCGAAGCCGCCGAAGTCGCGGTGATCGAGCGCTTCCTGCCCGCGCAGATGAGCGCAGAGGAGACCACCGCCGCGATCGAGGCGATCAAGACCGAGCTTGGCGCTTCGGGCATGAAGGACATGGGCCGCGTGATGGCGGAGCTGAAGGCGCGCCATGCCGCGAGCCTGGACATGAGCAAGGCGTCGGGACTGGTGAAGGCGGCGTTGAGCTGAGGTGAGCCTTACCCCCGCCTTTCTCGACGAATTGCGTGCCCGGACGCTGCTGTCCGGGCTGATTGCTAAGACCGTGAAGCTGCAGCGCGCCGGGCGGGAGTTCCGCGCCTGCTGCCCGTTCCACAACGAGAAGACGCCCAGCTTCTACGTCAACGACGACAAGGGCTTTTATCACTGCTTCGGCTGCTCGGCGCATGGCGATGCGATCCGGTGGATGACCGAGCAGCAGGGGCTGCCCTTTATAGATGCAGTGAAGGAACTGGCGCAGGCCGCAGGGCTCGACATGCCCGAGCAGGATCGGCGGGCGGCGCAGAAGGCCGAGCGGGCCAAGGGGCTGCACGAGACGATGGCGGATGCTGCGGCATGGTTCACCGAGCGATTGGGCGGGATTGAGGGAGCCGAAGCACGAGCGCTGCTCAAGCGCCGCGGCATCTCGGAGGAGACCGCCCGCGCGTTCGGCATGGGGTTCGCGCCGGATTCGCGCGGCAAGCTGCGCCAGGCGCTCGCCAGCTATGGCGACGCGATGCTGGTCGAGGCCGGGCTGCTGATCGATGTGGAGGGCAAGGAACCGTATGACCGGTTCCGCGGGCGGCTGATGATCCCGATCCGCGACGCGCGCGGGCGGGTGATCGCGTTCGGCGGGCGCATCATCGGTGATGGCGAACCCAAATACCTGAACTCGCCCGAAACTCCGCTCTTCGACAAGGGGCGCACGCTCTACAATCTCGACCGTGCCCAGGCCGCCGCGCGCAAGACCGGGCGAATCATCGCGGTCGAGGGCTATATGGACGTGATCGCGCTCGCCCAGGCCGGGTTCGACGAAGCCGTCGCCCCGCTCGGCACCGCGATGACCGAGCACCAGATGGAGCGGCTGTGGCGGATGACCGAGGTGCCGCTGCTTTGTTTCGATGGCGACTCGGCGGGGCAGAAGGCTGCATTGCGCGCTGCGCATCGTGCCCTCCCCTTGCTTCAGCCGGGGCGCAGCCTCGCCTTTGTGCCGCTGAGTGACGGGCTCGACCCCGACGATCTGGTGCGGACCAAGGGCGCTGACGCGTTCGAGGCGCTGCTGGCAAAGCCGCAGCCCCTTTCAGACCTGCTGTGGCAAAGCGAAGTGGCCGCCGAACCGCTCGGTACGCCCGAGCAACGCGCTGGGCTCAAGCAACGGCTGACCGCGCTTGCCGAGACAGTCGCCGACCCCAGCGTGAAATCGGAATACAAGGCCGAGTTCCGCGAGCGGATCGACAAGCATTTCGACCGCGGCCCGCGCGACTTCCAGCCGCGCCAGCGCCAGGCTGGCGGGGCGCGCGCTGGCCGGGGCACCCGCAACGCGCGTGGCATCTGGCAGCCGCCTGAGGCGCCGCCGTCGACCAAGGCCCGGACCCTCGGCTCTGAAGGGCTAGACCCCGCACTCGCCCGCGCGGTCCTCTGCGGATTGATCCGCCACCCCGTGGAGATTGCCCGGCACATGGAAGTGCTTGGATCGCTACGCACGGCCTCGGGCGCGCTCGGCAAGCTGTTCGAAGCGGTGATCGATGTCGCGCTTGAGGACAGACAGCTTGATCAAGGTAAAGTCCTCACCATATTGGCGCGGTCTGGATTTGATCAGGTTGCGAGTGACCTTCTTCGAGCCGACACGCTGCCATTCACCTTCTGCCGGTCCAACCCGGTCGATGCGGAACGGGCGCGTGACGATTTGAACGAGGCGATAGCGGTGATGGTGGAGCAGCCGGCGGTAGACGCGGCGCTTGCCGAGGCAACCGCTTCATTGTCGAGGGACGGGTCGGAGGAGGCCTTTTCCCGCCAGGTGGCGCTTTCGCGGAGGCGCCAGGAGCTTCTTGAGCGCCTCGCGAACCTGAGGCTTGCGGACGAAGACGATTTCGATGATTAGGGCGGCGTATAATTGCCGCCATTAGAATTCCGAGGGATTTAATGGCCAAGGCGAACATGGCGGACGTCACCGAGACGAACGAGGCGGGTGACGCGCCGCTGATCGACCTGAACGAGGGTTCGATCAAGAAGCTGGTCGCGCGCGCCAAGAAGCGTGGCTACATCACCGTCGACCAGCTGAACGAGATGCTGCCCCAGGATCAGATGTCCTCCGAGCAGATCGAGGACGTCATGGCCGCGCTCAACGACATGGGCGTGAACGTGGTCGAGAACGAGGAAGCCGGCGAGGACGCCGAGCCCGAGGACGACACGCCCGACGAGGCGGAGTCGGCCGAAGGCAAGGACGATGAGCCCGCCTTCGAGATCGCCAAGAAGAAGGAAACGGTCGACCGCACCGACGATCCGGTGCGCATGTACCTGCGCGAGATGGGTGCCGTCGAGCTGCTCAGCCGCGAGGGCGAGATCGCCATCGCCAAGCGCATCGAGGCCGGCCGGGACACGATGATCCTGGGCCTGTGCGAGTCGCCCATCACCTTCAACGCGATCATCGGTTGGTCCAACGCCCTTAACGAAGGCACGATGCAGCTGCGCGAGATCCTGGATCTCGACGCCATGCTGTCCAAGGATCCGGGTGCCGACGCCTTGTCCGAAGAGGGTGAAGGCGAAGGCGACGGTGAGATCACCGAAAAGACGGCGGGTCCTTCCTTCAAGGAAGAGGAAGAGCCCGAGGAAGTCGCCGAGGACGAAGACGAGGACTCGATGACCGAGCGCCGCACGCCGCGGCCTTCGGACGACGAAGAGGAAGACAACACCCTCAGCCTGGCGCAGATGGAAGAAACGCTCAAGCCGCAGGCGCTTGAGAAGTTTGCCAACATCACGGCGATCTACAAGAAGTTCTCCAAGCTCCAGCAGCAGCGGCTTGAAGCCATGGCGGCAGGCGGCGAACTGGCAGCGGCACAGGAGCGCAGCTATCATAAGCTGCGCGAGGAACTCACCGCCGAGGTCGAGAGCGTCCAGTTCCACAATGCCAAGATCGAGTATCTTGTCGACCAGCTCTACAGCTTCAACCGGCGTTTGACTGCGCTGGGCGGCCAGATGCTGCGCCTTGCCGAGCGCCACAAGGTGAACCGCAAGGACTTTCTCGACCGCTATGTAGATCATGAGCTGGACGAGAACTTCATCGCCACGGTGTCGACGCTGGACAAGAAGTGGAAGGCGTTCGCCGAGAACGAAGCGCCTGCTGTCGACCGCATCCGCATCGAGATCAGCGAGATCAGCCAGGCGACCGGCATGGCGCTGGCCGAGTTCCGCCGCATCGTTAACATGGTGCAGAAGGGCGAGCGCGAGGCACGTATCGCGAAGAAGGAGATGGTCGAGGCCAATCTTCGCCTCGTGATCTCGATTGCCAAGAAGTACACCAATCGCGGCCTGCAGTTCCTGGATCTGATCCAGGAGGGCAATATCGGCCTGATGAAGGCGGTGGATAAGTTCGAATATCGCCGCGGCTACAAGTTCTCGACCTACGCGACCTGGTGGATCCGCCAGGCGATCACCCGCTCGATCGCCGATCAGGCGCGGACGATCCGCATTCCGGTCCACATGATCGAGACGATCAACAAGCTGGTCCGCACCAGCCGTCAGTTCCTTCACGAGCAGGGCCGCGAGCCCACGCCCGAGGAAATGGCGGAGCGCCTGAGCATGCCGCTCGAAAAGGTGCGCAAGGTGATGAAGATCGCCAAGGAGCCGATCTCCCTCGAAACGCCGATCGGCGATGAGGAAGACAGCCATCTGGGTGACTTCATCGAGGACAAAAACGCAGTGATCCCGGTGGACGCCGCGATCCAGGCGAACCTCAAGGAAACGGTGACGCGGGTTCTTGCTTCGCTGACCCCGCGTGAAGAGCGCGTGCTGCGCATGCGCTTCGGCATCGGCATGAACACCGATCACACGCTGGAAGAAGTCGGGCAGCAATTCTCGGTGACGCGCGAACGTATTCGCCAGATCGAGGCCAAGGCTTTGCGCAAGCTGAAGCACCCGTCGCGGTCGCGTAAAATGCGCAGCTTCCTTGACCAGTAAGAACAGCTAGAATGTTTATCTTCGACGCCTCGGAATACACTTCCGGGGCGTCTTGTTTTTGGACCGGTCCCGCAGCGGGGCACCCGAAAAACACAAAGTAAATGCTCGCGTAAACCTCCTTTTTACGCGCTTCGGCCTATTCCTGAGTTGCACAAGATTGGCGCGCCCTTTGGGCCCGCGAGTTTCGAGTATTTTGGGGGCCTATGCCGTTTGACTCCGCACAAATCGCACGCCTGGGCAGTAGTTGGGGTGCCATGGGGTCGCTCGTTGCCTCCGACGGCAGCGCCAACCACTTCTATCTTCGGCGCATGGCAGCCGGTGACCAGCCGCTGCGCGATCTCGCGGACGCCGCCCATTATATCTGCCTGCTCCATGGCCGGCATCCTGGGGTGATCGACCATGCGCGCAACGGCGCGCGCGACTCGCTGGAACGCGAATGGCTGGAGGCGGCAGCGGAGGCATTTGCGGGAGAGCGCGGCTTTCTCGCCAGGATCGTGGCCGCGGCCGGGCCGCTGCCGAGCACGCCTGGGCACGACCGCTCCGAGGCCGTCGCGCATGCGCAGCGGCACGCGCTCGACATGCTTTCCCGCTCCGACCGCGCGGGCTGTGCGACCGGCGCCGCGCTGGCGCTGGCGATCGACTGGGCCACCATCCGGCAGTTCCTCAACATCGCGGCAGGGCGGCTTGGCCTCGACATCCCTCGCCTGGAGCTTCCGCTTCCGGAGGAGACCGTAAGCGTCGTAGACGCGCTTGCTCGACAAGGCGCGATGGAGCGGGCGATGCTGTTCGGCGCGCAGCAGGTCTTTGCCCAGCATCGCGGGCTGTGGGATCTGCTCGAGGCGCGCGGGAGCGCACGCGAGCGCGCCTGACCTGCTTGCCAGCAGCCGGCATCGCCCCCTATCCAGCCTTATGCGTTTCGAAGGCACCCAAAGCTATGTCGCGACGGAGGACCTGAAGGTCGCCGTCAATGCGGCCGTTACCCTCCGCCGCCCGCTGCTCGTCAAGGGCGAGCCCGGCACCGGCAAGACCGTCCTCGCTTATGAGATCGCGCAGGCCGTGGACGCGCCGCTGATCGAGTGGAACGTCAAGTCCACGACCAAGGCACAGCAGGGCCTGTACGAATATGACGCGGTGGCGCGGCTGCGCGATGGGCAGTTGGGCGATCCGCGCGTCCACGACATCGGCAACTATATCCGCAAGGGCAAGCTGTGGGAGGCGTTCACCGCGCCCAAGCTCCCGGTCCTGCTGATCGACGAGATCGACAAGGCCGACATCGAGTTCCCGAACGACCTGCTCCAGGAACTCGACCGCATGTCGTTCCACGTCTATGAAACCGGCGAGGACGTCGCCGCCGCCGAGCGGCCAATCGTGGTCATCACCTCCAACAACGAGAAGGATCTGCCCGACGCATTCCTGCGCCGCTGCTTCTTCCACTATATCAAGTTCCCCGAGCGCGAAACGATGCAGACGATCGTCGACGTGCACTTTCCCGGCATCCAGAAGCTGCTGGTCAGCCGCGCGATGGACATCTTCTACGAGATTCGCGACGTGCCGGGGCTGAAGAAGAAGCCTTCGACCAGCGAGCTGCTCGACTGGCTCAAGCTGCTCCTGCATGAGGACATGCCGCTGGAGGTCCTCCAATCGCGCGACACGGGCACGGCCATCCCGCCTCTTCACGGTGCGCTGCTCAAGAACGAACAGGACATCATGCTGTTCGAGCGGCTGGCCTTCATATCGCGGCGAGGGAGCAAGTGACGCGGACTGCGCTTGACCTGGATCAACAGGGTTAACCAGATTTTAACCTGATCCTTATACCCGGTGGTGCGGGGGGGTGCCCTGTAACCGGTGCCCATATGCGTATCTTGGGATCTGCACTTGCCGTGCTTGCCGCGATGGCGTGTTCGCCTGCCGCGCAAGCCGATTCGCTGCTCGACTATGTCGGGGAATGCGTGCCGTTCGCACGCGCTGCCTCTGGAATACAGATTTACGGCGATGCCTGGACCTGGTGGGACCAGGCCAAGGGGCGCTACGCCCGCGGCTCGGTGCCGAAGGTCGGCTCCGTGGTGGTCTTTCCGAAAAGCGACAAGCTTCGCCTCGGCCATGTCGCCGTGGTCAGCCGCATCGTCGAAGATCGCGTGCTGATGCTCACCCATGCCAACTGGTCGCGTGTGGATGGCGTGCGCGGGCATGCCGAACAGGACGTGACACTGTTCGACGTCTCGCCCGAGGGCGACTGGAGCCAGGTGAAGGTCTGGTACCGCGACATGGAGGGTCTTGGCGGATCGGTGTACCCGGTGAAGGGCTTCATCTACGGCACGCCCGACCGGGGTGCGCCGCCGGCGGTGCGTGCCGCCCGCCCCTCCGTGCAGCTTACCAGCCGCAACCCTGATTATGTCGGATCGCTGATCGACGCCTATGCCCGCTGAGCGGCTCTGGCGGTAGGCCCGCGCCCGCCCTAGGGTAGGGTCATGTTCCTTTCCTTTCTCGACGCGCTGCGCAGTGCCGGCATTCCGGCAGGGCTGAAGGAGCATCTGGTGCTACTGGAAGCGCTGGATCGCGAAGTGACCGAGCGGACGCCGGAGGCATTCTATTATCTCGCCCGCGCGACCTATGTGAAGGACGAGGGGCTGATCGACCAGTTCGACCGGGTTTTCGCGCAGGTATTCCGCGGTGTCGTGGGGGAAGCGGCGCTTGGCGGCGACATTCCGGACGCGTGGCTTCGTGCGGTGATGGAGAAATATCTCTCGCCTGAGGAAATGGCGAAGATCCAGGGGCTTGGCGACTTGGACACTATCTTGTCGACGCTGAAACAGCGTCTTGCTGAGCAGGAGGGTCGGCATGAAGGTGGGAACAAGTGGATCGGAACCGGAGGGACCTCACCTTTTGGGAATGGCGGGTATAACTCCGAGGGCGTGCGGATCGGCGGGGAGAGCCGGCACAAGCGTGCGGTAAAGGTCTGGGAAAGCAGAGAATTCCGCAACCTGGATAGCAGCCGCGAGCTGGGCACTCGCAACATCAAGGTAGCGCTGCGCCGCCTGCGCCGCTTTGCGCGCGAGGGCGCGGCGGACGAACTGGACATCGACGGCACGATCGCGGGCACCGCGCGCCAGGGCTGGCTGGACGTCCGCATGCGCCCGGAGCGGCACAATGCCGTCAAATTGCTGCTGTTTCTCGACATTGGCGGGTCGATGGACCCGCATATCCGGCTGTGCGAGGAGCTGTTCTCCGCCGCCACGGCCGAGTTCAAGCACCTGGAATTCTTCTACTTCCACAACTGCGTCTATGAAGGCGTGTGGAAGGACAATCGCCGCCGCTCGACCGAGCGCACCCCCACCTGGGACGTGCTGCACAAGTTCGGACCCGATTATAAGCTGATCTTCGTCGGCGACGCGTCGATGAGCCCCTATGAACTCACCCATGCCGGCGGATCGGTCGAGCATATGAACGACGAGGCGGGCGCAGTGTGGCTCAAGCGCCTGCTCGACACCTACCCTGCCGCGGCCTGGCTTAACGTGCTGCCGCAGGCGCACTGGAACTATACGCAGTCGGTGCAGATCGTTCGGCAGCTAATGGGCGAGCGCATGTATCCGCTCACGCTCGATGGGCTGGACGAGGCGATGCGCGAACTCAGCCGCAAGCGCTAAGCGCTTAAAGCCGCTCCACCGCGCGGTGGAGCCGGCGCAGCACCGCGCTGTCATGCGCCTGCCCCGCCGCGGCTTCCGACGCGAGCGCCATCAGCCGCACCGCGCCGAAGCTGGCCGAAAGCCCCTTCAACCGCAGCGCGAACCCGGCCCATTCGTCGGGGCTCTCCGCGGCTTTCATGCCGCGCAGGCAGCGCTTCACGCTTTCAAGGAAGGATTCGCGAAGCTCGGCGATCAGCGCAGGCTCGTCGCCCACCGCTGCCGCCAAGGTCGCGTCGATTGCACCCGGATCATAGGCCATTTGCGACGAACTACCCGCTCAGGGTTAATCGCTGGTTTCTGCGGTGTTGGTCGCCCCCGCTTTTGTGGTAAAAGAGGCGCATGATTGGGGGACAACCGGCCGTCACCTCGCTGGAGCCTGTTGGCTCGGCGAACGAGGAAATGCTCCAGCCCATGGCTGTGGAGCAGGATCACGAAACCGTGTTCCATGCAGAGGACGACGCGGAACCCGCGCCGCGTGGCGCCGGCAGGGCGCTTGCGGTGGTGGCCGTGGTGGCGACGCTTGCCTGGGTCGGCGGCATGCTGTGGTGGAGCCTCCCTTCCCTGACCGGTCTTTCGCCGGCGGCGCTGGTGCAGTTCATTGCTGCCCTGTGCGTGCCCCCTGCCCTGATCGGCATCCTGTACCTGCTCGCGCTGCGCACCAGCCGGGCTGAGGCACGGCGTTTCGGCAGCACCGCGCAGGCGATGCGTGCCGAGGCCGCGAGCCTGGAGCGCGTCGTCGCCGGCCTGTCGCAGAAGATCTCCGACAACCGCAGCGCGCTGGCCGAACAGACCACCGTCCTGATGGCGCTGGGCGACAATGCCGCCGCCAAGCTGGAAGCGGCGACCGACAGTGTCGCGCAACAGTCGCAGCGTATCGACAACAGCACGCGCCTGCTGGGCGACACCATGACCATGGCCGAGCGGCGTTTCGAGATTCTCCTGACGCTGCTGCCCAAGGTGCATGAGGAAATGCAGGGGCTGAGCGGCCGGGTCGACCAGGCCGGAATGCTCGCCAGCCAGCACGCCGCCTCGCTCGACGCGCAGTTGAGCGCCCTGGGTGAGCGCGGGCGCGAGGCCAACCAGGTTGCCGGCGGCGCGGCCGAGCGGCTGTCGGCGCATATCGCGCGCATGGAAGCGATGAGCGAAGCCGCGGGCGCGCGGCTGGAGAAGGTGGCCGAGCAGACATCGACCGCAGTGGACGGCGTGCTCGAGCGCACCGCCAATGCAGTGGACGAGGCGCGCAAGGGGATCGCCGCGCAGGGCGAGGCGATCCTTGCGATGCTGAGCGCCAACCAGGCCGCACTGGATCGCGCCGGACGCGACAGCGCCGCAGCGCTGGGCGAGCGAATGGCGGAGATCGAGGAGACGATCGGACGCGTCAGCGTGCGGCTTGCCGAGGAACAGGCGCGCGGCGACCTGTTGTTCGTCGGGCTGAGCGCCGGCACCGAGCGCGTGGAGCGTGCGCTGGACGCCACCCATGCTTCGGGCATGGAAAAGGCCGGTGCGCTCGCGGGCTCGCTGGACAAGGTGCACCGCATCCTTGTCACCGTGTCGGATGAACTGCGCACCGGCGACCATCTGGCGCGGACGGTCATTGCGACTTCGGACGAGCTGCTGACCGCGCTGGACGCGTCGGCACGTGAGATCGACGAGACGCTGCCGCAAGCGTTGGCGCGGCTGGACGCCCGCATTGCCGCCACGCGGCAGGCGATCGGGGGAACCCAGCCGGAGTTGCTGGCGCTGGTCGGCTCGGCCGAAGCGACGCAGCACCAGGTCGAGCGGATCGCGGCAATGGTCGTGGAGCAGCGCGACGCGCTTGCCCGCGCCCAGGCGTCGCTGATCGAGACACTGGAAACCGGCGGCAACCGCGCCGCCGCCGTGGGCGCAGTGGTGGAAGACACCAGCGCCGCCACCCGCCGCTTTGCCGAGACTGCCGCACCCGAATTGGTCGAAGCGCTGCTGCGCGTCCGCGAAACCGCCAACGCGGCGGTGGAGCGCTCACGCGAAGCCTTCGCTACCATCGTGCCCGAGGCGACGCGCGCTCTGGAAGACGCGGCTGGCGCGGCGCTGAAGCGCACGGTCAACGACACGGTCCGGCGCGAGATCGCCGGGCTGGCCGAGACGACCGAAGCGGCGGTGGCCGCTGCGGCGCGTGCATCCGAACAGCTGGGCGAGCAGATGAAGGCGCTGGGCACCGCCACCGCCGAGGTCGAGCGCCGCGTCGAAGCCGCCCGCGCGCAGCAGGAAGAATCGGACAGCGAAGGCTTTACCCGGCGCGTGTCGCTGTTGATCGAGTCGCTCAATTCAGCCTCGATCGACATCACCAAGGCGTTTTCGGCAGATGTCGCGGACAGCGCCTGGGCAGCCTATCTGAAGGGCGATCGCGGTGTGTTCACGCGGCGTGCGTCGCGGCTGCTCGATCCGTCGGAAACGCGCGAGATCGCCCGGTTGTACGACGATGACGATGCTTTCCGCGACAACGTCAACCGCTACATCCATGATTTCGAGGCGATGCTGCGGCACATCCTGGCGCTACGCGACGGGTCGCCGCTGGGCGTGACGCTGCTGTCGTCGGACATGGGCAAGCTGTACGTGGCGCTGGCACAGGCGATCGAGCGGCTGCGGACCTGAGGGTGGGGGTTTTCTGAATTTGGCCTTTGCGTGGCGCCGTTCCCCGGCGAACGCCGGAGCCTGGCTGCCAAGGTTTCTTGGAGGCGCTGGGCGCAGCGGATACTGCATTGCAGCTTGGCCCCGGCCTTCGCCGGGGAACCGGAGTCGACTCCATCTCCCCCTAGGGGGACGTTGGCAGCCGTAAGGGCTGAAGGAGCAGTATTCCGGTCTGAGGCCGGGCTGTCGATCGAGGCGGTGATACCCCTCCGTCGCGCTGCGCGCGCCACCTCCCCTTACAGGGGAGGATCAATCGGTGCGCCGTTCCCCGGCGGACGCCGGGGCCTAGCTGCCAAGGTTTCTCGGGGGCGCTGAGCGCTGCTGCTACGGCATTGCAGCTGGGCCCCGGCCTTCGCCGGGGTACTGGTTGGGTGGGGATTCGATCCTCCCCTGCAAGGGGAGGTGGCAGCCCGTCAGGGCTGACGGAGGGGTGTCCGGGTCTGAGGCCGGGCTGTCGATCCTGGCGGTGATACCCCTCCGTCGCGCTGCGCGCGCCACCTCCCCTTACAGGGGAGGATCAATGGGTGCGCCGTTCCCCGTCGGAGGCCGGGGCTCAGTTGCCAAGGTGTGGCGGAGGCGCTGGGCGCTGCTGATACTGCATTGCAGCTGGGCCCCGGCCTTCGCCGGGGAACTTGGGTGCGCCTCTTATGGCTGCGCGGCGTACTTGGAACGGGAGCTCGGTTAGCTGCCCGGCTTCGTCCAATCGAGCATGTCGATGGTCAGCCAGCCATTGCTGTAATTCAGGTAGTACAGCACGAACAGGATCGTTGCGACCAGGGTGGTCCACAAGGCGATCCTGCCGGGGCGGAATTCGTGCGGGGCGCTTTCGGCCTGGCCAGGGATCAGGTCGGCGCCGGCCTCGTGCGCCGTTCGGACCCCGAACGGCAGCACCAGGAACACGGAGAACGACCAGAACAGGAAGTAGATGGCCAGCGCCGACTGCCACCGCATCGTCAGACCTCCAGGATGAGCACGTCCACCACCGGCTTCTTGCCGGTGAAGCGGGTTGCGGCGCGGCGGACGGCGAGGCGGACGCTCTCGCGCAGCTTGTCGCGGTCGCGGCCGGCCTTGCGCACGGCTTCGGCTGCGGCGGCGGAGGCCTCCTCGAGGAACTCATCGCGGTCTTCTTCGACCGGCACGCCCTGCACGCGGACCTGGGGCTCGCCCATCAGCTGGCCCTTGCGGATCGCGACTGCGACCGAGAGCTGGCCGTAGAGCGCGAGGCGGCGGCGTTCGTTGATGGTGGTGCCGTCGGCCGGCAGGATGACGTCGCCGTCGATCACCAGCCGCCCGGTGGGCGCGAAGCCGATGCGCTGCGGGCCGTTGGGCGCGAGGCGCCAGACTTCGCCATTGGTCTGCTTGGCGACCTGCGGCACGCCCTGGCTGAGCGCGTAGCGGGCATGTTCGATCAGGTGGCGCGCCTCGCCATGCACCGGCATCAGGATCTGCGGTCGGATCCAGCGGTACATTTCGGCGAGCTCGGGGCGGCCGGGATGGCCCGACACGTGCACATAAGCCTGGCGGTCGGTGATCAGCCGCACGCCCTTGGACGCCAGCGTGTTCATGATCTTGCCGATGGCGACTTCGTTGCCCGGAATCTGCCGGGAGGAGAAGATGACGGTGTCGCCTTCGCTGAGTTTCAGCTGGTGATTGCCCTCCGCAATGCGGGCGAGCGCCGCGCGGGCCTCACCCTGGCCGCCGGTGCCGACCATCAGCACTTCCGAAGGCGGGAGCGTCATGGCGGTGTCGAAATCGACGGTTTCGGGGAAGTCGCGGAGATAGCCGGTCGCCTTGGCGACGCGGAGGATGCGGTCAAGCGAGCGGCCGGCGACGCACAGCTTGCGCCCGGTGTCGCGCGCGACTTCGCCCAGCGTGTGCAGGCGCGCGGCGTTGGAGGCGAAGGTGGTGACGAGCACGCGGCCCTTGGCGGCGCCGATTACCTCGTCCAGCCCCTTGCGGACATCGGCTTCGGAGCCCGAGGCTTCGTCCTGGAACACGTTGGTCGAATCGCACACCAGCGCGAGTACGCCCTTGTCGCCGATCGCAGTGAGTTCGGCTGCCGTGGAGGCGCCGCCGAGCGCGGGGGCGTCGTCGAGCTTCCAATCGCCGGTGTGGAAGATGTTGCCCTGCGCAGTCTCGATCAGCAGCGCATTGCCTTCGGGAATCGAGTGAGCGAGCGGCGTGAAGGTGACGGTGAACGGGCCGACGCGGAATGGGCCTTCCTCGTTCATCATCTTGAGTTCGACGCGGTCGAGGACGCCCTCTTCCTCCAGCTTGCCGCGCACCAGGCCGGCAGTGAAGGGGGTGGCGTAGATCGGGACGCCGAGATCGGCGGCGAGGTAGGGCAGCGCGCCGATATGATCTTCATGGCCATGCGTCAGGACGATGCCGACCAGGTCGTCCAGGCGCTCCTCGATGAACTGGAGGTCGGGCAGGATGATGTCGATGCCGGGGTAGTTGGCGTCGCCGAAAGTCACCCCGCAGTCCACCATGAGCCACTTGCCCTGGGTGCCGTAGAGATTGACGTTCATGCCGATTTCGCCCGATCCACCGAGCGCGACGAAGAGAAGTTCGTTTCCGGGAGTCACTCTGTTCCTAACGTTGTTCGCTGCCGCTGCTTGGCGGGAGCAGTGCCGGAACCCGTTGTCCGGCGTGAAAAAGCCATCCTCACTCTGGTGGGGATGACGGGTGCAATCTTCAACTGTCCTGCGTGGCTGGCTGGGTGCTGCGCTGCCATAGCATGGCGAGGCCCTGAATGGTGAGATCGGGTTCGATCGCGTCGAAAACATCGGTGTGCTTCTCGAATAGCACCGCCAGGCCGCCAGTAGCGATGACCTTGGACGGGCGGCCGACTTCGGCCTTGAGGCGCGCGACCAGCCCCTCGATCATCGCGACATAGCCCCAATAAATGCCGATATGCATCTGATCGACGGTGTTGCGGCCGACGACGCTGGTGCCCTCGGGCGCGGAGATGGCGATACGCGGCAGCTTGGCAGCCGCGGTGACCAGCGCGTCGAGCGACAGGTTGATGCCCGGCGCGATGATGCCGCCCTTATAGGCGCCCTGATAGTCGACCACGTCGAAGGTGGTGGCGGTGCCGAAATCGATGAGGAGCAGGTCGCCTTCGTGCAGGGCGTGGCCGGCGATGACGTTGAGCGCGCGGTCGGCGCCGAGATTGGCGGGCTCGTCGACATCGAGGGCGAAGCCCCACTGGGCGCTCCCCTGCCCCGCGATCACCGCTTCGGTCTTGAAGTATTTGCTCGCCAGCACCTGAAGGTTGTGGAGCGCGCGGGGGACCACGGTGGCGATGATCACGCCGGTCACGTCGCTGCGGTCATAGCCTTCGAGCTGGAGCAGCTGGCTGAGCCACACGGCATATTCATCGGCGGTGCGGCGCGGATCGGTGGCGATGCGCCAGCGGGCGCGGATCTCGCGGTCCTGCACGAGCGCGAACACGACATTGGTGTTACCGGCATCAATGGCGAGCAGCATTCGAAAAGCCCCTAGAGCAGGAAGACGTCGGCTGCGTGAATGACACGCACAGAGCCGTCCGCCAAGCGCAGCATGAGCGCACCGCCGGCATCCAGGCCATCGAACAGCCCGTCCAGCGACGATCCGTCCGCAAGGCGGGCGGTGAGCGCAGTGCCGAGAGGGTGCGCGCGGGCGATCCAGCGGTCGCGCACTGTGGCCAGTCCCTCGCCACGCCAGCGGGCCAGCCAGCGCTCGAAGCTTTCCGCCAAAGTCTCGGCGAAGAGTTGCGGGTCGGGCGTTACGCCATGGGCGGTCAGGCTGGTCGCGGCGCGATCGAGCCCGTCGGGGGCTTCGGCCAGGTTGACGCCGAAGCCGATGATCACGGCATCCTCGACACGCTCGAGCAGGATGCCGGAAAGCTTGGCGCCGTCGACCAACAGGTCGTTGGGCCATTTGAGCGTCGCGTGGACGCCGAACACCGCGACGGTTTCCTCCAGCGCCACAGCCGCGACCAGCGCCAGGGTTGCGGGCGACGGATCACTGGGGCGCAGGCGGACCAGCGTGCTGGCGTAGAGATTGCCGGCGGGAGAGACCCATGCCCTACCCTGCCGGCCCTTGCCTGCCGTCTGGCGCTCAGCGCGGAGCCACAGGCCCTCGCCGGCGCCGCCACGGGCCAGCTCGGCGAGGTCTGCGTTGGTAGAACCCGTCTGCGCGACAGTCCGAACGGTTGCGGTCAGAAGAGCGCCTTCGCCGCCAGCATCGTCCATGCGCCGAGCGGCAGCAGCAGCGGCCAGCCGAGCGGGGAGATCACCGCCGCGGTCAGCGCGATCAGCCCGCCCTCGACCATGCCGGGCTTGCCGTGGAAGGCAGGTGCCGGCTCGTCGAAGTACATCGTCTTGACGATGCGCAGGTAATAATAGGCGCCGATCGTGGAGGCGGCAGCGCCGACCACCGCGAAGACGATCAGGCCAGCTTGCACCGCCGCCATGAACACCGCAAGCTTGGCAAAGAAGCCGAGCAGCGGCGGGATCCCGGCGAGGCTGAACATGAAGATCGCCAGCGCCGCGGCGAGGCCGGGGCGCGTACGCGACATGCCGGCCAGGCTGGCGATATCCTCGATCGGCTCACCATCGGGGCCGCGCATCTGCAGCACCACCAGGAAGCTGCCGATGGTCATGACGACATAGATCGCGAGGTAGGTCAGCACACCCGACACACCCTCAGCCGTGCCTGCGGCAAGGCCGATCAGCGCGAAGCCGACATTGTTGATCGACGAATAGGCGAGCAGGCGCTTGACGTTGGTCTGGCCGATTGCCGCCACGGCGCCGAGGATGATCGATGCGAGCGAGGCGAAGATCACGATCTGACGCCAGTCGTGGAGCGCGGGGCCCATGGCCTCAATTGCGACACGGACAGCGAGTGCGACCGCGGCAACCTTGGGTGCCGAGGCGAAGAACGCCGTCACGGGCGTGGGTGCGCCTTCGTACACGTCCGGAGTCCACATGTGGAACGGCACGGCGCTCATCTTGAAGGCAAGACCCGCGAAGATGAACACCAGGCCAAACAGCAGGCCCATCGAGCGCTCACCGCCGGTGTACGCCGAGGCGATGCCGTCGAACATGGTGGTGCCCGAGAAGCCGTACACCAGGCTGATGCCGTAAAGCAGGATGCCCGAGGCGAGCGCGCCCAGCACAAAATACTTCAGACCGGCTTCGGCCGAGCGCGCGTCGCGGCGCATGAAGCTGGCGAGCACATAGCTGGCGAGGCTGAGCAGTTCGAGGCCGACATAAAGCGTCAGCATGTCGCCGGCGGAAACCATCATGCCCATGCCTGCCGTCGCCAGCAGGATCAGCACCGGATATTCGGGACGCAGATCGTCGCCCGAGGTGCGCTGGAAGAAGCGCGGCGCGATGAGGATCGAGACGCCGGCGGCGACGTAGATCAGTACCTTGCAAAAGGCAGCGAACATGTCGGCCCGGTACAGGCCGTCAAACGCCTCGCCGCCGGAGGATGCCGGGCCCATCAGCGCGATGCCCGCGCCGACCAGCACGGCGACCGCCGCGAAGCTGACCAGCCTGGTCGACTGGTTCCCGCCCCATGCGGCGAGGAGCATCAACACGATCGAGCCTGCCGCCAGCACCAGCTCGGGCAGAGTCATCAGCAGTTGCAACGAGTAATCCATCAGTGCGCACCCCCATGCGCGGGAGCAGCACCATGGGCTTCGCCGTGTGCAGGCGCTGCCGGGTGGCCCGGGGTCGGTTTGGAGTCACCAGCCGGGGCGGCACGCTCAAGACGCGCGACCAGACGGGCGGTGTCGGCGCGCATCGGCGCCAGGAAGCTTTCCGGATAGACGCCCATCCACAGCACCGCTGCGGCAACGGGCGCGAGCAGCGCGATTTCGCGCGCTGACAGGTCCGGCATGGCCTTCACGTCGTCCTTGGTCAGGTCACCCCACACCACGCGGCGGAACAGGTACAGCATGTACGCGGCACCCAGGATGATGCCGGTCGTGCCGATCAGCGCGGTGATGGTCGAGACCTGATAGACGCCAGCGAGGCCGAGGAACTCGCCCACGAAGTTGCTGGTGCCCGGCAGGCCGATCGAGGCCATGGTGAACAGCAGGAACAGCACGGCGTAGCGCGGCATGTTGATCGCGAGGCCACCATAGCGGTTGATCTCACGGGTGTGCAGCCGGTCATAGATGACGCCCACGCACAGGAACAGCGCGCCCGACACCAGGCCGTGGCCGAGCATCACCATCATCGCGCCTTCGATCCCCTGCGGGTTGAAGGCGAACAGGCCCATGGTCACGATCGCCATGTGCGCCACCGACGAATAGGCGATCAGCTTCTTCATGTCGCTCTGCACCAGTGCGACGAGCGAGGTGTAGACCACCGCGACGCAGGAAAGCGCGAACACCAGCCACATCAGCTGCGCCGAGGCTTCGGGGAACATCGGCAGCGAGAAGCGCAAGAAGCCATAGCCGCCGAGCTTCAGCAGCACGCCCGCCAGGATCACCGAGCCTGCGGTCGGCGCCTGCACGTGCGCGTCGGGAAGCCAGGTGTGGACCGGCCACATCGGCATCTTGACAGCGAACGAGGCGAAGAAGGCCAGCCATAGCCAGGTCTGCATCTGTGGCGGGAAGTCATGCGCCATCAGCGCCGGGATCGAGGTGGTGCCGGTCATCAGCACCATCGCGATCATCGCGATGAGCATCAGCAGCGAGCCGAGCAGCGTGTACAGGAAGAACTTGTACGACGCGTAGATGCGGTTCTGTCCGCCCCAGATGCCGATGATCAGGAACATCGGGATCAGGCCACCTTCGAAGAAGATGTAGAACAGGAACAGGTCCTGCGCGGCGAAGGTGCCGATCATCAGCACCTCAGTCAGCAGGAATGCCGACATGTACTCCGGCACGCGCTTCTGGATCGCTTCCCAGCTTGCCCCGATGCAGATCGGCATCAGGAAGACCGAGAGCACGATCAGCATCAGCGCATAGCCGTCGATGCCGAGCGCCCAGGCGAACTGGGCGGTGCCCATGTCGAACAGCGGGACGTGCTCGACGAACTGCCATTGCGGCGCACCGGCGCCCATCTGGAAGTTCGACCAGAGCAGCGCACCTAGCGCCAGGTCGATCAGGGTCGCGGCAAGCGCGATCCAGCGGGCACCCTTGTCGCCAGCGAAGAGGCAGGCGATCGCCGCGATCGCAGGGACCGCGAGCATGACGGAGAGGATCGGGAAACCGCTCATCCTGCGATCACCCAGGTCAGCGCCGCGGTGAGGCCGATCAGCATGATGAACGCATAAGTATAGAGATATCCCGATTGCAGCTTCACCGCACCGACGGCGCCCACGCGGACGACATTGGCGAGCCCGTTGGGGCCGAAGCGGTCGATGGTCTTTTCGTCACCCGCCTTCCAGAGCAGCCGGCCGATAGCGAATGCAGGCCGGACGAACAGGAAGTTGTAGAGTTCGTCGAAATACCACTTGTTGAGCAGGAAGGTGTAGAGCGGACGGATGTGCTCCGCGATCGCGCTCGCGAGGCCCGGCTTGACCACATAGGTGTACCAGGAAATGCCGAGGCCGAGCAGCATGGCGATGGTTGCCGACAGCTTCACGCCCATGGGCACTTCATGCATCGCGTGCATCAGATGCTCGTTGAAGAACAGCGAGCCCTTCCAGAAGGCGGCACCTTCTTCAGCCTCGATGAAGAAGCCGTGGAAGACGAAACCTGCAGCGATCGCGCCAACCGTCAGCACCAGCAGCGGGATCAGCATCACGATCGGGCTCTCATGCGGGTGATAGCCCGCCGTGCCCTCAGGCGCGTGATCGTGCAACGCATGGGTGGTGCTCGGCGTGTGGTGACCGGAGTCCTCCTGCGCCGGGGCATTGGCATGCTCGCTGCCATGGCCGTGCGTGTCATGGCTGTCATGACCGTGGCCATGCGCATCGTGCACCGCGTGCTGGATATGCTCGGAGCCTGCCCAACGCGGCTTGCCATAGAAGGTCAGGAACACGACCCGCCACGAATAGAAGCTGGTCAGCAGCGCCACGAACACGCCGACCCAGAAGGCGCTCGGCACGCCGGCCGCCCAGCTGGCTTCGATGATCGCATCCTTCGAGTGGAAACCGGCAAAGCCGATCGCGTCGAAGCCGAAGATGCCGGGGATGCCGACGCCGGTGATTGCGAGCGTGCCCGCCATCATCGTCCAGAAGGTCACCGGGATGTGCTTACGCAGGCCGCCATAGAAGCGCATGTCCTGCTCATGGTGCATCGCATGGATCACCGAGCCGGCACCCAGGAACAGCAGCGCCTTGAAGAAGGCGTGGGTGAACAGGTGGAACATCGCCGCGCCGTACGCGCCGACGCCGGCTGCGAAGAACATGTAGCCGAGCTGCGAACAGGTCGAATAGGCGATCACGCGCTTGATGTCGGTCTGGGTCGTGCCGACGGTCGCCGCGAACAGGCAGGTTGCGGCGCCGACAAAGGTCACCACGCCCATCGCCACCGAGCTCATCTCGAACAGCGGCGACATGCGGCAAACCATGAACACGCCCGCGGTCACCATGGTCGCGGCGTGGATCAGCGCCGACACCGGCGTCGGGCCTTCCATCGCGTCGGGCAACCAGGTGTGCAGGCCAAGCTGTGCCGACTTGCCCATCGCGCCGACGAACAGCAGCAGGCAGAGCACGGTGATCGTATCGACGCGCATACCAAGGAAGCCGATGGTCGAGCTGGCCATGTTGGGCGCGGCCGCCAGGATCTCGGGGATCGAGACCGTGCCGAACACCAGGAAGATGCCGAAGATGCCGAGCATGAAGCCAAGGTCGCCAACGCGGTTGACGACGAACGCCTTGATCGCGGCAGCCTGCGCGCTCGGCTTACGGAACCAGAAGCCGATCAGCAGGTAGGAGGCGAGACCGACGCCTTCCCAGCCGAAGAACATCTGCACCAGGTTGTTCGCGGTCACGAGCATCAGCATCGCGAAGGTGAACAGCGACAGATAGGCGAAGAAGCGCGGCTGATCCGGGTCCTCGCTCATATAGCCCCAGCTATAGAGGTGGACGAGCGCCGAGACGCTGGTCACCACCACGAGCATCACGGCGGTGAGCGCGTCGACGCGCAACTCCCAGGCGAAGCTCATCGTGCCGGATGTCAGCCAGTGCAGCACCGGCACGACCGTGGCTTCGGAGGTGCCGCTCAGGAACCCGATGAAGATCGGCCAAGACAGCGCGCAGGCGACGAACAGCGCGCCGGTCGTCACGATCTTGGGGAAAGCCGTGCCGAACGACTTGTTCGAGAAACCACCGATGATCGAGGCGATCAGCGGCAGGAAGACGATTGCGAGAATGGACGACATCAGCCCTTCATCCGATTGACGTCGTCGACCGAGATCGTGCCACGACCGCGGAAATAGATGACGAGGATTGCCAGACCGATCGCCGCCTCACCGGCAGCGACGGTCAGCACGAACATGGCGAATACCTGGCCGACCAGATCCCCGAGCGCCGCCGAGAAGGCGACGAGGTTCAGGTTCACGGCCAGCAGGATGAGCTCGATCGCCATCAGGATGACGATCAGGTTCTTCCGGTTCATGAAGATGCCGAGCACCCCCAAAGTGAACAGGATCGCCGAGACGACGAGATAATGGGTGACACCGATCACAGCTGCATCCCCTCACCCACGCCCGGGTTCATGTTGCGGGTCGCATCCTTCGAGCGGCGGTTGATCTGGTGGCTGACATTCTGCGGCCGCACATCGCTGCGCTGGCGGTAGGTCAGCACGATCGCACCGATCATCGCGACGAGCAGCACCAGGCCGGCGCCCTCGAAGATGAACAGATAGCGCGTGTAGAGCAGCCGTCCGATCGCCTCGATGTTCGGCACGTCCGACGCGATCGGCGCTGCGCGGCGGCTCATTTCGAGCCCGCCGGCGCTCCAGGCGCCGATGGCGATGATGATCTCGGCCACCAGCGCGACGGCGAGCGCAAGCCCGACGGCCGCGTACTTCATCACGCCCGAGCGCAGTTCGGCGAAGTCGATGTCGAGCATCATGACCACGAACAGGAACAGCACCGCGACCGCGCCGACATACACGATGACCAGCAGCATCGCGATGAACTCGGCGCCCGCGAGCACCATCAGCCCGGCGGCATTGAAGAACGCCAGGATCAGCCACAGCACGCTATGCACCGGGTTGCGCGACAGGATCGTGAGGGCGCCGGACAGGCACACCACGATCGCGAAGAGGTAAAAGGCCAGGGCTTGGATCACGCGACCGCCGCCTTTGCCGAAGGATGGTGAATCATCATGCGTCCCACTGTTGGCGCGCGCTTAACGGTACGGTGCATCGGCGGCAAGGTTCGCGGCGATTGCGCGCTCCCAACGGTCGCCGTTCGCGAGCAGCTTGTCCTTCTGGTAGATCAGCTCTTCGCGGGTCTCGGTCGAGAATTCGAAGTTCGGACCCTCGACGATCGCGTCGACCGGGCATGCTTCCTGGCACAGGCCGCAATAGATGCACTTGGTCATGTCGATGTCGTAGCGCGTGGTACGGCGGCTGCCGTCCTCGCGCGGCTCGGCCTCGATCGTGATCGCCAGCGCCGGGCAGACCGCTTCGCACAGCTTGCACGCGATGCAGCGCTCTTCGCCATTGGCGTAGCGGCGCAGCGCATGCTCGCCCCGGAACCGCGGCGACACCGGGTTCTTCTCGTACGGATAGTTGATCGTCGCCTTGGGCTTAAAGAAGTACCGCAAGGTCAGCCAATGCGCCTTGAGGAACTCCCAGAGCGTGTAGGAGCGGATGATCTGAGCGACGCTCATGCGGGAACTCCGACACGGGTCCACATCAGGAACCCGGAAACGAGGAAGACGAAGAACAGCGACAGCGGCAGGAAGATCTTCCAGCCCAGCCGCATCAGCTGGTCATAGCGGTAGCGCGGCACGGTTGCGCGCACCCAGCTGAACACGAAGAAGAAGAACAGCGTCTTGGCGAGCAGCCAGATGATGCCCGGCACCATGTACAACGGCGCCCAGTCGATCGGAGGCAGATAGCCGCCCCAGAACAGCGTCGCGTTGAGCACGCACATCAGGATGACGTTGGCATATTCGCCCAGCCAGAACAGCGCGAAGGCCATCGACGAATATTCCGTCTGATAGCCCGCGACGAGTTCCGACTCCGCTTCGGCCAGATCGAACGGCGCGCGCTGCGTCTCGGCCATGGACGAGATCAGGAACACGACCCACATCGGGAAGAGCAGCGGGTTAAAGCCGTGGCCGTTGAGGAAGCCGTAATAGCCCTGCTGGGAGTCAACGATCCCGCCAAGGTTGAAGGTACCCGACCACAGCACGACCGAGATCAGCACGAAGCCAATCGAGACTTCATACGACACCATCTGCGCAGCGGCGCGGATGGCGGAGTAGAAAGGATATTTGGAGTTGGACGACCAGCCCGCCAGGATCACGCCGTACACGCCGAGCGACGACGCCGCGAGCACGTAAAGCAGGCCGACATTGATGTTGGACAGCACGACGCCCGCCTGGAACGGCACCACCGCCCACACGATCAGCGCGACCGTGAAGGTGATGATCGGCGCCAGTAGGAACAGCCCGCGATTGGCGCTGGACGGGATGATGGTTTCCTGGAGGAAGACCTTCAGGCCGTCGGCGAAGCTCTGCATCAGCCCGAACGGGCCGACGACGTTGGGGCCACGGCGCAGCGCCATCGCCGCCCAGATCTTTCGGTCGGCATAAATGATCATCGCCACTGCCAGCATCAGCGGCAGCGCGATCACCAGGATCCCGACGATCGTGGCGACGAACCAGGCCCAGCCATAGCTCATGCCAATGGTGTTCTGGAAAAACGCGGTCATTCCGCGGCCTCCGCATAGTCTTCGCCGTGGAGCAGTTCAGCCGAGCAGCGCTGCATCGTCGGCGACGCACGGCAGATGGCGTTGGTGAGATAGAAGTCCTGGATCGGATAGGTGATCGGGCCTTCGGCATCGACGGCAAGCGCCGGTGCGTCCCAGGCATAGCTCACCAGACCCTCTTCGCGCAGCGCCGGGACTTCGGCCGCCATCGCGGCGCGCAGTTCCTCATAGCTGTCGAACGGCAGCGTGCGGCCGAGCTTTTCCGAGAGCGCACGCAGGATCGTCCAGTCCTCACGCGCATCGCCCACCGGGAACACGGCACGCTCGGCGCGCTGCACCCGACCTTCCAGGTTCACATAGGTGCCCGGCTTCTCGGCATAAGTAGCGGCGGGCAGGATCACATCGGCGTGATGCGCGCCCTTGTCGCCATGATGGCCGATGAACACCTTGAAGCTGTTCGCGAACATCGCGAAGTCGGCCTCGTCGGCACCCAGGAAGAAGGTCAGCTTCGGCGCGGCGCGGAAGATGTCGCCCATGCCGCCCTTTTGCGCGAAGCCCAGCATCAGCGCGCCCATGCGGGCGGCCGCGGTGTGGATCACGCCAAAGCCGTTCCAGGTCGTGCCGTCCTCGAGCGTACGCACGAGATTGGCCGACTTGGCGAAGGCCAGTGCGGCGCCATGGCCCCTGGCCACTGCACCCGGGCCGACGATCGCAAGCGGACGCTTCGCGCCGTCGAACGCCTGCGCCAGCGATTCCGGCAGCGTGCCGAGCACGCCCAGATCGTTGCCCAGCCATTCGACCTTGTAGGTCAGGTCCGTCTCGGGCCCGATCGCGAAGACCTTGGCGCCCTTCTTGATCGCCTTGCGGACGCGCGTGTTGATCAGCGGCGCTTCCCAGCGGAGGTTTGTGCCGATCAGCAGGATCGCGTCGGCATCCTCAACGCCGGCGATTGTCGGGTTGAACGCCACCGCGCCCATGCTCGACACGTCATAGGACATGCCGGTCTGGCGGCTCTCGATCAGGTCGGAGCCCATCGCCTTTACCAGCGACTTGGCCGCAAACATCGTCTCGCAGTCGAGCAGATCGCCGGCGATCGCCGCGACGCTGGACCCAGCATCCTTTGCGACCGCCGCGATGACGTCGAACGCTTCATCCCAGCTGACCGGGACCAGCTTGCCATCCTTGCGGACGAACGGACGGTCGAGGCGGCGGCGGACCAGGCCGTCGACATGGTAGCGGGTCTTGTCGTGCGCCCACTCCTCGTTCACGTCCTCGTTGATGCGCGGAAGCACCCGCATCACCTGACGTCCGCGGCTGTCGGCACGGATGTTGGTGCCGACCGCGTCCATCACGTCGATCGACAGGTTCCGGCGCAGCTCCCAGGGGCGGTATTCGAACGCCACCGGCTTGTGGGTCAGCGCGCCGACCGGGCACAGGTCGACCGCATTGCCGGAAAGCTCGCTCTTGAACGCCTTTTCCAGATAGGTCGTGATCTGCATGTCCTCGCCGCGATAGATCGCGCCGATATCCTCCACGCCGGCCACTTCCTCGCCGAAGCGGACGCAGCGCGTGCACTGGATGCAGCGGGTCATGATCGTCTTGATGATCGGACCCATATATTTCTCGGTCACCGCGCGCTTGTTCTCGGTATAGCGCGAGTGGCTCCGGCCATAGGCCAGGCTCTGGTCCTGCAGGTCGCATTCGCCGCCCTGATCGCAGATCGGGCAGTCGAGCGGGTGGTTGATCAGCAGGAATTCCATTACGCCTTCGCGCGCGGCCTTCACCATCGCGCTGTCGGTGCGGATTTCCTGATTGTCGGCAGCCGGCAGCGCGCACGAAGCCTGGGGCTTGGGCGGTCCGGGCTTCACCTCGACCAGGCACATGCGGCAATTGCCGGCGATCGACAGCCGCTCATGATAGCAGAAACGCGGGATTTCCTTGCCCGCGGCTTCGCAGGCCTGAAGCACGGTGGCGCCCTGCGGCACCTCCACTTCGATTCCGTCGACTTTGACCTTTGGCATTATTCGGCAGCCTCTTGCATCGGCGCATCGCCGGTGCCGTTGCGTTCAATGATCCGCCGCTCGATCTCGGGGCGGAAGTGACGGATCAGGCCCTGGATCGGCCAGGCGGCGGCGTCGCCCAGCGCGCAGATCGTGTGACCTTCGACCTGCTTGGTGACCTGCTGGAGCGTGTCGATCTCGCTGATGTCTGCGTCGCCGGTGCGCAGCCGCTCCATCACGCGCCACATCCAGCCGGTGCCTTCGCGGCAGGGCGTGCACTGGCCGCAGCTCTCATGCTTGTAGAAGTAGGAGAGCCGGGCAATCGCGCGGACGATGTCGGTGGACTTGTCCATGACGATCACCGCTGCGGTGCCAAGGCCCGAGCCGACGGCGCGCAGGCCGTCGAAATCCATCGGCGCGTCCATGATCTCGGCAGCCGGCACCAGCGGCACCGACGATCCGCCCGGGATCACCGCGAGCAGATTGTCCCAGCCGCCGCGAATGCCGCCGCAATGCTTTTCGATCAACTCGCGGAACGGGATGCTCATCGCTTCCTCGACCACGCAGGGCTTTTCGACATGGCCCGAGATCTGGAAGAGCTTGGTGCCCTTGTTGTTCTCACGCCCGAAGGACGAGAACCATTCGGGTCCACGCCGCAGGATCGTCGGGGCAACGGCAATCGACTCGACGTTGTTGACCGTCGTCGGGCAGCCATAGAGGCCGGCGCCCGCCGGGAATGGCGGCTTGAGGCGCGGCTGGCCCTTCTTGCCTTCCAGGCTTTCGAGCATCGCGGTTTCTTCGCCGCAGATATACGCGCCGGCACCGCGGTGCACGAACACGTCGAAATCATAGCCGGAGCCCGAGGCGTTGCGGCCGATCAGACCGGCGTCATACGCTTCGGCGACCGCTGCGAACAGCGTCTCAGCCTCGCGGATATATTCGCCGCGAATGTAGATGTAGGCCGCGCGCGCGCGCATCGCGAAGCCGGCGATCAGCGCGCCTTCGATCAATTTGTGCGGATCGTGGCGGATGATCTCGCGGTCCTTGCACGAACCGGGCTCGGATTCGTCGGCGTTGATCACCAGGAAGTTCGGCCGCGTCGGGCTCGGCTCCTTGGGCATGAACGACCATTTGGTGCCGGTCGGGAAACCCGCCCCGCCCCGCCCGCGCAGGCCAGACGCCTTGATGCGGTCGATGATCGTGTCCTGCCCCAGCTGCATCAGCCGGGCAGTGTTGTCCCAATCGCCACGTGCGCGTGCAGCCGGCAGGTTCCACGGCTGGTAGCCGTAGAGATTGGTGAAGATGCGATCCTTGTCGGCGAGCATCTCAGCGGGCGCCCTTCTTGAAGAACATGAGGTAAATCAGCACCGCCAATCCGATCAGGATCAGCGGGCCCAGCAGGCTGAAGGTGATCTTGAGCACCCAGCCGGCAACGACGAGTCCGCCGATGATGGCGAGGATCGTCACGACGAGGTTCTTGTTGCCCCCGCTCATGCCCACTCACCGCGGTAATCATGGTTCTCGTTGACCATCGCCGTCAGCGTGGTCGGACCGCCGACCGGCTCCACCGTGTGGCGGCCCGGCTCCTGCGTGCCTGCCCTGGGCTGATCGCCGGCGGCCAGGCGATCGAGGATCGCCACCGTGCGGTCGAACGTGAGGTCTTCGTAATTGTCGTCGTTGATCTGCACCATCGGTGCCGACGCGCAATTGCCCAGGCACTCGACCTCGGACAGCGTGAACATGCCGTCCTCGGTGGTGTGGCCCTTCTTCATGCCGCGGCTCTTGCACGCCGCCAGAACGTCGTCCGACCCGCGCAGCATGCACGGCGTCGTGCCGCATACCTGCACATGGAAGCGGCCGACCGGCGCGAGATTGAACATGGTGTAGAAGGTCGCGACTTCGAACACGCGGATATAGGGCATCTCCAGTTCGCGCGCGACGAACTCGATCACCGGCACGGGCAGCCAGCCCTGCGTGTTCGTCTCCGCACCAACCTGGCGCTGAGCAAGGTCGAGGAACGGGATCGTGCACGACATCTGCCGGCCGGCCGGATAGCGGCCCATGATCTCGCGCGCCTTGTCGGCATTCGCCTGGGTCCAGGCGAAATTACCCCAGCGTGCGCGGGTCTCGGCCTCGTCGGGGATCTGCGGTGCGTCAGCCATTAGCGGTCACATTCACCAAAAACGATATCCATCGCGCCCAGGATCGCGGTGGTGTCCGCGAGCATGTGGCCCTTGGACATGAAATCCATTGCCTGAAGATGGCTGAACGCCGTCGGGCGCACCTTGCAGCGATACGGCTTGTTGCTGCCGTCGCTCACCAGATACACGCCGAATTCGCCCTTGGGGCTTTCGGTCGCCACATAGACTTCGCCTTCGGGCACGTGGAAGCCCTCGGTGAAGTGCTTGAAGTGGTGGATCAGCGCTTCCATCGACTGCTTCATCGCCCCGCGCGAGGGCGGCACGACCTTGTTGTCGAGCGTCTTCACCGGGCCTTCGGGCATCTGCTGGAGGCACTGCTTCATGATCCGCGCGGACTGGCGGACCTCCTCCACGCGCACCATGAACCGGTCGTAGCAGTCACCACGCGTGCCGACCGGAATGTCGAACTCGACCCGGTCATAGGCGTCGTAAGGCTGCGACCGGCGGATATCCCAGGGGATGCCGGCGGCACGGATCATCGGGCCGGAGAAGCCCCAGCGCATCGCGTCCTCACGGCTGACGATCGCGATGTCTACGTTGCGCTGCTTGAAGATGCGGTTCTCGGCCACCAGGCTGATCGCATCCTCGAACAAGCGCGGCAGGCGCGTGTCGAGCCAGTCGGCGATGTCGGTCAGCAGCTTCAGCGGCACGTCCTGACGGACGCCGCCGACGCGGAACCAGTTGGCGTGCATGCGCGCACCCGACGCGCGCTCATAGAAGTTCATGCAGTCTTCGCGCAGCTCGAACAGCCACAGATTGGGCGTCATCGCGCCCACGTCCATGACGTGCGAACCCAGGTTCAGCATATGGTTCTTGATGCGGGTCAGCTCGGCGAAGAAGGTCCGCAGATACTGGGCACGGATCGGCACTTCCAGATCGAGCAGCTTCTCGACGGCGAGCACATAGGAGTGCTCCATCGCCATCGGCGAGCAATAATCGAACCGATCGAAGTACGGCAGCGCCTGGGTGTAGGTCTTGTACTCGATCAGCTTTTCGGTGCCGCGGTGAAGCAGGCCCACGTGCGGATCGACGCGCTCGACGATCTCGCCGTCGAGCTCGAGCACCAGGCGCAACACGCCGTGCGCCGCCGGGTGCTGCGGGCCGAAGTTGATCGTGTAGTTCTGGATCGCGACGTCACCCGTGTTCGGGTCCTTGACGGTGTCGCGCTCCATCATCGCTTCAACGGTATCGGTCATTGGTTCTGACCCTCACCCTTGGTCGGACGGACATCCGGATCCTTGGGCATGTTCTTGCTGTCTGCATCCACCGACGTAGCGCCCCCCTCAGTGTCGCCAGGCGTGTCGGAGGTCTTGGGCGTCTTGGCGCGCGGTTCGACATCTTTCGACGCCAGTTCGCTTGCCTTGACTACGTCGTCCGCCTTTACGGGCGTGGGTGCACCCTTTTCCTGCGGGACGGGCGGTGCGGTGGGAGACGGCGACGGGCTCGACTTGCCCTGCGGCGTATCACCCGGACCCGCGCCCGGCGCCTTCTCGTCGCCCGGCAGCACGTATGCGGCACCTTCCCACGGGCTCATGAAGTCGAAATTGCGGAAGTCCTGCGCCAGGTTCACCGGCTCATAGACCACACGCTTTGCCTCTTCGGAGTAGCGCATCTCGACATAGCCGGTCATCGGAAAGTCCTTCCGGAGCGGATGCCCCTGGAAGCCATAGTCCGTCAGGATCCGGCGAAGATCCATGTTGCCGTCGAACAGCACGCCGTACAGATCGTATACTTCGCGCTCGAGCCAGCCGGCGACCGGCCAGATGCCCGTTACCGACGGCACCGACTGCTCCTCATCGGTCATCACGCGCACGCGAATGCGGTGGTTCCGAGTGAGGCTCAGCAGGTGATAGACGATGTCGAACCGCTCGGGGCGCTGCGGATAGTCCGCGCCGGCGATCTCCATCAGCATCTGATATTCAAGGCCGGGCGTGTCGCGCAGCGCGATCATCACATCGACCAGCGACGCACGCTTCACCGTCAGCGAGACCTCGCCAACAGCATCCTTGCTCTCCACGATTGCGCTACCAAGTGCCGCCTGCGCAGCCTCGATCACGCCTTCGTTCGAGGCATAGCGGGGAGCAGGCGCCTTCACCGTTCCAGCGTCCCGATGCGGCGGATCTTCCGCTGCAGCTGCATCACGCCGTAGAGCAGCGCTTCGGCGGTCGGCGGGCATCCGGGAACATAGATGTCGACCGGCACGATGCGGTCGCAACCGCGCACGACGCTGTAGCTATAGTGATAATAGCCGCCGCCGTTCGCGCACGATCCCATCGAGATCACGTACTTCGGCTCGGACATCTGGTCGTACACGCGGCGCAGCGCCGGCGCCATCTTGTTGCACAGCGTGCCCGCGACAATCATCACGTCCGACTGACGCGGAGACGCGCGCGGCGCGGCGCCAAAGCGCTCCATGTCATAGCGCGGCATGTTGACGTGGATCATCTCCACCGCACAGCATGCCAGACCAAAGGTCATCCACCACAGCGAGCCGGTACGCGCCCACTGGAACAGCTCCTCGGTCGAGGTTACCAGGAAGCCCTTGTCGCCGATCTCGGCATTGATATCGTCCAGAAACGCGGGATTGGGGAGCGTCCCCGGTGCCATTTGCGGCTGGGTCGGGCTGAGTTCTACTCCCACTCCAACGCACCTTTCTTCCAAGCGTAAACGAGACCGAGCGTGAGCTCGGCAATGAAGATCATCATCGAAATCCAGGCGGTCCAGCCGAGATCAAAAACGCTGACTGCCCAAGGATATAGGAAGGCAGCTTCGAGATCGAAGATGATGAACAGAATGGCAACGAGATAAAAGCGCACGTCAAATTGGCTGCGCGAATCCTCGAAGGCGGGGAAGCCGCACTCATATTCAGTGAGCTTTTCCGGAGTCGGCTTATGCGAACCGGTCAGCCGCCCCACCGCCATGGGCAGGAACACGAAGGCGCTTGAAAGCACCAGTGCCACTCCCAGGAACAGGAGGATCGGCAGATATTGAATCAGATCAACCAAGATGCCTTCTCGCGGATGCGGAATCTAAGCGGGCTTCTAGGACTCTGAAGGGGGTGCGGCAAGGCCCGGAACCCCTGAGAATCACTCGCAATAATAAGATGTAACATTGCACGCCAACAGGCGCCGCCGGCAACGGCAGCGCCTCTCGCTAGGATTGACTGAAAGCCGGCGGCCGGACCGCCGGCGAACCGGTCAGTTGTTGCGCAGAGCGCCCGCGACCAGCTTGTGCAGCTTGGAATGGAGCACGTCATTGGCGGCAAGGAACTGGTTGCGCTCACGCGCCATGTCCTGGCCGCGATAGTCGGTGACAAAACCGCCGGCTTCCTTGACCAGCAGCATGCCCGCCGCGACGTCCCAAGGCTTCAGGTCCGATTCCCAGAACCCGTCGAAGCGGCCCGCCGCGACCCAGGCAAGATCCAGCGCCGCGGCGCCCAGCCGGCGGATGCCCGCCACTTCGGGTGCAACGGCGCCGAAGATGCGAGTCCATTCGGCGAAATTGCCATGGCCCATGAAGGGAATGCCGGTGGCGATCAGTGCGTCGGGCAGCTCCCGCCGCGCCGACACGCGCAGCCGCTGATCCTGCAACCACGCGCCCCGGCCCTTCTCGGCCCAGAAGCTTTCGTCGGTCAGCGGTTGATAGATATAGCCGTGCGTGATCTCGGGCTTGCCCTGCGTGCCGCGGGGATCCTCCACCGCGATCGACATGCAGAAATGCGGAATGCCGTGGAGGAAGTTGGACGTGCCGTCGAGCGGATCGATGATCCAGCGCGGCAGGTCGGGATCGCCTTTGATCTCGCCGCGCTCCTCGACGAGGAAACCCCAATCAGGACGTGCCTTCTGGAGTTCCTCGATCAGCGTGTCCTCGGCGCGGCGGTCGGCCATCGACACGAAGTCGGCAGGCCCCTTGCGGCTGACCTGGAGGTGCTGAACCTCGTTGAAGTCACGGCGCAGCCGCGGACCCGCCTTGCGGGCCGCACGCTCGATGACGGTGATGATGCCGGAATGGGCTACCAAAACAAAACTCCAAATCTCCCTCTCCCACCTGCGGAAGAGGGTCGGGGTGAGGGTCTCACGGCAGGCGAACGGCCAGTGACAACGGACTCACCCTCACCAACCCTCTCCCGCACCCGGGAGAGGGCTTAAACAATCAGTCCGCGCGGCGGACGTAGGTCTGTTCGTAAACGTCGACTACGATCCGGGTTCCCGACGCGATGTGCGGCGGCACCATCACGCGCACACCGTTTTCGAGCAGCGCGGGCTTGTACGAGGACGAGGCGGTCTGCCCCTTCACCACGGCATCGGCCTCGACGATGGTCGCTTCGATCGTGTCGGGCAGCTGCACGCTGATCGGGTCCTCGTCATACAGCTCCATCACCACGTCCATGCCGTCCTGAAGGAAGGCAGCCGCGTCGCCGAGCAGGTCGCGCGGCAGCGTGGTCTGGTCGTACGTGATCTTGTCCATGAACGTCAGCGTCTCGCCGTCCGCGAACAGGAACTGGAAATCCTTGGTGTCCAGGCGGACGCGCTCCACGGTCTCGGCCGAGCGGAATCGGACATTGTTCTTGCGCCCGTCGCGCAGGTTCTTGAGTTCGACCTGCATATACGCGCCGCCCTTGCCGGGCTGCGTGTGCTGGATTTTGACGGCGCGCCAGATGCCGCCTTCATATTCGATGATGTTGCCGGGACGGATGTCCACGCCGCTGATCTTCATGATCCGAGACCTGTAAGCTGAGAAAGAGCCGAAGCAGGCCCCTTAGCCGGGCGCGGCCATCCTCGCAAGCGCGGCTCAGTCGCCGCCGCGCATCAACAGCGGATAAGGATTGACGTTGGCGCCCTGCCACCAGCGTTCGCCGGCCCGCATCGTCTTGATCTCGAAATGCAGGTGTGGCGCCCCGCCCGCGGCGCTGCCGGTGTCGCCTACGGTCGCGATCTGCTGCCCCTGGCGGACCACCTGCCCTTCGGCTGCCAAATAGCGGTCGAGATGCGCGTAATAATGCACGGTCCGGTTATCGGGCAGGCGGACATACAGGGTGTGTCCACCATTGCCGCTCTCGAAGCGCTTCTCCACGCGCCCGCTGGCGGCGGCGAGCACCGCCATGCCGCGCGGCGCCATGATGTCGATCGCGTTGTGCTGGCGCGCGCCGCCGCCGCGGCTATCCCCCCAGGTATTGCTAAGCTGGCCGCGAGTGATCCCAGCTACCGGCACCACCAGCGGCTGGCGGTCCACCCGCTCGGCCTCGATCCGCTGTGGCGCGCCCACCGCAGCGCGCGCCTGGTCCGGGGGCAGCACGGTGATCCGCACCATCGAGAGGTAAGCGATGGCGAGGGCCAGCAGCAGTGCCGCAAGTCCCCAGCCGATCCACTTACCTCGAGTCACGGCATCACTCCTGGAACACGGCCTTTGCGCCAGGCTTGATCATCAGCGCCAGCCGTGCCGCGTCCCAGTTGGCCAGGCGGATACAGCCATGGCTTTCGGTGCGGCCGATATTCTGCGGCTCGGGCGTACCGTGGATGCCGTAATGCTCCTTGGACAGGTCCAGCCATACCACGCCAACCGGCCCGTTCGGTCCGGGCGGGAGCAGCGTCTTCTCGTCGTCGGCCTTGGCGTCCCAGAACAGGTCCGGGTTGAAGTGGAACTTCGGGTTGGTGTCGGCGACGTTGATCTTCCAGGTGCCGATCGGCAGCGGATCATGCTCGCTGCCCATCGATGCGGTGAACTGCGCCACCAGCTTGTCATCCTTGTCGAAGACCTTGAGCACCTTTTCGGACTTGTCGACTACCAGGTGGTCACCGGCGGGCTGCTTGGCATCGACGTTCAAGTCGCTCAGCGTCTGGCGCCACTCGGGCTTGAGGTCTTTGCCCTGATAGTCGCGCGATTGCGCCGCGACATTGGGGAACAGGAACACCGCGCCGCGCTCGATCTTGCCGGCGCCCGGGTTCATCTCCACCAGCACCTCGGGCGTGGTGTGGAACATCTCCCCCATCTTCTCGAGCGGGCGGCTATAGCCGATCGACGGCAGCTTGGCCTGTTCCTCGGGGTCCTTCGGCACCGGGTTGACGAAGAAGCCCTGCAGCGCCGCGTCGGGCACGGCCATCTTCACGGCCGGCCGCCACTCGCGATACTGGTGCAGCGCGCCCAAGGTCGCGCGGTCCAGCTCGCCGCTCGTGGTCAGCCCGCGCGTCTCCTGGAAACCCTTGAGCGCGGCGGTCAGCGACTGCCCCTCGCGCCCATCGATGATGCCCGGCGAGAAGCCCAGGCGATCGAGGATCACCTGCGCGTGCATCACCGTCCAGTCGATCGGCGGCTTGCCCTTGGCCTCGCGCTGCTGCGCCATGGCGGGCGCAAGGGAAACCAAGGCGAGAGAAGCAACACCAATCACTGTACGCACGCGATACTCCCGACCAACCTATGTCAGCCGGAAGAACGATGCGGCACGCGGCTTTGTTTCCTCAGCCCTTCAGCACCTCGGCAAACGCCTGCATCGCTGCCACTTCATCCCCGCCCCAAACCGCGCCGCACGCGGCAATGAAGTCCGCGCCCGCCGCGATCAGCGGCGCGGCATTGCCCGGCGTAATCCCACCGATCGCCACGCAGGGGATTTCGAACACGGTCGTCCACCAGCTGAGAATCGGCGGCTCGGCCCGGTGCCGAGCTTCCTTGGTCGTGGTCGGATAGAAAGCGCCGAACGCGACATAATCCGCTCCCGCCTCGCCGGCCTCCATCGCCAGGTGACGGCTGCCGTGGCAGGTCACCCCGACCTGCGCCGAGGGCCCGAGGACTGAGCGCGCTTCGCGGGGGTCGCCGTCTTCCTGCCCAAGGTGCACGCCGTCCGCGCCCAGCCGCTTGGCAAGGCTGATGCTGTCATTGACGATGAACGCTACGTCGCGATCGGCGCAAATGCGCTGCAACGGCTCGGCGAGCCGCGCTGCTTCATGCTGGTCGACATCCTTCACGCGGAACTGAAACGCCGCCGCCGGCCCGGCATCCAGTGCCCGCGCCAGCCGATCCGGGAACGCCCCGCTAACGTCGAGCGGCGAGATCAGGTAGAGCTGGCACGCGGGGCGCCGGCTGTCGCGCACGAAATTGTCCGCAAAGCCCGCCAGCGCGTTCTCTTCGTCCAGGTCGACAATTTCAGGATCGTTCATGCAAGGCTCCGGGTGCGCGGCAATTCATATCGGGTGCTCCGGCTGGATCTACCCGCATTGGCGTGGCCGCTTCTACCCCGACAGGCTTGCGGTCAAGAACTGGTTCGCCTTCTATGCCGAGCATTTCGACACGGTCGAGATCAACAACAGCTTCTATCGCCTGCCCAAGCCCGAGACGTTCGACGCCTGGGCGGCGCAGGCGCCAGGCGGCTTCCGCTATGCGGTAAAGGCCAACCGCTTCCTCACTCAGGCCAAGAAGCTGAAGGATTGCGAGGAGCCGCTGGAGCGGATGATGCCGGCAATCCGCCATCTGGGGCAGACGCTCGGCCCCATCCTATATCAGTTGCCGCCCCGTTTCCGGCTGAACCTGGAGCGGCTCGACAGCTTCCTGCAACTCGCCCCCAAGGACGTGACCAACGTCTTCGAGTTTCGCGACAAGAGCTGGTACATCGACGAGGTGTTTGCGCTGTTGGAGCGGCACGGCGCCAGCTTCTGCGCGCACGACATGCCAGAGTTGCAGAGCCCGGCTCTGGCCGTGGGGCCGATCGCCTATGTTCGCTTCCATGGCGGCGAGGGGAAATATTGGGGCCGCTATTCGGACGAGCGCCTGCTCGCCTGGGCCGACTGGATGGTGGCGGAGGCGCGTGGCGGGCGCGAAGTCTGGGCGTATTTCAACAACGACATCGACGCCCACGCCATTCACGATGCCCAGACGCTCAAGGCGATGATCCGGCAGCTCAATCATCCCCTTGCAGGGGAGGATTAGCCTCTATTCGTTAGCCGCCACACCGCTCGCAAACGTCCCCTTCAACCGGCATATTGCACTTCCGACACAGCCGACCGGCCCCCGGCTCCAGCCCGTGCTTCACCGTAACCCGCTGGTCGAACACGAAACACTCACCGTCCCAGCGGCTCTGTTCCGCCGGCACATGCTCCAGATAGGAGAGGATGCCGCCCTTCAGGTGGAACACGTCCGGCACGCCCTCGGCCTTCAGGAACGCAGTCGACTTTTCGCAGCGGATCCCGCCGGTGCAGAACATCGCCACCTTTGGCATGCGTCCATCCCGCTCGAACGTCGCCCGGTTCTCGCGAAACCATTCGGGAAAGTCGCGGAAGCTGCGCGTGCCTGGATCGATGGCGCCCTTGAAGGTGCCCAGCGCCACTTCATATGCGTTGCGCGTGTCGATCACGATCGTGTCGTCGGCATCGATCAGCGCGTTCCACTCCTCCGCCGCGACATAGGCGCCGGTGTCGAGCGGATCGATGTCGGGCTGGCCCATGGTAACGATCTCGCGCTTGATCCGCACCTTCATCCGGTCGAACGGCATTGCCGGCGCGCGCGAAAACTTGACGTCCAGCGCGTCGCAGCCCGGCAGCGCGCGGATATGCGCCAACACCGCCTCGATCGCGTCGTCGGTGCCCGCGATGGTACCGTTTATGCCTTCAGGCGCCAGGATCAGCGTGCCCTTCACGCCCAACGCGCAGCACAGCTTGGCCAGCGGCGCCTGGATCGCCGCGCAATCCTCAAACGCAGTGAACCGATACAGCGCAGCCACGCGGATCGGCATCGATACTTCAGTCACACACACTTCCCGGTGAATGGAAGCCGCGGCCGATAGCAGAAGCGGCGGCGCGAGTCTCTGCCCGCTGCCGCCGCTCGCATGGTCATCCCCTCACTCGGCCGCTTGTCGCGGCCGAGCCTTATTCCTCGTTCTTGTAGATGCGGATCAGCTTGTCGAGCATCGCCACAGCCTCGGCGCGCGGGCGCTGGAAGGTGTTGCGGCCGATGATCGATCCGTTGCCGCCGCCGTCGCGAATGTCGCGCGCGTCCTGGTACACCGCGTCCTCGCCCTTGGCCGCGCCGCCCGAGAACACCACAATGCGGCGCCCGTTGAAGCAGCTCTGCACGACATGCTTCACGCGGTCCGACTGCGCCGACCAGTCGGTGCCTTCATAGGACTTCTGCGCGTCGCCCTGCTCGATATGGTCGCTCGGCAGCTTCACCTTGATGATGTGCGCGCCCAGCAGCGCCGCCATGTGCGCGGCATAGGCGCCGACGTCGAGCGCGAGCTCCCCCTTCTTTGAAAGGTCGCCACCGCGCGGATACGACCAGATCACCGTGGCGATGCCGACCGACTTGGCCTCGGCGGAAAGCGCCGCGATCTGCTCCATCGCGTCGAAGATGCCGTCGGAGCCCGGATAGATGGTGAAGCCGATCGCCGAACAGCCGAGCCGCAGCGCGTCCTCGACGCTGCCGGTCTGCGCCTGGCTGATCGAGGTTGCCCAGCTGTTCGAGCTGTTGACCTTCAGGATCGTCGGGATCTGCCCGGCAAAGGTGTCGGCGCCGGCCTCCAGCATGCCCAGCGGCGCGGCATAGGCCGACAGGCCGGCGTCGATCGCGAGCTGGAAGTGATAATGGGGATCATAGGCTTCGGGATTGATCGCGAAGCTGCGCGCAGGCCCATGCTCGAAGCCCTGGTCCACCGGCAGGATGATCAGCTTGCCGGTTCCCCCCAGCCGCCCCTGCATCAGGATGCGGGCAAGGTTCGCCTTCACGCCCGGATTGTCGGACTCGTAGTTGGCGAGGATGGCTTTGACGGCAGGCGTGATGCTCATGGTGTCCCCAAGTCTTTGGTGGCCGATGACGGGCCTCTATCGCACGGCTTTCAAAGGCAAAACCGCTGACAACGCTGACGCTGCGGAAATTCGTTGCGGCAGCGTCCCGTCTCTTGAGGAATGCAGCCGAAGCGCCTCCGTTCCGCGGTGCAACAAAGATTGTCGCGAACTGCCCTTTCGGCTTGCACAAGCGGTATCGCTCGGCTTCAGGCGCGACGATGCGCACTTCAGATTCCCATGATCTCGGGCCCGGCACGACAGTGCTCATGGCCGTCGCCTGCGGGCTGATGGTCGCCAACCTCTATTATGCCCAGACCCTGATCGACGCGATCGGGCCGGAAATCGGGCTATCGCCTTGGCTCGCGGGCGCCATCGTCACGCTGACGCAACTTGGTTATGGCGCCGGGCTTGCGCTTCTCGTGCCGCTGTCGGACCTGTTCGAGAACAAGCGGCTGATCCTCCTCGCCACTGCAGGCGCGACGCTGGGTGCGCTGGGCGTGGCAGCCGCGACCAGCCCGGCGCTGTTCCTGGCGGCGTCGCTGCTCACCGGGCTCTGCTCGGTCGGCGCGCAGATCCTGGTGCCGCTCGCTGCCGGGCTCAGCAGCGAAGCGCGCCAGGGCCGCACCATCGGCCTAGTGATGAGCGGGTTGCTCACCGGCATCATGCTGTCGCGGCCCTATGCCAGCTTCGTCGCGGACCTCGCCGGCTGGCGCGCGGTGTTCCTCAGTTCCGCCGGCTTCATGGCGCTCACCGGCGCCGCGCTGCTGTTCTGGCTGCCCAGCCGGCGCCCCGATAGCGGGCTGCATTATGGCGCCATCCTGCGCTCGCTCTTCGACCTGCTGCGCTGCCATCCCCAGCTGCGCCTGCGCGCCTTTTACCAAGCGCTGCTGTTCCTCGCCTTCAACCTGTTCTGGACCGCCGCACCGCTGGTGCTGATCCACCGCTTCGGGCTCGGCCATGGCGGCATCGCCTTGTTCGCGCTCGCAGGTGCTGGCGGCGCGCTCGCCGCGCCGATCGCCGGCAGTCTGGCGGATCGCGGCAAGGCGCGCCTAGTCACCGGGGGATCGATGGCGCTGCTTGCAGTGTCGTTCCTCGCCGCCGACTGGACCGTGGCAGTCGGCAGCGTGATCGCTTTCGCCGTCACCGCCGTGCTGATCGACGCCGCCGTGCAGCTCAACCAGATCTCGGGCCAGCGCATCATCTTCAGCCTCGATCCCGCCGCGCGGGGCCGGATCAACGCGATCTACATGACGATCGTCTTCATGGTCGGCGCGCTCGGCTCGGTCACCGCGACCGCGAGCTACGCCCGGGGCGGCTGGCCGCTCACCGCCTGGATCGGCGCGGGCATCGGCGCACTGCTGCTTGCGGTGTTCGCGGTATTCGATCGGAAGCGCCATTAGTACGGAGACGGGCCTCCCTCCCATCACAGCGAATTGGGACGGCTCACCTCTTCTTCGTCACCCCGGCCTTGAGCCGGGGTTCCGCTGCCTTTTTGCTAACAGAAGAAGAAGCGGGATCCCGGCTCAAAGCCGGGATGACGGTGGGGGTGGCGGTGCGCTGTTAAGCGCGGCGTTCGCGATGTTCGTCCGGCGCGCTAAGCGCAACCAGTTCCCCGGCGAAGGCCGGGGCCCAGCCGCAATGAACCCGGCGAGCGAAGGTCGCCCTCGCCAACAACATGGTAGCTGGGCCCCGGCCTTCGCCGGGGAACCATGCAGCAGTCCTCAGCGCGTAAGCACAGCCACGCCAGGCAGTGCCTTGCCTTCCATCCACTCCAGGAAGGCGCCACCCGCAGTCGACACAAAGCTGAACTGGTCCGCCACGCCCGCCTGGTTCAGCGCCGCGACGGTGTCCCCGCCCCCGGCAACCGACACCAGCGACCCCTCAGTGGTCAGCGCCCCCGCGGTCCGCGCCAGCGCCACCGTGGCCGCGTCGAACGGTTCAGTCTCGAAGGCTCCCAGCGGCCCGTTCCACACCAGGGTCTTGCAGGTCTTAAGCACGTCGGCCAGCGCCTCGGTCGCCGCCGGGCCGACGTCCAGGATCATCTCGTCCGCCGCGACCTCATGGACGTTGCAGGTGCGCAGGCTCGGCGGATTGGCGGCGAACTCCTTGGCCACCACCACGTCATACGGCAGATGCACCGTGCAGTTCGCCTTGTCGGCCGCGTCGAGGATCGCCTCGGCGGTATCGGTCAGGTCATGCTCGCACAGCGACTTGCCGACATTCACTCCGCGCGCGGCGAGGAAGGTGTTGGCCATGCCGCCGCCGATGATCAGGTGATCGACCTGCGCCACCAGATGCTTGAGCACGTCGAGCTTGGTCGACACCTTGGCGCCGCCGACTACCGCCGCCACCGGATGCTCGGGATTGCCAAGCGCCTTGTCGAGCGCGTCGAGTTCGGCCTCCATCTGCCGCCCGGCAAACGCCGGCAGCCGGCGCGCCAGCCCCTCGGTCGAAGCATGGGCGCGGTGCGCGGCGGAAAAGGCGTCGTTGACGTACAGGTCGCCGAGCGCCGCGAAGCGCTCGACCACTGCCGGATCGTTCTTTTCCTCCCCGCCGAAGAAGCGGGTATTCTCCAGCAGCGCGACATCGCCGGGCTGAAGCGTCGCGACATTCTCCGCATCGCCTTCCCAGTCGATGTAGCGCACCGCCCGGCCGAGCACGTCGCTGAACGGCTTGGTGAGCTGCGCCAGCGACAGGTCGGGCGTCGGCGCCTTGGGCCGGCCGAAATGGGCCAGCACCAGCACGATGGCGCCCTTGTCCGACAGCTCCGCCACCGTCTGCACCGCGGCGCGCAATCTCGTGTCGTCGCTCACCGCACCGCCCGTCATCGGCACGTTCAGGTCCTCACGAACCAGAACCCGCTTGCCAGTGACGTCGCCCGTGTCGTCGAGCGTCTTGAAGTTCCGCGCCATGTTACTCTCTTCTCGCCGGAGGACGGTATTACGAAAGCTTCGCCATCGCGCCGGCGGTGTCGACCATCCGGTTCGAGAAGCCCCATTCATTGTCGTACCAGCTGACGACGCGCACCAGCTTGCCGTCGATCACTGCGGTCTCCAGGCTGTCGACGGTCGACGATGCCGGGGTGTGGACGATGTCGATCGAGACCAGCGGCTCGTCCGAATAGACCAGGATGCCCTTGAGCGGACCGTCCTCGGATGCGGCCTTGAGGATCGCGTTCACTTCGTCGCGCGTCACGTCGCGCTTGGGCGTGAAGGTCAGGTCGACAAGGCTGCCGTCGGGAACGGGGACGCGGATCGCCGAGCCGTCGAGCTTGCCCTTCAATTCGGGCAGCACTTCACCCACCGCGCGGGCGGCGCCGGTCGTGGTCGGGATGATGTTCATCGCCGCGGCGCGCGCGCGACGCAGGTCCGGATGGATCTGGTCAAGGATCTTCTGGTCGTTGGTATAGGCGTGAACGGTGGTCATCAGCCCGCGCTCGATGCCGATCGCGTCGTTCAGCACCTTGGCGACCGGCGCCAGGCAGTTGGTGGTGCACGATGCGTTCGACACGATCGTGTGGCCTGCTTCCAGCTTGTCGTGGTTGACGCCGTACACGACGGTCAGGTCGACATTCTTGCCCGGAGCCGAAATCAGCACCTTCTTCGCGCCGGCATCGATATGCTTCTGCGCATCGTCGCGGGTGGTGAAGAAACCGGTGCACTCCAGCACCAGCTCGACGCCGTTCTCGGCGTGCGGCAGGTTGGCGGGGTCGCGCTCCTTGGTCACCTTGATGCGCTTGCCGTCGATCACCAGGTCGTCGCCCTCGGCGGTGACGGTGCCGGGATATTTGCCGTGCACGCTGTCGCGGCTGAACAGCCAGGCGTTGGACTTGGCATCGGCCAGATCGTTGATCGTCACCAGCTCAAGGCCGCTCTCGGGCCGCTCTAGGATGGCACGCGCCACCAGCCGGCCGATGCGTCCGAACCCGTTGATCGCAACCTTCGTCATGCCTGTTCTCCGTTCAACTTGGCGAGGATCTTGGGCACGATCGACCCGACCGTCAGCCCGAATTGTTCATACAGCCCCAGATAGGGACCCGACGCGCCGAACACATCGACGCCGAAGCGCAGCCCTTCGATATCGGTGTAGCGCTCCCACCCGAAGGTGGAGCCCGCCTCGATCGACACCTTGAGCGCGTCGGCGGGGATGATGTCGCGGCGATAGTCCGCGTCCTGCATCTCGAAGCGCTCCCAGCACGGCATCGACACCACGTCGGCGCCAACCCCCTGGGCTTCCAGTTCGTCACGCACGGCGACGGCGATCTCGACTTCGGAGCCGGTGGCGATCAGCACCACTTTGCGCGGCGCCTCGGCCTCGCGCAGCGCATAGGCGCCGCGTGCGGTGCGGTTCTCGGCGGCCTCGGTGCGCAGCTGCGGCAGGTTCTGCCGGCTGAGCGCCAGCAGCGACGGGCCGTCGCTGTTCGACAGCGCCAGTTCCCAGCACTCCGCCGTCTCGACCGTGTCGCACGGGCGATAGACATGCAGGTTCGGGATCATCCGCAGGCTCATGACATGCTCGATCGGCTGGTGGGTCGGCCCATCCTCGCCAAGCCCGATCGAATCATGCGTCATCACATAAACGACCCGCGCCTGCTGCAATGCCGACAGGCGGATGCCCGCGCGCATGTAGTCGGAGAAGACCAGGAAGGTGCCGCCATAGGGGATCACGCCCCCGTGCAGCGCCATGCCGTTCATCGCCGCGGCCATGCCGAACTCGCGGATGCCGTAATAGACATAGCGCCCGTCATAGGTCGCTGCCGTCAGCGCGTGCAGGTTCTTGGTCAGCGTATTGTTCGAGCCGGTAAGGTCGGCAGAGCCGCCGATGGTCGCGGGCACCAGCGCATTGACCACCTCCAGCGCCATTTCGGAAGCCTTGCGGGTCGCCACCTTCTGCGGATTGGCCAGCAGTTGCTCGACATACGGCCGCAACAGGTCGGCGGGCACATCGTCGCGGCCCTCGAAGCCGATCCGGTCGGGATGCGCTTCCAGCCGCTTCGCCCAATCGGCGTGCGACTGCGTGCCGCGCTTGCCGGCTTCCAGCCAGGTCTCGCGGATGTCGGCAGGGATCTCGAACGCTGGATGGTTCCAGCCCAGCGCCTCACGCGCCAGCGTCACTTCGTCCTTGCCCAGCGGCGATCCGTGCGACTTGGACGTGCCCTGCTTGTTGGGCGAACCCTTGCCGATGATCGTGCGGCAGCGGATCAGCGACGGCCGATCGTCCGACAGCGATTCCTCGATCGCCGCGACGATATCCAGTTCGTCATGTCCGTCGCACTCGACGACATGCCAGCCGGTCGCCTCATAGCGCGCGGGAATGTCCTCGCTCGACGACAGCGAGACCGAACCGTCGATGGTGATCTTGTTGTCGTCCCACAGCACGATCAGTCGGTCGAGCTTCAGGTGCCCGGCAAGCCCGATCGCCTCATGGTTGATGCCTTCCATCAGGCAGCCGTCGCCGGCGATCACCCAGGTGCGGTGATCGACCAGGTCGTCGCCGAACACGGCATTCAGGTGCCGCTCGGCCATTGCCATGCCGACACCCATCGCCAGGCCCTGGCCCAGCGGACCGGTGGTCGCCTCAACGCCTGGCATCTCGAAATTCTCAGGATGGCCCGCGCAGGGGCTGCCGACCTGGCGGAAGCGCTTGATGTCCTCCAGCGTCGGCTTGGCATAGCCGGTCAGGTGCAGCACCGAATAGAGCAGCATCGATCCATGCCCGGCCGACAGCACGAAGCGGTCGCGGTCCGCCCATTTCGGCGCGGCGGGATCGAACTTCAGGTATCGCTGGAACAGCACGGTGGCGACATCCGCCATGCCCATCGGCATGCCGGGATGACCCGAGTTCGCGGCCTCCACAGCATCCATGGCGAGTGCGCGGATCGCATTCGCGCAGTCGGTGAAGGACGCAGCCATCGAAACTCCCCTTGGTTGGTCGCGCACGCCTTTGGTCCGCATGCGCCCGCGCGTCAACCGGCTCGCCGCAATCGAAACAAGCGGGGACTTGCCGCCCTCCCGGGCAATACCTATCCCCGTATCAGTGATGCCCGAAACACCAGCAGACCGCATCGAACAGGCGCTTGCCCGAATCGAAGCCGCGGCAACCGCCCGTACCCATGCCGAACAACGCCTGCGCCTGCGGCATGCTCGGTTGCGCGCCAAGGTGGAGGACGCGCTCGTCTCCATGGACGCGCTGCTCGCCCGCGAGTCCGCCGGCGGGGATCAGGGCTGATGGCCGATATCACCCTCACCATCGCCGGCCGCAGCTATGTCGTCGCCGCGCGCGACGGCGATGAAGCGCATCTGCGCCATTTGGAAAAGATGCTGCAAAAGCATTCCCCGGCAGCCCAGCGCGCCTCGGGCGGGATGAGTGCAGAGCGTACGCTGGTCTATCTCGCGCTGATCCTCGCCGACTTGCTCGACGAAGCGAACGAGGCACCCTCCCCGTCGACGGCCGCCGCGCCCACCGCGCTGCTCGACCAGATCGCCGACCGCCTTGAGGCCGTCGCCGCAGCCCTGGAAGAAGACGCCGCTACCTGAGCGTCTCTCAAGCCTGCCGTTAAACTCACGTCATCCCGGTCTTGAGCCGGGATCCCGCTTCTTCTTCTGCCGGTTCCAAGGCCGGGATGACGAAGGACGCCAGGCTGCCTGCTCCCCACGCTTTTAGCGCATGCCCGTTGCGCCCCGCCCCCCAATCTCCTACATACCTCCATGGCGGGAACTGCCCGGCACGAGCCGTGGCATATCCCTGAGGCTATTCATCTTCCATGGGAGCTGTCCCTGTGCAGATCCTGGTCTGCGACACATGGTTCCCACCTGACGTAACGGGCGTCGGAGGATATTCTGGCAAACGACCATGGCGGTCCCGCCACCCCCTTCATGACGGTTGAGAAACCGGTGCTTCGCGCCCGGCTCCGCGCCGCGCGCGACCAGTTCGCGAGCGAGACCAGTCAGGCGATCACCGCGCCCGACAGCTATGTCGCGCGGCTGCGCCCCGGCCTAGTCGTCGCCAGCTATTGCCCGATGGGCAGCGAAGCCGATCCCTCACAGCTCGCCGCCGCCGCGCTGGAAGCGGGCTGCACCCTCGCCCTGCCCCATGTGGTGAACCGGGCGACTCCGATCCGCTTCCTTGCCTGGAGCATCGGCGACACGCTGGCGGACGGCCCCTATGGCCTGCGCCAGCCGCAGTCCGATTGCGCCGAGGTCGCACCCGACATCATCCTGACCCCGCTCGTCGGCTTCGATCCCCGCCTCAACCGCCTCGGCCAGGGCGCCGGCCATTACGACCGCGCCTTTGCCCGCTACCCCGACGCGTGGCGGCTCGGAGTCGCCTGGTCGGTGCAAGAGGCGCCGGCGATCCCCGCCGACATCTGGGACGTGCCGCTGGAGGCGATCATCACCGAAAAGGGCATGCTGTGTCACACGGAACGGTAAAGGCCAGCTGGCGCAAGCCCGTGGGCATGTTTGCCATCCTGGCGCTCATCCTGGTCTGGGTGATTCTGGTCGCCAGCTTTTCAGGGCAGATCGGTGCTCTGCCGGTCCTCGCCCAATGCCTGGTATATCTCGTGCTGGGAATCGTCTGGATCGCCCCGCTCAAGCCGCTGCTGCGCTGGATGGAGACCGGCCACTGGCGCGCGCTCTAGGGCTTCAGCGCAATGCGACTCAACCAGGCTCGCTAATCAGTTCCCCGGCGAAGGCCGGGGCCCAGCTGCAACAGACCCGGTGATGGCAGCCCACCCTCGCGACAGACATCGCAACTGGATCCCGGCCTTCGCCGGCGAACAGGCGCTCACAGCAACAGGCTATCAAAGCCAACTAAAACGCTAAACCAGTGGGGGGAAGATAAAACGCCACCGCATCCTCAGGATGCGCATGGCGCGAGTGACGGGGCTCGAACCCGCGACCTCCGGCGTGACAGGCCGGCGCTCTAACCAACTGAGCTACACCCGCATATCCCAAGCGATGCAGACCGGGTGGCGCGAACGCCTGCCAAGGTCGGCAAGGATGGAGTTTGGACCAAACACCGCCCTCTCCCGAAAGAAGAGGATGGCGCGAGTGACGGGGCTCGAACCCGCGACCTCCGGCGTGACAGGCCGGCGCTCTAACCAACTGAGCTACACCCGCTTGATCCAAGCGAGGAGGCGGGCACTAGCCGCGCCTCTTTGGGCTGTCAACCGGATTGGTCGCGACTATTTCGCCACTGCGCGCGCGCGTCGCTCGGATCCTGCACCAGCGTGCCATGCTCGAACAGGAATCCCGCAATGTCGGGCTTGCCCGCGGCACGCAGCACCGTCTGGATGATGATGAGCAGCGGCACGGCCAGCAGCGCCCCGGTGGTGCCCCACACCCACCCCCAAAAGCTCAAGGAGATCAGGATCAGGATCGGGCTGATCGTCAGCCGGTGTCCGACGATCAGCGGCGTAACCACATTCGCCTCGATCAGGTGCGCGCCCACCATGATCACCGCCGGCATCAGCGCCCACCAGAGATCGGGGAACGTCATCAGCCCGCCCATCGCCAGCAGGAACGCAGCAAAGATCGGCCCGAAATAAGGAATGTAGTTCAGCAGCGCGACGATCCCACCCCACATCAGCGGGCTGGGCATCTCCATCGCCCACAGCGCTGCCGAAACGATCATGCCCAGCGTCACGTTGATCAGCGTGATCGTCCCCAGATAGGCGGAGGTATCGTCCACCACATCCTGGATCACGCGCGCGGTCGCCATTGCACCGCCAAAGCTGGATCGGCTGGTGATCGCGTTGCGCCGCAGCCGGGTCCAGCCCGACAGGAAGAAATAGATCACCAGGATCGCAAAGAAGCTCTCGATGATCGCCGAGGGTGCCGAGGTCGCGAACAGGTCCAGCAACGATCGCGGCGGCGTGGTCGCCATCACCGCAGGCTTGCGGATCGGCTCGTTCGCAAAGTTCATCAGCGTGTGGTTCACGAACTTGTCGACGCTCGCATACAGCTCGATCAGCGGCTTCAGGTTGCTTTGGATCTGCGGGATCTTGTCGGGCAGGCCCCGGACCCATTCGGTCGCAGGCACCACGATCGACGCCAGCGCGACATTGGCCGCGATCAGGAACATCAGCACACAGATGAACGCAGCAAGCGGCGCGGGCGCGCGGTGCCGCTCCAGCCACTCGAGCAACGGCACCAGTGCGATGGCGATCACGATCGCGGCGGTCAGCGGCAGGAAGAAGGCCGATCCCGCCTGCAATGCAAAGGGCACCGCCAGCAGCAATCCGGTACCCGCGATCAGCGTCAGCGACGCCATCAGCCGGTCGCGCTTCAGCCCGTCGCCGACGGTTTCCTTCGGTTCGGGAGAAAGGATCGGCTCGCGCGGCGTCGATGGCGGCACGCCCCCCTCGCCGGCTTCGCTGCCCAACACGCTCGATTGATCGTCCACCGTTCCTCCTTGCGAACGCGGACCGTAGCGCGATTTGCACCGCCTGTAATCCCGGCTGCCCTGTCCGATGCGCAAATTGGAAAAGCACCGTCGAACAGGGCCGCGCCTAAGCCGCCGCCTCCTGCGCGAACAGCGTGTGCAGCTCGCGCTTCAGGATCTTGCCCTGCGCGTTGCGTGGCAGCACGTCGTCCACGAAGCGGATCGCCACCGGCACCTTGAACGCCGCCAGCCGGGCGCGCACCCAGTCCTGCAGTTCGGCTTCGCTCGCCTGCGCGCCGGGCTTCAGATGCACCACTGCCGCCGGCTCCTCGCCCCAGGTCCGATGCGGCAACCCGATCAGCGCACAGTCGGTCACCGCCGGATGCGCGTACAGGACATTCTCCACCTCGGAGGAATAGATGTTCTCGCCGCCGCGGATCACCATGTCCTTGGCCCGGTCGACAATGTAGAGATACCCCTCCTCGTCCAGCCGCGCGAGGTCGCCGGTCCGCACCCACCCATCGACGAAGGTCTCCGCCGTCGCCTCGGGCTTGTTCCAATACCCCTTCACGACCATCGGCCCGCGCGCCCACAGCTCGCCGACTTCGCCGACCGGAAGTTCGGTCCTTCCATCGACGTCCATGATCTTCAGGTCCGCCACCGGCACCGGCGGCCCCGCGCTGGTCGGCCGCGCCAGATATTCCTCGCCGCTGTGCAGCGTCACGGTTGCCATCGTCTCGGTCATGCCCCAGCCATTGCCGGGCAGCGCGCCGAACTCCTCGCGGATGCGCTTCACCAGTTCCGGCGCCGAAGGCGCGCCGCCATAGCTGATGCTCTCCAGGCTGGAGAGGTCGTACCGCTCGCGCTCGGGATGCTCCAGCAGCTGCCAGGCGATCGTCGGCACCCCGCCGGTCAACTGGATGCGCTCGCGCTGGATCAGCTCCATCGCCTGCACCGCATCCCACTTGCGCATGAAGTACAATGTCGATCCCGTCACCACCGACCCCATCAGGCTGGCGCTGCACGCAGTGACATGGAACAGCGGGATCACCAGCAAGCCGCGCTTGGGCTCGGGCGGCGAGGCCGGCGTCTCACCCCGCCGCAGCGTGGTTCGCGCCGCGCAATAGCCGCTCGACAGCACATTGGTGACCAGGTTGCGGTGCGTGCCCAGCGCGCCCTTGGGATTGCCCGTCGTCCCGCTGGTGTAGAAGATGGTGACGTCATCCTCGGGCACCACCTCCACCTCAGGCAAGCCCACATCCTCCAGCGCCGCCCAGTCATTGGCGCCCCCCAGCCAGTCCTCCAGTCGCACCGGACCGGCGCCACGGCTGAGCACCACCGCCTCCAGCGCCGGCCAGTCGTCATAGCAGTCCTTCAGCCGCGCATCGCGCTCGCCATCGACGAACAGGACCTTGGCCCCGGAGTCCTTCATCGCATAGTCGATCTCGCTTCCGGTCCACCACGCGTTGAGTGGCACCACGATCGCGCCGATGCTGGCCGCGGCAAAGAAGATCGCCGGCCATTCGGGCAGGTTGCGCATCGCCAGCGCGACCCGGTCGCCCTTCACCACGCCAAGTTCCACCAGCCGCCGCGCGATGTGACAGGTTGCGCGGTAATTGGCTTCGAAGCTGACCCGCTCGTCCTCATGCACCGTGAAGTCACGGTCGCCATATGCCCGCACCAGCTGGGCGATGATCCGAAGCGATGGCGGCGCGTTCTTCCACACCCGCGTCGGAACTCCGCGGATGTCCACGCTTTCCATCTCGAAGGGCGCGCCAGGCGCGGTCAGCAGGCCTTGTGCCTGCGCAAGCGACAGCTTCGGCCATTGGGGGTCGAGCGGCACGATCGGTTCATGAGCCAAGCACTCTCTCCAGCGATTGTTTTCTGAACTTCGGGTTTGGACTCTCCGGTCCCTTGCCAGACAACAAGGTTAGAGTTGATTCCCGCGCGGCTCAAGGCAATAGGAGGGCAGCATCCGAAAGAAGGTGCAAGGCTCGGTTCGAACAAGAGGTATGCCCCACGGATGCAGCAGTCACAGCTCGGACGCTACGGATTCTCCGCCGAACGGCTCGCCCGCATCGACGCCTTCCTGCGTGAGCGCTATCTCGACTCGGGCCGCTTCCCGCACGCCCAGCTGCTGATCGCCCGCGAAGGCGAGATCGTGCACTTCTCGCACCAGGGCCCGGGGCGCGACGGCGGTGCCCCGGTGAACGAAGGCACGCTGTTCCGCATCGCCTCGATGACCAAGCCCATCACCAGCCTCGCCTTCATGATGCTGGTTGAGGAAGCGAAGGTCGCGCTCGACACCCCCGTCCACCACATTCTGCCCGAGCTGAAGGGCGTTGGCGTCTATGCCGGTGGCGGCAACGGCACGCCGTTCGAGACCCGCCCCACCGACCAGCCGATGCGCATGGTCGACCTGCTGCGCCATACGGCCGGCCTGACCTACGGCTTCCAGGAGCAGACCCCCGTCGACGCCGCCTATCGGCAATCGCGCATGGAGCGCTGGCACGACAATCTCACGCTGGACGGCTTCATCGCCGAACTCGGCACGCTCCCGCTCGAATACTCCCCCGGCACCGCCTGGACCTATTCGGTCGCGACCGATGTGCTGGGCGCGGTGATCGAGCGGGTGTCGGGCACCACGCTCGATCGCTTCTTCCACGATCGCATCTTCTCCCCGCTCGGCATGCACGACACCTTCTTCCAGGTGCCCGCCGAAAAGCTCGACCGCCTCGCCGATTGCTGGGCAGTGGACGAGAAGACGGGCAAGCCCCTCATTTACGATGCCGGCGCCGATTCTGCCTGGGCCCGCCAGCCTCGACTCCTCTCGGGCGGCGGCGGCCTGGTGTCCTCGGCACTCGACTATCACCGCTTCGCCACGCTCTGCCTGAACGGCGGCGAACTGGACGGCGTGCGCCTCGTCAGCCCCAAGACCATCGCGCTGATGACGATGAACCACCTGCCCACCGGTGGCGACCTGACTAGCTGCGCCCGCGGCCTGTTCAACGAAGCCAGCCTATCGGGCACCGGCTTCGGCCTCGGCTTCGCCGTCACGACGGATGTCGCCAAGACCCTCGTCCCCGGCTCAGTGGGTGACTATTATTGGGGCGGCATGTTCTCGACCGCCTTCTTCGTCGATCCCGTCGAGCGGATCTCCATGGTCTTCATGACTCAGTTCACCCCGTCCATGCGCTACCCGGTCCGCCGCGAGCTCAAGACGATGATCTATTCGGCGCTGGCATGACCATGATTTCACGCGAAGGCGCGAAGGCGCAAAGAAGGCAGAGGTTCGCGCAGAGGCGCAGAGGCGCAGAGGCGCAGCCCTCGCCGCGCCAGCGGCCCTCAACGACCGACCGAGCCGATCATACTGCCGCTGACGCGGCGCGCGCGCTAACCGCGCGGACGACCTTCTCCGCGCCTCTGCGCCTCTGCGCGAACCTCTCACTTCTTCTGAACTTCGCGTCTTTGCGCCTTCGCGTGAAACCCACTTCTTTCTTCCACGCCTTCGCGTGACACAATAAAACGGAGACCAACAATGACCTCCCCCATCACCACCACCCGTCAGGATAACATCCTGATCCTAACCTCCGACAACCCCCCGGTGAACGCGCTCAGCAACGCCGTCCGCCAGGGCCTTCAGGCCGGGATCGAGGAAGCCAAGAACGATGACAGCATCAAAGCCGTCATCATCACCTGCGCGGGCAAGACCTTCTTCGCCGGCGCCGACATTACCGAATTCACCAAGGGCATGCAGGAGCCCGCGCTCCCCACGCTGGTCGATCAGATCGAAGCACTCGACAAGCCGGTGATCGCCGCCATCCATGGCACCGCGCTCGGCGGCGGCTGCGAAGTCGCGCTCGCCTCGCACTACCGCATCGCCGTACCCAGCGCGAAGTTCGGTCTCCCCGAAGTGAAGCTAGGCATCCTGCCGGGCGCCGGCGGCACCCAGCGCATGCCGCGCGTCGCGGGCGTCGAGACCGCACTTGAACTCGCCACCAAGGGTGACCCCATCTCCGCCACCCAGGCGCAGCAGGTCGGCCTGGTCGACAAGCTCGCAGCCGAAGGCAATCTCCTCGCCGAAGCCATTGCTTATGCTCAAGAAGTCGTCGGCAAGCCGATCTCGCGTTCCAGCGAGCGCCCGGTCACTGTCGACGCGAGCGTGTTCGAAACCTTCCGCAAGACCAACGCCAAGCGCTTCCGCGGCCTCGACGCCCCCGCCACGATCATCGATCTGATCGAGCAGACCGCCGGCAAGCCCTATGCCGAGGGTGTTCAGGCCGAGCGCATGAACTTCATGAAGCTCATCATGGGCAAGCAGTCATCCGCGCTGCGCCACGTCTTCTTCGCCGAGCGCAAGGCGTCGAAGATCGACGGCATTGCCGAGGACATCGCGCTGCGCCCGATCAACCGCGTCGGCGTGATCGGCGCCGGCACGATGGGCGGCGGCATCAGCATGAACTTCCTTTCGGCAGGCATCCCCGTGACCATCGTCGAAATGGCGCAGGAAGCGCTCGACCGCGGCACCGGTACCATCCGCAAGAACTATGAAGCGACCGCGTCCAAGGGCAAGATGACGCCCGAACAGGTCGAAGGCGCAATGGGCCTCCTCAAGCCCACCCTCAACTTCGACGATCTCGCCGAATGCGACCTGATCATCGAGGCAGTGTATGAGAGCATGGACGTCAAGAAGGACGTGTTCGGCCGCCTGGACAAGATCGCCAAGCCCGGCGCGATCCTCGCCTCCAACACCAGCTATCTGAACGTCGACGAGATCGCCGCCGCGACCAGCCGTCCGCAGGACGTGCTCGGCCTACACTTCTTCTCGCCGGCCAACATCATGAAGCTGCTGGAGATCGTCCGCGGCGCCAAGACCGCCGACGACGTCCTCGCCACCGCGATGGCGCTCAGCAAGAAGATCCGTAAGACCGCCGTCATCGCCGGCGTCTGCTACGGCTTCATCGGCAACCGCATGCTGATGCCGCGCCAGATCGAGGCCAACCACCTGCTGATGGAAGGCGCCACGCCCGAGCAGATCGACCGCGTCCATGTCGCCTTCGGCATGCCGATGGGTCCGTTCCAGATGGCCGACCTCGCCGGCGTCGACATCGGCTGGCACCGCGACCCCACCCGCATCGAGAATGTCCGCGACGCGCTCGCGGCCGAGAACCGTTGGGGCCAGAAGACCGGCGCGGGCTATTACGACTATGACGAGAAGCGCACGCCGTCGAACAGCGCCCGCGTCGCCGAGATCATCGAGGAGTGGCGCGGCAAGCTCGGCGTCGAAAGCCATGAGATCACCGAAGAGGAGATCATGGTCCGCACCTTCTACACCATGGTCAACGAAGGCGCGCTGATCCTCGCCGAGGGCATGGCCCAGCGCGCGTCCGACATCGATGTGGTCTGGGTCTACGGCTATGGCTGGCCTCCCTACAAGGGCGGCCCCATGTACTGGGCCGACCAGGAAGGCTTGGCCAAGATCGTAGAGGGCCTCGAAAAGTACGGGTTCGAAGTAGCCCCGCTGCTCCGCGAGAAGGCGGAAAAGAACGAGAAGTTCAGCAAGTAAGCCACTGACCTAACTCCCTCTCCCGCATGCGGGAGAGGGTCGGGGTGAGGGTTTAGAGCAATGCACTCTAGGCCCCATCCCCCCTTCCTTGGGAGAGGATGCCGCCAATGGTTCACGCGAAGGCGCGAAGTCGCAAAGAAGACAGAGGTTCGCGCAGAGGCGCAGAGGACGCAGAGAGCGTATCGCACCGCGCCAGCGGTGTCCTCAATCGCCAACGCCTCCCACTTCCTGCCGCTGACGCGGCACACACCTCGGCCGCGAGCCGAACCTCCTCTGCGTCCTCTGCGCCTCTGCGCGAACAACCCTTCTTCAAAAACCTCCGCGCCTCCGCGCCTTCGCGTGCGCAAATTGGAGCCCAGCCATGAGCGACACGCTCGACCAGTTCCGCCAGGAAACCCGCGCCTGGCTGGAGGAAAACTGCCCCCCCACCATGCGCACCCCGATGCGCAACGAGAAGGATGCGACCTGGGGCGGCAGAAACCCCGAATACGCCCATCCAGACCAGAAGCTCTGGCTTGACCGCATGGCGCAGCGCGGCTGGACCGTTCCCGACTGGCCGAAAGCCTATGGCGGCGGCGGCCTCACGCCGGGCGAAACCAAGGTCCTGCGCGAAGAACTCGCACGGCTGCGCGCCCGCAATCCGCTCCACAGCTTCGGCATCTCGATGCTCGGGCCCGCGCTGCTCAAATACGGCACCGAGGAACAGAAGCTCGAACACCTCCCCAAGATCGCCCGCGGCGAGATCCGCTGGTGCCAGGGTTATAGCGAGCCCAATGCCGGCTCCGACCTCGCCGGCCTCCAGACCAGCGCCGAAGACGCCGGCGACCACTTCATCGTCAACGGGCAAAAGGTTTGGACCAGCTACGCCGACAAGGCCGACTGGATCTTCTGCCTCGTCCGCACCGACAAGACGACCAAGCAGGGCGGCATCAGCTTCCTGCTGTTCGACATGGCGAGCGAAGGCGTCTCGACCAAGCCGATCCTGCTGATCAGCGGCAACAGCCCCTTTTGCGAAACCTTCTTCGACAATGTGAAGGTGCCCAAGGCCAACCTGGTCGGCGAGCTCAACAAGGGCTGGGACGTCGCCAAGTACCTGCTCGGTCACGAACGCGAGATGATCTCGGGCATGGGCCTGGGCGCCGCGTCCGATCCATTGCTGGACTCAGCGCGGAAAGGCGCCGACCCGCTGCTCCGCGCCCAGATCGCCCTGTTCCAGGTCCGCTCCCAGGCCTTCAAGGCGATGTCGGAACGCTTCATTGACGAGCTGAAGGCCGGCCGCGCACATCCCGCCCAGCCCTCGATGATGAAATATTACGGCACGGAGCTGAACAAGACCCGCCACGAGCTGCTCATGGCGGCCGGCGGCTCCGACGCGCTCGAATGGGAAAGCGAAGCCACCCATGGCGGCGCCCCCGCCCGCGCCTGGCTACGCACCAAGGCCAACTCGATCGAAGGCGGGACGAGCGAGATACAGCTCAACATCATCGCCAAGCGCATCCTCGACCTTCCTGCCTGAGGACCCGACATGCCCCTATACCATACTGACGACCAAAGCCTGCTCCGCGACACCGCCCGCGATTTCGTCGCCGAGCACTCCCCTGTCTCCCACCTCCGCGCCCTTCGCGACGCGAACGACACCACCGGCTTCAGCCGCGACCTGTGGCGTGAATTCGCGCAGCTAGGCTTCACCGGCATCCTCATCCCCGAAGCGCAGGGCGGCCTTGGCCTGGGCCATGTCGAAGCCGGCATCGTCCTGGAAGAGATCGGCCGCAACCTCTCGCCGTCCCCCTTCCTCACCACCGCCATCGCCGCGGTCGAGGCGCTGAAGGGCAGCCCCCATGCCGACCGCTGGTTTCCCGGCATCCTGGCCGGAGAAACCGTCGCCGCGCTCGCCATCGACGAAGGCCCCAAGCACACGGCCAGAATAGCCATGCAGGCCGAGCGCGCCGGCAACGGCTATCGCCTGACCGGCGCCAAGCAGTTCGTGACCCACGGTCACATCGCCGACCTGCTCCTCGTCGCCGCGCGGACCGACACGGGCACCGCCCTCTTCGCCGTTCCCGCCGACAGCGCCGGCCTCACCGCCAACCCGGAGCGCCTAACCGACGCCAGCATCGCCGCGCGCCTCACCTTCGAGGATGTCGAAGTCGATGCCGACGCCATGATCGGCGAAGGCGACGCCGCCCTCACCCGCCTGCTCGCCGCCGCCCGCATCGGCGCCTCGGCCGAGCTGGTCGGCGTCGGCGGCGCCACGCTCGACATGACCATCGGCTATCTCAAACAGCGCAAGCAGTTCGGCGCCGTGATCGGCAGCTTCCAGGCGCTCCAGCACCGCGCCGCGCACCTGTACAGCGAGCTCGAAGTCGCCCGCGCCGCCGTTCTAAAGGCGCAGCAGCTGCTCGACACGGGCGAAGACGCGACCCAGGCCGTCGCCGTCGCCAAGGCGATGACCAGCCTCGCCACCACCCTTGCCGTCCAGGAGGGCATCCAGATGCACGGCGGCATCGGCATGACCGACGAATACGACATCGGCTTCTACATGAAGCGCGCCCGCGTCCTGGTCGAGCTGTTCGGCGACACCAACTTCCACGCCGACGCGCTGGCGCAAGCGACCGGCTATTGATGGCGGAGCCCACCCCCGCCGACCTCGTTGCCCAGCTCACCACCCTGCTCGACCTGGAGCAGCTGGAGCCCGACCTCTATCGCGGCCCGCGCCAGCCCGGCGGCGTCGGCCGCGTGTTCGGCGGGCAGGTCGTGGCGCAGGCGCTCCAGGCCGCGCAGAGCACCGTCGAGCCCGAAAAGCCCGCCCACTCGCTCCACTGCTACTTCATGCGCCCGGGTAGCGAGGATCACCCGATCCTCTACCGCGTCCACCGCGACTTCGACGGCCGCAGCTTTGGCACCCGCCGTGTCGTCGCGCTTCAGAACGACACGCCGATCCTCACCCTCACCGCCAGTTTCCAGCGTGAGGCAGGCGGCTTTCACCACCAGGCGCCGATGCCGGAGGTTCCCGGCCCGCACGAACTGCGCTCCGAAACCGAGCTGCGCGAAGCCATGCGCGATCAGGTCCCGGACAAACTCCGCCGCTTCTTCCTGCGCGCCCGCCCGATCGAGATCCGCCCGGTCGCCCCGCGCAACTGGTTCGCCCCCACGCCCGCCGAACCCATTCAGCACAGCTGGCTGCGCACCGTCGCGCCTCTGCCGGACGACCCCGCGCTGCACCGGGCCGTGCTGGCCTATGCCAGCGACATGACCCTGCTCGGCACCAGCCTGCTTCCTCACGGCGCGAGCTGGCTGACCGGCGAAGTCCAGACAGCCAGCCTCGACCACGCCGTCTGGCTCCACGCGCCGTTCCGCGCCGACGAGTGGCTCCTGTACACCACGGACAGCCCTTGGGCCGGCCACGCGCGCGGCTTCAATCGCGGCCGCTTCTACACTAGCGACGGACGCCTGGTCGCCAGCGTCGCTCAGGAGGGCCTGATCCGCATTAACAACTTAAGATAAGATCGGGCGGGTCGATCTAACCCATTGATTTAGCCGATTTCAATTAAGCGCACCGAAGCTTCGTCTGATCGTAAGATGCACGGTCAGAACACCCGCGCAATAAACTCCCGCGCGGCCCTCCTGTTGGCACTGTGTCGCACCAAGCGTGCGCGTCGCCACTCGTCACAGGAGGAAACCCCATGTTCTATCATGATCGCCGGCTGCAACGGCAGGTAACCGTCGACAAGCCCGATCCGTTGTTCGCGCGCATGCTGCAACAGGCGATCGGCGGCGTGGAAGGCGAGATCCGCGTCTGCATGCAGTACATGTTCCAGGCGTACGGCGCCCGTGGCCCGACGAACAAGTATCGCGACCTCCTGCTGCACACCGCCACCGAAGAGCTCGGCCATATCGAGATGCTGGCGACCGCGGTCGCGCTCAACCTCGAAACCGCGCCCACCGAAGCACAGGAACAAGGCGCCAAGGACGCGATCGTCGGCGCGGTAATGGGCGGCGGCGAAAGCCCGCGCCACATTCTCGAAGGCATGCTCCACAAGCAGTTGCTTTCCACCGGCATGTCCGCGCACCCCTCGGACTCCGATGGCGTGCCCTTCGACATGTCGCACATCTATGCCAGCGGTAATCTGGCCGCCGACATGTACTGCAACGTCGCGGCGGAGAGCACCGGCCGTGTCCTCGCCGCGCGCCTCTACAACGCCACAGCCGACGCCGGCATGAAGGACATGCTCGGCTTCCTGATCGCCCGCGACGCGATGCACCAGAATCAGTGGCTGGCGGTGATCGAGGAACTCGGTGGCGAAAAGGGCGCCCTGCCCATCCCCAACAGCTTCCCCGAAGCGAACCAGGCCAACGAACACGCCTACCAGTTCTTCTCCACCTCGGTCGACGGCACCTATCCGGCAGGCCGCTATACCGAAGGCCCGAGCATCGATGGCAAGGGCGAGTTCAGCGTGTTCCAGGTCCAGCCGATGGGCGAGGAACCTGTCCTCGGACCGGCACGCCCCGATAGCGCCGCCCAAAACGAACAGATCGGTGCCAAGCCCGCGCAGCAGATTCCCTGAACTCCAACCGGAGCGGCGGCACCAACCCGCCGCTCCGCCTTCACGGGGTGCTCGAGCCTGCGCGATTGCAAACCCGCGCCACGCTTCAGACCGCGGGCATCGGCGCGAGGATGAAGTTCAGCACCTTCTGACCGCGCGCATTGGTCTGCTCGGTTACGAGCAAGTACTTCTTGTTCTTCGGCACTGCCCACAATTTGACCCGGGCGCCGTCCGGTCCTTTGGTCGCAGCGCCTCTCACCGCCCCGGGATTGCGCGCCGCCCATGCGTCGACCAGGGAAATGCCCTGTGGAAATGTCATGCTGGTCGGCGCCTGAACCAGGCACACCCGAGGCGCGTCGGACACGCTGAGAATCAGCTCGCCCTGCATCAAGATCGGGTGCCCGCCGGCTTGCTCAGGCTTGAAGCCGGCGGCCTCAGCAGCCTTGGTGATCTGCGCTGCCGCCGCCCCTGAAATCAGCGGTTCGCAGTAATCCCTCAGCGCGCTCTCGGCCGTAAGCGGCGTCGACGCGCGGGAAGGCAACCCGCTTGCTACGGCAGAGCCGAGGACCGCTATGCATAGTAGGCGTTTCATGAGGAATTTCACCTGAAGTTGGCGGTCCGACCATTAAGAGCAGCCCGCTAAGGCGAGCTTAATCTGTCGTCAGCACCCCGCCCTATTCCTCGCGAACAGGCGGCACGTCCTTCGGCATCACGAACCGCACGATGTCTACGCACCCCGTCCGGCCGGTAGAGGCTGCAGCCTGCCGGCCCGACTGGACGACGCGCTGCGCCTGTTCGCCGAATGCCGCCGCCGGCTCGGCGGCCAATACCCGGACGTTGCCGGTGGCGCCCCACGGCGCGACGTCATAGCCGATGATCGCCCAACCCTCGATCCGCCGCCGATCGAACCCGGCGGGGAAGCGCAGCGGCGAGGAAAAGGTCAGCGCCGTCTCCGGGCACTGCGCATCCTTTGGACGGAACATGGCCTGGTCTGGCGATGGCGGAGCGGCCATGGCCGTGGTGGCGTTACGGTAATAAGGGTAAGTGCAGCCCTGCCGCGCGGCAGGCGCGAAGCGCGAACGCCGCACTGCGGCCAGCGACACCCGGTCCAGCACCGGGTTTCCGCCCGACTCGAGCAAGCGCACCCGCACTGGCTTACCCCGCCGATCAATGTCGAACCCGGTCATGCTGTACGACCAGGTACCCGGCGCCTGCGGAACCGTCTCGAACGCGGGATAGGCGCGCATCCGTACCTGCGGCACGCCGCTTTCGATGCAATCGGTGTCCGGCGCATGGATCCTGCGGAACATCGCCGCCTCGTCACCGCCGCGCGTATGCGGTGCGACATAGTAACGGCGCAGCAGCGCGACGGGCGCCTCCGCCATCGGTACCGCCACGGGGTCGAACCGCATCCGGCACCCCGTCCGCGGTTGCCCACTTGCGAAGCGCCACGCAGCGAAGGCGGGCAAGACATCGTCGCTGGAGTGATAGAGCCGAGGTCCCGGAAAGTCAGGCTGCTTGCCAGCGGCAATGCCCAGCGGCCGTCCGTCACCATCGATCCGGAACGTGACATCGATCGCCACCGCGCGCGCGCCCGCTAGCCCAAGGGCCCACACCGGAAACGGCCGCTCGGTCCGCATCGCCACCGCCGGGCCACCATTGCACTGCACCTGACCGGGTACGAAATCGACCACCAAGCCATCGCTCGACGGGGGCAGCGGCGGGTCCGACACCATGGCCAACGATCCTTTGCTCTGCGCCACTGTCGTCCCGGCAATCCCCGCTCCCAGAGCCAGCAGCGCCACGCCCAGCATCTTCATCGCGGACCCTTCCCTAGAACCCATTTCAGCCGGTCTCTGGAGCGGAACGCCAGCCACAGGCGCGAGGCTTTCACCAAGGCCGTGCCCGCGCACCCCAGAGGGACGGCCTCAACTTCCAACTCTTACCATGGAACACGCCGTAAGCGGATCGCGCGACGCCAGGTCGCAGCGCAGCTCGACTTGCCGCGGCACGCCCGCGCCCTCCCACACGACGCCGCCGACCCCCGGCTCGCCATCCTCGGTCAGCCAGCGCACCTGAAGGCTCTGTCGGCGCGTGCCGCTCAGCCCGAAGCCCGAAGCGGCCGCTGCCGTCGCGCAGATCCCGGCCAGCGTGCGGCACGACGTGATCTCGCCACTCAGACTTTCGGATCGGAACGGATCGCCCGCGCCATATACCAGCACCAGCGTCGGCGCCTGCACCGCCCCCTCGGTCACTTCGATGCGCACCCCAGGCGCCACCGGGTGCCACCAGCGTGCCTCGGACGCGATGCTAGCCCCCGCGCCCAACGCAATCCCGCCAATCGCCGCAGTCGCCAGCCAAAGCCGAATCATGCTCCCCCACCCCTTTACGCAGGCGATATCGGGAAAGTCCGTAGGAGGATTGAGCGGAATCGACATCGTGCACGGACTCGGGGCGACTCCACTCCCCGAGATAGCCCCCGCTCGTCATCCCGGCCTTGAGCCGGGATCCCGCTTCTTCTTCTGCGGGGCAAGGCAGCGGGACCCTGGCTCAAGGCTGGGGTGACGAAGAAAAGAACCCGTGCACGAACTGCTAGGGATCACTTGCTCGATCAGGCGCTGCCCCCCACTCACCGGCCCCACCAACGCAGAGGCGCCAGCCTGAAACACTCCCGTCATCCTCGCCCTCAGCCGGGGCCGCTTCTTCTGTCAGCCCCAAGCCGCCACCAAACCCCTCAAAACGCCGGCTTGCCAAACTCCTGCCGCGTCACCGGATGGCTGGACGACAATCCGCCATCCACCACCCATGCCTGCCCGTTGACATAGCTCGCGCCATCCGACGCCAGGAACAGCGCCACGCGCGCGATCTCCTCGGGCGCACCGGCCCGGCGCAGCGGGTTCAGCCGCCCCAACCGGTCCTCCTTGCCCACCTCGCGCGCATGCTCGAATGCCCGCTGCGTCATGCCCGTCTCGATCAGGCCGGGGCAAATGGCGTTCACCCGCACATTGGATGTCGACAGCTGCTGCGCGGCGGTCTGCACCAGGTTGATCACCCCGGCCTTGGACGCCGAATACGCCGCACCCCCCGCGCCCGACCGCAGCCCCGCCACGCTCGCCGTGCACAGGATAGCGCCGCCGCCGCGCTCGGCAATCCTGGGCGCGGCATGCTTGATCGCCAGCGCCGGCCCGATCAGATTGACTCGCAACACTTCGGCCCAAAGCGCTGCGCTGGTTTCGAAAATACCTGACGCACCGCCAGAAATCCCGGCATTGGCATAAAACACGTCGATGCCGCCAAAGCGCTCGCACGCCAGCGCAACCGCGCGCGCCACATCGGCCTCCTCGCCCGCGTCCATTTCCAGCGCCACCGCGCCGTCGCCCATCCCAGCGACGGTCTCATGCACCGCCGCGCTGATGTCGCACGCCACGACGCGCGCACCGGCTTGTGCGAACAACTGCGCCGAAGCGCGCCCGATCCCCGACCCCGCGCCGGTGACGACCACCACCTTGTTCTGGAACATCACGCCCCCGCCCGTTCCGCAAAGCTCCACGCGGACCTTGCCAGCGCAGGCAGCTGCGCCACCGTCGCCGCCGCATGCGCACTCGATGCATTGCCATCCAGCATCCGCTTCTTGATGCCCTGGACGATGCCGGCCAGCCGGAACTGGTTGTAAGCAAAATACCAGTCCAGCGCGGGCACGCCGTCGCGCCCGGTCGCCGCGCAATAACGCTGCGCCATCGCCTCGATCGTCGGAATGCCCGTCTCGGGTCCGGTCAGTCCCTTCACCCCCGCGCGTCCTTCCGGCGCGGTCACCCAGCTCATCAGAAAATAAGACAGGTCGGCCAGCGGATCGCCAAGCGTCGCCAGTTCCCAGTCGATCACTGCGCGAATTTCCGGGCGATCGGCGTCGAAGATCATGTTGTCGATGCGGAAATCGCCATGAACGATGCTGGTTCGCTGCTGCTCGGGCACCGTGCGGGGCAGCCATTCGATCAGCCGCTCGACATCCTCAAGGTCGTCGGTCTGGCTGGCGCGGTACTGCTTGGTCCAGCGCTCGACCTGCCGGGCGAAATAATTGCCCGGCCTTCCGAAATCGCTCAGCCCCACCTGTGCCGGGTCGATGCTGTGCAGCGCCGCCAGCGTGTCGATGATTGCATGGTAGATCGCGGTGCGCTCAGCCGGCGCCATTCCGGGCAACGCCCCGTCCCACAGCGTGCGTCCAACAACCAAGTCCATGACATAGAAGGGCGCGCCGATCACCTCGGCATCCTCGCACAGCGCATGCGGGCGCGGCACCGGAAAGCCCGTGGGATGCAGTGCGGCGATCAGCCGGTATTCGCGCTCCACGGCATGCGCGCTGGCCAGTATCGGCCCGAAAGGCTTTCGCCGTAATACCAACGACTTAACGCCCACCTCCACGCGGTAAGTCGGGTTGCTCTGCCCCCCAGAGAACTTCGTTGTCCGCGTCGACGAGATAGTGGACAGCCCCCGCTCCCGCAGCCACGATCCCAGCTTGGCTTCATCAAGGCCGCTCATGAAAAGGTGATCACCGACCGAACGCTATGCCCCTCGCGCAGCTTCTGCATCGCCGCATTGATCTCCCCGATTCCGATCCGCTCGGCCACCATCATGTCCAGGTCCAGCACCCCATCGAGGTACATCCGCACCAGCCGCGGCAAGTCGATCGGGAAGCGTGTAGATCCCAACAGCGATCCCTGGATCTTCTTGCCCGTCAGGAAGGTGTGCCCCTTCAGACTGACACTGCTCCCCGGCGCGATCATCCCCAGGATCGTCGCGGTGCCACCCCGCCGCAAGATGTTCCAGGCCAACTCCGCAGTGTTCGGCCGCCCCACTGCCTCGATGGCATAATGCACCCCGCCCCCACTGCGTTTGAGCACATCCTTGACGATGGTCTCGCTGCTCGGGTCGAGCGCCTCAGTCGCCCCCAGCTTCAGCGCCAAGTCGCGCTTCTCCGGCATCGGGTCGATCGCCAGTATCTGCCCGGCTCCCGCAATCTTGGCAGCATTGATCGCCGCCAGCCCGATCCCGCCCGCGCCGATCACCGCCACGCTCTCACCCGGTCGAACCTGGCTGTCGTTGAAGATCGATCCCGCTCCGGTAATTACCGCACAGCCGAGCAGTGCGGCGCGATCCAGCGGCATCTCTTTCGAAATGGCGACGCAGGCATTTTCATGCACCAGCATCATCTCGGCAAAGGCAGACAGATTTAGGAACGGCGCCAGCGGTGTACCGTTCGCCAGCGCCAGCCGCGGCTCCGCATCCGCTGCCCGCCGCGTTGAAGAGTCGATGCACAGCGACGGACGCCCCGTCACGCACATCTCGCAGCTTCCGCAAAAGGCAGTGAAAAAGGTGATCACATGATCGCCGGGCCGCAGATGTGCCACATCCGACCCGACCGCCTCCACCACGCCTGCGGCCTCATGGCCAGGGACCGTCGGTACCGGGTGCGGAAACGCGCCGTCGATGAAGTGCAGGTCCGACCGACATACCCCCACCGCCGCCGTCCGGATCAGAACCTCCCGCGGCCCAGGCTTCGAGACCTGCACCTCCTCGATCGTCAGCGGCGCTCCCGCCTCGAACAGGACCGCCGCCTTCACCGACTGACTCCAATGTCGCCGCTGGAGACGCGCTCAGCCTTGAACTCGGCATGCTTGCCGAACTCGTGCCGCGCGATGGTCCGGTTGTGGACTTCGTCGGGCCCGTCGGCGAGCCGCAGCGTGCGCACATTGGCCCAGGCGCTCGCCAGCCCGAAATCGTCCGACACGCCTGCCCCGCCATGCGCCTGGATGGCATCGTCGATGATGCGCAGCGCCATGATAGGTGCCTGTACCTTGATCATCGAGATTTCCAGATGTGCCGCCTTGTTACCGGCACGATCCATCATGTCGGCGGCCTTGAGGCACAGCAGCCGAGTCATCTCGATGTCGATCCGCGCGCGGGCGATCCGCTCCTCCCACACCGAATGATCCGAGATCCGCTTGCCGAACGCCACGCGGCTGACCAGCCGTTTCGCCATCGCGGCGATGGCTTCCTCGGCCACCCCGATGGTGCGCATGCAGTGATGAATCCGCCCCGGGCCCAGCCGCCCCTGTGCGATCTCGAACCCTCTTCCCTCACCGAGCAGTACCGCGTCAGCAGGCACCCGCACGTCTTCAAGCACCACTTCACCATGTCCGTGCGGTGCATGATCATAGCCAAAGACCGACAGCATGCGCTCGATGCGAACGCCCGGCGCATCGAGTGGTACCAGGATCATGCTCTGCTGCGCATGCCGCGACGCGCCGGCATCTGTCTTGCCCATGACGATCGCGACCTTGCAGCGCGGATCGCCCACGCCCGAGGACCACCATTTCCGGCCATTGATCACATACTCTTCGCCCTGGCGCACCATCGACGTCTGGATGTTGGTCGCGTCGGACGATGCCACCGCGGGTTCGGTCATCAAGAATGCCGAACGGATCTCTCCGTCCATCAGCGGCCTGAGCCACTGGTCCTTCTGCGCACGCGAGCCGTAGCGGTGCAGCACTTCCATGTTGCCTGTGTCCGGCGCCGAGCAATTGAAGCATTCCGCAGCCCAGCCGATCCGCCCCATCTCCTCGGCACACAGCGCATATTCAAGGTTGGTCAGTTGCGTCCCGTCGAACGCAAAACTGGTATCGACATGCGCCTGACCTGAATGCGGCGGCATGAACAGGTTCCACAAACCCGCCGCCTTGGCGCGCGCTTTCACCTCCTCGATAACCGGCACGACCTTCCATCGCTCTCCGCCATGGGCCTGCTCCCGATATTGTGGGTCGCGGGGACGGATTCCGGCATCGATAAACGCCTTCACCTGATCTCGAAACCTGGTTTCGCGATCGCTCAAGGTGAAGTCCATAGCCGCCTCTCCTGCTTGTTCTATGCCTTAGCGTAGAACGTACCGGATATTCGGTAAAGGGCCGTCACAGGAGCAATTTCCGATACGGCATCTTCAAAAAACGCTTTGGCAGACACGCAAATCGGCTAAGCTCACACATAATGAACGCGTCAGACACACAAGGCGAGGCAGGCGGCACCAGGCGATTCCAGGCGAAGCGCGACGCCATTCTGGCGGCCGCTGCCGATGCGATCAACGAGCAGAGCGCCAAAGGCATGACCTTTGCCGACGTTGCACGCCGCGTCGGCCTTAACACCACCTCGGTCACCTATTACTTCAAGCGCAAGGAAGACCTTGCCGCCGCCGCGTTCGAGCAAACGCTCGCGCGGCTCGACGCGATGCTCGATGCTGCTTTGCGCGAGACTACCCCCGAGCGCCGCGTGGCCCGCTACCTGCACGACCATGTGGAACGGCTCGCCCGGATCGAGCGCGGCGAGGAGAAGGCGTTCGCCATCCTGTCCGATCTCCGTGCGATGGAAGAGCCGATCAAGGGTCAGCTTCTCGCCGGCTGGCGCAACATCTTCCGCAAGACCCGCAGCATCTGGGGCACCGGCAATCACCGCGCGCAGACCGACCTGTTCGGCGCCCGCGCTCATGTGCTCCTGGAAAACACCTTCTGGCTGCCGGCCTGGCTCGACCGCTACGAAGTCGATGAATATCCGCGGGTCGAAGCCCGGCTGATGGAAGTGTTCCGCCACGGCATCGCCGCGCCCGGCCAGCCTTGGGCGCCGCAGCTGCTGACCCTCGTCCACCAGGAACCGGAACCGGGCCGGGAAGCCTTTCTGCTCGCCGCCACCCGGCTGATCAATGAACTCGGGTACCGGGGCGCTTCGGTCCAGCGGATCGCGTCCGAGCTCAACGTCACCAAGGGCAGCTTCTACCACCATCTCGATGCCAAGGACGAATTGGTGACTGCCTGTTACCGGCGCAGTTTCGACATCATCGTCGAGACCCAGCGGCTGGCGGAGCGCCATGCGGGCAGTCAGTGGGACCGCCTGGAAAGCACGATCGCCACGCTCCTGGATTACCAGTTCTCCGAACGCGGCCCCTTGCTTCGCACTACGGCGCTGTCCGGGCTCCCGCCGGAAGCACGAACGACGATGATCGACCGATCGAATCGCATCGCCCGGCGTTTTGCCGGAATGTTGTCAGACGGGATCGCCGAGGGATCGATCCGCGCGATCGACCCGCTCGTCGCCAGCCAGGCATTGATGGCGCTGCAAAATGCAGCCTTTGACATGCGCGGCTGGGCGAGCACCATGCCGAGGCAGAAGGCGGCCGCCTTTTACGCCTCGACGCTGATGTTCGGCCTGTTCGACGATCGCGTGCTGACCGCCTGAACCCGTTAGTTCTGCTGGTGCGGCCGCTCGGCTGGCCAGGGTTGCTCCAGATCGTTGCCGCTCACGATGATCCGGCCGACATCATTGTACCGCGCCAGCGCACGCGCCGCAGCCCGCTCGATGTCGCTGGAATAATGCTGGAAGATCGCAGTCGCGTCGTCAGCTGGAATGCGCGCGCTCAGCGCTTCCAGCACGTCATATTGCACGGCAAAGTCATAGCGCTCGCCGCTGGCCTCGCCAGCGAACTCCACCTGTCGGTCGCCGACATTGTCCAGCAGCGTGTTGTTGTCGATCGTGACCCGGTCTTCGGCCATTTGCCTGCATCTCCCTCAAGCGCCACTCTGCGCTGCCAGAGCTAATCGCAGCAACGCCGCTGGAGGTTCCCCCAACAAGAAAGGGCCCGCAGATCTCGCCGCGGGCCCTCTCACGTTCAGGTCAGGGTTTTCAGAAGCGTGAGCGCAGCGTCACGCCATAGGTCCGTGGTTCGGACAGATAGGCCGAGAAGATCTGCGATCCGCCGGGATAGCCGGGCGTAGGCGTGGTGCTCACCGCCTGGAACGGCGAGCTGAAACCGACCTGCATATAGTTGGTGTTCAGCAGGTTCTGGCCCCACAGCTCGATCGACCAGAGCTGGTTGTCTCCGCTGATCCCGATACGGCCGTTTACCAGCACGAAGCCGTCCTGCTCCTTTTGCGGGAAGAGGTCGGAGCCGGTGTTATAGTCGCTGGTCATGCGCGCATCGACATAGGCGAGACCGCGCAGATTACCGCCAAGCGACGGCGTCCAGGCGACCGAGCTCGTGACGACGAATTCGGGCGCGTTGGACATCTGATCACCCGGAAGCAGCCGCAGCTGCGGGTCGAGCGGAGCACCCGTCTTGCTGCCCACCAGATTGTCGGCAAAGCGCGTGTCGGCATAGGTAAAGCCGAAATTGGCGCGCAGATCGCGTGCCGGCGACAGGCCGAACTCCACTTCGACACCCTTGGAGACGACGCCAGGCTTGATGTCACCGCTGCATGCGCCGCTGGTCGGGCTCAAATCGCGGTCGAGCCCACCAAGATCGTCATCGCAGCCGTTGATGTTCTGGACGATGTACACCGTGCCATTGAACGTGTTCAGCTGGAAGTTGCTGAACTCCTGGCGGAATGCCGCGACGTTGATGTTGAAGCCCGGCCGCGTGAACTTCACGCCCACTTCATAGGCGTTGACCGTCTCCTCGTCGAACTGCAGCACGTCTTCATAGAAGTCGGCGTTCGCCGGCGTTGCAGGGAAGATGGGGAAAGGCTGCGTCGCCGCCGGGTTGCGGAAGGCGGAGCGGTCCAGGTTGAAGCCACCCGCCTTGTAGCCCCGCGAGTAGCTGCCATACACCAGCAGGTCGTCGGTCGGTTTGTAGGACAGGATGGCGGTGCCGGTGAACCGGTCTTCCTTGCGCTGGTCGTCCAGCGTCAGCCCGTTGATGCCGGCCGAAGATCCGCCTTGGCATGCCAGCGAGATGATGCCGCCGATCAGCGCCTGCGAGGCGGCGAGATAGGGCAGCAGATTGCGCTGCGCAGTCGGACAAACGGTGTTAGTGTTGTTGAAGCTCGCATCCATCGTTTTGGTCTCGTTGGTGTAACGAAGACCCAGCGTCAGATCGAGCTTGTCGGTCAGATGCACGATGTTGTGCGTGAAGAAGGCGAAGTTTTCGCTCGTCTGATTGAAGTCGGCAGTATCGTCGCCGACATCGCGGACTGTGTCGAGCAGCCGGAGCCCGCCCACCGCGATCGGACCCAATGGGCCGAGCGGCGAAAGCCCCGAGTTCAGCCCCGCCACCGTCGCCGGGCTTAGGCAGCCGACATTGGTGGGCGAGATCGCACCCAGTGCCGACAGCGCGATACGGCAGCTCGCGAAGCGGCCATAATCGTTGCCGAACTTCAGCTCCTGGCGGGTCTGAAGCTTTTCATTGGCGTAATAGCCGCCGACCAACCAGTCGAGCCGGTCGCCGAATGCATTACCCTGAAGGCGTAACTCCTGCGAGAAGGTCCGGAACTCGCGGCCCGTGTCGGGCCCGAAATAGAGGATATCGGCCAGGCCATAGTCGGCGTCGGCGGCCTGGTACGCGCTGTAATTGCGATAGGCAGTGATCGAAGTCAGCGAAGCGCCGCCCAGCTTCCAGTTGATCTCGCCGGAAAAGCCGTAATCCTCAGTTTCGCCGGCATAGCTGCGATTGGACGACACCGCGACACGGCGGGAATAGGCGTCGCCGGCCGCCGGGAAGTACTGTGCGAAGGTCGTGCCGGTAATCCCGGTCAGCACCCGCGCAACCGAGCTTGTCGGCGTGATCAGGCCGCGATTGCCCGGCGCGACATCCTCGGTCGCGAACACGGCGGCGCAGCAATCCTCTTCACGATGGCTGTAATCCGCGATCAGACGGATCGACAGGTCGGAGCTGGGTTCGAACAGCAATTGCCCGCGCACCAGGTAGCGGTCGCGGTCGTTGAACCGGTTATCGGTATTCACGTCCCGAAGATAGCCGTCGCGCTTGGCGTACAACCCGTCCAACCGGAACGCGAGCTGCTCGGTAAGCGGACCGGTCACGGCGCCCTGCAGGCGCCAGAAATCATAATTGCCGTAGGTTGCCTCGGCCATGCCGCCAAAGGTGAAGGAGGGCCCCTTGGTCACGATGTTGAGCAGACCGGCCGAAGCGTTACGGCCGAACAACGTGCCCTGCGGACCGCGCAGGATTTCGACGCGCTCGATCTCGCCCAGGTCGTTCAGGCCCAGGCCCGTGCGCGAGCGGTACACGCCGTCGATGAAGGTCGCGACCGAGCTCTCCAGGCCCGGATTGTCGCCCACGGTGCCGACGCCGCGGATACGCGCGGACGCGTTGGCTTCGTTACCAGTGGAGGAAACCAGCAGCGATGGCGCCACTTGGTTCAGCTGGCGTATGTCAGTCGCGCCGGTGCGCTCAAGCTGCTCCGACGTGACCGCTGACACCGCCAGCGGCACGTCTGACAGCGCCTGCACGCGGCCCTGCGCGGTGACCACGATCTCTTCGTTGTCGCCTTCTCCGGCTTGCGAAACCGCGCCGCCTTGCACAACTGGGTCCGTTCCCGGCGTCTGCACGCCCGAATCCGTGCTGCTTCCAGCGTCCTGCGCCTGGGCAGGCGCTGCCGTCGCGATCACCATCGCCGTCATGGCGCAGGCCGACAATAAGCGTAGCCGCATCATCTTTCCTCTCCCTGTGCGGGCCGGAACACTTCGCGGCTCCATACCCTATCCTCGAATAACACTATTTTGATCGGCTGCCGTCAAGCGAAAGAAGGTGGGAGTTTTCTGAGGGTATCCCGCTGTGGTGCGGAAGCTGACCCGACCTTGCCTTCCGCAGAACCTTTATTTCGAAACATTGCCGCCGACACGGCCACACGCTGCGGGTAAAATCACTTGCCCCAATTGCACACCGTCCGCTGCTTCCTATCTGCGGCGCTCCACGAGCGCGGGAAATGCAGCACATGATCGAACTCTATCACTGGCCCACGCCCAACGGCCACAAGATCACGCTTTTTCTCGAAGAGGCCAGGCTCGAATATCAGATCAAGCCGATCGACATCGGCGCCGGCGACCAATTCGATCCGGCTTTCCTCAAATTCTCCCCGAACAACCGCATGCCCGCGATCATTGATCGTGCGCCACAGGACGGCGGCGAACCGATCAGCGTGTTCGAAAGCGGCGCGATCCTACTTTACCTGGCGAACAAGATCGGCCGGTTCTTCGGCCCCGATGAACGCACCAAGGTTGACCAACTGCAATGGCTGATGTGGCAGATGGGCGGGCTTGGCCCGATGGCCGGGCAGAACGGACACTTCAATGTCTACGCGCCCGAAAAAGTCGAATACGCCATCAACCGCTACACCAATGAGACCGCGCGGCTCTATGGCGTGCTTGATCGGCGGCTAGAGGACCGCGCCTTCATTGCGGGCGACTATTCCATCGCCGACATGGCCTGCTACCCGTGGATCGTGCCGCACGAGGTGCACAAGCAGAAGCTTGACAACTTCCCGAACCTCAAACGTTGGTTCGAGACCATCCAGACGCGGCCCGCCACCCTGCGCGCCTATGCCAAGGGTGAGGAAATCCGCCCGTCCAATGCGCCGTTGACCGATGAGCAGAAGAAGATTCTGTTCGGTCAGGCGCCGACCACCAAAGCCTGATCCGAAGCGGCCGGCGACGCTGCGGCGTCGTCTGCCCGCGGCCACTGGCAATCGCCGCGCGGCTCGCCTAGCGCGAATTTCATGGGGGAGACTTTACCAACCGCCGCGGCCCTGCTGGGCAGCGACTTCGCGAACCTGGCGGACCTGATCCGCGCACATGGCCGTGAACAGGCCTCCAAGCCCGCAATCCACTGCGAAGACGTCTGCGTCACTTATGCCGAACTCGATGGCGCCGTAGATCGCGTGGCGGCAGCGCTTCAGCGCGACGGCGTGACCGCCGGAACCGCCATCGCGATTCTGGGCGGCAATTCAATCGCGCATGTCGTGGTATTCCTCGGCGCGCTGCGCGCCGGATGCGTGCCAGCGCCGCTCGCCATCTCGGCGGCACCGGATCAGCTTGCGGCGATGGTGTGCGACAGCGCCGCGCCGATCGTCTTCATCGAAGCCGAATATGCGCCGCTTGCGCTCGGGACGCGCAAGATCCGCCTCGACGAACTGGATGCATGGCTGGCGCCGGAAGGCTCCTCGCCGCAGCCAGTGCACGTCACCGCCGCCGATCCGTTCAACCTCATCTATTCCTCGGGCACCACCGGCACGCCCAAAGGCGTAGTGCAGCCCCACGCGATGCGCTGGTTCCACATCGCCCGCGCGCCTGCTGGCTTCGACCGGGCCGTCACGCTGGTAGCCACCCCGCTATATTCGAACACCACCCTCGTCAGTGTCCTGCCGACACTCGGTTGGGGCGGCACCGTGGTGCTGATGCGCAAATTCGACGCGCGCACCTTCCTGGTCCAGGCCGAGCGCCACCGCGCAACGATAACCATGCTGGTGCCGGTTCAGTATCAGCGCATCATGGCGCTTGCCAACTTCGACCGCTTCGACCTGTCCAGCTTCCAGCTCAAAAGCTGCTCCAGCGCCCCCTTCTCCGCCGCGCTGAAGGCGGAAATAGTCGCGCGCTGGCCCGGGCTGCTGGTCGAATATTATGGAATGACAGAAGGCGGCGGCACCACCGTGCTGGTTTGCAACGCCCACCCGACGAAGCTCGCCACCGTCGGCACGCCGCTGCCCGGCCACGACATCCGCATCATCGGCGAAGACGGGCGCGAAGTGCCCAGCGGCGAGATTGGCGAAGTTGTCGGCCGCTCGCCCGCGATGATGAGCGGCTATCACGGGCGCGACGACGTTACGGCCGATGCCTGCTGGTTCGACACAGACGGCCAGCGCTACATTCGCCACGGGGACCTCGGCCGGTTCGACAACGATGGCTTCCTGACGCTGATCGACCGAAAGAAGGACCTGATTATCTCGGGGGGGTTCAACGTCTACCCTTCCGATCTCGAAGCCATGCTCCTCGGGCATCCCGGCGTGCAGGATTGCGCGGTGATCGGCGTACCTTCCGAACAATGGGGCGAGGCGCCCGCCGGGTTCTTCGTCGGCTCCGGCGATCCCGCGGAAATCCTCAAATGGTACAATGACCGCGCCGGCAAGACGCAGCGGCTGGCAGCGCTTCGCCGCATCGACGAGATACCCCGCAATCCGATTGGCAAGATCCTCAAGCGCGAACTGCGCGAGCGCTACATGGACTGAAGCGACACCACGACAAGTTGCGACACTTTTCCGCTTTGTTGGCAAAGACTTGCGACAGCTCGGGCTCAGAAGGGCATCAACCGCGGACAACCCCGCGGATCTTGCACCGGAGTTCCGCACCCATGAAGAAGACGATCCTCGCAACGCTGCTCGGCGCCACCCTGCTCGGCGGCACCGCCTACGCCTCCGTTCAGCAGGCCCCCAGCCGCGGCAACCCGATGATGAGGGCCGACATGAACGGCGACGGCATCCTGACTCGCCAGGAAGTGCTTGCCGCCGCCGACGCGCGCTTCGCCAAGCTCGACGCCGACAAGAACGGCCAGATCAGCCGCGAAGAATATCGCGCGGGCAAGCCGCACCGCGCCGGCATGCGCAAGCCCGGCGGCACCGATGATGGCAAGCGCGCCGCCTTCCAGCAGAAGATGCTGGAGCGTTTCGACACTAACAAGGACGGCACGCTGTCCGACGCCGAACGCCAGGCCGCACGCCAGCAGCGCCAGGCCAAGCATACGGAAGGCGGCAAGCGCGGCGGCCATCGTGGAATGGCAAAGCATTTCGACGGCAATGGCGACGGCTTCGTCACCCTCGCCGAGATGCGCGCCACCGTCACCACGCATTTCGACCGCGTCGACACCAACCGCAATGGCAGCATCGACAAGGCCGAACGTGAGGCCGCACACGCCAAGATGAAGGCGATGCGCGGGCACGGCCGTCACCACGGTGCCGCAGCACCTGCAGGCCGCTAAGCGCAAGCCGGGGCGCAGCGCACCTGCGTCCCGGCACTTCCCTTCATCCGGTGAGTTGTTACGGTCGCATCATGTCCGACACCCCGCACCTCCTCCTCGTCGACGACGAGCGCTCGATCCGCGAGCCGCTCGCGCAGTACCTCACCAAACAGGGTTTTCGCGTCACCCAGGCCGGCGATGCCGAAGGAGCCCGCGCCCGCATGGCAGCCTATGCGATCGATCTGGTGGTGCTCGACATCATGATGCCCGGCGAAGACGGCCTGTCGCTCTGCCGCCACATCCGCGAGACCAGCGAGACGCCGGTGATCCTCCTCACCGCTCGCGCAGAGGAGACCGACCGCATCGTCGGGCTGGAAATGGGCGCGGACGATTATGTCGTAAAGCCGTTCAGCCCGCGCGAACTGGCCGCGCGCATCAAGGTCGTCCTTCGCCGCATCCAGGCCGGAGGCACTAAGCAGCACGCCCCGGACGCCGGCAGCTTCGCCTTTGCAGGCTGGGTCCTGAAGGCCGGAGAGCGCACCCTGGTCGACCGCGAAGGCGTTTCGGTGCCGCTATCCACGGGCGAGTACAACCTGCTCCATGCGCTCGTAACGCGCCCGCGTCAGGTGCTCACCCGCGACCAGTTGCTCGACTTAACGCAGGGCCGTGAAGCCGCCGCGTTCGACCGTGCGATCGACAACCAAGTCAGCCGGCTGCGCAAGAAGATCGAGGGAGATGCCAAGAACCCGACGATCATCAAGACCGTCTGGGGCGGCGGCTACACGCTGGCGGCCGAAGTGACGCGCCTGTGAGGCGCCTGTTGCCCAAGAGCCTTGCCGGCCAGATGGCGCTGCTCGTCGCACTTGCCTTGTTCGTGGCCCAGGCGATCAACTTTGGCATGCTGCTGCGCGAGCGGCGCGCCTTTCGCTACAGCCAGGTCATCGTACCTGCAGTGACGCGGCTGGTGGACACCAGCGAACGGCTCAACAACCCGGCCCCGCCCGACAGGGCGCGCGGACGCCGCACCGGCGAAGCTTCGCAGGGCGGCTCGCGCGTTCAGGTCACCGCGGCCAACCCCATTGCCGGCGGCGAGCGGCGCAGCGACCTAGAAGCCGACTTTCGCCAGAGCCTGCAAGACGCAGGCATTAAGCCGCTCCAGGTCATTGTCACGGTCCAGCGCATCGCCCCCGATCACCCGCTTCCTGGGATACCCGCCAACCGCGCCGAACGCCTCCGCCGCGCGGGCGGCGAGCTTCGCGTCGCAGTGGAAATGCCGGATGGGCGGTGGCTGTCCTTGCGCGGCGCTTGGCCGCGCATGGAGCGCGGACTGGTTTGGCAGCTCGTCGCGCAAACCCTCATCCTCTACATCGTCGTGCTGATTCCCTTGCTGCTGGCCGGCCGGCGGATCGCTCGCCCGCTCCGCACCCTTGCGCTGGCCGCGCGCAGCTTCCGCCCGGGCGATGGCGTGCCCCCGCTTGAGGAAAGCGGTCCGAGCGACGTCCGCGCGGTAATTGGCGCGTACAACCACCTCAGCCGCCGCGTTACGGCCATGCTCGACGAAAAGGACCGCATGTTAGGGGCCATCGGTCATGACCTGCGCACGCCGCTGGCGGCGCTGCGGGTGCGCATCGAGTCGGTCGAGGATGACGACGACCGCAACCGCATGGCCGACACCATCGACGAAATGAACCGCACGCTGGAGGACATCCTCTCGCTCGCGCGTCTCGGCCGCCCCAGCGAGCCCGCCACCGATGTCGACTTGTCCGCGCTCATCGACGCCGTGGTCGAGGACTTCCGCGATCTCGACCACGATGTGCAGTTCGAAGAAGCGCCACGCCTGCGCATGCACCTGCGCTCCGCCCTCATGCGCCGCGCCGTTCGCAACCTGATCGAGAACGCGGTTAAATATGCCGGCGGCGCCGAAGTCCGCCTGGTGCCCACCGCCGAGCGCGTCCGCATCGAGGTCGCCGACCGCGGCCCGGGGATACCCGAGGACAAGCTCGCCGCGGTATTCACGCCCTTCACCCGGCTGGAAAGCTCCCGCAACCGCGAGACCGGCGGCATCGGCCTGGGGCTAGCGCTCGCAAACGCCATCGTTAGCGATGCAGGCGGCGCCATCACGCTGGCGAACCGGGAGGGCGGCGGCCTGCTGGCGACGATTACCCTTCCCCGTACAGCCTGACGGACCTCAGCTTGCGGTGATGCTCCTGGCCACGGCCTCGGCGACCTTGATCCCGTCGATCGCCGCCGAGAGAATCCCGCCAGCATAGCCCGCGCCCTCGCCCGCCGGGAACAGCCGCTCGACGTTCAGGCTCTGGAAGTCCGCCCCGCGCGTGATCCGGATCGGCGAGGACGTCCGCGTCTCGACCCCGGTCATTACCGCATCGGGATGGTCATAGCGCGCGATCTGGCGCCCGAACGCCGGCAGCGCCTCGCGGAACGACTCCAGCACGAACGGCGGCAAACAGGTGGAGAGATCCGTCGGGGTCACGCCCGGCTGATAGGACGGGATCACTTCGCCCAGCGCCGTCGAGGGCCGCCCGGCCAGGAAGTCGCCCACCGTCTGCGCCGGCGCATGGTAGTTCGATCCGCCTGCGACGAACGCCAGCGATTCCCAATGCCGCTGCAAGTCGATTCCCGCCAACGGCCCTTCCGGATAATCGCGCGCCGGGTCGATCCCTACGACCAGCCCGGAGTTGGCATTGAACTCGGCCCGCGAATATTGGCTCATGCCGTTGGTGACCACGCGGCCCTCTTCGGAGGTCGCTGCCACCACGCGCCCACCCGGGCACATGCAGAAGCTATAGACCGTACGGCCATTCTCGCAGTGGTGCGCCAGGCTGTACGCCGCCGCGCCGAGATCGGGATGCTTGGCGCATTTGCCGTAGCGCGCCTGGTCGACCCAGCTTTGCGGATGCTCGATCCGCACCCCGATTGAAAAAGGCTTGGCCTCGATGTGCACACCCCGGTCGTGGAGCATCTGGAAGGTGGGACGTGCGCTGTGCCCCACCGCCAGCACGACATGATCCGCCTCCAGGAAGCTGCCATCATGCAGGTGCAGCCCGCGCAGCTTGTGGCGACCGTCGGCAAGCCGGTCGAGCGCCACATCATCGACTCGCGTCTGCCAGCGATACTCGCCGCCAAGCTCCTCGATGGTGCGGCGCATGCTTTCGACCATGGTGACTAGGCGGAAGGTGCCGATATGCGGATGCGCCTCCCACAGGATGTCGTCGGGAGCGCCGGCCCTCACGAACTCCTCCAGCACCTTGCGGCCCAGGAAGCGCGGGTCCTTCACTCGGCAATAAAGCTTGCCGTCCGAAAACGTCCCCGCCCCGCCCTCGCCGAACTGCACGTTGGAATCCGGGTTCAGCTCGGACTTGCGCCACAGGCCCCAGGTGTCCTTGGTCCGCTCGCGTACGATCTTGCCACGATCCAGGATGATCGGGCGAAACCCCATTTGCGCCAGGATCAGCCCGGCGAACAGGCCACAGGGCCCGGCCCCGATCACCACCGGCCGCAGCCCGCTCCAGCCTTGCGGCGCCTGCGTGACGAAGCGGTACGCCATGTCCGGGGTTGCGCGCACGTCCTTGTCCCCAGCGAGGCGTGCCAGCACCTCGACCTCGTCGACGAGCGTCACGTCGACCGTGTAGACCAGCTGGATCGCGTTCTTGCGGCGCGCGTCGTTGCCGCGTTTGAACACCTTGTACTCCAGCACCGCATCTTCCCCGACACCCAGGCGCTTGGCGACGGCAGACGGGATCGCTTCGGGTGCATGGTCGAGCGGAAGGGCGAGTCCGGACAGGCGAAGCATGGGATTACTCTGGCGCGTTGAGGGTGCTGTAGAGGGTAGAAGGATCGCTCAAAAGAGAAAGGCCGAGGCAAATGCCCCGGCCTTCCAGCTTCATTGCGGAAGCGAAATGATCAGCCGACGATCTCTTCGGGCTTGAAGAAGAAGTTGATCTCGATCTCGGCATTCTCTTCCGAGTCCGAGCCGTGGACCGAGTTGGCCTCGATCGACTCGGCCAGTTCCTTGCGGATCGTGCCGGCATCGGCATTGGCCGGGTTGGTCGCGCCCATGATGTCGCGGTTGCGCTGCACGGCGTTCTCGCCTTCCAGCACCTGCACGACGACCGGGCCCGAGATCATGAACTCGACCAGATCGTTGAAGAAGGGGCGCTCGCGGTGCACGCCGTAGAAGCCCTCGGCCTGCTCACGGCTCATCTGGATGCGCTTGGAAGCGACGACGCGCAGGCCGGCTTCCTCCAGCATCTTGGTGACTGCACCGGTGATGTTGCGACGCGTTGCATCGGGCTTGATGATCGAAAAGGTCCGGGTCGCGGCCATGGCCGTGCGGCTCCTGCTACAAATTGTGGAAAAGTCGCGGCTCTCTAGTCGGGGCGCTTCCGCGATGCAAGCGGCCCTACGATACAGGCCCCGCGCGGCCAAAGCCGCGATCAACGCCCATCTTACGCGACGATCCGTAACAGCACGGCATTGAACCGTTAACCTTGTCCCGCTAGCCAGGAAGCCGAACGGCCGGGGAGGGCTATCATGATCGAATTCTTGATTTTTATGTACGCGATGCTCGGCATGTTCGTGGTGATGGCGATGCAGCGCAACCAGCGCCAGCAGCGTCCGACCCCGCAGATGATGACCATGGTCGGCTGGGGCCTGTTCTCGCTGTCCTCGACCCTGGCGATGCTGCTGGGGGCAGTCGCAATCGCCATGGCGCTCGGCCTGCAGCCGCAGCTGCCCGCCGGCTTCGACGCGCCGCTGTTCTAAGCGGTGCCGCTGTACGAGATCGGCGGCGAGCGGCCTGTTCTGGCGTCGGATGCCTGGGTCGCCCCCAGCGCCGATCTGATCGGTGACGTTCAACTCGCCGAACTCGTCAGCGTCTGGTTCGGCGCGGTGATCCGCGCCGACAATACGCCGATCACCGTCGGCGCGCGCTCCAACATCCAGGAAGGCGCGATGCTGCATTCCGACCCCGGCGCGCCCTGCACGGTGGGTGAGGACGTGACGGTCGGTCACCACGCCATCCTGCACGGCTGCACCATCGGCAACCGCAGCCTGATCGGTATGGGCGCGACCATTCTCAACCGGGCGGTGATCGGTGAGGATTGCCTGGTCGGCGCCGGCGCACTGGTGACGGAGGGCAAAACCTTTCCGTCCGGCCACCTCATCATGGGCTCGCCCGCCCGCGCGGTACGCCCGCTCGACGACGCGCAAAAGGCGCTGCTGAAGGCCAGCGCCGCGCTCTACGCTGCCAAGCAGCGGCAATATGCCTCCGGGCTCACCCGAGTCGGCTGAGGCGCGGCCCCGCCTGCCGTAGCGTTCCGGGGCACGGCATGGACAGCGGCATGCGAGGCGCTACAGTTTCGTCATGGCCCTGCCCCCGCTTTTCGACCGTCTCCGGCTGCCCGTCATCGGATCGCCGCTCTTCATCATTTCGGTACCCGAACTGGTCATCGCCCAGTGCAAGGCCGGGATCGTCGGCTCCTTCCCGGCGCTCAACGCCCGGCCGCAAAGCCAGTTGGACGAGTGGCTTCACCGCATCACCGAAGAACTCGCCGCCTGGGATCGCGACCATCCGGATACTCCCGCCGCGCCCTTTGCCGTCAACCAGATCGTGCACCGCTCCAACGAGCGGCTGGAGCAGGACGTCGCCACCTGTGCCAAGTGGAAAGTGCCGATCGTCATCACCTCGCTCGGCGCCCGGCCCGAACTCAACGATGCCGTCCATAGCTGGGGCGGCATCACCCTCCACGACGTGATCGACGACCGCTTCGCGCACAAGGCCGTGGAGAAGGGCGCCGACGGGCTGATCCTGGTAGCTACGGGCGCCGGCGGTCATGCCGGCCGGCTCAACCCCTTTGCGCTGGTGCAGGAAGTCCGCGATTGGTTCGACGGTCCGCTAATCCTGTCAGGTGCGATCGCCACCGGCCGCGCGATCCTTGCGGCGCAGGTGCTTGGCGCCGATCTCGCCTATATCGGCTCGCCCTTCATTGCCACCGATGAAGCCAATGCCGTCGCCGCCTACAAGCAGGGGGTGGTCGACGGCCGGGCGGGCGACATCGTCTACTCCAACCTGTTCACCGGGGTGCACGGCAATTACCTCCGAGCCTCGATCCTGGCCGCCGGGCTCGACCCTGACAAGCTGCCCGAAAGCGATCCCACGGCCATGGACTTTGGCGGGGCCAAGGCGTGGAAGGACATCTGGGGCTCGGGCCAAGGCATTGGCGCGGTGCGCACGGTGGAGCCGGCCGCGGTGCGGATCGAGCGGATGAAGGCGGAGTATGACGCGGCGCGAGCGGCGCTGGTCTAAGTGGGGGCTCGTCCTTTTTCCTTCGTCACCCCGGCCTTGAGCCGGGGTCCCGCTGCCTTTTGACTTGACCGTCAGAGGAAGAAGAAGCGGGCTCCCGGCTCAAGGCCGGGATGACGGGGAAAGCTCAGAAAGCCGCCGCCAGCCGGTCCATCATGTTGCGCGCCGGGCTGGACACCGCCGCGGGTTGCTCCAGCGTCTGGTCCAGCCGCGCTACGCGCCGGTATAGCCCGATGCTGGTCCCGATGATCGCCGCCGCCTGTCCCGGCATTGCCGCCAGCGTCGCGGCGTCGGTCTCCGGCGCCTCGCCCAGTCGCCGCGAGGGCAGCAGTGCGTCGCGCCGCGGGATCTCGCCGCCCTCCACCGCGCGCTGCGTCAACAGCCACGCGATGATGTGCATCAGCCGCGTCGTCACCTTCAGCGACTCGCACGAAAATGCCACCCGATGCAGCGCCGCCAGACCATCGCGCTCGCTGCGCCCGACAATGTCGAAATAGGCGCGCGCCTCGTCGGCCAGCAGCATCGCCTCGATATACAGCGAGTCGATCAGCCGCCGATGGATCAAGGATGCGCTGTGGCTGGTCATGCCCGCGACGATTGCCACAGCGGCTGGCCCAACAAAATGCTTAATCTCAGGCAGGCGTATGAAGACGGAGCATCATGCGATGATGTCCGGCACCAGCTGATCTTCCAGCAGGGTGACCTCATCACGCAGCTTGAGCTTTCGCTTTTTCAGCCGGGCAATCTGCAATTGGTCAGCGGTGCCGGTATCGAGCAGCGCCAGGATCGCCACGTCCAGATCGCGGTGCTCGGATCGCAGCGCTTCCAGCCGCTGTTGTATCTCGCCTACGCTCATGCACGCCCCCGTGGCGGCTTCCTGCACCATGGGCCCGCGTATCGCAACGGACCATCGCGCGATTTCGACGCGTCGTCGCGTGTGGGCGATCCGGGCGAGACACGCCCGCCAAAAGCTGTTCTACTTCCATCCCCCAGCGACCCTGAAGGAGAACTTCCATGCAGAATGCGCACCTGTCGGCTCTCAGCGCCAAGCACACGAAGCTCGATCAGCAGATCAGCTCCGAGTCGCAGCGGCCACTGCCCGACCAGATGCTGATCGCGCAGCTCAAGAAGGAAAAGCTGCGGCTAAAGGAAGAGCTCGGCCGCTAAACACGGCGCGACCCGGGGCGGGGCATGCCTGCCGCTGCCCCGGTCATTGCGATGCGCCTCAGCGCGACCGATAGCCAGGCGTGGAGCCGCCCTTGCCCACCGGCCGGCGCGCGCGCATCGGATCGATCTCGCTCGAAAAGGCGACGCCCACCCGCCCGTCCGTCGCCCAGGCGATACGCCCGCTGACCCAGCCCACGCCGCGCACTTCGATCTCCACCGGGGTACCCGGCATGATCGGCCCGGCAAACTCGGCCATCAGCCCGCCCGAAGACAGGTTGCGCACGCGAACCTGGTGAACTTCCTCGCCATCCACGCGGAACTGCGCGGTCAGCAATAAGCTGTCGCGGGCGCCACTGCGCGGGACCGTAAAGTCCTCCGCAGATAGCGCGTTCATCGATTCAGGCGTAAACTGTTCCATCGGTACTGCTCAAACGCGTAAGGGGCTGGTGGGCGGATTACACCAGCAATCCTTATCGAATCGGTAAGAATCCGCGCCGCCGCCCGGTCCCCCACACGTTATTCCTCGCGTGAGACCTTTTCGTTGCGCTCGTGACGCTCCTGCGCTTCCACCGTCATGGTCGCGGTCGGACGCGCTTCCAGGCGGCCGAGCGGGATCGGCTCGCCGGTCACTTCGCAATAGCCATATTCGCCTTCCTCGATCCGGCGCAGTGCCGCGTCGATCTTGGAAATGAGCTTGCGCTGGCGGTCGCGGGTGCGCAGCTCGATCGACCAGTCCGTCTCGCTCGACGCGCGGTCGGTCAAATCCGCTTCGCGCAGCGTGTCGGTCTGAAGATGGTTCAGCGTACCGGCGGCTTCGCGGCAGATCGCATCCTTCCAGGCGTGCAGCTTGTCGCGAAAATAGGCGAGCTGCCTTGGCCCCATAAAGGGCTCGTCATTGTGCGGCCTGTATCCGTCCGGACGGTCGTTCGCCGCAGACGGCAGGGTTTTCTCGGGTTCGTCGTAGCAGTCCAAAACGGTAGCCATCCCCACTCTCCTCACCGGTGTTCGAGTGGCCAAGCCCCCGAAAACCGCCAGTTGCCCGGACGCGCCTATACTTTCGCAACATCGCCTTCACAAGCGAATGATTGTGCGCGTCAATACCCTCTTCCTGCATGGATATTAGCCGGAGCTAAGTTCATCGTCCGAGTTCGCACTGTTCGGCGGCGCGCAGGTTTGCCGCACCGGCGGGCATAGCATCTGTGCCGTTATCGAACGTTAACCATAATATTTCCTGCGTGGGCAAAGAAATACGTCCCGGATCAAGGTTAACAGCCATTCACCCACTTGCGCTTAATAGTTTGTTTTGCACTTTCTATCCAAGGAGTGGCGCACTGGTGTCGATGCAAACGTCGGCAGCACTGTCCAGCAACAAGAGAGTGGGACATCATGTCGGTTCGCATGGCTTTGGCGAAACTCTGCGCCTGCGCTTGTGGCGGTGCAGTGATTGGTGGCTCTGGCGTTTACGTCGCCGAGCGCGTCCAGCAGCCCAAGGTGGTCAAGCAGCATGTCGTCGCCAAGAAGCGCGTGGTGCGCAAGGTCGCCACCGCCGCAGTCGCGAAGAAGACGCTGCGCCGAGTCGTGAAGACCACCACCACGACGACCGCTCAGGCCCAGCCGCAGGTGGTGGTGATGACCGCGCAGGGCGCGCCCATTCCGGTGCCGGCGCCGTTCGTGTCGTCCAGCTCCGGCGGATCGAGCAGCTCGGGCGTGATCGGCGGTTCGGGCGGCGGCGGCTTTGCGGGCGGGTTCTTCGCCGGCGGGTTCTTCGGCGGCTCGGCCTCGGGCAGCAGCTCCGGCAGCAGCGGCGTCGACATCAACATCGAGATCGACAACAAGAACAACAATCTGAATAACAACGAAAACAACAACGAGAATAAGAACAACAATAACAACAACAACCAGAACGAGAACAATAACCACCAGGAACAGAACCAAGGCCAAGGCCAAGGCCAGGGTCAAGGACAAGGCCAGGGTCAACATCAGGACCAGGATCAGGACAACAAGCCTGGCAAGCCGGACAAGCCCAACTATCCTGATAAGCCCGACAAGCCCGGCAGCTCCAGCGGATGGAACGGCTCGAGCGGCTGGACCTCGAGCGGCAGCAACGGCGGCAGCGGCAGTGGCAGCTCGGGTGGCAGCGGCGGCTCGGGCGGGCCGGCGCCGGTCCCTGCCCCGCCGATGGTGCTGCTGTTCGGCGGCGCCGCGGCCGCGCTGGTCGTCCGCAAGCGGTTCAGCAAAAAGGCCCCGGCAGCAGCTGCCGAGGCCTGAGGAGCGCGTCTCTTAGGCGCCGCCCTTTATCCTAGATTCAGAGCGCCCCTTCTTCTTTCGTCACCCCGGCCTTGAGCCGGGGTCCCGCTGCCTTGCCCCACAGAAGAAGAAGCGGGATCCCGGCTCAAGGCCGGGATGACGAACGCGAGTTAAGGATTCCGCTCCCGGCTCTCCGGCCGCGCGCCGGGGCAGTTCGCTTGTCTTATTCCGCCTTCAACAGCGCTTCCTCAATCTGGACCACCGTGTGCCCGGTCAGGTCCTTGCTGATCTCCCCGGTCAGCCGCTCGCTCACCGACTGGTGATAATGCTTGCGCAGCTCGCCCAGCGTCTTGGGCGGCGCCACGATGATCAGCGATTCGAAATCGTTGTTGAGCGCGCGCTTCTTCAGCATGTCCGCCGTTTCGGCGGCGAACTTGTCTTCTTCCAGCTGGTGGAAGTCGGTTTCGCCCATCAGCCCGCGTGCGGGCGCGAACTGCGCGCCGCCGCCGCTGGCGTGCATCGATCCGTTCTGCGCCACCGCCGGCGCACCGGGGCCGCTCTGCGTCGAGGATGACTGGCCCGACTGATCCCGCTTCTGGTCCGAGTCCTTGGGGTTCTCGTGGATCTCCTTGGCCTCGACCTGCAGGTTCGGGAATTCGGCATCCCCTTGATTCCTGAGGAACAGCATCTTTCGCCCGTCGGCAACCAGAACCACTGCCTGATGAGGAACCTGCATAAACCTGTCTCCTTGTTTCGGTTCTGCCTCCCTAACGCCCTGCTTCGCGCCAGGGTTGCGCGGTTTTGTCGCCCCCGTCATAGCGTCGGCCATGCACGACATCCGATCGATCCGCGAAAATCCCGAAGCCTTCGACAAGGGCCTTGCCCTGCGCGGAGTGGAACCCCGCTCGGCAGAATTGCTCGCGCTGGACGAGCGCCGCCGCGCGCTGATCACCGAAGCGCAGTCGGTACAGTCCCGCCGCAACGAAGCGTCCAAGGCGATCGGCGCGGCCAAGGCCCGCCGCGACGACCCCACCGACCTGATGGCCGAAGTCGCCGCGTTGAAGGAGCGGATGCCGCAGATCGATGCCGAGGAAAAGGCAGTCGGCGCAGAGCTGAACGAGATGCTCGCGGCGATCCCCAACCTGCCGCTGCGCGACGTGCCCCAGGGGGGTGGCGAGGAGGACAACGCCCTCGTCCACGAACGCGGCACCGTTCCGAGCTTCGCGTTCGAGCCGCGCGAGCATGACGCGATCGGCCCGGCGCTCGGGCTCGACTTCGAGACCGGCGCGAAGATCTCGGGATCGCGCTTTACCTTCCTGCGCGGCCCCGCCGCCCGGCTCCACCGCGCGCTCGGTCAGTTCATGCTCGACACGCTGACGCAGGAGCATGGCTATGAGGAAGCCGTGGTCCCGCTGCTCGTCCGTGGCGAGACCATGTTCGGCACCGGCCAGTTGCCCAAGTTCGCCGAAGACAGCTTCCACACCACCGACGACCGCTGGCTGATCCCCACCGCCGAAGTCAGCCTGACCAATTCGGTGCGCGAGCAGATCCTGCAGAACGACGTGCTGCCGCTGCGCCTTGCCGCGCTCAGCCCGTGCTTCCGCTCCGAAGCCGGCGCAGCCGGACGCGACACGCGCGGCTATATCCGCCAGCACCAGTTCGAAAAGGTGGAGATGGTCTCCATCACCGCCCCCGAAGCCTCCGAAGCCGAGCATGAGCGCATGACCGCCTGCGCGGAAGGCATCCTCGACAAGCTGGGCTTGGCCTATCGTCGCATGAAGCTGTGCACCGGCGACATGGGCTTCACCGCCGCGCGCACCTACGATCTCGAAGTGTGGCTGCCGGGCCAGGCGCGCTTCCGCGAAATCTCCAGCTGCTCGACCTGCACCGATTTCCAGGCGCGCCGCATGAACACCCGCTATCGCCCCGAAGGCGAAAAGGGCACCCGCTTCGTCCACACGCTCAACGGTTCCGGCCTCGCGGTCGGCCGCACGCTGGTGGCGGTGGTCGAGAACTACCAGCAGGAGAATGGCGCGGTTGCGGTGCCGGAGGTGCTGCGCCCCTATCTCGGCGGGCTGGAGCTACTGGAACCGTTGCGCTGATGCGCATCCTCCTCACCAACGACGACGGCTATCACGCCCGCGGCCTCGCGCTGCTGGAGAAGCTTGCCCGCACCATTTCCGACGACATCACGGTCATCGCGCCGGCGGATGAGCAATCGGGCAAGGGCCGCTCGCTCTCGCTGACTGACCCGTTCCGCGTCCGCCGCCATGGTGAGAACCGCTACGCCGTCCATGGCACGCCCACCGACTGCGTGATGTTCGCGCTGGCCGAGGCGATGAAGGACAACAAGCCGGACCTGATCCTGTCCGGCATCAACCGCGGCGGCAACATTGCCGAGGATGTCAGCTATTCGGGCACCGTGTCCGCCGCGATGGAAGGCGCACTCGCCGGCATCCGCTCGGTCGCGCTCAGCCAGCGCTATGCGCATACCGGCTCGGGCGACAAAGTGTCCTTCGACGCTGCCGAGGCTTGGGGCGAACGCGCGCTCAAGCCGCTGCTCGACATGGAATGGGCGCCGCGCACGCTGGTCAACATCAACTTCCCGCCGGTCGCGTCCAACGCGGTGCAGGGCATCAAGGTCGTGTCGCAGGGCTTGCGCGATTATGGCCGCGTCGGCGTCGACAAGCGTACCGATCCGCGTGGCTTCGACTATTACTGGCTGGCCATGGGCCGCCTGCCGATCGTGCCTGTCCCCGGCACTGACCTGGAGGCGATCGAGCAGGGCTATGTCACCGTCACCCCGCTGCAACTCGATCTCACCCACAGGGACTCGCTCGAAAGGCTGAAATCCGTCTATAGTTAACGCCATGTGGGGGTTGACCAGGACATATCGGCACGCAGGCTTCGCGGTCGTTGCGGGCGCAGCATTGGCGGGATGCATTCCGCCTTCGGGCTACAGTTCGGCGGCAAGCGAGCCGCCGCCAATGCCGCAGCCCGCGTCACAGCAACAGCGCCCTCTGCCTTCACGAACGCCGCAGCAGGTGCCGGAGAGCGAGTATGAGCGCCGCGCGCTGGACCAGGACGTCCGCGCCCTGCCTGCCCCACCGCCTGCCTGGGAAGCCCGCCGCGTCGTCGCCGATGCCCGCCAGGTGTCCAGCTCCACCTATGTCGTGCAGCCCGGCGATACGCTGGGCGCCATCGCCGCCAAGACAGGTGCGGGTGCCGAGGCGATTGCCCGTGCGAACGCCATCCCCGCCCCCAACATGCTGCGCGCCGGCCAGCGGCTTACGATCCCCGGCGGCCGCTACCATCTGGTCCGCGCCGGCGAGAGCGGCATCGCCATCGCCCGTGCCTATAGCGTCGCCTGGTCGCAGGTCGTCGCAGCCAACGCGCTTACCGAACCCTATATCCTGCGCACCGGACAGCGGCTGCTGATCCCGCAGACCGGTCCCGAAACGCTGGAGCAGCGCGCCGCGCGCTTCCACATCGACATCGACGATATCCTGACCGGCGGCGAACCCGCGCTCGCCGTCAATGCCGCGCCGGCCAAGCCGACAGCCTCCTCCGCCCGCGTCCTGCCGGCGACCACGCCGGTTGCCGCCCCTGCCAAGCGCGCCGCCGGTCTGCTCGCCTGGCCGGTCACCGGCAAGGTGGTGCGCCGTTTCGGCCCAGGCCGCAGCGGCGAGCGCAACGACGGCATCAAGATCGCCGTGCCGCTCGACACGCCTGTGCTCGCAGCGGCGAACGGCGTCGTTGCCTATGTCGGCAGCGACGTGCCCGCACTGGGCGGCCTCGTCATCCTCAAGCACGGCAACGGCATGACCAGCGTGTACGGCCATGCCGGTCAGCTGCTCGTCCAGCGCGGCCAGTCGGTGCGCAAGGGCCAGACCATCGCCCGCTCGGGCAATTCCGGCTTTGCCGATCGCCCCGAGCTCCATTTCGAGGTCCGCCAAGGCCGCACCCCCGTCGATCCGCTCACCCGGCTTCCGGCGCGCTGATGGCGCTCCAGCCCGGCACGTTGAAACGCAAGTCGAGCCTGCCGGTATGGCTGGCGATCGGCTGGCGCGTAGCGGCGGTGCTGGGGCTGCTCGCGCTCGCGGTCGGCGTGCACTGGATCGAACGCGAGGGGTTGAAGGACACCGCCGACGGGCATGTCAGCTTCCTCGACATCATCTATTTCACGTCGATCTCGATCACCACCACCGGCTATGGGGACATCGTGCCGGTCAGCACGAGCGCGCGGCTGTTCGATGCGCTGGTGGTGACGCCGATCCGCGTGTTCGTGGTGCTGCTTTTCCTCGGCACTGCCTACAATTTCGTGCTCAAGCGTAGCTGGGACAGATGGCGCATGACGATTATCCAGCGGAACCTGCGCGGCCACATCGTGATCGCAGGCTATGGCAAGACCGGCTCCGAAGCCGTCGACGAACTGATCGCGCGCGGCACTCCGCCTGAAAGCTTCGTGGTGATCGACGCGGATGCGGATGCGATCGCCCGCGCCCACGCATGCGGCTGCATCGTCGTCCAGGGCGATGCCACGCGTGACCAGCTGATGGAGGAAGTCCGGATCACCCAGGCCGAGGCGTTGATCGTCGCCGCCGGGCGCGACGACACCTCGATCCTCATCACCCTGACCGCCCGGCATCTCGCCCCCGATCTGCCGATCAGCGTCATCGTCCGCAACGAGGACAATGAATTCCCCGCCCGCGCGGCGGGTGCCACCACCGTGATCAACCCGGTCAGCTTTGCGGGCCTGCTGCTCGCAAGTTCGTGCACCGGCACCAACATCGCCGACTACCTCGCCGACCTCGCCTCCGCGCGCGGCAAGGTCGCGCTGACCGAGCGCCCGGTGCGCGTCGAGGAGATCGGCAAGCCCCTGAGCGCCATCGCTACGGGGCTGGGAGTCCAGCTTCGCCGCAATGGGGAAGCCTACAGCTTCGCCGATGCCGAGGCGGCGACGCTGCTCGCCGGCGACACCGTGATCGAGATTGTCGCGACGCCCTCCCTCAGGCTTGACCTCACCGGCGCGGGCGACATGGTCGCGGCATGACCGCACCCCTGCTCGCCCGCCTCCTCCCGATCCTGATGCTGATCGGCTCCAACGTCCTGATGACCTTCGCCTGGTACGGGCACCTGAAGTTCAAGGACAAGCCGCTGCTGGCAGTCATCCTGGTCAGCTGGGGCATCGCCTTCTTCGAATATTGCCTGGCCGTCCCCGCCAACCGCTGGGGCAGCAGCATCTATTCCGCCGCGCAGCTCAAGGGCATGCAGGAAGTCATCACCTTGTGCGTCTTCGCCGTGTTCTCGATCCTGTACCTAGGCCAGCGCATCACCCCCAATCACCTGATCGGCTTCGCCCTGATCGCCGCGGGCGCGTTCTTCCTGTTCAAGGGACCGGTAGCGGCAGCCTAAATCCTCCGCGGCACCAAAGCGATCGAAGGGGTACGCAACCGCCCTCTCTAGCAATTTCCCCAGAAATCCCTATGTCGCGCCGCAATCATGGCAACCAAACTTCCTGAAGCCCCCAAGGTGGGGATGGTCTCGCTCGGCTGTCCCAAGAACCTGGTCGACAGCGAACGCATCCTGACCAAGCTGCGCAGCGACGGCTATGCCATGTCCCCGGACTATTCGGGCGCAGACGTCGTGCTGGTCAACACCTGCGGCTTTCTCGACTCCGCTAAGGAAGAGTCGCTCGAGGCGATCGGCGAAGCGATCGCCGAAAACGGCCGCGTCATCGTCACCGGCTGCATGGGCAAGGAGGCCGAGGTCATCCGCGCCCGCTTCCCCAACGTCCTCGCCGTCACCGGCGCGCATCAATATGAGGAAGTTGTCGGCGCAGTGCACGAAGCGGCACCGATGCCGCCCTCGCCCTTCGTCAACCTCGTTCCCGATGCCGGGCTCAAGCTGACGCCGCGCCACTACAGCTATCTCAAGATCTCGGAAGGCTGCAATCACCGCTGCTCCTTCTGCATCATCCCGGCGCTGCGCGGCGACCTGGTCAGCCGCCGCCCCGACGCGATCCTGCGCGAGGCCGAAAAGCTGGTCGAAGCCGGTACCAAGGAACTGCTGGTCATCAGCCAGGACACCAGCGCCTATGGCATCGACATCCGCAAGCAGCCCCGGATGTGGAAGGGCGAAGAAGTCGTCCCCCACATGACCGACCTGGCGCGCGAACTCGGCAAGATAGCGCCCTGGGTACGGCTGCATTATGTCTACCCCTACCCCCACGTCGATCAGGTCATCCCGCTGATGGCGGAGGGGCTGATCCTCCCTTATCTCGACATCCCGTTCCAGCACGCCGCCCCCAGCGTCCTGCGCACGATGAAGCGCCCGGCGAACGACGCCAAGGTGCTCGAGCGCCTGCGCCACTGGCGGTCGATCGCACCCGACATCACCATCCGCTCGACCTTCGTCGTCGGCTTCCCCGGTGAGACCGAGGCCGATTTCCAGTACCTGCTCGACTGGCTGGATGAAGCCCAGCTCGACCGCGTCGGTGCCTTCCGCTTCGAACCCGTCCAAGGCGCCGCCGCCAACGACTTGTCGGGCGCCGTGCCCGAAGAAGTCAAGGAAGAGCGCTACGCCCGCATCATGGAGAAGACCGCGGCGATCTCCGCCGCCAAGCTCCAGGCCAAGATCGGCCGCACCCTCGACGTGATCATCGACGAAGTCGGTGACGAGGGCGCCACGGGCCGCAGCCAGGCCGACGCACCCGAGATCGACGGCGAAGTGTTCCTTCGCGACGCCGCGCACCTCAAGCAGGGCGACATCGTTTCTGTCGCCATCGAAGACGCCGATGAGCACGACCTCTACGGCGTACCCCTTTCCAACCCCAGCATGTGAGAACTCATGGGTTATAAAGTACCGACCTTCCAAGACCGCGCTGCCCTTGCCGCCGAGGCCAAGAAGAAGGCGCTTGAGCGCCTGAAGGCCCAGCCCAAGCTCGATCCGGCCGAACTCGCCAAGCGCCAGGAAGCGCGCCTCGCCCGCGAGGCTGAGGAAGAGGCCAAGCGCCAGGCCAAGCGCGACGCGATCGCGCGCGAAAAGGCTGAAAAGGCTGCTGCCGCCGAGGCCGAACGCCTCCGCCTCGAAGAGGAAAAGGCCAAGGCCGAAGCGGAACGCAAGGCAAAGGCGCCCCCCACGGCTGCCGAACTCAAGGCACTGCGCGACGCGCGCTACGCCGCACGCAAGGCCCGCTCGCTCGGCCGTTAAAGCCGGGTGACGCATCGCTGCGGTTTGCCTATGCTCGGGGCTCCTATCGCTGGAGCCCCGATGATCCGCACCGCCTTCGCTGCCGCCGCCTTCCTTTTCGCGGTTCCCGCCGCTGCACAGGCGCTTACCGCCGAGCAGACCGCAAAGGTAGACCAGATCGTCGCGCAGGCGCTGGCCTCCACCAAGGTGCCTTCGGCATCCATTGCGATCGTGCGCGACGGCAAGATCGTCTATGCCAAAGCCTATGGCAACCAGGGCCCCGGCCTGCCTCGCGCCACTGCCGAGGCCAAATACCCGATCGCCTCGGTCTCCAAGCAGTTCACCGCCGCCGCGGTCCTGCTGCTCGAGGATGAAGGCAAGCTCGACCTCGACGACAAGGTCGCGAAGTATTTTCCCGACGTCTCGGGCGCCGACCGCATCACCATCCGCCAGCTGCTTAGCCACACTGCCGGCCTTCAGGATTACTGGCCGCAGGATTACAGCTTCGCCGCGATGGAGAAGCCGACGACGCCCCAGGGCATCGTCGATCGCTGGGGCAAGAAGCCGCTCGACTTCGAACCCGGCACTGCCTGGCAATATTCCAACACCGGCTATGTCGTCGCCGGCATGATCGTCGAGAAGGTGTCGCGCATGTCCCTGATGTCCTATCTCGAGGCCAAGGTCTTCAAGCCGCTCGGCATGCGCCCGGTCGATCAGGACAAGGCGATCGGCAAGGGCTTTCCCCAGCCTACGCACCGCTTCGCGCTCGGCCCCGTGCGCCCCGCCAAGCCCGCCGCCCCCGGCTGGCTCTGGGCCGCCGGCCAGCTCGCGATGAGCGCCAGCGATCTCGCCAAGTGGGACATCGCCCGCATCAACCGCACCGTCCTCACGCCGGATGACTGGAAGGAGCAGGAAACCGAAGTCCGCCTCGCCGATGGCAGCCCCTCGCGTTACGGCCTCGGCGTCAGCCTGGGCGAGCATGGCGGCACCCCCACCGTGTCGCATGGCGGCGAAGCGGTCGGGTTCCTGTCCGAAAACCTGGTGATGCCCGACAAGCGCTACGCCGTGGTCGCACTGGTCAACGCCGACTTCGGCGGAGCCCAGGGCGCGATCACCGAGGGCATTACCGACTTGCTCTACCCCTCGGCCGAAGCCGCGGCGCCCTCGCTCGACCAGACCCGCGACGCCCTGGCGCGCAAACTCTACGACCAGCTCCGCGCCGGCACGCTCGACGGTTCGCTGCTGACGCGGAACGCAGCCTATTATTTCGATGCGACTGCCACTGCCGACTACCGCGCCAGCCTGAGTGCACTCGGCGAACCGCAGGCGTTCGTGCCGCTCGGCAAGCCACGCCTGCGCGGCGGCTTCGTCAACCGCAACTACGGCATCACCTATGCCGGCCAGCGCCTGGTCGCGATCACCTATGCCGAGCCCGGTGCACAGGGCCGGTTCGAGCAGTTCATCGTCATGCCCCGCGACTGATGCTGTCTGCGCTCCTGGCGCTGGCGCTCGGGACCCTCACCACCCCGGTCGATCCACTCCCCATTCAGGACGACGATTTCGCCCGCCACCGCAGCCCCGCCGACTGGCAGGGCCTCACCGTCGAGCGGATCGAATTCAAGGAAGAACGCGCCGCCTGGCGGCTGTGGCGGATCGCCAACCGCGCGCGCCCGTCCGGCCCGCTCTGGTTCGTGCCGCATGACAATGAAGATGCCGGCTTCGAAGCCGCGCTGGCTGCGCTTCGCCTGTACGGCGGCACGCTGATCGCAGTCGATGCCGGCATCGCCCCCGGGCGCGACGGCAACCGCCTCAACCACGCAGTCGACCATGGCGAGCCCGTCGACCCCAACCGCAACTTCGATAGCGCGCTGCCCGGCTATGCCCGCCGCATCCTTGCAGGGCTGGCACCGGGCGCACCGATCATCGCGCTGCACACCAACAGTCCCGGTTTCGACCCCACCGACTCGCGCTGCAACCGCGCCGATCCGCGCGGCGAGGGCATCATCTCGATCCGCTTCTGCGACGACATCCTCACGCCGGCAGCGTCAAAGACGCGTGCATGGCCGTTCGACGATGACGACACCGTGGCCTTCGCCACCTTCCACGCCCGCCAGCAGCCCTCCGACGCCTTTTGCCGCAACCCGATGGTCGCCGCCGACTTCAACGTCGTCCAGGAACGGGTCGTCACCAGCGACGGCTCGCTCTCCAACTATGCGGTGCTCCACGGCCTGCGCTACCTCAACTTCGAAACGCAGGACCGCGGCGCGGCAGGACTCGCTGAGGCCCGCGACCGCCTGCTCCACATGATCGACTTCGCCATGCGCACGTGCGTACGATCTTCGCCGCGGGACTAGGCGCGGCGCCTTGCCCGCCCTAGATCAGCACCATGATCGATCTTTCCTCGCTGATTCAACCCGATCGCGGCCAGACCGCGCGCACCATCCACCTGATCGACGCCAAGGGCTTCGACGCCTGGCTCTCCGCCCAGCCGCCGCGCCACCGCGCCGCCGCCACTGCGCAGAAGCTGGCGCCCAGCGGCTATTCCAGCGCGATCCTGCCCGGCGACAATGCCGAGGATTGGTCGGTGGTCAGCGTCGTCAGCAATGTCGATCGCCTGTCGCCCTGGTGCCTGGCCAAGCTCGCCGAGACCCTGCCCGAGGGCACCTACCGCGTCGAAGGGCGTGAGCCCGGCAAGGCGCTCTATGGCTGGCTCGCCGCCCAGTACAAGTTCGACCGCTACAAGAAAAAGGACGCGACTCCTCAGGGCCCGCGCATTCTCCTCACCGGCGACCCGGTGAAGATGGAGGAGGCAACCCGCATGGCCGCCGTCACCTTCAAGCTGCGCGACCGGATCAACACCGGCGCCAACGACATGGGCCCGGCCGACCTCGAAGCCGCCGCCGCCGATCTCGCCCAGGCCTATGGCGCGGCGCTCACCGTCACCAAGGGCGCCGAGGTCGAGAAGGGCTATGGCATGCTCTGGGCCGTCGGCAAGGCTGCCGGCGAGGGTCGCGAGCCGCGCCTGATCGAGCTTGAGTGGGGCAACCCCGATCACCCGCGCATCGCCATCATCGGCAAGGGCGTGTGCTTCGACACCGGCGGCCTGGACATCAAGCCTGCCGCCGGCATGCGCCTGATGAAGAAGGACATGGGCGGCGCAGCCCACGCCCTCGCGCTGGCCGAGTTGGTGATGCAGAATCGTCTGCCCGTCCGCCTGCACATGCTGGTCCCGGCGGTCGAGAACTCGATCAACGGCGAGGCCGCGCGCCCCGGCGACGTGATGATCTCGCGCAAGGGGATCACGGTCGAGAACAGCAACACCGATGCTGAAGGCCGGCTGATCCTGGGCGACGCGCTCACCAAGGCTGCCGAGAACAATCCCGAGCTCGTGTTCGATTTCGCCACGCTGACCGGCGCCGCCCGGGTGGCACTCGGCGCCGATCTCCAGGCGCTGTTCGTCAACGACGACACCCTCGCCAGCGAGCTGCTCGCCGCCGCCGAGACCGAGTTCGACCCGATGTGGCGGATGCCGCTCTACGATCCCTACAAGGATCTGCTCAAGTCCGACGTCGCCGACATGGTCAACGCCGCCGAGGGTCCGTTCGGCGGCGCCATCACCGCCGCACTGTTCCTGAAGGAATTCGTGCCGGACAAGGCGCAGTGGGCCCATCTCGACATCTTCTGCTGGAACGGCGCGCCCAAGCCCGGCCGCCCCAAGGGGGCAGAGGCCGTCAGCCTGCGAGCAACCTGGAAGGTCCTGAAAGACCGCTACGGCAGTTGAGCCGCTGCCACAGCGCCTCTATCTCATCCTTGGCCATGGGGCGCCCGAAGTGGAACCCCTGGCCATAGGTGCAGCCTAGATCGGCCACCGCCTGGGCGGTGGCCGCGGACTCGATCCCCTCGGCGACCACGGGCAGATCCAGCTTGCGCGCCAGCGACACGATCGCATCCACCAGGCGCAGCGCCTCGGGATCATGGTCCATCGTCGCAACGAAGGACCGGTCGATCTTGATCCGGTCGAACGGCAGCATCTGCAGGTGCAGCAGCGACGAATAGCCGGTGCCGAAATCGTCCAGCGCCAGCTGGATACCCTGCTGCTTCAGCGCGCCGATCGTCTCGCGCGCGCTCGCCGCATCGGTGATCAGCGCGTTTTCGGTGATCTCGATCGTCAGCTTGTTCGGCGGAAACTGCGCCTGGTGCATCACCGCCAGCATCTTTTCGCTGAACCAGCGGTCCTTCAGCTGATTGGGCGAGATGTTGACGGCCAGCATCGTCCCCCAATGCCGCGTTTCGTTGAAGGCGCGCCGCAGCAGGCCGAGCATCAGCTCATCGATCAGCCCGCATTCCTCGGCGATCGGGATGAACTGGTCCGGACCGATCGCCTCGCCGGCAGGGCGCGGCCAGCGCGCCAGCATCTCGTTGCCGATCACCACGCCCGACCGCAGGTCGACGATCGGCTGATAGTGCGGGACGAAGGCGCCGCGGGCGATCGCCTCGCGCATCTCCACTTCGATGCCCGCGCGTCGCCCGATCTCGGCGTCCAGCGCGGGTTCGAACCGGCAATACTGCGCGCGCCCCGCCTGCTTGGCCCGGTACAGCGCGATATCGGCGCGCCGCATCAGCGTCTCGCGGTCACCGCCGTCCAGCGGGTAGAGCGCAGTGCCCACGCTCGCGCCGATATGATGGACGCGATCGCCCAGGATGAAAGGCTCGCCCAACCGCTGCACGATGGCCTGCGCAACATGGCACGCCGGCACATCATCGCCTTCCAGCACAATCGCGAACTCGTCACCGCCCAGGCGATAGCTCTGCCCTCGATCCTGCACCACCTCGCCCAGCCGATCGGCCACGCTGCGCAGCAACTGGTCGCCAACGGGATGACCATGCACGTCGTTCACCGCCTTGAAGCGGTCCAGGTCGAGGATCAGCAGCGCGAAAGCGGCGCCTCCTGCTTCGATATGCAGCCGCCCGGCCAGCGTTTCGGCCAGCGCGCGGCGGTTGGGCAGTCCGGTCAGCGGATCGTTATAGGCCAACTGATAGGCACGCTGCTCGGCCTCGCGCGCCCGGCGCTGCTCGGCGGCCATTTCCAGTCGCGACGTCAGCACCTCGCGAAAGCCCGCGAAGTTGGTGCGCAGCATCCGCACGATCACCGCCGCCACCAGCATCATGTTGATGCCAAGCTCGCGCAGCAGCCAGCTTTCCGAAAAGATCATGAGGAGCGTGACCGGCATCGCCCCCAACAGCATCACCAGATAGCCCGCGCGCGGCAGCGACTGCAGGCAGCAGCTACAGCAGAGCGCGCCGATAAAGACGTATATCGCAGTGCAGGCCTGACCGAGCAGGTCGGCCTGGCAATACAGGTACAGCCCCCACGCGCCGAACCCCCAGCCCAGCAGCGCGGCGGCCAGCGTCGTGCTGAACAGGTAGCGGCGGACCTGACCGGGCTCGGGTTCGAAATTGCGGCGACGAAACCAGAACAATGCCCGCGTTGCAGACAGCATGCCCAGCAGCGTCGGCACGCCCACGCTCCACACATGCGACACGCTGCCGTAGGACGACACGCTCAGGAACGCCGCATCGACCATGATCAGCGCGTACATCAGCGGGATTTGATGCCGCAGCACGCGAAACTGCTCCAGCAGGATCTCGCTGCTTGTTTCCCTCGACGGGGACAATGCCGAAACAAGGCGACGCATCATCCCCCGCTGATGCGTCGATTAGTCCGCCAATCCCATTCCCGCTTTGTACGGATAGGGATGCTACCCTTCGTTAACCCTTTGCTGCGGAAGCTCGTGCTGCTGCTTCGATGATCGGCACGAACTTCTGGGCAGTCAGGCTCGCGCCGCCCACCAGCGCCCCGTCGACATTGTCCACGGCCAGTATCGCCTCGGCATTGTCCCCGGTCACCGATCCGCCATACAGGATGCGGATACCTTCGGCGGCGTCCCCCACCATCATACGCAGCTTGGCACGCAGAATCGCGTGGATCGATTCGATCTGGTCGAGTGAAGGCGTGCGCCCGGTTCCGATCGCCCAGCGCGGCTCATAGGCAACCGTCAGCCATTCGGGCGAAGCGCCGTCGGGCAGCGACTTTTCGATCTGCGATTGCACGATACGCTCCGCGCGCCCGGCGTTATGCTCGGCCTCGGTCTCGCCACAGCACAGGATCACCTGCAATCCCGCGCGCCGTGCCGCCGCCGCCTTGGCCCAGGCGTCATGGCTGGTCTCGTTCTGGTCGGCGCGCCGCTCGGAATGGCCCACGATCACCAGTGTGGCACCGGCTTCGTGCAGCATCTCGGCCGAAACGCAGCCGGTATGCGCGCCGCGCTCATTCTCGTGCACGTCCTGCGCGCCGATCGGGAGCGCACCGGCACGGTCCACCGCCGCCGCGATCAGCGTGAAGGGCACGCACAGCGCCACATCAACCTCAGGATGGGCGGCGGCTGCCTGCGCCACGGCTTCCACTTCGCTCAGCTGCGAGCGCAGCCCGTGCATCTTCCAGTTACCGGCCACCAGTTTGCGGCGCATGTCCGTCTCCCTTGTTCGCTGGCTCGCGATAGCAAGCCTGCCGCCGGGCACAAGCTTGGTGGGCCATCAGCTTGATCGCCATACGCTTGATGGGAACGCCCCGTGGCCCTAAGGCACGCTCAACACCCTCTTGCGAACGGCCCTTCATGCTTCAATTCTTCCGCCGCTTCACCAAGTCGCGCTTCGGCCTGATCGCGGTGTTCATCTTCCTCGGCATCATGGCGCTGGCGTTCGCAGTGGGCGACATCACCGGCCTGCGCTCTGCGGAATCCGGCGGCGGCGGCACCGTCATCGCCCAGGTCGGCAAGCACAAGGTGACCGATGCGGAGGTCCGCGATCGCATCGAACGCTTCCTTCAGAATGCGCAGCGTCAGGGCCAGCCTGTCACCATGGAACAGTTCCTGGCCCAGGGCGGCCTCGACCTTGCCGTGGATGAAATCATCAACAGCGCGGCGCTGGTGGCCTTTGCCGAGCAATCGGGCATGCAGGTCAGCAAGCGGCTGATCGATGGCGAGATCGCCAGCATCCCCTCCTTTCTGGGTGTCGACGGCAAGTTCAGCCAGAAGCAGTTCGAGGACCTGCTGTCGCAGAACCGCGTCTCGCCGGCCGCCTTCCGCCAGGACCTGATGCAGCAACGCTATGGCAGCTGGCTGGTGAACCGCGCGACGCTGGGCAACGCGCTCCCCGAGGGGGTCGTCCTCCCCTACGCCTCGCTGCTGCTGGAGCGCCGCACCGGCGTGGTCGGCCTGGTCCAGTCCATCGCCATGGACCCCGGCGCCGATCCCGACGACAAGACGCTGGCAAGCTACTACGCGAGCAACCGCGCGCGCTACAGCGTGCCGCAGCGCCGCGTGGTCCGCTATGCGGTGGTGAAGCCCGATGCGGTGCGTGCGCAGTCCGCCGCCACCGATGCCGAAATCGCCGACGCTTATGCCAAGGCCGGCGCACGCTTCGCCGCGACCGAGAAGCGCACCCTGCGACAGATCATCTTCGCCGATCAGGCGACCGCCAACCGCGTCGCGGGCCAGGTGAAGGGCGGCCAGGCCATTGCGGCGGCAGCCAGCGCAGCGGGCCTGGAGCCCACCAGCTTCGAGGGCGTGGAAAAGGCCGCTCTCACCACCCAGACCTCCGCGCAGATCGCCAACGCCGCCTTTGGCGCGGCCGAAGGCGGCGTGGTCGGCCCCGTACGCTCGCCGCTCGGCTGGCATGTGCTGAAGGTTGAAAAGGTGGAGCGCGTTGCCGCGCGCACCCTCGACCAGGTTCGCACTGAACTCGCCAAGGAAGTCACCGACCGAAAGACCGCGCAGCGCCTCGCCGATCTGCGCCAGTCGATCGACGACGGTGTCGCCGATGGCAAAACCTTTGACGAAGCGGTGCGCGACGCCAAGCTGTCGGCGCAGGCCACGCCCGCACTCACTGCCCAGGGCCTGAACCCCGACGCGCCCACGACTCAGCCCGATCCGCAGCTTGGCGCCATCGTGCGCGCCGGCTTCGCGGTGGAACAGGCTGGTGACGAGCCGCAGGTGATCGCGCTCGGTCAGGACGGCAGCTTCGCGCTGATCACGCTTGAACGCATCGTCCCCGCCGCGCCGCGTCCGCTGGCCCAGATCCGCGATCAGGTGAAGGGCGATTATCTGATGACCCAGGCGCTGCAAAAGGCACGCGCCGCGGCGACCCAGATCGTTGCCAAGCTGCAAAAGAGCGTGCCGATGGCACAGGCCTTTGCCGAAGCCGGCGTGAAGAAGGGACCTCCGCCCAAGCCGTTCGACCTGAAGCGCGCCGAGGTGCTCGGTCGCCAGATGGAACCCTATATCCAGATGGCGTTCAGCATGGCCCCAAAGAAAGCCAAGCTGGTCGAAGGGCCTAACCGCCTGGGCTACTATGTTGTCTATCTCGACCAGGTGGAGGAGCACAGCGCAGCGAATGACAAGGCGGCTATCGCCCGTGTCCGCGGCGACATCGCGCCGCAGGTCGGTGGCGAATATGCCAGCCAGTTCATCCGCTCGATCCGCGCGCACATGAACATCACCCGCAATGAAAAGGCCGTGGCGCAGCTGCGTGCCCAGCTTGCGCAGCAGGGCGTTCGTTAAGCGTGATCCACGGCAGCGAAGCGGCGCTGGCCGCGCTCGAACAGGGCAAGCCGGCGCTGCTGTGGCGGCGTGAGATCGCCGATACCGAGACTCCGGTCGCCGCCGCGCTCAAGCTCATCGAGCCGGGCCGCGGCGACTTCCTGCTGGAATCGGTCGAGGGCGGCTCGGTGCGTGGCCGCCACAGCCTGATCGGCCTCGCTCCCGACCTCGTCTTCCGCGCCACCGGCGGCGATGCCGAGATCAACGGCGACTGGCTTGCGGACCGCAACGCCTTCGCCCCCTGCGCCGAACCGGCGCTAGGCGCACTGCGCGCGCTGGTCGAACGCTGCCGCATGGACGTGCCCGCCGAACTTCCGCGCGCGCTCGCCTGTCTGGTGGGTTATTTCAGCTACGAAACGATCGGCCTGGTCGAGGATCTTCCGCGCCCTCCACAGAACGAAGTCGACGTTCCCGACATGATGTTCGTGCGCCCCACGGTCATCCTCATCTTCGACCGCCTTGCCGACACCCTCTTCCTCGTCGCGCCCGTGTGGCCGGGTAAGGACGCCAAGGCCCTGGTCGAAGAGGCGAGTGAGCGCCTCAACACGACCGCTGCCCGCCTCTCGGGTACCAAGGTACCAGAACCCACTCGTTTCCGCGTCGACGAGATAGTAGCCGAACCCGTCCTCGCCCCCGGCCGCTATGCCGAGATGGTCGCTAGCGCAAAGGACTACATCGCCGCCGGCGACATCTTCCAGGTCGTGCTAGCCCAGCGCTTCACCGCGCCCTTCCCGCTCCCGCCCTTCGAACTCTACCGCGCGCTCCGCCGCGTGAATCCCTCGCCTTTCCTCTATCATCTCGACCTGCCCGGCTTCGCGCTCACCGGCTCGAGCCCAGAGATCCTTGTCCGCGCCCGCGACGGCGAAATCACGATCCGCCCGATCGCCGGCACCCGCCCGCGCGGCAAGACCGCCGCCGAGGACGAAGCCAACCGCGCCAGCCTGCTCGCGGATCCCAAGGAACGCGCCGAGCACCTCATGCTGCTCGACCTCGGCCGTAACGATGTCGGCCGCGCAGCCGAGGCCGGCAGCGTCCGCGTCACCGACAGCTACACGGTCGAATATTACAGCCACGTCATGCACATCGTGTCGAACGTAGTCGGAAAGCTTGCGCCCGGCAGCGACGCGCTGGACGCCCTCTTCGCGGGCTTCCCCGCAGGTACCGTCAGCGGCGCGCCCAAGGTCCGCGCCTGCCAGATCATCGCCGAACTCGAGCAGGAAACCCGCGGGCCCTATGCCGGCGGGGTCGGCTATTTCTCGCCCGACGGGTCGATGGACAGCTGCATCGTGCTGCGCACCGCGCTGGTGAAGGACGGCGTCATGCACGTCCAGGCCGGTGCCGGCATCGTCGCCGACAGCGACCCGGCCTACGAACAGCGCGAATGCGAGGCCAAATCCGGCGCGCTCTTCGCCGCCGCGCGCGAAGCGGTGGCACGCGCCAGCGAACCCCGCTTCGGCCAGTAGATCACGGCACCCGCGCGGCCTTGGCCTTCTGGTCCAGCCGCTCCTGCGCCCATTGCCGCAGCCACTGGCGCGTGCACCCGGTCTGCCCGCCCGTTCCCACCGGCGAGCAGCTGTTGGGCAGCCCCGCCCGGTTTACTTCCTCCACCGTCTCCATGCGGTTGGTCCAGGCCTGGCCGGTGGGGCCTTCCTCGGGCTTGTCGCGGAACTGCTTGGGAATGCGGTACGGCGAATCGCCCGCATTGGCGCACACCACGACTTCATCCGGGTCAGTCGACTTGGGGCATTGCTCGTTGCCGTACAGCAGGATCGAGCGCACCCGCTTGGGCATCTCCTGCCGCGCCTCCGCGCCATCCTGAAGCGACACGGGCGCAGCCATCAGCATGGCGATCAGCAACTGGGAAAGCATCAACACTCCTTTACGCGTACGCAACGCCCCTGCCGCGCCAGCGTTGCCCGCCATCTGTGGCCGCGCCAAGGCAATTGCCCCAACGCCCCCAAGCGCCTACCTCCACGCCCATGATCCTGGTCATCGACAACTACGACAGCTTCACCTGGAACCTGGTCCACTATCTTATGGAACTGGGCGCAGAGGTTCAGGTCGTGCGCAACGACGCTTTGACCGCCGCCGATGCCCTCGCCAGCAATGCCCAGGCGTTCCTGATCTCACCGGGTCCCTGCACCCCCAACGAAGCTGGGATCAGTCTTGACCTCGTCGCCGCCTGCGCCGACACCGCCCGGCCCCTGCTCGGCGTGTGCCTGGGCCATCAGGCGATCGGCCAGCATTTCGGCGGCAAGGTCGTGCGCGGCGGGCTGATGCACGGCAAGACCTGCCCGGTCGAACATGACGGCACCGGCCTGTTCGCGGAACTCCCCTCGCCCTTCACCGCCACCCGCTACCATTCGCTGATCGTCACCGACGTGCCCGACGATCTCGTGGTCAACGCCACGGCGTCCGACACCTCGGTGATGGGCTTCCGCCACCGCGAGCTTCCCATCCACGGCGTCCAGTTCCACCCCGAAAGCATCGCCACCGAGCACGGCCACGCCATGCTCGCGAACTTCCTCAAGGCAGCAGGCGTGAAGACCAAGGCCTTGGCCTGAACAGGGGCGCCGCAACAAAGTCTCGACTTCCCCCCGCCACCCCGGAATAGAGGCCGCGTGACCACCTTCTCGCTCCTTCCCAGCCCCGCGACCCCGCTCTCGCGCGAATCCGCCGCGCAGGCCTTCGCCGACATCCTCGATGGCGCCGTGCCCGAGGAAGCGATCGAGCATTTCCTGATCGCCCTCTCGCTGCGCGGCGAAACCAGCATCGAGATCGCCGAGGCTGCCCGTGCCATGCGCGCGCGCCTGATCCCGATCACCGCCCCAACCGGCGCGATCGACGTGTGCGGCACCGGCGGCGACGGCCACCACACGCTCAACGTCTCAACTGCCGTCAGCTTGGTGGTCGCGGCCTGCGGCGTCCCCGTCGCCAAGCATGGCAATCGCGCCGCCTCGTCCAAGGCCGGCGCCGCCGACACGCTCGAAGCGCTCGGCTTGGACCTCGATCGCGCCGCCGCGCAGGCTGAAGACACGCTGGGCGACCTCGGCATCGCCTTTCTCTACGCCCAGCACCACCACCCCGCGATGGCGCGCATCGGCCCGCTTCGCCGCCGCATCGCCCGCCGCACGATCTTCAACCTGATGGGTCCGCTCGCCAACCCGGCGCACGTCACCCGTCAGCTGATTGGCATCGCCCGCCCCGACTACGCGCCGATCTATGCCGAAGCCCTCGAACAGCTCGGGGTCGAGGCCGCCGCGGTGATCTCGGGCGAGGAAGGGTTGGACGAGCTCTCCACCGAGCACCCCAGCATTGCCGTCAACATCGGCAGCGCCACCCTGCCCACCCGCATCACGCCAGAGGATGCCGGCCTCCCCCGGCACCCCCTTGCCGCAATCCGCGGCGGCGACCCGGCGCATAACGCGCTGGCGCTGCGCCGCCTGCTGCTCGGCGACGCCGGCCCATATCGTGACGCCGTCCTCCTCAACGCGGCCGCCGCGCTGATGGTCGCCGGCACTGCCAAGACGCTTACCGAAGGCGCAGCCGAGGCCGCCGACGCCATCGACGACGGCCGCGCCAATGCGCTGCTCGACCGCTGGATTGCTTACGTATGACCACCATTCTCGACCGCATCCTCGACACCAAGCGCCGCGAAGTCGCCGAGCGTAAAGCGGCCCCGCGCACCTGGCCCACGCCAACCCCGCCGCGCGGGTTCAAGGCCGCGCTCGACGCCCGCGCCGCCGCGGGCGGCTACGGCCTGATCGCCGAGATCAAGAAGGCCAGCCCGTCCAAGGGCCTGATCCGCGCCGACTTCGATCCCCCGGCGCACGCCCGCGCCTATCAGGCAGGCGGCGCCGCCTGCCTCTCGATCCTTACCGACCACGAGTATTTCCAGGGCCACGAAGATTATCTCATCGCCGCCCGCGCCGCCTGCGACCTGCCGGTGCTGCGCAAGGACTTCATGATCGATCCCTGGCAGGTCGAGGAAGCCCGCGCGATCGGCGCCGACGCCATCCTGATCATCGTCGCCGCGCTTGACGACGCCCAGATGACCGAGATCGAAGCCGCCGCGTTCGAGCACGGCATGGACGTCCTCGTCGAAGTTCACGACGCCGAAGAGCTCGACCGCGCCCTCAAGCTCAAATCGCGTCTGATCGGCGTCAACAACCGTAACCTCAAGACCTTCGAAGTCGACGTTCAGAAAACGTATGAACTCGTCGCCCGCGCACCCGCCGACTGCACCTTCGTCGCCGAAAGCGGCCTCACCAGCCGTGCCGACCTCGACGCCATGGCCCAACACGACATCCGCTGCTTCCTGATCGGCGAATCCCTGATGCGGCAGAACAACGTGGAAGCCGCCACCCGAGCCTTGGTGGGCTGATTCGAATAGCTTTCTCGCTTCAGCGCGGGAGGAAAGTTGGTTCACGCGAAGGCGCGGAGGCGCAAAGAAGAGGTTCGCGCAGAGGCGCAGGGGACGCAGAGCGTGCTTCCCGCCGCGCCAGCGGCGGCCTGAACAACACACGTCGCCAATTCCTGCCGCTGACGCGGCGCACTCCGCTACGGCAAGCCAACGCCCTCTGCGCCTCTGCGCGAACAACCTTCTTCTCCGCGCCCTGCACCTCCGCGGGAGCACCCCCTTCTTCACTTCGCGTCTTCGCGCCTTCGCGTGAACGCAATCTCCTCCCAACGCTTGCCCCACACCCAAACCCAGCGCATGCCCCAAAACATGCCCCAGCCCCTGACGCATCTCGACGAAACCGGCGCCGCCCACATGGTCGACGTGGGCCACAAGCAGCCCACCACCCGCGAAGCCATCGCCACCGGCCGCATCACCATGTCGCCCCAAGCCGCCACCGCGATCAAACAAGGCACGATCAAAAAGGGCGACGTCCTCGCCACGGCCCGCATCGCCGGGATAATGGCCGCCAAGAAGACGGCCGAGCTGATCCCGCTCTGCCACCCCCTCCCGCTCACCCGCGTCGCGATCGACCTTGCCCCGGACGAGACCGGCGTCACCATCACCGCCACCGCTGCCACTTACGGCCAGACCGGCGTCGAGATGGAAGCGCTCACCGCCGCCACCGTCGCGCTGCTCACCCTCTACGACATGGCCAAGGCCGTCGATAAGGCGATGGTCATCGGCGAAGTCCGCCTGCTCTCTAAAAAGGGCGGCAAGTCCGGCGACTGGACCGCCTGACCTGCGCCAGTCGGCAGGGTCTTCCGGAGCCCGCGTTAACGCCGGATTCAATACCCGGGACTAGATCTGGCCCGTGAAGGACCCAGTGGAAGAATCCCGAGTCATGCAGCCTGTCAGGTCCGGAACCGTGTTCAGCCTCGCGGCCGATCCGCCCCGGGCGTTCGCGGACATGCGCGAAGCGCATACCGCTTTCGACGCCGCTTTGCTGATCGCGCCCGAAGGGCAATTTGCCTGCTCGCTGGAAAAGCTGACCACGGTCGGCGCCACGCTCTGCCTGTCCGCCGATCTCGCTCCTGGTGACACCATCACGTTGGAATTGTCCAACGGCCAGGGCATCCCCGGCCGGATGGAGTGGGTAACCGATGGTGAGGCCGGCATCCTGTTCGACCAGCCGATCGACGTGATCGGCACCATCGCCCGCAACCTCGCCGCGCTGCCTGCCGACCGCCGACACATGCCGCGTGTCGAGCTGCGCCAGACCGTCGCCATACGTCATGACGGCCGTGTGTGGCATGGCGGTACGCGCAACATCTCTCAGGGCGGTCTGGGCATCGACAGCACGCTGGACCTGAAACGGGACGACCATGTCCAACTCACCCTGGACGGCCTTCGACCGCTTAACGGAGTCGTCCGCTGGGCGCGCGAAAGACAGGCCGGCATCGCCTTTGACGAGGATCTCGGCTGGCAGACGCTGATGCCCTGGCTGCGCGGCGTGCAACAGGCTGCACTGGCGGGCACGCCGCCAAGGACTGTCGAGGCCGAAGCCGAGGGCATGATCCCCGACAGGCACGCCATCCGCCTCGATGCGCCCGCCCGCGTTCGCGAGGGCGTACGCTGGTGGAACGCACGCGTCCGCGGTCTGACCGCCCAACTTGTCGAACTGGAAACCCGCGCGCACCTTCTGCCCGGCGCGCAGCTGTGGGTGGCACTGCCCGAGATCGGCGGCGGCCCCGCCTCGGTGATCGAAACGATCCCGGGCCGCATCCTCTGCCAATTCCGCATGCCGCTCCGTCCGAGCGATCTCGGCGCGATCACCGGCCGGCGCCCGATTTCGTAGCCACTATCCTCCCAGAGGGGGAGAAGAAGGCGAATGCTTACAAGCGGCCCTCTCTAGGGCATCGCAACCGAGCCCGGCCACTGTGAGCAGCCAAGTGCTGCCGCAACAGCGAGGCCGGCGCCCAAGGGCACCGGCCTGCAAAAACTCAGCCGCGCACGCCGCGCAGGGTGTTCAGCACGGCCACAGCCGCCACACCAACGAACGCGGCACTCGTCCAGGGCCGCGCCTTGGCAAAGCTCTTTGCTTTGTCGGTGATCGGCGCGTCGCCGGAGAAATGCTCACGAAAGGCATCGGTCAGCGCCGTCTTCTTGTTCGACGTCGGCGCCGCAGTCGTGGTGTTCGTCGGGATAACGGTCGTTTCGGTCATGGTTTAATCCTCCGTCGCAGCGCGGTATGCGCCTGTTCGAGGGGAGGAACGCCTCAACGCCGCCCCGGTGCCCACCCAAGGTGGAAACCGCCGCACGGGCCACTCGGCCGACCGCGCGCAAGGTGCCCGGCAAGCCCAAGGCCTTGCACACCCTGCCCAGTTTGCACGAAGGCAGGGCATGCGCCCGCTCCTCCCCGTCGCCGAAGCTCAAGCTCGCCTCCTCGCCCTGGCCGAGCCGGTCACCGCAGAGCAGGTCCCACTAGCCCAGGCCCACAACCGCTGGCTTGCCGAGGACCTCCTCGCCCGCCGCACCCAACCGTCCGCCGACCTCTCCGCAATGGACGGCTACGCGCTGCGCTTCGCCGACCTGCCGGGCCCTTGGCGGGTCGTCGGCGAAAGCGCCGCTGGACGCGCCCACCCGGGGGAGGTCGGCACGGGCGAGGCGGTCCGCATCTTCACCGGCGCGCCGCTTCCCCCCGGCACCGACACCGTGCTGGTCCAGGAAGAAGCCGCGCGTGACGGCGCCACCTTGTTGCTCGACGGCGAAGGCCCGCCTTGTCTCGGCCGCAACGTCCGCCGGCGCGGCCTCGACTTTTCCGAAGGCGAACTGCTGCTCCAGGCGGGCACCCGCCTCAGAGCCGCCTGTCTTGCCCTGGCCGGCACCGCGGGCCACGCCACTCTCCCGGTCCGCCGCCGCGTCCGCGTGGCGATTGCCGCAACCGGTGACGAACTCGTGCCGGCCGGCGCTCCGGTCGGCGAGGCGAAGCTGCCCGAAACCAACCGGCTGATGCTCGCCGCGCAGCTCGCCGATCTCCCCGTCGACATACTCGACCTCGGCATCCTTCCCGATCGCCAGGACGTGTTGGAGGCCGCCTTTACCGATCTGGACGCGGACCTGCTCGTCACCAGCGGCGGCGCCTCGGTCGGCGACCATGATCTCGTCCAGCCGGCGCTCAAGGCGGTGGGGGCACAGATGGACTTCTGGCGCGTGGCACTGCGTCCCGGCAAGCCGGTGATGGCGGGCAGGCTTGGTCGCACGCTCGTGACCGGGCTGCCCGGCAACCCGGTCTCCGCCTTCGTCACTGCGATCCTGTTCGTCCGCCCGCTCGTCGCGCACCTCGCCGGCGCGTCCGACCCGCTGCCGCGCACGAGCATAGCGGTGCTGGGCGAACCGCTTGCCGCCAATGGCGAGCGCACCGACTATCTGCGGGCCGAGTTGCGCGAAGGCTATGCCTACGCCTCCACGATCCAGGACAGTTCGATGCTGCGGACCCTGGCACGTGCACAATGTCTGATTTTGCGCCAACCCCATGCGCGGGCTGGAAAAATCGGCGACTCGGTGGAAATCCTCAACCTCGCTTGACAATTTCGAGGAACATTGCATAAACGTTCCGTGTATGTTCTGGACCCGGAGGACTTCCCGATGCTCACGCGCAAGCAGCACGAGCTCATCTGCTTCATCGCCGATCGCCTCAACGAAACCGGCGTCTCGCCGTCGTTCGAGGAGATGAAGGAAGCGCTGGACCTGAAGTCCAAGAGCGGGGTTCACCGTCTTATCAGTGCCCTGGAAGAACGCGAGTTCATCCGCCGCCTCCCCAACCGCGCCCGCGCGCTCGAAGTGCTGCGCATGCCCGAACGCAAAGCTGAGACCGCCGCGCGAAAGAAGGCGCCCGCATCCCCGGCGTCGTCCACCTCGTTGCCTGCTGCGGCGAATGACGTGGTAGAAATCCCGCTGCACGGTCGCATCGCCGCCGGCACGCCCATCGAAGCGCTCGAAGGTGCCACCATGCTCCCGGTCCCCGCCGCCCTGCTCGGCGCCGGCGAGCATTACGCGCTCGAAGTTGCCGGCGATTCGATGGTCGAAGCCGGCATCCTCGACGGCGACTATGCCCTGATCCGCCGCACCGAGTCCGCGCGCGATGGCGAGATCGTGGTTGCCCTGATCGACGATGCCGAAGCGACGCTGAAATATTTTCGCAAGGAAGGGGCGATGGTCCGGCTCGATCCCGCCAATCGCTCCTATGATGCCCAGCGCTACCGCCCTGATCAGGTGCGCGTGCAGGGACGGCTTGCTGGATTGCTGCGACGCTACTGAGGCGTTCGCGGCGGTTGAATGGTCGGCGGCGTCTTCCACGGGTGCGCGCCGCCATCGCGAACCGTGCGGATGTTGCGGGAGCGTAGCTCGATCGCCACCCCGCCGGTCTGCCGCAGCAAGTCGCGGTCGAGCTTCAGCCAGCGTGGGCGGCAGCCCGGAGGCAGCCGCCGCTCGCTCACGACGATATCGGACGCTGCACATACCTTCATCATGTCGCGCCAGGGGACCAGATAGCCGCTGCGCGTCGCCGCCACGCGCCAGCGCTGCCCGCCTTCCTGCATATCGACCAGGCACAGATCGGCGCTGCAACGCGCCTCGGGCGCTTCGGCGAGCAGCGCGAGTTCGTCACCCGCGCCGCTATTCTCGCTGAGCATCGAGCGCGTATAGTCGCCCGCACGGTCGCGCAGCACCGCCATCGATCCATTCGCCAGCCGCACCGCCAGATGCCGCCCGTCGCCGGTAACCAGCAGGTCCGGAGCCGGGGTAAGCAGCGCCCAGCCCAACCCCAGCGCGGCCGGCACCAGCCCCGCCAGCCTGATCTTGGTCCGCCAAAGTGCCAACCACAAACCACCAGCGACGATCGCCGCGTAAGCACCTCCCGGCATGGTCGGCAGAGCAGCCACCGATCCCGGCGCGGAGGCCGCGGCATGGGCAAGGCTCAGCAGCAGCTCGAGCGCTTGGCTCGTCAGCCACCATGCCGGCCAGCCCAGGCCGGCAAGATCCAGCACGAGCGCGAGCGCTTCCAGAGGCATGATGACGAAGGTGGTGAGCGGAATGGCAACGATGTTGGCCAGCGCGCCGTAAATGCCGGCTTCGTGGAAGTGGAACAATGCGATCGGCATCAGCGTCAACTCAACGGCGATCCCCGTCAGAAGCAGCGAGCCAAGGTTACGCATGAGCCGCCGAGCGCCGCTCTCCTCTCGCTTGGTAAACAACGCCCGCAGCCGTGGGCTTTCATGCAGCGCGACAATCGCCGTGACCGCCGCAAAGCTCAGCTGAAAGCTGGGACCTGCCAGCGACTCAGGCCAGACCAGCAGCACCATCAGTGCCCCCGCCCCCACCAGCCTTAAGGTGATCGCCTCGCGCCCAAGGCTCAGCGCCAGCAGCACCAGAAGCGCAGCGGCGCACGAACGGATCGTCGGCACCTCCGCCCCGGTCAGCAACGTGTATCCGACTGCGGCCAACGCTCCCGCGCCAGCCGCCACCATCGGCAATCGCCAGCGTAGCGCCAGCGTCGGACTGAGCGCCAGCAGCCGGAGCATGACGAACATCGCCGCTGCCGTGACCGCCGTCACGTGGAGCCCGCTCACCGACAGCAAATGCGCAAGTCCCGAGCGTTGCATCGCTTCGGAGTCTTCTTCGGAAATAGCGCCGCGGTCGCCAGTCGCCAGCGCACTGGCAATGCCGCCCGCGCTGCCCCCGATTCGTGATTGAATGTGCGTCGAAAGCCGCTCGCGCAGACCGGCGCCCTCACCCTTGGCCAGTGTTACGATCTCGATGGGCGCGAAACCCCTGCCGGTCGCCCCGAGTCCGGCAAACCATGCCACTCGCGAAAAGTCATACGCGCCCGGAACCGAAGGCGCGGGCGGTGGCATCAGCCGCGCGCGCAGCCGGATCGTCGCACCACGAACCAAGCCCGGCTTCAGATCAGCCTCGGCAACATTCACGCGAACACGCGGCGGCAGCCCGCTGCCTGCTACGGACGCCAGGGTAATGCGCACCAGTTCGCGCGCCGGCAACGACTCGACGCGCTCGACCCGCCCTTGCAGCGCTACAACCGCGGGCCGCGCAAGTACCGGCGCCGCGACTCGCTCCGCCCGCCACCACACCAGCGCGCATCCCAACGCCATCGCCAGCCCCGCAATCGCCAGCAACTGGCCCGCGCGCGCGGTACGCGTCACCGCCACCCCCAGCAGCCCCACCGCGCTGCTCGCCAGGATGAATGCCCTCCATCGCGCCGGATCGGGCAGCGCGAACCACGCCGTGATGCCCGCCCCAAGCATAACCGGCACCCACAGCACCAAGTGTTCGCGCTCTGCTTCCAGCCAGTGTTCCAACGCGCCGAAACACTGGCGAAACGCCGCCGGGGCACCCATTTGAAGGCGCGGCAACCCCGTGCTAGGGGCGTCGGCGGCTGATCTGGCCATCGGTTTTCAAGTCTGGGAGCACGCGCGGTTGAGCGCAACATCTGATACTGCCGCTGACCGCGTCATCACGCGCTTTGCACCTTCGCCCACCGGGTTCCTGCACATCGGCGGCGCGCGCACTGCGCTGTTCAACCTGCTGTTCGCCCGCCACCATGGCGGCAAGTTCCTGCTGCGGATCGAGGATACCGATCGCGCCCGTTCGACTCAGCCCGCCATCGAGGCGATCCTCGACGGGATGCGCTGGCTCGGGCTCGATTGGGATGGCGACGAGGTCTACCAGTTCGCCCGCGCCGAGCGGCACGCCGAAGTTGCGCGCGAACTGCTCGCCCGCGGCCACGCCTATAAGTGCTTCGCTACCGCCGAAGAGCTGGAAGCGATGCGCGCCGAGCAGCGCGCGAACAAGCAGCCGCTGCGCTATGACGGCCGCTGGCGCGATCGCGCCGAGAGCGAGGCTCCCGATGGCGCTCCGTTCGTCGTCCGCTTGAAGGCGCCGCGCGAGGGCAGCGTCACGATCGAAGATCTCGTCCAGGGCTCGGTGACCGTCAACAATGCCGAGCTCGACGACATGGTCCTGCTCCGCTCCGACGGCACGCCGACCTATATGCTCGCAGTCGTGGTCGACGATCACGACATGGGCGTCACCCATGTGATCCGCGGCGATGACCATCTCAACAACGCCTTCCGCCAGTTGCCGATCTATCGCGCGATGGAATGGCCGGAGCCGCGCTATGCGCATATCCCGCTGATCCATGGATCGGACGGCGCCAAGCTGTCCAAGCGCCACGGCGCGCTCGGCGTCGACGCGTATCGCGACGATCTGGGCATCCTGCCCGAGGCTCTTTCCAACTATCTCCTCCGCCTCGGCTGGGGCCACGGCGACGACGAGATCATCAGCCGTGATCAGGCGATCGAGTGGTTCGACCTCGCCGGCGTGGGCAAGTCTCCTTCGCGTTTCGACCTGAAGAAGCTCGAAAACCTAAACGGCCATTATATCCGCGCCGCCGATGATGCCATGCTGGCCGATCTGGTTGCGCCGCGTCTCGGTTTCGCGCTCAGCGACGCCCAGCACGCCCTGCTGGTCTCGGCCATGGCCGTGCTCAAGCCACGCGCCGCCAATCTGCTCGAACTCGCCGACGGCGCGGCCTTCCTGTTCCGCATTCGCCCGCTGGAGATCGACCAAGGCGCCGCCGCGCTGCTCGAAGGTGACGCGCGCACCATGCTGGTCAAGTTGCATGCCGCACTCGAAGCCGCAACCAGCTGGGATTCTGAAACGCTGGACGCCGCGGTGCGCAGGGTTGCCGAGGATGCCGGCGTGAAGCTCGGCGCAACCGCACAGCCCCTGCGCGCCGCGCTGACAGGCCGACGAACCTCTCCGGGCATCTTTGACGTTCTGACGTTGTTGGGACGCGAAGAAAGCCTCGGCCGCATTGCCGACCAGATTAAATAAAACCTGATTGGGTCAGATAAGGACGACGATTATGAGCGACACCGCGAAGCTGAACGTGGCGGGGAAAGATGTCCAATATCCGGTGCTGTCAGGCAGCGTCGGCCCGGACGTCGTCGACATCCGCAAGCTGTATGCACAGACCGGCACCTTCACCTACGATCCTGGCTTCACCTCCACGGCGTCGTGTGAATCCGGCCTGACCTATATCGATGGCGATCAGGGCGTGCTGCTCCACCGCGGCTACCCCATCGGCCAGCTGGCCGAGCAGTCCAGCTTCATGGAAGTCGCCTATCTGCTGCTGAACGGCGAGCTGCCGAACCAGGACGAGCTCACCAAGTTCAACACCACGATCACGCGCCACACCATGCTGCACGAGCAGCTTGCGACCTTCTACCGTGGCTTCCGTCGCGACGCGCACCCCATGGCGGTGATGTGTGGCGTCGCCGGCGCGCTGTCGGCCTTCTACCACGATTCGACTGACATCACCGATCCGCAGCAGCGCATGATCGCGTCGCACCGCCTGATCGCCAAGATGCCGACGATCGCAGCGATGGCCTACAAGTACAGCGTGGGTCAGCCCTTCCTGTATCCGGACAACTCGCTGTCCTACACCGGCAACTTCCTGCGCATGACCTTCGGCGTTCCGGCTGAGGAATATGTCGTGAACCCGGTGGTGGAAAAGGCGCTCGACCGCATCTTCATCCTCCATGCCGATCACGAGCAGAACGCCTCGACTTCGACCGTGCGCCTCGCCGGTTCGTCCGGCGCCAATCCCTTCGCATGCATCGCGGCCGGCATTGCCTGCCTGTGGGGCCCGGCGCATGGCGGCGCCAACGAAGCCGCGCTCAACATGCTGCAGGAAATCGGCCGTCCGGAGCGCATCCCTGAGTTCCTCGCGCGCGCCAAGGACAAGAACGACCCGTTCCGCCTGATGGGCTTCGGTCACCGTGTGTACAAGAACTACGATCCGCGCGCGACTGTGATGCAGAAGACCGTGCGCGAAGTGTTCGAGTCGCTCGGCGTCAACGATCCCGTGTTCGAAGTCGCGCTCCAGCTCGAGGAGCTCGCGCTCAAGGACGACTACTTCATCGAGAAGAAGCTGTTCCCGAACGTCGACTTCTATTCGGGCGTCATCCTTTCGGCGATCGGCTTCCCGACGACCATGTTCACTGCGCTGTTCGCGCTCGCCCGCACCGTCGGCTGGGTCGCGCAGTGGAACGAGATGATCTCCGATCCGGAGCAGAAGATTGGCCGTCCGCGTCAGCTCTACACCGGCCCGACGCAGCGCGACTACGTGCCGGTCGGCCAGCGCTGAGCTAGTTCGGCCCCGGCGTGTCCGGGGCCGTTAACTTAACCTCAGCCTACGGACCAGTTCAGCTTCGCGTATTGCAGGCCCGGTTAGCGTCCTCTCATCGCAAGAAAGAGGAGACGGAAGATGAAGTTCGCAAAGATCATTGCCGCTGCGGCCTTGGCAGTTGCCGGAGTCGCGGCCGGTTCTGCACCCGCTGCCGCCGCACCCATCACCGCAACCGGGGCCGCAAGCGCGTCGACCTTCCTGGCGGCCAGCGCCGTCAGCAACATCCAGCACTATCGCGATGGGGATCGCTGGGGCCGTGACGATCGGCGCTGGGACCGCCGTGACCGCCGCCGCGGCTGGGATCGCCGCCGCTACAACCGCAGCCGCTATAACCGCTCGCATCGCCCGTGCTGGAACGAATGGCGTCGCGGCCGCCCGGTGACCGTCTGCGCCCGCCGCTAAAAATCTGCTGGTGATGTAGAACTCGGAGCGGTCGGGCACATGCGCCCGGCCGCTCTTGTTTGATTAGCGCACCGCCGGGGGCCGTTAGTCCTCGCCGCCGAACGCTTCGCGGCGCAGTGGCAGCGTGAAGACGAACCGCGCCCCCATGCCGGGAGCGCTGTCCACAGTCAGGTCACCGCCCATCGCCCGCGCCAGCCGCCGCGCGATGTACAGCCCCAGTCCGCTTCCGCCCGGCTCGCTCGTGTCGATCCGCGTGAACTTGTCGAAGATCCGCTTCTGGTCTTCCGGCGCGATGCCCTTGCCCTGGTCGGCGACAATCACATGGCCAAAGCCTTCTTCCCGCTCCAGCCGGATCCACACCATGCTCCCGCTCGGCGAATAGCGCACGGCATTGCCAATCAAGTTCACCAGCACCTGGAGCGCACGGCGGAACTCGCCGGTGACTGGCAACCGCTCGTCAAGCGCAGGCTTGTCGATCCGTACGTCGCATTGCTGGGCCCGAACCGTCAGCAACCCGGCAGCGCGGCGGGCGACATCGGCCAGGTCCAGCGGCTCAGGCGCGATCGTAAAGTCGGCGCGCTCGATAGCCTGAAGGTCGACCAGATCCTCGACCAGGCCGAGCAGATGACGCCCAGCACTGGCGATATCGCCGGCATATTCCGCATAATCGGCTTTTAGCGGCCCTTCGGTCTGGGCGCTGATGCTGTCCGCATTGGCGATGATCCGCCCCAGCGGCTCGCGCAGCGCGCGGTCCAGCCGCTGGCTGAACGAGTCCGGAAAGCCGCCGAATGGCCCTGGCGTCGGCAGTGGTGCGTCCGGTTCGGGTGCCTCCACGTCGTCGCTGCCGAGCATGTAGGCAGCACCAATGAAGCCGGCAAAGCGTCCCGCCGGGTCGGTGCGCGGCGCGGCTTCAAGCCGGACCATGCGCCCGGTCCCGCGCAGTTCGGCTTCCTGCCCTTGGAAGCGCGCCTGCGCCGCCACGGCGTTCAGGATCGGCAGGTTGCCGCTTTCGTCCTGAGCCAGGCTGAACAGGCGCGTGATCGGCTGGCCCAGCATCATGCCGACTTCGAAGCCGTACCGTGCACCCGCTTCGGTGGAGATAAAGGTGATGCGCAGCGCGGCGTCGGTCTCCCACAGCCAGTCGGCTGCTGAACGGAGAAAGTCGCCTTCCCGGTCCGGCTCGTTCGCCGGCCCCCGCCAGCTTGGACGCGCACGCCAGCCGCTGACTTCCAGTCGCACACTGCCGACCTCCGGCTCGGCACGGACCCACAGCTCGACGTCGTCTTCGCCGTCGGCCGCAACCACGTTGCGGGAAATCGCGATGCCCAGCCGCTGCGCCAGCCGCGCCAGTGCTGCAACCTGCGGAATAGCCAAGGGCGCCCCGACTCGGCCGCCAGCACGCTCGTTCAGTTCGGCAAGCCGCATCTCGGCGTCGAGCAGGCGACCCGCTGAATCCAGCCGTGCGATCGCAACCATCGCCATGGGCTCCGCCGCTCTCACGCCGCACCCGCAAGGGTAAGGGCCAGGATCGCTGCCCGATAATCCGGGTGGAGTTTCAGGGCTGCCATGGCGCCTCTCGCCTCAGCGGGATCAAGCGCCATGATATCGTCGAGCATGTCCGCGAACTGCTCCAGGTCACGCCGCGCATCCGCCTCGCACAACGCATAGCCGATCTGCGCGACCGCACCGCGCGGCACGTCCAGCGCCCGTAAAGCAACCCAGAGCCGCTCCCCCGCAGGATCCAGCACCAGGTCCCGCCCGATCGTGAAACTCACCCCCAGCGCATGCGCAAGGATGGCAGTGAACAGCGCCACGCGCCCATCACCCAGTGCTTCGATCAACAACGCGCCCAGTTCCTCCGGCGGTGCGTCCAGCGCCACCGCGAAGCGCATAGCCGCGCTCTCCAGCCGATCGCCCTCGTCTTGATTCGCCAGACTGCGCAACGCCGCGTCGGAGAGCACGCGGTCCAGCACGACACCGTCGCTCGCTGCTACATGTGCGGTCTGGCGGATTGTTGCCGCCACCCACCAGGTAAGCCGGTGCTGAAGTTCCGCAGGCAAATCGCCTGTGCCGCTCGCGCCACGCCGGCGGCTCTCTGCCATCAGCAGCGCTACTGCGCCATTGGCCAGCAAGCGGTCGGAATGCTGCGCGAACCGATTGAGAAGGCTGGGCTGCTCAGGATCGTCCGGCGCCTGCATCGGCAGCGCCGCGCCGAGCGCTTCCTGTCGCACGCGCGCGATCAGCTCCGCCATGAGTTCGGGATCGCGCAGCAGCCCTGATTCGCACAGTCGCGCATGTACCGCGCCGATCGGCTGGTCCAATGCCGCCGCCAGATTGGTCTCGCCCCGCCCGACCAGGATGCGCCGGCCACTATCGCGAAGCTCCGCCTCGATCCGGCCAATCACCCCCTCTACCAGCAGCGCCAGTTCGGATCGCAGCCGCTCGCCCAGCCGCACCGCTTCGGGCAAAAAGAAGTCATCCATCGCCAGCGTCAGGCTGCGCGAGGCGCGCGCCTCCGCTGCCGCGGCGCGAGCCAGCAGCTTCTCGGCGTCCATGGCCAAACCATGGCGCGTGTCGTGCAGTCGATCCGACATCGGCTCGGATCTAGCAGAGCCATGATTAAGACGAGACTAAGCTTTTTCGCGCGTTGCTTCGACCGCGGCGGCCAGTGTGCCAAAGGCATACAGGGCCGACAGGCCGAACCCGATCCCCACCCATCCGGCCAACGCAAACGGCGTCAGCAGCAGCAGATGCGCCGACGGGCTCGCCCACCAGCGCCGCGGCCGTGAAGGCGCCCGCTCCACCAGCGCCTGCGCGGCAAGCGCGACCATCGCCAGCACCATCGGCGTTGCCGAGTCGAGCAGCGTCTGCTCGATCCAGCCTGCGACCAGCGCCACGCCCCCAAACAAGCCCAGCATCGCCCATTCCAACATCTGCGACCGGCGATCCTCGCCACGCAGCGTCGTCAGCGATGCGGCGGTGGTCAGCGCCGCCGCCGACAGCAATGCGACAATCAAGCCGGTGCCCGTCCACGCTGCGCCCAGCGCCACCAGCGCCATCACTCCCAGCACGCCGCCCGCCACCAGCGGACCCCAGTCGGGCACGTTACGCGAAACCAGTTCGGGCAGCGCCAGCCGGGCGATTCGCGTGAATATCCAGCGATCCGCCCAGTCGTCCCGCCGCTCGCTCAGCGCCGCAAGCACGCCGGTGTTGCGCGCGGCCAGTCCCTCGGCGCTGCGCTCCACGGCATGGCCGCCGCGCAGCCAGCCGCTGGTCAGCGGCACATGCTGGGCGCCCGACTGCGCCGCCACGCGCAGCAAGGCGGATTGGAAGTCGTAATCCTCCGGCATCTCGGCGATCTTCTTGAGCTGCGCTAAGGAAATACGGGCCATCCCCGCCCAGCAGTCGCGCATGTCGAGCCGCTCGATTGCCGCGGGCGAATCGGCCTGGTCGGTGACCAGCAGCGCCTCCGGGCCTTCGCTGCCCATCCGGTCGATCACCGGATCGGTCGTTACCAACCCGTCGGCCAGCACCAGCACGCGCGTGCCCGGCGCCATCTTCTCCGCGGCTTCCTCGGCCGATCGCACCACATCCACGGCGATATCACGCCGCGACGCGCGGTTGATCGCGGCAAGCAGCGCGGGCGTGACGCGTCCCACCGCAATCAGCACCTGCTGCGCGCCCGCGCCCACCAGCAACCGCACCTGGTATTCGAGCAGCGTCATGCCGCCGAACGGCAGCGTCGCGACAAGCGTACCTGGACGGTCGCTCGCCTCCTCAATTGCAAAAATCAGCCCCGCCAACATCGCCATGTGGTTAAGCGGTTCGCCTGCGCCGCGCAATTGCGGCAAGATCAGTAGATCAGATACTTCTGCCGCACCGCTTCCCACGCTGCTTCATCAGGCTTGGTCAGCGCGTCCAGGTCGCCCGGCGAGCTCGCAGCGTCATCCACCCATTCCCGCAGCCCCGGACCACCGTTAATCACGTCGATCGCCAGCTTGTCGAACACATACTCGTACGGAAAATCGCGCCACAATGCATAGTCGGGGTACAAGCGCCGGATCGCCTTGAAGCCCAACGCCTGAAGCCGCCACGGCCGGAACGCGGCATGATCATAGGCCGGCCCCTCGGCATGGATAAACACGCCCGAGCACAACGCCCCCACATGCTTGTGGAAGGTCGGCTGGAACCACATGTCGCGCAAGGTGCAGCTCGCAGTCCATTCGGGCGCCATCCGCTGCATCTCGGCAATCACCGCCCGCGCGTCGATGTCAGGCGCGCCGAACAGTTCCAGCGCGCGCGTCGTGCCGCGCCCCTCGGACAGCGTGGTTCCTTCCAGCATAACCGTGCCGGCATAAGCCCGCGCCATGTTGACGTTTGCGGCATTGGGGCTCGGGTTGATCCAGGGCCGCTCGATCGGCCAGCCAAACCCAGGCCTAGCCTCGGGTGCCCAGCCCTCCATCTCGATCACGTGATACTCGACGTCGAGGCCGAAGTGATCGATAAACCAGCGCCCCATCTCGCCCAGCGTCATGCCGTGGCGCATCGGCATCGGCCCCGCGCCGACAAAGCTTTCCCAGCCCGGCAGCAGGGTAAGGCCCTCGACCGGGCGTCCCGCGAGATTGGGCCGGTCGAGCACCCACACTTCCTTGCCATGCGCCGCTGCTGCTTCCAGCACGTAAAGCAGCGTCGTCACGAACGTATAGATGCGGCACCCGACATCCTGCAGGTCGACCAGCATTACGTCGAACGTGTCCATCGACTGTGCAGTCGGCCGCCGAACCTCGCCATACAGGCTGAACACCGGCACGCCGTAGCGCGGATCGGTGAAGTCAGGCGACTCCATCATGTTGTCCTGAAGGTCCCCGCGCACCCCGTGCTGCGGCCCGAACACCGCCGAAAGGTTGATCCCAGTGGCAACCAGCGCATCGAGCGAATGGGTTAGGTCCCTCGTTACCGAAGCAGGGTGCGCAAGCAGCGCGACACGCTTGCCGTCCAGGGGTTTGCGGAGCGCGGGTTCGGCGAGCAGCCGGTCGATGCCGAAGTTCATAAAGCCTTCGCTGCCGGGAGTTCGAGCACGAAGCAAGCGTCATCATGGAAGTCCGGCTTGCCCGCCGGATGGGCAAGCGCCCAATAGCTTTTGGTGCCGTCCTTTTCCTCAATCACGGCAGTCAGGCTTGCCATGGTGGGCAGCACCGGCGGAAGTGGGATGCGGGCACGTACAACCACTGCATCTTCGGCGACATGCGCCTCGATCTGCGGTGTATGGTCCAGCGGCACAGGCGCCATCCCCTCGCGGTACCCCGAAAAGCGATAGGCTGCCCAAGCGCCGGAGGGTGAGAAATTATATTCCGCATACGCCTCCGGCCCTGCCCGCACGAACAGTTCCAGACAGGTCGTTTGCCACAGGCCGTCGGTCTGCACCGGCGCGGCAGGCGCTGGAACCACCAGGACTGTCGATGGGCAGGCTATGCGATAGGTGAGCGCGATTGCCTGCGCCTCCATCATGACAGTGACCTCAACGGCCTCCACCGATCCAGGCGGCGCGTCGGGATGCGCGCGCAGTTGGCGGCGTAGCGGGTTTGCGGATGAAGCCAGCGTCATGACCTGCACTGAAGCAAAGCAGCCGCGCCAAGGGAAGGCGCAACGGGCGGAGCCCCAGCGCGATTCGTCCGTTAGCCTCGAACAGCTTCCAGGAGACAATGCCCCATGCTTCGCTCTTTCCTGATCGGCCTCACGGCCGGTGCGCGCGCCATGACGCCGCTTGCGGTCGTCGCCAACGCCGCACGAACCGGCACCCTGCCCGCCGACAATGGCGCGCCTCGCTTCCTTTCGCATCCGCTGGTTTCGCTCGGCGCCACGGCTGTAGCAGTGTACGAATATGCCGGCGACAAGCAGAAGACCGCGCCGGACCGGATCATCCCGCCTGCCGTGATCATCCGCAGCGCCAACGCCGCCTTTGCGGGCATGGCGCTGTCGCCGCGCGGTGAACGCTTCGCCAATGCCGCCGTGGCCGGCGCCACCGCCGTTCTCGCTTCCTACCTGACCTTTGCCGGCCGCATGCTCGCGATGCGCAAGGGCAGCCAGGCCGTGACCGGCTTTGCGGAGGATGCCATCGTGCTCTCCAGCGCGATCGCCGCGGCACGCGCGCCCCTGCCCGAGATCCATCAGCCGACCCGGGCACTGTCCCAGCCGGCTTGATCCACAGGGATGACGGGCGCGCATGCAGCCGCTATGCGACGCCCGTCATGACGCAATACCAGTCCGATCTGCTCCGCCTGCTCTCCGAGCGTGGGTACATCCACCAGCTGACCGATGCGGAGGGCCTCGACGCCCTTGCCGGCTCACAGGTGGTGCCGGGCTATATCGGCTTCGATCCGACCGCGCCCTCGCTTCATGTCGGGCATCTGGTCTCGATCATGATGCTGCGCCAGCTCCAGCGCGCAGGGCACAAGCCCATCGTGCTGATGGGCGGCGGCACCGGCAAGATCGGCGATCCCAGCTTCAAGGACGAAGCGCGCAAGCTGCTGACCGAGGATCTCATTCAGCAGAATGTCGCCTCGATCCGACGCGTGTTCGAGAACTTCCTGACCTTCGGCGATGGCCCGAGCGACGCGATCCTGCTCGACAATGCCGAATGGCTCGACAAGCTGGAATACATCCCGTTCCTGCGCGACATCGGCCAGCATTTCTCGGTCAACCGGATGCTCAGCTTCGACTCGGTCAAGCTGCGCCTCGACCGCGAGCAGTCGCTGAGCTTCCTCGAATTCAACTACATGATCCTCCAGGCCTATGACTTCCTGGAACTCAGCCGCCGCGCCGGCTGCCGCTTGCAGATGGGCGGCTCGGACCAATGGGGCAACATCGTCAACGGCGTCGAACTTGCCCGGCGTGTCGATGGCCAGCAGGTATTCGGCCTCACCACGCCGCTGCTGACCAACGCGGACGGCACCAAGATGGGCAAGAGCGTGGGTGGCGCCGTCTGGCTCAACCGCGATCAGCTGCCCGACTTCGATTACTGGCAGTTCTGGCGCAACACCGACGACCGCGACGTCGGCATGCGCCTGCGCCTGTTCACCGATCTGCCCTTGGACGAGATCGCCCGGCTCGAGGCGCTTCAAGGCGCCGAGATCAACGAGGCCAAGAAGATCCTCGCCAATGAAGCCACTGCGCTGTGCCGCGGGATCGAAGCCTCGGCGCTCGCCGCGGAAACCGCGCGCAAGACCTTCGAGGAAGGCGCCACCGGCGCTTCGCTGCCGACGCACGCCGTGCCGGGCGGCAGCATCGCCGTGGTGGACGCGCTGCTGGCGCTTGGCCTGTGCGCGTCCAAGGGCGAGGCACGCCGCAAGATCGCCGAGGGCGCGATCCGCCTGGACGACCAGCCCGTGTCCGATCCCGCCGCGACGATCACCGTGTCGGGCCAGAACAAGCTGAGCTTCGGCAAGAAGCGTCACGGCCTGCTCATCGCCGGCTAGGCGCGGCGGCGCGCTAGCCCGAGCGCAGCAGGCCCACGGCAGCGTCGCGCTCGAACAGGTACAGCGCGATGCGCGCCGCTTCGCCGCGAACGCTGTTCAGTTTGCGGTCCTGGTCCACCAGCAGCCGCGCATCGGCCGTGGCCGCTTCCATCAGCGTCGCCAGCATCTCCGGCTGCACCAGCCGGAACTGCCGCTCGCCCGATTGCCGGGTGCCCAGCAATTCGCCGCCTCCGCGCAGTTCCAGATCGCGCTCGGCAATCAGGAAGCCGTCATTGGTGTTGCGCATCAGCGCCAGCCGCGCGCGCGACGTTTCGCTCAGCCCCCTGCCGCGCACCAGCACGCAATGCGACTTGCCGCCACCGCGCCCGACGCGCCCGCGCAGCTGGTGTAACTGGGCAAGGCCAAAGCGGTCGGCATGTTCGATCACGATCAGCGTGGCATTGGGCACATCCACGCCCACTTCGATCACCGTGGTGGCGACCAGCACGCCATGCTCGCCAGCGGAGAAGCGGCGCATGACTTCGTCCTTTTCCGGCCCCTTCATGCGCCCATGGACCAGCCCGACCTTGTCGCCGAAACGCGCCTTCAGCTCCACCGCGCGCGCCTCCGCCGCGGCGAGGTCTGTCTTCTCGCTTTCCTCAACTAGAGGGCATACCCAATAGGCCTGCTTGCCCGATTCTAGATGACGGCCCAGCGCCTCTACGACAGCCTCTAGCCGCTCCTCGGAGATCACGCTGGTTTCGATCGGCTCGCGCCCCGGCGGCATCTCGTCCAGCCGGCTTACATCCATGTCGCCATGATTGGCGAGTTGCAGCGTCCGCGGAATCGGCGTCGCCGTCATCACCAGCAGATGCGGCGGCATCTGCGCCTTGGCTTGCAGCATCAGCCGCTCGGCCACACCGAAGCGATGCTGCTCGTCCACCACCACCAGGCCGAGGTTCTTGTAGGCCACGCCTTGCTGAAAGATCGCGTGCGTGCCGATCAGGATGTCGATCGATCCGTCGGTAAGCCCCATCAGCGTCGCCTCACGCGCACGCCCCTTGTCGCGCCCGGTCAGGATCGCGACCCTCACATCGAGCCCCGCCAAGGTCCGGCTCAGCGTCTCGAAATGCTGCCGCGCCAGGATCTCCGTCGGTGCCAGCAGCGCGCCCTGTGCCCCCGCCTCGGTCGCGATCAGCAACGCCATTAGCGCCACCAGAGTCTTGCCCGACCCGACATCGCCCTGAAGCAGGCGGAGCATCGGCTGCACCTGCGCCATGTCGCCTTCGATCTCGCGGATCGTCCGCGCCTGCGCACCTGTTGGAGCATAAGGCAGCTTCAACGCGTCGCGCAGCCGCCCGTCCCCCGTGAGCGGCTGCCCACGCTTAGCCCGCGCCGCCCCACTTACCAGCAACAGCGCAAGTTGGTTTGCGAACACCTCGTCATAGGCCAGCCGTTCGCGCGCCTTTGCGTCAGCCGGATCGGCATGGATGGCCGCCAACGCCACCCGCCAGGCCGGCCAGCCATGCCGCGACTTCAGGCTGGGCTCGATCCACTCGGGCAATTCGGGCGCGCGCTCGATCGCCTGCGCCGCTAATTGCCCAAGGCGCCGCGACGTGATTCCATCCGAACAGGCATAGATAGCCTCGCGCGCCTTTGCGTCGCCTGCGCGCTCGAGCGGCAGCACGTCGGGATGCACGATCTGGAGGAAGTCGCCATATTGCTCCAGCTTGCCCGACACCCAGTGCGGCTGTTCGAGCGGCAGAAGCTTCTTGGCCCAGCCCGAACTGCCGCCGAAGAACACCAGGCTGACAGGGTTGCCCTTGCCGTCCACCGCCTGCACCCGTGCAGGCGTTCGCGCGCTGCCGCCCATCCGATAGCTTACCGGCGTCAGCTGGATGGCGACGATCCGCCCCACATCGGCCTGGAACAGTTCGTCCCGTTCCACCCGGTCGATGAACCCGGTCGGCAGATGGAACGCGACGTCCACCACACGCGCCAGCCCCAGCCGCTCCATCGGCTTGGCAAGTCCAGGGCCAATGCCCTTCAGCGCGGTCACTTCCGCGAACAGTGGATTGAGAATGTCGGGTCGCATGGCTATCTGCTGGCCCGTATAGCCCAGCCGACCGCGTGTTCCAGCGCCGTCGGCTTATCGCGTTTGAAGGACTCTCCAATGGACCGCGAACATCGTCTCAAGCGCCTGCGCTTCCGCGCATGGCATCGCGGCACCAAGGAAGCCGATCTGCTGATCGGCGGTTTCTTCGATGCGAATGGCGAAAGCTGGAACGACGAGGAAATCACGCTGTTCGAGGCGATGATGGAGGAACAGGACGTCGACATCATGGCCTGGGCGATGGGAACCGCCGAAGTTCCCGCGCGCTACCAGGGCACGATCATCACGGCGCTCAAGACCCTGACCTACATCCCGATCGCGAGATAACGCCTCCCCTCAATCATGGAGGTAGAGGGTGCGATAGAGGCGCATGAAGCGCCCGCGCACCCGCCCTGCCCCTCTATGGAACCCTCCAGTTCGGGAGGGAGCAGAGATACGATGCCCGACCTGAAGACGATCCTCTCCGCCACGCGCCCCCTCACCCTTGCCGGCACGCCCGCGGGCTTCCAGCCCGTGATGCTTGCCGATCTGGCGCGTGCGGGCAGCCTTGCCGTGTTCATTGCATCGGACGAGGCGGCGATGCGGGCGATCGCCTCCACAGCCCCCTTCTTTGCGCCAGAGCTCGAGGTGCTGAGCTATCCCGCCTGGGACTGCCTGCCCTATGATCGCGCCTCTCCCACGCTGCGGGTCATGGCGGAACGGCTCGCCACGCTCCACGCGCTCCAGCTGACGTCTGGTCGCCCTCGCCTGCTCGTCACCACGGCCAACGCCGTTACCCAGCGCACGCTGACACCCTTCCGCATCCGCCAGCTGGTGGCGAAGCTGGCCCCGGGTGAGCGGATCAGCCTGGAGCGGCTGACCACGCTGCTGCAATCCAACGGCTATATCCGTGTCGATACGGTCAACGATCATGGCGAGTTCGCGGTGCGCGGCGGCCTGGTCGATCTGTTTCCCTCGGGCGCCGAACAGGCGCTCCGGCTCGACTTCTTTGGCGACGAGATCGAAAGCGTCCGCACCTTCTCGCCAGAAGACCAGCGCACCACGGGCCGCGTGGATGGCTTTACCCTACTCCCCGCATCGGAAGCGCTGCTGGATGAAGACAGCATCAAGCGCTTCCGCACCCGCTATCGCGAGAAGTTCGGCGCCAACGCCACGGGCGACCCGCTCTACCAGGCGATCAGCGACGGCCGCCGTCTTGCTGGCATGGAGCATTGGCTGCCGCTGTTCGAGGAGCGGTTGGAAACACTGTTCGAGCACCTGCCCGACGAGGCAGTGATTGTCCGCGACGCCGGCACCGACGGCGCGGCGGAACAGCGGTTCGAAGCGATCGCCGATTATCAGCAGAATCGCGTGCGTGCGGAGTCGACTGCACCCGGCAGCTATCGGCCGCTGGCGCGCGACGCGCTGTACCTGACGCCTGAGCAATGGGCACAGGCACTCGACCATGGCCCAGTCCATGTCGCGACCTCGTTCCACGAACCCGAAAGCGCTCGCGTTCTCGAGTTCAACGTCGATGGTCCGCGCGATTTCACGCCCGAGCGCACGGCAGGCACCAACGTGTACGAAGCCGTTGTCAGCCACCTTGCGAAGGTTCGCCGCGACGGGCGCAAGCCGATCCTCGCCAGCTACTCGGCCGGCGCGCGCGAGCGCTTGTCCGGCCTGCTGGCGGATCACGGGCTGAAGGGTGCCGTCCTCGCCGAGACGTGGCAGGAAGCGCTCGGCACCGCGGACAAGGGCGTCGCGCTGATCGTCCTGCCGCTCGACCACGGCTTCACCGCGCCCGACGTCGCCGTGCTGACCGAGCAGGACATGCTGGGCGACCGGCTCGTCCGCCGCTCCAAGCGCCGCAAGAACACCGACGCGTTCCTGCAGGAACTGGCGACGCTCTCGCCCGGCGACCTCGTCGTCCATGTCGATCACGGCATCGGCCGCTATGAAGGGCTGACTCAGGTCCCGGTGCAAAAGGCGCCGCACGATTGCGTCGCTCTGACCTATGCCGGTGGCGACAAGCTGTTCGTCCCGGTCGAGAACCTGGAAGTGCTGAGCCGGTACGGCGCCGGCGAGGAAGGCGCGACGCTGGACCGCCTGGGCGGCGAAGCCTGGCAGCGCCGCAAGGCCAAGATGAAGGAGCGTATCCGCGAGATCGCGGGCGAACTCATCCTGACCGCCGCCAAGCGCGCCACCCGTCCCGCCGAAGTCGCCGAGCCCGACCATGGCGGCTACCCCGCCTTCGTCGATCGCTTCCCGTACGAGGAAACCGAGGACCAGGACCGCGCGATCAGCGACGTGCTGGGCGACTTGGCTGCCGGTCGTCCCATGGATCGGCTGGTCGTCGGCGATGTCGGCTTCGGCAAGACCGAAGTGGCACTCCGCGCCGCCTTCGTCGCGGCAATGGCGGGCATGCAGGTCGCGGTGGTGTGCCCCACCACGCTGCTGGCGCGGCAGCATCACCGCAATTTCACCGAACGCTTCCAGGGCTTCCCGCTGGAGGTCGGCCGCCTGTCGCGCCTCGTTCCCGCCGCCGAAGCCAAGGCAACCCGCGAGGGCTTGGCCGAGGGCAAAATCGATGTGGTGGTCGGCACCCACGCGATCCTCGCCAAGACCGTCGACTTCAAGCGCCTTGGCCTAGTCATCGTCGATGAGGAGCAGCGCTTCGGCGTCACCCACAAGGAACGGCTGAAGGCGATGAAGGCGGACGTTCACGTCCTCACCCTCACCGCCACCCCGATCCCGCGCACGCTCCAGATGGCGATGTCGGGGCTACGCGAGCTTTCGGTGATCCAGACTCCGCCGGTCGACCGTCTGGCAGTGCGCACCTATGTAATGCCCTGGGACCCTGTGGTGTTGCGCGAAGCCTTGCTGCGCGAGCATTATCGTGGCGGACAGGCCTATTTCGTCACCCCGCGCATCTCCGACCTTCCCGACATCGAGAAGTTCCTGGCGCAGGACGTGCCGGAAATCTCCTATGTGGTCGCGCACGGCCAGATGGCGCCGACGGAGGTCGAGGAGCGGATGTCAGCCTTCTACGACCGCCGCTACGACCTGCTCGTTTCCACCACGATCATCGAGTCCGGCCTCGATATTCCAAGCGCCAACACGCTGATCGTCAACCGTGCTGACAAATTCGGCCTCGCCCAGCTGTATCAGATCCGCGGCCGCGTCGGACGTTCCAAGACCCGCGCCTATGCGTACATGACCACGCCACCGCAACGTCAGATGACAGAAGCGGCCGACAAGCGCTTGAAAGTGTTGTCTGATCTGGAGTCACTCGGCGCCGGCTTCCAGCTCGCCAGCCACGATCTCGACATCCGGGGCGCCGGCAACCTGCTCGGCGACGAGCAGTCGGGCCACATCAAGGAAGTCGGCTACGAACTCTACCAGTCGATGCTGGAAGAGGCGATCATGGACGCCAAGGCCGGCGGCCTGCGCGACGAGATCCGTCCCAAGGACCTGTCGCCCCAGATCACCGTCGACGCGCCGATCCTCATACCTGAGGACTATGTCCCCGATCTCGACCTGCGCATGGGCCTCTATCGCAGGCTCAACGACATCGAGGATCGTCGCGGTATCGAGGAGTTCGCCGCCGAGCTGATCGACCGCTTCGGCAAGCTGCCTGAAGCGACGGAGAACCTGATCACGCTGATCGAAGCGAAGCTGAACGCGAAGAAGGCGTGCATCGCCAAGCTGGACGTAGGGCCCAAGGGCGCGCTGGTATCGTTCCACCAGGACAAGTTCCCCAGCATCGACGGGCTGCTCGCCTATGTCGACAAGCTGGAGGGCACCGCCAAGCTGCGCCCGGACATGAAGCTGGTGATCACCCGCGCCTGGGCAAACCCAAGGGGGCGGCTGAACGCGGCACTTCAGCTATCGCGGGGTCTCGCCAAGGCGGCGGGGTAAAGCGTCAGGGCTGGAGAAGCGGAAGAATCAGTTCTTCGGCTTCTTCGAGCTCTGCCTCGCTGAACGTCTCGCGCGTCATGGTGAAGCCCCCACTAAAGCCTTCCAGCTGCCAGCGTCCGCGGATCTCCGTCGCGTCGGCATTCACCGCGCCGGTGTAGCGAACCGCGTGCGCCAGGCGCCCGCTGCCGTCATATTGCTTCATCCATGCCACGCTGCTGCCGCTGCGCTGGCCACCCACCACGGCACGCAGCACACCGCCCGCTTCCTCGCTGTCGGGTTCGGTGATCGTGCCGGTGATCGCGCCGCTCTGCTCGTCCAGTAGCGCAATGAAGCGGTTCGGTTCGACTTCCAACTGCTCGGCGTCCCAATGGCCATACCACACGCCGCCGACATCCTGACGATCGCGGCTCATGCATGCACCCGCCGCGTCAGCGCCGGCACGTCCAGCGGTTCGGAACACAGATAGCCTTGATAATATTGGCACCCTTCCTTGGCGAGCAGGTCGAGTTGCGCCTCGGTCTCAACACCCTCGGCCACCACTGACAGACCCAGCGATCGCGCCATGTCGATCACGCCCCGGACGACGATCCGGTCACGCGGGGAGCCGGTGATGTCGTGGCTCAGCCGCTTGTCGATCTTTAGATAATCGAGCGGCAGCGCCTTCAAATAGGCGAGGCTCGAATAGCCGGTCCCGAAGTCATCGATCGCCACGCGACACCCGGCCGCGCGCAACTCCGCAAGCAGCCCTGCCGCTTCGGTCAGGTCCGCCATAATGCCAGTCTCGGTGATTTCCACCGTCAGCCGCGAGCGGGGAAAGCCACTCGCGTCTATCCTGCCCAACAAGCTGTCGGCAAACCCTGCCCGTCCCACATCGGCGGCGGTCACGTTGATGGAGAGCCGCAGGCGCGACAACAGGCTCGGCCACCGCGCCGCCCCCGACAACGCTCGCTTCTGGATGTTGTCGCTCAGCGCCGCCTCCAGCCCGGCGCGCTCCGCCGCCGCAAACAGCGCCTCGGCACCGATCTCCCCGAGCTCCGGGTGGTTCCAGCGCGCCAGCGCCTCCACCCCGACGATCTGCCCCGAGGCAATCGCGACCTGCGGCTGATATCGCACCCCGATCTCCCCACGCTCCAACGCGCGGTGCAGTTCGTGCGCAAGCTGCTCCACCGGCGGGCCAGCCGGGTCCGCCCGCACTTCCCTGCCGAGCAGCGCTTCGCTTGCCCGCCGCAGCATCGCCGCCGCCGAGTCCCCTGGCTCCCCGGTCGCAGTGGCAAGCCTCGCCCCGATTGGCGCGATCGTGCCGCTCACCACGAAGGGGCGCCCCAGCGCCTCTTCCAGCCGCACCACGCCCTGCTCCAGCCGAGCACCGCTTGACTCGTCAGTAGCGACCAGGAACTCCGATCCGGCGATCCGCGCGACAATGGCGGATGCGCCCAGCGCCTCGCGCGACACTTCGCTCACGCGCTTGGACACTGCCCGGAGCAGTTCGTCACCGACTTCGCGGCCATAGGCGGTGTTGACGGTATCGAACCGCGTCATGCCGATCAGCACCACTGCCACCCGCGCGCCCTCGTCCAGGCGCCGGTCGATCCACCGCCGCGCGCTGGGCCCATCCCGCGCCCCTGTCAGCAAGTCGCGCACGGCCGAGGAGGCATCGGGTGCGACCCCCAGCGCCTCCACCAGCACGTCGAGCCTACCCGTCTCCCGGTCTTGCTGAAGATGCTGCACCACGCGCCCGACACCCGGCAGGTCATGTGCAAAAGCCGTCGACCCGCCGTCCTTACCTCCCAGCCTGCGAAGTGCCGCCCGCAACAGCAATCGGTCGGGCGCTTCCAACCGGCGCAGCATCGCGCGCGCGCCCGGCGCTTCGCTCAAGCCCAGCAAATTGGCAAGCGCCGGCGTCAGTTGCGGCGCGCCTACCTCAGGATCGAAGCGCCAGCCCAGCGGCTCGGTCGCGCCGCCCCCATCCCGTCCCCACCCTGCCAGCCGCTCGGCATGGCGAAAGGCAGAGCGGATCGCATGCGCCATCGCCGCCGACGACATCGGGCTGCTCAGAAAATGCGTAGCGCCGGCATCATGGAAGTGGCGCATATGCACCGTGTCGCTTTGCGAGATCAGGATCAGCATCGCCGCGCCGTGCTGCTCCACGGTAGGGCCGAGCAGCTTGGCGGCGGCCAGACCCTCCGACATTGCGCCGCGCACGTCGAGAACCGCAACCGCGGCGCCGCTTGCGAGGAAGCGCTGGTCCAATCCGTCGGCACGGCGCGCCGCGATCACGCGCCATCCGCCGCTCGCCGCCGCGGCCGCAACCTCATCGCGCTGCCGGAACGACAGGATGAAAACCGGTACTTCGTTTTCCGCTGAATCGCTCGTGACGACCGTGAAACTGTCTTCCATGCGGCAATCGATAGCGGCAACGCATCCCCTTGCCCATCCGAAGGGTTGTTTGCGTCATGCGAAGTGCTTACCCCAGCGATATGGCCAGCGCCGTTCCCGCCCCTCTCCCTGAAAAGCTGGTGGATCGGCACGGCCGGGCGATCACCTATTTGCGGATTTCGGTCACGGACCGCTGCGATCTGCGCTGCCGCTATTGCATGGCGGAGCAGATGACGTTCATGCCGCGGCAGGCGCTACTCGATCTGCAGGAGATCGCGCTCATCGCCGAGCGGTTCATCGCGCGTGGCGTGCGGAAGATCCGCCTCACGGGCGGCGAGCCGCTGGTCCGCCGCGATGTGATGGAGCTGGTGGCGCGGCTGGGCCATTCGCTTGGACAAGGCCTGGACGAACTGACGCTTACCACCAACGGCACGCGGCTTGCGGAGCATGCCGGAGCACTATTCGACGCTGGCGTCCGCCGCCTCAACGTCAGCATGGACAGCCGCGATCCCGAACGCTTTCGCCATATCACCCGGCACGGCGACGTCGCGCAGGTCCTGGGCGGCATCGATGCTGCCGCCGCTGCGGGACTGGCGATCAAGATCAACATGGTGGCGCTGAAGGGCCTCAACGAACAGGAGATCGCGCCCATGCTCGCCTGGTGCGTGGAGCAGGGCCACGACCTTACGCTGATCGAGACCATGCCGCTGGGTCTGGTGGACGAGGATCGCGCCGACCGTTTCCTGCCCCTGACGGAGGTAATGGACGACCTGCGTACCCGCTTCGACTTGCAGTTCGAGGATCGCAGCACGGGCGGCCCCGCCCGCTACTGGCGCGTCGCTGGCACGAATATACGCCTTGGCCTGATTTCACCGCTCACCGGCAATTTCTGCGCGAGCTGCAACCGGGTACGCCTGTCGACCGACGGCAAGCTTCACATGTGCCTGGGCCATGACGATTCGGTCGATTTGAAGGCAGCTTTCCGCAACGGCGGCCTTGCTGAAGTGGACGCCCGCATTTCACAGGCGCTCGACCTGAAACCGGCCGCGCACGATTTCCGCATCGAGCGTGGCGCCGCGCCCGCGGTCGCGCGCCACATGAGCGTGACCGGCGGATGAGGCCAACCGCGCTGGTCGCCTCGCCGACCCCTCCTGCCCAGGTTGCCGAGGAAGAGCTGCGCCAAAGCTATGACTGGGCGCCGCTGGAGGAAGCCGAACAGGTCGTGGCACTCGGCGGCGACGGCTTCATGCTGCAAACCTTGCACGCCATGCTTGAGCGCCGGTGCATCTTGCCGGTCTTCGGTATGAATCTCGGCACCATCGGCTTCCTGATGAACGATTGGCGCCTGGAAGGGCTGCCCGAACGTCTCGCCCGCGCGAAGCCGTTCCGAGTGTCCTCGCTCACGATGACCGCCGTCACTGTCGATGGCGAGCATTGCCGGCTCCCTGCGATCAACGAAGTGTCTCTGCTCCGAGAGACCCGTCAGACTGCCAAGCTCGAAGTGACGGTCAACGACCGCATCGTCCTGCCCGAACTGGTCTGCGACGGGTTGCTGGTCGCCACGCCCGCGGGCTCCACCGCCTATAACCTGTCCGCGCAGGGGCCGATCCTGCCGCTCGGCTCGGCCCTGCTCGCGCTCACGCCGATCAGCCCGTTCCGGCCGCGGCGCTGGCGCGGCGCGATCCTGCCGGAAAAAACCCGCATCGGTATCCGCGTTCTGGAGGCGGACAAGCGTCCGGTATCCGCCGTTGCCGATCAGCGCGAGGTGCGCGACGTCGCCGAGGTTCAGGTGCAGATCGACCATGTGCGCGACCTCACCTTGCTGTTCGATCCCGAGCATGCGCTCGACGATCGCATCACCATGGAGCAATTCATCGCGTGAGCGGCTTGCACTTCCAAAAACACGGGCTATAGACGCCCCCACGCTTGTTCCCTGATAGCTCAGCGGTAGAGCTCTCGACTGTTAATCGAGCGGCCGTAGGTTCGAATCCTACTCAGGGAGCCAGCCGTTGGCCTAGCGCCGGCGGCAGGCGAAACAGCTTGGACATGGGTATTCCCTGATAGCTCAGCGGTAGAGCTCTCGACTGTTAATCGAGCGGCCGTAGGTTCGAATCCTACTCAGGGAGCCACGTTTTTCGACACTCGCATCGATACAGTGGCGGGGCTCTTGCCCAGGCTGCTAGCGTGTTCCCATGCAGCCGCTCCGCCAAGCAACACACATCCTCCACATCGACACGCAGGGCCAGGGTGTGGTCGAGATCAGTCGGCCGGTAACCAGCTGGGTTGCGGATGAGGCCGTCGGTCAGGGGCTGCTTACCCTGTTCTGCCGCCACACCTCCGCATCGCTGCTGATCCAGGAGAATGCCGCGCCTGAGGTGCGCAGCGACCTGGAGGCGTGGATCGCGCGGCTGGCACCGGAGGGCGACCATTATGCCCATGACGACGAAGGCCCGACGACATGCCCGCGCACCTGCGTGCCACGCTTACGGGCATCCAGCTGACAATCCCGCTAATCGAGGGGCAACTGGCGCTCGGCACCTGGCAGGGCATCTACCTGTTCGAGCATCGCCGTCGTCCGCACCGCCGCCAGATTGCGATGCACCTGCTGGGCAGTTGAGTCCGCTCGTTTCAGTGCTCGGTGAAGGCGAAGTAATCACGGATGTGGCGGTTGAAGTAGCCACCCTTGGATAACGCCGCCTGCATCTCCTCGGCTATCCTGGGCGGCACCTGATGATAGCTGTAGCGCCGTCCGCTGACGAACAGGATGTCAAGCCGGCGCTCGGCCTGGTGATAGCGCCAATTGCGGATCACGCTGGATGGCATGTCGCTTCAACGCACAGGACCGCGCGGCGCTCCTGCTTGCGCCACCCGGCCACCCCTGCGATGTTGCGGCGATGACTGATCTCGACGCCTTCATCACCGGCCTGCCCAAGGCCGAACTGCACCTGCATATAGAGGGTTCGCTAGAGCCTGAACTCATGTTCGAACTGGCGCAGCGCAACGGTGTGGCGATCCCGTTTGCGACTGTAGAAGACGTGCGCGCAGCGTATAACTTCTCGAATTTGCAGGATTTTCTCGACATCTACTATGCCGGGGCGGAGGTGCTGCGCACCGAGGCGGACTTCCGGGACCTGGCGCTCGCCTATTTCAAGCGCGTGGCGGCCGACGGGGTGGCCCATGCCGAGATTTTCTTTGATCCCCAGACACATACGCATCGCGGCATTCCCTTCGGCGTGGTCGCAAACGGCCTGCTTGCGGGCATGGCGGAGGCCGAGAAGCAGCATGGAATCACCTCCAAGCTGATCCTGTGTTTCCTGCGCCACCTGAACGAAGAGGATGCGTTTCAGACGCTTAGCCAGGCACAGCCTTGGATCGAGCAGATAGAAGGGGTCGGGCTCGACTCCTCCGAAGTCGGCCATCCGCCCGCCAAGTTCGAGCGCGTGTTCGCCGCCGCCGCCGCAATGGGGCTGAAGCGCCTCGCACATGCCGGCGAAGAAGGTCCACCCGCATATGTTAGCGAGGCGCTCGACCTGCTGAAGGTCGACCGGCTCGACCATGGCAATCGCAGCCTGGAAGACCCGCGGCTGGTGGCCCGTCTGGCGCGATCGAGAATGACCCTGACGGTCTGCCCGCTGTCCAACGTCAAGCTGTGCAACGTCGCCTCGATCGACGCACACCCAATCGACCGCATGCTCGAACTCGGGCTGCGCGCGACGGTCAACTCGGACGATCCGGCCTATTTCGGCGGCTATGTCGCCGACAATTATCGCGCGGTGGCCAGCGGACGCGGGCTCGACAAGCGGGCGCTCGCGACCCTGGCGCGCAACAGCTTCCTGGGCTCATTCCTGCCGGACGATGCTGTTGCCGAGCATCTGGCCCGGCTAGACGCCTATGTGGAGGCGCACGCATGAGCGAGATCGTCTTCAACCACTTCACCCACGACTCGTTGGTCGCGGGCGTCCACGCCATCGCCGAGGCGGCGTCCGGCTGGTCTCCCACGCTGCTGGTGGGCGTCGGACGCGGCGGACTGGCACCGGCCGTCTACCTTTCCCACCGCATGAGCCTGGCGATGGTCTCGATCGACCATTCCACCCGCATCGCCCAGTTCGGCGAGGAACTCGTCGCAGTGCTCGCGCAGCGCACGCGCGAAGGCGACCGGCTGTTGTTCGTAGAGGACATCAACGACAGCGGCCGCACCATCGGCGAACTTCGCGCCGCGCTGGCAGCGCAGGGTGCGCTTTCGGAGAACATCCGCTTCGCCGTGCTGCTCGACAATATCCGCTCGGCCCAGCGAGTCGACTACGCCTTTCAGACGCTGGATCGCAGCATCACCAAGGACTGGTTCGTGTTCCCATGGGAGGCGGTCGCACCCAAGGCCGCACTGGACCAGGATGCGGCGGAAGTGCCTGAAAGAATTGCCTGAATGCGTTTTGTTCAGCTGCCGTCAATCGACAGAAGTGCACAACTCACCGCATTCGCGTAAGGACATTTCGAGCCCGGTGCGCGTTACTCCAGCAAGAACTCAGAACAACAGAATAGAGATCGGAGAATCCATGCCGAATCCAACTCTTCGCCGTCGACGCCTGGCGCGTCTCGGCGCAGTTGTGGCGGGCAGCCTTGCGCTGGCCTCGTGCATGACTGCAACGCCCTATCGTCCGGCCACCGGCAACGGCTCGTCCGCGACCGGCTATTCGGACCAGCAGATCGAAAGCAACCGTTTCCGCGTCAGCTTCGCCGGCAACAGCCTCACCTCGCGTGAGACTGTGGAGCGCTACCTGCTGTTCCGCGCGGCCGAACTGACGGTGCAAAATGGCGCCGACTATTTCATCCTGGCCGACCGCGACACCGAGAAGAAGAGCCGCACCTATGCCACTCCGGGAATCGGCGGAGGCTTTGGTAGCGGTTTCTACGGCAGCCCGTGGGGCGGCTGGGGCCCATCCTGGCGCTATTACCGTCCGCGCTTCGGCTGGCGCAGCTGGGATCCCTTCTGGGGCGATCCCTTCTTCGACCGCAGCGTCGATATCCGCACGGTGGAACAGTATGAAGCCGTTGCGGAGATCGTGATCGGCCGCGGCCCGAAGCCGGCGGACAATGTCCGCGCGTTCGATGCGCGCGAGGTACTCAACCGGCTTGGGCCGACGATCCAGACCCCGCAGCAGGGTCGCTGATCCGAGGCCAGTCACAATAAAAGCCCTCCCGGAGCCTGCTCCGGGAGGGCTTTGTTTTGGGTGCGGTGACCGCAGTTGTAGCACAAGCTGTTCCCCGGCGAAGGCCGGGGCCCAGTTGCCATGCACTGGCGGGCGTTTCCCCGCCGCCACTGGGCCGAGGCTGGGCCCCGGCCTTCGCCGGGGAACCTGTGTTGACCCTTACGCCACCGCGCCGTGGCAGTGCTTGTACTTCTGGCCCGATCCGCAAGGGCACGGTGCGTTGCGGCTTACCAGGCCGTCCCACTGCGACGGGTCGGTGCCCAGCCCGTCGCCTGAAGGCTGCGGAATGCCCATCTGGGGCAGGCGGGTGGTGATCAGCCCCTGTGCGCCCGCATCATAGTCATAGCTATCGTCCTCGCCGGTGAACGGATCGATATGCGTCGTCAAGAAGTCGGGAAGTTCAGGCAGGTCCTGCGGCGGGGCCATGCTGAACTGAGCATGCGCCAGCGTGCGGGTCACGTCTTCGCGGATGTTGGTCAGCATCCGCTCGAACAGCGCGAACGCCTCATGCTTATACTCGTTGAGCGGCGTCTTCTGCGCATAAGCGCGCAGGTGGACGACCTGGCGCAGCGCGTCGAGCGTCGCCAGATGCTCCTTCCAGTGATGGTCCAGATTCTGGAGCAGGATCGACTTCTCGATCTGGGCCCAGGTTTCCGGTTCCAGATCTGCCGACTTGGCATTGATGTGCGCATCGGCCATTTCGCGGATGCGCTCCTCGACCGTTTCCGGCTCGATCGCGTCCTCGGCAGCAATCCAGTTGGCGAGCGGCACCTCGATGCCCAGCGTTGCGTGCACCTTTTCGGTCAGCCCCGCCACGTCCCATTGCTCGGGATAGCTGTTCGGCGGGCACGCCTCGCCGACCAGGCCGTTCACGGTCTCGCGGCGCATGTCCTCGACCACGTCGCCGATCGTGTCGGCGTCCATGATGTCGGCGCGCTGCTCATAGATGACCTTGCGCTGATCGTTCATCACGTCGTCATATTCAACGACCTGCTTGCGGATGTCATAGTTGCGCGCTTCGACCTTCTTCTGCGCAGTTTCGATGGCCTTGGTCAGCCACTTGCTGCCGATCGCCTCGCCATCCTCGATGTTGTTGCGCATCATCTTGGAAAACAAGGTGTTCGATCCGAAGATACGCAGCAGATCGTCGTCCAGGCTGAGATAGAAGCGGCTGAGGCCCGGATCGCCCTGACGCCCCGAACGGCCGCGCAGCTGGTTGTCGATGCGACGGCTCTCGTGCCGCTCGGTGCCGAGCACGAACAGGCCGCCGGCCTCGCGCACACGCTCCTTTTCGGCGGCGATTTCGCGGCGGATCTCGTCGACCCGTGCGTCCCGCTCCGCCCCCTCGGGCATGTCGCCCAGTTCGTCCTCGATGCGGAATTCGAGGTTACCGCCCAGCTGAATGTCGGTGCCGCGGCCCGCCATGTTGGTGGCGATTGTCACTGCGCCCAGGCGGCCCGCCTGTGCGACGATGCCGGCTTCCAGCTCGTGGTGGCGCGCGTTCAGCACCGAATGCTCGACGCCCTCCTTCTTCAGGAACTCGGACAGCAACTCGGACTTTTCGATCGAGACGGTGCCGACCAGCACCGGCTGGCCCTTGGCCGAGTGCGCCTTGATCTTCTTGGCGATCGCCGCGAACTTTTCCTCGGTGGTCTTGTAGAACTCGTCTTCCTCGTCGACGCGCCGCACCGGCACGTTGGTCGGGATGGTGACGACGTTCATCTTGTAGATGTCGAAGAATTCCGGCGCCTCGGTCGCGGCGGTGCCGGTCATGCCCGAAAGCTTGGGGTACATGCGGAAATAGTTCTGGAACGTGATGCTCGCGAGCGTCTGGTTCTCCGGCTCGATCTGGACGCCTTCCTTGGCTTCCACCGCCTGGTGTAGGCCTTCCGACCAGCGCCGGCCGTTCATCATGCGACCGGTGAACTCGTCGATGATCACCACCTTGCCGTCGCGCACGATGTAATCGATGTCGCGCTTGAACAGCACGTTTGCGCGCAGCGCCTGGTTCAGGTGGTGCACCACCTGCGTGTTCTCGAAATCGTACAGGTTGGCGCCCTGGAGCAGCCCGGCGGCTTCAAGCGCGCGCTCGGCCTTCTCGGTACCGTCCTCGGTCAGGATAACGGTGCGCTGCTTCTCATCCTTCTCATAATCCTCAGGGCGGAACAGCTTCACCACCGCGTCCACGCCCATATACAGGTCGGACTTGTCGTCCGTGGGGCCCGAGATGATCAGCGGCGTGCGCGCCTCGTCGATCAGGACCGAGTCGACTTCGTCGACGATCGCCATTGCGAAGGGCCGCTGCACCATCGACGCGCGGTCATACTTCATGTTGTCGCGGAGATAGTCGAAGCCGAACTCGTTGTTCGTGCCGTAGGTGATGTCGGACGCATAGGCGTCGCGGCGCTGCTGGTCGGTCAGGTCGGGCACGATCACACCGGTGGTGAGGCCGAGGAAGCTGTAGATCTGGCTCATCGACTCGGCGTCGCGGCGGGCGAGGTAATCGTTGACGGTGATGACATGGACGCCCTCACCCGGCAGCGCGTTGAGATAGGTCGCCAGGGTCGCGACCAGCGTCTTGCCCTCGCCGGTGCGCATTTCGGCGATCTCGCCGCGATGGAGCACGATGCCGCCGATCATCTGCACATCGAAATGGCGCATGCCCATGGTTCGAACCGACGCCTCGCGTACCGTGGCGAACGCTTCGGGCAGCAGCGCGTCGAGCTTTTCGCCATTGGTCAGCCGCTCACGGAACAGCACCGTCTGATGGGCAAGCGTCGCATCGTCCATCGCCTGAAGCGCGGGTTCGAACGCGTTGATCTTGTTGACGATGGCGCCGAGCGACTTGACGTAGCGGTCGTTCGAGGAGCCGAAAAAGGTCTTGGCCAATCCGCCGAGCATGGCTTGTATCCTGTGATCTGAATGGGGTGCGGGCGCGGCGCTGGGGCTGCGCTCGGTGAAAGCTGTGTGGAAAAGGCGCGCGGTTCCCCTCGGTGGAACCGCGGGAGCGCTATTCGAGCCGGCGCTCGAAGCGGAGGCTGGCGGAGACCGGCGCGGGGGCCTGAGTCACGGCCCAACGCTGCCTGATTTCGGCGAGCGCCTGTGCGACTCCGATGGCCGGCTGTGCCGCCTCGGCACGCTGGGCAACGGCCTGTGCGACCTTGCTTGCCTGCACCACCGCGACGTCCTGCACCTGGCGCGCCCGCGCATCGCCCGAACCGATACCGGTCAGGCTCGCGAACAACGCAGTCAGGAGAAGCAGCAGGTCCAATTCGGCTCTCTTCCAGGCAGAAGCCGGGACATAGTGCGCCCCTGCCCGTTCGTCCAACCCAAAGCGTGCGTTTAGCGCGACGGATGGAGGACGGAGCAAGCCCGCCCTTTATGCACGCCCCCATTTTCGCTAGGCGGCGCCTATGGAAACCTCCCCTCTCGCGCTGCCCTTCCCCGCCCTGCCCGCCATCCCTGGCGTCACGCTGCGCGTCGCGCGTGCGCGCTACAAGAATTGGGACCGGTGCGACCTGACCTTTGTCACGCTGGACGAAGGCACCAGCGTCGCGGGGGTGCTGACCAACAGCAAATGCCCGTCGCCCGAAGTCGAATGGTGCCGGAAGGCACTGGTGCTCGGCCGCGCTCGCGCGCTGGTGGTCAATGCCGGCAATTCGAACGCCTTCACGGGAAATCGGGGACGCGCGGCGGTGGAGGCGATCGCCGCCCGCGCGGCCTCGCATCTCGGCTGCGAGCCATCGGACATCTTTGTGTCTTCCACGGGAGTGATTGGCGTACCGCTGCCCATCGACAAGGCCGAGGCGGGACTGGACGCCGCGTTCGTTGCCGATCCCGCCGGCTGGGAAGCCGCGGCTGAGACGATCATGACCACCGATACCTTCGCCAAGGCGGCGGTGACGCAGGCGGTGGTCGACGGCCGCACCGTCAACCTGGTGGGGATCATCAAGGGCTCCGGGATGATCGCGCCCGACATGGCGACGATGCTGGGCTTCGTGTTCACCGATGCCGCGGTCGACCCCGCCTTCCTCCAGCGCGCGCTTGCCGACGCCAACACCCGCACCTTCTCGTGCATCACCGTCGATGGCGACACCTCGACCAGCGACACGGTGCTTGCCTTCGCCACCGGCAAGGCGGGCAACGCGCCGCTGGCCAGCGATGAGGATGCCGGCGCCGACGCCTTCCGCGCCGCGCTTGCGGACCTGTGCCACCAGCTCGCCCTGCTCGTCGTCCGCGACGGCGAAGGCGCGACCAAGCTCATCCAGATCGATGTCGAAGGCGCGGACAGCGACCGCAGCGCCCACCGCATCGCGCTGTCGATCGCCAATTCGCCGCTGGTGAAGACCGCCATTGCTGGCGAGGACGCGAATTGGGGCCGCGTTGTCATGGCGGTGGGCAAGGCGGGCGAACCCGCCGAGCGCGACAAGCTCTCGATCCGCTTCGGCACCACGCAGGTGGCCCGCGAGGGCCTGGCGGTCGAAGGCTATGACGAAGCCCCCGTCGCCGCGCATCTCAAAGGCAAGGAGGTCGAAATCGGTGTGGACCTCGGCCTGGGCGAAGGTCGCGCGACGGTTTGGACCTGCGACCTCACCCACGGCTATATCTCGATCAACGCCGATTATCGGAGCTGATCCGCGTGCTGACGATCTGGGGCCGGCTTAACTCGCACAATGTGAAGAAGGTCGCCTGGTTCGCCGAGGAACTGGGCATCCCCTATGTCCGCCACGATGTTGGGGGCTCCTTCGGCATAGACGCAGCCTATCTGGCCAAGAACCCGAATGCGTTGATCCCGACGATCGAGGATGGCGAGGTGACGCTGTGGGAGTCTAACGCCATCCTGCGCTACCTGGCCGCGCGGCATGGCGGCGAACGCTTCTGGCCTGCCGACTCAGCGCAGCGCGCCCTGGCAGACCGATGGATGGACTGGCAGTTCGGCTATGCCGATGCGCAACGCGACGCGTTCTTCAATCTGGTGCGCAGGCAGCACGACGCGCGTGATGCTGGTGCCATTGCGCGTTCTGCGGAAGCCTGCGCCAAGCAGATGGCGATCCTCGACCGCTACCTGGCTGAAGCGGCGTGGCTGTCGGGCGCCGACTTCGGCATCGGTGACGTCCCTATGGGCGTGTACGCCCACACCTGGTTCACGCTTGCCATTGATCGGCCGCGGCTGGAGCATGTCGAGGCGTGGTATGCCCGGCTCCGCGAACGGCCGGGCTATGCTAGAGAGGTGATGATCCCGCTGACTTGAAGGCGAGTCCATCAATCCGTCATCCCGGCCTTGAGCCGGGATCCCGCTTCTTCTGACAGTCAAAGCAGCGGGACCCCGGCTCAAGGCCGGGGTGACGAAGAAGATCGATGGTATGAGCCTAGCGGCAGTGCGAGGGCCGCCAGTTGAAGAGCCGCAAGAGAGCCTCGCTTTTGCGAAGACTCTGCGACGTCTTCAGATCAGAGCTCGCGCTCGATCCACTGCTTGATGCCGCTCTTGGGCATCGCGCCGACCTGAGTCGCCGCGGGCTGGCCGTTCTTGAACAGGATCATGGTCGGGATCCCGCGCACGCCGTACTTGGTCGGCGCATCGGGGTTCTCGTCGATGTCCAGCTTCACGATGTTGACCTTGTCGCCCAGCTCGGACGCCAGCTCCTCCAGCGCCGGGGCGATCATGCGGCACGGCCCGCACCACTCGGCCCAGAAGTCGACGAGCACGGGCTTGTCGGCCTGGAGCACATCGGCTTCGAAGCTGGCGTCGGTGGTGGGCTGCGTAGCCATGTAACGGTCTCCTGAATTGTCTTGCGCGCCTATCTATGTGCGCCGGGTCGCCGGCTCAAGCGCGCGAGATCAAGCTTTGCTCCGTCGCCGCGAAGCCGGGCTTGTGCGCGGCGAGCAGTTCGTCGTCCAGCACGTGCAGCACGGGTCCCGCGGTGTAGAGCAAAGCGGCCTCGACGGCTCGCTCGGGGAAGATCACCCGCAACGCTGCGGCATAGGCCGCCATTTGGCGCAGGTGATAGGCCGGAATGTCCTCGGCCAAGCGCGGCGCCCGCCGTCCCGTCTTAAAGTCCACCACCCGCACCCGATCGGGTGTAACCACCAGCCGGTCGACCGTGCCCGAGACCACCAGCCCCTCGACCACCGCGGCGATCGGCGCTTCGGCCAGCGCTTCACGGGCGAACAGTTCGGCAAAGCGCGGATCCTCCGTCACCGCCATCGCGTCGGCGATCAGCGCGGCGCGTACCGACGCTTCCTCGACACCGCCCGCCCCGGCCAGCCATCGGTCGGCCATCGACGCGCGCTCTGTCGGCGCCACGCTCGGCAAGCGCTCGAACAAGGCGTGCAACAGCCTTCCCCGCTCGGCGGCCAGCCGCAGCTTGGGAGAGGGCGGCGGATCGGCCACCACGTCCTCGCCTAGTGACGAGGGCGCCAGCGGCCGCGGCGGCCGCGCTTCCTGTGGTGCCGGGCGAGAGGCCCAGTCGGGCAGCGCGGCGACTGCCTCGGCGGCAGCTTCCGCGCGCGATGCAAGCGCTACCGGCTTGGCGACGCTCAGCCCGCGAAACTCGCGCACGCCCTCGCCTTCGGGCACGCCCAGCGCGTCGAACGCCCGCGTGCACGCACCGTACCAGCTCTTCTCCGGCGGCACGCCCTTGGCCATCGGCCCTAGCGCGCCCGCGATCACCAGCCGCTCCTCCGCCCGCGTCGCTGCGACGTAAAAGAGCCGCCAATGCTCCTGAAGCTCGCGGGCGCTCTCCGCAGCGACGGCCTCCCCCAGTGCGCCGGCCTGCTCGGCCGAACGCGGACGGAAGATCGGGAATTTGGGCCCGTCATGCTCCTCGGGCGCCCAGAGCAGGAAGTCGCGTGGGCTCCGCGTCGGGTCCACCGTTGCGTCCGCCAGGATCACCAGGGGCGCCTGCAAGCCCTTGGCGCCATGCGCGGTCATCACCCGCACCGATCCTTGCGGCTGCGCGGCATCGCGGACGATCTCGACATCGCCGCGATCGAACCAGTCGAGGAAGCGCTGCAACGAGGGCGTCGCCAGCTTCTCGAAATTCAGCGCGGCGTTGAGCAGTTCCTCGATCGGGTCGCGCGCTTCCTCGCCCAACCGCAGCAGCAGCTTGCGACGCCCCTGCATCGGGCCGGACAATATCTCTTCCAGGAAGCGGTACGGCGTGGCGATGTCCGCCCGCGCCAACAGGGCATAAAGTGGCGCCAGCCGTTCCTCGCGCTGCGTCGCGCGCAGATGCCGCCACAGCCCGCCGCTCTCGCGCAGCGCCGCCGCCATCAATTCGTCCTGGCTCCACCCGATCAGGGGCGAAACCAGTAGCGAGGCCAGCGACAAATCATCCTCGGGCTGAAGCGCGAAGCGGATCGCCGCGAGCAAATCCTGCACTGCCAGCGGCGCGTTGAGCCGCAAACGGTCGACGCCGGCCACGGGCACGCCCTCGGCATAGAGCCGCGCGACGATCAGCGAGGCGAGCTCGCCGCGTCGTTTGACCAGGATCATCACGTCCTCGGGCCGCAGCGTGCGCCCCTTGCTCTCCAGCTCCAGTGTGCCGACCCAGCGCTTGATCGCCCGGGCAATGTCGCCGGCAAGCTTGCGGGTGGCGTCGCTCACCCATTCCTCTTCTTCGGCCTCGGTCGCGCCTTCCACCGTTGCTGGCCACAGCGTCACGTTGCCGGGTCCGGGCACTTCGCTGGCATGCGGCTCCAGGTCGCTCATCGGCCCCATGCCGGGTACGGGCAGCTCGGCGAGCGCCGCGTCGACGAACTCCAGCACCGGCTTGGTGGTGCGGAAACTGTGAGTCAGCGACAGTTCCTCGACGCGCCGCGGCTCGGTGTCGAACGCCGGGTCCGGCATGGTTTCCGCCAGCTGCCGGAACCGCTCGAACGCGGCGCGGAAGAATACCGGGTCGGTGCCCTGAAAGCCGAAGATCGCCTGCTTGTAATCGCCCACGGTGAACAGCGTGCGCACCCGGTCGCCCCGCGCGCCCTCGCCGGCAAAGAACTCGTCGGCCACCGCGCCGACGATAGCCCATTGCTGTGGGTTGGTGTCCTGCGCCTCGTCGATCAGCACATGCTCGGTCACCTGGTCGAGCTTGAAGCGCACCCAGTCGCCCATGCCGGGCTCGCCGAGCAGTTCCACCGTGCGCCGGATCAAGTCATTGAAGTCGACCGCGCCCACCCGCCGCTTGGCGGCTGCATAGGCGCGGGCATATTCCCTGCCCGCCTCCAGCCCCTGCGCCAGCAAGTCGGCATAATCCGCCTGCACCTTCATCGCCAACAGCTCGCCGCACCGTCCGTGCAGGCGCATCGCCGCATCGGCATAGCCGGGTTCCTGCGGCGCCTGTCCCTTGCCGAACGAGCGCGGTTCGCCCTTGGCAGTGGCCCAAACCTGGTGGAGCAGCGCCAATCCCTCCGCGCGTGCCTTGGCCGAGAGCCCCAGCCATTTGGCGATGGTGTCGGCCCGCTCCAGCCCCTTGCCGGTCGCCCAGGTGGCGTTCATTGCCGCGACTTCGCGCAGGCTTACGCAATCGAAGCCGTCGTCCCCGCAGCACCGCTCCAGTTCCTCGGCGATGTCGCCTAGCGGTAGGCCCAGCGCGCGGCGGAGGAAGGGCTGGATACCGGTGGGGAGCGCCTCCATCGCCTCGGCGGAATGCGCGCAGGCCTTCAGGAACGCTTCGGCCTTGCCCTCGCCCAGCCTCAGGCTCAGCGCACCGACCGCGTCGGTCAGCCCGCGCCGCCCCTCGCGCTCGGCATCGACCAGCATCTCGGCCAGGCTCTCGCGCGACAGTACCGCTTCCTCGCGCTGGTCGAGCGGGCGGAAGCCGGGGACCAGCCCAGCCTCCAGCGGGAATGCGGAGAGCAGCGACTGGCAGAAGCTGTGGATCGTCTGGATGCGGATGCCGCCGCCCGGCGCGTCGAGCACCTTGGCGAAGAGGGTCCGCGCACGCTGGCGCCCCTCGGGCGATATGCTCTCGCCCAGCGCTTCCAGATCGGCGGTGAGTTCGGCGTCGCTCGCGCGCACCCAGCGCGCCAGGCGGCTGGTGATGCGCTCCGACATCTCGGCGGCGCCGGCCTTGGTGAAGGTCAGGCACAGGATCGCGCTAGGATCGACCCCGGCGAGCAACAGCCGCCACACGCGTGCGGCGAGCACCTGAGTCTTGCCGGTGCCCGCCGAAGCTGACAGCCAGATATGCCGCGATGGATCGCTGGCGAGCCGCTGATTGCCCTTCAGCCGGTGGAGCGGGCGGACTTCAGCCATGCGTTCTCTCCCGCCCGCTCTGTTCAATCACGGCCATACCATTCGTCCCGGCGCATCAGCTGGTCATACTCCGCGTACGGCGCGTAATCTGGGTGCAACTTGGCGGTGAACGGCTCCTCGCCGGTCAGCCACATCCGCGCCGCGCTTTCGAACTGCGCCACCGCCTTGTCGATGAAATCATCGGCGGGCAGATGGTCGCGCCGCTTGGGATCGCATGGGCTTTCGACATAGCCGAACCCACCGAAGCGGTTGCGCGACAAGGACCAATATTCAAACGCCCGCGCCCGCCCGTTGATGTCGTCGAAGCCGCCGCGCTCGGCGATCAGCCCCAGCAACCCCAGCTGCAGGCTGAAGCCCTCACGCACCGCGGCAAGCGATGGCGGCTTGCCCGTCTTGTAGTCGACGATCGCGAGGCCGCCGCCCTCCAACCGATCGAGCCGGTCAAAGGTGCCGCTCAGCTCCACCCCGTCAAACGTGATCACGCCGCGCCGCTCCACCGCGATCACCCGGCGTCCCGTGCCAGCGCTGCTCACCAGTTCAGAGGCGATCCAGTCGATCGCCTCCATCAGCCGCGGCTGCCACAGCGCGCGCATCATCGGATGGGTGCGCTCGTCGCTCAGCATCGCCTCGGCCCGGCCGCGCAGCTTCTCGGGCGCGCAATCATCCTGCTCGAACCAGCGCTGAAGCACGGCATGGACCGCCGTGCCGCGCCACGCCGCGCTGGGATCGGCGTCCACCGAATCCAGCGGCATCAGCCGCAACATGCGCCGCGCGTAAAAGGCATAAGGATCGGCCTTCAGCCGGTCGACCTCGGTGACCGCGATCGCCTTGGGCCGCAGCGCGAGCTCGGGCTTGGGGGCGGGCCGCGCGGCGGGATCAAACCCGCGCGGATCATCAATTGCGGCGATCCAACGCTCCAGCTCGCGCGCCCGCACCAGCCCGCCTGACAAGGCTTCCAGCCGCAGCCAATAGCGCGAGGCGATGGTCGGCGCGGTGGCGTCACGCCGCGCGCGCGTCAGCAGCACCTGCGGCGCGCCCAGCGCTCGGGCAAGATCGTGCGCCGACAATCCGATCCGCCGCTCCAATCCCGGCAGCCCCAGCTCGGCGCGTACCCGCGGCGCCAGCCACGGATCGGGCGCCGGCAATCCCGGCCACATGCCTTCGTTCAGCCCGGCCAGGATCATCAGGTCGGCGGTCTGCAACCGCGCCTCGATCAGGCCGAGAATCGACAAGCGTGGATGCCCGCCCTGCGGCGGCCGCACCGCCTGTTCGTCCATCAGCGTGCGCAGCATCGGCGCCATTGCCTCGGGCTCGGCGAGCGGCGGGCCATGCTCCGCCTCACGCTCCAGCCGGTCGAGCAGGTCGGCGGCGGCGCGTCCTTCCGCCCGGCTCCACACCGCGTCGCCGCCCAGCGTCTGCGCCGCCTCGCGCAACGCCGCAATCATCCCGCCCAGCGGCTGCGGCCCGCGCCCGAACGCCGCCTCCAGCGCGCGCAGCGGCGGCTGGATTTCCTGCCACCAACGCTGCGCGCGTCGCCGTATGGGCGCGTCGCGTCCGCTCTGATCCGCCAGATGCCGCTCGACACCCTCCAGCCCCGCCGCCGGACGCGGCCCGCGCAGCGCGCGGTCGAGCGCACGCGCGCCCTCCAGCCATTCCAGCCGATCAGGCTGCCCTACGAGCGGATGCTTGAGCAGCGTCAGCAGCGGCAAGGGCGCAAACCCTTGCGCGGCTGCATCCGCCAGCGCCGACAGCAGCGTGCCCGGCGGCAGGATCGACAATGGCTGACCCGCCGAGTCATCGATCTCCAGCCCCCAGCGCACACAATGCGCCGCCACGCGCCGCCCAAGCGCGCGGTCAGGCGTGACCAGTGCAGCCGTGCGCCCAGGCGTCTCCAGCACTTCGCGCAGCGCCAGCGCGATCGCCTGCGCTTCCTCGGCGGGCGTCGCCACTTCCAGCGCCCGCACGCCGTCCAGCCGCCGCTCGGCTGCCGGCAGATTGGTCCAGCCATGGGTCAATTCGGGCGGCGCCATCGCCGATGCGATCGCCTTGCTGCGTGCCGGCGGCGCATCAAGCTCGCTGCCCGCGCGCCATTGGTCGAACTCGTCGCGGTGAACGCCCATGCGGTCGAGCAGCAGCTTCAACTGGAACTGCGGATGCGTTTCGATGCTCCGCCGCCGCGCGCCGGTCACCGGATCGGGGGCGTGCGGGCCCAGCATGTCCCACTCCGCCGCGCTGATCGTGGTGGAAAGGCCAGGCAGCACCACCATGCCCCCCGGCATGCCCGCCACCACCCGCAGCAGCCGTGCGATTGCGGGCGCCGAGGTGTTGACGCCGGCCGCGCAAACAAAGCCTTCGGTCGCGGGCCGCGCACGCCAGCGCGTCGCCACGCGGTCGAGCAGCATCCGCCGCCGCTCGGCAAGATCGATCCGCCCGAGCCGCTTCAACTCGCGCGGCCATCGCTCCAGCAGGATCTCGAACAGATTCAGCGATTTCTGCCAATGCGCCGACAACTCGGGCCCGAGTTCCAGTTCATTGAGCGCCTGGGGCGGCACTTCCTCCACCAGCAGCTGGTCCAGCGTCGTCGCCAATTCCCCGGCGAGGCGCAGCGCCTCGGCCGCGTCGACCGGCTGCCCGGCTTCCTGGATCAGCCGCGCCAGGATCAGTTGGCGTTGCAGCGGATCGACCGCGGGGGGAACGGGCTCGGGTACGATGTCGGTGTCGAACACCGCCTCGTCCAGTTCGGGATCGCCAAGCGCCACCAGCCGCGGCAGCAACAGCCCGCCCTCACTCGCCCGGACGAAAGCATCCTGAATCGAGCGTTTGGCGCGGTTGTTGGGCAGCAGCACCGTGCCGCGCGCCAGCCGCATCGGATCGCTGCCGAACCGCCGGATCAGCCCATTCGCCAGCGCGTCGGCAAAGGCGCGATGCGGCGGGATCGTGTACAGGTGCAGCTTGCTTGACATACCCGCTTTGTTCCTCCGCGTTTAGCCGCGAGAAAGCAAGCTCACATCTCGGCCAGCACGGCCTCGGTCGCGGCGATCGCGGGCGGCGTGCCGACATCGAACCACAGCCCCTGGTGGACGGCGGCCCATAGGCGCCCTTCCTCCATAGCCCGGTTCCAGAACAAGTTGGTGGAGAACGGCCCTTCCGGCCAATCGCGGATCACGCGCGGGGACAGGATCTGCACGCCGGTATAGACAAACGGCGCCATCCGCCCAGGCTTGCGCCGCTCGACGATCCGCCCGAACGGATCGACGCGGAAGTCGCCGCTGCCATTATGGTTGCGCGCGCGGGCCAGCGGCACCACGAGCAACAGCGCATCCATCCGCGCATCGTCCCACTGCGCGGCCAGCGCGCGGATCGCGTCGGTCGGCCCGTCGACCCACAGATTGTCGCTGTTGACGCACAGGAACGGCTTGTCGCCCAGCAGTTCGCGGGCGTGGACCAGCCCGCCGCCAGTCTCCAGCAATTGGGCGCGCTCATCGGAGACCTGCACATCCATGTCCTTCACCCGCGCGTGCAGATGCGCCTCAAGCTGATCGGCGAAGTAATGGACGTTGACCACTGCGCGCTGCACGCCGGCGCTGCTCAGCCGGTCGAACACATGGTCGATCAAGGGCTTGCCGGCGACTTCCACCAACGGCTTGGGACGCGTCGCGGTCAGCGGCCGCATCCGCTTACCCAGCCCGGCTGCCATCACCATCGCCGTTTCCGGCACCGGCGCGTCGGGCTGCGGGCGCAGCGACAGCGTCGTCCCCCGGCTCATGCCCCAGTGATCACCAGCGGATCGCCCCGCATTTCCGGCCGAATATTGGCGTCGAACCAGTCCGCCACCGGCTTGAGCGCCGGATGCTTCAGATCGCGCTCCAGATAACCCCATACGCGCGGGCAGAGCGCGGCATAGCGTGGCTTACCGTCACGCTTCCACAGCCGCGTGAAGATGCCGACGATCTTGGCATTCCGCTGCGCGCCGAGCACATGATAGGCCACGTCGAACGCGCCGCCGACGCCGGTGACACGCTTGTACCGGTCCAGCATCGCCGTTTCGAGCGCGGCCGGAACGTCGCGGCGTGCATCCTGGAGCAGCGAGACGAGATCATAAGCCGGATGCCCCGCCAGCGCATCCTGGAAGTCGAGCAGCCCCAGGCTCTCGCTGCCGCCGATCAGCATGATGTTTTCGGCATGATAGTCGCGCAGCACGGTCACCGGCGCGTGTTCCAGCACCGGGGCAAGCACCGCGTCCCACGCATCGGCATAGCCCTGGGCATCGACTTCCAGCCCCATCGCCGGGCAATACCATTCCGGGAGCAGCGCCGCTTCGCGCTGGTACACCGCCTGGTCATAGAGCGGGACGTCTGCCGGGGCTTGTGCCGCAAGGCGGATCAGCAGGTCGACTGCCGCTTCGTACAGCCGCAACTCGCTTTCGGGCGCGGCTTCCACCGTCTCCTTCAGCCGCGCGTCGCCGAAGTCCTCGATCAGCACCAGCCCCTGATCTAGGTCCTGGTGCAGGATGCGTGGCGCCGCAAAGCCCCGTCCGGTCAGCCACTCTGCGATGGCGATGAAAGGCCGCGGGTCCTCATGCGGGGGCGGCGCGTCCATCAGGATCGCGGTGCGGTCATGCTCCACGGCACGGAAGTAGCGGCGGAACGAAGCGTCGCCGGCCACAGGCCGGATTTCGGCTGCGCCCCATCCGGCGGCAATCAGAAAATCAAGCGCGCCTTCGGGCGGATTCATGTCAACAGCCATCGGTCCTTCCATGCCGCCGGCACTCGCACTGTCAAGCACCGCGCGCCGTTCGGCGTCGGCTCCAGGGTCAACCACAGCGCGTCCTGCCAAAAGGCGTCGTCCAGACGTTCGGGCCATTCGACGATCAGCAGCGAATCGTGGCGCGCATCTTCCAGCCCCAGTTCCTCGGCTTCGTCAGCATCCTCGATGCGGTATAGGTCGACATGCAGCACCGGCAGCCGGACCTCCGGCGGGTCATAGGGCTGGACGATCGCGAAGCTCGGGGACGGCGCTTCCTCCTCCAGCCCCAGGGCGGCAAGCAGCCCGCGGGCGATGCTGGTCTTGCCCGCGCCCAACGGCCCGGACAGCGCGATCACGTCGCCTGCCCGCACCAGCTGGGCAAGCCGTGCGCCAATCGCCAGCGTGTCCTCGACCGAGTGCAAGGTGATCACCGCGGCAGCTCCACCGTCACCAGCGTGCCCTCACCCGGTTCGGAGATCAGCTGGATGCGCCCGCCATGCGCTTCCACAAACTGCCTGGCGAGCGGCAGGCCGAGGCCCAGCGCGCGCTCGCCGTTGCGCGCGATCCCGTGCTGTCCGAAACTGTCGAACGCCTTTGCCGCAGCTTTGGCGCTCATGCCCGGGCCATTGTCCGACACGATGATCCGCGCCACCTTGTCGTTGCCGTCGAGGTGCAGCAGCACCCGTCCATCCTCCGGCGTACCCGCCACCGCATGACGCAGCAGATGCTCGATCGCTTGGCGTAGCCGGCGCGGATCGCCGGTCACCCGGCCCGCACTGCCCGCATCCTCCACCACCAATTCGATCCGCTTGTCCTTGGCCAAGGGCGCAATCGCCTCTGCCGCGCTGTTGGCGGTAAGCTCCAGGTCTACGGCCTCGCGCTCCAGCGGCATGCCCTCGCTTTGTGTCAGGTCGAGGACGTCGTCGATCAGGTTACCCAGGCGATCGACCGAAGTCAGGATCGCCTCGGTATATTCCTTCGCGCTCTTGGTCAGCTTGCCGGCAAAGCCGCCATGTAGCATCTCCGAAAACCCCTTGATCGAGGTCAGCGGGGTTCGCAGCTCATAGCTCATATTGGCGACAAACGCGGTCTTCACGCGATCCGCTGCCTCCAATGCAACATTGCGGTCGCGCAGTGCACTCTCGGCGCGGTGGTGATCGGTGGTGTCGAGCATCGTCACCAGCGCGTTGCCGTCGGGAAGCGGTACGGCGGTGATGTCGAAATGCCGTCCATCGGCAAAGGCGATGCTGGAGCCCCGCTGCTGGCGGTCCTTGGCGGCGATGCGGATCAGGTCGCCCAGCACCTCGGCCCGATTGGGATTGGCAAGCTTGGGTCCGACCGCCTTTACCAGGTTCGGGATCTGGGGATGCCCATCGAGAAACTGGTCCTCGAAGCCCCAGACCTGGCGGAACTTGCGGTTCCACAGCTGCAAGCGTCCCTTGCTGAACACCGCCACCGCTTCGGCCAAGCTTTCCAGCGTGGCGGTGCGCACCTGCTGCATCTCGCCATGCTCGCGCTGCAACTCGAACTGCTGGGTGCGATCCTCGAACAACAGCAGCAGGCCGCCTTCGGGAAGGGGCTGCGCCACCACGCGTAGGTGCGTGCCCCCCACGCTCCACGTTTCCTCCACCGCCTCAGGCGCGGTGAACCATTCGCGCCGCTCTGCCTTCCAACTGGGAAAATCGCGCACATCGGGAAGCCGGTTCACTTCGCGCATCCGCTCCAGCACGCGGTCGAACTCGGGCCGGTCGGCCAGCCATTCGTTCTTCATCGCGAACATGCGGCGGAACGCCTGGTTGCAGAACACCAGCCCGCGATCCGACCCGAACTGGGCCACGCCGCCCGATACCCGGTCCAGCATCGCGCGCTGCGCCTCGCCAAAGCGCTTCAGCCCGACCCGCGCCTGCTCCAGTTCCTCGGTGTCGACGGCAAAGCCGGCCACGCCGCCGGTCGGCAGCGGAACGTCGTGCAGGCGCAGCATGCGCCGCGCACCGCTCAGCGTCGCCGGCATCGCCGCGACCTGCGGCTCGCCGGTGTCGCGCGCGATCGCGGCATTGGCCAGCGGTCCGCCAAGCCCACCGCCCTCGACCAGTTCCAGCCCGCGAGCGACCACGTCCTCGCCATCCTTGCCCTCGACGGCCCGGACATAGGCCGTGTTCACCATCAACAGCCGCAGATCGGGTCCACGATACCACATCGGCATGGGCGCGGCCTCGATCAGCGCGGTCAGCGCGTCGAACGCGACATGCAGCTGGTCGGTGTCGCGCTTCAGCTGTGCGATCTCCTGCTCGCTTTCCGTCGCGTCCAGGAACCACAGCAGCGCGCCGCCTGGCGCCCCCAAAGCCTCGGGCGCGCGTTCGCCCACCACCAGCAGCGCCCGCTCACCGCCCTGGGGGCGCAGCGTCATCCGGAAAGGGCGCCCCGCCTTCTGGGCTGCCATCACCTGGCGGGCGAGCAGTTCGGCGTCTTCCGCGGCGATTCCTGCGCCGTCCTGGGAAAGGTCAGCCAGCTCCCCGGGTACGCGGTCCAGCCCCAGCCACTCTGCCAGCCGCCGCGACAACGCCACTTCGCCATCGGCACGCACCAGAAGCGCTTGGCTCGGACCCGCCGCGACCAGCGCGGACAGATAGGCATTTTCATCGGTCAAGCTTCGGGCGGTTGCCCGCGCCCGCAGTCCGGCGAACAACGTCCACCCGCCCAGCAGCACCAGCAGGGCGACGATCGCCCCGGCCAGCACCGCGCCAGACTGTGAAACAAGGATCAAGCCGCGTTCCCGCGGCGATGCCGGACCACCATGGCCCTATCCTTAGGCAAAGCGGAGCGTCACGCAAAGCGCTTGCTGGCGCCGCCGCGCGTCAGCCCCGGTCGGAGCCACGCCCCTTGGGCTGGAAGCCGCCGCTGGCAGCTCCATGCCGTCGGTCTTTGCGACCAAAGACCCGCCGCAGCAGCGACGGGGGTGGTGCGCTGGCCTCGGGCGTTGCCAGCGGCCGGGCGGACGGCGCAGGTGCCGGCGGCGGGTCGATCGACAGATGCAGCATCAGCCGCCGCGTGGCATCATCGATCGGCGCCTCGTCGCCGGGCTCCAGTGCCGTCCGCAATATCTCGGCGACGCGCTCGCGCGCCGACTCGCCCAATCGTCCGCCCTGCTCGTCCGATCTGGCCATGTCAGCGGCTGGCCCGGGCGGTGCCGCCGCCGGCTCCAGCCGCCGCTATTGAGAGGCCCAACGTTTCAGGGGCCGCCCCGCTGGCCCGCTCGCCCCAGTCGGTCATGCGCGGCTGCTTGTAGAAGTGGAACGATCCCGACTCGACATAGTTGGCCAGGCCGACCCCAGCCGCCCCGCCGCAAGCGCACACGGCGACTGCTCCAATGACGAGTCTGGCAATCAGCACACGCAGCATGTCGATGCTCCCACTTACCGGAATAACGTGGGTTGGGAGGGTGCGTTCCGGACGGATTTGCCAGACATGGTTACCGGCGCGGGCAAAGCCGCCCAATGCAAAAGGCCGCACCCCTTGCGGGATGCGGCCTCTCACCTCAGCCGGTTGGCGAGCCTTTTAGTAGCGGTAGTGATCCGGCTTGAACGGACCTTCCACCGGCACGCCGATATAGCTGGCCTGCTTCTCGCTCAGCTTCGTCAGCTTCACGCCAAGCTTCTCTAGGTGCAGCTCGGCGACCTTTTCGTCGAGATGCTTGGGCAGGACATAGACGTCGTTCTTATACTGCTCGGACTTGGTGAACAGTTCGATCTGCGCCAGCGTCTGGTTGGTGAACGATGCCGACATCACGAACGACGGGTGGCCGGTCGCGTTGCCCAGGTTCACCAGGCGGCCCTTGGACAGGATGATGATCTGCTTGCCGTCCGGGAACTCGACCAGGTCGACCTGCGGCTTCACTTCGGTCCACTTGTAGTTGGACAGGCCGGCGATCTGGATCTCGCTGTCGAAGTGGCCGATGTTGCACACGATCGCCATGTTCTTCATGCCGGCCATGTGCTCGGCAGTAATGACGTCGGCGTTGCCCGTGGCGGTGACGAAGATGTCGGCGCGAGTCACGGCCTCTTCCATCGTCACGACTTCATAGCCTTCCATCGCCGCCTGCAGCGCGCAGATCGGATCAATTTCAGTCACCAGCACGCGTGCGCCGCCGTTGCGCAGCGACGCGGCCGAGCCCTTGCCCACGTCGCCGAAGCCGGCGACCGCGGCGACCTTGCCGGCGAGCATCACGTCGGTGCCGCGACGGATCGCGTCGACCAGCGATTCCTTGCAGCCATACAGATTGTCGAACTTCGACTTGGTGACGCTGTCGTTCACGTTGATCGCCGGGAAGGGCAGCTCGCCCTTCTTCGCGATGTGATACAGGCGGTGAACGCCGGTGGTCGTCTCTTCCGACACGCCCTTGATGTTCTTGACGGTCTCGGTGAGGTAGCCGGGCTTGCGCGCGATGAATTCCTTTACGGCGCGCTGCATCTCGACTTCTTCGTCATTCTCGGGCTCGCCGAACGACTGGCCGGCCTCGAGCTTGGCACCCCACAGCGCGAACATCGTCGCGTCGCCGCCATCGTCCAGGATCATGTTGCAGGTCTCGTCACCCCAATCGAAGATCGAGCCGACATAGTCCCAATATTCGGCCAGGCTCTCACCCTTGATGGCGAACACCGGCACGCCCGACGCGGCGATCGCGGCGGCGGCGTGGTCCTGGGTCGAATAGATGTTGCAGGTCGCCCAGCGGACGTCCGCGCCGAGCGCGGTCAGCGTCTCGATCAGCACCGCGGTCTGGATGGTCATGTGCAGCGAGCCGGTGATGCGCGCGCCCTTCAGCGGCTGCGACGCACCGAACTCCTGGCGCAGCGCCATCAGGCCCGGCATCTCAGTCTCGGCGATGTTGATCTCCGCGCGGCCGAAATCGGCGAGTGCGATGTCCTTGATGACGTAGTCTTGCTTGGTAGCCACGAATGGGTCTCCACGATTGAATCGGATGCGCGCCGGAAGACCGGCGGCGATGGGCTGCGCCCTACTCTCCCACCGCTTCCTTCGCAAGCTCATATAAAGATATCTTTATATGCCGCGCAGCAGTCACTGGTGGATTGGCAAACCCGCATCGCCGTCGCAGCATGGGTTCGGAGCGGCGCGAGCCGACCGGATTACAGGGAGGCAGTTTACATGAACAAGGTCCTGCTGGCGCTGGCCGCGCTTTCGATAACCGCTGCGGCGCCCGCGCCCGATGGCGACGTCACGGTTACGGTCACGGGTGTCAAGGCAAAGGGCGGCACGCTGCGGGTCGGCCTGTATACCGAGCCGACCTTTCTGCGCGCCGCGCCGCCGCACATGACAAGCGCGCCGGTATCGGCTGCCGGAGACGTCACAGTCACCTTCCACGGTGTCCCCAAGGGCGACTATGCCGCCACCGCCCTGCACGACGCGGACAACGACAATCAGATCACGATGGGTACCGACGGCCGCATGGCAGAAGGCACTGCCTTGTCGCGTTCCGAGGAATTGAAAGGCATGCCCACCTTCGACGCCGCCAAGATCGCCGTGCCTGCATCCGGCGCGTCGATCCGCATCGCGATGAGCTATCCGGAAGACCGCACCGGCTGGTGAGCCCCTATCCGGCGGCGAGCAGCGTGGTCGTCGCCGGATCAGCTTCGCCGCCGCAGAGTGCGTCCAGTGCGTCTGCGAACAGCGGCTCGTTCGGGACGGCGCGCGCGAACAGCGTCATGCACGAGCGGAACTTCAGGTCGTCAGGATAGCCGAACAACGCGGCAGCCGCCACGCCGCTGCCGATCGCGGCCGCCGTGGATTCGCGCAGCCTCACGCCAAGCACCGGGTGCGCCGCATAGGCCCGGGCCTCCTCCAAAGACCCAATGGCGTAGAAACGCGCGGCCTCGCTTCGACCCAGCCCGGCTAGTTGCGGAAACACGAACCACATCCAGTGGCTGCGCTTGCGGCCCGCCTTCAGCTCGGCCAGCGCTGCCGGGTAGGCACCCGCGTGCGCCTGGATGAACCGATCGAGCTGGAAGTCCGCCAACCTCAGGCCCGGCCGGTGCAATTGGCCAGCAGCCGGGGATCTACGCCGGCGCTGACAAAGCCCTCTTCCCAGCGCTCCTCCGCTGCGACATCGTACATCAGCCGCGGGTCGCCTGCCGTGCTGAACCAGCCATGCCGGCTCATCTCCGCGTCAAGCTGCCCTTCGCCCCAGCCGGCATAGCCCAGCGCCACCAGCCAGTGCCGCGGCCCCTTGCCCTCGGCGATCGCCCGCAGCACGTCGACGGTTCCAGACAGCGCCCAGCGCCCGCCGACATCCACCGTGTCCTGCCCGCTCCAGTCGGTGGAGTGCAGGACGAAACCACGGCGCGGCTCCACCGGGCCGCCGAGATGCACTGCCGCATCCGGCGCATCGCCGGGATCGATCTCGAACTGGCGCAGCAATTCATGCAGCCCCAGCCCTTCAATCGTCTCGCCGATGCCGATGCCAAGCGCTCCGTCCTCGTCATGCGCGCACATCGCAATCACGGCCCGTTCGAACCGGGAATCGCCGATCCCGGGCATGGCGAGCAGAAACTGTCCGGTGAGAAAAGGCGTCGACTCCATCGCCTTTCAACTTACCGCTTTCCGATTTGCTCCGCCAACCCCCGCTGCGGCTTGCTGCTTCCCACCCGCTCGCCTACCCCAAGGCCAACCAACACCAGGAGAGTTTCATGTCCGTTCAGATCGGCGATCGCATTCCCGCTGCCAGTTTCGTCAAGGTGACCGAGAATGGCCCTGAGCAGATCAGCTCGGACGAATTCTTCGCCGGCCGCCGTGTCGCGCTCTTCTCGGTGCCGGGCGCCTTCACGCCCACCTGCTCGGCGCGCCATCTGCCCGGCTTTGTGGAAAAGGCCGACGAGCTGAAGGCGAAGGGCGTGGACGAAGTCGCCTGCACCGCTGCCAACGACGCCTTTGTCATGGACGCGTGGGGCAAGGCGTCGGGCGTAGAGGGCAAGGTGACCATGCTCGCCGATGGCAATGGCACGTTTCCCAAGGCGATGGGGCTGGAAATGGATGGCTCAGCCTATGGCATGGGTACCCGCGGCCAGCGCTTCTCCATGCTCGTCAACGACGGCGTAATCGAGCAACTTCATGTCGAGGCGCCGGGCCAATTCGAAGTCAGCTCGGCCGACTATCTGCTCGCCCGCCTGTAAAACGGTTTCGTTGCAGGAACTGCCGCACTGCAACGCGAGTTGCAGACGCGCACGATTTCAAGGGAGACAGGTCATGGCAGACAGCAAGAACAACAGCGACAACGCGACCAAGAACGAGGAGTCGAACACCTCCTTCATCAAGACTGCGCAGGGTGCGATCGGCGGCGCCGTCGACGCAACCGTCACCGCAGTGAAGGAGCACCCCGTCGCCGCCGCAGCAATCGCGGCCGGCGCTGCGGCAGCGGTGGGTGGCGCGGCCTATGCCGCCACCAAGCTGAGCGGCGAAAAGGCGGGGAATGGTGAAGCCGGAAAGGCCGACCCGAAGAAGTAAGCCGGTATGAGCCCCTCCCGCGCGGGAGGGGCTTTGCCCAGCTACTTGCAACGCGGCCTTTGACGGCTTAGCCGTCGAAGATGACACGCGCATCCGATATCGTCACCGAGCTAGACCGCCTCTACAGCGCCTCGGTCGAGCGGCTTCAGGCCGCCCTCACTCGCTATCTCACCGACGGCACCCCGCCCTCGCCGGCAAGCCGCAGCGATGGCTCCTTCGCCTATCCCGAGATCCACGTCACTTATCGCGGCGGCACCGACCGCCCCGTCCCGCGCCGCTCGTTCGGCCGGCTGGTCGAATCGGGCGAGTACCGCATCAGCGTGACCAAGCCGGCGATCTTCGCCGACTATCTGATCGAGCAGCTGACCTTCCTTACCGAGGACTATGACGTCGAAGTGGAGGCACGGCCCGGGCGCCAGGAAATACCCTTCGCCTATGTGCTCGATCCGGGCCACGCGCTGAGCCTCGACCAGGTCTCGGCGAGCGATCTCGCGCGCCACTTCCCGGCGACCGAGCTTGCCCATATCGGTGACGAGATCGCCGACGGCTTGTGGATCAGCCAGGACGATACGCGCCCGCTGGCGCTGTTCGACGGCCTTCGCACCGACTTCTCGCTCGCGCGCCTGCGCCACTATACCGGCACGCCGACCGAGCATGTGCAGCAGTACATCCTGTTCACCAACTATCACCGCTATGTCGATGAATTCGTCCGCTGGGCTTGCGGCCAGCTGGGGCCGCGCGAGAATGGCGAGCCCAGCCGCTTCACCGGCGTGTCCGGCGCGGGGGGCATCGTCATCGAGCGGCCCGAGGACATGGACCGGCTGGTGAGCGACAGCGCCTGGCGCCGCCACCAAATGCCGGCTTATCACCTGATGGCGCCAGGCCGTACCGGCATCACCCTGGTCAATATCGGCGTCGGCCCGTCCAACGCCAAGACGATCACCGATCACCTTGCCGTGCTCCGGCCCGAAGCGTGGCTGATGATCGGTCACTGCGGCGGCCTGCGTCCCAGCCAGCGGATCGGCGACTATGTCCTCGCCCACGCCTATCTGCGCGACGATCACATCATGGACGACGTGCTCCCGCCCGAGATTCCCATCCCCGCGATTGCCGAGGTCCAGCTGGCCCTCGCGCGTGCGGCCGAGACCGTGTCGGGCCAGTCGGGGGACGAACTCAAGCAGCGCCTGCGCACCGGCACCATCGTCACCACCGACGACCGCAATTGGGAGCTGCGCTATTCGCAGTCGGCGCTGCGCTTTTCGCTCAGCCGCGCGGTCGGCGTGGACATGGAGTCCGCCACGCTCGCCGCCCAGGGCTATCGCTTCCGCGTTCCCTACGGCACCCTGCTCTGCGTCTCGGACAAGCCGCTCCATGGCGAGTTGAAGCTGCCGGGCCAGGCCAACCGCTTCTACGAGCGCGCGATCAACGAGCACCTTCGCATCGGCATCGAGACGGTGGAGGAACTCCGCCGCGAAGGCGCCAAGCTGCACAGTCGCAAGCTGCGCGCCTTCAACGAACCGCCGTTCCGCTGATCCTCTGGACATCGCTCTTCCCCGGTCGGGGTGGAGCGATGTCCATGCCGGCGCGTTCTCCGGGCCGAAGGAGAGCAAGCATGAACCCCGAACCCACCAGCCCCGAAAACCTGGACACCGAAGAAGGTGCCCATGCCCACCAAGCCGATGGCACGGACTCTTCGGGCCAGCTCGACGCCGGCATTGCGGACGAGAACATGATCCCCGACGAGATCCCCGAGTAAAACTCAGCGGGTCAGCTGGAACTCCACGGTCAGGTTCGCCTGCACCGTCACCTCATCTGCCTGCGCCGCCGGCTTGGGCGCGAAGGTCGAGACCAGCTGGCCCACAAAGTTGATCGCGCCTGCGGTCAGGTCCTGCCGCTCGCTGATCCGAGTGACCGTCGCCCGCCGCAGCCCCAGCGACGCGGCATAGGCGTCAGCCTCGGCCTGCGCCTTTTTCAGCGCATCCGCCTTGGCCTGGCGCGTCGGGACGACATAGTCGATCAGCAGCGGGATTGCTTCATCGCTCACCGCACCCCCATTCGCCTCAATGAGCGGGCGGGCGCTTTCCACAGCCGCACGGCTCGGCGCATCGAGCATCAGCTTTTCGGTCGCGGTGGATTGCGGCGTTTCCTCGCTGTCATCGTCCAACACTTCGGTGCTGAAGCTCGGCTTCGAACGCCCGCCGATGGTCGCGATCAGGCTCGCCACCGATGTCGGCGCGGCAGGGTCCGGATGGGCCTCGCGCACGTTCAGTCCGCCCAGCTGTTGCAGCAGCTTCGCCCGCGCTGCCGCCAACGCACTTCCGGCAGCAGCTTCGTCCGCGCCCTTGGCGGTCAGCGTCACGGTCAGCCGATACCGGTTTGCCGCCTGCGTGATCTGCCCGGTGGACAGGATCTCCACCGACACAGGGCCCGTTGCCGGCGCCGCCTGCGCCCACACGCCCGACGATGCGCCAAGCATCGTCAGCGCAATCGCGTACTTCATCATGATGCGTTCTCCCCTTTTGCTTGGGGCAGCCTAAGAGCAAAGGCGCGTGCAAGTCGACAAACAACAAATGCGCGCCCGCCGCGCCGCTAAAGCCCCGCTTTCCCGCGTACACAGGCGAAAGCGTTTCCATTCGTTGCCCACGCGCCTACATGGGCGTCACCGCTCCTTTCGGGCGGGCACAATCGAAAAGGACGCAAATGGGCTACCGTGTCGTGGTCGCTGGCGCCACCGGCAATGTCGGGCGCGAAATGTTGAACATCCTGGCCGAGCGGGAATTCCCGATCGACGAAATCGCCGTGCTGGCGTCGTCGCGCTCGACCGGCGACGTGATCGACTTTGGCGAGACCGGCAAACAGCTCAAGGTCCAGAATATCGAGCATTTCGATCCCACGGGCTGGGACATGGCGCTGTTCGCGATCGGCTCTGAGGGCTCGGCCCAATATGCGCCCAAGTTCGCCGCAGCCGGCTGCACGGTGATCGACAACGCCTCGCTCTACCGCATGGACCCTGACGTCCCGCTCATCGTGCCCGAAGTGAACCCTGAGGCGATCGATGGGTACAAGGTGCGCAACATCATCGCGAACCCGAACTGCTCGACCGCGCAGATGGTGGTGGCGCTAAAGCCGCTGCACGACATCGCGAAGATCAAGCGCGTGGTCGTCGCAACCTACCAATCGGTCTCCGGCGCGGGCAAAGCGGGCATGGACGAGCTGTTCGAGCAGAGCCGCAACATCTTCGTCGGCGATCCTTCGACGCCCACCAAGTTCACCAAGCAAATCGCTTTCAACGTGATCCCGCATATTGACAGCTTCCTGGACGATGGCTCGACCAAGGAAGAATGGAAGATGGTCGTCGAGACCAAGAAGATCCTCGACCCCAAGATCAAGGTGACGGCGACCTGCGTGCGCGTGCCGGTGTTCGTCGGCCATTCCGAGGCGATCAACATCGAGTTCGAGGACGAAATCTCGGCCGAACAGGCCCAGTCGATCCTGCGCGAAGCGCCCGGTATCATGCTGGTCGATAAGCGCGAGGACGGCGGCTATGTCACGCCGGTCGAATGCGTCGGCGAATATGCGACCTATGTCAGCCGCGTGCGCGAGGATTCCACGGTGGAGAACGGCCTGTCGCTCTGGTGCGTCAGCGACAATCTCCGCAAGGGCGCGGCGCTGAACGCGGTCCAGATCGCCGAACTCCTCGGCCGCCGCCACCTCCAAAAGGCGGACTGACAAGATCCTCCCCGGCACGGGGAGGGGAACCCTGCGAAGCATCGTGGAGGGGGATCACCGCGGGCGAACCCGCTGGCGAACGCCCCCTCCACCACTCGCTCCACGAGCGGCTCCCCTCCTCCCGCGGGAGGAGTTTATTACCGAACCTTCGGAAATGCCGGGCTGAACGATTTCGGCCGGATCGGCGCGCTGCCGGACACCCGGAAGGCGTGCGCCATGCGGTCGAGCTCAGACGCCTGATCGGTCAGCTGGCGCGCCGCGGCCGAGGTTTCCTCCACCATCGCCGCATTCTGCTGGGTCGAATGGTCCATAGTGCCGATCGCGGTGCTTACTTCGCGGATCGCCTGCGACTGCGCATTGTTATCCGCCGAGATCGCGCCAAGCAGCGTGTGCACTTCGTTCACCGTGCCGACGATCTGCGACAGCGACTGGTCGACACGCTCCACGGCACCCACCGCCAGGTCGACTTCGCCTCGCGTGGCGGTCAGCTGATCGCGGGCGCGCCCTGCCTCTTCCTCGGCGCGCATCGCCAGCGCCGATACCAGGTCGGCGACCACCGCGAAGCCCCGGCCTGCCTCACCGGCGCGCCCTGCCTCGACGGCGGCGTTCATGGCCAGCACGCGCGTCTGGAACGCGATCTTGTCCAGGCCCTCGATCACGCTGTCGATGCCCTGCGCGCTTTCCGAAACGCGCGACATCGCCTTCACTGCTTCGTCGGTGGTGCTGCGACCCGAACCGACGACCGCGATCGCCTCGTCGGCACGCGCCAGCGTCTTGGTTGCCGCCTGCGCGGTGAAGCCGATCCGCTCGCTCATCTGCGTGATCGCGGCAGAGGTTTGCTCCAGGCTGGCGGCATTGCTCTCGGTGCGGCGCGCCAGGTCTTCGGACGCGCTGGCGATCTCGCTGGAACCGGTGCGGATCGAATCCGTGCTCTCGGCCACTGCGCTAATCAGCTCGCGCAGCTTCGCCACGGCGTCGTTGAAGTCGCGGGCCAGCATTGCATAGTCGCGGGGGAAATCACGGCCCAACTCCACCGTCAGGTCGCCGTCGGACAGGCCGTTCAATGCATTGCCGAGCGCGTCCATCGCCTTAACGCGGTCCGCCTGCGCTTCTGCGTTGCTCGCCTCAGCCGCCTGCTTGGCAATCGTCGCCTGGCGGAAGACTTCGAGCGCGGAGGCCATGCGGCCGATCTCGTCGGCCCGGTCCCGCGCGGGAATGTCGACGCCGGTTTCGCCGGTGGCAAGGCGCTGCATCGCCTTGTCCATCTGCCCCAGCGGCCGGAACATGGCGCGGTTCACCAGGAAGCACAGTGCGGTTGCAGCCAGTGCGATCAACAGGCCCGCAATCGCCATCGAACGGCGCAGATCGTCGATCGACGCGGCCACATCGTCCTTGGGAATGCCGACATACAGCACGCCGATCGTTTGGCCTGCGCCATCCTTGATCGGATCATAGGCGGTGTAGAAGGACTTGCCGAGAATGTCGGCCTCGCCGCGATAGGTCTTGCCCTCGTTCAGAACCATGTCGCGCGCCGGGCCTGCCGCCAGTGGCGTCCCGACCGCGCGGCTGCCATCGGGCTTGGTCACGTTGGTGGTGACCCGCATGTCGCCCGCGAATACCGTCGCGGTGCCACCGACCAGCGTCTTGATCTCATCGACCGGCGCCGACCAGTTGTTGAGCAGCTTGTCGCCGACATACAGCTTGTCGCCCTCGCGGCGGAACTCGGCGCCATAGTTGTGCAGCACGCTCCAGGCGACGCGCATGTTCGTTTCCTGGCGCTCGGCAGCGGTGCGGGCCGCTTCGCTCGTCACGGCATTGTCGCTGACGACGAAAGTCGAGACCGCGAGCAGCAGCAGTGCACAGATGGTAAGTGCGGTGGTTTTCGTCGCGAGTGAAAAGTTGCGGATGCGGGCGAACATGACGTCCTCTGGTATCGTGCCGGGCGGACGCACTGCGCCCGCTTTGAAAGTGATTCCTTTCCATTGTAGGATCGTTTGCCGACTTGGATTTTCTCTGCGGAATCTACGTAGGTTGGCGATTGCGGGAGCAGGTCGATGCGCGAAGAGGTAACCGGGGGATGCCAATGCGGACACATCCGGTACCGCGCGACGATCACCGACGACGACGCCTATCTCTGCCACTGCCGCATGTGCCAGCGCGCCACGGGCGGCGTGTCGATCGCCTTCAAGAACCTGCCTAAGGCGGACGTGGTTTGGGATACGAAGCCCGAGCGTTACACATCTTCTCCCATCGCCGAGCGTGGCTTCTGTGCCCGCTGCGGGACGCCGCTCACCTATGAAGCGCACGATCATGACCAGATGGATCTGACAGTCGGGAGCTTCGACCACCCCGAACGGTTCAAGCCTGTCGAGCATTCTGGCTGCGAGAGCTGGCACCGCGACTGGCTTGACACCAGCCACCTGCCCGCCTCACGGACCGACCAGAATGCGAGCATGGTCAAACGCTGGATGGAAAAACTTGGCAGACTTCCCGACTGAAACGCACCGCTTCACCAGCTTCGACGGTACCGAACTGGCGTGGCATGAAATAGGTACGGGGCGCCCGCTGGTACTGATCCACGGCTATTTCTCGACGGCGTACATCAACTGGATCAAATATGGCCACGCCGCGCTGCTGGCGCAGGCAGGATTCCGCCTGATCCTCCCGGATCTGCGCGCGCACGGCGAAAGCGCCAAGCCCCACGATCCGGCCGCCTATCCGCCCGACGTGCTGATGCGCGACGGGATGGCGCTGATCGAGCATCTGGGGCTCACCGACTATGACCTGGGCGGCTATTCGCTCGGCGCCCGCACGGTGGTGCGCATGCTTGCCAACGGCGCCAGCCCCAGACGCGCGGCGCTGTGCGGGATGGGCCTGAGCGGCCTGCTCGCCACCGAAGGCCGCGGCGAATATTTCCGCCGCGTCCTCACAAATCTCGGCAGCTTCGAGCGCGGCAGCACCGAATGGATGACCGAGGCGTTCCTCAAGACCACCAAGGGCGATCCAGAGGCACTGCTGCTGATCCTCCAGACCTTTGTCGACACGCCGCAGCAAGAGATCGCAGCGATCCCCCAGCCGATCATCGTAGTCGCTGGTGCGGAGGATTTCGACAACGGCTCGGCACAGGAAGTGGCCGACCTGCTCCCTGACGGCCGCTTTGTGGAAATCCCCGGCAATCACATGAGCGCAGTATCGCGGCCCGAACTGGCGACCGCGATCCTGGAGTTCCTGCAGAGCTAGGCCTTTGCGGACCTCGGTGGAGGTGAATTCACCACCGCGATCAACATCTTGACCCAAGCGGCACGGCGCGCGAGTGTCCGGCGCATCCCTCCTGTCCTTGAAGGCACCTCCATGATCCGTACCGGCATTTCGATGCTCGCTCTGGCCGCGTTTCTGTCCACACCCGCAGTCTCTCAGACGGCGCAACAGGCACCTACCGCGGCCGAGGCACAGGCATTCCTCGACCGCGTCCAAAAGGAAGTGACCGAGTTCAACCTGACGGCGCAGCGTGTCGCCTGGATCAACGCCACCTATGTCAACGAAGACACCGACGCGCTTGCCGCCGACTATGGTGCGCGCGGGACCGAAATGGCGGTGCGCTATGCCGGCGAAGCGGCCCGCTTCCAGAAGGCGCGCGGCCTCACCGCCGAGCAGCAGCGCCAGCTGACCATGCTGCGCAGCGCGATCACCCTCCCCGCGCCCACCACGCCCGGCGCCGCACAGACGCTGTCGGACATCTCGACCAAGCTCGGCTCGATGTATGCGCGCGGCAAGGGCACGCTGAACGGCAAGCCGATCAACGGCAGCGATATCGAAGCGGCGATGGGCGAAAGCCGCAATCCCGCCGAGCTCAAGGAAATGTGGGTCAGCTGGAACGATCAGGTCGGCGCGCCGATGCGCGGCGACTATGCCAAGATGACCAGCATCGCCAACCAGGGCGCACGCGACCTGGGCTTCCCAGACACCGGCACCATGTGGCGCTCGGCCTATGACATGCCGCCCGAGGAGTTCGCCAAGCTCACCGACAAGCTGTGGAGCGAGGTGAAGCCGCTCTACGTCTCCCTCCACACCTATGTCCGCCGCAAGCTGAACGAGAAATATGGCGACGCGGTCCAGGCCAAGACCGGCCCGATCCGCGCCGACCTGCTCGGCAACATGTGGGCCCAGGAATGGGGCAACATCTATGACGTGGTGGCCCCCAAGGGCGCGGGCGATCTGGGCTATGACACCGGCGAGCTGCTCAAGGCCAAGAACTATGACTGGCGCAAGATGGTGCAGACCGGTGAGGGCTTCTACTCCTCGCTCGGCTTCGCCCCCCTGCCCGAGACCTTCTGGCAACGTTCGCTCTTCCTGAAGCCCGCCGACCGCGAAGTGCTGTGCCACGCCTCGGCCTGGGACCTGGACGAGAAGGACGACATCCGCATCAAGATGTGCATCAAGGTGAATGGCGACGACTTCGTCACGATCCACCATGAGCTCGGCCACAACTATTACCAGCGCGCCTACAAGAACCAGCCCATGCTGTACCGCAACGGCGCGAATGACGGCTTCCACGAGGCGATCGGCGATTTCGTCGCACTGTCGATCACGCCCGAATACCTCACCCAGATCGGCCTGCTCGACAAGGCGCAGGTGCCCAGCGCAGACAAGGACACCGGCCTGCTGCTGCGCCAGGCGATGGACAAGGTCGCGTTCCTGCCCTTTGGCCTGATGGTCGACAAATATCGCTGGAACATCTTCTCAGGGCAGATCGCGCCCGAGGCGTATCAAGCCGGCTGGGACAAGCTGCGTCTCCAGTACCAGGGCATCGTCCCCCCGGTCGCGCGCGATGAGACCAAGTTCGATGCCGGCGGCAAATACCATGTGGCGGGCAGCGTCCCCTACACCCGCTACTTCCTCGCCCGCCTGCTCCAGTTCCAGTTCTTCAAGGCCGCCTGCGACCAGTCCGGCTGGAAGGGCCCGCTCCATCGCTGCTCCTTCTACGGCAACAAGGAAGTCGGCGCGCGGCTGAACAAGATGCTGGAAATGGGCGCGTCCAAGCCGTGGCCCGACGCGCTTCAGGCCTTCACCGGCACCCGCGAGATCTCGGGCAAGGCGATGATGGAATATTTCGCCCCGCTCAAGACCTGGCTCGACCAGCAGAACAAGGGCCAGCCGCAAGGCTGGTAAGCCCGCTGCTACAAACCAACTGTTCCCCGGCGAAGGCCGGGGCGCAGTTGCAACACACTGTCGAAGGCGCGGGAACGGAGCCGCACCCGCCCGCAACTGTTCCCCGGCCTTCGCCGGGGAACCCTATCGCCAAGCCCTTACTTCGCGTCCGTGGTATACCGATCCAGGAAGTTCAGGATCGTCTCCCACAGATGCACGCTCACGCCCGGCCCACCGACACGGTGCGTCTGCCCGGGGTAGAACATCATCTCAAACGGCTTGCCCTGCGCCTGCATCCGCGCCGCGAACACGGTCGCGTTTTCAAACACGACATTGTCGTCGGCCATGCCATGGATCAGCAGCAGCGGGTCGCGAATGTTCCCCGCCTCCGCCAGTGCGTCGGATGACGCATAGCTTTGCGGGTCCGTCTTCGGGTCGCCCAGATAGCGCTCGGTATAATGCGTGTCGTACAGCTCCCACCGTGTCACCGGCGCACCGGAAACCGCCGCCGCGAACACGCCGGGCGCCTTTTCCAGCATCTTGATCGACATATAGCCGCCATAGGACCAGCCATAGGTCACGATCTTCTTGGGATCGACGAAGGGCAGCGTCTTCAGATAGTTCGCCCCGGCGACCTGATCCTCGACCTCCACCGTGCCCATCGCATGGTAGATATGGTCTTCGAATTCCTTGCCGCGGTTGAACGACCCGCGATTGTCGATGCGGAAATACACATATCCGCGGTCGACCAGATATTGCGGCAGCGCGCCGGTCCAGCGGTGCATCACCTGCTGCCCCGTGCCCGGACCGCCATAATGCTCGAAGAACACCGGGTAGCGCTTGCCCGGCTCCAGCTCGGGCGTGATCATCTCCCAATACAGCGTCGTGCCGTCCTTGGCCTTGAACGACCCGTACTGCGTCTTCCGGTGGCTCACCGCATAGGGATAGTAAGGATGCCCCGGCTTCAGCGCATTCTCCTCGACCCACGCGATCCGCTTGCCCGCCGCATCGGCCAGATACACCTGGCTCGGCTGGCTCGGGCTCGACCGCGTCACGATCGCCCGCGTCGCCGCGCCGTCCATCGTCGCGCCATTGTTCCACCCGGCCTCGGTCAGCCGCGTGACCTTGTCCGGATGCGCCAGGTCAAGCGCATAGAGCTGCTGCTCGAGCAGATCGTCCTTGTTGGCGGTGAAGAACAGGCGCCCGCGGGCCTCGTCCACACCTACCAGATCGGTCACGACCCACGGTCCCTTGGTCAGCTGCTTCCACTTGCCGCCGGCATAGCGGTACAGATGGCGGAAGCCGCTGCGCTCCGACGACCAGATCAGGCTGCCATCGGGCATGAAGTGATAGGCGTCCGACAGGTTCAGCCAGCTCTTGCCGCCCGCCTCGGGCCGGATCGTCTCACTGAACAGCACCGATGCCTTGCCGGTCGCCGGATCGACCTTGAGCATGTCGAGCCGCTTCTGGTCGCGGCTCTGGCGCTGCACGTACAGAGTCTTGCCATTCGGCGCCCAATCGACCCGCGCCAGATAGATGTCCGGGTTCGCGCCCAGGTCGACCTTGACCTGCCGGCCGCTCGCCGGATCGATCACATACAGCTCGACCAGCACGTTTGGCGTGCCCGCAGCGGGATAGCGCTGCTCATAGATGCTGGTGCCCTCGGCGCCGATCGCGGCGCGGCGCACCACGCCCACGGGCGCTTCGTCGAACCGCTCAACCGCCACCAGGGAGTCGTCGGGCGACCACCAGTATCCGGTGCGCCGGTCCATTTCCTCCTGCGCGATGAACTCGGCCTCGCCCCAGTGCACCGTGTCCGCGCCGGTGGTGGTCAGCTGCTTCGCGGCACCGCCGTTCAGCGGCTGCACGAACAAATTCTGGTCGCGCACGAAGCTGACGAAGCCGCCCGCGGGGCTCACCGTCGGGTTCAGTTCGCCCTGGGTAGTCTCGGTCAGCCGGCGCGTCTGCCCGTCCAGCGTCGCCAGGTACAAGTCGCCGTCCAGCGGCACCAGGATCGACTTGCCGTCGGGCGCCCAGCCATAGGCGACCACGCCCTTGCTGCCACCAATCCGCAGCCGCTCGCGCTGCATCTTCTCGGCTTCGGACAGCTCCGCGCCCGATCCGATCTTCTTGGAATCGACCAGCATCCGCCATTCGCCGGACGTGGTGTCCATCGCCCACAGATCGAACCGCTCCTTTTCATCGGCACGGTTGCGCAGCAGCGTCAGATACTTGCCGTCGGGCGACAGGCGCGGTGCGCGCGGGGTCTGCCCGTTCAGGTCGGGACTACCGAAGATGCGCTCCAGCGTCAGCGACTGGCTGGCCGCCTGCGCCGCAGCCTCAACAGTCATCCCGGCGCTTCCCAACGACACCAACGCCAATCCCAGCAACCATTTGCGCATCCCACGACTCTCCGGAGCATCACCCGCGAACGCGGGGAGTGCGGGTTATCGCGGAGCCAAGCCGCCGGGTAAAGACCGCCAGGAATTCACGTCCACTCCAAGATCCTCCCCTGAAAGGGGAGGTGGCAGCGCGCAGGGCTGACGGAGGGGTATACCCGCCTCCGAACGTCCTGCATCCCCGACACGGCGATACCCCTCCGTCGCGCTTCGCGCGCCACCCCTTTCAGGGGAAGATCTGAGGGCAACCCAACGCATGCTCGGGGGTCGCACGCCTGTCATAATCAACGAAAAAGGGCGCGGTAGCCAAGCCACCGCGCCCCTTCCTGTTTCGATAAGCCGAAGCTTACTCGGCTGCGGCGACCTCGGTCGGACGCGGATCGCGGCGCTCGGCGATACGCGCCGACTTGCCGGTGCGGCCACGCAGATAATACAGCTTGGCGCGACGCACGACACCGCGGCGCACGACTTCGATCGAATCGGTGTTCGGCGAATAGAGCGGGAACACGCGCTCCACGCCTTCACCGAACGAAATCTTGCGGACGGTGAAGCTCGAACCCATGCCGCGGTTGGCACGAGCGATGCACACGCCTTCGAAGTTCTGCACGCGGGTGCGCTCGCCTTCGACGACCTTCACGCCGACCTTGACGGTGTCGCCCGGGCGGAACTCCGGAATCTTCTTCGCTTCGTTGAACTTGGCGATCTGCTCGGCTTCGAGCGTCTGGATGACGTTCATGTCTTTTTCCCGTTTCGTTGCCGCGCGCCAGAGGGAGACTGAACCCGAGCGCCCTCATGGCGCTCCCAAAGGTCCGGCCTCCTTAGCCGTGTATCGGTCTCGGCCTGGGCACGTCGCCAGGCTTCGATCCTCGCATGATCCCCCGATCGCAGCACTTCGGGGATCGTGCGCCCTTCCCATTCGACAGGTCGGGTATATTGCGGATATTCGAGCAGCCCCGTTTCGAAGCTCTCGTCCATGCCGCTTGAAGCCGCGCCCATTACGCCGGGAATCAGCCGAATGCAAGCATCCAGCAGCGTCAGCGCAGCCATCTCCCCGCCGGACAAGATATAGTCGCCGATCGACACCTGCTCGACGTCGCGCGCCTCCAACAGCCGCTCGTCAAACCCTTCGAATCGCCCGCACAGCACGGTCACGCCCGGCCCCGCCGCAAGTGCGCGCACCCGCTCCTGGCTCAGCGGGCGCCCGCGCGGCGTCATCGCCAGCACCGGCCGCCCCGGCGCCACGCTGTCCAGCGCCGCCCCCAGCACATCGGCCCGCAGCACCATGCCCGCTCCGCCGCCCGCTGGCGTATCATCCACCGTGCGGTGCTTGTCGACGGCAAAGTCGCGGATCTGCACCGTCTCCAGGCTCCACAGCCCTTCGCGCAGCCCCCGACCGGCAAGCGAGAGTCCCAGCGGCCCGGGAAACATTTCCGGGTACAGCGTCAATATGGTGGCAGCGAAAGTCACTTGGTCCAATTCTCGATTTGGAGGCCCGGCACGTCGGCAAAGTCGGCTTCGTTGTTGGTCACCAGCGTCAGCCCCGCTGACAGCGCGTGCGCGGCGATCAACCGGTCAAAGCGCCCGCGCCTGAACGGCAGCGCTGCATAAGCCCGCGCCGCCGCTTGGTCGAAGGGCAGCACACCGACCGCTGCAAACAGCGCATCGGCTGCCGCCCGCGCACTCGCATCGGCATTGCGCAATCCAAGCTCGATCTCGGCAAAGGCGATGCTGGAAGTGACCACCGAACCTTCCAGTTCGTTCGCCAGCCTGCGCACCGCCGGCCCGCTATCGGCCAGGATGTAGATGCAGATGTTCGTGTCGAGCAGGTATCGCGGTTCAGCCACGCTTCAATCCGGCGCCTTCCCAGTCCAGCACGCGCTCCTCGAACTCCCGCTCTTCCGGCGTGAAGGGCTTGAACCCGGGGATCTTGCCGGCAAAGGCACTGACGTCGATCTTGCGTGGCGCAGCCTCTGCCGGCTCCACCACGAAGCGCCCAGCCTCCTCACGCACCCGCATCTCCGTGCCTTCCTTGATGCCCAGCGCCTTGGGCAGCCGCAGTGCGACCGAATTGCCCGACTTGAACACCTTGGCGCGATATTCCTCGCTCATCACCGCCTCCGTATATACATCATGTATATACATTATCCGCCCGCCGATCAAGGAACGAACCCGCTCCCCACGCGCTACGCCGCACCATGGACGACTGCATCATCATCGGCGCAGGACCCGCCGGGCTCACTGCCGCCATCTATCTCGCGCGCTATCATCTCAAGATCCGGATGTTCGATTCCGGATCGAGCCGCGCCGCGCTGATCCCGTGCACGCACAACCATGCCGGCTATCCGAATGGCATATCGGGCAAGGAGCTGCTCGGCCTCATGCTCGAACAGGCCGAGAAATACGGCGCCACCCGCGAACAGGCGGAAGTCACCAGCCTGCGCGTACTCGATCAAGGGTTTGCCGTCCGCGTCGGGGAGCGCGAATATGCCACCCGCTCGGTCCTGCTCGCCACCGGCGTGGTCAACCACCGCCCCGACATGCCCGACGACCTCCACGATGAAGCACTCCAGCGCGGCCTGCTGCGCTACTGTCCGGTTTGCGACGGCTATGAAGTCACCGACAAGCGCGTCGGCGTGATCGGCACCGGCGAGCACGGCATGCGCGAGGCGCTGTTCATCCGCGGCTTCACCGCCGACCTGACCATGATCGCCCCGGAAGCGCACGATCTCGACACCGACCTAGCCGACCAGCTCGACGAAGCCGGCATCCGCCGTGTCGACGGTCCCTGCGGCAATTGGCGAATCGAGGGCGACCAGATCGCCTTCGACACCGCCGAGGGCCGCCTTTCCTTCGACAGCGTCTATCCCGCCTTGGGCTCGCGCATCCGCTCGCATCTGGCCGTCCAGGCCGGCGCCCGCGCCGCGGAGGATGGCTGCCTGGAGGTCGACGACCACCAGCGCACCTCACTTCCCGGCCTGTTCGCCGCCGGCGACGTCGCCAAGGGTCTCGATCAGATCAGCCACGCCATGGGCGAAGCCGGCGTCGCCGCCACGACCATCCGCAACATGCTGAACGCGCAACGCCCCATCTGGCGCTGAGCAAGCGCTCACCGTTCGATAAAGTCCTCGGCTACCACCAGCCGCTCGCCGTTCCAGTCCGGAACCGCCTGCGCGTTCATCGGCACCATGAAGCGCTTGCCCTCGGGCGTCTCGATCTCGATCACATCGCCCGCGCCGAAATCGTCGACCGCGATCACCTGCCCCAAGGCAGCACCGCTTTCGTCCTCTGCCGGCAGGCCGATCAGGTCGACATGATAATATTCGCCCTCTTCCAAGGCAGGCAGCGCCGAGCGCGGCACCGTCAGTGCGGTACCCCGCAGCGCTTCGGCGGCATTGCGGTCGGGCACTTCGGCAAAGCGCGCGATCGCGCCGTTCGAGCCCTCACGCAGGCTCTTCAGCGTCAACGCGCCGCCATTGAAATTCTTGTAGGTCGCCAGGTCGTCGGCGAACACCTTCAACCGGACCTCGCCGGCGATGCCATGCGCGCCGATCACGGCGGCAAGCGTAACGGGACGGTCCGAACTCATAACGCACCGCCCCGTATAGCTAGCGCAGGGTCAACCCTGCGGCGATCCCGGCTGCTTGGGATCGGCTTCTTCGTCGCCCTCAGCCGGCGCGTCGGTCGACACGCCGCTGGGGTTGAGGGTCGTCCCACCCGGATTGTCGCGGTCTTCCTGGTCATCAGGTCCGGTTCCGTTGGGCATATTGCCGGCCATCATGCGCTCCTTTGGTGCTGTCCGTTACGGAACGCATGACGGCCGGCAAGTTCCTCACGCCTCGGCGGTTTCCTCGGCGGGAGCTTCAGCCGGTGCGTTGGCGGCTTCCTCAGCGGCACGCGCCTTCTCGGCACGCTCTTCTGCGCGCTCCTTGGCCTTTTCGCCCGGAACACCCTTGTTCGGGTTGTTGCGCGCGGTGCGCTCCTTGACGCCCGTGGTGTCCAGGAAGCGAGCGACGCGGTCGGTCGGCTGCGCGCCCATCTTGAGCCAGTGCGCAGCGCGCTCGGTGTCCAGCTTGATGCGCTCGCCCGAATCCTTGGCGAGCAGCGGGTTGTACGTGCCGATCTTCTCGATGAACTTGCCGTCGCGCGGGCTGCGGGCATCCGCAATCACGATCCGGTAATACGGACGCTTCTTGGAACCGCCGCGCGAGAGACGCATAGAGAGAGCCATAAAATCTACTTCCTTCTTCGAATGATAAGAGGTTGGATTACTTCTTCTTGTTCAACATGTTCTCGAAACCGGGCGGCAGCTTGGCGCCACCGGGAAGGCCGGGAAGCCCGCCGCCGATCTTGCCCATCATGTCGCCCATGTCCGCGCCGCCCAGTGCGTTGCCCAGACCAGCCATGCCGCCGCCCGGACCACCTTTGCCCAGCATGCCCAGCATGCCCTTCAGGCCGCCCATCTTCTTGAGCTTCTTCATCGCCGTTTGCATCTCGAGATGCATCTTGAGCAGCTTGTTGACGTCCTGAACCGTGGTGCCGCTGCCCTTGGCGATGCGGATCTTGCGCTTGGCATTGATCAGCTCGGGCTTGCCGCGCTCCTTGGGCGTCATCGACGTGATCATCGCGTCCATGCGCAACAGGATCTTTTCGTCCATGCCACCCTGCGCCATCGCCGCCTGGGCCTTCTTCATGCCCGGGATCATGCCGGCCAGCGCGCCCAGCCCGCCCATGTTGCGCATCTGCTGCAACTGGCTGCGCAGGTCGTTCATGTCGAACTGGCCCTTGGCGAGCCGGTTCGCCATGCGCTCGGCGTCTTCCTGCTGGATCGACTCCGCGGCGCGCTCGACCAGGCTGACGACGTCGCCCATGCCCAGAATGCGCCCGGCCACCCGCTTGGGATGGAACGGCTCGATCTGGTCCAGCTTCTCGCCCATGCCGGCGAACTTGATCGGCTTGCCCGTAACGGCGCGCATCGACAGCGCCGCGCCACCGCGCGCATCGCCGTCCATGCGGGTCAGCACCACGCCGGTCAGCGGCACCTGCTCGGAGAAGTTGGTGGCGACGTTCACCGCGTCCTGGCCGGTCAGGCTGTCGACGACCAACAGCGTTTCCTGCGGACGGGCGATGTCGGCGACCGCCTTCATCTCGTCCATCAGCGCCTGATCGACGTGCAGACGGCCCGCCGTGTCGAGCATGACCACGTCGAAGCCCTGAAGCTTCGCCGATTGCAGCGCGCGGCGACCGATATCGACCGGCTGCTGGCCCGCGACGATCGGCAGCGTCGTCACTTCGATCTGGGTGCCCAGCACCGCCAGCTGTTCCTGCGCGGCCGGGCGATTGACGTCCAGCGACGCCATCATCACCTTCTTGCCCTGCTTCTTGAGCAGGCGGGCGATCTTGGCGGTGGTGGTGGTCTTACCCGACCCCTGCAGACCCACCATCATGATGACGGCCGGCGGGGTGACGTCGATCTCCAGCTCGGCGGTATCCGAACCCAGCATGTCGACCAGACCGTCATGGACGATCTTCACGACCTGCTGGCCCGGCGTCACCGAACGCAGGACATTCTGGCCGATCGCCTGCTCGGTGATCTTCTCGACAAAGCTGCGCGCCACCGGCAACGCAACGTCGGCCTCCAACAGCGCGACGCGCACTTCGCGCATGGCGGTACGCACATCGGCCTCGGTAAGCGCACCACGCCCCCGAAGCCGGTCGAATACACCGCCAAGCCGATCGCTCAGACTGTCGAACATGGGCCCAACCACTCCAAAATCACTGCCGAACGTGCTAAACGCAAAACACGCCGGCGAACGAAACCTCGTTGGCCGGCGTCACCCCTCAGGGCGTCAGAGTCTCGCGTCCCACAGGAACGGTCCCGCGCCCCATAGCCGAACCGCGCCGTGCAGGCAACCCAGGGAGAGGAAGCCAGCAAGGCGCGGACGTCATCGTTCTACAAGTCGATGTGGGAGCTTATCCAAGATCATCGTGCGCGTTTCCTACAACCGTGACACGCCAACCCGGTCATCGACGCCCGTTCTCCGATGTAAGAGCCTGCGCAATCGCCTGCGTCGCGCAGCGCTCGTCATTCGCCGCTCCGCCCGAGCCGGCTACTCCTATGCCTCCGATAACTTCTCCATTGACCAGCAGCGGCATCCCCCCGCCGAGCAGCAGCAACTCTGGAATGGTCAGGAGGTTGTGCGAGGTGGGGTCGATTGCCGCACGTTCGGCCAACGCGGCAGTGCTTGTTTTCGTCGACAGGGCGGTGAACGCTTTGCGTTGGGCCGCAAGGGTGTTGTGCGGACCGATGTCGTCACCCCGTTGCAGAGCAACGAGGTTCCCGCCGCGATCGACGACCGCAACCACCGCTTCCTTGCCGATCGTGCGACAGGACGCGACCGCCGCGTCCGCCAAGCGGTTAGCCAGCGCCAGCGACACTGTCTTGCGCTCCAGCTGAACCACCGGGCCGGAAGTGGCGACGGCTGCCGAAAAAAGTAGGAGGTTGCTCAACACGGCGACAGGCCTTCCGAATGTACCGAGGGATTAAAGAGAAGGGTGTCGTTCAATTTCCCCGGTACGTCGAATAGCCATAGGGGCTGACGACCACCGGTACGTGGTAATGTCCCGCCCTGTCAGTCACCCGGAAAGTCAGCGTGATCTCCGGGAAGAACGGCGACGCTGCGGCATTAGGATAGGCCGACATGTCGAACTGAAGCCTGTAAAGGCCGATGTCGAAAGCGTTGGCATCGCCGAAGCTACGAACGCGGCCGTTGGCGTCGGTCGTGGCGGCGCCGACCTTTTGCCAGCCGCCGTCCGCGCTACGCTTGTAGAGGACGACAGGCACGGCTTTGCCGCCGACGCCTTGGGCCAGATCAAGCACGTGGGTCGAGATGTCCGCCGCCACGGCAGGCGTAGCGACGGTGCCGATCAGTAGCGCGAGAAGAATGGTTTTCATGAGCGGAAACCTTGCTGATGGTTCAAGAGAAAAAAGGGTACTGAGCCGCAAGTTCGATGTCGCCGACATTGGATTCGATCATCCTCAAACGAGGCGTGGGGAGCCGAGCGGGGGGCGGCGGAGCTGATCGTCAACTTGATGGTCTTCAGGATTGTGAGAACCAGAAGTGGCAATCCGCGCACCCATTTGCGAATGAAATATGGGAATACTTGTTATTCACGATTAGAATGACGGAATGCTCGACCTCAGGCTCCTTCGGACGTTTGTCGCTGTCGCCGATACTGCGAGCTTCACGCTCGCTGCCGAACGACTGCACTCCACGCAATCCACCGTTAGTCAGCATCTGGGGCGATTGGAGGCCGCGGTAGGCCAGTCGCTCATCGATCGATCCTCACGCCCGATCGCGGCAACCGCATCAGGCGAGCGACTGCTAGGCTACGCTCGCAGACTGCTGGCTTTGCAGGAGGAGGCGGAGCTATTGTTCGCTGATCCCTTGGGAACGACTTCGATCCGGATCGGCGTCCCCGACGACATCGTGACATCAGCCATGAGCCGTCGGTTCGCTGAGTTCGCCGCACGTCATCGCGAAATCCGCCTCGACGTGACAACGGGCCTTAGTCGGGACCTGAAGAAGCGGTTCCGGGCGGGGGAGTTCGACATCGCCATCGTGAAGGAAGCGGTGGCGGATGGGGATGCCAGGGCCAGCTTTCCCGAACCACTCGGCTGGTTCGAGGGCAATGGCAGCGGAGCTTGGCACGATCCGATCCCGCTGGTGACCTTTCCTCCGGGCGGGCTGTATCGCGATATCATGATCGACCGCATCGAGCGCGAAAGGCGCCGATGGTACATCGCCTTTGCCGGTAACAGTCTCGCCAGTGTTCTGTCGGCGGTTGAGGCGGGCCTTGGTGTGTCGGTGCTGCCGATCAGCACTGCCAAGGGTTATGCCGTTGGCGTCAGCAGCATATTCTCGGCAGAAGCAGCTCTGACTCTTTCGATCTACGCTTGGGAGTCCAGCGGATCGATCGGCGAGCTCTTAGAAGCGATCATTAGCGTCACGGCGCGTCGTTAGATCGCGTGGATGAACCAAGGACCGGTATCGGCTCCCGCGCCCTGGCGGTGAACGTCCACAGCGCCCCCGTTTAACCCGATCTACACTTCCCCATCGGAAAAGCCGTTGCTTATCTAATCCAGGGGACAGGCCGGCGATGTCGGTGAGCTATGACGAGGACACGCACAGCCGGTCCGCTGCGCCGCGCGGGCATTTGCTGACTGGCGCGGTCAGCGTTGCGGCCATCCTCCTGTTCGTCGGCACCGGCAGCTCGGTGCTGTCCCAGACGATCGATCACTTCACTCAGGGCGCCGAACCGGCCGACCAGCAGCTGGTGATCGCCTTGCTGCTCAACGTGGCGTTGATCCTGATCGGCTGGCGCCGTCACCGCGCGCTCAGCCAGGAAGTGCGCGTCCGGACCGCTGCGGAGGAACGCGCCCAGCTGCTCGCCAGCCGCGATCCGCTGACCGGCTTCCTCAACCGCCGCAGCCTGGCCGACGAAGGCGCGGCGATGTTCGCCCGCGCCGAGCGCCGCCGCCGCGCCATGGCGCTGATCATGCTCGATCTCGACCATTTCAAGACCATCAACGACATGCACGGGCATGCCGCGGGCGACGCGCTGCTCCGCACGGTGGCTGCGGAAATGGCGGCGCTCCTGCCCCCTTCCTCGCTCACTGCGCGGCTGGGCGGCGACGAATTCGCCTGCGCATTCCTGTTCGATCCGGCAGAACCCTCCATCGTTGAGCGCATCGCCGAAAAGCTGGTCAGCCGCATGGCGCAGCCCTTCGACGCCGAAGGCTTCCAGGTCCATGTCAGCTGCTCGGTGGGCGTCGCCCGCTCCGACTTCGACTGCGCCGGCATCGACACGCTGATGCGCTCGGCCGACATCGCCATGTACCAGGCCAAGAAGGCCGGGCGGAACCGCTATGCCTGGTTCGATCAGTCGATGGAGCGCGACCTCCAGCTGCGCAACGAGCTCGAATCCGGGCTGCGCCTGGCCATTCCGCGCCACGAGATCGTCCCCTATTTCGAGCAGCAGATCGACCTCACCACCGGGCGGCTCCATGGCTTCGAAGTGCTCGCCCGCTGGGAGCATCCCACCCGCGGCATGATCAGCCCCGAACAGTTCATCCCGATCGCCGAGGAAACCGGCATGATCGCCGACCTGTCGCTTTCGATCATGCGCCAGGCGTTCCAGGCGGCGCGCGATTGGGACCCGTCGCTCAGCGTTTCGATCAACATCTCGCCCTGGCAGCTGCGCGACGCCTGGCTGGCGCAAAAGATCATCAAGACGCTGACCGAAACCGGCTTCCCCGCCAATCGGCTCGAAGTGGAGATCACCGAAAGCTCCCTTTTCGACAATCTGCCGCTCGCCCAGTCGATCATCGGCAGCCTGAAGAACCAGGGTGTGCGCATCGCGCTCGATGATTTCGGCACGGGCTATTCCTCGCTCGCCCATCTGCGCGCGCTGCCCTTTGACCGCATCAAGATCGACAAGAGTTTCGTCATGTCGTTGAATGACAACGCGGATTCGGTGGCGATCGTCCATGCGATCGTGTCGCTGGGGGCAAGCCTCAACCTGCCGATCACGGCCGAGGGCGTGGAGGATGCCGCGATCGAGGAGCGGCTGCGCGCCATGGGCTGCGCCAAGGCACAGGGCTGGCACTATGGTCGCCCCCTGCCCCAAGCCGGCGTCCGCCGCCTGCTGGCCGAACGCCGCCTCCTCCAGCAGCCGTCGAACCTGCCTGCCGGCCAGCTGAGGCGCATCGCCAGCTAACCATCTGTCTTTTAAAAGGTTTCTGCTTTTTGGCCACTAATGGCTGCACGATTTCCGCGTCTACCAGATAGTTGCCGCCGTGGACTTCCTGCGCCCGCAACCCTAGATCGCGGGCCGATGCCAACCGCCTCCCCTCACGTGGTCAACATGGGCTGCCGCCTCAACCTCGCGGAGGGCGAGAGCATCCGCGCACTGCTGGGTGAGCGCGACACGGTGGTCGTCAACAGCTGCGCCGTCACCAATGAAGCGGTGAAGCAGACCCGCCAGGCAATCCGCCGCGCCCGCCGCGAGCGGCCCGACGCCGAACTAGTCGTCACCGGCTGCGCGGCACAAATTGATCCCGCCAGCTTCAGCGCCATGCCGGAAGTCGACCGCGTGATCGGCAATGTCGAAAAGCTCGATCCCCAGGCCTGGGCGGCCACCGCGCCCGTGCTGGTCCAGGACATCATGGCCGTGCGCGCAACCGCGCCGCACCTCGCTGCCAGCTTCTCCACCCACGCCCGCGCGTTTGTGGAAGTCCAGAATGGCTGCGACCATCGCTGCACCTTCTGCGCCATCCCGCAAGGCCGCGGCAACAGCCGCTCGGTGCCTGCCGGCGCTGTGATCGACCGCATCGCCGCGCTGGCCGAGAAGCATGCCGAAATCGTTCTCACCGGCGTGGACCTCACCAGCTACGGCCCCGACCTCCCCGGCGCACCGACGCTCGGCCAGCTCGTGGAGCGCATCCTGCGCCACGTGCCAACCTTGCAGCGGCTTCGTCTCTCCTCCCTCGACGGTGTCGAGATTGACGACCGCCTCTTTGCGCTGCTCACGCAGGAGCCGCGGGTGATGCCGCACGTCCACCTGTCGCTTCAGGCGGGCGACGACCTGGTCCTCAAGCGCATGAAGCGGCGTCACCTGCGCGCCGACAGCGTAGCGTTGATCCAGCGCCTAAAGGCGGCGCGTCCGGAGATCGCGGTCGGCGCGGATCTGATCGCGGGCTTTCCCACCGAAGACGGAGCGATGTTCGCCAACACCCTCGCCCTGCTCGACGATTGTGACATCGTCCATGCGCACATCTTCCCCTACTCCCCGCGCGCCGGCACCCCCGCCGCACGCATGCCAGCAGTCGCACCACCAGTAGTGAAGGCCCGCGCTGCACGCCTGCGCGCCCGCGCCGCCGAACGCCGCGACACCTGGCTGCGCAGCCTGATCGGCACCACGCAGGCCGTGCTGGTCGAACGTCCAGGCGAGCGCGGCCATGCCGGCAATTTCGCCGAGGTCCGCCTGCCCGAAAGCCCGGTCGGCTCGATCCAGCAGGTGACGATCCTCGACGCTACCGATACAGGGCTGATCGCCAGCCTTTCCGGCGCCGCCCGCGCCCAAGAACCGATGACAGAGATCCACGCATGAGCACCAATCCTTCCTGGCACGACCGTCTGCTCGGGGGCTTTCGCAAGACGTCCGACCGGCTGCTCGGCAATCTCGCAGGCCTCAGCCTCGCGCGTCTCGACGAAGCCACGCTGGACGAGATCGAGGAAGCGCTGATCGCCTCCGATCTTGGGCCGGAGACCGCCGCCCGCGTCCGCACGCGCCTGGCCGAGGGGCAGTTCGAGCGCAACATGGAGGAACTGGGCATCCGCCTGGTGGTGGCCGAGGAAGTCGAGAAGGTCCTCGCCAAAGTTGCCAAGCCGCTCGAGATCGAAGCCTTTCCGCGCCCGCAGGTCATTCTGGTGATCGGCGTCAACGGATCGGGCAAGACCACCACCATCGCCAAGCTGGCGAACCTGTTCCTGGAACAGGATTACAGCGTCATGGTCGCGGCCGGCGACACCTTCCGCGCTGCCGCGATCGGCCAGCTGCGCACCTGGGCCGAACGAATCGGCGTGCCGATCGTATCGGGCGCAGAGGGCGGCGACGCGGCGGGCATCGTGTTCGAGGCTGTCAAGCAGGCGACCGACCGCGGCACCGACATTCTGATCGTCGACACCGCCGGGCGCCTTCAGAACAAGCGCGAGCTGATGGACGAGCTCGCCAAGATCCGCCGCGTGCTCGGGCGGATCAATCCGGCCTCCCCGCATGACGTGGTGCTCGTCCTCGACGCGACCACCGGGCAGAACGCGCTGAACCAGATCCAGGTCTTCAAGGAAGTGGCCGGCGTAACCGGGCTCGTCATGACCAAGCTCGACGGCACTGCCCGCGGCGGTGTGCTGGTTGCGGCGGCGGAGAAATACGGCCTGCCGATCCATGCCATCGGCGTCGGGGAGAAGGTCGACGACCTGCGCCCGTTCAACCCCAATGAAGTCGCGCGCATCATCGCCGGCGTCGAGGAACTTACCCGTGGCTGAGCCCAAGACGCCGCTCTCGCCGGGTATGCGGATGCTGATCGACTTCGGCCCGCTCGCCGTCTTCTTCGCGGTCAACAGCTATGCGCCCGGATTGCAGATCCAGCGCGTCATCACCGCGACTGCTGCCTTCATGGTTGCCATGGTCGCGGCGATGCTGCTTTCCTGGTGGAAGGCCAAGCACGTGTCGCCAATGTTGTGGATCACGGCGCTGCTGGTGCTGCCGTTCGGCGCGCTGACGATCTATTTCCACGACCAGACCTTTATCCAGATCAAGCCGACCATCGTCTACACTATGTTCGCGGTGATCCTTGGCTATGGCGTGATCGCGCGGAAGCCGCTGCTCCAGATGCTGCTGGAGACTGCCTATCCCGGGCTGTCGGCCAAGGGCTGGCGGCTGCTGACGATCAACTGGGCGGGCTTCTTCGTCGCGATGGCGGTTCTCAACGAAGTCATGCGCGCGGTTCTCACCTGGGACCAGTGGGTGACGTTCAAGACCTGGGCAGTGATCCCGCTGACGCTGGTCTTCGCGATGATCAACATCCCCACGCTGCTGCGCCACGGCCTTCAGCTCGAAAAGCCCGAGGACACGCCGCTCCCGCCAGAGGGTTAATAGGAGCATGCCAGTGGCACGACCCCGCAAGTCGATGATGATGGTCGCGGCGCTCCTCGCCGTCGCGCCGCTGCTCACCGCGAGTGACGCGCCGAAGCGCTTCACCAACCCGCTCCTGGATTCGGGCGCCGACCCGTGGATCGTTCGGGACGGTTCCACCTATTACTACATGCACACCCTGGGTGACCGACTGGCGATCCGGGCCACGCACGACCTTACCCGGCTGGCCCAAGCAGAAGAAGTGGTGGTCTGGCGGCCAGCGCCGACCGGACCGAACGCCCGCTCGATCTGGGCGCCCGAGCTGCACCGCATCGATGGCAAATGGTATCTCTACTACACCGCCGCCGACGCGCAGCATGACGACGACGCGCATCGTGGTATCTTTGTGCTGGAGAATGCGAGCGCGGACCCCAGGCAGGGGCAGTGGATCGACCGCGGCCAATTGAAGACCCAACATACCGGCATCGACGGCACCACCTTCGCGCACGGCGGCAAGCGCTACTTCGTCTATTCGCCCTATGTCGGCAGCGACAGTGTGCTTGCGATCGTCGCCATGGCAAACCCGTGGACGCTGAAAGGGCCAGAGACGATCATCGCCCGGCCCGACCAGCCTTGGGAGCGCCAGGGCGGCCGCCAGATTCTGGAAGGACCCGAATTCCTGCAAGGGCCCAAGGGTGACCTGTTCCTCAGCTATTCAGGCAGCGCCTGCTGGTCGGACGACTACGCCATCGGCCTGCTGCACGCGCCGGCGGGAAGCGACCCGATGGATGCCAGCGCCTGGACCAAGTCACCTAGGCCGGTAATCGCCAAGGCGCCCACTGCGAGCGTCCATGCCCCTGGTCATAACGGCTTCTTTACCTCGCCCTCTGGCGAGCACTGGATCGTGTATCACGCGAATCCTGGTCCCGACATGAAGTGCACGCCCAAGCGCTCGCCGCGGATGCAGCGCGTGACCTTCAGCAAGGATGGCCGCCCAGTGTTCGCGGCACCCACCGGCCCGGACACCCCCCTGGCGGCGCCGCGCTGAGAGAGAAAAAGAAACGGCCGAGGCATCACGCCCCGGCCGCTCCGGATCTGTTCTCCAGGCCGCTTGCGGAGACCTGGAAGGTGTCCGGGTTCAGCCCTTGGCGGCTGCGTAGCGCTCGGCCACCACGTCCCAGTTCACCACGTTCCACCAGGCCTTCAGATAGCCCGGACGATCGTTGCGGTAGGTGACGTAATAGGCGTGCTCCCACACGTCATTACCCAGGATCGGGGTGCCCTTGACTGGCGCCACGTCCATCAGCGGGTTGTCCTGGTTCGGCGTGGAGGTAATCTCCAGTTTGCCCGACCCGTTCACGATCAGCCACGCCCAGCCCGAGCCGAACTGATTGGCGCCCGCCGTGTTGAACTGCTCCTTCAGGGCATCGAACGAGCCGAACTTGGCATCGATCGCCTGGGCCAGCTCGCCCGTCGGCGCACCGCCGCCGTTCGGGCCCATCGTCTTCCAGAAGAAGTCGTGGTTCCAGAAGCCGCCGCCATTGTTGCGCAGCTTGGCCGGGGCGCTCGACATCTGGCCCAGCAGGTCCTCGATCGACTTGCCTTCCAGCGAAGGATCTTCGGTCACTGCCTCGTTCAGCTTGGCGGTATAGGCTGCGTGGTGCTTGTCGTGGTGGAGCGTCATCGTCTCCTTGTCGATGGTCGGCTCCAGCGCGTCATAGGCATAGGGAAGCGGCGGCAGTTCGAAAGCCATCGGAAATCTCCTTATCAGGGTTCACGCGAGCAACGCGATGGAGCGCATATGGCTCCCTCGGCTTCGTTTCGCCAGCGTATCTGAAAGCATTTTCGGCGTGGCGTTGCCGCGCGTGGACGATCAGCCCTACCCGCCAGCGCCGAGCAGCTCATGCCGCTTCAACGCGTGGCGAAGCTGGTCATAAGTGAGCCCCAGTGCTTCCGCCGTCGAACGCTGGTTGAAGCGATGCTCGGCCAGCGCACGGGTAAGCAATTGCCGCTCGAACGCAGCAACCCGCGTCTTGAAGTCGCCGCCAGGTTCGACCGGCATCGGCGGCTCGGGCGCCTCAGGCACCGCGCTGGCAGGCACCGGCGGTGCGGCAGCCGCCGCCGACCGTGGCCGGTAGGGAGAGGCGAACGGATCAAGCTCGATGGCGTCGATCGGCCCTTCCCGCTCCCAGCGATACACCGCCCGCTCCACCACGTTGCGCAGCTCACGGACATTGCCCGGCCACTCATAGTGGAGCAGCGTGTCGAGCGCGTTCGCGCCCCAGCCGGGCCAGTCTCCCCTGCCGATCTCAGCCGCCATCCGCCGGCCGTAGAAGTCGGCAAGCACTTCCACATCGCCACGCCGCGCGCGCAGCGGCGGCAAGGTCACGACCTCGAAGCTCAACCGGTCGAGCAAGTCGGCGCGAAACGTGCCCTTTTCCACACGCTCGGGCAGATGCTCGTTGGTGGCAGCCACGATCCGCACATCCACCCGGATCGGCCGCGACGCGCCGATGCGAGTGACTTCGCCATATTCCACTGCGCGCAACAGTCGCTCCTGCGCGCCCATCGATAACGTGCCGAGTTCGTCCAGGAACAGCGTGCCGCCATCGGCTTCTTCGAACCGACCCGTCCGCGCCTTGGTGGCGCCGGTGAAGGCGCCCGCCTCATGGCCGAACAGTTCGGCCTCGATCAGTGTCTCAGGGAGCGCCGCGCAGTTCATCACCACCAAAGGCTGGTCCCAACGCGGCGACAGGCGATGCAGCCGCTCGGCCACCAATTCCTTGCCGGTGCCGCGCTCGCCGATGACCAGCACCGGGCGGTCCAACGCAGCGGCGCGGCTGGCGCGCTCCAAGGCGTCCAGAAAGGCGCCAGACTGGCCGATGACTTGCGTGGTGCGCTCCATGGCGAAACTTTGGGGTAAATCCCCAATCCTTGGCAACTGCAAAGTTACACCTGGAGCTCCGCAGGTGCAAAAAGCCCGGTTTTCCGCCGCTTTCGCGAATTGGCACGCTTCCTGCTGATGTACTGGCAAGCCCGGACAACGGGCGAACCAAACAACCAAGGTTCAGGGAACGAGACAATGACCTACCAAGCCACCAACGCTCGCAACGCCTTCTTCGCAGTCACCATCTCCCTCGTCGCCAGCGTCGTGCTGATGGCCGGGGCAGTCGGACCCGCGATCGCCTGAGGCACCAAGTTTCCGCTCGCCAATGCCCCGGCGAGCGGACCCCCGCCGGGAGGGTCAACCCCAAAGATCCTCCCGGCGGCTTCCAACATGAAGGAGTATGACATGGGTATCTTTTCGCGAACCCGAGACATCATCGCCGCCAACGTCACCGACCTTCTCGACAAGGCCGAGGACCCGGCCAAGATGATCCGCATGATCATCCTCGAGATGGAGGAAACGCTGGTCGAGGTTCGCGCCTCCGCAGCCCGCACCATCGCGGACCAGAAGGAAATGCGCCGCCACATCGCCAAGCTCGAAAAGCTTCAGGAAAGCTGGACCGAGAAAGCCGAGCTGGCACTGAGCAAGGGCCGCGAGGACCTGGCCAAGGCAGCCCTGGTCGAGCGTCAGAAGGCCAAGGACATGTGCGAGCAGCTGAGTGCCGAAATCGCCGTGCTCGACGATGCGCTCAAGGCGTCCGAAGAGGACATCAACAAGCTGCAGAACAAGCTGCGCGAAGCCCGCACCCGCCAGAACTCGATCACGGCCCGGCTGGAAAGCGCCAACAACCGCTTCCGCCTGCGTGAGATGACCAACGGCGCCAAGATGCAGGATGCCTTCTCGCGCTTCGACGTGCTGGAACGCCGGGTCGACATGGCCGAGGGCCGCGCCGACGCCATGGGTTTCGGCGGCCAGCCCAAGACGCTGGAGGAAGAGATCGCCGAGCTCCGTTCGTCGGAAAAGGTCGATGCCGAGCTCGAAGCGCTCAAGGCGCGGCTGAGCAAGGGAGCCTAAGCGATGTTGGACGAAGTGCTCTTGCCGATCGTCGTCGTGGGGATGCTCTTCATCGGGCTCCCCTGGGTGATCATGCACTACATCACGAAGTGGAAGCAGTCGGCTACGATCACCGGCGAGGATGAGAAGCTGCTCGACGAACTCTTCTACACCGCCAAGCAGCTCGAGGAGCGCCTGCTCACCGTCGAACGCATTATCGCCGCCGACAACCCCGATTTCCGGGCGCTGTCCGCCCACCGCGAACCGAGCCACTACGATCATTCGAGGAGGAACTAAGATGTCCGCTCGCACCAAATTCTATCTCGACAAGCAGAACAGCAAGTGGCTGGGCGTGTGCTCGGGCCTGGCGGAATATACCGGCATCGATGCCATCTGGCTCCGCGTCGGCTTCGTGATGCTCAGCTTCGCGATCTTCCCGATGAACATCGTGGCGTACCTGCTGATCGCCTGGATGGCGCCGAACAAGCCGGCCGGGCTTTACCAGGGACCTGAGGAAGCCAAGTTCTGGCAGGGCGTGCGCTCGAACCCGAGCCGCTCCACAGCCGAGGTTCGGTCCAAGTTCCGCGACATCGACCGTCGCCTAGCTGACATCGAAATGTTCTACACCAGCCGCAACACGCGCCTGGCGGACGAGATCGACAGCCTGCGCTGAGCCAATCGCGGGGCGTCGTAACAGGGAGGAAAATCATGAGCTGGAGTGGACCAGGCTTCGTCATCGCCATCATCGCGATCTCGACCTTGGGCGTGGTGCTCAACAACTGGATCCGTGCCCGCCACGGCTACCCGGTTGAGAGCGATTGGAACGGGGTCAGCCACAAGGGCGACCCCAATGCCGAGCGGAAGATCGAACTGCTCTCGAGCGAGAACGAGCGCCTCACCGGCCAGATCTCGCGCCTTGAGGACCGCATCGCAGTGCTCGAACGCATCGCCACCGATCCGGCCGAGCGCACCGCCCGCGAAATCGACGCACTGCGCTAAGGAGAAGAACCATGGAAAGTGCCGACAAGCTGATGTTCGTCCAGGGCATCTTCCCACTGATCGCGATCATCGTCTCCGTTGCGGTCGCGGGTTGGGTGGTCACCACCTGGCTCAGGATCAAGAACGGCTATCCGCTCGATGGCGCCTGGGGACAGGCGATCTATCCAAAGAACAATGACGAGGCGGTGGAGCGCATCCGGCTGCTCAGCCAGGAGAACGCCCAGCTTCGCGCCGAACTCGGCTCGGTCAAGGATCGCCTTGCCAATGTTGAACGCATCGTCACCGACAGCGCCGTGAGCCTCGACCGCGAGATCGAGCAGCTCCGCGGCAAGTCCAACTGAGAGGAAGCGTAGCATGATCAGCCCCATTCTCATTCCGATCCTCGGCATCAGCTGCGGACTGCTCGCCATCTTCGGCGGCGTGTTCCTCCGCCCCTGGTTCAAGCTCAAGGAGCGCCAGATGGAGCTGGAGTCGCAGATGGTCGCGGAAAAGGCGGCGCAATATGCCGCCCAGACCGAACGGCTTGAACAGCGGGTCCGGGTTCTCGAACGCATCGTCACCGACCGCGGCATTGCCGTCGCGGATGAAATCGAACGGCTGCGCGACGCGCCGCTCAACTAAAGGACCACATCAATGATGATCGTAGTATTCGCAGTGCTGACGGCACTGTGCGGGGGAGCTATTGTCCTCGCCGAAAGTCGGGATCGCCCGGTCCGCCGCGCGCTTCGCCTGGCGGAAGAACAGAAAGCCGCCGGCTAAGGCCGGACGTCGAAACAGGGAGTGAAGTAATGGACCCGTTCTCCATGGTTGTCGCGATCGTGATCGTCGTCACCATCGGCAACGTCATCAAGGCGCGGCACGGGATCCACAAGGACCGCCACGGCAACGAAGTCTTCCGCGCGCCCGATCCGGCCGCGGCTGCCGAGGCGGCCAAGCTCCGCGACGAGGTCCGCGCATTGAAGGACCGGGTACAGGTGCTCGAACGCGTAGTGACCGACAATGAAACTGGCAGCATCCGGCTCGAACGCGAGATCGAGGCGCTGCGTACCAAGAACAACGTCTGACCAGGGAGGTATGACGTGACCTACGACCCCGAACTCTACATCACTTGCGCGGTATCGGGCCTTGCCGGCCTCGCCATGGTCACCGCCGCCGGGCTCTCGGGCTGGCGCGGCTGGCTGACGCTGAAGCAGCAGGAACTCGGCCGCGCCCAGCCCGCGCTCGATGCAACGCCCGCCCAGCCCTCCGCCGCATCGCGCATCGAAATGGCGGATCTGAAGGAACGGATCCGCAAGCTCGAAGCCATCGCCGCCGGCGTCGACCTTTAAGCCACACCATCCCCTGCACAGGGGGATGACGGCATGAAGCATCGCCCGCTATAGCGCCGGCATGACCAGCCTAGCCGATCTCCAGGACGAATATGAATTCCTCGACGCAGACGACCGCTATCGCCTGCTGATCGACCTGGGCCGGGCGCTGGAGCCCATGCCCGATCCGCTCAAGACTGATGCCACGCTCGTGCGCGGCTGCTCGGCATCGGTCTGGGTGTACCCAACCCGCCGCGACGACGGGACGCTACACTTCCTGGCGGATTCGAACGCCGCGATCACCAAGGGCATCATCGCTCTGGTGCTGCTGGCGGTACAGGATAAGGCGCCCGCTGAGATCCTCGCCACGGACATGGATGCCGCGCTCGCCCCATTCGACCTGCGCAACCAGCTAAGCTCGAACCGGACCCAGGGCATCCCCAACATGATCGCGCTGATCCGCGAAACCGCGGGCCGCTATGCGGACTAATTTTCGTCCGTCACCCCGGCCTTGAGCCGGGGTCCCGCTTCTTCTGCGCCTGGAGGCCGGAGTAATGAAGGGGGATAACTCCGGCCCAGGCAAGCACCTAGCCCGAAAGCCCCAGATCACGCGCGACGTCGCCAAGGTCCGCACCCTCCGGCACCAACAGCCATTCGCGGCTCTGCGCGCCATTCACCACCGTCACGGCGCCACGCGGACAGATGCCCAGGCATTTCACCTCGACGATGCCCGCTTCGGCCTTGCGGCCCTTTTTCAGGCGCAGATGCTTGCGCAGCGCCTTGCCCAGCGGCGTCTTGCCCTCCGGCCCGAACCCGCCATCCAGCTTCTTCGAGCATTTGGCGCACACCAGGATCGCGTCCGACCAGTTCGACCGAACCGTCTTCAATCCGGCTTCCAGGTCCGACGCTCCTCGGCGGCCTTCAGAACTTCATACGCCGCCTGAATCGCTTGGAAGCGCTTGGCCGCTTCGGCGTCATTCGGCTTCACATCGGGATGGTTGGACTTGGCCAGCCGCCGCCAGGCGATCTTCACTGCGTCGAAGTCAGCATCCGCCTCCAGGTCGAGCACCTCAAGCGCACGCATCTCGTCGCGCGAACGGCTGCCGTCACCTGGCCCCGCCCAGCCATTGTGCCGCGATTCGGTATAGCCGCTCGCATCCCGCCGCTCATCGGCTTCCCGGCGCGCCGCTTCTTCGGCGTCGAGGCCCTCGAAGTAATTCCAGTTGCGGTTGTACTCCGCGGCATGCGTTTCGCAGAAATACCAGCGCTCGGGATTGTTGGGCGATTTGGGCGCGGGCCGGTCGCCGGGAGATTCGCACCCGTGCCGGTCGCACAGGCGGACCGTCACGGCCTCGCGCTCGGCACCATATGGTCGCCACCGCGGAAAGCCCCAGTCGCTGGATCGGGTATGTCTTGCCATAGATTTGAGGCAGATAGGAGCGCGAGCCGTGAAAGGCTAGGCGCCACGTCCCCTGCGGGAAGGGAAAGGTGCCAGAGGGTCTATAAGCCGGGTTTTGTCCACCCCCGAAAGGGCTGTGCGACCATTCCTCTAGGCGACGGATTACTCCGCCGCTCAAGCAACCAACCCGGACGACGCGCCGGAACAAGGCGCATGTGCCGTCCCTATTCGGTCTTGCTCCCGGTGGGGTTTACCATGCCGCTTCCGTTACCGGTCGCGCGGTGCGCTCTTGCCGCACCCTTTCACCCTTACCCTTACCGTTGCCGGCAGTGGGCGGTCTGCTCTCTGTGGCACTTTCCCTGGGGTCACCCCCGCCGGGCATTACCCGGCACCGTTGTTCCGTGGAGCCCGGACTTTCCTCGGCAACACCTTGCGGTGTCAACGCGGCCGCCCAACCCTCTGACCGGAGCGCTGATAACGCCAAGCGCGCAGGATGGAAGCCTTATCCGCATAGCGGAGAAAGAAGACGTCAGGCGCCTGCGTCAGGTTCCGGCAAACGCTCGGGCTTTGCCGCCTCGTCACCGTGCGGCTCCTCCGCCTCTGCCACTGCAACCCCCCAAGCCTGGACCTCGACCAAGGTCTGTACCGACAGCGGGCCGGTCGCGAGCGTGGTCCGGCGGTGATCGGAGCTGACCTGCACCACCGCGTCCGCGCCGTTCACCCGCGCGGTCCGATGCAGCGCGGCAGTGGCTTCGGCAACGGTTGGCGCGTTCACCGACGCGACGATCTGATCCGACTCCCCCTTGATGACGCCGCTCAGGCGCACGCGAACGGGACCAAGCGCTACGGGCCGCCGCAGTCCTCCATTGTCGAGCATATCAGTCTCCGATCCCTCTGGTGCGGGAGCGTGACAGCGAGAAAACGGACAACCAATGTCAGAAGATGATGAAGCTGCGCGAAACCCTCTTTCTCGCGCGAAGCTTCAGTCGTCGCCCTGCGGCTTGGGCAACAACAGCGCCAGCAACAGGCACCGGCACTCCATGTCGATCTCGCCGTCGATCATCTCCGGCCGGAACCGGCGCTGGAATGCCGTTACTGCGGCCGTCGCATCGCTCACATCGTAGCCGAACCGCTCCAGCGCCAGCATGAAGCCAGCATCGGGCCAGCCCGGATCGACCAGGTTCCGGGTGGGACGCGGCAGTGCCAGCCGCAATCGCGCCAGCGCATGCCAGTTGAACAGCTCGCCCGGATCCTGCTTGCGCGCCGGGGCAATGTCGGAATGACCGACCACGTTGCCGCGGGTGATGCTGTGGCGCTCCTTGATGTCGGCCACCAGCGGGATCAGCGAACTCATCTGCGCCTGGGTGAACGGGCGATAGCCGAACTGATGGCCCGGATTGACGATCTCGATCCCGACCGAGGCCGAGTTCACGTCCTTGATCCCGCGCCAGTGCGACCGCCCGGCGTGCCAAGCGCGCTGTTCCTCCGCGACCATGCGCAGGATCGTGCCGTCCTCCTCGACCAGATAATGCGCCGACACCTTGGCCTCGGGATCACGCAGCCGGGCGATCGCCGCCTCGCCGCTCTCCATGCCGGTATAGTGCAGCACGATCATCGTGATCGGCAACGCGCGCGCGTCGAAGTTCGGCGAAGGCGCGTCGATGAAGGAAAGCCCGTTCTGCATGGCGCGGACGTTAAGGCCGCCAGACGGCTGGCGGCAAGCGCCGATCAGTGCGTGCCGGTGGCCAGTGGCGGCGCATCGGGCTGCGCCGCCGCATAGAAGCCGCGAAACGCCGGGCTGGGGCTGAAATGCTCAGTCAGGTCGATCACCGTCTCGCCTGCACCTAGCACCAGCAGCGCGCCCGGCCGCACCGCGCTCGACAGGATGTCGAACACCTGCCGACGCACTGCGGTCGAGAAGTACAGCATGACATTGCGGCACAGGATCATGTCGAACCGCCCAGGCGGCGCGCAGTCGGCCGTCAGGTTGTGCTGCCGGAACTGGATGCGCCGGACGAGTTCGGGCTTCGCGACCCAGTCGCCGCCGGTGCTGTCGAACCATTGCATCATCCGGCGGACCGGCAGACCGCGCTGGATCTCAAACTGGGAATACCGCCCGGCCCGCGCTCGGCTGAGCGCCGCGGGCGAAATGTCGGTGGCGACGATCTCGGGCGCCAGTGCGCCGTCCATCATCCCTTTCTCCGCAAGCAGCATCGCCAGGCTCAACGGCTCCTGCCCGGTCGAACAGCCCGCCGACCAGATACGCAGTCTGCGATCCGGGTTCGCCGCCTGCAACGCTCGCGCCGCCTCAGCCACCATGTCAAGCACCGCGGCATCGCGAAAAAAGCTGGTTTCCTGATTGAGCAGCGCATCGACCACCTGGTCGCCGAGCTCGCCGGTGCGCGAGGCAATCAACTGCGCGACCAGTTCGTCGAGCGTCTTCAGCCCACGCGTGCGCAGCAACGGCTTGAGCGCGGTCTCGATCCGCCAGGCGCGATTGGCGGCGATCTGCTGGCCCGCACGCTGCTCCAGCAGCGCCGCAATCATGTTCATGGCACTGGATGAGCCACTGGCAGAAGGCGTCAGCGAAACCTTCACGCGGGGCGTCCTCCCCGGGCGATCAGCTGGCCGATTTCGTCGGGCGGCAACACTGCGGTCGCATATCCGCCCTTGGCCACGGCACCGGGCATGCCCCAGACCACTGAGGTTTCCCGATCCTGCACGAAGACGCGTCCGCCGCGCTCGAACAGCATCTTCGCGCCTTCCGAACCGTCGCGCCCCATGCCGCTCAGGACGACGCCCAGCGCACGCGCGCCGAACACCTCGGCGATCGTTTCGAACATCGGGTCGACCGACGGCATGCAGCCGCTACGAGACCTTTCCTCGGTCAGGCGGATGGCCACGCCGTCCGTCATGCGCGCCACGCGCATATGCGCGTCCCCAGGAGCGATGATGATCCGACCCGGGCGAAGCCGCATCCGGTCGGTTGCGACGTCGCAGGGGCGTCCGCCAAGCACTGCCAGCTGCGCGGCGAAATAGCCCATGAACGAGATCGGCAGATGCTGGGTCACCAGGATCGGCACGCGGAAATCCTGTGGGATGCCACGCAGCAAATGGCCAAGCGCGTGAATGCCGCCCGTCGAAGCACCAATCGCCACCACGTCGAAGTCGCCCGGCGTGGCCACTGGCCCCGGACTCTTCGTGAGACTCACGGGGATTTCTGCCGGAGAGTCCAGCAGCCGCGCCAGCCGTTCGCACAGCACGTCGGAAAAACGGCCGCCAAACGCCCCGATGCCTGGCTTCACCAGCGTATCGGCAGCGCCAAGCGCCAGCGCCTGCACCGAGGCGGCGGCGCCTTCGTCGGCGGAGGACGATACGATCAGCACTTTGGCGCCACGCCCCGCCTGGATCACATCGGGCAAGGCAGTCAGCCCGTCGATACCGGGCATGTCGATGTCGAGCAAAATGAGGTCGACGCGGTTCGCCTGCAGATAGTCGAGCGCCGCGGGTACACCGCTCAGCGCGGCTGCAACCTCGAAACGGCCGCTCGTCGCAACCATCCGGCCCAGCACCGAGCGCGCCACTAGCGAGTCATCGATGATGAGGATCTGCGCGGGCCTGGTGGCGCCGCGCACATCTGGAAGCACCGCTCTGGGCTGGCTGTACGCCACGTCAGCTTCCCGCCGTCAGGATCAGGCGACGCCGACGATCTGCAGCTTGCTTTCCAGCGTCTCGCGGTCGAACGGCTTCATCACATATTCGTCGGCGCCAGCTTCGATCGCGGCGCGGATATAGGCCATGCCGTTCTCGGTGGTGCAGAACACGACCTTGGGCCGCTGGGGAATGTCGGAGTCCTTCAGCGCACGCAGGAAGTCCATGCCGCTCATCACCGGCATGTTCCAGTCGAGCAGGATCACGTCGGGTGCCGTTTCCAGGCACGCGTCCAGCGCCTCGCGGCCGTCACCGGCCTCGCGCACCTGAAAGTTCAGCGTTTCAAGGATGTGCCGCGCGACCTTGCGGATAACCTTGGAGTCGTCAACGACGAGACAAGTCTTCATGCTGTTCCCTGTTCCCGGTTTCCGGTGTCTTATTATTCATAGTGGCTACGAAGCGATAAGGCGGGGTTAAGCCGCAAAAACTTCAGTGCGCGGTGGATTGCCCTGGCACCAGCGCGGCCAGGTCGATCGCCAGGATCGGCTCGCCGTCACGCTCGACGATGCCCCGCCCCGCCGCGCGCCACGCCTTGTCCAGAGTCACACCGCCCCCCAGCGGACGCAACTCGAACGGTGCGACATCGTCCAGCTGGTCGACCAACAGCGCGTAGTGGTGCCCGTCCACTTGCGTGATCACTGCGCGGGTGGCCGCCGACTGGCCTTCTTGCCCCAGTGCCGACTGGGTATCGACCACCGTCACCACGCGGCTACGCAGCGCCGCCAGTCCGCGCACATGGCGCGACGCGCGCGGCACCGCCGTCACTTCGCCAATATCGACCACGGACTCCACCTGGTCGGAATCGATCGCCACGGTGCGTCCGGCGACATGGGCGATCAGATACAGGTTCGACATCAGCGCAGCCCTCCGCCCGCCATGCGAGCCTCCAGCGCGCAAAGCAGCCCTGCGCGGTCATAGCGATAGACGCTGTCATCCCCGACGCCCGCGGCCGATCGGCGCCGGCGCAGCCGCACCAGCGGCCCCTCGGCCACCTCGCGCGGCACATCGCCTTCGGCGGCCAGCACCACGGCAGGCACATCGCCCGGGTTCAGGCTGGTCACTACGCGATAGCCGGCGGTTTCCAGCAACGGCCGCACGAACGATCGCATCCACCCGTCGCTGTCGCCGGCGATCAGGCAGAGCGGCGCCCCGCTCGCGTCGCCGGCACGGTCGGCATGCTCGTCAAACACCCACAGGATATCGAGCAACTCGATCTGCTCGCCATCGATCAGCGCGACCCCGGCAATCGGCCCCGGCTCGCGCGCGGGCACCAGTTCCTCGGGCAGCAGGATGATGTCGATGGCCTCGTCGATCGCGTAGCTTACTTCGTTGTCGCCATCCTTCAGGCGCAGCACGCTCAGCTTGTCGCGGCCTTGAATCGATCCCTGTGCCGCCAGCGGCAGGATACGCCCATCGATCGTGACTCGGAACCGGCCTGCGGCGAAGCGCACTGCCGAACCTTCGACCTGCTCGACGCGGTCGACCGCCTCCAGCGGCACCGCGCGCCGTACCCCGTCCAGGTCGCAGAACAGCAAGGCCGGCGTCCCCACCGGCTCCTGCGCGGGCGCCTCCTCGTCGAACGCCTCGCTTGCATCGCGGCTGAAATCGAGCGCCGCGACCTGTGCCATGCCGGCGCAGTCCAGCATCAGCATCGGTAGCCCGCTGTCGGGCAGCGTCTGCCCGGCATAAAGCCCGGTCGACATGACCGCGGGCGAAGCCGGCTTTACCACCAGCTCCTCATTGTCCAGCACCGTGTCGACCGCCAGCGCATAGCTGCCGTCGCTCACGCTCACGATCGCCAGCATCCCGCTTGCGACGCCCTCCTCGGAGCGTTCCACGCCCAGCAACGTGGACAGGTCGATCACCGGCATCCGCCGGTCGCGCACGGTGGCGACACGGGTGCCGCCCAGCGTGTCGATGCGGATCGCGTCGCTGCGTTCGGTCACGATTTCCTCGATCGCCTGGCGGGAGATCGCGAAACGCTGGCTGCCCACGCCCACCACAATCGCCGAAATGATCGACAGCGTCAGCGGCACGTGGATGGCGATGCGCAGCCCCTTGCCGGGCACGCTGTCCAGCTCGATCCGCCCGCCGATCTGCTCGATCGCCGCGCGCACCACGTCCATGCCGACGCCGCGCCCTGAAACTTCGCTGACCTCATCCTTGCTCGACAGCCCGGGCTCAAAGATCAGGCCAAGCTTGGCGCGGTCGGAAAGGCGGCGCAGCTGCTGCTCGTCGCGCCCGCTCGCCACAAGCTTGGCGATCAGCTTCTCGGTATCGATGCCGCGCCCGTCATCGGCGATCTCGATGATGATCTGGTTGCCCGACTGGCGCGCGGCGACACTCAGCCGGCCATTCTCGCGCTTCCCAGCCGCGCGGCGCTTGTTCGGAGCCTCGATGCCATGGTCGATCGAATTGCGGATGATGTGCACCAGCGGATCGCGCATGACTTCGATCATCTCGCGATCAAGCTCGACGTCCGATCCGTCGACATGCAGCGTCACCGACTTGCCCAGCCCCGCCGCCGTGTCGCGCACCATGCGCGGCAATGCGGAGAACAGCGCGTCGATCTTCTGCATGCGGGTGCGCGTCACCGTGTCGCGCATTTCGCCCACCGTCATCGACAGCCGCTCCAGCGCCGCCTCGATCGCCGGATCGATGTCGCCCTGGCGCAGCCGCCGTGCGAGTTCGTTGCGCGCCAGCACCATGTCGGACATGCCCGACATCATCCGGTCGAGCAGATCGACGTTCAGCCGGACGCTGCGCGCCGCCGCCCGCGGGGCGGCCGGCCCGCTCGCCTGCGCCACTTCCTGCGTGCCCTCCGCAAGCGCCGCGATCAGCAATTCATCCCCGCTCGCGTCCAGGCTCGCCCCCGATTCGATCGCCTCGACCAGCTCGCCAATGCGGTCCACCACCGCCAGCACGGAGTTCACCAGTGCCCGATCGGGCACCCGCTCGCCGACGCGCACCTGCGCCAGCACATCCTCTGCGGCATGGCTCAGCCGCCCCAGCCGCGGCAGGTCCAGAAAGCCGCAGCTTCCCTTCACCGTGTGTACGAAGCGGAAAATCGCATCGAGCCGAGCGCTGTCCTCGGGATGCGCCTCCCACGCGACGATCTCGCCCGACAACGCTTCCAGCGTTTCGCGCGTTTCGGCAATGAATTCCTGAAGCAGATCGTCCATGGGGCCCCGCAAATATGCGCCCGTGTCATGGGCGTTGGAGGGTTAATTCCACGTTAGCCGGGCTTCAGCCCACCTGCCCGTAGCCGCCGCGCTCATACCGCTCGGCAATCATGCCGGTCGCGCGCTCGGTCGCGGTGCGGGTATCGTTAGCCAGCTTCTTCACTTCGCTCGCCACCACGGCAAAACCGCGCCCGGCCTCCCCAGCCCGCGCCGCCTCGATGGTCGCGTTCAGCGCCAGCAGGTTGGTCTGCGCGGCGATGCTGCCGATCGTGGTCACGATCGTCTCCAGCTCTGCCATCGTCCCCTGCAACGCCTCGCGCCGCCCTTCCAGCTCTTGCTGGAGCTGCTCGCTCTCGGCCAGCCGGCTCTGGAGTTCCTCTTCCAGCTCCACCTGCGCGGTCACGTCGCTGGCGATCTTGACGATCTTGCACGGCCGTCCCTCGGCATCCAGGATCGGGCTGTAGGTCGCACGGATCCACACGTCGCGCCCGTCCGCGCCGATGCGGCGGAAGCGGCCGCTCTCGATCTCCCCGCGCGCCAGCCGCTGCCAGAACGCGCGATACCCATCGGACGAAACCACCTCTGGCGGGCACAAGATGGCGTGCTGCGCCCCGACAAGGTCTGCCCTTCGATAGCCGACCGCCGCCAGGAACTGATCGTTCACGGCCAGGATGCGCCCGAAAAGATCGAACTCCACCACCGCCTGGCTGCGGCCGATGGCATGCACCTGCCCCTGCGCCTCAGCGCCGCGCTCGGTCGCCTCGGTGATGTCCATCGCGAACTCGACAATCCGGACCGGCCTGCCGTCCGGATCCAGGATCGGATTGTAGGTCGCCTGCAACCACACATCACGCCCATCCCTGGACCGGCGTTTGTACACGCCGGCGTCGAACGCCCCCGTGCCCAGCTTCTCCCAGAAGCGCTGGTACCGCTCGGATGCCGCATCCTCGGGCGCGCAGAACAGCCGGTGGTGCCGCCCCACCACTTCGTCCAGCCGATACCCCATCGCGTCCAGGAAGTTCGCATTGGCGTGCAGCACCGTACCGTTCAGCGCGAACTCGATCACTGCCTGGCTGCGGTCCATCGCCACCGTCCGCGCCTCGAAATCGGCCTCGCGCAGCTTGGCCGCGGTCACGTCGGTGGCGAACTTCACCACCTTGAGCGGCCGCCCCTCGGGGTCGAGCACCGGCGTATAGGTCGCCTGCAACCACACGTCGCCGCCATCCCTGGTGCGCCGCTTGTACACGCCAGCGTCATGCGCTCCGCTCGACAGCTTGCGCCAGAACTCGGCATAGCCCGCGCTCTCTGCCTCCAGGGGCCCACAGAACAGCCGGTGATGCTGCCCCAGCACTTCGTCGCGGGTGAAGCCCATGATGGCCAGGAAATTGGCGTTGGCCTCCAGCACGGTGCCGTCCAGCGCGAACTCGATGGTCGCCTGGCTGCCGTCGACGGCGGTGGAGATCGCCTTCAGCTCGGCCGTGCGCATCCGGTCGGCGGTGACGTCGGTCGCCAACTGGGTGATGCGCACCGGCCGCCCGTCGGGGTCCAGCACGGGGCTATAGCTGGCCTGCAACCACAATTCGCGCCCGTCGCGCCCGATCCGCTTGTACACCCCGCTTGCGGGAAGCCCCTGGCGCAGCGTTGCCCACAGCGCACGAGGCGCATCCCCGCCGCGCTCCTCGGCGGCGCAGAACATCGCCTCGTGCCGCCCGACCACATCCTCGCGCGCATAGCGCGTCAGGGTCAGGAAATTGTCATTGGCGTTCAGCACCACGCCGTCCAGGTCGAACTCGACCACGGCCTGGCTCCGGTTGAGCGCAGCCAGCGTCGCATTCGCCTCCGCCTCGGCATGCTTCACCGCCGTCACGTCGGTGGCGATCTTCAGGATGCGCTCCAGCCGCCCGCTCGGCGCGAACACCGGATTATAGGTCGCGTTCAGCCACACGATCGTGCCGTCCGCCGTGACCCGGCGATAGGTGCCCGCTTCGACTCCGCCCTCGATCAGCCGGGCGCAGAACGCCGCATAGGAACCGCTCTCGGCTTCGTCGGCGCTACAGAAGATGCTGTGGTCCTGCCCGAAGAGCGTTTCGGCTGTATGCCCCAGGGTCTCCAGAAAGCGGTCATTCGCCCACAAAACCCTGCCTTCCAGATCCAGCTCGGCGGCCAGGCTGGAGCGGACCACTGCGGCCCATGCCGAATCCGACGTGCTGCGATGCCGCTGCTCGCGCCGCATGCGCGCGCGGGCCGCCCATATGGCGATGCTCAGGATCGCCAGCGCCGCCAGCGTGGCTGACAGGGCCATGCCCGGCGCCTGGATCGCCAGCCCCGGCGTCCCGATCTCGGCGGATGGCACGACGCTGCTCGCCGCCACGCCGGTGAAGTGCAGCAACAGGATGGCGGCTGTAAGCAGCGCCGCAGCCCCAACGGCCGACCGAGTGCTTCTGCGCGTCAAGGTCAGGCTCAGCGCAGGGATCACCGGCGCGATCGCAAACGCAACCGACGCCAGCACGTAAGCGGGCGAAAACGCCAGCCACCCCTGGAACTGCACCGCCTTCATGCCCGTATAGTGCATCGCGGCGATGCCGATGCCGATCATCGCCGCGCCCAGCGGCAGCGCCCAGCGTGCGCGCCGTTCGACCGCGACGTGGATACCCGCGGTGACCATCACGATCGACACGGCCAGCGACAGCAGCGTCAGCACCACCTGGTACCCGGTTGCGATGCCCGGATCGAAGCCCAGCATCGCTACGAAGTGCGTAGCCCAGATCCCCGTGCCCGTCGCCGCACCGGCTGCCAGTGTCGCAATGCGCCGGTCGCGTCCGGCCAACTGGGGCAGCTGGCGCAACAGCCACACCGCCGTCGCCGTCGACGCGATGCAGATCAGCCCGGCGAGAAGCACCAGGCGCAAATCATGCTGATCGCGCAAACAGGAATAGATCGCGAGCACGCAGAGTCCTTCAAAATGGACCCGCAGGCTAGCCGGACAGGGTTAACGCGCCGTCACCCAAAGGCTCGGGACCGTCCGCATGTCGCGTTCGATATGACGTACAAATGCTTCCCCGATGATGGGGATCAGGCGACGCTGAAGCTCGCGCCGAACAGCAGAACATCCGATTCCGGCGGGCTCACCTGCAGCACGCCGCCATTCTGCGTCGCCAGCGCGTGCGCCAGATAGGCCGCAGCCGCGCGCGGCGTGATCGGCAGGTCGGCACTGCCCCCTGCCAACGCACTGCGCAGCTCGGGATCGAGCACGATGCGCGGCCCATCGGCGCGCACCACGATCTCCATGTTTCCGTCGGAGATCTCAGCGCCGATGTCGAGCTGCCCACCGCGGATCAGCGCGTCGCCGCCGATCAGCGCCAGGTTCAACAGGACCTTGATCGCCTGTTTGGGCAGCACCGGGTCCTCGACCATCCAGCCGATCTTGACGCGGTGGTTGTCGCCGAACAGCCCCTCGATGGCCGCCTGCGCCTCGCGCGTGTCGACGGTTTCGCCAAAGCCGCCCGCGGCGCCGAACGCTAGGCGAAAGAATTTCAGCTTGTTGGCGGACGCCTTGGCGCTCTCGCTCAATAGTTCGAGCACCCTCGCCCGCATCTCCGGGTCATGCTCGTCCGCGAGCAGTTCCAACCCGTTGTTAAGCGCCCCGACCGGGCTCAGCAGGTCGTGGCACAGCCTTGAGCAAAGCAGGCTGGCGAAATCGGTTGCGCTGATGTTCAAAGGATTTCGGCTCCGGCTGTCCCCAGCGGCTTCTTTGGCCCAGCAAGGCCCAAGCTGCAAGCAGCGCGCACCGGGGACGCCTTCGTCATGCTATAGCGCGCGACGGCCAGAGAAGAGCTGGATCAGCCCGACGATGATCGCCACGACCAACAGGATATGGATCAGGCCGCCGGCGACGTGGAACGCCAGGAAGCCGAGTGCCCAAAGCACGAGAAGGATAATCGCAAGAGTCCAAAGCATGGTAAGCGCTCCATGTGTGGAAGGGAGCAAGGCTAACGTGTTGCGGGCCCGGAACGTTCCGGCGGCGTTTGCCCGCTTCAGCCGATTTCCATCGCCACTTCCTCGAACCGCCCGTGCAATCCTGTCCCGCCCGCCCGCCACAGGCGGAAGCGGTCCCCAAGGATCAGCCACAGCTTGCCATCGGCCTGCGCCATCTCCGCATCGGTACGCGAAGGCGTCGGGTCTCCGCTCGGGTGCGAATGCCAATAACCGATCAGTCTGGGACCGCCTGCCCGCTCCGCCCGCAACGCGGCGAACAGGGCGGCGGGATCGATTTCGAAGCGCCGCTCGGGCTGGTCCGATACATTTCGCGTCGCCTGCCAGCCACTTACCTGTTCGGGGGTCCCGAACAGCAGCCCGCATCCTTCCTCAGGCGCAACGATCGCGGATTCCCGCCGGATGGCCTCCAGTATCGCGCTTGAAATCCTACACGCCATTCCCATCTTGTTAACACAATGAACCGGGGGGTTTCCATCATCGAAGCGCGCATTTCGGAGGGCGCGCATGGCTGGCGGCTCGACCGTGCGCTTGCCGAGGCGGTGCCCGTCCTGTCGCGCGAACGGCTCAAGGTGCTGATCTCGTCAGGCGCGGTGACCGGGCCCGATGGCCTCGCCCGCGATCCCGCTCGCAAGGCGGCGGCCGGTACCGTTTTCAGCGTCGCAATACCCGATCCCGAGCCCGCGCATAACGAAGCGCAAGACATTGCGCTGAACGTGGTGTTCGAGGACGAGCATCTGATCGTCATCGACAAGCAGGCCGGGCTGGTCGTCCATCCCGCCGCCGGCAACCTCGACGGCACGCTGGTCAACGCCCTGCTCCACCACTGCGCCGGGCAGCTGTCCGGCATCGGCGGCGTAGCGCGGCCCGGCATCGTCCACCGCATCGACAAGGACACCTCGGGCCTGATGGTCGCGGCCAAGAACGACCGCACGCACGAAGGGCTGGCGCGCCAGTTCAAGGTTCACTCGATCGACCGGCGCTACAAGGCGATCGTGGCGGGGCGTCCATCGGCGTCGACCGGCACGGTTCACGCGAACCTGGCCCGCTCGTCCACCAACCGCAAGAAAATGGCGGTGGTTCCGGTGGGTCAAGGCAAGCATGCGACCACGCATTGGCGGCAGCTTCAGCCGCTGCGCGAAGCGTCGCTGGTAGAGTGCCGGCTGGAAACCGGGCGAACGCATCAGGTGCGCGTGCACATGACGTCGATCGGCCATCCGCTGCTCGGCGACCCGGTCTATGGCAGCAACCGGCCCGCCCATCGCGGACTGCTGGCAACGCTGGGTTTCCAGCGCCAGGCCTTGCACGCGGCGCATCTCGGGTTCATCCACCCGGTGAAAAGCCACGCTTTGGCGTTCGAAAGCGAAATGCCTGCTGACATGCAGGAACTGTTCAACAAACTCATCGTATGAGTTTCTGGCTCACCGCTTGCAAAGCTGGTGGGCCATCTGAAGGGAGAATGTGATCATGGCTAGCGGCAGCAACGTCCCAGCGACGATCCCCGCTCTCGGCGGTGAGGCGAGCCTCAATCGCTACCTGGCCGAGATCAAGAAATTTCCGATCCTGAGCCCTGAGAAGGAATATATGCTCGCCAAACGCTTCCAGGAGCATGGCGACACCGACGCGGCGGCTCAGCTGGTCACTTCGCACCTGCGTCTCGTGGCAAAGATCGCCATGGGCTATCGCGGCTATGGCCTGCCCGTGTCCGAGCTGATCTCGGAGGGCAATATCGGCCTGATGCAGGGCGTGAAGAAGTTTGAACCGGACCGAGGTTTCCGCCTCGCCACCTATGCGATGTGGTGGATCCGCGCCTCGATCCAGGAATTCATCCTGCGCAGCTGGTCGCTCGTGAAGATGGGCACCACGGCTGCACAGAAGAAGCTGTTCTTCAACCTGCGCCGCATGAAGGCCAAGCTCGACGCGTTCGAGGATGGCGACCTGTCCCCCGAGCACCTCGCCAAGATCGCCACCGATCTGGGCGTGACCGAGGAAGAAGTCACCTCGATGAACCGCCGCATGGCGATGGGCGGCGACACGTCGCTCAACGTGCCCATGCGCGAGGATGGCGAGGGCCAGTGGCAGGATTGGTTGCAGGATGACAGCCAGCTTCAGGACGAGACCGTCGCCGAGGCGCAGGAGGCCGATGTCCGCCACACGATGCTCCAGGAAGCGTTCGGCGACCTGAATGAGCGTGAGCGGCACATCCTAACCGAGCGTCGCCTGACCGATGACCCCAAGACGTTGGAAGAGCTCAGCCAGGTCTATGGCGTTTCGCGCGAGCGCGTCCGTCAGATCGAGGTCCGTGCTTTCGAAAAGCTGCAAAAGGCGATGATGCGCTTGGCCGGCGAGAAGCGGCTCCTGGCCGCCCACTGATCGCCTTCCCGACTGTGTTGGACAGGGTCCAGTAGCCTCAATAGAATGCCCTCGGTGTAAAAGCCGGGGGCATTTTTCATGTGGCGTTGGATCAAGATACCAAAGGCGGTGGCGCTGCTCGCCTTCCTGCTCCCTTGGATGAGCGTATCCTGCTCCAACAACACGCTGGTCTCGGCAACCGGCTTCGGCCTGGCCGCCGGCAAGTTCACCTCCGAACTGCCAGGCCGTACCCCGGCCACCGGTGAGTGGAACCTGTACCTTGTGATCGCGATTACCGCGCTCGTCATGGGCTTGGTCATCGCCTTCCTGCGCCGCGGCCGGACCACCGCCGGCCTGTCGCTCACCACCACTGCCGCCGCCCTCCTGTTCATCTGGCTCGGCACCTCTCGCTACACCAAGGCCGCCGTGCTGGAACAAGCATCCAAGACCCGCGCCACCGCCGTTTCGGAGGTGGAACAAGCCGCCGCCTCGATGATCAACGTCAACTGGCACTACGGCTATTGGCTCGCACTCGCGGCGCTGCTTGCAGCAGCCGCAATCGCAGCCTTGGTCCTCAGCGGCAAGGACCCTGACTTCGAGCAGCGCCGGTAGGAGTTGCCCCGCCAGCCCTGATCCGGCAAGCGATCCGCATGACTGATCGGCAGCACACCACCCAGAGCGGCAAGGTTCCAGCGGCCTCCAGAAAGCGTGGCTCCCTGTTTTTCCGCGTCGCCAAGATGCTGGCCAAGCTGGTGCTAGCCTTCCTGATCGGCTCGCTGCTGCTCGTCGTGCTGTCCCGCTTCGTCAATCCGCCCATCACCCTGACGATGCTGGGAGACGTCGTGCAGGGCCACGGCGTGACGAAGCGCTGGATGCCGATTGGCCGCATCGACCGCACCATGCCCCGCGCAGTCATCGCTGCAGAGGACGCCCGCTTCTGCCAGCACCGCGGCTTCGACTTCGACGCCATTCAGGCCGCCTATCGCCGCAACCAGAGCGGCAAGCGCATCCGCGGCGGATCGACGATCAGCCAGCAGACCGCAAAGAACGTCTTCCTCTGGCAGGGCGGCGGCTATGTCCGCAAAGGCCTGGAGGCCTGGTTCACCGTCCTGATCGAAAACATCTGGGGCAAGCGCCGGATCATGGAGGTCTATCTCAACGTCGCCGAGACGGGGATCGGCACATACGGCGTGAACGCGGGATCGATCCGCTACTTCAAGCATGACGCTTCGCGCATGAGCGCTCGTGAGGCCGCGCAGATCGCCGCAGTGCTTCCCCTGCCCAAGAAGCGGGCAGGCATCTCGCCGCGCGGCTACACCCGCCGCTATGGCAATTCGATCACGGCACGCATCGGAGTGGTCCGCAATGACGGGCTGGACGCCTGCCTGCGATAAAAAGCCCGCCGCCACCTGATGAGCAGGTGACGGCAGGCCATTCAATCAGTTCGGCTTGGTCGCGTCCTTGGCGGCGGAGCCGACATCCTTGGCCGCATCGCCGACGCTCTCGGCCGCGCCGGTGATCGCGTCGGTCTTCACCGCCTCGCGATTGTTCTGGTTGATCAGGTACAGTGCGCCGAGCACTACCAAGATCAGCACGGCCAGACCGATCAGCAAGCCCGCACCGCCGCCACGGCGCTCGACCACGACAGTGCCGCCGCTGTTGGTTTCGGTCACGCGCTCAGCATTTACGCCGTCGGTGCGCTCAACAATACGATCCACCATGAACTTTCTCCTCTGTTTCCCTCTCGGCTCGAACCGAGGAGGTCGGAGGATTGTTCCTGATACAGATCAGAACGGCAGCTTGAAGCCCGGCGGCAGCGGCAGGCCACTGGTCATCTTGCTCATCGCTTCGTGCGACTGCGCATCCGCCTTGGCGCGCGCATCGTTGAATGCGGCGGCAAGCAGATCCTCTAGCATGCCCTTCTCGGACGGGTTGAGCAGCGAGTCATCGATGTCGATGCCGATGATGCGGCCCTTGGCCGAAGCACGCACCTTGACGAGGCCACCACCCGACGCACCCTCAACTTCGATTGTGTCGAGATTTTCCTGCGCCTTGCTGAGTTCGGCCTGGACGTTCTGCGCCATGGCCATAATGTCTTCTAGGCTCTTCATCCGTAGTTACTCCGTTGATTGCTCCAGCCGACAAGCTCGGCTTCGGGAAAGGCTTCGCGCGCGGCGCGGACCAGCGGGGAGTTCAACACGGCGTTGCGCTCCGCTTCCGCATTGGCGGCCCGCTCTTCGCGCAAGGTCATCGCCGTCGCGCCTTCGACTTGGCGAAAGCGCCAATTGGTGCCGGTCGTGTCACGCAGCGCCGCGCCAAGCTCCTTGAGGAAGTCGATGGGCAGCGACCGGGCAGCGCCGAACTCGATATCCGCCCCGTCGAACTTCACCGGGCGCAGATAGTCGCGCACCTGCTGCGCCAGCTGATAGCGCTTATTCTCTTCCAGATGCGCCGCAAGCGCAGCCATGCTCGCCGGCATCGCCGGATCGGCGGCGGCACTGGGCTGCGGCGCCACGGGCGCGGGTGCCGTTATCACACCCGACGCGATCTGCCGGGCGAGCTCGCCCGGATCGGGCAGCTGTGAGGCATGGATCACGCGAAGCAGCGCCATCTCGCACGCTTCGATGGGCAGCACTGCCTTGGCGACTTCGTCATGCCCGCGCAGCAGCAATTGCCACAGGCGGTGTAGCGCCGGAAATGACAGCGCACTTGCCCATTCCTGCAGCGCCGCCAGTTCCTCAGCGGATTGCGCGGCCGCAGGCGTGCTGTTGAGCTTGGCCAGCGTCACCCCGTGCACCGTCTCCAGCAGGGTCTTCAGCACCGCCTGTGGATCCACGCCGAGATCATACTGCCCGCGCAAAGCGGCAAGCGCCCCGGGTGCGTCGGCCTCCAGCAGCAATCCGAACAAGGCCCGCATCGCGCCACGATCGGACAGCCCGAGCATCTGGCGCACCGCGTCGGTGCGCACCCCCTCGCCCTCCAGGCCCGCATGCGCGATCGCCTGGTCAAGGATGGACAGACCGTCGCGCGCCGATCCTTCCGCCGCGCGGGCGATCAGCGCAAGCGCTCCCGGCTCGGCCTCGACCTGTTCGGCAGAGACCACGCGCGCGAAATGCTCGGCCAAAGTCTCGGCCGGAATGCGCCGCAGGTCGAACCGCTGGCAGCGCGACAGCACCGTTACCGGCACCTTGTTCACCTCGGTCGTGGCGAACAGGAACTTCACATGCGCCGGCGGCTCCTCCAGCGTCTTCAGCAGGCCGTTGAACGCTGCCTTGGAGAGCATGTGAACTTCGTCAATGATGTAGATCTTATAGCGCGCCGATACGGCCGAATAACGCGACGCCTCGATGATCTCACGGATGTCGTCGATGCCGGTGTGGGAGGCGGCGTCCATCTCGATCACGTCGATATGGCGCCCTTCGGCAATCGCGCGGCAGGGCTCACACGCGCCGCATGGATCGATCGTCGGCCCACCCTCGCCGTCCGGCCCGACGCAGTTCAGCGCCTTGGCGATCAGCCGCGCGGTGGACGTCTTGCCTACTCCGCGCACCCCGGTGAGCAGGAACGCATGGGCCAGCCGGCCGCGCTTGATCGCGTTGCCTAGCGTCTGCACCATCGCATCCTGGCCAATCAGCTGGCTGAAAGTCTGCGGCCGGTATTTGCGCGCAAGGACGCGATAAGCCTCCTGCCGGGCTTGAGGCGGTTCGTCGAGGCCAAGAAGGGATTCGGACATCGCGGCCTATGTAGGACGCGCGGCTCCGTTTGTCGAAGGATCAGCGGCGCACGCACCACCTAGTGCAGACATACCGGACCGGAGATTTCGGTTTTGTGAGCAGCGCATCTGCGGACCTGATGTCGGCGCAGCGGCTTGCGTGGGTGGGAGCCGGAACGACCCGACACGAAATCGTTGCGGCTGCTTCCTTCCGGACCTGACCGGGTTGGCGACGGCATCGTCCGCCCGACTCCCGCGGCGCATATGGTCCAAGCCGGCGCCTGAGGCAAGAGGCTGCGGTTTTGCCGCCTCAGCGCCCGTGCATGTCGCGGTGACCACCCGGCATCTGCACGGTAAGCCCGTCGAGTTCGGGCGACAGCACGATTTGACAGGCCAGCCGGCTGGTGCGAACTGCGCCCAAAGCGAGGTCGAGCATGTCCTCCTCTTCTTCGCTTGCTTGCGGCAGTCGGCCGAAATCCTTCGGCGTGACGATCACGTGGCAGGTCGAGCAGGCCATCTGCCCCTCGCACGTACCTTCCAGCGGCTGGCCGGCGTTCTGAGCCACGGTGAGCAGGCGATCGCCCTCCGCCCCCTGGGCACTATGCGTGCGGCTGCCATCGGCGGTGACAAAACGAACCTCGATCATGCCGCGATCCGTTGCGCGCGTGCCGCCGTGTCGATCCGGGTCAAAGCCGTCTCCAGTTCCTCCGCCGTCGTGTAGCGGCCAAAGCCCAGGCGGATGCTGGATCGCGCCTCACCGTCGCTTAAGCCAATCGCGCGCAGCACATGGCTGGGCCGCCCCGACCCGCTGGCACATGCCGAACCCGCGGAAAAAGCGATCCCACGCAGGTCGGACATCAGCCGGGCGACGTCCAGCCCCGGCAGATGCAGGTTGAGATTGCCGCGATAGCGTTGCTCGGCCGCGCCGTTGAGCGCCCAGCCGCCCATCCGCTCGCGCGCCGCGGCGAACAGCGCTTCGACATGCGCGCGGTCAGCCTCCATGCGCGAGATCGCAAGCGCGGCAGCAGCACCGAACCCGGCACAGAGCGCCGGGGACAAGGTGCCCGACCGCCCCGCCGCCTCTTGCCCGCCCCCGTGCATCAATGGCTCGATCCGCGCGCCCTCGCGGATCCACAGCGCACCGATGCCCTTGGGTCCGTGGATCTTGTGCGCCGAAATGGCAACAAGGTCGCACGCGGCGGGGATGGCCACCCGGCCAAAGCCCTGCACGGCGTCGCACAGCATCAGCGCACCCGCGGCATGCGCCATCGCCGCCAGTTCGGCGGCCGGCTGGATCACGCCGATCTCGTTGTTGACCAGCATCGCCGCGACCAGGCCGACGCCCGGCCGAATGGCGGTGCGCGCTGCGTCCAGGTCTACGATCCCGTCCGGCCGAACCGGAAGAACCGTCACCTCCCTGCCCCTACGCGCCTCTGCTGCAACGGTGTCGAGCACCGCGGCATGTTCGGTGGCGATGGTGACGATCGGACCGCTGCTGCCCTTGATCGCCCAGTTGAGTGCCTCGGTGGCGCCGCTGGTGAAGCTGAGCGTTCCGCCCGCCGGGAGCAGCGCCGACACCTGCTGGCGCGCGACCTCAACGGCCGCCTTCGCAGCGCGCCCGGGGGCATGCGCGGAGTGCGGGTTGGCATGGCTGTTCTGAAGCCAGGGCAGCATCGCCGCCAGCGCCTCGGGCGCCAGCGGAGTCGTCGCCTGGTAATCGAGATAGATCATGCCGCCCGCGCCCGTGCTTCAGCGGCGATACTGCACCACAGGTCGGCGAAGCGGTCGATCTCCGCCTCGCTGGTCGAACGGCCGAAGCTTACGCGGATCACTTCGCGCAGTTCAGGCTCCTGCCAGCCCATTGCGGTCAGCACATGGCTGGGCCGCATGCTTCCCGAAGAACAGGCGCTGCCCGCCGAAACAGCGATGCCGGCCAGATCGAAGCGGATCAACTGCGCGGCGGCAGAAACACCCGGCATGCGATAGGCGCCGATCAACGGGTTGCGCAGCGTGCCGGCGCCGACAATCCGCCCACCTGCCTCGGCGATCCGTGCCTCCAACCGCTGCCGCAGCGCCGTCACTCCGCCAAGGTCCTCCACAACCTCAAGCGCGGTGGCGTAGCCGAGCGCCCCGGGCAGGTTCTCCGTACCGGCGCGATAGCCCTTTTCCTGCCCGCCGGTCGGCAGCAACAGGCCAAAGTCCCGCACCAGCAGCGCGCCGACCCCAGGGGGCCCTCCACGCTTATGCGCGGAAACCGCTACGAGGTCCGCTTGACGCAGCACCGCCGCATCCGCCCGCGCCGGCATCTGCGCCGCGTCGACAAGAAGGATGCCGCCAGCCTCGTGGACGATTGCCGCAATCGTCTCGATCGGCTGGCGCACACCGGTTTCGCTGTTCGCCCACTGGATGCACACCAGGGTACGCTCACTACCCGCCAGGGCGGCACGCAGGGCGTCAAAGCGCACCAGCCCCTGCCCATCTACCGGCAGCACGCCGGCACCCTCGGAGAAGCGCAGCACTGCGTCATGCTCGACCGCCGTGATCAGCCGCCGCTCGGCCAGCGAGCGGGTGAGCGCGATGTGGAGCGATTCGCTCGCCCCACCGGTCAGCACCAGCTCATGCGCCCAGCCATAGGCGGCCGCGATCCGCGCCCGTGCAGCCTCTAGTTGCGCGCGCGCCGCCCGTCCCGCGGCATGCGGCGAGGAAGGGTTCGCCCAGGCTGCCATTCCCGCCTGAACCGCGGCCATCGCCTCCGGCAGCATCGGGGTCGTCGCGGCGTGGTCCAGGTAGATGCGCTCGGCCAAAATCGTGTTCCATTTGCGCAAAAGGGCGCGGCGCTTATATAGCGCGCAAATTCCCGCGCTCCACCGCGCGTCTCCAGATCAGAAGGGTCCTCGCGTTGCCCGAAGTCATTTTCCCCGGCCCCGAAGGTCGCCTCGAAGGCCGTTTCGCTCCCGCCCCGCGCCCGCGCGCGCCCGTGGCGATGATCCTCCACCCGCATCCCAACGCGGGCGGCACGATGAACAACCGCATCGTGCAGGAGCTCTACAAGACCTTCCAGCGCCGCGGTTTCGCGACGCTGCGCTTCAACTTCCGCGGCGTCGGCAAGAGCCAGGGCACGTTTGACAACGGCATCGGCGAATTGTCGGATGCGGCGAGCGCGCTCGACTGGGTGCAGAGCTTCCACCCCGAAGCGCAGACCACCTGGGTCGCTGGCTTCGGCTTCGGCGCCTGGATCGGCATGCAGCTGCTGATGCGGCGTCCGGAAATTCGGGGCTTCATCTCGATCGCGCCGCCGGCCAACATGTTCGACTTCACCTTCCTCGCGCCCTGCCCGTCGTCGGGCATCATCATTCAGGGCGAGAATGACGAAGTCGTCACGCCCGGCGCAGTGCAGAAGCTGGTCGACAAGCTGCGCACCCAGAAGCACATCACCATCCACCACGACACCATCCCGGGCGCGAACCATTTCTTCGAGCATGAGATGACGCAGCTGATGGGCTCGGTGGACAATTATCTCGACATGCGGCTCGACCCGAACTCGCCGATCAAGTGAGCTTCTGCGCCTCCCCGCCAGCCGGGGAGGCCGCTAGACCGTCCAGATCAGCAGGTTGCCGAGCAACACCAGCGCGGCGATCAGCATCAGCACGCCGCGAGTACGCTCGGTCCGCAGCGTGCGGACGCCGCCCCAGATCAGCGCGAACATCGCCAGCACCGCGATGCTCAGCATGATCGGGTTGAGCGAAGGGTCCATCATCAAAGCCACCACCACCAGATAAACGCGCCGGCTACCAGCGCGACGCACGCGAACAGCGTGATGAAGCGCAGGTCGCGCCGATAAATGGCGAACAGCAGCGCGTAGAGGAAGTAGCCAAGCCCCCGCGTGGCCACGCTCAGGATATTGGCCAGCACGGCGCCCATGGGAGTAACTTTCATGCAGCACCCCCTAGCACGCGCGCATAGGCTTCGGGATCGGCATTGCCGCCCGACAGCATCACCAACAGACCCGGCGCAACGTCGACCTTGCCTGCAAGCAATGCCGCCAACGCCACCGCGCCGCCGGGCTCGACCACGATGCGCAGCTTCGCCGCAGCCCAGCGCTGCGCGTCGCGGATCTCTGCCTCGCTCACTGTCACGCCAGTGGCGCGTCGCCGGGCAAGGACACCGAAGGTGAGCGGCGACACCAGCTTGGTCTGGAGGGCATCGCAGGCGGTCTCGGGCGCGTCGTCGCCGACCGGCACGATCCGCCCCGCTTCCAGGCTGCGGCGCATGTCATCCCAACCCTCGGGCTCCACCGCCGTTACCTGCGCATCGGGCAGCGCCAGCGCGACTCCCGCCGCAAGTCCGCCGCCGCCACAGGGGATCACTACATGCGACGGCTCAGGCAACTTCGCCGCCGTCATCTGTTGGGCCGCCTCAATGCCGGCGCTGCCCTGCCCCTCGATGATCCAGGGATCGTCGAAGCTCGGCACCAGCGTCGCGCCACGCGCCTCCGCGAGACGCGCGGCAATCTCCTCGCGGCTCTCCGTGGCGCGGTCATAGCGCACCACCTCCGCGCCAAGCGCCAGCGTCGCCTCCAGCTTCACTCTTGGCGCATCGGCCGGCATGACGATGATCGCCGGCATCCCCAACTTCTTCGCAGCCCAGGCGACGCCTTGGGCGTGGTTGCCTGAGGAAAAGGCCACCACGCCTTTCGCTCGCGCCTGTTCGTCCAGCGCAGTCAGCCGGTGCCACGCCCCACGGATCTTGAATGCCCCGATCGGCTGCAAGGATTCTGCTTTGAAAGCGACGGCGACGCCGCGGAATTCCTCAATCAGCAGAGGCGTTTGCGGCAGGATCGCCGCCACCTTGGCGGCTGCGTCGCGAACCCCGGCGCGGGTGGGTTGTCGCAGAATAGTCACTTCTCATCCCCGCCGTGAAAAACCGTATCTCGAATCGCTTTACATGGGGGGACCTCGCCCCTAAATGCCGCCTTCCGCTGCCCCATGGGACTTCCAACCGCAAGGCAGCTGTTTCGTCAATGTTTGCCGCAAGGCATTTGGAGGTCCCTTGAATTGCACCAGCATCCTCGCGCGCTGGGGTTAGCGCCCCTCTCGACTGCCCCTCGTGGCATCGACATCGCCCAGCGCTGCCCGGTGAACCCGGTTACGCTGACTCGCCCCCACGCAGCGTCGCGTGCCGCTCGCTTCTTCGCAGAGAAGTTTCCGGGCCGCTCGATGTATGCCGTGAAGGCGAATCCCTCTCCCGACCTCCTGCAGATCCTGTGGGACAGCGGCATCACGCATTACGACGTCGCGTCGATTGCGGAAGTGCGGCTCGCCGCCCGCACCCTGCCGGAAGCGACCCTGTGCTTCATGCACCCGGTCAAGGCGGAGGAAGCGATCGCTGAGGCCTATCACACGCACGGTGTGCGGGTGTTCAGCCTCGACAGCATGGAAGAGCTGGAAAAGATCGTCCGCGCCACCAACGAGGCCGAAGACCTGACTTTGTGCGTGCGCATGCGCGTCTCGTCAGATCACTCGAAGCTCAGCCTCGCGTCCAAGTTCGGGGTCGCTCCTGGCGAGTCCAAGGATCTGCTGATGGCCGTCCGCCAGGTCGCCGATGCCCTGGGCATCTGCTTCCATGTGGGCAGCCAGGCCATGTCGCCCGAGGCCTATTCCAATGCCATGGAGCGCGTCCGCGCGGCCATCGTCGAAGCAGGCGTCACCGTGGACGTGGTCGATGTGGGTGGCGGGTTCCCGTCCTCTTATCCGGGGATGGAGCCGCCGCCGCTCGAGCGTTACTTCGCGACGATCCACCGCGCGTTCGAGAGCCTGCCGATCTCCTATTCGGCGGAACTCTGGGCCGAGCCTGGTCGCGCGCTGTGCGCCGAGTACAGTTCGCTGATCGTGCGCGTCGAGCGGCGCCGTGGGTCGGAGCTGTACATCAACGACGGCGCCTATGGCGCACTGTTCGATGCAGCGCATATCGGCTGGCGCTTTCCCGTGCAGTTGCAGCGCGAGCCGGATTCGAACGCCAAGGACATGGAGTTTAGTTTCTACGGCCCGACCTGCGACGATCTCGACCATATGGCAGGCCCGTTCCTGCTGCCCGCCGACATCCAGGCGGGTGACTATATCGAGATTGGCATGCTCGGCGCCTACGGCTCGGCCATGCGCACCGCGTTCAACGGCTTCGGATCGGACGAGACCGTGATTGTCGGCGATGAACCGATGACTTCGCTTTATACCGGAGTTGAAAATCCGGTCGCGGCGACCAACGTCGTCAAGCTGTAACACCAACAGATTTTGCTGGTTCCTTCCCTCCCGGTTCGCCGGGAGGGAAGCTTATGGGTTTCCGCGTCCCCTTGAATGACGGCGGGCATAGGACAGTTTGGGAGTTCCCATGACCGATACCCTCACCAAGACGGCCGCTGCCAATGCGCCGATCAACGATACCCGCAAGCAGGAACTGCTTTCGAAGGAAGTGAAGCACGTCGACATCAAGTCGTTCGACGCGCGCCCGATCATCGACGCGATGTCGGACATGAGCTTCACCAGCCGTGATCTCGGCCGCGCCACCGGCATCTACAACCAGATGCTGGCCGACAAGGACTGCACGGTCTGCCTGGTGATCGCGGGTTCGACCTCGGCCGGCGGCTGCATGGACCTATATGCCGAGCTGGTGCGCAACAACATGGTCGACTGCATCGTCGCCACCGGTGCCACCATCGTCGACATGGATTTCTTCGAAGGCCTGGGCCACAAGCACTATCAGGCGCTGGAGATCCCGGACGACGATACGCTGCGCTCGCTCTATATCGACCGCATCTACGACACGTATATCGACGAGGAAGCGCTCCAGAACGTCGACCACACGATCTTCGAGATCGCGGAATCGCTGGAGCCCAAGGCATATAGCTCGCGCGCGTTCATCCGCGAGATGGGCAAGTATCTCGTCGAGCACGGGAAGAAGGAAAACAGCCTCGTCAAGCTCGCCTACGAGCATGACGTGCCGATCTTCTGCCCCGCGTTCGTCGACAGCTCGGCTGGCTTCGGCCTGGTCAAGCACCAGGTCGACGCGGCCAAGGAAGGCCGTCCGTACCTGATGATCGACGCGGTCGCGGACTTCCGCGAGCTTACGCAGATCAAGATCGAAGCCGGCACCACCGGCCTCCTCATGATCGGCGGCGGCGTGCCGAAGAACTTCATCCAGGACACTGTCGTTTGCGCCGAGATCCTCGGCCATGACGATGTCGCGGTGCACAAGTATGCGGTGCAGATCACCGTCGCCGACGTGCGCGACGGCGCCTGCTCATCTTCGACGCTGCAGGAAGCCGCAAGCTGGGGCAAGGTCAACACCGGCATCGAGCAGATGGTGTTCGCCGAAGCCGGCTCGGTCATGCCGCTGCTGGCATCGGACGCCTACCATCGCGGCCACTGGAAGGACCGCGCCAAGCGCGGTTGGGCCAAGCTCTTCAAGTAAGCCCTTCCGACCTTCTTTCCCCTCCCTGCAAGGGAGGGGATCAAGGGGTGGGTTTTGGAAAGGCCGGGGCTCGATGCCTCGGCCTTTTCTTTTACTCCGCGCAATCAGGCTCGCTTCCCTCGCACCCACCCCCGGCCCCTCCCTTACAGGGAGGGGAGCGCGATATGATTTACCCTTGCCCCTCGCGCGCCGCCGTGGCGAAGTCGTTCAACTGCTTCACCGTCGCATCGAACCGCCCCTCGCCCTCGGCGTTGCGCAGGAACTTCACGCGTTCGACAAGTATCTCGCTCGGCGTTGGCTCCTGATTGAACAGCGCCATTACCTCGTCGGCAAATTCGTCGAGCGGCTGGTATCCCGGCCGGTTCTCCTGCCCCGGCGTCAGCCCGGTCTGCACCGCTGGCGGCGCCAGCTCGATCACTTCGATCCTGCCCTTCAGCACCTCGCGCAGCGACACGGTGTAGCTGTGGATCGCCGCCTTGGTCGCGTTGTAGGTCGGCGTCGTGAGCAGCGGCACGAACGCCAACCCGGAGGTCACCGTCACGATCGCCGCGTCGCTCTGCGCCACCAGATGATCGATCAGCGCGTCGGTCAGCCGGATCGGCCCCAGCAAATTGGTCGCGATCGTCGCCTCGGCATCCGCCAGATCGCGCGACTGGTCGAGTGCCTCGAACCGCATGATTCCGGCGCTGTGGATCACCACGTTGAGCGTCGGATGCGCCTCAATCGCCCGCGCGGCAAAGTCCTTCACGCCATCCGCGCTGTCGATGTCCAGCGTCAGCGCATGCATGTTCGCCCGACCGGCACAGGCCTGCTCCAAAGCCTCCATCCGCCGCCCCGCGACGACCACCGTGTTGCCCTGGTCGTGGAAGCGATGCGCCAGCGCCTCGCCAATGCCGCTGCCGCCACCGGTGATCAGGATCGTATTGCCGCTGCGCTTCATCTGCCGTCTCCCTCTATTGCCGGCCCGATATATTCCGCTAGCCTCGCGCGATAAGAGGCGCGCCCGAAAGAAGCCGCCTTGGCTAAGGGAGGACACGCCATGCCGATCGATCGACGCACGCTGCTGGGAGCCGCCGCCAGCTTGCCGCTGGCCGGCGTCGCACAGGCGCAGTCGGCACCCCCGCCGCTCGCCTGGCCACCGGCCGAGCACTTCCCGCTCTGGCCCGGCAACCCGCCGGGCGCGCCCTCGCCTCTGCCCACGCCTCGCAACGAGCGTGCCGGTTATCAGGGCGCGGAGCTTTGGCTGCGCGGCATCGACCGGCCCTATGTCGCTGTGTACCGCCCCAAGAAGCCCGACGGGCGCGCGGTGCTGTCGATCCCGGGCGGCGGCTATGGCTTCGTGTCGGCGAGCAACGAAGGGATCGACGTCGCCGCAATGCTGAACCCGCTTGGAATCACCGTGTTCGTGCTCGCCTACCGATTGCCCGGCGAGGGCTGGGCGAAGCGCGCCGACGTGCCGCTCCAGGATGCCCAGCGCGCGATGCGGCTGATCCGCGCCAATGCCGGCAAATACGCGATCGATCCCGCAAGGCTCGGCCTCCTCGGTTTCTCCGCCGGCGGGCATCTCGGCGCCATGATGGCGGTTGGGCATGCCGACCGGGTCTACGCGCCGCTTGACGCTGCCGACCAGCAATCGGCGCGCCCCGCCTTTGCTGGCTTGGTCTATCCGGTGGTGTCGTTCGCGACCGCTGGGCTGAACAGCCGCTCGAGTTCCATGCTGCTGGGCGACGACAAGGACCCCGCCCTGCTCGCCCGCTACACGCCAGTCGATCGGGTCACCGCAGAGACGCCCCCGGTCTGGCTGCTCCACGCCATGGATGACGCAACCGTACCGGTGGCGCAGAGCCTCGCCATGATCGACGCCTGCCGCCGCGCGAATGTGCCCGTCGAAGCGCATCTGCTCGAAAAGGGTGGGCACGGCTTCGGTGCGATGCACTTGCCCGCCGACTCGCCGGGCCGCTCCTGGCCAGACGTCTTCGCACGCTGGACGCGCCGCGCATGACCGATGGAGCTACCCTGATGCACAGCGACATCCTGCAACCCGTCGTGGCGCTGATCGCCTGGACGCTGGTGATGCTCATCTGGACCATCGCCACGCGGCTGCCGGCGATGCGCGGCGCGGGCATCGACATGGGGAGGCTCGTCGGCACCACCGCCTCGCATGCCGATCGCGGCCTGCCGGCGCAGGTGCAGTGGAAAGCGCACAACTACAACCACCTGACCGAACAGCCGACCCTGTTCTATGCCGTCGCGCTGGTGCTGGCGATGATCGGACAGGGCGACGGCGTGAACGCCTGGATCGCCTGGGTCTATGTCGCCCTGCGCATTGCGCACAGCCTGTGGCAGGCGACGGTGAACCGGGTCCGCGTCCGCTTCTGGCTGTTCGGCCTGTCCACCTTCACGCTGGCCGCCCTGACGCTGCACGCGGCAATGGCGGTGTTCGAACTCCACTGATCAACCGAACAGCCGCGCCAGGCTCCGCTCCAGCATCAGCAGCTGCCACAAGGTGCGCCCATGCTCGGCGCGCCCAGCCTTGTGGTCGGCGGCAAGCTTTTCGATTGTCGAGGCTTCGAACCAGCCCGTGCCCGCCAGCACCCGCGAGCGCGCCAGCCCGGCGGCTTCCTCCGCCAACGCCTTGCGGAACCAGGCGCTCACCGGCGTGACGAAGCCCATTTTCGGGCGGTAGAGGATCTCCTTGGGCAGCCAGGGCTCCATCGCCTTCTTCATCAGCCACTTGCCCTCCCCCGCCTTGATGCGGAGCGACAGCGGCAACGTCGCGGCGAACTCCACCAGCCGGTGGTCGAGCAGAGGCTCGCGCGCCTCCAAGCCCACTGCCATGCTGGTGCGGTCGACCTTGGTCAGGATGTCGCCCGGCAACCAGTGGCGCATATCGGCATATTGCGCGCGGTCCAGCCCGTCGCGCGCCGGCGCCTGGCGCATCGCATCGACATACCGACGCTCGGCGGTATGCCCCGCCAACATGTGCTTCGCCGCACTGGTATAGAGCTGGTCGCGCAGCGCGGGGCCGGTGACGCCAACCGCCTTGGCATAGGCGAACTCGCCACCCTCAGCGAGCGCGAGCAACGTGGTCTTGGCGCGGAACGGGCGCGGCGCCCAGTCGGCCTTGGGATAGATCTGTCCCAGCCGCCCGAACACATTGGTGCGAAATCCGTGCGGCAGCAGCGCGCGAACCCGCTCCTCCGCGGCGAAGAACTTGTACCGGCGATAGCCCGCCATCGCCTCGTCGGCGCCATCGCCGGACAGCGCCACCGTGACGCTCTCGCGCGCCAGCTGGGCGACACGGTAGGTCGGCAGCGCCGAGGCGTCGGCAAAGGGTTCATCGAACGCAGCCACCAACGTGTCGATCAGCGCGAAATCGTCGGCCGCGACGGTGCGGGTGCGGTGCGCGGTCGCAAAGCGGTCGGCGACGGCCTGCGCATGCGCGGTCTCGTCATGATCGGTCTCGGCAAAGCCGATGGTGCAGGTCTTCACCGCTGCCCGGCTGGTCTCCGCCATCAGCGCCACCACGGCGCTGCTGTCGACCCCGCCGGACAGAAAGGCGCCGAGCGGCACGTCGGCGATCATCCGCGAACGCACCGCGGCGCGCATATGCTCGACCAGCTCGGCCTCGAGGTCCTTCACCTTGCCGGTCGCGCGGCGGGAGAAATCGATGTCCCACCAGCGGGTGGGCTCGGGCACCGGCTTGCCGCGTTCCATCAGCAGGAAATGGCCCGCCGCCAGCTTCCGCACCCCTGCGACGATCGAAGCATCGTCGGGCACATAGCCGAGCCCCAGATAATCCTCGACCGCGCGGAAATCCGGTAACCGCCGCAGCAGCGGGTGGGCGAGCAGGCCCTTCAACTCGGACGCGAAGGCAACCGCCCCGTCGGAGAGCTGGGTGTAATGCAGTGGCTTCACACCGAAGCGGTCGCGCGCCAGGAACAGGCTCTGCCGCCGCACGTCATAGAGCGCGAAGGCGAACATGCCGTTCAGCCGGGGCAGCATCGCGGGGCCCCAGGCGCGCCAGCCATGCAGCAGCACCTCGGTGTCGCTGTCGGTCACGAAGTGTGCACCCTTGGCCGTCAGCTCGGCGCGAACCTCGCGGAAATTATAGATTTCGCCGTTGAACACCGTGACCAGGTCGGCCTCGGGCGTGACCATCGGCTGCGCACCGCATTCCAGGTCGATGATCGCAAGCCGGCGATGGCCCAGCCCCACCCCCGGCGCGGTCCACACGCCCGATCCGTCGGGCCCGCGATGCGCCAGCGCATCGGTCATGGTCATGATCCGTGCAGGATCGACCGGCCTCGCCTGAGCGGGGTAGTAAAGCCCCGCGATGCCGCACATCAGTGGGCGCCGGAAAGTTCGTCGGACAGCGCTTCCACGGGGCCGAGCGCGTCAAGGAAGTCGCCGATCACCGCGCCGGCATCGCCGCGCGGGCCCTGCTCGGCCGAGATCAGCACGGCGGCCGCGCGTTGGCTTCCCCCCAGCAACTTGGTCTTCAACGTCTCGATCTTCACGCGGTTGTCGCTCCCGGTCAGCGTGCCGCCGACGCGGTACCAACTAACCGTCTGGCGTTCCACCCGTTCGGGACCGACCATGCGGATCGCGTGGCCACCCTCGACTGGATCGACGTCGGAAACGCGCACCCACCGGTCGTTCTGGCGGATCGCGCCGATGCCGAAGCCGACCAGCTCCTTCCCCTCATGCTGGCTGGCATATAGCGCCACCGCCACATCCACGGTGCGCCCGGCGCGATTGACATAGCGCGCCTGGAGGAAGCGGTCCGCGCCCGGGAAGTTCGGCGACCAGGTCCCCGTCGGCGCCTCTTGCTCCCAGCCGGCGATCTGCGGAAGCGCCACGAGCGGGCCGAGCGGCGTCACCCGCGCGGCGATCGCTCCCGACCAGCTGAAGAACAGGCTGGCGATCAGCAGCGCTGCCGCCGCGACGATCGGCGCATCCACGCGGCCCGGAACGGCTGCCTGGAGCGCCGCCGGATCGAACCAGGGCGCGTCGGGATCGCGGTCGAACCATTTCCACCCGATCGCCAGCACCGCGGCCATCACGAACGCGAAGAAGAACCAGCCATAGACGATATGGTCCATGCCGGTCGCCTGCTCGACCGAGGTCCACCAGGCCGCGTAAATCGTCCCGAACGCGCGCAGCCCGTTGGCGAGCACCGGCACCAGCAGCGCCATCGCCATGAAGGCGATGCGGCGGCTCCAGCTGCGATAACATACATTGGCAACCAGGACGCCGTACGCGATCATGGCGATCAGGAACTTGGCGCCCGAACACGCCTCGGCGACTTCGAAATAGCCGTTCGACGTGGTGATCAGCACCCCGTCCACGCTCGCCGGCACCCCGAAAAGGTGGAGCAGCGGCATGATCATCGCGACGGTCAGCTGCTGGAGCGGCGGCTCGAAAAAGTCGCCGAACGGCACCAGGAAGAACATGTAGGCGAGCGGAAACAGCAGCGCCCGCGCCACGTTGAAGCCCAGCACGCTGACCGCGCTGCCCTGAAGCATCACCACCAGCCCCAGATGGCGCAGCAGCGCCACGCCCGCCGCGTCGCCCAGCAGCCAGCAAAAGCCGCCGCCGGCCACCAGCATCAGGCCTGGCCACCAGCCCTCCGGACGCACCAGCGCAAGTTCGCGCCGTCGCTGCCACACCAGCCAGCCCACCACTGGCGCCACGAACAGGCAGTGGCCAAAGGTCGTGTTGGTCCAATAGATCGTCGCGAGGTCGGCGGTGTCGCGATGGAAGATCACCAGCAGCGCGATCCAGGCGCTCGCCAGCACCACCGCGGCCTTCGCCCACCGCTCATGAAAGCGCAGCGCGGGTGGCCGGAACTGATGCATCGGCATGTGGATGGTCATGCCGCCGACCTCTGCGAAGTTGCTTCAAACAAGGGCGCCATGACCGCGTCGAGCTTCCGCATCGCCGCCGCCCAGCCATAGCGCGCGATCACCTGTCGCCGTGCGCGCTCGCCCAGTGCCGCTGCATCTTCGGGTTCGCCGAGCAGGCGCAGGACCGCCGCCGCCATCGCCTGCGCGTCCGTCGTCACGTTGATTGCGCCGCCATGGTCGATCCCCTCGGCGGCTTGCGCCGACGCGACCACCGGCCGCGCCATTGCCATGCCTTCCAGCACCTTGTTCTGGATGCCCCGCGCGAGCAGCAGCGGTGCGACGACCACGTCCGCATCGGCCAGCCAACCCCGCACGTCCGCGACCTCGCCGATCACCCGCACGCCTGTCGCCCGGCCGAGCGCACGCACCACATCACTGGGATTCCGCCCGACGATCACGAACTCGGCGTCGGGCCGCCCGGCACGGATGCGTGGCAATACGGCCTGGGCGAACCACGCCACGCCCTCGACATTGGGCCGATAGTCCATCTGCCCGGTGAACACGATCGATGCCGGGCCAAGCCCCGGCCGCTCGAACGATGCATCCGGCGCGAAGAACAGCGTATCGATGCCATTCTCCACCACGTGGACGCGCGCGGCCCCGGTCTCCTGCTCGAACAGTTGCGCCTCCGCGGCGCTGACGAACAGGCTGGCATGCGCCTGCGCGGCCACCTGCGCTTCCTGCGCCATCAGCAGCCGTGCCTCACGCGCCATCATCCAGGCCATCGGCCCGCGCGCCTTGTCGGCATATCCGGCGAACTTGGCCGAATCCATGTCGACGAAATCCATCACCAGCGGCGGGGCACCCGCCGGGACATGCTGCGCCATCTGTCCGGAAAAGACGAACACCGCGTCGATCGCCTCGCGCCCGAGCACGCCATCCACCGCTGCCTTCAGTTCGGCATTGTCGAACGCAGTCAACGACACCGGCTTGCCCGATAGCAGCGCCTGCGCCGCGGCCATCGCCTGCGACTTCGACCGGCGCACCACGGTCACCGTCGCGGCATGGCGCGCCAGCGCCGCCTCGTGCCCAAGGTCGCCCGGCCCGTCGCCAAAGGCAACCAGATGCACACGGTGGCGCTCGGCCAGATGCTTCAGCAAGTGAAAGCTGCGGATCTTGTCGCCGCGATCCGGCGGGTACGGCACCCGGTGGGCGAGGAACAGGACGTCGCCCATCAACCCAGCCCCCTGGCGATCCACGGGCCTACGCGATTGGCGAGCCATAGCGGCATGCGCTTCCATGCCCGCACCTGGAGGCTGAATTTGGGATCGAGCGGATTGATGCTGCGCGGCGCCGATCCATCGGTCGTCCGCTTGAAATAGGTCAGCGGCGTCGCCTCGAAGCCCCAATTCTTCTTGAACGCCGCAGCGCCAGTGCCCGCCTTGGACCGGCCGAAGTCGAAGCGTTCATATCCCCGCGCACGGGCATGCGCCATCAGCGCAAAATACATCCGGTCATTGGCGCGCAACCCTCGCGCCGCCTGCGTCCCGCCACCCCAATAGGGGTAGACCGTGCCGCGCCAATAGAGGCTCAGCACGCTGGCCAATGCCCTGCCCTGATGCCGGACGCTCAGCAGGTCGGCTGAGTTGCCGAACGCCGCCAGCGTTTCCGCGAACAGGCGCCGCGGGAACACCGGCGTGCCCAGATTGCGCACCGTTTCCGAATAGACGGCATAATGATCGCGAAGATGGTCGCCCCCGGCGCCGGTAAGCACCTCCAGATCGTTCGCGAGGGAGCGCCGCACCTCGGCGCGCTGCTTGCGCGGGATCGCCAGCAGTTCCGCCTCGTCATCGGCCGCGATCGGCCGGACGAAGCCCAGATAGGTGTCGCCGTCGCTATGCCAGTCGCCGCCGGGCTCGCCGCCGCCGCGCAGCTCCACGGTGGTGCAGCTCAGCCTGCTCGCCAGCACCATCGCCGCATCGGCCAGTCGCCGCGCGGCGCCCGGCACCTCCGCCAATACGCCCCCACCGACTCCGAACCCGGCCGACACCAGCGCCCGCCCGAACAATGGCGAATGCAGCTCGGTCAGCGGCAATATCCCGGCGATGTCGCCATTCGCCCGCTCGGCCAGCAGGTAGTGGCTGCGCTGGCCGCAGCCTCGCGCCACCGCGATGCTCCAATTGGGCAAGTGGAACGGCGTGCCTCCTGGGTGGTCATGCACCCAGGTGCCGATCCGCGCGCGTTCGATCGCATCGCCCAGATCGGCGGTGCGCAGCGTCAGCGGGCGCTGGAGCAGCGGCGCGTTCACGAAAGCCGCGCCGCCTCGTGCGCGGCGATGGCGTCCATGCGGCCCCAACGATGCGACGCCATCAGCGTCTCCAGCTTGCCCGCCATCGCCCCCAGCCGCGCATAATGCCGCAGCTTGGACTTGAGCGGCGCATTCCGGACCCGGGGCTGCGCCGGGTCGATTTCCCAGGGGTGGAAGTAAAAGATCGCCGGCGCTTGCGTCGCATTGGCCGCGTGGATCGCCCGCCGTGTCACCCCGCCCGGGAGCAGGCGGAAGAAACCACCGCCAGTGGTCACTTCGCGCCCCAGCACCTGGGCAATAGTGATCGGCATTTCGATCAGCTCGGCCCCTGCCACTGGCCGATAGCTCCGCCGCGGTGCGTCGGGGACGCCATAATGATCGTGCCGGATGGGTGCGACGCTGGAGGAATAGCGGTAGCCGGCCTCGGCCAGCACCGCGTGTGCCCAGGGCGTACGCCCGTCGATCGAGAAGCTCGGCGCGCGGTACCCAGTCACGGCCACCCCACCGGCATCCTCCAACGCCACCCTCGCACGCGCGAGATCGTCGCGGAAAGCATCGGCGTCCATGGTGAACACCCGGGCATGGTCCCAGCCATGGCTGGCGACTTCATGCCCGGCCTCGGCGATGCGCCGGATCAGCGCCGGGTGACGATGCGCCACCCAGCCCAGCGTGAAGAAGGTACCCTTCACCTCTGCGGCGGCGAACAGGTCGAGCACCCGGTCGGTGTTCGCCTCCACCCGCCGGTCCAGCCCTTCCCAGTCACCACGGTCGATCACGGTTTCGAACGCGCCGACCTGGAACCAGTCCTCGACATCGACGGAAAGTGCGTTCGTGACCATGAAGCTCAGGCGGCAGTGCCGTGCAGCGACGCGATGTCCGGGCTGCTCGGCGTCGCACCGGTCTCCACCCAGTCGACCAGCAGCGTCAGCACCCGGCGCAGCGCCGCGTCCTGCTGCTGCAATTGCTGCTCCAGCTCGCCGATGCGACGGTTAAGCGCCGCGTCGCCGATACGGCGCTCCAATCGCTCGGATGCGGGCTCGGGCGCAGGGGCGGGCCGCAGCGCTTCGACCGCCACCGGCTTTGCCTCACGCTCGGGGAAGCGCTCTTCGAACGCCCGGGTCGGGATGGAGCGCAGCGGCGCGGTGTCGCTGTCCAGGTCGGCAATCACCGCCGCCACGTCATGCCCGCTGAACGTGTCGATCCGCTCGATCGCGCCGAACAGCATCACCCGGCTCGCCAGCTGGTTCAGCCGGCGCGGAATGCCGTTCGACCAGCGGTGCATGCCCGTGATCGCGTCGTTGGTGAAGCGCGGCTTGCCCCGCCAGCCCACGCACGACAGGCGGTGGATCAGGTACGGCTCGACCTCGTCGGTATCCATCGGCGCCAGATGGTGCATCGCGATCACGCGCTGGCGCAGCTGCTCCAGCCGCTGGTCGCCCAGCGTCTGGCGGAACTCGGGCTGCCCCATCAGAAAGATCTGCAACAGCGGATAGCCGCCGGCCTGGAAGTTGGAGAGCATGCGCAGCTCCTCCAGGCTGTCGATCGGCAGCGCCTGCGCCTCGTCGACGATCAGCAACGTGCGCCGGCCCGAACGCGCAACGGTATGCAGCCCGCGCTCGATCGCCGACAGCATCTCGGCCTTGCTCATGCCGACGCTGTCGATGTCCAGCCCCGCGCACACCATGCGCAACAGGTCGTCCGCCGCGATCTGCGTCGACACCAGCTTCAGCACGTTCAGCCGCTCACGGTCGATCTCGGCCAGCAAATGCCCCATCAGCGTGGTCTTGCCCGTGCCCGGCTCGCCAGTGATCACCACAAAGCCTTCGCCCTGGCTCAAGCCATAGCCAAGATACGCCATCGCCTTGCGGTGCGTCGCCGTATCGAACCAGAAATCGGGATCCGGCGTCAGCTGGAACGGCCGACCGCTCAGTCCATAATGATCGTCGTACATCATGCTTTTCCCGACTTAGAAACCGTACCGCAGGCCCAGCAACGCCTGCGCCGAAGCGCTGGAGTCGCCGTCCCGTTCGAAACCAAACATGCCGAGCGACGCGGTCGCGCCAAGCCGCCCGAACTGGTGCGTGTAGGCCGCGTTCGCGCCCCAACCGAAAATACCGTCCTCGCCCAGACTGCTATTATAGTAGCTGGCAAGCAGGCTGGTGCTCAGCTGGCCATTGGCGCCGACATCGCTCGACCCGAACAGCTGCGCGTAGAAGCTTTCGTCGAACGATCCGTCGATCAGCGCACTGCCACCCTCCGAAGGCGCCAGGAACGTGCGCCGCGAATAGCCGCCACCCAGCCCCAGTGTCTTGCCGCCGCGATTACGCACCGCCACCGCCGTGATCCCGCGCGCCCGGAAGGCGGAGGTCACTGACGACGCGAACACGTTGTTCAGGCATCCGCCCGCCGCGGCACCGGTGGTGCCATAGATGCAGCCGCTGAATTCGTTGCCGAACGGATCCGTGGTGGTGTTGAAGCTCGTCGGCAGCCGCGACAGCGTGCCGTTCAGCTGCTGGCCAAAGGTCTGTACCGAGTCATACACGCCAACCTGGATGCCGCTGCCCGCGCCCATCTCATAGCTGAACGATCCGGTGAAGCTGTCCGAATCATAGCGCCGACCATAGCGCGCCTCAAGGAAGGTGCGGCGGCTAGGGCGCCAGATCACGCCAGCGTCCCAGAACACCCCGTCCAGGTCATAGGCAATGCGCCGCGGCGAGGCGGGATCGGTCACGAAGCGGCCCGCCCCGTCACGCACCGGCTGCCCGGCGGCGTTGCGCAGCGCGTCGCGCTGACTGACTTCGATCTGCTCGTACCCGACACCGGCGGTCAGCGCGACGGCGCGCGCCACCGGCACCACCACGTCGCCGCGGGCGTACTTGCCTTCAAAGCGCTGGTCGAGCTGCCCGGCATCCTCGCGCGTATAGGAACCGCTGACGCTGACCCCGACCGGCAGCACCGTGCCTGCCTTCACGCCAACGCTGGCGGTGGCGACATGCACCTTGGAATCGTCATACAGGTCGAGCGGCGCCGCCCCCGGCGCCACGCCGGTGCCGTTCGGCTCCTCGACCTTGGTGTAGCCAAAGCGATAGGCGGCATTGGCAAAGGCTGGCCCGATATGCGTCGCGATGCTCGGCCCTACATAGCCTGAGAATACCTGACTGACATTGCGGACATTGCCCTGTTGCGTATTCAGCGCGTCGCCGCGAACATCGGCGCGGGTGCGCGTGGCGATCGCCCCGCCTTCGATGGTGACGCCGGGCGCCACCACCACATTGGCACGCGCCAGCCCACTATGGATGTCGTCATCGGCCAGATCGGCGTCATAGGCGAAGCGGCGCTCATACTGGTAGCTCACCTGCACCTGCACGCGACGCGTCTCTACCGATGCGTCGAACCCAGCGCCCAGCGTCGAATAGGTCAGCACGTCGCCGCCATCACCCAGATCGGCGACCAGCACCTGGCTCGCCTCGATATAGGGCGTTACCTGCGCGCGCTGCGCCCAGGCCGGCTGCGCCGCCACACTCGCCGTCAGCGTCAACAGGATCAGGTGCCGGTTCATTCCGCGGCCTCCCCATAATAGCTGCCAAAGCGCTGCCCACCCGGCTGGAACGAGACCGAGTTCAGCACCAACTGAATATGCTCGCACGCATCCAGCGTGCTCACTGTCTCGCGCAGGTCGCTCTCGGTGGTGGTGTCGGCCCGCACCACCAGCATCGCCTGCCCCACATGCGAGGCGAGCACCGACGCCGGCGACGCCGCCAGCGCCGGCGGCGAATCGAAGATCACGATGCGGCGCGGATTGGCCGAAGCCAGCCCATCCAGGATCGCGCGCGCCCGATCACTCGCCAGCAGCTCGGTGTCGTTGTTGCTCCGCGTGCCCGCAGGCAGCACCGACAGCTGCGGCACGTCGGTCGCGACGATGCAGCTTTCCACATCCGCCACATCCCCGCTCAGCGCATCGAGCAGCCCCGGACCATCCGCCAGCCCCAGCCGCGCCAGCACATCAGGCTTGGCGAAATCGGCATCGACCAGCAGGATCTCCATGTCCTTCTCGGCCGCCATCGAAAGCGCCAGGTTGATCGCGCAAAAAGTCTTGCCCTCGTTCGGCCGCGCCGACCCCACCAGGATCATGCGCGCCCGGTCGCCGGCTTCCTCGGTCCCCTTGGCCGCGACTGCCTTGGCGGTGGTGAGCAGCTGGCGCTTCACCATCCGGAACTCCTCCGCCAGTGGCGTGATCGCCGCCCCGGGCACGATCATGCCATGCTCGCGCAGCAGCGCCCGGTCGATCACCGCCGGCCCGCCCTCAACCCCGTCCGGTGCCACAAACGCGGCATCCAGCTCGAGCGCATCGTCGAACGCTTCCAACTCCGGCTCGACCACAGGCACCGCCGGCGCAAAAGCCTCTTCGCTCAGAAACGGCGAAACATCGGCCGGCTCCGGCACCACCGCAGGTGCAGGGGCGACGACAGGCTCAGGCGCACGCACCGGCTTTACAGCCAGCGGCTCCAACGGCGGCAGCGGCGGCATGCCGGCATAGTCAAACTGCCCGGCAGCGCGCTCCAGCAACGATCCGCGCAAACGACGAGGGGTATGGTCGTTCATGTCAGGCCCCCATGCCGCGCTGGATGAATTCAATGCCCACCAGCCCGACAAACGCCACCAGCAGCGCCGCGAACCCGCCGGCAAACAGCCGCAGCCTGCGCTGGCGCATCGCGACCTGGGCAGTCGTCAGCACTTCGCCGATCGATCCGATCACCGGCATGCCGCTCGCCTGCTCCAGCCGCGACGCGGTCGGAAAGGTCGTCTGCAGCTTGGCCAGCGCGAACGCCGCCGCCACACCCGCGCCCAGTCCGACGAACAGCACGCCTGCCAGCAGCAGCGGCCGGTTCGGCTTGGTCGGCGTGCGCGGCTGGGTCGGAGGGTCGACCACGTTGAACTTGACCGCATCGCTAATGTTCTGCGCCTGCGCAGAAATCTTTACCTGCTCGCGATTTGCCAGCAGCTTCTCATACTGGTCTTTCAGAACCTGGTATTCACGTTCGATCTCGCCCTGCTCAGCGGCGACGCCAGGATCCTGCTGCATCTTCGATTGAAGCTGCGCCAAGTCTCCCTCGATCTGGTTCCGCCGCTCGTTGAGCGCCGCCACGGTCGAGGCCTTGTCGGCCTGCATCGACTTGAGCCCCAGGTAATAAGGGTTCGACGATCCCGCCGCCCCGCCGCGCACCATCGGCTCGCCCCGCGCAGCCGCCTGCGCCGCGGCGAGTTGGCTGTTCAGCGCCACCACATCGGGATGCTGATCGGTCCAGCCCTTCGCACGCGCATCGGCCAGCTGTCCCTGGATCGCCAGCAGCCGCGCCCGCGCCGGGCCGGTAACCGTCTCGCCGGCAGCTCCCGGCAGATTGGCCGGCGTACCCGCCATCTGCCCGTTCACGGCGCTCAGGCTGCTCTGCGCCGCCGCCAGGTCCGCCTGAATCTGCGCCAGCTGCGTCCGCGCAGCGCTCACCCGCTCCTGCAACGATCCGGTCCCCGGCAGCGCACCCAGATAGCGCGCCTGGAAGTCCGCCCGCTTGGCCTCGGCATCCTGCAACTGCTTCTGCCGCTCGCTCAGCTGCGCGTCCAGGAACTGCAGCGACTGGCTGGACTGGTCGCGATTGTCGGCCAGATTGTCCTCGACAAAGATGTCGATCAGCTTCTGCGCGATCTGCTTGGCCAGCTTACCGCTCGGCGCCGTCACCGTGATCTCGAACAGGTTGTCCTGCTGCGCGGTCAGCTTGATCGCCTGCTGCAATCCGGCCACCCGGTCGGCAATGTCGCGCTCGCCCGACACCGTGTTCATCAGGTCGGTGCTGCGCACCACCTTGTCGAGGTTCACCGCCGAGGTCAGCGTCTGGCGTACCCGGTCAATATCCTTTTGCTGCTGGGCGGCACTCACGCCGTCCACCGGCAGGATCTGGCGCATCTGCACAAAGATCCGCGCGCGCGACTCATAGCTGTTGGGCATCTGCGACACGACGAGCCAGCCGAGCAGGCACACGCCCCAGGCGACGCCGAGGGCAATCCATCGGCGCATCCAAACGGCATGCAGCGCCGCGCGCAGCTCGTCGTACAGGCTGCCCATGATCAGAACATGCTCTGCGGGATGATCAGCACGTCGCCGGGCTCCAGCCTCACATTGGCCGACACGTCGCCATTCTTGAGCAGGTCGCCCAGCCGCACGCGATATTCGCGCTGCTTGCCGGTCTGCCGGTCATAGCGCACCAGCCGCGACCGGTTGCCCGACGCGAATTCGTTCAGCCCGCCCACCGCGATCATCGCGTCGAGCGCGGTCATGTTGGCGCGGTACGGGATCGACGCCGGCTTCTCGGTCGCACCCACGACGCGGATCTGCTGGCTATAGGTGCCGGAGAAATTCTCCACGATCACCGACACGATCGGGTCCTTGATGAACTCGCCCAGCGCAATCTTCATGTCGTCGGCCAGCATCGCCGGGGTCTTGCCCACTGCCGGCATGTCGCTGATCAGCGGCGTGGTAATGCGGCCGTCCGGACGCACCTGCACCTTGGCGGACAGCTCGGGGTTGCGCCACACGAAGACGTTCAGCTGGTCGAGCGGCCCGATCACATATTCGTCGCTCGGCATTTCCCGAGTCGCGACAAAGGTCGCCGCCGGCAGTTCGGGCCGGCTGCCCCCCGCACAACTCGGCAGGATGGCCCCCATGACGCCAAGCGCCAGCGAAACCCTGCCCAACCGATACAACGCCATGCTCGAGCTCCCTTCCAGGCGGCTGGGTCACGACCATTGTTTCGGCCGCTTTTCCGCGTGGATCAGCTCCGGCTATGCGCTCTATAGGTAAAAATACTGTTAGGTGTGCGGGATAGCGGCCAGCACTTCCCGAACCGGTGCATGTCCCAGAAAAGCCGCTGGGCTGGCCGACGCGCCATACGCACCAGAGGCGAAGATCGCGATGACGTCACCCACCTCCGCACGCGGCAACGCCACCTTGTCCGCCAACCGATCGAGCGGCGTGCACAGCGGCCCGACGACGCTCACCGTCTCCTCGGGCGCATCCCCCATACGGTGGGCCACCGCCACCGGATAATTACGCCGCACCACCATCCCGAAATTGCCGGTGGCGGCAAGATGCTGGTGCAGCCCGCCATCGACCACCAGGAAGGTTTCGCCCTGACTCTCCTTCCGGTCGATCACGCGCGTCAGATAGATGCCTGCCTCGCCCACAAGACAGCGGCCGAGCTCGATGGCGAACTGAGCGCCCGGAAACGCCGCAACCGCCTGCCCCAGCGCCGCGCCCACCGCCGGCAGGTCGACCGGTGTATCACCAGCGAAATAGGGAATGCCGAAACCCCCGCCCAGATTGACCAGCGGCGGCATGACGCCAGCCTCCTCGCTCAACCGCCGCGCCAGTGCGACCGTCGCCGCCTGCGTCTCGATGATCGCCGCCGTGTCGAGCGATTGCGACCCGGCAAAGATGTGAAACCCCCGCCAGTCCGCCCCTGCGGCAATTAGCCGCTTCACCAGCGCCGGCACGCGCGCGGCATCGATCCCGAACGGCGAAGCCCGCCCGCCCATCCGCATGCCCGATCCGCGTAATTCGAAGTCCGGATTGACTCGCACCGCCAGCTTCGGCGTGATGCCCAACCGTGCGCCAACTGCCAGCGCCCGCTCCGCCTCTCCCTCGGATTCCAGGTTCAGCGTCGCCCCCGCGCCGATCGCCGCCTCCAGCTCGAAGTCGCGCTTGCCCGGCCCGGCAAAGCTGATCGCCTCCGCCGGCTTGTGCCGCAGCGCCAGCGACAACTCCCCCGCCGACGCCACGTCCAACCCATCCACCAGCGGCGCCACTGCTGCTACCAACGGCTCGTAAGGATTAGCCTTAACTGCGTAATGCAAGCCGATTTGTTCCGGAATACTGGCCCGCAGATCACCGATCCGACGCGTAATCGCGCCAAGATCATACAGGTACAATGGCGTGCCTTGTTCGGCCCAAGCCTTCGCACTCCGTCCGGCAACGCTGAGCACGGCCTGCCCCGCATAGGCGGGCGGAATGGGTCCAACGGGTTTCATCGCGCAATCTCCGCCTTCAATGCCGCGCGATCCAGTTTGCCATTGGCGTTGCGCGGCAGCGCCTCGCGCCATGCATACTCTGCCGGTTGCAGGAAGTTCGGCAGATCGCGCCGCAACCGCGCGCGCAGTGCCGCTTCGCTGCTGCCGTCACCTCGCGCGACCACCAGGATGGCCTGTCCCAGCCGCTCGTCCGCAACGCCGAACGCCGCCGCTTCGGCGGTCTCCCCGCCGGCAAGCACGGCTTCTTCCACTTCGGTCGGGCTGATCCGATTCCCCGCCGACTTGATCATCTCATCATCGCGCCCGACGAAGCGCAGCAACCCGTCCTCGCCTTCCACGACGGTGTCACCTGACCAGACTGCCATGCCGCCGCTTTCGGCAAAGTGCGGCGCCGGCCGGAACCGCTGCGCGCTGCGCTCCGGGTCCTGCCAATATCCCTGCGCCACCAGCGGCCCGGCATGCACCAGTTCCCCCGGCTCCCCGACCGCTGCCTTGCCGCCATCGGGCCGCACCACCAGCACCTCAGCAAAGGGGATCGCTCGCCCGATCGAGTCTGGGTTGGCGTCGACCAGCGCAGGATCGAGATAGGTCGAGCGAAAGGCTTCGGTCAGTCCGTACATCGGGTACAAGCGCGCTTGCGGAAAGTGCTCCCGCAGGCCGCGTACCAGCCGCGGCGTCAGCGCACCTCCAGAATTGGTTAGCCGGCGCAGCTTGGACGCAGTCTCAATGGGCCACTCCGCCTCCAACAGTTGCACCCACAAGGGCGGCACCCCGGCCAGCGTGGTAATGCCATGCCGCTCCACTGCCTTCACCACGTCGCGCGCAGTCAGGTAATCCAGCGGCACCACGCGCCCACCTGCCGCCCAGGTCGAGAAGAGTTGGTTCTGCCCATAATCGAAGCTGAGCGGCAAAACCCCCAGCACCCGATCCTCAGATTCTATCTCAAGATAATGGGCCACGCTGGTGGCGCCGAGCCACAAATTGGCGTGGCTAAGCATCACGCCCTTGGGCCGTCCGGTAGAACCCGAGGTGTAGAGGATCGCCGCCAGCGCAGCCGGATCGGCGTCGGACAGCGGCAGCATGTCGCTGCCCGTCAGTTCGTCCTCCGCAAGGATCTGGCACTCGCCCGGAACGTCGCCCGCTTCCAGCGCCTGCATCCGCGCCGCCTGCGTCACCAGCACCCGCGCGCCGCTGTCGGCCAGGATGTGGGCCACCTGCGCGCGCTTCAGCACCGGATTGATCGGTACATGTACCAGCCCCGCCCGCGCCGCGGCCAGGGGCATCAGGCATGCCGCGCGGGTCTTGGGCAGCCACGTCGCCACGCGCTCGCCGGCTCGTAGGCCAAGCCGCGACAGCGCATGCGCCATTTGACCGACCAGGCTCTCCAGACCGGTATAGTCCAGCGGGCCGGCACGATCCTCCAGTGCCACGGCATCGGGCGCGCCACGTGCGGGCAAGTGGTCGATCGGGCGGGGAACGGGATCCAGTGCGATCATGCCGCCACCCTTACCCTTGGCAGCGCACCCGCCAACCCTTAGGGCAGCGAAAAATACACGCAGGGGAATGGCATTGCAGCGTGAAGGGTTCGCCGAAGTCGAAAAGGCGGTGCGCGGGGTTCTGCGCGATGTGCTGGGGCTGAGCGAGGAACGCGTCGCGGCGTTCAACGAGAGCACGCCTCTGTTCGGCGCGCTGCCCGAACTCGATTCGCTCGCGGTCGCCGGCGTGCTGACTGAGCTTGAGGACCGCCTCGCCATCCTGATCGATGATGACGAAGTCGATGGCGACATGCTCGAAAGCTTCGGCGCCCTGACGCGCTTCGCCGCGGACAAGGCGCTGCGTTGATCGATTGGTACGACTGGTCCGGCGGCCGGGAAGCGATGCTTCGCTTCGGCCCCGCCACCGGACCGGTCGTCGTCATCGCGCTTCCCCTCTTCGAGGAAGCGAACCGCACCCGCACCTTCGCGGTCGCCCTCATGCGGCTGCTGGCCGAGCGCAACATCGCCTCTGCCCTGCCCGACCTCCCCGGCACCGGCGAAAGTCTTGTGCAGATCGAGGAAACCAGCGTGTCAGCAATGCGCGAGGCCATGGCCGCGGCTGTCGACCATCTCGGCACTCGCCGCGCCTATGCCTGCGGCTTCCGCAGCGGCGCGCTGCTCGACGTGACGGCGTTCGTCCAGGCCCGCTGGCACCTCGCCCCGGTGGAAGGCAAAGCCCTGGTGACCGAACTCCTCCGCATCGCCGGCAAATCCGCCCCAGCCGAGGCACCGATGCTGGCAGGCGGCAACCTCCTGACCGCCATCATGCTCGCCGACCTCAAGGCGGCCACTACCGACGCCGAGCCCGGCCCGCTGCGCGTCGTTCGCCTCGAAAGCGATCCCCGCCCCGCCGATCGTAAGCCACCCGGCCTGCCCCTCTGGCGCCGCGCCGAGCCAGACCACGACCCGGCCCTCGCCGCTCTGCTCGCCGAGGACATCGCCACCTGGATACGCGCATGCGAAGGCTGATCACCTTCCGCTGCAACGGTGCCACCCTGGTCGGCACGTTGGATGAAGCCCCGGGCCGCACTGGCCTGCTGATCGTCTCGGGCGGCAACGAACTGCGCATGGGCGCCTATCGCGGCATGTCCCGCCTCGCCCAGCGTGTCGCGGACGCAGGCTACCCCGTCTTCCGCTTCGACCGCCGCGGGATCGGCGACTCCGAGGGCGAGAACCGTGGCTTCGAAAGCAGCTGCCCCGAAATCGCCCACGCCGCCGCCGCCTTCCGTAAGGCAGCCAAGCTCGACCACCTCATCGCCTTCGGAAATTGCGACGCCGCGACGTCGCTGATCCTCTTCCACAACCGCGCCGCCATCGACAGGCTGGTCCTCGCCAACCCCTGGCTGGTCGACCGGCAGCACGAAGATCTCCCCCCACCCGCCGCCATCCGCGCCCACTATGCCGCGCGCCTGCGCGACCCACGCGAATGGCTCCGCCTCGCCCGCGGCGGCGTCAACCTGACAAAGCTAATCAGGGGCTTGCGCGCTACGGCGGAGAAGCGGTCTCAAGATCCAAACAGCCTGTCCGCCCGCACAGCCCGCGCGCTTGCAGCGTCAACGGTGCCGACCTCGCTCCTACTCGCCACCGGCGACCACACGGCGGTCGCCTTCCAGCACGCCTACCGCGCCAGCCGCTTCGACCCGGTCCGCAGCCGCATCCGTGTCGAGCAGCGCGACACCGCCAGCCACAGCTTCGCCGGCGAAGGCGACAAGGACTGGCTGTTCGACCAGCTCCTCGCCGCGCTGCGTACGGTTTAGCGGCTCACTCCGCCGCTTCGGCGATCTGCTCGAAATCGGCCTCCGCCAGGAAGCGCTCGGCGTCCAGCGCCGCCATGCAGCCAGTGCCAGCGGCGGTGATCGCCTGGCGGTAATGCTTGTCCATCACGTCGCCGCACGCGAACACGCCCGGCACGCTGGTGCGCGTGGTACCCTTTTCGACGGTGATATAGCCATCATCGTCCAGCGCAATGTGCCCGCGGAACAACTCGGTCGCGGGATGGTGCCCGATCGCCACGAAGCCACCATCGACCTCGATCGTCGAAACCTCGCCGGTCACCGTGTCCTTCAGCTCGATCCCGACCAGCCCCTCGGGGCTACCGCCGCCGATGAACCGCTCCACCTTCTTGTTCCACAAGGTGCTGATGCGGTCATTGGCATGCAGCCGCTGTTGCAGGATCTTCTCGGCGCGCAGCGAATCGCGGCGGTGGATCAGCGTAACGTCATGGCTGTGGTTGGTAAGGTACAGCGCCTCCTCGACGGCGGTATTGCCGCCGCCGATCACCGCCACCTTCTTGCCGCGGAAGAAGAAGCCATCGCACGTCGCACAGGCGCTGACGCCCTTGCCCTTCAGCAGTTCCTCACTGTCCAGCCCCAGCCAGCGTGCCTGGGCGCCCGTGGCGATCACCAGCACGTCGCCCAGATACACGGTGCCGCTGTCGCCCACCATGCGGAACGGGCGGCTGCTCACATCGACCTCGACGATCGTGTCCCACAGCATCTGCGCGCCGACATGCTCGGCCTGGGCCTGCATCTCCTGCATCAGCCACGGCCCCTGGATCACTTCGCGGAAGCCGGGATAATTCTCCACGTCCGTGGTGGTCATCAGCTGCCCGCCGGGCTGAATGCCCTGCACCACGATCGGCGCCAGCCCCGCGCGCGCGCCGTAAATGGCGGCGGAAAGCCCGGCAGGGCCCGAGCCCAGGATCAGCATGCGCGTGGAATGGGTAGCGGTCATTATCTCTTCCGGAAAAGCGTTGGCCCGCATCTACAGGCGCTCAGGTCTCTGACGCAACATGGGGGCTCGCCGCGCCCGCACAATGCTGTGGGCAAGCCACAATGCGACGCGCGCTCTAGCCCTTGGGCGCAAACCCATGCGCCCGCCGGATGCGCAGCCCGATGAACAGCATCGTCGGCCAGAACACCGTGTTGATCACATCGCTCAGCGTGTCGGGCATCACCCGGCCATGGACGAAATAGTCCATCACCTCATTGGCGAACTCTGCCAGGTACACGAACGAAAGCGGCACCAGCGTCGCCAACGATCGCCTGCTGACGATCCGCGCCAGGAACAGCACGGCCATGCCCGCATGGATGTGCAGCACCGTGTCCGGCGCCCCGGTGCCATCGCCGATCCACTGAATGAAATCGCCATAAAGCTGTACTGGATTCATGCCGCGTCCGTAGCGGTACAAAGGCGGCTTGTCCTCCCCGGCGATATGCCAGAGGGCGTTTCCGCCGCTGATCTCAACAACGGTGGTAGCGGAGGAGGGACTTGAACCCCCGACCCCAGGATTATGATTCCCGTGCTCTAACCAACTGAGCTACTCCGCCCCGTACGGCGCGCTGTGAAAGGCGCCGATCCAAGGTCCGCCGTGCAGCGGAGGGCGCCACATAGGCAGCGGAGTCTTCGCGGTCAAGCGAACATGTGCCGCGAATGCGCTTCCCATGGCCCGCCACGATACCACCAGCTCGCCAGCCCGACGATGCGCAGCGGCCGCCGTTCGAAACCAGTGCGAAGTTCTTCCAACAACGCCTTGGCTTCCGGGCGGGCCACCTTGTTCTGCACGGTCACATGCGCCCGCCATCCGGCACGGTCCTGCGGCACCAGCATCGGCGCGAACGCCTCGGCCAGATCCTCCCGGATCGCCGACAGCGCTTCCGACTCGATGCGAAACGCCACACCCCCACCCAAGTCGAGCACCCCCGCAACCTGCGCTTGGGGCGCCCGCACACCGCGCGTCGCCATGCGCAGCCGCTGCTTCAGCTCCGCGCCAAGCTCGGGCGCCAGGTGGTGAAATAAGGTGCAGTGCGCCGGCACCACATTGCGCTCGGGCGGGAAGTATCGCCGCCGCAGTCCGTCCAGCCAGGCAAAGTCCTCCGCCCCGAACAGCGCCGTCACGATGATCGGAGCCGCGCCCGGGGCGGTCTCCACGCTCAGATCTCGACCTGGCTGCCCAGCTCGACCACGCGGTTGGTCGGCAGGCGGAAGAACTCCATCGCACTTTCTGCGTTCCGCAGCATCCACGCGAACAGCTTCTCGCGCCAGATCATCATCCCCGGCCGCGACGAGGGCAGCAGCGTCTGGCGTGCGAGGAAGAAGCTGGTGTCCATCATCTTGAACTCCGCGCCGCATGCGCTGACCTGCTTCAACGCGGCCGGAACATCGGCATCCTGCATGAAGCCGTACTTCATGATCATCCGGTGGAAGCCCTTGCCCAGATCCTCGATCTTCATCCGACGATCATCGTCGACATAGGGCTCGTCCGCGATCTTGACGGTCAGCAGGATCACGCGCTCGTGCAGCACCTTGTTGTGCTTGAGGTTGTGCAGCAGCGCGTGCGGCACGCCGTCAGGCGTCGAGGTCATGAAAACCGCCGTGCCGGGTACCCGCGTCGCCGAATTCGCAGCCGATTCGATGAAGATCCGGATCGGCATCGCGCTCTCGCGCAGCCGCGCGATCATCAACTGGCGGCCCTTGGCCCAGGTGGTGAGCAGCGTGAAGGCGATCAGCCCGACCAGCAGCGGGAACCAGCCGCCATCGGGGATCTTCGTCACGTTCGACGCGAAATAGGCGCCGTCGAACAGCAGGAACAGCGCGACCAGCCCGATCGCAACGGGCAAGGGCCAGTTCCACACCCGCCGCACCAGCACCGCCAGCATGCACGTGGTGATGAACATCGTGCCCGTTACCGCGATGCCATAGGCCGCCGCCAGGTTAGACGACTCGCGGAACATCAGGATCAGCAACAGCACCATGATCATCAGCGCCCAGTTCACTGCCGGCAGATAGATCTGCCCCAGCGCCGAAGCCGAAGTATGGTTGATGCGCAGCCGCGGCATCAGCCCCAGCTGCACCGCCTGCTGGCACACCGAAAACGCGCCGGTGATCACCGCCTGGCTGGCAATGATCGTCGCCAACGTCGCCAGGATCACCAGCGGCAGCCGCCAGCCTTCGTTAGCCAGCATGAAGAATGGGTTCTCCGCCGCGGAAGGATCACGCAGCAGCAGCGCCCCCTGCCCCAGATAATTGAGCATCAGCGCGGGGAAGATCAGCCACACCCATGCGACCTGGATCGGCTTGCGGCCGAAATGGCCCATATCGGCGTACAGCGCCTCGGCGCCGGTCAGCGCCAGCACCACCGAACCAAGCGCAAGGAACGCCAGCTTGGGATCAAGCTCGAAGAAGCGGATCGCCCAGAGCGGATTGAACGCCTGGAGCACGTCTGGCCGCTCGACGATGCTGAGCGTTCCCAGCACTGCCAGCGTCAGGAAATAGATCAGCATGATCGGGCCGAAGAACCGGCCCAACAGGTCGGTGCCATGCGCCTGAAGCATGAACAGCCCGATGAGGATGCCGATCGCAATCGGCAGCACGAAGGGCGCAAAGCCCTCCTGCACCACTACCAGACCCTCGACAGCCGACAGCACCGACACCGCCGGCGTGATCATGCAATCGCCAAAGAACAAGGCTGTGGCGAGCACACCCAGCATCACCAGCCCATGGCTCCAGCGCCCCGGGCCTGCGCCGGTCTTGCGCTGGATCAGCGCGAGCAGCGCCAGGCTGCCGCCCTCGCCCTTGTTGTCGGCCCGCATCGTCAGGAAGATGTACTTGCCCGTGACGATGATCAGCAGCGACCAGAAGATCAGGCTGACCACGCCATAGACATGGACCAGATCGACTGCGAGTGGATGATGGCCGACGAACGTCTCCTTCATCGCGTACAGCGGCGACGTTCCGATATCGCCATACACCACGCCCACGGCGCCCAGCGCGAGCGCCGGCATGCTGCCTTTGGGGTGATGCCCGTGCTCGCCCTCGTCGTGGTAAGTCGACGCGTCGTTCACCGACCCGGTGTCGCCGTTTGTCACTGCGGTTGCCGAGCGGAGATGAAGATGAAGTGCCTAGTCATACGACCCTTGTTCTCGACTGGCTTCGGATCGCGGGCCGGTAGCACTTGCAACATGCCCTCGCAACGGGACCAGCCTGGGGCCATCATGGCCCATGGCTTCGCCAAGACGCGCGGCACTGGCAAGCGGTTCCGCGCTCAACGCGAGGCGGCGAACAGCGCATCCGCTTCCCCGCGCGTGGGGACCGATCGGAGCACAAAACTCGAATTGATGGTGACCACCCCTGGCAACCGCCCCAGATGCTCGCGATGCAGCCGCTCATAATCGTCCAGGTCGCGCGCCAGAATCTTCAGCCGATAGTCCTGCCGCCCCGACACGAGCGCGCATTCGACTACCCCGTCGATCTCGGCCACCGCCCGCTCGAACTTGGCCAGATCCTCCTCGACCTGCGTCCCCAGGGTGATGTCGACCAGTGCGGTGATGCGGAAGCCAAGGCGGCGATGCCCCAGGCGCGCGCCATAGCCGCTCACGTGGCCCGACGACTCGAGCGCCTGGATGCGCCGCGTGCAGGCCGATTGCGACAGCCCCACCCGCGCTGCAATCTGGCTTACCGGCGCCCGCGCGTCGGAAGCCAGCAACTTCAGTATCGCGCCGTCAATCCTGTCGATCATGCATGATTCCAACGCCCGAGGATCTTCCGGGCGTAAAATCATGTATGATCCGGCCACGCCGCTGCCAAGAACGCAGAGATTCGCCGCGGCGCTTTGGCGTAAATTGTCGGCAATAGAATTGCAGGAGAGTTTGCCATGCGCATCGGTGTCCCCAAAGAAATTAAGAACCACGAATATCGCGTCGGCCTGACCCCGGCCTCGGTCGCTGAGCTGGTCGCCGCTGGCCATGACGTGCTGGTCGAGACCAAGGCCGGCACCGGCATCGACTTCGCCGACGAAGCCTATACCAAGGTCGGTGCGACGATCGCTCCAGACGCCGCCGCGGTGTTCGCGGGTTCGGACATGATCGTGAAGGTGAAAGAGCCGCAGCCGCAGGAAATCGCCCTGCTCGAATCGCGCCACACGCTCTTCACCTATCTGCACCTCGCCGCCGACAAGCCGCAGACCGAGGGCCTGATGCGCTCGGGCGCGACTTGCATCGCCTATGAGACGGTGACGTCGAGCTCGGGCGCCCTGCCGCTGCTTAAGCCGATGTCCGAAGTCGCGGGCCGCATGTCGATCCAGGTCGGCGCGCATTATCTCGAAAAGGAACAGGGCGGCCGTGGCGAACTGCTCGGCGGCGTGCCGGGCGTCGCGCCGTGCAAGGTCGCGATCCTTGGCGGCGGCGTCGCCGGCATCAACGCCGCGCAGATGGCGGTCGGACAGCGCGCAGACGTCACCATCTACGACATCAACAATGAGCGTCTGGCCGAACTCGACATGCATTTCGGCAGCCAGATCAAGACCGCCTATGCGTCCAAGGCCGCAATCGCCGAGGCGGTCTCGCGCTCGCAGCTGGTGATCGGCGCGGTGCTGGTGCCCGGCGCTGCGGCGCCCAAGCTCGTCACCCGCGATATGCTCAAGACGATGATGCGCGGCTCGGTGATGGTCGATATCGCCATCGACCAGGGCGGCTGCTTCGAGACCAGCCACGCGACCACCCACGACAACCCGGTCTATGAAGTCGACAACGTCATCCACTACTGCGTAGCCAACATGCCCGGCGCGGTCGCCCGCACCTCGGCCTTCGCGCTCAACAACGCGACGCTGCCCTTCGTGCTGAAAATCGCCAATCTGGGTGCCGAAGCCGCGATGCAGGCCGACAAGCACCTGGCGAATGGCCTGAACGTCTCAGCCGGCAAGATCCGCCACCAGGCGGTCGCCGAGGCCCTCGATCTCCCATTCGAGGCTTGGACCGCAATCTAACATCAAGTCATTGACTTGCCTGGACAACAAGGCCGGAGCCCACGCTCCGGCCTTCTCGTTTCCGCGTCGACAAGATAGTGGAACGAACAAGGAACACCACACGTTCTTCCGGCAACACAGCCCAAAGGAACTCGTGATGTCCACTAACCCCAAGACCGAACCCACCTCCAACGCCGTCAAGGACCCCGACGATTGGGTCACCGGCGACGAGCCCATGACCGGCGCCCAAGCCAGCTATCTCAAAACGCTGAGCGAGGAAGCGCACGAAGACATGGAGGGCGACCTCACCAAGGCCGACGCTTCCAAGAAGATCGACGAACTCCAGGAAAAGACCGGCCGAGGTCAGTGATGCTCGACAGGGTCAGCGCTGCGGCGCTGGCCCACCCTGCTGCTGCTGCGCTTCCAGGAAGCGGTCGAGCAGGAACAACCTCGTCAGCAATTCGCCACGATAACTGGCATCCGCCGGCGTCAACTCCACCGCCTTTGCCCAATAGGGCCGCGCTTCGGCGAGCTTGCCCTCGCGGATATGCGCCAGTCCGTAGAAGAAGGCTGGACCAGGATGCTTAGGCGCAAGCGCCAGCGCCCGCTGGAACGCAAAGCGCGATGCCGGCGAAATCTGGTTGCCGTCATTTTCGGCCAGCACCACGCCCGCCCAGGTCCAAAGCCCTGCATCGTCGGGCGCCTTGCGCACCGCGCCGGTCATTACCAGCGCTGCCGATTGTGGCGAGCCAGAGCGCATCATCGCGTCGGACGCCATGAAGTACGCCGCGTCGAAATTGAAGCGTCCAAAGAATGACTCGCGCAGTGCCACAAGCTCGGGATCCACGGTGCCTTCCTGCTTGGCGGCCTCGACGGTATATCCCGCAAGCCCGGGCGAGCCCTGCCACGCATAGCCCGCCCCGCCCAGCATCACCGCAGTTGCGGACACGGCCCATAGCCGGCGTGGAAAGCGAAGCAGCCACAGCAGCAACCCGGCCGTCACCGTCAATCCCAGGAACAACAGCCAACCCATCAGTGCCTCGGCTTCGCAAAGGCGCGGCGCGCCAACAGCAGGCCAAGCCCCAACAGCAGGAGCGGCGTAAGCCATAGCGGCGCCGTCGACCAGCCGAGCGGCGGGTCATAGCTGACATAATCTCCGTATCGCTGCACCAGCCAGTTTCGGATCTCGCTCGGCGCTTCGCCTGCCTGAATGCGCTGACGGACCAGCGCACGCATGTCGCCCGCCATCTCGGCATCGCTGTCCGCAATCGACTGGCCCTGGCACACGACGCAGCGCAGCGTTTCCATCAGCGCCTTCGCGCTCGCCTCCTGCGCCGGATCGGGCAACTGGGTATAAGCCAGTGCCGCCGGCGGCAGCCTAGAGTCCGCGCTTGCCGGCGAGGCCAGAAGCAGCAGCATGGGAGCAAGCACCCGCCTCACTTCGCCTTCTCCAGCTGCGCCAGAAGCTCGGGGACATTCTCCTCGCGGATGTCGCCGATATGCTGATAGGCGATCTTCCCCTCGGCATCGATCACGAAGGTCTCGGGCACGCCCGAGGATCCGAGTGCCAGCTGGACCGAGCTGGTCTTGTCGTCACCGATCCGGGCATAGGGGTCGCCATTCTGCCGCAGGAAGCCGCGCACGGCCTCGCCTGTGTCGCGGATCGCGATGGCGTCGATCTCAACGCCCGCCTCGCGCAGCTTCATCAGTTGCGGCGCCTCGGCGATGCACGGGATGCACCAGCTGGCGAAGATGTTGAGCAGCCGCGGCTTGCCCTTGGCGAAATCGGCGGCGGCAATGCCCGGTTTTCCGGCCAGCAGCGGCGGCAGGTTGAACTGGGGCAGCGGCTTTCCGACCATTGCCGAACGCACCACCCGGTCACCCGGCTTGAGCAGCCCGCTGGCCACGACCGCGAACACGATCGCGAAGAGCGCCAACGGCGTCCATATCAGCACCCGCCTCACGCGTACGCCTCCGCATCGGCTTGGCGCCGCTCACGACGAATGCGACCGATCAACGCCAACAAACCGCCCAAGGCGATCAACCCGCCGCCCAGCCAGATCAGGGTGACGAACGGCTTCCACCACAGCCGCAACTGCCAGCGGCCCTGATCGTCACCCTGCCCCAAAACGGTATAAAGCTGCCCATCCAGCACGGTGCGGATCGCCGCTTCGTTGGTGTTGGTCGGCGGCGTGCTGAAGAAGCGCTGCTGCGGGAACAGGTTGAACGGCGCACCGTCCCCACGGCGCACGCTCAGCTTGGCCTCGAGTGCCGACCAGTTCGGACCGATCGTCGGCCGCACCTCGGCCAGCGTGACGCGATAGGGCCCCACCGTCACATTGTCGCCGACCTGCACCGCCGCCAGCCGCTCGAGCGTAAAGGCGCTATCCGCCGCCATGCCGGCAAGGCTCACCGCCACGCCGAGATGCGCGACGACCATGCCCCAGACATGCAGCGGCGTACGGCACAGATTGCGGCGCACCAGGGGCAGCACACTCGCCACGGCTAGCCCGGCGGCGAAGGCGATGCCCAGCACCGACAGCAGGTGCGTCGCGCCGGTCAGCACGAACATCAGCGCAAAACTCAGCCCGGCCGCGGCCACCGGCCAGATCAGCTTACCCAGCAGCGCGTTCAGATTGTCCCGCCGCCACCGCAGCAGCGGGCCCGCCGCCGTGGCGAGCATCAGCAGCAGTGCGACCGGCGCGATCGCCTTGTTGAAGAACGGCGCGCCGATCGACAGCTGCACCCCCGCGGCCTGCGCCACCAGCGGATAGAGCGTGCCGATGAACACCACGCCCAAGATCACCGACAGCAGCAGGTTGTTGAGCACCAGCGCGCCTTCGCGGCTGACCAGTTGGAAGGTCGATCCCTGCGCGACGGTGCCGACCCGCGCCCCGAACAGCGCGAGCGCGCCGCCGATATAAATCCCCAGCAGCGCCAGGATGAAGGTCCCGCGGGTCGGGTCCACGGCAAAGGCATGCACGCTTACCAGAATGCCCGAGCGCACCAGGAAGGTGCCGACCATCGACATGGAGAACGCCACCACCGCCAGCATCAGCGTCCAGGCGCGCAGGCCGTCGCGGGTCGCCAGCACCGTCACTGAATGAAGCAGAGCGGTCGCCGCCAGCCACGGCATCAGCGAAGCATTCTCCACCGGGTCCCAGAACCACCAGCCGCCCCAGCCCAGTTCGTAATACGCCCAGTAACTGCCCGCCGTGATGCCGATCGTCAGGAAAATCCACGCCGCCAGCACCCATGGCCGCATCGCCCGCGCGAACGCCGGCCCCACGTCGCGCATCACCAGCGCACCGACCGCAAAGCTGAACGCGACCGACAACCCGACATAGCCGAGATACAAGGTCGGGGGATGGAAGGCGAGGCCGGGGTCCTGCAGCAGCGGGTTCAGCCCCTGCCCTTCGGCCGCCGCCGGGTTCAGCCGCAGGAACGGATTCGAGGCGAATGCGAGGAACGCATAGAAGCCAAGCCCGATCGCCGCCTGCGCCCCCAGCGTCGCCGCAAGCGTGCCGCTTGCCAGCCGCCGCTCGAACAGCGCGACACCCGCGCCGGACGTGGCGAGCACCGTGACCCAGAGCAGCATCGAGCCTTCATGGTTCCCCCACGCGCCCGCGATCTTGTACATCAACGGCTTCAGCGAATGGCTGTTCTGCGCCACCAGCACCACGCTCATGTCCGATTCGACGAACAGGGTGATCAGCAGCAGGAACGAAAGCAGCGCCAGCGCGCCCTGCACCAGCGATACCCGCCGCAGCGCCAGCATCAACTCGGCGCCCGCAACTTCCGCGCGCTCACCCACGGCCGACGACGCCCTGGCCGCGCCCCAGGCAAGCAGCACCTGAACCACCGCGAATGCCGCCGCCAGCCACAGCGCGCCCAGACCCAATTCGGCGATCATTGCTCGATGCTGTCCGACTTGTGCATCTTGCCCGCGACCTGCGGCGGCATGTACCGCTCGTCATGCTTCGCCAGCAGATTGTCGGCAGTGAAGCTGCCGTCGCGGTTGAAGCGCCCTTCGGCCACGACGCCGGATCCTTCGCGGAACAGGTCCGGCGTTACGCCGCGAAACGCCACCGGCACCCGCGCCTTGCCGTCGGTCACCGCAAACCTTACCGACACGCCGTCGGGCTGCCGCTTGAGCGATCCCGTCTCGACCATGCCACCAAGCCGCACCCCACGATCCAGCGGCGGCGGATTGGCTGCAACATCCCCGGGCGCATAAAAGAACGCCGCCTCATCCTTGAGTGCCGACAACGCCAGCAACGCCGCGCCCGCGATCGCGCCAAGCGCAAGCAGCCCGAGCACGAGCCGTTGATGCTTCGCCTTCATGCGCCGCGCGCCAGCGCTTCGACAGCCGCTTCCGCGCGGCGCATCGCGAACCAGCTGGCAAGCGCCAACCCGCCTGTGCCGATCGCCACCACGGCGTAGGCGGCAATCACGAAAGCCCAATGGTTCATCGTGCCGCCATCCGCTTCAACCGCGCTTCGAGTTTTTGCGCCGCGAGTGCCGCGCGCATCCGCATCAGCACCACGCCGGCAAACAGAAAGGTGAAGCCGCTCATCGTGAAGAACAGCGGCCACAGCATCGAGTTGTCGATGGTCGATCCGGTCAGCCCGATGCTCTGCCCCTGGTGCAGCGTGTTCCACCACACCACCGAATAGCGGATGATCGGTAGCAGCACCGATCCCGCGACGCCGAACAAGGCGGGCACTCGCCCGTCGCCGCCGCGCTCCGCATCGGCACGGGCCAGCGCGATATAGGCGATATAGATGAAGAACAGCAGCAGCATGCTGGTCAGCCGCCCGTCCCACTCCCACCAGGTGCCCCAGGTCGGGCGGCCCCAAATCGAGCCCGTAATCAGGCAGATCGCCGCGAATACCGCCCCCACCGGGGCCATTGCCCGCGCCGCCAGGCTAGCGAGTGGATGCCGCCAGATCAGATAGGACAGGCTGGCCAGTGCCAGGCCGGTCCAGCCACCCATGCCCAGCCAAGCGGCGGGCACATGGATATACAGGATTCGCACCGTCTCTTTCTGGAGATAGTCGGCGGGCGTCTGGGTGAGACCAGCCCAGGCGCCGAACAGCGTCAACGCCAAGCCCAGCCAGAACAGGATGGGCGTCAGCCGACGAGCGATCTTCAGGAATCGCGCGGGATTGGCGAGTGCATGGAGTACGGGCACGTGCGTGCGATAGCCGGGTTCCCGCGGCGAATCCATCGCCTACGACAGCCTTGCTCGATCCGTTGCCGCTGACGTGAGTGTGGTTCGACCATCGGCAAGGTTGGGCTTATTCGCCGCGTCCACACGCACGGCTCGCCGGGAATCCCGGCTCCGAAATGATCCGCGTGCAACCGGCCAGATCGCCAAAAGCCCACCGATCCTGGGACCAGCGGGCTTCGTATATGGTGGGCGCGGCAAGGATTGAACTTGCGACCCCACCCGTGTGAAGGGTGTGCTCTACCACTGAGCTACGCGCCCGCTGCCCAATCGGGCGAAACGGAAGCGGGCCTTTAGGACCTGACAGTCACGCTGTCCAGCCCCGACCCGCATTGTTTCGTCAGATGTTGACCGAGTCCTTCAGGCCCTTGCCGGCCTTGAACTTGGGCTGGTTCGACGCCTTGATCGTCATTTCCTCGCCGGTGCGCGGGTTGCGGCCCGTGGACGCCTTGCGCTTGCTTACCGAAAAGGTGCCGAACCCGACCAGGCGAACTTCGTCCCCCTTCTTCAGGGCGGCGGAAATCGATTCGAACACTGCTTCGACGGCCTTGTTGGCTTCGCCTTTACCCAGGCCGGAGATGTCGGCGACCTGAGCGATCAGCTCCTGCTTGTTCATATTGCTGGGATCCCCTGAGAAATGCGTCATACGACGTATGAAATTGAATCGCGGCGGCAAGCCGGTGCCTCAGTCAGCACGCGACCGCCGCCGCTGTCAAAAGCTTTCCGCCGCAGGTGCGGCGAAAAGTTACGCTGCCTCAATGATGAACGGCGTCTCCGACCGGAGCAACCCCGACGGGGGGCTGCGCCGCCAGTTCGTCGGCGTCCGTCCAGTCGATCGCCGTAAGCGGTGCGGTGAGCGCAAGCCGCAGCACCTCGTCCACATGCGTCACGGGGATGATCTCCAGCCCCTCGCGGATCTTGCTCGGAATCTCGGCCAGATCCTTCTCGTTCTCGCTCGGGATCAGCACCGTCTTGATCCCGCCGCGCAGCGCGGCGAGCAGCTTTTCCTTCAACCCACCGATCGGCAGCACCCGGCCGCGCAGCGTGACTTCGCCGGTCATGGCGATGTCCTTGCGAACCGGAACACCGGTGAGCGTCGAAACGATCGAAGTGACCAGGCCGATACCTGCCGACGGACCGTCCTTGGGCACGGCGCCTTCGGGCAAGTGGATGTGCACGTCCTTGCGCCCGAACAGGCTCGGCTTGATGCCATAGCTTGGGCTGCGCGCCTTGACGAAGCTGAACGCCGCTTCGACCGACTCCTTCATCACGTCGCCCAGCTTACCCGTCGTCTTGATGCCGCCCTTACCCGGCACGGTGACGCTTTCGATCGTCAGCAGCTCGCCGCCGACCTCGGTCCAGGCGAGTCCGGTTACCGCGCCGATCTGGTGCTCTTCCTCGCCCACGCCGAAGCGATACTTCCGCACCCCGGCATATTCGTGGAGGTTCTCGGGCGTGACGGTGACGCTGGTCTCCTTGCCCTCCAGGATCTTCCGGAGCGCCTTGCGATTCAGCTTCGCGATCTCACGCTCCAGCGTGCGGACGCCGGCTTCGCGCGTGTAGTAGCGGATCAGGTCGCGCAGGCCCTCATGGGTCAGCGTGAACTCGCCCGGCTTAAGCCCGTGCGCGTCGATCTGCTTGGCGACCAGGTGCCGCTCGGCGATCTCGACCTTCTCGTCCTCGGTATAGCCCTCCAGACGGATGATCTCCATGCGGTCCAGCAGCGGCTGCGGCAGGTCGAGCGAGTTGGCCGTGCACACGAACATCACATCCGAAAGATCGATGTCGATCTCCAGATAATGGTCGTTGAACTTGTTGTTCTGCTCCGGATCCAGCACCTCGAGCAGCGCCGAGGCGGGATCGCCGCGGAAGTCCTGGCCCAGCTTGTCGATCTCGTCGAGCAGGAACAGCGGATTCGACGAACCGGCCTTGCGCAGGTTCGTCACGATCTTGCCCGGCAGCGAGCCGATATAGGTCCGGCGATGGCCGCGGATCTCAGCCTCGTCGCGCACGCCGCCCAGCGACTGGCGGATGAACTCGCGCCCGGTAGCCTTGGCGATCGACTTGCCAAGCGACGTCTTGCCGACGCCGGGAGGGCCGACCAGGCACAGGATCGGCCCCTTAAGCTTGTTGGTGCGCGCCTGGACCGCGAGATACTCGACGATCCGGTCCTTCACCTTTTCCAGCGCATAATGGTCCTGGTCCAGGACCCCCTGCGCCTCGCCGATGTCCTTTTTCAGCTTCGACTTCTTGCCCCAGGGCAGGCCCAGCAGCACGTCGAGATAGTTGCGGACAACGGTGGCCTCGGCCGACATCGGCGCCATCGTCTTGAGCTTCTTCAGCTCCGACGTCGCCTTGGTGCGCGCTTCCTTGGACAGCTTCAGCGTGGCGATCTTCTGGGTCAACTCGGCGACTTCGTCACCCTCGCCTTCCTCGCCCTCATTGCCGAGCTCGCGCTGGATCGCCTTCAGCTGCTCGTTCAGATAATATTCGCGCTGAGTCTTCTCCATCTGCCGCTTCACGCGGCTACGGATCTTCTTCTCGACCTGCAGCACGCCCAGCTCGCCTTCCATGAAGGCGAAGACCATCTCCAGCCGCTTGGCCGGATCGCGCTCGACCAGCAGCGACTGCTTCTCGGCGACCTTGACCGCGATGTTCGCGGCAACGGCGTCGGCAAGGCGCGACGCCTCCTCGATCTCGCCCAGCTGCACCGCGGTCTCGGCCGGCAGCTTGCGGTTGAGCTTGGCATAATTCTCGAACTGCTCGACCACCGAACGCATCAGCGCCTTCAGGTCGGGGCTGAGCCGCTCCGGCGTCACCCCTTCGACCTTCTCGCTCAGTTCGTCGCTGGCGGTCTCCAGCGCCGCGTCGGTTTCCTCAACCGCGCTCACCGTCGCGGTCAGGAACGGACCGGACTCGTCCATCATCTCGAGCTTGCCGCGTTCCTTACCCGCCACCAGCACCCGCACGGTGCCGTCCGGCAGCTTCAGCAGCTGCAGCACTTCGGCGGAAACGCCGGTATCGTACAGGTCATCGCGGGTCGGATCGTCCTGCGCAGGATCAAGCTGCGCCACGAGGAAAATTTCCTTGTCGTCTGCCATCGCTGCTTCAAGCGCCGCCACCGACTTGTCCCGGCCGACGAACAGCGGCACGATCATGTGCGGAAAGACGACGATGTCGCGAAGCGGCAGGACGGGGTAAGACTGCTTCATGAAAACTCCTGGGCCCGAACGGCCCTCATTCTTCTCTATATATGGGGCCGCGGCCAGCGGCATCAATTCCCTGGATTGATTGGCTGTGGATGCCCGCCGCTTACCCGTATGCTGGTCCAACGGCTTCTACACCGCCGAAGGGTGGGGCTCGAGCCTCCGGATAGCAGCCGGGCCCGTGCCCGGCAGCCGAATGCCTTTGCGAAGCGCGGCAAATTGCACGATGCTCAACAGCCTGACCAGACTGTCAGCCCGATGGAGGTTCTGATCACTACGCGCATTCTGCTTGCCGCCTCGCTCCTTACCTTCGCTGCTCCAGCCGCAGCCCAGCAGGGAGCCGCCGGTGAACCCCAGCTTACGTCGCAAACCACCCGCTCCGGGGGACCACTGGACCCTGCACAGCGAAAGCTGACTTTCCACAGCGCAGACCTTCAAATCGAGGTGTTACCGCAAACCCGAACCATACAGGGGATTGCAACGCTCCACTTCACGACCACCGAAGCGACATCGGCGCTGGTGGTCGACCTGGACCGCAACCTGCCCGTTTCAGCAGTCTCAATCGACGGCAAGGTTCTGAAGTCGGGCAGTTGGAGCAACCCGGAAGGACGATTGTCCATCGCGCTTGGAAGAACGGTGGCAAAGGGAAGGAAGCTGACTGCGAAAATCAGCTACGGGGGAATGCCGCATGTTGCGGTTCGCGCACCATGGGACGGCGGCTTTGTCTGGTCGACGACCGCAGACGGTCAACCATTTATCGCGACGGCGGTGCAGATGGAAGGCTGCGACCTTTTCTGGCCGTGCATCGATTTCCCGACTTATGAACCGAAGTTTGTCGACCTGCACATCACAGTTCCGCGCGGCTTGAAGGCACCGTCAAACGGGGCTTTCCGTGGTGTCCGGACCCTGAAAGATGGACGCACCACTTGGAACTGGCATGCCAAGCAGCCGACGCTTTACGGCATTGCGCTGAATGTCGGACCGTATGAAGAACTGTCGGCGACCTACAGGAGCCGCTTCGGCAACGATATCCCGCTGCATTATTGGTATCTGCCCGGCCCTGGCATGGAGGCCAAAGCCCGCAAGCTGTTCGCAGAGTTCGCACCGACCCTGGACTTCTTCGAAAGCATGATCGGCCCCTATCCGTTCGGTGACGAAAAGCTCGGCGTCGTTGAAACACCGCACAAGGGCATGGAGCACCAGACGATCAATGCGTACGGCAATCATTATGCCAAAACAGTGTGGGGCTTTGACGACTTGTTCCAGCACGAATTCGCCCATGAATGGTTCGCCAACCAATTGACCGTTGGAAACTGGGACGACTTCTGGCTGCACGAGGGCACCGGCAGCTACATGCAACCGCTTTATGGTCAATGGCGTCGCGGCGATGCCACCTACATTGCCATGCTGCTGCAATCGCGAGCCGGAATTCGGAGCCAATCAGCAATCGTAGCAGGCAAGCCGCAGTCCGCAGAAGACGTCTATGAGGCCAAAGGAGGGCGAGGCGGCGACATATACACGAAAGGTAGCTGGACGCTGCACACCTTGCGCGGGCTGATCGGTGACAAGGCTTTCTTCGATGTTCTGCGCCTCGCGGTTTACGGCCGTACGGACCCGCGGCCGGGCAACTTCAAGCCACTCTTCCGTACCACCCCCGAATTCATCAGCTTTGTGAAGCAAGTGACCGGAACCGACTACCAGTGGTTCTTCGATGTGTACCTCTATGAAGCGGCACTCCCGGCTCTCGTTCGGAAGCACGAAGGTGGGATGCTGTCCCTCGAGTGGAAAACACCTCGGAACAAGCCATTTCCCATGCCGGTCGACGTGTTGATCGACGGTAAGCGTACGCGGCTGGCGATGACTGGCGGAAGAGGCTCTGTGGCTGCGCCGGCCAACGCCCATGTCGTTGTCGACCCACAATCGAAAATCCTGATGCAGTCCAACGACATCGACGCTTTCCAGGCCTACCGCGCAGAACAGTCTGGCCGACAATGAGAGAACGCAAGATGCGTGTTGCCTGCACATTGGCGCTGCTCGCCGCGACATGCCTAACCACTCCGGCAATCGGGCAAGTGAGGCCCGGCGAGCCGCCGATCACTGCGACCACCCGGGCCTCGGGCGGCCCGATCGACGCAGAACGCGGCGCACTGCACCTCGAGCATGCCGATCTGGCGATCGAAGTGCGTCCCGATACCCAGACGCTTCGGGGCGTCGGCACTCTCACTCTGCGCACCTCGGCGCCGCAGTCTCGCCTGCTGATCGACCTGGATAAGAACCTGCCGGTCAGTGCGGTCAGCATCGACGGAAAGCCGCTTCAGCCAGGGGCCTGGTCCAATCCAGAGGGGCGCTTGAAGATCACCCTGCCGCGACGGCTTGCCGCGGGCGCCAAAACAGTGGTCCGCATCGTCTATGGCGGCACGCCCCATGTCGCGGTGCGGGCGCCCTGGGACGACGGCATCGTCTGGGGCCGCACACCCGCCGACAAGAAGCCCTGGGTCGCCACGACGGCGGAGGGCTATGGCTGCGACCTTTTCTGGCCGTGCCTCGACTTCCCGCGGGGCGAGCCCGACACCGTCGACCTGCACATCACGGTCCCCGCCGGCATGTCGGCCCCGTCCAACGGCCTTCTACAGCGGGTCGAAAAGCTGCCAGACGGCCGCACCACCTGGCATTGGAAGGCCCGCACCCCCAACCCCTATTCGGTCGCGCTCAACATCGCACCGTATAAGGAAGTCAGCGGCACCTATCAGACCCGCTTCGGCGGCAAGATCCCCATGAGCTACTGGTACCTGCCCGGCCGCGAGACCAAGGCGCAGGGGCTATTCGCCGAGTTCGCGCCGACGCTCGACTTTTTCGAGCAGATCCTCGGCCCTTATCCCTGGTTCGACGAAAAGGTCGGCGTGGTCGAGACGCCCCATCTCGGCATGGAGCACCAGACCATCAACGCCTATGGCAACAACTACAAGAAGACGCCGTCGGGCTTTGACGAGATCTTCCAGCACGAACTCGCGCACGAATGGTTCGGCAACCAGATGTCGGCGGCGAACTGGGACGATTACTGGCTGCACGAGGGCTATGCCCAGTATTTCCAGCCGCTCTACGGCCAATGGCGGGAGGGTGACGCACGCTACGCCGCGATGATGGACGAATTCCGCAATCAGATCCGGAACCTCGCCCCGATCGTCTCCGGCCGTATCCTGACCGAGGAGGAAGTCTACGAAACCGATAAGGGCGGCCCGGGCGGCGACATCTACGTCAAAGGCGCATGGGTGCTCCACACCCTGCGCAACCTGATTGGCGACAAGGACTTCTGGGACGTCACGCGCCGCCTGGTCTATGGCCGCCCCGACCCCAAGCCCGGCAACTTCCAGCCGCGCTTCGCCAGCACGCCCGAATATATCGCCATCGTCAATCAGGTGACGGGCAAGGACCTGACCTGGTTCTTCGACGTCTATCTGCGCCAGGCAGCCCTACCCGATCTCCTCCAGACCCGCGCCGGCGACCAGCTTACGCTGCGCTGGCAGGTTCCGGGCAACGGCCCCTTCCCGCTCCCGGTCGAGGTGCAGGTTGACGGTAAGCTACAGACGCTCGCCATGACCGCCAGCACCGCGACCATCACCGTTCCCGCCACCGCGCATGTGGTGATCGACCCCGCCGCCCGCATCCTCAGGCGCTCCGCCGCGGTCGAAGCGCTTCAAGCCTACGCACAGCGAGCGGGCCAGTGAGGTGCGCCTTCGCTCCCGCGCTGCTCGTCGCGGCGTTGGCGTCCGGCGCTTCCCACGCCCAGACGCTCTACGAGGGCACCGCCGGCCCATCACCGATCGTCCTTGAGCTGGACGCCAGGTCCGAAGAGCCGACCGGTCGCTATTTCTACCGGCGCACCCGCTTCGACAGCGATCTGAGCGGGGAGCGGCAGGGCGAGACCTTCACCCTCCAATCGCGCCTCACGCAAGACAAGCTCGTCCTGAAACGCCAGGGCCAACAACTCACCGGCACGCTGACCACCAGCAAGGGCCGCGCACTGCCCGTCGCGCTCCGGCGCGCCACGCCGCCTCCGGCGTCGAACGGCGCGCCTGGAGACCTGGACGGCTATGCCCGCATGCAACTGGTTGGCCTCACCCTACTACCGGGCGCGACGGAGCGGATCGGCACCCGCACGGTCCGCTGGTTCCGCGAGCCCATGTCGGGCACGCGGCTGTTCCGGATCGAGGGTGGCTATGCTCCTGCCGCACTACGAAAGATCAATACCGCGCTCGCCGAGACGCAGTGGCGGCACGTCCAGAACTGGTTCGATTGCCCCGCTTATGGCGGTGGCGCGGGGGTCGAGGTCGACGACGCAGGCAAACCCTATCTCGCCGATCGCTTCGTCAGCTATGCATGGCAATCGGCCTGGAGCTGCTCGGGAGCCGCCCACCCCGACTTCGGCACCACCGGCATCACCTATGACGCGCGCACCGGCGATCCGCTCAAGCTCGAAGACCTGCTACGCTTCGGCGACAGCCCGCCGCCCGCGGAGGATTCGAACGCCTGGTACAGCTATCGCGGCGACCACTTCGCACCCGGCCTCGTCGCGCTGCTGACGCGCTATCATCCCGAAGAGATGGCCGACCCTGGCAAGGATACCGAAGAGGACGCGTGCAACTATGCCGATCCCGATGTCTGGGATTTCCCCGCCTGGTATCTGAGCGCCAAGGGGCTTTTCGTGAGTGCCTATTTCACCCGCGTAAACCGGGCCTGCGACGCGCCCGACTGGGCGGTGATCCCCTGGGAAGCTCTCAACGGCCCGGCGCTGCGTCAACCGCAATAGCAAAGGGGCGCAGCCCTCGCGGACCGCGCCCCTTCTGTCTTCCTCGACAACGCCGCTTACGCGGCGCTGCCGGCCTTTTCCTTCTTGGCATAGATGCGCACCGGCTCCTTGGTGCCGCCGACCACGTCCTTGTCCACCATCACCTCGTCGACGCCGTCCATGCTGGGCAGGTCGAACATCGTGTCGAGCAGGATGCCTTCCAGGATCGAGCGGAGCCCGCGCGCGCCGGTCTTGCGCTCGATCGCCCGCTTCGAGATCGCGACCAGCGCGTCCTCGTTGAAGCCGAGCTTCACGTCCTCCATGTCGAACAGCTTCTGATACTGCTTGACCAGCGCGTTCTTCGGCTCGGTCAGGATCTTCATCAGCGCGTCGACGTCTAGGTCTTCCAGCGTCGCGATCACCGGCAGGCGGCCGACGAACTCGGGGATCAGGCCGAACTTCAGCAGATCCTCGGGCTCGACATTCTTCAGCGTCTCGCCGGTCTTGCGCTCGTCGGGGCCAGCGACATGCGCGCCGAAACCGATCGACTTGCCCTGCAGGCGGTCGCCGATGATCTTTTCCAGACCCGCGAACGCACCACCGCAGATGAACAGGATGTTGGTCGTGTCCACCTGCAGGAATTCCTGCTGCGGATGCTTGCGGCCGCCCTGCGGAGGTACCGACGCCGTCGTGCCTTCCATCAGCTTGAGCAGCGCCTGCTGCACGCCTTCGCCAGACACGTCGCGGGTGATCGACGGGTTCTCGGCCTTCCGGCTGATCTTGTCGATTTCGTCGATGTACACGATCCCGCGCTGCGCCCGCTCGACATTATAGTCGGAAGCCTGGAGCAGCTTGAGGATGATGTTCTCCACGTCCTCGCCAACATAGCCGGCTTCGGTAAGCGTGGTGGCGTCGGCCATGGTGAACGGCACGTCCAGGATGCGCGCCAGCGTCTGCGCCAGCAACGTCTTGCCGCAGCCGGTCGGCCCGACGAGCAGGATGTTGGACTTCGACAGTTCGACGTCCGCACCCTTCTGGCCGTGGTTCAGGCGCTTATAGTGGTTGTGCACCGCCACGGAGAGCACGCGCTTGGCGCGCTTCTGGCCGATGACATAATCGTCGAGAACATCGCAGATCTCCTGCGGGGTCGGCACGCCGCCATCCTTCTTCGACACCAGCGCGGACTTGGTTTCCTCGCGGATGATGTCGTTGCACAGCTCGACGCACTCGTCGCAGATGAACACGGTCGGACCGGCGATGAGCTTACGGACCTCGTGCTGCGACTTGCCGCAGAACGAGCAGTAAAGCGTGCTCTTGGAGTCTCCGCCGCTGAGCTTGGTCATTCAATCCATCCTTCACGCGCCGGACGTAGTAACAGGGCCCCGCATCCTACATGCGGAACATCCTCCGGCAATCCATAATCGGCCCGCAGCCTTGCGGTTCCGTGCCGCCCGCGCGTTTGATCACGCGGGCGGCAAAATCCTGAAAATCCTTACGCAGTCGTTTCGTCGGCCACGCCCGGACGCTTCTCATAGACTTCGTCGACCAGACCAAACGCCTTGGCTTCATCGGCCTCCAGGAAGGTGTCGCGGTCCATGGCGCGCTCAATCTCTTCCAGAGGCTTGCCGGTATACTTGGCATACAGGTCATTCATGCGCCGGCGAATTCGGAGGATCTCCTTAGCCTGGATCTCGATGTCCGACGCCATGCCCTGCGCGCCGCCGGACGGCTGGTGCACCATGATGCGGGCATTGGTCAGCGCCACGCGCAGACCCGGCTCACCGGCTGCGAGCAGGAACGACCCCATCGACGCCGCCTGGCCGATGCACACCGTGCCGACACGCGGACGGATATACTGCATCGTGTCGTGGATTGCCATGCCGGCAGTCACCACGCCACCCGGCGAGTTGATGTACATCCAGATGTCCTTCTTCGGGTTCTCGGACTCGAGGAAGAGCAGCTGGGCAGTGATCAGCGAGGCCATCTGGTCCTCGACGCCGCCGGTCACGAACACGATACGCTCACGCAGCAGGCGCGAGAAGATGTCGAAGCTGCGCTCGCCGCGGCTCGACTGTTCGATGACAATGGGAACAAGGCCGCCGGTGACGGGGTCGATGGTCATCTGACCAGAAAGCGGATGCATGTAGGGAGGTCTCGTTTTGTCGTTTTGCCCGGAGCCATACATCGGCGCTCCGGCAAAGCCGCGCAAGGGGGCTAGTCGGCAAAACACCGCCCGCGCCCTGCCGCCTCGTTCTCCGCTTAGTGAATCGGTAGAAACGGCCCCGGCTGGGCAAGATAGGCCAGCCGCCGCATCTCGCGCCGTCCACGTACGACCGTATCCAGGATCAGCCCGGAAAACAGGTTGAGGAACGCCAGGATCATCAGCCCGGTAGCCAGGATCGCGGTCGGAAACCGCGGCACCAGCCCGGTCTGGACATAGGTCACCCCCAACGGGATGGCGAGCACCACCGCCAGCGACGCAAAGAGCGCGGCGATCAAGCCGAAGAACAGCATCGGCCGTTCATAGCGGTACAGCGTCACAATGGTGCGCAGGATGCGCAGCCCATCGCGATAGGTGCTGAGCTTGGACGCCGATCCCTCCGGCCGCGCGAAATAGCGGGTCTCGACCTCGCCCACTGGCATCTTCAGCTCGAGGGCATGGACGCTGATCTCCGTCTCGATCTCGAACCCCGAGGAGAGCACGGGAAAGCTTTTCACGAAGCGGCGCGAAAAGACGCGGTACCCGGAGAAGATGTCGGTGAAGCTGCGCCCGAACAGCCCAGCCAGGAACCCGGTCATCGCCCGGTTACCGAGCACATGGCCGCGGCGATAAGCCTCCGCCGCTTCATGCACGCGGGTGCCAACGATCATGTCGAGGCCCTCTCGCACCAGCCGGTCGACCATCGCCGGCGCGACGCTCGCGTCATAGGTCAGGTCACCATCGGCCATGACATAAATGTCGGCGTCCACATCGGCGAACATGCGCCGCACGACATTGCCCTTGCCCTGCGTCCGCTCACTGCGGACAACCGCGCCTGCCGCACGCGCGACTTCGATCGTCCGGTCGCGGCTGTTGTTGTCATACACATAGATGCCCGCCCCCGGCAGCGCCGCGCGAAATGCCGCCACGGTCTGCCCGATCGCCGCTTCCTCATTGTAGCAGGGCAGCAACACCGCGACGCGGAGCATGTCGACCATCAAAACTCCCCCGAACGGCGCGTCGTGATGCCGTTCTTCATCAGCTCCGGGCAAAAGAAAAGCCCACTCTCCTCACCAAAGAGCGGGCTTTCCTCACGATATCAGCACTCCGGCTTCAAGCCGGAATGGCAATGCTGTCTCAGCCCTCAGCCTTCTTCTTGGCCGGTGCCTTCTTTGGCTTAACCGCGGCTTCCTCGCCCTCGGCGGCTTCGGCCTTCTTAGCGGGCGCCTTCTTGGTCGCAGCCTTCTTCACCGGCTCGGCTTCGACCAGCTCGTCGCCAGGCGCAGCGGCCTCGACATCGGCGGCTTCGGTCTTCTTGGCCTTGCTCTTCTTGGCGGGAGCCTCGGCAGCGGCCTCGTCGGTCGCGGGAGCGTCCTCGCTCGCCTCGGCCTTCTTCGCCTTCTTCTTGGCGGGCTTGTGGTCATGATCATGGTCGTGATCATGCACATGAGTGCCCGACGCGAAGCCGTCTTCGCTCTCGATCGCGGCTTCCAACTCTTCGCGGGTCACTTCGCGGTCGGTGATCTCGGCCTTGTCGAACAGGAAGTCGACGACCTTGTCCTCGAACAGCGGCGCGCGCAGCTGGGCAGCGGCCATCGGCTCCTGCTGGACATACTGCATGAAGCGCTGGCGATCCTGCGGGCTGTACTGCTGGGCAGCCTGCTGGATCAGCCGGCCCATTTCCTGCTGGCTCACTTCGACGCCGTTGGCGGTGCCGATCTCAGAGAGCAGCAGGCCCAGGCGCACGCGGCGCTCGGCGATCTTGCGATAATCCTCGCGCTCGTTCTCCAGCTCGGCCTTGGCCGCTGCCGGATCGGCTTCATGCTCGGTCTCGTGCTGCAGCTGGTGCCAGATCTGGTCGAACTCGGCTTCCACCATCGACGGTGGCACCGGGAAATCGTGGCCAGCAGCCAGCTGGTCGAGCAGCTTGCGCTTCATGTAGGTGCGGGTCAGGCCATTGAGCTGCTGCTCGATCTGCCCCTTCAGCAGGCCGGTCAGCTGCTCCAGATCCTGCAGGCCCAGCTGCTTGGCGAAAGCGTCGTCGATGACGGTCTCGCCGGCGGTCTGCACCTTGGTGATCTTCAGCTCGAAGGTGGCGGGCTTGCCGGCCAGATCCTTGGAACCGTAATCCTCCGGGAAGGTGACTTCGATCGTCTTCTCGTCACCGACCTTCACGCCAACCAGCTGGTCTTCGAAGCCCGGGATCAGACGGCCGGAGCCGATTTCGACGGCCATGTCGGTGCCGGTGCCGCCCTCGAAGGCGACGCCGTCGGCAGTCTTACCGACGAAGTCCATCGTGACCTGATCGCCTTCAGCGGCCGCGTGGCCTTCCTCGGCATCGTTCCAGCCCTTCTGGTTGCTGGCCAACTGCTCGAGCTGCTCGTTCACCTGCTCGTCGGCGACCGGCACGGTCAGCCGCTCCAGCTTCAGCCCTTCGATCGACGGCGTGGGCACGTCGGGAAGCACTTCCAGCTCGACCTTGATCTCGGCGTCCTTGCCCGGGCCATAGTCCCCTTCCAGGCTCACCGAAGGCTGCATCGCCGGGCGGATCTTGTTGTCCGAGATCAGCTTCTGGATGCCTTCCTGAATCGCGTTGTTGAGCGCGTCCTGGGCCATCGCCTCGCCGTGCATCTTGCGCACCAGGTTCACAGGCACCTTGCCGGGGCGGAAACCAGGCATGCGCACCTGCGGGGCGACGCGCTTCACTTCGGCATCGACCTTCGATTCGATATCCGCGGCAGTGATGGTCAGCGTGTAGGCGCGCTTCAGGCCCTCGTTCAACGTCTCGACAGTCTGCATTTCTCTCGGGCTTCCAAACAGTGAAAAGATTGGGCAGCGTCAGCGCTGAAGGTGAGCGGCGGTGCCTGGTGCGGGCGAAGGGACTCGAACCCCCACACCTTTCGATACCAGAACCTAAATCTGGCGCGTCTACCAGTTCCGCCACGCCCGCAGGGGCACCGCCGGTCGGTGGGCTCTATAGCAGGCATGGGGTTCGGGGCAAGCCGCGAAGCAACTTGGCACGCCACGCAGCGTTGGAAGTGCAAAAGGAGAGCTTCCATGCCCGTAGAACCCCCCATTCCACAGCCGAGCACGCCTCCGGCGGAAACACCGGGCGAGCCCGCCCCCGGGCAACCCACACC
>NZ_JAJNDV010000005.1 GCF_021043375.1 Sphingomonas sp. IC-56
ATCAAGCCCCGCCCGGCGCTAAACCCACCCCCAACCCCTCCCTTTCAGGGAGGGGAGAACAGCTCGAGCCAACAAACAAATCCTCCCCTGAAAGGGGAGGTGGCAGCCCGCAGGGCTGACGGAGGGGTATCCCCGCTGCTGAGTCCGTACTCCGCCCGCCACGGTCGCGCTACGCGCGCCACCTCCCCTTACAGGGGAGGATCCAAGGCACCCGTTTGCTCCAAACCCCACATCATGCCACCCTCCGCCAAAGAGGGGAAAGCCATGAACCTGCAAACCGCAATCGCCAGCGGCCTAGCCGAGCGCACCCGCCGCGGCATCACGGCCGTGCTTCTGGCGCAGCACGCGGTCACCCGCAAAGACGCCGTCGCCTTCATCCCCCGTTCCCCGCACGAGGAACGCGAGTTCGCCCGGCTCCGGCAACAAGGCGCCATCCAGGACGCTGGCGCTGACCGCTACTGGCTGAACCGCACCGCGCTCCACGCCGACAACGAAGCGCGCCGCCGCGTGCTGATCCCGCTCACCATCATCCTGCTGCTGGTCGCAGCCACGATCCCGCTGTTCTTCTACAAGGACGTGCCTTCGATCTCGATCACGGAAGCAAGCCGCTAACCCGCCTCACTCCACCATAAAGGTCAGCCCGGCATGCGCCTCCAGCCGCGCCTTCAGCGCCTCGGGCATCAGCGCACCCGGCGTCCAGATCCCGCCCTTGCCCCCAGCCGGCACATCGCGCAGCAGGCATAAGGCGGACTCGGCAATCATCTTGCTCGTCGATCCATAACCCGGATCGCGGTCGCCCTTTACTGACACCGTGACGTGTTCCTCGCTCGGCATCTCGGCGACAAATGCGATGTCGTAGAACCCGCTCTCGCGCGCTTCCTTGCTCGGCCCTTCGCCCGGCGCCGGCCCTTTGTTTCCGCTCATCGGGTTCAGCTTGGCCAGCGCCTCGGCTGCAGCCCGGCCGACTTCGCCCAGCCCCGGCACCACGCTCATCTCGTCATATTGGAAGTCGGCGCCATAGGAGTGACCGGCCAGGAAGTTGGTGCGGTGCACATTCTTGGTGTTGATCACCGCCATCATGAACGGCGCGACCCATGCGGCGACCGCGTCGTCATAGTGCGGCACCATCCCGTTCGGCTGGTGCGGCCCGGCAAAGCCCGGGGCCAGTGCAAAGGGATCGACCATCAGCTTGAGGATCGCCGGATCCTGTGCCGCCGCCGCCATCGAAGCCTTGGCGCTCGCAAAGGTGCCGCCTGAAAACGTACCCTTCATCGCCCGAATGCGGCCCTTGACCCGCGGCGCAGGCCGCCCGAACCGCCGCCGGGCCTCGGCCTGCGCGAACCACACCCCCAGGTCGAACGGGATCGAATCGAACCCGCACGAAAACACGATCCGCGCGCCGCTCGCCTTGGCCGCCGCATCATATTTGTCGATCATCAGCCGCATCCATGCCGGCTCGCCGCATAGATCGACATAGTCAGTGCCCGTCTCCGCACAAGCGGCCAGCAACGCCTCGCCATGCAACTGGTACGGACCCACGGTGGTGACGACGACGCCGGCCCGCGCCACCATCGCCTTCAGTGCCGAGGGATCATCGGCAGCGGCAGCCAGCAAGGGCGTCCCATCCGGCGCGCCGATCTCGTCGCGCACCGCCTCCAGCTTGGAAAGCGACCGCCCCGCCATCGCCCAGCGCAGCGACCCGTCGCCATAGCGCTGCGCCAGATACTCGGCCACCAACCGCCCAGTGAACCCGGTCGCGCCGTACAGAACGATGTCGAACTCAGCCATGATCCTCTCCTTATGTTTTTCTTAGCCCTCTCCCGCCTGCGGGAGAGGGTTGGGTGAGGGTGTGTCGCGCACCGCAGGCAACCCCGCCAGTTCGGCACTGATCGTCTCCAGCACCCGTCCAGGTTCTCGATCACCTGAGTGTTCCAGAAACGCAGCAGGTGATAGCCATTTTGCATCAGCAAGGCGGTCCGGCGCGCATCCACCGCATCCTTGTGCTGGCCGCCGTCCAGTTCGACGATCAGTCGCCTTTCGGCACACAGAAAGTCCGTGACGAAGGGGCCCACCGTCGCCTGAAACCGGAACTTGTATCCGCCGAGCTGACGATTGCGCACTGCGGCCCAGAGCTTCCGCTCAACGTCCGTCGCGTCGCGGCGAAGCTGGCGCGCATGCGGGTTCGTGGGACGGATCCTCGGCACCCGTATTTGGTACCGCAAGAGTCACCCTCACCCAACCCTCTCCCGCAAGCGGGAGAGGGCTAGAAGAAGGGAAGACGCTGCGCTGACTCAAAGCCCCCTCCCGCCTGCGGGAGAGGGTTGGGTGAGGGTGTGTATGAACACACACCTCTGAACAACCTCACCCCACCTCGCTAAACTGCAACGCCGCCAGCCGCGCATACAGTCCGCCCTGCGCCACCAGCGCCGCATGCGTCCCGCTCTCCACGATCCGCCCTTCATCCATCACGATGATCCGCCCCGCCGCGCGTACCGTCGCCAGCCGATGCGCAATCACCAACGTCGTGCGGTTCGCCATCAGCCGCTCCAGCGCATCCTGCACCAGCCGCTCGCTCTCGGCGTCCAAGGCCGAGGTCGCCTCGTCCAGCAACAGGATCGGCGCATCGCGCAGCAGCGCGCGCGCGATCGCGATCCGCTGTCGCTGTCCGCCCGACAGTCGCGCGCCGCCTTCGCCCAGGAACGTGTCGAGCCCTTGCGGCAGCGCCTGCAGGAAGTCCGCCGCATTGGCCGCCGCCGCCGCCGCCCAGATCGCGTCGTCGCTGGCGTCCCACGCGCCATAGCGCAGATTGTCGCGTGCCGAGGCGGCGAAGATCACCGTCTCCTGCGGCACGATCGCCATTCGCGCCCGCACCTCCGCGGGATCGGCGTCGCGCACGTTCACGCCGTCGATGCGAACCGCGCCGGCCTCGGGGTCATAGAAGCGCTGCACCAGCTGAAACAACGTCGACTTGCCCGCGCCTGAGGGCCCCACCACCGCCACCGTTTCGCCCGGCTGCACGTTCAGCGAGAAGTCGTTCAGCGCCGACACTTCCGGCCGGCTGGGATAGCGGAAGGTCACCCCCTCGAACGCCACGGCGCCGCGCGCCGGCTGCGGCAGCGCCACCGGATTGGCGGGCGCGGCGATGTCAGGCTGCTCCGTCAGCAACTCGGCCAACCGGCTCGCCGCGCCCGATCCGCGCAGCAGCTCGCCATACACCTCGGTCAGCGCCCCGAACGATCCCGTCACCAGTCCCGCGGTGATCACGAACGCCGTGATCGCGCCGCCCGAAATACGCCCTTCGGCCACGCCGGACACGGCGTCCCACATGATCAGCGTGATCGCGGTGAACAGCAGTCCGATGACCAACGCGGTCATCACCGCACGCAGTCCGAAACGGCGCTTGGCCGCCGCGAAGCTGCGCTCGACCGCCCCTTCGAAGCGCGCGCTTTCGCGGCGTTCCTGGCCGAACGCCTGGACAATGCGCATCGCGCCCAGCGTCTCGGACGACGTGGCGCCGATCTCGGCGATGCTGTCCTGGCTGGTGCGCGACAGCGTGCGCACGCGCCCGCCCAGCCACACGATCGGCAGCACGATCAGCGGAATGCCGACCAGCAAATAGCCCGCGATCCGCGGCGACAGCGCGAACAGGTAGATGAGGCCGCCGGTCCCAGTCAGCAGGTTGCGCAGCGCCGTCGACACGGTCGTGCCCACCACCATCTCGATGATCGCGGTGTCGGAGGTGAGGCGCGACGCGATCTCCGACGGGCGGTTTTCCTCGAACCATTTGGGCGGCAGGCGCAGCAAATTGCGGTGCACCGCCATGCGCATGTCGGCCACGGTGCGCTCGCCGACCCAGCTGACGAAGTAGAAGCGCACGGCGGTGGCGATCGACAGCGCCAGCACGACCAGCAGCAGCCCTTCGAAATACACGCCGATCCGGCTGGTGTCGGCACCGGCGGCAAAGCCATTGTCGACGATCTTCTGGAAGGTGCGCGGGATCCACAATGTCGCGATCGACGAGCTGATCAGCGCCAGCGTCGCGATTCCCAGTTGCAGCGGATAGCGGCGGGTAAAACCCCACACGATCAACAGGTTACTGAGCTTGCGCTTGGGCTGGGAAGCAAGGGCGGGATCGGCCATGCCGGGCGGACTAGCGCGAATGCCGGGGCAGGGGAACCATGGAGCGGGATTATGTACTTAAGGCTTTGATAGTGCTGTAAATGTGGTCTGATCGCACCCACGTTTTCCGCGTCGACAAGATGCTGGCCACCGCATTTTCCCGGAAGCGTTCCTTCGTTGCGGTGCAACAGCGCTGCGCTATATTAGCTTAAAGCCGCCGCCGTCTCCGCGCGTGGCGGTGGAAGGAATTGGATGCTGTACGACGCCTATGAGATCCAGCGCTCGCTTCTCGCGGGTGCCAGCGCTTTCGCCAACTTCTCCGCAGGCTTGCTCAACAATCCCGCAAACCCCTTCGCCTATTTCGGCGGTGGCCCGGTAATGGCCTCCGCGCTTGAAGTCTTCGCCCACGCCTCAGCGCCCCGCGGCAAGCCCGACTTCGGTCTCGACCGCGCCACCGTCGATGGCCGCGAAGTCGATGTCGTCGAAGAGATCGTGCTGCGCAAACCGTTCGGCCAGCTCAAGCGCTTCGTGCGCAAGGGAGTCGAGGGTGGCCCCAAGCTTCTGATCGTCGCGCCGATGTCCGGCCACTATGCCACGCTGCTGCGCGGCACCGTGGAACGCATGCTGCCGGCCGCCGACGTCTACATCACCGACTGGCGCGACGCGAAGCAGGTACCGCTCAGCGACGGCCGCTTCGACCTCGACGACTATGTCGATTATATCATCGATTTCCTCGCGCACATCGGCGCTGAGGGCGATCCACGCGCGCACATGCTCGCCGTGTGCCAGCCGTCGGTGCCGAGCTATGCCGCAGTCGCGGTGATGAGCGCCGACGCGCACCCGAACCGTCCCAAGACCCTTACGATGATGGGCGGCCCCGTCGACACGCGCGAGGCGCCGACCGCGGTCAACACGCTGGCGACCGAGCGGCCGTTCAGCTGGTTCGAGCAGAATGTCATCGCAACCGTGCCGGCGACCTATGCCGGGGCAGGACGACGCGTCTATCCAGGGTTCCTGCAACTCGCAGGGTTCATGACCATGAATCTCGGCAGCCACATGATTAGCCATTGGGAGATGTTCAAGCATCTGGTCCAGGGCGACGACGAGAGCGCTGACGCGACGATGCGCTTCTATGAGGAATATCGCTCGGTCTGCGACATGACCGCCGAATTCTACCTCCAGACCATCGACCTGGTGTTCCAGACTCACGCCCTGCCCAAGGGCGAGATGACCCACCGCGGTCGTCCGGTCGACCCAGCGGCGATCACCGACGTTGGTCTTCTGGCGATCGAGGGCGAGCGCGACGATATCTCCGGCCTGGGCCAGACCAAGGCAGCGCTGACGCTCGCCACGAAGCTGCCCGACGCGAAAAAGCTGTACCATATGGCCGAAGGCGTCGGCCATTACGGCATCTTCAACGGCTCCAAGTGGCGCACCCGGATCGCGCCAGTGCTGGAGCAATGGATGGCCGCCAACGACTGAGGATTGGCCTGGACCAGCGCAGCTCCGTCATCCCGGCCTTGAGCCGGGATCCCGCTTCTTCTTCTGCCGGTCAAGGCAGCGGGACCCCGGCTCAAGGCCGGGGTGACGAAAGTTGGGCTCAGGGTCAGGCCTGCGAGGATTCGGCAGTCGTCTGAACCTTGGCGTGGCTGCTGCTTTCGCTGGGCTTGATCGTGCCGCCGAACAGCATCTTCACGCGGCCGCTGACCGTGATGTCGGTTTCCCATAGCTCGGCGCTGTCGATGTCGAAGCGCAGCAGCGCGAGGTTCGGATCCTCCTTGCCTTCCGGGAACCAGGCCTCGGCCTGCTTGTCCCACAGCTTGTCGATCAGCGCGCGATCATTGTCGATCTTGGCGGTTCCCGACAGGCACGCGAAATAGTCGTGCCCCTTGGACACGAACTGGGCCATGCCATGGCCGCCCTTGGCGAGCCGGTTGTCCTTGCCGATGAAGAAGAACAGCGTGTCGACCTGATCCTTGTCGAGCTGCGCGGTAAGCGGGATGCTGTGCTCGCCATCCATCAGCCCGATCATGACGAAGGGGCTGTCTGCCATCTTCTGCCATAGGTCCTGCTTCAGTTCGGCGGGGCTCTTGTCCGGCATTCGTAATCTCCCGAGGGTGTCGTTCGGGCGAGTAACGAGCGGTCTTGCTCAGGCGTTCCCGATCGCAGCGGCAGCGCCGATCAGCTCCAGATCCCCTTGATTGACCAGCCCGACAGGCACTTCGGCTAACTGGCGGCGAAAGCTCGCCTTGGCTTCCATATGCTGGCGGAACCGGGGATCGCGCAGCTGCGGCTGTAGCGCGCGGGCGATCGCCCCGGTCAGGAATACGCCGTCCCACGCTCCGAAAGTGAGCGCCAGGTCGCCGGCAAACGCGCCAAGCTGCTCCACGAACAACCGTACCACCGCGCCACAGAGCGGGTCGCGGCTCGCGTCGCGCGTGACGTCCTCGGGCCGGGCCAGCCGCTTGCCGCCGGACAATGCCTCATAGGCGAGCAGCAACCCTGGCGCGCTCAGCAGTGTCTCCACTTCCATCGCCAATCCCTTGGACAGGCAATATTGGACGAAAGCGCGGCCATCGGCGGTCATCGGAGCCAGACCGATATGCCCGGCCTCGCTCTGAATCGGCGCCAACTGGCCACCGCCCGTCACCAGCGCCGCGACGCCCAGGCCGGTGCCCGTGCCGATCACGACATAGTTGCCACCAGAGCGAACCGGCTTCAACGCGGGACCTTGCATTGGGGTGAAGGCGGAAGGCGGCAAGCGCGTCAATGCCAGCGCGTTCGCGGCGCATTCGTTAAGTGCCATGGGCGGCGCCCGCAGCACGGCCTCCACGCCAGAAAGCGAAATGTACCAGCGGCTGCCGGTCAGGTTGATCAGGTCGCCCCGTGCCGCACCCGCCACGGCCAGCGCGCTGGGCAGTCTCGTATCCTTCAGCCCCACGCTGGCAAGGTACGAGACGAGCGCACTGGTGAAGGTGGGATGCTCAGCCGTGAGAAACTTGCGGATCTCGCGCGGCGCTGCACCTTGCTCGCCCCCGGTCAATCCGAACCGCACCGACTGGCGGCCGATATCGGCCACCAGCGCCAGAGTTTCCGCCATGCAACCCTCCACCCCCGGCTCCCGTTTGTGGAAGCTCGTTGCGCAGCCTGTTGGCAGCGTTGTCCGGGAAGGTACCGTATGTTGCGGCTTGTGCAAGTAGGCGACGTTCCCGCCGCCCACTTGCCTAGCCTGGAACCTTAAAGGACCTCGAACAGCCCCGCAGCACCCATGCCGCCGCCGACGCACATGGTGACGACGACGTACTTCGCGCCGCGGCGCTTTCCTTCGATCAGCGCGTGCCCGGTCATCCGTGCGCCCGACATGCCATAGGGATGACCGATCGAAATCGCGCCGCCATTCACGTTGAGCAGCTCATTGGGAATGCCCAGCTTGTCGGCGCAGTACAGCACCTGCACGGCGAAGGCTTCGTTCAGCTCCCACAGGCCGATATCGTCCATCTTCAGGTTGAAGCGTTCGAGCAGCTTCGGGATCGCAAACACCGGGCCAATGCCCATTTCGTCCGGCTTGGTACCGGCAACCGCCATGCCGACATAGCGGCCGAGCGGCTGGAGGCCGCGGCTGGAGGCAAGCTTTTCCTCCATCAGCACCACGGCCGCGCTGCCGTCCGAAAGCTGCGACGCGTTACCAGCAGTGATGGTGCCGTTCGGCAGCACCGGCTGTAGACCCTGAAGCCCTTCCAGCGTGGTCTCCGGACGATTGCCCTCGTCCTTGGCCAGGGTCACTTCCTTCTGCGACACTTCCTTGGTCTCTTTGTTGACCAGGTTCATCGTCGCGGTGACCGAGACGATCTCGTCGTCGAACTTGCCCGCTGCCTGTGCGGCGGCGGTGCGCTGCTGCGACTGGAGCGAATAAGCGTCGGTGCGGTCGCGGCCGATGCCATAGCGGTTCGCCACCACTTCGGCGGTCTGAAGCATCGGCATGTAGATGTCGCCCTGGATCGCCAGCAGTTCGCGGTCCGGCTCGATGCGCATCTGCGGAGTCTGCACCAGGCTGATCGACTCCACGCCGCCGCCAACAGTGATGTCCATGTTGTCTTGCGTGATCTGCTTGGCCGCGGTGGCGATCGCCATCAGGCCCGACGCGCACTGGCGGTCGATCGACATGCCGGGGACGGTGGTGGGAAGGCCGGCGCGGAGCAGAGCGTTACGGGCGATGTTGCCCGCCTGGCTGCCCTGCTGGAGCGCCGCGCCGAACACCAGGTCGTCGACCTGTGCGCCCTCGATACCGGCGCGCTCGATTGCGGCCTTGATCGAGTGGCTGGCGAGGGTGGGGGCGCCGGTGGCGTTGAACGCGCCACGATAGGCGCGGCCGATGGGAGTACGGGCAGTGGAGACGATAACTGCGGAGCGCATGGTGTTTCCTTTTCAGACGTAGATGAGCGCGATCCATTCGGCGATCAGCGCGGGTTTTGCTGCGCCCTCGATCTCGAGGGTGTATTCCTGGACATGCTCCCAGACGCCTGGCTGGCGTTCGGTCCGCTTGAGGAGCTTGAAGCGGCCCCGCACGCGGACGCCTGATCGCACCGGCTGTATGAAGCGCACTTTGTTGCCGCCATAATTGACGCCCATCCGAGCGCCGGCAATGGGCGGTGTCCCGGTGCGCTGGCTGAGCATCGGCATCAGCGATAGCAGGAGAAATCCATGCGCGATGGTGCCCCCGAACGGAGTCTGCGCCGCACGCACCGGATCGACATGGATGAACTGGTGGTCGCCGGTGGCTTCGGCGAACTGATCGATCATCGTTTGCGTGACCTCGACCCAGTCGGACACGCGTTCGGTGCCGACCTGTTCGGCCAGTTCCTGCACCGTGACTGCGTTCACTGGGGCTGTCCTCCTGCGCAATTTTCTATCATAGCGCGGGACATATCTAGTGACCTCGCTGGGCTTCTCGCAAGCCTTGCCCGACCGAGATTTTGAAAATGCAGACTGACGTAGCGTCCAACCCGCGTGCATCCATGGCAAAGCTGCATCGTGCCGCCGAACCCGATGTTCTAAAACCGCTTGTCGACCGTGCGCGGCTGTTCCCTGAGTCGCGCGGACGGGTGATGGGACATGCGCTCGGACTGCTCGCCGATCTACGCGCGGCGCAGACACGGGGCTGGGTGAACCAGTTCCTTCAGGAATATCGCCTGAACTCGTCCGAGGGCGTCGCGCTGCTCAGCCTTGCCGAGGCGTTCCTGCGCGTTCCCGATCCAGACACCGCCGACCTGCTGATCGCTGACAAGATCGGTGACGCGAACTGGAAGTCGCATTCGGGCAAATCGAGCTCTGTGCTGGTCAACAGTGCCACTTGGGGTCTGATGCTCGGCCGTGCGCTGGTAGGCGACGAGCAGACCGGAACGCTGCGCCGCCTGATCAGCCGCGCGGGCGAGCCGTTCGTGCGCCAGGCAGTAGGCGCCGCGATGAAGCGCATGGGCGAGGTCTTCGTGATGGGCCGCACCATCGACGAAGCCATGAAGCGGATGAAGCGCCCTGAGAACCAGGGGTTCACCGCCAGCTTCGACATGCTGGGAGAAGCCGCGCGGACCAAGGCCGATGCCGAGCGCTACTTCCAGGCCTATTTCGAGGCGATCCGCGCAGTCGGCCGCGATCCCAAGGCCGGGCACTCGATCTCGGTCAAGCTGTCTGCGCTGCACCCACGCTACGAAGTTGGCCAGTACGACAAGTGTGTTCCCGAACTCACCGACATGCTCGCCCAGCTGGCATCGGAAGCGTGCAGCCAGCGCATCCCGCTGACGGTCGATGCAGAGGAGAGCGAGCGGCTGGACATGAGCCTCGACATCATCGGCAGTGTCGCACGGCGCCCGGAGTTGAAGGGCTGGGACGGCTTTGGCATGGCGGTGCAGGCCTATGGCAAGCGCGCGCGCGCAGTGATCGCCTGGGCCGACCAGCTCGGCCGGCCGATGCACGTCCGCCTGGTCAAGGGTGCCTATTGGGACAGCGAGATCAAGCGCACCCAGGTCGAGGGGCTGAGCGATTATCCGCTGTTCACGCGCAAGTCGGCGACGGACGTGTCATACCTTGCCTGCGCCCGCGACATGCTCGACGCGAAGAACATCATTCCTGCTTTCGCCAGCCACAATGCGCTCACCGTTGCGACTATCCTCGAATGGGCCGGTGACAGCCGCGATTTCGAGTTCCAGCGCCTGCACGGCATGGGCGAGGGGCTGTATGAGCGCCTGGTGCGCGAAGAAGGCTATCATTGCCGCATCTACGCCCCTGTCGGCGGCCATCGCGATCTGCTCGCCTATCTGGTCCGCCGCCTGCTTGAAAACGGCGCCAATTCCTCCTTCGTCCACCAGCTTGCCGATGAGCAGCTGAGCGAGGCCGAACTGCTGGCAGATCCGGTCGAGAAGATCATTGCCGTCGGCGGCGCGCGCCATCCCAGCATCCCGCTGCCGATCGAGCTTTTCGGCGAATGGAAGAACTCGGGCGGCATCGACCTGCAGGAGCGCAAGATCCTCGCCGAAACGGCGGCGGCGGTTGCTGCCTTCCCGTTCAACCCCGCCCCCAAAGGTACGGACTCGGGCGCCGCAGCCGAGACCCGCGAAGCGACCGGCCATGTCGGCGCGGCGATCGACCGCGCCGCGGCAGCCTTCCCCGCTTGGTCGTCGTGCACTCGGGAGGAACGCGCGGCAATTCTCGAGCGGCTGGCCGACCTGCTCGAAGAAAACCGCATCCCGCTGATGGCGCTCGCGGTCAAAGAAGCGTTCAAGACGCTGCCCGACGCGATCGGTGAAGTGCGGGAAGCCGCCGACTTCTGCCGCTACTATGCCGTGCGCGCCCGTAGCGACCTCGCGCCGCTGGTGCTTCCCGGACCCACGGGCGAGCGCAACGAGCTGCGCATGGAAGGTCGTGGCGTATGGGCGACCATCGCCCCCTGGAACTTCCCGCTGGCGATCTTCCTCGGCCAGACCGCCGCAGCGCTGGTGACGGGAAACACGGTCATCGCCAAACCCGCCCCGCAAACGCCGGAGATCGCGCGCGCGGCGGTGAAGCTCGCCCACCAGGCTGGCGTGCCGGAAGACGCGCTGATCCTGATTCCCGGTGGCCCGGAGATCGGCGCAGCGATCACCGCCGATCCGCGCATCGCCGGCGTCGCCTTCACCGGCTCCACGCCGACCGCCAAGAAGATCGCCCGATCGCTGCTCGAAGGCGATGACCGCCCTATCGTGCCGCTGATCGCCGAAACCGGCGGCATCAACGCGATGATCGTCGACTCGACCGCGCTGCCCGAACAGGTGGTAGCCGACGTGCTCACCTCGTCCTTCCGCTCGGCCGGCCAGCGCTGTTCGGCCCTGCGCCTGCTGTTGCTCCAGGAAGAAATCGCCGAGGGCGTGATCGAGATGCTGCGCGGCGCCATGGAGCAACTGGTGATCGGCGACCCCGGCGATCCCGCCACCGATGTCGGCCCGGTCATCGACCAGGCCGCTTATAACCATCTGATGGGCTATCGTGAGAGCGTGAAGGGCCGCTGGATCAAGACGCTGCCGGTGCCGGCAAGCGGCCTGTTCGTACCGCCGACCATGGTGCGGCTCGACTCGATCGACGATCTGTCGCGTGAATGGTTCGGCCCGATCCTCCACGTAGCCACCTGGAAAGCTGGCGCGCTGGAGGAAACCATCGCTCGGGTGAACAACAAGGGCTTCGGCCTCACCATGGGGCTGCACAGCCGCATCGCCCGCTCGGCCGAACTGACGGAGGCACGCGCGCGCGTCGGCAACCTTTACGTCAATCGCTCGATGATCGGCGCGGTGGTCGGCTCACAACCCTTCGGCGGCGAGGGCCTGTCGGGCACCGGCCCCAAGGCCGGCGGCCCGCACTATCTCCACCGCTTCTGCGCCGAACGCTCGATCTCGGTCGACACCACCAGTGCCGGCGGCAACGCGACGCTGCTCAGCCTGGACGAAGGCGGGATCTAGGCCGGCCTGATCCTCACCCTCGCGGGGAGGATCAGCTTGCGCCCCCGTCCACCCGAACCGTCTGCGGATCGGGGTAGGGCATCACCAACGTCCCATCCGGCGCAGCCGTGAAGGTGGTCTGTGTCGGATAGGGAATGCTGATCTTCTCGGCCGCGAACCGCCGCAGGATTGCAGTGGCAATCCGGTCGCGGATCGGGTGCGCCACGCTCCAGTCGCTCGACGGCACTTCGACGATCAGCTCATAATCCAGCGAGCTGGCGTTGAAGGTCGAGAAGCCCGCGCGCGGCGCCTTGGCGCCCTCGGCCTCGACGATCTCGTTGAGGATGCCAGGGATCCGGTCGAGCACTTCGGGCGGCGTCTCATACGCCACCCCCAGCATCCAGCTGAAGCGGATATGGTTTCGGTCGCTGAGGTTCTGGATCTCCTTGTCCAGCAGCTGCCGGTTGGAGATGATCCGCAGCTCGCCGTCGAACGAGCGAATACGCGTGGACTTCAGCCCAATCTGCTCGATCGTGCCCGACGTGGTGTCATACTTGATGTTCTGGCCCACACGGAACGGCCGGTCGAAAATGATCGACAGCGCCGCGATCAGGTCGCCGAAGATGCCCTGCGCGGCCAGACCAATGGCGATGCCGCCGATGCCCAGGCCAGCGACCAGCCCGGTCACGTTCACCCCGACATTGCTCAGCACCATCACCGTCGCGATAGCGAACAGCGCGATCGACACCAGCAGGCGGATGATCCCCAGTGCGCTGGCCAGCCCTTCGTTGTGATAAGTTTCCGACGTGGTGCGATGCTCGATCGCGCCAAAGATCAGCTCGCGCACCCAGATCGCGCCCTGGAACACCGCGGCCACCGTGAACAGCACGCGGATCGTGGTGGCGACCGTCTGCGGCGGATCGGCATAGCCCGACACCAATTGGAGCGCGGCCATGATGATGAAGAAATTGCCGGTCTTCGCCAGCGCGCGCCCGATGATCGACGTCCAGTTGGCCGTGCCTGATCCATGGCTGCACAGCCGGATCGCCCAGGCGCGGATGCCGTGGAGCAGCAGCACGATCGCCGCCGCAATGCCGCCGGAGATCAGGATCTCCAGCCAGTGATGCTGGAACCACACGAAGGAGTCGTGGAACAGGCTGCGCGCCTGACTTTGCAGCGACTGGCCAGACGGCAGGATGGGCGCGCTCGAACTTTTGTTGGTCATGCGGGCGGTCAGGCAGCCTCTTGCTGTTGCAGATCGTCGATGATTTCTTCTTCCAGGAACTGGATCAACCCGCGCTCATAGCGGGTGAGGAAGCGAGTGGAGCGCGGTAGCCGCAGCCCCGCGCGGAACTCCGCCTGCGCCACCTTGTCCTTGGCCAGTTCGATCAAGCGGGGATGGACATAGGACTTGCGCGCAATCGACGGCGTGTTGCCCAGCGCCTCGGTCACTGGCTCGAGCACCGACTTGATGCCGACATAGTCGCTCGCGCTCGCCAGCGTCCGAAATGCGATCACGCTCGCCCCCCAGGTGCGGAAATGCTTGGCGGAGAACTCGCCGCCCATCGCGTCCTGGATATAGCAGTTCACGTCGGTGGAGGTGACCGGATGCGCCTCGCCAGCGTCGTCGACCCAGCGGAACAGGTTCTGCCCCGGCAGGTCCTGGCACCGCTTCACGAACGCGCTCAGCGTCCGGTCGGTTACCGTCATGATCCGCATCTTGCCCGATTTGGCGCGGAACTGAAGCTTGAGTGTCTGGCCCTTCACCTTGGCGTGACGCTTGCGCAGCGTGGTCGCACCAAAACTCTTATTCTCCTGCGCATAGGCTTCGTTGCCGACGCGGATCGTGCCCAGATCGAGCAACCGCACCACCGCCGCCACTGCCTTTTGCTTGCACAGCCCACGCAGCTTCAGATCGGCCTCGACCCGCTCGCGCAGTCGCGGCAGGCTATGGCCGAACCCGGAACAACGGTCATACTTCGCCGCCTCCTGCGCCTCGCGAAACCCGGCGTGATAGCGATACTGCTTCCGCCCTTTTTCGTCGTAGCCGATCGCCTGGATGTGCCCGTTGGGATCGGGGCAGAACCACGCGTTCACATAGGCCGGCGGCAGGCCGATCTTGTTCAGCCGGTCGATTTCGTCGCGGTCGGTGATGCGCTGACCATCGGCATCCCAATAGCCCCAGCCATTGCGCACTTTGCGCCGGGTGATTCCCGTTTCCTGATCATCGACATAGACGATGTCGGTGGCTGCCATGACGTCCTCGCGAGTGGTGCCAATGAATGCCTGGGGACCCGCGTTCGTTCCGGGACCAGCCTAGATGGCGGCGGCGCGGGGGCGGGGCAGGGCGAGCCGGTTCACCCAGCGCTGCGCCGGCCGCTCGACCAGATGATACAGCACCACCGAGCTCGCCAGCACCAGCAACAGGTACAGTGCCAGTAGCGGCCAGCCAATCATGCCGCTCGGCCCCACGAGCACCAGCTTGAAGACAAACCACAGCAGGAAATGGCCGAGATAGGTCGCGTAGCTGATCTCGCCCAGATAATGCAGCGGCGCGACTTCGAGCACATTGCCCGCGCGTCCAGCGCTGAGCGCCAACGCAAGCAGCAACGCAGCAAAGCCCGCCGGAACCGCAAGGGTCTCAGGAAGCGCACCCAAGGCAGCTGCCATCAGCAATGCCAGCCCGAGGAGCGCAGCGGCCAAGGCGATGCCGCGCCCGTGCGCCCGCCAGCGAAGCCACAGCGCGCCGATGCCAGTACCCGCGGCGAACTCCAGCGTGCACCGGACCACGCCAAGCCGCGGGATCGCGTCCCCCAAGCTGGCAGCACCGTATAGGCGGTACAGCAAATGAAGCGCCACCAGCAGCCCCACAACGGCACTCACAACCACAACCGAAGGAACCCGCCGCCAGTCTACGCTCACCACCAGCAGGGGAAACATCAGGTAAGCCGCCAGTTCGCACGAGATCGACCAGGCCGGATCGTTCCAGCTGAGCGCATCGGTGAACCCCCAATTCTGGAGCAGCAGCAGATGCAGCGGCAACTCGTCCCAGGGGAACTGCGCCGCCGCGCGCCCGGTCGCCAGCAGCACAAGCGCCAGCAGCACCGCACACCCCAGCATGAACAGGTGCAGCGGCCAGATCCGCGCCACCCGGCGCTGAAGGAAGCGCGGCACCGCGCGCACCCCCTCGTCGCGTAGCACCTCCGACGCGCTTAGCCAGATCACGAAGCCGGACAGCAGGAAGAAGAAGTCGACCGCCAGATAGCCTTTGGCCAGCACCGCCTCCGCGGCGGGCGGCAGGCCGGCAATCGACAGGCGCACATGGAACAGCACCACCGCCCAGGCGGCGAGCCCGCGCATGCTGGTCAGCGCCTTGAGTTCGCGCGTCACGCCGCGGCCAGCTTCTGCTTGCGCAGCGGCCGCCAGGCACCCTCGGCCCGCTTGCGCGTCACATAGGTATCCAGCCCGATCTGCGCGCCGATCAACATGTACACGAACGGCTGGAACGCGATGGCGATGAACGTCGCCCCCAGCATGTAGATGATGTGCGCGCTTTGCAGCGCAGAGGCCAGCGGACTGATCCATTCCTCGCCTGGCTCGGGTTTGCGGTAGCGCCGCCGCAGCACTTCCATGCGGAAGATGCCGGCCAGATTGATCACCAGCCACAACACCAGCCCGGGATAGCCCTGCTCGCCCAGCATCTCGAAATAGGCGCTGTGATAGGCGCGCGCCTGGTCGACTTCCAGGCTGCGCGCCACTTCAGCCTGGCCGCCGGCCTCGGTCACGCTGACCTTTTCATATCGGATGCGGTTCTGGCGATACGCCTCGAACCCCCCGCCCATGGGGCGGGTCTTGGCATAGTCCATCGTCCACTGCCAAACCGCCAGCCGCGTGGAGGCGGACGCATCGCCCTGATAGGTCTTGATCGTGCCCATCCGCTCGGTGAACGAAGCGGGCAAGAACGGGATGGCAAGGAGCCCCAGGCAGCCGAGTGCGGTCAGATAAACGACCTTGCGCTTGGCGTCGCGGATCAGCAGCAGCGCCAGCAGCACGATGCACAGCAGGCCTGTACGCGTCGAGGTGCCCACCGGGATCAGCAGGCAGGCAAAGATCAGCGCGTAGCAGAACCCCCTCACTTTCCAGTCCGGCGGAAAGATCGTGCCAAAGCGCGAGAACCACAGGATCAGCGGAATGATTGCGATCGCCACGGTGGAAATGGTCGACCCTTCGTACAGCCCCGAATTGTTGGTCACCATCAGGTTCAATTCGCCATAGCCGCCGCCCGAGGCGAGTGTCTTGATCCCGCCCACGATGATGATCGATGCAGCCGATAGCACCATGAACAGCAACAGGCTCTCGATGCGCAGCTTGGTGCGCAGCGTCAGCGGCAGGAAGGCGGCGAACGCCAGCGCCTTCCACACCCAGGCCCATTTCTCCAGCGCCTCCAATTTGAAGTCGGCGTTGAGGGTGGTGTAGTAACAATAGCCCAGCAGCGCGACGATCAGCAGCTGGCGCGGCGCGACGCGCATGTCGCGCTTGTCGTCGGTGATTGCCCAGCCGAGCACCGCCAGCCCGACTGCGATCATCGAAACCGGCACCGAGTTCAGCAAGATATAGGTCAGCCGCTGCGGCGAGACGATGTCGATATAGGCATAGGCAAGCACGAACAGGAACGGCCGGCGAAACCCGGTGGCGAGCAGCGCCACCAGGAACACCACAAAGGGGATGTCATGCACCGCGCTTGCCCCATCGCCGCTTGCGAGAGGACACCTGCGCGTCCTGCGCGTCCTGCGCGCCCGTTTCCTGGTCCAGGTCGGGGCGGCGCAACAGCAGGAACGCGGCGATCAGCATCAGCCCATGAGTCACGGCCAGCGAGAAATTGTCGATCATGCGCCGGTCACCGCTCCTCTACGCCGCCTTGCTAACCCAATGCAGTTGACGCGCCGTTAAGGGCTCTCATGTCAGGGAAAGGCCATGCGGATCCTGCACATCCTGGACCACGGCCTGCCGCTGCACAGCGGCTATACCTTCCGCACCCGCGCGATTCTGAAGGCGCAGATCGCCCGCGGCTGGGACGTGGCGGCGGTGACTGGCCCGCGCCACGGCCAAAGTCCTGCTGCTGAGGAGCTGGTCGACGGCCTGCGCTTCTTCCGCACCGAACCACCCAAGCCCGCACCCGCGCCGCTCGGCGAGTGGCGCGAGGTCGGCGCCTTCGCTCGCCGCATCCGGGCTGTGGCGAAGGCGTTCCGCCCGGACGTGCTCCACGCCCATTCCCCCGTGCTCGACGCCATCGCCGGCCAGCGCGCCGCGCGCCGCCTTGGCCTCCCGTTCGTCTATGAAATCCGCGCCTTCTGGGAGGACGCTGCTGTCGGCAACGGCACAGGGCGTGAGGGCAGTTGGCGCTACCGCGTGACCCGCGCGCTCGAAACCCGCGCGGTAAAGCAGGCCGATGCCGTCGCGGTGATCTGCGAGGGGCTCCGCCAGGATCTGGTCGACCGCGGCATCGAGTCGGAGAAGATCTTCGTGTCGCCCAACGGCGTCGATCTCGACCTGTTCGGCGATCCGCTTCTCCTGGATCAGGCGCTCGCCGCACAACTCGGCACCGCCGGTAGCGAGACGATCGGCTTCATCGGCAGCTTCTACGACTATGAAGGGCTCGACATATTGATCGACGCCATGCCCGCTTTGGTCGCGGCGCGCCCGGCGATGCAGCTGGTGCTGGTCGGCGGCGGCCCTGCCGAGGCCGCGCTGCGCGCCCGCGCCACCGCGTCGCCCGCGGCCGACCGCATCCAGTTCGTGGGCCGGGTACCCCATGACCAGGTTGAGCGTTACTACAGCCTCATTGATGTCCTGGTGTACCCGCGGAAGCAGATGCGCTTGACCGAACTGGTCACTCCCTTGAAGCCCCTTGAGGCCATGGCGCAGAAGCGGCTGGTTGCCGCGTCGAACGTCGGCGGCCACCGTGAGCTTATCCGCGACGGCGACACCGGCACCTTGTTCGCGCCCGACGATCCGCAGGCGCTGGCTGCCTCGGTGGCAACCCTGTTCGCCCAGCGCGAGGGGTGGGACGCCCGCCGCGCCCGGGCTCGCGCCTTTGTGGAGGCGGAGCGCAACTGGGCCGACAATGTCGAGCGGTATGATTCTGTTTACCATAGTCTGGCACAACCACGACTCATGAGAGACTCGCGGTCGCGCACGGCTCCGGTGAACGCATGAAGGCACCCATCGCCTTGCTGGGCGCTGGAATCGTCGGCGCGCTCGCCGCGCTGAGCGCGCTGGTGCTGCCCACAGCCACGCTTGAGTCGCTGGTGATGGGCAGCGGCCTGCCGGCGATCATCGCCGCCGCGGAGCCACCGCTCGGCTTCACCGCCCGCTTCTGCCTGGCACTCGGTGCCGGCGGTTTCTTCGGCATCATGGCCGGGCTCACCCTGTTCGTGCTGGTCGGCACCAAGACCGTCGATCTCCAGACCGCCAAGCCCCGGCCGCAGCCCGATGCCGGTCGCGCGCCGGTGCTGCGCCGTGCCGACGCGCATCCCGACGCGCCGCCACGCCCGCCGCTGATGGCCGCGCGCGACCTGGGCACGCCCTTCCTCGAAGTCGGCGCGCCCCCGGCCGCGAAGCCGCTTCCGCTCACGCCGCTGAGACCCGTCGAGGCCGCCGTAGAGCGCCCGCTCAAGGCCGAAGCACCTATCGAAGCCGCACCGCTGCCGCTCAAGCCGGTCGTGGTCGAGACCAAGCCCGAGCCCATCGAACAGCCGCTTCCGGCCGATCTCGATCAGCCACTCGCCGCCTTCGATCCGCAGGCCGTGCCCGATGTGCCGCTGCCCCCGCCAATCCTTCCGCCGCTCAAGCCCAAAGCCGAGGCTGCACCCGCGCCCGCCGAGCCGAAGCCCGCACCAGTGGAGCGCTTCGAAACCTTCGCGCTACCCCCACGGGCATCCGCGCCAGCTTATCCCTTTGCCACCAGGCCGCGCAGCGACGAAGCACTCGCTCGCCCGGAAACCGAAGCCTCCGTCCACGCCCTGCTCGAGCGGCTCGAGCGCGGCGTCATTCGTCGTGGCGCTCCCGCTGCCATTCCCAAGCCCGAACCGCGTCTCTCCCGCGGCGAGGACCGCGGCCTGGAAGACACGCTCGCCAGCCTGCGCAGCATGGCTCGTCGCGCCTGAGAGGCGCGAAAGCCTAAGCTCCCGCGCGCGCTCAAAGCTTACCAGTTCCGCCAGCGGCGATCCCAGTTCTGATACCGACCCGACTGGCGCGCCCGCTGCAGTTCGCGGCGGCATTCGCGCAGCTCGCGATTATATTCGCGGCGGCTGTCGGCGCGGCGCAGTTCACGGCGGCACTCGCGCTGTTCCTGGCGCACTTCACGGTTGCGGTAGCGCTGGTCGTCCACATTGGCAGTGGCGCTGGTCATCGGCACCGCAACGGCCAGCAGGCCGAACGTCATCAAGAGCTTGCGCATAGACTACTCCAAACGGGGGGCCGACGCGGGCATCGCGCTGGCTCGACTGCGTAACGTGCGCACCCGTGGCGGGTTGCCGCCGCCGCCACGTTTCGCCGCGCCATCGGCCCCTGTCGCCGGGCACTCAGCGTTCCTCGACGCTCAGCGCCTCCAGCATCACCTCGAGCCACGCGCCCTCGCGCGCCACGCCGGTCACCGCCAGGTCCGCCACGATGTGCCCGCGCAAGGCGAACTCCGCCTCGCCCAATCCTGCCAGCCAGGCGTCGAGAAGCGGGGAGGGGCTAGCCCGCAACGCGATGCTATGCCGCGCTCCCACAAAGGTCGCGCTCGCCCAGCGCGTCCAGTCGGCACTCACCAGCACCACCGGACATCCCGCAGCCTGCGCGGAGGCCAGCAGCGCCCGGCCCAGCAGCGTCGCCGCATCGGGTCCGCGGCTCATCGCCCCAACCCCTGGGCGGCGATGAACGCCTCGATCCGCGCCACAGTCGCCGGGCGCGGTTCGCGACCATTGCGCAGGTCGTGCACCAGCCGTGGATCGCCCACCGCCCGCCTGCCGAAAACGCTCGGGGGCATGGCGGTGCGCTTCAGAAACTTCTCGATCTCGCGCTGTATCGGCATCCACTTGCTCCCTCCCGAGTCGCTGAATATGATCCCGTTTTGTTCTTCAAATCCTACTTGTCTAGGAAATTTCCTATTGTACAGAGTCCATCATGGATGAAGCCGATCAGCGTGCCGCGCTCGAAGCGCTGATGGCGGAGCAGGGCATCGGCTTTGCCGAGCTGTCGCGCGTGATCGGGCGCAACCCGGCCTATCTTCAGCAATATGTCCGCCGCGGCTCCCCGCGCACGCTGGCAGAGGGCGACCGCCAGCGCCTCGCCGCGTTCTTCGGCGTCCCCGATGCGCAACTCGGCGGGCCGCCGGCATCCGGGCTGGTCGAGATTGCGCGGCTCGATGTCGGCGCGTCGGCAGGGCCTGGCCGGCTCACTGATGCCGAGGCGGCACGCCGTCCGGGCGAACTCTCCCCCGCGCTGCTGCGCCAGTTGGGGGTGCGCCCGGAGGCTGCATCGATGATCCGCGTCGAAGGCGATTCGATGGAACCGCTGCTGTTTGACGGTGACGAGATCCTGGTCGACCGAGACCGAGCGCAGCTACGCGGCCGCGGCGGCATCTTCGTGATCCGCATCGAGGGGGCGTTGATGGTGAAGCGGCTGCGCCCTGTTCTGGGCGGCGGCCTGGACGTGGTCAGCGAAAATCCGGCCTATCCGCCACGCCACTGCAAAGGACACGAAGTGGAAGTCATCGGCCGCGTCGCTTGGATGAGCCGCTCGCTGGTGTAGCTCTCCACCTGCGGGCTGGCACACCCCGCATGATCTATGTAGGCAAGCCGCGCCATGCATGCGGTTGGGACCGACATGCGGGTACAAGAGGGGACGACATGAAATTGCGTGTGATGCTGTGTACCGCCCTATCGGCGGGGTTGTTGCTGGGTGCCACTCCGGCGCAGGCGCAGTTCGGCGGACTGGGTAAGCTCGCCCGCAAGGCCGGCATCAGCCTGCCCAAGCTGCAAAAGGACCCGATCACCACCAGCCTGCCTGATGCGCAGTGGGGGGATCCCACTCGCGACGGCTTCGTGCCGCGCGAGCCCAAGCGTTCGCTCTCGACACTCCAGCGCACGCCCACCGGCGCCTTCATCCTCCAGCCGGGCTATTTCGCCTTTCACGCGCAGAGCTATTGTCTCCAGGCCGGCACCTATGGTCCTGGCGGTGGCGACGGCTATCTCTACGCGCCGCCGCTCGGGGCAGCGCGGGAAGTGGTGATGGCGATCGTGCGCAATTCGGTCGCGCATCCCGACATCGACCAGCACGATATCCAGGCACTGCTATGGGCGATCCTGGCGCGCGCCAGGTTCGAGAACCTGTCGAACGAGCTCAAGATGGTCGCCGCCCAGCTGCTCACCCCACGCCAGCTCGCCGGCCTCAACCGCAGCGCGCTTGACCTGCTCGGCGATCCGATGATCGCCAACAACCTGCCGCGCGAAGTCCGCCAGGTCATGGAGGCCGAGGCCGATCTTCGCCGCATGCTGACGACGCCGGGCACCAGCTTCGCCGAGCTGGAGCGCGTCGCGGTGCTGGCGGGCTTGGCACCGCAAGGCCCCGGCAGCATGGGCGTGCCGAACGGCCGCTGGAGCCACCATCCCGACGGCTATTACGTCCGCTATCTCCCCCACGGCTACACCAACACTACAGTGGAAATCTGGGTGCCGCAGGACGGCGACGGCGCAGGCGTCGAGTTCGACCCGGCAACCCACATCGCAGTCCCGGGCAACACCGCGCGCCAGCGCCTCCTCCAGTCCGGCCGCCCCTACGCGAGCCGCTAGCCTCCTCCGTCATCCCGGCCTCGAGCCGGGATCCCGCTTCTTCTATTCGCGAGAGGGAGCGGGACCCCGACTCAACGCCGGCGACGAAATCGAAAATTCTAAGTCTGAGCTTCTCAGTTCCCGGGCCTCCGCGGGGAACTAGCCGGTCGAAGCGCCCACCGTCAGCTTAACGCATCCGGTCCCGCAGCCACACCGCGATCGCAATCGCCAGTCCCACGCCCAGCCCGATCACGAACCCCAGCGATGCCTGGCCCTGCATAGCGCCGATTGCCACACCGACCAGGATCGCCAGCGACAGGAAGCAGCCGCCGGCCACCGGCGTTTTCGATTGAGGATCAGCCATGCACCGGCTGTATCGAAGCCGCACCGCGCGCGCCACTCCCCTCGACATGGTTAGCGGCCGTTCACCGCACCTGTCGGCGGAAGCTTCAGTTCTGTGTGGCAAAGCCGCTGCCGCCGGTCCTTGCGCGACCGGCCCGTGCCGGAGTGATCATGGAATATCTGCCTTATCTCGGTGACGCGCGCGAAGTCGCGGACGCGAGCGAACTGATCCGCGCCTTTGGCGAGCATGCCGGCTCGGAAGCCGCCGCCCGCGCCGACCGCAGCCGGGATGTCGGCAACCACATCCATTTCTGCCGCTGGCGCCAGATCGAGCGGCTGGTGGTGTTGATGTCGATCCCGCGCGCTATCGGCACCGTGCACTGAGCCGCACCCGCTAAATCTTTTTTCTGGGCAAGGGCGGGGCGGACCCCGCAAACCTTCCGCGAGTTCAGGTGGTTACCTGAATCCTTGCCGAGGCGGAATGACCACACCCCAGATACTTTCGGCCTGCGTGCTCGCGGGCATGATGCTGCTCTTCATCTGGGGACGGTTCCGCTACGATCTGGTCGCGGTGATGGCGCTGCTCGCCGCGCTCGCGGTCGGCATCGTCAAGCCAAAGGACGCGTTCACCGGCTTTTCTGACGACATTGTCATCATCGTCGGCTCCGCGCTGGTGCTTTCGGGCGCGGTGCAGCGCTCGGGCGTGATCGAAAGCGCGATGCTGCTCCTGCAAAAGCGCGTGAAGCGTGTCCGCTCGCAATTGCTGCTGCTGACCGCCAGCGTCGGCTTCGCGTCGGCGCTCGTCAAGAATATCGGTGCGCTGGCGATGATGATGCCGGTCGCGTTCCAGATGGCCAAGCGCTCCAAGGCGACGCCGGCCGTGTTCCTGATGCCGATGTCGTTCGCGTCGCTGCTCGGCGGGCTCATCACGCTGATCGGCACCTCGCCCAACATCATCGTCAGCCGCGTGCGCGAGGAAATGACCGGCCAGCCCTTCGGCATGTTCGATTATGCGCCCGTCGGCTTGGTGCTGACGGTCGTGGGACTCATCTTCCTGCGCTTCGCCTATCGCCTGATGCCGCGCGACCGCCGCGGCGCCGTGACGCTGGGCGAAGCGATCGACATCAAGGATTACGTCACCGAAGCCGAGATCCCTGCAGGCTCCCCCGCGGTGGACGAAACCGTCGCCCAGTTCCGCGAACGCCACGACCATGAAGTCACCATCCGCAGCATTATGCGCGCGGGCCTCCGCTCGGCGCCATTCCCCGACGCGACGCTACAGCCCGAGGATCTGCTGATCCTCGCCGGCCCGCCCGAAAGCCTGGAGCGCGTGATCGCCGCCGATGGCCTGGAACTGGAGGGGCATGATCGCCAGACCTCCGAGAAGTCGAACGACGATGTCGGCGTGATCGAGGCAGTGATCGGCTCGGACTCGGCGCTGGTCGGCTTCACCGCTGGACGCCTAGGGCTGCACGAGCGTTTCGGGGTCAATCTGATCGCGGTGTCGCGGCGCGGCAAGCGGCTGGCCAAGCGCCTGGGCGAGATTGAACTGTGCCCCGGCGACGTGATCGTGCTTCAGGGCCCGCTCGAACTGCTGATGGAGCGGCTGCGTGACCTTGGTTGCCTGCCGCTTGCCGAACGCAGCCTGCGCCTGGGCAGCGCGCGCAAGGGCCTGTTGCCGCTCGCCATCCTTGGCGTCGCGATGCTGGCGACCGCGACCGGCTATGTCCCCGTTGCAGTGGCCTTCTTCGCGGCGGCGGCGCTCACCATCCTGCTGGGCGCGCTACCGCTGCGCGAGGCCTATGACCATATCGAATGGCCGATCCTGGTGATGCTCGGCGCGCTGATCCCCGTCAGCGACACGCTGCGCACCACCGGCGCCACCGATCTGATCGGCGACGGGCTGTCGCATCTCGCCGCCACGCTGCCGCCCTGGGGCGCGGTGGCGCTGATCCTGGCGGCCGCGATGGCGGTCACCCCGTTCCTCAACAATGCCGCGACCGTGCTGGTGATGGCGCCGATCGCCGCCACCTTTGCCGGTGCCCTCGGCTATCGGCCCGAAGCGTTCCTGATGGCCACCGCAGTGGGGGCAGGGTGCGACTTCCTCACCCCCATCGGGCATCAGTGCAACACGCTGGTAATGGGGCCGGGCGGCTATCGCTTTGGCGATTATGCCCGGCTCGGCGCGCCCTTGTCACTGTTGGTGCTGGTGATCGCCACCCCGCTCATCCTATGGGTCTGGCCGGTGTAAGGCAGGGAGACGCGGCATGGCACGAATGGCTCGGATCGAACGGACCGGCGGCCCGGAAGTCATTGGTTGGGCCGATGTCGACTTGCCCGATCCTGGCCCCGGTGAGGTCCGGATGCGCAACACCGCAATCGGCCTCAACTTCATCGACACCTATCACCGCTCCGGCCTTTACAAGGTCGCGCTGCCCAGCGGCCTGGGCGTCGAGGCCGCGGGCGTTGTCGAGGCAGTAGGCGAGGGGGTCGACCGGTTCGCCGCAGGCGACCGCGTGGCGCTCTTCGGCCCGATCGGCGCCTATGCCACTGCCCGCAACGTCCCCGCCGCCAGCCTGTTCAAGCTGCCCGATGGCGTGGAAGAAAGCACCGCCGCCGCCACGCTGCTCAAGGGCTGCACCGCTGAGTTCATGGTGGAGCGCGTAGCCAGGGTACAGCCCGGTGCCACTGTCCTGGTTCACGCGGCAGCGGGCGGGGTGGGGCAGCTTCTGATCCAATGGCTCAAGGCAATTGGTGTTACCGTGATCGGCACTGTTGGCCGCGCTGAAAAGGTGGCGGTGGCGCAAGCCGCGGGCGCCGATCATATCCTTCTTTCGGGCGAGGACGACATCGCCGCCCGCGTCCGCGAGATCACCGGCGGTGAAGGCGTGCCCGTGGTGTTCGACGGCGTCGGCGCCGCAACCTGGGAAGCCTCGCTCAAATCGTGCGCCCGCCGCGGGCTGGTGGTCAGCTATGGCAACGCCAGCGGCCCGGTAGAGGGGGTCAAGCTCGCCACCCTCAACGATCATGGCTCGCTGTTCGTCACCCGCCCCAAGCTCTTCGACTATTACGTCACGCCCCAGGAGCGCGCCGCGGGCGCCGCCCGCCTGTTCGATCTGCTCGCCTCGGGCAAGCTACGGCCCGAAATCGGCCGGCGCTTCGCTCTGGAAGACGCAGCGCAAGCCCATCGCGCGCTAGAGGCGGGCGACACGACGGGCTCGACTTTGCTTATTCCATGAGGACTTAGACGAGTTCACCCAGCGCGGCCGCGTCGAACCCCTTCAGGTTCTCGCGGTCGTTCGCCTTCACCTTGGTCACCCAGTTCGCATCGCTGATCAGCGCGCGGCCAACCGCGATCAGGTCGAATTCGTCCCGCTCCATACGCTCTACGAGACGCTCTAGTCCGACCGTCGTCGACCCTTCGCCACCAAACGCCGCCAGGAACTCGCCCGACAGCCCGACCGATCCGACGCTGATCGTCGCCGCCCCGGTCAGCTTCTTTGCCCAGCCGGCGAAGTTCAGACCCTTCTCACCGTCCAGCTCAGGGAACTCGGGCTCCCAGAACCGCCGCTGCGAACAGTGCAGCACGTCCACACCCGCATCCACAAGCGGCTGCAGCCAGTCGGCCATCAGGTCAGGCGTCTCGGCCAGACGGGCGGCATAATCCTGCTGCTTCCATTGGCTCACGCGCAGGATGATCGGGTAATCGGGGCCAACCGCCTCGCGGATCGCAGAAACGATCTCGCCCGCAAAGCGCGAGCGCTCGCGAATGGTGGCGCCGCCATAGCGGTCGCTGCGCTCATTGGTACCGGCCCAGAAGAACTGGTCGATCAGGTAGCCGTGCGCGCCATGGATCTCTACCGTGTCGAAGCCCAGGCGCTTGGCGTCGGCGGCGGCGCGGGCGAAGGCGGCGACGGTGTCGGCGATCGCTTCCTCGCTCATCGCCTCGCCCCGCGGCTTGCCCGGCGCGAGCAGGCCGGACGGGCTCTCGACCGGCGCGTCGGGCGTCCAGCCATCCGAACCCTTGGTCGATCCGGTGTGCCAGATCTGCGGGCCCATCTTGCCGCCTGCGGCATGGACTTCGTCCACCACCTGCTTCCATCCGCCCAGCGCGGACTCACCGTGGAAGAACGGGATGCCCGCCATGTTGCGCGATGCCGGACGGTCGATCACCGTGCCTTCGGACAGGATCAGGCCGACCTCGGCTTCTGCGCGGCGCCGGTAATAGGCAGCCTGTTCCTCGCCAGGAATGCCGCCCGGCGCCATCGCGCGGGTCATCGGCGCCATGACGATACGGTTCTTGAGTTCGAGCGATTTGATACGAAAAGGGCGAAACAGCGCGCCGGCGTCGGCAGAGGACATTCAGAAAGCTCCGTGGCAACCAAGGGGCTTAGGTATGCCTGCTGAACCCGGGATCAATGGGCGGCCAAGCATCCGGGTCCGTGAGAGATGCGCTCGCAAGAGCGCGCATGGCTGCTTGAGCGCATGTCGCCTCTGCTCTAAGATCGTTCAGATTGAACGCGTTGGAACGTGTTCGTGGGGCCCTCGCCAGCAAATATGCCGAACGAAGACGAACGCCTGAGCGCCCTGCGGCGATTCAACGTGCTGGACACGGCGCCCGAACCGCACTTCGACCAGATCGTGGCGCTGGTGCAAGGCGTCTGCCAGGTGCCTATCGCGCTGATCAGCCTGGTCGACCAGCACCGCCAATGGTTCAAGGCACGCGCGGGGACCGACGCTGAGCAAACCTCCATCAACACCTCGGTATGTGCCCTGGCGATCCGGCAGGAAGGGCTGTTCCAGATCGAGGACCTGAGCGCGGATCCGCGAACGGCGGCAATGTCGCTGGTGACCGCCGATCCGTACATCCGCTTCTATGCCGGCATGCCCCTGGTGACGCAGGATGGGATGGCAGTCGGAAGCCTGTGCGCGATCGACACCGCGCCGCGCCCCGGTGGGTTGAACCCGATGCAGCAGGATGCGCTGCGGCTACTTGGTCAGCAGGTGGTGGCGCTTCTCGAACTGCGGCTCGCGGTGGACAAGCGCGAGGACGCACTGACGCGATCGGAAACGGCGCGGCAGGCACAGGCGTCGCGCGACCGCTACCATTCCATCGTCGACTCCGCGATCGACAGTGCGATCATCGCCTTCGACGCCGATGGCCGTGTCACCAGCTGGAACCAGGGCGCGCAGACGATCCTCGGTTGGAGCGAGGTCGAGATGCTCGGCCGAACGGCTGAGCGGATGTTCACGCCTGAAGATGTCGCGAACGGCGTGCCGGCTCAGGAGTTCGAAACCGCGCTGCGCGATGGCCGCGCTTCCGACGAGCGTTGGCATGTCCGCAAGGACGGCAGCCGGTTCTACGCGCATGGCGCGATGACGCCGCTCGCCGGCGCTTCCGGTCCCGGGTTCGTCAAGGCCCTGCGCGACATCACGCCTGAGCATGCGATGCGCAGCGCGCTGGAGCTCAGCCGCGAACGCGCCGCCATCGCCACCCGCTCGGCGCGTCTGGGCACGTTCGATTATCGCATCATGGAAGGCGTGCTCGAATGGGATGACCGCTGCCGCGAACTCTTCGGGCTCAGCCCCGGCGCGCCGGTCAGCTATGAGGAAGCGTTCCTGCGCGGCGTCCATCCCGACGACCGCGTGCGCGCCGATGCCGCCGTCGCAGCGTCGCTGGACGCTGCGGGGCCCGGCACCTTTGAAATCGAATATCGCACCATCGGCATCGAGGATGGCAAGCTGCGTTACGTCTCCGCCAGGGGACAGGCCTATTTCGAAGACGGACGCCCGGTGCGCCTCGTCGGCACCGCACAGGACGTCACCAAGGAGCGGCTGGCACAGATCCGCGTGCAGGAGACCGAGGAGCGGCTTCGGCTCGCCGGGCGGGCGACGAACGACGCAATCTGGGACTGGGACCTCGTTTCCGATGCCATCGCGTGGAACGAGGCACTGTACACGGCCTATGGGCACGAGCGCGAAGCGGCGAGCGAAAGCGGGGCTTGGTGGATCGCGCACATCCATGCCGAGGATCGTGACCGGATCGACCGCGAGATTCACGCGGTTATCGAAGGTGAGGGGACCGACTGGATCGGCGAATATCGCTTTGAGCGCGCCGATGGCAGCTATGCCGATGTGCGCGATCGCGGCTATGTGATCCGCGACGAGCAGGGACAGGCGATCCGCATGGTCGGCGCCATGCTCGACCAGTCCGACCGCGTCGCGGCCGAACGGCGCATGCAGGCGAGCCTGGAGGAAAGCGCCGCCGAACTCGACCGGCTCTGGCGTTACTCGCCCGACCTTCAGGCGGCGATTTCCTCCGACTGGGTCATCCGCGAGGCGAACGCAGCCTGGGATCGCACCTTGGGCTTCGCAAGCGAGGACGTGGAAGGCTGCCCGTTCATCGACCTGGTCCACCCCGAAGACCGCGCCCGGATCGAAACCGTGCTCGCCGACGCAGACGCGGCGCCCGGCTTTGCCTTCGAAGTACGCCACCTGCACCGCAACGGGGCCGTGCATCACATCGCCTGGGTCGCCGCGGCAAGCGGCACGCTGGTGTTCCTCACCGGCCGCGACATGACCGCCGAACGCGCGCAGCAGGAAACGTTGCGTCAGACCGAGGACGCCCTGCGCCAGGCGCAGAAGGTCGAGGCGGTGGGCCAGCTGACCGGCGGCGTGGCCCATGACTTCAACAACCTGCTCACCGTAATCCGCGGATCGGTGGACCTGCTACGCCGCTCCAACCTGACCGAGGAAAAGCGGGCGCGCTATGTCGATGCGATCGCCGACACCGCGGAGCGTGCCACCCGCCTCACCAGCCAGCTGCTCGCCTTCGCCCGCCGCCAGGCGCTCGAGCCCGAGGTGTTCGACGCGGCCGCCAGCATCCACCGGCTGAAGGACATGATCCGCACGCTCACCGGCTCGCGGATTGAGACCGTCTACGGCCTTCCGAGCGCGCCCTGCTGGGTCAACGCCGATCCCAGCCAGTTCGACACCGCGATCGTCAACATGGCGGTGAACGCGCGCGACGCGATGGACGGCAGCGGCACGCTGACCATCCGCGTCGAGCAGGTGGATACCCTGCCGGAGATGCGCCGCCACCCGTCCCGCACGATGGAAGCCGTGGCGATCTCGCTCCAGGACACCGGCAACGGTATCGCCCCCGACAAGATCGAGCACATCTTTGAGCCGTTCTTCACGACTAAGAGCGTTGGGCAGGGCACCGGACTCGGCCTCAGCCAGGTGTTCGGCTTTGCCAAGCAGTCGGGCGGCGAAGTCGTGGTGGACAGCGAGCCGGGCAAGGGCGCGACCTTCACGCTCTATCTGCCCCGCGCCATGACGGGCGAGGGCGCGAGCCCCGAACCCGCGCCGATAGGCCGCGCGCTGGAGGCCGGCGCCTGTATCCTGGTGGTCGAGGACAACAAGGAAGTTGGCGAATTCGCCACCAGCGCGCTCGCCGAGCTTGGCTATGGCTCCCACTGGGTCGCCTCGGCCGATGCCGCGATGGCGGAACTGGCGCGCTCGGCGAAGTCCTATGACGCGGTCTTCACTGACGTCGTGATGCCGGGCCGCTCCGGCATGGAACTGGCGCAGGACATTCGGGCCGCCTATGCTTGGCTGCCGATCGTGCTGACCAGCGGCTACAGCCATATCCTGGCCGAAAGCGGCACCCGCGGCTTCGACCTGCTGCGCAAACCCTATTCGATCGAGGAGCTCGCCCGCATGCTGCGCGCGGTAAGCGAGCGGGCGCCGGGCAAAGCCGGCCCGGCCTGAGCCCACTTACTCGGCAAGGCGGCCTCGACAGAAGAAAGGGCGCCCCAGCCAAAGCCGGGACGCCCCTCCAATCGCACGAAGCCGAAGCGCTTACGCGCTGTAGTACATGTCGTATTCGACCGGGCTCGGCGTCATCTCCCAACGGGCGACGTCGGCGCGCTTGATCTCGACATAGGCCTCGATCTGGTCGCGGGTGAACACATCGCCCTTCAGCAGGAAGTCCATATCGGCTTCCAGGCTGTCCAGCGCTTCACGCAGCGAGCCGCACACCGTCGGCACCTGCTCCAGCTCGGCCGGCGGCAGGTCGTACAGGTTCTTGTCCATCGGGTCGCCCGGATGGATCTTGTTCTGGATGCCGTCCAGGCCGGCCATCAGGATCGCCGCATAGCAGAGATACGGATTGGCGAGCGCGTCGGGGAAGCGGAACTCGACGCGCTTGGCCTTGCTGCCCGCACCATACGGGATGCGGCACGATGCCGAACGGTTGCGCGACGAATAGGCCAGCAGCACCGGCGCTTCATAACCCGGAACCAGCCGCTTGTAGCTGTTGGTCGACGGATTGGTGAACGCGTTCAGCGCCTTGGCGTGCTTGATCACGCCGCCGATGAAATACAGGCACATGTCCGAAAGGCCCGCATAGCCGTTGCCGGCGAACAGCGGGTTGCCCTTGTCCCAGATCGAAAAGTGGGTGTGCATGCCGCTGCCGTTATCTTCCTTGATCGGCTTGGGCATGAAGGTCGCGGTCTTGCCATATGCGTGCGCCACCTGGTGCACGACATACTTGTAGATCTGCATGCGGTCGGCGGTCTGGACCAGCGTGCCATAGGTCAGGCCCAGCTCGTGCTGCGCGGCCGCAACTTCGTGGTGGTGCTTGTCGCACGGCAGGCCCATTTCGATCATGGTCGACACCATCTCGCCGCGAATGTCGACGGCGCTGTCGACCGGCGCGACGGGGAAATAGCCGCCCTTGGCGCGCGGGCGGTGGCCCATATTGCCGGCTTCATATTCGCGGCCCGAATTGCCGGGCAGCTCGATGTCGTCGATCGCATAATAGCTGGTCGAGTAGCTGTTCTCGAAGCGCACATCGTCGAACATGAAGAACTCGGCCTCCGGGCCGACATAGACGGTGTCGCCAATGCCCAGCGACTGGAGATAGGCCTCGGAACGCTTTGCGGTCGAACGCGGATCGCGGGTGTACAGCTCGCCGGTCGAAGGCTCGACGATGTCGCACACCAGGATCAGCATCGGCGTGGCCGAGAACGGATCGGTCCACACTGCGTCCAGATCGGGCTTGAGCACCATGTCGGACTCGTTGATCGCCTTCCAGCCTTCGATCGACGATCCGTCGAACATCAGGCCGTCGGTGAGTTCATCCTCGCCGATCAGACCCGCGACCATGGTCAGGTGCTGCCACTTGCCCTTGGGGTCGGTGAAGCGCAGGTCGATCCATTCGATCTCCTGCTCCTTGATCATCTTGAGGATGTCGCTGGCCGAATTCGCCATGGTAAGCCCTTTCGCTCTCTTTCGTGCGCCCATCGAATCGGGCAATATTGTTGCTTGTGCAGGTGCGGCAATCGCCCCTGCGGGAGCGCGCGTCAAATCGCGTTTTCGTTGCGCTCGCCGGTGCGGATACGCAGTGCCGTCTCGACGGGGATGACGAAGATCTTGCCATCGCCGATGCGCCCAGTCTGGGCGGCGTTCGCCACCGCTTCGACCACGCGCTCGGCCAGCGAGTCTTCGACGACCACTTCGAGTTTCACCTTGGGCAGGAAGTCGACCACATATTCGGCGCCGCGATAGAGTTCGGTGTGGCCTTTCTGCCGGCCGAAACCCTTGGCTTCGGTCACGGTGATGCCGCTCACGCCAACCTCGTGCAGCGCCTCCTTAACTTCATCCAGCTTGAACGGCTTGATGATGGCTTCGATCTTCTTCACGTCAAACCCCCAGGATCCGAGGCACTACCCCCGGCGCGCGTGTCGCAACAACCGTGCCAGAGCCGGAGTCGGCCATTCCCCTCGGGTCGCATGCCGCAGGACGTGAAACAAGTGCCCGTCAAACCGGCAGGCGGAGGCTGGCTGCCTGTTGAAGAGGCAGCTTTGGCTCGGAACAACGCTGGGGTATTCACGTTTGTGAAGGTTGTGATGAGCCCGGCCGCAAATACCTTCCTGCCGATGACGGCCCCCGCAGTGCTTCGCCGCTGCACCGCTCCGGAATCATCCGACAGAGAGGCGGCAGTGGTCGCAAAGGGGCCGCTGATCATCATGGCCCATGGCCTGATGGCGATGGACGCTGCCATGCGCAGCGAGTTCAGGATCACCAGCCCCGTCGGCGAATTCAGCGCAGACGACACCGCCCAGCTCCTGCACCGCTGGCTGACCCCACGCGCCATCTGACGCGCAGAAGCTCGCCACTCCCACCCGTTCCCCGGCGAAGGCCGGGGCCCAGCTGCAATGCCACTAAAGACGGCAGGAAATCGCCGCCACTACAGGAAGCTACCCGGCCAGCCTAAACCACCACGCCGGCAGGCCGATCCTCAATACGGCGGACGATCCAACCCTGCAGGGCTCTGCGTAAAGATCTCGCACCCATCCTCGGTAATGCCGATCGAATGCTCGAACTGTGCCGACAGTGAACGGTCGCGGGTCACCGCCGTCCAGCCATCGTCGAGCACCTTCACATCGGCGCGCCCGATGTTGATCATCGGCTCGACCGTGAAGATCATCCCCGGCTTCAGCTCAGGCCCGGTGCCTGGACGGCCGACATGGACCACCTCTGGCACGTCGTGGAACACCTGACCCACGCCATGACCGCAGAAATCGCGCACCACGCCATAGCGGTGCTTCTCCGCATGGCGCTGGATCGCGTGGCTGATATCGCCCAGATGATTGCCGGGCTTGGCCTGTTCCAGCCCCAGCATCAGGCACTCATAGGTCACGTCCACCAGCCGGCGCGCCTTGATCGGCACATCGCCGGCCAGATACATGCGGCTGGAATCGCCATGCCAGCCGTCGAGCAGCGGCGTCACATCGACGTTCAGGATGTCGCCATCCTTCAGCTTGCGGTCTTCCGACGGGATGCCGTGGCACACGACGTGGTTGATCGAGATACAGCTCGAATGGGTGTAGCCGCGATAGCCAAGCGTCGCCGGCACAGCGCCCGCATCCAGCGTCATTTGCCGGATAATGTCGTCCAGCGCCTGGGTCGACACGCCGGGCACCACATGCGGCACCAGTGCGTCCAGGATCTCGGCGGCCAGCTTTCCCGCCTTGCGCATGCCGGCAAATCCCTCGGGACCATGCAGCTTGATGGCGTTGGTACGGGCGTGCGGCGTATCGGCGGTGACGGTCACATATTCGGTCATGCGCGGCCATATAGGCGTTTGCGCCCGCCTTTGCGAGATCGTAGGTTTACGGCATGATCGAGCGCATCTGGACGGCCGCATTGGTGGTGATCGGGGATGAAATCCTGTCGGGCCGCACCGTGGACAAGAACGTGGCGCAGCTGGCCAGCTGGCTCAACGTGCAGGGCATCCGTCTTGCCGAAGTGCGCATCGTCCCCGACGTGGAAAGCGCGATTGTCGAAGCCGTGAACACCCTGCGCGCGCGCAACGATTATCTCTTCACCACTGGCGGCATCGGCCCCACCCATGACGACATCACCGTCGACGCGATCGCGGCGGCGCTCGGCGTTCCCGTCGTTGTGCATCCCGAAGCACAGGCGACGCTGGATGCCTATTACGCGACCCGTGGCGGCTTGACCGAAGCACGGCTGCGCATGGCCCGCGTGCCGCAGGGCGCCGAGCTTATCCCGAACGCGATGTCGGGGGCGCCCGGCATCCGCCACGGCAACATCTTCATCCTGGCCGGCGTGCCGCACATCGCCGCGGGCATGCTCGACGCGCTGACCGGCACGCTCGAAGGCGGCCTGCCGGTCCTCTCGCGTACGGTCGGCGCGTGGGTGGCCGAAAGCGAAGTCGCCGATCTGCTGCGGGACACCGAACGTGCCCATGCCGGCGTGTCGATCGGCAGCTACCCCTTCTTCCGCGAAGGCCGCGTCGGCGCCAACTTCGTCGTCCGCGCCACTGACCAGGCGCTGCTAGATACCTGCGCCAACGCCCTTACCGCCGCGCTGGACGAACAGGGCAGAGCGCCGGTCAACGGCGGCATCTAGCCTACACCCGCCGGCAAACCACAAGCAGTTCCCCGGCGAAGGCCGGGGCCCAGCTGCAAGCGCTCCAAAGCAGCAGGTTCGGCCCTCAAAGATCCTCCCCCGGAGGGGGAGGGGGCCGCTCGCGAAAGCAAGTGGTGGAGGGGTAGTCGCCCCAAGTCACTTCACCCGAAGGCGACACCCTCCACCAGCCCACCGGTTCTTCTCCTCCGAGAGAGGATCACCGCTGCCTACTTTGCCAACCCCATCACCACCGTCCTGTAATACACAATAGACGGAGCAATCTCGCTCAGCGGCGTGCGCTCGTTCAGCCCATGCGCGAAGCTGTCGGACGACTTCATGAAGATCGGGCTGATGCCATAGCTCGGCACGCCCTTGGCCCGGAACCACATGCTATCGCTCGCGCCTGCCGACATCGTCGGCACCACCGGCACATCCTTGAACCGGGCATGCACTGCGCGCGTGACCAGCTGCATCAGGTCGGCACGCACCGGCGAAGCATCGCTCGCTACCGTGCCGCTGTCGACATAGCGCACGCTCACTTCCGGGTCGCCAACCACCTGCGCAAGCGTTGCTTGGATTTGCTCCACCGACGTGCCGGGGAAGATACGGCAATTGACCGTGGCGGCTGCGCGCTGGGGCAGGGCGTTGGGCGCGTGCCCGGCATTCACCATGGTGGCCACGCACGTCGTGCCCGTCTGCCCGATCAGCCCGGGGTCGGCGCGCAGCACCGCGCGTGCTTCCAGATCGTTTGGATTGGCGGCAAAGCGCCGCATCGCATCGGCGATCTTCGGGTCCTTGGCCTGCGCTGCGGAGGCGAGCCAGCTTGCCTTGGTTACGTCGTTGACCTGCCCCGGAAACTCGTGCGCGCCCAACCGCTCCAGCGCGCGGGCAAGCTGATAAATGGCGTTCGCCTTGCGCGGCGCACTGGAATGTCCGCCCGGATTGGTGACGCTCAACTCGTAATCGCCATAGGTCTTCTCGGCGCCTTGCACGCCGAAGATCACCGGCCTGCCGCCCTCGTCCAGCTCGCCGCCACCGCCATCGATGTTCAACAACAGCTCGGCGTCATGATATTGATTTGCAAGAGCGGCGGTGGTTTTCATCGCCGTCTCCTCATCCCCCGACAGCAGCACGACAATGTCCCGCCCCGGCTTGAACCCTTCGCGCTTGAGCTGAATCAGCGTCGACAAGAACGTGGACAAATCGAACTTGTTGTCGGTAGCTCCCCGTCCAAAGATATACCCGTTCTCAACGACCGGCGTGAACGGATCCCGCTCCCAGTCGGCCGGCTTGGCCTCCACCACATCCATGTGACCCGATACCAGGATCGGCTTCGCCCCGTTCCTTGCCTTGCCCGTGCCGCGATACCGCGCGACCAGATACGCCGTATCGCCCAGCTTCTCGACGCGCACGTCCTCCGCCGCAAAACCCCCGGCGACCAGCGCGCCCTTCAGATAGGTCGCATAGTCGAAGGTCTGGTTGCCGGACCCCGCCACTGTGCGAAACGCGATGCCGCGCTTCAAAAGCTCCAGCGCCTGAGCCTCGGCCTGCGGGTTGGCTTGCGCCTGTGCCGTACTCGCCGCTGCCACCAAACCAATGAACGCCAACCCCGCAACCCGCATCTTCTCGCCTCTCGATAAAGCCGCAACGCTAGTCGCCGCGCAGGCCAGGTCAATCGCACACGTTCCCAACGTGCACGAGCACGCGATTTGGGACAGCGGCAATGAAGCTCAACGCGCCAGCCACTCCCGCGCACGCGCCTCGGCTTCGCTGGCCGAGCGCCCGCCGCTCAGCGCCACCGCGAACAACAGCCTGAGCTTGCGGGCGCTGAGGTCCTCGGCCCCCACTGCACCCAGCGCCGCCAGCCTGGCGCCCGACTCATAGGCCGGTGCGGTTCCGCCTTCCAGACAGTGCGTCGCGATGCCCACCAGCACGCCCGCAGCCTTGGCCCGCTCCACCGCCGGCACAAGCTGCGTCGGCACATTGCCACGGCCGAAACCTTCGATCACCAGCCCGCCAACGCCGCCGGCCACCAGTGCATCGATCAACGCCGGGCTGCTGCCAAGCCCAAGCGCTGCGATCTCCACTCGCGGATCGGGGTCGGCCAGCGCGAACACGGGCGCCCGCTTCGGCATGGCCGTTAGGCGAACGCCATGGCCGTCCACCCGACCGATTGCGGTGCCATGGGGCCCGAATGCTTCGGGGCCGCTGCTATCGAGCTTGCGCGCACTGCGCGCCGGCAGGATGCGTCCGCCGAACACGATCACTGTTCCGACGCCGCGCGCGGCCGAGTGGCGCGCCACCGCCACCGCGTCATGCAGGTTCGCAGGGCCGTCGCAGCCGGGCAGCGACGCCGCGCGCTGGGCGCCCGTGAACACCACCGGCATCGAGCCGCCGTGGAAGAGTTCGACTAGGAAGGCGACGTCCTCCATCGTGTCGGTACCGTGCGCCACCACGACGCCAGCCGCTCCATCGGCAGCCGCTTCGGCCACCATGCTGGCCACGTGCATTGCGTCGCCGAACCCCATGTCTTCACTCAGCCCGGCATAGGCCTGGCGCTCGACCACGCCGTCTCGCAACTCGCGCGCAAGGACATCGCGCAGCCCCGCGGTCCCCTGCCGCCCGATCAGCACGCCCTGAGCGTCGGGCAGCGACGCAATCGTGCCGCCCGCATCGATTAGAACCAGCCCGGACATTTCAGCTTTTCTCCTGGCCGCTCTGTAGCGGCATCTGCCAAGAACCTCCTTGGCGGCAAGAACCGGCCCTTGCCAAGCCGCTACGCCAAACGCGCAATCAGCGCCGCCGGCCAGTACTCCGCCGGATGCTCAGAATGCCCCGAAGGAAAGCTGGCGTGCGGCACTGCGCATCTTTATCTCAGCGCGCATGTCCGGCCGCTTTGACTCCGTCCCCAATCGCCGCGCCCTTATCGACCGGCGAGCAGTCGCCGAGCGGCTTGCTGCCATCGGGTCTGGCGACGCGGCGGCGATGCGCCGAGCCGCCACCGCCGAGCTGAAGATCGCGCTGGTTGCAGGGCGTGCGGAGATCGCGCGGCGGCTTCAGGAGCATCCTTCGCGCGGGCTGGAGGCCGCGGCGGCGGGGGCGTTTCTGATCGACCAGCTCTTACGCCTGTTGTGGGACTTCACGGTCGAGCGGCTGCACCCGAACCCCAATCCGACCGCGGCGCAGCGGATGACGCTGATCGCAGTGGGCGGCTACGGCCGCGGCGAGATGGCGCCGCATTCGGACATCGACCTCGGCTTTCTCACCCCCTGGAAGGTCACCGGCTGGAGCGAGCAGGTGATCGAATCGATGCTTTATTCGCTCTGGGATTTGCAGCTCAAGGTTGGGCATTCGTCGCGCTCGCTGGACGAGATGGTGCGCCAGGCCAGGGGCGATGTGACAGTCCGCACCGCGCTGCTAGAGGCGCGCTATGTCTGGGGAGACACCGGGCTGTATGATGAGGCGGCGCGGCGCTTCAAGGCGGAGGTGCAGCACGATACTGCCCGCGCCTTTGTCGCCCAGAAGCTCGACGAGCGGAACGCACGCCACCGCCGCATGGGCGACAGCCGCTATGTCGTCGAGCCGAACGTGAAGGAAGGGAAGGGCGGCCTTCGCGATCTCCACACGCTCTTCTGGATCGGCAAGTACGCCTATAATGTCGGCGAGCCCGCTGAGCTGGTCGAGAAGGGGCTGCTGACCAAGCTTGAGTTCCGCCAGTTTCGCCGCGCCGAAAACTTCCTTTGGGCGGTGCGCTGTCACCTGCATGAACTAACACGGCGTGCTGAGGACCGGCTTACGTTCGACGTGCAGCGCGAAATTGCCGAGCGGATGCGCTTTGCCGACCGGCCGGGCAAGGCCGCGGTTGAGCGGTTCATGCAGTTCTACTTCCTTCAGGCGAAGATGGTCGGCGACCTGACCGGCGTGTTCCTAGCGCATCTGGACGAGAAATTTGCCGCGCGCGGCAGCCGCTTCGGCCTGCCCACCATGCGTCGGCGCCCGCGCAAGCTGCACGGCTTCGTGCTCGACCGTGGCCGCCTGGCCTTGCCCGATGACGGCTTCTTCCGCGACGATCCCGTGCGGCTGATCGAACTCTTCCAACTGGCCGACCTGCACGAAGTGGAGGTCCATCCGCTAGCGATGCGGGCGGCGGCGCGCGACGCCAAGCTGGTCGATGAAGTGCGTGGCGATCCGCGTGCCAACCGGCTGTTCCTCGACGTCCTGACCAGCCCGCGCGATCCGGAAACCGTGTTGCGCTGGATGAACGAAGCAGGCGTATTCGGTCGCTTCGTGCCCGATTTCGGGCGCGTGGTGGCGCAGATGCAGTTCGATATGTACCACCATTACACGGTGGACGAGCACACCATCCGCGCGATCGGCCTGTTGAACCGGATCGAGCGCGGGCTTCTCGCCGATGACCATCCGCTTGCGACGGCGCTGCTCCCCCGCATCGTGTCGCGGCGTGTGCTGTACGTCGCGGTCCTGCTGCACGACATCGCCAAGGGGCGCCATGGCGATCACTCGATCCTGGGGGCTGCGGTGGCCGAGCGGCTGTGCCCGCGCCTCGGCCTTACGCCTGCGGAGACGGAGACGGTTGCGTGGCTGGTGCGCTGGCACCTGTTGATGTCCGACACCGCCTTCAAGCGCGACCTCAGCGATTTCAAGACCATCCTCGACTTCGCCGAGCGCGTGCAGAGTCCCGAGCGGCTCCGGCTGCTGCTGGCGTTGACGGTGGTCGATATCCGCGCGGTGGGACCCAGTGTGTGGAACAGCTGGAAGCGCCAGTTGCTCGCCAACCTGTTCGAAGCGGCCGAGGAAGTGCTTCAGCTCGGCCATAAGCAGAAGGGGCGCAGCGAGCGCATACTCGTCAAGCAACAGGCGCTGGCCGAACTGCTCGGATGGGACGCGCCGCGGTTTGCGGCGTTCGCCAGCCGCCAGACGGAGGCTTATTGGATCGCGGAGCCGATCGACGTGCTGGAACGCAATGCGCGTCAGGTCGATGCCGCCGGCACCGCCCCGCTGTCGATCGAAGCCCAGGTTTACCCTGAGCGCGGCGCCACGCTGGTCACTGTCTATGCCGCCGATCATCCTGGCTTGTTCTACCGCATTGCAGGAGCGATCCACCTCGCGGGGGGCAACATCATCGACGCCCGGATCCACACGACGCGCGATGGCATGGCACTCGATAATTTCCTGATCCAGGACCCACTCGGCCAGCCCTTTGACGAAGCGACGCGGCTCGAAAGGATCAAGCAGGGCATCACCGATGCGCTGGCGAACCGCGCCAAGCTGCAGGAGCGATTGAAGGCGCGTCCGCTGCCCCGGCTGCGCGCCGACGCATTCCCGATCGAGCCCAATGTCCTGATCGACAATCGCGCGTCCAATCGCTTCACCGTGATCGAAGTCAATGCGCGCGACCGCCCGGCATTGCTGTTCCACCTCGCCCATGCCCTGTTCCAGTCGAAGGTGACGATCCACTCGGCGCATGTCGCGACCTATGGCGAACGCGCGGTGGATACCTTCTACCTGACCGACCTTATCGGTGATAAGATCGAGAGCGCGGGCCGGCTCAAAACGATCGAGCGGCGCCTGCTGGAAGCCGCGGCCGGCCAGGAGATCGCCCAGGCCGCCTGAGCAAGGAGGACGGCATGCCGGTACTCGGATGGGGCGGTTTCTTTTTCCGTGCGCAGGACCCTGAAGGGCTGAGCGCATGGTACCGCGATATGCTGGGCGTAGGCGCTGGCTGCGGCAGGGACGCGCAGGGCCAGTCTAGCGATTGGTTCTGGCACCCTGAACCCGGGCCAGTGGTGTTCGCGCCGTTCAAGGCGGACAGCGACTATTTTGCCGCGGACAAGCAGTGCATGCTCAACTTCCGCGTGCTCGATTTGGACGGGCTGCTGGAGCAACTGAACGCGTCGGGGATCGAGATCATCACCAAGGCGGAATGGGACTCGCCTGAGACGGGGCGCTTCGCGCGCATCCATGATCCCGAGGGCAATCCGATCGAATTGTGGGAACCGCCGCTCGCATGATGACGCCTTTGTTGATCGCGCTGCTCCTCATCAGCGTGGTCGCGTTGGCGGCAGCGGGGCTCGGCCATCTCCATTCGCGATTCGCCGCGGCGAAGGGCGGCGAAGGGCGGCGGGGGCGGCAGCGAAGGCTCTTCGGCTTGGATGCACGCCGACAGTGGAAGCGTTGGCGATTGTGGTGGCGACGGCGGATGCGATTGAGCGGGCAGCAAGGGAACGGGTGAAGCTATAGCGTCTGTCAAAGCTGGACAGACGGACGAGTTGGGGAGGGGCGCATGACCAAGCACATCGCTCTGCTGCGGGGCATCAATGTCGGAGGGCATCGGCGTGTGCCCATGTCGGAACTCCGCGTGCTGACCGAGGAGGTCGGGTTCGGTGACGTTCGGACTTATGTGGCGAGCGGCAATGTCGTGCTGGCGAGCGAACATACATGCGATGTCATCGAGAGCACGCTTGAGCAGGTCATCGAACAGCGCTTCGGATTTGCCGTCGACGTGGTCGCCCGATCCGCGGCGCAATGGACGGGGTATCTGAACAGCAACCCGTTCGTCGCCGAAGGAGCGCGCGAGCCGAACCTCGTCATGCTGTGTATCGGCAAGCAGCCGGCGATGGAGGGCCATGCGGCTTCGCTGCGCGAGCGCGCAGGCGACAACGAACGCGTCGAACTGCGGGGCGACGCCCTATGGCTCTACTTCGGCGATGGATCGGGTCGATCGAAGATGGGCCTTGGGCCTGGTGCGGGGACCTGGACCACACGGAACCTGCGCACGGTGCGCACTATTCACGATATGCTGCGCTAGGAAGGTCGTCAGCTGCCGCCGACCGAGAGAACGCCAGATTAAGGCTTCTGCCATACTCGCACATAGTCGACTTCCATGCGCGCAGGGAGCGCGGCGGGGTCGATGCCCTTCTGGCCGCCCCAGCCGCCGACCGCGACGTTGAGGATCAGGTACTGCGGCGAGGCGAACGGCCAGGTCTTCGGATCACCCTTGCCGTCATTGTCGAAGCGCATATGCGCGTGGCCGTCGATGCCGATCAGAATGCGTTCGGGCGTCCAGTCGAGCTGGTAGTCGTGGAATGCCGTGCACGCGTCAGGCACGGTCGTGTTGGAGCCTTTTTGCGTGCCGATGCTGTGATTGTACGCCTTGGTATGGATCGTGCCGTGGACGCGTCCTTGATCCCAGCCGACATGCTCCATGATATCGATCTCGCCCATGGCAGGCCAGCCGGCGTTCCCGTCCGAGGCGAGCATCCAGATCGCCGGCCACAGGCCGCGGCCGCAGGGGAGCTTGGCGCGCACTTCGATGAAGCCGTATTTCCAATCGGCAATGCCGCGCGTGACAAGCTTGCCCGAGGCATAGTCCTGGCCACCGAAATCCGGCCTGTCGGAAAGCCGCTCGCGCCGGGCCTCGATGATCAGCTTGCCACCCTCGACGCGCGTGTTCTCGCGTCGGGCATCGGCATAATATTGGAGTTCTTCGTTGAACCAGCCCTGCTTGTTGTAGGCGGTGTCATAGCGCCACTTGGCGGGATCCGGCAGTCCGGGCCGGTCGAACTCGTCGGACCAGACCTGGCGGTACGCTGCTGGCCGGACAAGCGGTTCGTCGGTGCCTGCGGTGATCGGCGGACTGTGCACCGTCTGTGCCCCCGCGCCGGAGGGGCAAAGCGCGGCGAGGGCCGCCAGCAGCAGCCCTCGCCAGATCGTCACTTGGGCGAGATGACCATCAGCATCTGACGGCCTTCCATGCGCGGGTAGCTTTCGATCTTCGCGATCTCGGCCGTATCCTCCTGGACGCGCTTCAGCAGCACCATGCCCAGCTGGCCGTGCGACAGCTCGCGGCCGCGGAAGCGCAGGGTGACCTTCACCTTGTCGCCTTCGCCGATGAACTTGTGGATCGCCTTCATCTTCGTATCATAATCATGATCGTCGATGTTGGGACGCATTTTGATCTCCTTGATCTCCTGCGTCTTCTGCGACTTGCGGGCTACGTTGGCCTTTTTCTGGGCCTCGTACTTGAACTTGCCGACGTCGAGGAACTTGGCGACGGGCGGATCGGCGTTGGGCGACACTTCGACCAGGTCGAGACCGACCTCGCGCGCCTGCTCCATCGCCTCGCGCGTGTACATCACGCCGAGATTCTCGCCGTCCTGATCAATCACCCGCACCTTCGGGGACTGAATGAATTCGTTGAACCGAGGCCCATTCATCGGCATCGGTGGCGCGTTCGGGCGCCGCGTCATGGGAGGACGTATAAGACTTGCTCCTGGATCGTTTAAGCTTGCAGCGTTCAATATAGGCTTCAGCGGGAAGATTTGGAAGCGCCAGAGGTTCCCGCCTTTGCGAAATCCGGCTTGTGTGACTTGATTACCGCCGTCCGGCCAAGATGACGATGCAGCCCACCACTGCCAGCGCGGCGCCGAGGGCATCCCAGCGGGTGGGCTGGACTCGCTCCACCAATACCATCCAGCCGAGTGAGGCTAGGATGTAGATGCCGCCATAGGCGGCATAGGCGCGGCCTGCGGCGTCGGCGCTGCTGAGCGTGAGCAACCAGGCGAACAGGGCAAGCGATATGCCGCCGGGGAGTAGCCACCAGTGCGACTTGCCGAGCCGCAGCACCGACCACAAGGCGAAGCAGCCTGCGATCTCCGCGCACGCGGCGGCGGCGTAGATCGCGAGCGTGTTTGGCATCAGTGAAGGTCGGGCGGAGTCGCTTCGGTCTTCAGCTTGGCGACAGCTTCCTCGAGGGTGAGCATTTGCTGACCCTGGCTGCCGAGGACTCTAAGGGCGACGGTGCCTTCCTCGGCTTCGCGCTTGCCGACGACCAGGAGGTTGGGGACCTTTGCGACGGAGTGTTCGCGTACCTTGTAGTTGATCTTTTCGTTGCGCAGGTCGGTCTGGACGCGGATGCCGGCGTTGGAGAGCATCTGGTAGACGCGGAAAGCATAGTCGTCGGCGTCGGACACGATGGTGGCTACGACGGCCTGGGTGGGGGCCAGCCAGGCGGGCAGCTTGCCGGCGAAATGCTCAATCAAAATGCCGATAAACCGTTCATAAGAACCGAAAATCGCGCGATGGAGCATGACCGGACGGTGGCGCTCGCCATCCTCGCCGACGTACGATGCATCAAGGCGTTCGGGCAATACACGGTCGGACTGGATCGTGCCGACCTGCCAGGTACGGCCGATTGCGTCGGTGAGGTGCCATTCGAGCTTGGGCGCGTAGAAGGCGCCTTCGCCGGGGAGTTCTTCCCAGCCATATTCCTCGGTAGCCAGCCCTGCGCGGACGACCGCGTCGCGCAGTTCGGCCTCGGCCTTGTCCCACATTTCATCGCTTCCGAAGCGCTTTTCCGGCCGCAATGCGAGCTTGATCGAGTATGTGAAGCCGAAATCACGATAAATGCGGTCGGCGAGCTTACAGAAGGCCTGCACCTCATCGACGATCTGGTCCTCGCGGCAGAAGATGTGCGCGTCGTCCTGCGTGAACTGACGCACGCGCATGAGGCCGTGCAGCGCGCCGTGGGGTTCGTTGCGGTGGCAGCAGCCATTCTCGTAGAGGCGCAACGGCAGGTCGCGGTACGACTTGATGCCCTGGCGGAAGATCAGCACGTGCGCCGGGCAGTTCATCGGCTTCAAGGCCATCCACTGCGCGTCGTCCGAGACGATCGGGCCCTCATCCTCGACATTGGGTACTTCGTCGGGGATGACGAACATGTTTTCGCGATACTTGCCCCAGTGGCCGGACTGTTCCCATTGGCGGGCGTCCATCACCTGCGGGGTCTTCACTTCCTGATAGCCCGCCGCGTCGATCGCCCGGCGCATATAGGCCTCCAGCGCGCGCCAGATGGTGAAGCCATGCGGGTGCCAGAACACGCTGCCATGCGCTTCCTGCTGGAGATGGAAAAGGTCCATTTCCTGGCCCAGCTTGCGGTGGTCGCGCTTGGCGGCTTCCTCCAGGCGCGTCAGATGCTCGGCCAGTTGCTTCTTGTTGAGCCAGCCGGTGCCGTAGATGCGCGAGAGCATCGCGTTCTTCTGGTCGCCGCGCCAATAGGCGCCCGACACGCGGGTCAGCTTGAAGGCGTCGGGCGCGACCTTGCCGGTGGAGGCCAGGTGCGGGCCGCGGCACATGTCGAGCCAGGCGTCCTCGCCCTTGCCCGCGCGATACACGGTCAGCTCCTCGCCCTCGGGAAGCTCGGCGGCCCATTGCGCCTTGAAGGTCTCGCCTTCCTTTTCCCAGCGCGCGATCAGGTCGGCGCGGCTCCACACTTCGCGGATCAGCGGCTCGTCGCGGGCGATGATGCGGCGCATCTCCTCCTCGATCGCGGGCAGGTCCTCTTCGGTGAAGGGGCGATCCTTGGGCGCGAAGTCGTAATAGAAGCCGTCGTCGGTGGAAGGCCCGAAGGTGATCTGGGTGCCCGGGAACAGGTGCTGTACCGCCTCGGCCAGGATGTGCGCGTAATCGTGACGGGCGAGTTCGAGCGCGTCCTTCTCGTCCTTGGACGTGACCAGCGCCAGCTGCGCATCGCCTTCGAGCGGGCGCATGATGTCGCGCAACTCGCCATCAACGCGTGCGGCGATCGCCGCCTTGGCCAGGCCCGGACCGATCGCCGCGGCGATGTCCGCCGGGGTAGTCCCCGGGGCTACCTCACGGACGGAACCGTCGGGCAGCGTAATGCGGAACATCTCGGACACGGGAAACTCGCTTCTATGAAAGGCTGTAGAGCACGGGCTTATGCCCGCGCGGGTGCGATATAGGCAAGCACGTCAGTATTGCGTAGCGCGGAGTTGCCGATCAGCGGGCGATGTAGAGCCCGGCGGCGGGTGCGGCCGTGGCGCGGCGCGGCTTTGGTTCGGGGCGGCCGATAAGATAGCCCTGGATCTGGTCGCAGCCCCACAGCTTGAGTTCGGCCAACTGAACTGGCGTTTCCACGCCTTCGGCCACGACCTTCAGGCCCAGGCTCTTGCCCAGCGCGATGGTGGTCTTGACGATCATCGCGGAGGATTCGTGATCGTGCAGTTCGGCGATGAAGCTGCGGTCGATCTTCAGCTTGTCGAAGTTGAAGTCCTTCAGGTTGCTGAGCGTCGAATGGCCGGTGCCGAAATCGTCCATGACGATCCGCGCGCCCTCGGCCTGCAAGATCCGGAATGCTTGCAGCACTTCGCCACGCTGGACCCCGACGGCCATGGCGTTCTCGGTAACTTCGAATTCCAGGCGGCTGGTGGCGACACCGTGTCGCCGCGCGCGGCTGAGCACTGACTGTGCAAAGCCCGGGGTACGGAACTGGATCGGCGACAGGTTGAGCGAGAGCGACAACGATTCGTCCCACCCTGCCGCGGCGGCAAAGGCCTGGTCGGCGAGCCAGAGCCCGATCTCTTCGATCAGTCCAGAGCGTTCGGCCACGGGGATGAACAGGTCGGGCGCCACGTCGCCAAGCTCTGGATGGTTCCAGCGTGCGAACGCCTCATAGCCGATGATCGCCAGCGTGGCGGCATCGGCAATCGGCTGGAACACCAGGTGCAGCTGATGCTGCGCGACGGCGTGCTGAAGGTCGCGAGCAAGGCGGGCGCGCAGCCTTTCGCGCTCGCGCAGGGTGGCGTCGAACAGGCGCGCGCGGTTGCGGCCATCGGCCTTTGCCCCATACAAAGCGAGATCGGCGGCGTTGTGCAGTTCCTCGCGGCCAAGATCGCCGGCGGCAATGGCCATGCCGATGCTCATCCGGATTTCGATCGGCTCGCGCGCCGTGGCGGCGGCGCACTCCAGCACTTGCTTTGCCAGCGCCTCGGCGGCGGCAGGCTGCACGGCACCGATCTGGAGAATGGCAAATTCGTCGCCGCCCAGCCGGGCGACCAGATCATCCGGCCCGGCACAGGCTTGTAGGATTTCGGCGGCGCGGCGCAGCGCCCGATCGCCACCGGCATGCCCGTGGCGGTCGTTGATCGCCTTGAAATCGTCCATGTCGATGGCGAGCAGGCCAAGCGTGACGCCGGTGGCGCGGCTATGCGCGAGTTCCCTGGCCAGCCGGTCCTCGAACTGCAGCCGGTTTGCGAGGCCGGTCAGGACATCATGGCGGGCGAGATAATCGGCCCGGCGTTCGGCAACGCGGCGTTCCACCACCGCACCATGATATTCGGCAAGGCCGCGCGACAGATCGCCTAGTTCATCGTCGCGCGTCAGACCCGGCAAATGGGCGCTTGGCGCGTCCGCGTCGAAGTTGCGCAGGCGGGTGGCGATGGCGGCGATCGGCGACAAAAGCTGGGTGCGCAGCCAGGTGGCCATTGCCGTCACGATCAGAACGATCAGTAGCCCGCCAACCAGCATGCGCAGGATGTTGCGATTGCTTTGTTCCGAATTCGCATGCACCGCCACGCCGATCGCGCGGGCAAGCGCTTCGCGTTCGGCGAACTGCGTGGTTTCGAGCCGCCTTAGCGCCGCGACATAGTTCGGCACCGCCTGCTGAATGCGCGGCGGATCGCTTTGCGCCACGGCAGCCAGCTGCCGCGACGCGCGCACCCAGGCTTGTGCCGCCTGGCGCGTTGCCACGGACTCCCGCGCGGTGACGTGGGGTGCGTGATCGCGCGCGGTGAGCGTTGCGAAGGTGTCGAGCCGGCGGGACAGGTCCGCCCATTTGGCGTGGGGTACCACCACGCCCTGTTCGCGGCGGCGGGCGAGGGCAACCAGGTCAATGCGCAGGTCCTGCTGGAGAAGCTCGCGGCCATCGTCGCGCAGCAGCGCCTGGCTCAGTGCCTCGACGCGCGTATTCGCGACGTGAATGCCGTGTCCGACATTCAGCCCCGCCAAAAGCAACAGAAAGGAAACGCCAACCAGCGCCGCGCACGCAAGCGAGACACGATTGGCAATCGACAGTCGCACCGGCACCTCCCGTGCGCGGTTTACGACCCAAACCGTTACTGCAATGTTAGTGTCACATCCGCGATCAGGCGACGCCGAACGGTACGACGCGATTCCGCTCCACATGGCCGATTTCCGCGCGGCCGAGGTAGGGGACGCGCATTTCCGCGCACCAGCGCACGATCATCTGTTCGGGGCTTTCGGCGAATTCGGGCGTGTTGGGAATGACGTCGCTGACCACGCCCAGGCGGACCCCGGCAATGCCCTTCAACTGGGTGGCGTGTGCCATTTGCGACAGCATGCGATCGATGCGGTAGAGCGGCTCGCCGACTTCCTCGATCATCAGCACATGATCGGTTAGATCGGGCAGCCAGGGCGTGCCGATCATCGCGCAGAGGATGGCGAGATTGAAGGCAACCGCCGGCCGGCCGTCGGCAAGGCTGGGTTCGAGCGCGCGGCGATCGCGCTCGATCATCCAGCCCAGCGCCCAGCCGGTGGATTCGCCCGGGTCGTTCATCCCCAGGCTGCTCGCCATCGGGCCGTGGCACACCTTGCCGATGCGCCGGGCGTAGAGGGCGCCCAGCAGGAAGCCCATGTCGGAAAAGCCCATGTACGTCTTGTGGTTGGCCGCGGGCCCGAGCCGGGGCATGACGCGGGTGAGGATGCGGTTCGAGCCATAGCCGCCGCGCGCGAACCAGATCGCGTCGAAGCTCGCGTCATTGGCGAATTCGAGGAAAGCGTCGGCCCGCACGTCGTCGGAGCCGGCGAAATGGCCCTCCTCCAGATAACATTGCGGGTGGAAGACGATTTCATGCGCGGGGTAGGTGAGCGCCATCAGCGCGGCCATGCGGGCCGATCCCTCGTGCCGGATCGATCGTGCCGGTGCCACCACTCCGATGCGCATGCTTGCCCCTTTCTGCCCGAGCCGATAGCGCGGAGCCATGCAGCACGGCAAACCTTACTTCTTCGTCGGCATCGGCGGTTCGGGCATGATGCCGCTGGCGATGATCCTGGCCGGCCAGGGCGCGAGCGTCGCGGGATCGGACCGCAGCCTGGATTCCGGGCGGCTGCCGGCCAAGTTCGACGATCTGCGCGCCAAGGGCGTGGCGCTGTTCCCGCAGGATGGCAGCGGCATCAGCTCGGCCGAGCAGGTGGTGGTGGCCTCGGCCGCGATCGAGGCGAGCGTGCCCGACATGGTGGCGGCGCAGCGTCTGGGCGCGCAGCGGATGACGCGGCCGCAGTTGTTGTCGGCGCTGTTCAACGCCGCGCCCTTGTCGATCGGGGTGGCGGGGACCAGCGGCAAGTCGACGGTGACCGGGATGATCGGCTGGATCCTGCACGCATGCGGGCGCGATCCCACGGTGATGAACGGCGCGGTGATGAAGAACTTCGCCAGCCCCGACGCGCCGTTCGCCAGCGCACTGGTGGGGCAGGGCGACGTGTTCGTCAGCGAAGTGGACGAAAGCGACGGCTCGATCGCGCTGTATTCGCCGCGCATCGCAGTGCTCAACAATGTCAGCCTCGACCATATGCCGATGGACAAGCTGATCGAACTGTTCGGCGGCTTCATCGCCAAGGCGGGCACGGCGGTGGTCAACCTGGACAATGCCGAGGGCGCGGCGCTGGCGATGACGCTGCCGGCCGGGCGGGTGACGAGCTTTGCGATCGAGGGCGAGGCGGACCTGGTGGCGCGCAATTTGGCGCCGACGCCGTTCGGGATTGCCTTCGACCTGGCCGAACGCGGCGGGGCGGTGCTGCGCGTGACGTTGCAGGTGCCCGGGCGGCACAATGTCGCCAATGCGCTGGCGGCGATCGGCGCGGCGCTGGCGGCGGGGGTTTCGCTGGTTGAGGCGGCGCGGGCTATCGAGGGGTTCGCGGGTTTGAAGCGCCGCTTCGAGCTGGTGGGCGAGGGCGGCGGCGTCGCGGTGATCGACGATTTCGGGCACAATCCCGACAAGATCGCCGCGACGCTGGATACGCTGCACGCCTTTCCGGGACGCTTGCTGCTGCTGTTCCAGCCGCATGGCTATGGGCCATTGAAGGTGATGCGCAGCGAACTGGTGGCGATGTTCGCGGACAAGCTGGGGGCGGACGACCTGCTGGTGCTGCCCGACCCGGTCTATCAGGGCGGCACGGTGTCGCGCGAAGTAACCAGCGCCGACATCGTCGCGGATGTGGCTGCCACCGGGCGGCAGGCGATGCACGTGCCCGCGCGGGAGGCGGCGGCGGCGCATCTGGTGGCGCAGGCGCGGCCGGGCGACCGCATCGTGGTGATGGGCGCGCGCGACGATACGCTCAGCCAGCTCGCGGCGGACATGGTGGCGCAGCTGCGCGGGGCGGAGTAGCTGCCGAAAATCGTGTAAAGCACAGTTGACATGGAAAGCGTGCTTGACGTAAAGCTCCCTTGACTGAAGAACAAGGGAGCTTTCTATGCGGATGAACACTGCTGCGGGCCGTCGCTATCTTCGCCGGTTCTGGCCGACGATCATCTCCTATGTGGTCGTGCTGTTCGGCTGCATCTGGGCGTTGCGGCATTGGCACCCGACCGGCGCGGCGCTGGTGGTGCTGTCGGTCCTGCCTGCCCTGCCGATCATCGCCATGATCGGCGTGATGGGCCTGTACCTCCTCGAGGAAACCGACGAGTTCCTGCGCCAGCGCATCGCGACTTCCATGCTGGTGGGTACCGGCGTGCTGCTGGCGGCGGTGACCATCTATGCCTTTCTGACCAATGGCGGGGCGATCGAGGCCGACGCCGACGTGCTGATGATGGGCTTTCCGCTGTGGTGCGCGGCATGGGGTGCCGCCCAGTGCGTGATGAGCTGGCGCGACCGGATCGCAGGTGGGGAGGCATGAAGAACCGCCTGCGCGTGCTGCGCGCCGAGCGCGCCTGGAGCCAGCAGGACCTGGCAACCGCGCTGGAGGTCTCGCGCCAGAGCGTGAACGCCATCGAGACCGGGCGGTACGATCCCTCGCTGCCACTCGCCTTCAAGATCGCCGACCTGTTCGAAATGACGATCGAGGACATCTTCACCAATCCCGCCAAGGAGCAGGACCAATGATCCGCCGCCTTCGTGCCATCGCGTGCTGCAACCGCAGCCGGCTGCCGCTCTTCGCCATTCTGGTCGCGCTCTGGGCGGCGAGCGGTTCGCCCGGCTTTGCGGCGCCTGCCGTGTCGCAGGGCGTCACCGCGCCGGCCGGGTTGGTCCAGATGGACCACATCTCCGTCCAGATCGTGGGCAAGGGCAGTCCGGTGATCCTGATCCCTGGCCTGTCCACACCGCGCGCAGTGTGGGAGGGCGTGACTCCGGAGCTTGCGCGCAAGCACGCGGTGTATCTTGTCCAGCTGAATGGCTTTGGCGGCGAGGATCCCCGGGCCAATCTGAAGCCCGGCATCCTGCCAGGCGCGGTTGCCGATCTTCACCGGCTGGTCGCCACCCATAAGCTGAAGAACGCCGCGGTGGTGGGCCATTCGCTGGGCGGGCTGCTCGGCATGTTGCTTGCCCGCGATCACCCCGGGGATGTCCGGCGGCTGCTGGTTGTCGACGCGCTGCCATGGTTCGGGACGGTGTTCGCGCCCGGCTTTGACTTCGCCAATGCAGAACCCATGGCCGCGCGTATGCGCGAGCAGATGGTGTCGCTCCATGGCGTGATCCCAGCCTCCATGGCCGAGGCAGTGGGCATGCGCAACGCGCTGAAGCCCGCGTCGCGCGCCCAGGTGGGGGCGTGGTCCCTAGCGGCGGACATGCGCGTGTCGGGACAGGCAATCTATGAGGACCTGCTTACCAACCTGGGCCCCGACCTGCCGCGGATCGCCACCCCGATCACCGTGCTGGTGCCATGGAGCCAACAGGGCGGCGGGGAAGCCGTGCTGGACGTTTACAGGAAGGAATATGCCGGTGCGTCGCACGCGCGCTTCGTTGGCATTGGCGACAGCGGCCACTTCGTCATGCTCGACCAGCCCGACGCGTTCGCCAAGGCGCTGAGCCTGTTCCTGAACGGATGAAAAAAAAGGCCCGGGAGTGATCCCGGGCCAGTTTGCTCACCCTTGGGTCCGGCGCTTAATAAGTGCCGGAGAAGCTGCGGTTCAGATTGCCGCCCGAGCGCCAGTTCTGCGTGTCGTTGCCGCCCTTGTCGTCGGAACCGTCGCCGAACATCGCGCCCGATTGTTCCTCGTCCTTCCAGTGGGCCTTGGCCTCGTCCGCGGTCTTGCGCAGCGTGACCTTGTCATCAACGGTCTGGACCCAGCGCGAGGGGATCGAGTGGTGATGGCCACCGGCTGCCGCGTCGCTCTTGGTCAGGATGATGCGGTCGCCGCGCACCTTGTCCACGGTGCCGACATGCACGCCGTCGGACCCGACCACGTCCATATGTTCGGTCACGCGGGACAGCGAGTCGCGCTGGCCCTGGCGCTCGCTGCGCCAGTTGGAGAATTCGTTGTGGAAACGCTGGGCGTTCTCCTGGCGGTACTCGTCATAATCGCGGTCGAGCTCGGCGATGCGCTGGCGGCGCCACTGGTGGTAATGGTCATCGCCCTTGCTGCGATCGGCCCAGCGCTCATGGTTGCCCTGGTGCTCGTCATAGCGCTGATCGCGCTCGCGGCGGCGCTCGGCCTCCTCGTCGCCGAACCAGGAGCGGACCTCGTCGCCGGCGCGTTCGAAGAAGCCGCGGTCGCGCTCATCGCGCCCTTGATGCTGGCTCTGCTGGCGGTATCCCTGCTGGCGATCATAGTCGCGCGGATGGCCGCGGAACTCGCCGCCGCCCCGGTGCACGGCGCCTGCGCCATAGCTGGAGCGGTCATAACCGCGCCCCTCGCCATAGCCGCTGCTGTAGCCGCCGGCATAATGGTCATCACCATGGCTGGAATGTTCGCCGCCACCCCAGTCGCGGGTCTGGCCGCCATAGCCGGAGCGTTCGTTCCAGCGGCTGTCATCGCGGTAGCTGTCGCGGTTCTCGCCACGGCCATAGCCGCCGCGCTCGCGCCCCTGGTCGCCGCGCATGCCGGCCGCTGCATAGTCGCGCGCGCTGGAATAGGTGTAGTCGCGGCCCGAGCCGTAATCCCGGCCCTGGTCAGAGCCGCTGCGGCCATAACGATTGTTGCGATCGTCCATTTCCGTCTCTCCTGCTTTTGGGGGCAGGGGCGCAGACCGCGCAGAACGCAGCCCGGCGCGCCTTCCAAAAGGTTCAGCGATTGGGAAGGAACGGGGTTCCGCAGACGGCTCAAGTCCGCCGCGCGCACGCTTCCATCCGTCGAACCATGCGATGTTGCATTGGTTTTCGAGCAAAGCTAATGAAAGCGCCTCCCGGATTTTTCGGGGACCGGCGGCGGGGCTGTAGCTCAGATGGGAGAGCGCTGCAATCGCACTGCAGAGGTCAGGGGTTCGATTCCCCTCAGCTCCACCAGTCGCCTGATTTCCTTGCCAAATGTCGCTGGCAGTCTCCGCGATAGCAGGGCGCGCTGATTGCTGCGGTTTTCGGCAGGCAAGGGAAATTAGGGAAGTAATGCGTACCTAATTCGAGTATCAGTACCTCATGGTTACCGTTACCCAGAACCCCGACAGTTCCGCCACGCTGCTGGTGGTGGACGACGACCGCGACATCCGGATGCTGCTGGCCAACAGCCTGGGCGGGCGCGGCTATCGCGTCGAAACGGCGTCGAACACGCGCGACATGGACGAGATCCTGGCGAGCACGCCCGTCGACCTGGTGATCCTGGACGTGATGATGCCGGGCGAGGACGGGCTGTCCGCGTGCCGCCGCATCGCCCGCGCCGATGGCCCTGAGATCATCATGCTGAGCGCGCTGGGCGAGGAGACCGACCGCATCCTGGGGCTGGAGGGTGGTGCGGGGCATTACCTGTCCAAGCCGTGCAGCCCGCGCGAGATCCTGGCGACCGTGCGCGCGGCGTTGCGGCGGCGGGGCACCGCGGCGCCGGCCAGCAACGAAGTCTATGTGTTCGAAGGCTGGCGCATCGACCTGGGCAGCCACGAATTGTTCGATCCGCATGGCGTGCTGGTCGGGCTGACCGATGGCGAGTTCGCGGTGTTGCGCGTGTTTATCGAGCGCCCGCGCCGCGTGCTGTCGCGCGAAGTGCTGTTGCAGGCCGCGCGCGGCCCCGACACCGACGCCTATGACCGGGCGATCGACGTTCAGGTCAGCCGCCTGCGGCGCAAGCTGCGCGCGGGTGGTGACGACATCATCCGCACTGTGCGCAACGAAGGCTATCTGTTCGTCCCGCGCGTGTCGCGCCTGTGAGTTCGGGCGGCGACGGGCCCCGCTCGCCGCTGTTCCTGCGCATCTTCCTGTTCATGCTGCTGTGCGTCGGCGTGGTGCAGCTGATGAACCTGGTGCTGGTGGTCGCCGCGGAGACCCCCGACCAGAAGCTTTATACCATCGGCCAGATCGCCGATGCGGTGACGGGGCAGGGCAGCGCGCCGGAGGAACTCAGCGTTTCGCCGGCAACCAAGGTGCCATCGGTGCCCCCCAATTTGCGCGGCGAGCGGCTGGGCCTGGCGCTGGCCATGGCGTTGGGCACGAACGCCGCGCGCATTCGCTTCGATTTCCCGACCGGCGTTCTGGGCCGTCAACCGGTGTATGAACGGCGCAACGTGCCGCGCGCATTGCCCTTTTCCAGCCCGGAGGCTGCACGGTCGGTGTTCGTATTCGGCAGCTTTCGCCTGTGGGTGCAGGGCGAGGATGGCCGCTGGACCCGCATCGAGCCCGCCGGCATTGTCGAGCCATGGCGGTGGTACGGCGTGCTGTGGCTGATCGCATCGGTGCTGGCGGTGGCGCCGTTCGCCTGGGCACTGGCGCACCGCATCGCCAAGCCGTTCGGCGCGTTTGCAGCCGCGGCCGAGCGGCTGGGGCGCAATCCTCAGGCCCTCCCGCTGGCGCTGAGCGGCCCGAGCGAGATCGTGGAAGCGGCCGCCGCGTTCAACCAGATGCAGGCGCGGCTCAACCGCTATGTCGACGATCGCACGACCGTGATCGGCGCGCTGGCGCATGACCTGCGCACGCCGCTGATGCGCATGGCACTGCGGCTCGAAGCGGCGCCGGACCCGGTGCGACGTGCCTGCGAAAGCGACATCCGCGACATGCAGGCGTTGATCACGTCCACCGTCGCTTATGTCCGCGAAACCGGTCAGCCCGCTACGCGCCGGCGGCTCGATCTTCGCTCGCTGGCCGAAACGGTGATCGACGATCTGAGCGATCGTGGCGAGCCCGTGGTGCTGCAGCCCGGCGAGCCGGTGGTGATCGAAGGCGATCCTGCCACGCTGAAGGCGATGATCGTCAATTTGGTGTCCAACGCGCTGAAATATGCCGGCAGCGCGCAGGTGTCGCTGGAATGCAGCGGCGACGAAGTGTCCGTCACGGTGCGGGATCATGGCCCGGGCATTCCCGACGCTGATATCGACCATGTGTTCGAGCCGTTCTTTCGCGGGGAGCGCTCGCGCAACCGCGACACCGGCGGGATCGGACTGGGGCTGGCCAGCGCCCGCGCTGTCGCGCGAGCCCATGGCGGCGACATCAGCGTGGAAAATCTGGCCGATGGCGGGCTTTGCGCACGGGTGACCTTGCCGGTTTGAGCAACTGCCGCGAAGATGCGGCAAACGAGAACCCAAGGAGAGACCATGCACCTTTCTCGCCGCGCCTGCCTTGCAGCGGCTGCCGCCCTTCCGCTCGCGGCACGGGCGCACGCATACGCGCCGCAAGCGCCCGCGGTGCAGCGCTTCGATCCCGAGCTTGACCGCATCCTGGCGACCGACGCCAAGGTCGAGGTAATCGCCAGCGGCTACCGCTGGACCGAAGGGCCGGTCTGGGTGCGCGACGGCGGCTATCTGTTGTTTTCCGACGTGCCGGCCAATATCGTGCATCGCTGGCAGCCGGGGAGGGGCGCGGCGCCGTTCCTTCAGCCCTCGGGGTTGGTTGGGCCGATCCCGGCGGCGATCCGGGAAGCGGGGGCCAACGGGCTGGCGATCGACGCGCAGGGGCGGCTGGTGATGGCCGATAGCGGCACCCGCGCGATCGCGCGCGTCGACCTGAAGACCAAGCGCAAGACGATCCTGGCCGACCGCTATGCAGGCAAGCGCTTCAACAGCTGTAACGATGTGGTGATCGCGCGTTCGGGCGCGATCTACTTCACCGATCCGCCCTATGGTCTGGCCGAGGGCGACACTTCGCCGCTCAAGGAGATGAAGGCGAACGGCGTGTACCGGCTGGCGACCGATGGGCGGGTGACCCAGCTCGACGGGAGCCTGACGCGGCCGAACGGCATTGGCCTCTCGCCCGACGAGCGCACGCTGTATGTCGCGCAATCCGACGAGCAGCGCCCGGTGCTGCTGGCCTATCCGCTCGACGCGCAGGGCAGGGCGAGCCCGCCGCGGGTGCTGGTGGATTTCCGACAGGACGTGGTCGCCGGGCTGCCGGGGCTGCCCGATGGCATGGAAGTGGCGGCGAGCGGGCACCTGTTCGCCAGCGGTCCTGGTGGCATCCATGTGCTCGCGCCCGATGGGCGGCGGCTGGGGCTGATCTCCACGGGCAAGGCAGCGGCCAATTGCAACTTCGGCGAGGATGGGCGCACGCTGTTCATCACCTCCAGCGACAGCGTGGTGCGCGTGCGGCTGAAGCTGTCGGGCTGGTGATCCGCACGGCCACGGTGCCGGGGCGTGTTCCCTCCGCGCCGCTGCGACCCTAGATGGGGTGGATGGCCGACGAGACACCGATCCCTGCCGCGACGCTGATCGTGATGCGCGACGTGGCGGATGGCGCGCCCGAGTTGTTGATGGTGGAGCGGGCGCGGGGACTGGTGTTCGCTGGCGGCGCGCTGGTGTTTCCTGGCGGGCGCATTGATCCGGGTGACCGCGCTCTGGCTGCCGCGATGGAGGGAGAGGGCGAGGAACTGGCCGCGCGCATCGCCGCCGTTCGCGAGACGCTGGAGGAGGCAGGGATCGCGGTGGGGCTCGACCTGCCAGCGCGGGATGTCGTGCAGGTGCGCACACGGCTGCATGCCGGGGTGCCGCTTGGCGAAGAGCATAGGGCGGCGTTGCGGCTCGACGCGCTGGTGCCCTTTGCCCGCTGGCTGCCTCGAAACGTGCCGCACCGCATCTTCGACACGCGCTTCTATCTGGCGCGCGCGCCCGAGCATGCCGCGCCGGTGGTCGATGGGACTGAGACGGTGCGGGCGTTCTGGGCGAGCGCGGCGCAGGTGCTTGCCGCGGCGGACGCGGGAGAGGCGACGCTGATCTTTCCCACCCGCCGTAACCTGGAGCGGCTGGCGCGGTTCGCTTCGTTCGAGGAGGCGGTCGCCGACGCGCGCGCGCACCCCGTCCGCACGATCACGCCCTGGATCGAGGCGCGCGACGATGGGGAGCATCTCTGCATCCCGGCGGACGCGGGCTACCCGGTGACCTCGGAACGGCTCGACCAGGCAGTGCGCGCATGAGCGTGGTGCGGCGGCTGCTGCGGACGCTGGTCGTGCTGGGCGTGCTGCTGGGCATTGCCTTTTCGCTCTACGCCCTGCTGCGCAATCGGCCGCAGGATGTGCCGTGGACGCGGCTGGACCTGGGCGAGCCGATCGGCGCGTTTACCGGACGCAAGCTGGCGGCACTTGCCGGAAAATCGGGCGAATGCCGGGCGCTGCTCCATGCCGCCGGGGTGCGCTATATCCGGCTGCCGGCGGTGCGCGGGGGTGAGCGTTGCGGCTATACCGACGCGGTGCGCTTCCAGCCCGGCGGGGCGCAGGCGATCGAATACAGCCCGGCGCGGTTGGGGACCAGCTGCCCGGTCGCGGCAGGACTCGCGAAATGGGAATGGGACATCGTCCAGCCCGCCGCCCAGCGCCTGTTCGGCGCGCGGGTGGAAACGATCGAGCATTTCGGCAGCTATTCGTGCCGGCGCATCTATGGCCGCACCTCGGGCGACTGGAGCGAGCATGCCAGCGCCAACGCCGTCGACATCGCCGCTTTCCGCCTGTCGGACGGTACGCGGATTAGCGTGGTGAAGGACTGGAAGGGCGGGGGCGACAAGGCCGCGTTCCTGCGCGACGTGCGCACCGGCGGGTGCAAGCTGTTCGCCACCGTGCTGTCGCCCGATTACAACGCGGCGCACCACGACCACCTGCATCTCGACCAGGCAAGCCGGGGCGAGATGGGGTGGCGGGTCTGCCGCTGAGACGGCCGATCAGTTGGGCAGGGCGGCCGCGTCGACCTTTTCCACCCATTGCGGGAAGAAGGCGGGCTGGCGGTTCGACCAGCCCGACGCAGTGGCCGCGGCTTCGCTGATCGACTGCAGCAGCTTGCGCCGCAATTCCGGGTGCAGGCTGGGCAGCGCCGCTGCCGCGCAAAAGGCGGAGGGAAGGAACGGCCGCACCTCCGCACCCACCAGCCGCTCGTACAGGAAGCGATAGGCCGAGAAGCTGGTGATCCGGCCCTGGCCGAGGTCGAACGCAGTCAGCGTAGAGAGCGGCGCCAGGAATGGCTCCAGCGCGTCAAGGTCCGCTTCTTCGGGCAGCAGCGCGCGGATGTCGTCCAGCCGATCGTACATGCGGGCCTGGGCGCGGATGCTGGCAGCCTCGACTACGTCGCGCGACCAGCGTTCCAGCGCATCCTGCCGCTCCAGCCCGATATCCAGCGAGCGGCGGATATAGCGCTGCGTCGCTGCGCTGAACCCTGCGAATTCCTTCATCTCGGCCAGCGTCATCGCGCCTTGGGCCGGCTTCATCCTTGATGCCATCGTCTCACTCCCACCCCGGTCGATTCCCCTTCACGAGCATCCTGCGCCGCTTTGGTTAACGCGACGCTTAAGCTTGCGTTGGCCCCTGTTCATTTGGAGCCTAGAAGCTGCTGCGCTGCAACATGATTCGCGACGCGTGACGCACACAGGGGCAAAATGTCCCTACACCCCCGCTTCTGCGCAACATTGCTGCGCCGCGCTATTCCGGAAAAGCGCTGAGGCGGAATTCCGCGCTGCCTCCGGGCTTCTACAGGGTTCCGTCAGTTCATCGGTTCGACCCAACGGCTCATCGGATCGGCGAGCTGCAGGGGTGTACCGCCGTCCTATGATTTGTGTAGCAACACTCCAACAACGCTTCCTGACCGGGGGGTCACATGAATTTCCGAGTTTTTGCAGCGCGTTTCGCGCTGACGGCGGCTTTCGCCCTGATGACTGTGATCCCGGCCCAGGCAAAGGGCGGTGTCCTTCAGTGCGTGCCGTTCGCCCGCCAAGTTTCCGGCGTGGATATCCGCGGCAACGCATGGACCTGGTGGAGCCAGGCTGCCGGCCGCTATGCCCGCGGCAACACGCCCAAGGCTGGTTCGGTGATGTCGTTCCAGAAGACCGGCAAGATGCCCTATGGCCATGTCGCCATGGTGTCGAAGGTGGTGAGCGACCGCGAAGTGCTGCTGACCCACGCCAACTGGTCGACCCGCGGCGGGATCGAGCGCAACGTGCGCGCGATCGACGTGTCGGCGGCAGGCGACTGGAGCCAGGTGCGCGTGTGGTACGCGTCCGTCGGCGGTCTCGGCACCTCGAGCTACCCGGTCAACGGCTTCATCTATGCCGATGGCGCGCCGGAAGCCGAACTGCCCGCTACCCAGATCGCCAAGAAGTCCGACAAGATCCAGATGGCGTCGCTCAACCTCGACCTGAGCGACCTGAAGGCAACCGGCGTCGCCAACTAAGCGGCGTCAGGCGGCGCCTGGCCTGAACGTCATCGCCACGCCATTCATGCAATAGCGCTTGCCCGTGGGGCGCGGGCCATCGTCAAAGACATGGCCCAGATGCCCGCCGCAGCGGCGGCACAGCACTTCGGTGCGCAACATCCCCAGGGTTCGATCGCTTTTGGTCGCCACGGCGTTGCCGAGCGGCTGGTAGAAGCTGGGCCAGCCGGTGTTGCTTTCGAACTTCGTCCGCGACGAGAAGAGCGGCAAGCTGCAACCCGCGCAGGCAAAGGTGCCGGCGCGATGCTCCTTGTTGAGCGGGCTGGAATAAGGCCGCTCGGTACCTTCCCTGCGCAGCACGTTGTAGGCGGCGGGCGACAGCCGCTTGCGCCATTCGGCATCGGTGAGGGTGAAGGGAAACCGCTGCGCCGCTTCGGCGCCGCCACAGGCTGCGGTCAGCGCGCCGAGGGTGGTAGCGGCGAGGAAGGTGCGGCGGGTGGTTTGCATGAGATGTATGTAGGAAGGGGAGGGTTTGTTTAAATCCTCCCTCGGAGGCTAGTAAGCCGCTCCCGTCTTAGATCCTCCCCCGGAGGGGGAGGGGGACCAGCGAAGCTGGTGGAGGGGTAGGCGCCGCGAGCTTTGTACAATGAGGAGAATACCCCTCCACCACCAGCTTCGCTGGCGGTCCCCCTCCCCCTCCGGGGGAGGATCTGGGTGCAGTCGTCGCCTCGTCTTCCAAGTTCCCCGGCGAAGGCCGGGGCCCAGCTTCGGCGCGGTTTGAAGCGGTGGCACGCCATCGCGGCGTCATTGCGGCTGGGCCCCGGCCTTCGCCGGGGAACTGGTGGTGCGTGTATGCGCGCGTAGAAGGAGCTAGGCCGAAGCCGCCGCCGCCTTGCGCCGCTTCGGCCCACCCGACTTCAGCACCCCGCGCCGGAACAGGCGGGCCGCCACCGTCACCGTGATCCCCACCCACAGCGCCTGCCAGGCGAGCGCCAGCAGATGCGGCCACAGCTCGGGCGCATTGGCGGCGCGGGCGGCCATGGCGAGGGGGGAGCTGAACGGGAACACCTCCGCAAAGGTGGTGACCCAGCCGTCAGGATGACCTGCGGCGTAGGAAGCAAGGCCGAGCATGCCGAACTGGAACACCGTGATCGGCAGCGACAGCATCTGGATCTCGCGCTGGGTGCCGGCAAGCGCGCCCATGCCCAGGAACACTGCGCTTTGCAGCATGTATGCCATGGTGAAATAGGCGACGAACAGCAGTGCGAACACCGGGCCTACGGCCGTGCCGATCTCCCCCACTTCCGCGGCGATGTCGCCGGGCAGGAATCGGGGAATGTTGGCGACCAGCGCCCCCCAGAAGCACACGAACAGCAAAGCCGATCCGAACGCGCCGATCAGCTTGCCAAAGAACACGCTTTCGAGCGGCACCGCGGCGGCGAGCACTTCGATCACCTTGTTCGAGCGTTCCTCGGCCATCGCGCCGACCACCTGGCCCGAGAGCATCAGCGTCAGGAAGAAGATGCCGAACGCTGCGAAATAGGCCGCCTGGCTGCGCCCGCTGGTGGTCGTCTGGCCGCGCTGGACCACTTCCACCTGTGGCCGGCTCAGCACCGTGGTGCCCGCGCGCTGCGCGCGCACCACCTGTTCGGCGAGTTGCTGGAGATAGCCCGCTTCGACGTTGGCGGAGGCGGCGCGCAGGATGTGGGGGCGTTCGAACGCGCCATAGAGCACCGCGGCAACGTCGATGCGGTCGCTGGCGAGCAGCGCGCGCGCCTGTGCTGCGGGGTCGCCCGCGGGCATGTCGATGCGCAGTTCGGGGCGGGCGGAAGGATCGGTGAAGACGGTGCGCAGCTGCTTGTCGACTGCCTGGACGATCTGCGCCTCGCGCTGCGGCGCGATCACCACGATGCGCCGCTTGGCCTCGCCCCCGGTCGCGGCGGTGGTGGCGCTGAGGCTGCCGATCACGCCAAAACCGATCATCAGCAGCGGGCTCAGCAGGAACAACAGAAAGGTGGGGGTCAGCACCGTGGCGGTGAAGTCGCGTCGGGCGACAGTCAGCGCCTGTCGGGCGGCGCGGCGGAACTTGGTCATGCCGCATGCTCCTTCAATGCGTCGCGCCCGACGATGCGCACGAACGCGTCGTGCAGGCTGGGCCGCTCGATCGACAGCCCGGAGATGCCGTGCCCCGCCTCGATCAGGCGGATCAGCAGTGCTTCGACTCCGTCGTTCGGCATGGTGAAGCGCCAGCCATCGCCGTCGCGCTCGGCGTCCTCGGGCAGCAGCGCGCGGGCCGCCTCGGCATGGTGGTGCGGCGTGTAATAGACCTTGAAGGGCAGGGTGGCGCGGGCTTCGTTTACGGTACCTTCGAACTGCACCTTGCCGCCGGCGATGATCGACAGGCGGTCACACAGCCGCTCGGCATGCGCCATGACATGGGTGGAGAAGAGGATGGTGGCGCCGCGCTGCTGCTGGGCGCGGATCAGCTTTTCCAGCCGCTCCTGGTTGACGGGGTCGAGCCCGGAAAAGGGCTCGTCGAGCACGAGCAGATCGGGCTCGTGCACCACGGAACCCAGGAGCTGGACGAGCTGCGCCATGCCCTTGGACAGCTTGCGGATCTTATCGTCGGCGGCATGGCCGAGGCCGGCTGCGTCGAGCAGTTCGACTGCGCGCTTGCGGCCGATTTTCCAGGGCAGCCCGCGCAGTGCGCCCATAAAGGCGATCGCCTCGCGGCACTTCATGTTGGGATAAAGCCCGCGTTCCTCAGGCAGGTAGCCGACCCGGTCGCTCGCGTCGCGCGGACGATCATTGCCGAGCAGCATGCGCTCGCCTTCGTCCGGCTCGATGATGCCCAGCAGCATGCGCAGCGTCGTGGTCTTGCCCGCGCCGTTCGGCCCAAGCACGCCGTAGATCAGCCCCTGGGGCACGGCGATCCCGACGCCGTCAACGGCAGGCCGGTCGCCGAAGCGCTTCACGAGGTTGGCGGCGCTTACCGCCAGTCCGCTGCTCAATGTGGGTCCCCCGTTTGCTGGCTGTGTGGTAGCGGGCCGATGTGCAGCACGGCAAGTCACTCGAAGCGCAAATCAAGGCAAAGGCGGCGGAAATCGGTTTCGCGGCGTGTGGAATCGCACGCGCGGACGCTGCGCCCAAGGCAGGGGTGCGGCTGCGCGCGTGGCTGGCGGACGGGTCACACGGATCGATGATCTGGATGGAGGAGCGCGCGCACCACCGCGAAAGCCCGGCGGGGTTATGGCCTGAGGTGCGCTCGATCATCGCGCTGGGCATGAGCTACGCGCCGGCCACCGATCCGCTTGCGCTGGCCGGGGAGGGCGGGATCGGCCGCATCTCGGTCTATGCGCAGGGTGGCGATTATCACGACGTGATCAAGCGGCGGCTGAAGGAACTTGCCCGCTGGCTGGTCGGGGCGGCGCCGGGGGCGGACGTGAAGGTGTTCGTGGACACCGCGCCGGTGATGGAGAAGCCACTGTCGGAGGCGGCGGGGCTGGGCTGGCAGGGCAAGCACACCAATCTGGTCAGCCGCGAGCATGGCAGCTGGCTGTTCCTTGGTGCGATCTACACCACGCTGGATCTCACGCCCGATAATGCCGGGCGCACCACTTGCGGCAGTTGCGACGCGTGCCTGTCGGCCTGCCCGACCAATGCGTTTCCGGCGCCCTTCCGCCTCGATGCCCGGCGCTGCATCTCGTACCTGACGATCGAGCATAAGGGGCCGATCCCGACCGAATTTCGTGAGGCGATCGGCAACCGCATCTATGGCTGTGACGATTGCCTGGCGGTGTGCCCGTGGAACAAGTTCGCGGCGGCGGCGCAGGCCAACCAGGCGTTCCTGCCGCGCGCGGAACTGGTTGCACCGGAACTGCGCGACTTGTTGCAGCTGGACGATGCCGCGTTTCGCGAAGTGTTCGCCGGGTCGCCGATCAAGCGCATCGGGCGCGACCGGATGGTGCGCAATTGCCTGATCGCGGCGGGGAATAGCGGGGATGCCGGGTTGGTGCCGGTGGTAGCGAGCTTGCTGGAGGATCCAACGGCTGAGGTGCGCGGCGCGGCCATCTGGGCGCTGCGGCAGCTGGATGCAGGGCGGTGGATGGCTGAGCGGAAGGCGCGGTTAGCGGTCGAAGCCGATCCAGAAGTTTTGGCAGAGTGGGCCGTCCAAGGTCCTCCCCCGAGGGGGAGGATCTGACTCACTTCCGCTGAGCACCCAACGCCGCCAGACAACTCGCCTGGTCGATCGGGCTGCCATCGCGTTGCCGCGTGTCGATATAGGTCACTGCCGGCTCGCCGCGTCCCTTGTGCGGCGGGTACAGATACGCGTCGAGCACGCAGATCGGCCCGGCGAATTGGAGCTTGCGCGCCGTGCCTTCGCTCACGTCGAGCAGGGGCTTGCCGAACTGCGCCAGCAGCGCGTTAGCGGTCTGGCCCCGGATCGCGCTGACGCTGGCCGGCACAGGCCCGCCCGGCACCGGGACATGCCCAGCGGGCCGCGCCGCGGGAATCGCGCCGCCGCCACTGCATGCCCCCAGCGCCAGCGCCGAACCCAAGAACCAGAACCTCATGCGCGTCTCCCGCGGTGATAAACATGCGTGGCCATCGCGGCGCCCAGTACGGGCGCGGCCAGATTGACGAACGGTATCAGCAGCAGCCCCGTTCCGATCGCACCCAGCACGAAGCGGCGGCCACGGGTGCGCCCGCGCCACGCCGGCAGTGCCGAATAGGGCATGTGCCGCACCGCCACCATGTCGCCCAGATCCCGGCCGAGCAGCCAGGCGTTGACGATGAAGAAGGCGAGCGCGGTGCCGACGCCGGTCACCAGCAGCAACAGGTAGAGCGGCGACAGCAACAGATTGACCCCGATCGCACGTGCCGCCGAGCCCAAGCCCATCGCCGCCGAGCGCGCGAGCGGTACGTCATGGGCGGCGTCATGCGCGTCGGGATAATGGCGTGCTTCGACCGCCGCGACGACTTCGTCGGCGAACACACCCACTGCGGCCACCGCGACTATTCGGAACAACAGCCACCAGGCGAGCGCCAGCACCAGGACCGTCGCGACATCGGCCAGCCAGCCGCTCTCGCCCGCTCCCATCCAGGAGGCGACCACCGCCTCCAGCCCATGCAAGCCATACCACAGCCCGACGCCGCCGGCGGCGAACAGCAGCAGCGTGAGCGCAAAGGACTTGGCGAACACGGCAAGCACCGGCCGGTCGGACAACTGGCCCAGCGACAGGAAGAAAGCCTGGATCATTGCGCTCTTCCTTGCCCGCCCCTAGGGCGTGGACGCAACCCAATTGGAGCCCACACTTGACCAGCCCCACCTATGACGTGGTCGCGATCGGCAATGCCATCGTCGATATTCTCGCCCAGGCCGAAGACAGCTTCATCGAGGAGATCGGCGTCGCCAAGGGCTCGATGCAACTGATGTTCTCACCCGAGGAAGCCGACGCGCTCTATGCCAAGATGGGCCCGGGCCGTGAAGTTTCGGGCGGATCGGCGAGCAACACCGTTGCCGGCATCGCCGCGCTGGGCGGCAAAACCGCGTTCATCGGCCAGGTCGCCGACGACCAGCTCGGCGCGGTCTTCGCGCACGATCTGCGTGCGGCCGGAGTCGATTACAACACGGCCGTTCGCCCCGGTCAGCCGACCACCGCGCGCTGCCTGATCTTCGTGACGCCGGATGGCCAGCGCACGATGAACACGTTCCTTGGTGCCTCGCAGTTCCTGCCCGAGGCGGCGCTGGACGAGTCGGTGATCGCCAATGGCGCGATCCTGTATCTCGAAGGCTATCTGTGGGATCCCGAAGAGCCGCGCGCCGCGATGCGCAAGGCGATCGAGATCGCGCGCTCGAACGGCCGCAAGGTCGCCTTCACCCTGTCCGACGTGTTCTGCATCTCGCGCCACGGCGACGATTTCCGCAAGCTGATCGCCGATGGGCTGATCGACATCCTGTTCGCCAACGAGAATGAGCTTCTGGCACTGACCCAGAAGGACGATTTCGAGGAAGCGGTTGCGACGATCGCCGCGCAGGTGCCGCTGGCAGTGATGACCCGCAGCGAGCAGGGCGCGCTGGCGGTATCGGGTGCCGAGCGCGTCCAGGTGGCTGCCGAGCCGATTGCCAAGCTGGTCGACACCACCGGCGCCGGCGACATGTTCGCGGCGGGCTTCCTGCACGGGCAGGCGCAGGGCCGGGGGATCGAAGAGTCGCTGCGCCTTGGGGCGATCTGTGCGGCGGAGATCATCCAGCACTACGGCGCGCGCGCAGAGGTGGACCTGAAGAAGCTTGCCGCTGAGCGGCTCGGCTGAGCTTCGGCACCTCGCTGAACCAGAAGGGCCGGGATAACTCCCGGCCCTTTTTGTATTCAGATCCTCCCCCGGAGGGGGCGGGAACCAAGCGAAGCTTGGTGGAGGGGTATTCTCCCCAAGCGATGTCCGATGAGGAGAATACCCCTCCACCGGCCTGCGGCTGGTCCCCCTCCCCCTCCAGGGGAGGATCTGAATGAAAAAGGCCGGGGCTTGCGCCCCGGCCTTTTCTGTATCCGCTTGGGATGCCCCTCCCTCCGCAGGGAGGAGGCAGGCTCAGCGCGTCCCCGGCACCGGCGGGTCGAGCTCTTCATACGCCTCGTGCTCCGGCACATCGACGATGCCGCGGCCGACATGGCTGCGCGAGCGGCTATAGGCGAGATACACGACCAGCCCGATCGCCGCCCAGATGCCGAACAGCAGGATGCTGTGCACGTCCAGGCTGAAGAACAGGTAGATGCAGCCCAGGATAGACAGCGGCGCCACCACCATGATCGCCGGGGTGCGGAACGGCCGCTTGCGGCTGGGGTCGGTGCGGCGCAGCACCAGCACCGCGATCGACACCGCGGCAAAGGCGAACAGCGTGCCCGAGTTCGAGATGTTGGCCAGCGCGCCCACCGGGAAGAATGCCGCGAACAGCGACACCGCGATGCCGGTCATGATCGTGATGACGTGCGGCGTGTTGAACTTGGGGTGGATGCGGCTGAACATCGCCGGCAGCAGGCCGTCGCGGCTCATGGTGAAGAAGATGCGGGTCTGGCCGAACATCATCATCAGGATGACCGAAGGCAGCGCGAGGATCGCGGCAAGCCCGATCAGGTTGCCGATCTGCGGCCAGCCGATTTCACGCAGCACAAAGGCGAGTGCTTCCTTGGAGCAGACCACGTCCTTGGCGCCTTCGGCAGCGCGGGCGGCGCACTGCTGCGCCAGCTCGGGGCTGCCGGGTTCGAGCATGCTGCCGAGTGCATTGAGCACCGGCTGTGCGCTTATGCCCGGCGCGCCGATCACGCCTGCCGAGACCAGGATGTAGAAGACCGTGCAGAAACCCAGGCTGCCGATCAGGCCGATGGGCATGTTGCGCTGCGGGTTCTTGGTCTCCTCTGCCGCGGTGGAGACCGCGTCGAAGCCGACATAGGCGAAGAAGATCGACGCCGCGGCTGCCGAGATGCCGCCAAAGCCGAGCGGCGAGAAGGGCTCGAACTGCTCCATCCGCATGACCGGAAGGGCGAGGATGATGAACAGCGTCAGCGCGATCACCTTGATCGCCACCAGCACGGCGTTGATCGTCGCCGACTCCTTGGTGCCGATAACGAGCAGCCAGGTCACCAGCCCAGCGATCACCATCGCGGGCAGGTTGATGACACCGCCGTCGAGCGGCCCGAGCACCAGCGTGTTCGGAATGTCGATGGCGAAGGCATGCTCGATATAACCGACCATGTAGCCCGACCAGCCGACCGAGACCGCGCCTGCGGCGACGGCATATTCGAGGATCAGCGCCCAGCCGACCATCCAGGCGATCAACTCACCCATCACCGCATAGCTATAGGTATAGGCGGAGCCCGAAACCGGGACCATGGACGCCATTTCGGCGTAACAGAGTGCGGCTACGGCGCAGACCAGGCCGGCGATGATGAACGAGATCATCATGCCGGGGCCGGCCTTTTGTGCGGCCTCGGCGGTGAGAACGAAGATGCCGGTGCCGATCACGGCGCCGATTCCGAGCATGGTCAGCTGAAAGGCACCAAGCGTGCGGTGCAGTGATTTCTTTTCGGCTGTCGCTAGAATGGCATCGAGTGGCTTTACGCGCCCGAATATCATTGAGTTGATCCCCTAGACGGCGCTCTCTGGCACCGCGCCCTTGATGAAAGGCGCGAGCCTAGCCGCAAACGCCGGACGTGCAATCCTTTAGTGCGCTTGAGCCCCGCCCAGGCGCACGGAATTGGCGCTTTGACGCCTCAGCGCGCAAGCATCGGCCCCAGCGGCTGCTTGCCAAAGATGTGGACGTGCAGGTGCGGCACCTCCTGCCCGGCATGTGCGCCGACATTGGCGAGCAGGCGATAGCCGTCGCCCACCAGCCCCGCTTCGCGCGCGACATTGCCGACAGCGCGGACGAACCCACCGATTTCCGCGTCGCTGCCGCGCGCCGAGAAATCGTCCCAGCTGACATAAGCGCCCTTGGGGATCACCAGCACGTGATGCGCCGCCTGGGGCGCGATGTCGTGGAAGGCGAGCGCGTAGTCGTCCTCGTATACCGTCTTCGCCGGGATCTCGCCGCGCAGGATCTTCGCGAAGATGTTGTTCGGGTCATAGGGCTGGGTGGCGTCGATCGGCATGGGAGGTCTCCTTTCAGAGCGGCATACCCAATCCTCCTCGTGCCGGGGAGGACCTTAGGCCGTCCGCCCCGCCTTTTCCTCCAGTCCCGACAGCCCTTCGCGCCGCGCAAGCTCCGCACGCACATCGTCCAGGCTCAGTCCGGCGTCGGCGAGCAGCACGAGCAGGTGGAACATCAGGTCGGCGGCCTCGCTCACCATGCCTGCGTGATCGTCAGCAATCGCCGCGATCACCGTCTCGACGGCCTCTTCGCCGACCTTCTGCGCAATTTTGGCACGGCCCTTGGCCATCAGCTTTGCGACATAGGAGGTGTCGGGATCGGCCGCGCGGCGCTGGCGGATCGTCTGTTCAAGCGCGTCGAGCGTGTCCATCGCCTGCCGCTGCGGGAGCGGAGCGGCGCTGTCAATCCTTGCGGCGGAACCGGGCGCGCAGCTTGGCGCGCGCAAACCAGACACCCGCCGCGGCGCAAGCGGCCAGCGCCAGATCGGAAAGCTCGGGCATCGAGCGGCTGCTCGCCACACCGCTATGCGGCTGGGCCATGACAGGCGCGGCAATGAGGAGCAGAGCTGCGGCGATGCGGGGCATCCGCGCAGGGTAGGGGGTGCCGGTTCTGAAACGGTTAACACGGGCTGTGCGTGGGTACCCAATCCTTCGTCATCCCGGCCTTGAGCCGGGATCCCGCTTCTTCTTCAATGCCAATCAAAGGCAGCGGGACCCCGGCTCAAGGCCGGGGTGACGAACAAGAAAATCAACCCCGAACCGGTATCCCCGCCTCGCGCATCGCGGCATGCGCCTGCGCCACCGTCGCTTCGCCAAAGTGGAAGATCGACGCCGCCAGCACCGCCGAGGCATGCCCGTCGCGGATACCTTCGACCAGATGGCCCAGCTTGCCCACGCCCCCGCTCGCCACCACCGGCACCGTCACGCGGTCGGCGATCTCGCGGATCAGCGCCAGATCGTAACCGTCGCGCGTGCCGTCGCGGTCCATCGACGTCACCAGCAGCTCGCCCGCGCCCAGCTCCGCCAGCCGCAGCGCATGCTCCACCGCGTCGATTCCGGTCGCACGCCGTCCGCCATGGGTGAACACTTCCCAGCGCCCTTCGGACACCCGGCGCGCGTCGATGGAGGCGACCACGCACTGGCTGCCCATGCGCTCGGCGATCTCCGCCACGACTTCGGGCCGCGCCACCGCCGCGGAATTCACCGCCACCTTGTCGGCGCCCGCCAGCAGCAGCGCGCGCGCATCCTCCACCGTCCGCACGCCGCCACCGACGGTCAGCGGCATGAAGCACACTTCCGCCGTGCGCCGCACCACGTCGATCATCGTCCCGCGCGCCTCATGGCTGGCGGTGATGTCGAGGAAGCACAGCTCGTCCGCGCCCGCCGCGTCATAGGCCCGGGCCTGCTCGACCGGATCGCCCGCGTCGCGCAATTCCACGAAGTTCACGCCCTTGACCACGCGGCCCTGCGCCACGTCGAGGCAGGGGATCACGCGCGCGCGGACGCTCATGCGAAGTCGGCCGGCGACGCGCGCAGCCGCGCCGTCTCGATCGCCTCGGCCAAGTCCAGGCGCCCATCATAGAGCGCGCGGCCGGTGATCACGCCTTCGACGCCATCGAGGACATGGCCGGCAAGGTCCTGCACATCGGTGATGCTGGCCACGCCACCGCTGGCGATCACGGGAATCGCAACCTCGCGCGCCAGCGCCACGGTCGCCTCGACATTGCAGCCTTTGAGCAGCCCGTCGCGCCCGACATCGGTGAACAGCAATGCGGCCACGCCGACATCCTCGAAGCGCTTGGCAAGCTCGGCCACCGCAACGGTGGACACGTCCGCCCAGCCGCGCGTCGCGACCATGCCGTCGCGCGCGTCCACGGCCACCACGATCCGCCCGGGATTATCGCGCGCCGCCTCGCGCACCAGCTCGGGGTCCTCCAACGCCGCAGTGCCGATCACCACCCGCGCCACGCCCAGGTCCAGCCAGCGCTCGATCGACTCGCGATTGCGGATGCCGCCGCCCAGCTGCACCTTGCCGCCAAAGCGCTCCAGCACCGACGCGACCGCCGCGCCATTCACTGACTCACCGGCAAAGGCGCCGTCCAGGTCGACCATGTGCAGCCACTCGGCACCTGCCTGCGCGAAGGCTTGCGCCTGCGCGGCGGGATCGTCGCCATACACCGTGGCGCGGTCCATATCGCCCTCGGCCAAGCGGACGACCTGGCCGCCCTTCAGGTCGATTGCGGGGAAGATGATCAGGGACGCCATGCCAAAAACCTTTGCAGCAGCGCGATGCCGTAGCGCTGGCTCTTTTCGGGGTGAAACTGCACGCCGGCCAGATTGTCGCGGCCGATCGCCGCGGTGACCTGGGCGCCATGCTCGGTGGTCGCCAGCACATGCTCGCCTTCGAACGCGAAGCTGTGCAGGAAATAGGCCTCGCCCGGCTCGATCAGCGGATGGTCTGAACAAGGCACGACGTCGTTCCACCCCATGTGCGGCACGCGCACGTCAGGGGAGGGGGGAAGATGGCGCACCACGCCGGGGATCCAGCCCAGTCCGCCATGCACGCCCAGCTCCTCGCCACGCGTGGCCATCAGCTGCATGCCGACGCACACGCCCAGGAACGGCGCGCCTTCGTTGAGCACGCGCTGCTCCATCGCGCCGACCATGCCGTCGATCTCGCGCAATCCGCTCGCGCAGGCGCCGAACGCGCCGACGCCCGGCAGGACGATGCGGTCGGCCTTGGCGACCACATCCGGGTCGGCGGTGATCACCAGATCCTGCGCACCCGCCGCTCTCAGCGCATTGTGGACCGAATGGAGATTGCCCGCGCCGTAATCGATCAGCGCCAGCGTCACTGGCCGAGTGCTTCCAGCCCGGGTGCCAGGATGCTCGGCGCGACTTCGATGAACTGATAGTCCGCCGCGCCCTCAAGCGCGAAGGGGTCCTGCGCGGCCCAGGCCTTAACCTCGTCCATGCTCCCGCGCGCCAGGAACATGCCGCCGGTCACAGGCACCTGCCGCCCCGCCAGCATCAGCCGGCCATCGGCCACGCTCTGCTTCAGCCACTCGACATGCGCCGGACGCAGCCGGTCGATCTCGGCAATGTCGACCTTGTAGGACAGCAGCACGACGATCATCACAGCACTCCCTTGGTCGACGGGATCGCACCCGCCTTGCGAGGATCGATCTCGACGGCTTCGCGCAACGCGCGGGCCAGCCCCTTGAACGCGGCCTCGGCAATATGGTGGTTGTTAGTGCCGTACAGCGTCTCGACATGCAGCGTCACGCCGGCGGTCTGAGCGAAGCTGTGGAACCAGTGCTCGAACATCTCGGTGTCCATCTCGCCCAGCTTCCTCTGGCTGAACGCCGTCTTCCACACGAGATAGGGGCGGCCCGAAATGTCGATCGCGACGCGTGCCAACGTCTCGTCCATCGGCGACAGCGCGTCGGCGTAGCGGCGGATGCCCTTCTTGTCGCCCAGCGCCCTGGCGATCGCCTCGCCAATCGCCAACCCGGTGTCCTCGACCGTGTGGTGCTGGTCGATATGCAGGTCGCCAACCGTCTTGATGGTCATGTCGATCAGCGAATGGCGGGAGAGCTGCTCGAGCATATGGTCGAAGAAGCCGACCCCTGTGGAGATCTCGTACGTTCCCGTACCGTCCAGGTTGACGGTGACATCGACGGAGGTTTCGCTCGTCTTGCGGCTGATCGTGGCGGTGCGCATGTCCGCCTCACATAGCGACACGGGCCGCGCATGCAATCTTGACCGCAAGGCTCCATCCGCTACCCAGAGGGCATGAACGCCAACGTGCCCGACAGCCTGATTCCCTATGACGAGATCGTGCAGGAAGCCCTGCGCGCCGTTGTCGGCCGCGTCCTCAATTCGGTTGCCGATACCCAGGCGCTGCCGGGCACGCATCATTTCTACATCACGTTCAAGACGCATGCGCCGGGCGTGGACATCCCCCAGCGGCTGATCGAGCGGTTCCCCGACGAGATGACCATCGTCCTCCAGCACCGCTTCTGGGACCTGAAGGTCGATGACGAGAAATTCTCGGTAGGCCTGAGCTTCAGCGGCGTCCCGTCGATCCTGACGGTGCCCTTCTCCGCGATCACCGGCTTCCACGATCCGGCGGTCAACTTCGAGCTGCGCTTCCATGTCACCGACCTGGCCGAAGAACCCGCCCAGCATGACGAGGCGGAGAATGACGGCGCCACCGCCGCCATCGTAAAGCCGGCCGAGGACGGCTCCAACGTCGTCTCGGTGGATTTCAAGCGCAAGAAATAAGCTCCACCCCAATCCTCCCCTGGAAGGGGAGGTGGCAGCCTGAAGGGCTGACGGAGGGGTATCCCGGCGGATTGATCGGGTTTCAGATCGAAGCGGTGACACCCCTCCGACGCGCTGCGCGCGCCACCTCCCCTTGCAGGGGAGGGCTGGGACGGACCTGAATGTCGATTCGCTTAGGCCTGGACAGGCCGCAGCAAACGCGTGCGCAGATCTTCCATCTTGATATGCCGCGCCGCCGCGACTCGGTCGGACGCGTTCAGGATCGCGCCCAGATGCTCGAGCATCTGGCTCGCCCGGTCCAGGTTCTGAAGCGCGCGGGCATGGCGCTGGAGCAGGATCGGGTCCTCGACCAGATCCTCCCCCAAACTGTCGAGCAGCCGCTGCACGTACAGGATCTCTTCGGCGACTCGCGTTTCCAGCGCGTGCTCGTCCGGCCCGGCCGGCGCGGCCTCCGCTTCGGCGGGCAGCGCGGCGCCGGCACGCAGCGCCTGCTGGATCGCATCGACGCGCTGCTGGCCCTTGTGCCCGTTGAAGCTGGGGGAGAGCAGCCCGGCGACCCATTCGTCGACGGAAACGGTGGTGGCTTCAAATTGCACGCCGCATCGTCCGCCGGCCTGCCACACCACCTTGGCGGGCATTTCGATCACTGCGCGGCGCAGCACCAGCTTGGTGCCGATATTGGGCAGCGCCGCCCCGTCGAGCATCGCGCCGCTTTCGGACAGGTTGCGAATCCGCACGGTGGCCTGCAACGTGCCGGCTTCGATTGTGGCGGCCAGCAGCAGGTTCTTGCGCGGGGCACGCGCAACCTGGCTCTCGGCACCCGAATGTGTCGGCGTTGCGGTAGTCACCGTCTCGATCACTCCACCCCTGCGGAATTGTCTGCCCGCCATCTATCTAACGCGTTTGTGACAACGCTTGGTAAATGCCCGGCGCGTTCGCGCAGAGATCGGCGCCGCCGCTGCGTGCTGGCGTCCGCGGGGCAGGGGGGCTAGAGCCGCGGCATCCTGTTAGGCCCCAAGGAGGACAGCTTGACCACCCGTACCGAAACCGACTCGATCGGCGCCATTGAAGTTCCCGCCGACGCTTATTGGGGCGCGCAGACCCAGCGTTCGATCGAGAATTTCCCGTTCGGTTCGACCGAGCGCATGCCGCTGGGCATCGTCCATGCACAGGCGATCGTGAAGCAGGCCGCCGCGCGGGTGAACGTCAAGCATGGCCTCGACCCCGAAATCGCCAAGGTCATCGACCATGCGGCGCAGGAAATCGTCGACGGCAAGCTGGATGATCAGTTCCCGCTGGTGATCTGGCAGACCGGCAGCGGTACCCAGACCAACATGAACGTGAATGAGGTCATTGCCGGCCGCGCGAACGAGATCCTGACCGGTAACAAGGGTGGCAAGTCGCCGATCCACCCCAACGACCACGTCAACATGGCGCAGTCCTCGAACGATTCGTTCCCGACCGCGCTGCACATCGCCGCGGCCCGCGCGGTGACGCTTCAGCTGTACCCGGCGCTCGACCGGCTGCACGCCTCGCTCCAGGCGAAGGTCGACGCATGGGATCACATCGTCAAGATCGGCCGCACCCATCTTCAGGACGCGACGCCGCTGACGCTCGGCCAGGAGTTCTCGGGCTATGCCGCCATGCTCGCCTCGGCGCGTGACCGCTTCGCCAGCGTGCTCGATCTCGACATCTTCAAGCTGGCGCTGGGCGGCACCGCCGTCGGCACCGGCCTGAATGCTCCGGCCGGCTATGCAGAGGATGTCGCGGCGGAAATCGCCAACATCACCGGCCTGCCCTTCGTCACCGCGCCCAACAAGTTCGAGGCGCTGGCGACCAAGGACCAGCTCGTGAACCTGTCGGGCGTCTGCAACACGCTGGCCGTGTCGCTAAACAAGATCGCCAACGACATCCGTCTGCTGGGCTCGGGCCCGCGTTCGGGTCTCGGCGAACTCGACCTGCCGGCCAACGAGCCGGGCAGCTCGATCATGCCGGGCAAGGTCAACCCAACGCAGAGCGAGTCGCTGACGATGGTCGCTGCGCAGGTGATCGGCAACCACATGGCCGTCACCGTCGGCGGTATGCAGGGCCACTTCGAGCTCAACGTGTTCAAGCCGCTGATCGGCTCCAACGTGCTGCGCTCGATCCACCTGATGTCGGTCGGCATGGTCAGCTTCGCCGAGCGCGCGGTCGATGGTGCCAAGGCCAACGAGAAGCAGATCGCCGACCTGGTCGGCCGCTCGCTGATGCTGGTGACCGCGCTCGCCCCGGCGATCGGCTATGACAACGCCGCCAAGATCGCCAAGAACGCGCATGAGAAGGGCCTGACGCTCAAGGAATCGGGCCTGGCGCTCGGCCTGGTCGATGAAGCCACCTTCGACCAGTACGTCCGCCCCGAGACGATGGTCGGCCGTTAAACTCTCTCAATCCTCTCCTGGAAGGAGAGGGGGACCAGCCGAAGGCTGGTGGAGAGGTATCCCGGCGCATGAGACGGTAATATCCCTCCACCACCGAGCTTCGCTCGGCGGTCCCCCTCCCCCTCCGGGGGAGGATTTTCAGGGAACCCAAGACCATCTCCCGCGCTCTACCCCGCAAAGGAGACACACATGCTCGGCAACGCAATCGCCGCTTTTATCGGCCACAAGATCGACGCCAGCGATGGTGAGGGCGGCGCGGTCGGCGCCGTTGCCGGCGTGGCCGCATGGAAGGCCGCCAAGACCGTGATCCCGGCGGTTCTGTTCTTCGGCGCGATCGCCTGGGGCATCCAGTATCTCGCCAGTCAGGGAGACGACGCATGATCCGCAACATCCTGGGCGCCGTGATCGGCAGCCAGATCGACCGGCGCGACGGGCGCGGTGGCATGAAGGGCGCAGTGCTCGGCTATGCCGCACAGCGCGCGATCACCCGCATGGGCGCACCAGGCCTCGTGCTTGCCGGCGGCTATGGCGTGTATCGCATGCTCAAGGAGCGGCGGAACCGGCGCGTGTGACTTGACGGGGACCGAGTCCCCGCGCCACTAGCCCCCATGCCGCACCGCACCGAAAACGATCCGCACAAATTCCGTCGCCGCGGAGTCCTCTTCGTCCTGTCATCGCCATCTGGCGCCGGCAAGTCGACCATCGCGCGGAAGCTGCTGGCGGCGGATCCGTTTCTCGAAATGTCGGTGTCCTACACCACCCGGCCGATGCGCCCGGGCGAACAGGACGGCGTCGACTATAACTTCGTCGACCTCGAACGCTTCCGCGAGATGGTGACGAACAACGAGTTCCTGGAATGGGCGCATGTGTTCGATCATCGCTACGGCACCCCGCGCGAGACCGTGAATGCCATCCTCGCCTCGGGCCGCGACGTGCTATTCGACATCGACTGGCAGGGCGCGCAGCAGCTGTTCCAGCTTGCCGGTGGCGATGTGGTGCGCGTGTTCATCCTGCCGCCCAGCCTCAAGGTGCTGCACGAGCGGCTGATCAACCGCGGCACCGATTCAACCGAAGTGATCGACGGCCGCATGTCGCGCGCCAACAATGAAGTCAGCCACTGGGATGGCTACGACTATGTGCTGGTCAACGACGATGTCGAGGAATGCTATGAAAGCGTCCACACAATCCTGAAGGCCGAGCGCCTCCGCCGCTCGCGCCAGACCGGCCTGATCGGCTTCATCCGCGGCCTGAACAAGTAATCTCCGGCCTCCTGCCCGGCGGGGGATTAAAGCAATGTCAGGAACTTAACCCCGGCATCAAAGTCCCGCCGCCGCGCTTCCTCGGCCTCGACCGCGAGCGCATCCTCACCCCATTGCTCGGCCTGCCAGTCCTCGTCGACCCGCGCGGCGCGCCACATTGCGTCAGCCTCTATTGCACCCTCCAGCAGCGCCAACGCCGCCACCAGCGATCCGCTGATCGTCACCAGCGGCGCGAGTCCCGCTAGTCGGAACGGGTCGAGCGCCAGCACCGCCTCGCGCAGCCGCGCCACCGTCGCTTCCGGCTGCGCACGATGCATCACCCCGGTCGCCGTCTCGAAATGCACGTCATACCGCCCCCGCGCCCAATCGAGCAGCGGGTCCCAGGCAGCAGCCTGCCTTTCAACCAGCGGCGCAGGCTCGCCCGCGCGATAGTAGAGCAAGTCGCTCTCGCCATAGGCAGCAAGCCCCTCGGCAAAGCTTTCGCGCGCCGTCGAGATCCGGTCGATCGCCGCATTGGCAAGGCCGGTCAGCGGCATCGCCCGTGGATCGATATTCTCACCCACCGCGCGCCACTCCGCCGCCACAGCTTCGGCGAGCTGCGGGGTCGGCAGCTTCAGCGGCACCCGACCAGGTGTCCGCACCGGCTTTCCGTCGAGCGAAACCTCGCCGGCTTGGACGGTAACATCCTTCCAGAATCGCTTCACTGTGTCGGCGTCTTCCATTTGCGCGCCATGGCGCGGGGCACCACGGCCATGATGTAGAGCGAGGCGAGGATCAGCGCGCCGCCCAGCAGCGTATGCTCGGTGGTATGCGACCGTCCTGCGATCAGCAGCCCCAGTACCGCTCCGGCGGCCCCGGCCAGATTGACTCCGGCCATCAGATAATAGCGTTTCTGCGCCAGCCGGTCCGCGTCGGTCATAGGGCCTCCAGGTGCGCGGGCAGTTCGCGGGCATGTTCCAGCACATGCCGCGCGCCAGCGTCGGCCAGTTCTTGCCGGCTGTGGTAGCCCCATGCAACACCTATGGCATGCGCCCCGGCGGCGCGCGCCATCGCCATGTCGAAGCTGGTGTCGCCAATCATCGCCGTGGTCTCCGGCGCGGCGCCTGCTTCGGCAACGGCGGCCTCCACCATCGAGGGGTGCGGCTTGGAAGGATGCCGGTCGGCGGTCTGCAAGGTTACGAAGCGGTGCCGCAGACCGTGATGCTCCAGCACCCGAATCAGTCCGCGGTCGGACTTGCCGGTGGCGACGCCCAGCACCCACCCACTGGCCTCCAGCGTCTCGATGGCCTCCAGCACGCCCTCATACAGCGGCTCGTCCTCGATCCGCCCGGCGGTGCGCAGCTCGAAATAGGCCTGCTTGTACGCCTCGGCCATCGCTTCGTGCAGGTCGCGCTCCGCTTCCGGGTGCAGGCGTGCGATCGCTTCCACCAGGCTCAGGCCGACGATCCGCCGGATCGCCTCGCGGCTTGGCGGCGCGAGCTTCTGCCCCTCGAAGCAATGCTCCATCGCCAGGCAGATGCTCGCCTGACTGTCGACCAGCGTCCCGTCACAGTCGAACAGGGCGAGGCGGTTCACCTGCGCCATCGATCAGCGGCTGCGGCCACCGCCGCGCCCGGCCGGACCGCCCGTGCGCGGACCGGAGCTTCCACTGCGTCCTCCGGGTCCGCCACTGCGTGGCCCGGCGCCACTGCGCCCTGCTGGGCCGCCCGTGCGTGGGCCGATGCCGCCACGCGGTCCCTCGGCGCCACGTCCGGCCGGTGCACGCGGCTTCCCAATCGGCTTGCTGCTGCGGGACGCTTCGGCGCGATCGCTATTGCTCTCGGCACGCCCGCGCCGTTCGCCGCGGCGTTCCTTGCGCACCGACTTGGCATGCGCGCGCGCCTGCGACTTCAGTTCGTCGCGGGTGAGGGGAGGGCGGTCCTCAAACGCCGTCGTCTCGCCCAGCGCGAGATCGAAGCCCATGGTCTTCATCGACTCGGCGAAATGGCTCGGCAGTTCGGCGGTAATGTCGATCTTGCCGCCATCGGGATGGTCGATGCGCAACCGCCGCGAGTGCAGGTGCATTTTCCGCGACACGCCGCCGGTCAGGAAGGCTTCGGGCCCGCCATATTTGCCGTCGCCAACGATCGGATGACCGATGGCTGCCATGTGCACGCGCAGCTGGTGGGTGCGACCGGTGAACGGCTGCAGCTCGACCCAGGCGCCGGTGTTCCCCGCGCGCTCGATCATGCGATAGCGGGTGCGAGCAGGCTGGCCTTCCTTCTCGTCGACCTGCATCTTCTCGCCGCCGGTGCCCGGCTGCTTGCCGATCGGCAGGTCGATAAAGCCATCGGCGATGTCGGGCACGCCGACCACCAAAGCCCAATAGATCTTCTTGGCGGTCCGGCCCGAGAACGACTTGGAGAAAAACGCCGCCGCCTTGGCCGAACGCGCGACCAGCAGCGCGCCCGACGTATCCTTGTCCAGCCGGTGGACCAGCTTTGGCCGGCCTTCGGCGTCATACTGCAACGCATCGAGCAGCCCGTCGACATGCTCGAACGTTTTGGTGCCACCCTGCGTGGCAAGGCCCGGCGGCTTGTTGAGCACGATCGCGGCGGCGTCCTTGTGGATCACCATGCTTTCGGCCAGTTCCGTCTGCTCGGCGCTCAGCTCCGGACGGGCGCGCTTCGGGCGCGGCGTGCTGGCGGGCTTGGGCGCCTCGGGCGATGGCAGGCGCAGCACCTGACCCGCGGCCAGCCGGTCGGCGGGCGTCGCGCGCGCACCATCGACGCGCAGCTGTCCCGTGCGTGCCCATCGCGAAACGATGTTGAAGCTCACATCCTCCATATGCCGTTTGAACCAGCGGTCGAGGCGGATGCCATCGTCGTCCGGGCTAACCGTAAACTGGCGTACGTCGTTACTCATGCCGCAGCCCTCATCAACGCAAGTCCGGCCATCAGCGCGGCAAGCGCGCCCAGCACGGAAATCAGAATATACCCAAATGCCATCATCCAGTCGCCGCGTTCCATCATCAGGACCACGTCGAGCGAGAACGCGGAGAACGTCGTAAACCCGCCGAGCACGCCGGTGCCGAGCAACAGCCGCCAGGTCTCGCCGCTGCCGTCCAGCCGCGACAGGTTGCCGACCAGAACGCCCATGGCGAATCCACCGAGCACGTTCACTGCCAGCGTGCCCCAGGGATAGCCCGGCCCCCACCAGGCAAGCGTCGCCCGCCCGAGCAGGTGCCGGCCACCGGCGCCGACGGCACCGCCCAGCATCACGAGAAAAAGATTTGGCATTCCGGGCCGGTAGCCTGAAATCGTCGCTTTGCCTATCCTCGCGTCTCCCGACCGCTTGGCGATCAGGGCCGGAGGAAGAAGTGTTGGTCCACGCGAAGGCGCGAAGAAGGTAAGAGGTTCGCGCAGAGGCGCGGAGGCGCGGAGGAGTGCAAGCCTGCCGCGTCAGCGGCCCTCAACAACCAGCGCTGCCAAACATGATAGCCGCTGACGCGGCACGTGCAGGAGCCCCGCACCACCTTCTCTGCGCCTCCGCGCCTCTGCGCGAACCTCTCTCTTCTAAAAGCTTCGCGTCTTCGCGCCTTCGCGTGAAACCCGCTTATCCCCTGCGGGCGCCCGCAGGTCAGATGCCGTTACTCGCGACCATGTCGATGTCGGTGCCGCCATCGTTGCGGCTGGTCATGAACAGCACATAGGCCGCGTCATCGCGTGCGCGGGTACCGCCCAGGATGTGCTGCTTGCCGTCCACCTGATGCTCGGCGCTGTACCCGCCGCGCTTGGCCTTGGTGTAATACCAGTCGAGCAGCAGCTCCATGGGCTGCGCGGTGGAGAAGGTGACGACGCGCAGCGCGCATTTGCCGCCCTGATTGCCCGCCGCCTCAATCACGCGGGCCTGCGGGAACAGCGGCAGGTCGGCGGGCAGGCGTGTGGCCCACCGTGCCGAATAGTTCAGCGCCGACGCGCACTGGCTGGTGCGCGCATTCTTCTGGCGCGAAGCCAGGCCGTCCAGCGTGATGCTGTCGCGGGCGGCGGCGCATTGCGGGCAGTCCTTGCCCGCGGCAGTCGCCGGCGGTGCCTTCATCAGTCCGCTCGTGTCGATCTTGTCGCGGTTGGTGGCGATCGCGTCGCTCGGCACCATGCCCGAATAGGGCTGTGGTGCGGGGCGCAGTGCGTCCTTGTTCGACATCTGCGTCAGCTGCGGATCGACCATGATCTGCTCCTGGAGCGCGCTGGTGATCGCCGGATCGGCGATGTTGCCCAGTTCGCTGTCGTTGACCGGCGCAGGCTCGTCCTTCTTCCCGCACGCGGCGAGCATCAGGGGCAGGGCAAGCAGAAGGGCAGGGCGAAGCATCGCAAACGTTCCTTTAGGATGGGGCCATGCTGCCACAGCCACGGTTAAGGAAGCGTTGGGTGTGTTGTTCAGGCGGCCATCGCCGAGGATCCGGCCGGCATGTAGATCTGCGGCAGCGTCCGCAGTTCGGGCCGCGCGAACAGATAGCCCTGCTGGTAGCGCACGCCCAGCCTGACCAACGTCGCGAACTCGGCTTGCGTTTCCACGCCTTCCGCGATCACGGTGATATCGAGGCCCTGCATCATCCGCATCACGCCTTCGACGATCATGCGCCGCGGCAGGCTGGTGTCGATGCCGCGGATCAACTCCATGTCCAGCTTGACCAGGTCAGTTTGCAGCCGCGCGAGCAGCCCCAGTCCGGCATGACCGGCGCCGAAATCGTCCAGCGCGGTGGCGAAGCCGAGCCGCTGATAGGCTTCGATGATCGATGCGACATGGCCGGTATCGACCATCTCCTCACCTTCGGTGAATTCAAAAATCAGCCGGTCGATGGGCAGCCCGGTCTTGCGCGCGGTCTTCAGCGTCAGCTGGATGCACGCAACGGGGGAATATACTGCGTTGGGCAGGAAGTTGATCGACAGCCGCGCGTCGTTGTCCAACAGGCCCGCCGCCACGGCCTGTTCGATCGCGGCCACGCGGCACTGCTGGTCGAACGCATAGCGGTTGGCCTTCGTCACGCGGCCCAGCACCTCGCCGGCGCTTTCCCCGTTCGCGCCACGCACCAGCGCCTCATAGGCAAAGGCGCGTCCGGTCTCCACGTCGACGATCGGCTGAAAGGCCATGGCCAGGCCGAAATCCTCGGCGCCCTCGCGGCAGCCCTGGCAACCTAGCTGTGTCATGCAGAACCCTTTCAGGTTCCACGATACGTACGAGCCGATAACAAAGTGTTGAGTATGCGCCGCTTGTCAGGCGGCAATCCCCTCCAGCGCCTCGCTCGCCGCCATCCACGCGGCTTCCGCAGCATCGATTCTATCGCTCAGCTCGGCGCGCCGCTTCATCAGGTCGGTCATGCTCAGCTTGGCAAGCGCGCCTTCCGCCGTGGAAGGATCGAACATTGCCCGCTCCACTGCGCTGCGCTGCTCGGTGAGCTTGCCCAGTTCCGCCTCCGCCGCCTTTGCCGCCTTGCGCAGCTCGGCTTCCTTCTCGCGCGCCTCGGTCGCGAGCCGGCGCGCTTCTTTCTTGTCCGCCTTGGACAGCTTGGGACCCGCGCCGTCCTTGCTCAGCACAAAGGCGATATAATCGTCCAGCGAGCCGTCGAACTCCTTGGCCGTGCCCTGGTCGACCAGCACCAGCCGGTCGGCGGTCATTTCCAGCATATGCCGGTCGTGGCTGACCAGCACGACGGTGCCGGTATATTCGTTGAGCGCCTGGATCAGCGCCTCGCGCGCGTCGACGTCCAAGTGGTTGGTCGGTTCGTCGAGGATCAGCATGTGCGGCGCGTCGCGGGTGATCAGCGCCAGCGCGAGCCGCGCGCGCTCGCCGCCCGACAGTTTTCCGACTTGGGTGGTCGCCTTCTGCCCGGAAAAGCCGAACCGCCCCAATTGCCCGCGCACCGCGCCCTGCGTCGCGCCCTTCATCAGGGCGGTCATGTGCTCCAACGGGGTCTCGTCCCGGTCGAGTTCCTCGACCTGGTACTGGGTGAAATAGCCCACCCGCATCTTGCCGCTGGCGTTCATCTCCCCTTCCATCGGCGTCAACTGTGCCGCCAGCAGCCGGGCCAGCGTCGTCTTGCCGTTACCGTTGCGCCCCAGCAGCGCAACGCGGTCATCCGGATCGATGCGCAGGTTGAGCCGCTTGAGGATCGGCGTGGAATCGTAGCCGACGCTCGCCAGGTCCAGCGTGATCAGCGGCGGGCGCAACTCGTCGGGATTGGGGAAGTCGAAGCTGAGTGTCGGATCGTCGAGCAGCTCGGCGATCGGCTGCATCTTGGCCAGAGCCTTTTGTCGGCTCTGGGCCTGCTTCGCCGTCGAGGCACGCGCCGAATTCTTCGCGATATACGCCTGAAGATGCTCGCGCTGCGCCTGCTGCTTGGCGCGCGCCGAGGCAATCTGCGCCTGCCGCTCGGCGCGCTGGCGCTCGAACGCGTCATAGCCGCCGGGGTAAAGCGTCAGCTTGCCGCGATCGAGATGGAGGATGTGGTCGACGACGTTGTTGAGGAAGTCGCGCTCGTGGCTGACCAGCAGGATCGTCGCGGGATAGGACTTCAGGAAGTCCTCCAGCCACAGCACCGCTTCCAGGTCCAAGTGGTTGGAAGGCTCGTCGAGCAGCAGCATGTCGGGCTGCGAGAACAGCAAGGCGGCCAGCGCCACGCGCATCTTCCACCCGCCTGAAAAGCTGTCGAGCGGCCGGTGCTGCATGTCTTCGTCGAAGCCCAGGCCCACCAGGATCTGCGACGCGCGGCTCGGCGCGGTGTACGCGTCGATCGCCATCAACCGCTCATAGACCTCGCCCAGCCGGTCGGGGTCCTGGCAGGTCTCGCTCTCGGCCATCAGCGTCGCGCGCTCGGTATCGGCCTCCAGCACCGTTTCGAACGGAGTCGCGTCGCCATGCGGCGCCTCCTGCGCGATATAGCCCAGCTTCGCGCCGCGCGGCATGTCGACGCTGCCAGTATCAGGCTCCAGCTGGCTGGCGATCACCTTGACCAGAGTCGACTTGCCGGCCCCGTTGCGGCCGATCAGCCCGATGCGGCCCTTGGGCGGCAGCTTAGCGGTGGCATTGTCGATGATCGTGCGCCCGCCAAGGCGCACCGTGATGTCGGTCAGGTTGAGCATGGCCGCGCCCCTAGCAGGCCCAGCGCCTCAGCCCAAGCGCGGCATGCTTTCAATACCGATAGCGTAGCTCCGCCGTGCCGTTCGCCGGGATCACCGGCGACCAGGTGGGGACGCCATCGACCACCGCCAGCGGCTCGCCCTCGCTGACGATTGTGCCCCCTGCTTGCGCGATCGGGAACTCCGCGGCGACAGGAAAGGGGTTGGCGTTGGTGACGCTCAGCACCACCAGCCTGTCCGGCAGCACCGCCTGCTCCACCATCACCTGGCTGCTCACGCCCGCGCCCAGCCGCAGCGTCTCGCCCACCGCGCGGTCGGTCATGTTGCCCAGTCCGAGCAATAGCCGCTGGTTGCCGCGAGGTGCATACAGCGCCGTATCTCCGGCAGGCAGCGGCACGCCAAGCCCGGCATCCTTCTCGTTCCGGAGCGCCAGCACGATGTCGGTCGGCGCCGCCTCGATTTTCTGGCCCGGATAGATGATCTTCCGATAGCGCCGTTCGAACGGCACTCGCGCTTGCGACAGCAAGGCCAACTGCTTCTGCGCGCGCGAGGATACCGTGACGCGCTCCGGCACGCGGTACAGCTTCAGGTCCCCCAGATCCTCGGGCGGTGGCGGCGGTGCCGGTGGCGCGGGCGGCGCCGGCGGCGAGAACGCTGCCGTCATCATTGGCGGGGCCATCCTTGATCCCGTCACCACGATCTCGTCGGCTTCTTCGAAGCGTTGCTCGCGCAGGTCGGAGGTGGTGGTGCCCTGTGGAAAGCACACCAGCCGCAGCGCCGCCACCGCGCGCTCAACCGGCTGCGTCCAGATCCGGTTCAACCTACCGGCCACCGCCTGCACTTGCGCCCCGGCAAAGGTCTCGGGGTTGGCGTTGGCCAGCGTCAGCCAGGCGAACAGGTCGAAGCTCCCCCCATCCGGCGCCATCGTCGCGACATAGCTCGCCCGCCAATCAAAGCCCGAGGACAGATAGGTGAGCGTCACCGTCACCGTCTGCGCCCGCGCGCTGGTGGTGGTGACGCTGAGCACCGGCTTCGCGGAAAGACCCGCCGGCAATTCGCCGAAGCTCAGCTTCTCGGGCAATCCCGAGCACCGCAGCGCCTCGATCCCGCTCCCGGTTTGCAGGATCACGCCGGGGGAGGGGCCGGCGACGATCGTTGCTTCCTCGCTCACCTGCCGCCCGGTCGCCTTTTCGGTACGGGTGAGGGTAACTTGGCGCCCCAGCGTGCCATCCACCAGCGAAGCGGGGGACAGCAGCCGCGCGTCGCGGTTCTTCTCGATCGTGCCGCCGGGCAGCCCCTCGACGACCGCGCTCACCGGTACGATCCCCTCCGCCACGCCCTCGAAGCGCACCACGGAGGTCCCGCGCGGCAGCTTCACCCGCCGCGTCTCGGTCACCATCGCGAAACCGCGCAGGTTGTGCAGATCGATGGTGCCGCCGCCATTTGGCGCGCGGTACACGGTCAGCGAGACGCGCTCAGGCGCTGGCGACGTGACGGTCTGCGCCTGGGCGCTTCCCGCCACGCCGGCGGCAGTCAGCGCCTTAAGAACCAGCCGCCACATGATCAGAAGCGCGTGTCGAACGTCGCGGTGACCACCGCCTCCCCATTGGCCGGCACCGGCACCTGCCACGTCATCGTGCCGGCGTCGGTGCGCTCGCCCTTGCGGCTTTCCTCCAGCACGCGCGTGTCGGCCCATTGCAGCCCGCTCTGCACCAGATCGACGCTCACTGGCCGCGACCGCGCATTGGTAAGGCGATAGCGCATCTGCGTGCGCCAGCGATCACCGCCAAGCCGCGTGCGCGATACGGTGGTCGACTGGACCTTCACGTCAAAGGCATCGCCGGTCGGCAGCGCAATGGTGGAGCCCTGCGGCGTGTGCTCGATCCGGTTCTCGCCGGTGAATTGCGGCTGTCCGCGCGCATCGCGGACATAGACGCGCACCACGCCCGCCGGCAGCGCATCGCCGAGACCTGCCGCACCCGAATTGGCGAAGCGCAGGACCGACTGGGCACTGCGCGGCTCGTTCGAGCTCCCCAGCCAGTTGTTCTCGAAACGATAGCCCGCGTTCGCCGAAACGCCCTTGGCGTCCAGGAAGCTCACCTGCTTGGTCTGCTTGTCCGCGATCGTCGTGCGCTCGGCCAGCGGATACAAATAGAAGTCGCCCAGCTGTTCGCGCGCCGCCGTCTCGGTGCCCGGTGCCATGCGGGTGATCACTCGGACGCGTCGCGGATATCCGTTGTTCATGCCATCGGCACTGCCGACCTCGCCCGCGACCAGCAGCGTCTTGGCGTTGTTGAAGGTCGTGCCGCTGGTATTACGCAGCGTCACCCATCCCTGCACGTCGATCCTGCCGTTCTTGTCGTCGAACAGCGCGACATAGTCCGCGCTCCATCCCAACCCGCGGCTCAGATACGACAGCGCCGCCGGCCGCGCGCCCGCACGGTTGCTCGCCAGCGTCACCGAGAGCGTCGGCCGCGCGCGCAGCGACTCCGGCACCTTGTCGAACACCGCGCGCACCGGCAGCCCGTCGTCACGCAGCACTTCGATGCGCCCGTCAATGTCCAGCACTACGCCGCCATTCACCGCCAGGACCCGCGCCCGCTCGCGGGTTTCCGCGCCCGTCGCCGGGTTGGTGCGCACCAGCGTGATCGTCTCGCCCACGGCATTCTGCATCAGGCTGGTCGGGCTCAGCAGGTCATAGTCGAAATTCTGCTCGACAATGGCGGCATCGGGAACGGCCAGCGACACCGTCTCGGGGCGGATCGCCGCGCTCACATCGGGAAAGCTCTGCCGCACCCGTCCATTGGCCAGGGTCAGCGTGCGCACATCCTGCACCAGCGCGACATCGTTGTTGTAGATGGTGACCGACACATCGCCCTGGGCAGAGCCTGCCCCCGGGGTGGCGGGCGCTTCCTGCGCCATTGCGCCCAGCGGCAGCAACAGCGCCGCACAGGCACCCATCTGAAAGGCCGCTCGCATCGATCTTCCCCTATTATTGCGCCGATCATGCACGGCCACGCGGCCGCCCGCAACGCTCTCGCACTTCGTTACCCACGCGAATCCGATCAGTCTGATCGCGATTGCCCGTTTCGCTTCGACGACGCCCTGCGCCACACGGCCGCCCCGAGCCACGGCGCCACTCGCGCCGGCTCCAGCAGAATAAAGGGTTCAGTACATGAAGTTCACCACCGATCGGCGAGCGCGCCTTCTGGCGAGCGCGGGCCTCGCCCTGTTGGCCACGCCGGCGCTCGCGCAAAGCGATGCGCGCGACACCCACGCCGCCAGCCGCATGCAGACCGCCGCGGCACCGACTGTCCCCGAACAGCCCGTCCTGTCGCAGCCCGGCGTTCCCGGTACGGTCGCGACCAGTGGCAACGGCACCCCGGCCACCGCTCCCCAGTTCACCCGCGACAACGGCGCCCCGATCGGCGAGAACCGCCATTCCAAGGCTGTCGGCGACATGGGTCCCGTCCTGCTCGAGGACGCGCATTTGATCGAAAAGCTCGCCCGCTTCGACCGTGAGCGCGTGCCCGAGCGTGTCGTCCATGCCCGCGGCACCGGCGCACATGGCGTGTTCCGCGCCACTGCCGACATCTCGGATATCACCCAGGCATCGCTGTTCGTGCCGGGCAAGGAAACCCCGGTCTTCGTGCGCTTCTCCACCGTGATCCACGGGCTGCACAGCCCGGAAACGATGCGCGACCCGCACGGCTTCGCGACCAAGTTCTACACCGATCAGGGCAATTGGGATCTGGTCGGCAACAACCTGCCGGTCTTCTTCATCCGAGACGCGATCCAGTTCCCGGACATGATCCACGCGCTCAAGCCCTCGCCGGTCACCAACAAGCAGGACCCGAACCGGATCTTCGACTTCTTTTCGAAGACGCCCGAGGCGACCAACATGATCACGCAGGTCTGGACCAACCTGGGCACGCCCGCCTCCTATCGCACGATGGACGGCAACGGCGTCCACGCGTTCAAGCTGGTGAATGCGCAAGGCAAGACCATCTTCGCCAAGTTCCGCTGGATCAGCCACCAGGGTGTCAAGAACCTGAACGGCGATCAGGTCGCAAAGGCGAACTTCAACTTCCTGACCGACGATTTGTACGGCCAGATCGGCGCCGGCAATCACCCCAAGTGGGACCTGATGGTGCAGACCATGTCGGCCGATCAGTTCGCTGCGCTGAACTACAATCCGTTCGACGATACCAAGGAATGGCTGAACGTGCCGTTCAAGAAGATCGGCGAGATGACCTTGAACAAGGTCCCCGACAACTTCTTCGAATGGACCGAGCAGTCGGCCTTCGCACCGTCGAACATGGTGCGCGGCATCGAGCCGTCGCCCGACCGCATGCTCCAGGGTCGGCTCTTCTCCTATGCCGACACCCAGCGCTATCGCATCGGCGCGAACGCCATGAGCCTGCCGGTCAACCGCCCGCGCGTGGCGGTGGTGAACAACAACCAGGACGGGCAGCTCAACGTGTCGGGCCGCTTGGCGGACGTGAACTACTTCCCCGCGGACACCGCGCCCAAGGCGACGGCCGCGCAGTTCCGCAACTCGACCTATCAGGTCTCGGGCGTGGTGGACTCCAAACCGATCGCAAAGACCAACAACTTCGAGCAGGCGGGCATCTTCTACCGCTCGCTCAAGCCACAGGACAAGGCGGACCTGATCAAGAACCTGTCCGGCGACCTGGGCCAGGTCACGTCGCCGCGAGTGAAGACGATCATGGTCTCCTACTTCTACCAGGCAGACAAGGACTATGGCACGCGCCTCGCCAAGGCAGTGAACGTGCCCATGACCGAAGTCACCAAGGCGGCCGCCGAATACCGCGCCGCTTATCCTGACCAGTTCGGGGCGAACTAATCGCCCCGGGGCCTCGGCGCATGCCCCCTCTAGTGTGCCGAGGCCCATATTCTTCCAAAGGACTATTCCAATGATCGTCAGCCTTGTCGCGGCGCTGCTCGCCGCGGCTCCCCAGGATGCGCCCGCCGCGTCGCTGCCATCGCGCGAACGGCGCCAGGAACTGCTGTTCGAGGCCGCGCGCGCCGGCCGTGTCGATCTGATCGACCCTCTGGTGAAGACCGGCGCAGACCTGAACGGCTATGACAAGCGCGGCTTCACGCCCCTGATCCTCGCTGCCTACAATGGCCAGGCCGCTGCCGTGGACGCCCTGATCCAGCGCGGCGCCGACCCGTGCAAGCCCGACGCCGCCCAGGGCAACACCGCCCAGATGGGCGTAGCGTTCAAAGGCGACGACACCCTGGCCGCACGGCTCCTCAAGGAAAAGTGCGACGTCAACGCCCGCAACAAGGCAGGCCAGACCGCACTGATGATGGCCGCCCTGTTCCGCCGTGAAAAGCAGATCGAACTGCTCCTCGCCGCCGGCGCCGACCCCACCCTAACCGACGCCGAAGGCCGCTCCGCTGCCACGGTAGCAGCAGGGCAGGGCAGCGAAGCCGTAGCTCGCCGCCTTGAAAACGGGCGCGAGAACCGCTGATCGTAGGCGCCAGGTAAATGGCGGTGAAGTTGAGCCATGTTTGCTGCGCGGATCCGCCGGAGATCAACCGTGCTCTCATGAACCGCAACGCGCCTCAACATTGATCTTGTAAGTCGAGCCATGTTCTGTGATGCTTCGGCAATGCTATTCCTGATCGCATTAGCAGCTGGTTTTCTGCCGGTGACAGTCGCTACGCCAGTATCTGCGCAACAGTCAGATGCGAAGAGTTCGGCCGACGTGGTTGTAACGGGAAAGAAACAGCGGGAAGAACGAACCGCTGGTGCGGTTACCGCGCTGGATGAGTACTCCGTGCGCTTCGCTAGGTGTGCCAAGAAGGTCGATATAAGGCTTCTTCACAAGATCATCGACGGCGAGCCTTACAGCTCACCCAGTCAATATGCCCTTGATCGTGCCATACGGACGAACATGGGCTGTTATATGGGTTATCACACGCCGGGCTCTCCCGAACCCTATTACGGCGTGTGCAACGCGATCGATAACCACGCCTATCGTTTCCGCCTGCCCGTGTGCAGGGCGCCGTACGACCGGGCGGCACTGGTTGCAGAGGCCATCGCGCGCTACGCGCCCGACGTGCGGCTTACCAAGACGCAGACCATGAACGTGCAGGTCCAGGCGCGTCTGGGCGCGCGCGAAAAGCAGCGCAACAGGCTGCGTCCGCTGACGGAGCGTCAATATGTCGCCGTGACATTGTGCATGGTCGGCAATGCTCCCGAAGCCGCCGCCGACCTGGTTCATAATAATCGTTCGTCGAAACTGCAAAAGTCCGCAGCCGATCGGCTGATTGAAGAAACGTCGGAATGCACGGGCGATGCGAAAGAGCTTAAGATCGACCGGGTCGAGTTCCGGAACTATGTAGTCGACGCGTTTTACAGCTGGCTGGTGGCGGCGAGGAATGTCCCCTCACTGCTTCCGCTGCCGCCCGATCAACACAGCTGAGCCCTCGCCTGGCAGTTACTGAGCCCCTGTGAGTGCCCGCCTTATCTTGCCAACACACCTGGAACGTCCCATATCCGGGCCATGCTGAACATCCTCTCCATCCTCATCGGCCTGGTGGCGCTGCCCTTCGCGGTGGTCGGCATCATCCCGATCCCGCTGCTCCCGCTGATCAACTGGATTGCCTTGCCCATCGCGATCGTCGGTACGGTCGTCGGCATGGCCTCGCGCAGCAATGGCGGGCGCAACTTCAACCTGGTGATTGTGCTGATCTCCGGCCTGCGCGTCATGCTGACCGGCGGCATCATCTAACCGGATACGAAAAGAGCCCGGCGGTTTCCCGCCGGGCTCCCTCTCGCCTGCGTGGCAGAGATGGTTAGCGGCAGCGCACGTTGCCACGGTCGACCGAAGAGCCGAGCGCCGCGCCGGCTGCCGCACCCAACAGCGTGCCCAGCGTCGACGAACGGCCGTTGGACAGCGCGTTGCCGAACAGGCCGCCAGCCACGCCACCGACGATCAGGCCGGTCGTGCCGTCATTGCGGCGGCAATAATATTGTCCGTTGCGGCCGCGATAAATGCGGTCATTCCGGGTCAGGCGCCGCTCGCGGTAATAGCGGCCGTCGCGATAATACTGATCCGCGTAATAGGTGCGCTGGCCGGGACCGGGGCGATTATAATCGTAGTTCCGGTAACGGCGCCAATCGTTGCGCGTGTCGCGGCGGTCACGCCGGTCCCGCCAGTCCTGGTCCATCGCGGCAGTAACGGCGGCGGCACTCACCATCGTGGTTGCCGGGGCGGCAGTGGCCGCGGGGATCGCGGCGGGGACAGTCACGGCAGCCAGCGTGGCGGCAAGAAGAAAACGCATCGTTGCGACTCCATGTCGTTGTCGATGCGGTTTGAACGTGCCGCCCGTTTGCGCGGTTGCGTGAACGAAAAACTACCTCCCGTTCACCTGCCGTCCAGCATCAGATGCGCGTGGCACCGGGATAGGCGAACAGCAGGTCGCTGCCCATTTCGGCATGCAGTTCGCATCCACCATGCAGCGTCACGCACTCGCCCGCGCGGAACGGCACGCCGTCCACCACGCCTTCGCCGGCAACCGGGATCAGCCAGCCGGTCGTGCCTTCTGGCACCGTGAGCGTGCGGTGCCCACCCGCCCAGCGCTCCAGCACGAACTTGGGGCCTTCGACCAGGATGGTGCGGTCCTCGGCCACCTTGCCCGGCATCGGGTGCGGCACGAACGGCCGTGCGTCCGACACCGCCACGCCTTCGTCCAGGTGCAGCTCGCGCGGACGGCCATAATCGTACAGGCGATAGGTCGTGTCGCTGTTCTGCTGGATCTCGATCAGGGTAATGCCCGCACCGATCGCATGCACCGTCCCCGAGGGCGCATAGAAGAAGTCTCCGGCCTTGACGGGCTTCCAGTCGAGCAGATCCTCGATCGACCCGTCCAGCGCCGCGGCGCGCAGCGTCTCGCCGTCCACCGGTGCCTTGGTACCCAGCGCGATGGTGGAGTCCGGCTCGGCCGCCAGGATTACCCAGCACTCATCCTTGCCTCGCGGCAGCCCGCGCGCATGTGCCTGTTCGTCGTCGGGATGGACCTGGACCGACAGCTTTTCGGACGTGAACAGATATTTGATCAGCAGGTCGGGCGTGCTGTCGCCCGGCGTCTGGAACCAGACCTCGCCCACCGGCTCGCCGTCCGCCGCCGGATCGGCAAAGCCTGGATACAGGCTGTGGCGGCCCCAGGGCTTCTCGACGCGGTGAGTGGCAAGCAGAGTGGCGGTCACGGTTCTTCTCCGAAACGGGGAGGGGAGTTCGCGCACCACCTAGGAGCGGCCCGGAAGAACGGCAATGGTGCCCTTCTTCGATCCTCCCTCTCCATTGGAGGACTGAAATTGCCCGCCCGACACCGCCCACCAACCCTCCGCCGCAATCCCGCCCCGAAAAGGATTGTTTGCCGCCACGCCGCTGGGCTAAGACGCCAACCCATGCGTAACTCCCTGTCGCGCGCCGCCGCGCTCGTGCTTCTCCCGGTCCTCGCTTTCTCCGCCGCCGGCTGTGCCCGCAGCGGGGGCGGCAATGCCGACCTGCCTTATGTCGCCCGCGACGTCGGCACGCTCTACACGGCGGCCAAGGACCGGCTCGACCGGCGCCAGTACAAGCTGGCCGCCGCGCTGTTCGATGAGGTCGAGCGCCAGCATCCCTATTCGATCTGGGCCCGCCGCGCGCAGCTAATGGGTGCGTTCAGCTATTATCTGAACGGCGATTACCCCCAATCGATCGCCTCGGCACAGCGCTTCCTGGCCGTCCACCCGGGCAACCGCGACGCGCCCTACGCTTATTACCTGATCGGCTTGAGCTATTACGAGCAGATCGCCGACGTGACGCGCGATCAGAAGATCACGCAGCAGGCGCTCGATTCGCTCGGCGAGCTCACCCGCCGCTACCCCAACACCCGCTACGCCGCCGACGCGCGGCTCAAGATGGACCTGGTCCGCGACCACCTGGCGGGCAAGGAAATGGAGATTGGCCGCTTCTATCAGAGCCGTGGGCAGTGGCTCGCCTCCACCAGCCGCTTCCGTTCGGTGGTCGACAATTACCAGATGACCACTCACGTGCCCGAAGCGCTGCTGCGCCTGACCGAGAGCTATCTGAACCTTGGCCTGCCCGGCGAAGCGAACAAGGCTGCGGCGGTGCTCGGCGCCAATTACCCTGGCACGGACTGGTACAAGCGCGCTTACGAGGTGATGCAGGACAATCGCGAAAAGCTCGCCGAAGCGCAGGTCCAGGCACAGGCCCCGGCACCCGCTCCCGCGCCGGCGCCGGCCCCGGCACAGCCCCAGGCGACGCCGGCCGGCTGAAAAGCGGGCGTGACGGCTTCCGTTCGCGCTGTGTTCCTGCGATAAGCCGCGGCGATGCTGACGGCGCTCTCCATTCGCGACGTGGTCCTGATCGAGGCGCTGGACCTCGAATTCGGCCATGGCCTGGGCGTGCTCACCGGGGAAACCGGCGCGGGCAAGTCGATCCTGCTCGACGCGCTGGGTCTGGCGCTGGGCGCGCGCGGCGATAGCGGCCTGGTCCGCCAGGGCGCGGCGCAGGCAGTGGTCACCGCCAGCTTCGACACGCCCGCGCAGGATGGCGGCATCGCCAATCTGCTCGCCCAGAACGGCCTCGACCTCGAACCAGGCGAACCCCTGATCATCCGCCGCATCGTCAAGGCCGACGGCGGCAGCCGCGCCTTCGTGAACGACCAGCCCGCCTCAGCGGGGCTCTTGCGCGAACTCGGTCCCCATCTGGTCGAGATCCACGGCCAGCATGACGACCGCGGCCTGTTGAACGCCCGCGGCCACCGCGCGCTGCTCGACGCCTTTGCCCGGCTCGACACCGGCACCATCGCGGTCGCGCACCGCGCCTGGCGCCAGGCCGAGGACGCGCTCGCCGCCGCCCGCGCCGAGCAGGATCTCGCCGAGCGCGACCGCGAATGGCTCGACCATGCCGTTGCCGAGCTGCGCAGCCTCGCGCCCGAGCCGGGCGAGGAAGAGCGCCTGGCCGAACGCCGCGCCACCATGCAGCGCGGCGAAAAGATCGCCACCGAACTCCAGTCGATCGCCGAACTGCTCGACGGTTCCGAAGGCGGCCTCAGCCAGCTGCGCCAGGCCGCGCGCATCCTGGAACGCATCGCCGAGGGGCATGACGCGCTCGCCGAGGCGCTCGCCGCAATCGATCGCGCCCTCACCGAAGCCGGCACGGCGCAGGACTCGATCGACGCTGCCGCCGAAGCCCTCGCCTTCGACCCCGCCGCGCTCGAAGCCGACGAGACCCGCCTGTTCGACCTGCGCGGCCTAGCGCGCAAACACCGCGTCCAGCCCGACGACCTGCCCGCGCTGCTCGACGAACTCGCCGCCCGGCTCGACCGCCTCGAAAGCGGCGGCGCCGGCATTGCCAAACTGGAACGCGCGGTGAGCGAAACCCACGCCGCCTATGCCGCCGCCGCCCGCACCCTGTCGCAGGCCCGGCAACAGGCCGCCGCCCGCCTCGACGCGGCCGTCGAAACCGAGCTCAAGCCGCTGAAGCTCGACGCCGCCCGTTTCCGCACGGTGGTCGAGCCGCTCGACGAAGCGCAATGGACCGCGACTGGCATGGACCGCGTCGAGTTCGCCGTCTCGACCAATCCCGGCGCGCCCTTCGCCCCGCTCATCAAGATCGCCTCGGGCGGCGAATTGTCGCGCTTCATCCTCGCGCTAAAGGTCGCGCTCGCCGAACAGGCCGGTGCCGCCACGCTGATCTTCGACGAGATCGATCGCGGCGTCGGCGGCGCCGTCGCCAGCGCGATCGGCGACCGCCTCGCGCGTCTCGCCGGGACCGCCCAGGTCCTTGTGGTCACCCACAGCCCCCAGGTCGCCGCGCGCGGCACCCAGCACCTGCTGATCGCCAAGAGCCATGACGGCACCGTCACCCGCACCGGCGTCACCCCGCTCACCGACGCCCAGCGCCGCGAGGAAATCGCCCGCATGCTCTCCGGCGCCGAAATCACCGACGAAGCCCGCGCCCAGGCGCAGCGCCTCCTCGCGGCATAAGCAGGTAGGCCGGCCTCTCTCCAAGCGGGCCGACGGAACTACCCCGCAAACCGCGCAACAAACCCCCGCGCTCGCGAGCCCAGCCCCTCCGGCAGCGCCCCAACCGCAAACGCCGCCACGGCCTCCACCTCCAGCGACCGCCGCCCCCGATACACCGCGCCCTCGACCAGAAACACGCGCACCGTATCCCGCTTGTAATCAATCACATGCTCGAACCGCGCGACCTCGGCGATCGACCGGCACGCCGTCAGCCCGATCTCCTCGCGCAACTCCCGCAGCATCGCCGCCTGCGCATCCTCCCCACGCTTCAGCCCGCCGCCCGGCAAGTGCCACCCCGCCCGATAGGACAGCCGCACCAGCACCACTTCGCCGGCCTCGGTCCGCACCACCGCCTGCACGCCTTGGCTATGCGGCCGCGTCACGAACCACAGCATCCGGCACAGCCGATGATAGGCGGACACAGCGAAACGGATGAACCAGCGCGGCATGGCCGCCAGGATAGGCGACGTACCCAGAAAGCGCGAGGCACCCTTCGCGCCGCCAAAGCGTTACTGCACGAAAGCGCAGGGAGTTGCTCATGGAAGTCATCCAATTGCCGGTCGGCAAAACCGCCCCACAGGACAGCGACTGCATCCGCATCCAGGAATTGGCAGGCGGCAAATTCGAATTGAATGGCTCGGTGCTGCTACGCTGCGGCGATTCCGACGCGGCCGAATCCGTCGCGATGGTCGGCAGCGAACCCTATACCTCGCCCGCGGACGCCGAATCCGCCGGCCTTGCCTGGGCGGCCGATCACTGTGTCGAGCAGCTCTATGTCGCCCGCTCGGACGGCACCACGCCGCTGCCCGACATCATCGACTAGGCCTTCGCCACCCCGGCAAGCGCGGTAAGCGCCCGCACATGCGCGGCAAAGGCGCGCGCGCCTTCCTTGGTAAGCGACAGCCAGGTCCGCTGGCGCGAGGCGAGGGTGGCCTTGCGGACGCGGACATAGCCGGCCTCCTCCAGCTGCCGGATATGCTTCGAAAGCACCGAGTCGCTAACGCCGGTCTCCTCGCGTACCAATGCGAATTCGGCCTCGTCGGTGGCGGACAGCAGCGCGCAGACCTGCAGCCTGAGCGGCGCGTGGATCACCGGATCGAGCTCCAGCGCAGGCATCAGAGCTCCCGCACCATGTCGCGCCGCCACGCCCGGTCCCATGCCGCGCTGGCCCAGGCGGCAAACAGCCCCAGCGCCACCCCACAAAGGATCGGTCCCCAAACGGGCGCCGGGCCACTGCGCAGGCCCGCTGCCACGGCAAAGGCAAGCATATACGCCACCAGCAGCCATGCCGTAACTCGCCGCGTCGAGCCTGCGCGATAGCCGCTCACCGACAGGCCCGAAATCCGCTGCCACAACAGGTACAGCCCCACCGTCCAGATCAGCGCCAGCACCATGCCTGCTGGAATCCACGAGTCGGGCAGCGCCAGGCTCGCTACCGTCGCCCCGCACCCCAGCCCATAGCCGGGCGCATACCAGGCCGGCGTTCCCGCGCGCGCCGCCAGTCGGGCTCGCGTCTGCGCGGCCATCGCCAATGCTTCCTTGGGATCGAACTCGCTGTCCATGATCATCCTTCCACCGATCACGCTAGCGTCACTTTCCACAACGTCAAGTTACGACTTGACGACTCGGAAAGTCACGGTCAGTTTCCACATCGGAAAGTGATTGGAGGAAGCCGATGACGACGATCTGGTTGGTGGTGGTGCTGGTGGGGCTGTTCGTGTGGGTTCGCCGCGACCAGCTTCAATATGCCCGGTTCAAGCAGCTTGAAGACGGGCCCGAGCGTGCCCGCTGGTTCTGGCGCTGGACCGCGCAAAGCTTCGTGATCCTGGCAGGCGGCGCCGCCGTCACGCTCGCCCTGCTGGGCCGCTGGGACGCCGTGCTGGGGATACCCGCCGAGTTCCAGGCGGTGGCTGCCTGGTTCCAGCCGGGTGAAGCGGCGCGCCAAGCATCGGACGATTACATGCTCGGCATCGCGATCGGCCTCGGCGTCGGCATCGCCATCGCGGTGGCACTGAAACTCCGCCGCATGCGAAAGCTGTTCACCCCCACCGTCGGCGATATCGAACCGCTGATGACCCGCAACGCCGCCGAAGCCCGCGCGGCGCTGGTGCTCAGCATCAATGCGGGCTTCAGCGAGGAACTGTTCTTCCGCCTCGCTTTGCCGCTGCTGATCGCCGACGTCACTGGCTCGGTGCCCTTCGCCTTGGTCGCCTCGCTCGTGATCTTCGGCCTGGCCCATGCCTATCAGGGGTGGAAGGGCATTCTCGGCACCGCGTTCGTCGGCGCCTGGCTTGCTCTGGTATATTTCAAAAGCGGCTCGCTGCTCCGCCCGATGGCAATGCACGCGATCATCGACGTGATTGCCTTGATCGTACGCCCATCGATCGCCCGCTGGTTCGCCGCCCGCCAGCTGCGCGCCGCCACGGTCTGAGGCTTAGTTGAGGCCCCGCGTCCTGCGCGCCGCCACTTGGGCGCGCAGGATTTCGGTACGCACCTGCAGCTCCGCCGCCTCGGAATCCGACAGCCCGCCGCGCGCGAACCGCGCCTCCAGCCGCCCAAGCATCCGTTCGTCGCGGCGCAGCGCCTTCACGTCATGCCGGCTAAGCTGCCCGGCGGCGCGGCCCTCGCGGCGTTCCTCGCGGAGCTTGCCCAGGTCGCGGGCGACGCGCGACGGCACAGTGCGTGGCGCGGCAGGGAAGGGGCTGGGATCATAGCCGCCCCAGGTCTGGGCGGCGGCGGGTGCGCTCCAGCATCCGCACACCAGCAAGCCAAGGGCAACAAGGCGCATCGACCATCTCCCTTCAACGGATCATCGCATCGCATGCTGCGCGCGCTCAGCCAAACGGCGGATGAACGGTCCCGCCGCCGATGCGACAAACTGCGACACAAAACGGCGAATGGCGGGACACATCCGACACAGCTGCGTTCCATATCACCCTCAGACCGCAGCAACGGTCCGGTTTTCAAAGAGGAGCGTTTTCAAGTGAACAAGTTCGCACTCATGCTCGCAGGCCTCGGCATCGCCGCCGCCACCGTTCCCGCCACTGCCATGGCAGCGCCCGCTCCGGGCTACGCACAGGCTGGCTGGCAGAACATCAACGCACGCCAGGCGCGGCTTGAATCGCGCATCAACCAGGGCATCCGCTCGGGCGCGCTCAACCGCAACGAAGCCACGCGCCTGCGCAACGAGTTCCGCGCCCTGTCGCGCCTTGAGGCCCAGTATCGCCGCTCGCGCCCGGGTCTGACGCTCAACGAGCGCCGCGACCTCGACCGCCGCTTCGATGCGCTCTCGGCCCGCATCCGCGTCCAGAAGAACGATCGCGATCACCGCGGCCGCCGCTGGTAAGCCGGTTAGCTCCCATCCTCTCGTGCAGAGGGTGGGAGCACCCCTTCATCGCAGCGGTTTTCCGCTGTCCTTCCACTTGTCCAGGATCTGCGACTCGCTGTTGTCATAGGCGCCCGACACCGCCCCGCTTTGTGCATAGGCAGGCTGCACCTGCTCGATCGGCGTCGCAGCAACGGGTTTCGTCAGAACCGCCGCCGTCGGCGTGACATTTGCTGCCACCGGGGCAGCAACCACCTGCGGCAAAGCCGCCACCGGTTCCGGCACTGCCACCGGCGCGTGCGGCCCCGGCACCGGCTCACCCCCCCGATAAGCCTGCCCGAATGCGGCCGCCGTGCCCCACCAGCCCTTCCAGCGATGGAAGAAATGCGCCCCGAAGACCCCCGTCATCACCAGGCTGCGGTTCCACGACGGCGTCACGGCATAGGTATGGTAATGCGTCGCCAGCCCCACCGGCGCGAAGACGCTTCCGGCCAGCGCCGCCGCCGCCACGCCCTGTGCCCGCATCCATGCTGCGCGCGAGGGCACCCGCGCCATTGCCCCATCGCAGGCAAAGCTGAACTGGCAGCCGCGCCGCTCGGACCCCTGGAACACCACGCCGCACACGCTCGCCGGGAAGGCGGAGTGCCGCACGCGGTTCAGCACCACCTGCGCCACTGCGCGCTGGCCGTTATCCGGCTCGCTCGCCGCTTCGTAATAGATTGCGCTGGTCAGGCATTGCAGCGCCCGCGCCCGATCCTGCGCAGTACCGGCCAGGCGAAAGGGCTGGGCAGGGCGCACCGATCCGTCACTCGCCGCATCGAGCGAAGCCGCTACCGGCACCGCGGGCAGCGCGATCGTGCCCGTAGTACCCGCCGCCACTGCCGCATCGTCATCGACAGCATGGTACAAAGCCGCGCCCGGGAAATGGTCCTCGGCCTCATAGCCGCTCACGGGCGTCTGGGCGGCAATCGCGCCAACCTCGGGTGATTGCAGCGCCTGCGCGGAAAAGCCGGCGCCGACCGCCGACACCAGCAGCCCCGCCGCCAGCCCCCGCATCTGCATTCCGCTAAACCGCCGCCAGGCCACGCCAAAGGTCTCCCACGCACCCCGACTGGTGCGGACGGCAGCCCATATATCCTGCTTTCCTTACCCCTTCGCCCCCCGATTTCTCCACGTCCCGCCGCGACACAGCTTATGGTTAAGCTAAGGCTTGGGCGCGCCAGATGCCCACAGGTTTATCCGGCCCGAAAGCGCCTCGGCCCCGTTTACCCTCTAATATTAGGACCAAGGGGATCCTCCCTTCCGTTGCTTACCAGGAGCGTATTCTTGTCCGACCCGATCGCCTCGCGCCTCGCCTTCATGGAATTCGGCGCCGAGCAACGCGAGACGCTGCGCAGCACCAAGCCTCTCGTGTCCAGCGTCATCGGCAAGGCGCTCGACCGTTTTTATACCCGCGCCGCCGCCACGCCTGACACCGCCGGCTTCTTTGCCGACAGCGCGCACATGGCCCGCGCCAAGGCGGCGCAGGAAAAGCATTGGGTCCACCTCGCCAGCGCCGAGTTCGACCAGAACTATTACCAGAGCGTCCGCCGCATCGGCACGACTCATGCCCGCATCGGGCTGGAGCCCCGCTGGTATGTCGGCAGCTATGCCATCGTGCTGGAGCATCTCCTGCGCGGGGTTCAGTCGCTCACCCCGCTGTGGAAGCGGATCGTCGGCATCTTCCGCCCCGCTGCCGTTGCGGAAGCGAACATCGCCATCGTCAAGGCAGCGTTGCTCGACATGGAGATCTCGCTCTCCATCTATTTCGAGGAGGCGCAGTCCACCCGAGAACTGGCCGTCGCCCGCATCGACGAAGCGCTGGCCTCGCTCGCGCAGGGCGACCTGACCGGCGAACTCACCGGCATGCCCGAAGGCTTCGCCGCGGTGGAGCGCAGCTACAACGCCACGCTCGCCAAGATGCGCGGTGCGATCGGCGCCATCAACGACGGCGCCTCGCGCATCAATTCCGGCGTGTCGGAAATCGCCCAGGCCTCCGAAGACCTCGCCCGCCGCACGCAGAGCAACGCCGCCTCGCTGGAGGAGACCACCGCCGCTCTGTCGCAGATGGACGGACGCCTGCGCAACACCGCCACCGCCGCGCAGTCCACCGTCGTCCGCGCGGACCAGGCGATCGCAACGGTGGGCGATGGCCGCACCGTCGCCGACTTCGCCGTGCAGGCGATGGGCCGCGTGTCGGAGAGCGCCCGCGGCATCGACAATGTGATCGAAGGCGTGGACAAGATCGCTTTCCAGACGCGCGTGCTCGCCATGAACGCCGCGGTCGAGGCTGGCCGTGCAGGCGAGGCCGGGCGCGGCTTCGCAGTCGTCGCCGACCTCGTCTCGGCGCTCGCCATGCGTGCCGAAGAAGAAGCCGGCCGCGCCCGCGAGCAGCTTTCCAGCACACAGGCGGAGATCGAAAGCGCCGTGGGCGCCGTGCGCAAGGTCGACGAAGCGCTCGGCACCATCTCGGACGATGTGGCGCAGGTCCACGCCCTGCTCGGCGCCATGGCCAACGACAACAGCGCACAGGCGACCGCGATCACCCAGATTTCCACCGCCGTCGGCACCATGGACCGCGGCACGCAGCAGAACGCGGCGATGGTGGAGGAAACCTCCGCCGCCGCCCGCTCGCTCACCAGCGAAGTCGACACCCTCGCCGAACTGACCGCGAGCTTCCGCACCCAGGGGGGACAGCGCAAGGCGCCAGCACCGTCTCACCTGGGTCAGCCAAAGCAGCTCTCCGCCGCTGCAGTGGCCGCGCTAAGGCACCCGCACGCATGACACGCACTCCCGGGTGTCTTGTGCCTAGCTAGGCAGTGAAGAAGACCATCCCCAAAGCTTCAACGCGGTAGCGGGAGGCGCGGCGAGTAATCGGCAAGGTTCATGAACACACTGTCGACCTTCGTCACCAGCTTGCCGCCAGCCTCCGACGCGGCCACCACCGCACGCCATTCGGGATCCTCGCCAAAGGCCTTCCAACTCGCGTCCCGCGCCTCCCGGCTGGGGTAAGCCAGCACATAGACCAGCCGGCCCTCCGGCGCTTCACGGGTCGGCTGCTCATTCCAGTAGGCAACGTTGCGCATGCCATGCTTGGCAAAGAGCTTGAGCGTATACTCGCGGAACCTTGCATTCAGCGCCGAAAGCTTGCCCGGCGCGGGATAGTAGATGCGCAATTCGTAGACCGCCGATTGCGCGTCGAGCGCCGCCGACTGGACGGCTACAGGGCTCGCTGTCGCCATCACGACAGAACAGGCGGCGAATACAGGGTGCATTAGGATCTCCCGAGCGGATGCGAAGACGATCATACGCCTCCGGCAGCTTCAAGTCGAAACGCATCGGCTGCCGCCGCAGGGCCTCGGCGTCTACAGCTAACGCCCAGTAGCGGCCGTTCGCGCGCCGCTTGCACGATCCTGGAAGCCGCCGATCATCAAGGCTGCAAAGCCGGCGCAGTTGCCGTCCGACGATCACTCGTTGACCGTTATTCATGCCGCCTGAGACGGCCTTCAATAGCAGGTCGCACCAGTCGCCTAGCACCCGGCGTTTTGGTTTCTCGCCGTTTCACCGCCTTAACCTTCCGGCATGCGCACCGCGAGCACGACTTCCATCACAAGATGCATACGATAACCATTTTTTCGATCCGACCAGAACTAGGTCTCGCAACGTTGCTTCCTATAATGCTCAAGTCGACCGACGATCAGCGCAAACCATTGATGCCGTTCGGTTAGAATAGAACATGGAAGCCGTATGACCGCTCACACACGCCAGACCCTCGACAAGCCCGCTGCACACGACGCCGATGCCATGCTGCGGCAGCTCGGGCTGATGCTCGACCAGTCTCAGGCGGTGATCGAGTTCGCGCCGGACGGTACCGTGCTGCGCGCCAACGACCTGTTCCTCAACCTGATGGGCTATGCGCCCGAGGAAGTGATCGGCCAGCACCACCGCATCTTCTGCGACACCAGCTTCGCCAACAGCTCCGAATATGAACTGTTCTGGCTCGGCCTGCGCGGCGGCAATGCCAAGGACGGCGAGTTCAAGCGCGTAGCCCGCGACGGCCGCGAGGTTTGGATCCGCGCTAAGTATTATCCGATGCTCGAAGGCGAGACCGTGGTCCGGATCGTCAAGATCGCCATGGACGTGACCGACACCCGCCAGGAAAGCATCCTCCACGAAGGGCTGCTGTCCGCGATCAACCGCGCCCAGGCGGTGATCGAGTTCGACCTTTCCGGCAAGGTGCTTACTGCGAACGAGAATTTCCTGGCAGTCACCGGCTACGCGCTGAGCGAGATCCAAGGCCAGCACCACCGCATGTTCTGCCCGCCCGATCATGCGCGCTCGACCGAATATGCCCGCTTCTGGGAGAAGCTGGGCCGCGGCGAATATGAATCGGGCGCGTTCAAGCGCTTGGCCAAGGGCGGCAAGGAAATCTGGATCCAGGCCACCTACAACCCGATCTTCGACCTGCGCGGCCGCCCGATCAAGATCGTCAAATACGCGATGGACGTGACCGCCCAGCGGCTTGCCGCTGCGGAGGCCGAGGGTAAGGTCGAGGCAGTGTCGCGCCAGCACGCGGTTGCGGAGTACGACCTGTCGGGCACGCTGCTGACCGCCAACGACATGTTCTGCGCGATGCTGGGCTATCGCCGCGAGGAACTGGTCGGCCTGCCGCACGAGGCGACGACTCATGCCGGCTGCCACATCCACAACGACTATCGCCAGTTCTGGTACAAGATGGCGCGCGGCGAGCATGAGGCCAGCGAATTCCGCCGCCAGACCAAGGATGGCCGCGAAGTCTGGGTCTATGCCAGCTTCAACCCGATCCTCGACCTCGACGGCAAGCCGTGGAAAGTCGTGGAATACGCCACCGACATGACCGAAGCGAAGCGCCGCAACTTGGAGTTCCAGGGCAAGGTCGACGCGATCAGCCGCGCATCTTGCGTGATCGAGACTTCGCTCGACGGCACCGTGCTCTATGCCAACGAAAATTACCTCCAGATGATCGGCTATTCGATCGAGGAGATCCGCGGCAAGGACCAGCGCATGATGGTCGAGCCGTCGATCGCGCAGAGCGAAGCCTATCGGCAGCGTGCCGAAGGCCTGTCCCAGGGCGAGTTCCTGTCGGGCGAGTTCAAGCGCATCGCCAAGGGCGGTCGGGAGGTATGGACACGCGCCACGGTCAACCCGATCCTCGACACCTGCGGAAAGCCCTACAAGCTCGTCACTTATGCTCTCGACATCACCGAAGCCAAGATGAAGTCGATCGAGGTCCAGAACCGCCTCGACGCGATCGAACGCAGCCAGGCCTCGATCGAGTTCGACATGGACGGCAATGTGCTCACCGCCAACGGCAACTTCCTTGCGGTCATGGGCTATTCGCTGCGCGAGATCGTCGGGCAGCACCACAGCATGTTCTGCATGCCGGACTATCTCAAGTCGAAGGACTATGGCGAATTCTGGCGCCGGCTGAACGCCGGCGAAACCCACTCCGGGCGCTTCCACCGGGTGGGCAAATATGGCCGCGACGTGCACATCCAGGCGAGCTACAGCCCGGTCTACGATCTGTCCGGCAAGCCGGTGCGCGTGATCAAGCACGCCTATGACATCTCGGCCCAGGTGGAGCTTGAGCACAATATCGCCACCAAGAGCCAGGACATGCAGAGCATGGTCGCGCAGCTGACCAAGTCGATCGCGAGCATTTCCGAAGGTGCGCAGGGTGCCTCGGCACTGGCCCGCGAAACCGATGGTGCCGCCACCGAGGGAAGCGCCGCGATCAACAATGCGATCGAGTCGATCGAGCTGATCAGCAAGTCGTCGGGACAGATCGCCAAGATCGTCGGCGTGATCGGCGAACTCGCCAGCCAGACCAATCTCCTGGCCTTCAACGCCGCGATCGAGGCGGCGCGTGCCGGCGAGCACGGCGTAGGCTTCTCGGTCGTCGCGGAGGAAGTGCGCAAGCTGGCCGAGCGCAGCGCCGAGGCCGCGACCGACATTTCCCGCTTGATCGAGGAATCGGGCGAGCGCGTCGCGCACGGCACCGAACGCTCGCAGAGCGCACGGGCTGCATTCGAGGGGATCGTGAAGAGCGTCGAGAAGACCGCGCGATCGATCACGCAGATCGCCGATTCCGCGAACACGCAGGAGGATCTAACGCTCAAGGTCGTCGGCATGATCGGCGAACTCGCCTCCTCGACGAAGGCGCACGGATGAACGCTCTGGTCGCGCTTTCCGCGGCAGATGCTGCTGTCCTGCTCGACGATCCCGAGCCGAGGCTGCTCGACGTCGGGCTGATGCGGCTATGCGGGCGCGACTTGGCGGTGCCGGCGGTGAACGTCCGCGAAGTGGTGCCACTGCCCGAAAAGTTGCAGCCCAGCTTCTCGGGCAGCAACGCTTCGGCCGGATCCATCGTGATCCGTGGCCGGGTGATACCGGTGCTCGATGTCGCCGCGCGGCTTGGCTTCGAAGCGCGCAGCGGGGAGGACGGCGTGGTGCTGATCCTGCGGCACGATGCCGCGCTGATCGGCATCATCATGGACTCGGTCTCGGGTCTTGCCCGCGTCGCGCATGATTCGATCCAGCCGTTTACGGTTTCCGGAGTCGAGGATCACCGCATCGTCTCCAGCAGTTTCCCGCACGACGGGGCGCTGGTCGGGCTGCTAGATCCCGCCGCAGTGCTGGCGCTGCCCGGCGTTCCGCATGCACGCGAACATACCGCCGGGTCCGACGCGGGCGGAGCGGGGGCGCGCAGCGCGGTCGTGCTCGTCACGGTGGCGGGCGCCAATCTCGCACTCGACGCGAAGCGGGTGGTCGCCACGGTACCCAACGCGCTGATCCGGCCGAGCCCGGCGCCGTCGAGCAAATGGGTCGGCGTGGTCTCCTATCTCGGCCAGGAAGTGCCCGTGGTCGACGATCTCGCGCTGTTCGGTCTGTCCGGACGCGCGGAACCCACGTCTAGCGGGGCCGTCATCATTCTGCGCCTGGACGACAAGCAGTTGCTGGGTTTCAAGATCGACCGGGTGGAACGCATCCTGCCGATCTGCGAACGCTCGATCCGGCCCTTGCCCGAAGCGCTCGCCAAGCAGCTTACCTTGTTCCGTGGCGCGATCGTCGACCATGAAGGGCGGCAGAACCTGTTGCTGGACGGCGACGCCCTGGTGCGCAGCGACGCGCTGCGCATGATCGGCGCGCTCAGCCGCGCTCAGGCGGCGCCCGTGCACAGCGCGCTTGCCGATCCGACGGGGGCGACCGAGGAACGTCAGCCGTTCCTGGTGTTCGTCGCAGGCGAGCGGCGCCGCGCCGCCGCGCTGTCTTCGGTCAAGCAGATCATCCCGTTCCCGCAGGCGCGCACCGGGCTTAACCGCTCGGGCTCGGCATTGCAGGGCATTACCAGCTATAACGGCGCGCCCCTGCCGTTGTTCGATTTGAGCGGCACGATCGCGGACCCCGAAGCGCGCGCCGACGCGGTGGTGCTGGTGGTGGAAAAGGATGGACGCTTCAACGGGCTGGTGGTCGACAGGCTGGAAACGGTCGCGCGCTCGAAACTGCATCGCAGCCCCAGCAACACGGCGGATGGCTCGCCGACCTTTTTCATCGACGCGAAGATCGGAGGCAAGCAGGAAGCCGTCACCTTGTGCGACTTAGCCAACGAGGCTGCGCATCTCGCCTGATCCGAACGACCTTGATAAGATCATCCTGCGATGGCGAAGTCCGCCGTCTACTGTAGCGCGCTGATGATTCAACGCTGAGGCGCAGTTGCTCCCTGCGAAGATTGTTTCGCGCGAGAACACGGGTGGCGGGTTCTTCGTGGCCATAGAAGCGCCCGCTGAAGTCGAACGGTTTGACACGCGCACCTGCGCCGCTCGGGCAGAGGTTTTGCTCCGCGCCGCAGGGGTCGAATTTGGTCTCGGGGTGGTCCTTCAATGCAAAGACGGGCGTGTCCCTCTCCTCGAGGGCTACGCTGTGGACGCTGAGGACACGTCTTCGATCAACACTTCGGTTGTGCCGTTTGCCCTCAACCAAGAGCCGGGGCCGCTCTGCACGAACGGCGGCTAACGTTCCCTCGCCGCTCGAAAGCAGACTGACTGCTTCCCACCCAATTTTGTCTTCGTGATCCGCAAAGCGCGGCATCCGGGAGGCGATAGGCACAACAGCTATTGCTCCCCGAACATATGTTCTATATACAGAACGTATATGGATTGTATGGAGATAGGACGATGGGTTTGGTGAAGATCGATGACGAGCTACACGAGGAAGCCCGCCGCGCCAGCGCCGTCATGTGCCGGTCAATCAACGCCCAGGCCGAGTTTTGGATGAAGATCGGAATGCTCGCCGAGGCCAATCCCACCATGGCCTTCAACGACATCGTGAAGACGCAACTCGCAGAGGCGAATGTCCGCTTGATCCAGCCGCTCGCGGCTTGATCGAGCGCGCCCAACAATCCCAACTACCTGCTAGGACTGCCATGCCTTTTCACGACGAAATCACCGATTTCTTCGCCCGCTACGTCGATGCCTTTGCGCGCGAGGACGCCGACACGGTAAGCGAGCTATGGGACGAGGTTGGGCTATTCCCCACCCCCACCGGCAACTTCGCGATGCCACGGTCCGCGTTCCGCGACCATTGCGCCACGCTGTTCAGTTTCTATCGAGCTCAGGGCGTCGTGCGGCCGGAAGGCGCCCTGCTGGCAGCCGACGAGCTGTTTCCTGGCGTGGCTCAGGCGCGCATGGCATATCGCATGATGGGTGCCGACGACGCTCCGGTGGCCGAGTGGGAGCATGTCTACGTCCTGCGGCGCACCGACACTTGGCGCGTATCGCTGACCATCGCCGATGCCGAGATGGCCGCTTGGACGGCCAAAGGGGTTCAACTCTGACCGAGTCCGCTGCCACTCGACCATTCCCGAAACATCATCGCTTTCGGGAATGGCGGCAGCACCCCGCAATGTCCGGCTAACGCCATCTGCCTCCCCAAAAGTCGCTTTGCCGCTTCCCACCCATTTCACCGCCATCGTCGCACGGGCACGCCAAGCACTGCTGAGACGCACCGAGTTGCGGCTACCCCGCATCCCGAAACCTTGCCCACCTGCCAAAGCCGCGCCATGATCCGGCATCATCCGAACAGGAGCCGTCCCATGTCCCGCCTGCTACTCGCGTTCGCCTGCGTCGCCACTTTGGGAGCCGGCGGTGTTGCCGCTCAGTCGGCGCGTTCGTCCGGCGATGTCGCCGCTGCCGTTGCCGCCGAAACCCGCACCCCGGCCAATCGCGAGCGTGACCAGTATCGCCATCCGGTGGAAACGCTGACCTTCTTCGGTGTGAAGCCGAACCAGACGGTGGTCGAGTTCCTGCCGGGCGGCGGCTGGTACACGGAAATCCTTGCGCCGCTGGTGAAGGGTAAGGGCCGCTACGTCGCCCTGGTGCCCGCGCCACAGGCCGATCGGGTCCGCGCGTCAATGGCTGGCAAGGCGGCGCTCTATGGCGACACCCAGGTACAGACCGTCGACTTCGCCACCGGCGTTTCGAGCATTCCGGCCGGCAGCGCCGACGTCGTGCTGACCTTCCGCAACGTCCACAATTTGCTGATGCAGGACGATCCCGCCGTCGCCGCGCGTGTCTTCAAGGCGTTCCATGCCGCGCTCAAGCCCGGCGGCGTGCTCGGCGTGGTCGACCACCGCCTGCCCGAGGACATGGACACCGCGCGCGAAAAGACCAGCGGCTATATCAAGCGGTCCACGGTCGTGCGCCTGGCGCAGCAGGCCGGCTTCCGCCTCGCCGAGGAAAGCAGCGTCAATGCCAACCCCAAGGACACCCACGACCATCCCGAGGGTGTGTGGACGCTCCCGCCGACCTATCGGCTGAAGGATCAGGATCGCGCGAAGTACGCCGCGATCGGCGAAAGCGACCGCTTCACGCTGAAGTTCATCAAGACGCGCTGAGCCGCGCCGGCCCGCTTTGCCCGTTCCTCCGCCCGGCCACCCATCGCGGGTAGTTTGTGGGTGGCCGGGCGGGGGATCGGGCCGGTACCGCTTGGAAAGCGCGCCTCAGCCCTTCTCCGCCGCCCCGCCGCGATACGCCGCGCGGAAGCTGTTGGCGAAGACGCTCAGCTGCCCTGCCTGAATCGCGCCGCGCAGGTCGCTCATCAGCGCCTGGTAGAACCACAGATTATGCTCGGTCATCAGCATCGCGCCCAGGATCTCGCCCGCGCGCACCAGGTGATGCAGATAGGCCCGGCTCCACGTCCCGCACACCGGGCATCCGCACGCGGGATCCAGCGGTCCCTGATCCTCGGCGAACTTGGCGTTGCGGATGTTGATCGGCCCGGTGCGCGTGAACGCCTGGCCCGTGCGGCCTGACCGGGTCGGCAGCACGCAGTCGAACATGTCGATCCCGCGCTCCACCGCACCGACGATATCGTCGGGCTTGCCCACGCCCATCAGGTAGCGCGGCTTGGCTTCGTCCAGCTGCCCCGGCGCGTAATCGAGCACCCCGAACATCGCCTCCTGGCCTTCGCCGACCGCAAGGCCGCCGACCGCATAGCCGTCGAAGCCGATGTCCTTGAGCGCATCGGCGCTCGCCTTGCGCAGTCCTTCGTCCAGCGCACCCTGCTGAATGCCGAACAGCGCCGCGCGCTCGGCGTGCGCGCCGCCCGCGTCGAAGCCGTCGCGGCTGCGCTTGGCCCAGCGCATCGACCGCTCCATGGCGGCGGCCTGTACGTCGCGGGTGGAGGTGGTGGGGACCAGCTCGTCGAACGCCATCACGATGTCGGAGCCGAGCAGGCGCTGGATCTCCATCGACCGCTCAGGGCTCAGCATGTGCTTGGTGCCGTCCAGGTGCGACTTGAACGCCACGCCTTCCTCGGACCGCTTGGTCAGTTCGGACAGGCTCATCACCTGATAACCGCCGGAATCAGTCAAGATCGGGCGATTCCAGCCCATAAACCCGTGCAAACCGCCCAATCTGTCCATGCGTTCGGCGGTGGGGCGCAGCATCAGGTGATAGGTGTTGCCCAGGATGATGTCGGCGCCCGACGCGCGGACGTCCTGCGGCTTCATCGCCTTGACCGTCGCGGCGGTGCCGACCGGCATGAAGGCGGGGGTGCGGATTTCGCCACGCTGCATGGCGATAGTGCCCAGACGCGCTTTTCCGTCGGTCTGGTGGATGGTGAACTGGAAACGAGGCATGGGCGTTGCCCTAGCGCCGCTGTGGCGGGGAAGTCGAGGGAACATGGTCAGCGAAGTCGATGAAAAACTGCGCGAAATGGCGGCGCACCGTGGCTTGAAGCTCGTCCGCTCGCGCCGACGCAAGCCCGGCGGGGACTACGGTCTGTTCGGCTTGAAAGACGCTGAGGGAAATGGCGTTCTCGGCGTAGAAAATAATGGAGTGTCAGCGACTTACGACGAAGTGGAATCCTATCTCCGCAACCGCCTCCACGCCGATTGGGCCCAATCCGCCGGCACCCCGACCAGGCGTTTTCCGCGTCGACAAGATAGTGTCCAACCGCCCAAACCCCGCTTCAAGCCAGACATAGTGAACCTCCTCAAATCCCTGCCTTCGGCCAAGTCCGCAGAGGTCTTCACCGACCTCCTCGCCACCGCCAGCTTCAAGGTCGAACGCATCGTCTCCCATGGCCAGTGCACTCCCGAAGACGAGCCAATGGTCCAGGATCGCGACGAATGGGTCCTCCTCCTCGAAGGCGCAGCAGGCATCCGCATCGAGGACTCCAAGGTGGTCAGCCTCTCCCCCGGTGACCATCTCCTGATCGCAAAGGGCCAGCCGCATTGGGTCGCATGGACCGCAACCGACCGCCCAAGTGTTTGGCTCGCGATCCACTTCGACTGAAAGGAACACCCATGGCCACCAACCCCGGCGACGACGCCGCCCCCGGCACGCCAGGCACCGGCGAGAATATCTGCCCTGAGTGCAGCGGCTCAGGCAAAATCGATGGTAACACCTGCCCGAACTGCGCCGGCAGCGGCAAGGTTATCGAGGGGATCGGTGGCGCCTGACATAGTCGAGGATATCCTCGGGCTCGGCGAACAAGACGTCCGGCCGATGTGCGGATAGCACCGCCTCGCTCGCATATCCCCACAGCACCGCGCCGGCGCGCGCGCCCACTTCGTGCGCGGCGTCGATGTCGCGCGTTTCGTCGCCAACCGCCAATGCCTGATCGGGCGCGATGCCGAGCTTCTTGAGCACGTGGCGGAACTTGCGCGCCTTGCCGAACAGCGACGATCCGCACGCGAAAAGATCGATCCTGGCGATGTGCTGATCGCCCAGAATCAGGCGCGCATTGCGTTCGGAGTTGGAAGTGACGAGGGCGATCTTCACGCCGGTTTCGTCCAATTTCTCGAGAAGATCGGGGGTGCCGGGGAAGAGTTCGATGCGGTGCGCATCGCGCAGGACAAGGTTGCGAAGGTGCCGCGCAATAAGGGGCATTTTCCAGCGGGGGATGCCTAGATAGGCTATGACCTCGCGAGAGCTTTTGTGGCGGAGCAGCTCCGCTTCGGCGGGACAGACGCGGCGGAAGTTGAAGCGCTCCGCCAATTGGTCGGCCACGGACATGAAAAAGTGACCGCTGTCGGACAGCGTCCCGTCGAAATCGAAGATCACCAGCCGCAGCGGCCGGCTTTCAGACATGGGCGGGCCCGTGCAGGCGGCACTCGGCACCTTCGCCCAATTCGATCTGGACGGTGGTGTGGTCGATCCGGAAATCGTGCGCGAGCCGGTGCGCCAGATCCGCCAGGAAACCGTCGCCGGGATGCCCGCCCGGCATCACCAGATGCGCGGTCAACGCCGCCTCGGTCGTGCTCATCGGCCAGATGTGAAGGTCGTGTACCCGCGCCACGCCCGGCAGTTCGACCAGCGCCTGGCGCACCGCGTCGGGATCGATCCGCGCGGGCACCGCGGCGAGCGCCATGGTGAGCGATTCCCGCAACAGGCCCCAGGTGCTCCACAGGATCACGGCGACCACAACCAGGCTGATCGCCGGATCGATCCATCCCGCGCCAGTCCACAGGATCAGCCCGCCGCCGATCACCACCCCGGCCGAGACCACGGCGTCCGCGGCCATGTGGAGATAGGCGCCACGAATGTTGATGTCGTCCTTGCTCCCGCGCACGAACAGCAGCGCCGTCGCCAAATTGACGGCGATTCCCACCGCCGCCACCGCCATCACCGTGCCGCCCGCAACCGGCGGGGGCGCAGAGAAGCGGCCCACCGCCTCCCAGGCGATCGCGCCCACCGCGACCAGCAGCAGCAAAGCATTGCCCAGGGCCGCGAGGATCGAACTGCCGCGCAGGCCATAAGTGAAGCGCTTGGACGCGGGCCGCGTCGCCAGCTTTGCGCCTCCCCAGGCGAGCAGCAGCCCCAGCACGTCGGACAAATTGTGCCCGGCATCGGCGAGCAGCGCCATCGAGTCCGTCAGCAGGCCGGCGGTGCCCTCCACCGCGACAAAGGCAAGGTTGAGCGCCGTGCCCAGCGCGAAGGCGCGGCCATAATCGACCGGGCCGTGGGCATGGCCGTGTCCATGCGCGTGTTGTCCATGGCTGTGCCCATGGCCGTGGTTGTGCCCATGCGGATGGTGCGGCGCGGCATTGCTCATGGCGCGAGGTGTAGCGACAAACCGCCGCGCAAGGCCATCCCCGCAGCCGTCCTGTTCAGCTGTAGCTGTGGAAGAATGCGGCGCGAGGCGGTGCGGCCTAGTTGCGGCGGCGCCGATCCTTTCCACCACTGCCACGGCCTTCGCCATCGCGCACACGGGCCGCGCGGATCGTCAGCAACTCGGAACGGACGATGACGCCGTCCTTGTTTGCATCATATTGCGCGAAATAGCGCGCGAAGCGGGCGAGCAGTTCGTCGGCGGTGATGCCGTTGCTGCCATCGGCATCCACTTCAAAGGGGCTGGGCAGCGCGTTGCGGTTGCCCAGCCAGCGCTCGGCCCAGTCGGCAAACTTGATATAGCCCATGGTGGCTCCGCCTGGCGCGACGGCCTCGAACGACTGGCGCACCCCGGCATCGAACTCGGCACGCGTGACACGCGCGTCACGGTCCGCATCGAACGCAGCGATCATCATCGCCACGGGCTCGGCAACGATGGTGGCATTGCCCCCAGCCATCCGAGCGCATTCCAGCGTGGCGCTAGTGCAGGGCGGCGCGGGCCGATCCTGGGCGAGGGCAGGGGAGGCGAGGCCGACGCCGAGAAGAAGGAGAATGCGCATCGACGCTCTTTCGAAAGGGGAAAGCAGGTATGGTCCCACCGCTCTAGCTTGCCATGCGTGAATGCGTAAGGCGGCGAGACGCCAATTGACAAGGACTCCGCGGCATGGCTGATTATGCGCATGGGGGCTGCGATCTCCCCATGAGGCGTCAGCCGAAGAATCGCGTCCAGCTCAACATGCAAAGGACGCGCCATGCCCGCACACAACGCCATCACTCCTGACAAGCTCGCGCGACTGGTCGCGCTGCCCGGATCGCCGCGGATCATCGACGTGCGAGAAGCACCAACGGAAGCGATTCCCGGATCGCGGCCTCCGTCGGGTGAGGACCCCAGCATGTGGGAAGGCGATGGCAGCACCGGCGTCGTCGTCTTTGATGCCGATGGCCGAGGCGGAGCAGTGTCAGCGGCGGCGATCCTGCGTAGCGAAGGCATCCCGGCCGAGGTGCTGGAAGGCGGTTTCGCCGCCTGGACTGCCGCGGAACTGCCTGTTGTCTCCTTTGCGCACTTGCCCGAGCGACATGATGATGGGCGAACCTGGTGGGTGACGCGCGCGCGTCCCAAGGTGGATCGCATCGCATGTCCTTGGCTGATCCGCCGGTTCGTGGATCCCGCCGCCCGCTTCCTTTTCGTGGCGCCCGCCGAGGTGCTGACTGTCGCCGCGCAGCAACGCGCAGAGCCCTTCGATCTGGCCGACGAGCGTGTGTTCTGGAGCCATCGTGGCGATCTTTGCACGTTCGACCTGATGGTCGAGGCGTTCGGGCTTGGCGGGCATGCGCCGCTGGTGCGACTGGCGGCGATCGTCCGCGGCGCCGACACCGACCGGCTGGACTTGGTGCCAGAAGCGGCGGGGCTGCTGGCCATTTCCCTTGGCCTGTCGCGCATCCACAGCGACGACCACGCGCAGCTTGAGGCGGGCATGGCGGTGTATGACGCGCTCTACCGCTGGTGCCGCGACGCGCAAAACGAGAAGCACGACTGGTCCTCTCATCAGCCCGCGCGGGGCAAGGTGCAGGCATGAACGCGGTCCCTGACATTGTCGCGCCTGCTCGGCCGCAATCCGTCTCACTCGGGCAAGCCTTTTGGGTGTGGCTGCGCATCGCGCTGCTCTCGTTTGGCGGGCCCGCCGGGCAGATCGCGGTGATGCACCGCATTCTGGTCGACGAGAAAAAGTGGATCGGCGAGCAGCGCTTCCTGCACGCGCTGAACTATTGCATGCTGTTGCCAGGTCCGGAGGCGCAGCAGCTAGCCACCTATATCGGGTGGCTGATGCACCGGACGAAAGGCGGCATCGTCGCCGGCGTGCTGTTCATCCTGCCGGGTGCTGGCGCGATCATGGCGCTAAGCTGGGTGTACGTGCTTTATGGGCGCGTCGGCATCGTCTCAGCCCTGTTCTTCGGGCTGAAGGCAGCAGTGCTGGCGGTCGTGCTCCAGGCGGTAGTGCGTATCGGTGGGCGCGCATTGACGACCACCCCGGCGCGGCTGCTCGCGGCTGCTGTGTTCGTGCTGATCTTTTTCTTCGGCGCGCCATTTCCGCTGATCGTGCTCGGCGCGGGGCTGATCGGCTGGTGGTCCGGCAAGCGGGGGTTGGGGGTGTTCAGCGGTGGCGGTCATGGCTCCGCAAAGGGCCCAACGGTGGCCGACGCCGATACGCTGCTAGGCGAGGATTTGCCCACGCATGCTCGCCCGACCTGGCGTGAGACCGTTCGGACGGCACTGATCTGGCTGGCCTTGTGGCTGATTCCCGTCGCGGCGTTGCTGATCGTGCAGGGGCCAGACGATGTGTTCAGCCGCATCGCGACCTTCTTCTCGACCATGGCGATGGTGACCTTCGGCGGCGCTTATGCCGTGCTCGCCTATGTCGCGCAGCAGGCGGTCGAGAACTATGGCTGGCTGAGCCCGGCCGAGATGCTGGATGGGCTGGGGATGGCCGAGACGACGCCGGGGCCGCTGATCATGGTGCTTCAGTTCGTCGGTTTCCTGGGCGCCTTTCGCGCTTCTGGCGCCTTGCCGCCGCTGCTCGCAGGAACGCTTGGTGGGTTGCTCGCGACCTGGGTGACCTTCGTCCCGTGCTTTCTGTGGATCTTCCTGGGAGCGCCGTTCATCGAGCGCTTGCGGGGAAACGCTGCCGTCGCAGGGGCGCTCGCGGCGATCACCGCTGCAGTGGTGGGCGTGGTGCTGAACCTGGCCGTGTGGTTCGCCCTTCACACCCTGTTTCGGCAGACGGCGGTGTTCAGCGCGGGCCCAGTTCGCTTCGATGCGCCGGTGCTCGCCAGCATCGATCCCTGGGCGACGCTGCTGGCCCTGGCAGCTGTCGTCGCGGTATTCTATTTGCGGGCGGGTGTTTTGCTGACGCTTCTCGGAGCGGCGGCCGCCGGCATGGCTCTCCACCTTCTGGGCGTGCTCCGCTGATCCCTGAAGGCTGAGGCTACGCCGCGCGGATGCGCTGCAGGAAGCCTGCGGTTTCCGCCCGGAGCGTGTCGGCCTGGCGTGAGATGCCGGCGACGGTTTCGTTCATGGCGCGCGCCAGGCTGCCGGTGATGCGGGCGCCGCTGGCCAGTTCCTCGGCGCGTTCGCGGACGTCGTCGATATGGGTGGCGACCTGATTGGTTTCCTCGCCGATCTCCAGCGTGGCGCGGCGTTGCTGCGTGACCGAGGCGGCAATGAACGAGGCGATGGCGGCTACTTCGTCGATCTTGCCGGCGGTTTCGGTCATGCGCGCGGAGGCCGTGGCGATCTGGCCGACAATGGAGCCGGTCTGTTCGCGCACATCGGCGGTGGCAGTGGAGGTGCGGCTGGCCAGCGCCTTTACCTCGCCCGCGACCACCGCGAAGCCCCGGCCGACATCGCCGGCGCGCGCCGCTTCGATGGTGGCGTTGAGTGCCAGCAGCTTGGTTTGCCTGGCGACGCCATCGACCAGTTCAATGACGCTGTCGATCTTGGCAGCGTCCTCGCGGATGGCATCGATCCGCTGCGAACTGGTGCTGGCGAGCATGCGCGCGGCATCGCTCAGCGCGGCGTGGCCGTCGACATGGGTGGCGATCTCGCCGACGCTCTGGGCCAGTTCCTCCGCGGCGGTCGCCACGAACAGGGCCGAGGATGAGGCGGCGGTAGCACGCTGCGCCACATCGGCGGCGGCGCCGGCGCTGCCTTCGCCGATCGCAACGAGCTGCGCAGCGGAGCGGTCCAGCTCGGCTACCGCCTCGGACAGTAGATTGACGGCGGCGGCTACGTCCTGCTCGAACTGCTCGCCCAATTGCAGGAGCGAGTCGCGCTTGAGCTGCTCGGCCTTGCGCGCGGCGGCGATGCTTTGTTCGGCTTCGTTGGCGCGAGTCTCGGCGGCCTGGCGGGCCTGAGCTTCGGCGGACTCGCGGGCGAGCTGGAGCCTGGCGGCTTCGCTTTCGGCGAGGCGGCTGGCGGAGGTCTGCGCCTCTGCAAACACGGTGGACTGATCCACCGCGGCCTTGGCGAGGATGCCGTAATAGACAAGGAGCAGGGGCAGGCTGACGGCCGGGCCGCCGATCGTCACGGGCATCGACGTCACCGCCAGCGACAGCGCGACCGGCGTGGTGAAGCCGACGAAACCGGCGGGATGATTGACGTACATGATCAGGCCGACCGCCATCAACGCCATCTGGAGCAGCGCCACCAGAAAGATGAGGTCGCGCCCGGCATGGGCACTCATGGCCAGGCACAGCACTGCCCAGCCGGTGCCGATCAGCGCGGCGACGATGCGGTGGCAGCGCGCGACTTCGTGCAGGTCATGCTCGCCTGTGCGGGTGGGGATGACGCGCCATCCCCAGATCGCCGCGCCAACGATGAGCAGCGCGCTCGCCAGCGCCCCAGGCCGGTTGATCGATCCCCAGAGTGCAGCGATCGCCGCCGCGACAATGACGATCGCGAGCGGCACGAGCGCGCGCCAGGCGCTGGTGGTGGCGTCGAGCTGGCGGGCGAAGACGAACCGGGCGATCGAGTCTTCGTCCGGTGTGCGCCGCAGCGCGCTGGCGTAGCGGGCGATCTGGGCCCGCAGCGCGGGAAGGGAAGGGTTGGATTGCGCCACTTGAACGTTCGCCTGCTTGCCTGTGGTTCGCAGGCTTAAGCGGCAATGGTTAACGCTATTGTCTGCAAGGCCTTAGAACGAGCGGATCAGCCGGAAATTGATCTTTGGCGTTTGGTCGTCGGTATCGTAGCGCGCGCCCGAAAGCGGCACTGCGAATTCCAAGTTGGCGCCGGTGTCGGCAGTGATGTCGGTGCGCAGGCCACCGCCGGTCGACGCCAGCGAACCGCTGCCAAAGCCATTGTCCAGGTTGCTGACATGGCCGCCATCGACGAACGCATAGAGCTGGGCCCGGCGGACCAGCCCGAAGGGGCGATTCCAGAGGTAGCGCAGTTCGGCCATGCCCATCACACCCTGATCGCCGCTGCGCTCGCTCCAGTCATAGCCGCGCAGGAAGCCCGTGCCGCCCAAGCCCGTTTCCTCGCTGATCAGCAGCGGCTGGGAGGCGAGCTGGCTCTGCATCGCCAGGCGCAGGCTGAACTGGCCGCCAAGATCGGTGGTCCATTCGCTCCAGGCGCTGAGCGCGGTGAAGGTCGCATCGGCGTCGTAGCGCGAGGCGAGCGGATCGTTGCGGCCGGTCGCGCCGAGGACACCGAGTCCCTGGGACAGCGTCGTGCTGATCCGGAGGCGGCCGCCCGCGACGTCGCTATAGCCGTAGAGCGACACGCGTGCGGTGGCGATGCGGTCGTGGCGGACGCGCACGGACCTGCGCCATTGCTGCAGGTCGCGGACGCCCAGCTCGGCCTGGAGCCAGAGGCTGGCGTCGCGGCGGCGCCATAGCGGGTGGAGCAGCTCGGCGCCGAGGAACCAGCTGCGGCTCTCCAGGTCGAAGGGCTCAAGATACGCGCCGGGTTTGGCGGTCGAGCCCGAAGCTACCAGCGCGACTTCCGTGCCGCTGGCGCTCACGCGGTTAGCGTAGCGCAGGCGGCCATATTGGAGTTCACTCGGCTCACCTGGGGTGGTCGAATAGGTCACGGTGAAGGCATCGTCGGACGAGAACAGCGCGTTGACGTCGACGTCGATGCGCAGCTGCTCGGGGCCGATCGGCTTGCTGCCCTCATTCGACAGGGCGACGCGCGCGGCGAGCCTGTCTTGCGTGGCGTTGACCAGCAGCACGCCCTTGCCGCTCTCGCGCAGGAACCGCGTCTTGCCCATGCGCACGCCGTCAACGTCGCCGGCGATCAGCAGCCTGCGCTCGACCTCTTCCAGCCGGGCAGGCTTGCCGTTGATCAGGGGTGCAAGCGCGCGGCGTACCGCCGGCTGTTCGGGGCCGCCGAAGCGGATCTCGTCGACGCGCCCCTCGTCGATGCACACGGTGAGGACGCCGTTGGAAAGCCGCTGCGGCTCGATCCATGCCGAGGCAAACACATAGCCGCGCGACCGCGCGCGTTCGGCGATGGCGGTGGCCAGGGAGGCGAGCTGATCGGGCGCCAGTGTCTTGCCGACATGGTTCGCGATGATGTCCGCGAAGTCGGCGGGCGAGAGCGCCTGAAGGCCGGCGATGCCGATCGCGCCGGCAAGGATCGTGGCGCCCCCGGCGGCGGTGCCGCTTGGCGCGTCCACGTCGATCGCGACGCGGGGTTGAGGGGCGGTCGGCTCAGGTTGCTCCGAGGGGCGTTGCGTCGCGGGCGCGACGCGGTCAAGCGCGGTCTGCGCAAATGCCGCGCCGGGGAGTAGGGCTCCGCCCAAAAAGAGTGCCGCAACTGTGCTGCTGGTCCGCATCCGGCATGGACCTAAGGCTAAGCTCTTACGAATTCGTCAAATAGCCGGCACGTTAACTACGCGTACAAACAGGGCTTAAATGCATCGCGACTAGGGTGCAGCCTCCAAAATTGGGGGTTCTGCCAGTGTCACGGCTTCTGAAGCTGCTCACCGCCGCCTTGCTGTTTGTGTTCTCGCCGCTTGCGCATGCGCAGGCGAACTGGACCGTCAGCGAAGTCGCGGGCAAGGTCACGGTCCGCGACGCCACGGGCGATCACGCGGTGAGCCGGGGCGCGTCCGTTGCGGCAGGTGCGACGCTGTCCACGGGCCCAGGCGCCCGCGCGGTAGTGGTGCGCGGCAAGGACTTCGTCACCGTCTCGGCGAACAGCCGGATCCGCATTCCCCTGCCGGCGCAGAAGCGCGGCATGTTCGAAGTGCTCCAGGAATGGGGCAACGCGATCTTCCAGATCGAAAAGAAGCCGAACCCGCATTTCGGGGTGCAGACGCCGTACCTGGCCGCCGTGGTGAAGGGCACGACCTTCTCCATCACGGTATCCAACGAAGGCGCGTCGCTGCAGGTGCTCGAAGGCGCGGTGGAAACCTCCACCATCGATGGCGGCGCGCGCGAGTTGATCCGCCCCGGCATTCTGGCGACGATCACCGCGGCCGATCGCTACCGGCTGACGGTGCAGGGACAGGATACCCGCACCATCGACTCGCCCCAGCGGAGTGCGCCGCCGGCAGCGCCCGAGGTTCCTGCGGCATCGACCGGCACGGGCAACGAGGCTGAGGCGCCTGTTGCGCCCGCGGCCGACCCCCCCGCGGCGCAGGATGCGGGTGCGGAAAACGTTGCCAATCTGGAGCTGTTCACCGCCCAGATGATCTTCGAGCCGATCATGGCCAAGCCGGTCGACCTGGGTAAGATGACTGGCGGGCTGGTGAGCGGCGTCAGTGCAGTGCAGGTCGCAAGCGCCAATGCCGCCGTTGTTCGCTCCGATCTTGGCCGCGGAAGTGGCGCCACGGAAGAAGCCGTCGGCGTGAACCCGGCCAAGTCGGGCAGCGACGTGAAGCCTGGAGCCGGGGCTGGTACGCCGGCCACGCCCGGCACGCCCGCAGGTGGCAACGGCAATGGCACGCCCGGGAGCGGAAATGGCGGGGCTGACAAAGGCACCCCCGGCGATGGGAACGGGGCAGGCACCACCACTCCTGGCAATGGCAGTGGCGGAAGCTCGGGCAACGACGCTCCTGGCAAAGGGAATGACAACGGCGCGGGCAATGGCAACAGCGGCGGCAAGGACGATCCTAGCAACGGGAACGGCAATGGCGGCGGCAAGGACGATCCGGGCAACGGGAACGGCAATGGCGGCGGCAAGGACGAACCTGGCAACGGGAACGGCAACGGGGGCGGCAAGGACGATCCTGGCAAGGGAGGCGGTCCCGGCAAGGATGATCCGGGCAAGGGCGACGGGGGCCCTGGTAAGGACGATCCCGGCAAGGGAGGCGGTCCCGGCAAGGACGATCCTGGCAAGGGCGACGGGGGCCCTGGTAAGGACGATCCCGGCAAGGGAGGCGGGCCCGGCAAGGACGATCCTGGCAAGGGCGACGGGGGCCCTGGCAAGGACGATCCGGGCAAGGGCGACGGGGGCCCTGGTAAGGACGATCCCGGCAAGGGAGGCGGTCCCGGCAAGGATGATCCGGGCAAGGGCGATGGTGGCCCTGGCAAGGACGATCCGGGCAAGGGCGATGGTGGCCCTGGCAAGGACGATCCCGGCAAGGGAGGTGGTCCCGGCAAGGATGATCCGGGCAAGGGCGACGGCGGCCCTGGCAAGGACGATCCCGGCAAGGGAGGTGGCCCCGGCAAGGATGATCCGGGCAAGGGCGACGGCGGCCCTGGTAAGGACGATCCCGGTAAGGGAGGTGGTCCTGGCAAGGATGATCCGGGCAAGGATGCGCCAGGCAACGGCCGACCGGGCCCCGGCAAGCCTGACAAGGACTGACGTGCCCGCCGGTGACCTCCTGTTAGGCTCTCGCGGCTAAGGATCGGGCGCACTTCGGAGGCGCTGGATGACTCTTCTTCGCGCATATCGCGCACATTGGCGGCTGGCCGTCCTGTTGATCGGCGCGCTTCTGGCGATGGCGATCGGCTTTTCGGGCGCCGGAGCGGGGGTCGACCGCAGCCTGCGTGCGCTGGACTTTGCGCTGCGGATGCATCCCGCAAGCGGCCAGTTGCACATTGTCGAGATCGATGGGCGCAGCATCGCCGCGATCGATCGCTGGCCCTGGCCGCGCAGCAACTATGTGCAGGTGGTCGAGCGGCTGCACAAGGCGGGCGCGGCATCCATCGCGTTCGACGTGGATTTCTCCGCACGTTCCGCGCTCGGAGAGGATGCGGCGTTCGCCCGCGCGCTGGAAGCGACAGGGGGCAAGGTCATCCTGCCAACCTTCGGCCAGGCATCAGGGGGCGGCCAGGAAGGGCGGACCGAGTCCTTGCCCATCCCGCTGTTGCGTCCTCATGCGCATCTCGCGGCCGTCAATATCCGCGCCGATCTGGACGGACAGGTGCGGCGCTCGCCCGTCGGCGTCGTGACCGACGGCGTGCCGCGCCCGTCCGTGGCGGCCATGCTCGCCGGCGTGCAAGGCAGCGCCGACAGCGATTTCGAGATCGATTATGCGATCGATCCGGCAACCATCCCACGCCACAGCTTCCTCGACATCCGCGAGGGCAGATTCGACCCGGCGACTTTTGCCGGCAAGACTGTCCTGATCGGCGCCACTGCCGTCGAACTGGGCGACCGCTATGCCATCCCCAACCATGGCGTCGTGCCTGGGGTCGTGATCCAAGCCATCGCCGCGGAGACGCTCGCGCAAGGCATGCCGGTGGATGGAGGCTGGGTGGTGCCGCTTCTGCTCGCGCTTCTGCTCGCCTGGCCGATCCTCCACGCCCGCAGCCGTGCCGGTCTGGTCGCCGCGAGCGTGGCAGCGCTGCTCGGCCTGTTCGCCGCGGCGGTGGCAGCGGATAGTCTCGCCCGGTGGCTGTTGGAATTGAGCCCGGCGCTTGGCTGCCTTACGCTCGTCACCGTCACCAGCGTCGCGATGCGGTGGCTGGGCGCGGTGCAGCGCAAGCGCGCGCTGGACGGCCAGACCGGCCTCCCCAATCGCGTGGCGCTCCGCCAGGCGATGCACCAGGAGCATGCGGCCGGCGTCGTGGCCGCGCGCATTGCCGAGTTCGACAAGCTGGCGGCGGGCCTTGGCGAGGCCGCCACCGCCCAGCTGATCCAGCGCGTGCGAGACCGGATCGCCATGACCTCGCAGGCGGGCGCCGTCTTTCGCATCGAGGACCGTGTGCTTGCCTGGCGGATCGTCGACGACCATGACCTTGAGTCGCATCTCAACGGCCTGCGCGCGCTGATGCTGAGCCCGATCGAAGTGGCAGGGCGCCGCGTCGATGTGTCGCTCGCATTCGGCTACGCCGCCGAGCGGGCCGGCGAAGGCGCGGAGCGCGCAGTGGCGCAGGCGGCGCTGGCCGCCGACACTGCGCTGGCGGAAGGCCGCGCCTGGCATGTGCACCAGCTGGAGGAAGAGGACACGGTCGACCGCGAACTGTCGCTGCTGGGCGAGTTGGACGACGCGCTGGGCGAGGGCGAGATCCAGGTGCTGTACCAGCCCAAGCTCGACCTGAAGACGCAGCGCATCGCCAGCGTGGAGGCGCTGGTGCGCTGGAACCATGGCACCCGCGGCTTCCTGCGGCCCGACCTGTTCATCCCACTGGCCGAGCGCAACGACCGCATTGCCGGGCTGACGCTGCATGTCGTGGCGCAGACGATCCGTGACCTGCTGGCGTGGCAATCGGGCGGCCACCAACTGACCGGCGCGGTGAACATCTCGGCCAAGCTGCTCAATTCCGCGCTCTTCATCGCTGATCTGCGCGAGCTGGTGCAGAATAGCGGCATCGCACCCGCCTTGCTCACCTTCGAAGTGACTGAGTCCGCGACGATGCGCGACCCGGCGGCCGCGGCCGCCGCGCTGCAATCGTTCCGCGATCTGGGCATCAGCATTTCGATGGACGATTACGGCACCGGCCAGTCCACCTTGAGCTACCTGAAGCAGCTGCCGCTCAACGAACTCAAGATCGATCGCAGCTTCGTGCAATTCGCCCACCAGAACCGCGGCGATGGCGCGCTGGTGCGCTCCACGATCGATCTGGCGCACGAACTGGGCCTCAAGGTCGTGGCTGAGGGCGTTGAGGATCAGGGCTGTCTGGACTTCCTACGCTCGATCGGATGCGACCTGGCGCAGGGTTATCTGATCAGCAAGCCGATCCCGGCGGCGGACCTGCAACCGTTGCTAAGCAGGACCTACGCGATCGCCGCGTAGCTACGGCAGCAGCAGCGATACGTCGCCGTAGGAGTAGAACCGGTACTCGTTCGCGATCGCATGCGCGTACGCCGCCTGCATCCGCTCCAGCCCCATCAGCGCCGATACCAGCATGAACAGGGTCGAGCGCGGCAGGTGGAAGTTGGTCATCAGCCCGTCGATGCCGCGGAAGCGGTAGCCGGGGGTGATGAAGATCGCCGTGTCGCCTTCAAACGGGCGGATGATGTTGTCTTCGCCCGCGGCGCTTTCGATCAGGCGCAGGCTGGTGGTGCCGACGGCGATCACGCGGCCGCCGGCGGCGCGCACGGCGTTGAGGCGGTCCGCCGTCGCCTGGTCGATGCGGCCCCACTCGGCGTGCATCTTGTGCTCGGCGGTGTCCTGCGCCTTGACCGGCAGGAAGGTGCCGGCGCCGACATGGAGCGTCAGCGTGGCGTGGCCGATGCCGGCTTCGCCCAGGCGCGCGAGCAGGTCGGGGGTGAAGTGCAGCGCCGCGGTGGGGGCGGCGACGGCGCCGGCCTCGTTGGCGAACATCGTCTGATAGTCCTGCGCGTCGCGTTCGTCGGGCGCGCGCTTGGAGGCGATATAGGGCGGCAGCGGCATCTCGCCGCAGCGCTCCAGCAGCAGCTCGACCGGTTCGTCGCCGGCGAAGCGGAGCAGGAAGCTGCCATCCTCGCCGCGGTCGGTGGCGGTGGCGGCAACGCCCTGGCCGAAATCAATCACATCGCCCTCGCGCAGCCGTTTGGCGTTGCGGATGAACGCGCGCCAGTCGCGCAGGCCTTCGCGCTTGTGCAGCGTGGCGCCGATCCGCGCCTCGCCGCGCGTGCCGTTCAGCTGCGCGGGAATGACGCGGGTGTCGTTGAACACCAGCAGGTCGCCCGGCTGAAGCAGCGCGGGCAAGTCGCGGACCGTACGGTCCTGGCGCGTGTCGCCATGCTGGAAGAGCAGTCGGGCGGTGTCGCGCGGCTCGGCCGGACGCAGCGCGATGCGCTCGGCCGGCAGGTCGAAGTCGAACAGGTCTACGTTCACGGGCGTGCGGCTGCGCTTATTGCGGCAGCGTGGCCTTTTGCTCGCCGGCCGGAAGCGCGGGGGCGTTCACCGGGGCAGGCTGATAGGGCGGAGGATTGTCCGACGCGATATAGGCGCGGATGATGCGCGTGGGGCGTGCGGGCGGTTCGCCGCGCTCGATCTTGTCGACCCACTGCATGCCCTCGGTCACGCGGCCGAACACGGTGTAGTCATGGTCAAAGCCAAGGCGCGGGCCGAACATGATGAAGAACTGGCTGTTCGCGCTGTTGATGTCCTGCGCGCGGGCGGCCGAAACGGCGCCGCGAACGTGCGGCAGGTTGCTGAATTCGGCCGGGACGTTCGGCCGCTCGGAGCCGCCACGGCCGGTTCCGGTGGGATCGCCGCCCTGTGCCATGTTCTCGCCGCCGTCGATCACGCGGTGGAACACCGTGTTGTCGTAGAAGTGCTGGCGCGTGAGTGCCTTGACCTGCTCGACCATCTTAGGCGCGGCATCGGGGCGCAGGCGGATGGCGACGCGGCCGCCGGTGGAGAGGTCGAGCACCCAGGTGTTCTCAGGGTCGGCTGCGACGCTGACGGGGACGTGAGTCGCCGCGTCGGTCTGCACGCCCTTGAGCGGGTCGGGCTTGGGCGGCGGCCCCTTTTGCGCAGCGGCGGGCAGAGCGAAGAACAGGGCTGCCAGAGCAGCCGAAGTGGCAACGAAACGCATCAACATCCCCACGGGTATGAACCGGCCGGTTCTAGACCATCATTGTGTGGCGAACAAAGGGCGAGTTCAGCTGCCCTTGCGGCCGATCTTCTGGACACGCTCGACCACTTCGACCTCGACGGCGGGCGATACGAACTTGCGTACATCGCCGCCGTAGAGGGCGATTTCCTTGACCAAGCGGCTGGCGATCGGCTGGAGCGAAACGTCGGCCATCAGGAAGACGGTTTCGATGCGATGGTTCAGCTGCTGGTTCATGCCGGCCATCTGATATTCGTATTCGAAATCGGCCACAGCGCGCAGCCCGCGCACGATCATGCTGGCGCCCTGGCGCTCGGCAAAGTCCATCAGCAGCGAATCGAAGCTGACGACCTGGATGTCCCCCTCGATATCCGCCACTTCGCGCTTCACCATCGCCAAGCGTTCCTCGATCGAGAACATCGGCGATTTGGATGGATTGGTGGTGACGCCGATGACCAGGCAATCGACCAGCTTCGCCCCGCGGCGGATGATGTCCATGTGACCGCGGGTGATCGGGTCGAAGGTGCCGGGATAGACGCCGGTGCGGGTGGTCATGGCTTAGCGGTCCCGTTCGAGGGTGTAGCGGGCGATGTCGCGCAGCAGGTCGGCCTCGGGGCCGAAGCTCTTGAGATGCTCCACCGCCTGATCAACCAGGATGCGCGCCTGTTCCCGCGCGCGGTCGAGCCCGAGCAGGGTGAGGAAGGTCTCCTTGCCGGCGTCGCCATCCTTGCGCAGCTTCTTGCCGGCCAGTTCCTCGTCGCCTTCCGCGTCGAGGATGTCGTCGGCGATCTGGAAGGCGAGACCCATGTCGCGGGCATAGCCGCGCAGGCCCTTGCGCCCTTCCACCGGCACGCGGCCCAGAATCGCGCCGCATTCCACCGAGCAGCTGATCAGCGCGCCCGTCTTCATCGCCTGGAGCCGGGTGACCGTAGGTAAGTCGAAGCTCGCCTTTTCGGCCTGCAGGTCCATCATCTGCCCGCCGGCCATGCCCGAAGGCCCCGCGGCATGGGCAAGCGTCTGGAGCAGTTCGACCCGGACGAACGGATCGGCGTGCGTCGCCTCGTCCGCCAGGATCTCGAAGGCGAGGGCATGAAGGCAATCGCCCGCCAGGATCGCGGTGGCTTCGTCGAACGCCTTGTGCACGGTGGGCTTGCCGCGGCGCAGGTCGTCATCGTCCATCGCCGGCAAGTCGTCATGCACCAGCGAATAGACATGGATGCACTCGATTGCGGTGCCAACGCGCGTCATGCACGTCCGGTCGACGCCGAACAGCTGCGCGGTCGCGGAAACCAGCAGCGGGCGCAGCCGCTTGCCCCCGCCGATCGCGGCATAGCGCATGGCCTCGTACAGGCTGCGGCGCGGATCGTCAGGCACGGCAAGCGCGAGGTCGAACTGGCGGTCGATCTCGGCCGCGACCTGGCGGAGCGCCGATTCCAGGGCGAGGCTGGCGTGGGGAAGCGCCATGTCAGCCGGCGTTGAAGGCAGTGGCGCCGGTTGGCCGGCCTTCGGCATCGGTGCGGATCGCCTCGATCCGCGCCTGTGCCGCATCCAGCCGGGCGGCACATTGGCGGCGAAGCTGGTCGCCGCGTTCGTACAGGTCGATCGCTTCCTGGAGCTGGGCCTCGCCGCTCTCCAGCCGCGCGACGATCCGCTCAAGTTCCTTCAACGCGTCCTCGAACGAGAGGGCGGCGATATCCGCTTCTTCTGCCATGCGCACGCTATGCGGCAGGGGCGTTGGCCTTGCAACCGGGCTGAACGGCCATGAGTTCAGGGGGCGACCAGCAAAGGAAACACCATGTTCACCAGCATCAATCCGGCGACCGGTGCCAAAGGCGAGAGCTTTCAGGAGCTTGGCGCCGAGGAGATCGAGCTTGCACTGCAGCGGGCGCAGAATGCCTATCGATCCTGGCGTACGACGCCGCTGGAGCAGCGCACGCAATTGCTCTCCGCGATTGCCGACAAATGGGAAGCCGACAAGCAGCACCTCGCCGAAGTCGCGGTGCGCGAAATGGGCAAGACGCTGAAGTCGGCGGTAGCCGAGGTAGAAAAGTGCATCGCCGGCTTCCGCCACTATGCCGAGCATGGGCCCAGCTATCTGGAGCCGGTGGAGGTGGAGACCGCCACCGGCCACGCCACCGCGCGCTGGCTGCCCTTGGGGCCAGTGCTGGCGATCATGCCGTGGAATTTCCCCTATTGGCAGGCGGTGCGCTTCCTGGCGCCCACCATCATGGCGGGCAATGTCGCCCTGTTGAAGCATGCCTCTAGCGTTCAGGGCTGCGGCCAGTTGATGCAGCAGCTGGTGAGCGCCGCGGGCGCGCCGGACGGGCTGTTCCAGAATTTGGCCGTGAAGTCGGACAAGGTGTCGGACCTGATCGCCGACAAGCGCGTGGTCGCGGTGACGCTGACCGGCAGCGAAGGGGCGGGTGCGAAGGTCGCGCAGGCCGCGGGCAAGGCGCTGAAGAAGGTGGTGCTCGAACTGGGCGGCTCCGATCCGCTGATCGTGATGCCTTCGGCCGACCTCGACACCGCCGCTAAGACCGCGGTGACCGCGCGTGTCCAGAATGCCGGGCAGAGCTGCATCTGCGCCAAGCGGATGGTCGTGCACCAGGACGTCTATGACGCGTTCCTGGAACGGTTCACGCTTGGCATGCAGGCCGTGAAGATCGGCGACCCGATGGAGGAGGGCATCGAAATGGGGCCGCTGTCGAGCGTCGAGCAGCGCGACACGGTGCTGGAGCAGGTCGAACGTGCGCAGCAATCGGGCGCGCGGCTGCTGGCCGGTGCGGAAAAGATCGAGCGCGACGGCGCCTGGATGACGCCGGGCGTACTGGTCGACATCGATCCGGAAAGCGACGTGGCCAAGGAGGAGATCTTCGGCCCAGTGGCCGCGGTCTATAAGGCGCGCGACATCGACCATGCCATCGCGCTGGCGAACGACGTGCCCTACGGGCTCGGTTCTGCCGTGTGGACGCAGGACCCCGAAGAGATCGAGCGGTTCGCGCGCGACATCGAGTCGGGGATGACGGCGGTGAACTCCCTGCTGGCGTCCACGCCCGAGGCGCCGTTCGGCGGCGTCAAGCTCTCAGGCCATGGCCGTGAGCTCGGGCCTTGGGGATTGCACGAGTTCATGAACCTGAAGGCGGTGATGTATGCCGGCAAGGGCGAACGGACGGGACCGAAGGCAGGGGATTGAGGCTGGGGACGGCCTGATTTCAGAAGGTCCGCGGAGGGGCCGCGACCATCGGCCTTTGTGTCCCCTCCGTCACCCCGGCCTTGAGCCGGGGTCCCGCTTCTTTGGTCCGTAGAAGAAGCGGGATCCCGGCTCAAGGCCGGGATGACGGGTATTGGCGATTTCGCCTTCCGGGCTCGACGAGTGCGGCGGACGCACGTGCAAGCGTCATCCGACTGTTCCCCGGCGAAGGCCGGGGAACAGTCGGATGGATCGGCGACGGCGGTATGCACCTCTAGCCTCGTTGCAGCTGGGCCCCGGCCTTCGCCGGGGAACAGCTATGGCGCGCGCAGGCCAAGCCGCCTTAGCGCGAGCGCTGGTGGAGCAACTTCCTCCACCAGAGTATCAGCCTCAACCCGCCGCAACCTCCGCGTAGAGGTCCTTGCGGCTAAGCTTGCCGATCATCGTCTTGGGCAGGCTCTCGCGCACCACGACCTGCGACACCCGCTCATGCTTGCCCAGGTGCCCGTTGAGCCACAGGCAAAGCTCGGGGCCGCTGGCGGTCGCATCCTCGTTCAGGGTGACATAGGCGTGGGGCAGCTCGCCATGGTACGGATCGGGCAATCCGATCACCAGGCACTCCTTCACCGCCGGATTGCGGTACAGCACCGCCTCGATCTGGCTCGGGAACACCTTGAACCCACCGACGGCGATCATATCCTTCAGCCGGTCGACGATGCGGATATAGCCGTCTTCGTCGATCAGGCCGACGTCGCCGGTGCGCAGCCAATGGTCGTCCACGAACACGCTCGCATCGGCATCGGGGCGGTTCCAATAGCCCTTCATGATCTGCGGGCCCTGTACGACGATCTCGCCCGGCTCACCCTCGGGGGGCGGACGGGTAGGGTCTTCCTTGTCGACGAGCCGCACGCGGGTACCGGCGATCGGCTGACCGATCGTGCCGGGCTTATTCAGGCCGACATAGGGGTTGGCCGACACCACGCCCGAGCTTTCCGACAGGCCATAGCCCTCGATGATGCGCGCGCCGGTCAGTTCCTCGAAATGCTCCTTCAGCTGCTGGGGCAGCGGCGCACCGCCGGAAATGCAGAATTTGAGCGAGCTGAAGTCGCTGGGCTTCATGCCGGGCGCGTCGAGCAGCGCCTGGTACATGGTCGGCACGCCGGGCAGCGAGCGCGGGCGGGTGCGGCGCAGCTCGGCCAGCGCCTGTTTGGCGTTGAAGCGCGGCAGCATCACGATCTCGCCACCGGTCACCACCGTACGGTTGAGCACGCAGGTGTTGGCGAAGACGTGGAAGAAGGGCAGCACGCCCAGGATGCGGTCGGTGGTCCGGCCCATCTCCGGATCGAGCCGGGCCACCTGGCGGGCATTGGCCGACAGGTTCTGGTGCGTCAGCACCGCGCCCTTGGGCGTGCCGGTGGTGCCGCCGGTATATTGGATCAGCGCGACGTCCTGCTCAGGATCGAGCACCGGCATCCCGCAGCCGCCTTCATTGGCGATCAGCTTGGAAAAGGCGAGAACCCGCGGGTCGCTTGGCCGCGGCGTGACTTCCTTGCCCTTGAACAGGCGGTAGAGCAGCGATTTGGCGGCGGGGAGGCCGCCGGCGACTGATCCGACGACCAGGCGTTCGAGGCCGCTCTTTTCCAGCACTTTGAGTGCGGTGGGCAGCAACGCCGTGGCGGAGATGGTGAAGAGAAGCTTGGTGCCGGAGTCGGCGACCTGTTCGGCCAGTTCATCGACGGTGTAGAGGGGTGAGAAGTTCACCACCGTGCCGCCCAGTTTCAGGATGCCGTAATAGGCGGCGACATAATGGGGCACGTTGGGGAGGAAGAGGCCGATCCGGTCACCCGGTCCGTATCCCAGCTCGCGAAGACCGCAGGCGACGCGATCAACCGCGCTCGACACCTCCTTGTAGCTGTATTTTCGACCCATGAAGTCGAGCAACGGTGCCTGGGGATGTTCCCTGGCGCTTTGCTCGAACAGTTCGATCATGGAAACCGGGGGGAAGGGATCGTCCCATACTCCCGGATGACGATAGGCGGTGCGCCAGGCTTCCTCTGCGTTTATCATTGACACCAATGTAAGCAGCCGAGGGAAAACCGGTCAATGGGCCAGCTGCTTGCTCCAGGTGAGCAGGAAGGAAAAACCGACCAGTCCCAGGTCGACGGCTGCGCGCACGCGCTGCGGCGTCCGATCATTCTCCTGATGCGTCAGGATCGTGATATTGGCATGATGCGACGGCGCGGCGACGGCGATCAGCGCCACGCCGGCAAGTCCCGCGAGCATCAGCGTACGAAAACGCTTGGTCATCCACCTTCTCCCTCGCGCAGATGTTATCCTTCCGCGCGGCGTGCCGCAATGACGTTGAAGCGCGCTCCGTGGTGGATCGGCAGGGCGGGTGATGCGCAATGCCCGGTTTTGCTTGCGGGCAATCGCCGCTAGAGAGCGGCGGCGAAAGGATAATCTATGGTCGTACCGCTGCCCGGCAACGGGAGCAGCCTGGCGGGCAAGCGCATTGCCGCGGTGGATATCGTCCGGGGCTTCGCGCTGATGGCGCTGTTCCTGGTCCACATGATGGAAAGCTACGAGCTCTATTGGTCGAATCCGCAGCCGGGGCCCGCGGACACGGTGTTCCTGCTGTTCATGGGGAAGAGCTTTTCGCTGCTGGCGCTGTGCTTCGGCTTCAGCTTCTTCATCCTGATGGACCGCGCGGCGCAGCGGGGGCAGGATTTCTCGCTCCGCTTCGCCTGGCGGCTGCTGATCCTGGGTGCGATCGGCGTGCTGCACGGGGTGATTTATCGCGGCGACATCATCCAGGTGCTGGCGGTGATCGGCATGGCGCTGCTGGTGCTGCACCGGGTGCAGGACAATCGCCTGCTCGGCGCGATCGCCGGCTTCCTGCTGCTGGCGCCCAGCCTCTGGATCCAGCTGATCGCCGCGGCGCTTGGCGCTGATTGGGCGAACCAGCCTTCGCGTTCGTCGCACGATCCGGCGATGGCGGCGTATCTCGGCGGCACCTTTACCGAAACGCTGCACGCCAATTTGTGGCAGGGCCAGGTGCCCAAATGGTGGTTCATGTTCGAATATGGCCGCATCGTGCAGATCCTGGGCCTGTTCGTGCTGGGCATGGTGCTGGGCCGGGTGGGCTTTTTCGAGCGGCTGGATCGGTTCACGAAGGTTCGGCGGGTCGCGCTGGCATGCGCCATCGGGATCATGCTGGCGTCGCATCTCTGGCGCGGGAACGTGTTCGGCTGGTTCGTCGGGTTCGGCCATGGCGATGGCGCCAACCGGATGTTCGACGCGATCCTTTCCAGCTGGTTCGAGCTTGCCGGCACCTTCGCCTGGGGGCTGGTGATCCTGGAATTGTGCCGCACGCCCGCGCTGCGCCTCCTGGACAAGCTGGCGCCGGTCGGGCGCGCTACGCTGACGCTCTACATCCTCCAGTCTGCGGTCTTCGTGCCGTTGTTCTACAATTTCGGGCTGGGGCTGTGGGACGATTGGAGCCAGGAGACGCGGCTCGCCGTGGCGCTCGGGGCCATCGCCTTGCAGGTCTGGGGCGCGCAATTCTGGTTCGCACGCTTCCACTATGGGCCGATCGAATGGGTCTGGCGGGCGCTGACCTATTGGCGCAGCGACGTGCCGTTCCGCCGGACAGAAGAGGTGCCTGCCAAGCTCTGCGCCGCCTGACACGGACCCAAATCGCGCATGTGCGTTATGCCCTCGTCATCTGAACAGGAGGCACGGCATGAACAGGGGCTTGGGATTGGGTCTGGTGGCAGGCATGCTCGCATTGGCATGCCCGGCAGCGGCGACCGACTATGAAGTGCAGTCGATCCGGGTCGACGCGTCGGCGCTAGACTTGTCCACCAACGCGGGCATCAGCCTGCTCTCACAGCGCATAAACCGCGCGGTGAATCGGATCTGCGGATCGGACCGCTATTGCCGCGATGAGGCTTGGGCGAGCACCGAGGGCCAGGTCGCCTGGGCGATCGACCGCGACCGCTGGATGCGCCTGCTGGCGCGCGAGCGTGCGGCGCAGTTGTCAGCCTGCGGCTGGAGTGGCTGTGGGCCCGAGCCGGTGTACGCCTATCCCGCGCCGCCACCGCCGCCCGCCGGCCGGGTAACGGTCACCATCGTCTGTCCGGCGCCAGCCTTCTACGCGGCACGCTGGTAGGGCGAACAACCAAAAAGGGCCGGAACTTGCGTTCCGGCCCTTTGCTGTTGGACTGAAAGCTTACTCGGCCTCGACCGGTTCGGTCTTCTTGCCGCCGCCCTTTTTGGGCTTCTTCGGCGCCGCGGGCGTCGTCTCGAAGGCGAGCACGCCGTCCTTCATCTTCACATGCACTTCGCCGCCATGGACCAGCTTGCCGAACAACAGCTCCTCGGCCAGCGGCTGCTTGATCTTCTCCTGGATCAGGCGACCCATCGGACGCGCGCCATACAGCTTGTCATAGCCGCGCTCGGTCAGCCAGCTCTTGGACTCGTCGTCCAGCTGGATGTGAACGCCGCGATCTGCCAGCTGAAGCTCCAGCTGAAGGATGAACTTGTCCACCACCCGCGCGACCACTTCCGGAGGCAGGTAGCCGAACGGCACGATGGCATCCAGGCGGTTGCGGAACTCAGGCGTGAAGAGGTTCTTGACCGCCTCTTCCTGCACGTCCTCGCGGCCGCCCAGATTGCCGAAGCCCAGGCTTTCCTTCGCCATGTCGCTCGCGCCGGCATTGGTGGTCATGATCAGGATGGTGTTCCTGAAATCCACCGTCTTGCCGTGGTGATCGGTCAGCTTTCCGTTGTCCATCACCTGGAGAAGGATGTTGAACAGGTCCGGATGCGCCTTCTCGATCTCGTCGAGCAGCAGCACGGAATGCGGGTTCTGATCCACCGCGTCGGTCAGCAGGCCGCCCTGATCATAGCCGACATAGCCGGGAGGCGCACCGATCAGCCGCGAGACGCTGTGGCGCTCCATATATTCGGACATGTCGAAGCGCTGAAGCGGAATGCCGAGCAATTCGGCAAGCTGCTTGGCAACCTCGGTCTTGCCGACGCCCGTGGGGCCGGAGAACAGATAGTTGCCGATCGGCTTGTCGGGATCGCGCAGGCCCGCACGGCTGAGCTTGATCGCCGAGGACAGCACTTCGATCGCGGCATCCTGCCCGAACACCACGCGCTTCAGATCGCCTTCGATATTGGCGAGCACGCGGGTGTCGTCGCTCGACACGGTCTTGGCCGGGATGCGCGCCATCGTCGCGATGACCTGCTCGATCTCCTTGGGGGTGATCGTCTTCTTGCGCTTGTTGGGCGCCACCAGCATCTGCATCGCGCCGACTTCGTCGATCACGTCGATCGCCTTATCGGGCAGCTTGCGGTCGTTGATGTAGCGCGCGGACAGCTCCACCGCCGACTTGATCGCGTCCGGCGTGTATTTGACGTGGTGGTGTCCCTCGAACGCGGTGCGCAGCCCGGTGATGATCTTGATCGTGTCCTCGACCGAAGGCTCGTTCACGTCGATCTTCTGGAAGCGCCGGAGCAGCGCCCGGTCCTTCTCGAAGTGGTTGCGGAACTCCTTGTAGGTGGTCGAGCCGATGCAGCGTATCGAGCCGCCCGACAGCGCCGGCTTAAGCAGGTTGGACGCATCCATCGCCCCGCCGCTGGTTGCACCCGCGCCGATCACCGTGTGGATCTCGTCGATGAACAGCACCGCGTGGGGCAGCTTCTCAAGTTCGTTGACGACCTGCTTCAGCCGCTCTTCGAAGTCGCCGCGATAGCGGGTGCCGGCAAGCAGCGCGCCCATGTCGAGCGAGTAGATCACGGCTTCACGCAGCACCTCGGGCACCTGGCCCTCGACGATCTTGCGCGCGAGACCCTCGGCGATGGCAGTCTTGCCGACGCCCGGATCGCCCACATAAAGCGGGTTGTTCTTGGAACGCCGGCACAGGATCTGCACCGTGCGGTCGACTTCGGCCGAGCGCCCGATCAGCGGATCGACCTTGCCGTTCTTCGCCTTCTCGTTGAGGTCGACGGTGAACTGCTTGAGCGCGGATTCCGCCTTGCCGTTGCCCTTGGCATCGGCCTTTGCCTTTTCCTCGTCGGCACCCTTGGGCGTCGAGGCTTCGGCCGGCGCCGCGCCCTTGCCCACGCCGTGGCTGATGAAGCTGACCGCGTCGAGGCGGCTCATGTCCTGCTGTTGCAGGAAATAGACCGCATAGCTCTCGCGCTCGCTGAACAAGGCGACGAGCACGTTCGCGCCGGTCACTTCGTCGCGGCCCGAGGACTGGACGTGCAGGATCGCGCGCTGGACGACGCGCTGGAAGCCGCTGGTCGGCGAGGGGTCGGTAGCGGTATCGACCTTCAATGCTTCGAGCTCGGTGTCGAGATAATGCGCAACCGTGTTCTTGATCTCGCCCAGATCGACGCCGCACGCGCTCATCACCTTGGACGCATGCTCGTCATCGACAAGCGCGAGCAGCAGATGCTCCAGCGTCGCATATTCGTGGCGGCGGGAGGACGCGGCCTCCAGAGCCTTGTGCAGGGTCGATTCCAGGGCGGAGGCGAAACTAGGCATTCAGGGTAAACTCCTGTGGGCCGAAAGGGATACGCGACCCGTTTGCCACTATGTCGGGATCGTTGGGCCCCGCATCAAGCATGGCCGGCCGGCACCTTTGGCATCGGGCGCTTTGCCCGGGCGTCGGTGCCGCCATGCTCATTTTCTGAATAGCGCGTCGGCGCTTGCGCGGTGGTGAACGGCGCGGTGCATCTTGCTCCGGCTGCGCTCGATTTCCGCCTCCAGCGTCGCGATCCGGGCCTGGAGCTCGTCCACAGAGAGCGGATCGAGATCCTGTTTCACCAGAGCGTCGAGCAGATCGTCTTTACGGCGCGGAAGATTTTCGTCGGCTTCCATCGGGCCAGCGTTGACCGGGGCAGGGTCGATGTCAATAAGGCCCGGGAATTCTACGGAAGCCGAAAGCGACGAACGGATGATCGTGCCTGAAACGATGCTCGCGATCGACCCCGACGCGCCGGGCGGCCCCGAAGTGCTGGTGCCGGTGGAACGGCCCGTGCCGGTCCCCCAGGCCGACGAAGTGCTGATCCGCGTCGCCGCCGCCGGGGTCAACCGGCCAGAGGTGATGCAGCGCATGGGCCTGTATCCGCCCCCCCCCGGCGCCTCCTCGATCCTGGGCATGGAATTGTCGGGCGAGATCGTCGCGGTCGGCGACGATGTGCCGCCCGAGATGATCGGCCAGCCCGTCTGCGCGCTGGTCACCGCCGGCGCCTATGCCCAATATGCCGTCGCTCCCTATGCCCAGTGCCTGCACGTGCCCGAGGCGCTGAGCATGGTGGAAGCCGCAGCCATGCCCGAAACACTGTTCACCGTGTGGACCAACGTGTTCGAGCGCGCCTATGCGACGGCGGGCGACTGGATACTGGTGCATGGCGGCACCAGCGGCATCGGCACCATGGCAATCGCCTTGGCCAAGCTGTTCGAACTCCACGTCATCGTCACCGCCGGCTCGGACGCCAAGTGCAACGCGGCGCTGGCCATCGGCGCGGATCACGCGATCAACTATCGCGATGAGGATTTCGTCGCCCGGGTGAAGGCGATCACTGGGGGGCGCGGAGTCGACATCGTGCTCGACATGGTCGGCGGCGATTATGTCGCGCGCAACATCCAGTGCCTGGCCGAGGAGGGGCGGCACGTCTCGATCGCCGCGCAGCGCGGTCCCGAGGCGGCGATCCCGCTATGGCCGGTCATGCGCAAGCGGCTGACCCTCACCGGATCGACGCTGCGCCCGCGCGACAAGACCTTCAAAGGGATGGTCGCCGACGAACTCGCCCGCACCGTCTGGCCGCATGTCGAGGAAGGCAGGCTGAAGCCGGTGGTCGACACGGTCTTCCCGCTGGCCCAGGCCGCCGACGCCCATCGGCGGATGGAAGCGGGCGACCATGTCGGAAAGATCGTGCTGACGATGTAAGTCCCGGCTGCGCACCAGAGCCCGCTTAGTTCCGGCCTCGCCGACAAAGCTCGCGATGCCCGGAAGCGACGCCCGCTGGCGCAAATTCATCCTGTAACAATGCTGCGCCATGACTCCGCCCGGGCAGAGGCTCTGCGGGGACACCGGCCATGGCGACGATCACCAGGCTTCCTTTCGACGCGGCACAGTTTTCCGAGTTCCAGGCCAGCCGGCCGGCAATCCCTGAACGGACCATCGCCGGGCGCCGGCAATACCGCACCGTGTGGATCTCCGACGTGCATCTGGGCACGCGCGGCTGCAACGCGGCGATGCTGATCGACTTCCTCGACCATGTGGACAGCCAGAAGATGTACCTAGTCGGCGACATCTTCGACGGTTGGGCGCTCAAGAAGCGCTTCTACTGGCCCGCCGCGCACAACGACATCGTCTGGCGCATCCTCAAACGCGCCAAGCGCGGCACCGAGATCGTCTATATCCCGGGCAATCACGACGAGATGTTCCGCCAGTTCACCGGACTGAACTTCGGCGGCGTCCAGATCCGCCGCCAGGCCGTGCACGAGACCGCCGATGGCCGCCGCCTGCTGGTGCTGCACGGCGATGAATTCGATGCGATCACCATGTCGCACCGCTGGCTCGCCTATCTGGGCGACGCCGCATACGAATCGATGATGACGCTGAACCGCTGGGTGAACGTGGCGCGGCGCGCGATGAACCTCCCTTATTGGTCGCTGAGCAAATACGCCAAGCAGAAGGTGAAGAACGCGGTCTCCTTCATCTCCAAGTTCGAAGAGGTCGTCGCGCATGAGGCAAGCGTGCGCCGTGTCGATGGCGTGATCGCCGGGCATATCCACAAGGCGGAAATGCGCGAGATCGCCGGTGTGACCTATTACAACGACGGCGACTGGGTGGAGGGTTGCACCGCGCTGGTGGAGCATTACGACGGGTCCATGGAAATTCTCCACTGGGCCGAGGAAATCGCCGCGCGGGAAGCGCCCGAGCCCGAGGCCAGACTGGCGGCGGCGTGACGGCGGCGGAGGCCGAACCGGTGCGCATCGCGATCGTGACCGATGCCTGGGAGCCCCAGGTCAACGGCGTCGTCCGCACGCTTAAGTCGGTTCGGCAGGTGCTGGAGGAACAAGGGCACCCGATCGAAGTGATCTCGCCCGACCTGTTCCACTCGCTGCCATGCCCGACTTATCCTGAGATCCGTTTGGCGCTGGCGCGAACGGCCAGCGTGGGCGCGTTGCTGGAGAGGTTCGACCCGACCGCCATCCACCTCGCCACCGAAGGGCCGCTCTGCATCGCCGCGCGGCGCTGGTGTCTGCGTGAGGGAATGCCCTTCACCACCGCCTATCACACTCAGTTCCCCGACTATGTCTCCGCGCGTTCGGGCGTGCCGGCGGAGTGGATCTGGCGCTACATCCGCTGGTTCCACGCGCCCAGCCAGGCGATCCTGGCCTCGACTCCGTCGATCCGCCAGTCGCTGGTCGATCACGGGCTTGCCCAGGTGAAGCATTGGGGGCGGGGGGTGGACCTGTCGAACTTCCGCCCAGACCTGGAGCCGCACGCGGCGATGGCGGGATTGCCCGGCCCGGTGCAGCTTTATGTCGGCCGGGTCGCGGTCGAGAAGAACCTGGAAGCGTTCCTGCGCACCGACCATCCCGGCACCAAGGTGGTGGTGGGCGACGGCCCCGCGCGCGCCGGGCTGGCCGCGCAGTTTCCGGACGTGCATTTCCTCGGGCCGATGTTCGGTCAGGAGCTTGCCTCTGCCTATGTCGCTGCGGACGTGTTCGTCTTCCCAAGTAAGACCGACACCTTCGGGCTGGTGATGATCGAGGCGCTGGCCTGCGGGGTTCCGGTGGCGGCCTATCCGGTGACTGGCCCGATCGACGTGCTGACGCCGCAGACCGGTGCGATGGACGAGGATCTCGGTCGCGCGATTGCCGAGGCGTTGACGCGGGATCGGACCGCCTGCGCCGAATATGGACGCACCTTCACCTGGGAAGCGAGCGCCCGCCAGTTCCTCCAGGCGCTCTATCCGATGCGCAGCGAGACTGAAGCGGCCTAAGTCCAGCGCGCGAGTTGATCGCGCCGTCCGGTAATGCCTTGCCCTCCTTCCCTTCGCGCACTAAGTCTGCGCTATGTCGGCCGCCCGTGAAGGGCGGCCCTTATTGTTTCTGGAGACTATCGTGGCCCAGCCGCTGATGCCGCATGCGACCGCTTCCTGGCTGGTCGACAACACTTCGCTCTCCTTTGAGCAGATTGCCGAGTTCTGCGGGCTCCACATCCTGGAAGTGCAGGCGATCGCCGACGATACCGCCGCGACCAAGCTGACCGGCCGCGATCCGGTGCGTGCGCACGAGCTGACGCAGGATGAGATCGACAAGGGGCAGGCGGACCCCAATTACGTGCTCAAGATGCTCAAGGGGCCCGAGCAGGTCCGCCGTACCAAGGGGCCGCGCTACACCCCGGTCTCGAAGCGTCAGGACAAGCCCGACGGCATCGCCTGGATCCTGCGCAACCACCCGGAAGTGTCGGATGGCGCGATCGGCAAGCTGATCGGCACCACGCGCACCACCATCGCCGCGATCCGCGACCGCAGCCATTGGAACATCGCCAACATCGTTCCCAAGGATCCGGTGACGCTCGGCCTGTGCTCGCAGCGTGAGCTGGATGCGCTGGTGGTCAAGGCCGCCAAGGCCGCCGGCATCGAAGCGCCGACCGACACCCGCCTCGAGGGTGACCGCGAAGCCCTGCTCGAGCAGCTCCGCGCCGAGCGTGAAGCCGCCAGCCATGTCGGCGAAGAGGGCACCGAAGAGGTCCGCGTGGAACACACCGCCGAGACTCTCTTCAAGCACTGATACCTGCCGCCTGGCGGAGGGGAAGAAACGGGCTCCGGCACCATGCCGGGGCCCGTTTCGTTCAACACGGCTTCGCAGATGCCCCGAACCGCTCTAGCCTGATGCGAAACACCAGGGAGAGCAGCCATGTGCGACGAATGGACCGCAGCCGATAACGACCGCCACGCGGGCACCCTGACCCGGCGCGGCTTCACCGCAGCAGCCGCGGGGGCGAGCGTCGCAGTGCTGCTGCCCAGCCCGGCCGACGCGCTGGCGGTAAAGGGCAGGGACGTCGCGATCCGCACGCCTGACGGCACATGCGACGCCTATTTCGTCGCGCCCGCCACCGGCAGGCATCCTGCCGTGCTGGTATGGCCCGACATCATGGGGCTGCGCCCCGCCTTCCGCCAGATGGCCGACCGGCTCGCCCAATCTGGCTATGCGGTGCTGACCGTGAACCAGTTCTACCGCTCCACCAAGGCACCGTTCCTCAACCCCGGCGAATCGTTCGACCAGCCCGAAATCCGCCAGCGCATCGAACCCTTCCGCAAGGCGCTGACGACCCAGGGTACCACGAGCGACGCGACGGCGTTCGTGCAGTTCCTCGACACCCAGCCACGGGTGGACCGCAAGCGCGGGATCGGCGTCACCGGCTATTGCATGGGCGGCCCGATGATGATGCGCACCGCCGCCGCCAATCCCGCGCGCGTGCGCGCTGGGGCCAGCTTCCATGGCGGTGGCCTCGCGGCGGAAGGCCCCGACAGTCCGTTGCTGCTCGTGCCGAACATGAAGGGCCGCTACCTCTTCGCCATCGCCGAGAATGACGACGCCCGCGCGCCCACCGACAAGGACAAGCTGCGCGCCGCCTTCGCCGCGGCAAGCGTCCCTGCCGAAATCGAAGTCTATCCCGGCACGCTGCACGGCTGGTGCCCGCCCGACAGCCGCGCCTACAACCCGCAACAGGCTGAACGGGCATGGTCGCGCCTGCTCGTCACCCTTGCCACCCTATAGCGCCTGCTTCTTGACTTGGCCGGAACGTCGTTCATGATATGTTCCGTTAGCTAGAGGGAGCAAACGGCATGACGGACGAACTGGTTCTCTACACCAACCCCCAGTCGCGCGGCCGCATCGCGCGCTGGATGCTGGAGGAAGTGGGCGCGCCCTACCGCGCCGAGGTCGTGAACTATGGCCCGACCATGAAGGAAGGCGCGTACCGGTCGGTCAACCCGATGGGCAAGGTCCCGGCGATCGTGCACGGCGGCAAGGTGGTCACCGAATGCGCGGCGATCTGTGCCTATCTCGCCGAAGCATTCCCCGATGCCGGGCTCTCGCCCTTGCCGGAGGAGCGGGCCGACTATTACCGCTGGCTGTTCTTCGCGGCGGGGCCGATGGAGCAGGCGATCACCAACAACTGGGCCAAGTTCGAACCGTCCGCTGAGCAGCGCATGATGTTCGGCTATGGCAGCTATGACCTGGCGGTCGACGTGCTCGAACAGGCCGTGTCGAAGCACCCCTATATCGCGGGCGAACGCTTCACCGCGGCGGACGTGTATGTCGGCTCGCAAGTGGGCTGGGGCATCATGTTCGGCACGCTGCCCAAGCGCGACGCCTTCGCCGCTTATTTCGCCCGCCTCCAATCGCGCCCCGCCTATCAGCGCGCCAGCGAAGCGGACGACAAGCTGGTGCCCGCCCCGGCCTGAGGGTCGCGGCCCGCACGCCCTGCGCGTCCTTGCCATAAGCCGGCGGATGGGCATTATCCTGCCCAGGCAACCGCATTGTCGCGCTTGAACAAGGATCTCTGGGATGAAGATGAAGTTGGCCTTGCTGGCGTCCCTCGCACTGGCCGTCAGCCCGGGTGTCGCCCAACAGGCGCCGCAGCCCGGCGGCGACATCCCCGCCAACTTCACGCCGCCCATCGACGCCCGCGACTATGTGAAGCGCGAGGTGATGATCCCCATGCGCGACGGCAAACGCCTGTACACGGTGATCGTCTACCCCAAGGGTATCCAGAACGCCCCGATCGTGCTCACCCGCACGCCCTATAACGCGGCGGGCCGGGCCAACCGCGCCGACAGCCCGCACATCCTGTCCACCCTGCCGCTGGCGGACGAGGCGTTCGTGAAGGCCGGTTATATCCGCGTGTATCAGGACATTCGCGGCAAATATGGCTCGGAGGGCGATTACGTCATCACCCGCCCGGTCAAGGGCCCGCTGAACCCCACCGATGTCGATCATGTCACCGACGCCTATGATACGATCGACTGGCTGGTGAACAAGGCGAACCTGCCTGAATCCAACGGGCGCGTCGGCATGATCGGCTCGTCCTATGAAGGCTTCACCGTCGTCATGGCGCTGCTCGATCCGCACCCGGCGCTCAAGGTCGCGGCGCCCGAAAGCCCGATGATCGACGGCTGGATGGGCGATGACTGGTTCCATTACGGCGCCTTCCGCCTCGCCAATATCGGCTGGATTGGATCGCAGACCGGCTACAAGGGGTCGGGCAAGGACCCCGCCACCGGCATCTACGACAATTACGAGGAGTTCCGCAGGCTGGGCGGCGCCAATGAATGGGCCAAGCAGTCCGGCTTCGACCAACTGCCCGCGTGGCGAAAGATGGTGGCGCACCCGGCCTATGACCCGTTCTGGCAGGGCCAGGCGCTCGACAAGCTGCTCGCCGCCAATCCCTCCAACGTGCCGACCATCTGGGAACAGGGGCTGTGGGACCAGGAGGACATGTACGGCGCCATCACCGCCTGGGAGGCGCTGAAGGCCAAGGGCAAGATCGGCAACAACTTCCTGGTGATGGGGCCGTGGCGCCATAGCCAGATCAACCGCGAGGGGCGCTCGCTCGGCCCCCTGCAATGGGACGGCGACACCGCCGCGCAGTTCCGCGAGCAGATGGTGCTGCCGCTGTTCAACCAGTATCTGAAGGACGGCGCCCCGGCGAATCTGCCCGCGGCCACCATCTACAACACCGGCGAAAATCGCTGGGAGCGCTTCGCCAATTGGCCGCTCGCCTGCGAGCAAGGATGCGCCACCGGGCTGAAGCCGCTCTACCTTCAGGCAAATGGCGCGCTGGCGTTCGCCAAGGGGGCCAGCGGCGGCGACAGCTATGTCTCCGATCCCGCCAAGCCGGTCCCGCACCTGCCGCGGCCGGTGAATTTCGGCGACGGGCGCTGGGCCGACTGGCTGGTCAGCGACCAGCGTCACGCGGACGGTCGCACCGACGTCATGACCTATCAGACCGATGTGCTGACTCAGCCGGTGCGCCTGTCCGGTGCGCCCATCGCCGAGCTGTTCAGCAAGACCACGGGCACCGATGGCGATTTCGTGGTCAAGCTGATCGACGTCTATGCGGACGAAGTCGCATCCGATCCCAAGATGGGCGGATACCAGCTGGCGATCGCGCTCGACATCTTCCGCGGCCGCTACCGCGACAGCTTCGAGAAGCCCAGTCCCATCCCGGCCGGCAAGACGCAGCGCTACCGCTTCCGCCTGCCCACGGTGAACCATGTGTTCCAGCCCGGGCACCGGATCATGGTCCAGATCCAGTCGTCGCTGTTCCCGCTCTACGACCGCAACCCGCAGAAATACGTGCCGAACATCTTCCTGGCGAAGAAGTCCGATTATCAGAAGGCAACGGTCACCATCGAGCGCGGCGGCAGCGCTGCCAGCGCGGTCTGGCTGCCCGTCGCCGACGCATCCGGCGCGGTGCAGCAGACCGTCCGCTGATCGCCTCGGGTCCGGCCAAAACCTGCCGGATCAGCCCACACGCCCGCTTGCCTGGGAGCCGCCGCTCTCAGGCAAGGGCAATGGCTTCCACCCAGTTGGTGATCTCCGACTGCGGCATGTCCGTGGTGTTGAAGATCACGACCGTTTCACTGTTCGCCAGCCGGTGGGCGATGTGGGTGCGATATGCCTGCACCTTGCCGGTTTCCCACGCCCACAGCGCTCCATCGATCGGGTGGACGCGCCCGCCCAGGGCGTATTCCTGATCGGCCCAGCGGACGGTGGTAAGTTCCTGCCGGGAAGCGGCGCTCAGGATGGGGCCGTGAAACACGCCATGTGCAGCACGCATCGCATCCTGGACCGTGCTGGCGCCGTTGCCGCTCGCAGCCAGGAAGGGTGGCACCGGCGCCATCTTGCGCACCGGCGGCGTTACGCTGGCATAGGCGGCGGCCAGGCTCGGCATCGCCGGCTGGTCCGATTGCGCAAAGCCAGTGCCGGACATGCGCAGCGGGCGCAGCACCAGTGTGCCCACCAATTGCGCCAGCGGCTCTCCCGTCACGCGCTCCACGATCGCAGCCAGAATGGCCCAGTTGAGCGCGGCATAGTCCCATCCTTGCCCAGGCTCGAAGGTCAGGTCGCCGCCTGCAAAGCGGCGCACGATCGCCGCCGCGCTCGCGGTCGATGTGCGCAACTCGGGTTCGGTCGCGATCTGGCGGGTCAGCAGATCGGGAATGCCGCTGGTGTTCGACAACAGGTGCTTCACGAGCACGCGTTCGCCGGTGTCGCGGCGGAAGTCTGGCAGATAGGTGGTGATCGGCGCGTCCAGCGCCATCCGCTTCTGGTCGACCAGCCGCAGGACCGCGACACTGGTGAGCCATTTGGACGCCGAACCCAATTTGAACTGAGTCGCTGGCGACACCATCGTGCCCGCTTCGATATCGGCCTTGCCGACATAGCGGACATGTTCGATCTTGCCGCCGCGGCCATATGCCAGGGCGCCGTTGAAGCCAGGCGGCAACTGGATCGCATCGATCGCACGGCGCTTGCTGTCTGCGCGCGGGCTCGCCCACGCTGCACGCGCCGTACCAAGTGCAATGCCGCTCGCAATCAATGTCCGCCTGTCGATCACCCGATGTCCCCCACGCACAGCAAGAAACATCAGGCTAACCCGAACGCCCTGGTGCGTACAGGCGAGTTTCGGCGGATGCTCTTATCGTAGCGGAAAAGGCCTTTCTTGAGGCGATTGCCAAGGTCCACCCCGGCTGTAATCTTGTCGCAGCCGCATCTGCGCGCCTGGGGGGTACATCATGACGGTGCGGGATCGCGCGAAATATTGCGGATGGTTGGTCGTGGCGGGGCTCGCGACCTACCTCATGCACGAAGGGGCACATTGGCTGACCGGCGTCGCGCTGGGGCACGAAATGCTTTTCGGGCTGAATGTCGTGCGGCCGGTTGGACCGGTACCATTGCGCGACGCCACCCTGATCTCGGCCGCCGGACCGATCTTCACACTGATCCAGGGGGTAGTCGCGTTTGCGGTATTCCGCCGAAATGGCAGCGTCCTCGCCTTTGCGCTGCTGCTCTGGGCCGCGTTCATGCGGCTGGTCGCCTGGGGGATCAGCGGATTGTCGGCCCCGAATGACGAGGCGCGGGTAGGCATTGCGCTGGGCGTCGGTCCCTGGGCGCTGCACGCGCTGGTGAGCATCGCGCTTGTGGCCCTTGCCGTCCTGGCGATGCGGCGGCGTGGGTCCGACCGGTGGGAGCTTGGGCTGAGTTATCTGGTGCTGTCGCTGGTGAGCACCGCAGTCGTGATGTCGGACCTGAGAGCATCATGATCCGCATCACCGGGTGCTGGATTGCAGGTGGGGCCATTTAGCGTCCCCCGCCGCTTGCGGGCACGCCCCGCTAAAGGCCGCCAGTGCGCTTGCCGGAACGTGCGACCGCATATCGCTTAGTAGGTCGCGCGCCGGTTCAAGTCGTGGCCCAAAGCCACAAGGCTGACGCCCATCAGCGTCCAAAAGGTCTCGAACCCTCCATGCGGGATCGCCAGCGCGCCTGCCATGATGCCCAGGCCGAACGCGCCGACCACTGCGGGCATGAAATAGCCATGGCTGACGATGCCGCGCCCCAGCGTCAGCACGCCCATGCCGATCGCCAGCATCAGGCCGATTTCGTGAATGGCCGGGTGCAGCAGCGCGCCGGCGGAAGAAAGCACGGTCAGCAACACCGTCGTCGCCACGCAATGCACCAGGCACAGCCCGCTCAGCCCCATCGCAATGCGATCGAAGCGTGCATCGATGCTGCCCCATACACGGGCAAGCGGGAGACTTAGCGACATGGCGACCGATATAGAGCGTTTCTGGTCACGGTACAATATAACATCAGCCCCGCGGTTCCGACGCACCGTGAAAAAGTCGCTGATCGAAGAGAGGGGGAAGCGGCCGCGGCGGATCCGTGCGGCCGTAGACCGAGTGACGCTCTAGGGGACGCCACTCGGCCACGCCCGCTTAACCTATTTAGGTTCTGCGGCCGATCTTTCCAAGGCGCCTGCGCCGATATGCGCGCCATGGACGGCAGGCCGAACTGGGCTCATCGCCCGGCGCCATGATAGTGCGCCTGTGCGGCGTCGGTGGCGTTCACCGCCAGCAGCGAACGCGCGTCGGCGACGGAGCGCGGCCGGCTCGAACCGCCAGATCCCGCGTCCAGCACCCGGTCGAGCAGCGCCTGGCCTTCTTCCCACCAGCCGATGCCGCTCGCGGCGTTCAGATGCCCCTGCGGGCCCGCGTCGACAAACACGCTGCCCCAGCCCTTGGCCAGTGACTGCGCTTTATCGATCGCGATCCAGGGATCGTCGCTGCTCGCCACCACGATCGAGGGGAAGGGGAGCGGCGTTGCGGGGGCGGGGCGGAAATCCGCCAGTTCGGGTCGCACGTCGGGCCTGTCCACATCGGCAGGCGCCACCAGCAGCGCGCCGGCTACTGGCCAGCCAAAGGGCTGGGGCGACAGCTCGGCCCACCACGCGACCGCCAGGCAGCCCAGGCTGTGCGCGGCGAGTACCACCGGCGCCTGCGCGCTGCGGATCGCCTGGTCCAGCTTGGTCACCCAGCTGTTGCGGTGGGGCGTGTCCCACATGCCCAGTTCTACGCGGTGCGTGTCCGGGCGGGACTGTTCCCACAGCGTCTGCCAGTGGGATGGACCCGAGCCACCGAGCCCGGGAACGGTGAGGATGATCGGCGATTGTTCGTCAAACGGACTAAAGATGGTCATGTTTTCCGCTCCTGCGGGAGGAGTTTGGCCGGACCCTCTTTCTAATTCCTACGAGCTAGGTAGACAATGCTCCTTGCGACGGATCGCCGCCGCCGCGCGACGGTCTGCCGGCGCCTCAGCTGCCGTACAGCGCCGCCTCCGCCGCTCGCCTTTTGGTGAGCCCTGCCATGACCTTGCCCGCCGCCTTGTTCCATCGCGCGAACTGCGCCTGCGCGGCGTCATGGTCGCCCGCCTGGTGCAGCTTCAGCAGCGTGCTGGCCTTCAGATTGCCGATGCCGACATTGTAGGCGAAGCACACCAGCGCATCGAACTGGTCCTGCGTGGTCGGCGCCTTGCCGATCGCCGCGGAAATCTGGGCGGCAAAGCGCGCCACGTCGCCGGCCAGCCGCGCATCGCATTGCTGCTGCGTCCAGATCACGCCGGGCTTCACGTCGGCGCCGGTGGTGCCCCAGCCGATCGTCCATGGATCGCCTCCCGTCGCTGGGTCCGGGTACGCCTTGACCCGCTTGTCGGGCAGAATCCTGGCACAGCCCTCGAATCGCTGGACCAGCTTGATGCATGCGGCACTTGGAGACATCGAAAACACTCCCCCCTGCGTTCTCGACCAAGCTATTGAGCGGCCGAAATCCTACATTGCAACCGCTTTTGCGGACACGCGCCGCCTATCGTGTCCGTTGTGGTTGCAAGGGTCGCTTGGCCACGCCTAAACGCCCCCATGGCCAAGCAGCGCGTCGATCAATTGCTCGTGGACCGCGGCCTCGCGGAGAGCCGCACCCGCGCCCAGGCGCTGGTCATGGCCGGCCTCGTTTATATCGGTGACCGCAAAGTCGAAAAACCCGGTGTCAGCGTCGACGAGATAGTGGAATTGGACGTCCGCGGCCGCGATCACCCCTGGGTTTCGCGCGGCGGCATCAAGCTCGCCCACGCCCTCGACCATTTCGCGTGGGACGTGGAAAACTGCGTCGCGATCGACGTGGGCTCCTCCACCGGCGGCTTCACCGACGTGCTGCTCACCCGCGGCGCCGCACGGGTCTACGCGGTCGACAGCGGCACCAACCAGCTCGCCTGGAAGCTGCGCCAGGACCCGCGCGTGGTCGTCCACGAACAGACCAGCGCGCGCATCCTCACCGACGCCCACATCCCCGAACCCATCGACCTGGTGGTCTGCGACGCCAGCTTCATCGGCCTTGCCAAGGTACTCGCCGTCCCCCTGGGCTTCACCCGCCCCGGCGCGCGCCTCGCCGCACTCATCAAACCGCAGTTCGAGGCTGGCCGCGAGGAAGTGGGGAAGGGCGGCGTGGTCCGCGATCCCGCCGTCCACGAACGCGTCTGCGCGCAAGTATCCGACTGGCTCGTTTCGATCGGCTGGGACGTGCTCGGCATCACGCAAAGCCCGATTACCGGCCCGGAAGGCAATGTCGAGTTCCTGATCGGCGCAGTGCGCCCCGCCTGACATCTTTTCACAACTGCGAAACTCTATACTAACCCTCTCCCGCAAAGGTGCACCCGAACAGGGGAGATACGGTTTTGCGTGAACTCGCGTCCAAAGGTCAGTTGCGTTTCGCTTATTTCCGGTGGGCCATAGTCACGGTCCCCCTTATTCTCCTGCTCGGCTTCGCCTCGGGCCGCATGGCACCCAGCGGGGATGAGAACCTCTGGTTCGCGGCGCTCGACAAGCCGCCCATCATGCCACCTGGCTGGGCCTTTCCAGTTGCCTGGAGCATCCTCTATATCCTCATGGGGCTGGCGCTCGCCCTGGTGCTCAACGCCCGGGGCTCGCGCAAGCGGCGCCCGGCGCTGATCCTGTTCGTTGCGCAGCTGCTGCTCAACCTCGCCTGGACGCCCGTGTTCTTCGGCATGCACCAGGTCGTCCCCGCGCTCGTCATCATCGCCGCACTGGTCGTTTTGATCGCGCTCACCATCTGGCTGTTCTGGCAGGTGCGCCGCACCGCCGGCCTGTTGCTGCTGCCCTATCTGGCGTGGATTTGCTTTGCCTTCGTGCTGCTCTACCAGATCCACGATCTCAATCCGGATGCGCAAAGCCTTGTACCTTCGCGCACGATTGACCAAATTGAGATCCGATAGTTTTTGGGATTTGAGACGATGCAGACCGACAACCGCCTGTTCGACGATTTCGTGAAGTTCGTGAACGGTGCGGCAGGCACCGTAGCGGGCATGGCGCGCGAGACAGAGTCCGCCGCACGGGAGCGTGCGCGCGAATGGGTCGGCGGTCTGGATTTCGTCGCACGCGACGAGTTCGAAGCGGTCAAGGCAATGGCGGTCGCCGCGCGCGACGAAGCCGACGCCCTCAAGCTCCGCATCGCCGCACTCGAGGCGCAAGTCGGCACCGGCGGGGCTGCGCAGGGAGACGCCTGATCGCATTCGTCCACGCCTTTTCCACAGCTTTTCGACAAGGGCGTGAACGGCCTGCTTGTGCCCTGGAAACGGCATTGGCAGGACCCCGTTTCGCCAATGCCGGCGTGTGGAGGTCATGATGCTGGACGAAGCGGAGTTCGACCGCGACGATGCGGCGCCCATCGACATGCTGGAGAATTACTTTGCCGCGCATGGCTGGACGCACCAGCGCGAGGACGAAGAGATCGTCGCGAAGGTCAAGGGCAGCTGGACCGAATATGAGCTTCGCGCGATCTGGCGCGAGGACGATGGCGTCCTGCAGTTCCTCGCCTTCCCGGATGTCCGCGTGGCCGACGAACGGCGCGCCGCGATCTATGAGGCAATCGGGCTGGTTAACGAACAGCTCTGGATCGGCCATTTCGAACTGTGGTCGGCCAGCGGCATCCTGTTGTTCCGCCACGCCGCGATGATCGACGGTTCGGGGGAGCCCACGCTGACGCTCGATCAGGCTGAGCTGCTGATCGAAAGCGCGATCGACGAGTGCGAGCGCTTCTATCCCGTGTTCCAGTTCGTGTTGTGGGGTGGCAAGACGCCTGCCGAAGCGCTGGCGTCCGCGCTGATTGAAACGCAAGGCGAAGCATGAGCGGCGACAAGCCGGCTGGCATGTGGCTGGTCGGGTGCGGCAACATGGCCGGGGCCATGCTCCGCCGGTGGATCGAAACTGAAGCGCTCGCGCTCGAAACGATTCTCGTCGTCAATCGCCAGGATCGCGATTTGCCGCCCGGCGTCCGGCAGGGCAGGGCCTTTCCCACCGATGCGGCGCCTCCGCCTTACCTGCTTATCGGCGTGAAGCCCCAGCAGTTGGACGCCATTCCGGTGCTCCCGGCATTTTCGGGGACGACGCTGATCTCCATCCTGGCCGGCGTCGACACGGCCACCTTGCAGCGCCGCTTCCCTAGTTATGCAATCGTCCGCGCGATGCCGAACCTTCCCGTGGCACTGGGCAAGGGCGTGATTGCGCTGCACGGCGTCCGATCGGCCGAGATCGACGCGCTGATGCAGCCGCTCGGCCTCGCCGAATGGATTGAGGACGAGGCGCTATTCGACGCCGTAACCGCTTTGGCGGGTAGCGGCCCTGGGTTCGTCTATCGCTTCATCGACGCTCTTGCGGACGCGGGCGCCGCACTCGGCCTCCCCGCAGATCAGGCGCAGCGCCTCGCCGTCGCTACGGTGGAAGGCGCGGGGTTGCTGGCGTCGCAGGCGAGCGAGCCGCCCACGCTGCTGGCGGACCGCGTCGCCAGCCCCGGGGGTTCGACGCGGGAAGGGCTCAACGTCCTCGACCATGGTGGCGCCTTGAAGACGCTGTTGCGCGAAACCTTGGCAGCCGCCACCCGCCGCAATGCGCAAATGGCCGCTGACGCGCGCCGCTGAGAGCCTGGCGCGTACGGGCACGGAACGCCCTTGCCCTCCGATTGTTCTGCTTCCGATTCCTTTCTCAACGGAGGCGGACATGGCAACGACCACGGCTACGCGGGACAAGAACGGACGCTTCAAGCCAGCGTCCACCAAGTCGAACGACAACAAGGGCGGCAGCGGCAATCTCGGCATGATGGCAGGCGCCGTCGCTGGCGGCGCCGCACTGGGCCTGCTTGCAATGCTGGGCCGCAAGGCGGCCGTGCAGGCGCCGACGGCGCTGGCGGGCAACTGGGACGATGCGCTGAAGGCCGAGCATGCAGCGACGCTCAAGGTCTTCGACGCGATCGAGGCAACCGACGAAAAGTCGACCATGAAGCGCGGCATGCTCCTGTCGCACCTCAAGCACGCGCTGATGAAGCATGCGGTCGAGGAAGAAAATGTGATCTATCCGGCTCTTCGTGAGATCGGCCAGCGCGAAGGCGCGGACGAGCTCAACAAGGAGCACGGCTATGTGAAGCAGTATCTCTACGAGCTGGAGAACATGCCGAACAACTCGCCCGAGTGGATCGCCAAGGTGCGCGAATTCCGCGCCGATATCGAGCATCACATGAAGGAAGAGGAAGACCATCTCTTCCCGATGCTCCGCGCGCAGCTGTCCGAGGAAAAGAACAAGCAGCTTACCGCGACGATGAACAAGGAAGGCTTCAAGGTCGCCTGACACCGTGCCTCCTCCGCGAGAGCGGGGGAGGTGCCGCACGCCATTGTGCGAAGTCGATCCGTCGCCTAGCGGCCCAGCGCCGCTACGCGGCTGCGCTCGCTTTCCGGCACCAAGCCCTCCAGCACGGCCCAGAAGCCGCCAACCGCACCTGGGCCTGCGCTGGTATAGGCGCCCGACAGCTTCTTGCGCAGTGAATCGAATAGTTGCGCTTCCAGCTCGGCGCCCGCGGGCGTCAGCCGCAGCAGCCGCTGGCGGCGGTCGCGATCGCCGGTGCGCGTTTCCACCAGCCCGCGCTCGGTCAGTTCCCCCAGCACGCGGCCAAGCGACTGCTTGGTGATCGCGAGAAGCGCCAGCAACTCGCTGACGGTCACGTCGGGCTTGCGCGCGATGAAGTAGAGCGCCCGGTGATGCGCACGGCCCAGCCCCTGCTTGGCAAGCGCGGTATCGATCGATCGCGTCAGATGCGCATAGCCGAAGTACAGCAGCTCCACCCCGCGCCGGATTTCGGGTTCCCGAAGGAAGAGCGGGGAGGCGGGAATTGGGGCAGCCATGTTGACCATCTTTGCCACCGCCTATAGGCCTTCGCAACCCGATGCCACCGGCCTATGGACGCTCCATGCAAGACACGACCATCCTGGATTACGAGTTCGAGGCCCATCCCCAGCCGGTCGCTGAAAGCGACCGCGCGACGCTGCTGGAGAACCCCGGCTTCGGCAAGATCTTTACCGATCACATGGTGGTGATCCGCTACTCGGCCGATCGCGGCTGGCATGATGCGCGCGTTCAACCGCGCGGTCCCATCCAGATCGATCCGGCCTGCGCCGTGCTGCATTACGCGCAGGAGATCTTTGAAGGATTGAAGGCCTATCGCCTGCCCGGTGGCGGCGCCGCGTTGTTCCGGCCCGGCGAGAACGCCCGGCGCTTCCGCGAATCCGCTGAGCGCATGGCGATGGCGCCGCTGCCGGAGGAGCTGTTCCTGTCCTCGATCCGCGAACTGGTCCGCGTCGACCGCGACTGGATTCCGGAAGGCGAGGGCGCGTCGCTCTACCTGCGGCCTTTCATGTTCGCGAGCGAGACGTTCCTGGGCGTGAAGCCGGCCAGCGAATATTTGTACATGGTAATCGCGTCGCCCGCCGGCGCCTATTTCAAGGGCGGTGCGCCGTCGGTTACGCTGTGGACCTCAGAACATTATACTCGTGCCGCCCGCGGCGGGACGGGTGCGGCCAAGTGCGGCGGCAACTATGCCGCCAGCCTGGTGGCGCAGGCCGAGGCGATCCGCGAAGGCTGCGACCAGGTCGTGTTCCTCGATGCAGTGGAGAACCGCTTCGTCGAGGAACTGGGCGGCATGAACGTGTTCTTCGTGTTTGACGACGGTTCGATCCAGACACCCCCGCTTGGCGGCACGATCCTGCCCGGCATCACCCGCAACTCACTGCTGACGCTGGCGCGCGACGCCGGCATCAACGTGCGGGAGGCGCCCTACAGCATGCAGGATTGGCAGAAGGACGCGCAAAGCGGCCGCCTGCGCGAAGCCTTTGCCTGCGGCACCGCGGCAGTGGTCACGCCGATCGGCCGCGTGCGCGGCCGTGGCTTTGACTTCACCATCGGCAATGGCGGCCCGGGCATGCTGACCGAGCAGCTGCGCGCGCAACTCACCGCCATCCAGCGCGGTACCGCCCCAGACCCGCACGGCTGGGTTGAACGTTTGTTCTAAGGCCGTATAAGCCCGCTTCCCGTTGGGGCGTCGCCAAGTGGTAAGGCACCGGTTTTTGGTACCGGCATTCGCAGGTTCGAATCCTGCCGCCCCAGCCAGCTTCCTGAAAGCTAGCATTCTCAACAGCTTAGCCTTCAATTTTCCCCGATTGTGGGGCAGGTGTGTGGGGCAGCTTTGCTTGGCTGCCGCGCCGGATTGCCTGCGGGACTTGGCGGGTTCGACTCGTAAGTTTGCAGCCGTTCAGGATGTAGCTATCAGCGGAGCACCTGCTTTAGAGTGCTGCCACAATGGACAATCTTTTCCCCCGCCAGCTTTCCCTTTTCGATGACCCGTCGTTCTATGAGAGTGCGGACGTTGAACTAAAGTCGGCAAAGGGCGGTATACCGAGCACCCTTTGGGAAACCTACAGTGCGTTCGCTAATACGAACGGCGGCACGATCTACCTTGGTATCGCAGAAAAAGGCGCCTTTTTAGATGTGCACGGAATTGATGCGCCATCAAAAATGCTCGACGCCTTGTGGAGCGGTCTAAATAATAAGGGCAAGGTAAGCCAGAATATACTTCGCGGCGGCGACGTCGATGTAATCCAATTAGAGGGCAAGGATGTCATTAGGGTTTCTGTGCCTCGGGCATCCAGAAACCAGCGCCCGGTCTACATCAACAATGATCCGATGTCATTTACTTATCGTCGCGACCACACCGGCGATTACAAATGCTCTCCTGACGAAGTCCGGAGGATGTTCGCAGATCAGTCGTCTGATCCAGCGGATAGCCGTATATTGGAGCACTTCACTATGGAGGACCTCCACCCACCGTCGGTGCAACAGTATCGAAATCGGGTTGCTAGCTCTAGTCCGAACCACCCGTGGTTGTTGGAGGATGATCGCGGTCTACTTCAAAAACTAGGCGGGTGGCGGAAGGAACGTGGAACCGGAAGGGAAGGTTTAACGGTCGCCGGGCTGCTCATGTTCGGTTTGGAGACGGCCATCCGGGCTCCTGAGGCACTGCCTCAGTACCAGCTGGATTATAGGGAGAGGCTAGCCGAGGAGTCCGGCCAGCGTTGGTCGGACCGAGTGACCCTTGATGGAACTTGGGAAGGAAACCTGTTTCAGTTTTACAACCGGGTTCTTCCTAGAATGGTGACCACCCTCAAAAACCCATTCCAGATCGATGCAGGCCTATATCGCTTTGACGACACGTCAGTGGCCGTTGCGTTGCGGGAAGCAGTTGTGAATGCCATCATTCACGCGGATTACGGCGGTCAGGGTGGCATCGTCATCGACCGGTTTGGTGATCGTATCGAATTATCAAATCCGGGAACGCTCCTAATCTCTCATGAGCAGATGCTCAAAGGTGGCATAAGCGAGTGCCGTAACAAGTCGTTGCAGCAGATGTTTCAGCTGATGGGGGCTGGAGACAAGGCCGGGTCAGGGCTGGATAAGATACGAGCAAGCTGGGACGATGCCCGCTTCCGCGCTCCTCGGCTAAAGGAGGCGCAGCATCCGGACCGGGTGTCGCTCACCTTGCCGATGGTCAGCGTTTTACCTGAGTCAGCCCTCTCTCGTTTGCAGGAGGTCTTTGGGGTTCGCGTGGAGCAGCTAAGCCCCGAAGACGTGCAGATTTTGGTCATGGCTCTTGAGGAGGGAGAAGTGACAAACGCGCGCCTTCAGGAGGTTTTGACAATCCATCGCACTGACCTGACGAAGACGTTGCAGCAGTTGGTGCGCACCGGATTTTTGAAGCGCGCCGGAATAGGTCGTTGGACCCGATACGAGCTAGAGCCGGGGGACGACGGATCGACGAGTGACGGCTTACGCGTAGGGTCTGACAAAACTTCGGACCTAAGCCCAAACCTCAGCTCCGACATAACTCCAGACCTAAGTTCCGACCTAAGTTCCGACCTAAGCTCCGACCTAAGCTCCGACCTAAGCTCCGACATAACTCCGGACCTAAGCTCCGACATAACTCCGGACCTAAGCTCCGACCTAAGTTCAAGCTCCGACGCTGAGCGGCGGACGCGCCTAGGATTAGACCTAAGCGCGTGGCTGCAACCTGCGAACCATCTGGCAGCACCTAGCCTGATTGAGGCGGCTTGGCCTCATCGCAACCGCAGACTATCCGGCGAGCAGCTTGAAGTCGCGGTCCTGCGGCTCCTGAAGGAGGTCCATTGGCTTACCTTGGGGGAGCTGTCTCACCTTCTGCACAGGGACGTGGCTGATATACGAAAGCGCGCGATCCGCCCTCTGATGACCAAAGGCTTAGTTGTTCAACGATATTCGAGCGAGCGACACCCCCAACAATCCTACGGGTTAGCCGTAGGCGCGCCTGCTGAAGAGAACCGAGAGTGATCGAAGGTCGGCTAAGCTGAGCTTCGCCAACGCTTTTGAAAAAAAAGCAGGGCCTCAGGAGCCCGAGGGTAAACCTCACAGCTCCTTCAGCCCTGCCATCCCTTGAGGTACACCTAAAGGTATCCCTCCCCCAAGAGTGCGGCCTAATCGACCAGCGCCTCTGACCGTGGGCTGTCGCGGAGCCCGCCTAGGCGCTTCTCCGCCCGCTGAATCGCAGCGCGGCTGACGCCGAACTCCTTCGCCAGAACCCCCAGAGACGCTCCAGCGGCCCTTTGTGCCCTCACGGTCTCCTGCTGCTCCCTGGAGAGTGCCGAGGGACGCCCTAGGGCCTTTCCCTCCGCCTTGGCGCGGGTCAGGCCTGCTTGGGTGCGCTCAATCAGCAAGTCTCGTTCAAACTCTGCCACGGCTGACAGGACGCCCATGGTCATCTTCCCGGCTGCGCTGGTCAGGTCCACGCCCCCCAGGGCGAGGCAGTGAACCCGCACTCCGTCACCCGCCAGCCGCTCGACCGTGGCGCGCACATCCATTGCGTTGCGCCCTAGGCGGTCCAGCTTAGTGACTATCAGGACGTCACCAGCCTCCACGCGATCAACGAGGCGGGCAAACCCCGGGCGTTCCATGGCTGCAACGGAGCCGGAGACAGTCTCCTCCACCACCCGCTTAGGCTCGACGGTGAACCCAGCAGCGGCAATCTCCCGGACTTGGTTGTCCGTGGTTTGGTCAGCCGTGGAGACGCGGCAGTAGGCGAAGGTGCGAGCCATGGATTGAACTCCTGTAACGAAACCGTGGCTCGGTAACTGAGGTGTATCGGAACAGGTGTCAAGCTACATTCCGTTACAGTGCGCGGGTTTGTACCGAAACCGCTCGATTTCGATGCACCTGTAGGCAACTCAAGAGCTACGAAGTTAGGTAGCTCCTCCCGTGCCTGAGGCTGCTATGACCCTATGCCCCCACCAGGGGGGGAAGGTGGGACTTTCAAATGTGCGTTATCCCGCCGCGGATTTTTTGGCCGAAACTAACGAGCCGTTGCTGCCAAAGGAGCCGGTCCACAAGCGCCCCGGTTGCCGCCGCCAGACAAGGTCTCGGCACGCGTCTCCCCGTGCGCACGGCCTCTTCCTGCCGCGGAACCTCCGCTGGGTCTCGCGCTGACCGGCCTGTCTCCACACAGCCAAGCAAGAATGACGTAGTGCCCTGTAAGGTCATTGGCGAGACGGACTTTTTCACAACCTTAGCTACCCAGCTGACGGAGGGGACTCCGCCGAACCCCGGATCGAGAGAACACCCGATCCGGAAAATGTGAGACCGTTCGGAATTTGCTCAATGGGGTTGTGATACGACGCCCAGGCCGGCATTCGTGGCCGATGACATCACTCCCCCTAGCTGACCAGAGCGCCGCAGAAGCGCCCACCGATGGTGAACGTGACACGCTAGAACAGTCCTGTGCGTCGATCATTTCAGAAATCCGTGCGAACACTGGTCTTTCCTCATTGGAACTGGCCACGCTTCTCGGAGCATCACACTTCTCTCTCGTTCGCTGGGAGAGGGGCGACAGCGTTCCCGGGCCTGAAATCACCAATACTCTTACAGCCGCAGCTGCGTCCCTACGTCGTGGCGAACCAATCAGTCGCTTGGCTCCGGTCTCAGCCTTCGCCTCGCGGGGGGTGCGTCGGAGCACCTCCTTGCCACTACTCGATCCTGAGCACCGCACTGCTCTGACGGACGAGCCGGGAAGCCCCATTCTAGCAAGGATCAAACATGGCGCCTTTTGGGGCGCGTCGAGCCTGGACGAGGTATTGGCTGATAACGCCTCCGCATCTCCTACCCTAAAGGAGGCTGCTGCCGGTGGGATATCGGCAGGCAAGAATACCTATACCTACGACGCTCATACTTACCATACTAAAGTTCCACCACAGGGCATCGCGGAAGTCTTGCGGCAGTATCTGCCAGCCGGGGGGCTCGTTTTGGATCCTTTCGCTGGTAGCGGGATGACCGGCGTAGCCGCTCGCGCGGTTGGATACGACGTCGTGTTGAATGAATTGTCGCCTGCTGCGAGCTTCATCGCTGATCGATTTACGAGTAAGCTGGACCCCGCCGCATTCTCGACCGCGGTCGCCACCGTCATAGATACATTGTCTGATGTCAGACGCGAATTGTACGTGACTGATTGCCGAGAATGCGGACGCGAGACCGAACTGGAATATACGGTTTGGTCCTACAGAGTGTCGTGCCCTGCATGTTCGGACGAGTTCGTGCTCTGGGATCATTGTCGCAGCTACGGTCGTACCGTACGGGATCATAAAATCCTGAAGGAATTTCCTTGCCCTTCGTGTCAAGCTGTCATCAAGAAATCGCGTTTGGCGCGCACCGATGCTGTCCCAGTGCTAGTCGGATACAAATGCTGCAAGCGAGTTCAGGTTGAGCATCCCCTTAGCGAAGCAGATCTCAAGCGCATCAAGTCTATCGAACAGGGAGAATTCCTTGTGGAAGGGTTCTACCCAGAAACGCCGCTGCCAGCTGGCGTCAATCTCTCTCAACCCTGCAAGCACGGCCTAACCTCCATAGACCGTTTCTACACGAGTAGAAATCTGTCTGCTATGAGCCAGTTATGGCAAGCGATCCACAAGGTAGAGGACGACGAAATTGCGGCGTTTCTCGCGTTCATTTTCACTTCTCTTTATCGACGTGTCACCCGTATGTCCGAATTCCGATTTTGGGGCGGCAGCGGTAATACGGCTCACTTCAATGTGCCTTACATATTCAACGAAGCGAATGTGTTTACGTCCTTCCTAAGGAAGTCGCGTACAATCCTAGACCATCTTCAAAGCACTGCGTGCCGCTATCAGGGCAGAGCAGTAATTCGAACAGGCAGTGCGACCGACTTGGCATTTCTGCCAGATGAGAGCATCGACTTGGTGTTTACTGATCCACCGTTTGGCGCCAACATAAACTACAGTGAAATGAATATCATCTGGGAAGCATGGTTGGGTGAATTCACCGACAATCGCTCAGAAGCAATTGTGAACAAAGCTCAGAATAAAAATATCGATGACTATGAAAGGTTGATGCGGGATAGCATCGCCGAATGCCATAGAGTTTTGCGCGATGGACATTGGATGCTGCTTGTGTTCATGAATTCCTCGCAGGCAATATGGGATTGCCTACGACGCGCTATACATGACGGTGGGTTCAACATAGAAAAAATTGATATCTTCGATAAGCAGCATGGCACCTTTAAGCAGTACGTTAGCGATAATACTGCAGGATGTGATCTTATTCTTCACTGCCGTAAATCGGATGCACGCTCTACGACTGCAGCTCCGCACCTTGACCTTGAAAGCCAGGTCGATGAATTCATTGATCGCCGAGGCGGAACTCTTCCAAAGATGCCGTTCTTGCATGTGCGACGAGACGAGGAAGTCGACTACCGGATGCTATACAGCCAGTTTCTTTCGGAGGGGCTTCTAACGGATGCATCGGCAGCGGATTTTGCTACGTTCCGAGAACTCGCGGCCAAAAAGATCAGGACGAACCAGCAATGACGAAATTCAACGCTCTTCCTGCCTTCACAAAGGAAGAGGAGGCTCGTGCAAAGGTCTACCTCGCCACTCAGGTAGCAGCGATGATGGGCCGAAAGCTGGAGGAGGGGGATTGGAGCACCGTTTACTGCCGAGCAAAGGGGATTCCGGACGCTGGCTGGAGCAACCTACATATCGACGTCAACTATGCAGGCTTAGGCGTCGAGCACAAGACTCTTAGATGCAGCCAACTAGGAGCTCGCTCGCTGAAAATCGCCTGCGGTACGACGATGATGCACCCGTCCGCAACGCGCTCTATTCGGATAGACGATGTGGAGGGGGACGCCGATGACGTTATGAGGGACGTTTTTCAACAGTACTCTGAGCTTATCGCGCTCCGGACAGATCGAGTGCGGCAACAGGCCGGCGGGCGAGAGCCTGATATGCGGATAGGATGGCTTCTATGGGAGGACAATCTCACCGAGTTCTTGTATTTTGAAGAGCGAATGGTCGCGCCCGACCCTTCCCGGTATTATGCCGAGTGGAATGTCACTGCGGCACGCGGGGCGCGAAAGCCTAGCCGAAGTTTGTGGGTCTATGACCGGGATACTCATCAGAAGCGATACTCAGTCACAACAAGCGCGGGGATAAAGATCCAGCCATATTTCGACGTGCCCCCACCGGCTGATCCCAACCTTTACTATTTCAGGGTCCAGGGCGAACCGGTGGGTGATGGCTTGGTCCAAATGTGGGTGGCAGCCAGTACTGCTATCGCGCTGAGGCGGCAACTCGGAAGCCTAGAGCAAGAAAGTGTCAGTGCGGCAATCGTGACATTGATAGAGCAAGGGGTTTCACCGGATATGCCGGCGGCGACAGGCGAGGATCTAGCAGTTGGGGTGGTGGTGAGCTCCCGTGCATACTCGATGCTAACGACTGCATGGGAAGCTGTGAGCGACGAGCATCGGGCTCAACTTCTTCTTAAGGCTCTTCAGCAGTAAGTCGGAACCGCCGGCAGGCTGGGGGGAGCGGGCGCGTTGGGTACAGCGGGCAATTGACCCCGGCACACCATGCCACCTGCTCACGCCACGTTCCCGGCACCCACCTGTCGAGGAAGGGCGTCGGATGGCTAGGGACGCCCTTAGGTACCTCCTATAGGTAGTCTCACCCTCCGAGGGTGGGTGATAATGGGCGAGTAGGTGAAAACACCTTCAATGTATCCCACCTCCGAGGGTGAGCTTTAATCGCCGAGAGCCTGTCCCTTGGTTAGGTTCGGGTAGGCCAGAAGCGCCACGATTTCCGCCTTCCGCTTGATCGACACACCTCGTCCATAGACTCCGAAGGTGATGCCCTTCTTCTCATGGCCGACGATTTGCGCCACCTCAGTTTCTGGTACGCTCGCCGCCTCCCATTGCGCCACAGCGTTCTTGCGAAACGAGTGAAACGCCTTGGCCCGCTCGGTGAAACCCAGTGCCTGCTTGAAGCGCGTGAACTCCCGCCCCGCATCGGCCCCCGCCTTTTTCCCGGGGCCCTCCGGATTGAACCCAGGCCAGATGCGCGTGTCCCCGCCGCCACGCTCACGGGTGAGCAACCAGAATAAAAAGGGGTGAACGGGAACGAGGCGTTCCCCGGCAGGAGTCTTAGCATCCCGGATGTCAAATACAGGGATGCCCTCGACCTCCCGCAATTGCCTCCAGGTTAGCCCTGCAATCTCGTCCAGACGCATTCCGCTGAACAACGCCACAAGCATGACCTCGCGGAGGTCAGCCCGCTTGGGTCCAGGAGCAAACAGGCGAACCAGCTCGTCGGCTTCCCAGGGTCGATAGCCCTTGACGTTCACCCCGGCGCGAAGGCGGGCGCGGTGACCGGTGAACGGGTTGCGTCCTTCCGCATAGCCGCGCTCGCTCGCCCATTCCCAGAGGGCTTGAAGGGTCGCCGCGTGGCGGTTGCGGGTAGCATCCGACAGGCCCTTGTCGCGACCTCCATAGGTCCGTTGGAGGTCATCCCACGTCATCGCGCGGGCTGCGGGGGATCGGGCCCAGGAGCCGTCCAGGTGCCGCAGGGCATCCATGAATCGTGCGGCGTTGGGTCGACCGACCCCGCGAATGGGACGGTCCTGCCAATATCCGGCGAACAGGGCAAAGGTGGCGCGCTTCTGCTGCTCGGTATTGCTGCCCTTCAATCCGGTCTGCGTCTTCCACAGCCGCATGTAGTCGTTGGCCAACTCGGTGAATGACGGCTCGAACTCTTGCCGCACGGCGGGCTTCCGGCCCAAGAGGGCGCCGCGCGCATCGTGAAGCGCCGTCAGCCGCGCTTCCGCTTCTGGGGAGGGTTCTTCATCCGGCGGCGTGGCGTCAGCGATCCGCTCAATTTCGTAATCTATGCCAGCTTCCGCCGGGTCCTCGCCCGGCCTGTGGACCTGGAACCGCCCAGCCGCTGCCGCCTGTAGGGTCTCCTCATAAACCCGGCGGAGCTTCGCGCGGGCATCCTGCGTCAGACCCTCACGTCCCGCCCATTCCACCCGAAGCCCAGCCTCCCAAGCGTCGGCCTCGACCTGAGCCACCTTGCGGCTGGTCGAGGAAAGGGTGCGGTAGAGGTATTCGCGTCCTTCATACGCGAACCGGAGGGTAGCCGGGATGCGGACCTTCGCTTCGAAGCGATTGTGACGGGCACGGAGGGACGCCAACGGGGAACCTCATGTAGCTGTGGGGCAGGGTTGTGGGGCAGGTCTGTGGGCCGCAACCGGTAAGAAAACAAGGATTTCTTGCAGGTTCAGGGGGTTGGGAACCCCTCTGCTCCGCCTCCTGCCGCCCCAGCCAACCATCAATCCTTCTGGTGAGCAGGCGCGAGGTCGAACGGTAGGCGCTGCACCCTGCTGGAAGGCGCATGCGAGACCATGCCGCGTTGCTCGAGCAGGCCGCGCGGACCATTGGTGAGGTTGACACCGTCCCGGCCGAGATCGTCGTGACCATCGGCGATCCGTTCACGGGGATACTTGCCGCTTCGGATGCCGCTGAACCTGCTATTATCGTCGTCCGCTTGCATCGCCGTCAGTTCCTCGAGACTTTTGTCGGCACGACAGCCGAGCGACGATCCGCCGCGGGACCCGACCGGTGCTGATGGCAAACGAGGCGGGCACTTATCATCGCAGTTCGTTGACGACTCGACGTCACGACGGTGAGCATGATGAAGCGTGAGATGGCCGCGCCCGAACGCACTGACTTCGCATCTGGCGGAAATCGGTCTGCAGGGCGCTCGACAGATGCTCACGCAAGTCCAGCGCCCGCCGCGGCCTTGATCCGCGCTTGTGCCGGGAAGGTTTCGGCTGATCTTATCGTCATGGGCACGAACCAGCGCCACGGGCTGCAGCGTTTCCCGATCGGGAGCGTTGCCCAGGAAGTCCTGCTCGACGCAGCGCAGGATGTGCTGGTAGTGCCGCTCGACAAGTCCGGCTAGGCAGCCGGCGGGCCACGCGGAAGCGGCAAAAGGGAGAGATCGGATCGGGGCCAGTGTGAATATTTTGTGGCTGGTACTGGCGCTCCCGTTCGTGGGCAGCATCGCGTCCGCTATGCTGCCGTCCCGCGCTCGAAACGCTGCGGGGCTGCTGGCGGGCGGGCTGGCGCTCGCGGGCACGGTGCTGGTGGCGTCGCTTTATCCCGCTATCGCGCAGGGCGCGGCGCTGAGCAGCCGGATCGAATGGCTGCCCTCGCTGGGGCTGAATCTCGTCCTGCGCCTCGATGGTCTTTCGTGGATATTCGCGCTGCTGGTGCTCGCGATCGGCTTCCTCGTGGTAGTCTATGCACGCTATTACATGGCGCCCGAAGATCCCGTGCCGCGCTTCTTCTCGTTCCTGCTCGCGTTCATGGGTTCCATGCTCGGGCTGGTGCTGTCGGGGAACCTCGTCCAGCTCGCCTTTTTCTGGGAGCTGACCAGCCTCTCGTCCTTCCTGCTGATCGGCTATTGGCACCATAATGAAAGCGCGCGCAGCGCTGCGCGGATGGCGCTGATCGTCACGGCCGCGGGTGGGCTGTGCTTGCTGGTCGGTGTGCTGCTGATCGGCAAGATCGTCGGCAGCTACGATCTCGACGCCGTGCTCGCCGCGGGCGACCAGATCCGCGCCAGCAGCTACTATCTCCCCGCACTGATCCTGATCCTGATCGGCGCCTTCACTAAAAGCGCGCAGTTTCCTTTCCACTTCTGGCTGCCGCACGCGATGGCAGCGCCGACCCCGGTCTCGGCCTATCTCCATTCGGCGACCATGGTGAAGGCCGGGGTGTTCGTGCTGATCCGGCTATGGCCGGTGCTGGCGGGAACGGATGCCTGGTATTTCATCGTCACCACCACAGGCCTGATCACCCTGATCCTCGGGGCCTGGGCGGCGATCTTCCAACAGGATCTGAAGGGCCTGCTTGCGTATTCGACGATCAGCCATCTGGGCATCATCACGCTGCTGCTCGGCATCGGCAGCCCGCTCGCGGCGGTGGCGGCGATCTTCCACACGCTAAACCACGCTACCTTCAAGGCCTCGCTGTTCATGGCGGCGGGGATCATCGACCACGAGGCCGGCACGCGCGACCTGCGCAAGCTGAGCGGGCTGTATCGGTTCATGCCGATCACGGCGACGCTTGCGATGGTGGCGGCGGCGGCCATGGCCGGGGTGCCGCTGCTCAACGGCTTCCTGTCAAAAGAGATGCTGCTCGCCGAGGCGCTTGAAGACTATAACGACACCTGGCTCGATCAGGCATTGCCCTGGCTGGCCACGGTCGCGCTGATCTTCAGCGTGCTCTATTCGGTGCGCTTCATTCACCAGAGCTTCTTCGGGCCTTCTCCGCGCGATCTGGACCGACAGCCGCACGAGGCCCCGCGCTGGATGCGCGTGCCGATCGAGATACTTGTGATCGCGTGCGTCGTGATCGGCATCTTCCCCGCCGCCACAATCGGGCCTTTCCTTGATGTTGCCGCGCGCGCGGCACTGGGCGGCGATGCGCCCGAATACAGCCTGGCCATTTGGCATGGATTCAGCCAGCCGCTGCTGCTCAGCATGCTGGCTCTCGTGCTCGGGACGGCTGGCTATATCGTGTTCGCGCGGCGGCTGAATGCAATGGAAGCCGTTCCGCTGCTCGGTCGCCTGCAGGGAAGGCGGATGTTCGACGCCGTGCTTTCGGTGCTGGTGTTGGCGGCGCGCCGGCTTGAGGCGCGCTTCGGGACCCGGCGGCTCCAGCCCCAGCTGCGCGTGCTGGTGGTGATTGCCTGCGTGGCTGGGCTGCTGCCGTTCCTGCGCTATGGCTATGGCCTCGGCAATGCGGGCGGCACGCTTGTCGATCCCGGCTTTGCAATAATCTGGCTGATCGGCGGAGCCTGTGCGATTGCCGCAGCCTGGCAGGCAAAATATCACCGCCTTGCCGCGGTCGTGCTCGCATCGGGCGCGGGCCTGGTCAGCTGCATCAGCTTCGTCTGGCTCTCCGCGCCGGACCTGGCGCTTACACAGCTGCTGGTAGAGACCGTGACCACGGTTCTGCTCCTGCTCGGGCTGCGTTGGTTGCCCCAGCGGCTTCCCGATGTCTGGCCAGAGCATCGTGCGCCGGCGAGCGTCGGGCTGCGGCGCACCACCGATCTCGCGATCGCGGTCATCGCCGGAACCGGCATGGCGCTGCTGGCCTATGCCGTGATGACGCGGCCCGTTCGAGATACCATTTCGCGCTTCTTTCTTGATCGCTCCTATCCCGATGGCGGCGGACGCAACGTCGTGAACGTGATCCTGGTCGATTTCCGCGCATTCGATACGCTGGGTGAAATCACCGTGCTGGCGATCGTCGCACTGACGATCTTCTCGCTGCTTCGTCGCTTCCGGCCTGCGCGCGAAAGCGTCCTCGACCCCGTGCAGCAACGCCGGCAGAACGCGTTCGACGAGGCGCGCGAGGACCGTAGCCCGGGCGACACGATCACCGATTACCTGTTCGTGCCCCGTGTGATTCTCGAATGGCTGTTCCCAGTCGTCATTGTGCTGGCGCTGTATCTGCTGCTTCGCGGGCACGATCTGCCGGGCGGCGGGTTCGCCGCGGGGGTCACCATGTCGATCGCGCTCATCCTGCAATATATGGCGTCGGGTACCCAAAGCGTGGAATCGCGGCTGCGTGTCCGGCCGATCCGCTGGATGGGCACGGGCTTGCTGATCGCCGCCGCCACGGCGTCGGGGCACTCCTTTTCGGGCGCCCATTCCTGACGTCGTGGTTCCGCTATCTGGAGGTGCCGCTTATCGGCAAAATTCCCGTGGCAACCGCCTTGCTGTTCGACCTTGGCGTGTTCCTGTTGGTGGTGGGAGCGACCGCCCTCATCCTGATCGCGATTGCTCACCAGTCGATCCGGACGCCGGTGCGGTCAACACGCGCCCCAGACGACGCGGCGCCGGAGAAAGGCTGATGGAGATCGTTCTTGCGCTCGGCATCGGCGTGCTTACCGCATCCGGGGTGTGGCTGCTCCTGCGTCCGCGCACCTTCCAGGTGATCCTCGGCCTGTCGCTTCTGTCCTATGCAGTGAACCTGTTCATCTATGCGATGGGGCGGCTCAACATCGACGCGCCGCCGATCGTGGGCGCGGGCGTCGGCAATCTGGGCGGTTATGACGATCCGGTGCCGCAGGCGCTGGTGCTCACCGCGATCGTGATCTCGTTCGCGATGACAGCCTTGCTGCTCGTCGTCCTGATCGCCTCCCGCGGCATCACCGGCACCGACCATGTCGACGGGGATGACGGCGAATGAGCGGCGGCTGGATCGAACAGCTGATCGTCGCGCCGGTTCTGCTTCCCTTGCTAGCGGGCGCGGCGATGCTGCTACTCAACGAACGCCGACGGACGGCAAAGCGTGTCATCGCGCTCGGGACCGCTGGAGCGCTGGTTGCGCTGTCGGCCGTGCTGCTCGTGCATGTCGCCACGCTAGGCTTTGCCGGCAAACTGGCGTCAACCGCCTATTCCATTGGAGGCTGGCCGGCGCCGTTCGGGATCGTGCTGGTGCTCGACTGGCTGTCGGCACTGATGCTGATGCTCACCAGCGTGCTTGGGTTCGCCGCCTTGCTCTACGCGACCGCGCGCTGGGATCAGGCTGGAGCACGATTCCATGGGCTGTTCCTGTTCCAGTTGATGGGCCTCAATGGCGCATTCCTGACCGGCGACCTGTTCAACCTGTTCGTGTTCTTCGAAGTGCTGCTTGCTGCCTCGTTCGGGCTGCTGCTCCACGGCTCGGGCAAGGGACGGGTCAAGGCCGCGCTCCATTATGTCGCGATCAACGTCGCGACGTCGCTGCTTTTCCTGATCGGGACGGCGCTGATCTACGGTGTGACCGGCACGCTGAACATGGCGGATCTGGCGATACGCATCCCCGCCGTGGCCGAGGCCGACCTAGCACTGCTCCAGGCGGGCATGGCGATCCTTGGCATTGCCTTCCTCATCAAGGCGGGGATGTGGCCTCTCGGCTTCTGGCTTCCGCGCACCTACGCAGCGGCGGCGCCGCCCGTCGCTGCCTTGTTCGCGATCCTGAGCAAGGTGGGGGTTTATGCAGTGCTGCGCGTCTATCTGCTGCTGTTCAGCGGCGAGGTGGGCTGGACGGTGAATTTTGGCGAGGAATGGCTGTTCTTCGGCGGCATGGCGACGATCGCCTTTGGCATGATCGGCGTGCTCGCGGCGAGGCGGCTTACGCGCATCGCCGGTTACTCGCTGATCGTTTCGGCGGGAACACTGCTCGGGGCAGTGGGTGCCGGCGAAGGCGCGGTGCTGGCCGGCGCGCTGTTCTATCTGGCGAGTTCGACCCTTGGAGTCAGCGCTTTCTACCTGCTGATTGAGCTGGTGGAGCGGCGGGAGGCGGGGCCTGCCGCGACTGGTGAGCCGGTCTTCGACGACGAGTACACTGGGCTGGCGGCGCCAGGGCGCGAGACCGAGATCGGCGTCACGATCCCGGCCTCGGTTGCGATCCTGGGCGGCGGCTTTGCCTTTTGCGTGCTGCTGATTGCCGGTCTCCCGCCGCTTTCGGGCTTCGTCGCCAAGTTCGCGATCGTCGACGGGCTGCTGAACCTGGACGACACCGTCAGTGCCCCGGTGTGGTGGCTGATCGCGCTGATCGTAGCGTCGGGCCTGGCCACATTGGTCGCGACCACCCGCGCGGGTATCGATCTGATCTGGGCGCCGTCGGACAAGCCTCAGCCGGCACTGCGCCTCGCCGAGCTGCTGCCGGTCGGCATGCTGCTCGGGATCTGCCTAGCTTTGACGATCTTCGCGGCACCGGTCATGCGCTACATGGAGCGCGCCGGCCAGTCGCTCAGCGACCGCCACGGCTATATCGAGGCCGTGCTTAAGGCAGGGGCGGAGCGATGACGCGCTGGATTCCCTATCCGGCAGTTACCGCGGGGCTGCTCCTGCTGTGGCTGCTGCTAACTCAGTCCTTCTCCGCTGGGCAGGTCCTGCTCGGGGCAGCGGTGGCGGTGTTCGCTGGCCGGGCAATGGCGCTTCTGCGGCCGCCACCACCGGGCCGCATCCGGATTGCGCCGATGCTCAGGCTCGCTGGGCTGGTGATGATCGACGTGGTACGCTCCAATCTTGCCGTGGCGGCGATCGTCCTGTTCCGCCGGCGCGACCGCGTGGCTGACTTCGTTCGCATCCCCCTCGACCTTGCGGACCGGAATGGGCTGGCGCTGCTCGCCCTGATCATCAGTGCCACGCCGGGAACGCTGTGGGTCGATTATGACCGGCGGAAGCGATTGCTGCTCCTTCATGTCCTCGATTTGATTGACGAAGCGCAGTGGGTGGCGCTGATCAAGGATCGCTACGAGGCATTGTTGATCGAGGCGTTCGAGCGATGACGGGGCTGATGCTCGCACTGGCGATCACCGCCGCGCAGGTCATGCTCGGCATCGCGATGCTTTGCGCGAGCTGGCGCATGATGCGCGGGCCGCGCGCGCAGGACCGCGTGCTCGGGCTCGACACCTTCTACACCAATGCGATGCTGCTGCTGCTGACCTTCGGGATCCAGACGGGGCGAACGCTCTATTTCGAAGCAGCGGTGGTCATTGCACTGCTTGGCTTTACCAGCACGGTGGCACTCGCCAAGTTCCTGATGCGCGGCGAGGTGATCGAATGATCCAGGCACCCGATCTCCCCGGCTGGGCGGCGCTGATCGTCGCGCTGCTGGTGCTCGCCGGCGCTGCGACGACCTTGATAGGCTCGCTGGGCCTGCTCCGGCTGAAGACCTTTTACGAGCGGGTCCACGCGCCCACGCTGGGCAGTACGCTCGGCATGTGGCTGATCGTGCTCGCCTCGATCGTCTGCTTGACGGTGCTGCGCGGTCGCCCCTCGCTGCACGAGCTGCTGATCCCGCTCTTCCTCACCGTGACCGCCCCGGTCGGCTTCATGCTCCTCGCCCGATCCGCGCTCTACCGCGACCGTGCGGAAGAGCGGGCACATATCGCCCAGGAGCCCAACGAGGGCACCGGCGAGCCTCCACGAGACGCGTAGCGCGGCGCGCCTGCGAGCAGGCAGGGTCGGCAACCGCCTGTCCCAGCTGCTCGACGAACGCACCCTGGATCGAAACCAGGGCGAGAGCGGCCGCCTATAGACAAAAATACTGCACGGTATAAAAAGGCAGTTGACCCGCAGCAGCAGCGTTTCTATACCGGTCAGTATAGAACGATCAGGGTGAAGCCGCGCCGGCATTGATACGGCCGGGCGGTCAACACTTCAGCAGAATGGATGGAGAGCCGAGGCGAGTGGCGCGGGCATGGGTTCGTGCGGCGTCGCTTCGTGTCTTTCGAAGACAAGCATCGGTGACGCTGACGGAAGGGTTCCGTACAGCGCGGGGGCGCTCGCCCTCGGCCGATCAACCAGGAGGAGGCGTTATCATGGCGTATCTCAACTTCAGCGAAGTGCAAGGCGGCACTGCGGCGCCAGCGGTTACCAGGCCGACCGCCAAGAGCGGGTTCTCCGCGCTCGAATGGTCGGTGGTGGCGATCGCGCAGAAGGATCGGCTGGGGAGCCTGAACAAGCCGGGACGCATGTCCGTGGCGCTTGGCGCCATCTTTGGCGGCTTCAAGGGCGATCCGACCTTGGCAGACCCGCGCTTGGAGGCGCTGCGCCGCATCGCCGTGCTTGCCTGGCATCATGGTTATGCCGTCCCGCGCAACGAAATCCATGCATTCCACGCGACGGGCTACACCGCCGAACAATATGAAACCCTGATGGCTAGCATCAGCCGCGGCCGCTCGGCCCTGAACCAGGGAAAGCGATTTCGATGAACATGATTTCCCCGATCGAGAATACAGAAAGTCGTGCTGAGGCGTCGGGCCAGCCGCGCCGGATGAAGGCGTGGCAGCGCGCCGGCCTGATCGCTTTGCCGGTGGCGCTGGTCGCAGCGGGCGTGGGCGTCGCGTACAAGGATGCGCCGGCCGCTGCCGCAGCGCCACCGCTCCCGGTGGTCACCGTCGCCACGCCACTGGTGCGCGAAGTCAACGAATGGGACGAATATGTCGGCCGGTTCGAGCCCAGCCGTGCCGTGGAAGTGCGGCCGCGCGTGTCGGGCGCGGTCACCGGCGTCCATTTCACAGACGGTGCGGTGGTTCATAAAGGCCAGTTGCTGTTCACCATTGACCCGCGGCCCTTCACTGCTGCGCTGGCCGAAGCGCGTGCGGGACTGGCCGCTGCGCAAAGCGACTTGGCTCTGGCACGCACCGACCTTGCCCGCGGGCAGCGGCTGGTCGCGGTGGATGCGGTGTCGCGTAGCGATCTGGAACGGTTGCAGGCACGGGTTCGCGCCGGCAATGCCGCCGTCGCCGCCGCACAGGCGCGGGTTCGCAGCCGCGTGCTGGAGGTCGAGTTCACGCAGGTCCGTGCGCCGATCGCGGGCCGCATCTCGGACCGTCGGGTCGATGCCGGCAATCTGGTGGCGGCCGGCGAGGGGCAGGGCGGATCGCTGCTGACCACCATCAACGCGCTGGACCCGATCTACTTTACCTTTGATGGTTCCGAGGCGCTGTTCCTCAAGACCAAGCGCGCACGCGAGGCTGGGGCGCAATCCTCGCCCGCCGAAATCCGGTTGCAGGACGAGACGGAATATCGCTGGAAGGGGCGGCTGGACTTCACCGACAACCGCCTGGATGCACGATCGGGCACGATCCGCGGGCGGGCGGTGCTGAGCAATCCTGGCATGTTCCTGACGCCCGGCATGTTCGGCAACATGCGCCTGTCCTCCGGTGGCACCGAACGCGCGCTGATGGTGCCCGACGCCGCGATCCAAACCGACCAGGCGCGCAAGCTGGTGCTGACCGTCGCTGCCGACGGCAGCGTTGCGCCCAAGCCGGTAGAACTTGGCCCAGTGATCGACGGCCTCCGGATCGTGCGCAGCGGGCTGACGCCGCAGGACCGCGTGGTGATCGCCGGCACCCAGATGGCGATGCCAGGCGCGAAGGTCAGCCCCAAGCCGGGCAGGATCGCGCCGGTTCAGGCTGCGCAGACCCAAGCCGTTACTGCACCGGTCACAGGCGAGGCGACCTTCGCCCGTTGACCCGTCAGCCGCCGGGCGGTCCCCAAGTGCCCGGCGGCTGACACCCCTTTTCAGATCCCTTTACGAGGAGTGGCCCCATGCGCCTCTCGCGGTTCTTCATCACGCGTCCGATCTTTGCGGCGGTCATTTCGATCGTCATCACGATCATCGGCGCGATCGCCTATCTGGCGCTGCCGATTTCCCAATATCCCGACATCGTGCCGCCTACGGTTACGGTGAGCGCATCCTATCCCGGCGCATCGGCAGAAACGGTCGCCGAGACGGTGGCCGCGCCGATCGAGCAGGAGATCAACGGCGTCGACGACATGCTCTACCAGTCGTCGCAATCGACTGGTGACGGCGCAGTCACGATCACCGTCACGTTCAAGTCGGGCACCGACCTGGATGCCGCGCAGGTGCTGGTGCAGAATCGCGTTGCTGTCGCCGTGCCGCGCCTGCCCGAGGAAGTGCAGCGGCTGGGCGTGGTGACGCGCAAGACTACGCCGGACTTCCTGATGGTGGTCAACCTGATCTCCCCGGACAATTCGATCGATCGCAGCTACATTTCCAATTACGCGCTGACGCAGGTGAAGGACCGTCTGGCCCGTATCGAGGGCGTGGGCGACGTGCGCATGTTCGGCGCGCGCGATTATGCGATGCGCGTGTGGATCGACCCGGGCCGCGCTGCTGCGCTCAACCTGACGGCGGGCGATATCGTTCAGGCGCTCCGGGCGCAGAACATCCAGGTCGCTGCCGGTACGCTGGGCCAGCCGGGCTCCGCGCCGACGGGCAACGCCTTTCAGCTCAACATCCAGACGCAGGGGCGGTTGAAGGATCCGGCCGAATTCGGCCAGGTCGTGGTCCGCACCGATCCCGATGGCCGGCAAGTGCGGGTGAGCGACGTGGCGCGCGTAGAATTGGGCGCGGCGGATTATTCGTCCAACACATACCTGTCGAACCAGCCGACGGTGATCCTTGGCGTGTTCCAGCGCCCGGGCTCCAACGCGCTTGCCGCCGCGCAGGCGATCGAGCACGAGCTGCAGACCATGTCCAAGGACTTCCCTAAGGGCTTGGAATATCGCGTCATCTACAACCCGACCGAATTCATCGCCCAGTCGATCGACGCGGTCTATCACACGCTGGGCGAAGCGATCCTGCTGGTCGTGCTGGTGGTCATTGTGTTTCTTCAGAAATGGCGGGCAGCGATCATCCCGGTCGTGGCTATTCCCGTGTCGCTGATCGGCACGATGGCGGTGCTGCTGCCGCTCGGCTACTCGCTCAACAACCTGTCGCTGTTCGGTCTGGTGCTGGCGATCGGCATTGTCGTCGACGATGCGATCGTGGTGGTGGAGAATGTCGAGCGCAACTTGGCGCGCGGCATGACCCCGCTCCAGGCGGCGCAAACCTCGATGGACGAAGTGTCGGGCGCGCTCGTCGCGATCGTGCTGGTGCTGCTTGCGGTTTTCCTGCCGACCTTGTTCCTCAACGGTCTGTCGGGCGCCTTCTACAAGCAGTTCGCCGTCACGATCTCGGCGGCGACGGCGATCTCGCTGCTTGTGTCGCTGACGCTGTCGCCGGCGTTGGCTGCGCTGTTGCTGCGCCACCATGAGGGTGAGCCCAAGGGGCGGATCGGCCGCTTCACCCAAGGCGCCGCCGACCGATTCAACCGCGGATTCGAGCGGATGAGCGACGGCTATGCCCGGCTGACGCAGAAGCTGGTGACTCGGCCCAAGCGGATGATGGTGACTTATGTCGGCCTGATCGCAGCCACGGTTGCTACGTTCTGGGTTACGCCGGTCGGTTTCATCCCGGCGCAGGACCAGGGCTATTTCCTGACCGTAATCCAGCTGCCGCCGGGTTCTTCGCTGGAGCGCACCGACGAAGTCATGCGCAAGGTCGTCGCCCGCATCCTGCCGATCCCGGGCGTAAAGGGTTCGGTGATGCTGGCCGGCTTCGACGGTCCGTCACAGACCCTCGCGCCGAACAGCGCCGCGGCTTATGTCCCGCTGCAATCCTTTGAGGAGCGCAGCAAGCTGGGCGTCACCTATGCCGGCATCATGGACGAGGCGCGCAAGCGCACCGCCGACATCAACGAAGCGATGCTGCTGGTCGTGCCGCCGCCGCTGATCCAGGGCATCGGCTCGGCCGGCGGGTATCGGATGATGGTCGAGGACCGCGCCGAGCACGGCTATGAGGCGCTGGGCAAGACTGCGTTCGGGCTGATTGGCAAGGCCAACCAGACCGAGGGGCTGCAGCAGATCTATACGTTCTTCAATACGGCCACGCCGCGCGTCTTTGCCGATATCGACCGGCGCAAGGCGGACCTGCTCGGGGTGCCGCCGGAGCGGGTGTTCGAGGCGCTGAACGTCTATCTCGGCTCGGCTTTCGTGAACGACTTCAACATGCTGGGGCGCACTTATCGCGTCACCGCCCAGGCCGATGCGCCGTTCCGGGCGACCGAAGCGGACATTGCCAATTTGAAGACGCGGTCGAACTCGGGCGCGATGGTGCCGATCGGATCGGTCTCGACCTTCGAGAACAAGACCGGGCCGTACCGCGTCACGCGCTACAACCTGTTCCCTGCGGTAGAGGTCGATGGCGACACCGCGCCCGGATACAGTTCGGGACGCTCGCTGGACACCATGGAGAAGCTCGCGAGCGAACTGCCGCCCGGCTACGAAGCAGAGTGGACCGGCATCGCCTTCCAGCAGAAGATGGCGGGAAGCACGGCTGGGCTGGTCTTCGCACTGGCGGTGCTGTTCGTCTTCCTGGTGCTGGCGGCGCAGTATGAAAGCCTGACCATGCCGCTGGCGATCATCCTGATCGTGCCAATGTGCCTATTGGCGGCGATGGGCGGCGTGATCCTGCGAGGCATGGACAACAACGTCCTGACTCAGATCGGTCTGGTCGTGTTGATCGCGCTGGCGGCGAAGAACGCGATCCTGGTGGTCGAGTTCGCCAAGCAGGCCGAGGAAGAAGACGGCCTGTCGCCGGTGGAGGCCGCGGTACGCGCCGCGCGCGACCGTCTTCGCCCGATCCTAATGACCTCGTTCGCCTTCATCCTGGGCGCGGTGCCGCTGTTAATCGCCACCGGCGCGGGCGCGGAGCTTCGCCAGGCGCTGGGTACGGCGGTGTTCTTCGGGATGATGGGCGTGACCGCGTTCGGCCTGCTCTTCACCCCGACCTTCTATGTCGTTTGCCGTGGCCTTGGCGAGCGGATCGCCCGCAGCCGCCGCGCCCGCGCTGCCCGCAAGGGTGGCGGCGGCGCTCACCTCCAGCCCGCAGAATAAGGAGGGCACGCATGCGTATCCTGTTTGCAACCGCCTCGGCAATGGCGCTCGCCGCCTGTGCCGCAGGTCCGGACTATGCCGCCCCCACGCCGCCGCAGAGCGCGGGCGGGAACTTCGTCGCTGCCAATCCCGCGGTCACGGCGGAACCGGTGAAAGGCGACTGGTGGCGGCTCTATAAGGATCCGGTACTCGACCAGCTGGTGGCCGATGCGCTGGCGGCGAACACCGATGTCCGGGCGGCGGCGGCTCGGATCGAGCGGGCGCGGGCGCTGCTGCGCGGATCGCGAGCCGACCGGTTGCCCCAGGCCAACCTGTCCGCCGGCGCGAACTACGGCCGCCTGCCGGAGGTGCAGCGCTTTCCGGGCGCCGACCGCGAAAACTGGCAGATCGATGCCGGACTGAACGTCAGCTACGATACCGACCTGTTCGGGCGCCTTTCGCGCGGGGTCGAGGCTTCGCGCGGCGACCTTGAGGCTGCCGTCGCGGACGCAGACGCCGTGCGCGTGATCGTCGTCGCCGAGACCACGCGCGCCTATGCCGATGCCGCCTCTGCCGCCGAGCAGCTGAGCGTTGCGCAGCGGATCGTGCAATTGCTCGACCAGTCGCTAGATTTGACCGAACGCCGCCGCACCGTAGGGGCTGCGACTCGGCTCGACACCGCGCGGATCGGCGCGCTCCGCAATGAACGGCAGGCGCAGGTGCCAGCGCTCCTCGCCGTACGCGACGCCGCGCTGTTCCGCCTGGCGCTGCTCACGGGCCGCACGCCCGCCGAACTGCCGCCGCTGGCGGCAGCACGGGGCACCTTGCGCTTGGATCAGCCGATTCCGGTGGGCGACGGCGCGGCGCTGCTGGCGCGTCGCCCCGACATTCGAGTGGCGGAGCGCCGGCTGGCCGCGGCCACCGCACGCATCGGCGTGGCGACCGCCGATCTCTATCCCCGCATCACGCTGGGCGCGTCCGGCGGGTCGACGGGTACCGACTGGGGTGACGTTTTCGGCGCGGGACCGCTGCGCTGGCTGGTCGGCGGGCTGATCAACTGGGCGGTCAATCCCGGCCCGGCCCGCGCCCGCGTCGCGGCGGCCGAGGCAAACAGCCAAGAAGCACTGGCCAATTTCGATGGAGCGGTGCTCCAGGCGCTTCAGGAAACCGAGACGGCGCTGTCGGCCTACGGACACGCGCTGGAACGGCGCACCGCGCTTCAGGCCGCGCGCAACGAGGCGGAAGCCGCGGTGAACATCGCGCGCACGCGGCAGCGCGAAGGCGACATCGACTCGCTCGCACTGCTCGATGCCGAGCGCACCTTTGCCGACGCCCAGGCCAGCCTGGCAGCCGTGGACGCATTCGTGGCCGAGCGGCAGATCGACCTGTTCCGCGCATTGGGCGGCGGGTGGCAGGCTTGAAGGTCCATTGCCGCGCTACTGGCCCCAGCCGGATAGCGAGTGGGTCTACACTGGCGTGAGCAGGTTGCCGCTAAGCTGTAGCCGTTCGATGTCACGGCGGGGCGGAGCGCCGAACAGCCGGGCATATTCACGGTTGAACTGCGAAGGGCTTTCATAGCCGACGGCGAAGCCTGCGCTGCCTGCGGTTTTCCCGCCCGCGAGCATCAGGCGCCGTGCTTCCTGCAGGCGAAGCTGCTTCTGATATTCCAACGGCGTCATCTTCGTCACCGCCTTGAAATGTTCGTGCAGCGACGACGGGCTCATGCCGGCAGTCGCGGCAATGTCGCCGATCCGGAGCGGCTGGTCAAAGCCCGCGCGGATCGTGGCGATCGCCCGGCTGACCTGGTTCAAGTGGCTGTCGGCAACCGCCATATGGCGGAGTGCCGGACCATGCGGCCCGGTGAGCAGGCGGTAGAGAATCTCGCGCTCGATCAACGGGGCGAGGGCAGGGATGCTGTCGGGCCGATCCAACAGCCGCATCAGCCGGCATGCGGCGTCGATCAGATCGTCGTCGCTGCGGTACACCGCCAGCGCCGGCAGGTTGGCCTTTGGCGCGCGGCTGCCCTCCGCCATAATGAGGTCTGCCAGCGCCGCCTGATCTATGTCGATCTTGCAGCAGAGATAGGGTGCGTTTGGATCCGCCTGTATGACATGCCCGACAAGCGGCAGGTCGACTGAGACCAGCAGATAGTGGGCGGCGTCGTAGATCAGGCTCTGCTCACCCAGTGTGACCTGCTTGGTGCCTTGGGCGATCAGGCAAAGGGAGGCGTCATACACCGCGGGCAGTGGCACGGTCGGTCTGTCGGCACGAAAGAGCGACAGCCGGGGAAGCGGTGTGCTCACCATCCCAGTTCGGGGAACATGGCGCGCAATCAACGTGGCGAGCTGCCTTATCTGATCCATGCATCTTTGGTGTCTCCAATCAGGCTCTCGTGCAAGCTGGGCATCATCGTTTCGGAGGATCGTGCAACATCTCCGGACGATCGCTCTCACGATCCGCGCGCAACGGATGCCATCTGTGTTCAGCCACATGGCGACAGAAAGGATCCCATCATGACCGACATCATCGACAAGACCGTGCTCATCAGCGGCGCCTCCAGCGGCATTGGCGAGGCGACCGTGCGGGAACTCGCAGCCAGGGGCGCCCGCCTGTTCATTGGTGCGCGCCGAACCGATCGCCTCGAAGCGCTGGCGGCGGAACTCGGCGCAGGCGTGGCGTGGCACGCGCTGGACGTGACCGATGCAGCAAGCTTCGCGGCCTTCGCCGATGCGGCGGAAGCGCGGTTCGGGCGCATCGACGTGCTCATCAACAATGCCGGCGTGATGCCACTTTCGCCGCTTGCCGCTCTGAAGCAGGACGAGTGGTCGCGGATGATCGACGTCAACATACACGGCGTGCTGAACGGCATCGCTGCGGTGCTGCCGCGCTTCGTCTTGCAGCGCTCGGGTCACGTGATCAACGTGGCGTCGATCGCTGCGCATTTCGTGATGCCAAGCGCGGCGGTCTATTGCGCGACCAAATATGCGGTCTGGGCGATCACCGAAGGGCTCCGCCAGGAGCATGATGATATCCGCACCACGATCATCTCCCCGGGTGTGGTCGCAACCGAGCTGGGCAACGACATCACCGATCCGGACATTGCCACTGCGCTGACCAGCTGGCGGCAGAAGTCGCTTACACCCGACGCGATTGCGCGGGCGATCCGGTACGCGCTGGAGCAGCCCGAGAACGTGGACATCAACGAAGTCATCGTCCGCCCGACCGCAGCCGGCATGTAGGCGCCCGACAGAACGCCGTCCGGAGCAGACGTATCGTCCGCTCGGACGGTGCTCCTGCTTCATTGAGGGGGAGGGCGACGCGTCAGGGTACGGCGATGGCGGCGGGCTGATCACGCTGGACCGCCGCATGATCGACATGGCGGCGCTTCCAGTGGCGAAGCACAAGAAAATGCAATAGCGCCACACCATGTCTCCTACCCAACAGGTCTGCCTGAACGTCGCTGAGCGGCCCGCCGTCGATGGCGAGACGTTCGCGCGCGAAGTTGTGCATGGGTACCGCCCGGTGATCCTGCGCGGGCAGGTGCGGCATTGGGCGGCGGTCCAGGCCGGCGCGCGCGGCGACCGGCCAATGGCCGAGTATCTTGCCCGCTTCGGCGGCGGCCGGCCGCTGGAGGTGATGATCGGCGCGCCGGAAATCGCTGGTCGGTTCTTCTACAATGACGATCTGTCGGGGTTCAATTTCAACCGCCAGCAAGTGCCGCTCGGCCAATTGCTGGGCGAACTCCTGCGCTTTGCCGAACAGGAGGTGGCGGCGCCGCATGCGCTGTATGCCAATGCCGCCACTGCACCCGAGCATCTGCCCGGCTGGGACGCGGACAACGCGCTGAACCTGCCGACCGGTGACGCGCCGGCCCGCCTGTGGATCGGCAATGCGACACAAGTCGCGACGCATTATGATCAGTCGAACAACGTCGCCTGCGTCGTACATGGGCGGCGCCGCTTCACCCTGTTTCCGCCCGAGCAGATCGCCAACCTCTACATCGGTCCGCTCGATCAGACGCTAGCGGGACCGCCCTCGAGCATGGTCGACCCCGACGCGCCCGACCTGGCGCGCTATCCCCGCTTCGAGCAGGCGATGGCGCATGCGCAAGTCGCCGAGCTGGAGCCGGGGGATGCGATCTTTATCCCAGCGATCTGGTGGCATCATGTTCGCGCGCTCGACCGGCTGAACGTGTTGGTGAACTATTGGTGGAATGCCGAGGCGACCGCTTCGCCTTTCGGTGCGCTGATCCATGCGCTGATGAGCATCCGCGATCTGCCGGCACCCGAGAAGGCGGCGTGGCGATCCTGGTTCGACCATTATGTGTTCGGGCCGGAAGCCGGCAAGGCCGCGGACCATCTGCCCGAGCCGGCGCGCGGGATCCTGGCGGCGGGCAGCCCGGCGCGCACCGAACGGCTGCGCGGCTTCCTGATCAGAATGCTCGGCGGGCGAATCTGAGCATGCTCCCGCAATTTAAGCGCGCGAGAAGCTTTCCAGCAGCGTCGCCCGCATCCGCGCGGCAGTGATGGCGTCCGGCGGACCCATTATGCCCTTCACATCGTCCGGCAGATGCGCGGCGGGATCGCCGTTCTGGCGAAAGACGAGGTGGTCGAACAGCGTTCGATAGACCTGCCGCTGATCGTCGGGCAGCGATCCTATCGTGACCAGCGCGTGGAGCAGCGCGTCATACGGGTTGCCCATGCCGGCAGGCGCGGGGTTCCACCAGTAATTGACGAACGCGTTGACGGGGTCGAGGGACTCAACCGCGTGCCACCAGTGAAAGGGGATGTAGATCGCGTCGCCCGGCTCCAGCGTCGCGGATTGGCCCAACTTCGCAGCTTCGGCGAACCGCGGGAAGCGATCGAGGTCGGGCGCGTCGGGATCGACCAGACTGATCGGGGTTCCCGCAGGCGTCAGCTCCAGCGGCCCCATGTACAGGTTGACGATCTGGTCGGGCGGGAACAGCGTGAAGCGCCGGCGGCCCATAACCACGACGCCGATATTCTCCATCAGGTCGTAATGGGTGGCAACGCGGATCGCATTGCCCAGCCACATCCGCGGCACGACCGAAGGCGGCAGCAGGCTGGTCGCATTCTCGTCCGTGAAGCCGGGCAGGAGCTGCGGCAGCGGCACCGACTGGACGGCCATCGCGTAGGGCCGGGCATGATTGCGGTCGCGTAGCAGCCGGTCGAGAAACGGGTCGAGCGGGCTCTGGCCCCGGACGAAGTTCAGCCCCTTCAGATCGGGCGTGTAGAAGAAGCGCCCGCCGATCTCGGGTTCGCCGAGGATCGCGGGAACCGGCTGGGGATGACTGAATCGCGTGAGATAGGCGATGCCGCTGTCGGCGGACTCTTGCGCCGCCTGCACCGCAGGCCAGTCGCGGCCCAAGCCGCGCAACACCACCGGGCGCGCGGCCGGGCGTACTTCCTGCTCGAAGGTGCGGCGGTCGATGCCGTCGATCTCGGGTAGCGGCGGATAGGTCATGACGCGGCTGCAAGCGCGGCTGGATCGCAGCCGATCTGGCGGAGATAGTCATCCTGGAGCGGCATGATCGAGGCAGTGTCGGCGACGACCTGGCGGATGTGCTGAAGCCGCGACAGGGTTTCGGCGTCCGAGAGCAGGTCTGCGGCGGGGTGATAGCCCCCGGCCTCGACACCCTGGCCGACCATCACCGACAGCCAGCTGGTTTCGGTGAACAGTTCGTTGCCTTCGCGGAAGATGCGGCCATTGGCACCAAAGATGGCGAGTTTGTCGGCGAGGGCGGGCGGCGGCTCCAGGGTGCGGCAATAGTCCCAGAAGGGCGTGTCGGCGCGCTCCGTGGCCTTATAGTGCAGCACAAGAAAGTCGCGGATCTCGAGATAGTCGGAGACATGCGCGGCGTTGAAGCGGTCGATCTCCCGCTGGTCGAAGTTGCGGGTCGGCCAATAGGTGAGCAGCCGGGCGATCGCCGACTGAACGAGGTGGATGCTGGTCGACTCCAACGGCTCGAGAAACCCGCCGGCGAGCCCGAGCGCGACGACGTTGCCCACCCAGGCACGGCGGCGATGGCCGGCGGTGAAGCGCAGCGGCCGAGGGTCGGCGAGGGGTTTGCCGTCCAGATTGGCGAGCAGGGTGGCCGCGGCTTCATCGTCGGAGATATGGGCGGAGGAATAGACATAGCCATTGCCGATGCGGTGCTGGAGCGGGATGCGCCACTGCCAGCCGGCGCCGCGCGCAGTGGAGCGGGTAAGCGGCTGGCGGTCGCCGCCATTCTCGCACGGCACCGCCACGGCGCGGTCGCACGGCAGCCAGTGGGTCCAGTCCTCGAACCCGGCCGCCATCGCGCCTTCGATCAGCAGCCCGCGAAAGCCCGAGCAATCGAGGAACAGGTCGCCTTCGACGCGCTTGCCCGATTGGAGCAGCACCGCGGCGACATGGCCGGTCTCCGCGTCGCGCTCCACGTCGATGATGCGCCCCTCGGTGCGGACCGCGCCATTGCCCTCGGCCAGCCGGCGCAGGAAGCGGGCGTACAGCCCGGCGTCGAACTGGAAGGCATAGCCGAGCTTGGACAGCGGCGAGGCAGGCTGGTCGGGGCGGGGATGCGCGAAGCGGCCCTGAAGACCCCCGACGATGCTGAGCGAATAGGCGTCGAGCGGGGTAGGGTCGCCCAATTCCCGGCCCTTCAGCCAGAAGTGGTGGAACTCGATCCCCTTCATATCCAGGCCGTAGAAGCCGAACGGGTGGACGTAGCGGTGGCCGGGCCGCACCCAATCAACGAACTCGATGCCCAGCTTGTAGGTCGCGCGGGTTTCGCGGACGAAGTCGGCCTCCTCGATGCCGAGCATCTTGTTGAACAAGACGATCTGCGGGATCGTCGCTTCGCCCACCCCGATCGTGCCGATCTCTTCGGATTCGACGAGTTCGACGCAGAAGTCAGGCATTTCGCCCATGATGCGGGTGATCGCGGCGGCCGTCATCCAGCCGGCGGTGCCGCCGCCGACAATCACCACCCGGCGGATCGCGTCTGCCCTCACAGCGGATTGGCCGAGAAGTTGAAGGGCGTTTCGGACGCGAAGGAGAAGCTGGGCTCCCCTTGCGCGGGCACCGCCGCCAGAGCCGCGGGCGCGTTCGCGAGCGAGGCGCCGGTGTGGCGCAGGAAGTCGCCATGGCTCGGCAGCTGCGCCGCCACCTGGAGATAGCCTTGCCGCATCTGCTCCAGCGCGCCGGCCACCTTTTCCTCGTCGAGGGCGTCCGCGGCGGGCTCGTGCTCTTCGGGCACGATGTGCTGGCCCAGGCAGACCGCGACCCAGCTGGTGGTGGCGAACAGCTCCGCGGCTTCGCGGAACACCCGGCCCTTGGCGCGGAACAAGTCGATCTTGCGCTGCAGGGTGTCGGGCACGTCCATATTGCGGCATCGGTCCCAGAACGGCGTGTCGGACCGGCGGGTCGCCTTGTAGTGCAGGATGACGAAGTCGCGCACATCCTCATACAGGTCGCGCATCTGGCGGTTATATTCGTCGCGCTCGATCGCGTTGAAGCGCTGGTCTGGGAACAGCGCGATCAGCTTGGCGATGCCCGACTGCACCAGATGGATCGAGGTCGATTCCAGCGGCTCGACAAAACCCGAGGACAGCCCCAGCGCCACGACGTTGCGGTTCCAGCCCAGCTTGCGGCGACCGGTCACGAAGGAGAGGTGGCGCGGCTCGGCAAGCGGCTCGCCTTCCAGATTGTCGAGAAGCTCGCGCTCGGCCGCTTCGGCAGTCATGAAGTCGCTGCAATAGACCAGCCCGTTGCCCATCCGCTGCTGCAAGGGAATGCGCCACTGCCAGCCGGCGCCGCGCGCGGTGGCGCGGGTGAAGGGGTCCGGATCGCCCGAATAGCGGCTGGGCACCGCCACCGCGCGGTCGCAGGGAAGCCAATGCCGCCAGTCCTCATAGCCGGTGGCGAGCGCTTCCTCGATCAGCAGCCCACGAAAACCCGAGCAGTCGATGAACAGCTCGCCCTCGACGGAGCGGCCGTCCTCCAGCTTCACCGCGGCGACATGGCCGTCATCGGGGCGCAGCGCGACATCGACGATCTTGCCCTCGATCCGTTGGACGCCGCCCGCCTCGGCATAGCGCCGCAGGAATCGGGCATAGAGCCCGGCGTCGAAGTGGAAGGCGTAGAGCAGTTCCTTCACCGCGGACTGCGCGCCTTCGGCCGGACGGGCGAACTTGCCGGCCTGCGCCGCGACCGCGCTCATCGACCAGGCGGAGATGTCCTGCATCACCCGGCGCTTGCGTTCGCGCAGATAGAGCTGGTGGAAATGGACGCCGCCCAGATCATGGCCGTGCGCGCCAAAGGGGTGGAAATAGCGCTCGCCGATATCGCCCCAGCCGTCGAACTCGATGCCCAGCTTGTAGGTGCCGCCGGTCTCGCGGATGAAGTCGTTCTCGTTGATGCCGAGCATACGATTGAAGGTAAGCAGCGGCGGGATCGTCGCTTCGCCCACGCCGACGGTGCCGATCTCTTCCGACTCCACCAGCGTGATGCGCGCCACGCCATTGTCGAGGAAGCGTGAGAATGCCGCAGCCGCCATCCACCCGGCGGTGCCACCGCCAACGATGACGACGTTGCGGATCGTGTGTTCGTTCATCGGGCGATCCGTCTGAGTTGCGCCGCATGATGTTCCGCGGCGGTGGGAAATTGGAGAAGGGCGCGCGAAATCGCCGCGCGGTAGCCGGCCATTGCTGCGTCCGACTGAGCGGGCGGAGCGCCCTCGATCAGCGGGTCCGTACGGCCGGGGATCAGCCCCTGGCCGAGCAGGACGGCAAGCCAGCTGTCGCGTGCAAAGGTCTCTTCCTCGAAGAAGGGGAGCCGGCCGCGCTCGCCGAACAGCTTCAGCGTGTGCGCGAGGCTGGCGGGCAGGTCGGCAGAGCGCCGCCAGAACGGCTCGGTACGCCCGGCGGTCGCATAATGGCAAAGCACGAAGTCGCGCACGCGCATGACCTCGGCGCTGGCCTGCCGGTTGTAGTCGGCCGTCTCCAGGGGGTGGCAGGCGCGGCCCGGCATCATCGAAACGATCCGATCGATTGCGCTCTGGGCCAGATGCAGGTTGGTCCATTCCAGCGGCTCGATGACGGTGGCCGCGTCGCCCACTGCCACGCAGTTGCGCGCCCAAGGTTCGGGGCGAGTACCCTGTTTAAACGCTATCGGCGCGACGCCGGCTTCAACGCCCGCATCTTCGGCCAGTCGCTGATGCGCGTCTGCGTCGCTCAGGAATGCGCTGGAATAGCAGAGGCCGTGTAGCGTTTTAGCGGGCGCGGAAGTCCTCCACTGCCATCCGCCAGAAAACGCGACGACGTGATCGAGCGGAGATGGAGCGGAGGCCGCAGCCTGCGCCTGGAGCAAGCGGTCCGCGCGGAGCCAACCCTGCCAGTCCTCCCACTGCGCGTCGATCGCTCCGCGCACGACGCCGGCAGGTCCTGCGGCGTCGACGAACAGGTCAGCTTCAACCACGCTTGCGTCGGCGAGCACCAGATCCTCAACAAAGCCATCCTCGCCGCGCAGCCGAACGTCCGCGACAATGCCCTCGCGAATGATGACGCCCAGGTGGCGCGCGAAGGCGGCCAGCATCGCCCGATATCGGTCGATGTCGAGCACCAGACCCGCCTGGATGCCGGCAAATGGTGGACCTGGCTCAGGCTCGGAGGGCACCATGCGCCCTGCGCGGGCGAGCATCGCGGCGGGTGCGTGCGCGTCAAAGGGCGCTGCCGACCCGGCATGTGCGGCACGTACCCAGTGATGGTGGAACGATGCGGTGCCAAATGGCTGCCCATATGGACCATAGGCATGCACATAGCCGGGATGGTCCTGCGCCCAACCCTCGAACAGCGTACCCAGGCGCCAGCTGCCACCCGCGCGCAGCACCGCATCGTCTTCGCGCAGGCCCAGATCGTCGTGGAAGCCCACGGTCGATGGCAGGGTTTGCGCGATCCGGTCGGCAAGTGCGTTCGCGGGTGGCGGAGAGGTGACGATCGTCACCGGCAGCCCGGGCACGCGCCGCTTGAGCGCGACCGCCGCCGACCAGCCGACAATGCCGCCGCCGACCACCACGACGCTGCGCACCGGATCGTCCAGCATCGTCATGCGGCGGCCGGCATCGGGCAATAGCGTTCCAGATAGGCGAGGTGTTCTGGCATCGCCGTGACGGCGGCGCCGATCTCCGCCTGCATCTGGTGCATGCCAGCGATCAAGCTTTCCACCGAAGGACCTGTCGCGCGCGGATCGAACCCGGCCGGAATCACCCGCTGGCCAAGATAGACCGACACCCAGCTCGCGTCGAGGAACGCGCCCTCGCGATATTTGACGATGCGGCCGCGGCGGCGGAACAGCTCCATCTTCTCGGCCAGGCTGTCCGGGATCGGCATGGTGCGGACGTAGTTCCAAAACTCGGAGTCGTCGCGCTGCGTGGCGTGATAATGGAGGATCAGGAAGTCGCGGACGCGGTCATATTCCATGTCGACGATGCGGTTGAACTCGTCGCGGTCAAACGGCGAGATCCGCTGCTCCGGGAACAGTTCGATGAGAGCGGTAATCGCCTGCTGCACCAGGTAGATGCTGGTCGACTCCAGCGGTTCCAGGAACCCGCCCGACAGGCCGATCGCGACTACATTATGCGCCCAGCTGCGCTCCCGGCGCCCGGCCTTGAACCGCAATGTGCGAGGGCTCGCCATCGGTGCGCCTTCGACGGCAGCGGTGAGTGCGTCGGCGGCATGCTCTTCCGACACGAAGTCGCTCGAGAAGACGTAACCATTGCCCGTGCGGTGCTGAAGCGGAATGCGCCAGCGCCAGCCCGCCGGCATTGCGATGGCACTGGTATACGGCGTGACGTCGGTCGCGGTGCGGCAGGGCATGGCCACGGCGCGATCCGCGGGAAGCCAGCGCGACCAGTCCTGGAACGGCTCGCCCAGCGTCTTGCCGATCAGCAGCGACGCGAAGCCCGAACAGTCGACGAACAAGTCGCCTTCGATCCGGTGCCCGTCTTCCAGCACGATCGCCTTGATGTTGCCGCTCTCGCCCTCGCGCTCAGTGTCGACGATCCTGCCTTCGGTGCGCTCCGCTCCCAGCGCCTCGGCAAACCGCCGCAGATAGGGCGCGAACGCCACCGCATCGAATTGATAGGCATAGCCGAAGGTAGAGGCGATCTGGCGGGGATCTGGCCACGGCGGCGCGAACCGGTTGGCGCGGGCCAGCGTGCACGCCATCGAGAACGCCTCGATCGGGGGTAGCTGGACCCCGGCATGCAGAAGCCGGGCATAATAATGGTGGAACTGAACGTCGCCCGTGCCGCGCCCAAAGGTGCCGAACGGATGGATATAGCTGTCGCCGATCCGGCCCCAGTTGCGAAACTCGATGCCCAACTTGAACGTGGCGCGGGTGGTGGCCATGAACTCGGCTTCGTTGATGCCGAGGCGTTCGTTAAAGGCGCGGATGTGCGGCAGAGTCGCCTCGCCGACGCCGATGATGCCGATTGCTTCCGATTCGACGAGATGCACGTGGCAGCGATTTGGCAGTAGCTTGACGAGCGCGGCCGCGGTCATCCAGCCCGATGTGCCGCCCCCCACTACCACGACACGCTGCCGGTCCGGCCTCGTCATGCGTTCCCACCCCAAAAACTGCCGCCTTTATTGCCGGCGATGCTTTTGCCGGTTCATATCAGCTGTCCCGACTTTGGCTAGCGTCCCGGCGTGGCTAATAAGCAACAGCGCCGCACTTTTTGTTAGCGCGAACATAAAGACTTGCGAGCCGGAAACGCGCGCCGTACTTGCAGCGGGTACGGTACTGCGCGAGATTCGTGCACTAAGATGCCGAGACATCAACGGGAGGGGCCTCAATGGTCATCGATGCCATTTTGAACGCGGCTGACGTAAACGCGTCCCGCAAGAAGACATTGCGCTTGGGTGTGTCGGCAACGGCGATGTGCGTGTTCGCACTCGGTACGCCGGCCTATGCGCAGACGGCCGCAGCCAGCGGAGAGAACACCGCCGGCGCGACGACTGCCACCAATGCGCCCGGTGCCGAACAGACGGTGCCGCAGGATGCGACGGATGCTCCGGCCGATGCGGCTGCGGCGGGTGACGAAGTCGTCATCACCGGTATTCGCCAGAGCCTGGCCAACGCCCAGAACATCAAGCGTAACTCCGACACCGTTGTCGACGCGATCACCGCCCAGGATATCGGCGCGCTGCCTGACCGCTCGGTCACCGAAGCGCTGCAGCGCGTTCCGGGCGTCTCTATCAACCGCTTTGCGGGCAACAACGACCCCGACCACTTCTCGGTCGAAGGCTCGGGCGTCAATGTGCGCGGCCTGAACTTCGTGCGCTCCGAATTCAACGGGCGTGACACCTTCTCTGCCGGCATCGGCGGTCAGGCGATCAACTTCGCCGACGTGCCGTCCGAGCTGCTCGGCTCGGTCGAGGTCTACAAGAATGCCACTGCCGACCTGATCGAAGGCGGTCTGGCCGGTACGGTCAACCTTAATACCCGCAAGCCGCTCGACAACAAGGGCTTCCACATCGGTGGCGGCATCGAGGCAAATTACGGCGATTTCGCCAAGGAATGGTCGCCGACCGGCTCGCTGCTGATCAGCAACACCTGGGAAACCGGCATCGGTACCTTCGGTATCCTGGGCAACGCATCCTATTCGCAGCTCAAGAGCCGCGCGGACGGTATCCAGGTCACCAATTTCCAGACGCGTGACGGCGTCCAGGCCGCTACCGGCACGGGCACCAACACCACCGTGACCTGCCGCAACCAGCTTCCGGGTGGCACCGACGGCTTCACGCTGCAGCCAGGTAACGTGACCGGCGTCGGCGGCGCGACGTTCCCGAACCCGCTCAATGTCTGCGGCGCGCCCGGCACGGCGGGCGCTGACGGCTTCGCCGACCCGCTCAGCGTTGCCTATGCGCCTATCGGCGGCCAGTACCGCAGCCAGGACTACAACCGTAAGCGTGACGGCCAGGCGCTGGCACTGCAGTGGCAGAGCAACGACGAGCGCACGACGCTCACGGCGCAGTTCCTGCGCACGCACTCCAGCAACGCCTGGGGCGAGCACACGTTCGAAACTGCGCCGGATCTTTCGGAATACAACACCTATCCTGCCGGCTGTCAGCAGAACGGCAACGGCCCGGTCAACGGTGCTGGCAACGCCACCACGCGTGCGGAGTGCCAGTTGAACGGCTCCGGGCAGTTCGTGTTCGGCACGGATCAGCGTGGCAACGGCTACAACCCGACGGGCAACGCCTTCCCCAACTTCGTGTATGACAGCAATGGCACGTTCCAGAGCGGCTTCATCACGCTGCCGGGCTCGGGCTGGCGCACGGCTTCCAGCGGCTCTGCAACCACCACGGTTCCGACCGGCGGCATGCAGCAGTCGCTGTCGCGCCGTCAGGTGCTCGACGAAAACACTGTCAAGGACGCGGGCCTTAACCTGCGGATGAACCCGGACGATCATTGGTCGATCGCGCTGGACGTCGACTATACCTATGCACGGCACGACGTCGTCGACCTCAGCGTCTTCGGCTCAACCTTCGCCGACCAGGAACTCGACCTGACCGGCAAGCTGCCAAACGTCATCACGCACAAGCCGCTGACGCTTGCCGCGAACTGGGCATCGCCCAATCCTGCGATGGCGGCCGCCAGCGACTCGGAATATTTCCAGAACCGCGACTTCCAGTTCTGGCGCGCGGCGATGGATCACATCGAGCAGAGCGAAGGCGACGAATACCAGATCAAGGGCGACTTCGCGTACAAGTTCGACGACGGCGAGTTCTTTCAGCGCGTGAAGTTCGGCGCACGCTATGCCGAGCGTCAGCAGGACGTGCGCTACACCGCCTATAACTGGGGTGCGATCAGCGAAGTCTGGTCGGGCGCACCGGTCACGTTCAACCAGGGCGATACCAGCCGTTCGTCGCTGTACAGCTTCGACAACTTCTTCCGCGGCAAGACCTCGGCTCCGCCGCAGGCCTTTTACTACAATGGCGACCTGATCAACGGTTACAACGATGCGGTCAGCTTCTTCCAGACGCAGAACGACATCTGGCGCAGCACCAACGGTGCGACGGCAAGCAACCGCTTCCTGGGTGCAGGCCAGCGCGCAGGCGCCATTGCCGGTACTGCCTTCCTGCCGTCCGAAGTTTCGAACGTCCGCCAGGAAGACTCCGCCGCTTATGCGATGGTGCAGTTCGGCAATAACGATCCGGTCTTTGGCAACGTTCGCGTGTCGGGCAATATCGGTGTCCGCTACGTCCATACCGACGTTTACTCGCGTACCTCGACCGCGGTCCCCAACCGCACCGAACTCGGCGTGGTCGATCCTTTCTCGACCCGCTGCGTAGCGACGGTTCGGCAGTTGCCGGATGGCACGACTCAGACGGTTCAGCCGAGCGGCGTCTGCAACCTGGGTGAGGCGGAGTATACCCGGCTTCAGAACTTCGCTGTGGATGGCTATGCGGCCGTGCCGGCTTCGTTCAAGAACAGCTACAGCTACTGGCTACCCAGCGCGAACCTGAAGTTGGGCCTCTCGCGGGATCTGATCTTCCGTCTCGCGGCCTCCAAGGTGCTGACGCGCCCGGACTTCGCGAACATTCGGCCTTACGTGACCTACGCGCTTGAGCCTGGCTCCGGCACGGTCACCATCAACGCCGGCAATCCGAACCTGAAGCCTGCAACGGCATGGCAGTTCGACGCCACGCTTGAATGGTATTTCGGCCGCGTGGGCCAGCTGTCGATCGACGCTTTCTACAAGACGGTAGATGGGTTCTTCTACCAGTCGCTCGTCAATCGGACGCTCACCAACAATGGTATTACCCAGAGCATCCAGGCACGCGGGCCGGAGAACTTTGAGGGCAAGGGCAAGATCAAGGGCTTCGAGATTGCCTATCAGCAGACCTTCGACTTCCTGCCCGGCGTGCTCGGTGGGTTGGGCTTCAACGGCAACTACACGTACATCGACAGCTCTGGCCTTCCGAACTCGTTCCTGAACGGTGGCACGCCGTCCTCGACGTCGACGGTCGCCAAGGGCAACCTGCCGCTGGAGGGTCTGTCCAAGCACAACGTCAACGCCACGGTCTTCTATGAGCGCGGTCCGATCTCGCTGCGTGCGGCGTATAACTGGCGGTCGCGCTTCCTGCTCACTGCAGCAGACGTGATCTTCCCGTACACGTCGATCTTCAACGACGCGAACGGCCAGCTCGACGCGTCGGCGTTCATCAACCTCAACAAGTACGTCAAACTGGGCGTACAGGGCGTGAACCTGACGAACACGACCACCAAGCTGCTCCAGGCCTATAAGGCAGGATCGAACGATCTGGCGCCGCGGTCGTACTTCACCAACGACCGGCGTTACTCGATCATCCTGCGCGCCAACTACTGAGCGCAGTGACGGCAACAAAAGGGAGGCGGTGCGAAAGCGCCGCCTCTTTTTTGTGCCCAGGTGATCCGTGTCGCCTGGATTCGCTCTCCCGCGAACAGTCAGGGCTTTCAGGATTGCTGAGTGGCCTTCAGGCTCGCGGAAGTAGGCGCGACGCCATCCCTGCGAATGGTCAAACCGGTGATCAAGCAAAGCAGAAGCGGACGGGCGACCGTAGTGTCGGCTCAGCGACCCCCCGCGAACTGTCTCACACGAACTTACAAGCGGGCGGAAAGCCGTCCCTGACCACGCCTACTCATGAGGGCACGACCTGGCGCCCGGAAAAATTGAGATGCACCGGATCGACCAGCATAAGGCGGCGCTATTCTCCGCCCTATGCTGGTGAGATCATCATGCGTTGCCGTCCAGATACGACGCTACCCACAGCAGAGGCGCGTTCCAGTTGATCGCCACTTCGTTGAACGTGTACGCCGCGATGTCGTCCTTCCAGCAGCGCTGCGGCACACATTTGCCCTTCATCGGCGCTGCGACGGGATCGCCCATCGAGGTGGAATTCGGCCCGCCCGAAAGCACGCCCGGTGGCGGCCCTGGCAGCGACGCATCAAGCTGGTGCGCCCAGAACCGGTGGTGCGGGTTCATCAGCGGCCGCGCGCCAAAGCCCGACACATAGCTCTGGTCGAGCGGGTTGCGACCCAGCACATAGTCCATCGCATCAACCGCGCCGTTACGATAGCGCGCGTCTCCGGTGAAGCGGTGCGCAAGACCCAGGATCATCGCCCGGTTCAGGATCGAGGAATTGGAGCCCCAGGGATAAGCAAGCGTCGCATAGGAAATGCGATACCCCGAACGCGCTTCCTCGGCCAGGAACCCGTCGGCCGCCGCCACCAGCGCTGCCTTGGCGCCGCTTGCCTCGGCTTGCGGAACGCCCGGCGCACTGGCCAGCGTGATCGCGCCCAGCGCAGCGACATTGCCCCAATTGGGCTCGCGCACCGCCGCGCGATGCGCGGGCATGCCCCGCAACGCGTCCCCGTAGGTCGCCTCGCCAGTGGCAGCCCACAGTTCGGCGGTCGCCCAATATAGTTCGTCCGACAGGTCATTGTCGCCATAGCCGCCGCTGCCAGTGAAGCTGCTGGTGGCATAAACCTGCGGATTGCGCAGCGCCGCCTGATAGGCGCGCTTTGCTGCGCTCAGGCATGTCGCCGCGAACGTTGGATCGACGCTTCGCCAGATCCGAGCGCACTGCGCGGCCACCGCCGCCAGGTTGAGCGTCGCGCCGGTCGTCGGCGGATAGAGCAGCCGGTCTTCCTTGTCCTCGTGCGGGCGGGTGGGAAGCGAGGTCCAGTTGCGGTCGGCGACCTTCTGGTGCGCCATGCCACTTGCATTGATGGTGCTGAACGTCAGCTTTGCGCCGGGCTGCAACGGACCCACCGGCACCTGTGCACGGGTGCCCTCGGGCACCTGCATCGCCAGCAGGAACCGCATCTCGTATCGCGCCTCGTCGAGCAGGTCATCGATACCATTGCCCGCCTCGGGCAGGCGAGCGCGGCCATCGGCGAAGGCAAACCGCCCAGCGGCGGCCTGGCGCTCGTACAGGTTCTGCAGAGTCCACAGCGCAATGCCGCCATTCACGACATATTTGCCGTGATCCCCGGCGTCATACCATCCGCCGGTCACGTCGAGCGTGTAGCTGCACCCTGGCCACTCCGTGCCGCGCTCGTCCGCGCCCTCGAAGCAAGGCGCGACTTCCTTGGGGTGCCCGGCTGGCCGTGCCCATTGCGTGCCCCGGGCATAGCGCGCCTCGATCGGAATCCCGGCGCGGTTCTGATAGAAGAAGTTCAGCGCCGCCGACGCCAGCGGGGCGTAGAGCCCGGCGCGTATCGCAAAGGCGCGACTGGTCTGCCCGGCGACTTCGATGCGGTAGGTGCCAGGCGCCGTCACGCCGTCAAAGCTGACAAGATGGACGTGATCGCCCGACGCCGCGTCGTCGCCGATCACGGTTGTCGATCCTTGCGCGGCGATCCTGCCGCTCGCGTTGACTACCCGCCACGCGAGGGGCTTGGTCGATGCGGCGGCAACCACTGCGCGCTTGGCGGTATCAGGCAGGAAGCCGATTTGGTTCAGCCGGATGGCAGGCGCGGGGCTGGCTGCGCCGATCGAAAGCGCAGCAGCGGCCGCCAGGAACACGGCGCGCAGGGGGGCAGTGGACAGCTTCCAGCGCAACAACATCGGCACCCTCTCACTTCTATATTTTGTGAGCGGTACCATAAGCTTGTCGTCGAACTTGGCAACGCAACCCGTTCGAATTGCGCTGCAGGCGTGATCGGACGCAACGGAAGGGCCCGCTGCAAGTTTGCGTTCGCATGCGCGTGGACTTGGGAGCGGATCATGGATGAACAACAGCTCGATCAACGCGGCAGCGTTCCGGTCGCACTTACCGAGGTTGCCAGGTTTGAACACCAGGTGACTGGCGTCACCGTCAGTCCTGACGGGCGCATCTTCGTCAACTTTCCGCGCTGGACCGAAGACTCGCCGATCTCGGTTGCCGAATTGCTGCCCGGCGGCGAACTCAGGCCCTATCCCGATGAGAAGTGGAACAGCTGGCGCAACGCCAAACAGAACGAAATGCCGGTCGAGGACTATTTCGTCTGCGTTCAGTCTGTCGTCGCCGATCGTCACGGCGCGCTGTGGGTCCTCGATCCCGCCGCCCCGGGCAACGAGAAGATATTGGAAGGTGGTCCCAAGCTCGTCCGGATCGATCTCGCCACGAACCAGGTGACCAAGGTCATCGGCTTCTCGGGCGACGTGGCGCTTCAGGGCACCTATCTCAACGACATCCGTTTCAGCCCCGACGGACGGACGGGTTATATCACAGACTCCGGCACCCGCGGTGCCATCATCGTCGTGGATCTGGAAGCCGGCACTGCGTTTCGCGCGCTTGACGGCCATCCCTCGACGCAGATGGAGAAGGATGTGACAGTCGAAGTCGATGGCGCGCCGCTTCGCCGCCCCGATGGACGCCAGCCGGCCTTTTCGGCAGACGGCATCGCCATCGCGAACGATGGCAGCAAGCTTTGCTGGCAGGCGCTGACCGGCCGCACGCTCTATGCGATCGATACCGGGCGGCTGACGGCCGACACGCCAAAGGAAGTGGTCGAGGCTGCGGTGGAGACGGTTGGCACCACCCACGTCGCCGATGGGCTGTGGATGAGCAGCAACAACACGCTCTATGTGACCTCGCCGACCGACAACTCGGTCACGCGTTGGACCGGCTCGGGCACCGAGCACGTCGTCACCGACGGCCGCCTGCGCTGGCCCGACACCATGTCGGAAGGGCCGGACGGTACGCTGTACGTCACCGCCAGCCATATTCAGGACACCTACTGGTTCAAGCCGGACGCACCGCCCGCGCTGCCCACGGCGCTGTTCTCGTTCAAGCCGGCCTGAGGAGGACGACATGGCCAAACAGACGGGCGGTCAAATGGCGACGATGGAACGCGTCATGCACGAGTTCAAGGAAGGCGAACTCGAGACAGGCGCCGGCAAGAAGGTGAAGAGCCGCCGTCAGGCGGTTGCGATCGGCCTTAGCGAGTCGGGTGCCTCCAACCAGCAAACGCCTCAGCAGAACGCCAGGCGCCGCCGCCAGAGCAGTGGCGATGCCCCAACAAAGGCGGAACTGTACGAAAGGGCGCAAAAGCAGGACATCGCGGGCCGCTCGAAGATGAGCAAGGCGCAGCTTGCCAAAGCGGTCTCCTGACGCCGCCCGCCGGAAACATTCCGGATAAACCCGCATGGGAAGATGCGGCTATCCGTCGGTGATCCTGCAAAGGATCGGATTTCACATAGGTTGCATGCGCACGCAGCCGCTGGAATAGAACCACCTCCCGTGCCGCTGCCGAGAACCCTGGTTGATGACGTCTTCTGCCCGTAGGAATTACACGCTGCCGCTCTATGCCGCGCTGGCGGTTCTGTCCGTGGCCCCGTTCGCCGCCGACTTCCTGCTGCCGCTCGGCACTGCGGTCTGGGTCCTCTACATCCTGCCGGTGATCCTGGCCTATGCCGCGCCGCGCCGGGAGGCGCCGGTGGTGGTTGCGGTCTGCGTGACGATCCTGCTGATCGTCGGCTTCCACCTGGCGCCGGCGGGCATCGACCCGTTCGTGTCGCGCACCAATCGCACGATCGGGGGCGTGACGATGTGGATCGTCGCGGTGGTCGGCGTCTTCTTTATCCGCAACCGCCAGGCCGTGGAGCGGCAGGAATGGCTGCAGGGCGCGCAACTCGGCCTTGCCAAGGCGCTGGCCGGCGAACAGACGCTGGACCAGCTCGGCACCAACGCGCTGCGCTTCCTGGTCGACTATGCCCAGGCCCAGGCCGGCGCGCTGTTCATCCAGAACGGGCAGGGCTTTGTCCGCCACGCCACCTATGGAGCCCCGGCCGACGCACCGATCCCCGAACGGTTCGACCGGGGCGACGGCCTGCTCGGCCAGGCGGTGGCCGAGGGCCGCAGCATCGCCATCGACGACGTTCCCGAAAACTACCTCTACTTCGGCTCGAGCCTTGGCCGCGCGCGTCCCACGCGCCTGCTGATCACGCCCGCAAAGGCCGACGGCACGGTGATCGCCGTCACCGAACTCGGCTTCAATCGCCACTATTCCCAGGAAGTGCCCGAGCTTCTGGAGTCGGTGTCCGAGATGATCGGCGTCGCCGCCCGCTCGGCCAAGTATCGCGCGCGTCTGCGCGAACTGCTCGAGGAGACCCAGCAACAGGCTGAGGAACTCCAGGCACAAAGCGAGGAACTGCGCTCCTCCAACGAGGAACTGGAGGCGCAGAGCCGCTCGCTCCAGGAGTCGCAGGCCCGCCTCGAAGCGCAACAGACCGAACTCGAAGAAAGCAACGCCCGCCTGGAAGAACTCGCCCACACGCTGGAGGCGCAGCGCGACGACCTCACCCGCGCCGAGACTTCGCTGCGCGGCCAGGCCAGCGACCTCCAGCAGGCCAGCCGCTACAAGTCCGAGTTCCTCGCCAACATGAGCCACGAGCTGCGCACTCCGCTCAACTCGCTGCTCATCATGGCCCGCCTCCTCGCCGATAATCGCGGCGGCACGCTCACGCCCGAACAGGTCAAGTTCGCCGAGACGATCGAAACCTCGGGCAACGACTTGCTCCTGCTGATCAACGACGTGCTCGACATCTCCAAGATTGAGGCCGGCAAGCTCGACATCCAGCCGCGCCGCTTCCGCATCGCGCCGCTGCTTTCCAAGATGAAGGCTGCGTTCGAACCGGCAGCGACGGGCAAGGGCCTCGCCCTTCAGATCGAGCTCAACCCGGCTGCCGGCGAAGAGATCGAAACCGATCCCCAGCGCCTCGAACAGGTGCTCAAGAACTTCCTGTCCAACGCAGTCAAGTTCACCCAGACCGGCAGCGTCACGCTGGCCGTGTCGCGGGTCGGGGATGGCCGGGTCGCCTTCACCGTTCGCGACACCGGCGTCGGCATCCCCCAGGACCAGCAGCAGATCATCTTCGAAGCGTTCCGTCAGGCCGACGGCACGATCAGCCGCAAGTACGGCGGCACGGGCCTCGGCCTCTCGATCTCGCGCGAACTCGCCCGGCTGCTGGGCGGCGAGCTGCGCGTCGAAAGCACGCCGGGAGAGGGGAGCGCCTTCTCGATTCTGCTGCCCGAAAGCTATGATGTCGCGCGCGTCCAGCCCGCGGTTCTTGACGACCGCGCACCGCTTGCCGCCGATGCGCCGGCCGGGCTCCCCACCTCCGCGCCGACGCCGGCGCGCTTCCGTTCGGCGCGCCCTTCGGTCGAGGACGACCGCGAGCGGCTGACCGGCGACAGCCGCGTGATCCTGGTGGTGGAGGACGATCCGGCCTTTGCCCGTATCCTCTACGATCTCGCGCAGGAACTCGGCTTCCAGTGCCTGGTCGCCGGCACTGCCGACGAAGGCGCGCTGATGGCCCGCCAATATCTGCCCCACGCCGTCATCCTCGACATGAACCTGCCTGATCACACCGGTCTGTCGGTGCTCGACCGGATCAAGCGCGATGTGCGCACCCGCCACATCCCGGTCCATGTCGTCTCGGTCGACGACGACACCCAGGCGGCGCTCGCGGGCGGCGCAGTCGGCTATCTGTTCAAGCCGGTGAAGCGCGACCAGCTGGTCGACATGCTCGAAGGGCTGGAGGCCAAGCTGTCGCAGCGCCTGCGCCGCGTGCTGGTGGTCGAGGACGACGCGCAGCAGGCACAAAGCGTCAAGCTGCTGCTCGCCTCTCGCGATGTCGAAACGGTGGAGGCGCACTCCGCCGCCGACTGCCTCGCCAAGCTCGCCGAACAGACCTTTGACTGCATGGTGCTCGACTTGAACCTGCCCGACGCATCGGGCCTCGACCTGCTCGACCGCCTCAGCGCCGATGACAGCTTCGGCTTCCCGCCGGTGATCGTCTATACCGGCCGCGACTTGTCGTCGGACGAGGAATTGCGCCTGCGCAAATATTCCAAGTCGATCATCGTAAAGGGTGCCAAGTCCCCCGAGCGCCTGCTCGACGAGGTTACGCTCTTCCTCCACCAGGTCGTATCCGAACTGCCCGAACCGCAGCAAAAGCTGCTCGCCAAGTCGCTCGGCCGCGACGCCGCGCTGGAGGGCCGCCAGATCCTGGTGGTCGAGGACGACATCCGCAACGTCTATGCGCTCACCAGCATCTTCGAGCCGCATGGCGCCAAGGTCCGCATTGCGCGCAACGGGCTGGAGGGGCTGAAGGCGCTTGCCGATAGCGGGGCAGACGGCGCCGATCCGGTCGATTTGGTCCTGATGGACGTGATGATGCCGGAAATGGACGGCCTCACCGCCACCCGCGAAATCCGCCGCGATCCGCGCTGGAAGAACCTGCCGATCATCGCGCTGACTGCAAAGGCGATGGCACGCGACCAGCAGGACTGTCTCGACGCTGGCGCCAATGATTATCTGTCCAAGCCGCTGGACGTCGACAAGCTCCTGTCGCTCACCCGCGTATGGATGCCGCGATGACCCCCGACCCGCAGCTCAGCCCGGTCGAGAAGATCGAGATCGACTTGCTGCTGGAGGCGATCTGGCGGCGCTACCATTACGACTTTCGCGGCTATGCGCGTGGCTCGGTCGAACGCCGCCTGTGCCGCGCGCGCCAAAGCCTGGGCTGCCAAACCTTTTCGCAGATCCAGGACAGGGTGCTGCACGATCCCGCGATGCTGTCGCAGCTGATGGGCTTTCTCACCATCCAGGTGAGCGAGATGTTCCGCGATCCCGATTACTTCCGCGCGCTGCGTGAGGAAGTGATCCCGCATCTGCGCACCTATCCCTCGCTCAAGGTGTGGATCGCCGGCTGTGCGAACGGCGAGGAGTTCTATTCGCTCGCCATCCTGTTCCGCGAGGAAGGGCTGGAGGATCGCACGATCTTCTATTGCACCGATATCAGCCCCGCCGCGCTCGACCGTGCGAGAGCCGGCATTTACGACCTAGATCGCATCCCGCTGTTCACCGAGAACCACCGCCGCTCGGGCGCGGCCACCCAGCTCTCCGACTATTACACCGCGGCCTATGGCGCCGCCGTGTTCGACAAGAGCCTGCGCGCCCGCGCCGTCTTCGCCGAGCACAATCTCGCCACCGACCAGGTGTTTGCCGAAGCGCATCTCGTCTCCAGCCGCAATGTGCTGATCTATTTCGACCGGGAGCTTCAGGACCGGGCGCTCGGCCTTTTCGGGGATTCGCTGGTCCGCGGCGGCTTCCTCGGCCTTGGCTCAAAGGAGAATCTGCGCTTCTCCACGCAGGCGAACTGCTTTGCGGACTTCAACGAGCGTGAAAAGATCTACCGCCGCAACACCGACGCCCGTACCCCGGTCCGGGAGCTCCAGCATGCCGGCTGACAAGGTGAAGATCCTCGCCGTCGACGACGTGCCGGAGAACCTGACCGCGCTCGAGGCACTGCTGCGCAGCGACGGGCTTGAACTGCTCCAGGCGCGCTCGGGGCCCGAGGCACTTGAGCTGCTGCTGGTCCATGACGTCGCGCTCGCGCTGCTTGACGTCAACATGCCCGGCATGAACGGGTTCGAACTTGCCGAATTCATGCGCGGCACCGAACGCACCCGGCGCGTGCCGATCATCTTCCTCACCGCGGCTGCGGGGGACGAGCGCCGCCGCTTCCGCGGCTATGAAACCGGCGCAGTCGATTACCTCCTCAAGCCGGTCGACACCCAGCTGCTGCGCAACAAGGTCGATATCTTCGTCGAACTCGCCCGCCAGCGTCAGGAGATCGCCGAGCAGCGCGACCAGCTCTCCGCCGCGCTCGGGCGTGTTCAGGCGCATAGCGATAATTCGCCGCTCGCCGTGGTCGAATTCGACGCCGACTTCTGCATCCGCACCTGGTCCAAGGGGGCCGAGCGCCTGTTCGGGTGGACCGCGGCGGAAGTGGAGGGGGTCTGCCTGCCTTCGCTCAAATGGATCAACGAAGAGGATGCCACCGCGCTCTCGGCGTTGCTCGAAGAGTTCGTGTCGGGCGACCGGGCGCGGCACATGCAGGCACAGCGCGTCTTCTGCCAGAATGGCGAGGCACTGCATTCGGAATGGTACTGCTCGGCGCTGCGCGACGCCGCGGGCAAGCTCGTGTCGATCAACGTCCAGATCCTCGATGTGTCGGAGCGCCGCCGTGCCGAAGAGACGCAGAAGCTGCTGATCGGCGAACTCAACCACCGCGTGAAGAACACGCTCGCCTCGGTCCAGGCGATCGCCACGCAGACGCTGCGCCATGCCGCAGAGCCCGCGGCGTTCGCGCCCACCTTTATCGGCCGCATCCACGCGCTCGCCCGTGCACACTCGCTGCTCAGCAGCGCGACGTGGCAAGGGGCAAGCCTGCGCGAGCTCGTGAACGATCAACTCCAACTCGGGACGATCGATGAAAGCCGGCTGACCGTTGAGGGCCCCGACATCGATCTGCCGCCTGAAACTGCGCTGCACCTCGCGCTGGTGATCCACGAGCTCGCCACCAACGCGAACAAGTACGGCGCGCTGTCCACGCCCGAGGGCCGGCTGAGCTTCACCTGGCAGGCCAGCGCCGACGGCTTGGCACTCGTTTGGGCGGAGCAGGGCGGTCCCGCCGTCGAGCCCCCCAGCCGCCGCGGCTTTGGCACCGCTCTGATCCAGCGCAGCATCCAGGCCGAGGGCGGCACGGCCGAGCCCGCCTATCTACCCAACGGCCTTCAATGGCGCTTCACCCTCCCCAATCCCGGTGTGATCCTGCCCCCGGCGGCGCCATCGCCCGCGCCGGCGCCCGCCGCGCCCGCATCCCCGCTTCCCAAGATCGCCGCTTCCGTGGGCGCACTCGCCGGCCGCCGCGTGCTGGTGATCGAGGACGAACCGCTGGTCGCTCTCGAACTGGTCTCGATCCTGGAGGAAGCTGGCGCAGAGATCATCGGTCCCGCCGCCACTGCCGAGGGCGCGATCGAGACGATCCGCGCTACGCGTCCCGACGCCGCGCTGCTCGATGGCAATCTCCAGGGCGCAAGCGTCGAAGCGGTTGCCGAGACGCTGACCAGCCTCGAACTGCCGTTCCTGTTCGTCAGCGGCTATGGCCGCGACCATCTTCCCGACGGCTTCCGTCACATCGCCGTGATCGGCAAGCCTTTCGATGGGAAGCAGCTTGTCGCGCGGGTCGTGGGGATGCTGGAGGCTGCACCCGCGCTGGTCGCCTGACCTTCACCGCCAGCGAACGGTGAGCGGTTCGGGCATCCAGCCATGTGCGATGGTGCTGAACCCCCATGGCAATTGCTCGAGCAGGACGTCGAGCACCTTGGTCTCCACGTCCAGCGCCCAGCCTTCCGGCTTCTTCGTCAGCCGCCCGCCGCGCTGCAGAAAGGTTTCGCGAAGCGCCTGCACCGAGCTGTCGGCCAGCGGCGACCAATTGGCGCGCATGGTGGCGAGCAGCATCTTGGCCAATCTAAGCTCTTCGGCTTCCAGCTGAATCGCCGGAGGGATAACGTCGGCGGGGGCGAGGCCGCAAAGCAGCTTGGGCAACACCAGTTCCGGTTCCGCCGCGTCGCTGCGCTCGTCCGCCAGCCATTGCAGCAGGTGCGGCGCACGATCCTGTACCTCCCGCGACATCCAGCGCCAGCCCCCGACTTCATCCGCCTCGATCCACTCCAGCGCCTCGAACAGCCTGGGCAGATAGGCGGAGAGCAGGACCAGGCCCGCATTACCGACCCAGATCGTCGCTTCAGCCGTGCCCTTGACCGGCTCACTCTGCTTCGCGCGCGCTTGCTTGCGCAGATCCAGCGCAATGCGGAGCGGCGCATCGCGCATTCCCTCCAGCGAGCGCGCCAGCCCGGCCTCCACTTTGTGGCGGACGAGAGGGGACGGGGCAGGGCAGCCTGCACCACCATCCAGCATCATCGACGTCAGCCGCATCACGGCATGTCCGTCAGACGTGGCGGCGGCCAGAACCGCCAGCCACTGCTCGGTCCGCGCAACCGGCGCCCCGGCCGATCGCCGTACCGATCCGATCCGCTCGGCTACGTGCAGCAGACCGGACGCCAGCCCCGGGCACACCCACGCCAGCAATGCCGCCAGTTCGCCTTCGGTGAGCGCCTTGACCAGCAGCATGCGCTGCCGCGAATTGCCAAACGCGCGCCGAACCGCAGATCGTTGCGGAAGTCCAACAATTCCGAGCAACCCGCCGGCCCGGGTCCGCACCGCCGCCGCCGGCAGCTTCTGCGCCTTGGCCTGCGGCACATCGACGGCCTCTATCGCACCCTCGACCAAGCGCTTCACAGCCACCTGCTCAGAAAGGCTCGCCAGCTTCGCCAACTGCCGCAGCCATTCGCCGACGAAATCCCCATTGCCCGCCCGCCAGTCCGCCGCTGCAATCGTCCGCTCCAGCGCCAGCGCAACCTTGTGTGAGTCGATCGCGTGCCGCCCTGCGCGCCCCGTAAGCCGCTTCCCCAGCGCCAACACCCGCTCGCGGGCATTCACCGACAGCCCGGCAAACCCTATTGCAGCTCCCACCATCATCGCGGGAGACCTGCCAAGTTGCTCCAGCACCGCAAAAGGCCTGACCCGCAGCCCCGCCGCCACGCGGTAGCGCCGCGCACCTGCCTCGAACCGTGTAACTGAGCCCCCGCCAGGAGTGGCCGGGGATTCGCCCCCGAGGGAGGCCAGCGCCAAAGACCGGCTCGGCTCGCTCAACCCCAACCGCATCTCACCCAGCGTCGCAGTCTGGCCAATCACCTGCTGCCGTTCGGCCAACCGCCTCACTACCTGCCGGGACGACAAGTTCAGCTGAATGACCTCGTCTACCATATCTGGTGACCGCCGCAGCGAGCGACGCAACGCCGTCCGCGAAATGCCACGACGTGCCGCGAGGGTATTGAGAGCGGTTCGCAACGCCGTCCCGATCGGCTGCGCTTCATCCATGAAGGTCAAAGCTGCCAGGACCGCATCCCGCTCCTCCGCGCTGCACTTCGCCGCCTGCAAGAACGCGGCAAGGATGCGGCTCCATTCCGCCGAAGGAAGCTTGGCTGCGTCGGAAAAGCCTAGCCAAGCTCCACTTGAAGGGGGCTGATAATGATTAGCAGCAGCGACTGGTTGCGATGGCATCAGCGCTTCCAGCCGCATGAACGCCGACGCCGATCCGGTAAGAACCGATCGCCGGACCAGCGATGCGAAGGCCATTGGCCGAACTTTCCGCGCTGCACGCGCGACGCGCCTCAGCTCCGCTATTTCGCCAGCGGACCAGCGCCCATGGTCTTTGAACAGATATTCAGACAGCCGGTTCCACGCGGCGGCATCCACCAACATCGCGGGCTCCTCAGCCATCAACTGGCCCAATATCTCCACTAGCGATCCCGGAGCCCGGCGCTGCTTCCCCAGGGCGAGGAGGCCCCGCCGCAACTGCCGCAGCAGGGCGGGAAGCGGCGTCCCGCTGGCCTCCGCCAACCCGCGAAGCAGGCGGCGCAAAAAGGCCTTCCGATTCGCCTGCAACCCCGACTGGCCGAGCGCATCGCGCAGCACGATGGTCCACAGCATCTCGGTAAGCTGGTCGGCGCCCGCCGGTACCACCGGTTCCTCCGCGTGACTGGCGCGTACTTCCTCCACATAGGCGAGCACATAGGCGGCATGCACAGGCTCGAGCCGGTGCAGCAGCGCACCCAACAACGGCTCGGGAATCTGCAGCACCAAACGGCGCAGCAACGGCTCACTCCCGCCACGCGCCCGCAGCATGGCGACAAGCGCCTGCGGCTCAGCCTCGACCAGCACGCGCAGCATCGCGCCGGGCGTGGTCCGAACATCGATCCCGCTGCCATAGGGCCAGGCGCCATGCACCAGATAATGCTCGAACATCGTGAGCATCGCGGCACCGGCGGGTCGCCGCACCACGCCCCGCGGCTGGGCCAGCCGCGCCGCCAGGGCATCTCGCAAACCTGCCGCCAGCCTCTGAGGCACATCGTTCAGTTCCCCAGGCCGAAGGCGCCCCAGCTTTATCACCAGGCGCTCCAGCCGAACGGCATCGGGCCCCCCGAACGCGTCGAGCGCGCGCCCAATCACCGGCACCCATTCACGCCGGTTGAGCTCGGCAATCCGGTCCCCAAGCCCTGCTTCGATCAAAGCGCGGGAAGTCCGCACCTGCAAGGTGAGCTTCTCCGCAAGCTGCGCCACCGCGGGAAGGTCTGTCTCAGCCAGCAAGCACCCCTGCCTTCACCGCTTCGCGCTCCGCTTCGGCGCGAACAGCCTCCAGCCCCACCGGCTCACCCTCGGCCAGCCTGAGCGCCACCCCCCGCAGCACGTTGATCAGCGATCCCCCGCTCAGCGGATAATCGCGCGCAAGCGCCCGCATCGCGTCCGCCCCCAACGTCAGGCCAGGCAAAGCGCCAAACAACTTGCGCCAAAGGATCAACCGTTCCGCCGCTTCCGGCACGGCGAAATACACGCTCGCCTGAAACCGCCGCGCGAACGCCGCGTCGATATTCCCCTTCAGATTGCTCGCCAGGATGACCAAGCCCGGACAGTCTTCGATCCGCTGGAGCAGATACGCGATCTGCTGATTGGCGTGCCGGTCATTGGCACTCTGTGTGTCGCCCCGCTTACCGAACAGCGCATCGGCCTCGTCGAAGAACAACAGCATCCTGCGCTCGGCGGCCTTGTCGAACAGGGCGCCGAGATTCTTCTCGGTTTCGCCGATCCATTTGCTCACCACGCGGGACAGGTCGACGCGGTAGACCGGCAGGTCCAGCATCTTGCCCAGAACCGCCGCCGTCATTGTCTTGCCCGTGCCCGGCGGCCCATGAAACAGCGCGCGATATCCCGGCTTCAGGTGCCGCTTCAGCCCCCAATCCTCCATCACCAGCGGCTCGTGCCGCGCCCAGGCGAGCAGTCCATCCACCTCCTCGCGGGCGGTCCCGGTCAGCACCAGATCGGCTTCGCCATAGGGTGTCTCGATCAACTGAGCGGGAAAGCCGGGTGGGAAATGCAGCTCGGCGCCCGCACCGGTCAGGCGGTCCAGCCATTTCCGACCGATGGTCAACGCCGTCGATAGGCCCACCTCGCCATCCTCCTCCGGCACCGCCAACATCCGCGCCGCCTGCAACCGTGCCTTGGGTGCGAACAGGCGCAGCGCTTCCAGCCTCTGGTTCATGTCCTCGCCGGCAAGCAGGAACAGCGCCGTCTCGCGCGTCGGGCGGAAGCCGTGATCATTCGCTGGCGTCCCGCCAAACTCGGTGAACCGCCTCCCTGTCGCCTCGTTCTGGCTCAGCAGCATATCGAGCATCTGCGGCCGCAGCTGCGGCGCCAATGCCAGCATCAGCACCAGCCGTTCGTCGGGCGACAGACCCGCTGCCCGGACGCCATCGGCATAGGGCAGGGACGGAGGTAGGTCGGGTGGCGGAAGCCCGTCCAGAACGCTGCCTGAAACTTCCCGCGCATGCAGAACCAGCCGCCGCTGGAGTACACGGCCAAACCAGGCGATCTCCGCTTCGATGAACGCGCCGTTGTTCACGCGTCCATCTTTTCCAGCATGTCCCGCAATTGCGCTGCCAGCGCATCGGTCGCCCGCAATTCGTCGAGCCGCAGCGCGGTGCGCCACAAGCGGTGGACGTGATGGAAGTGCCGCCAGCGCGCCCCATCCAGAAAATGAACGCGGAGCCTAAGGTGCGCAGGTACTTCATCACGCAGCATGGCGGTGATCTGCGCCCGATCCGCTTCGCCGCCCGAAACGACTGCGCTCACCGTCATGCCATGGCGCTGCCCAGTGCTCGCGTGCGTGCCATGTTCCTCCCGGCGCGGGCGCAGCATATTGTGCTCGACAAGTGTTATCCGCACGCCGGTTCCGAGCATGAGCCGCATCCGCAGCTCGGGCCCCGCAAATCGCCGCGAACCGGCTCGCGCCTCCGGATCGAACCCGCGCCCGCGGCGCTGGCCCATGGCGTCGCTCGCTGCCAGCAGCGCGCGCTTCGCAGCAGTCCGGCGGGAAGCGGGCAACGCGGCGGGCGGCGGCGCAATGCCATGTATGGAAAGCAGCATGTCGAGCCAGCGCGGGGCAATCTGTTCCCCCGAACCCGTGCCAACCCCCTGGACCTGGCCAAGCTCCTCGCAGAATAACAGCATCGCATCTTCAAAGAGCTTCAGCAGCCCGTGCAATTGTCGGGCTGCCGCAGTTTCGGGCTTACCGCTCGCCAGACCATAGACACGTGGCAATTGCGGCCCGAGCGGGGCAAAGGCGCGCAGATTGCGAGAACCCGGCTTCGGCTTGCCGAATGGCTGTTGATGCGCGCTTTTCAGCGGACCACGGTTTCGATGCGCTGCCCAGAGCCGCATCAACTGCCGAAGCACTTCGCCACGGTCCACGGTGCACCGCTGGCCACCCCGCTCCACCACGATAGGCAGTGCGGTCGCTTCGAACGCGCCGTCCAGGCTGCAATAATCATCCGGTCCGATCGCATAGCGGGTGCAATGGCCGGCACCCTCCACCCAGAGCCGCAGATCGTCGATACCCAGCACCCCCGGCACGTCCGCGATCCGCTCCCACAGCGCGGCAGTATCGATTTCCGCCGGCTTCTCGCCCAACTGACCGGTCGCGATCATGCCGTTTAGCATCAGCGGTCCTTCAATCCCCGATGCTGGGGCCACGCCTTCCAGGGCGCTCCGCCTGGGTTCGGGTGCAAGCGTCAGGGCGATCCTGAACAGCGCCTGCGCCAGCACGGCTTCGGGATGTGCGCCACGCTCCATCCGCACGCACGCCTGGATCACCGTGCGTTTGGGTTCGAGTAACCGGATCGAGCCGATGTCCTCGCACAGCGGACGGTGCCGCTCCCATGCGCGCCGCGTGCGCTCGATCAACTGCTTATAAGAAGGCCGGGTTTCCGGATGCACGCCGGGCAGTGGCAGCTCTGGTTGCAATCGGATGTCGTGCAGTCCGGTCGTGCCGCGTGGACGCAGCCAGACATTGCCGAGGCCTTCCACGCGATCGAGCAGCAAGCGGCGGAAATCCGCGACCGTCACGGGCGGCGCCGAGAAAAGAGCAGGGCGTGCGAGTTCCTCCATGCTGGAGCCCAGCAGCGCCTCAATCGGGAGGCCCACCCGATATCCCAGATCGGTCAGCGCGAAGCACAGCAATTCGATCAATGTGACGCCGGGATCATGGGCGTTGAAGTCGGTCCATTCGGGGCACAGCCGTTGCACCGCCGCGATCATCTCGGCCTTCAGTGCGTCGTAATCCTGGGCCGGGGGCAGGACCGGATTGCGAGGAAGCACGGCACTTCCCGCTACCACCGCGTTGCGCCTTGGATCGCTGCGATGTGGATCGTGCCCGCCACCGGCACGCGCCATGCCGCCGTGCCTTCGCTGATCGAGACCCGCAGCCGCTCGACCGAAGCCACCTCGGGCCGCTCCATCAGCACCCGCAAAACCTGGGCTCGAATAGCTTCTGCGCCGGCCGCGTCCTCAAGCGCGAGTCCGTCGTTCAGGAGGCACTGCACTGCAGCCTCGATTGCGGCCATGTCGCTATCGCTTATCAGCTCGGCAGAAACGTCGACCGTCACCGGCTCCGGCGCAACAACTGCAATCCGAGCGAAAGGACTAGCGCGCGCCTCAAGCCACGCCGCCACAGCCCCTCGAAGCGGTGCCGGACCTTCAACCAGCACCGTCAATCCGTCGCCCACTGCGATCGCGCGAACCCGCTCCACTTGCGGGAAGTTGCCCAGCACCAGCCGCTCATAATCCCACAGGGTGTGGACCCGGCCGCCATGCCGAACCCGCTCGATCGTGCGCGCACGGACGCGTTCAGGCGTCTCCCGTGCCGTTCCGCCCGTGCTGCGCAGCGGCTGCTTCACTGCCGCGACGCCGGTAAGCCCGGCAAGCTTGGCGATCGTGCCTGGCGCTATCGGCTCGAAAGTGTCGCGCTCGACCCGCCGGGTCGCTGAAAAGGCGTGGGGCAGTATCGCCGCGACCTTGGGCATCGCACCCGTGAACCGCGCCTGCATCCGGAACTGGCCTTTCGCCCGGTCCACGGGCACCAACACGCGCAGGATGCCGGATGCGCTCAGACCTGCGGTCCCGTCCTCAAGCACCGGCAGCCGTGCCCATCCTTCGGTGCTGCGATACCACCAGTCCGGCGCCGCGCCGCTGGATTCCAGCTGCCACAAGAGAGTCAGCGTCGATCCAGCGTCGGCATTATCAAGCGCCAGCTCGATCACAGGGCCTGCCGACGGTGCCGGGAACAAAGGTCCTACCGCAACCCGCTCTGCGTGTTCGAAAGGGGGAAGCCGGAACGCGAACACAGGCAGGGGGGCCACCGAATAATCCAGCGCGATGTTGGAGAGCATCGGTTGAAAGGGAGGGTTCGGCATTACGACGACAGGTGCCATGTCCACGGGGTCGGGCCTGACGGATTGCCGCCCGCTCAGCGTCGCCCCAATCTTCGCGGGTAGCCGGAGCAATGCGTTGAGCACCCGCCGGATCAGCCCGGGACGGCGTGCCGGCAGCTCCGCGCGGGCTATGGCCTCTGTCGCCTACTGGACATTGGCCGGGTACAGAGCGTGACCGAACGCCTGCGGCGGTGAAGCAAGGGTGACAAGGATATGGTCGGTGTCTACCGCACCTTCCGAAGCGGCCCCGGCGGCAAGCCAGCTGCTCGGCGCCAAAGGCACGTCGTCAGGCATAGGCGGAGGCGCTGCTTCGAAACGGTCACTGAGCACGTCCGGGGAAGGCGCGAGTGCCGCAAACAGTGGCACTTCTTGCCTAGCGTCTCCGCCTCGCACCGGCGCTTTCAGCGTGACGGTGAACGCCCCATTGTGGAACGGGCTATGGTCGAGAAGGGCTCCCTGTTCGTCGACAACATAGCCGCGATACTGTCCTGCAAAGCCTGCATCTCCTGCCGGAACGCCTGCCCAGTCGAAGCGCAGGACCATTCGGTCCAGTGGCGGTCCGGCCAGTGCCGGATGATCGATGCGCAACCACCCACCGACGAAAGGCGGCGTTCCAAACGGCGCCGCCGCGGTTGCGCTTGCCTGTCCGCCGGGTGTGCTGACTGTCAGCCCGGGCGCGCCGCGAACCGCGACTTCTATAGTCCCCGCTTCCTTCAGCTGGAGGTTTATGGGCGCCAGTGCGGTGAGCCGCAGGGCGGGTTCGTCTAACCCAGGGCAGGGGACGAGCGCGGGAAAACTGTCCGGCAGCAGCAGCGACAGCAGGAGTGCGTCCCCCTCGACCGCCCAGTGCGCCTCTACCTCTGCCCAATCCGGCGAGGTCGAGACTTCCACCATCACCTGGCTCGGCACCTCTGGCGGCGTTTCGCAGACCAGCCGCACCCGCACGCGCCGTGTACCGCCAGGCAGCGCGAGTAAGGGTGAGGTCAGCAGCGCCGTCGGCAATGCGGCCTCGGCCACCGCCTCACCGATCACACCATCTGTATCAGGCACCGCTCGACACACCGCCAGACCATCCGGTGCCCACATACGAACTTCCGCCAATGTGGCGGCGGTAACGCTCAGCCCGGTATCGGCTACGAACGTCGCTTCCTTGCCTGCAGGGACCAGCAGCCCCTTCGGCACTTCTGGCCTGGCACCCGCGCGCGGCAGGACGGCGAGCAGCACTCGGTCGCCTCGGGCGGGGGCCGGTTCCGCACCTAACTTGGTAAGCCAATAATCCAGCACCCGTTGCGGCAGCGCGTCCAACTCGACGCGTGCGTGGCGGAACACCTGTGCGAACGCGATGATGAGTGCGGCATGCCCTTCATGCGCGCCAGTCTGCAGCCGCTCCTCCAGCGCCTCTGCCGCGTGCTCGCTGGCCTCTATTACACACTCAAAGAACTGCTGTGCCGCGTCGCAGAGTTGCCGGATCAGCCGTTGGGCCCAGGCCCGTTCCACGGCGCGGGCGGTGCCGTGCATTTCGCCTTCACGCACGGTGTTCTGCCACGGCTGCGCGTCGGGCTTCCTCCAGCCGTGTCTTTCCCATTGGGCGGTGAGACGGCTTTCCTCGGCTTCGGCGACCTGGTCGAACAGGCGCTGGAGTTGCGGGGCGAGCACTTGGTCGAGTGCTGCTTCGGCGAGACCGTGGGCCCAGCGGTGTTCCATCGCGCCACCGATCTGCGCGGGGGTGAGCCATTCGTCGAGATCGCGGGCTAGGTGGAGCATTGCTTCCACCAGTGCAGTGATGCGCGCGCCGGCTTGGGCAGGCTCGGCCTCTCGAGCTTGCGCAATGGCTTTTTGGAGGGGGATGGCGCGGTTTTCGGCTTCGGCAGTTGCCAGGATCGCTAGGGCGAAGGTTTTTTCTGCGCCGAGAATTTGACCCCAATTCGCGCTCTCATCGAAGGAGAGGGTGGCGGCGTGGTGGGCGAGGTTGGCCAGCATCTTGTCGACGCGGAAAACGTCGGTTTGCAGGTGGACATCCCGGTCGCTCTGGCGGGTCCAGCGGGTGATGAGGCCGCCCTGGGTCATGGCTGGTGCACCAGCGTGCCTTCGTTGCGGTAGAAGGGAAAGACCAGATTATTCCGTGTGTTAGCAGTCCGCACCCGGTATTCGATGCCGATACGGACCAGCGCTGAATCGAGCAGGTCGGGCGTGGCCGACACGTCGAGCAAGTCGATACGGGGTTCCCAGCGCAATATGGCTACGCGCACCGCCTCACAGAGCTCCGTCAGGAGGGTGCGGGTGAGATCGGCGAGCACGAAACGCTGCAAATCGCAGCCATAACCAGGCACCATTACGCGCTCTCCAGGCCAGGTTGAGAGCAGAATGAACAAACTCTGCTCGATATCGGCATGGCCCTCGACCATCTCCGTGCGGGCACCGAGAGGTGTCACGCGCGGCGGAAAGCTCCAGCCGCGACCGAGAAACGGAGCGCCGCCGGTCTTCATCCGCCGATCATCACGGTGGGCAGGCCGAACACGATGCTGCCGCCATGCGCGCAGGTGTCGCCGAGCCGGGCCGCCGGAAGCCCGGCGATCAGCACCGTTGCCGAGCCCATCGCGATGCTGTCGGGCGGGCCGACGCACACGGCCAGATCGGTTGCACGGGCCGCGGGCAATCCGCCGATCAGCACTGTCGGCGCGCCGGGGCCGCTGATCGGCCCGCCGACATGCGGGATCGGCGGCAGGCCCGGGGTCTGCATCGGGCAGGCGTGCATGTCGGTGAGGCGGGCGGCGGGGGGCATCAGTTGATCTTCACCAGTGCGCCGTTCACTTCGAGCACGGCAGCGGCCTTGAGCGACGCCAGGCCGTTGCTGGCCAATGCGAGTTGGGCCGAGGCGGTGGCGTTCAGCTGCACCGCCTCCATGTCGCACGTGGCCGCGGCCTTGATCGCCAGGTTCGCGCCGCAGTCGAGAGTCATGTTGGCTCCCGACTTGATCGTCAGATTGGCCGCGCTGAGGAGGTCGACCGTGTCGCTCTTCATCACCAGCTTGTTGTCGTTGGGATCGGCGATGATCAGGGTGCCGGTCTTGTCGTCCAGCTCGACGAACCGGCCGCCCGGCGTGCTGATCTTGAGCACCACGTCCTTGTCGTTGAAGTTCACTTCCATCTTCGAGCGCGTGACCAGCGCCTTTACGTCGTTGGGGTTCTCGGGGGCGTGGGTCGGCGCCCGTCCGCCCGAATACAGGCTGCCCAGGATCACGGCCGAAGCCGGATCCTCGTTCAGGAAGGCGAGCACGACTTCATCATCGGCCTCGGGCAGGAAGGACCAGCCGAACCCCTGCGATGCATAAGGTTGCCCGAGCCGTGCCCAGACCTGGTTCAGCGCGTCGGTGAGCGGCAGCGTGACCTGCACCCGGAAATCGCCGGTCGGGTCCTCGGCCACCTGGACGACCTTGCCGATGTGCAGCCCCTTGAGCGGTGGTGCCAGACCGGCCGCACCGCGCGTTCCCGCCGCATCGTCGCCCCGGCGCGAGAAGCGATCGGGGGTCATGCCGAGATCGGCGATGCTGTGCCAGTCGCCGCCGCGGATCACATGCCGCACGCCGGTGACATAGGCGTCGCCGCTCATCCGCTCGCCCAGCCCGTCGAGCGTGACCACGCTGCCCGGCTTCACCTTGGCCGATCCCTGGAACTTCACCGTGCCGGTAAAGTGCGCCAGCCGCGCCCGCATCATCGCCGCCGACGACCAGGCGGCCAATGCGTCCCGTGCGCGCAGCGCCGCCGTCTGCTGCGCGTAAGCGGGCACGTCCATCACCGCGGCCAATTCCGCCGCGTCAAGATTACCGGGCACCGGCAGGCTCGCGGCCTGCGCACTGCCTTCGCTCACCGCCTGATCGGCGTAACTCCAGGCGCGGCTGGTTACGACCGACTGGCCAAGCTGGGCTTCCGCGTCGATCCGTCCGTCGAAGCTGATGATGTCGTTGCCAGCGCCATAGGCCAGGGCGAGAACCGGCGCGCTGGCCTGGTTGGGCGAGAGGATGTCGACGCTGCCATTGTCGAGCACCACAATGCATCCACTCGCCTCCGCGCGCATCAGCATCAGATCCCAGTCCGAGGCATAGGCCTGGACCATCGCCTCGCTTTCGAGCGTGCCCGCCGCGTTCTTGCCGATGGTGCCGCCATTGGCCGTGACCAGCGCCTCGATCACGGCCTTATCGGTGGCCTGCTCGGTGACCGCGCTATGGCGCGCCAGCGTCATCTTGAGCAGCGGATCGACGGTTTCCACCACCAGCTGTGCAGAGGCGTGCGGCTGAATGCGCAGGCCCTGGCGCACCACCACGCCCTGATGGATAATCTCGGCCTCCTCGCCATAGCCGGCGGAGACGGTGAGCTTTGCCCCCGGAACGAAGCTGTCGCCTTCGCTGAAGGGGAATTTGAGGCTGTCGGGCGCACCGTCGTACAGGACGATGCGCGCGCGCGGAATGCGGTTCGCCTCGCACCAGGTTTCCACCGAGGCGATGTGATCGGTATGGATCACCTTGCCGTTCGCGCTCAATTCCAGCTTGAGCTGCAACCCGGTCTTCAGCGCGGGCGAGAGGGCGCTCATGACTTTGCCGATACCGGCGCGAGCGGCGGGAAGAGCAGCGTCAGCGGCGGGGTAAGGGCGCGGAAGTCGTCCAGGCCGTTATGCCGGGCGACCGCGAGATAGTATTTCTCGTCACCATACACCTGCTTGCAAAGGTTGGGCAGGGAGTCGCCGGCCTCGACTTCCACGATCTGGCTCAGTTCGGCGGATTCCCCGTGCTGCCCTTTTCGGGCGTCGGAATTCTCATGATAGCCAAGGAACGCGGCCTTCACCTTGGCACGGAGCGGCGTGCCGTCCGCGTCGAACAGCGTGTATTCGATGCCGAGCGTCTTGAGCCGTCCCTTGAACAGCAGGGTGCCCCAGCTGAGCTGGACGAAATTGGGTGAGCGGATGTCCCAGTTCACGTCGTAGATCAGGCGTTTGAGGTCGGCGAGCTGATCGGGCACGCTCTTGGTCGGCGCGTCGGGCACCGTGCCGGTGCCGTCGAACACGAGGGTGAGGTCGAGTGCCTCGCCCTGATCGCGGTTGAAGGCGATGGTCTTGCCGGTGCCGCCTGCGCCCTGCTGCTGGGTGTAGTTGATCCCCATCGCCTGCGAATATTGGCTGGGGTTGATCATCACCTTGAGCGGATTGGGCGTCGTATCGGCGCGTTTGCCGTAGCCGGGATCGGCAAACGCCGTGATCGTCAGCTTTTCAAGGCCACCCCTGGTGTCCCCCATCTCAGTGCCCCCGCCGGCGGTCGAGTTCGGCGAGCACCGCCGCGACGCATTGTTCGACCAGCGCTTCCTGGCCCTCGCCTGCATCCGCGTCCTCGCGGGCTTGCAGCAGCTCCATGGCCGAGCCCGGCAGCTCGGGCGCGTCGACGCGATCGTCGTCGACCTGCATCTGGATCACGATTTCGCGGATCTCGAGCGGCATCAGGCGGCCTGCGCCACCAGCTTGCGATGGAAGAACTGATAGGTGAGTTCCACCGTTTCGATCAGCACGTCATTGCCCATTGCATTGAGCGTGGAGTGTTCCCAGCGCAGCGGGTAGGCGCCGAACACCGTCCACACCATCAGCGGCTGGCGCTTTTCGTTGAGCAGCTTGACCAGCACCGTTCTGGCGCCGCCCTGGCGGACCAACCCACCGGACAGCGCGCGCGACACCCAGCGGCCAAAGACGCTGTCGCGCGTCACGACGCCGCGCTTCAGCACTAGGTTGGCATATTTGGTCTTGGTCGGCAGTTTGTGAAGGAAGCGGTTCTGTCCGCCCTCGGCCACATCTTCGGTCTGGAACTCGACCTGGAGGCCGGAGACTTCCTGGAAGCCGGTCTCGCCTTCCGCGCCGTCGATCTCGACGCGGAAGGCGAACACCGGCGGGGGCACATAGATGCCGTCGTCCCGCACCTGCATCAGGCAGCCTTCACGTCCAGCGTTTCATAGGCGATCTCCAGCGTCTCGATCGCGACTTCGCTGGCGTCTGACTTGAGATCGGTGGACTGCATCTTGACCGGGAAGGCGTTGGTCAGCGTCCAGGTCATCATCGGAGACGCTTTCTCGTTGAGCAGGTTGATGATGACCGTGCGGCGCTTGATGATGTTGAGCTGGGTTTCGTTGAACCAGGTCCAGAAGATCGAGTCCTTGCTGAACACGCCCTTTTTGAGGGTTACGTTGCCGACGCTGCGCAGGCCCGGCATCTTGATCGGGGAGAACACCGCGCTGTCGCCGTGGCGGTATTCGATCGACTTCACTTCGCTTTCGAGGCCGCTGATCTCCGGAAAGCCCTGGGGCTTTCCGTCGCCCAGATCGATGTTGAAGTAGAATTTGGGAAGCGGCCAAACTTCGTCCTGTGCGCTGCCGTCTGCCATGATGTGCTCCTAATCGATGCGTGAAGAAGGGAGGGCTCAGCGTGTCTCAGCCGGCGCCCTGCATCTGCTGCTTGAAGGTGAGCAGGATGAATTCGGCCGGGCGGACCATCTGAAGCGTGATCTGGACCCGCATGACGCCGTTCAGCACGTCGTCGGGGGTCATGGTGCTGCCCAGGCCGCAGGCGACGTTGTAGGCCTGCGCCGGGGCGTTCCCCATCAGGCCGCCCGCGGCCCACAGGCCGTGCAGGAAGCTTTCGATCATGGAGGTGACGGTGACCCAAGTCTGGGCGGTGTTGGGGCGGAACACCGTCGCGTCCAAAGCCTGCTTCACCGATTGTTCGACATAGATCATGGTGCGGCGCACCTGGATGTAGCGCCAGTCGTTGGACTGGCTGTCGAGCGTGCGGGCGCCCCAGATCAGGCTGCCGCGCCCCTGGAACGTGCGGATGGCGTTCACCGCCAGGCCCTGAACGGGGACGTTGAGGTCGTCCTGCTGGTCGCCCGCGACGGGCAGCTTGGGCATGACCAGGGTGGCGATGCCGGTATTGGCGGGGGCGTTCCACACGCCGCGCGTCGCATCGTTGCTGGCCCAGACGCCGGCCATCGCGCCGCTGGTCGGCAGCACGCCCTGGGTGGCGGCGATGGCGGTTAGCAGGTTCTGGAAGCCCGGCACGGTGGCGACCAGCGCGGCGGTGAGCTGTTTATGGGTGATGCCTTGGGCGACGGCACCCTGCGTCGCTGGGGCGGGGAGCACGGCCACCGAGGTGCCGATCGCCTGCACATAGTTGTCCAGCACGGCGACCCCCTTGGCGCTGAGCCGGGTGGGGCTGAGCGGGGTGGAGTCGTTTGCCGCGCCGCCGGTAGCGGCAGGTTTGCTGGTGCCGGTGTCGGTCGGCTTGGTCTCGGTACCGTTGCCCTTGCCCGCATCGTCTCCGGGCGGTGGCGCGGGGTAGGTGCGCGCCAGCACGCCGTAGAGCGCCTGTTGCAGCAGGGTGCGGTTGTCGGCGTTGCTGTCGCCTTCGACTGCGAAATTGGAGATGTCGATCTCACTGGTGGGGACGACCGAGGTGGCGAGCGGAGGGAAGTAGGCCGCGCCGAAGCGCCACATCTCTTGCGGCACCTGGCGCACGCCGGTGCGGAATGCCTCCACCGTAGACGTCCAGTCGTCGCGCGGGGTGAGCGCGCTGGCGCCCCACACGTCGAGCAGCGCCATGCGGTCGCCGGTCTTGGCGCAGCTGCGCAGCATCTGGGCAGTGACGGCGTTGAAGTCGGCCTGGGTCGCCAGTTGCAACGCGTCGGGGATCGCCAACATGGTGGGGCCGACAAAGGTCTCGCCGACGGCCAGGCCCTTGAGGAAATCCTGCGGGTCCGGGGTGGTCGGCTGGCCGTCGCGGACATAGCCGCCGACCGAGATCACCCAGCAGGGGCCGCCGCCATTGGCGTAGAACAGCCGCATGCTGTTGTAGAGATTGAGCGCGGTGCGGCCCTTCTGGACCAGCGTGTAGCTGGTGCTGCCGTCGAGCGAAACGAAGCCCCAGTTGCGGTTAAGCGGGTCGTCGGCGGGGGCGTCGGGCTGGCCGTCCTTGTCCGCGTCGGCAGTGGGGGCGAGGAAATATTGCTGCGAGCTGCCGCGGCCGAAGCATTGCACGAACTCGGCCATGGATTCGATGCGCTTGGGAGTGAGCAGCAAGTCGCGCTTGTCGGTGTCCACTGCAAACTCGGTATAGCCGATGAAGCAGGGGACGGCGGTCTCCACGCCGACGATGGAGGGTGGGAAGCTGTCGGGCTCCTGGATGTAGACGCCGGGTGTGCGGTATTGGGTGGCCATCGATCTTCCCCTTGTTCAGCGGTTCACAGAAACACGTAGATGTCGGACCAGGGCGGAGCCTGGCCGGCGGGCAGGATGCGCTCGGCGGTCGGGCCGGGCAGGCGCTCGACCAGGGTGCGGGTGCGGACGCGGCCGGCGAGGGGCTTTCCCTCAAGGCGCAGCTCGGCTTGCGGGCGGGCGAGCAGGGGGCGCGGGTCGCGGGCGCACAGGCGGGCGGCGGGGCGGCCGTCGGGCAGGGTGGCGGGGGCGTCGTCCAGCACGAAGCCGGCATCCTCGCCGTCGCGGGTGACGATGCGCAGGGTCTCGGGCGCGAGCGTGCCGCTGCGGGCCGCGATCAGGTAGCGCCAGCGCGTGGGGCGGGGTGCGAAGTTGAGGGTGTAATAGAGGGCGCGGAAGAAGGTGCGGCCGTCGGCGGGGGCGGGGTCGAACACCAGGTCCGAGGACCCCTCTAGTGCGCGCTTGGGCACCAGGTGGAACTCGAGCAGGGCGAAGCACTGCGAGCGGGCATAAAGGGCCTGGCGCTCGCGGTCGGCGGGGTGGAGCGCGGGGAGTGCCTCGTCCTCCGCGTCGGGATCGGGCTCGTGGACCACCGAGTCGCGCTGCTCCATGCCGCCTTGGAGCAAAAGGCTCTGGCGGCGGACGGTGCGACGCCAGTCGAGGGCAAGCGCGCTGCCGGCGGCGCGGCGGGTGGAGAGCAGCAGCGGCGGGTCGCCAATGCGCAGACCCGTGGGCAGGTCGGTGAAGTTCGCGAAGCGCGGGTCGAGCAGGCGGCAGGTGAACAGCAGCGGCGGCGTGAACAGGCGCGCCTGGACCTCTGCGGGTACCGATCCGTAGCGGGTGGCGACCTCTGCCAGGAGGGTTTGCGCCTGCGTGCGCACGGCGGCGTCCCAGAGCAAGTCGATGCCGCCGATGCGCGTGCGGGCGAGCAGGCCGAACAGGCGCAACCGGCGCCGCGTCTCGGGTGTAGGTTCTATGGCGAGGTCGTTGCACCCGCCGTCGGCATGGTTGTGGAAGCCGTGGCGCACGGTGACCGAGGCGAAGGGGACGTAGCTGCCCTGTTCGGCCTGTTCGTGCGGAGGAGGAGAGGGCGCGACAGCGCGCAGCCTGCCGTCGCTGGCTGCAGGCTCGTCGGGGAGCAGGTCGCCAAGGCGAAGCTGGGCGAGGCCGTCGAAGAGTGTCGCGGCCATGATCAGCTTGCCGCCGGCAGCAGCGCGGGAGGCGGGGCCTGGCGGACGGCGGGCGCGACATCGGTGATCGCGGGGCCGGCAAAGGGCAGGCGGCGCAGCCGGTAGAGCAGGAAAGGCTGGCCCTTTAACCCGGCCATGGAGGAAAGGTGGCTCGCCTGCGCAAAGTCGAGGCTGACATATTCGACGGCCAGCGCGCCCATGCGCAAGCCAATGTCGGGCGCGCTGGCGCCGTCGAACACCGGATGTTCCTGAAGATACTGGACGATGCGCGAGAGTGCGGCGATGCCGGTGGCATAGCCGGCGTCGGCGAAGCAGGACACGAACAGCACACAGGCGTCGAGGAACAAGGGCGCGCTGGCGAGCGCAAAGCCATCGCCCGCGCCGATGCGCGGCGTCTGGTAGGCGCCGACGCTGGCATCGGCCTGGAACGCGGCGAGCGACATCACGATGCTGCCGTCCAGATCGCCGGCGCTGCGCCCATCGGCACCGGCCAGGTTGGTCAGGCGCAGCCAATCGCCATCGCGCGCATGCCCGGCCTGAAGCGCGGATTCGAGCTTATCGCGAATGGACGCAAGGATCTCATTGACCATGACCATGGGTCAGGACCATTCCTCAAAATCATGAGTAAGGACGATCAGGCACCGAAGAACGCCGGCTCTTGGAGACTCGACTACGCGTTACTGAAGCGAGCCTATAGGGCTGACTGCCACGCGCAAGACAGAACCGGGCAAGGTTGCAGCGATTTCGGTGCGGTTATTTGCCGGTGCAGAATGCCGATATGCCGAAACTTCGATCCGATCCGGAGCAAGCCGGAGATCAGCCGGAGTCGCGTGCCGCGTTGCGCCGTTCGGCCAGCATCCGGCTGCGCTGCCTCAACTCTTGGCTGCGTTCCCTGGCCAGGTTGGACCGCTCCAGCAGCGTCAAGGACGCGGCACGAAAGATCGCAGAGCGTTTCGACAGGGGTGGTGGAGCGCCGTCCTTCATCCGCCTTCGCTTAGCGAAGCGCGCCGCCGCACCGGACATCATGGATCAATCGCGTGCAGCGAATGCGTGCCGGATCAGCCCAGGGCGGCCATGCTGACTGCGAGTTCGTCCTGGCGGAACGGCTTGGGAAGGCGGGGCAGGTCGGGGGCGATGCCGTCCAGTTCGGCATAGCCCGACACGATCAGTACCGGGGTGCCGGGATGCCGCTCGCGCACGATTTGGGCAAGTTCGCTGCCGGTCATGCCGGGCATGAGGTGGTCGGTGACAACATAGTCGGCATGCGCGCGTGCGAGGAAGGCGAGGGCTTCGTGGCCGCTTTCCACTTCCACCACGCTGTAGCCCAGGTCGCCGAGCAGCGCGGCGGTGGATTCGCGTACGCCCGCTTCGTCGTCGACCAGCAGCACCAGGCCGCTGGCTTCGCCGGATTGCTCGGCGGTGGCGTCGGTGCGGGCTTCGGGGCAGCCATCGGCGATCGGCAGCAGCAGTTCGACCTCCGTCCCTTTGCCCGGCGCGCTGCGCAGCTGCATCGATCCGCCCAGCTGAAGCGACAGACCATGGACCATCGAGAGGCCCAGGCCCGTCCCCTTGCCGATGCCCTTGGTCGAGAAGAAAGGCTCGATCGCGCGCGCCATGGTCTCTGCGTCCATGCCCGATCCGGTGTCGGCAACCGACAGGCTGACATAGTCGCCGGGCGCCAGGCCACTGTCATGCCCGGGGCCGACATTGGCATGCCGGGCCGCGAGCGTCAGCCGCCCCCCCTCGGGCATGGCGTCGCGCGAATTCACGCTGAGATTGAGCAGCGCCATTTCAAGCTGGTTGGGGTCGGCAAGGGCAGGGGGCAGCCCTTCTTGCACGCTTACCGCCACTTCGACCTGTGGGCCGCAGGTGCTGGCGATCAGGTCCTGGAGACCGGTGATCAGGGCGCCCATGTCGACGGGGCCGGGTTGAAGCGGCTGGCGGCGGGCAAAGGCCAGCAGCCGTTGAACCAGAACGCGGGCGCGTTCCGCGGACTCCAGCGCGCCGCCGATCAGCCGATGATCGCGCGGGCTGGCGGTGCTGCTGCGGCGAAGCAGATCGAGCCCGCCGATGATAGGGGTGAGAAGATTGTTGAAGTCGTGTGCGACGCCGCCGGTGAGCTGGCCAAGCGACTCCACCTTTTGCGACTGGCGCAGTGCGTCCTGTGCGCGCTCCAGCTCGGCACGCTGTTCCAGTTCCTCCGTCACGTCGCGGCCAATGACATAGGCTTCGCCTTCGCTGGGCGCCGCGCTCCAGGCGAAATGGCGCCAACTGCCGTCCTTGGCCTGCACGCGGCCGATCACGTCGCGCACAGGGCCACGCGCGGCGGCACGGATGCCATGCGCCACGGCGCGCAAGTCGTGCGGGTGGAAATAGCGGCTGAAGCGGTCGCCGAGCACTTCTTCGGGCTGATAGCCGAGCAGGGGCGTGAGGGCAGGGTTCACGGCGCGCACGTCCCAGCGCAGCCCGATCACCAGGAACAGGTCGCTGCTGAGGCGCCACATGCGGTCCCGCTCCGCGGTGCGCTCGGCAACCTGCTGTTCCAGCGTCTCGTTGAGCGCGCGTAGCGACTCCTGTGCCTCACGCCTGGCGGTCACGTCGCGTACGGTGCCGGTGAAGCGAAGCGACACGTCGCCTTCGCGCTGCACCACGCCGCGCGATGCGATCCAGCAGATCGAGCCATCGTCGCGGCAGACGCGGTATTCGGCAAAGAACGCCTCGCCCGTTTCCACCGAATGGCGATAGGCAGCGATCACCCAGTTGCGGTCGTCGGGGTGAAGCAGGCGGAACAGCAGCTCGGGCGTGACCTCCGTTGCGACATCCGTGCCGAGCATTGCCGCCGCGCGGGCGGACATGGTGCCCTGCTGAGTCTGGAGGTTCCAGTCCCAGGTGCCGATCCTTGCGCCCTCCATCGCGAGGCGGAGCCGCGTCTCGCTTTCGCGCAGTGCCGCCTCGGTCCGCACCCGCTCGATATGCGCCCAGGACCGGTCGGTCACTTCGCGCAGCAAGTTCAGTTCCTCGTCGCTCCATGCATGCGGCTTTGAATCGTGGATCGCCATCAGCGCGGTGAGGCGCCCTTCCCGGAGAAAGGGCATGCAGATCGTCGCGCGGATGCCGATATCGAGAAAGGCTTGTGCGCCATCCTCGCCCAGTTCCGCGACATTGTCGTTCACGATCAGCGGTTTGCCGGCGTGGAGGTTCGCAACCGTGAGTGAGCCGAAGCTTTCCAGGCTGTAGCGCCCGACGATGCTCGGAACGTCCGCGGCATGCCAATCGCCGCGGATGTTGAACATGTTCTCGTCGGCTTCCATGTCGGCATAGGCGCAATCGGAGATCGCCAGATGCTCGCCCAGCATCCGTGTGGTGATCGCCATGACGCTGTCCGCATCGCGCGCCTCAGCGGTGGCGCTGGCCAGCCTGTCCAGGAAGCGCAGCCGCGCCTCGTTCAGGCGCAGCGCCTGTTCGGCGCGCCGCCGCTCGACCGCGGTGCGGGTCCGTTCGGCCACGTCGCGGATCAGCTGGAGCTCCTCGGGCGACCAGGGCCGGACATCGGCGTGGTTGAGGAACAGCAGCGCGACGAAGCCGCCCTGCTCGGTGACCGGCATGTTGACGAAGGCGCGGGCGGTGATCGCTTCCAGGCTGGCTGCGGTGTCGGCGGTGCGGGGATCCAGGCGTGCGTCGGGGACCACGACGGTGCGGCCGGCCTTCAGATCCTCGATATAGCTGCCATAGTCGCGGAAGTGCAGCACGCCCGAGATCGTCTGCACGCCCGGGGCATTCCAATCGCGTGCGATGGTGATGGTTTCGGCAACCGTGTCGATGGTGCCATAGCCGGCGCGGCTGACCTCGAGCGCGCGCGCCAGGGTTTCGGCGGCGGCGAAGGCGATCTCCTGCGGATCGTCGAGTTCGCGCAGCCGGTCGCCCAGTTCGGCGAGCACGGCATGGCGGCGCTCGGCCTGACGGGTCTCGGTGACGTCGAAGCCTTCGCAGAACACCCCGGTGACGCGGCCGGCATGATCGTGCAGCGGCGCGAAGATGAAGGTGAGGTAGCGGGTTTCCGCGGGACCGTCTTCGGTGCGGCGGTAATGCACGGCGGCGCCTTCGGCGGCGAAGGCCTGGCCGGATTCGTAGACCAGGTCGATCTGGTCCAGAAACTCCTGAGCCTCAAGACTGGGGAAAGCGCGGCGCAGGGTCTTGCCCACCCAATCCTCGCTGCCGAACAGGGTGCAGTGCGCGTCGTTGACGAACTCCACCAGATGCTCGGGGCCGCGCGTCACCATGATGAAGCCGGGCGCTTGTTCGAACATGCGGTGCTGGCGGTCACGCTCGGCGGCGCGGCGGGCATGTTCCTGAATCCGGCCGGTGGTTTCGGTGCACAGCACCAGCACGCCGCCGATTGGGCCGTCGCCGTCGATCGGGCTGCAGCTATAGGTCCAAAACGTTTCCTCGACGCGGCCGTGGCGTGCGGTGCGCAGCGGCTGATCCTCGCGGAACACCGAGCGGTTGCCCGCCATCACGGATTCGATGTCGGCACCGATGACCTTCCAGGCATTGGCCAACCCGGCGGGGCCCGGCGCCCCCAGCAGGGCGGGGTGCTTTTCCGGGCCGAGCGACTGGGCGAACGCATCATTGTACAGGCAGCGGAGCTCGGGCCCCCAGAAGATCAGCGCAGGATGCTGGGTGTTCAGGATCAGCCGCACGGTTGTGCGCAGCGCGTCGGGCCACTGAGCGGGCGGGCCGAACGGGTGCGTGGCCCAGCCGAACGCGCGCATATGGGCGCCCATCTCGCCGCCGCCAGTCAGAAAATCCGCGCCCAAGCCGGTCATCGCGCCCTGTGTCCACCAACGCCCCACGGGCGGGCAGGGACCATACAGCCATTGCGGACGGCTTCCAGTGTAGAATTCGTGCGCGAACGCCTTAGCGGGCGGTGCCCCGGAAAGACGCCGCTAGACTGCGAAAGGTGATCGACCAGCGGGGCACGTCCATCGGCGCGATGCTGTGTTCCCAGTCGTGGCGGATCGGGCCGGACAGATGGTAGATCGAGCCCGGTGCCAGGGGCGCGGAGAAGCGCTCGAAGCCTGTGCCGCGGCGGCGCCGGAAGCGCATGGTGGCGGCGTTGCCGAGCGAGATGCCGACGACATGCTCGAAGGCGGGGCGATCCTTGTGCCAGCCAATGCCGGCGCCGGGATCGTAACGGATGAGCAGCGCCTGGACGAGTTCGCCGGCGTCCAGGCCGATGAACGCCGCCGCGCGATCGCGGATCGGCAGGAGCCATTCGGGAAGTGGTGCGGTCGTCTCCATCCGCCCGGTGTCGAAATCATAGTGCCAGCCAAAGCTTGCGGTCAGGCGCTTGCCGAGCCAGCCCTGGAAGCGAAAGGGTGCGAGTTCGAGGCCGTTCATGGCATCGATAAGGCTTGTGGCTTCGGACGCTGTAACGAAGTTCTCGCGATATTGCAGCAGAGGCGTTGCAGACTGTCCGAACAGGTCGAGATTATTATCAGACATATTTGGCATAACGTAGGTTGAGTGGAACGGGGGTTCAATGTTGCCGGAGTATGTCCGGCAGAATTGATGCGACGAATTGTGCCGCTTCTGCTTGGGGTTAATCGGCATTTCGGATTTATACGGGGTTGCACCCCTTTTGATCCGCGCATAGCGAGGCGCCGTGAAGGACGAAATGATCACCCAAGTCGACCGCGCGTCGCTGTTTCTGAAGGCCCTTTCTGGCAGGAGCCGGCTGCTGCTTCTGTGCCACCTGTGGGAGGGGGAGAAGTCCGTCGGCGAGCTCGCCAAGCTGACCGGGGCGCGCGATACCGCCGTGTCCCAGCAGCTCGCGCTGTTGCGGCGTGAAGGCATGGTGACCGCGCGCCGTGCGGGCCAGATGATCTTCTATTCGCTGGCCAGCGCCGAGGCGCGCCAGATGCTGGAATCGCTGCACGGGCTGTTCTGTGCCGAGCCGCCGATCGAGGTCGCGGCCTAAGGTCCTTTACGCCGGGCGGCGCTCCAATGCGCCACGGGCGGCGGCGACGATCAGTTCCAGCGGCCGGTTCGCGCGGATGCGGTGCCAGGTTGCCAGTTCGCCTACCGAGCGGCGCGACTGATCGCGCACCACGGTTGCGGTGGCGTCGGACGCGTCGTTCTCGCGCGCAGTGACGCGCGCGATGCGGTCCCGCTCCGGCGCCTCCAGCCAGATGCCGGTAAACGGCACCCGGGCCTTGAGCGCGAGCGCCAGTGCGACGTCGCGCTCGCTGCGGTTCATGAAGACCGCGTCCAGGATCACCGACGACCCGCAGGCGAGATGATCGTCAGCGGACTGGAACATCGCCTCATAAGTGTCGCGGTCGCTGCGCGGGGTATAGTGTCCAGGCGGCAGGCGCGTTTCGGGGGCGACGCCCGCCAGCCGCTTGCGGAACACGTCGGAGCGCAGAACGCGGGCGCCGGGTGCCCGCCCCGCGCGGGGCGCGAGCCATTGCGCCAGGGTGGACTTGCCCGTCCCCGACAGCCCGCCCACTGCGATCAGCCTGGCAGGCGCGGGTTCGAGAATGGTCTCGGCCAACCGCGTGTCGAGCGATCCCGCGGCATGGAGCGACAGGAACAGCGGCAGCATCGCCCACCCGGTCGAGCCCTGCGGCGTGACATCCAGATAGCGGTTCGCCAGCACGCTGGCTTCCAATCCGAGCGCGTGGCCGAGCAGTTCCGCGCCGGGGCGGGCAAGGTCGAACAGGACATCGGCTGCACCGCCGGGCAGTTGCCGGACCCTGCCTTGCTGGCCGCGGCGCACCAGATGGTCGAACTGACGGTGCAGTTCGCTGCGTTGGGCGGGCAGATGCGCGAGAGCGGGAAGCTGGCCAAGGAAGGGTTGCGCAGTCGCTGGCGGCACGGCGGCATGCCGGCGGCCCAGGGTGTCGGCAATGCGCCGCAGGATCGGCACGTCGATGCCGGGTTCGCCCAGCAAGGACTCCAAAAGCGGTGAACCGGCTGCGGCTCTGGCCGCCATGGTGTTTCTCCTCGGCCTTGTTCTACCGCTGCTTGGGCGAAGCTGGCACGCGATTTCTGAACCAGGGCTGATGCGTCCAGATGTAATCTTGTGCGACTACGGATCCGTTGCGCAGGGCGGACAGGCGGGGTACGTCCGCCCGGTCGAGGGAGCAGGATGAGCAGGGCCAATCGCAGAAACCGGGGAACCGCCACGGTTCAGGACGTCGCCCGCGCCGCCGGCGTTTCGGCGATGACCGTGTCGCGGGTGGTGAATGGCGGTACCAATGTGCGCGACAGCACGCGCGAAGCGGTTCTCCAGGCGATTGCCGAGCTGAACTATTCACCCAACAGCGCCGCGCGCAGCTTGGCCGCGGGCGACGAGTTGCAGATCGGCCTGCTCTATTCCAACCCGTCGGCGGCCTATCTATCGCAATTCCTGATCGGTGCGTTGGCGGCGGCGCGGCGCGCGGGCTGCCATCTGGTGCTGGAGCTTTGCGAAGGCGAGACGCCTGAAGAACAGGCGGAGGCGACGCGGCAGTTCGCGGCGACCAGTGTCGGGGGCGTGATCCTGCCGCCGCCCTTGTCCGAATCCGGACCGGTGCGCGACGTGCTGGAAGCCGCGGGCATTCCCTGGGTGTCGGTGGCGATGGGACGGCCGCCTGAGGATTGTCTCAACGTGCGGATCGACGACTTCGAGGCGTCCGCGGCGATGACGCGGCACCTGCTGGACCTGGGGCACTGCCATATCGGCTTCATTCGCGGCAATCCCAACCAGACCTCCAGTGAAGAACGCTTCCGCGGCTTCGCGGCGGCACTGGAAGAGGCGGGAATGGAAGCCAGCGCAATGCCGGTGGAACAAGGCGACTTCACCTTCCGCTCGGGCATCGACGCGGCCGAGCGGCTGTTGGACAGCGACCATGTGCCGACCGCGATCTTTGCCAGCAACGACGACATGGCGGCGGCAGCCGTGGGGGTGGCGCACCGCCGCGGGCTTCATGTGCCGCAAGATGTAAGCATCGTCGGCTTCGACGATACCTCGCTGGCCACCACTGTCTGGCCGGAGCTGACCACCGTGCGCCAGCCGATCGCGCCCATGGCCGAGGCCGCGCTTGCCCTGCTGCTCGCCCGCATCCGGGCCGACCGCGCAGCCGGCAACGGCGGCGGGTTCGGCGCCACCGATTTGCAGGATCAGGTGCTGGAGCATGCGCTGGTAGTGCGGCAGTCTTCCGGGCGGCCGCCGCATTGATGCATAGCGGCTTGCTTTTGCTGGGGAAGCCCTGCACCGTTAGCGGTACCAATCGCGCGCAAAGGCGCGTCAAGGCAGAGGATTAGGGGATGGATACACAAGCGGGGCGGGCCAATCTCGGCCTGATCGGCGCCATCGTGGCGGTGGCCACGATCGGCGGATTGTTGTTCGGATATGACAGTGGCGCAGTGAACGGCACGCAGCCTGGGCTGAAGGCCGCGTTCGCGCTGGATGATGCCGGGCTCGGCTTTACGGTCGGCTCGCTGCTGATCGGCTGCTTCATCGGCGCGTTTTTCGCCGGCACGCTGGCGGACCGCCTGGGCCGTCGCAACGTGATGCGGCTCTCGGCGATCCTGTTCCTGGGCGGGGCGATCGTCCAGGGTCTTGCACACGACCACACCCTGTTCGTCATTGCCCGGATCATCGGCGGCATGGCGGTAGGTGCCGCCTCGGTGCTGTCGCCTGCCTATATCTCGGAAGTGGCGCCGGCGAACATTCGCGGGCGAATGACCACGGTCCAGCAGATCATGATCATCACCGGCCTGACCGCCGCGTTCTTCGTGAACTACTATCTCGCCGCGGCTGCGGGTTCCTCGACCAGCATTTTCTGGGGGGACATCGAGGCATGGCGCTGGATGTACCTGATGCAGGCGATCCCGGCAGCGGTGTTCCTGATCGCGCTGTTCTTCATTCCGGAGAGCCCGCGCTATCTGGTGTCGAAGCGCCGCAACGAAGAAGCGCTGCACGTCCTCACGCGGCTGTATGGTGCGACTGAGGGCGGCCTCAAGCTGGCCGAGATCCAGGCGAGCTTCTCGTCCGATCACCGGCCGCGCCTGGCCGATGTGCTGACACCGGGGGGCTTCCTGGGCGTTCGCCCGATCGTTTGGGCGGGCCTGGTGCTGGCGGTGTTCCAGCAGCTCGTCGGCATCAACGTGATCTTCTATTACGGCGCGACGCTGTGGCAGGCCGCCGGCTTCACCGAAAACGACTCGCTGATCATCAACATCATTTCGGGCGGCATCTCGATCCTGGCGTGCTTCGTCACCATCGGCCTGGTCGACAAGATCGGGCGCAAGCCGCTGCTGCTGATCGGTTCGGCTGGCATGACGGTGACGCTGTTCATCATGGTCTACGCCTTCTCCACCGGCACGATCGAAGGCGCGACGCTGGTGCTGCCGGGCAGCATGGGCCAGGTCGCGGTTGCCGCGGCACTCGCTTACTCCGCGTTCTTCAACATCAGCTGGGGCCCGGTGATGTGGGTGATGCTGGGCGAGATGTTCCCCAACCAGATGCGCGGCTCGGCGCTGGCGGTGTGCGGTTTCGCGCAGTGGTTCGCCAACTATCTGGTCGCGCAGAGCTTCCCGGTGATGCTCGCCAGCCTTGGGCTGGCCACCAGCTACAGCTTCTACGCGATCTGCGCGGCGATCAGCTTCTTCCTGGTCCAGAAGTTCATCAAGGAAACCAAGGGCAAGGAACTGGAGGCGATGGAGGGCTAAGCCTTCCATCATCCGGGCGCCTGGCGCTCATATTGACGGGACGGTGCACGGGGGTGCGCCGTCCCGTTCGCGTTTGTGGGGGCGGTGCCCGGCAGAGGATGCCGCTGGCTCGTCGCTGTGCAGATCCGGTCTGCGTCGCCCTATTCGATCCGGCGGGAGGCATGCCGCGATTCTCCGCCTCAGAAGGTCCTGGGCGTTCTTCTGGCCCTTAAAAGGGGGAGCGGCTGCATGTCGTTGCCGGGGGTGATGTTCGGAGCGAACAAGTCGTTGTAGGAACCAGGCGCTATTCTTCTACAGGCGGCCGTGCATGCACTCCCGGCAGCCGTGAAAAAGGCGGTGTCGATCTTCCGCCCTTGCGAGAGGGGTGGGCGCATTCGGATCAGCATCATGTATTCGCCTTCGACGAAGTCGTTACGCGTGCGTTACTCAAATACGAAATAGGTTTTTACAAATAGCTGTGCTCGCACAGCCACACCCTCGCGGACCTGTAAACTAGAGGCTTGACGTAGAACGCTTTCGTAATAGCCTGCTGATCTTGCGGAAGGTCATCAGGGGACCTCCGCGGCAAAAGGGGAAGTACATGACGAGCGTACGGGATTCACGCGCCTTTCGCGCTGCTCTGCTGACGTCGGCGGCGGCTTTCGGTCTGGCCTTCAGCCCCGCTGCGCTGGCGCAGGATGTGGCAGGCCCGATCGACCGTCCGGCGATCGACGAAGCGCAGCGCGTCGCACAAGGCGACGCGTCGCCGCTGCTGGACGGCAGCGAAAGCCTGCGCGAAGCCTATGCCCCGCGCGGGCCCGACATCATTGCCGCACCCACGCCGCAGATCGTGATTGGCGCGCCCGGTACCCCGACCACGGCACAGGACCCGAACAACGTCACCGGCGTGGGCCAGATGATCGTCGACCAGCAGAATGGGTTCATCGGCACCTGCACCGGCACGCTGATCAACCCGCGCACCGTGATCTTTGCCGCGCATTGCGTGAACGACATCCCGGCAAATGCCTATGGCCAGAATTCCGGTGGGCAGCCGATCGGGTTTGGCTTTGGCCGCGACAACAATGCGCCGGGCGCCAGCGCCTTTGGGGGCTGGTTGAACGGCATCGGCGGCGTTCGGTACGCGACCACGGTGTCGCGCAACATGTATGACGCGAACTATGTGGCCTATAATCCGTTGTCGACCGAGCCCGCGGCGCAGAGCTTCCTGTATGGCGACGTCGCGCTCGCTTCGCTCGACACGCCTGCCGAGAATGTACCGACCTGGGCGTTGATGTTCTCTCAGCTGCCGGACCCCGGCGCAATTGGCGCCGCGGGCACCGGCTATCACGTCGTGCTGGACGGCTATGGGCGCAACGGCACCGGCGCCACCGGCTCGATCGGCAGCGACTATCGCCGGCGCCTAGCCGAGAACATGCTGGGTGCGCTGGCCTCGATCGACGATTTCGAGGGTTTCTTGTTCGGCCAGTCCGGCGGGCTGCCGCAGAACCTGTACTGGATCGACTTCGATGACCCGCGCCGCGGGACCGCGGCCGCCGATCCGCGCGACTTCAACGCCTGGCGCGACCAGCCGACGCCCAACGAAGGCATCACTGCTGCGGGGGACTCGGGCGGCCCGCTGATCCTGGATCGCGGGTTTGCCCGCCAGTTGGTGATCGGCGTGCTGTCGGGCGGGTACACGCAGTTCTTCAACGGCGCGCCCGCGAACGGCTATGGCACCGCCAGCTTCTACCAGCCGCTGTACCTGTATTGGGACTGGATCGCGGCCAACAACCCGTATCACTATGTGTCGGCCAAGGCCGGGAACGGCAACTGGAACGACGCGGCGCATTGGGTGACGAACCTGGATCCCAATTATTACGTGCTGAACGCCAGCGGCCAGCTGGTGAACGGTACGCCGACAACGCCGGGCGCGCAGAACACCGATCAGCCCGGTTTCGGCCAAGCCTGCTTCCAGCAGGGCGGCGTCAGCGATTGCTATGACGTGGCGACCGGCGTGGAGACGGTTCGCGCCGGACCGATCGGCTCGGCGGACAATGACAAGGCGACGGTGAGCACCGGCACCCTGAGCGGTACGGCGGCCAACAACGCGGCCACTGCCTCTTCGGCAACGCTGGAAGGCGGAGCCGGGCAGGGCGTGACCAGGGTTTCGCCTACTGCGCAGGCCGTTGCACAGGCGCTGCCGGCCGCTACGCTGACGAACGGGCTGCCGGGGGCGAGCAACTTCGTGCCCACCAACTTCGACGGGGACCGCCTGACCAACACGGCGCCACGCTATTTCGATGTGACGCTGTCGGCGGCGGGCACCACGACGCTGAACACGGCCGCGGTCGTCGACCGGTTCACCATGGCGGGCGGGGGCGCCGCGCTGGACATCACCGCCAGCGGATCGCTGACCAGCCTGATGGACATCGTCCAGGCGACCGGCACGATGCAGGTGAACGGCGTGCTGAACACCACCAGCGATTACCTGATGATGTCGGGCGGACTGAACGGCACGGGTACGCTGAACGTACCGTTCTTCTCCAACATGGCGGGCACCATCGCGCCGGGGACGGCGGGCACGATCGGCACGCTGACCTTCCGCGGCAACGTGATCCTGGCCTCGGCCTCGACGTATCTGGTGGACCTGTCGAACAGCGGCGCGTCGGACCTGATCCGCGTGCAGGCGACGACGTTCAACGGCACCACGCCAACCAACGGCCAGGCCAATATCGGCGGGCGGCTGGGCCTGGGCTTCACCAATGCGCTGCGTGCCAACCAGAGCTGGACGATCCTAACCGCGCAGGGGGGCGTCACCGGGCGGTTCGATGCGCCGGGCGCGATCAGCGCGATCCTGACGCCGCGGCTGACCTACACCGCCAATGCCGTGCAGCTGGCGATCGATGCGGCGAGATATGCCAGCGTCATCGACGGCGGCTCGGCAGTGCAGCGGGGCTATGCCAGCCTGCTCGACCAGAACCGCGGCAACGCTTCGGCATTCGACGGCATCTTTGGCCCGCTCGACCTGCAAAGCGCCAGCGTGATCCGCGGGACGCTGGAAGGGCTGGCGCCGACCACCGAGACCAGCGTGCGTGCGCTCGGTCTGGCGGCGGTGGACACGATGTCGGGCATGATCCGCGACCGCTTGCAGGCGCTCGACCCGATCACCAGTGGCGGCACCATCGCCCATATCGGGCAGCCGCTGCGCGTGGCTTCGCTGGGGCTGGCGCGGAGCGCGAACCTGGCGCCGCAGCCGATGTTCGACGGCGGGCAGCAGATGCGGGTGCAGGAGGGCGCGTTGCCGGAGGACGTCAGCGCGTTCTTCGCGGGCGGCTATGTCGATGGCGACAGCGAGGCAATGCCGGTGGGACTCACCGGCGGCAGGCGCGACGAGTTCGACGGCTGGTACGCCGCGGCGGGCATCGAGAAGATGGTCGACGAGCAGAGCGCGATCGGCTTCGCAATCTCGTACAGCGACCTGAGCAGCGACGGCGCCGCCGCAGCACATAGCGTGGACGGCGAGTTGGTGCAGGGGACGCTTTACGGCAAATACCAGCCGGCGAGCGGGCTGACCCTCGACGTGCAGATGAGCGCGGGCAAGTTCGACACGACTACGCGGCGCACGGTGGCGTTTCCCGGAAGCACCTTCCGCCTGACTGCGGATGACAGCGCGCTCGCCTTCACCAGCGAAGTGGGCCTGGGGTATCGCCTGGATCTGAGCAGCCTGTTCACGCTGACGCCGCGTATCGCAGGCCGCGCCACGGTGATCGACTTCTCCGACACGGTGGAACGTGGTGGTGCGGTGGCACTGCGTTACGAACGGCAGAACCTCAGCAGCCAGCAGCTTCGCGGCAGCCTGACGCTGGCGGGGCGTGGCGACATGACGGTGAAGCCGTTCGTGACCGGCACGTATGTCCACGACTTCGCCGAACGGCCGGCGGTGTTCGTGGCCAACTTCGCCGGGTCACAGACGCCCGGCGCCTTGTTCGGGCTGGCCGGTATCGACCGCGAGTGGGCCGAAGTGGCCGGCGGGATCACCGTGCAGACGGCAGGGGTGAACCTGTCGATCGCTGGCGAAACCACCATCTGGCGTGATGAAGTGAAGAACCGCAGCATCCGCGGATCGGTTGGGATCAAGTTCTGATCTAGTGATCTCGGGTAGGGAGGGGCCGTCCGGTGGGGCGGCCCTTTTCTTTTTGTGTGGGTGCTGCGGTGTCTGGCCCAGAGTGGCTAGGCGGTGCCGGTCGCTTGCGTCACTAGTGGTCCCCCGGCGAAGGCCGGGGCCCAGCCGCCATACATTCGCGCAAGGGCATCCCGCCGCCCCGCACTGCGCCGCGACTGGGCCCCGGCCTTCGCCGGGGAACTCGTTTTGCCTATTTGGTAGCCGTGCTTGCGGGGGTGCCCGCGGCGTCATGCTTCCCATGCCACCTTCCCCCGCTGAAGCGGGGGGAAGATTGCGGGCGCCGCGAAGTTGTTGGGCTAGACGCCTTGGCGGATCAGGTGACCTGCTTGCCCGGCTACGCTCACCTGGAACTGGAACAGATTGCCGGCAAGCGGCTCCTTGTCCTTGTCTTCCGGGGTGACGTGCTTGTTGGCGGTGGTCGCGAACACGGTCTTGAGGTCCGGGCCGCCAAAGGCGATCTTGGTGATCGCGCTGACCGGGAATTTCACTTCCTCGAGCAGTTCGCCTTGCGGCGAATAGCGGTGCACGGCCCAGCCGGTGTAGAGGCCGACCCAGACACAGCCTTCGCTGTCGACGACGCAGCCGTCCGGGAAACCCTTGCCGTACGGGATGCGGATGAATTCGCGCGGGTTGATGAGCATGCCGGCGGCGTCGATGTCGCAGGCGTGGATCACGCCGCCGAGCGTGTCGACATGGTAGAGCGTCTTGCCGTCCGGCGCGACGGCCGGGCCGTTGGTGATCGCCACCAGCGGCGTGGTAGGCACGCATTCGCCTCCCTCTGCCAGGCGATAGACGGCGCCGGTGATCGCTTCCTCACCATCGTCCATGCTGCCGAACCAGAGCCGGCCCTCAGAGTCGACGGTGGCGTCGTTGAGGCGGTTGTTGGGCTTGTCGGGTTCGGGCGTAGCGAGCGGCGTGAAGCTGCCGTCGCGCTCGTCGAAACGGGCGACGCCAGTCTTCAAGCCGACGGCAAAGCCGCCGCTTTCGATCGGCAGCACGAAGCTGACCTGGGCAGGCGCGTCCCAGCTCTTCTTGTCCCCGCTCGCGGGATCATAGCGGTGGATCTTGTGGCTCTTGATGTCGACGAACCACAATGCCTGATCGCGCTCAACCCAGACCGGACCCTCGCCAAGCGGCGCGTGGAGATCCCACACGCTCGCCGGTTCAGACAACACCACCTTGTTCATTAGCGCCAACCTGCATCCACGAAATATTCGTGGTTGGTTACCAGCCGGGCATCGTCCGAGGCAAGGAACAAGGCCATGGCGGCAATGTCGTCGGGGACCAGGCGACCCTTGAGGCACTGGGCGGCGACGATCTCGGCCTCGCCTTCGGGCGTGTACCACTTCTCCTGGCGCGGCGTCTTGACGTTGCCGGGGACGATGCAGACCGAACGGATATTGTCCGGACCCAGATCGCGCGCGAGGCTGCGGGTCAGGCCTTCGATCGCGGCCTTGCAGGTCTGGTAGAGCGGCAGTTCGGCAAGGGCGAGGTGCCAGGAGATCGAGCCGAGGTTGACGATCACGCCGCCTCCCTGCGCCTTCATGCCCGGGATCACCGACTGGGCGGCGAAGAACAGGTGGCGCAGGTTCACCGCGAAGCGGTTGTCCCAGTAATCGGGCGTGACCTGGTCGACCGTGTGGCGATCGTCATTGCCCGCATTGTTGATGAGCACGTCGAACGCGCCGCCGCTGTCGGTCAGGCGCTGGATCGTTGCCTGAAGCGCAGGAATGTGGGTCAGGTCGACGCGTTCGAAGACCGGCGGATGCTCGGCGCCCGACAGCGCTTCGGCAAGCGCGTGCGAATCCGCTTCGGCGATGTCGAAGAAAGTGACGCGGGCGCCCTGGGCGACGAAGCCTTCTACCAGGCCGGCGCCGATGCCCGAGCCGCCACCGGTAATAAGGACGCGCTTGCCGCGCAGGCTGGGATAGACGGCGCGCTGGTCGCGGGGAGGCGGGGCGGCCTGGAGGTCGTGCATGTCAGTGGTGCCTTGTGATCAGGAGTGCAGCAGGCCGCGCTTGGCCAAGTTGCGCATCAGGTCGCGAATGCCGAAGTCCCAGGGCGCAGCGGCCTTGGAAGTGGTCACGCGGTTGACGAGCGTGCCGAGCTTTGGCGTGGAGATGCGGACGACGTCGCCGTCCTTGTGCGTGAAGCCCCGGCCGGGATGGTCGCGGTCCTGGACGGGCGCGAACAACGTGCCGAGGAACAGCGCGAAGCCGTCGGGATATTGGTGCTCGCTGAGCGCCTGGCGGACGAGATCGGTCGGATCGCGGCTGATCTCGCTCATCTTGTTGGTGCCCTGGAGCGTGTAGCCCTCCGGCCCCGTGATATGGAGATCGACCACCGCCGAGCGGACATCGTCCATGGTGAAGGTGCGGTCGAACAGGCGGATGAACGGGCCGATGCTGGTCGAGGCGTTGTTGTCCTTGGCCTTGCCGAGGAGCAGCGCGCTGCGCCCTTCGAAATCGCGCAGATTGACGTCGTTGCCGAGCGCCGCGCCCTTGGGCGTGCCGTTGCGGTCGACGATCAGGACGACTTCGGGTTCGGGGTTGTTCCAGTCGCTGTCCGAGCGGATGCCGATATCGCCGCCCCAGCCGATCGCCGAAAGTACGGGCGCCTTGGTGAACACCTCCGCGTCCGGGCCGATCGCGACTTCGAGATATTGCGACCACATGCCGGCTTCGATCAGCGCAGCCTTGAGGCTGGCGGCTTCGTCGCTGCCGGGGACGACCGAACGGATGCCCGAGCCGACCTTGGCTTCCAGTTCGCCGCGGATGGCCGACGCCTTGTCCGCGTCGCCGCGGGCGCGTTCCTCGATCACGCGTTCGATCGCGGAGAGGGCGAAGGTGACGCCGCAGGCCTTGACCACCTGCAAGTCGATCGGCGCCAGGAGGCGGAGACCTTCAGGCGTGCCCAGTGCGTCCACCGAGCCGATTACGGGGCCGTCTAGCGTCGCGACATCGTCACGGTCGAGCAGGTCGGCCACGGTCGGCGCAACGGCGGACAGGTCGAGTACCTGGCCGTCGCGAAGGAGTACGGGGGTGGGGCCAGCGTCGAGGAGCACGCGACCGACCAGGACGGCCTGTGCGTGGTCATGAGGCAGCAAGGCTGCGGCGGTCGGTGCTTCCAAGATTCCTCATCCACTTTATAGGTTTGATAGCGGTACCATGGTGCCGTGAACGCGGGCCTGTCAAGCTGTCCCAACGGCGTAGAAAGCGCGTTGTTTCATATATGACAAGCTATTTCACTGACAATAGCTTCTCGCGGGCGCATCGAACCGTTGGCGCTGGTCTGTATCACGCGCCATGGGCCGAGCAGATCGGCGGCGACGATCGCTTCGTAATTGGCGCGCACCCGCTGCTGAAGCGCGATGTCGGCCTCATATTCATCGAAGCTGCGGTCGGTGTAGCTGCGCTGTGCCTTTTGCAGGATGAGTTCGCGGGCTAGGTCCCAAGGCGTGTCGAGATATAGCGAGAGACTTGGGGCGGGCAGGGCGAACTGATCCAGCTCAAGCCGAGCGATCCAGTCCATCAGGTTGCGCGCCGCGGCCGGATCCGCACGCGCGGCCTGATAGGCCATGTTGGAGGCGATGTAGCGGTCGAAGATCACCACGTCATGCGTGTCGCGGGCTTCCTCGATATGAGAAAGCCATTCGCGGCGATCGAGCGCGTACAGGACCGCGGCAGCTTCGGGCGTGACGGCTACCGGCATGTCGCCGGCCAGAAACCGGCCGATGGTCACGCCTGCGACGGTTTCGCCATAGCGCGGGAAGCCGATGACCACGGCCTTTTGGCCCGACTCGTTGAGTGCATCGCACAACCCGCGTGCAGCCGTGTTCTTGCCGACGCCGTCGGCGCTTATCGCCCCTGCCCTGCGGCGTCTCGCGACAGAACGTATTCTAGGCTTCTTAGGACTGCGGGTACTGGTCACCCTTGAGAATCTCCCAGCAATGAGGCCAGGGCGGCGGAGTCCTTTGTCACGCGCGATGTCGAGCATGATCATCCGCTTCCTCCTTGGTTTATTGTTTATCCTTGACGACGCGAAGGTCAGGCTTCCCTGATGCCGCCGCGGCGGCATCAGGGAAGTCGATGCCATGCTGACGGAGCAGTCGCTCCAAGGACCTAACTCGCTCATCACTTGTCAGAAGACGGGCGCTCAGATGCGCCATTCTGTCCTGAAGGACCCTGATCGAGCCCTTGTGCCCCTTGATGGTCTTTTCCGTTCCCTGCCGTTCGACCTGCAGCATGGCGATGTAAGCCTTGGCTGTGACCACCTGCTGCATCAGCGTGATTATGCGATCAGCATCATGTGTGTCCTCCACGTCGTGCTCGACGGCGGAGACAGGCGGAGGGGGAGGTTCTAGCGCAACGCAAAGTCGCTGCACCTCGCCGTCAGCCTGCCTGAATCGGTAGAAGGTCGCCTTCGAAATACCAGCGTCACCATACACGTTCGACAATTTGAACGTGGCGCGATCGAGGGCGCCGCTTGCGATCTCGGCGGCAGCGCGTGCGAGGCGGTCGCGGAGATCGGCTAGCCTGGCGTCTTGTTGGGCGCGGCGGCTGGCAACGGCCGCCGCTCGAGCTCCGGCAGTTGGTGCCCTAGGCATTATCAGCCACCCCCCGGGTCACGATGTCGATCCTGTCGAGAAGCTGCTCGACTTCATTGCGCCGACGAATAAGGGAGACGGTTTCGGCTTCCCGGGCATCTGCATTCACCACACGATCGTGGATGGCGGCAAGCTCGGCATTCAGAACTGGTCTATGGGGCATTATCAGTTCCACAAGCGTGCTGGCTTCGTGACGTGCCAATTCGACCTGCGACGAGCTTGAAGTTGGGTCGGCCACCATAGCCAAGTAAGCCTCGCAGTTCTCAAGGTACGCCGGTATCTGCAGCCTCGTGATGGCGGAGTTCGCGCACGTCAGCGGACTGCAGCGGTGAGTCAGGGGGCGGTCGCGTTCGTGCGGGGGCCGCCCCTTCAGACATTCCGCGGCATCGGCATCAAACACGCAAGTGCTGAAGGACGTCAGGTAGATCGGTCGGCCGACCTTCCTGAGCTTCTGCATGACGCGCGGCGACGGGGCTTCCCGTCCAACTTGGGCTAGGTTCATGATCCGAACCTCAGCTTCGTTAGCGGCCTGCCGTTCGGGCGTCCGTGACGCCATTATCTCGTCGCCCATGCGACCGCTGATGACCGGCTCATGCATCAGCATGCCCAGGTGGTCTGTTCCGGCCTGAACCTCGAATGCCTCGAACAGGGAGCGAAACTCCGGATCCTCGCGTAGGTAACCTCGGAAGGCGGCGGTGTTCAGCTGCTTTAGGTGAAAGGCGCCGGCCAGTTCGCCGATGGGTTCCGCCCCGAGCCACTGCGCAAGCGCGACGCGAAACTGATGGGTGGTAAGCGGGAACGGCTTGCCGTTCACATAGGGTGCGCCGATTCGTTCCAGGAACACCTTTAGATCGTTGTTGACGATCGAGTCGTTCATTTTCTCGCCCGTCTGCGTCACGAACAGACGTGCAGATCCCGTCCGCTTGCGCCACGGTGCGCACATGTCGAGCATGATGCCTGCAGCATGGACGGCGATCTGAGGAACGCCCCATTCCACGTCCTGTCCGTCACCACGGTGCTTGGTCACCTTGCCGCGGATGAAGAACTCCCGCACACGCTCCTGCTCGTCTGCACGTACCGAGGTGCAGTCGACTTGGAGTTGGTTCATCTCCGTGTTGCGCCCACCGGTCATGAAGGCGATAACGATGTAGCAGGAGGTTCTGAGGCTGTTTTCCAGTTGCTGGAGGTGGCGTCGAGACATGACTCCCTTGATCCAGGGCAAACCCGTATCCGGATCGATAACGAAGGCGCCGTCTTCATTCCAAGGCGCAGGATTCCCCATGTTTCCCCGAGCTGTCGCGCTTGCCCAACCGAAGCGATTTCCAATCCATTTTTCGAACCGCTTGTATTCGGCATCGCCTCGCTTCCAGGTCGGAATGGGTCGGCCGGTGGCGTCAGACCACTGATGTGCCAGATGGTCGAGGAACTTTCGCGCCGACCTGATGTCGGAGGAATATACAGCAACGTATCGATGCGCGGCACCAATCACGTGCTCAAGCACGGGTCTGGGTATCAACGGAACGGGCTTGGTGTCGTCCTGCGCGTCGATATAGTCTTCGGGGAGAGATCCTTCGGGTGCGTTAGGCAGAGAGCGATCCACGCGGGATCGCATGCGCCAGAGCAGCAGCGGAGGATCGAAGAGCGTGCGCTGATGACGATAGGTGCGCGGCGTGCCGTCCCTTCTGACTCTAACTTCTTCGAGCCACACGACGAGGATATCCTCAGTGATTTCTTCCGGCTGGGTGATGCCGATTGAGGCGAGCCACTGCACGAAGCGATTGGACGCGTTTACGGCATCGTACGCGCGCTTCGCATTCCATCGTCGTCCGTCGTCGCGGGTAGCATACAGCCAGCGTGCGGCCACGGCCTGCTGGAGGACATTGATCAAACTGCGATGGGCGTCGTCGGACGTGTCACCGACAACCATGCCGTCGATCATAATCGGTCCCGACCAGTTCGCCTTGCCGAGTTCCGCATGGTCCTGCGAGAAGTCCCATGTCAGGTCGGCGAGTCGGCTACCTGACCTGGTGACGACCGTTTCAAGTGGTACAGTCCAGCCGACAGCTGGTACGCGGCGACGCCTGGCTTCCATGCCCGTTTTCGCCAGGCTGACCTTCTGAGTAAGCTCCCCGATCACGATTGCATGAACCGGCGGTAAGGGATGGGCGTCGACGATGCCGCAACCGTGGCCCGTGCCGCGGAAACGACTTTCGCCGGGAACTTGGTTAGGTGCTCATCGACGATAGCACAGTTGAGCGCATGAGCATCGTTCCATGCGTCAGCGGACATCATCTCGGTCATGGATATCCAATGTTCCTGGTAGGCGATCAGCCGAGGCAGATGTCGCTCGACGATGATGCTGTTCGAACAAACCAGACATGCCTCGAACCTGCCGCATCTACGACCCGCAGGCTCAGGGCCGGCGCCGTTCCGATCGTCGACGCAGGCGTTAAAGAGCTTGTCGCGTTTACCCAGCACGATTTCGAGCGCCGCACCGGTTGGTAGGTTCAGCTCGGCGGCTACACGCGCTATCTCCTGTTCGTCTGGTCGGCCCCCATATCCATCAAGAAGGCTGGTCAGCGCCTTGCTCTGAGCGGATGCCACCTCCGCAGCGAGCCGGACATGGGATGTGGGGTTCAACGCATATGCGATCGTTTGGGCTGGTTGCGAGTGACTGGCCGCGTTCTGCGCCACTCCGATGCCGGAGGCCATCGCGACTTCGGAGATGGCCGTGGGACGCAACCGGCGATAGAAGATGCCGTTCCTCGCATCAGTGGCAGCGAGTTCGTGTCTATCGAGAAATTGCCTGAAGTACCTGCCGAGGGTCGGTCCATCTATCCGGTGAATCTCGCCCTTTAATCCCAAATAGAGCCATAGAGCATTTCGGTCAGCTTTCGGCAGCCGCTCTCGAAGCGGTGCGGTAATCGCGGCTACCATACGGAGCAGGCCGGGGATGTCGAGATCACCACGATCTGGAACATCGATTAACTCGCGGTCACTGGCAGCCCGCGGCTTGTCGAACATGATTCGGGCGTGCTTGGGCGTCGGGCTCCACTGGAGGCAGTGCTGGTCAGGAGTTTCCGGACACCAAGACAGGTCGAGGACGGAGGACAGGTTCAGCGGAGCATGCCTGTTCATGCCGATGAGGACGATGAACGGCACTAGGTCCAGGCCGCCAGGACAGAGTTGGAGCGCCAGAGCATGTGGGTGATGGTCGCCGCCGTGAGTTGGCAGCGCGTTGTAGATCGCGTCCCACAGGCGATTGGACCTGTGGGGTACCTGACCGGGCCACTGCGTCGACAGGTAGGCGAGGAGGTTGTTCGTCTCCGCCGCCCAAGCGCGCAGATCCTGTCCAGGTTGGCTTACTCCGCTCTGCGCCTTGGCTGGACCGTCCACAAGCAGCCTCGTTCTGACGGATCGGACAGCGGTGAAGCACGCTTTGCGAAGCAGTTTGCGTTCCCGTCCGTCGAGAGCCGGCGTCTTTACCGGACCATCGGGCTGAAGCGCGGTCAGTTCGGGGACGACGAACCCGGGAGAGAAGACGCATCCGCCGTCCTGCATGCGACGCAGTAATTTTGCCACTGCGTAGTAGGTAACTTCGACCCGCTTGGAGCCTATAGGACCTTTCTTGGCAACGCGCTGTACTGCCGGTTGGTCGCCTGGCAGGCGGATGCTGCTTCCCATTTCAGCGGCAGCGACCGACACCATGTTCACCAGTTGCTTGTGCTGATGAATGTACCCAGTCGGCCAATCCATCTCAGCCCCAAGTGCGGCCAGGGAAACCTTACCCTCTTTGCCGGCTATAAGCGGAGATCTGAGTCTCTCCTCAAGCTGCTGTGCCCGTTCATCCAGAACCGATATTATCTTCCTCTCGCGCGCCCGCATCCATCGCTCAAAATCGCGTACTGTCTGAAAGGTGATGTCCTGCGTTTTCGCCGGCGCGTGAGCGGCTGCAACCGCCGAGATGTCGTCAAGGAGATATCGCAAGAACCAGCGGGCGCTTTCAAGATTTTTGCTTACGGAAGAAGACTTAAGCCTTGCGGAGGTCTCCCACAAAGCGACGAGCATATCCCCTGCGATGGACGCGATCCGCGTGTCGACAAAGTCTGCAAGACTAATGTCGCAAGGGTTTCCGTTGCCGTGAAGCGGCTCGAAACGGAAGCTAAGGGACTCCCGGATTGCAGCGCGAACTGCATCGACATTAAGCGCAAGGACTGGGCTGGGGTGGGTACTAGAATCAAGCATCGAGGTAACCGTCCTCCATGTCGCGGATGGCGAGATGGAGCAGGTGTCGATGCTCGGCGACGTGGTCGAGGTATACCATGGTCGTCTCGATGGAGGAGTGGCCTAAACGCCGCCGGACCTCGTCCAGCGGGCTACGAAAGTATTCGCGGCGTCCGCTAGTCCCCAGTTTCGCCTCAGCTATCTCGATGCGGATCTGCTGCTTGATGAGGTTGGACAGAGTGACCACCGCGTAGGTGTGCCGCAGCCAATGCGGCGACACGCGAGTGCCGACCGATTTTTGGATGCTGGTGAACTCCTTGCCCCAGCGCTTGGGCGACAGGGGTTCCCCATCTTCACGGAGCCATAGCGGCGCATCGTCGCGTTCGCGTAGAACGCGTACGCCATCCTGCTCGCCCCATGCGAGTACCGGGCTTTCCGCCGATCGTTGACCGGCGATGATGCGGCGGCTGAGTTCGTCGACGGCTAGGGAACGTTCGATCCGGTGGTAGGCCCAGACGCTCTTTGCGGCTGTGAAGGGCCATAGGATCTCACGTTTCTTATCGCCCTTTCCAACAATGACGCGTGGCCGGTATGACGAGCCGGCGAACTCGGCGAGCGGCGGCACGTCAGCGATGGTCAGCGCAGCGTTCTCGCTAGACCGCATGCCGGTTCCAGCAAGCACGTTCATTCCGGCACGAAGCCGCTGCGTCGGTACAAGATCGATTAGTGAGCGGAATTCGTCGGGCAGCAGGGCACGTATCAGCGGGTCGGATCGGCCACGCTGGCGGACGTCCTCAAGATCGTATCCTATCTCATCTACGAAGCCGTTCTTTTCACCAAAGCGGAGAAAGCGCAGCCAGTATCCGATGCGCTGGTTCCAGGTGGCTTTTCCCACTCTTGGTTTCGTTCTGCGTCCATCCACCTCGGTCGTTCCGCGGAAGTGCTGGAGCATGAGGTTGGCGTGGGCTAACTCGGTGCAGACCCGCCAGTCGTAGTCGTTCTGGTCGAACCAGGAGAAGATCGCCTTTACTGCCCCCGTCAGTGTGTTCCGGGTTGCTGGCGACGTCGTCTTTCTGGCCTGGATCAGAAACCAACCATTGATCTCGTCTACATAGTTACCGTTGCAATCGAAGACGAAGTTGATGCCTTCCACTGTCGCTATCTGATCGTCAAAGGCGGCCGGATGCCTGGTGGATGTCACATTGCTACCTAGCACGTCGGCAAGCGTGCTTCTGAAGGCGTCCGGTTTGATCTTTATGCTGGCGGTAACGGATTGCACGGTTCGCTCGATTCGGGATTAGACCATCCGATACAGGTGGAATGGTGTCCAAAATCCTTGCCTCGCCAAGTATTCTTCGAATGGCGCGGCGGCTCTGCTCCGCAAGGAACGAACCATGAATCTTTCAGGATGGATCAGGTTCCACCCTGAAAATTCAACTGTAGCGACGATCCGTGCTGTCGCTGCGCGTTCCAAGCGTCGATTGCAAACAAGGTCCGATCAAGAACCTCCGCTGGCGTCCCCGATGCGTCGACGACGACGTGCCGATCTGGCGAAATCCTCGCCTGATCGAGATAGGATTGCCGGATTCGGCGATGGAACTCAAGGTCGAGCGTCTCGAAACGGCCTTCGTCCACGTTCGAGGCGCCGAGCCTCCTGCGACTGCGTGAGAGTCCAATCCCGGCGTCTAGATCAAGGATGATCGTCAGATCGGGCCAGACGTCCCCTACGGCGGCCGCATGGAGACCCGTGATGAAGTCGACGGACATGCCGCGCCCGGCTCCCTGGTACGCGATTGTCGACCCCACATAGCGGTCACTGACGACCGACCGTCCTGACGCTACGGCCGGAAGGATCACGCGCCGAACGTGCTCGACGCGGGCAGCGGTCATTAGCAACAGTTCGGAGTGTGGATCCCAGGCGTCGTCAGCCCCGGAGAGGATCAGAGAGCGGATCTGCTCACCTTGGTGGGTGCCGCCCGGCTCCCGCGTAGCGAGAACATCGATGCCGTGGCTTGCAAGGTGATTGACGATGGCAGCGACGATCCCTGTCTTGCCGCACCCGTCGACCCCTTCGACGGCGAGGAACGCCGGCCTCATTGCTCATTCTCCTGTGGCGAGACGCCACCATGTCTCACGACTACAACCGTGCTATTTGCGGTCGACTGGACAGTCGTGAGACTAGCGGCGGGCTTGATAACGCCCCCTTCGATCGCGATCAACTTGCCCATGGCGATGCCCTTACGCGTCCAAGCATGGAGGCGGAAGGGGCTGAGCCCTAGTGGAAGACGCCCGTTTCCGGACGTGCCAGAAGCGCGCAGGGGCCCTGTGGGTCGAGCGGCACGATGGCGAGCAGCGGCGCGGCGCCGCCGACATGGCGTAGCAGCCAGCCGGGCGCGGAAGGCTGGGGATGGTCGGGCGTGAATGCGACTCCGGTGCCGTCGGTGATGACACCGACCGCGACGGGCGGATTGGGCCAGCGGCCGCCGAGATATTCCAGGAGTTCGAATGCGGCTTCCTGAAGCGCGCCTTCGTCCGTGTCTTCGGGACAGAAGCCTTCGGGGCATGCATTGATCTGCGCCACTTCCGAGAAGTCGTCGCAGCGCCACCAGATGACACGCAGGCTGTCGGCGGAGTCGAGCTCCAGACCCATCAGCAAGCCCGGGCCGTCGTCCAGCAGGGGCCGGGCGAGGCGGGCTACCGCTTCTGCCTTTGCAGTGAGGTGGCGGTTGGGGTGCGGCATGGCCGTCCACCCTGTCGTCATCGTGAGCATGGCGTCTTCGCGTACATCAGGTTCCCCTCAAAAACCTGAGTACATTATAGAGCAGAGGAGGCGGGGCGTGCCGCGATCCTTCAGTTAAATACCGATCAATGCAGCCGGGCGTTCGCGGAGAGCGCGAGCAGAGGCGCTTCGACGCCTTCGATGGCGGCGATGGCATCTGCCGTCAGTTCCGTCGCTTCCACGGCGCGAACCATGGCGAGGCGGTTGTGGGGCAGGTCTGCATCCGGGAGCAGCGTAGCGGCCGGTGCGGCAGCCGGGCGGCGCTTCGGAGCCGGACGGTCGAACTCGGCCATGACGGCGAAGCGCGGGTCGGCAGCGGCGATCTCCGCAATGGTCTTGGCGGCGCGCTTGGTGATCTGGCGCACGCGCTCCTTGGTCACGCCGGTTTCGAGCGATAGATCGTCCAGAGTCGAAGCCTGGAACACGCGGCGGGCGACGATCTCGCGGTCACGTTCGAGCTTGGCTTCCAGCTTTTCAAGTTCGGCGGGGTCGATGCCGTGAGTCGCGGTCTTGAGGCGCGGACCTTCGCGGCGAAGGGCTGCTTCCTGGCGCTTCGGGCGCGGACGGCGGGCGAGTGCCTCGATGCCGACCTTGCGCAGGTGATCGACATAGGCGTCGATCAGCGACGAGATGGCGCCGTCTGCGAGATAGTCGGAGGCGGCGGATTCGGTGCGCTCCAGCGCGTCCTCATCGACGATCATCGCCTCGGGAGAGATTTCCTCGCCGTCCGGGCCGGTGGCGAGGGCGGAGAGCGACACGGTGGTGGCTTCGACCTTCTTGGCCGAGGGGCGCTGGTCGGTCATCAGGCGGAAGCGCAGGCTCTGGAGCTCGCCGCGGATCTGCCAGTTCACGAAGGTGGTGAACTGTGCCTTGGCGGGGTCATAGGCTTCGATGGCGCGGTGCACGGCGATGGCGCAGCACTGCTCAGCGTCGTCGAAATGCGCGACCAGGCCATACTGGCGGACGAAGTGGCGGATGCGCGGGGCGATCAGCTTGAGGATCTGCGCGAAGGCACGGTCGACATAGACGCGCTGACGGTTGGTCTGCGGCGCGTCCTTGGGCGTGTTCTCGAGAACGACAGCAACGGCGGCTTCAAGCGCGATCGTGGTCTTCGACATTGTTATTGGCTTCCCCTGGTTCGCGGCGGGACGCTGTCGCGCTCCGTTCACAAGGGACAAATGCCGTTAACTAGTTAAAGGACTGATAAACCTTCACATAGGTGGAATTGCGTAGCGGCAACTCTCGACCTGAAAAAAAGGTCCATCGATCAGATGGTTAACGCCGAATCCACCCTGATTTTCCAGAGGGGAGCGCGTTCACAATTTTATTATAGGAAGAAAAATCAGGCTGCGGCGAATTGATCAGGGCGAATTTTTCGCTCGATGAATCCCAGCAGCCATTGGCGGTGCGCCTGGGTCGCGTCGCCGGTGCTGGCGATTCGCTGTTCGGCGGCCGAACTGCCGATCTGGGCGGAAAGCAGCATGCGTGCGCGGCCACCCTCGATCCCGCCCGCCAGGAACTTCCTGGCGTCGCCTAGGCCCAGATGATGGCCAAGATAGGCCGCCTTGGCGAGCGTCTCTGCATCGCTGCGCACGCGAACGCCGGCCTGTTCGAGTCGGTTGAGGTTGTTCTTGGCCAGGTCTGCAACGCCGAGGATCGAGGCCTGCGCATCATAGCGTAGCGCGAGCAGCTCCGCGCGGGCAGCGGGCTGCACCCGGCCGCGGCCGTCCAGCCAACCGCGCTCGGCGGCATGGCCGTTGAGCCAGGTGCCCGGCGTCTGGGCGAGATCCTGCCATGTGCCGCTGAGGAACTGGCCCAGCCCGGCCGCACTGGAGCGCGGATTGCGGGAATGGATGTTCCAGGCGCCGTCGGAGCCCTTGGCGGCTTCGGCGTCAACGATCGCGGCGAGCGCGGAGGCCGGGATGCCGGTACGCGACTCGGCGAGCGCGAAGACGCCAGCGTAACGCGCATTGGTGCCAAGCTGGAGCCCGCCGCCTGCGACGCCGGCGACCGGAGCCGCGATGATGGCGGCAGGTTCGGACAGGCTTTTGCGACGCGCGTCGTCATTGGAGGATTGGCCGAAACCACCTGCATTGCCCAGGCCTCCCGCAGCGGCTTCGTCGTGCCGGGCATTCTGGGTGTGGCACGAACAGGCGCACTGGCAGGCGCAATGTCCCGCGGCGCCGCTCATGGGCTGGGCGTCGCCGCCGCTCAGCAGGCCGAGCAGCGAGTCCATGTTCATGCGGTTGCCGGTCAGCGACGTGGAGTCGCGATCGCCCTTGCTGTCACCGTCGCCAAGCGCGGCGCGCCACAGGCGGTTGGACAGCGCCGATTGCGCTTCGGAGAAAATCACGTTGGCGCGCTGCGCCGGCGTCAGGCTGGCGAGTTCGGTGCGGGGGATCATTGGCCGCGTCCCTTTCGGCGCGCCGCGATGAACTTGGCCGCGGCGATGTCGTCGATCGCGCCCTGCTCGGCGACGGCGGCGGTGCGGTCGGCATCGTCCTGGAAGCGCTCGGCGGCGCCTTCGATCGCGCGCATCGTGCCATAGACTTCAACGGTCTGGGCGCGCAGCTGGCCCAGGCGGATCTGCGCGTGATTCGCGGCTTCGTCGAGGCGAATGCGTTCGGCCTTCATCCGCATGGTGTAGGCGTCGGACGCGAACGGCATCGTATAAGCGAGCGCGCGCTCCTGGCGGAGCCGCTCTTCATGGGCGCGCGTCTGGCTGTCGAGCGTGGAGATGCGGTCGACCTCGGTGCTGATCGATGCCTTCAGGGCGTCGACTTCGCGGCGATGGACGCGCAACGCAGTGTCGAAGGGCGTCATTGGGCGGCACTCACGATTTCGGCGAGCGCGGCAAAGGCGGCATCAGCATTGCCGGGATCGTGCTTGCCCTGGTTGATGAGCTGTTCGATTTGCGGCGCCAGGGCGACCGCGCGGTCGACTTCCTGGGACGAACCGGCCTTATAGGCGCCGAGCCGGACCATCTCCTCCATGTCGGAGAAGGTCGACATCAGCTTGCGCGCGGCGAGGCGCGTCGCATTCTGTTCGTCGTTCATGCAGTGCGGCAACGTACGGGACACCGACTTGAGAATGTCGATGGCGGGATAGCGGCCACGCTCGGCAATGGCGCGGCGCATCACGACGTGCCCGTCGAGGATGCCGCGCACGGCGTCGGCTACCGGCTCATTATGGTCGTCGCCGTCGACAAGCACGGTGAACAGGCCGGTGATCATGCCCGAGCCCGGGCCGCCGGGGCCTGCACGTTCCAGCAGGCGCGGCAGTTCGGCAAACACGGTGGGGGTATAGCCCTTGGTGGCGGGCGGCTCGCCCGAGGCGAGGCCGATCTCACGCTGCGCCATGGCGAAGCGGGTAACCGAGTCCATGAGGCAGAGGACGTTGAGGCCCTGGTCGCGGAAATGCTCGGCGACGGCCATGGTCGTCCAGGCGGCCTGGCGGCGCATCAGCGCGGGTTCGTCGGAGGTGGCGACGACGACGACCGAGCGGGCCATGCCCTCGGGTCCCAGATCGTCTTCGATGAATTCCTGCACTTCGCGGCCGCGCTCGCCGATCAAGCCGATCACCGCGACGTCGCAATTGGTCCAGCGCGCGAGCATCGACAGCAGGACGGACTTGCCGACGCCCGAACCTGCGAACAGGCCCAGGCGCTGGCCGAGGCAGAGGGGCACGAACAGGTCGAGCGTGCGGACGCCGGTTTCGATGCGATGGCCGACGCGGCCACGGCTGGAGGCGGCAGGCGGCGCGGCCTTGATCGGCTGCGGGTCGGCACCGTTGGGTAGCGGTCCCAGGCCGTCGACCGGCCGGCCAAGGCCGTCAATCATGCGGCCAAGCCAGGCAGAGGAGGGGCGGACGCTGAACTGGCCGGCGGCGAGATCGGCGCGCGCGCCAAGGCCTACGCCCTGCGGATCAGTGAAGGGCAGGCAGAGCGCGACTTCGCGGTCCAGCGCAGTCACTTCGGCTTCGACCTTGCCATTCGCGCCGAAGATTTCGACGCGGCTGCCGATCTGGGCGACGCCGGTCAGGCCTTCGACTTCGATCAAGGCGCCGCGTACCGCAACCACGCGCCCGAACCGACGGTCGGGCACCATGTCGCGGATCGCGCGGGCTGCGCTGGCAAGCGTCTGCACGAGCGTCGAGCCTCAGGCGGCCTGGACGGCTTCGTCGGCTTCGCTCTCGAACGCGATCAGGTCGCGTGCGGCGGAGAGCGCGCGGTAATATTCGCCCTGCGCCATGTCATGCGCGAACGCGATGCAGGCCGAACGCGCGGTCGGCGAGGCAAAGCGGGCCACCAAAGTGCCGAGCAGGCTCACCACCGTGTCCTGATGCGAGGTGCGGTTGTCGGGATCGATATACGCGAGCATGGCGGCGAAATAGAGCTGGCGAGCCGGCGTGGTCGCTTCCTCCGGACGCATCACTTCGCGTCCGCGCAGGATCGACACCTGATTTTCGACCGCGAATTGCGTGCGGCCGACTGCGCGAATGACCGCGCCGTTGATGATCGCCTTTTCTCCATCGCGAAGCGTGATGCGGAGCATGGGAGCAAACCTTTTTCTGGGTGTTGCCAGCATTATAGAGGCGGCGACGGGCAGGTGTTGCGATCGGGCGGCAAATTTTGCCTATCGCCTGATCTGGCCGCGCCCCGGGCCGGTTGCGGGCACCAAATTTGAGGGTTCGTTGGGTCGCGCCGATCCGCGTCCTATTATGCTGACTATGGCTCGCGGGAACGGCGGGCGATCGTCAGGAGTGCAGAAACTTGAGCCTATATTCCGCTCTTTATGCCGGTGTGTCCGGTCTGAGTGCCCAGTCGGCCGCGATGGCGACCGTTGCGGACAACATCACCAACATCAACACCGTCGGGTATAAGGGCGTCGAAGCCCAGTTCCGCACGTTGGTGACCGATGGCCGCGCAAAGGCCAATTACTCGGCCGGCGGCGTGGCCGCTGCGCCGACGGCACTGGTTTCCAAGCAGGGCCTGCTTCAGGCCTCGGGCAGCTCGACCGACCTCGCCATCGACGGTGGCGGCTTCTTTATCACGCGTACGGGCACCGAGGGCGACAGCTCGGTCGCATTCACGCGCGCCGGATCGTTCAAGCAGGACGAAGAAGGCTTCCTGCGCAATTCCTCGGGCCTGTACCTGCAGGGCTGGCGCCTGAACGGCGCGGGTGACTTCACCAACACCGGCAGCCTCGACGCGCTGGAGCCGGTCCGCGTCAGCGACCTGGTTGGCACGGCGTCGCCGACCACGCGCCTTCAGCTGCGCGCGAACCTTCAGGACAACGCCGTTGTCGGTTCGCCCGAAGGCACGTTCAACCGCTCGTTCGACGTATCCGATTCCCGTGGCGGTTCGCATACGCTGACCACCACCTTCACCAAGACCGGCGCCAATCTCTGGAGCTTCTCGGTCAGCTCGCCCGACGCGACGCCGGCTCAGATCGCCGGCGGCACGATGGAATTCAACGGCGATGGCAGCCTGAAGTCGATCACCGACGCGACGCAAGGGTCGATCACCGGCGAGTTCAAGGTGAAGCCGAACTGGGCTGCAGCCGGCGCCGCATCCGAAGAGATCACGCTGGAATTCGGCACGCCCGGCTCGCCGAGCGGCGGCATCAACGGTATTACGCAGTTTGGTGGCCCCTCGTCGGTGGTCTCGTCGAACGTCAATGGCGGCCTGCTTGGCAATCTGGTGAGCGTGGACGTCAGCAAGACGGGCCGCGTCAGCGCGATCTTCGACGATGGCAGCACGCGCGACGTGTTCCAGCTTCCAATCGCGACCTTCCAGAATCCGGACGGCCTGACGCGCCTGTCGGGCAATGCCTACACGGTGAGCAAGGCTTCGGGCGGCGTCACGCTGAACACGCCGGGTTCGCTGGGCGCGGGCGATATCGCGTCCAGCTCGCTGGAAGCATCGACGGTCGATCTCGCCAGCGAGTTCACCAACATGATCCGCTTCCAGCGCGCCTATAGCGCGTCGTCCAAGATCATCACCACCGTGGACGACATGCTCCGCGAAGTGAGCGACCTGAAGCGTTAATCTTTTAGAGCGAGACTGATTGGCGATGGCGCTCAACGACATACTCAGCTCTGCAACCTCTGGCCTTGCTGCGGCACAGGCCGGGTTGCGTGCTGTTTCGAACAACATCGCCAATGTCGGTGTGACGGGTTACGCGCGGCAACGCGTGAACCTGTCCACCGGTGTGGTCGCGGGACAGGTCAGCGGCGTCGTGGTGGGCGAGCCCACCCGCGTCGCCGACAAGTTCCTGGAAGCCACGGTATACCGCCGCGCGGGCGATTACGGCCGTGCGGAGGCAAGCTCGACATATCTCGACCGCTTGCAGGCGCTGCTCGGCCAGCCGGGAGCCTCCACCGGACTGCCCGCGCGACTGGACGCGATCTCCGCGTCCGCTGTCGCGATGACCGGCTCGCAGGCGTCCGAACAGACTACCGCCGTGTTCAACGCCAATGTGCAGGACGCGATCTCGTCCATGCAGCAGATCCAGGGCGATGTCGCCGGGCTGCGCGGCGACGTGGAGGCCGAAGTCGGCTATACGGTCGACAAGATCAATTCGCTGTTGTCACGGATCCACGATCTGAACGGAAGCGTGGCGTCGGCCACTGGGCTGGGCAAGGATGCCGGCGGTGCCGCCGATCAACGGATGAACGCCATCCAGGAACTCAGTGGGCTGATGGCGGTCACGGTTCGCGAACAGCCCGATGGGCGCGTCGCGATCGAAACCAATACTGGCCAGGCACTGCTCGATAGGAAGCTGCGCCAGCTTTCCTATCCTACCGGTGGCGACGGCACGTCGCAGCCGACCTATCCGAGCATCGAGATCCGGTTTGCAGCCACTGATGGCGGCGCGGGTACTGCCACGGGCGAGAAGATCGACGGTGCTACCATCGGCGGGCGACTGGGCGGGCTGATCGACCTACGCGACCGGGCGCTACCTGAATTCACCGACCAGCTGGGCGTGATGTTCGGCGGGCTGGCACAGACGCTGAATAGCGTTTCCAACGCCGGCTCCACGGTTCCGCCGCCGGCGAGCCTGGATGGCCGTCAGACCGGCTTGGCTGGAAGCGACCGGCTGGGCTTCACGGGCGCTGCGACCTTTGCGGTGACCAAGGCCGACGGCACGCTGGTCGCCAAGACCAAGGTCGATTTCGATGCGCTGGGTCCGACCGCGACGATCTACCAGATGGTTTCGGCGATCAACATCGGCTTTGGCGGAAACGCCGCCGGTGTGGGTGGCGCTGCGACTGCCAGCTTCGTTGACGGCAAGCTGAAGATCACGGCGAACGGCACCGGCAACGGTGTTGCGATCGGTCAGGATGCGGCCAAGCCGAGTGACCGTGGCGGTTCGGGCGTGTCGCAGTTCTTCGGGCTGAACGACATGGTGCGCAGCGACAGCAGTTCGCTGGTGCCCTCAGGCTTCAAAGCCACCGATCCGCATGGCTTCGCTGCGGGTGAAACGACGCAGATGGTGCTGCGCGACGCCACCGGACGCGTGCTGGCAAGCCACACCCTTGAACCAGCTGCCGGCGGTACGTTCGACGATCTGGTCAGCGACCTGAACGCAAGCCCGCTGGGCGACTTTGGTGACTTCGCGCTGGACGACAAGGGGCGGTTGCAGTTCGAGCCGAGCTCCGGATCGGCAGGTTCGTCCTTGTCGGTCCCCTCGGACTCGACCAATCGCCTGGGCACCGGGCGCAATTTTTCCACGCTCCTGAGCGTCACTGGCGCCAGCACGGGGCTCGCTCAGGGCCAGGTCCGATCCGACATTCTCGCGAGCCCGGCCAAGATGCCGCTGGCGCAGTTGCAGAGCGATGTGGCGATCGGCGGCAAGGCGCTGGGCGCGGGCGATCTGCGCAACGCCACTGCGTTCGTGAACCAGCTCGACAAGGCTGTAGACTTCGGCAGGAACGGAACGGCTACGTTGGAGCGGTTCTCCAGCCAGTTCCTGGGCCGCGTAGGCCTCCAGGCGAACCAGGCTGAGGGCCGAATGACGGACACCGCGGCGCGCATGGATGACGCGGTCAGCCGCCGCGACAGCTTTGCCGGCGTCAATATCGACGAAGAACTCGCCCAGATGGTCGTGCTGCAGAACAGCTATTCTGCCGCCGCTCGCGTCATTTCGACCGCGAGCGAGATGTACGACACCCTGCTCGGCATGATGCGATAAGGATTAGATAGATGGCCCGCGTTGCTACCATTCCGCTCCAGCGCACCCTGTCGGATGCGATTATGCGTTCGCAGGAGAAGCTGGCGGTCACCCAGGCTCAGCTTTCCACCGGAAAGAAGGCAACTACCTACGCCGACCTTGGCACGGAGACCGTTCGCAACCTGTCGGCGCACAGCATGCTGGCGCGTCAGGAAGCGCAATCAACGGTTGCGAAGCGCGTGGACACGAGCCTGTCGCTGTACCAGGGCAGTCTGGAAGGGATCGATACTGCCACGTCCGAACTGCGCGTGGATGTTCTGAACGCGATCGGTACCGGCAAGGCCGATGGACTGCAGGAGGCGGTCCAGTCCGCATTCAGTCAGTTCCGCAGCGCCTTGAACCTGTCCGAAGGCGGTGCGCCGCTGTTCGGCGGTTCACAGACGGTTGGCGATCCGTTCATTCCAGCTTCGCTCGCCGAGGTTGCAGCGACCGACGCGGACGCAGCGTTCCAGGATGATGGCATCAAGTCCAGCGCGCGCATCGCCGATGGCGTGGACCTGACCTATGGTATCTCGGCCAGCTCGGCAGGGAAGGATCTCTACGCCGCGTTCCGCACGCTTGCGCAGGCCGGCCCGTTTGGCGAGACGCCCACCGAGGACCAGATTACTGCGCTGAAGACGGCTATGGACCAGATCGACAAGGGGCTGACGTCAACCCGCAGCGTCAATGCCGAGAACGGCCGCAAGCAGGCGCAGCTGGAGACAATGACCAAGCGCAATGACGAGCGGGCGCTGCTGCTGAGCGGTGTGATCGAGAGCAACGAGGATGCTGACCTGGGCCAAGTGGCGATCGATCTTGCCCAGCAGAAGGCGGTGCTTGAGGCGAGTTATTCCGTGTTCTCGCAGCTGAGCTCGCTGAGCCTGGTGAATTATATACGGTGAGGCCTCGGCAACACCGCCAACGAAAAAGCCCCGCTTTCGCGGGGCTTTTTTTTGATCGGCGTAAGGGGGAAGGTCAGGCACCCGCGTCGAGCAGGTTCCCGATCGAGCCCGCCGGACTGGCGTCCGGGATGGCACCCATGGCTGCGCTGAGCGTCGCGGGATTGGCGTCGCCGGGTTTGCCCGTGAGGACATCGAAAGCCTGGCCGCTGGGCAGTGTCTTGAAGGCGCCGATATAACGAGCGCGCAGCTTGTGGAGCCGGCCCTCATCCCCGATCATGCCGAGCGCTACCGCCTGGCGCAGCACCGCCGCCTGCTGTGGCTGAGTCATGCCTTGCGGGGAGGGTAGGCTGGCTTCATTCTCGGTTACGAACCCGCCCCAATCTTTGGAACGCCAATGAAGCTCCGCCTTTACCGCGGCGCCGCCGGGTACGCCTTCAAGCGCGGCCATGGCGGCGGCATCGCGGCCGAGCTTGTGGAGCGCGATGGCTTCCATGCGCTTGCGGTCCTGGCGCATGGCGTCCGAATAGCTGGGCTGTTCGGTGTCCTGCAGGATCTTGAGCGCGCGATCTGGCCTGTTGGCGAGGATCTGAAGCGAGGCGACCTTCACCGACAAGGGACCCTGCGCGACATCCTGCGCACGCTGCGTCAGCTGATATTGCAGCAATTCGGCAGCGCGGCCGTACAGACCGGCTTCGCCGAGGCGATCGGCGAGATGCAGGACCAGCAAGTCGCCCTCGGCACCGCCAGGCGCCAGCTCGCGATAGTCCCAGTAGAGCCCAGCTGCGTCGGCGAGCGGAACGCCACTGCCTGGGGCCAAGATTGCGGCCATCTGCGTTTGAACGGTTGCGAGCATCGGTGCCGCTTCCCTGCCGAGCTTGTAATAGCGGAACAGGGTGGCGCCGGCGCGAAGCTGGCCGCTTAGATCATGCGCATCACTTGCGAGCTTGAAGGACAGGCGCAGCGCCTGTTCCTCGACTGGGCCGCCGCGCCAGCGATAGCGTAGTTCATCGAGTTGCTTCTGCGCCGTCTTCGGATCGATCTTACCGGCGGCGAGCTGCGACTGAGTGAGTGCCAGGTCCGCCTCTGCCGCTACTTCGGGCGAACCGCTGCGCTTGGCGCGCTCAAGGAGAAGCTTGCCGCCGTCGAGATCGCCGGCAGCGAGAAGGGCGCGGCCGCGCAGCAGGTTGGCGTCGGGGTTCTGTTCGCTGAAGAGCTTGAGCCAGGCGAGCGCAGGCTGAGGCTGATTGGTGTCGATCGCGGCGCGCGCGGCGGCAAGGACGAAAGGCGCACGGTCGTTGGGCGCGCGACCGTTGATCGCGGGCAGGGCGCAGTTGATCTGTCCGACCGCCGCAGGGGCCGAGCCGAGATGCGCGAGCGCGCGCAGGCGCCAGGCACAAGCTTCCGGATTTGCGGCAAGATCGGGATTGCCCATCGCTTCGACCGCGTCGGCGTCGCGGCCGAGCAGCGTCAAGGCGACTCCGCGTGCGAGCTGATACGGCAGGACGAGTTTCAGATCCTCGTCGCTCTCAGCCATGACATCGAGCACACCGAGTGCTTCGGCCCCGCGTTCCTTGGCGAGCAGGCCGAGCGCGAAGTTCCAGCGCGCTGCCTGGCGCTTGGCCGGGGCGACGGTGGCGAGCAGGTCCCAGGCCTTTTGCCCGGTCTCACCGTGCCAGCCGGCGCCGCCGGTGATCGGCGGCAGTTCGGCGAGTTCAGCGGCGAAAGGTGGGAGGGCGCTGATGCTCGCCGGTTGTGCGGCGGGCGTGACGGCAGCGGCGGTGGCGCTGAGCGCGAGAAGGGCAGTGCGCATCAGCCGAGCCCGAGCGGGCGAATGATGGCGATGGCGACCCCGCCGATCGCGCAGGCGATCACGAACAGCGCGGCGCCCAGGATCGGCAGGCCCTGCTTGGCAGGAGCGGGCAGCGCAAGCTGCGGCACTGCTGCATCGGTAGGCGCGTCGGTGCGGCGCATCTGGGGCGACTGGCTGCCGTCCGAGACCACGCGCATTTTTCCGGGGCGTTGATCAAAGCTCAAGGAAACACCTGCTAACAGTTTCTCCTATTATAGAGGATTGGCAGTCTAAGCGGCTGCCCGGTTACAGGAGATTGGTGTGCGTAACGGGACCATGGCAGCGCTGGCGCTGACGGCTGCGGTGATGCCGCTGCCGGGCGGGGGCGATGCGCGGGCGTCGGGTGGCGGCGGGGGTGGGGCCGAGGGCCTCAACCTGGTGACGATGGAGCAGGTGGTCGTGCCGATCATCGATGCTGATCGGGTGAGCGGATCGCTGCGCTTCAAGCTGGTGCTGGAAGCGGCCAATGCCGAAGCTGCTGCGAAGGCGACTGCGGAGATGCCGATGCTGCGGCAGGCGAGCGTTGCTGCCGGACTGGAGTTCGCGCGGCTGAATGCTTCGGGTCTGAGGGCAGTGGATGCCGAGGAGCTGGACCATGACCTGACTGCCGCGTTGAAGATTGCCGAGCCGGGCATTTCGCGGGTGCTGATCGTCGAGGTTTCCGCCTCGTCCAGCTGAGGCAACTATCTGGTAGACGCGGAAAAAGAAAAGGCCGGAGTGGATACTCCGGCCTTTTCGTTTTTCAGGTCAATGGCTTAGCGCGCCTTTGGCGGCTTTGCGCCTGTAGCCGCGACCTGTGGCCGACCGGCGCTGCGGCGGGCGAGGGCCATGGAAAGCGCGGCGGCGCCCTTGGGCGTCATGGCGGCGAGGATCATGGCGGTCGAACGCTCACGCATGCGCTGCGCGACCTTCATCTGCACTTCCATGTCGAGCTGTTCGAACACCACCGCGGCTTTGGCAGGCTTCATCGCCTGATAGATGCGGGCGAGTTCATCGAACTGCGCTTCGGGCGCCTCGGCCTGGCCGTTGGCGGCGGTCTGCGTCGGAGCGGTTTCCTGTTGCTGGCGCGCGGCGAGATCGGCCTGGAGGCGTGCCTCGGCAGCCTTGGCAGCCTGTTCGCGCAGATCGAGGCCACGCTTGCGGCGGGCCGCGGCGGCGTCGCTGGCGCTCATGTCCTGCTCGATCGAGTTCCCGAGACGCGTCTTGGGCACGCTCTGCGCGTCAGGCGCGGCGATGCTGGCCGCGTTGGCGACGACCGCGAGCGCCGAAGCGGCGGCGGTCATCAGGAGGAGGGAAGGGCGAGCCATCAGGCGTGCTCTGCTTCGGCGTCAGCCTTGGCGTCGGCTTCGACGGCCGGGCGCTGGGCATTGGCGAGGCTGACCGCGTTGACGATGCGCTCGCACGCGCCATCGGCGATGCCGATCATGTCGGAAAGCTCGTCGCGCAGGTCGCGAGCCTGCTCGACCAGGCGGGCATGCTGCGCGCAATCGGTGCCGAGCGTCGACTTCATGTCGGCGAGCACAGCGCGGGCGCCGGCAGTGGCTTTCTCAAGCGCGTTGACGGTTTCGGTCAGAGCGCCGTCCTTGACGGTGCGCAGGCTCCGCATCATCCGGACGCTCTGCACGAGCACGGCCATGCAGAAGATCATGGTGAGCGCGTTGGCGAGAAGCGCGAGGCTCATGCGGGCATCCTTTCCTTGGCAACATCGGAGATCAGGCGGACGGCAACCTTGCCGCGGCGCTGACCGATCTGGGTCTGGGCGAGCTTGACGCCGCCACAGGCGAGGTCGAGCGGATCGTCGGGGCTCTTGTGCAGCGCAATGGTCTGGCCGACCTCCAGCGCCTTCAGTTCAGCAAGCGGCATGGCCTTTTCGCCGAGCACCACGTCGACCGTGACATTGGTCTTGCGAATCTCGGACGCCATGTGCGCTTCCCAGATGCTGTCGCGGCCGGACTTTTCGCCCATGAAGCGTTGCAGCAGCTTGTGGCGGACCGGTTCAAGCGTCGCATAGGGGAAGAGCAGCGAGAATTCGCCGCCGCGGCCATCCATGTCGACGCGGAAGGTTGCCACCGCGCAAATGTTCGACGTGCCGGCGATGGCGGCGAAGCGCGGGTTCGATTCCACACGCTCAAGCTGCATCGTCACCGGCTCGATCGGCTTGAACGCTTCGGAGAAGTCCGAGAGCGCCAATTCGAGCATGCGCGAAACCAGCGTGGTTTCGATGGTGGTGAAGGGGCGGCCGTCGATCACGACCGGCTGGGCACCGCCGCCGCGGCCGCCGAGCAGCGCGTCCACCACCGAATAGATCAGCGACGAATTGACGGTGATGAGGCCGAAATTCTGCCACTCCTTCACCTGGAACACGCCGACCATCGCGGGGAGCATGATCCGGTTCATGAAGTCGCCGAAGCGGATCGAGGTCACCTCTTCAAGGCTCACGTCGATCGCGTCGGAGGTCAGGTTGCGCATCGAGCTGGCGAAAGCGCGCACGACCCGGTCACACACCACCTCGAGCATCGGCAGACGCTCTTGGCTGATGACCTTGGATTCGATGACGGCGCGCAGGCCCTTCTTCTTTTCCACCGGGCCGCCGACATCGCCGAACAGCGCGTCGATATCAGCCTGGTCGAACTTCATCTCGCCATCGGCGGCGAACGGCGCCGCCGGGGGATCGGGAAGGTCGAAATCGTCGAGATCGATCATTGCTGCACCAGATCCTGGATCAGAACGTCCTTCACCATGCCGGCACCGACCGCCTGGGTGGCGCGCGACAGCATCTCTTCCTTGATACGGAACACTGCCGCGGAGCCGGCCAGATCTTCGGGGCGCAGTTCGCGCAGGAAGGGCTGATAGGCGTCGAGGATCAGGGGAAGCTTTTCCTTCAGACCCTCGACAGTGCCCTTGGGCCCCGGGACCAGCATGAAGCGGATCTTGAGGAAGCGCGCGGCGCCATCGGGCGAGCGCAGGTTCACGATCATCGGCGGCACGTCGACAAATGCTTCCTTGGCTCCACCTTCGCCGCCTTCGCCGCCTTCGGCAGGGGCTTCGGCTGCGGCTTCGTCGCCATGGCCGCCCTCGGCAGCGGCTTCAGCCTTGGCGTCGCCGCTCGAGAGCATCATGGCCGCGCCACCGCCGCCGCCCAGCAGAAGCACCGCAGCAGCCGAACCGATGATGATCAGCTTCTTCTTGGACTTCTTGGGCGGCGCCAGCTTGGCACCTTCTTCGACGATCTCGTCCGACGACATTCCTATAGTCCTCTAGAAAATCTGCGTTCCGCCGACCGCGCTGGCCGATTTCTTCCTATTATAGAGGCGTCACCCGGCAATTTCTGCCTAGCGACAAAAAAGTGAAGGACGGTCCGGTGGACATCTCCTCTTATGTATTGCTGAGCCAGGAACAGGCGCTCCGCCGCCGTATGGATGTTGCCGCGAACAACCTCGCGAACATGAATACGGCCGGATTCAAGCGTGAGCAGCCGGTGTTCCGTGAATATGTCGAGAAGACCGACAGCGTCGTGAAACCGGCGAACAAGACGTCGTTCGTGCTGGATTATGGCGCCGTGCACGATGCCACGCAGGGCACGTTCCAGCCGACCGGCAACGCGCTGGACGTGATGATCGAGGGCAAGGGCTATCTGAGCGTGCAGGCGCCCGATGGCACCACCGCGTATACGCGTGCGGGCCTGCTCAAGATGCTGCCGACCGGCGAGCTTGCGACCTCAAGCGGCAACAAGGTGCTGGGCGAGGGCGGCAAGCCGATCACCATTCCGCCAGAAGAAGCCGCCAACATCTCCATCGGCCTGGACGGCACGATCAACGGGCGCACCGGCCCGCTGGGGCGCCTGGCCGTCACCTCGTTCGACGAAGCCCAGCTCGACCCGCGCGGCGACGGGCTGTTGAGCGGGCAGGGCGGCCGCGAACTGCCTTCGGCCGAAACCCGCATCCGCGGCGGCGGCATCGAGGCGTCCAACGTCAATGCGATCCAGGAAACGACCGACATGGTCGAGATCCTGCGTGCCTACCAGACCAGCAAGAGCCTGACCGACAGCATGGCCGACATGCGCAAGGCGGCGATCGACAAGCTTAGCCGCGTCGGCTGACGCGCACTCATTCGAAGGAAACAGAACCATGCGTACGCTTTCCATCGCCGGCACCGGCATGCTTGCACAGCAGACCAATGTCGACGTGATCTCGAACAACATCGCCAACATGAACACCACGGGCTTCAAGCGCCAGCGCGCGGAGTTCCAGGACCTTCTCTATGAGCAGGTCGTGCGCCCGGGTTCGGCATCGTCGACCACCACCAACGTGCCCACCGGCATCCAGATCGGTTCGGGTGTGAAGACCGCCGCGGTCTATCGCATCAACGAGCAGGGCGCGATCCACCAGACCGACAACCGCTATGACCTGGCAATCCAGGGTCATGGCTATTTCCAGGTTGAGTTGCCCGACGGCACCACCGCCTACACCCGCGACGGATCGTTCGGCGTGTCGGACCAGGGCGAACTGGTGACCAATGACGGCTTCCGCGTGCTGCCGGGCATCACCGTGCCGCAGAATGTGGTCGACGTGACCATTTCCAAGTCGGGCCTGGTGCAGGCCGTGGTTGCCGGCGACGCGCAGCCGCAGCAGCTGGGCCAGCTGGAGCTCGCCACCTTCATGAACGAAGGCGGGCTGGAAGCAAAGGGCGGCAATCTGTTCCTGGAGACCGCGGCATCGGGCAATCCGACCGTAGCGGCGCCGGGCGAGCCGGGTCTCGGCACGTTGCAGCAGGGTTTCGTCGAAGCCTCCAACGTCAATCCGGTGGCGGAGATCACCAACCTGATCACCGCGCAGCGCGCTTATGAAATGAACAGCCGCGTGGTGAAGACCGCTGACGAGATGCTGGCCACCACCAGCCAGCTGCGCTGATGAGCTTCCTGCTGGCACTGGCGCTTCTGGGCGGACCGCCCGAGAATGTGCAGGTCGCGGTGCTTGGGCATGCCGTGTCCAAGGGCGACCGGCTGGAGGCGGGCGACTTCACCATGGAGGATCGCACCACCGCCGCCGCACGCGGGGCGCTGGGCATCGAGGATGCGGCCGGCATGGAAGCCACCCGCAACCTGGCGCCCGGCACGATCGTGCGCCGCACCGACGTGATGACGCCGCAGCTGGTTCGCCGCGGCGAGCCGGTGACGATCAAGCTGACCAGCGGGCCGCTGGTCATTACCGCAGCGGGCCGTGCGCTGAGCGGGGGCGCCAAGGGCGACCTGGTCCGCGTGGTGACCAACAGCACAAGCCGTACGCTCGACGGCACCGTGGATGGATCCGGCATCGTCCGGATCGCCGCACCCTAAGGAGTTTGCAGATGCGTAAGATGATCCTCGTCGTGGCGCTGGGCGCCACGCTGTCGGGCTGCGGTGCCGCCGGACGTTTGAAGCAGGTAGGCAAGGCGCCCAAGCTGTCGGAAATGTCGCCGATCGACACGCCCGAGCTGGAAGCGTCGCTGTCGGCACCCGCAGACCGCGCGCGTCGCCCCGGCGTGGCCGGCGGGCAGGGCGCTCCGCAGCAGCAGGCGGCCTCCGCCTCGCTGTTCCGCACGGGTGCCGGCGCGTTCTTCCGCGACCAGCGCGCGCGCGAGCAGGGCGACATCCTGAAGATCAAGATCAACATTCAGGACAAGGCCGACCTGGGCAACACGACGTCGCGCACGCGCGGCGGTTCGGAAAATGGCGGCCTGGGCAACCTGCTGGGCATCAAGCCGGTGGCGGACGTGCTGGGCGCTGACGCGGGCAAGGTGTTCGAGACGAACTCGGGGTCGAAGTACGCCGGGGGCGGGTCGACCGCACGGTCCGAGACGATCAACATGACCATGGCCGCGATCGTCACCCAGGTGCTGCCCAACGGCAACCTGATGATCAAGGGCCGCCAGGAAGTGCGGGTGAACTTCGAAATGCGCGAGCTGATCGTCACCGGCATCATCCGGCCCGAGGACATCGCCCGCGACAATTCGATCCAGCACAGCCAGATCGCCGAGGCACGCGTGATCTATGGCGGCAAGGGCCAGCTTACCGACGCGCAGCAGGCGCGCTGGGGCCAGCAGATCTACGACGCGCTGTTTCCGTTCTAATTTTTCGGCCGTTGGCTGAGGAAAGGCCCGTCCGGGGAGACCCGGGCGGGCTTTTTCGTTTGGCGGGGTGCTCTTTTTTGCCGAGCCGAAGCCGCAAAAATCCTTGTCCAAACAAGTAGAAAGCAGGGGCACGGGTGGCGTTTACTTTCTGGTAACCACCTAAATTTCAAAGATTATTTGGTTGGTCACGAATTTCTTCCCATGATGGAAGGGCAAGATGCAGACGCATCAAGTCGAGGGCCGGCGCTTCCGGCCCGGACCGCAGAAGCGGTTCTTATCCTAGAAGGAAATTATCATGGGCTTTTCGGTAAACACCAACACCGGCGCGATGGCGGCTCTTCAGAGCCTCACCGAGACCAACAAGGGCCTCTCGCAGGTTCAGAGCCGCATCAACACCGGCCTGAGCGTTGCTTCGACCAAGGACGACTCGGCATCGTACACGATCGCCCAGACGCTCCGCGGTGACGTGGGCGGCCTGAAGGCGGTTTCTTCGTCGCTCAGCCGTGCGAAGAGCACGACTGACGTCGCAGTCGCCGGTGCCGAGCAGATCTCGGACCTGATGAACCAGATGAAGGCAAAGGCGACGGAAGCTTCCGACGCGGGCCTCGACAGCGACAGCCGCACCGCAATTGGCAAGGATTTCGATGCACTCAAGGAGCAGATCAACACGATCATCGACTCCTCCGAGTTCAACGGAACCAACCTGCTGAAGGCCAGCGGCGGCAGCGTCAGCGCGCTGCAGTCGACTGACACGGCATCTTCGCCCCTGACGGTTGCAAACCAGGACTTCGGTGCTGTTGTCACCGCTCTCGGCACTACGTTCACGGACGCAGCGACCGCGAAGACGATGGTCAACAACATCGACGCGCAGCAGAAGGTGGTCAACACCAAGCTGAGCGTGCTGGGTTCGGCTTCGCGCAAGATCGACGGTCAGTCGAGCTTCGTGAGCAAGCTGTCGGACGCCATCGAGGGCGGCATCGGCAACCTGGTCGACGCCGACCTGGCCAAGGAATCTGCCAAGCTGCAGGCTCTGCAGGTCAAGCAGCAGCTGGGTGTGCAGGCTCTGTCGATCGCCAACCAGGCGCCGCAGACGATCACCTCGCTGTTCCGTTAAGGCCAGGCTTAAACCCTGGAGCTTCGGCCCTGACGAAATGGAGGCCGGGATGGAAACATCCCGGCCTTCTTTTTTTGTCGCGCGTGGCCGGCCTTCGAATGGTTTATCCTTCTATAATGGAAGGGACACAGGAGAGTTGTGCTTGTTCCCGCGAATTCGTGAAATCACCGATGCCTTTGGCAGCCGCTTGATGGTGAGCGTCGAGGAGCACCCCACCGGGGCGCTGATCGTGCTCGAGCGTCCCGACGTCACGGGCCGGCCGCGCGTGCTGCTGGACGGGTATGGCGTGGACGTCCTGTCGGGCTATATCATGTCGGCAAGGCTCGCCGTGCCGCATCCGCTGCCCGAGGAGCGGGTGGACGGCATGTTCGGCACGCGCTTCGAGCTAGCGCTGCAGCCGGCTGCGTCGCTAGGGCTGCGCCAGGGCGGCGAAGCGCCGCTCGACATTCCTGCGCCCTTCTGGGACCGCCTGTACGCCGAATTGTGCCTGGTGGCGGCGCATGCCCGCGAGCTGGGCCGCAGGGCGGAGGCGCGAGTGCACTGACGCCCGTTTGACAGATTACACAACGCGACATGGGGCCGGCAGGAAACTGCGCGGCCCTTTTTCGTGGCTGAAGGGCTGGGATCCACCTGCAGCGCGCAAACGAAAGCAGGCCGGTTGAGATCAACCGGCCTGCCGTACGCTTTACAACCGTGTCCAGGGAAAACACGGAAAATCGGAGAAGCGAGCGATCCGTAGAGGGGATGAAAACGTCCGCTCGCTTCTCTTCTTTCATTATAGCAGCGGCGGCACTGGGCGACTGCGCCAGGGGCTCAGCAGATCACCGCTACGGGTTTGCCCCTACACATTGGCAGCGGCCCCAAAACGCGAAGCGCCGGCGGCTTGCCTGAGCATGCCGCCGGCGCCTGTAAGCCGGTTCCTGGGAGCTTGGGTCAGCCGATGCGGACGAGGCGGCCCGAGGCGATCTGCATGCCGTTGATCGTGACCAGCACGTCATTGCCCTGGAGCTGCACGTCGCTGACCTTGCCGACGGCGTGGGGCGTCACGGCGAGCTTGTTGCCGCCTGCGTCAACGCCCTCGAACGAAACGGTATAGTTGCCGCCCGCCAGTTCCTTGCCGGCGCTGGTCTTGCCGTCCCATTCAAAGGCGCCGCTGGCGGCTCCGGCCTTGACCTCACGCGTGTCGACCACCTTGCCCGTCGCATCCTTGATCGTCGCGGTCATGCTGGTGACGTTGCGCGGCGCATCCCATACCCACTGGGCGGGCGAGCCGCTCGCCAGGCCGGCGGTGGCGCTGTCCGTCTCGACCGCGCGGCCGATCAGCGACGAGGCCTGAGTCAGGTTCTGCGTGCCCATGGTGGCAAGCATGGTCTTGAGCGTCGAGGTCTGCTCGATCGACTGTTCGACCTGCGAATATTGCACCAGCTGCTGAGTGTATTGCGCGGTGTCCATCGGATCGAGCGGATCCTGGTTCTGCATCTGCGCGGTCAGCAGCTTGAGGAACATGTCATAGTCGGCGCTGAGCTTGCTCGACGCGGCCTGGGTCTTGGCATCGGTGATGGCGGCGGCGTTGGTGTTCACGGTCGTCATGGCTGGTCCTCAGGCGAGAAGGTCGACCTGCCCGTCGGCGCGGATCGCGCGATAGGCAGGGATGGGTTCGAGATCGTCGGCTTGGGCGTGCTGCTGCTGCGGGTTCTGCCCGCGCTGCTGCTGCTGGCCGTTGCCCTGTTGCTGGCCGCCGCCGGTGTCGGCGCGCGCTTCGAAGCGGAAGCTCTGCGCGTCGGTGCGGACGCCGGCCTGGTCGAGGGTACGGGCAAGGTCGGGCATGTCCTGGCGCAGCAGGTCGAGCGCGCGCTGGCTTTCCGCGCGCACGGTTGCCTTGAGATTGCCGTCCTCAAAGGCGAGCGTCACTTCAACGCGGCCAAGGTTGTCGGGGTTGAGGCGGACGCGCAGGGTTTCCTCGCCGGCTTCGACTTTCCGGGCGATCTCCACGCCCATGGCGTGGCCGAATTGGCCGGGGCGGGTGGCGACGACGGGTTCCTGCGGCAGCGGCGCGGCGGGCGTTGCAGCGGCAGTGCCGGCCGCCGATGCGGTGTGGCTGGGCTGCGACACCGAGGCGACGGCGCCTTCTAGCTTCACCTGCGGATCGCGCGGTTGGCCGCCGTCCTGCGACGTGGCGGCATTGTCGCCCCCGGTGGCCTGCACCGCGCGAGCGAAATCGCTGCCGGCCACGTCCTTCGACGCGGTCTGCGCGGAATCGCCCTGTTGCGCCGGTTCGGCACCGGTCTTGCGGACGGCGCGCGTGGGGGTTTCGGCGGGGTTGGCCTGGACGCCGGCGGTGGCGCGCGGCTGACGAGCGGCAAGCTGGGGCTGCGCGTCGGCCGGCGCCTGCTGTGCCGCGGCTTGTGGCGGCACCGGCTGGGCGGCGATGGGCACGGCGGTCAGGATCGGCTGAGCCGCCGCATCCGTAGGTGCGGGTGCGGGTGCGTCGGCTTCGGGCGCAGCGGGCTTAGCCGGCTTGCCGCCCTTGGCCGGGGCGGCATCCTTCGCCGGCACGTGGGCGGCGACGGCAGCCTGGGGCTGCTGCGGGACCGACGGATTGCCTTCGATCAGCGGCATCTGCACGGGTTGCGGCGAGAGTGGGGCGTCGGCCTGGGCCAGCTTGGCGGGCTTGCCGAGCGGCTGGGCCTTTTCGGGCTGCGCCATGGCAGGCTGCGCCAACTCGGCGGGAACGGCCGCGGGGGCCGCCGGCGCCTCGGTCGCCGGGCGCACCGCGGTGGCGAGCAGGCCCGAGAGCGAGGTGGTCGTCTGCAGCGTGGCGAGGATCGGCTTTTCCGGCGCCGAAGGCTGCGCAGCGGGAAGAACGCCGACGTTCGACGCATCGCCCGCAGTCGCGGACATTGCCGCGGTAGCGGGAAGGGTCGTCAGGGTCGCCAGCGCGTCGTTGCCCTGCGGCAGGAGCGGCGTGGCCGCGTTCGCGTTCCCAACCGGCGTAGCGGCAGGCAGCAGCGCGGCGCCGCCGAAGCCCTGGCCCGGAGCAGCACCCACGGTCAGCGCCATGGTAGGGCCTGCATCGGCAAGGCTCGTTACCGGCAGCACGGCGGGGCCGCCCACCGGCGTGGGCTGTCCGGCGCCCGCGACGCCGAGCGCCTGAAGAAACCCGAGCGCCGGTGCACCCGCGGCGGCGTTGCCGCCGGCGATGTTGGCTCCCAGGGGAAAACCGAAAGCGTTGACTTGCATTCAGGCGCCTCTTGCCCGGCCCTCAAGGAGCCGCATCAGTCATTATAGGAGAGAAGTTAGCCGATGGTGCCGAGCGCGCGAATTCGAGCGCGGGCGTGGATCTCGTTCTGCGACATCACCACCGTTGCCGGGCGCACCCGTTCGATGATCGAACGGACGAACGGGCGGATCGACGGGCTGGTGAGCAGGCAGGGGATCTCGCCATCCTGCGCCAGCCGGTCATAGGTCTCGCGGGTCGAGGCGATGAACTTCTGGAGCATGGAGGGCGCCATGGCGAGCTGACGCTCGTCGCCGGTGCCCAGGATCGATTCCGCAAAGGCCTGGTCCCATTCGGGCGACAGGGTTACCACGGGGATCGCGTCGCCGCGTACCTGGCTGGCGCTGATCTGGCGGGCGAGGCGCGAGCGGACATGCTCGGTCATCGAGGTGAGATTGTTGGTCAGCGGCGCGGCCTCGGCGATCCCCTCTAGGATCGTGGGTACGTCGCGAATCGAGATGCCTTCAGACAGCAGGTTCTGGAGGATGCGCTGGACGCTGGAGATCGACACCTTGGACGGGATGATGTCGGCGACGAGCTTCTCGGAGTCCTTGTGGACTTCGGTCAGCAGCTTCTGCGTCTCGGTGTACGAGAGCAGGTCGGCGATGTTGTCCTTGACCAGCTCGGTCAGGTGGGTGGTGATGATCGTGCCGCATTCGACCACAGTGAGGCCGCGGAAGCCGGCTTCGTCGCGCAGTTCGCGGTCGATCCAGAGTGCAGGCAGGCCGAACACCGGCTCGCGGGTCGCTTCGCCCGGCAGGCCGACCGGACCGCCACCGGGATTGATCAGCAGCAGTTTGTCGAGGCGGATATTGCCGCGCGCGGCCTCCGTCTCCTTGATGGTGATGACATATTCGTTGGGCTGAAGGCCCATATTGTCGATGATGCGGACCGAGGGTAGCACGAAGCCGAAGTCGGTGGCCATCTGGCGTCGCAGCGCGCGCACCTGATCGTCGAGGCGCGGCTCACGCTCGGCTTCGTTGATCATCGGCAGCAGGGCGTAGCCGATCTCGATGCGGACGGCGTCGATCGCCAGCGTTTCCGAAATGGGCTGCTCGACAATGGCGTTGGCGGCGGCGGCCTGTTCCTGGGCGGCGGCGACGCGCTCCATGACCTGCTTGGTCTCGGCGTTCTTGCTCATCTTCCAGGCGGCGAAGCCGGCGGCCGCGGAAAAGGCGGCGAAGGGGATGAAGGGCAGGCCCGGCATGAGCGCGAGTGCGCCCATGAGGAACGAGACCATACCGAACGCCTTGGGATAGCGGCCGAGCTGGTCGCCCAGCGCTGCGCCCGTCTTGCCGGCGATGCCGCCCTTGGACACGAGCAGGCCGGCGGCGATCGAGATGATGAGCGCCGGGATCTGGCTGACCAGACCGTCGCCGGCGGTGAGCACGGTGTAGGTGTGGAAGGCTTCGCCGATCGGCACGCCGTGCGAAGTGACGCCGACGATCAGGCCGACGACGATGTTGACGGCGGTGATGAGCAGGCCGGCGACCGCGTCGCCCTTCACGAACTTCGACGCACCGTCCATCGCGCCGTAGAAGCCGCTTTCGGCCTCCACTTCGGCGCGGCGCTCCTTGGCCTGGGCTTCGTCGATCATGCCGGCGGAGAGATCGGCGTCAATCGCCATCTGCTTGCCGGGCATGGAGTCGAGGCTGAAGCGCGCGGCGACTTCGGCGATGCGGCCCGCGCCCTTGGTGATCACCACGAAGTTGATGACGATCAGGATGATGAAGATGGTGAGGCCGATTATGACGTCGCCGCCCATCAGGAACTCGCCGAACGCGCCGATCACGCCGCCGGCGGCATCGGGACCTTCGTGACCGTGAGTCAGGATCAGGCGGGTGGAGGCGAGATTGAGGCCGAGGCGCAGCATCGTCGCGACCAGCAGGATCGTCGGAAAGGCCGACAGCTCCAGCGGCTTTTCGATGAACAGCGAAGTCATGAGGATCATGACCGACACGGTGATCGAAAGCGCCAGGCCCATGTCCAGCAGCCAGCCCGGGATCGGCAGGATCAGCATGGCGATGATCGCCACGACCGCGCCGGCGAGCGCCAGATCGCGGTTCAGGCCCATGCGCTGGAAGAGGGTGTTGATCGCGGGAGGCATCAGCTTCTTTGGTCCTTAAACCTTCTCCGGCGCGGAGAAGGAGGATGAAGGTTCTGGATCAGATCGCAGGCGAGACGGCGATGCCGGCTTCGATGAACGTCCGCAGCTTGTTGCGCATGGTGCGCACCGAGATGCCAAGGATGTTCGAAGCCGAGGTGCGGTTGCCCTGGCAGCGCTCCAGCGTGTGGAGGATGAGCTCGCGCTCGACCTCTTCGACGGTGCGGCCGACCAGGCTTTCGATCTGGAAGCGGCTTTGCTCGCTCTGCTCGAGGTCGATCAGGCGGCTGCCGTCGGAAAGGACGAAGTCGCCTGCGTCGATCTCGGGGCCCGCGGCGAGCAGAACGGCGCGGTGGACGCAATCCTCGAGCTCGCGAATGTTGCCGGGCCAGGGGTAGCTGGCGAGCAGCGCGAGGGCAGCGGCGCTGAACGGGCGGACGAGCACGCCGTCATTGTGGGCGAGCCGTTCGGCAAGGTGCTTGGCGAGCTGGATCACGTCGTCACCGCGTTCGCGCAGCGACGGTACCGCGACGCGGACCAGCCCCAAGCGAACCAGCAGGTCGGCGCGGAAGCTGCCGCCCTCGACTGCGCCTTCCAGGTCCATGCTGGTGGTGGCGATCAGGCGGGCGCGAAAGGGCACCGGCTCGGTGCCGCCGACACGGGTGAAGCGGCCTTCGATCATCGCGGCGAGCAGGCGGGCCTGGGTGGTGGGGGCGAGTGCGCCCACTTCGCGCAGGATGATGCTGCCGGTGCCGGCCTGCTCCAGGCGGCCGATGCGGCGCGCGGCGGCAGCGGGGAAGGCGCCGGCTTCGTGGCCGAACAGATCGGATTCCAGCACTTCGGCGGCGACGCCGGCGCACTCGGCGACCAGCAGCGGATCGCCGCGACCCGAGGCCTCGTGGATGGCGCGCGCCATGGTTTCCTTGCCGCTGCCCTTTTCGCCGGTGACCAGCACGGGAGCGCCGGTCGGGGCGACCGCGCTGGCGAGTGCCATGGCGCGGGCGACGGCGGGATGGTCGCCGATGCTGCTGGTGGGCTTGCGCTCCACCACCGAGGCGATGGCGGCGGCGATCAGGTCACGCTGCGGGGGCAGGGGAACATAGTCGCGGGCGCCGGCGCGGATCGCGGCGACGGCACGCTCGGCCGGCGCTTCGATCCCGCAGGCCAGGACCGGCACCGGGAAACGCTCGGCGCGCAGGCGGGCCATGAAGCCGGGCACGTCGGTTTCGACATCGATCATGACCAGGTCGGCGCCCTCGGCACGGAGAAGCTCCAGCGCCTGGTCGGCCGTGTCGGCCATGGTCACGTCAGCGCCCGAGCCGCGCGCGAGTTCTGCGGCAAGGCGGAACTCGCTGCCGGGTACGCCAACCAACAACATGCGGATGGTGGGCATCAACGGTCCTGCCGCACGATTTCGGTGAGGGTCACGCCAAGCGCGTTGTCGATCAGCACGACTTCGCCGCGGGCGATCAGGCGATCGTTGACGAAGATGTCGACGGGCTCACCGACGCGGCGGTCGAGTTCGACCACGGTGCCCGAGCCGAGCTGGAGCAGCTCACCAACGGGCATGCGGGCGCGGCCGAGCACGGCCTGGACCTTTACCGGGACGTCGTGGACCGCTTCCAAGGCTTCGACGCCCTGCGCTGCGGGGTTCTCGGCGTGGTTGCCGGCGAAATCCTCGAACACGGGACCGGCCGAGTCCGAAGCATCGCTGGGGATGATGTCGTGGGGTTCGATGTTCATGGCCATGTCCTTATGCATTCATCCACTGGCGGATCACGGAAGCCGCCTCGGGCGGGCTTGCAGTGATGGCTTCGCCGATGCGCTTGAGCGCGGAGAGTTTGATCCGCCCGTCCACCTGGGCGAGGGCGATTTCCTGATCGAGGAGCGGCTGCTGCTCGCTGCCGAGCGCTTCGAGCTGCTTCATGGCGTCGGCGTCGCCATCGGCGGCACGTTCGGCCAAAGCCAGCATCTCGGGCGACTGGGCGGACAGCTGACCGCCATCGGCAGCGCCGGCAAGCGCAGGCAGCTCGGGCTGAGCAACGGCCTTGGGCTTGAGCATGCGGATCGCCATCAGGCCAACCGCGCCGATCACGATGATCTGCAGCAGGGTCCAGATCTTGTCCATCGGCAGGTTGGCGAAGAAGCCGGTGTCCTTGTCGGCCAGGCTGTCGTCGCCGGTGAAGCGCATGCTTTCGACCACCACGCTGTCGCCGCGCTCTGCGTCCATGCCGACCGCGTTCTCGACCAGACGCTGGAGACGCTGCATCTGCGGCTGGGGCAGGCCCTTTTCGCCGCCATCGACCATCACGGCGACCGTGAGGCGCGTGACCTTGCCGGGGGTGCGCAGCGTGACCGTCTTGGTCGAGCTGTTGTCGTAGGTGGTGTCTTCGGAATTCTGGTTCGAGCGCGACTGCTTGGACGAGCCGGGACCATTGTTGGCCTGGCCCTGCGCCTCGGGCAGCTGGGCGCCGACCGTGGCGAGCCCGGGAGCCGCGTCGTTCTCCTGGTTCTGGTCGCCGGTTTCGACAGTGACCTGGCGCGAGATCACCTGCTTGTCGGGATCGAACACGTTCGATTCTTCGCGGGTCTGGTCACGGTCGATCTGAGCCGACACTTCGGCGCGGACCTTGCCCTGGCCGACGATCGGTTCGAGCAGCGATTCCACTTCCTGGCGCAGCTTGGTCTCGACGGCGGCCTGGCGCTCGTCGGCGTCGCCGGCACCAGCGGTGCTTGCGTCGCCGGCGCGGGCGAGCAGGGCGCCGGTCTGGTCGACCACCGACACGGCCTCCGGCGAAAGCTCGGGGACCGAAGAGGAGACGAGGTAGCGGATCGAGGCGACGCTCTCGGACGAGAGGTGGCCCTTGGTCTTCACCGTCACCGCAGCGGTCGCCTTGCGGCTTTCGTTCGCGAACATCGCACGCTCAGGCATGACGATGTGCACGCGCGCGGCGCTGACATCCTGAATGGTCTGGATCGACTTGGCGAGCTCGCCTTCGACGGCGCGGGTCTCGTTCATCTTGGCGCGGCTGGCGGAAACGCCGAAGGGCTGTTCCTCGTCGAGGACCTCATAGCCGATCTTGCCGCCCAGCTTCTCGCCGGCCATGCTCATGCGCAGCTCAGCCAGCTTGTCCTGCGGCGCCATGATGGAGGTGCCGTCGGCGGAGAGCGTGTATTCCACGTTCTGTGCCTTGAGCTTCTCGGTGATGGTCGCCGCCGCCGATGGATCGAGGTCGGTGTAGAGATAGCCGAGCTGCGGAGCCGAGCCGCGGGTGGCCATGAAGGTCAGGGCGGCGAGCAGCGCGAGCGCGACGCCTCCCATGATCATCAGCCGCTGCGGGCCAATCTGCCCGACTAGTTTCTTGATCGCTTCCAAAACCGCCCCGCCAAGTGGACCGTGGGGCGGAAATGCCCCTCGACTAACTTATAGGAGGGTGGCGGGCGGCAGATTGTGCCGGGTGGGAATTTTTTGCCTAGTGAAGATACGTAGGGCGTTCTTCACATTTGCGCCGGGCACGAAAAGGGCCACTCAGCCAAGCGCTTAGGCGCGTGGCGGTGGCCCTTTTCGTGTCCTTGCGGGCGATCAGTTGATCGCGTCTGCTGCGCTGGGAAGCAGGGCGGCGAGTTCGGATTGGATGGCCTGCCGGCGTGCGCCGGCGTCGAGCGAGAGGCCGCCTTGGTCCCAGCCGATCATCGCGTCGCCGGGCGAGAGTGTGACGTCGCCGATCACCGTAATCGCCAAGCGGCGACGGTCTTTGGACTGGCGGTCGGCGATCTTGGCTTCCACGGTTTCGATCAGATCGGGGTGGACGCGGATTTCGAGTTCGGTGCCACGCGCAACGGTGCCCAGCACGCGGCCGATCGCCTGGTCGATGGTGTCGGCGGGTGCCGCCTCCAGCGCGCGGCCGGCGATCATGTCGGCGGCCGCCAGCGCGATCTCGGCGGCTTCGCCGGTCACGCGTTCGGACACTTCGGCGAAGCGCTCGTCGAGTGCCTCGATGCCGGCCTGGAGCGCGTCGACCGCGCTGAGCAGTGCAACGTCGCGTTCCGCGCGGGCCTGTTGCAGCCCGGCCTCAAACCCTTCGGCGCGGGCCAGCGCGATCTGCGCCTCGTGATCGGCCTTCATCAGCGCGATCTCGGCCTTGAGCGCGGTGACCTCCAGATTGAGGTCGGGCGCGGGCGTGGACTTGCCGTCGTCGGCGCCGATCGAGAAGATGCGGTCGAAGGCGAAGCGCTCGACATTCTGGAAGGTCATGGGCGCCGTTCCTTAGATGATCATCGCGTCGTCGGACTTGGGATCGACCAGCAGGATCTCGCCCCGGTCGGCCAGGCTCTTGGCCAGGCGGACGAGGGCGGACTGGGCTTCCTCGCAGTCGCGGGCGCGGACCGGACCCATCGCGGTCATGTCCTCGCGCATCAGCTTGGCCGCACGCTCGGTCATCGCGCCGAAGAACAGCTGCTTGAGATTTTCCGGCGCGCCCTTCAGAGCCAGCGCCATTTCGCGCTTGTCGGCGTTGCGCACGATCACCGAGACCGCGGTCGGCAGCAGGCCACCCAGATCCTCGAAGGTGAACATCAGTGCGCGGATACGCTCGGCGCTTTCGGGCGCCTTGTTGTCCAGCGCAGTGAGCATCGCTTCCTCGGTCGAGCGGTCGAGCGAGTTGAACAGCTCGGCCATCGCCTCGTGCGGATCGCGCTTTTGCGAACGCGACAGGTTGGTCATGAACTCGCTCTTGAGCGTCTGTTCGACCTGGTTGATCACATCCTTCTGGACGGTCTCCATGCGCAGCATGCGCATGATGACGTCGACGGAGAATTCGCGCGGCAGTTCAGCCAGCACGCGCGCGGCATGGTCCGGGCGCAGCTTGGAGAGGATGACGGCGACGGTCTGGGGATATTCGTGCTTGAGGGCGCCTGCGAGGACGCTTTCGCTGACGTTGGACAGCTTGTCCCACATGGTGCGGCCCGAAGGACCACGAATGTCCTCCATGATCTCGCGGACCTTGTCGTTGGGCAGGATGCCGCCGAGCAGGCGTTCGGTTGTCTCGTAGCTGCCGTGCATCGAGGCCATCGACGCGACTTCGCCGGTGAACTGGATCAGCAGGTGCTCGACCACCGTCGACGGCACGCGGCCAAGGCCGGCAATGTTGGAGGAAAGCTCCTTGATTTCCTCGGTCGACAGCTGCTCCCAGATGGGGGCGCCATGTTCCTTGCCAAGGGCAAGCATCAGCGCAGCCGCGCGCTGGGGGCCGCTGAAGCGCTTGAGTTCGGGCGGTTCGGCAATCGGCGCCATCAGGCTCATTCTCAGGGACCCTCACGGAAATTTAATGGTCGTAGCCGCACACGGCGAGCCACGCGTCCCTCTATTATAGGAGGGTGATGGTGAGGTGCGGTCGCGATGACGGTTAATTTATCGGGAAGTCTGGTTGGGTTGAGCATGCTCACCGGCACCAACTCGTTCGGCACCTTTTCGCCCGTTACGTTCGAGAGCAAGGCCGTTCGGACCGCCAAGGCGGCGTTCAGCCTGGAAACCGCCACGCCCCCGTGGAAGGATGCTGGGAGTGGCAAGTCGGCCTCGGCCCAGCTCAGTGCGATCCTGGCTTCCAGCAGCGTAATCGAGAAGTCGGTCGCCGACAGTTTCGGTACGCTGCTGAGCGACGACGTCGCGACCAGCTTCACGGCCTACAAGGCACTGGACAAGTTGCGCGTGCTTGCCGAGGCGGCGACCACCAAGACTGCATCCGACGCGCTGCGCGCGCAGTATCAAAAGGCATTCGGCAAGGGCCTCGCCGACCTTCAGGGTTTCCTTGCTAGTGCGCCATCGGACGATGTGAACCTGGCGTTCGGCAACAGCAGCACCACCGTCAGTTCGACCAAGGTTGCGACGCCACAATCCTATGCGACGCCAGGCAAGGGCATCGTCAAGCAGCGCTCCGACGCCGTTCCGGGCATGACCGGACAAGAGCAGTTCAAGATCACCATCGCGCGAGGCACGCAGAACGAGACCTTCACGGTCGACCTGTCGCAGGGCACACAGCCGCCCACGATCAACTCGGTCGTCAACCAGTTGAACGCCGCGGTCACCGCGTCGCTGGCCTACAATCCCGACGGGACCCCCATGACCGAGGCGGACGGCACGCCTGAGACCCGCTGGTCCGCGCGGTTCGAAGTCACCAAGGGAAGTGACGGCAAGTTCGGCATCACCCTCAACACCCCGCTCAGCACCGAAAAGGTGAGCATGGAGCAAGTGGGGGCGAAGGACTCGATCGTCGTGGCGACGGGGCAAACGCCGCTGGATGCGCCCACGTCGACGCGCGTGTTCCGCCTGAACGATCCCGCGGGTGGGGCGACCCAGGTCGCGATGGGCAACATCGCCGCGCTCGATCGCCAGGCGACTGCGCAGAACGAGCTTGCCGGCAAGACCACCAGCACCACCACGGCGACCAAGGACCCGACGACCGGAAAGGTGACCACCACCGTCACCAAGTCGAGCAACGCTTATGCCGATACCGATGCCGCGGCGGTCGCGACCGACGGCGAAGGCAACAGCTATGTCGTGGGCACGACCAGCGGGGACATTGGCGCCAATCTGTCGGATGGCGACGACAACCTGTTCCTCACCAAGATGGACAGTCTGGGCAACGTCGTGTGGCAGCGCAGCCTAGGTGCCAGCGGCTCGTCCACCGGCGCTGCCGTGTCGATCGGCGCCGATGGTAGCATCGTCGTGGCCGGCACCGTGTCGGGCGCGTTCGGTTCGGTCACCGCAGACGGTGGCGACATGGTCGTTGCTAAGTACACAACGGCCGGGGAAGAGAAATTCTCGACCGTGATCCGGTCTGGCGGTGTCGACACGGCCAAGGCCGTGACCGTGGGTGCCGATGGCTCGATCTTCGTGGGCGGCCGTTCCGCAGCAAATGACGGCGACGCCTTCGTCGCGCGGATCGGTGCCGATGGAAAGCTGGCAGAGCGCTTCAGCATCACGGCCGCGGGGTCTGACTCCGTCAATGCGCTCACCGTGGATGCGTCCGGCAACGTGCTGGCCGTGGTCAACCAGAGCGGTACGTCGTCGGTCCTGAAGTTGCAGGGCAGTTCGCTCTCAACCCAGCTGGGTAGCATCAGCCTTGGCGCTGCCGATGTGCGGGCGATCGCAGTAGCCGACGATGGCTCGATCGCGATCGGCGGCGCGACCAGCGTGGCGGTTTCGGGAACGCAGGCGAACGCCAAGAGCGAGGGCCGCGACGGCTTTGTCGCGCGTATCGACGCCGGGCTGAGCGGCGCGTCGGTCACGTATCTGGGTACCGCCGCCGACGACCAGGTCGACAGCATCGCCTTCATGAACGGCGAGTTGTACGCAGGGGGCCGTACCACCGGCGAACTGAGCGGCACGCGCACGGGTCCGACCGATGGCTTCGTCGCCCGTATCGACGTGACGAGCGGCGCCGTGCAGAGCGTCAACCAATTCGGACAGCCGCTGGTACGTACCGAGCCGGTACGGATCGCGGCCGATCAGGGCGGAGCGGATGCGCTTTCCGCGCTGGGGCTGCGGCGCGGCACGATCAACCAGACCGTGACCGAGAAGGTCACCTCGCAGACCACACTTCAGAGCGGCGACTTCTTTTCGATACGTGCCGACGATGGAGCCTTGCGCCGAGTGACGATCGAAGCAGGCGACACGATGAAGTCGATCGCCACGCGCATGCAGGGCATGATCGGAGCGTCCAAGGCGACGGTCACCACTGTGACCATCAAGGGCATGCAGCAGCTCAAGATCACCATGAAGGCCGGTCATGAGCTGGAGCTGATCTCCGGATCCGGCGGCGCCGACGCGTTGCAGAAGCTTGGCATCGAGCCGCAGCGGATCGCGGCGCGGGCAAAGCTTTCGAGCAACGCGCCCAAGGTGCGCCCTGGCGGCAATTATGGGCTGGGCCTCAACGACGCGCTCAACCTGTCCACCCTCGACAATGCCAAACTCGCTTTGGGCAAGGTCTCTTCGGCGATCTCGATGAGCCAGACCGCGTATCGTTCGCTGTTCTGGGACGAGGGCAAGACGAAGCTGGTCGACGGCGTCAAGAACACCGGCTCCGGCGGCGGCTCCACGGCCCGCGAGAACGCCCAATTAGCAAATTATCAGGCGGCGCTGACCCGCCTGTCCTCCACCCCCACCACGATCGGATTCTGAGCGTATGAACACGCCTCCCATCCTTGATGGCATTCGCACCCGCATGCAGAACCTGTCGGATCGCCAGCGGGTGATCGCGACCAACATCGCGAACAGCGAAACGCCGGGCTACAAGGCGCGCGAAGTCGAGCAGCCGAGCTTTGCCGGCCTCGTCGGCGGCAGCGGCATGATCCAGAAGCCCAAGGTCGAGCTGACCGGGCGGATGAAGAGCCTGGGCGCGGTGCAGCCGGTCAATGCCGGCGTTATCTTCGACAAGGACATCAGCGAGACCAAGCCGGATGGCAACAACGTCACGCTGGAAGACCAGCTGCTCAAGATGGGCGAGGTCCAGGCGGATTTCACCGCGATGACCAACCTGTACCGCAAGCAGATGCAGATGATGAAGTCGGCGATCGGCCGCAGCTAAGGCCGACCGAGCGCTGGCACGGGTCTGGCCCGTTCTGGGACCAGTCAGGGAAAGTGCGTAGTTCCTCAAACGGCGCTGTGCACCCACATGGGTTGCAGAGCCCCGAGGGTCGCACTTACGGGACTTCGGCCGGGCGGCCGATCCCTCTTTGCCGCCCGGTCTTTCCGGGGGGCTGGGGCCGCCGCCCCTACCAAACATTCAAATCTACGATCTGCATGCTTCTCGATGAAGTCTAGGGTTCAACCCCTCTTGTCCGACTGCGTTGCAGCTGGGCCCCGGCCTTCGCCGGGGAACTTGTGGGTCTTCAGCACACATGAAAAAAAGCCCCGCGCCTCGGGTTGAGGCGCGGGGCTTTTCGTTCGTGCTGTTCCGGTGGTTACAGTCGGGCGTTGATCGAGATGGGGGCGGGGGCGTCCATGCCGCCCATGCCGCCGCACGCGCCATAGGTGATGTTGCGGGTACCGGTCAGGCGCTTGGCCTCGGTGGCGATCGCCGCCATCATCTCGGACGACAGCTCGATCTGGCGCGACAGGATCTTCTTGTTGACCTCCGACGCGTCGAGCAGGTGGCGGGTGGCGTCGGTCAGCACGATGCGTGCTTCTTCGTCCAGCGCGGCCATCCAGTTCTGGTTGCCGCGCTTCAGGCGGGCGACTTCGGCTTCGATGCGGCCGGTCAGGCGCAGCTTGGCGTTGGCGATCTCCGGGAGTTCGGCCAGATACGGGGTGCGGGCCAGCTTTTCGCTTTCCTCTTCCATGAGGGAGGTGAGCGAAACCATGGCGTCGAGAAGGTGCTCGGTCATCATTTTCCCTGAAGCTGGATGATCTGGTCGAGGACGGCGGGCGCGAGGCCGATGCCGCCGCGCTTTGCCATTTCGGTGCCGAGCTTTTCGCCCAGGATGCCGCGGAACATTTCCTCGCCGGCGCCGCCGTTGAAGTCGCCGTCCTGTTGGACGCTCTGCATCATCAGCTGCGTCATCTGGCCGAGGAACACGGCCTCGAAATCCTGTGCGGTCTGCTGGTTCTTGGCGTCCTGCTTGGACACCGGCTTGGCCGGCGTGGGGGCAGGGGCGCTCGGAAGCGGCTTGATGTCGTTCATCATTGTACCTCGATCTCTGCCTGGAGCGCCCCGGAGGTCTTGATCGCCTGAAGAATGGTGATCAGGTCGCGCGGCGAGACGCCCAGCGCGTTCAGTCCGCTCACCAGCGACTGGAGCGAAGCACCGCCGACCATTGCCAGGTGGGCGCCGCTGCCGTCATCGACCTGCACCTGGGTGCGCGGCACGACGGTGGTCTGGCCGTTGGAGAGTGCTGCGGGCTGCGAAACCTGCGGGGTTTCGGTAACGGTGATGGTCAGGCCGCCCTGGGCGATCGCCACGGGGCTGATCTTGACCTCGCTGTTCATTACCACGGTGCCCGAGGCCTCGTTTATCACGACGCGGGCGGGCTGATCGACCTTGATCGGCAGGTCGCCGACTTGGGTGACCAACTCAATCACGTTGCCGGAGAAGCCGCCGCCAGGCGCCACTTCGACCGTGCCGGGATCGAGCACCTTGGCGGTGCCGCCGAACCGGCCGTTGATCGCGCCGGCAATGCGGCTGGCCGTGGCGAAGTCGGGGTTCTTGAGTGCGAGCTTGAGGCTCTGCGCCGAGGCGAGGGCATAGGGCACCTCACGCTCGATGATGCCGCCGCCGGCGATGCGGGCCGACGTGGTGACGCCGCGGCTGACGCTGGCGGCGGCACCCTGGCCCTTGAAGCCGGAAACGGCGACGTTGCCCTGGGCGACCGCGTAAATCTCGCCATCAAGCGCGCGCAGCGACGAGGCGATCAGCGTGCCGCCCTGAAGGCTGGATGCGTCGCCGAGTGCTGCCACCTGCACATCGATCCGCGAGCCGGAGCGCGCAAAGGGAGGCATGGTGGCGGTGATCGACACCGCGGCGACGTTCTGCGTCTTCATGTCGGTGCCACGGACGTTGACGCCCATGCGCTCCAGCATCGCCTGCATCGATTCCTCGGTGAAGGGCGTGTTGCGCATACGGTCGCCGGTGCCGGCAAGGCCGACCACCAGGCCGTAGCCTACCAGCTGGTTCTCACGGACGTTCTCGACGTCGACGATGTCCTTGATCCGCGTCTGGGCAGCCGCGTTCGGCACGAAGCCGGCGGTTGCCATCAGGAGCAGGAACGGTGCGGCCAGACGCTTCATGAATCCCCTCGGAAAGTGGAAAGTCTTCCGTAATCTTCTTATAGGACAAGGGAGAGCCAACAGGGCTCGAAGGATCAGTATTTCGTGCGGATCGAGAACATCTCCCAACTGATGGCGCGCAGTCTGCTGACTGCGCTGCCGAAGGTTGCCGACGGGTTCTCGGTGACGCGCGAGGACAAGGCGCCTGCCGCGGCGCCATTGCCGCTGCAGCAACAGACCAGCGTTGCCGTTCCCGTGCCCAATGTCGCGATGCTGGTGACGCTTGCCGCCGCCGATCCGATGATGGACCGCCGCCGCCGGCTGGCCGCCCAGGCCGAGAAGGGGGTCGAGATGCTCGACCATCTGCACAAGGAAGTGTTGGTGGGTACGCCGAGCGTCGAGCGGCTGCGCGAGATCGCGCAGTGGTCGCAGACGCTCGAGACGCCGGACGAGCCCGTGCTGGCGCAGATCCTGGCCGAGATCGACCTGCGCGTGCGCGTGGAACTGGCGAAGTACGACGTCGAGGCTTGAGGCCGGCGTTTGCGCGCTCGCGCTTGGTGCCGTTACGTAGTGTAACCTTGTTCCCCGGCGGAGGCCGGGGCCCAGTCTCGATGAAGTAGAAAGTGCATCCTGCCTTCTCGGGCGGCATTGCAGCTGGGCCCCGGCCTTCGCCGGGGAACTGATGCGAGGGGCTCAGCCTCTTAAATCCTCCCCCTCCGGGGGAGGGGGACCATGCGCAAGCATGGTGGAGGGGTACTCTCCTCATGGTACGTCCCTCGCGGGCAATACCCCTCCGTCACGCTGCGCGTGCCACCTCCCCCTCCGGGGAGGATCTGAAAGTCAGAGCTTCTTCGAGATCTTCAGGACGTAGCTGATGACTTCGGCCACCGCCGCGTAGTGCTCCACGGGGATGGGCTGGTCGATCTCGGCGCTGGCGTAGAGCGCGCGGGCCAGCGGGCGGTTTTCGACCAGCGGGATGTTGTGTGCGCCGGCGATCTCGCGGATCTTGAGGGCGAGCGCGTCCACGCCCATCGCGACCACCACTGGTGCTGCCATGGCGCCGTGGTCGTACTGCAGCGCGATGGCGTAGTGGGTCGGGTTGGTGATGACCACGCTAGCCTTGGGCACATTGGCCATCATACGGCTGCGTGAGCGCTTCATCTGGAGCTGGCGGATCTTGCCCTTGATCTTGGGATCGCCTTCGGACTGTTTGTACTCGTCCTTGATCTCCTGAAGCGACATTTTCATGCGCTTCATGAAGGAGCGGCGCTGCCAGACGAAGTCGAACAGCGCGAGCGCGCCGACCATCATTGCGATCGGTCGCAGCATCGCATCGACGATGTCGTTGATCGCCGCACCGACCGAGTTGAGGTCTGCGCCGACCAGCCGGTCGATGGTGGAAGCATGCGGCCAGGCGATGGTTGCGGCGATGCCGACCACCAGGCACAGCTTGGCCAGCGTCTTGGCGAACTCCATCAGCGATTGCTTGCCGAACATGCGCTTGGCGCCGCTGGCAGGGTTGAGCTTGGACCATTTCGGCTTGACGCGGCTCCAAGAGATCATCGGCCTGCCCTGAAGCACGCCGCCCAGCAGCGCGAGGGCGAAGAGCGAGGCCAGAAGCGGCAACATGGCCGAGGCGACCGCACCCATCAGGCCGGTGACCACGCTTTGCGCGCCGGCGGGATCCATGCGGAAATCCTCGGCACTGCCCCATAGCCGGACGAAGACGCCGCCCATGAGCTGGAGCGTGTAGGCGCCCATGCCGCCCATGACGACGAGCATCGCCACGAACATCGTGGCGTGGCGCATCTCCGGCGCCATCGGGACGTCGCCCTTCTTGCGGGCGTCCTCCAGCTTCTTGTCTGTAGGATCGTGTGTCTTGTCTTCGTCGTCGCCACCGCCGGCCATCACCAGCTCCCTTGCATGGCGTCACCCATCGACTGGGCGAAGACCGTGAGGATCGTGCCGATCGTCGCGGCCAGCAGGCTGATGCCGAGCAGCAGGTTGAGCGGCTGGGCGATGAAGAACACCTGGATCGCCGGCGCGACGCGCGCGGCGAGGCCGAGCGCCACGTTGAAGATGATGCCGTATACCAGGAAGGGTGCGGCAAGGCTGATCGCCAGCGTCATCGAGCGGCCGACCGCGGCCACGGCCAGTTGGGCGAAGTCATGCATCGGCGGAAGGCCGCCGACCGGGAAGCTTTGATAGCTGTGAACGATCGCGCCGATCCACAGATGGTGGACCTGGAGCGCCATGCAGACCAGCACGGCGGCGACTGTTGCCATCTTGGACAGGATCGGCACCTGGCCGCTCTGGCTGGCATCGAAGATCACCGCCGAGGAGAAACCGATCTGAAGGCTGATGATCGAGCCGGCCATAGAGATCGCGTAGAACAGGATCTTGACGATCATGCCCATCGCGAGGCCGGTCATGAGTTCGGTGACGAGCACCGCCGGGAGCACGGCACCGCCCTCCACCAATGCCCGCGCAGGCGCGCCGAGCATGCCATAGAGCGCCGCCGACATGGCGAAGGCGATCATCAGCCGGATGCGGCCGGGGATCGAATCCTCGCCGAACATCGGCAGCAGCATCAGCACGGCGCCGACGCGCGCGAACACGATGAAGAAGGCTGTGACCTGAAGCTCCAGGTCGGCGGGCATGATCATCCGGCGATGATCAGGTCGCTGAGCTTCAGCATGAAGCCGTTCAGCGCCTGCCCCATGGTGGGAAGCATGAGGAGGAAGACCAGACCCATCGCCATCAGCTTTGGCACGAAGGTGAGGGTGGTTTCCTGGATCTGGGTGAGCGCCTGAAACAAGCCGATGAAGACGCCGACGATCAGCGACGTCAGCAGCAGGGGCCCACACACGGTGAGCACCAGCATCAGCGTCGCTTCGGCGAGTTCGATGACCTGCGACGACGACATCAGATCTGCATGCGCATGATGTCGGTGTAGGCGCCGACCACGCGGTCGCGCACGGCCACCATGGTGTCGAGCGCCGTTTCGGCGGCGCCGATCGCAGTGACGACGTCGATCAGGTCGCCCTTACCGGCAACCTGCATGGCCGAAGCGTGTTCGGCGGTGCGCATCTGCTGCGCGGTGCCGGTGACGAGGCTTTCGACCATGGAGCCGAAGCCGCCGCCATTGTCGCTGCCGCCAACCTTAGGGGCGGAGGAGGAGCCGAGGGCAGAGCCCAGGCCTTGGACGCGGCCATAGGCCGACGCCGCATCAAGTGCGCCGATGGACATTGATGATAATCCCTGAAGTGGAGTTTACTTGAGAAGGTCGATGGTGCGCATCGTCAGGCTCTTTGCGGCCTCGATGGCATTGAGATTGGCTTCGTAGGAGCGCTGTGCCGCCTTCATGTCGGCGGTTTCGACCAGCGAGTTTACGTTGGGCTTGAGCACATAGCCTTCACCGTCAGCGGCGGGGTGGCCCGGCTGGTACACGCGGGTGAAGTCGGAGCGGTCCTTTTCGATGGACTTGATCTTGACGCCAGTGGCGCCGGTCGCGCGATCGACTTCCGCCGAGAAGCTGGCGACGCGGCGGCGATAGGGATCGCCGCCCGCGGTGTTCGCGACCGAGTCCTGGTTGGCCAGGTTCTCCGCGATGACGCGCATGCGCAGCGACTGCGCACGCAGGCCGGAAGCGGAGACACCAAGCGAAGCCTTCAAGTCCATGTATGTAGCTCCAGGGCCATGAGCGGCCTTTTCCCCATTGTAGGCAAGAATTGCCGGGGGCGGTGCGATGGGCGGAAAAAAGGTCCTCCGGGCATATACGGAACCCTGACCCCCGCAAAAGTCCCTAGGCAAATTTTGCCGCCTCACTGCCCGGTGCACGGAACTTCCTTCCTATAAGGTCCGTGAAAGGTGAGCGCATGTCCGTACTCGATGGAATAATGGTGGACCTGTCGATCGTGCTCGGCTCGGCCGAAGTGCCGATCAGGCAGATCCTGCAGATGAGCCGCGGCGCCATGATCGCACTGGATTGCGGTCAGGACGATCCCAGCCTTGTCTATGTCAATGGCGAGCTGGTCGCCACGGGCCGCATCCTGGTCGATGGCGACCAGATGTCGCTCGAAGTCTCCGAACTCGTGAAGAAGCAGCGCCACTGATGGATATCCTGTCGATGCTGCGCACGGTGGGTGCGCTGGGCATGGTCCTGGGCATGCTCGCGGGCGCGCTGTGGATGGTGAAGCGCTATGACATCAAGCTGCCGGGTCGGGTGTCGACCGGTGGGCGCAAGCGCGTCGAGCTGGTCGAGCGGCTGAGCCTGGACCAGAAGCGTTCGGTGGCGCTGATCCGCCGCGACGGACACGAGCATCTGGTGCTGATCGGCCCTGAGGGCAGCGCGACGCTGGAGACAGGCATCATCGCACCGCCGGCTGAGCCCGCGCCCGAGCCGGTCAAGATCGCTATGCCCGAACTGCCGGCATTCGCCGCGAACTTCGCCAAGCTGATCAAGCTGCCCAAGGCTCCTGAAGAACAGGTTGCCGAGCAAGTAGTCGCTGAGGTTGCGCTGGAGACCGAGCAGGACAACGTCGTAGTCGAAGCGCCTGCCACGGAGTTGGCCGAGGTGGTCGACCTGTCCGAGCGCCGCAAGGCGAAGGCCGAGGCCGCGAAGCCGACGGCTGCCAAGCGCACCCGCCGTCCGCGCGACACTGCCCGGTGGAACCGCCGTGCGGTTCGTGAGGCACTGAATGCGTAAGCTCCTTGGGGCGGCCGCGCTGCTCGTGATGCTGCCGGTGGCAGCACATGCGCAGGCGCAGGGCGCTACCATCAACCTGGGCGGAGCGGCAGGCGCGGACGGCGCCATGTCGGCCAAGGCTATCCAGCTGGTGCTGATGCTGACCGTGCTCAGCCTGGCCCCTGGCCTGCTGATGACCGTCACCAGCTTCACCCGCATGGTGGTGGCGCTGTCGCTGCTGCGCACCGGCATCGGCGCGCAGGGCGTGCCGCCCAACCCGGTGATCATCAGCCTGGCGCTGTTCCTGTCTTTCTTCGTGATGGCGCCTACCTTCGAGAAGGCGTGGAGCCAGGGCGTCGATCCTTATACCAAAAACCAGATCACCGAGACGCAGGCGTTTGAGCGCACCGCCGAGCCGTTCCGCCAGTTCATGCTGGGCCAGGTGCGCGACACCGATTTGAAGCTGTTCGCCGACATGGCGGGCAAGCCGATCGCGACGCGGGCCGAGACGCCGCTGACGACGTTGGCGCCGGCGTTCATGATCTCCGAATTACGGCGTGCGTTCGAGATCGGGTTTCTGCTGCTGTTGCCGTTCCTGGTGATCGACCTGGCGGTTTCGGCGGTGCTGATGGCGATGGGCATGATGATGCTGCCGCCGCCGACCATATCCTTGCCGATGAAGATCATCTTCTTCGTGCTGGTCGATGGATGGGCGTTGGTGGCGGGGTCGCTAGTGAAGAGCTTCGCTACGTAGCGACTATCTTGTCGACGCGGAAAACAAGAGAACCCCGGTCGCCTTGCGGCCGGGGTTCTCTTTTGTTGTCAACGCGTTAAGAGCTCAGGAGGCGTCGATGTGCTCGAGCCAGGCGTCGAGTTCGAAATAGGGGATCACTTCGAGGAACAGCAGGCCCGCGGCATGTTCGTCGCTCCAGCGTGTGGTGCAGCGGCGCGTGGGGAGGCCCGGGATCGACAGGATCACCTCGGTATCGCGCTTGGGCGGGCGGCTCATGGTGATGCGCGCGCCGCTCTGCGACACGTTTTCGAGCATTACGTCGATATAGCGGCCATTGCTGCTGATGCTGGCCGGGCACTGCACCTCGAAGCGGGGTGCGCGCGGCTGTTGCACGGTGCGCAGGCGGGCAGGGGGCGCGCTCTGCTTGGCTTCGGCGAGGATGCGGTCGACGTCGATAGGCGCGATGAACTGCACGCCCGCGCGGCCGGTGCCATTCCAGGCAACCGTGCCCTGAAGCTTCTCGCCGCTGCGCAGCTCCACCGCCACCCAGGTGCCGAAGCCCAAGGGGCGGTGCGTTTCGATCAGCATGCCGGTCATCGAGATGTTGCGGATGCGGCAGAGATGCTCAGGGCTGTTGGCGCAGTGCAGCTTGCCGATCAGCAGGGTCGTGACGATGCGCTCGGCCCGCTCCACTGGGGCTGCCTGATCGGCGGCGGCCTCCATATCCTGGGTAGGGATATCGGCTCTCACGACGGGGTACTCCTGTTACTCAACACACTCGACGGTCAGGCGGGCGTAGCCGCCGTGATCGCCACTTTCTTCACAATACCGGCACCAAACGCTTCGGGCGCCGCAGCCATCACAACCTTCCGGAACGCTTCCACGTCGGGCAGCTGGCCGTCAACCCCGGCGGCCATCGGCGTCTTGAACGTGCGCATGTTGATCGCATGCAGCAGCAAGGGCAGGCGGGCGCTCACGGTGTCGACCTTGTCCTGCGCTACCTCCAGCTGAAGCTGGAACTGGACATAACCCGACAGACGGCCATCGGCGAAGACCAGAGGGGCCAGCACCTTGCCGCCGTCCACGAAGCTGGGCGGCGTGGTGTCTTCGGCAGCATGGGCGCCGGGCTTAGCGGGACCCATGATGCTGACCGTGGCATAGGCAGCGCCGCCGCCGGCGCCGAGGCCGGCGAGCAGGGTGCCCAAGAGGAACAGGACCTTTTTCATCGTCTGGCCTTCAGAACTGGAAGCTGCTGTCGGACGGAAGCGAAGGTGCCTCGGCCTTTACCAGCACGGTGATGCGGCGGTTTTCCGCGCGGTCGGGCTGGTTGGGATAGACCGGCTTGGTCGCGCCCATCGCGATCACTTCGGAGAAGCGGTCCGGGGTCATGCCCATCGCGATCAGCGCCGAGCGTGCGGCGAGCGCGCGCTCACCCGACAAGCGCCAGTTCTGGTCGCTCTGACCGCCCGCACCGTCGGTATGCCCTTCAATGGCGAGCTGTGCGCCAGAGGTCGCGAGCCGTTCGGCGACCTTAGCCAGCAGCGAACGGGCGAACGGGTTCATCTCGGCGGTGTTGGAGCGGAACATCGACTGCTTGTCGCTGTCCATAAGGGTGATGCGCAGACCGTCCTTGGTGGATTCGATCTGGGTGTTCTTGCCCTGCTCCTGGCTGACCGCGTCGAGCGCGACCTGAAGCTCGGAAGCCAAGACGCGCATCGAGGCGGGCACGTTGGCGGTGCCGCCGCGCGCGGCCCCGGCGGTGGCCGCCGCGGTGGTCGGGGTGCCATTGGCCTTGCTCTGGTCCGTGGAGGAATTGCGCGCCTGGCCACCCATGCCCTCCGACGCGCCCATCACGGGCGTGGTGGGCGTGCCGTCGCCGATAGAAGGCGAGAAATACTGGGCGAGACCCTTTAGCCGTTCCTGGTCGGGGTTCGAGATCAGCCAGAGGAGCATGAAGAACGCCATCATCGCCGTCACGAAGTCGGCATAGGCGACCTTCCAGGCGCCGCCATGGTGGCCGCCGGCAACCTTCTTGACCTTCTTGATGATGATCGGGCGTTCATTCGACATCGGTGAAACCCCGCCATTGATTGTTGAGCGCGTCGCGCAGGCGCGCCTGGACCTCGGCGAGGCGGACCCCGCCGATCGCCGTCAGGGTGTTCTGACCCTCCACGACCCGCTGGAGCAGGCTCGCGCATTCATCCGTGTGCTGGATCAGGTAATCGAACGACTGGAGCTGTTCGATATGGGCATGGGCGAACTGTTCGTCGGCGACGAGCACCTCGGCCAGCTTTTCGAGCATGTCGCGCATCTCACGCAGTTCGCCCGCGATCACGCTGTGCAGCGCGTCCGCATAAGGATCGTAGCCCGGTAGCGGCTCGCCCTGAACGGTATCGGCGGGAACGGGCAGGCACGACATCAGAAAAGCTCCAACTCGCCGACGATCGCCGGCATGGCAATGGGAACAGGGGGCCGTTCGGGTACGCGCTCGGCCACTTTGGTGCAGCGGCTGCGTCCGTCGAAGGGCAGGAATTCGACCTTGCGCGCCGAGGTGCCACCGAGATCGCTGTGCGCGACTTCGATACCTTCATCCGCCATGAAGCGGCGCGCGAAGGCCGCATTGGACGACCCGATCGAACCAAGGCCCGAGACGATGTTCGCCCCGCCGTACAGATGCGCGCGCAGCCGGTTCCGCATGGCGCCACGCGCCATCATGCCGTTGATCAGCAATTCCATGGCATGGACGCCGTAGCGCGACATCTCACTCACCCCGACGCGGTGGTCGGCCCCGGGCTCACCCAGGAGGAAATGGTTCATGCCGCCGATCCGGGCGACCGGATCAAAGAGGCAAGCAGCAACGCAGCTGCCGAGAAGCGTGGAGATCATGACCTCCGGCTCGACGACGATCGCATTCTCACCTTGTACGATCGAGACGCGGCGCATCAGCTCAACTCGCCAAAAACGCGCTCAATCTTTTCCTTCAGGGCGGCGGGGGCAAAGGGCTTCACGACATAGTTGTTGACGCCCAGAGCGGCGGCCTTTTGCACGATTTCCTTGTCGGCCGAACCGGTCAGCATGATGAACACGGTCTTCCCGATAACGGGATCCTTGCGCACCGCTTCCAGGAACTGGAGGCCGTCCATGTCGGGCATGTTGAAGTCGGAGATGACCAGGTGCACCCGGTCGGTCTTGATCGCTTCGAGCGCTTCGATCGCGCCGGGTTTGTCCCGGACATCCTTGAAACCGAGATCCTGCAGCGCGCGACGGATCATCGCACGCATGCTGGTCTGGTCGTCCACGACCATCACCTTGATTGCTGCAGCAGCAGGCATTTACGCGCTCCCAACTCTACTCGTTTCGCGGCACGCCTTGAGGATCGCCTCAGGCATGCCAGCCAGACCAACTTCTTTCTCCACCGCGCCAAGTTCCTTGGCCGCGCGGGGCATGCCCCACACGACACAGGTGTCGCGGCTCTGACCCAGCGTGCGCGCACCCGCGCGCCGCATGGCCAGCAATCCTTCGGCGCCGTCCGAGCCCATGCCGGTCAGGATCACTCCGACCGCCGCGGCCCCGAGCGGCACGACCGAGCGGAACAGCACGTCCACCGAAGGACGGTGCCCCGTCACCGGGTCTCCCGGACGTAGCGTGATCCGCCCAGCGACGCCGCCGGACAGCTCCATGTGTGTTTCCCCCCCTGGTGCAATATAGACGGTTCCAGGCTGCACCTGCATGCCATGCGACGCTTCCGTCACATGAACGCGGCAATCGCCGTTCAGCCGGTCCGCGAAGCTTCGCGTGAAGCTGGCGGGCATGTGCTGGACGATCAGCACGGGCGGGCAATCGGCGGGCAGCGCCGGCAATAGCGAGAACAGCGCCTCGACGCCGCCGGTGGACGAACCGATGGCGATCAGCTTGCCCGCGCCGCCGCCGGCAAGGCTCGGCTGCTCGGCAACGCGCTGCGGCCCGGAGCGGGCGACCGAACGCGCGGCGTTCTTGACCTTTTCGCACAGCAACTCGGCGTCACGCTCGATATCCTCGGGCGTGCCGCTGGGCTTGGTGACATAGTCCACCGCGCCCAGGCGCAGTGCCTCGATCGTCACTTCGGCGCCGCGCGCAGTGAGGGTGGAGCACATCACCACCGGCATGGGGCGCAGGCGCATGATGCGTTCCAGGAATGACAGGCCGTCCATCCCCGGCATTTCGACGTCGAGCGTCAGCACGTCGGGATTGAGCGTCTTGATCATGTCGCGCGCGGCGAAGGGATCATTTGCCGCGCCGACGACCTCGATTGCCGGATCGGCGGACAGCATCCGCTTCAGCGTCGCGCGCATGGACGCGCTGTCGTCGACGATCAGAGTGCGGACCGGCTTCACGCGCGGCCATCCGGCTTGGCATAGATGGTGTGGCCGCACGACTTCATCTGCGTCGCGGCCGCGCCGATCAGGCGTTCGGAATGGCCGATATACAAGTGGCCGCCGGGGGCCAGCTGCTTCACGAACCGTTCCTCAAGCTCTTCCTTCGCCGGATCGGCGAAATAGATCATGACGTTGCGGCAGAAGATCACGTCATACTGCGCCTTGAGCGGCCAGGTCGGCTGAAACAGGTTCAGCACGCGGGCCGTGACCAGCTGGCGCGCTTCGTCCGCCATGGTGAAGCCGCCGGGGGCAGGGCGCATCCAGGCGCTGCGATAGGGCTCGGGCACGCCCGAGGCGACATTGTCGGCGTAGAAGCCGCGCTGCACCGATTCCACCACATGCGGGGCGATATCGGTGGCGAGCAGGCGCACATCGGCGTTGCGCAGCCAGGAGGCCGAGGTGCGGTCCTTGCCCAGCAGGCACATGGCGATGGTGTAGACTTCCTCACCCGACGAGCAGCCCGCCGACCAGATGCGCACCGGGCCCTGTTTGCGCTGAAGCTGGGGCAGGACATGCTCGCGGAAATGGTCGAAATGATGCGGCTCGCGGAAGAAGTGCGTGTGGTTGGTGGTGAGCGCCACCACCATCGCATGCCGCTCCTGCGGATCGGACTGCACCATCGCGACATATTCGGAGAAGCGGGACAGGCCGTGTTCGCGCAGACGGCGGGCCAGGCGGGACTGGACCAGCGTGGCCTTTGCCGGGATCAGTTCGATCCGCGCATCGCTGTGCATGATCGCCGCGATCGCCGCGAAGTCGCGGGGCGTCAGCTCCGCATTGTGGGCCGCTGCGCTGCCGGAGCTGCCGGCGAGCGCCAGACCGGCGCTGCCGGCTGCGTTCATGCTGCGAGGTCCAGGTGGCGGGTGAGGCTGAGCGCGTCGAGATCGAGCAGCAGCACCATGGTCCCGTTCTCGTCCCGGGTGCCGTCCTTGGCGCGGGTGGTGATGCGGACCAGGCCGTCGATGACGCTGGACTCGATGGTCTCGACTTCAGGCGCCGGCTGGATTTCCGAGCGGTTGATGGCGACGATGTCGTTGACTTCGTCGACCAGGAAGCCGGCCTGCTTGCCCAGGATGTTGACGACCAGGATGCACGACCGGGCGTGGATCGCGCTGGGTTCCCAGCCCAGACGCTCGGCCAGGCCGACCACCGGGATCACGTTGCCGCGCAGATTGGTCACGCCCTTGATGAAGCTGGGCACGTTGGGGAGGGGAGTGGGGTTCTCCCACTCACGGATCTCGATCAGCGCGGTCATGTCGATCCCGAAGGTCTGGTGACCCAGGATGAAGGTGACGATCTTGCAATCGGTGGTGGCGGATTCGGTGGTCATGCTGCCAGTCCTTTTGGCGTGAAGCGAGTAGCGGGGGCGGCGACGAGCGCCTCGATGTCTAGGATGAGCGCGATCGAGCCGTCGCCAAGGATGGTGGCGCCGCCCAGGCCGCGGATCGGGTGCAGGTTCTGGTCGAGGCTCTTGATCACCACTTCGCGGCGGTCATCGATGGTGTCGACCACCAGGCCGACCTTGCCATGGCCTTCGCTCTCCACGATCACCACCAGCGATTCCTCGATGGCGCGGTCGTCGTTGAGGCCGAAGATGTCGACGGCGCGCTTCACCGGCACATATTCGCCGCGCATGTCGATGACTTCGGTGTCCGGCGAGGTGCGCTTGACCTGGCCGCGCTCGGGCTGGACGGTCTCCAGCACATGGGTGAGCGGCAGGACGAAGCGCTGGCCCGCGAGGCGGACGATCATGCCGTCCAGGATCGCAAGCGTGAGCGGCAGCACCATGGTGAAGGTGGTGCCTTCGCCGGGAACCGAGGTGATCTCGATGCGGCCACCCAGTGCTTCGACGTTGGAGCGCACCACGTCCATGCCGACGCCGCGGCCGGAAATGTTTGAGATGGTCTCAGCGGTCGAGAAGCCGGGCGCGCAGATCAGCTGATCGATCTCTTCGTTGGTCAGCTGCGCGTCAGCGCTGATGATCCCCTTTTCGATCGCCTTGGCGCGGACGCGGTCGCGGTTGATGCCGCGGCCATTGTCGCGGACCCGCACGAAGATGCGCGCGCCCTTCTGCTCGGCGGACAGCCAGATCGTGCCGGCTGGCTCCTTGCCTGCGGCGATGCGTTCCTCGGCGCTCTCCAGCCCGTGGTCCGCGGCGTTGCGGATCATGTGGGTGAGGGGATCGCCGATCTTCTCGATCACGCCCTTGTCGACTTCGGTGGTTTCACCGCTGGTCTCCAGGTTGATCGTCTTGCCGGTTTCCACCGACAAGTCGCGCAGCATGCGCGGCACGCGGCTGAAGGCCTGCTTGATCGGCTGAGCGCGCAGGGACATGACATTGTCCTGGATCTGGCGCGTGAGGCGGGCGAGTTCGGGCAGCTCGACGCGCTGGCGATCGGCCGGGGAAAGCCGGTCGGCCAGGATCGAGTTGCGGATGACGAGTTCGCCGACGAGGTTCAAGAGCAAGTCGAGCTTTGCGAGGTCGACGCGGATCGTCTGTGCGGCCTCGACAGCCTTGGGCGTGCCCTCGGCGGCGACCGGGGCGGGCGGGGGCGCGGCAGCCAGCGCCGTGCCGGCGTTGGCGATCGCCTGAACCACCTTGCCGATGTTCGCGTCGAAATCGTCGATCAGCGCTGCGACCGGCACGAAGCCCATCTCGTCCGCCTCGGCAGCAAGCGCGGGAGCCGGGACGGGCGCGAAGTCAAAAGGGTCGGCAGCGGACTCCGCCTGCGCGCGCTCGATCTCGATCAGCGAATCCGGCGCGACGAAGTCGAAGCAATCGCGGATGTCGTTCTCGGGAACGTCGGCGGGCATGCTGAGCGTCCAGGTGAAATAGGCGTTCTCGGGGTCGAGATCACGCAGCGGCGGGACGGCGGACACGTCGACCGCCTCGACGGTGGCACCGAGCGTTTCCAATTCGCGGATGATCAGCAGCGGCTCGCCGGCATTGGCGAGCGCGGCGCGGGACGGCCTGAAGCGGATCGTCCAGCTTCCCTGCGGGGCAGCGGCGGGCGCATCGAAATCGTCGAGCGAAAAGGCGACGGGCGTGAAGCCGAAATCATCCTCTTGCGCGACCGGCGCCGGAGCGGGAGCAGGGGTCGGGGCAGCGGGAGCCGCGGGCGCGGCATCGCCGGCACCGCGTTCCGCCAGCACCTTTTCCAAGGCGGCGAGCGCGGCGGCGTCGTTGGGACGCCCGGCCAGACCCTTGGCGGCCTCGACATGGTCCGACAGGATGTCGAACGAGCTGAGCATGACCTTCACCACGCCCGGGGTGGGCGCGATCTTGCCTGCGCGGACCTCGTCCAGCACGTTTTCGAACTTGTGCGCGAAGGCAGTCAGGTCAGCGTGACCGAACGCGCCTGCGCCACCCTTGATCGAGTGCACCGCGCGGAACACGCCCGCGATGGTGTCGGCGGAGACGTCGCCGCCCTGCATGGCCGACAGGCCCTGCTCGGCAGTGACGAGGCCTTCGGTGCATTCTTCGAAGAAGATCGCCTGGATTTCGTCGAGTTCGTCGCTCATGGGCACACGCGGCGGATGGCCGCCCCCAGCTTGGTGGCTTCGAAGGGCTTGGTGATCCAGCCGGTGGCGCCGGCGGAACGCGCGCGCTGCTTCTTTTCGTCCGAGAACTCGGTCGAAAGCACCAGGATCGGCGTGCCGCGGAACTCGCTCTCGGCGCGAACCGCCTCGATCAGCTCGAAGCCGTCCATCTTGGGCATGTTGATGTCGGTGATCAGCAGGTCAGGCTTCACCTCGTGCATGCGCTCCAGGCCGTGCTGGCCGTCATTCGCCGCTTCGATGCGATAGCCCTGCGCCGTCAGCGAGGTCTTGAGCAGCATGCGCATGCTCGCGGAGTCATCAACGGTCAGGATCAACTTGCTCACAGGGTATCTCCGGTTTCGAGGCCGACCGCTGCGGCCAGATGACAGCTGGTGACGCGTTCGACGAAAGCTTGGCTGGGGTTGGTGATGCGGAAGCCCTGGCCCACGGCCGAGGCTTCGTTGCGCGCCGCGACGAGGAGCTGCAGCACGGCCTGGCCGACGCTTTCCACTTCGGACGCGTCGATTTCGATCACGTCGCCATGGTCGGCGGCGAGGACGAGGCCCACGCGCAGATCTTCCGCAGTGACGGTGGTGCCGTGCGCCGGCAGGCGCACCGCGCCATCAAGGGCTGCATCATGCAGTGGCTGGGTTGAGTCCATTCTTCGCCTCGTCGAGTGCAGTTTCTAGTTGCTGGAAGGTCGGCGCGTAGGCCGACGGCGTCATGCGGCGGGCGATCTCGATCGCGACCTGAACCGGCTGGTTCTGGGCGTAGGCGACGATCGCGGTCTTCACGATGAAGAAGGGCTTGGAGTCCTCCTCGATCGTTTCGAGCAGCTTCGCGGCGAGCGGACCCACCAGGCAGTAGCTGAGCAGAATACCCAGGAAGGTACCGACCAGCGCGCCGCCGATCATGGCACCCAGGATCTCGGTCGGCTGGTCGATCGAGCCCATGGTCTTGATCACGCCGAGCACGGCGGCGACGATGCCCACGGCGGGCAGACCATCGGCCATGATCTGGAGCGCATGCTGGGGATGCGCTTCCTCGTGGTGATGCTTCTCGATGTCCGCGTCCATCGCCGCGTCTAGCTGGTGCGGATCCTCGAAATTGACCGTCATCATGCGCAGGTAATCGCACGTGAATTCGATCAGGTGATGATCCTTGAGCAGCCGCGGATAGGGCTGAAAGAGCGGGCTTTCCTCGGGCTTGTCGAGATGCGGTTCGAGCGCGGTGGCACCGCCCCGCTTGAAGGTCGACAGCACTCCGAACATGAGCGTCAGCAGGTCCTTATAGTCCTGCGCCTTCCACTTGCCGCCCTTGAACGCGCGAACCAGGCCCTTGCCGGCCTTCTTCACCGTGCCCATCGAATTGGACACGACGAAGGCGCCGATCGACGCGCCGCCTATGGCCATGAGCTCGTGCGGGAGCGCGTGCAGGATGATGTCCATCTTGCCGCCAGCCATCATGAAGCTGCCGAACACGCACACGAGAATGATGATGAAACCGACGCCGTTCAGCATGGCTGGACCTTGATGTTCACTGGTGTTCCTTGAATTATAGGAGGAATTCCCCTCGCGAGGGTGCATCCCGCCCGACAAAGTTACGCTGCGTCGCGGTCCTGCCAGTCGAGCACGGCCAGGTAGTTGCGCAGGCGGTTGAGCTCGAGCGAGGCGAGCAGCGAATTGTTGTGATAGGGTTCCAGCACGCGTGTGACCTCGGCTGCCCAAGGCGCGGAGGCGTCGAACACCACACCCAGGCCGAACACCGCGGGGATATTGGCGAAGGACAGCGGGCGAGCCTCTGTATCGCCCGCGGCGACGAAATCCTCGATCGCGGTCAGAACGCCGTTGCGCGGGCCGCCCTCCTGAAGCGCCCAAGCGAAGTGCCCGCCGCCGCGGAAGCCGCGATGGTCACGGTAGCCCGGGTCGCCGATCGTCACCCCGGCATCGAAGCTGTAGGGGTGGCGGTGCTCGGCAGGGATCCGTTCAGGCGCGTAATAGAAGTCGCGGCGCGCGCATGGCCAGCTGATGTCGTGAAGGATGGCGAGCAGAGGCTTGCCGTCGCGTCGCGACAGTTCGTCCGCGATCCGCAGCTCGTTGGATACGGTGTAATAGTTGTGGTCGCCGTCGATGATCCAGGCGTCGACGTTGCTGCAGCCGGGCATCGCCTCCAGGCTGGTTGCGGCGAGATGCCGCACGGCGGGTACGCGGGCGACCCAGTCGAGAAATTCCGGCTTGGGTCCCGGGTCGATGCTGGTCAGGCTGCCGCCGATGGCCTTGGCATAGGCGGCGAGCTGCTGTGACATGCCGCCGAACTCGGCGCCGATCTCGGTGATGGAGCGGGCTTCGGCGGCATGCAGCGTGCCGAGGATCAGGTCCGAAAATTCGGACATCGAGTGGATCAGCAGGGTCATGCGGCGACTTCCGAAGACTGGAGGATGTTCTGGGGGGAAGCGGGTTTGGGCGCCCGCTCGGCGATGGGGCGGAAGGTGACGGCCAGCATCATCGGCCGGTCGCTGTGTCGTGGAGGCGGCGGCACCATCATGAAGGCGTGTTCGTCGTCGCAGCGGAACAGGTGCGGCGCGGTCTGTTCCATGCCATCCAGCGTCGGCATCGCGCTGATCTCGTCGCGTCCGGAACGGTGCTTCTCGCTGAGGAAGCAATCGACCGGCATGAACACGGCGCTTTCGACCTGCAGCCACTCGAAGAGCTTGCCGAACTGGAGGCCGACCGAATAACGGCAGTCGCCGATCGGCACCGGCGCCACGTAATAGCCGTCATGCGTCGGGGTCGCCTCCACCTTGGTGAGGGACACGTCTCGCCCGTCTGCTACGATGATCGGCAGGGTGAGGCTGCGGTCTACGAAGTCGGCGTGATTGAGGCTCAGCCCGAAGCGCTTGTGCGTGAGCAGGCTGAGCTTGAGCGCCAGCCCCTCCCCATGCAGCTCGGCCGGCAGATACATGCGGTCGGCGCCCTTCATGTAGAAGAGGCCATGCTGGCGCAGGCCCTTGCGCGCGACTTCTGCGTCGAACAGCGCGACGGTGTCGTCGACGCCGAGGTTCACGTCGTGCTCGAACTCGCCAAACACTGCGAGTTCGTGGGGCAGGGGCAGGTACATCAGCCGGCCCAGCACGGCAGCAGCGGCGCGGCGCCACATCTGCGCGTCGTGGGGCGCTGCGCGGCGGATCACGGTGTCCGCCTGCGCCCGAGCGAATCCGACGCAGCCGGCCTGGACGCGGTCACGGATCGCGGACTGGCGGCCCTTGATGCTGTTGGTCTTGCGGATCGGCGTGCCGTCCGCCTGGTAATCGATCACCGAACCCTGCGACACGGTGCACAGCTGTTCGAGCACGGCGACGTTGCTGCACAACGCTTCCAGCGTGGCGCCGTCATACTGGTCCTGGCCGATGAACCCCTTCTTGTCGAAGCCGGTGCGGAACTGTTCGCGCAGCAACAGGTAGCGGCCGGCGACATGGACGCCGAGCCGGTCGCGCAGCAGCGGCTCGACTGCGTTCTGGACCGAGCCGTTATAGCCCAGGTCGACCAGCATCAGCGTGTCGCCCGGCGCGGGATCGATGGTGCGGCGGAGATGCGCGACCAGCCGGTCCGCAAAGGCCGACGACGCGCGGGTGATCCGCCGCAGGCGCGCAGGCGTGCGGACCGCACGGGCGAGCGCGGCATGCGCGGTCTTGAGCGTGCGGGCCTGTTTGAGGATGGTGTCGATATCGGCGGGCTCCAGCAGCAGCTGGCAGGCGACGGCGTGCGGATCGCTTCCGGTCTCGAGTTCGAGGTAGCGCTGGACCGCGTCGCCATCGACGAAGGAAGATGCGTTGGCGGTGAAGCGGCTGATCTCCACTGCGTGGCCGGCATGGCCGCTGCTCGCCTGGTACATGAGCCGCGGGAGGTGGCCGTCGCGCATCAGGAAGACTTGGTGCACCTTGCCGCCATGCTGCTGGGCAAGCGCCTCCGCCTCGGCGGCGAGCCAGCGGTCATAGCCGTGGAGAACCGGGCCGAGCGTGCCGAAGCCGAACGCTTCAGCCGCGTCGGCGATGCCTGGCTCGCCGGCCGCCAGCGTGGCACGGTGCGGTTGGTGAGTGGCGGCGCACTGCGGTGCGACGGGGTGAAGGATGGCGCTGACCGCGGCTTCGAGGCGCAGGCGCTGCTCGGTGCCGTCGGCGAATTGTTCGAGATGAAGCGTCTGGACGCCGAACGGGGAAACACCCCCGACGTCGGCCTTTTTGTTGTCGCCGATGTGCAGGATTTCGCGGGGGGCGACCTTCAACTGCTTGAGAACGTCGCCGTACAGGCCCTCCGCCTTCGCCTTGCCATAGGTGGAGGAGCAGAAGACGCGATCGATCAGGTCCGATACCTCGTCGCCAGCCGCCGCGGCGATCAGGCCGCGCAACTGCTCCGGGTCGAGATAGGTGTCGGAGACGATGATGACCTGCAGCCCGCGGCGCTTCGCTTCGCGCATCAGTTCAACGGTCGGGCGGAATGCGAAGCAATGCGCCGCCTCGGCGGCGAGTTCGCCGGCTATGGCTGCGGCGCGGCCTTCGGCGCTTCCGTTGGGAAGCAGCTCGCGGTAGATTTCGTCGATCGTGACCTCGCCACGGGCGTGGCGCATCTCCGCGGCGATGCGGGCGCGGCTCTCGGCCCAGCGGCGTTGCATCACGGTAACGTCGCCCAGCGCGGCGAACAGGTCGTGCGGCGCATGGCAGTCGCGCCACAGCAGGGTGTCGAAGCAGTCGAGCGAGAGGATCTTCAGCGGACCGCGCCCGTCCAGGGCAGCTGGCAGCGCATGGGGGAGGATGGTGTCGGCCAAGTCGGTTTTCCCTCTGTGCGTGCCCGCACTGTTGGGAACGCACGATTCTTATAGGAAGGAAGACGCCGCAGGCTGTGATTTCATCCTAGAATGGGAGTGCTATCAAAGGAGCCAGCATGACCATCAATGCCTATCAGGCGGCCCGAAGCCGCGCCGAAACGCCGCGCGCGGCGGAGCACCGCCTGCTGAGCCAGATCACCGGCGAAATGATGGACGCGGAGACCGCAGGTTACACCGGCGCGTTGTTGATGCCTTCGCTTCATCGCAATCGTGAAATGTGGTCGGTTTTCATGACGGACTGCGGCGCCACCGGTAACGGCCTGCCCGCCGAACTGCGCGCCTCGATCATCTCGCTCGGCCTGTGGGTCCAGCGCTTCACCAGCGACGTGATCGCGGGCCGGGAGCCGATTGGCGAACTGATCGCGCTGAACCGGACCATGATGGAAGGGCTGATCGGCCAGCGCATGGCCGCCTGATCCGTACCGAAGCTTTGAAAAGGGGCGTCGCGGCAACCGCGGCGCCCTTTTTTGCGTGCGCGTTGCGCCTGCCGATCAACCTATGAGGCGCATCGCGCGAGGGTGCGCAAACCAGCCATAGCTTGAGCGCACGATAGCAGCGCTGGCGAAGGTTATGGTGGTAGCAACAGCGGCACCGGGGCGCCCTGCGCGATGTACTTCCTGTACCCGCTCGCGCCAAATCCATGCGGTCAGGGGGGGCAGAAGGCGAAAGGGCGCCACGATTGCTCGTGACGCCCCCTTTTGTGTGCGTAGCTGCCGAGGTCAGAAGCTGGCCCAGTCCTCTTGTGCAGCCCGTGCCGACGGTGCCGTCAGCGGCTTGACCGGGGAGACATAGCTCTTCTTCGCGCGGATCGGCGGCTGGTGCGGGGCGAAGGAGCGGGGGGCGGGGCGGGCCTGGCC
>NZ_JAJNDV010000006.1 GCF_021043375.1 Sphingomonas sp. IC-56
GGAAGGATCTCGACGCCGGGTGCCACCCCCTCCCCAGCGCCTGCAGCCACGCCGGCTGCACAGTGAGCGGCGTCGAGATCCTTCCCTTCGGGCAGAGCGAGCGCCCGCCCCGAGCACGATGGCTGGCACCCTTGTCCGTCGCGCTCGGATCGGCGGTGACGCTGGTTCCGCTGATCGCGACGGTGCCGATACTGCCGCCCTTTGGGCTGATGATGCTGCTGGGATGGCGGATGATCCGGGGCAATTCGATGCGGGTGTGGGCGCCCGTGCCGCTCGGCTTCTTCGACGACCTGCTGAGCGGGCAGCCACTTGGCAGCGCGATGCTGCTCTGGACGCTGTGCGTGCTGGCGATCGATGTGCTAGACACGCGGCTGGTATGGCGTGATTTCTGGCAGGATTGGGTTATCGCGACCGGGGCTGTCGGCTTCTGCCTGATTGCGGGCCGGTTGCTTGCGGTCCCCTTCGGCGCCCATGTCGACACTGCCTTGTTGTTCCAGCTGGTCACTGCGGCGGCGTTCATGCCGGTTATCTTCCGCCTGTGTGCCTGGCTGGACCGGGATGCTAAGAAAGTCTGATGGCGCGTATCACCGAGGCAAGCCAGGCCTATAGTTTTTCACGCCGCGCGCTGCTGCTCGGCGGGGGGCAGGCCGCCGTGGGCCTGGTGCTCGCCGGACGCATGACCTGGTTGGCGGTGTTCGAGAACGAGCATTACAACCTGCTAGCCGAGAGCAACCGCGTCAACATGACGCTGTCGCCCCCGCGGCGCGGCTGGATCGTCGACCGCAACGGCGTGCCGATCGCCAACAACCGCACCGATTTCCGCGTCGACATCATCCCCGACCGGCTGGTCGACCGGGAGCGGGTGCTTGCCACGCTGCAACAGATCCTGGGTCTCACGCCCGAGGAGATGGAGCGCATCCAGACGGACCTGAAGCGCGCGGCCGGATTCCAGCCTGTGGCGGTGAAGGAGAATCTGGACTGGGAGCGGTTCGCCGCCATCAGCGTGCGGCTGCCCGAACTGCCGGGCGTCTCCCCTACCCGCGGTTTTGCCCGCAACTATCCGCTGGGCGCCGGTGTCGGGCATCTGGTCGGCTATGTCGGCACCGCATCGGCCGAGCAGTACAAAAAGGAAAAGGACCCGCTGCTCGTCACCCCCGGCTTCAAGCTGGGCAAGGACGGGCTGGAGCGCGCAATGGAGGGCGAGCTGCGCGGCAGGGCCGGGGCCAAGCGCGTCGAAGTGACTGCGCATGGCCGCTTGGTGCGCGAGCTTGAGACCCGGCCCGACGTGCCGGGCAAGAACATCAAGCTGACCATCGACGCGCTGCTCCAGGAATATGTCGCGCGGCGGCTGGGCACCAATTCGGGCTCGGCGGTGGTGATCGACGTGGAGAATGGTGACATCCTGTCGATGGTGTCGATGCCCTCTTATGATCCCAACGCCTTTTCCGATGGGATCAGCCAGAGCGAGTGGAAGATCCTGGCCGAGGACGACCACGTCCCGCTCATGAACAAGGTGCTTCAGGGGCTGTATCCGCCGGGTTCCACCGTGAAGCCGATGAACGGGCTGGCGCTGATGCAGGCGGGAGTCGACCCGCATATGCGCATCAGCTGTGGCGGCGCGATGCGCGTCGGCAACGGCGTGTTCCACTGCCACAAGCGCGGCGGGCACGGGCCGCTCGACCTGCGCCAGGCGATCATGCAGAGCTGCGACATCTATTTCTACGAGATGATCCGGCGCGTCGGCTATGACGCGATCGCGCCGGTCGCCCGCGCGCTGGGGCTGGGGCAGAAGTTCGACCTGCCCTTTTCGAGCCAGCGTTATGGCACGGTGCCGGACAGCGCGTGGAAGCTGCGACGCTACAAGACCAAATGGACAGTGGCTGACGGGCTGAACGCCTCGATCGGCCAGGGTTATGTGCTCTCCAACCCGCTCCAGCTGGCGGTGATGACCAGCCGGCTCGCCTCAGGCCGGGCGCTGGTGCCGCGGCTGATCGCGGGGACGCACATGGAGCCCGCGCCAGCGCTGGACGCCAGCCCCGAGCAGCTGGCGATCATCCGCGACGCGATGTTCGGGGTCGTGAATGCCGGCGGCACCGGTGGCGCGGCCCGGATGCTGGTGCCCGGCGTCGCGATGGCGGCCAAGACCGGCACCGCGCAGGTGCGGCGCATTACCATGGCCGAGCGGCGCGGCGGTGTGCTTAAGAACGGGCAGCTGCCCTTCAAGCTGCGCGACCACGCGCTGCTGGTGTGCTTCGCGCCGGCCGACAAACCCAAATATGCCGCGGGCATCGTGCTGGAGCATAACGGCCACACGATCCGCAATCTCGACACCCCGCTGATCGGGCGCGACATCATGACGTTCCTGTTCGACCGCGAGCGCGCAATCAAGTCGCTGCACGAAGTCGAGCCGACCTGGGGCGGCGACTATACCACCCGCATGAAGGCGCAGGCCGACGCGTTCAAGGCAGCCCAGAGTGCGCCCCCGCCCCCCGCGCCCGAGGATGCTGCGGGAGCGGTCAGCAACATCGCGTCGGAGGCGGCGGACGCCACCACCTCCAACACCATCGACCCCAGAGCCGCTGAGCGCGGCAGCGCGGAGATCCAACCATGAGCGTGCTCGGGCCCGGGCTGGTACCGCAACCGCTGGCCCAGTTGCCATGGAAGGTCATCCTGCTGGTCCTGGCGATCGGCACCTTCGGGCTGGTGGTGCTGTTCTCGGCGGCCGGAGGCAATTTGTACCCCTGGGCCTGGAACCAGGGCCTCAAATTCTTTGTGTTCCTCGGCATGGCGGTCGCCCTCTCGCGGGTGCCTGAACGCTGGTGGGCGCATGGCACCTTTCCCGCCTATATCGTCATCCTGCTGATGTTGTTCGGCGTGGAGCTGCTGGGCAAGGTAGCGGGTGGCAGCCAGCGGTGGCTCGACCTCGGGTTTATCCGGATCCAGCCCTCCGAGCTGATGAAGCCGGTGATCGTCCTTGCCATCGCTCGCTTCTACGAGATGCTGCCGGCAGGTGACATCCGCAAGTTCGGCGCGCTCTGGCCTGCCGCCGTGCTGATCGGGCTCCCGGCCGGGCTGGTGATGCTTCAGCCCGACCTGGGTACGGCGCTTATGATCACAGGCTGCGGCGTGATCGTGATGTTCCTGGCGGGCATTCCGCTGCGGCTGTTCATTGGCGGCGGGCTGTTGCTGGCGGTCTCGACGCCGCTGGCGGTCAACTTTCTGCTGCACGACTATCAGCGCAACCGCGTTCTCATCTTCCTCGACCCCGAAAGCGACCCGCTCGGCACCGGCTATCATATCAGCCAGTCCAAGATCGCGATCGGGTCGGGCGGCTGGTTCGGCAAGGGCTTCCTGAACGGCACGCAGAGCCATCTCGACTATCTGCCCGAAGGCCATACCGACTTCGCGCTTGCGACGATGATGGAGGAGTGGGGGCTGATGGGCGGCGTGCTGCTGATCGTGGCCTTCGGCCTGCTGATCGGCTGGGGGATCAGTGTCGGCCTGCGCGCCAAGACCAAGTTCGGCCGGCTGACGGCCGCCGGGCTGTCGGGCACCATCTTCCTCTACGCGTCGATTAACATGGCGATGGTGATGGGTCTGGCGCCGGTCGTCGGCGTGCCGCTGCCGCTGGTGAGCTTCGGCGGCACCGCGGTTATGACGATCATGATCTGCTTAGGAATCCTGATGTCGATCGATCGGGAGAACCGCCGCGTCACCCGCTGGTGATTTTTTCCAGAAAAGGGGTTTACAAGCGGCAGAAGGCGACGCTAAAGGCGCCTTCCCAACGCGGTGGCGCTCTTCCAACAAGCGCCTCACCAGCCTCGGAATGGACGCATAGCTCAGTTGGTAGAGCAGCTGACTCTTAATCAGCGGGTCCTTGGTTCGAGCCCAAGTGCGTCCACCATTCCTTCTTCTTTGCAATCAGTTAGTTAGGTCGGTTCCAGCGACGAGCTTGAGCCGTGGCTGGCCCCCACTGTGACCTATTTTGTGCCCTTGACCCGGCCTTTCTCCTGAGGGGCCAGTGTGACCTGATTTGCCCTCGAAAATCAGCTGGTCTGCGTAAGGCTGCAAATGCTTCACCGACATGTGAGGCAGGAGCCGCGCATCCGAACTTCGATAGATCGCGCACTCAGATGACGAACGCCCGCAAGAACACTTCGGCGGCGCGCTCTGCCTCAGCGGCGACCTTGTCCGCGGCGCCTTCGTCCTGGCCCCACAGCATGCGCTGGTGCAGCCCGCCCATGCACAGGGCCATCATCACCTGCGCCGCCTCGGCGGGATCCTCCTGGCGCAGCTGGCCCGCCGCCATTGCCTCGGCGATGAAGGCGGTCAGCAGTTCGCGGGTCCGCTGCGGCGCGCGCCGATAGAAGATCTCGCCGACTTCAGGTGCGCGGCCCACTTCCGCCGCCACCAGACGATGCAGCCTGAGCGCATCCGGTGACGTAAGCTTGGTCAGGAAGCCGCGTGCGAACTCCATCAGCGTGGCCCGGACATCGTTGGAAGGCTTCAACAGGTCCGTCAGCTGCTGGCGGTATTCGCGCGTCGCCTCATCAAGCACCGCGGCAAACAGTTCTTCCTTGTTCGAGAAGTAGTTCCACAGCGTCGCCTTGGACCCACCGAGCTCAACCGCGATCGAGGACATGGACGTGGCCGAATAGCCATTTTCGAGAAACGCGCGCCGCGCCGTGCACAGGATCGTCGACCGGCGATCCTGCTTGCGCGCCTCACGCTTGCCGGGGACGGGGGTGGAGCCTTCCATAGCCGTACTATAGAGTACAGTTTCGTGTTGACAAGGCGCGCAGCCATCGCCATCTGCCTTTCCGTACCAATCAGTACGGCGCTTTTTCATGCACATTCCTCGTCTTCTGTCTGCGGCTGCGGGCGCGGCGCTCCTTTCGGGCTGCGCGACCGTCCCTGATCTCGGCGTCCGTCCCGAACCGCGTGCGGCGGCCAGCTTCGCTGCGACTCAGTTGCTCGCGTCCGGTGCAACCGTCGCCGCCTGGCCCGGTGACCGCTGGTGGACCGACTATGGCGATGCCCAGCTTGCCGGTCTGATCGAAGAGGGTCTGCGCGGCACACCCGATCTCGCCGCCGCCGCCGCGCGCCTCCGCTCTGCCCGAGCCTACGCCGAACAGGCTGGCGCTGCTCGCCTGCCGTCGGTGGGCGCGGAGGCCAGCGTCTTAGAAACCAAGCAGAGCTACAACAATGGCATCCCCGCCGAGTTTGTACCGCAGGGGTGGAACGACACCGGCCATGTCGCGGCGACGCTCAGCTTCGACCTCGATCTTTGGGGCCGTAACCGCGCCGCACTGCGCGCCGCCACCTCGGACGCGGAGGCCGCGCGCATTGAGCTGGAACAGGCTCGGCTGGTGCTCTCCACCAACATCGCCAGCGCTTATGCCGACCTGGCGCGCTATTCCCGCCAGCGTGCGGTGCAGTTTGAGGCGCTGGAAATCCGCACCCGCACGCAAAGGCTGGTGACCGACCGCGTGACCAGTGGCCTCGACACACAGGCCGAACAGAAGCAGGCGGAGGCCGGCGTTCCCGCCGCCCGTGCCGATCTCGCCGCGACCGACGAGGCGATCGGCCTTACCCGCAACCGGATTGCAGCGCTGCTCGGGCAGGGCCCCGATCGCGGCCTCTTGATCGCGTTGCCGACGGCCACCGCGGTCGCGCGCGGACTGCCTGCCGGCCTCACGACCGATTTGATCGGCCGGCGTCCCGACATCGCTGCCGCGCGCGCGCGGGTCGAGGTTGCCGCCGCCCGCATCAAGGTGGCGCGCGCCGACTTCTATCCCGCAGTGAATCTCAGCGCGCTGATCGGCTTCCAAACGCTCGGCGTTAATAAGCTGTTCGACGGCGGCTCGACTTATGGCCAGGCTGGCCCAGCGGTGAGCCTGCCGATCTTCCGCGGGGGGCAACTTGCCGGCCAGTATCGCGGTGCCCGCGCGGCGTTCGACGAAGCCGTCGCCAACTACGATGGCACCGTCGCCACCGCTTATCGCGAAGTCGCCGACGCGGTGACGAGCCAGCGGGCACTCGCCACGCGCTTGTCGGAAACGCGTCAGGCCCTCGCCTCCTCCGAACAGGCCTATGGCGTGGCGCGTCAGCGCTACGAGGGTGGCTTGTCGACCTTCCTCGACGTGCTCACGGCCGAGGAACGCGTGCTTCAGGCACGACAAATCGTCGCCGACCTCGAAACCCGCGCCTTCACACTCGATATTCAGCTTGTCCGCGCGCTGGGCGGCGGCTTCTCCCCTGCTTCCGCGGCTGCTGCCGCTTCCAAGGACCAGATCCATGGCTGATGCCGATCCCCAGATCCGTAACCAGGCTTCGCAAGCAGCCCCGGCGCCGGAGGCTCCTGGGCAATTTGCCGCCGATCCGGCACCGACGCGCGGTGGACTGCGTAAAAAGCTGCTGGGCGGCATCGGCGCGCTCGTGCTCATCGGCGGCGCAGGCTATGGCGCGTGGTACACGATGATCGGCAGCCACTATATTGGCACCGATAATGCCTATGTCGGCGCGGACACGGCCGCGATCACCCCGATGCTCGCTGCCCAAGTCGCCGAAGTCGCAGTCACCGACACCCAGGCCGTGAAGAAGGGCGACTTGCTCGTCCGCCTTGATGACAGCGATGCCAGGATCGCCGTCGCCCAGGCCGAGGCCGATCTTGCCCGAGCCCAGCGCCAGTACGGCCAGACCTCGGCCACCAGCGCCGCGCTCGCCGCGCAGGTTCAGGCGCGTGAGGCCGACATCACCCGCGCCCGCGCCCAGCTCACTGCCGCGCAGGCCGATTATGAGCGCGCCCGCGTCGATCTCGAACGCCGCCGCCGCCTCGCGCCCAACGGCGCCGTGTCGGGCGAGGAGCTGAGCTCGGCCACCAACGCATTCGCCACCGCGCAGGCCAATCTCCAGCTTGCCCGCGCCGCCATCGCTCAGGCGACCTCCACCCGCGGCGCAGCCTCCGGCGAACTCGCCGCCAACGACGCGCTGATCCGCGGCACCACCACGGCTACCGCGCCCGAAGTGCTCGCCGCCCAGGCCAAGCTTGCCCAGGCGAAGCTCGACCTTCAGCGCACCACCATTCGTGCGCCGATGGACGGCGTGATCACCCGCCGTAACGTCGCTATCGGCCAGCGCGTGGCACCCGGCACGCAGCTGATGCTGATCGTCCCGGTTGGCCAGCTCTATGTCGATGCGAACTTCAAGGAAGGCCAGCTGACCAAGGTCAAGGTTGGCCAGCCGGTTACGCTCACGTCTGACCTGTACGGCGGCGATGTGGAATATCATGGCCGCGTGGTCGGGCTGTCGGGCGGCACCGGCTCGTCTTTCGCGCTGATCCCGGCCCAGAACGCCACGGGCAACTGGATCAAGGTGGTGCAGCGCCTGCCCGTCCGCGTGGCGCTCGACCCCAAGGAGCTGCAGGCGCATCCGCTGCGCGTAGGTTTGTCGATGGACGCCGAGATCGACGTCTCCAAGAACTAAGGAACCTCGCCCATGAATGGCAAGGCCGAGGACATGGCACCCCTTAGCGGGTTCAAGCTGATCCTGGCGGGCGCTGTGCTCGCGCTTACGAACTTCATGGTGGTGCTCGACACCACTATCGCGAACGTCTCGGTGCCCCATATCGGCGGCAGCCTGGGCATTTCGGCCAGTCAGGGGACGTGGATCATCACCTCCTATGCCGTGGCGGAGGCGGTATGCGTGCCGCTGACCGGCTGGCTCGCGGGCAGGTTCGGCACGGTGCGCACCTTTACCTGGGGCGTGATCGGGTTCGGCATCTTCTCGGTTCTGTGCGGCTTGTCGACGACGCTCGGCATGCTCGTCGCCTGCCGCATCGGGCAGGGGCTGTGCGGTGGCCCACTGATGCCTCTCAGTCAGACGCTGCTGATGCGCATCTTCCCGCCCAACCAGCGCGCCCAGGCGATGGGCATCTGGGCGATGACCACCGTGGTCGCGCCGATCCTAGGTCCGATCCTGGGCGGCACGATCTCGGACAGCTGGTCTTGGCACTGGATCTTCTTCATCAACATTCCGGTCGCCGCGCTATGCGTGTTCGGGTCGATCCGCCTCGTCTCCCGCGCGGAAACGCCAACGGCGATGCTGCGGGTCGACAAGGTCGGGCTGATGCTGATGCTGCTGTGGATCGCCGCGCTGCAGATCATGCTCGATCTTGGCCGCGAGCATGACTGGTTCAACGACGGCACGATCATCTGGCTTGCGGTGATCGCCGTGGTCGGGCTGCTGGTGTTCCTTGCCTGGGAACTGACCGAGGACCAGCCAATCGTGGACCTGCGCGTCTTTCGCCACCGCGGCTTCACCGTCGCCGTGATCTCGCTGTCCTTCGCCTTTGCGACATTCTTCTCTTCGGCGGTGATCATCCCGCAATGGTTGCAGACCAGCATGGGCTACACCGCGACCTATGCCGGCTATGCCACGGCGTTCACCGGCGTGGCGGCGGTGATCATGTCGCCGATCGTCGCCAAGCTTTCGACCAAGGTCGATCCGCGCGCGCTGGTATGCTTCGGCATCCTGTGGCTAGGCATGGCGTCGCTGCTGCGGGTCGGGTGGAACAGCCAGGCCGATTTCTGGTCGCTCGCTTTCCCGCAGATGCTCCAAGGCTTCGGCATGCCGTTCTTCTTCATCCCCCTGACCACGATTGCGCTGGGCGCAGTAGAGCCCCACGAGACGGCATCGGCGGCGGGCTTGATGAGCTTCCTGCGCACCATGGCCGGGGCGATCGGCACGTCGATATCCACAACCATGTGGGACAACAGCGCACGCGTGGCGCGCGCGGAGATGGCAGGCCGACTGAACGACCAGAGCGCGACGCAGGCGCTGAGCGCGCAGGGCTTCTCGATCGACCAGATTCGCGGCGTGATCGTGAACCTCGTCGAGAAGGAGGCGTTCGCGGTCGCGACGACGCACATCTTCATGCTGTCAGCGGTGATCTTCGGCTTTTCCGCCATGATCATCTGGCTGACTCCGAGGCCGCGCCGGGCGGTCGGGCCGGGCGCGGCGCACTAGCCGATCAGCGGACGCGAAAGGAGGATCGCACTAGCACGGGCTGTCTGTAAAGGACCCCTTAGCTGCCGCAATCGGGATCCCATTGACGATCAGAAAGATTTAAGCAGCGAGGCTGAACATCAAGCTGAGCTTCCATCAACATCATTGTTCTGCGAATTCCTAACATCGGTTACTCGCGTGATATTTTCGCACTGCAATGCAAGCTTTACGTCAGGTGTGAAACACTTGATTTTTTGGTTCAGGATGAAGGCCGAATTATGCCCATCGCCAACGCATCTTGCGGAGCGACGGCATAACCTCACAGAAAGCAGGCGCGGCCGTTCTTACTACAGAGAATTATCTGCAATTGGCCGGATGCGGACAGGCACTGAGAGCCCATCCTTCCAATTCTGCCTAGCCTCTTAGCGCTTGCGAGCCCACCTATGTAGACCTGAACTCGAGTAAGAGATTTTGGAGCGATGATTGGGCTGTGCGAGCCTGCTGCGCTTCACCGGATCAATCGCTGCTATGTATCGGCAATGAAAAGCACACGGTAGCTCCTCGCGGAGCATTGTTTCTCGCCTGCAGAGCGCCTCCATGTGCTTCGATGATTGTCTTTGATATGGAGAGCCCCAACCCCAGACCCCCGTTTTTCGAACTGGCAACCGGTGTCCCGAGCTTCTCGAGCATTTCCTTCGAGAATCCGGGGCCATGGTCAGTCACGCATACGTGAACCTTGCTGTCCGATCCGGAATGAACCTCGACGAGAGGTGGCGGTGAGCCGGCGTTCTGAGCTTGGCACGCATTTCGTACGAGATTAAGGATGACCTGCTGGATTTGAACGGTGTCGACGTTCACCAAGATTTCCTCACTGGAGGGATCCAAGGCGACAGGTTCGGCGCAAACCTTAGTCACAGCTATCGTGGCCATAGCTTCGGTGATAAGGTCGTCTATGCTGACTACCACGCGTTCGCCCGCACCAGATGCCAAGCCGCGGACTCGTTTGATGATTTCTCCAGCGCGGAGGATTTGTGCGCGAGCATCTCGCAGGGCTGTAACGGTCGAAGCACCAGCGGCAGCCGGGAGTTGCGAAGCCATATAACTTGCTGCGCTCAGGTAATTGCTCGCGGCGGTTAGCGGCTGATTTAGTTCGTGTGAAAGAGTAGCAGCGAGCGCGTTCAACGCTCCGTTTCGAGAGAGATGCGCAAGTTCGTTTTGTAGTGTCTCGTGCTTCTTGATTTCAGTTATATCTTGAATGGTGCCATGGAACCCGACGATCTCTCCGTGCCTGCCCTTTGTGGGAACTGATGAAAGGCGGTGGAAGCGAGACGCGCCGCTTGAAAGGTTTACTTGTAAATCCCACGAAGCAGGAACGCCGTTTTTTAGCACACGGATAATCTCTGTCTGGTGCCGATGCGCCGACTCCTCGGGCAACACCTCCGCGAAATCGGCGCTGAGGGGGCTAAGTGGCGAACTGCGCTCGTACATCCTGTACAGCTGTGGCGACCAAGTTATCCTTTTTTCCTGTAAGTTATACGCCCAGTCGCCAATTCCAGCCACGCGCTGCGCTTCCTCCAAGCGCGATTTGGCGATCGCAAGCTCCCAGGATCGACGTTCACGAAAACGAATAAAGTAGATAACGATCGCACTGAGAACGGCCACCATCAAGGTAGCTAGCATCGCTCCGATACGCAGAAGGTTCGCGCGCTGCACCGCTTCGAGCAGGGCGTCGTCGCGAAGGATGCTGTAGCTCACAAACAAAGGATATCCCGGCACCCGGCGATAGCTGACGAGCCGGACCTTTCCGTCGAGTGTGCCAGGTCCGACAAGTTGTCCTCGCTCCGTTCGCTGTTGTTCACGAAAAAGGACACCACCCGTCACATCGTCACCGGAATTGACCACACCGGCTGTCACTCGAGCTCTGACTGTGCCGTCTAGCCCCACCAACCAAGCCGACTCTGAGGGCTTGACCGCCTTCTCGCCGAAAACTGCAGTTAGCTGTGCGGGGGCGAAATGGACGGTCACCACGCCAGCGAAGGTTCCGTTCGAAAGGTTGAGACGCCTGGTCAGCAGAATGGCTTTGTTGTTCAGCGTGTGCGAGTAAGTTGGTTTGCTCACGAACAGCCGTCGAGTGTCTTGATCTCGGTGGGCAAGGAACGCTTCGTGTTGAGCAACATTAGGGGTGCCGACCAAGCCCTCCCGAGTGGTGGCAACAAGATCTCCCCGCGCATCCACCACGCTGAGACCAAGGAAGCCCGGATCTTGAGCGATCGGATCATTTATCAGGCTCGGGTATCTCTTAGTTCCGACAGGAATAGCTGCGAGTGCGCGTAAGGCTGCCACATGGCGACAGGCAAGATCAGCAGTTCCAAGGACTCGCGATACATATTGCTGAAAAACAAGCGATCGATCTTCATTCTGCGCGACAGCGGCGTGGAGCGCTTCCGCTCGTTCGAACTCGATTTGTCGAAGAACCAGCGTCCAGAGAAGTGCCGAGCCAAGCAGGCCTGCGATTAGGACCGCGCCGATAGCCCAACGTCCGTAGCGCACCTGCACACTCGGCGCATCTATATCGCTGGTTCGCCTATTGAGCATGTGGCGGAGCCGTCCCTCATTCTACACTCCGGAGCCGTAACGCTTTACGCGCTAAATGGCACTTACCATTACTTCGGCCCGTCTTGATGGAGGAAGCACCATGGGGTTGTGAACACAACACGCTGGCAGGGGAAGCAACGCTAAGTCCGCAAGTTAGGGTAACTCTACAGCATGGGTTATGGTCCGCTTGAAAGCAGTGTTGCGACAGGGACGAACGACCGCATTTCGGGGCGGAGGCGGCCGTCAGCAGATCGGCGATTTTCTTCTAAGGACGTCCTCTGGGCAGCACCTTGAAAGCCTCCGGCAGAGGCGCCGGATCAGCGCGTAAATTGGTCCGCAAAGAAGTTCCCTTCCGCGTCGACCCACAAGCGGCCGCTTACACCAGCCTGCCCGCTCCCCCCAACTTCGGACGCTTGTTCATAGTCGCATCAGCGCACGTGCAGGAAAGTCGAGAACCAGGCCAACTCGGTATACATGCTCATCTGAACGTTGCCGCCTCGATCCTGAGTGCGCCCCTACTTGCGAGAACCGGGGAGATCCGGCACCAAAGTACCGGGGGGTTCTATGATCCGCAATGCCATCGCCGCCGGCGTCCTGATGACGATCACGCTTCCCGTCGCAGCCGAACCCCATAGGGACGAGGGCACGGCGCAAAACCGGAGTGCGCTTGACGGGACCGAGCGGCTCGACGGACTGCTCCCGACCCACGTTGATCGGCAGGGGGGACGGATCCTCCTGTCGCTGCCGGCTCCTGGTCGCGACGGCGTCGCGGCGCGCCTGCTCTACACCACCTCGCTACGTACCGGCCTCGGCTCGGCGCCCATCGGCCTCGACCGCGCCCAACCAAGGCCCGCGCAAGTGCTGATCATCCGTCGGCTGGGCAAGAAAGTGGCCTTCGAGCTCGAGAACCCGCGCTTTCGTGCGACGGGGGCGTCGGCGGCGGAGCAGGCCGCAGCAGCGGATGCCTTCGCCACCTCCACCTTGTGGCTCGGCGACGTGATAGATGGTCCCCACGGGGCGCTGCTGGTCGATATCGCACCTTTCCTCATTCGCGACGTCAAAGGTATCGCCGCGCAGCTAAACACGAGCGGCGAGAAGGGTTGGAAGCTGGTCGAGGCGCTTAGCGCTGCCGATCCGAACAGCGCACGTGCGTTTCCGCGCAACCTGGAGTTCGAGGCGCGGCAGACCTACGCGAGCGAAACGCCAGGGCCCGAGGTGCGCAACATCGCTCCCGATCCCCGGCAGGTAACGCTAGTGGTGCGCCACAGCTTCATCGCGCTGCCTGAGGCAGGCTATGTGAGCCGCGCCTTTGATCCCCGCGGTGGAAGCTTCGCCACCCAAATCCTCGACTTCGGCGCGCCGCTCGGCGGGCAGATCGTCCAGAACCTCGCCAATCGATTCCGCCTGGAAAAGGTCGATCCGGCCGCGCCGCGCTCTCGCGTGAAGAAGCCGATCGTCTTCTACATCGACAATGCGGCGCCCGAGCCGATCCGCACCGCGCTGCTGGAAGGCGCATCATGGTGGAAGACGGCGTTCGAGGCTGCCGGGTTCATCGACGCCTACCAAGTCAAGATCCTGCCCGACGGAGTGGATCCGCTCGACATCCGTTACAACGTCGTCAACTGGGTCAACCGCGCGACGCGGGGCTGGTCATACGGCTATGCCGTCGCCGATCCGCGCACGGGCGAAATCCTGAAGGGGTCGGTGCTGCTCGGGTCGCTGCGCGTCCGGCAGGATATGCTGATCTACGAAGGCTTGGTCGGCACCGCCAAGACGGGGACGGGCGGACCCAATGATCCGGCCCAAGTGGCACTCGCGCGCATCCGGCAGCTCGCCGCACATGAAGTCGGTCATGCGCTTGGCCTGCTCCATAATTTCGCGGGCAGCACGCAGGGCCGAGCCTCCGTGATGGACTATCCGGCACCCCGCATCGGGCTGGTGAACGGCGCGCCCGACCTGTCGGACGCCTACGGCATCGGACTCGGCGCCTGGGACATGCACGCGATCGACTGGCTGTACGGGGACTCCGCTGGCACGAACCCAGATACGGCCGCACGGGCCAAGGCAGCGGCGGCAGACCAGCGCGGCCTGCGTTTCGTCACCGACGAGAACGCTCGCAGCGCGTCTGCATCGCAGCCATGGGGCAGCCTGTGGGACGATGGCGCCGATCCGGTCGCAGAGCTCGACCGCATGATGGAGGTGCGCGCCGCCGCGGTCGCTCGCTTCGGACCAGACGCGCTCGCCGCAGGCGAACCGATAGCAGCGCTGCGGCGCAAATTCGTTCCGATCTGGCTGCTCCACCGCTACCAGGTGGAGGCAGCGACCAAGCTGGTAGGTGGCGTCTTCTCCACCTACGCGGTCGCGGGCGGCACTGGCGGAACGTCGGTGGCGGTGGATGGGGTAGTCCAGCACCGCGCGCTCGATGCGGTGCTGGCGACGCTCGCTCCCACCCAGCTGGATGTGCCGGAGCGGCTGATCGTGCAATTGTCGGCCGGGTGGTCGGGCGACAACGACCGGCAGACCGACATCGAGGTCATGCGCACTGCTGGCAGCAGCGTCTTCGACCCACTGGTGGCAGCCGAAGTCGCTGCAGAAGTCAGCTTGCGGGCGCTGCTGGCACCAGAGCGCATCGCGCGTCTCGCGGACCAGAGCCGCCGCGATCCTGCGGTACCCAGCCCAGCGCTGCTCGCCACTCGGCTGCTAGCGATTGCGGACACGCCCACGGCGGACCCCCGACTGGCGGCGGTCCGCCGGGTCGTCGGCAGGCGAGTTGTCCTCAATTTGGCAAAGGCAACAGCCGATCCAGCCGGTGGCGCGGAAGCCGCAAGCCTGATCGACCAAGCGCTCGCCGACTGGGCGGCCCGGCAGCAGGCTCGATCCTTTGCCAACGGCGCCGACCGCAGTTGGGCGCTCGCAACCGCTCGGCTGCTGCGAGATCGGGAGGCGCTGGCGGCGGCGCTGCGCGACAAGGATGCCGACGTGACGATCCCTCCCGGCATGCCGATTGGATCCGACGAGGACTGAAAGGACAGCTTTTCAGACCGGCCGGCCCGCTCCTCCACTTCCGCCATTCGTTCACTTCAGCCATCGGCAGCTTCTCGCGACGATCGGCCCGTTCAAGTCTGTTAGCCGTTCCGGCTGGCCCATAGTTCGGCCGTCTCGATGTTCGGTATCGCCTCCTTCATCCTTCGTCTGGCATTATCGGAAGAGCACGGGATCTTCTGCACCCCAAACTCAAGGCGCGACAGCAACTTGGGTCGCTATTGAGCCGAGATGCCCCCGGAGTACCTTTGCTTTGGGCCGGCTGAGGCCGACCTTGTGGCAAGCTCGTTCCTCTGAAGGTGGAACTTCTTACGCTAATCGACTTGATGCGCTCGAAGATCGCAGTTCCCGCGAGGTCGCTGAGCCATGATCGAGATAGCGGTGAACGCGCTAACCGTCATGCCGACAGGCGTGCCCTGATCTATCGCACATAGCGCTGTGATGCAGTCGGAAACCGACTGAACACGCGGCGCAAGTCACTGTTCTTGGTGATATGGCTAGACACGTTCATCGGTCTCGGTCCTGGGTCACCGGTTGCATCGGCATCGGGGAATGGGATCATGTTTGGGTAGGGGCGATCGGAGCGGCTTTAGAGGCCCGCTTAGCGTAGCGCCGCGCAAGCGCGGCACAGACCATCAACTGCATCTGGTGGAACAGCATCAGCGGCAGAACGATGAGCCCAACCGAGCTGGCCGGGAAAATGATGTTTGCCATCGGCAAGCCGCTCGCCATGCTCTTCTTCGATCCACAGAACACGATGGCGATCTCGTCCTCGGTGGTGAAGCGCAGGAAGCGGCTTGCCGTCATGGTGGCGACCAGCACGACTGCCAGCATCACGAGATCAAGGACGATGACGAGCCCGAGGCTTTGCGGTGTCACCTTGCTCCATATGCCCGCCACGACGCCCGCACTGAACGCGGAATAGACGACGAGAAGGATCGAACCGCGATCGACGAGCATCGTCAGCGTCTTCTGCCGGTTCAACCATTCGCCGATGAGTGGTCGTGCGAACTGGCCGACGACGAACGGCAACAGGATCTGGAGCGCGATGTCGCCCACCGAGTCAAGCGACATGCCGCCCGTCCCGACGCTGAGAAACATCGTTGCCAGCAGCGGCGTGATGACCACACCGGCAAGGTTCGACAAGGACGCGCAGCACAGGGCGGCGGGCACGTTGCCCCGGGCGATCGACGTGAAGGCGATCGAGGACTGGACCGTCGAGGGCAGCAGCGCGACGAAGATCAGCCCGGTGGCAAGTCCGCTGTCGAGATATCCGCCAGCGAGTTTCGCGATCCCCAAGCCCAACAGCGGAAATACCACGAACGTCGTGGCGAACACCAAGGATTGCAGCCGCCAGTGCAGGATGCCCGTCCAGATCGCCTGCCGGGAAATCCGCGCCCCGTAGATGAAGAACAGGAGCGCGATGGCAGCGTGCACCACAATGTCGAGCACGTCCTTGCCCGCGCCCCGGGCGGGCAGGATCGCGGCGATCACCACCATTCCGACGATCGCGAGGATGTAGGCGTCGATCCGAAGCCGACTAAGAATGGCCTTCATAGACGATAATCCGATCTTGCGGTTCGCCATGACACGTTGGCGCGTGCGAACCGCTTGTGCTTACGGCTCTCCGATACCGCGCCCGCCTTTTCATGAAAGAGCGGGATCAGCGGTACCGGAGAAATCTTCAGGTGAGGGGCGCCATTCTAACGGAAAGGCCACACGATATCGGCTGCCGCTCAGGCCGCCAGTTCCTGACGAACGATCTCGGCGCCGGCAGCCAGCGCCTTCAGCTTGCCGCGTGCGATCTCACGGGACAGCGGCGCCATGCCGCAGTTGGTGGCCGGGTAGAGCTTGTCGGCATCAACGAAGCGCAGCGCGTTGCGCAGCGTCTCGGCGACCTGTTCCGGCGTCTCGATCGTGTCGGTCGCGACGTCGATGGCGCCGACCATCACCTTCTTGCCTCGGATCAGCTCGATCAGGTCCATCGGCACGCGGGAGTTCTGGCATTCCAGCGAAATGATATCGATCTTCGACTTCTGGAGGTTGGGGAACGTCTCTTCATACTGGCGCCATTCGGAGCCGAGCGTCTTCTTCCAGTCGGTGTTGGCCTTGATGCCATAGCCGTAGCAGATGTGGACCGCGGTCTGGGCCTTCAGCCCGTCGGCCGCGCGCTCCAGCGCCGCGATACCCCAATCGTTCGCCTCGTCGAAGAATACGTTGAACGCGGGTTCGTCGAACTGGATGATGTCGACGCCGGCCGCTTCCAGGTCCCGCGCTTCCTCGTTGAGGATGCGGGCAAATTCCCACGCCAGGTTCTCGCGGCTCCGATAGTGCGCGTCATAAAGCGTATCGATCATCGTCATCGGCCCCGGCAGCGTCCACTTGATCGGCTGATCGGTCTGCGCGCGCAGGAAACGAGCGTCCTCGACGAAAACCGACTTCGCCCGCGAGACGGCACTAGCGACCGTCGGCACACTAGCGTCATAGCGGTTGCGGATGCGCACCGTCTCCCGCTTCTCGAAATCGACGCCGTCCAGATGCTCGATGAACGTGGTGACGAAGTGCTGGCGCGTCTGTTCGCCGTCACCGAGGATGTCGATGCCGGCCTGCCGCTGATCGTCGACAGCCAGGCGCAATGCGTCCTGCTTGCCCGCAAGCAGCTCCTCGCCCTCTAGCTTCCACGGCGACCACAGCGTCTCGGGCGTGGCGAGCCAGGAAGGCTTGGGCAGGCTGCCCGCAGTGGTTGTCGGCAACAGAGTGGTCATAGGCAATACCTTCAAGTGCGTGGGGATCAGAGGCCGCAGGTCGCAGACCAGCGCTGGAGCGCGGCACTGTGCGGCTTGATGAAATGCTCTTCGGCGAATTTGCCCTGCTTGACGGCGAGCCGGCTGCGCTCCTCGCGATCATAGACGATGCGGGTCAGCGAATAGTCCTGATACTTCAGGCTGGGCTGATAGTGCTCCGCCGCGACGGAATTGGCGTTGTAGATCTCCGGACGGTAGATCTTCTGGAAGGTCTCCATCGTGGCGATCGTGCTGGCCAGTTCGAGGTTGGTGTAATCGCTGACCAGATCGCCGATATGATAGAAGGCGAATGGAGCGACACTGTGCGGCGGCATAAAGTAGCGCACCTTCATGCCCATCTTCGCAAAATACTGATCGGTGGGTGAGAACTTGTCGTTGCAATACTCGACACCCAGGATCGGATGCACGTTGGCGGTCCGGTGATAGATCTCCTTGCTTGATACGCTAAGGCAGATGACCGGGGGTTTGCGGAAGTTGTCGCGATAGGCGCTCGACCTGAGGAAATGCTTGAACAGATTGCCGTGGAGATCGCCGAAGCCCTCCGGCGCCCCGCCACCTCCGGCCTTGAGGTGGTCGGCCAGGACGACGCTGAAATCGTAATCGCGCACGTAGGACGAGAAGTTGTTGCCGATCATCCCATTGCTGCGCTCGCCGCTGGTTCTGTCGGTGACAGTGGTGTGCAGGATCTCGATCAGCGGAAACGCTTCGTCATCCGCGCCGCCCCCAAGCGTGAGCGCAGCCGAGACGATCTTCAGCTCCAGCGTGTAGCGATCACCTTTTGGGTTGTCCCAGTGCATCAGCGCGTTGAAACGGTGATCGATCATCATCAGCGTGTTGCGCAGATTCTCCTGCCGGCTTTCCCCGCGCGCGAGATTGGCGAAGTTGGTGGTAATGCGCGTGTTGTCAGCCGGACGATAATGCTCGTCAAATGGGATGCTGCTGATCGAGAATGTGAACCCGCTATTCGTCATGACTCACCTGGCTTTGCGGCGGAAGGTCAGGCGAAAGCGCGCGAGGCACGGACGGGCCCGAATAACGTGAAGCCAAGGACCGTCGCATCAAGCGCGATCCACCGGAGGAACCCCCGTCCGAGGAACGTTATGGCGTCGAAAGGCAGGTCTCCTGGCTCACGGGTCAACGCGGTGGCTCCGGCCTTCCCGAGCGCCTTGCGAGCGCCCAGTGACACGAAATGGAGCCGCCACTCGCCGCTTACAGTTGCGGGGGCAGCGCCGGATTCTGCCCCAAAGGACACCACCGGCTTCCCGTCTTAGCCCCGCCGTCATGCCTGAAGCGGGGAACCTCGACAGCCCCTTCTCAACACCATCAGCACCGGGCTGTCAACCACCATATAAAGACATCTTTATATCATGATGTGGCGTCATAGCCTGCCTTTCCAGAGGAACAGGCAGTCAGGTCGGCTATGTATCCCTTGGCTCGAGCAGCAGCCGAACGCCATTCCCGACCTGAGCTCCTGCCTGTGAAGCCGAGTTCGGTTTTTCAGGGCTGCAACTGGACATGGAGTTAGTTGTTGGCTGCTCCGGAGCGAGGCCGCCTTGGGTGGCGCAGAGGGTGAAAGCGGTCAGTCGCTTCGAGCCCGAAGCATCACAACAGCCCGACGTAGTCTCGCGTCAGACCAACCAGAGAACGGTTCTATCCCTCGGCATACTCCAGCTGCGGCTCAAGTATTTCGGGACCATCCGAATGAACGGTGACCGGGATCGACTTCGCCGCCGGCGTCCTACTTCCGGCGGCATAGTGCCAGACCGGCATCAGCACGTTGCATTCGGGATAATAGCCACCGATGCAACCGATCGGAATGTCGTAGGCAACCACTAGCATGCCGGAAAGATGCCGATCGACCCCGTCGTCTGCGACCGTCCTTAATGTGACCGCCTGACCTACCTTCAATCCAAGTCGATCGATATCCGAACGGTTCATCAGCACTGCCTTGCGCGTGTTCTTGATGCCCCGGAAGCGGTCGTCATACCCGTATACGGTGGTGTTGAACTGATCATTACTCCTAAGCGTCATCAGCCTGAGAACGTCGCGGCCCGGGGCAGGCATATCGAGATCTTCGTCCAAGGCCTTGGGCGTCACGAACTTGGCACGACCGGTGTCGGTGTGCCATTCCCGCTTCTTCGCCGGCAGGGGCCGCTGGAAGCCGCCGGGCTCCCACATACGGCGCTCATAATCCCAGAAGATGTCCGGCAGTGTCCCACCGATTTCGCGACGAATCTCGGCGTAGTCCGACATATACGCATCCCAGCGCATGCGCGGGTTAGGATCGAGCACTCGTTGGGCCAGTTCGCAGATCAACCGCACCTCACTTATCAGGTGCGGCGACGCAGGCGTGCGCAGGCCCCGGTTGCCGTGGATGCAGCCTGAAGTATCCTCCATCGACAGTACTTGTTGTCCGGCCTGAGTCTCGTCGATCTCCAGGCGGCTAATCACCGGCAGGATATAGCTGATCTCGCCGGGCAGCAGAGCGCTACGATTGAGCTTGGTGATAATGTTCACCGTCAGCCGGATCTTGCGCCAGGCCGGCTCCATCTGGCCGTGATCCGGGATGGCCCGGACGAAGTTGCCGCCCAGCATGATGAACGCGCGGACATCGCCCCGCAGTACCGCTTCGCAGGTGTCCACCGTGTCGTAGCCGCGCTCTCTCGGCGGCTCGAAGCCGAACTGCTCGCCCAGACGGTCGAGCGGGAACAGTTCAGGCTTTTCCGTGACCCCCATCGTGCGTTGCCCCTGCACGTTGGAGTGACCGCGAACCGGGCAGATGCCTGCGCCTTCGCGGCCGATGTTGCCGCGCATCAGCAGGAGGTTCACCAGCATCTGGATGGTTTCTACCCCTGCCTGATGCTGGGTGAGGCCCATGCCATATATGCCGATCGTCGCGCGCGCCTGGCTATAGACTTGGGCGGTTGCTTCCATGTCGGCGCGGAACAAGCCCGAGCGGCGCTCCAGCTCGTCCCAATCCTGCGCACGGACCCAGTCGGCGAAGCTCTCGAAACCGGCGGTATGTTCGGCGATGAACGCCTCGTCGAGCACCGAGCCGCCGGATGCCTTCGCCTCGTCGTGTAGCGTCAGCACCGCCTTGCAGATCCCGGCCAGCGCCGCGAGATCGCCGCCGGTCCTGACTTGATGATATTGCGAGCTGATCCGCGTCTCCTTGCCCGTCAGCATCTCCGTGGGCGATTGCGGGTTTACGAAACGCTCGAGACCGCGCTCGCGCAACGGATTGTAGGTGATGATCGGCACGCCGCGCCGGCTCGCCTCCTGCAGCGGGTGGAGCATGCGGGGTGAATTGCTTCCAGGATTCTGCCCGAAAAACATGATACACTCGGTCTTGGCGAAATCGCCCAGATCGATGGTGCCGACGCCCTGTCCAATGCTGATGGGAAGCGCCACCGAAGTCGTTTCGTGGCACATGTTGGAGCTGTCGGGCAGATTGTTGTTGCCATACGCCCGGGCGAACAGCTGGTAGAGGTAGCTCCCCTCGTTCGACAGCCGTCCGGAACTATAGAAAACCGTACCCTTCTTGCGGTCCTCGACGGCGCGCATCTCGCGCGCGATCTCATCCATTGCATGCCCCCAGGAAACCGGGACATATTTGTCGCTTGCTGCATCGTAGCGCAGGGGGTGAGTCAGCCGGCCGGGTTGCTCCAACTGGTATTCATCCCATTCCCGGAGTTCGCTCACAGTGTGCTTCGCGAAAAACTCCGGCGTGCAGCGGTTCGCCGTCAGCTCCCACGCGACCGCCTTCACGCCGTTCTCACAATATTCGAACGGCAGCGGGTTGGCAGGCTTCACCCAGGCGCAGCTGTTGCACTGATACCCATCCACCTTGTTGTGGCGGCTCAAGGCAAGCGGCACGCTGCCTAACACGCCCTCGCGCCGTATGATGTTCCCCACGGAGCGGGCAGAACCCCACCCGCCGGCGGGAAGGCGGTACGGCTTATATTCGGGCTTTTTCACAGAGATGCTCCGCCGACGGTGAGTAGCGAAAACTCCTCGGCTGCGGCGTGGGTTGCACCGGAACATGCGGCATGACGATCTGTTCGTGTGGAATGTCCTGACCCGCCATGGAGGCCAACGTGCTCGTCGACCGGGATTACCTACTGAAGAAACCCTCGGGCCCGTCGGCCCCCAAGCTGTTCCTGGACACCAAGGTCGTGCCCGCAGGTGTGAATACGCTAGGCAGTGTGGAAGTCGCGCTCAAACGGGTTGCAGCACGGACTGGTGTCAGGCCCGCGCTGATCCTGACCGCCGGTGCGGGGGCAATCGTGTACGGGCTGTTCCGTCTTTTTGCTGGTCGGTCCGGAGAGCCCCGCGACGAGCGGAGCCGCCCCACCCGTACACCTGTCTAAGACCCACAAATGGACTTTCAGCTCCCCTTCCCGCTTCCCAGAAGCGGACGCTCATCCATCTTGGCTCCCCTTGACCGCTAAGCGCCCAAAGCCGGTCGTTCGTCTTTACCTCCGGCAGCCGCAGATCGGCCCGAAAAGCACCAGAAGCGGCCTTTTCGCACAAGTGTAATAGCTCTGCCGTGCCCCCTTAATATTTGGTGTCCAGCAGCCCCCCAGAACAACTCGGGGGACAAAATGAAACACCGTATTTCGCTCGCGGCGCTGCTCGCCACCACTTCCTTTTTTGCCGCGCCCGCTATGGCGCAGAGCACGATCGGGGACCCCGCCGTCTCTGAGCAAGATGGCGGCGACATCATCGTCACCGCACAGAAGATCGAGCAGCGCGCCGTCGATGTGCCGATCACGATTTCGGCGCTCACGGGCGAGCGCATGGCAGAGATCGGCGTGAGCGACCTGGACGAACTGTCGAACTACATTCCGGGACTCAACATCCAGGAGCAGAGCGCCAACAATCCCGGCGTCGTGATCCGCGGCATCACGTCAGATTCCGGATCCTCGCAGCAGGGCCCGCGCGTCACGCTCTATTATAACGGCGTCGACATCTCGCGCTCGCGCGGATCGTACCAGGCGATCTACGACCTGGAGCGCGTCGAAGTAATCAAGGGACCACAGGCGACGCTGTTCGGCACCGCCTCGGCCGTGGGTGCGATCAGCCTGACCTCGGCGCGCCCGCGCGAAGGCTATTCCGGCGCGCTCACCGCCGGCTATGGGAATTTCGATTCCACGCTGCTCTCGGGCTTCCTCAACGCCGGGTCGGATACGGTCGCCGGGCGCGTGGCGTTCGAATGGAAGAAGCGCGACGGTTATGTCGAGAACCTGTCGCCGCGGCAGGAAAAGGATCTGTATTCGCAGGACCAGCTCGGCGTGCGCGCCTCACTGCGCTTCACCCCTAGCGATGCGCTAACGGCGGACCTGATCGGTACCTATGACCAGCAGCGCAACGGCGGCACGCCGTTCATCTCGCGCGTGTTGCCGACCGAGGATGGCCCCGGCGATCCGTTCGGCCGCGCGCATCTGGACGGGTCGCCGCTGTCGGAGCAGGCGCTCGGCGCCGACCAGCTGGGTCTCAACCGCGAAGTGTATGACGTCAACCTGACCGCGAGCTACGATTTCGGGTCCGGCGTTACTTTCACCACCGTTAACGGCTATCGCAAGTTCGATAGCCAGGAAATGTTCGATGCCGACGGCTCGGCCGCCTGGTTCCTCGAGTTCGGCGAGATCGCGAAGGGCTGGCAGGCGAGCCATGAAGGCCGCTTCTCGTACAGCGATCCGCAGTGGCGCGCGTCGTTCGGCTGGAACGTGTTCGTCGAAGACAATTCACAGAACGTACCCTTCTCCACCGAGGAAGGCACCTTCATCCAGTGCCTGACCGCGCTGCAGGGCCGCCCTGCTCTCCCAAGCCTGCCGTGTATCAGCCCGGCTGGCGTGGTAACCGCGGCGAGCGCGACCGCTGGCGCAACCGGCGGGAGGCTGACGCAGGTTCCGTACCGTTCGGTCTATGAGAACCAGGGCCGTAACGACAGCTATTCGATGTTTGGGGATGCCACCTGGATTCCCACCCCGGCGTTAGAACTGACCGCCGGCGTCCGCGTGCTGATCGAGCAGCGAGAGTCGGGCTATCGCGCCGATGTCCCCGTGCCGCTGCTTCCTACCCTGCTTCCCGCGGCCGAGCGTGCAGCGCTGCTTGCAGTGGGCATTGGTCCGTCGCTGCTGCCAGGTCAGATCGATACGCGCGGCCAGACCTTCACCGCGCGGCAATCCTATTCGGCGGTGCTGCCACGCTTAAACGTCCTGTACCGCCTCACGGACGATGTGAACGTGTTCGGGACCATTTCGAAGGGACGCCGTTCGCCCGTCGTGCAGCTCAATGCGCGGCGGCTGGCTACCGGTGCCCCCGCATCCAACCTCCAGCTCGTACCGGAAGAGAATGTCTGGAACTACGAAGCCGGGCTCAAGGGACGGGTCGGGCCGGTCTCGGGTTCGCTTGGCGTCTTCTACCAGAAATATGACGGCTTCCAGGTGAGCGTGCTCCAGCCCAACGGCACCTCGCTGACGCAGAGCGCCGGTACCGCCAGCAATCTGGGCGTCGAGGCCGAACTGAACGTCCGCGCCGCGTCTTGGCTCAACCTTTTCGGCAATGTCGGCTACATCAACGGCGGCATCGACGAGAATGACCGCTTCGCCTCTACCTTCTCGGGCGCGCGCTTCCGCCTCCAGCCCGAATGGCAGGCAGCAGCCGGTTTCACCGTCAATGCGCCGCTTGGCAATGGCATGCGCTTCTTCGCCACGCCGTCGGTCACGCATCGCAGCCGCATCTTCTTCGAAGTGCCCAACAACATCGCCCTCTCGCAGGGGCCGGTCACGCTGGTGAACGCGCGCGCGGGTGTGAGCTTCATGGACGAACGCTTCGAAGTGTCCGGCTACATCCGCAACGCCACCAACGAGCGCTATCTGCTCGACGCCGGCAATACTGGCGGAAGCTTCCGCACCCCCACCTTCATCCCGGCCGAACCGCGCTTCTATGGCGCGCAGCTCACCGCACGTTTCTAAGGACGCCCGACATGACCATCAATAGACGCGGCGCGCTTGCGCTGTTTGGCAGTGGCGCGGCGATGGGTATCCCGGGCGCGGCGCGGGCGACCGGGCAGACGGCAGAAGGGCGGTTCGCCCATGGCATCGCCAGCGGCGATCCGGCGGGCGACGGCGCAGTGATCTGGACCCGGATCACCACCGAAGCTGGCGCCGGCGATCTGCCGGTGACCTGGCATGTCGCCACGTCCCCCGACGGCAAGCCGATCACCAGCGGCAAGGCGACCGCGCGGGCTGCGGCGGACCACACAGTCAAGGTGGAGGTCACGCGGCTGAAGCCCGGTCGTGACTATTGGTACTGGTTCGCCACCGCGAGCGGCCAGCGTTCGCCGACCGGCCGCTTCCGCACCCTGCCAAGCGGTGCGGTCGACAGCCTGGTGCTCGCAGTGGCCTCATGCCAGCTTTACCCGGGCGGGTTGTTCAACGCCTATGCCGACATGGCGGCGCTGCCACGGCTCGACGCGGTGCTTCACCTGGGCGACTATATCTATGAATATGGTGCCGAGGGGTATGGCGCGGATGTCGGCCGCAAGCTCGGTCGCTTGCCCGATCCGCCGCACGAGATCGTCACTCTTGCCGATTATCGCCGGCGCCACGCCCAGGTGAAGGGTGATGCCGACATGCAGGCTGCGCATGCCCGCGCCGCGTTCATCTGCGTGTGGGACGATCACGAAGTCGCGAATGACGGATGGATCGGCGGCGCCGAGAACCATGATCCAGCCAAGGAGGGCGACTGGAAGGCACGCAAAGCCGCAGCGATGCAGGCCTATTTCGAATGGATGCCGATCCGCGATCCCAAGCGCGGTCGTCCGTGGGAAGCGATCAACCGCAGCTTTGAATTCGGCAACCTTGCAACGCTGGCGATGGTGGAAACGCGGCTGCTTGCACGATCGAAACAGGCCGAGGTGAAGGGCGGCACGCCGGGTCCCGAACAGTTCGCCACGGTCATGGCCGAACGCGCGCGGCCCGATCGCGAGATGCTGGGTGAGGACCAGCAGCGCTGGCTTGAAACTGTGCTTGCCGGTTCGGTTCGCGCCAATAAGCCGTGGCAGGTCCTGGGCAACCAAGTGGTGATGGCCCGGGTCCCCGGTCCGGACCTCTCCCGCCTGACGTCTCGTATTGCCACGCTGCCGCCGGCGTACCGCGACCGGCTCCAGCAGGCAGCGGCAGGCTTCACGGCAGGATTGCCGTTCAACTTCGACGCTTGGGACGGCTATCCTGCGGCGCGCGAGCGGCTGTACGCCGCCTTCCGCCGTGCAGGTTCGAAGCCGATCGTGCTGGCCGGCGACAGCCACGCCGCCTGGGCCAATGACTTGTATGACGACGCAGGTACGTTGGTAGCTTCAGAATTCGGCGCGACGGCGATCACCAGTCCGTCCTACGGATCGTTGCTGCCGGGCTTGGGCACGGTCCTTGCCGAAGGAAGCCCCGAAGTCGCTTTTTGTGACCAGGATAACAAGGGCTATACGCTACTCACCTTGACGCCTGACGCCGCGACCGCGGAGTTTGTGACCGTGTCGACGATCCTCACCAGACCGTTCGAGCGCAAGGTCGTGGCGATCTACCGCGCCGCGCCTGGGAAGCGCCGCTCGCCGCTTCAAAAGGTCTGACGGCTAGCTCACGATTACGACCAATTGCCGTTGTGTGCTCGACGGCAAGCAATCATTGTCCCATCGCGCCGCTGTTGCGGGTGCGCGATGGGACCCGCATCTGGCGACTTCATGCTGCACCGCCTCCCGCCGTGCTACGCACGCGAGCCGAAAAACGGCACAATTGCGCTTGAGGACTCAACAAGCCACAATCAAGGTCCGCAGGGTGGCTTGCGTGATCAGGCGAGAGTTCATGATGCGCAGCGTTCTACCCGCACTTGTCTTGTTGCTGATCGCTCTGGTCCCTGTCGTCGGCGGTATCGCCCATGCCCAAGCACCGACGCCGCATCTGGAGCGTCGTGGCGAGGCGACTCAGTTGATCGTAGATGGCAAGCCATTCCTGGTGCTGGGCGGCGAAACTCGTAACTCCAGCAGCAGCGATCTGGCCTACATGGCGCCGATTTGGCCAAAGCTGAAGGCGATGAACCTGAATACGGTGTTGGTTCCCGTTGCATGGGAAACGATCGAGCCTGAAGAGGGGCGCTTCGACTTCAGCAACGTTGATGGCCTGCTGAAGGGAGCGCGCGAGCACGATCTGCGCCTCGTCATTCTATGGTTCGGGGCATGGAAGAACACCTATTCCAGTTATGTACCGGGTTGGGTGAAGCGCGATCAGGCGCGGTTCGCGCGCGTCCAGATGAGTGACGGACGCGGCACCGAGCGTCTCTCGCCGTTTTCCGCTGCGGCGCGTGACGCTGATGCGCGCGCCTTCGCCCAGCTCATGGGCCACATTCGTGCCGTTGATGGCAAGCAACATACTGTCCTGATGGCGCAAGTCGAAAACGAAGTCGGCGTCATTCCCCAATCGCGAGACCATTCGCCGGCAGCTGAAGCAGCCTTCAGCGCGGCCGTCCCCGAAGCCCTGATGCGCTACCTCGCCGAGCATCGAACCACCCTGCATCCCGAATTGCGAACCGCGTGGGAAGCCCGCGGCGGGCGAACGCAGGGCACGTGGAAAGAATTATTCGGCGAGACCAGCATGGTCGATTCTTTGTTCATGTCGTGGGCGTATGCCACGTTCATCGAAACGGTGACGGCCGCCGGAAAAGCCGAATATCCGCTGCCGATGTTCACTAACGCAGCACTGATCCGGCCAAACTACGAACCTGGTCAGTATAATTCAGGCGGGCCGTTGCCATTCGCGGTCGACGTCTACAAGGCAGGCGCCCCTTCGCTCGACTTCCTCTCGCCCGACATATACTTTGAGGATTACGTGAATTGGGCGTCACGATATGCCCGGCGAGACAATCCTTTGTTTGTGCCAGAGGCGCGCGGCGGAGCACCCGGCGCTGCCAATGCGCTCTTCAGCTATGGGGCGCTTCGTGCGATCGGCTTTTCTCCTTTCGGAATCGACGGACAGGGCGTGGCCTTGCAGGGTGATGCTAGCATCGGCCTTAGCGCAGCAGGCGAAGGCGATCCGGCAATGGCTGCACTCTATGGTCAGCTCACGCCGCTCGTTCCGGTCATCCTCCAGAAGCAGGCTGAGGGAGGGATTGCGACCGTGATCCTGGAAGGCGGCGCCCAGCGTGCCGGCCGCGGTCGGATAGGCGACTACATCGTAGATGTGACGCGAGCCAGCGGTCCAAAAGGCGATGTCGACCCGACGAGCCGCATCGCTGCCATGTTCCTGCAAACGGCGGCTGACGAATACATCGTGGTCGGCAGCGGCGATGCGCAACTCCAGTTTACCACCGACCGCCCGGGCGCGCCGATCGTCGGTATCGAGAGTATCGACGAGCAGTTTTTAAGCAACGGCCGAATGGTGAAAGGCCGCCGTCTGAACGGCGATGAGACGGGCCAAGGGCAGTCGCTCCGCCTGTTCTCGACGGACGCCGCCGATAAGAAAGTATATCGGGTTCGATTGTATCGGTATCGCTGACAAGCGTTAGCTCCATCCGGCCGTCGTAAGCGTCGGCTCTCCGGCGGCGCTGTTCCAGTTCGGCGATCACGCGGGCAGTCACCTCGGCATAGAGGCTCACCCGAGGCGTCCCGATCCTGGCAGTCATCGCTCCTACTCCTGAAAACCACGCGAATGGGCTGAGGGCCGCAGAGCGCCTCGGCGCCGCCCGAAGCGGCGCAGAGCGCGGTCATGGCGAAGGCGTGAGACGCCCTCACACGCGTCAGAAGCGAAAACCTAACGTGGCCATGACATTGCGCGGTGCTGCAATGAAGCAGTCGCCTCGCGCGAGGCATGAAGCGAAGGCCTGCTTGTTGAACAGGTTCGTAGCGTTGAGCGAGAGGCGCCACTTGTTCCAAGTGATTTCGGCCAGTGCGTCCACAGTGGTGCGGGCTGGCGTGACTATCGTGTAGAGCGTGCCGGGCGTTACCGTCGGGTCGAGGGCATAGGGGTCGAGAGGACCGGTGGATTTGCTTTTGCCGCTGTACACGACGCCCGCTCCAAGGCGCAGCTGCGCGTCGCCGCTGGTCTGCACCGTCTTGGTTGACCAGACCGACGCAGTGTGGCGCGGCATATAGTCGAGGCTCGTATTCACCTCGGACTCGAGCTCGCTGTAACCATAGTTTAGCAGCAGCTCGAAATCGCCCGGCAGGGTGTGGCTCGCCTCAAACTCGACACCCTTGGTAGTCAACTCGCCCGACTGCGAAGTGACGTTGTTGGCGAGGTAAAGGACGCGGTTGTGCTCCTTGATGTGGAAGCCGGTGACGGTCATGAGCGTCGCGGGGCTCGGCTGCCACTTCACGCCCGCCTCGTACTGGGTGCCGGTCTGCGGCGTAAAAGAATTGCCGGGCACGCCTCCGGGACCGGTCAGGCGGCCCGCGATCGGCAGGAAGCTCTCAGTATAGCTGAAGAAGGGCGAGAAGCCGGCACCAATCTCACCGATGATGCCCACGCGGAAAGTGGTGGCGTTGTCGGTCTGGCCTGAGGAATTGGTCACGTGATCGCGGCGTGCGCCGACGATCACCGAGGCGCGATCGAACAGGCGAACTTGATCCTGAACATAGACGCCGAGTTGCTTTTGCGACTCACTGGTGAACGGGCCGGTCGGCTCGTAGGTCGCGAGCGCATCATAATCGATGTCGTAGAGATCGACGACCTCCCGTGTCGTGGCCGCGTAGCGTTTGGCGACCTTGTTCCAGCTATAGTCCAGCCCGACCAGCAGCGTGTGCTCGATGTTCGAACCCGTGCCGAACTTCAGCTGGAGATTGTTGTCGCTAGAGAACACGTTCATTCGTGCGTCGCTAGCATCGGCAGACAGACCGATGGTGCGCCCGTTGGTACCGTATACTGCGAACGGGTTCGTGGGATTGGTGTAACTGTCGGCATAATGCGTGACATATTCGAGGTCGCTGTCGATATAGCGCGACTTCAGACTCAAGCGGACCTGGTCAGAGAAATGGTGAAGGATCGACCCTCCGCCCTGAAGGGACCGGCCGGCATAGCGGTCCCATCCTGCCTTGCCGACAAAGGTGTAGGGGTCGAGCCGGCCGGCAGGATTGGCAGGGTTGGGACGAAAGGTGCCGACGATCGGGAGGAACTGCGAGGTCGATCCCGTATCATCCTCTTGATAAAGGCCCGTGAGGACGATGTCGGTGTCCGGCGTCGGCTGCCAGCGGATCGAGGGCGCGATCATCACGCGATCATCCGGCACATGATCCACGTAGGTATCGGCGTCTCGCACCCGCGCGACCGTGCGGACTGCGAGATTGTCGCTCAGCGCCAGGTTCGCGTCGCCCAGCACCTCCTTGCGGTCATAGCTGCCATAAACGAGGTTCAACTCGCCGCCGGTGCGAAACTCCGGCGTCTTGGACACCAGGTTGACCAGGCCGCCGATCGAACCTTGGCCGAACAACACCGAGGCTGGCCCGCGGACGATCTCGACACGCGAGAAGTTGTAGGGGTCCGACGAGATGCTGGCGTAGTAGGAGAAGATATCCCGCATGCCGTCGCGGAACTGCAGCGCATTGATGCCCCGCACGTTGAAGCCGTCGACGCGCGTATCGCGACCATAGGGATTGGCGAGCACGCCAGCTGCGTATTTCACCGTGTCGCTGATGTTGATTGCGCCCTGCGACAGGTAGGTTTCGGCCGGGATGATCGTCAGCGGCTGGGGCACTTCGGTCAACGGAGTGTCGGTCTTGGTGCCGGCATTGCCCGTTATCACGATCTCGTCGTCCGATGTAACGGGGGCGCTGTCCTGCGCCTGTGCGGCCTGCGTAAGCAGAACACTCGCCACCCCCACTGCCGCGATCAACTTTGTCATTATGCGCCCTCTTGATAGCGTCTGCGATTGCCGACGCCCTCTAATTTGTTGCGAAAGATTATCAATAGCATTTCTGCTTGCGCCGCCGGCTGGCAAAATTTATTGCCATCGAAATGGCTGCGCTCCCTTCCATCTCACCCTCGCCTCAGCGCCAGTGGACGCGCGTGCTGCTCGCTGGCCCTGGCGCAATTCTCGTCACCCTGGTGCTGCTTGCGGGAACGCCACTTTGGCTGCCCGGAGGGGCGGCGGGGATCGATAACCTCGCTTTGCCGCTCGTCCTTGCGCCGCTGATCTGGGCGCTACTGTTCTTTCACGCGTGCCTGGATCGCAACTTGGCGCGAGTCGCGCTGATCGCGGGCACCCTGCTCCTCATCCATGGTGGCATGGTCGCTGCACGCTTCATGGGCAGCGCTCCTGTCGTGGAGAAAGCACTATGATCCGTCTCGACAAGGCCCAAACCAAGGCGATGGTTGCGGTGCACGGATGGTCCGGCATCCTTTTGGGCCTTCTGCTATATGCCGTCGTCTTGACTGGAACCGCCGCGGTCTTCGCGCACGAGATCGGGGCTTGGTCGGCAGGCCATGTCGCCAGTCACTCGGCCTTCGAACAGCCGATCGATCAGACTCTGCGCCGGCTGACGGCGCAGACTCCCGCGCAGTACCGCGAAGCGGTCAATCTCTGGGAAACAGGCGATCACGGCCTCGGCGTGTTCTTCCATCGACATGAGGTTGACGCCGCGGGGGTAGCTACCGAAGCTGGAGTCTTCTACCAGCTGGACAATGTCGGCCGCATCCTCAATCGGACGACGGGCAACATCGACAATCTGTTTGGTCCGCGCAACGACGACGCGCTGAGCACCTTCCTGATCGACACCCATGTCCGGCTCCACGTGCCCAACCCCTGGGGGTTGCTGCTGACAGGGATCGTCGGCTTGGGAATGCTGGTTGCGGCGATTTCGGGCCTGTTGATCCACCGCCACCTGTTCAAGGACATTTTCACGCTGCGACGCCGCGGCAGCCCGGTGTTGGTCAATCGCGACAAACACAGCGTCGCCGGCACATGGAGCCTGCCTTTCGCCTTCGTACTGGCGTTTACAGGCAGCTTCTTCTCCTTCTACGGCACAATCGGCGTTCCCGTCGTTGCAATGGCTGCCTTCAGTGGTGATGTCGAAGCGCTGCAACACGCAGTGTTCGGAAATCCAGGCACTCCCGATCCGCGCCCTAGCAACATGGGCAATCTCGACCGGATCACCGCCGATGCGATCGCGCGCACTGGCGAAACGCCGACCTTTGTCGCCATCGAGAACTTCGTCCGGGCCGATGCGACCGTGACAAGCTACCACAACCCGAAGAGCGGCGATCTTGAGCCGGTCGCCCTCCTGTATAGCGGCGCCACCGCCCAATTCGTGCGAGCCAAGCCCCAGGTCGGCGCCCAGCCATCGGCAGGCGGCACGCTCGTTGGAATCATGGGGCCACTTCACTTCGGAAATTTCGCGGGCATGCTGTCAAAGGCGATCTGGTTCGGGCTGGGCTTCGCCATGTGCTACGTGACATATACGGGCATGCGGTTGTGGGTTGTGCGCCGGCAAGGTCAAGCGCGTTCCCTCACCTGGCTCGAACGTACGCTGACGGTCGTCGGCCTCGGTTTACCTCTCGGACTGGTCAGCGCCGCCGCCGCGTTTCTGGTCACGACGCGGCTGGGTTCGGCGGTCTACTGGACGACCGCAGCGTTTCTAATCGCCGCGAGCGCGGCAATCCTGATCGGCATAGTGGCGCGCAACAACGACATGCTGGCGACATGGCTCAAGGCGGCGACCGGCCTTGTCATGCTCGTGCTTCCGCTGCTGCGGCTGTTCGTCGCTGATGGCCCTGGCTGGGGCGAAGCGGTCGGGGCTGGACAGCCCGTTATTGCAGCGCTTGATCTTGCCTTCGCGACTGGTGGTGCGTGGTTGGTAGCTCAGTCCCGGAAAGCATGGCCGCGCCGCTCGTACCCAGCCGGACCGGCTATGGACGCGGTTGCGGCATGACCTTCTATCTCACGTTGAGCGCGCTCCTTCTTTCGGCATTCCCCATCTTCCTGCTCTGCGCCGGCGATCCGAAGCGGCGGCGCGCATCGGGAGAGGGCGACGGCTCGACAAGCCGGCAACGTTGGCCTTTGATGATCGCGGCATGTGCGCCGGGTTTGGTCAGCCTGCTGCTCGGCGACAGCGCGACCTTTATGCTCTGGCTGGGCGGCGCCGCGCTGATTGGGTGGCTGGCTGCAACAAGCTTTGCTGCGCGAGGTCGGGGTTGATCTGCTCTCATATCGGGCAGCAATCAGGCTGTCTTTAAGCGCTTTGGAGCCGCGTCGGCGCTCCAGATTACGGCGGAAGGGCCGCTCTCAGGAACCGCTTCGCCGTGCACAAGGAGCGCCAGCTTCGCGGTCGGACATCACTCATCGTAGGTCATTCGAGGCGAACAGCAGCTATCTACGTTTTCAAGTCGCAAGCCGACGCTCCGCTGGCGGCCCAATCCAGCCGGTAAGCGGCTTCTGAAGCGACGACCGATATCAGGGAGCGCTGAAGCCATCGCGAATGTCCGGCTGTGGGTCAGCATGGACGCGCTCTGTCCCGAAAGTCTGCCAGTCTGAGCTACAGCCTCACCCCTTCTTTAGGCTGCCCTGAGGCATGCTGTGCATCGGCCGGCAACCCCGCCCCTGTGCCTTGGCAGTGTTGGCATGCTAGAGTTATGCATATGTCAAATTCCCGACGCAATGCAGGCACCGTCAACGTCGACGGCGTCACATATGACTGGCACCTCCAGCGGGAACCGCATCTGTCGGATGACGAGGGTTGGAAGGGAATGAGCATTTCCCTTCTCCAGCGGGATGCCAAGCGCGAAGCGTTGCTGGAAGTTCCGCCGCCCAAGCGGCTATTGAAGGGGTTGCCGCACGGTCGTCTCCAACTCGACGACGCGACAATTTGGAGGTGCGTGCGTGCTGCTATATCGGCCGGCTGGGAGCCGATGTCGCGCGGCAAGCCAGTGGTGTTCACGGTCGATGCCGAAGGCAACTGAGCCCCCAACGCAGATGCGGGACGAGATCGGGTGGACACAGCGCCGTTGAATCGGAAGCTGAACGTACGGCCGAACTTGAGCTACGACCTGATATCTCTGGCCGGCTAGAAGTGGGTCTTTGCGACCGCGTAGCTGCCGATCAGCTTCCGCCCCCCCCTCCCCGCTCGCACGATGCTGGAGTAATCCCGAAGAGGCCGAGCATCGAAACTGCAGGCTGATCCCAACTGACGGCCGACGATCTTCGTTGAGCGCGATTCTTGCGGCGCCTGAAGAGACTCTCGATTGAGAAGGTCGCACCGGTCGCGCAGCACTCCTAATGGAGCGGCTTGACTGCATGATAGAAGTGATTCTCTTCTTCATGGCAGCCGATCAGGCGCAATCCTGATTCCTCAAGAAGACGACGATACTCCTGCTTGCCGAGTGATTGCGATTGCCGCTTGGTCAGCACGTCCTGCCATTTACAAGTCTGCCAGGGGGCAGTGAACAAAAAATGCCCTCCCGGTCTGAGAGCATTCGCCACCTGATGAATGACTTGGCGCTGGTCGTTCGCGGAGAGCAGGAACACCAGACCGATTGACACAGCCGCATCGAAAACTTGGTGAAAGTAGACGCTGTCCTGCGCCGCCTCACAGGCGCTGTGCGCGTTAGGAAACCTGCGGCGAAACGCCGACAACAACGAAGGCGATGCGTCGATCCCATAAACAGAGAAGCCATCCTCGATCAGTGCGTGCGCGATCGGCAACCCCGACCCACAACCAACATCTACGACTAAACTCGATGGCGGCAGATTGGCTCTTGCCCAAGACCGAACGAAAGTAGCTCCGATGTCGGATCGAGCGGCCATAAACTGCTCCGCGACCTCCTCATAACCCTCAGACTGGTCGAGCGTCATTCTGCGGACCTCCGGAAACGCGCAACAGTTACAACAGCTGGAGTAAAAAGCGACTAGCCGGAACGCCGATGTCCACAGCGTAGCGCACGCCCGACATGCTGATGGCGGTGCTGCGACTTGGTGGTTCCACGCTCAACAGAGCGGCCGCTTCCTGTCCTGTCGCTCCCCAACGTTCCCAGTGCCCCTCCCACCTAAATCGAGACTTACTCCACCGGCGCGCTGACGCGGGAAAGAATCTCCCAGCTATACTTGGTGGCAGCCACTACGGCCTGACTCAGAAGCGGAGCGTCAGTCTTCGGCCCCTGTCGATATGGCACGCCATTGCTGGCGCGCCGCGGCATCAGCCATTCCACCGACGCCTCGCGCTGCCATCATAATGTCAACGGCAAGCATTAGCCGGCGCTATCCGTCTGTTGTACACTACTGCGGCTCGCCATGCAGCCGCCAAGCGAAGTCTTCGCCATCGACGAAGCCACTCCACATGGCCTTCGTTTCGCGTTGCGCATGGCTAATAGAGCTAACCGCTCCATGGCCGCTTATACAACTTTGTGCCCGATAGCTTACGGGTGTACAAGCAGACGACCCGTTGCGGACGTCTACAAATCATGAGACACTCGTCGCACCAGATGGAGACATCTCATGGGCAACGCAAATGTGATGGTGATGCGGCGAGCAGTAATCTTATGGGTCGGCGCGGGTCTCCTGCTCGGTTTCAACATCTTCGCTGCTTCTCAAGCGAGCTATGAGCTCACGATGTGGGCACCTGTGCTCTCGGCAGCTTTTTCGATCTTCGGCATCGTTTTCGGTGTGTGGGCAGCTCGCAAGGTGACTGTTCGAGCTTAGCGGCAAGGGAGCTTCGCACCGTCGAGGCACTGCAAACCGGAAAGCTACGCCAGGAGCAGACGGTCCCGTTCCACCCCAATCCTCTCCGATTGACCTGCTCGCAAATCAAAGCCGCCGTCCGTCCGTCCAGCCAGCGCTGCAACTGCAGCAAAAGCCTGTTTGCGGACCTGGGCTAGGCCGCCGCACCTTAAATCGCGGCAAAAACGAGATTTCTTACGGCTGTCGAGCCGGCGAGCGCGTCCGAACTAACCGGAATGCCACCTCGTTGGTAGTACCGTTCTCATTAATCCGCACCCACATCGTGAGCGCATTCGGGCCCGTGCGTTCGACCGTCACCCCGTCGAAGAACCACCGGTCTTTTTCTACCGCCACGAGCGGGAAGATTACGGGCTTACCCGTCCTATCCTCCCAGCCACTCATGTCTGGGTTGAAGTGCCGGACCCGATAGGCGAGCGACCTCCGCAGCGGAACGTAATCGACGATCTCTGTGAACGCGGCGCCATCCTTGCCGTCTGTCATCACGAAATGGCCTGTGATCCGGCCCCAAGTGGCGCAGAGTAGGTTTCGGTCACGTCGGCACCCATTTCCGTGCCGACCCAACTCCCTGCTAACCAGGCTAGTTGATCTATCGACGCTGGCGGCGAGGTACCGTCACCGAGCGAGCGAGTGTTCTGCGCTGTGGCGGGGGTGGCCACCGCGAGGATAATGGCGATCAAGGTTCGCTTCACGGCTCGCCTCCCCACTGTGTCAGATCAGCTTAGTAGCGCCACAGAACTATTTCACCCGTCAATGTGACTATTTGCCTCGGCCTTTCCGATCTAGCTAGGTCGCCTGTCGTCAACTCCGACGCCCTCAGAACGGCAGCTTCTGCCCGATCGGCCATACCGGCTGACGCTCGGTGGCAGCCGCACGCAATCATTCGGCCCTCTGCCGGGCTTTGGGCAAGAAGGTGATCAAGACGATCCAGAAGATCGCCGCAGCGATCATGTGGAGGCGGGGTAATTTGCCATAGCCGTCGTAAATCGCGAGGTCTCCTTCGATTACGACGTAAGTCACGACATGTTTGCCGACGTTTCAGATCAGCGAGCTTCAGTCCGCGTTGGTAATAGTGCCATGATCCCTTCGCTGGTGCGTTGCATTCCGCACAGCATCGCTGAGTAGCAACGTCTGCCGCCCCCTCCCGCTAGATCGAAAGCCGCCATTCCGCTTTCCACCAGCAGCGGATTTTGCGGCCGGCAAGGCCAACTGCAGCAACAGCCTCGCTTAAGCTTTCGCTCGGTAGCGAGCGAAGCATCAGGTAGTTAGTCGCGCTCGTTCCTACTGGCCGGAGGCGGGCTAGAGCAGAATCCGGAACAGAGCACCGCCGCCCGGCGCATCGCGTACATCGATCGTTCCGCCGTGCGCGACGACGATCTGCCGGGCAAGGTTCAGACCGACTCCGGTTCCCGACCCGCGCGTCGTGAAGAACGGAAGAAACACGTCCTGCCGCAGGCCCTCAGGGATCCCCGGGCCGTTGTCCTCAACTTCGATTGCGGTGCCGTGCTGGTCGTCGAGGATGCGCAGCACCAGGCGCGGTGTCCGGTCGCCATCCCGCACCGCCTGCGCGCCGTTGCGCAACAGGTTAATCAGCACCTGCGCCATCAGGTCAGGGTCCGCGTCGAGCACCACCGTCTCGGGCTCCACCTCCACCAGCAGCGGCACGCCGGGCGATTGCGCTGCGAACAACCGGGCGAGTTCCTCAACCCAGGGATGCGCCGCAAAGGCGATGCGCTTGATCTCGGGCGTGCGGGCGACGGCGCGGTACGCTTCGATGAACTTGCCCAACCCGGCCGCCCGGCGCGCCAGCGTCGCGACAGCCAGCCGGGCATCGCTGATGCGTGGATCGTTCAGGCTGGCACCCGCCAGCAGTTCGTCGGCGGTAGCGGCCAGCGAGGTCACCGGGGTGAGCGAATTGAGAATCTCGTGAGTCAGGACACGAACCAGATCTGTCTGCGCGGCCACCTCCGCGGTGTCGAGCGTCCCGCCGAGCGGTTGCACCGTGACCACGCGAGTGCGGTGCCCCAACCGATCGAGCGACGTCGAGCGGACGAGCACCCGCTGCGGACGGCCGTCGATGACGGTGATCAGCAACTCGTCCCGCCCGGCCTCTGCCGCCAACCGTTTGACAAAGGTCGCGCCATAATCGGCGAAGCCTTCGGCAGTGGTACCGGCCGCCGCGAACAGCCGCCGCGCGGCCTTGTTGGCCAAGCTGACATGCCCCTCCGGATCAATCGTGAGCACGGCCACAGGCATGTCGTCAATCAAAGCTTCTAGGTAGCGTAACTCGCCGGTCAGGCGGTCCTGCTCGGCCCGGAACCGCGCCATTGCCCCATTGAGCGCGCTGGAAAGTTGGCCGAACCCCGCGCCGGCCGCTGCATCGAACCGCAGCGACGTGTCGCCGAACCGCAGCGCCTCGACGAAAAGCGCCACGGCCCGGTTCGTGCGGGTCACGTGCCGCCACAGCCCGGCAAAGGCGCCTGCGGTCAGCCCCAGCGCGACGATCCGGGCCGCACCTAGGCCCGGCGTCAGCAGCGCGGCGACCAGCGCGAGCACCGTCAGCCCCAGCAGGACGATCCAGCCGATCAGTCCTGCAGTGAAGCGCCGGTCAAAGCCCATGCTTCTCCATTCGCCGATAGAGCGCGGCCCGCGAAAGCCCGAGTTCGCCCGCGGCCAGCGAGATGTTGTAGCCATGCTTGCGTAGCGCTTCCTCGACGAGCCGCCGCTCGACCCGGTCCAGGTTGAGATCGTCCAGCGGCGGAGGCGCGGCCACGGGAGCGATGCGCGGAGCCGCCGATGCCAGTGCGAAATCCTCGGGCTCCAGCGCCTGGTCCTCGCGCGCCAGGATAACCGCGCGCTCCAGTGCATGGCGCAGCGCGCGAACGTTGCCGGGCCAGTCATGCGCCAGCAGCGCCCGTTCCGCCGCCGGACCAAGCCGTGGCAGCGCCCGCCCGTATCGCTTGGCATAGTGACCAAGATAGTGGCCGATCAGCTCGGGCACGTCCTCGGGCCGGTCGCGCAGCGGCGGCAGGTCGATCTCGACCGTGTTGAGCCGGAACAGCAGGTCCTGTCTGAAATGCGCCTCGTCGCGCAGCTTTTCCGGAGGAAGGTTGGTGGCGGCGATCACACGGATGTCGACGGGCACCGGCTTGTTCGCGCCCACCGGCGTGACCTGGCGCTGCTCCAGCGCGGTCAGCAGCTTGGGCTGGAGCCGCAGCGGCAGGTTGCCGATCTCATCCAGGAACAGCGTGCCGCCATCGGCCGCCTGAATGCGGCCGACGCGGTCGGCACGCGCGTCCGTGAAGGCACCCTTCACATGCCCGAACAGTTCGGAGTCGATCAGTTCCTCCGATACCGCGCCCAGGTCGACCGTCAGCATCACCTTGTCCGCGCGCAGCGATTGGCGGTGAAGCTCGCGTGCAACCAGTTCCTTGCCGGTCCCGTTCTCCCCCAGCACCAGCACGTTGGCGTCGGTAGGGCCCGCGCGCGCGATCAGCGAATGCACCCTCGCCATTGCCGGAGACCGCCCAAGCAGCGTCGATCCCGCCGCCCCGGCGATCGGTGGCGTCGCGCCCCCGCGTCCCGCCGCCACCCTTGATCGGCGTAGCGCCGCCGCGGTGCGCACCGTCGCCAGCAGCTTCTCGTTCGACCAGGGCTTAGAGACGAAATCGGTCGCGCCGCGCTTCATCGCCGCCACTGCCACTTGGATACCGGCATGCGCGGTGATCATCACCACCACCATCTCCGGATCGATGGCCAGCAGCTTGTCGAGCCAGGCGAGCCCTTCCGCCGCATCGGTCGCTCCCCGTGCGAAATTGGCGTCCAGCAGCACCACGTCGGGGGTCCGCGCCCGGATCAGCGGTAGCGCCTCGTCCGGGCTGCGCGCGGTGGCCACATCCGCGAACAGCCGCCGCAGCAGTAGTTGCGCGGCGACGAGGATGTCCTCGTCGTCGTCGATCACCACGCAGAACCCGTATTCCGGCCCGTCCGCCATCATCCACCCCGCTCCCGACGCATCTCGTACTGCGAGCGCCGCGAGGGGCCAATCAAATTGCGTGCCAATCGGAAGCGCGCGTGGGGCCGCACGTGCTCGACTTGGCACGACATGTGCTGATGACCGGCAAGGAGGTTGTTTGCATGTACGGTTGGTCTTCCAGTTCCAAAGCAAGGCTGTTGCTGGTCCCGCTGGCGCTCGCCGCCGCGGTGGCGTTCGCACCCTCCGCGCCACTCGTGCTGGCTATTGACGTGCAGGGCGGACGCGAAGGTCACGCCATGTTCCGCATCGGCTTCGCCTCGGTCCGCATCGTGTTCGGTTCCGAACAGCGCTGCCCGGATTCGGACAGTTGTGCCGCCTCGAAAAGTGCCGGCGTCTCGGCGGCCAGGCTGGCACGCGGTTTGCTGAAGCTATGAACATGAGCGTGGTTCGCATGGATCAGACGAGCACCGGGGATCGACCGGTCACCGGCAGCGGCATGGATGCGACAGTGGCTTCCACTCGCTGGCCGCTCTGGCTCAGAGGGGCGATCGCCGGTGTTACGCTGTTGCTTGCTGCGGCGCTGTTCTGGTGGTTCGCGCCCGCGAACGACAGCCAGACGGTCGGGGCCGACCACGTCACCATCTCCACCGTCACACGCGGCACATTCGACGACTTCATCCCCTTGCGCGCTCGCGTAACCCCGCTGCTGACCGTGTATATCGACGCGGTCGAGGGGGGGCGCGTCGAAAAGATGCTGGTCGAGGATGGCGCCACGGTTGCCAAGGACCAGCCGATCGCGCTGCTCTCCAACGCCGAGCTCCAGCTGTCGACGCTCGCCCGCCAGACCGAGGTCGAACAGCAGATCAACAATATGCGCAGTCAGGAACTGGCGCTCGCCCAGACTCGCCTGACCAACGAACGCGCCGTACTCGAGGCCGATCTCGCGCTCGACAAGGCCCGCCGCCAATATGACCGCGAGCGCCCGCTAGCCGCGCGCGGCTTCGTCACCGCCAAGCAGTTCGACGACACCGCCGCCGACTATCGCTACCAGCAGCGCCGCCTCGCCGCGCTCAAGCGCAGCCAGTCGACCGACGCCCGCCTCCAGACCAGCCAGCTCTCGCAGCAGCAGGCGGCGGCCCAATCGATGCAATCTGGCCTCGCCATCGCCCGCGCCAATCTCGACGCACTCCAACTGCGCGCGCCGGTCGCGGGTCAGCTCTCGGGCTTCTCGGTCCAGGTCGGCCAGTCGCTCCAGCGCGGGGAGCGGGTGGGGCAGATCGACAGCCCGGGCCGCAACAAGCTTATCGCCGGCATCGACGAATATTATCTCGGCCGCGTCCAGCTTGGCCAGGCGGCCGCGATCGACTGGGCCGGCACCCGCTTCCAGGCCCGCATCACCAAGATCTATCCCCAGGTCCAGAACGGCCAGTTCCAGATCGACCTGCAATTCCTTGGCGCCGAGCCCAAACAGCTCCAGCGCGGCCAGACGATGCAGGCCCGCCTCACGCTCGGCGATCCCGCACCTGCGCTGCTCGTGCCGAACGGCGCCTTCTACAACGAGACCGGCGGCAGCTGGATCTTCGTGGTGGCGCCCGATGGCCGCTCGGCGGTGAAGCGCCCGGTGCGCCTCGGCCGCCGCAACGCCGACTTCATCGAAGTCCTTGAAGGGCTCGATCACGGGGAGAAGGTGCTGACCTCACCCTATACCGGCTACGCCGACAAGACGCGCCTGGACCTGACCAAATGATGGAAGGCCAACTAGAAAAGGAACGCCGATGCTGAAGATGCGCGAACTCTCCAAGGTGTACCGCACCGACACCGTCCAGACGACTGCGCTGGATGCGATCGACCTCGACATCGCCGACGGCGAGTTCGTAGCGATCATGGGGCCGTCGGGGTGCGGCAAGTCGACGCTGCTCAACATGATCGGCATGCTCGATAGCCCGTCGAGCGGCTCCTACGACTTCAACGGCAAGGAAGTGGCGGGGCTGTCGGAGGGCAAGCTGGCCGATGTCCGCAAGGAGAGCATCGGCTTCATCTTCCAGAGCTTCAACCTGGTCGACGAACTCAGCGTCCGCGACAATGTCGAACTCGCGCTGCTCTATCACAAGGTTCCAGCTGCCGAGCGCCGCGCCCGCGTAGACGCGGTGATGGACCGGGTCGGCATCGCCCACCGCGCCAAGCACCGGCCCAGCCAGTTGTCGGGCGGACAGCAGCAGCGTGTCGCCGTGGCGCGCGCGCTGGTCGCCAGTCCGAAGCTGATCCTGGCCGACGAACCCACCGGCAACCTCGACACCCAGCATGGCGAGGAGGTGATGCTCATGCTCCAGACGCTGAACCAGGAGGGCTCGACCATCGTCATGGTCACGCACTCGCCCGCACACGCGGATTATGCAGGGCGCATCGTCAGCATGCTCGATGGGCGCATCCTGCAGGAGCGGCGGCGCGCGGCGTGAAGCTGGTTTGAGGGGGGGGCAAAAGATGTGGCGCAACTATCTCGTGATCGCACTCCGCCAGCTGGCGCGGAGTCCGGCCTATGCCGCGATCGGCATCGGCGGGCTGGCGCTCGGGCTCGCGGGATGCCTCCTGATCCTTGGCTATGTGCGGTTCGAGCAGACCTATGATGCCTGGTTGCCCGACAGCGGCAACGTCTATCAGGTCCAGTCCACGATCCATCCCCCCGGACAGCCTCCGGTCCTCACGCAGACGAGCCCTTTTCCCATCCATGAGCGGCTGCCGGCCGACTTCCCCCAGGTCGAGGCCGTCACGTCGGTCGCGCTCGGCAAGACGGTGACTGAGCGCGACGGCAAGCCGCTGTTCCTGGAACTCGCTACCGTCGACGAGAGCTTCTTCCAGGTTTTCGCGCTGCCGTTCGCACAAGGATCTCCGTCCCGAGCGCTGCCCGACCTTAATTCGGTCGTGCTGACCGAAAGCGAGGCGATCCGCCAGTTCGGCGCCGCCGATGCGCTGGGCAAGCTGATCAGCCTCGGGGCCGGCGCCGGCAAGCGCGATTATCGCGTCAGCGGCGTGCTGCGCGATCTGCCGCCCAACACCAACCTCCGGCTTAGCCTCATCTTCCGCCGCGACCTCAGCGAGGCCGCCTTTCCTTCCGATCAGCGCGGCTGGGGGAATTTGAACCAGCAGCACTGGGTGAAGCTGCGCCCCGGTGCCGATGCCGCTGGCTTGAATGCCGCCCTGCCGCGATGGGAAGCGCGCGTGATCCCGCCCCAGATGATCGATGGCAAGCTGGCGGCGATGTCGGACCTGTTCGACTTCCGCCTGGCGCCGATCCGCGACGTTCACCTGGGGCCGGTGCGCGAGGGCGGGTGGATACCCGGCGGCGACCGACGCGCGCTCGCCACCTTCGCGATCGTCGCGCTGCTGACGCTCGGCATGGCGGTGATGAACTTCGTCAACCTGTCCTCGGCCCGAGCCGTACAGCGGGCGCGCGAAGTGGCGCTGCGCAAGGTGCTCGGCGCGTCGCGCGGCCAGCTGGTCGTCCAGTTCTTGACCGAAAGCGCGCTGATGTCGCTGGCGGCGATGCTGGTAGCGCTGTCGGTGGTCGAACTGGCGACGCCGTGGATTGGACGATTGCTCGGCGTCGCCCTCCATTTCGCCTATCTGGGCGAGGGCGGCATGCTGTTGCCCGCCGCCGCGCTGTTCGCCATCACCACGATCGTCGGCGGCCTCTATCCCGCCCTCTACCTCAGCCGTTTCAAGCCCGGGCAGGTGCTGCGCGGCAGTTGGGCCTTGGCCGAAACGCCGGGCAGCGGGGGCGTCCGCACGACCCTGATCGTGCTTCAGTTCGCCATCGCTATCGGGCTGATCGCGAGCACCACCATCATCTATGCCCAGACCCGCTTCGTCGAAACCGTCGATGCCGGCTACCGCCGCGACGGGCTGGTGCAGATCGCCAACGCCTGGCGCTTCACCCAAGGCGGCGAATATGCCGCGGCGCGTACCGCCATGCTCGCGGTTCCCGGAGTGACCGGTGTTGGCCGCACCCGATCAGCGCTCGCCTCGCCCGAAAAGATAATCCGGCTGGTGCGCGCGCCCGGCGCGAGCGAGTATCTGTCGATGACGCTGTACAGCGTGGACGCCGAGTTCATCCGAACCATGGGCATCGGCGTGGCGGCGGGTCGGCTGCTGGGTGACCGCTTCGCGGAGGATCGGATATCGACGGAGGATCCGAAGCAACTCGCCGCCCGAGGCCTGAACGTGGTCGTCAATCGTGCCGCGGCCGCCCGCTTGGGGTTCAAGGCACCCCGGGCGGCAGTCGGCCAGGTGATCCAGGTCGCGGCCACCGGGCTGGACGTCGTGCCCTCGACCATCGTCGGCGTGGTCGATGATACGCGCTTCGGCACCGCCCGCGATGCCGTCGATCCGATCGTCTATGTCTATGCGCCCGAACAGACCAACCAGGTGGTGGTCCGCTACGTCGCAGCTCGCCCGGGCGAGGTCATGGCAGCACTTGCCAAGGTCTGGCGCCAGTTCGAACCCGAGTTGCCGTTCGAGGCACGCTTTGCGGAGGACATCGTCCGCGAAACCTATGCTGCCGAGCGGGCGCGCGGCGTGCTGTTCGCCGGGTTCGCGGCGCTGGCGGTCGTGATCGCCTGTCTCGGCCTGTACGGTCTGGCGTCGTTCGCGACCGAGCGGCGGACCAGGGAGATCGGCGTCCGCAAGGTGCTCGGCGCCAAGGTCCACCACATCGTCCGACTGCTCGCCTGGCAATTCTCCAAGCCGGTGGTGCTGGCGAACGTCATCGCCTGGCCTGTCGCCTGGTGGGCGATGCGCGCCTGGCTCAACGGCTTCGACCTGCGGATCGGCCTGAGTCCCGCGCCCTTCCTCCTGGCCGGACTGCTGGCGCTGTCGGTCGCGCTGGCGACTGTTGCCGGCCAGTCCTTCCGCGTCGCCCGCACCAATCCCATCCACGCGCTCCGCTACGAATAGGAACTCCGATATGTGGCGCAATTACCTGACGGTCGGCATCCGTGCGCTGGCGAGGAACCGCACTTATGCGTTGATCAACATCCTAGGCCTCGCCATCGGGCTCGCCGCGTGCCTGCTGATCCTGCTCTATGTGCGCGAGCAGGTGTCGTTCGATCGATTCATGCCGGACCATGACCGCATCTACCAGCTCCAGACGGCGCAGACCGATACCGAGACCGGGACAGTCACCAACATCCAGCTGTCGCCCTATGCCGCCGGGCAGGCGCTGGCCAAGGATTTCCCCCAGATCGCGGCGCACACCTACCTCGCCAACAGTCAGCCAATCATCATGGACAAGGGCCAGCTCCGGCGGCTGACGATCACAGGCGTCGGCCGACTTCTTCAAGGTCTCTGACCTGCCGTTCGTGCACGGCAACGCAGTGACAGCGCTTCCCGACGTTCATACCGTCGTCATTTCGCAGCGCACGGCAAAGTCGTTTTTCAGCACGGAACACGCGCCGACGCGGGCACGCGCAGGCCGATGCGCGCACGGGTACGCGCAGGCGCGCAGGGTTGGCAGGAGGTATTGCGGCGGCTAGAGCAACTCAGACGTAACAAAAACCCGAAAGCACCATCCTTTGACCGACGCGACTGTGCTCGCCGACCCTTCCGACATCACGCCCATTTCGATCGTAGACGAGATGAAGACCTCGTACCTCGATTACGCGATGAGCGTCATCGTGGCGCGCGCGCTTCCCGACGTTCGTGACGGCCTGAAGCCGGTTCACCGCCGTATCCTCTACGCCGCGCAGGAAGGCGGCTATGTTGCCGGCCGCGCCTATCGCAAGTCGGCGCGTCTCGTCGGCGACGTGATGGGCAAGTACCACCCGCACGGCGACAGTTCGATCTACGACGCCATGGCGCGCATGGCTCAGGATTGGGCGATGCGGGTCCCGCTCATCGACGGTCAGGGTAACTTCGGGTCGATGGATCCCGATCCCCCCGCGGCCATGCGCTATACCGAAGCGCGGCTCGCCCGCGTCGCCTCGGCGCTGCTCGACGACATCGACAAGGATACCGTCGACTTCCAGGACAATTATGACGGCTCGGAAAGCGAGCCGACGGTCCTGCCCGCGCGCTATCCCAATCTGCTGGTCAACGGCGCTGGCGGCATCGCAGTCGGCATGGCGACCAACATCCCGCCGCACAATCTGGGCGAAGTCATCGACGCCTGCCTGGCGTACATCGCCAATGGCGCGATCACGACCGAGGAACTGATCGAGATCGTTCCCGGCCCCGACTTCCCCACCGGCGCAATCATCCTCGGCCGGGCCGGCTGCCGCTCGGCCTATCAGACCGGCCGCGGCTCGATCATCGTGCGCAGCCGCCACATCACCGAACAGCGCGGCGAGCGCCGTTCGATCGTGCTCACCGAAATCCCGTACCAGCAGGGCAAGAACGCGCTGGTCGAAAAGATCGCCGAGGCCGCCAAGGAAAAGCGGATCGAGGGCGTCAGCGACATCCGCGACGAATCCTCACGCGAAGGCGTGCGCATCGTCATCGACCTGAAGCGCGACGCCACCCCGGAGGTCGTGCTCAACCAGCTGTGGCGCAACACGCCCGCGCAATCGAGCTTCCCGGCCAACATGCTCGCGATCCGCGGCGGCCGCCCCGAACTGCTCAACCTGCGCGACATCATCGAGGCCTTCGTCAAGTTCCGCGAGGAGGTCATCACCCGCCGCTCGAAGTTCGAACTGGCCAAGGCTCGCGAGCGCGCGCACATCTTGCTCGGCCTGGTGATCGCCGTCACCAATCTCGACGAGGTGGTGAAGATCATCCGCTCGTCGCCAAGCCCCGCGGTCGCCCGCGACCGGCTGCTTACCCGCGAATGGCCGATCGCCGAGATCGCGCCGTACATTCGCCTGGTCGAGGCGGTCGATACAGAGGTCACCGGCGACAGCTATCGCCTGTCCGAAGCGCAGGTTCGCGCGATTCTCGACCTCCGCCTGCACCGCCTGACGGCGCTCGGTCGCGACGAGATTGGCGAAGAGCTCAAGAAGCTGGCCGACTCGATCGCCGAACTGCTCGAAATTCTCAGCAACCGCGCCAAGCTCTACGAAGTCATCATCGAGGAACTCACCGCGGTCCGCGACGCCTATGCGACCCCGCGCCGCACCGAGATCGCCGCCGCCGCCGACGGGATCGAGGACGAAGATCTTATCGAGCGCGAGGACATGGTCGTCACCGTGACCATGGAAGGCTATATCAAGCGCACCCCGCTCGACACCTTCCGCGCGCAGGCCAAGGGCGGCAAGGGCCGCGCCGGCATGGCGACCAAGGACGCCGACGCCGTCACCAACCTGTTCGTCACGTCGACGCACACGCCGGTGCTGTTCTTCTCGAATCACGGCAAGGTGTACCGCATGAAGGTCTGGCGCCTGCCCGAGGGTGGCCCCGCCACTCGCGGCCGGCCGATGGTCAACCTGCTCCCGCTCGCCAATGGCGAAGTCATCTCGACGGTGCTGCCGCTGCCGGAAGACGAAGCGACCTGGGGCGATCTCCACGTCATGTTCGCCACCGCCAAGGGCAATGTCCGCCGCAACTCGATGGATTCGTTCGCGAATATCCGCAGCTCGGGCAAGATCGCGATGAAGTTCGAAGAAGGGTCGGACGACCGCCTGATCGGCGTGTCGCTGCTCACCGAGGACAATGACGTCCTGCTCGCGACCAAGCAGGGCAAGGCGATCCGCTTTGCCGCCACTGATGTGCGTGAGTTCCAGAGCCGCGATTCCACCGGTGTCCGCGGCGCGCGCCTGGCCGAAGGTGACGAAGTGATTTCGCTGTCGGTCCTGCGCGGCTTCGCTGCCACCCCTCAGGAGCGCGAGGATTACCTCAAGGCCGCGCCGTGGAAGGAAGGCGAGCGTGAAATGACGCTCAGCCCAGAGCGCATGGCCGAGTTCGAAGCGGCGGAGGAATTCGTCCTCACCGTCACCGCCAATGGCTATGGCAAGCGCACCTCGGCCTATGAATATCGCCGCACGAACCGCGGTGGCCAGGGCATCACCAACATCGTCAGCTCGGATCGTAATGGCCCGGTGGTGGCCAGCTTCCCGGCGCATAATGGCGAACAGCTGATGCTGGTCACTGACCAGGCCAAGCTGATCCGCACCACCGTCGGCTCGGTCCGCGTCACCGGCCGCAACACCCAGGGCGTGATCCTCTTCCGCGTCGCCAAGGACGAGCATGTCGTCTCAGCCGCCCGCATCGAGGAAACCGAGGAAGAAGCCGAAGTGAACCTGGCCGATGGCCCGGCCGCTTCCGAGCCCACGCCCGACGCCGACACGGCCGACGACGCGGCGCAGGGTCCGGCGGACGGCCAGTGAGCATCAGGAGGACCCAAGCATGAAGGACAGCCTCGCCTACAAGGTGCTGACCGCGCAGCAGATGTCAGCGCTGGAGCATGACCGCGTGTTCGAGGGCGCACCGGTCGACCTTGCGGACGGCTACATCCATCTCTCGACCGCCGAGCAGTTGCAGGAGACCATCGACAAGCACTTCGCCGGCCAGGAGGATCTGTGGCTGGTGGCGGTCGATCTCTCCGCGGTGCCAGACGCGGTCAAGTGGGAGCCGTCGCGCGGTGGCGCGCTGTTCCCGCATCTCTACCGCGAGCTCTCGCTCGACTTCGTGGTCGCCTATAGCGAGCTGAACTACGAACCCGATGGCAGCCTTCGCCTGCCAGTAACCGGCTGAAACCAGAACTGGCGGAACGCGGGCTTGACGAGGTCGCCCCCGGCTTCTAAAGCCCGCGCTCCGCAGCACGGCCCCTTCGTCTAGCGGTTAGGACGTCGCCCTCTCACGGCGAAAACACGAGTTCGATTCTCGTAGGGGTCACCAGCGATTACAAGCATTCAGACGCTTGATCGCGACAGCGGCGGCGCAGCGGTATGGCTGCTCCCTCCTCTCCTTCGACATGCCAGAAGTTCCCGGGCCGGCTGACGTAGATCCGTACTTCCGCCCTCACGAACCACTGCGTGCGCTTTCCCAAAAGTCCAGCGACCCGGGACCAATTACACCCAAGCAAACGAAGGGAGCTTTGGCCGGCTTGAGCGAAAGCTCGCCGGTTTCGGGTTCGTTGCATCTGCTGCTTGACGCGGGGTGGCCGATTGGCGAGGCATCGGACTGTGACTGCGCTGCGTCCTGTCCTTTTCGTCACTTTTTCTGCCCTGCTGATTGCCGGCTGCAACGGCGAGTCCCGGACGCTGGGCGCCGATCTTCCGGTGACTGCGCCGACCGGGCCGCACGATCCGCGCGCCGCGCGCTATGAGCGCAACGTCTACCAGGTCGCACAGGGCGGACGCTATTTCACCTGGTACGGTTGTGGCCAATGCCATGGCGGCGGCGCGCAGGGCGTGCGCGATCTGGGCGATACCCGCTGGAAGCATGGCGGCGGCCTCGACCAGGTGTACGGCTTCATCGCCCACGGCCATCCCGGCGCGCGCTATGGCGAGCGCATCCCGCCCGAACAGCTTTGGCAGATCACGGCCTATGTGCGGAATCTGCCGCGGCTGACGCCCGAACGGCGGCGCCGGCAGGACCTAGACCAGACCGGCGAGCCGCAGGCAGGCAACTGGACAGGGCCGGTGCAGTGACCCGCCGCGGCCTCTGGCTCGCGCCCTTGCTGGCGCTGGGCGGCTGTTCCGGCATGCAGTCGCCGCTTGCGCCCGCCGGCGCGCAGGCAGCGAGCATTTCCACGCTGTTCTGGCTGATGATGGCGGTGTGCGGGTTCATGTACCTGCTGGTCATGGGCGGTCTCGTCATCGCCATGCTGCGGGGCCGCCGTCGGCGCGCGGTCACTGCCGATCCGGCGATCAGCCCGAAGGATAGCGGCCCCAGCCGCACGCTGCTGGTCTGGGTCGCACTGATCGTAACTGGCCTCACCACCCTGATCGTCGGCAGCTTCCTCGCCGAGCGCACCATCGCCAAGGCACGTGCGCACGACGCGCTCGAGGTGCGGGTGACCGGCCATCAATGGTGGTGGCGCATCCAGTATCGCGATCCCGTCAGCGGGCGCTGGATCGAGACCGCAAACGAACTCCACTTGCCGCTCGGCCGAACGACGCGCGTGACGCTGGGATCGGCGGACGTGGTCCACAGCTTCTGGGTGCCCAATGTGGCGCAGAAGCTCGACATGATTCCCGGCCGGCTCAACCTGCTCGACCTGACCCCAACGCGCGCAGGCTGGTATCGCGGCCAGTGCGCCGAATTCTGCGGCGCGCAGCACGCGCATATGGCGCTCGATGTGAAGGTCGAGAGCCCGCAAGCCTTTGACGCATGGCTGGGGGCCCAGGCGCGGCCCGCCACCGCACCGGCCGACCCGGTAGCGGCGCGCGGCATGGCCATCGTGACGGGCGGCGCCTGCGCCATGTGCCATGTGGTGCGCGGCACTGCGGCAATCGGCAAGGCAGGCCCGGACCTCACCCATTTCGGCGCGCGGCGATCGGTCGCTGCGGGAACGCTGACCATGAGCCGCGGCGCGGTGCAGGGTTGGGTCGCGCAGCCCCAGGCGCTGAAGCCCGGATCGATGATGCCGGCGGTGCCGCTCTCGCCGGCGGACGCCGATGCGGTATCGCGCTATCTGCTGGAGCTGAAATGAACCCGCATTCTCCGGAGCAGGCAGAACAGCTTGCCGAGACCTGGCGCGACTCGCCTGGACTGTGGGGTTTCCTCACCACCGTAGATCACAAGCGGATCGCCGCGCGCTACATCCTGACGGTGGTCGCGATGCTGTTCCTCGCGGGGCTGCTCGCGCTCGACATGCGGCTTCAGCTCTCCGCGCCCGACATGCAGCGCATGGGCCCACAGCTCTACAATGAAAGCTTCTCGCTGCACGGCTCCACCATGCTGTTCCTGGTGTCGGTGCCGGTGATGGAGGCGATGGCGATCTGGCTGGTGCCGCTGATGCTGGGGCAGCGCGCGCTCGCCTTTCCGCGGCTCGCGGCGTTCAGCTATTGGCTATATCTGGGCGGCGTGATGATGCTGTGGGTGCCCCATGCGCTGGGCATCACCCCGGATCTCGGCTGGTTCGAATATCCTCCGCTCTCGGGCCCGGCCTACTCCCCCGGGCACCGCGCCGATATCTGGGCACAGATGATCACCTTCACCGAAGTGGCGGCTCTCTCTGCGTCGGTGAACATCGTCGCGACGGTGCTCAAGATGCGGCCGCCTGGCATGACGCTGTCGCGCGTGCCGCTGTTCGTCTGGGCGATGATGGTGGGATCACTGATGACGGTGTTCGCGCTGCCCGCGGTGATGCTGGTGACCAGTATGCTGATCGCCGACCGGATGGTCGCTACCCAGTTCTTCACCGCGGCAGTGGGCGGAGACTCGGTGCTGTTCCAGCATCTGTTCTGGTGGTTCGGCCACCCAGAGGTGTACATCATCTTCCTGCCAGCGACCGGCTTTGTCTCGATGATCGTCGAGACCTTTTGCCGGCGCACGATCTTTGGCCATGTCGCGATGGTGCTCTCGATGCTGGGGATCGCCGCGCTCGCCTTCGGCCTATGGGTGCACCACATGTTCGCGGTGGGATTGCCGCGGCTCGGCAACGACTTCTACACCGCGGCCAGCATGGCGGTGGCGTTGCCCGCGGGTATCCAGATCTTCTGCTGGATCGCGACAATGTGGACCGGGCGTCCGCGCTTCGACACGCCGCTGCTCTGGGTTATCGGCTTCGTCGCGACCTTCGTAATCGGCGGCCTGTCGGGGATCATGACCGCCTCCGCCCCGCTGGACCAGCAGCTGACCGACACCTACTTCATCGTCGCCCACTTTCATTACGTGCTGGTCGGCGGCGCGATGTTCCCGCTGCTGGGCGCGTTCAGCTATTGGTATCCCAAGGCGACCGGGCGGATGCTGTCGGAATTCTGGGGCAAGGTCAGCTTCTGGCTGATCGTCGGCGGGTTCAACCTGGGTTTCTTCCCGATGCACATTCTCGGCCTGCAGGGCATGCCGCGGCGCATCTACACCTATGGCGAGGGCATGGGCTGGGGGGCGCTCAACATGGTCGCGACGATCGGCTCAGCGATCGCGGTCGCCGGTGGGTTGGTGTTCGTCGCCAATGCGCTGGTCAGCTTCTACCGCGGCAAGCGCGCCGGTGCCGATCCCTGGGGCGGATCGACGCTGGAATGGGCGGTCCCCTCGCCCCCGCCGCAGCACAATTTCGACTATACCCCCGTGGTCGACAGCCTGACGCCGATGTGGACGCGCAAGGATGGCCTGCACGCGCTCACCGGCCTCGTGACTGACCGCCGGCAGGTACTGGTAACCTCGGTGATCGATGCCGAGCCTGAATATCGCCAGAAGAGCCCGGATCCGTCGATCGCGCCGCTGCTGGCAGCCATCGCCGTCACCATCCTGTTCATCGGTAGCATCTTCACACCCTGGGCGCTGGTCTGGGGTGCGGTGCCGGTGGCGATCGCCCTCACCTGCTGGTTCTGGCCGCAGCGCGCGCGCTCGCAGACCGGCCCGCTGCGGGTGCGCTCCCGATGAGCGATGCGATCCACAGCCAGATTGTTGGGGACATCTCGGGTCTCCCCGAAAGCGCATCGGGTGCACGCAACCTGGTATGGTGGGGCAATATCGGCTTCATGGCGATCGAGGGCACAGCCTTCGCGCTGGCGGCTGGCAGCTATCTCTATCTGATGAGCCAGAGCGGCAGTTGGCCACCCGCAGGGTACCGCCCGCCGGACTGGTTCTGGGCGTTGATCCTCACCTGTGGGCTGGTGCTCAGCGAAATCCCGAACCTGTGGACCCGGCGCATGGCGCGCAACAAGAACGAGCGCGGCGTGCGGATCGGCGCGCTGGCAATGTCGCTGATTGGTGCGGCGCTGCTGATCCCGCGCGCGTTCGAGTTCGCCCACTTGAACATATCATGGCACGAAAATGCCTATGGCTCGGTGCTGTGGCTGCTGATGGTGCTCCACACCAGTCACCTGATCACCGACCTGGGCGACACGGTGGTGCAGGCGGTGTGGCTGTACACCCATGAGGTCGGCGACGATCAGTTCGCCGATGTCGAGGACAACGCCAATTACTGGACCTTTGTGGTGCTCACCTGGTTGCCGATCGGCGGTCTGATCTATCTGGCGCCGAGGCTGGGATGAGCGAGGTGCGCAAGCTTGGCCGGGTTGATCGCGTGCGCCCCTGGGCCGCGCTGCTGCTGCCGCCGACCGTCTGGTACGGGTTCGAGGTGGGGCTCGCGAGCCTGTTGAAGGCGGACTGCCAGGTAGCGAGCAGCTGGATCGGCTTGGCATGGGGCCTTGCCAGCCTGTCCCTGTGCGGCGGCGCCGCCGCCATCGCGTGGCCGCTCGCCCATCGCAGCGGCGAGCACACGCCGCCGCGGGCCTGGCTGGCACGCGTGGCGATGCTGCTCGCCGGCATCTTCGCGCTGGCCATCGCGTTCCAGACGCTCGGCATCCTGATCGTGCCCGCATGCATCGGCTGAAGTCCCTGCTCGCCGCGATGCCCTCCAGCCTCCGCTTCGTGCTGGCCCTGCTCGCGCTGTCCTTCCTCGCCGGTGTGGCCTCCGTCACGGTCCTGTACCGGCAGGACGCCGCCCAGGCGCGTACCAGCGCAGAGGTGATGACCGGCGGCAGCGCCAAAGCCGGGCAAGAGGCGATCGGCCGCTACAACTGCGGCGCGTGTCACCAGATCCCCGGCATCGCCAGCGCAGTCGGGCGCGTCGGCCCACCGCTGAACGGCATCGCCGTGCGGGCAGAGATCGCGGGCGTGCTCGCCAACGATCCCGCCAACATGATCCGCTGGCTGCGCGCACCCCAGCATGTGGTGCCCGGCAACGGCATGCCCGACCAGGGTGTTAGCGACCGCGACGCGCGCGACATCGCGGCCTATCTCTACACGCTCAAGAAGTAGGCCGCTGCCGCCTAGGAACAGGATCGCCCGGCGTGTAGTTGTGCCTCACGGGCGGCATCCGCCCATGGTGCCAGGGAGCGCGTGAATGAGTGACGATCGGGAGCATAAGGTGCGCGAGCGTGCCTATGCTTTGTGGGAAACCGAAGGGCGCCCGAGCGGCCGCCATGAGGAACATTGGCATCGGGCCAATAGCGAGTTTCCGGAAGCTTCTTCGCCAGCCCAAGCGCCAGTGCCGACCGCCGCCAAGCCCAAGCGCCGCAAGCCGGTAGCCGCCAGCCCCGCCGCCGCCGAAGCGCCCTCCGCCGTGGAAGCCACCACCCCGGCCCCGCGCAAGCGCCGGACGCTCAAGCCGAAGGCGAACTGACCAGCCTGCGGAACAGCGCGGCATATTCCTTTGCCGCGCTGCCCCAGGACACATCGGTCGCCATCCCGTTCTGCTGCACGCGCGCCCAGCCCTCGGGCTCGCGGAACAGCGCGGCGGCACGGCGCAGCGCGTCGCTCAGCATCGCGCTGGAGCTCGGCACGAACTGGAACCCCGTCGCCACGCCCTGGCGCAGCGCCACCGGGCTCGCATCGATCACCGTGTCCGCCAGCCCGCCGACCCGCGACACCACCGGCACCGCGCCATAGCGCAACGCACAAAGCTGCGTGAGGCCACACGGCTCGAAGCGCGACGGAACCACCAGCGCGTCCGCCCCCGCCTGGAGCAGATGCGCCAGCGCCTCATCATAGCCGATCCGGCAGCCGACCTGCCCAGGATGGCTTTCGGCAGCGGCGGTAAAGGCCGCCTCCAGCGCCGGATCGCCGCTGCCCAGCAGCACGAACTGCGCGCCTTCGCCCAGCAAGTCGGGCAGCGCCCCCAGCAGAAGGTCCAGCCCCTTCTGCTCGGTCAATCGCCCGATCGAGGCGACCAGGAACGCTTCCGGCGCAGGGTCCAGCCCGAACACCGCCTGAAGCGCCGCCTTGTCCGCCGCCCGGCCGCTCAGATCGTCCGCCGAAAAGGCCGAGGGGATCAGCGGATCGTGCGCCGGGTCCCACACGCCCGTGTCGATCCCGTTCAGGATGCCGGAAAGATCCCGCGCCCGTCCGCCAAGCAGCCCCTCCAGCCCCATACCGCCCTCTGCGGTGGTGATCTCGCGCGCATAGCTGGGCGATACGGTGGTCACATGGTCGGCGAACAGGATGCCCCCCTTCAGGAAGCTGATCGCCCCGAAATACTCCAGCCCCTCAAGCGAAAACGCCTCCGCTGGCAGCCCAAGCGTTCCGAGCAGATAAGCGGGAAACACCCCCTGGAATGCCAGATTGTGGATCGTCGTTACCACCGGCGGCCGTCGCGCCGGGCGGTTGTAATGGAGATAGGCCGGCGTCAGCCCCGCCTGCCAGTCATGCGCCTGCACCACATCGGGCGCATAGCTGCCGAGCGCCCCTTCGGCGATGTCCGCCGCCACGCGCGACAGTGCGGCGAAACGCAGCGGGTTGTCGGGCCAGTCGCGCCCGTGCGGCCCCAGATACGGGTTGCCCTCCCGCGCGAACAGGTGCGGCGCGTCAAGCACCAGCAGCTCCAGCTCGCCGGCACGCCCCCGGCGCAGCGTGCCCGGCCCTCCCATCAGGTTGGCATAGCGCCGCACCGGCACCCCCTCCCCGATCGCCTGCATGACGGCCGGATAGCCCGGCATCAGCGTGGTGACGGTGATATCCTGCCGAGCCAACGCGGCGGGCAGCGCGCCCGCCACATCGGCCAGCCCGCCAGTCTTGATCAGCGGATAGACTTCGGAGGTAACCGACAGGAGTTGCAGCGGCATTATTTGTCCAGAGCAGCGATCATCTTGGCGGTGATCAGGCAGACGCCATTCTCGGTCCGCCGGAACCGCCGGGCATCCTCCACCGGATCCTCGCCGACCACAAGCCCGTCGGGAATATGCACGCCTCGGTCGATGATGACATTCTTCAGCCGCACCGACCGTGCGATGTTCACCCGCGGCATGATCACGGCGTTCTCGATAGTCGAGAAACTGTTCACGCGCACTCCCGTGAACAAGAGCGAATGGCGCAGCGCCGCGCCCGACACGATGCAATCGCCCGACACCAGCGAAGAGATCGCCTCGCCCCGGCGCCCATCCTCGTCATGCACGAACTTGGCCGGTGCCGTCATCTCGGCATAGGTCCAGATCGGCCATTCGCGATCGTACAGGTCCAGGTCCGGCACGGTGTTGGTCAGGTCGATATTCGCTGCGAAATAGGCGTCGAGCGTGCCGACGTCGCGCCAATAGGGCTCGGCCTCCGGCCCCGAACGCAGTGCAGACCGGCTGAAATGATGCGCACGGGCGTTGCCGTCCTTCACCATCTTGGGAATGATGTCCTTGCCGAAATCGTGCGACGAGTTCGGATCCTCGGCATCCTCGCGCAGCACTTCGAACAGGAACTTGGTCTCGAAGACGTAGATGCCCATGCTCGCCAGCGCCAGATTAGGATGCCCCGGCATCGCCGGCGGGTTCTTGGGCTTTTCGAGGAATTCCATGATGCGATCATTCTCGTCGACATGCATAACGCCGAATGCGCTGGCCTCCATGCGCGGCACTTCGACACAGCCGACGGTAACGCTCGCGCCGCTTTCGCAATGCTCTTCCAGCATCACGCCATAATCCTGCTTGTAGACATGGTCCCCAGCCAGGATCAGCAGGTATTTGGGCGCATAGCTCTCGATGATGTCGAGGTTCTGGAACACCGCGTCGGCGGTGCCGAGATACCAGTTCTCCTCCGACACCCGCTGGCTGGCCGGCAGGATGTCGAAGCTCTCGTTGCGCTCGGGCCGGAAAAAGCTCCAGCCATGCTGCAAGTGGCGGATCAGGCTGTGCGCCTTGTACTGGGTCGCCACGCCGATGCGCGGAATGCCCGAGTTCAGTGCGTTCGACAGCGCGAAGTCGACGATGCGGGTTTTACCGCCGAAATACACCGCCGGCTTGGCGCGGAAATCGGTCAATTCCATCAATCGGCTGCCGCGGCCGCCAGCCAACACAATGGCCATGGCCTGCCTGGTGACAAGGCCTCGCAAGGTCGCGCTCGGGGGCATGTAGGATGTGTCCGTCTAGATGAAACCGCAGTGGAAGCGGTTTGTTGGCGTTCCGGTTCCATGATGTTGAAGATCGATCGGCACTTTCTTGACGCTTGGTCGTTCGGCAGCCGGTACAAAGAAGGGGCAAGGGGTGCAGCACAGCGTGAATTCCGTCGAAGACTGGCTGCACGATCCTTTTTCGTTTCTCGGCCGGCATGACGGCGTGGTGCGGACTTATCAGCCCGGCGCGCAGTCCGTTGTGGCGATCGGCGATGATGTTGAGTGTGCGCTAGAGGCTGACCACCGCGTTCCCGGCCTCTTCACCGGCAAAGCGCCCGAAGGTCCTTATCGCCTGCGGGTGACCTGGCCCGACGGCGGCGTCAGCGAGGCAGCGGACCCCTATGCCTTCGGTCCAGTCCTAGGCGATCTCGACCTCTATCTGTTCGGCTCTGGGAGCCATTGGGACCTGCCCGTTCGGCTGGGTGCCAATCCGATCGTGCATGCGGGTGTAGAGGGTACCCATTTCGCGGTATGGGCGCCCAATGCGCGTTCCGTCAGCGTAACGGGCGACTTCACCGGCTGGGACGCGCAGCGGCTGCCGATGCGGCTGCACCATGGCGCTGGGCTGTGGGAGATTTTCGTGCCGGGCGTCGGTGCAAGTGCGCGGTACAAGTTCGCCGTGACCGGTGCCGATGGCGTGCGTCGCGAGAAAGCCGATCCGCTCGCCCGCGCCACCGAACTCCCGCCCGCAACCGCCTCAATCGTCGCGCCGGCGCCCGATTTCCAGTGGAGCGATGCCGACTGGATGGCGAAGCGCGCCGAGCGCCAGCATCCCGGCGCGCCCGTTTCGATCTATGAAATGCACGCCGGCTCCTGGCGGCGGCCCTGGCATGGCGGCGAGCATGACTGGGACCAGATCGCCGAGCAGCTGATCCCCTACCTTCAGGACATGGGCTTTACTCATGTCGAGCTGATGCCGATCATGGAGCATCCGTTCGGCGGCTCCTGGGGCTATCAGCCGCTGTCGCAGTTCGCGCCCACTTCGCGCCATGGCAGCCCAGAACAGTTCGCCCGCTTCGTCGACCGCTGCCACGCCGTCGGCATCGGCGTCATCCTCGACTGGGTACCTGCCCACTTTCCGTCCGACGCGCACGGCTTGGCAAACTTCGACGGCACCGCCCTCTACGAACATGCCGATCCACGCGAGGGCTATCACCCCGACTGGAATACCCTGATCTACAATCTTGGGCGCCAGGAGGTGTCGGGCATGCTGATCGCCTCGGCCGTGTGGTGGCTGGAGCGCTTCCACATCGACGGGCTGCGCGTCGATGCCGTCGCCTCGATGCTCTACCGCGATTACAGCCGTCGTGAGGGCGAATGGGTACCGAACCGCCATGGCGGGCGTGAGAATTTAGAGTCGATCGCCTTCCTCCAGCGCATGAACCAGGTGGTGGCGGAACGCTGCCCCGGCGCGATCACCATTGCCGAGGAATCCACGGCCTTTCCCGGCGTAACCGCGCCGGTCGAGCATGGCGGGCTGGGCTTCACCTTTAAATGGAACATGGGGTGGATGAACGACACCCTGCGCTACTTGGAGCGTGATCCGCTGCACCGCCAATGGCATCACGGCGATATGAGCTTCGGGCTGGTCTATGCGTTCACCGAAAAGTTCATCCTGCCGCTCAGCCATGACGAGGTCGTCCATGGCAAGCATTCGATGCTCGCCAAGATGCCGGGCGACCGCTGGCAGCGCTTCGCCAATTTGCGTGCCTATTACGCGTTCATGTGGACGCACCCGGGCAAGAAGCTGTTGTTCATGGGCGACGAACTGGCGCAGACCGCCGAGTGGAACCATGACGGCCAGCTCGACTGGCAGGCGCTTCAGGCACCTGATCATGCCGGCGTGCAGGCGCTGGTCCGCGACCTGAACCACGTCTATCGCACCGAGCCCGCGCTGCACCATAGCGACGCGGACTGGCGCGGGTTCGACTGGATCGTCGGGGACGACGCGGCGAACAGCGTGTTCGTCTATCTGCGCCGCTCCGCCTATGGCGGCGCGCCCCTGCTGGTCGCGGTCAACCTGACCCCCGTCCCGCGCCACGGCTACCGCGTCGGTGTGCCCCATGCCGGGCGCTGGGCCGAAATCCTCAACAGCGATGCCGCCGGCTATGGCGGCGGGAACCTAAGCAATGGTGAGGCGCTGCACAGCGCCAACGTGCCCAGCCACGGCCAACCCCAATCGCTCGACCTCACCATTCCGCCGCTGGCGGCCATCATCCTGCGTTACGAAGGAACTGCTGCTTGACTCGTATCCCCGATCGCCTCGAGGCGGGCCGCCCCTACCCGCTCGGCGCGACCTTTGACGGCCTTGGCGTCAACTTCGCCGTGTTCTCCGCGCACGCTGAAAAGATCGAACTGTGCCTGTTCGACGAACATGGCCGGCGCGAGATCGCCCGGCTGGAGCTGCCCGAATGGACCGACGAGATCTGGCACGGCTATCTGCCCGATGCGCGCCCGGGCCAGCTCTACGGTTTTCGCGCGCATGGTCCCTATGCACCCGAACAGGGCCATCGCTTCAATCCGAACAAGCTGCTGCTGGATCCCTATACCCGCCGCACCTTTGGCCGCATCCGCTGGAGCGACGCGCTGCATGGCTACCGCGTCAACTCGCCGCGCGCAGACCTGAGCTTCGACCGGCGCGACAGCGCGGCGGCGATGCCCAAGTCGGTGGTGGTCACGGACGCTTTCGACTGGGGCGACGACCGCCGGCCCAACACTCCCTGGTCCGAAACCGTGATCTATGAGGCGCATGTAAAGGGCCTCACCCAGCTGATGGAAAGCGTGCCACATGCCGAGCGCGGCACCTACCGTGCGCTCAGCCATCCCGACGTGATCGCCCATCTCCAGCGCCTGGGCATCACCGCCATCGAGCTAATGCCGGTGCACGGCTTCGTTCAGGACCGCTTCCTGCAGGAAAAAGGACTGGTGAACTATTGGGGCTATAACAGCCTCTCCTTCTTCGCGCCCGAGCAGCGCTATCTGGGCGGCGGCGATGCCGACGATCTGCGGCTGGCCGTCCGACGCTTCCACGCCGCGGGCATCGAAGTACTGCTCGACGTGGTCTACAACCACACCGCCGAAGGGTCCGAGCTCGGCCAGACCATGTGCTTCCGCGGCCTCGACAATGCGACTTACTACCGGCTGCAAAAGGACAATCCGCGCTATTGCGTGAACGACACCGGGACGGGCAACACCTTCAACCTCGATCAGCCGCGCGTGCTCCAGATGGTGACGGATTCGCTGCGCCACTGGGTGGAATCCTACCATATCGACGGCTTCCGCTTCGACCTCGGCTCGACGCTGGGGCGCACCGGCGATGGCGGCTTCGATCCCGGCGCCTCCTTCTTCGACGTGCTGCGCCAGGACCCGGTGCTCGGCCGCGTCAAGCTGATCTCCGAGCCTTGGGACATCGGGCCCGGCGGCTATCAGCTCGGCAACCACCCGCCCGGCTTTGCCGAATGGAACGACAAGTTCCGCGACTCCACCCGCCGCTTCTGGAAGGGGGATGCCGGCGTCCGCCCCGAATTCGCCGCGCGCCTTTCAGGCTCCGGCGACCTGTTCGACCGCCGCGCTCGTCGCCCCTGGGCCAGCGTCAATTACGTCGCCAGCCATGACGGCCAGACGCTCGCCGACCTGACCCAGTACGAAGAGCGCCACAACGAGGCCAATGGTGAGGACAATCGCGACGGGCACTCGGACAACCATTCCTGCAACTGGGGCGTAGAGGGCCCGACCGACGATCCGGCGATCAACGCGGTGCGCGAGCGCGTGCGCCGATCGATGCTGATCACGGTGCTCAGCTCGCTCGGCACCCCGATGCTGCTCGCCGGCGACGAGTTCGGCCGCACGCAGGGTGGCAACAACAACGCCTATTGCCAGGACAACGAGATCAGCTGGCTCGACTGGGCGCAGGCCGCGAGCGAGGCGGGCCAGAGCCTGGCGCATTTCGTCCGCCGCCTGATCCTCATCCGCAAGCACTATCCCCTCGTCCGCTCCAGCGCCTTCCTCTACGGCGAGGAGATCGCGCCCGGCATCCGCAACATCGACTGGTTCGACGAGCGCGGCCAGTCGCTCACCCCTGAGGACTGGCAGAACCCGGAAGGCAAGGCGCTGGTGATGCGCCGCGCGCGCCTGCTGGAGGACGGCCAGTACGAGGCGATCACGCTGCTGATGAACGGGTCGCAGGTCTCGCTCGACTTCACCCTGCCCGAGCCGCACGTGTATCGCCGCCTGCTGGTCGACAGCGCCGACACCGGCATTGGCGAACGCGACCTGACCGAGACGACGCTGCGGGTCGAGGATCGCGCCGCGGTGCTCCTCTACGCCACGGGGAACATCGAATGAACTGGGGTCCCGTCCTGCTGGCGCCCGACCGCACCCGTTTCGCGCTTTGGGCACCCGCGCTCGACACGTTGACGCTGGAGGTCGACGGCCAGGAACCCCGCGCCATGGAGCCTCAGGCCGATGGCTGGTTCGCAGTGGAAGCCCCGTGCGGCGCGGGCGCCCGCTACCGCTTCCGCCTGCCCGACGGCACCGCCGTGCCCGACCCCGCCGCCCGCGCGCAGGGCAGCGACGTCCACGGCTGGAGCATCGTAACCGACCCCCAAAGCTTTCAGTGGAAAACGCAGGACTGGCGCGGAAGACCCTGGAATGAGGCGGTAATCCTGGAATGCCATGCCGGCGTGGCGGGCGGCTTCGCGGGCGTGGCCAAGATGCTGGCCAGCGCTGCCGACACTGGCTTCACCGCGCTCGAACTCATGCCGGTCGCGGCGTTCGGCGGCACCCGCAACTGGGGCTATGACGGCGTGCTGCCCTATGCCCCGGCAGCCGCGTATGGCGATCCCGACGCGCTCAAGGCGTTGGTCGACCAGGCGCATGCCGAGGGCGTGATGATATTCCTCGACGTGGTCTACAACCATTTCGGTCCCGACGGGAATTACCTCTCCGCCTACGCGCCCGACTTCTTCAAGGCCGATGTGGACACGCCCTGGGGCGGCGCGATCGACTTCGCCAAGGAGCCGGTCGCTCGCTTCTTCATCGACAACGCAATCTACTGGCTGCGCGAGTTCCGCTTCGACGGCCTGCGCTTCGACGCGGTGCATGCGATCGCCGACAACGCGTTCCTCGATCGCATGGCGCGTGAGATCCGCGCCGCCTCCCCGGACCGCCACATCCACCTGGTGCTGGAGAACGAGCATAACGACGCCGCCCGGCTCAAGGGCAGCTACGACGCGCAGTGGAACGACGACTTCCACAACGTCATGCACGTCCTGCTGACCGGCGAAGATCATGGCTATTACAAGGACTTCGCGGAGGATCCTGCCAAAAAGCTCGCCCGCTGTCTGAGCGAAGGTTTCATCTATCAGGGTCAGGGCTCGCCCAACCAGAAGGGCAAGCCGCGCGGCACCCCCAGCGGCCATCTGCCCCCCTTCCGCTTCGTCTCCTTCCTCCAAAACCACGACCAGATCGGCAACCGCGCGCTCGGCGAACGGCTGACCGTCCTCACCAGCGTCGAACGGCTCCGCGCGGCCACGGGCATGCTGCTGCTCTGCCCGCAAATCCCGCTCGCCTTCATGGGCGATGCGGAGGGTTCGGAAACGCCGTTCCTGTTCTTCACCGACTTCCATGACGAACTGGCAGACGCCGTGCGGGAAGGCCGACGCGGCGAGTTCGCGCACTTTCCCGGCTTCTCGGACCCAGCGCTGCGCGAGCGGATTCCCGATCCCAATGCGCGCGCAACGTTCGACGCGTCCCGTGCCGCGCCCGGGCCCGATGCGCAGGCCTGGGGGACGCTGTACAAGGACCTGCTGGCGCTGCGGCGCGAGCGGATCATCCCGCATCTGGAGGCGAGCAAGTCGCTAGGCGCCGAGGCGATCGGCGACAAGGCGGTGGTGGCACGCTGGCAACTCGGCGGCGGCACCCTCACCCTGGCACTGAACCTCGGCGAGGCGCCCGTCGCGATGGAAGCCGTTCAGGGCGACACGGTGGTGACGATCGGCGCCGGCCGGACCGAGAGCGGACTGATGCCGGCAAGCTTTTGTGCGTGGTGGCAGGGATGACCGATCAGGCCGTCGAACGACTGGCGCAAGCTGCCGGCATTTCGATCGAGTGGGAGGATGCCGACAGCACCGCCCGCCGCGTATCGCCCGAGAGCCTGAGGCTGGTGTTGTCGGGTCTCGGCTTCGCGTGCGACGGCGAAGCGCAGTGCCGGGAAAGCATGGCGATGCTCGGCGACGCGGCGGGGCCCTCGTGCCGGGTCTTGCAGGCCGGCGAGCGGATCGCGGGGCTCTACGGTGCGGCGCAACTGGTGCTGGAAGACGGCACCCGCCTAGACCTGGACCTGGCGACGGAGCCTCCGGTGACCGCCATCGGCTATCACCGGCTGGAATGGTCGGGCGGCGTGCTTCCCATCATCGTAGCGCCGCCGCGCTGCGTCGAGATCGCGCCCGGCACCCGCCCCTGGGGCACTGCCGCCCAGATCTATTCGCTGCGCGACGAACAGCCGTTCGGTGACTTTGGCAGCCTTGCCGACTTCGTGAGCCAGGCCCGCAACGCCGGCGCCGACGCGGTGATGATGAGCCCCGTGCACGCGCTCTTCACCACCGATCCCAGCCGCTACAGCCCCTATTCCCCGTCCAGCCGTCACTTTCTCAATCCCTGGTTCGCGGATGCCGGCCGGGGCTGGTTCGACGATGAAGCTGGCGGGCTGATCGACTGGCAGCAGGCGGTGCCTGCCAAGCTGGCGGCGCTCCGCAGGCTCTATGACGCCAAGCGGGACGATCCCGGCTTCCGTAGCTTCGCTGCCGGCGCAGACGCGGCGCTGATTGGCCATGCCCGGTTCGAGGCGCTGCACGCCCATTTCTTCGCAAGCACAGGCGCGCGCGGGTGGCAGGACTGGCCTGAGGTCTATCGCCGCCCGGATGCGCCAGCGGTGGAGCAGTTCGCACGCGACCAGGCCGGGGAGATCGACTTCCACCTGTTCCTGCAATGGTGGACCGACCAGTCGCTGTCGCGCGCCGGCGATCCCGCCAGCGGCATGGCGATCGGGCTGGTGACCGATCTGGCCGTCGGGCTGGACCCAGGCGGCAGCCATGCCTGGAGCCGGGGCGAGGAACTGATGATGGGCATCGGCATCGGCGCCCCGCCCGACGCCTTCCAGGCTGCCGGACAGAATTGGGGCATCACCAGCTTTTCGCCCTTCGCGCTGCAAAGGCTGGAATATGCCCCCTTTATCGGCCTGATCCGCAGCGCCATGCGCCATGCCGGCGGCATCCGCATTGACCATGCTCTGGGACTGCGGCGGCTGTGGGTGGTGCCAAGCGGCGCGGAGCCGCTCGACGGCGCCTATCTGCGTTTCCCCGAACAGGACATCCTGCGCCTCATCGCGCTGGAATCGCATCGCGCCCGTGCGCTGGTGATCGGCGAGGATCTGGGCGTCGTGCCGCCCGGCTTCCGCGACACCATCGCCGAGCGGGGGCTGATGGGCATGCGCGTGCTCCCCTTCGAACGCGACGAAGCGGGTGACTTCACGCCGTCGTCGGGATGGGACGAACAGGCCGCGGCGATGACGAGCACCCACGACCTGACGCCGATCGCCGGTTGGTGGCAGGGCCGCGACATCGACTGGCGCGAGAAGCTCGGCGCCGCCGGCGACCGCGAAGCCGACCGGACCCAGCGTGCCACGGAACGGAGCAGCCTGTGGCAGGCTTGCAGCGACGCTGGTGTAGCCAAAGGTCTCGAACCCGCGCCCGACCAACCCGAGCCGGCGCTCGACGCCGTCATCGCCTTCGCCGCCCAGGCGCCCTGCGAATTGCTGATCGTCCCTGCGGAGGATCTGTTCGGCCTCGACGAGGCGCCCAACCTGCCCGGCACCGTCGACGAACACCCCAATTGGCGCCGCCGCCTGCCCGATCGTGCGGAAGCGCTGTTCGCGCGCGACGACGTGTCGCGCCGCCTGACCCTTATTCGTGAAGCCAGGAAATCATGATCCCGCGCGCCACTTACCGCATCCAGTTCCACCGCGACTTTCCCTTCGACGCGGCGGTCCCGCTCGCAGGCTATCTCAAGTCGCTGGGGGTCAGCCACCTCTACGCCTCCCCGATCGGCACGGCGCGCTCGGGCTCGACGCACGGCTATGACGTGGTCGATGCCACGACGATCAACCCGGAACTGGGCGGCGAAGACGGCTTCCGCGCGCTAGCGGCGGCACTGAAAGCCGAGGGGCTCGGCATCATCCTCGATATCGTGCCCAACCACATGGCGGTGGGCGGCGCCGACAATCGCTGGTGGATGGACGTGCTCGAACATGGGCCCGACAGCGCGTTCGCGCGCTTCTTCGACATCGACTGGGATGCGGGCAAGCTGCTCGCGCCCTTCCTCGGCACCGGCTATGGCGAAGCGCTGCGCAGCGGCGCCCTGGCGCTGGAGGCCGATGGATCGGCCGTCATGGCGCACGGCACCCACCGCTTCCCGCTCCGCCCCGAAGACCGCGCCGCCCTTGCCGGCGAAGCCGATCTCGCCACCCGCTATGATGGGCATACCCCCGAGGGTGCCGAGCGCCTGCACGCCCTGCTCGAACGCCAGCATTACCGCCTCGCCTGGTGGCGCACCGCTGCGGACGAGATCAACTGGCGGCGCTTCTTCGACATCACCGAACTGGCCGGGTTGCGGGTCGAGGAGCAGGCGGTGTTCGACGCCGTCCACGTCCTCCCCCTGCGCCTGTATCGCGAAGGCCTGATCGACGGCGTGCGCGTCGACCATGTCGATGGTCTCGCCGATCCCGGCGGCTATTGCCGGCGGCTGCGCGCGGCGCTGGAGGCACAGCGCGAAGGCCCCGCCTATCTTATCGTCGAGAAGATCCTCGCCGCCGGCGAACCGCTGCCCACCGATTGGCAGACCGACGGCACCAGCGGCTATGACTTCATGAACCATGTCGCCGGACTGCTCCACGACCCCGCCGGCGAAGCCCCGCTCACCCGCTACTGGCATGAGTTGAGCGGGCGCCCCGCCGACTTCCTGGAGGAGGAACACGCCGCCCGCATCGAGATCCTCGAGCGCACCTTCCCCGGCCAGCTCGACGCCGTCGCCGACGCGTTCCACCGGATCGCCCGCGCCGACCTCGCGACGCGCGACATCACGCGCGGCATGATCCGCCGCGGCCTGGCCGCAATCCTGGTGCAGTTCACAGCCTATCGTAGCTATGGCGGCCAAAGCCTTGACGACAGACTGGGCCGCGCCGCTGCGGCTGCCAAAGAAGCGGTGCGGCCGTCCGAGACGGCGGTCATCGATCAGCTCGTTGCGTGGATGCAGGGCGGGCAAGCCCAGGACGCCACCCGCCGCTTCGAACAGCTGAGCGCCCCGCTCGCCGCCAAGTCGGTCGAGGACACCGCCTTCTATCGCTATGGCCGGCTGCTCTCGCGCACCGATGTGGGCTTCGACGCCGACCGCTTCTCGCTCTCCCCCGCCGAGTTCGCCGAAACGGTACAGGCGCGCGCCGCCGCTTATCCCCACGCCATGCTCACCACCGCCACCCACGATCATAAGCGGGGCCAAGATGTACGCGCCCGCCTCGCGGTGCTGAGCGAAATGCCCGAGCTATGGATCGAAACCGCCACCCGCTGGGGCGAACTGTCGATCGCCGAGGGCATCGACGCCGGCGACTGCTATCAGGTGCTCCAGACGCTGGTCGGCGCCTGCCCCTTCGTGCTGGACGATCCCGAAGGTTTTGCCGAGCGGGTGGTGCAATGGTCGCAAAAGGCGCTGCGCGAGGCAAAACTGCGCTCGTCCTGGACGCTCCCCGACGAAGCCTATGAAGCGCGTATCGCCGATTTCGTGCGAAACTTCCTCAGAAGCGCGGAATTACGCCGCGAACTTACCGATTTCGTCGACCAGATCGGCCCCGCGGGCGCGGTAAACGGCATCGTCCAGGCGGTACTGCGCTCCACCCTGCCCGGCGTGCCCGACTGCTACCAGGGCACGGATTTCTGGGATTTCAGCCTGGTGGATCCCGACAATCGCCGCCCCGTCGACTATGCCGCCCGCCAGAACGACACCGCTGGCGACTGGCGCACCGGCCAGATCAAGCAAACCGCCATTGCCGAGTGCCTCGCACTCAAGTCGACGGACGCCAGCTTCACTCGCGTGGACGCCACCGGCGCACGAGCCGAGAATCTATTCACCTTTCGAGTGAACGACTTGCTGGTCGTTGTTCCAATCCGTTGCGCACCAGCAGTAAGGGGGGACCTGTCCCTAGATCCCGCTTGGTGGGGCGACACCAAGGTACATGATTTCCGCGTCGACCAGATGCTGGCCAACAAGCCCTACGCCCTGATCCGATAGTGCCACCGGAACGTCCCGCACCCGCACTCGTTCGGCTGGCCTGTGCTAGCGTGGGGCAATGAACAAGTGAGCGAATATCCAAGCGTCGGTGAAGTCGCAGTACATCTCGCGCAAGCCCTGCAAACCAACGACATAATCTTCCTAGCCCCCGACGAACCCCGCGCCGCCGCAATAGAGCGCGCCCTCGCCGCGGCGGTGCCGGACGTGGCGGTCATCTTCGCCCCAGGCAGCGACGCGCTCCCAGGCGACGGCGCGCCGGCCTCTCCCGCCAATGTCGGGCAGCGCGTGGCGGCATTGCGGCGGCTGCGGGTCGCGAAGGCGGATGGAAAACGCGTGGCGCTGGTCAGCACGGGCGAAGCGGCAGCGCGGCTCTACCCTGCTCCGCCGGCCTTCGACACGGCGCCGCCGCTCGTCGCGGTGGGCCAGGAGATCGACCTTGCCGCCTTCGCCGAGAAGCTGGTCGAGATCGGCTATGTCCATGACGAGCGGGTCGACGAACCCGGCGAGGTGGCCCTGCGCGGCCAAGTGATCGACGTCTTCCCCGCCGATGCCGGCCAGCCCTATCGCATCGAGGCACAGGATGGGCGCGTCGCCTGGGTACGGCCCTATGACGCCGCCAGCCAACTCACGGTCGGCGAAGCCGAAGTGCTGGAAATGGGTCGGGTGACCGAACCCGAATTGGATGACGCAGTGCCGCTGCTCGACCATGTGCCCGGCGCCGTGGTGGTTGTTGAGCCGGGTGCGGACAAGCGCCGGAAGCGCTTCCTGGCGCTTGCCGCCGATGCCGAGCGACAGCGGCCCGGATCCGGGCGCGGCGTGTGCGAGGAGACACGCTGGAGCGAGGCACTCACCGCCCGCGAGGCGCTGACGCTTCCGGAGCCTAGCGAGCCGCCGGCGCGCTTCGTCGAGAGCCGCGCGCCGATGCGCGGCTTTGCCAAGGCTGCGCGAGCGGCGTTTGCAGAAGGCAACCGCGTCGTTTTGCTCGGCAGCCCGCGCGACCTACGCTTCATCAAGCGGCGGGCGACCAAGGTGCTAAACTGCGAGGCAGTGGAAGCGGATAGCTGGGCGGCGGTTCTGGCAGCGCCTTCCGGCAGTCTGGTGACGCTGGCGATGCCGGTCGACCGCGGCTTCCGCGCCGAAGGCGTGCTTGCCGTCGCGGCAGCGGACTTGCTCGGCAGCCGCGCGAAGCTGGATGACAGCCAGAGCGTGGCGTCGGGTGCGGAGCTGTTCGACCTGGGCGACATCCGGGTCGGCGACGTGGTGGTGCACGAGGATCATGGTATCGGCGTCGTCGAGGGTTTGGCGCCGCTTCCCGTTGCCGAAGGCGAACCCGCCGGCGATGGCATCCAGCTGCGCTATGCCGAGGATGGCCGGCGGCTGGTGCCGGTGGCGGAGGCCGACCGGATCTGGCGCTATGGCGCGGACGAGGAAGCAGTGACGCTCGACCGGCTCGACGGATCGAGTTGGCAGAAGCGTCGTGGGGCGATCAACGAGGCGGTCGAGGAAAGCGCACGCGCGCTGCTGGCGCTCACTGCCGAGCGTGAGAAGCGCACCGCCGCAGTGATCGAGCCCGATCCTGCCGCCTATGAGCGCTTCGCCAGCGGCTTCCCTTTCATCGAAACCGCCGACCAGGCCAAGGCGATCGCGGCGGTGCGCGACGACCTCGCCTCGGGCAAGCCGATGGACCGGTTGGTGGTTGGCGATGTCGGCTATGGCAAGACCGAAGTGGCGCTGCGCGCCGCGGCGCTGGCGGCACTGGCCGGGCGGCAAGTGGCGGTAGCGGCGCCGACCACGGTACTCGCCCGCCAGCATCTGGAGAGCTTCGCCAATCGCTTCGAAGGTACTGGCATCCAGGTGGCCGGGCTCTCCCGCCTTTCTACCGCCGCCGAGAAGAAGGCGGTCAAGGCAGGCCTCGCGGATGGGTCGGTGGGGGTCGTGATCGGCACCGGCGCGGTTGCTGGCAAGGGCATTGAGTACAAGGACTTGGCGCTAGTCGTTATCGACGAGGAGCAGCGTTTCGGCGCCGCTGACAAGAACCGGCTGCGGACCATGGGCGAAGGCCATGTACTGACGCTGAGCGCCACGCCGATCCCGCGCACGCTGCAAATGGCGCTGGTGGGCCTCCAGCAACTGTCGGTGATCGCCACGCCGCCTGCCCGCCGCCAGCCGATCCGCACCGCCGTGCTGAGCTTCGATCCGCAGGTGCTGCGCACCGCCCTGCTGCGCGAGCGCAGCCGCGGCGGGCAGAGCTTCGTCGTCGTGCCGCGCATCGAGGACATGGCACCGCTTGCCGAGCGGTTGGGCAAGCTGGTGCCCGAGCTCAAGATCTTCGAAGCGCATGGCAAGTTGCCGGCACAAGACATTGATGACGTGATGGTCCGCTTCGGCGCAGGTCAAGGCGACGTGCTGCTCGCCACCAACATCATCGAGGCCGGGCTGGACGTACCGCGCGCGAACACCATGATCGTGTGGCGCGCCGATCGCTTCGGGCTGTCACAGCTCCACCAGCTGCGCGGACGCGTGGGGCGCGGCAGCCGACGCGGCCAGGTGCTGCTGGTCACCGATCCCGACGCAGAGATTGCGCCGCGCACGCTTACCCGGCTGCGCACGCTCCAGGCGTTCGATCGGCTGGGCGCCGGCTTTGCGATCAGCGCGCGCGATCTCGATATGCGTGGCGCCGGCGACCTGCTGGGTGAGGCGCAAGCCGGGCATATGAAGCTGATCGGCATCGACCTGTACCAGCACCTGCTGGAGATCGCGGTACGCCGCACCCGCGGGGAGGAAGTCGAGCGCTGGACCGCGCAGCTCAACCTGGGGTTGCACGGGCGCCTGCCCGAGGGTTGGGTCCCGGAGGAGGAGCTGCGCGTCACCCTCTACGCCCGCCTCGCCCGGATCGACAGCGTTGGCGGGATGGACAGTTTCGAGGCCGAGCTGGAGGACCGTTTCGGCGAACTGCCGGACGAAGTGCAGACGCTGATCGCGCTTGCCCGCGCGCGGTTGCTGGCGCGCTCGGCGGGAATAAGGCGGATCGACGCGGGGCCGGCGGCGCTCGCGCTCACGCCGGACAGCAGCTTCGGGGGCGATCCCGATGCGTTCGGGCTGATCGAGAAGAACGGGCGGCTGCTGCTGAGCGAAGCAATCGAAGCGCCGGCCGAACGGTTGCAGCGTGTTGAAGCGTTGCTGAGCGAGATGGCGAACTGACGCAGGCTAGCGAAGCGTCGCCCGCGGCGTTATGCTCAGGATCAACCCACAATGGAGCGACCCGCCAATGCCTGATGCTGGCGAGCTTGAACTCAGCCGTCGCGACCTGCTGATTGGCGGCGCGGCGTCGGCGGCGGTGACCGCCGTTCCTACAGCAGAGGCCCAGACCATGGCGCTTGCCCCAGAGGATCAGCCGAGCATGATGCGCGTCGCTTTCGAAGTGAACGGCCGCGGCCAGACGCTGGAGGTCGACACCCGCACGACGCTGCTCGACGCACTGCGCGAGCATCTGCACCTGACCGGCAGCAAGAAGGGTTGCGACCATGGTCAGTGCGGCGCGTGCACGGTGATCGTGAATGGGCGGCGGATCAACAGCTGCCTCAGCCTGGCGGTGATGCACCAGGGCGATGCGATCACCACCATCGAGGGCCTGGGCACGCCCGACAAGCTGCACCCGATGCAGGCGGCGTTCGTCAAGCATGATGGTTACCAGTGCGGTTACTGCACGCCTGGGCAGATCTGCTCGGCAGTTGCCGTGCTCGACGAGATCAAGGCCGGAGTTCCTAGCCATGTGACGCAGGACCTGGAGGGCCGCCCGGCGGCAACCAACCTTGAGGTGCGCGAACGGATGAGCGGCAATATCTGCCGCTGCGGCGCTTATTCGAATATCGCCGAGGCGATTGCCGAAGTCGCGGTGGGAAGGAAGAAGGCATGAAGCCCTTTACCTATGAGCGCGCCAGTTCGCCCGCCGAGGCTGCCGCCGCCGCAAGCCGCACGCCCGGCGCCAAGTTCATCGCCGGCGGCACCAACCTGCTAGACCTGATGAAGCTGCAGATCGAAGCGCCACGGCACCTGATCGACGTGAACGGGCTTGGCCTCGACAAGATCGAGAAGACCAACGAGGGTGGGCTGCGCATCGGCGCGCTGGTGCGCAATACCGATCTTGCCGCCGACAAGCGCGTGCGCAAGGATTATGCCGTGCTGTCGCGGGCGCTGCTTGCCGGTGCTTCGGGCCAGCTGCGCAACAAGGCGACTACCGCGGGCAACCTGCTCCAGCGGACGCGCTGCCCTTATTTTTACGACACCAACCAGCCATGTAACAAGCGCCGGCCAGGCTCGGGCTGCGCGGCGATCGGGGGCTACAGCCGTCAGCTGGGCGTGGTCGGGGTCAGTGACCATTGCATTGCGACCAACCCCAGCGACATGGCGGTGGCGATGCGCGTGCTCGATGCGAAGGTGGAGACGGTAACCGCTGCCGGCGCCGGCCGATCAATCCCCATGGCCGAATTCCACCGCCTGCCGGGCGACGCGCCGCACCTCGACACGGTGCTGGCGCCAGGCGAGCTGATCACCGCGGTAACGCTGCCCAAGCCGATCGGCGGCCAGCATTTCTACCATAAGGTGCGCGACCGCGCCTCCTATGCCTTTGCGGTCGTCTCGATCGCGGCGGTGATCCAAAAGGATGGCAGCGGCCGGGTTGCCGTGGGGGGCGTCGCGCACAAGCCGTGGCGCGTGGAGGCTGCGGAGGCAAACATGAAGCAGGGCTCCCGCGCGGTCGCCGCCGGGCTGATGGCGGGCGCGCGTCCGACGCACGACAATGCCTTCAAAGTTCCGCTGGTGGAGCGCACGCTCGCAGCGGTGATGCACGAAGCAAGGGGCTGATCCGATGAAGTTCGACACGCCCGCAGGCACCAACCCGATCGACCAGCTCAAGGTGATCGGCAAGCCCACTGACCGGATCGACGGCCCGCTCAAGACCACCGGCCGCGCGCCCTATGCCTATGAACGGCACGATGTGGTCGCGAACCCCGCCTATGGCTATGTGGTGGGCGCGGCGATCGCCAAGGGCAGCATCCGTTCGATGGACCTGCGCGCGGCAAAGGCCGCGCCGGGGGTCCTCGCCATCGTGACGGCCGAAAACGCTGGCAAGCTGGGCAAGGGCAACATGAACACCGCCAAGCTGCTCGGCGGACCCGACATCCAGCATTATCACCAGGCAGTCGCCGTGGTGGTGGCCGAGACCTTCGAACAGGCGCGGGCGGCAGCGCAACTGGTGCGGGTGGACTATGCCCGTGCCGAAGGACGGTTCGACCTGGCCGAGGAAGCCAAGCGCGCGCCGCTGGACGGCGAGAATAGCGGCGAAGGCAGTGCCGCCCCGCCCATCGCGCGGGTCGGCAATTTCGAGGGCGCGTTCAAGGCCGCGCCGGTGACGCTCGACGCCACCTACACCACGCCCGATCACACCCATGCGATGATGGAGCCGCATGCGACCATCGCGGCATGGAACGGCGACAAGCTGACGCTGTGGACGTCCAACCAGATGATCGCCTGGGGCAAGAGCGAAGTCGCCCGCACGCTGGGCATTCCCAAGGAGAATGTCCGGCTGGACTCCCCCTATGTGGGCGGCGGCTTTGGCGGAAAGCTGTTCGTGCGCGCCGACGCGATCTTGGCGGCACTGGGCGCCAGGGCGGCGGGCCGCCCGGTCAAGCTGGCGCTGCAACGCCCGCTGATCGCCAACAACACCACGCACCGCCCAGCGACGATCCAGCGCATCCGCCTCGGCGCCGATCGCGACGGGCGCATCACGGCCATAGCGCATGAAAGCACGTCGGGCGATCTGCCCGGCGGCGGTCCGGAAACGGCGGTATCGCAGACCCGGCTGCTCTACGCTGGCGAGAACCGGATGACCGCCATGCGGCTGGCGGTGCTCGACTTGCCCGAAGGCAATGCGATGCGTGCGCCGGGCGAAGCGCCGGGGATGATGGCGCTGGAAGTCGCGATGGACGAGATGGCGGAAAAGCTGGGCATGGACCCCGTCGAGTTCCGCATCGTCAACGACATCCAGTTCGACCCCGAAAAGCCCGAGCGCCGTTATTCGCAGCGCCAGCTGAACGAATGCCTGCGCCTGGGTGCGGAGCGTTTCGGCTGGAGCAAGCGCAACCCCAAGCCCGGCCAGGTCCGCGACGGGCGCTGGCTGGTCGGCATGGGCGTGGCGGCGGGCTTCCGCAACAACCTGCTGATGAAGTCGGCAGCGCGGGTGCGGCTCGACGGGCGTGGCGTGGTGACCGTCGAAACCGACATGACCGACATCGGCACCGGCAGCTACACCATCATCGCCCAGACCGCGGCGGAGATGATGGGCGTGCCGCTCAGCTATGTGGTGGTGAAGCTGGGTGATTCCGACATGCCAGCCTCGGCAGGCTCGGGCGGCCAGTGGGGCGCCAACAACGCGACGGCCGGCGTTTACGCGGCCTGCGTCAAGTTGCGCGAAGCGGTGGCGGCGAAGCTGGGCTTCAACTCGGCCGATGCAGCCTTTGCCGATGGCGAAGTGCGTTCGGGCAATCGCCGGGCCAGGTTGGCCGATGCGGCCACGGCCGGCGAACTCGTCGCCGAGGACCAGATCGAATATGGCGACTTGGGCAAAAAGTACCAGCAATCCACCTTTGCCAGCCACTTCGTCGAAGCCGCAGTAGACAGCTTCACCGGCGAGATCCGCGTGCGGCGCATGTTGGCGGTCTGCGCCGCCGGCCGCATCCTCAACCCCAAGGCCGCGCGCAGCCAGGTGATCGGCGCGATGACCATGGGCGTTGGCGCGGCGATCATGGAGGAACTCGCGGTCGACAAGCGCTTCGGCTTCTTCGTGAACCACGATCTCGCTGGATACGAAGTGCCCGTGCACGCCGACATCCCGCACCAAGACGTGATCTTCCTGGACGAAGTCGACCCGATGTCTTCGCCGATGAAGGCCAAGGGCGTCGGCGAACTGGGCCTGTGCGGCGTCGGCGGTGCGGTGGCCAACGCGATCTACAACGCCACTGGCGTCCGCGTGCGCGACTATCCGACCACGCTGGACAAGCACCTGACCCGCCTGCCCCCGATAGCATGACGGTCTACTGTCTCCCTCGCTTCAGGGGGGAGACGGCGGACCGCGTAGTACATACGATCAGGTCGTCGCGAGCGAGACGACCTGATCCGGCGCATCGCGGAGCTTAAGGTACAGCCTGCCGTCCTGCGGCACTGGTACCTTGAGCGTGCTGCCGGTGAAGCCCTGCGGCACCAGCGCCGGCTTCTCGAACGCAGGCGTCGTCGCAACGCTCTCGATGAGGAACAGCGAGTTTCCTGACAGCGTGCAGTCCTCTTGCTTGCACACTACCCCTTCGACTTTGGGCAAACGTGCCAAGGTAGTCAGCGGCTGCCAGTCGCTGGCCTCCGCGCCACGGACCAGCCGCACGCGCAGGGGGCCGAACGCCGAGGGGCCGAGCGCGGAGGGGTCCAGCCTGGCGACCAGCACGTCCTGCCCCTGCAACTGGAGATCGAGTCCTGCGGCCAGGCGAACCGACGGCCCCCCGGCGGCGGCAATTTCCAGAGCGTCGCTGGCGCTCAGCCCGCCCGCGGCAGCCCGGAGCGAGAAAACCAGTCGCGCCGTATCTGGCAGAACGGTTTGGGGCACGCTGAGCCGCTGGGGCGCGGTTACGTCCTTCGGCTGAACGCTTTTGTCGAGGATCGACACCTGGACGCGCGGCGCACGTACGGTGACCGGCAGGTTGAGCGTGCGTCCGTCGGTAAGGGTCACCCGTGCGCTCAGTTCTCCCGCACGCGGCGCTTCCCCGGTGCCGGACAGCCGCAGCCGGTCGACATCGCCTTCTCGCGTTAGGCCGTCGGGCTTGAGGATCAGACCACCAAGCTGCACGGCGGCGACCTGATCGAGCCGCTGGCCGGTCAGCTGCGCCGTGCTGTCGCCGGCGTGGACGCTCAGCTCGATCACTTTGCTCGCCTGGCGATAGGCGCGCAGCGTGATCGTCGCGGGCGCTGCCTGGCCCATCTGACGCACCTCGATGGTCACCTCGCCCGGACGCGCGTCCTTGAGCGGCAGGGTGAGCGCCAGCCCCTTGTCGCCTTCGACGGTGTACGCCACCGGCTGTGGGGCAGCGTCGCCCATGCGCATGGAAACGCTAGACACGCATGCCGGTGCAGGGCCGGTAAGGGTCAGCCCATTGTCCCGGCCTATAACCAGGCTGGTTGCATCGGCTCCAGCCTTCCATGCTTCAGCGGTTGGGAATTGCAGCTTGAACCGCGGCCCGGTGAAAGGCTGATAACCCCAATAGCCCGTCAATTGTCCTTCGATGCTACCACTGGCGGGGCTGGGGCTCAGCGGCCGTTTCAGCACATAGCCGCCCCGCTCCGCCCGCGCCTCGACCGGCACTTCGGTTGCTCCCACGCGCAGCACCATGTTGCGGGCATAGTCAGTGGAATAGATCAGCGGCGCTCCCTCCACAGGGAGCACGAAGTTAGGATTGGCTCCGCACAGCGGCGCGTCGCTGGCGGCGCGCAGTCGCGGCGGACTGTCGCTGCCGATCGCCGGCATGGAGGCCACCAGCACCGACTTGGGCTTGGCAAAGGAAGGCGCGGTGTTCAGCACCAGTGACACGCGGTACCGCTCGCGCAGGCTGAGCGCCGGCAGATAGTTAAACTGCGGGTTGCTGAACGCGCCGAACACGCGCGCAATGTCGCGCACCACGGCAATGTAAGGGCTGTAATAGCCCAGCCCGCCTTCGCGCGTGTAGCTCAGTTGCAGCGCCAGATCGGTCGGCGCACCCGCCAGCGTTTCCGCCACCGAACTGCTGTGCACATCGGCCAGCACCAGCGACTCCCGGTCCTCCAGCAGGCACGCGGCCTGGAACTCGACCACCTTGGCAAGGCAATCAGCGTTCAGCTTGATCGCCAGGCTGCGGGCGAGCACCGGGGCGAGGTTCTTCAGGAACTCCGGATGGCTGTTCTCCTGCGCGCGTATCGCGGCGATGAAGGCATTCAAGCGCGAGCGGTCGAGCGAGGCCTGGTTGATCGACTGGCTGGCGCGGACGAATTCTCCCGGCTTGCCGCGAACGGCATCCTCAATCGTGCCAGCCGCTCCCCCGGTTTCCGGGATCAGGAACAGGACAAGCTGCTTGGCACCTTCGGGCACGGTAAGGGTGAGGACACGGTCCTTGTCCTTGCGCTTCCAGGTTTCGGCGGAGGCGAACCATTTCTTCGGCGGCGGATTCGTGGCGCCGCTCAGAAAGGCCGATACGAGCAGGAACCGCGCACGCTGATCCTCGGGCAGATCGGCCTGCACCACCACTCGGTCGCCGCTCGCCAGATCGGGAACCTCGCCAATCGGGAGCGTGACGCCGCCCCGCGTCACGGTCACGCGCAGCCCAGGCCCTGGCAAGTCAAACGGCGCCGGGTCCGCGGCTTGCACGGCGTTGTTCGCAAAGGGTGCGAGGATCAAAGCCAGGCCCGCGCAGCGCTGAAGCAAGCGCGGGAGCGTAGTTGTGGTGGTCATGCCCCTCTAATGCTTGATCGACGCAATGGATCAAGTGGCGCGGGTGGAACGCTGCTCCCTTAACGCGCCAGCTACGATCGTACGCCCCGCGCAACGATCTGCCCGCCTGCGCGTCTTTCCTTCATCAGCAACGATGAATGGGGCACGTTACAGTGGATCGCAATTCCGACCCGGTCGACAACAATGCACGCAAGGGGATGGGCAGAGTTGCCCTGATCGTGCTGTTCATCATCGTAGCCATCTTCGTGGGCTACAATCTCTATTATCTCGTCACGCCGGGCTGAGGCGCCTTGGCGCAGACATGCGCTGGATACATCCTGCTCCTTGACCGTAGGTCATTCTAGGCGCTTGATGTGCTTGGAGAAAAAAACAAGGAGAGGAATGATGACCACCCCGTTTGATAAGCAGAAACGGCTTCATTTCGACGTGACCAATGTCGGCCTGCGCGCCCATGCGACCGCGGTCGGCCTGGTGCAGCTGTGCATCGAACTCCAGCGGGCCAAGGTGCTCGACGAACACGCCATGGACCGCATCAAGAGCGCCATCGCCGACGAAGTCTCGGTCGCGGCACCGCGTGCGGTTTCCTGCCAGAGCTACCGTCACGACATCAAGGCACGGCTGGACCGGCTGTTCGCGGGCGAGCAGGAACTGGGCTCGGCCGACGCGCTGGCTTTCGGCGCGCAGCCCCAACACTAGGCGCCGCGAGACGCCTCTGGCCGCGGAACCCTCGTGGCCGGGGCGCCCTAAGGTAACTCAGCCAAGCAGCGGCGGCAGCGTCTGCCAGAAGATCGCCACCCCGGACAATCCGATCCCCAGCAGCGAGACCCGATGCGTCCATGCGTCTGGGTCATCCACCGGCTGCGAAGCCTGAACCCGCACGAACAGCAGCGCAATCGCGGCAAGGCAGGCGACCGACACCAGCACCGTCAGCACGCGCGAAATGGTGCTGGTGAGGAAGATGCTCGCGATCCCGTAGAGCGCGAAGAAATGCACCGTCCACACGATCGGTCCGGCGAGCAGGAAGGTCCAGCCGCGCATCATCAGGTCCAGGGAAACAGGCGCGTGAGAACGGCAGTCACCGCCCCCTGCCCTGCCGCATAGACAGTGAAGAGCACGCACAGGTCCAGGCTGTTGTTGCGCGGGCGGACGATCAGCGCGCGACCATTGCGGGCAGAGATGTACCCCGCCATCAGCACGACGATGAACACGAGAATGCCCTCGAGCGAGAGCAGTCCATAAACGGTCGCCCCCTGCCCGCTGGCGGTGGGCATCAGCCCGGATCGCAGCCAGCTCCAAAAGTCGATGCCGTTAGCCGCCACCAGCGCACAGGCCGCGAGAACAAACAGCACGCCCGGCGTCCAATGCTGCGTCTTCTCGCGCGCGAGCATGTAGCGGGAGAACAGCGCGAGCCCAGCCGCGGCGGCATAGGCCGGAAGGATTGCGAGCAGCGACAGCTTGTCGGCGCCAGGCACCCAGAAGCGCGGCTGTACCCCGTACAGGTAGACGAAGCTGAACATCGCCATGACGAAGATCATGAAAACGACGGTGAGCAGCACCATCGTCGCCCACCAGCCATGGCTGGACGGGCCGGTGCGGTAGGTTGGCAGGCGGATGCCCGCGCCGACGTCCACCGTTTCTTCCTTCACCAGCCGGTCGGTATCCCACAACCAGCGCAGCACACACACGATCGCGAGGATGCCGCAGGCGAAGCTGAACTTGTACGCCTGGATCGTCATGATGATGAAGAACCCGGCGGTGAAGATCGCCGCGAGCAGCGGCCAGACCGATGGTCCGGGCATGATCTGAAGATATTGCGGCTCGGCACGCAACGGGCTGGTGACGATGGTCTCGCGCAGGCCGGTGGCGGAGTTGGGAAGGAAGTAGCGGCCCTCCTCCACATTCTTCGCCAGATCGGGGTCGTCCCAGAGCGGCTCGCGGCTCTTCACCACCGGGATGCTGCGCGTTGAGTAAAGCCCCGTCGGCAGCCATTCGAGCGTGCCGCCACCATAGACGTTGCCGGCATCGTCATCGGGGGTGAAGCGGAAATTGCGGGCGAGATCGATCACGAACAACAGCACGCCGATGCCGATGGTGAAGGCGCCCACCGTCGAGATGAAGTTGATCGTGTCCCAGTCGCGCCCGGGCAGATAGGTATACACCCGGCGCGGCATGCCCATGAGACCGAGGATGTGCATCGGCCAGAAGGTGACCTGCATGCCGACGAACATCAGCCAGAACACCCACTTGCCCAGCCGCTCGGACAGTGCCCGGCGGCTCATCATCGGCGTCCAGTAGTAGAGCGCGGCGAACAACGGGAAGACCATGCCGCCGATCAGGACGTAATGGAGGTGGGCAACGATGAAATAACTGTCATGCGCCTGCCAGTCGAACGGCACCATCGCTACCATCACGCCGGTCAACCCGCCGATCACAAAGGTGATGAGGCCGCCCAGCGCAAACAGGGTCGGGGTGTTGAAGCTCGGCTTGCCGACGGCGAAGGTGGAAATCCAGGAGAAGACCTGGATTCCCGCCGGCACGCTGACCGCCATGCTGGCGGCGGAGAAGAAGCCGATCGAGAGGCGCGGCATGCCGGTGGTGAACATGTGGTGCGACCACACGCCGAAGCTGATGAAGCCGGTGGCAAGGAACGCCATCACGATCAGGTTTTGCCCCACCAGCTTGGCGCGCGCGAGCGTAGGCACCATCATCGACACCAGGCCCGAGGCGGGCAGGAAGATGATGTAGACCTCCGGATGGCCGAAGAACCAGAACAAATGCTGCCACAGCAGCGCATCGCCGCCGCGGGTGGGATCGAAGAACGGCCAATTGAACGCGCGCTCGAGTTCCAGCAGCAGCGTGCCCAGGATGATCGAAGGGAAGCCGATCACGATCATCGCCGCGAAGACCAGCATCGCCCAGGCATAGATCGGCATCTTGTCGAGCGTCATGCCGGGCGCGCGGGTGCGCAGCACGCCGACGATGATCTCGATCGCGCCGGCGATCGCCGAAATCTCGATGAAGCCGATGCCGAGGAGCCAGAAATCGGCGTTGATGCCGGGCGAATAGGCCATCCCGGTCAGCGGCGGGTACATGAACCAGCCGCCGTTCGGCGCAAGCCCGAAGAAGATCGACGCGAAGAAGCACAGACCGCCGACGAAGTACGCCCAGAAGGCATAGGCCGAGAGCCGGGGGAACGGCAAATCGCGCGCCGCCAGCATCTGGGGCAGCAGCAGCACGCCCAGCGCCTCCATCATCGGCACCGCGAACAGGAACATCATCACCGTGCCGTGCATGGTGAAGAACTGGTTGTAGGTTTCCTGCGGCAATATGCCCTGAAGCGGCAGCGCAAGTTGGACGCGCATCACCAGCGCGAGGATGCCGGCCAGCACGAAGAACAGAAAGGCGGTGCCGACATAGAAGGTGCCGACATAGTTGTTGTTGACCGCCGCCAGCAGCTGCCACCCCTTGGGCGCGCACCAGATCCGCTCCAGTTCTTCAAGCTCTTCCTTGGGACGTTCGCCTTGCGTGGGAAAACGATCGTAGAGCGCGGGATCGAAGCCGGTTTCCGACTTCACTTCTGCGCTTCCAGATAGGTGGCGATGGCGGAAAGCTCCTGCGCGGACAGCATCTTGTACGACGGCATGCGATTGCCCGGCTTGATCGACTGGCTGTCACCGATCCATCCGGTCAGCGTCCCGCGATTGTTGGGCAGGATGCCCGCGCCGATCGAACTGCGCGAGCCGACATGGGTAAGGTCGGGCCCGGCAACGCCATTGGCATCGGTGCCCGCGACGCGGTGGCACGCGGCACAGCCGGTTGAGCGGAACAACGCCGCGCCATCGCCTGCAACCTGCTGGCGCGGGGCACGCCGCGCGGCGATCAGCCGCTGGAACGCGGCGGGCTCGTGCGCGATCACGACGAAGCCCATCAGCGCGTGCGGCCCGCCGCAATATTCGGCACACTGCCCGCCAAAGGTGCCGGCGCGGTCAGCCTGGATCGGCAGGATGTTGCGGCGGCCGGGGATCATGTCGAGCTTGCCCGAAAGCTGCGGCACCCAGAAGCTGTGGATGACGTCGCTCGATTCAAGCTCCAGCACCACGGGCTGACCTACCGGGATGTGCAATTCGTTGGCGTCGGTCAGGAACGCCTGTCCGGCGCCATCCAGATAAGCGACCCGCCACCACCACATCTCGCCGGTGATACGCACCCGCATCGCGTCGGCAGGCACTGGTTCGGCCAGGTTGCGGGTCAGGCTCAAGCCATAGACTAGCAGGCCCGAGAGCACGATGACGGGAAAGACGATCCCACCGATCCAGATGGTGCGGGTGCCGCCCAGCCGCTTCTGCAGCCGCTCCTTGCCGAACAAGGCGACCCACAGCGCCACCATCACGACCAGGAACACGCCGGCCGCCATGGCGAGCAGCAGCCAGCTCAGGGTGGTGATCGAGCCCGCATAGGGGCCTGCGGGATCGAAGATCGAAGCGGGCCAGCCCGGCCCGGTGTTAGCGGCTGCCGGTTGCATATAGATAGGCTGCCACGTCGCGTGCCTCCTCCTTCGTGAGCGGCATCGCCGGCATGGTGGTTCCCGGCAGCGTGGCCGGCGCGTTGCGAACGAAGCTGGTCAGAACATCGGGCCGATTGGGCAACCGCCCGGCAATCAGCCCTTGTTTAGCGAAGTCCTGAAGCGAGGGGCCGGAAGCCCCCTTTGGCCAGCGGATACCAGGGATCTGGTGACACGCCGCACAGCCGATCCGCTCGATCGCCTGGGCGCCGCGCGCGGGATCAGCCTGGGGCATATGGTGTTCCTCGTCGGGCGGCGGCTTGCAGGACGCGACCAGCATCAGCGGCAGCAAGACGCGGACAGTCGACAAGCTTCCCCCTTGGCAGCCCAGATTAGGCGTTACACCTCCGGAACCACTTGGGTCTGGTGCAGGTTCCCCCCGGCAATGGTTTTTCACAGACGCCCGCTCGCAGCCGCCCTGCCCCTGCTGCTCGCCGGCTGCGGCGTGGCCGACCGTACCAGTGCCGACCGGCTTGCCGCGACCGGCGAACTGGTGGCGATGAGCGGCGGCGATGCGGGGGCAGCCTATGCCTGCATCGGCTGCCACGACGTCGATGGACGCGGCAACGGCGCAGGATCGCCGCGGCTGGCTGGATTGAACCAGGGTTATCTCGAAGCGCAGCTTGAAGCCTATGCCGATGGCCGCCGCCAGCATCCTGAGATGCAGTCGATTGCCAAGAAGCTACGTCCCGAACAGCGCCAGGCAGTATCGGTGTATTACGCCGCCCTGCCGGTCCCGGCGGTCACCACCACGCCAGTGGATGATCCCCGCGCAGCGTCGCTCTATCACCGAGGCGACCCGGCGCGGGGCATGCCGTCCTGCGCATCGTGCCACGGAGCGCAGGGAGAAGGAAACGGCGCGGGCAACCCGCCCCTCGCCGCGCAGCCCGCGCCCTATCTCGCCGAACAGCTCGATCAATGGCGCCGCAGCGCACGCCGCAGCGATGGGGGCAATGTGATGCTGGCGATCAGCCGGCAGCTGTCTCAGACTGAATCTGCGGCCCTTTCGCGCTATGCTGCGGGCCTCCGCGGGGGTCCTCCGCGTCCGGGATCTCCGGAAGCATTCCCCGGAGCACATCGTGCCGATCCCAAAAATGATGCTTCAGCGCAGCCCCTATATGAAGCGGTATCGCAGCCAGCAAAGTGAGAACCAGGATGTAATGTACGTCTTCGGCCACGTCCATGATCTTCCAGCGCAGCGTAAGCGGCATCTGATCAAAAGGAAGCTGCGGCCACGGGATCACGCCGGCCAGATATAGCGGCCCGGGCTCGGCGATCGACGACCACATCGCCCAGCCGCTCAGCGGCAGGCCGAAAAAGGCGATGTAGAACACATAGTGGATCGCATAGGCGGCCTGGGTCTGCCACCCTTGCGTGTCGGCATCGTTGTGCGGACCCGGGATCATCAGCCGCCACCCGAACCGCGCCAGCGCCAACAGCAGGATCGGCAGCCCCACCGCGCTGTGCACCTGATAGCCGAACAGCTTGTCGCCGCCGGCTGGCAGCCAGCTGGTGTAATAGCCCCACCCGATCTGGAACAGCACCAGAAACGCCATGATCCAATGAAAGGCGATGCCGACCGGGCTGTACCGCCCCCGATCGCTATAGGTACGTGCCCAAGCCCGAAGCTGTTCGCTCACGCCACGGCCTGTTCGCGGGCGAACCACAGCGCCAGCATGCGCATCGCCGCAAGCAGATAAATGCCGCCGCCTGGCACCCACATGATCAGCCCGGCAAGCTGCTGGTCCTCCAGCGGTGTCAAACCCCAGGCGATCGGCCCGACCAGATGCGGCGCGTAGAGCGGCACCCCGGCAAAGGTGATCAGCGCGCCGAGCAATCCCATCAGCACCATCGATCCGAGCAACGCAGCGATGGCGCCCGGAATGGTCGCGCGGCGCACTGCGCTCCACAGCGCAAAGCCGCTGCCGAGCAACGTGGCCTGCATCAGCCAGTAGAGAGCGTCGTGGGACAGCGCCCAGCCATAGACCGGCGGGGAATGCCACCCCCAGAAGATGACTGCGTGGATGCCGACCCAGGTGCCAAGGCTGCCGGGCACGCGTCTCGACCAAGACCAGGCAAGCAGCGGCGCCACCGCAGTGGTGAGCACCAGATGATGGACGACGCGCGCGGAGAACAGTGCGGAGGTGAGCGCACAGAAGGGTGAAACGAACAGCAGCACGCACAGCGCCATCGCGGCCAGGAAACAGCGCCGCTGCGCCCGGTCAGCCGGCGCCCAACGCAGGAACGCCGCAGTCGCGCCGATCAACCCGACAAGCACCAACGGATCGAAGTTCCACCGCGCCAGCAACTCGCCCGGCCCAGGCGCCGCGCCGCAATAGGGTGTCCAGATCGCCGGCTCCATCGCGTACCAATCCCCTGCCCAGCCACTTGGATCATTTCGGAACCGTCCGACCGTGGCTAGGTTCCCCAAGCGTCAGTGTAACCGTGCGAACCCGGCGGCGCCAAGCCTCACGTCCAGTAGAGGATCCGTCCGGCCGGCAGTGCCTCGCCCAGTCGGGTTTCGAAAAAGCGCCGCAGTGCCCGCATGGTCTCCGCGTCGTACACCTGCTTCTCGGTACCGAACTTGGTGCGTTTGGTACTGCGCTTCTCCCCGCTCATGTCGAGCGCGGACCCAGGATACCAGCTGTCGAGCACCGCCTTCGACCCTGCGGTGAAGCGATGGGTGATCAGCTCGATCGTCAGGTCGATGCCGGCGACACCGCCCAGCGCCGCCGCCGCATCGTCGATCAGCGTTCCATAGGCCTGTTCCCATCCCGGCGCGGCGATGATCGGCGCGATCGTCAGCCCGACCGGATAGCCCGCCAGTGCCATGCGCCGGAGCGCGGCAAGCCGCTCCGCCACCCGTGATGTGCCGCCTTCGAAGCGGGCAAAGGCGCGCGGGTTCACCGAAGCGCGCATCCGGGTGCGCCCGCCATGTGCCAGCCCCAGCAGCGGCTCGACATCCGCGAACTTGCTGGTGAAGCGCAGCTGCGCCGCAGCATCCCATTGCCCGAACCAGGCGATCGCCGCTGACAGCGATCCGGTCAGCGGCTCCAACGCCAGCGGATCGGTGTAGCACGACGCCTCGAACGTCGTCCCCTCATGCGCCCGAGCGGCGCTGCGCGAGGTGATGGTGCCCTGACCCAGATAGGCGGGCAGCCCGTCGAGTATCTCCTCCAGGTTCGCATAGACCCGCGTGATCGGCGGCCCCTTCAGCGATCCGGCCAGATAGCAATAGCTGCAATGCGCCGGGCACCCTTCGGCTAGGTCCACCCGCCAGTCGGCGCTCGGTGCGATCGGCTGCAGCCGCCGCTTCGATGGGGGCGCCACGACTACCGCCAGCGTCGACTTGGCCTCGGCATAGGCGCGGCGCGGGTCGTCCGGGAAGGATAGCGTCACACGGTCGGATGACAGCTCGACCACCTCGATCCCCTGCCCGGCGGCGCGCTCCAGGATCGACCGTCCATGCGGCAGCGCCTGCGCCGACCGGGTGGCAAGCACGCGGCGCGGCCGCCACACGACGGCACGGGAAGCGGGAACATCCAGCATCTCCGGTCAACGAACCGCGCCGCGCCAGGGTTCATGGCGCCTGCTCGCGCTGGTCAGATGTGGCGCTTCTCGAGCTTGCGGACCAGCGTCCGCCGATGAAGCCCCAGCCGGCGTGCGGCTTCGGAAATGTTGAAGTCGGTTTCCACCAGCACCTGGTGGATATGCTCCCATTCCAGCGTCTTGATCGACGTCGGGCGTGTGGTGATGTTGGCGTCTTCGTCGCCGTCCACCTTGTCGAACGCGGCTTCGATGTCGTCGGTATTCGCCGGCTTGGTCAGGTAGTTGGTCGCCCCAAGCTTGATCGCCTCCACCGCAGTGGCGATGCTGGCAAAGCCGGTCAGCACGACGATCCGGGTGCCCTCATCATGCTCGTGCAGAGTGCGGATACATCCCAGGCCAGAGGCGCCGCCCAGGCGCAGGTCGATGATCGCATGGGTGGGCTGCAGCTGCTCGGCCGCTTCGGCAAGGCCGGTGGGGCTGCCGAGCACCACCGCCTGATAGCCCCGCCGCTCGAATGAGCGCGCCAGCGTGCGGGCAAGCACGGCATCATCCTCGATGATCAGCAGCCGGCGATCGCTCATGCCCGCGGTTTCGCGATCGCAAGCGCCTCGAGCGGCAGGCGAAGCGCAACCTGCGCGCCGCGGCCGGGGCGATTGCGCGCCTCCAGCGTGCCGCCAAGCGTACGCAGGACATTGTTGGTAAGGAACAGCCCCAGCCCGGCGCCCTGTCGATCCTTGGTGCTCTGATAGGGCTGACCGATCCCCGACAGAATATGGGCCGGGAAGCCGCGGCCATCGTCTTGAACGGTGAGCATCAGCATATCCCCACTCAACGCGGCGGAGAGCAGGATGTTCGACGCATCGGCTTCCGCGGCATTATCGAGCAAATTGAGCAGCGCCTGCCCCAATGCCTTGTCCGACACGATCGGCACGTCGCGGCCAAGCAGGTCCTCGATGCGAATGGCATCGCGCGCCACCGATGTTGCGACAATGCCGTTAAGGAACCGGCGCAACGTGGTTCGTTCGGGCGCGTGGCCGGTCACTTCGCCGGCGGCAAACAGGATGCCCGCCACGATGTCCTTGCAGCGCGCAACCTCCGCCTGCATTTCCGCTACTTCTTCCGACAGGCGCGGATCGGCGCTGACTGCCGGATCCCCCCGCCAGTCCCCCAGAGCGACTGACAGCGACGCTAGCGGGGTGCCGAGCTCATGCGCAGCACCGCTGGCTAGCAGGCCGATGCGGACCACATGCTCCTCCTCCGCCGCACGCTGGCGCAGCGTGGCAAGGTAGTCGTCCCGCGCGCGCAGGTTGCGCATCACCCGCGTGACGAACAGCTCGAGCAGCACCGCGGCGAGCGTGTAGTTGATCCACAGTGCCAGCACATAGGGCTGCGGCAAGCGGATGCGCAGCGCGCTCGGCAGATCCAGCGGCGGCGCATGCAAAGCGAGCAGCGCCAGCGCCCCACTGGTCAGCGCCACGAGCAGCCAGCTGGACCAGGCCTCGAGCAGCACGGCGCCGAGCACGACCTGAAGCAGGTACAGCGCGAGGAACGGGTTAGTCGCGCCGCCGCTGAGATACAGCTGCACCGATAGGCAGCTCACATCCATCACGAGCGTGGCTAACAGCGTCATATTGCTCACCGGCCCGCGCAGATACATGGTCAGCGCCAGCAGGTTGACCATCACCAACACGAACAGCGTGAGCAGCATCGGCGTCATCGGCAGCCGGACGCTGAGCAGCATCTGCACTGCTAGGATCGTGGCGAGTTGCCCCCCCACCGCGAGCCATCGCAAATGGGTCAGCAGCAGCAGGTTGCGGCGGGCGGCCTCGTCCCCAGCGACCAGCGGCGTCATGCCACCCGGCGGCGCGCGATGAACACGAACACGACAACCAGGGCGGCAAGCCCGAACCAGGTCAGCGCATAGACCAGATGGTTGTTCTTGAAGCGCACCACCGTCAGTCCGCCGCGCGGCCAGGCGTCGCCGCTCCGGTCAGCGTCGATGAAGTAGGGCGCGACGTTGGTCAGCCCCTGCCGCGTGGCGATCGCCTGGACGTCGCGCGAATACCAGCGGTTCTGCGCGGGATCGTTGCGACGCAGGAAACCGCCGCCCGGCTCGGTAAGTCGCAACAAGCCCGAAACGGCGGCTGGCACATCTTGCGGCGCAGGGATGGCGCCGCGGCGGTCGGCGGGTACGAAGCCACGGTTGACCAGCACGGTCCAACCGGCGTCGGTGCGCAGCGGGGTTACTAGCCAATAGCCGCCGCCAAGGTCGGTCACCGCCTGAACATAGCTGTCGCCATTGGGAACGAAGCGCCCGCGCACGGTGACGCGCGTATAGGCGGTATCAGGGCCGATCCCACCCCAGGCGGCGGGCCCGGGTGCCGGGACCGGCGAAGCGGCAAGCCGCCGCTCCACCTGTTCGATCAGCGCAAGCTTCCACGTGCGCCGCTCGATCTGCCACACGCCGAGCGCAAGCAGCGCCAGGATGGTGGCGAGCGCCAGCACCCCGCCGACGAGGCGGCGGGCGCGCATCCTACATGCCGCCGGACATTCCCATGTCCGGCATCATGTTCACGTTCATGTGGTACATCACCCACAGCGTGCCCGCGAGGGCGATGACGATGATGATCGCGGTGAAGATCAGCGCCATCATGGTCCAGCCCTGCTCGGACTTGCTGTTCATGTGCAGGAAGTAGATCATGTGGACGATGATCTGCACAAAGGCGAGCGCCATGCAGATACCGATCGTCCATTCAACGCTGGACAGCCAGCCGCCCATGACCAACCCGAACGGGATCGCGGTCAGCACCACCGACAGGGCAAAGCCGGTCAGGTAGCTGCGGCGGGTCCCGTGCGGGGCGCCGCCATGATCGTCATGCCCGTGCGCGTCATGGCCGTGCGCGGCTGCGTGATGGGGATCCGCGCTCATCGCATCACTCCGAGAAGATAGACAAAGGTGAACACGCCGATCCAGATCACGTCCAGGAAGTGCCAGAACAGCGACAGGCACTGCAGGCGGCGCAGATTGGCAGGCTCCAGCCCGCGACGAACGATCTGGACCATCAGCGTCACCAGCCAGATCAGGCCGAAGGTAACGTGCAGCCCGTGCGTGCCGACCAGCGTGAAGAACGCGGACAGGAAGGCCGAACGCTGCGGCCCCGCCCCTTCATGCAGCAGGTGCGAGAACTCGTAGAGCTCGATGGCAAGGAAGGCCGCGCCGAACAGGCCTGTCGCTGCCAACCAGCCGAGCACCGCGCTCCGCCGCTTCTCGTCGCTCGCGATCATGGCGAAGCCATAGGTGATCGACGAGAACAGCAGCATGGCGGTGTTGATCGCCACCAGCTTCAGGTCGAACAATTCCTTGGGCGTCGGGCCGCCGGCATAGGCCGCGCCGTACACGCCCCATGCCGCGAACAGCATCGCGAAGATGAGGCAGTCGCTCATCAGGTAGAGCCAGAAGCCCAGCATGGTGCTGGACCCCGGCGGGTGCTCGTGCGGGTCCGTGTCCCAGAAAGCGGGCGCTTGCGTGCCCGGCGGCGTGGTTTGCGTCATCGTGGTTGCCATGGTTCAGCCCCTCGCCGCCAGCGCCTGCGTGCGCGCATTCTCGACGCGGGTTACTTCCTCGGCCGGGATGTGGAAGTCCCGGTCATAGTTGAAGGTGTGTCCGATCGCGACGACCAGCAGCCCCAGGAACGATACTGCGGCCAGCCACCAGATGTACCAGATCATCGCCAGGCCAAAGACCACCGACAGTCCGGCCAGGATGATGCCTGCCCCCGTGCCCTTGGGCATGTGGATGTCGCGGAACCCTTCGGTCGGGCGTGCCGCCTCGCGGTTCTTCATGTCGTACCACGCGTCGAGGTCGTGGATCACCGGCGTGAAGGCGAAGTTGTACTCCGGCGGCGGCGAAGAGGTCGCCCATTCCAGGCTGCGGCCGTCCCACGGATCGCCCGTGAAGTCGCGCAGCTGCTCGCGGTTGCGGACGCTGACGACGATCTGGATCAGGAACGCAGCGATGCCCACCGCGATGATCGCAGCACCGATGCCCGCGATGATGAACCAGATCTGGAGCGACGGATCGTCGAAGTGGCGCAGGCGGCGCGTCACGCCCATCAGGCCCAGGATGTAGAGCGGCGTGAACGCCACCCAGAACCCGACCACCCAGCACCAGAAGCTGACCAGACCCCACTTCTTGTCCAGCTTGAAGCCGAACGCCTTAGGCCACCAGTAGTTGATGCCCGCGAACAGGCCGAACAGCACGCCGCCGATGATCACGTTGTGGAAGTGCGCGATCAGGAACAGCGAGTTGTGGAGCACGAAGTCGGCCGGCGGCACTGCCAGCAGCACGCCCGTCATGCCGCCGATCACGAAGGTCAGCATGAACGCGATCGACCACAGCATCGGCAGTTCGAAGCGAATGCGCCCCTTGTACATGGTGAACAACCAGTTGAAGATCTTCGCACCGGTCGGGATCGAGATGATCATCGTGGTGATGCCGAAGAAGCTGTTGACGCTGGCGCCCGAGCCCATGGTGAAGAAGTGGTGCAGCCAGACCAGATAGGCCAGGATGCAGATCACGATCAGCGCATAGATCATCGAGGTGTAGCCGAACAGGCGCTTGCCCGAGAAGGTCGAGACGACTTCCGAGAAGATGCCGAACGCCGGCAGGATCAGGATGTACACCTCCGGGTGACCCCAGATCCAGATCATGTTCACGTACATCATGGGGTTTCCGCCCCCGTCGTTCGTGAAGAAGTGCGTACCGACATAGCGGTCGAGGCTGAGCATCGCCAGCACGGCCGTCAGGATCGGGAAGGCCGCGACGATCAGCACGTTGGTGACGAGCGACGACCAGGTGAACACCGGCATCTTCATCAGCGTCATGCCAGGCGCGCGCATCTTCACGATGGTCGCGAGCAGGTTCACGCCCGAGAGCAAGGTGCCGACGCCCGCGATCTGCAAGGCCCATATGTAATAGTCGACGCCGACATCGGGCGAGTAATCGAGCCCCGAGAGCGGCGCCATGGCAAGCCATCCGGTGCGGGCGAATTCGCCCACGAACAGGCTGGCCATGACGATCACCGCGCCTGCGGCCGTCATCCAGAAGCTGAAATTATTGAGAAACGGGAAGCTGACGTCACGCGCGCCGATCTGCAGCGGCACGACATAGTTCATCAGGCCGGTGACGAACGGCATCGCCACGAAGAAGATCATGATCACGCCGTGAGCGGTGAAGATCTGATCGAAGTGGTGCGCGTTGAGATAGCCTTCGTTGGCGCCGAACGCCATCGCCTGCTGAAGGCGCATCATGATCGCGTCGGCAAAGCCGCGCAGCAGCATGACCAGGCCCAGCACCATGTACATGATGCCGATCTTCTTGTGGTCGACGCTGGTGAACCATTCCTTCCAGAGATAGCCCCAGAGCTTGAAATAGGTCAGCGCGCCCAGCACCACGGCGCCGCCCAGCGCCACAGCGACAAAGGTGGCGAGGATGATCGGCTCGTGGATCGGGAAGCTTTCGAGCGAAAGCCGCCCGAAGATCGTCTTGATAAGCGTATCGGACATGGTCTGGGTCTCAGCCTTGGGCGTTTCGCGCGGTGCCGGGCAGTGCCGGCAGCTCCAGGCGGGTCATGTTGCGGTTGCTTTCTTCACCCGGTGCGGCGTTGCCCTGGGGCCTGCCGTGCGGCGCGGTGATGTGCGGGCTGGTCTGCTTCTCGCCCGGGTCCTTCTGCAGCGCGCCTTCGGTCTTGCCGTCTGGCGCACGGTTGTTGACCGGCGGGTGGCTGCCCGGCTGGTCCCCGCCATGGTGCATGGTGGCACCCATGCAGGTCTCGCCCGGACGGACGCACATCTGCACGACGCGGTCGAACAGGCCCGACTCCACTGCGGCAAAACGCATCACCGGCACCTTTTCGCTCGGCCTTTCGAGCTTGAGATACTCGTCGCGGCGCAGCTGCATGCCGCTGCCGCGCACGCCTGCGACCCAGCGGTCGAAGCCGGCATCGTCCAGCGAGTGCGTCTTGAAGTTCATGTAGGAGAAGCCGGCGCCCGAATAATTGGCGCTCATGCCGTCAAAGCTGCCGGTGCGGTTCAGCACTGCGTGGAGCTTCGTCTCCATGCCGGCCATGGTGTAGATCATGCCGGCCATTGCGGGCACGTAAAAGGTGTTCATCACCGACGACGAGGTCAGGCGAAAGCGGACCTGGCGGTTCGCCGGCACGACCAGTTCGTTGACCGTGGCGATGCCCTGTTCGGGGTAGATGAACAGCCACTTCCAGTCGAGTGATACCACTTGCACCTCAAGCGGGCGCTGCTCGGCGGGAACCGCCTTGCCGGCCGCAATCCGGCCGAGCGGGCGGTATGGGTCCAGCGTGTGAGTCGCGACCCAGGTCAGCGCGCCCAGCGCGATGATGATCAGCAGCGGCGCGGACCAGATGATAAGCTCCAGGCCCGTCGAGTGGTCCCAATCGGGCAGATATTCGGCATCCTTGTTGGACGCGCGGTATTTCCAGGCGAACAGCACCGTCAGGATCATCACCGGCACGATGATGAGCAGCATCAACCCGGTGGACCATAGGATAAGGTCCGCCTGCTGGCGTGCAACATCCCCGGCTGGGTTCATGACCACGGTATCGCAGCCACCAAGGAGCGGAAGCGCCAGAAACGGCGTTAAGCGGAAAACTCGATACATCACGGGCGCGAGCTATGCCCGATTGTGCGGCTGCGAAATAGGACAATTTGTCCTATCCCACCGCCCGCCCCCTCGCACTACAGCCCGTCCCAAAGGTTCGACATGTTGGAAAAAACAAATCATGGCTGAGGCCGTCGCCCATTCCGCATCCCTAGAGCGTGATGCCCGCACCGTGAACACGCGCGGCCACCATGACGTGCACCCCGGTGAGATCGCCATCGGCGTGATCATCGGCCGCACGTCGGAATTCTTCGACTTCTTTGTCTATGCGCTCGCGTCGGTGCTGGTGTTTCCGGCGCTGGTGTTCCCGTATCTGGACCCGCTGGGCGGCACGATCCTGTCGTTCGCGCTCTTCCCGCTGGCCTTTATCGCCCGCCCGATCGGTTCGCAGATCTTCATGGCGGTGGACCGCAAGCATGGGCGCGGCACGAAGCTGACCATTTCCCTCTTCCTGCTCGGCACCTCCACCGTGGCGATCGCGTTCCTGCCCGGCTATGCGCAGGTCGGCACGGCCTCGGCGGTGCTGCTCGCCATTGGCCGCATCGGTCAGGGCCTTGCCTGGGGCGGCGCCTGGGACGGCCTTGCCTCGCTGCTGGCGCTGAACGCACCGCCCAAGCGTCGCGGCTGGTGGGCAATGGTGCCACAGCTTGGCGCACCGCTCGGCCTGCTGCTGGCTGCGGGCTTGTTCGCCTTCTTCCTCGGCACGCTCTCGCCTGAGGACTTCCTGTCCTGGGGCTGGCGCTACCCCTTCTTCGTCGCCTTCGCCGTGAACGTGGTGGCACTGTTCGCTCGCCTGCGCATCGTGGTGACGCCGGAATATACCGAACTGTTCAAGAGCCGCGAGCTGACCCCCTCGCCCGTCGGGGCAACGCTGAAGGCGCAGTGGCGCAACATCATCATCGGTGCGTTCGCCCCGCTCGCCAGCTTCGCGCTGTTCCACATGATCACCGTGTTCCCGCTTTCCTGGGTGGCGGTATTCACCGGCGAAAGCATCACGCGCTTCCTGCTGATCGAGATGGTTGGTGCTGTCGTCGGCGTGCTGGCGATCATCGCATCGGGCCTGCTTGCCGACCGGATCGGCCGCCGCTCGCTGCTCGGCTACACCGCTGCCGCCATCGCGGTGTTCTCCGGCTTCGCGCCGCAGCTGCTGAACGGTGGACAGGTCGGTGAGACGCTGTTCATGGTCGGCGGCTTCGTGCTGCTCGGCCTGTCGTTCGGCCAATCCTCGGGTGCCGTGACCAGCAACTTCCCCAAGCGCGCGCGCTACACCGGCGCGGCCTTGACGTCGGACCTGGCCTGGCTTTTCGGCGCCGGCTTCGCTCCGCTGGCCGCGTTGCTACTTGCCCAGCATTTTGGGCTGATCGCGGCCGGTGCCTATCTGCTGTCCGGCGCAATTGCGACGCTGATCGCGCTGGGCCTCAACAAGGAACTGGCCCGCCGGCTCGACTGACGCCGCACCTTCCTTTCCACACTCTCTAAAAGGGCCGGAGACCGCGGGGTTTCCGGCCCTTTTTGCTGCGCCCTGTCGTCCACAGCTTTGGTGGCGCGAGCGTCTGGACATCGGCTGCGCGCGGCCCCTATCGCTCGCGCCATGGGTATTATTGCAACGATCATGAACACGACCACCGGCGCGCCGATTCAGAAGATGAGCTTTGGCCGCATGCCCAAGCCTTGGGCGTCCTTCAACCTCGAGACCGGCGAGCTGGTAAAGGCCGACCGCGTCGAAGTCGGCAAGCCGGCACCGGGGAAGGTGGTGACCCCGGTGTTCGTCTGGGTCACGCCCAAGGCGTAATCCACGCCCTTCCACCCAACATGTTCCCCGGCGGAGGCCGGGGCCCAGCTGCAACAAATTCGGAAACGACACCACGCCGTCGCCAATCCGGTGCAACTGGGCCCCGGCCTCCGCCGGGAAACATAGCGTTTAGAGCTAACTCACTTCTTCGACGAACCCGGCACAGGCCGCAGCTTCCGAAACTCGGACCCAACCTTCCAGGCCGGCCATTTCCCGGACCCGGCAAGCTCCCCGCCAATCGCCCCAACGAGCGCGATGTCCTGCAACGCCCCGTCCAGCTTCCAGTCAGGGCTCCATGCATCACACGCCTGGTGATAGCACGACCCAGTATAGGCATCGATCCACGCCTGCCCCGCAGCCACGCCGCCCTGCTTCAGGTCCGACGCCCCGGCAATGCCCATGATCAGCAGCACCGGCACGCCGCGCTTGGCAAACGAGAAATGGTCGGCGCGATAGAACAACCCGCGCTCGGGCAGCCCCTCGGGCGTAACCCGCCGCCCCTGGCCCGCAGCCACGCGCCCCATGTCGTCTTCCAGCGTGTTCTGCCCCTTGCCAACCAGCACCACATCGTTCGCGAAGCCGCCGGTCTGGAGGATGTCCAGCGTCAGATTGGCCACGGTCTTGTTCATGGGGAAGACTGGATTGGCGGCGTAATATTCCGACCCGAGCAGACCGCGCTCTTCGGCGGTCCATGCCGCGAACACCACGCTACGCGCCGGCGGCGGCCCTGCCTTCATGCCCCGCGCAATCTCCAGCAGCCCGGCGATGCCGAGCGCATCATCATTGGCGCCGGCACGATACACGCGGCCCTGCGCGTCCGGTTTGCCCTTGCCATAGGCGTCCCAATGCCCGCCGAACATCACCACTTCGTCGGCGCGGCTGGTGCCCGGGATCCGAGCCAGCACGTTGTGGCTGGTGACCACCTCCTGCGTCACCGGCACCTCGGCCTGGAAGCGCACGCCCTTGAGCTCCACCGGCCGGAAACCCGGCGACCGCGCCGCGACCTTCATCGCGTCCAGATCCAGCGAAGCGGAAGCAAACAGCCGCTTTGCCGCGGCTTCGGCCAGCCAGCCCTGCAGCCGCACGCTGGTGATGTCTTCGGGTTTGCGGACGATGTCGTAGTTCTCGCCGCCCGGGCTCACCACCACGTTCCAGCCATAGCCTACGCCCGCCGTGTCATGCACGATCAGCGCGCCCACCGCGCCCTGCCGCGCGGCTTCCTCGAACTTGTAGGTCCAGCGGCCATAATAGGTCATCGTCCGGTCGCCGAACTTGCCCGCTGCGGGCTCACCCGGCTTGGCGTAGAAGTCGGGATCGTTGATCAGGAACACGACGACCTTGCCGCGTACGTCGGTATTCTTGAAATCGTCCCAGCCCCGTTCGGGCGCGTTGACACCATAGCCGACGAACACCACCGGCGCATCGATCCGCGCCACCTCGTCGGGGCGGATCGTCGAGACATACAGGTCCTGCCCCGTGACCACCGGCATGGAGCCTTTCGGTCCCTGAAACGCCATGCGCGTGGCCGCTCCCAATCGGGTATGCAGCAACGGCACCGGTTGCACCCATTGGCCATTCGGCCCGGCCGGCTCCAGCCCCAGCGCCTTGAAGCGGTCCACCAGATACGCAACCGTCTTGGTCTCGCCCGCGGTACCTGGCGCCCGCCCCTCGAACGCGTCGGACGCCAGCGTCTGTACCGTCTCGGTGATCCGTCCAGCCGCGCCGCTGTCCTGCGCGGATGCGGGGGAAGCGAAAGCGGCGAACGCTGCGCCGAGCAGCAGGGTGCGGATCTTCATGAAGCGCAGGCTATGGCCGCACGGGCGCAGGAACAAGCCCGCAGCTTAGGCTTCTGCTAACTGCCCCCGCGCTAGGACATCGCCATGCAGTTCACCGCCTGGCTCCTGCTCCTCCTCCCCGTCGCGGTGTTCCTCGGCTATCCCGCGCTGGTAATCGCCGTCGCGGCGCTGCGCCCGCGCCGAGCAATCGCTGCCCTTCAGGCGCCGCCCTCCGCCACCATCCTGATCTGCGCACACAACGAAGCCGCCACCATCGCCGAAAAGCTCGCCTCGGTACGCGCCGCCACCGCAAACTGGTCGGGCCAGATTGAGCTGCTCGTCGCCGACGATGGCTCCGCCGACGATACCGCCGCGCTCGCCGAACAGGCGGGCGCCCGCGTCCTCCGCCTCCCGCGCGGCGGCAAGGCTGCCGCGCTCAACCAGGCAATCCCTCAGTGCCGCGGCGACGTGCTGGTGATGACCGACGCCGACCCCTTGTTCGACGCAGAAACGCTTCCCGCCCTGCTCGCCCCCTTTTCCGACCCGCGCATCGGCGCCGTCGCCGGTCGAGTGGAGACGCTCTCCACCAAACCGGGCCGCTTCGCCACGTCCGATCGCTGGTTCCGCCGCTACGAGTCCGCATTGCGCAGTGCCGAGGACACGCTGTTCGGCTGCGTCTCCGCCGATGGCGGGGTCTACGCCATCCGCCGGAGCCTCGCCCCCCATGTCCCTGCCGACGTGACCGACGACTTCTTCATCAGCACCGCCGCGGTCGCGGCAGGATACCGCATCGCGTTCGCCGACCAGGCGCGCGTCTGGGAGCACAGCATCCCCGGCGGCCGCCAGCAATTCCGCCGCCGGATCCGCATCACCGTGCGGGGCCTGACCGCGCTGTGGCGCCGCCGCGCGCTGATGAACCCGCTGCGCACCGGCTGGTATGCGCCTGCCCTGCTGTTCCACAAGGTCGCCCGCCGCTTGGCGCCGCTCACCCTGCTGCCGCTCTGGTTGGTCAGCGGCATCCTGGCGGCACAGGGCGGTCGCTGGTGGGCGCTGGTCGCCGCCGGCATCACGGCCGCCGTGCTGATCGCCATTGCCGGTGCGGCGGGCATGCGCCTGCGCGGCCCCCTGAAGCTCGTCCACGGCGTCATGCTGCACCTCGCCGGCCTGGCGCTCGGCACCTTGTTCTTCGCCGCCGGCCGCCGCTACGCGCAGTGGACGCCCCAAAGGCAGGGGGCGTGAAGCGCGCGCTCGCCGCGGTCGTGGTGGTGGGCCTCGCGGCGGGAGCGGCCACCCTGGCCCGCTCGCAGGCGCAGCCCCAGCGCGGCAGCTTCGCAGATAATTTCGACGCCGGCCTCTGCGTCGGCAGTTGCGGCGGTCCCTGGGCGATCAAACAGGAAGTTCGCGGCACGGTCCGCACCGCTCCCGCGCCGGGCCGCCCCGGCCAGGCACTGCTCGCCCGCGCCGCACCCAAGTCCGGGGGCGTCGCCAAGGCCGACGTGGTCGCCCGCCTCACGCCGCTTTCCGCCGGCACTCGCATGACGATTGCCTTCGATCTGCGCGTCCCCACGGGCACGCCGCTCGACTCGCTCCAACTCGTCGACCTGGAATGCGCCAGCTGCGGCGAAGGCGGTAATCCCGGCATCCGCCTTTACTTGCGCAGAGGCCGCCTGCGCATCGACCGCTCAAAGATCGGGATCCAGCACGCCTGGACCCGCGACGACGCACAGGCCCTCATCCACGACCGCTGGCACCGCATCGTGTGGCAGGTCCGCCTAGGCGCCGGGGACGACGGCCAGACCCGCGTCACGCTCGACGGCAACGAAGTCCTCGCCGCCCGCGGAGCCACGCTCGCCAGCCTTCCCCGCCTCGCGGTCGACCGCGTGCAAATCGGCATCACCGCCAACTCCAACCCCGTGCCCGCGACAGCCTGGTTCGACAATGTACGCGTAACCGTCAGCCGTTAGCTCAGCAGGCGCCGTTGCCCTTGCGCACCGCCTCGACCGTCTTCACGAGCAACCCGATGTCCTGCTTCACCCCCAGCGAGCGGATATAGCGCACGTCCAGTTCGGCGCGTTCGTCAAAGTCGATATTCGCCCGCCCCGACACCTGCCATAGCCCGGTCAGCCCCGGCTTCACCGCCAGCCTCGGCAGATGCGCCATGCGATAGGTCGTGGCCGAGAACGAGGTCGGCCGCGGCCCCACCAGCGCCATTTCACCGCGAACGACGTTCCACAGATTGGGCAGCTCATCCAGGCTGGTCTTGCGCAGGAACTTGCCCACCCGCGTCACCCGCGGATCGTCGGCCAGCTTGAAATCGGGCGAGTCCGCGGCATGCACGTTGTGGACCCGCAATGCCTCCTTCAGCGCCTCGGCCTCCACCACCATGGTGCGGAACTTGAACAGCCGGAACCGTTTCCCAAGATAGCCGGTGCGGTCCTGCACGAACAGCACCGGCCCGCCGTCGTCCAGCTTGATCGCCAGCGCGACGGCTAGAAACACCGGCAGGAACAGGATCGTCGCGATCAGCGCCAGCACCCCGTCGATCAGCGGCTTCAGCCAGCGCGCATAGGCGCCCCGCTTCACCTCCAGGTGCAGCGGCACGCCGCGCATGTCGCATTCGAAACGCACCCGGCGGGCCAGGTCGCTGCGGCGCTCCTGCTGCGGAGAAAGGCTGTCGGTCATACGCGACTCACATGCTGCACTCGGCCCATGCTCTTGCGGCCTGATCGCGCGAAAAGCTGCTTAATTGATGGTTACCATCGCTCAGTCGAACCGCTGTCCCAAAGCGGCACGGAGCGCAAACACCACCCGCCGCGTCAGGTTCATGGGTGCCACCACCAGATACCAGTAATGATTACCCTGCATCAGCCGCACCGATGCGCGCAGGTGCAGCGCCTCGGCCGCCAGCCAGCGGAACCCCATCGCCCGATCGCCGACATGGATGCGCGACAGCGTGTCGACGGGCTCCTTGGAAGTATTGCGGCGCTTGCCCCCGGTCGTGGCGAGATAGCCCAGTTCGGCAGCAATCGCCTGCCCCCGAGAGCAACGCTTGTTCTCCGGCCAGCAAAAGATCTGCGGCTCGATACCCAGTCGCTCGCTAAATGCGGTGCGGCACGCCGACAGATCCCGCTCGATCCGCGCGGCAAGCTCCGCCTCGCTCTCGCGCCGTTCGCCCAGCCACGCCCGCTCCGCCAGCGCCAAGCCCGAAGCCGGGATCGCGCTGCCCAGCGGCACGGCAGCAGGCACCGTCATCCGGAACCAGTCATGCTTTGGCCCAGGCGTCGCATGCCATTGAAGCCAGGCATGGCGCCGCCAGTTGTTAGCATCCAACGTACCCACCACGGCTTCCGACACCGGCACCCGCGCATGCGCCACGCCGTGCGGCTCGACCTCGAACCCCGCCTTAGCCTCCAACGCGGCCAACTCTGGCCAGCGCATATAGCCTTCGGGTGGGCCGCCAGTCCTCACCGCATCCCCCTGCTCGATAAAATCGAGCGAAGCGAAAAACGTCGCCGCAAAGCCATGCGCCCGCAGCAGCGGCGCAGCATAGAGATGATTGTCGAGATACCCGTCGTCGAAGTGCAGCGCCACGCTACCCCGCGGCACCTCCAACCCTGCTCGGCGCCGCGCGACCAGCGCCCGGCTGCCCACCACATGCACCCCCATTGCGCGCAGCGTGCGCAAATGCCGCGCAAAAGTGTCGGGATGTACCGCAATCTCGCGCGACCAGGGCAGCCAACCCGGCGCCGGGCTCACCGAATGATAGGTCAGGATCGCCACGCCGGGCGGGGCGATCATCCAGCGGTGACCGATCGCCGCCGCCACGCCCACGGCTCCTACCGCCACCGCTACCCCAGCAGCGGCGGGCAGCAACATCAGCCCACCCAGTCCGACCACGCCGCCTGCGGCAAGCGTCGCCAGCCAGCGCACCACCCGCGCCCGCCGCTCCGCCTTGCGCGTCACGCCTCAGCTCCCGCTCGCCGCGCGTCGCGCCAGGCTTTCGCCCGCGCCTTCGCCCGCTCGCGCAGGTAGAGCATCGTGCCCAGCAGCCCCGGCGCAAACAAGGACACGCGGAACAGCGGCTTGCAGTAATCGGCAAAGCGCAGCTTGTACGCCGCGGGTGTCATCCCATTTCCCATCTTGTCATAGCAATCGATGGCAGGGTCCTCGAAACAATGGCGAATATGCAGTGCAGCGGCGACATAACCGAGCGACAGGTCAGCGAAATCCTCTTCATAGGCCACTTTCAGCACGAACAACCGCCGCCCGCCCAGAACGCCATATTCAAATGCCACCAGCTGCTCGCCATGCCACAGCAGCGCGGTGCGAAGCGCCCCCGCCGCAGCCGCATTGCGCGCCAGTTCGGTGTAGAATTTGGTGGTAACCGAGTCGTCCAGGATCGCCGTACCGCCCCGCCCCTTCCAGCCGGCTCGCTCCAGTTCGAACATCCGCTCGAGCAGCCCGTCCTCCGTAGGGTCCTGCGCCGTCACTTCGAAATGCATACCCATCGCGTCCATCGCCTTGCCACTGTCGCGACGCAGCCGATGCCGTATTCGCTTGCTCCGCGCGGCCAGCCAGGTTGAATAGCTGCCCCGGCAGTCGACCACGGGCGTCAGCGCATGCGGCGCGATCAGGACGCGGTGCCCCGACCAGCCGCGTGCCGCCTCCAGCAGCCGCGCATCCTCGCGCAGATATTCCAGCCGCACCATCGCGGCGCCGTCCAGCAGCCGCTCGGGCAAGTCGGGGCCAAGCATCGCCCCGGGCGCCGCATCATAGTTCACGCTGTGCGGGTTGGTCGCGCTGGCCAGCACGCAATAGCCGATCGGCCCCAGCCGCTCCCGCTTGGCAACCAGCGTCAGCCCTTCGCGCTGGAAAGCACCGCCAAAGGCAGCGTTCCACGCGTCGAACCAACCATCTGTCAGGTGAAAACAATCACCCGTTCCCGTTGCCAACATTTAACCACTCTGAAATCGGCTGCCGCTAGTCAGGACCTACACCGCCGTTGACCAAGAATTCGTGAATGCAAGGATTGGGGTACCCGTCGCCGACATGACGATCGTCTCACATCTCGCATCCATGCTTGAGGCTGGCGACGCCGCGGCGTTCGACGACTTCATGCGCGCGGGGCCTTTTAGCGCCTATCAACAGTCGCGCGCCTGGCCACTGGCCGCGCCGGGCCATGACCGGCGGCAATGGCGGTATTTCCTCTGCCGCCAGAACGGCACGATGATCGGCGCCGCAGTGATCCGCTGCACCAAGCTGCCTATGGGCTTCTGGATGGCTAGCCTCCAGCGCGGCCCCATGGTTCACGACCCCGACCACCTCGCCGCCGTCCTCGGCGAACTAAAGCAGGCACTGCGCCGCAGCGGCTGCTGTCTAGTCCATCTCGGCCCGCGGGTGCGCGGGCGCGCGCTTCCCGCCATGGCAGAGGCAATGCGCAGCCACGGCTTTGCACCCGTGGACGCCCGCGACCAAGCGCTGCACAATGTCACCGGCATCGTCTGGCTCGACAAGCCCGAAGCCGACATTCTCGCTGGCTTCAAGCAACGCGCCCGCCGCGCCCTGCGCGCTGCGGAGAAAGCCGGGATCACCGTGCGGCCGGTCGATAGCCCTGCCGATCTCGACACCTATCAGCAGCTGCTCGACGCCTTCGCCGCCGCGCGTCCCGACTATGACATGCGCGGTCAGCCCGACGCCCGCGGCCAGGCCGCCTTGGTGGAAAGCCTCGGCGGCGCCCTGCTGCTCGCCGAGCGCGACGGCGTGGCGGTCGGCGCCCATGCCTTTGTGCGCCAGGCCGACGAGGCAATCTGGCTGTCGCTCGCCACGCTAGACCGCGGCGGCGCCTCGCCAGGCTATCCGCTGCTATGGGAGGGCATGCGCCGCGCCCGCGCGCTGGGCTGTGTCGGCTATGATCTCGCCGGCCTGCCCGAGGACGAGCCGCAGGACCCCGGCGAGGCTGGCCGCGTCCAGTTCAAGAACGGCTTCGCCCCACACCGGCGCATCATGCCGCCGACCCAGGGCGCGTCCTTTGGCCCGGTGCCCCAATCGGTGCTGCTCGGCGCGCGCCGCGCCTATCGCACGTTTCAGCGGCTGCGGCATTCGGCCAATGGCTGACTCGCTCCCCGCCAAGCTGCGCCGGCGCGTGGCCGAGCAAGGGCTCGGGCGCACCGTGCGCAAGCTGCTCGGCGATCACGTCTTCCGCCATAGCGCCAGCGTGGTGTTGGAATGCCGCTCCGAATGGCAGAACGCTGCGCCCGCCCGCCCTGTGCCCGGCCTAGACTTCCTGGTGGTGCGCCAGACCGATGCGCTGCCACCCTTATGCCCCTGGCTTGCCCCGCGACATGCCGACTTCCAGCAGATGCTCGCCCGCGGAAAGGTCGGCCTGTTCGCTCTGCGCGACGGGCAGGCGGTCGGCTGTGTGTGGCTGTCGCTGAAGGATCATCACGACCCCAGGTCGCGCGAACATTATCCCGTCGCCCCCGGGGAGGCGTATCAATTCTGCGCGCTCACCGAGCCAAGCGAACGCCGGCGCGGCACGACCCTCGCGCTCGGGCGCTTTGGACTGACGGCGATGCGCGAGCTGGGCATCCACCGCCTTTTCGGGGTCGTCGACCGCCAGAACCGCGCCTCGTACCAGGTGATGCGCTATTTCGGGTATCGTGAGTGCGGCATGCTGGTGCGCCACTTCAGCATCCTCCACACACGCTGGACTCGCGTGTCGCGCTATGCGGGCACGCTGGGGCTCCGCGGACAGCGGACGGACAAGCGCGCATGACGGTCCAGGCCGCCGGCGCCCCGCCGGCCAGCAGCGCGAAACGGACGCTGGTCCGCTCCGCCGGCGTCGTGGCCCTCATCCGCGGCCTCGATTTCGGCCTGTCGTTTCTCGTGTCGGTACTGCTCGCCAATCGCTTTGGAGCCTCGGGACAGCTCGACGCCTTCTTCCTCGCCCGCCGCACCACCGTCGGCATCGCCGACACCATCCGCAAGCTGGTCGGCCAAGTGGTGCTGCCGCCGGTGATCGCCGCAGTCGACCGCGGCATCGCTCCCAGCGTCCACCTTCTCCCCCGCCGCTCGGCCTGGTTCCTCGCCACCTTCGCGCTGGTGATGCTCGCCGGCATGCTCGTTCCGGGCGTGCTCGTTTCCCTGTTCGCGCCGGGCTTCAAAGGCGCGCAGCATAGCCTCACCGAGCAGATGATGCGCATCATGATGCCGCTGCTCCCCATCGCCGTGGTCGCCTCGCTGCTCGCTGCCATTCTGCAGGCCCGCCGCAAGTATCTGCTCAGCGAGGGCACCAACCTGGTCCAGCGCGCGATCCTGGTCCTCGTCCTCGCTCTGTTCGTGCCGCCGCTCGGCATCGTCGCGGGCGCATGGACCATGCTGGTCAGCGGCGTGGTCGGCTTCCTGATCCTGCTCGCCGGTGCCTGGACGATCGTCCGGCCGCGCGGTTCACCGGCGCGCAGCGGCTCGACCGAAGACACGCCCGCCCCGGTCAAGAGTCAAGGCCTCGCCGCCGCAATCGTTATCAACCTGTACTTCCAAGCATCGAATCTGCTCGATTTCGGCTTCGCCTCTACCACCCAGGACGGCGGCGTCGCCGCGCTCGAGTATGGCTCGCGCCTGGTGTCGCTGGTGCCTGGACTCGTCATGTCCAGCCTCGCTACCGTGCTCGCGCCCGAACTCATCCGCGCCGTTCAGCACGCCAACCGGGCCGAAGCCGCGGCGGGTATACAGCGTTTCCAGCGCATCGCCCTGTTCGCCCAGCTGCCGGTGTCGGTGGGCATGATGCTTGGCGCCCCGCTGATGGTCAGCGCGCTGTTCGGCCACGGCGCCTTCGATGCCACCGCGATCGCCACCGCCGCCGCCTGCACCGCCGGCTACGCCGCAGCAGCAATCTTCCTCGCCCCTATGAGTGCGATCACCTCGGCCATCTATGCCGATCCCCACGCGCCCTCGCTGCGTGACCTCAGCATCATCGCCATTCTCGGTCTGACAATCCGGAGCGCCCTTCTCGCAGTCGCCGCGCCTTTATGGGGCGCAGCCGGCATCGCCTGGGCGGCAGCGGCGGCAACCGCTATCATCTTCGGCGTCGCCCAGATCGTCGCCGTCCGCCGCTTCCACCATTTCCACTTGTCCGCCCAGCTCACCGATCTGGCGCGCAACGCGCTGTGCGCCGCCGTTGCAGGCATGGCCGGCTGGGCCCTGCTCCACCTCGTCCCGGTCCCGAAGTTAGTCGTGACCGAACTCGCCCTGCTCACCGCCTTAGGCGCGCTCGTGGTCCTCGTTTATCTCGGCGCCGCCTTGATGCTGCGCGTCCCCGAAGTCGCAAACCTCCGCGACATCGCCCAGGCACTCACCACCAAGTTCCGCCGCCGCGCATGACCCCGCGCCGCATCGCCTTTCTCCTCCCCCATTTCCGCACCGGCGGCGCCGAGCGCGTCGTGCTTAACTGGATAGAAGCGCTGGACCGCACCCGCTACCAACCGGTCCTCATGCTTGGCCGCCAGGAAGGTGCGTTCCTCGACCTGCTTCCCGCAGACGTTTCGCGGATCGCCTTGGGCGGCCGCCGCGCCCTGCTCCGTCCGCTGCGTATCGCCCGCGCACTCGCCCGCCACCGCATCGACATCGCCTATTCCGCCACCAGCGCGATGAACCTCGCGCTCCTCGCCGCACCCACGCGCGTGCCGCGCATCGTCTCGGAGCATACCTCGCCCGGCGCCTTTCGCCGCGAAAAGAAGTGGCCCCGCCTCCGCCGCGCCGCCACTAGCCTGCTGTACCGCCGCGCCGCCGCTATCGCCGTACCGACCCAGGCCATCGCCGCCGAAGTCGCCGCCCCTCGCGTCCAGGTCCTCCCCAACCCTGTGCTGCGCACTGTCCCCGATCACCTTCCGCCGCGAGTGCCCGAGGGCATCAGGCTGGTCGCCGCGGGTCGCCTCGTCCCGGCCAAGGGCTTCGACACCCTGATCGAAGCCGCCGCTTTGCTCGCGCGGCAGGGTGTCCCGTTCACGCTCGCCATCCATGGCGAAGGGCCCCTGCGCGAAGACCTCCAGCAACGCATCGCCACCCACGGCCTGGAAGACCGCGTAACCCTCCCCGGTCAGACCGCCGACCTGCCCGCCGCCTTCCGCGAAGCAGACCTGCTCGTCTCATCCTCCCGCCGCGAAGGCTTCGGCAACGTCCTGATCGAGGCCATGGCCGAAGGACTGCCCGTCCTGGCCACCCGTGCCGGAGGCCCCGAAACCTTCATCAACTCCGACGTGAACGGCTTCCTAGTTCAACCCGACGACGCGCCGGCCCTTGCCCAGGCGATCCAGGCCCTGCTGTCCCATCCCCACCGCAGGCTCTCGGTGCGCGCCGCCGCGCTCGAAACTGCACGCGGCTATGGCGTGGAAGAATCCACCCGCGCTTTCACCGCCCTGCTCGACGCGATCCTCACACCGTCAACAGCGCCTTAAGAGTAAAGTTACGTAGGCCGTGCATACACAGATCCGACTATTTACCCGTGAGGCACTGATGCGCCGCCGTTTCCTATGCGCGACTTGCGCCGTGCTGTTCATTACCGGCTGTGCCGGGCCGGTGCGCTATGCGCCCGCGCCCGAGGTGGCGCTCACCTCCGGCTCGCTCGATCTCGCGCGTGAGGCTACCCGCATGGTCGAGGCTCGGCTGGACCAGGATGGCGACTTCCATCCCGGTGACCTGGTACGGCTGAACTTCCCCTATATGCCGCAGCTCAACACCGATCAGCGGGTCCAGCTCTCCGGTTCGATCAGCCCGCCGCTGCTTGCCCCCATATCGATCCGCGGCACCACCGCGGCGCAGCTCCAGGCGCAGCTAAAGACGCTATACCGTGCCAAGCTCGCGCGGCCCGAAGTCTCCGTCTCTCTGCTCGAATATAACCGCCCGCCACCCCCACCCGAGATCTTCGTGCTCGGCGAGGTCGTGAAGCCGGGCAATTTCCCCTATCGCGACGGCACCACGCCCTTCGAAGGCATCGCCCGCGCCGGCGGCGGAAACCGCGACGCCGATCTCTCGCGCGTGGTCGCACTCACGCCAGTGGGCGACAAGCTCGAAGCGCGCATGCTCGACTTGTCCGCCACGCTGCACGGCAGCCAGCGCCCGATTGACTATCTGCCGCCCTACACCATCCTGATCGTGCCCCCGACCGGCATCGCGCGCGACGTCGACCGCGCCCGGCAGATCCGCCAGATCATCGGCTTCAACGGCGTCAACCTCGGCTCGTCCGTCACGCTGATCCAGCCCTGATGAGCCTCGGCCTCACCTATCTGCACATCGTGCTCTCGCGCTGGCGCATGGTCCTCGCCAGCGTGGTGCTGTGCACGGTGACGGCCTGGGCCTTCAGCACCTTCTATCTCGCGCAAAAGCCCAAGTTCGAGGCCGCGGCCAGGCTCAACATCGTGCCGACCTCCGAAGAGCTCGGCTACGCCACCCGCTTCGTGCGCGGCTCCACCTTCGACGGCGGCAGCGTCCTGCTAGGCACCTATGCCGAATATGCCCGTACGCGCCCGGTCGTGGAGCCGATCGTCGACCGCTATATCGCCGAACAGGCCGCCGCCTCGGGCATGAGCGCCGAGCGCTGGATCGCCGCGAACACCGGTGCGCCTGGCTTCTCGCCCGGCCGCATCCTCTCGATCCTCAACTATGGCCAGGCGCCGACCGTCCCGCTGCGCGAGGACATGATCCAGGCGGTCGTCGAGGATACGAAGATCGAGAATGTAGAGGGTACCTACCTCGTCCGGCTGACGGTGGAATGGGACGATCCCAAGTCCGCCGCCTGGTTCGCCAACGCACTCTCCGGCGCGATCATCGCCCATGCCGAGGAAGCATCGCGCAAAACCGGCCAGCAGCTCGCCGGCACGCTCGAAAACCGCCTGGACGAGAAGCGTGCCGAGCTCGCAACCGTGCTCAAGCAGTCGCGCGATCTGAAGTCGGGCATCGGCGTGGTCGACATCGACCGCCAGAAGCAATCCCTGCTCGAGGCACGCCTGCTCGAACAGGCGCAGTTGACCACCGATCAGGCCACGCTGGATTCCGCCCGCAGCCAGGTCGCGGCCCTGCGCAGCCAGGCGAATGGCAAGCTGTCGAGCGCCCAGCAGACGCTGGAACAGACGATCGCCGTCGAAGGACCCCGCGCCGCCGGCCTGGCCCGCAGCGTCGCGGTCCGCACCGCGCGCATCGGCCAGATCGACAAGCAGATCGCGGGTCTCGGCGGCTCGGAGGACCGCATCAAGGCGCTCGACGACCGCGCCACCGCGCTCCAGGCGGAAGTCGCCGCCTTGACCGAGCGGGTGAGTTTCAGCCGCACCGAGAACCTGGTCAACGGCCCGCGCATCCAGCTGATCGAACGCGCGACCCCGCCGCTGGTGCGCAGCTCGCCCAAGATCTTCTTCAACACGGTGCTCGGCTTCATCGCCGGCTGCGCGCTTGCCGCCTGCATGCTGCTGCTGCTCGGCCCCCGCAAACCCCGCCCGGAGGCTGCAGAAGCCGAGCCGCTCCCCCTCGCGGCGACCGCGCCGCCACCGCTGGTCGAAGCCCCGCTCGCGGAGGAGCCAGCGCCGGTCCGCCAGCTACCGGCCGACCACCCTTCGCCCTTCCGCCTGCCGCGCCCCGCAAATGGCGTCTCCTACACGCCCGACGAAATCGCTGGCCTGATGGAGCCGCTGAAAGCCTGGCTCGCCGAACCGCTGGCGCCGGACGGCCGCGCATTGTTCGTCGGCGGCGTCGGCGGCGACCTCGACGCCAAATATCTCTCCCAGCTGCTCCACGGCCTGCTGCGCCGCGCGGGCGCCGTGCTGCAGATCATCGATGCGACGCAAAGCGACGTCCACTGGGAGGGGGCGGGCAAGCCCTTTGTCTATCTCGGCGGTCTGGACGGCAGCGCCCGGCCCGAGCTGCTGTCGCATCTGCCCGCCGACGGGCACCTCGTGCTCGCCGGTGACGAGGCTGCGCACCCGGACTGGCGCACCCGCGCCGAAGACGCGCCGGCCCAGGGCGCCTATGTCGTCGCTTTCGAGCGCTGAGCCCGCCATCCGCGCGCCCGAAGCAGACGCGATGCGCGCGCTCGCGATGGTGCCGCTGCTCGTCTATGCGGTGCTCGGCCAGCTCGACGCGGTCGGCAACCGCATCTCCGCGGGACTTCCGATCGGCACGACCGAGCTGACGCTTGCCGCCCTGCTCGGCACCACCCTGCTCGTCTGCCTCCTCCCCGACACCGCGCCGCTGCGCGCGCGCGGCACCACCGGTGCACGGCTTATCGCGATGCTGTTCTGCTGGGCGGTGTTCAGCTGGACCCTGTCGCGGCACAAGGATGCCGGGCTCGCCTATCTGATCCAGCTTGCTATCGCGATCCTGCCCGCGCTCTGCACGCTGGTCATCGTCGATCGGCCCGAGCGTCTCCGCCTTCTTCTCTGGGCCATCATCGGCGCCGGCGCCGTGTCGGCCGCGATCGTGCTGATCGAATCGCGCACCGGCACCCGCATCGTCTCCACCTCCATCGCCGCCACCACCGCCGGGTTCGAAGGGGTCGCACGCTCCGCGGGCGGGTCGGACGAGAACCCCACCACCGCCGCGCAGATGCTGCTGGTCTCGGTCGGACTCGCCGCCGGGCTCCTGTTCGCGGGACAGTCCCGATACCGCCCTGCGCTGGCGGCGGTCCTCGCCATCGGTGCCGCAGCTTTGGTGCTCGGCGGCGCGCGCAGCGCGGTGCTGGGCCTGGGTGCGGCCGTCGCGCTAATGGTCTGGCGCTTCCGGCACCGCCCGATCTTTCCCCTGCTGGTTGTCGGCGGCCTCGTCGCCGTCGTGGCGGCGATCCCGTTCCTGCCCCCCACGTTGCTCGACCGTTTCGCAGCGATTGGCAACTTCGGACAGGATCAGACACTTTATCGCCGGATCAGCTACCTCCGCATCGGCGCCGACCTGCTCGAACACTCCCCCATTTGGGGTGTCGGCCCAGGCAATTTTCCCCTCTACTATGTCACCGACCCCTATCGCTGGATGCCGGGACGTGAGCCGTTTCCGCGTGAACTTCACAACACCTATCTCGATGCCGCCACCGAATATGGCCTGGTCGGCTTCCTGATCTTCGCCGCCCTGCTCGCCTATGCACTGCTCTCCGCGCGCCGCGCTGCGGCCTCGTCCGATCCGACCCTTGCCCAGTGCGGCTATGCGCTCGGGATCGCGCTTGCTGGGTTGCTGGTCGCCTGCTTCTTCATGCCGCACAAGGATCTGCGCTATCTCTGGCTGGTCCTCGGCCTCGCCATTCAATCCGGACGGCTGCGCGCCGTCAAAGGAACTGCTCCGTGAAGCTCGCCGTCGTCGTCACCGAATTCCCCAAATCGACCGAAACCTTCATCTACCGCGATCTGGTGAAGTTCCTCGAGACCGGTGTCGATGTCCGCCTGTACCACCTGACGCCGTTCCGGCGCGGCCAGACGCTCCACGGCTTCGCCGCTCCGCTGAAGGATCGCGCAGTGGACCTCTCCTTCTGGCAGCCGGGCCCCTCCCTTCGCGGGCTGCTGCGCCACCCCCGCGCGCTGGCCTGCGGGATCGCCCGCATGCTCTGGGCCTATCGCCGCCACCCTAAACTCGCCGCCAAGTCCCTCGCCTTGCTGCCCAAGGCGCTCGCAATCGCTGAACATGCCCGCGCCGCCGGCGCCACCCATGTCCATGCGGAATTCGCGGGGCATCCCGCCACTGCCGCATGGCTCGGCCAGCGCGCCGGCGGTCTGCCCTATTCGGTCAGCTGCCGCGCCCACGACATCTTCCGCACCCAGGCCTTGCTCGCCGAAAAGCTGGGCGAGGCCGCTGCCATCCGCACCGTCAGCGACTTCGGCCGCAACTTCCTGCGCGAAAAGGTTCCTGCTCTTGCCGGCCGCAAGATCGACGTGATCCATTCCAGCGTCGACGTTGGCCGCATCGCCCCCGTCGACGCCGCTCCGTCGACCGCGCCGTTTCGCATCCTCTATGTCGGCGCGCTCGAACCCAAGAAAGGCGTCAGCCATTTGCTCGATGCGCTGGTGCTTGCCGGCCCGCAGCTAGGCGACTGGACCTGCGATCTGATCGGCCACGGACCCGACGCGCAATCGCTACAAGCCCGCGCATACGCGCTTGGTCTTGGCGAACGCGCCCGCTTCCTCGGCATGCAGCCTTTCGAGACGGTGGCCGAGGCGTATCGCACCGCCAGCGTCTGCGTCGCGCCCAGCGTCATCGGTCCCAATGGCCGGCAAGAGGGAATTCCGAACGTGATGATCGAAGCGTTGGCCTATCAGCGCCCCGCCATCACCACCGCCATTTCCGGGATCCCCGAACTCATCCGCGACGGCGACACCGGCCTGCTCATTCCTCCCGGCGATCCCGCCGCGCTGTCCCAAGCGCTGCTGCGCGTCCACGCAGATCCGCAAGCCGCGCTCGCAATGGCGAAGCGTGGCCGCGCCCATGTCGAGCGCGAATTCGATCTTGCGGCGAACACCCGCCGCCAACTCGATCTGTTCTTCGGAAGCGCCGCTTCGGCTCAATAAGCTTCGCGGCTGTCCTGCCTGCCCGTCAGGCGCCGGACGCTTCGCACGGCGCCCTTGACCAGCCGGTGCCCCGCTACCTTGGCAGCGTCGGCAGCGGGATGCGCTCCGGGCATAGCCGGCGACATGCCGAACCCGCGCAGCCGGCGGTTCACCCGGTGCAGCCGCGCCTCCCCATCGCTCGCCCGCGAACGCCAGGTGATGCTGAACGAGATCGACCGTTCGGGCCCGTTCTGCACCCAGTGCGGCGCCTTTACCGGCACATGCACCGCGTCGCCCGGAGCCATGTCGAAGTCGCGCGCCTTGGCGTCGAATGCGGGGTCATGCCGCATGTTGCGGTGCACGCCGCCGCGATGGAACGCCTCATGCGTCGCCTGCGGGACGATCGAGGCATCACCGGCCGGATAGACCCGCATCCGCTTGCTGCCCGCGATCTGGAGCAGGATGTTGTGCTCCGGGTCCATGTGAAATGGCGTCACGGCGTTGGGCGAGGATAGGAAGATGAACGCCTCGCGCCGCTGATACGCGCCCGTTGCCGGCATCACCACCGGCGCTATCTCGCCCAGGCACGCGTCGATCAGCGCGGCATAGGCCGGATCGACATCCACCTTCTTCAGCACCATCCAGCACCCGTTCTGGTCGATCGTCCGCACGATCTCGCCCACCGGCATTTCCGCCTGGCGGATGGCGGTTGGATCCTGGTCGACGCTCAGATTGCCGAAGCTGTGCTCGACATGGCTCGCCGGCAGCCGCTCGGCCAGCCGCGCAAGTTCCTCGATCCCGAACAGGGGGTGGTGGTGCAGCCGGTGTCGCACCGCCGCGGGTGATCCGGGATAGGCCGACGCGAACTCCGAAAGCCCATCGTCTGCAAAGCATGGTTCACTGGTCATGGCGCTCATCCTGCCGTCGAAGGGTTAAGCGAGTCTGCGGGAGCCGCCTGCGCGCGCGCCACGCCCGCGCACACCAGTCCCGACGCAAGGCTCGCATGTGGGATAGCCAGGGACACGATACGCCGCCGATCGGGCCAGATCCGGTCGATCATCGGGTGATCCGCGCGGGCGCAGCTATCCACCCGCCGCAGGTTCCGCACATCCAGCGCATGCGCCAGATACGCCATCTCGATCAGCACGCCCGGCGAATAGCGCGCCCAATCCTCGTCATAGGCGATCTTGAGCTGGAACGCCTCGTCCCCTCGCTCCAGATTTGCCAGCATCGCCACCACCGTGTCGCCCACAATCATGCGATGAAAGTCCAGCGTCCCCTCGCAATGCGCCGCGCGCAAAATGGTGCGAAAGCACTGCTCGGTCGCCGGATCCGCGCTCGCCGCCACCCCTTCGCGCCCCTTCCATCCCGTAGCCTCCAGGGCGAACAGCGCATCGATCCACGGATCGACCGCATCGTCGGCCGCCAGCCGCTCGAACCGCAGCGCCCCATGTTCATTCAGCCGAGAACGAAGGCGGCGATGCTCCTTCAGCACCTTGGACCGCACATGCGCGGCCGCATGCGCCTCGCTCGACAAGCCTCGGTTCAGCACCGCCCGCCCATAATCGCGCGTCAGATAATACCGGCGCCCCGCCTCACGCAGCACGTCCAGCAAGGCGCGGGTCGAGGCACTGTCCGCATCCAGCCCCGACAGCCGCAGATACCATCCCGGCTGCCGCGCCAGCAGCGGCAGCGCCGCGCGCCAGAAGCCCTGCTCCGCCCCTGCCCGCACCAGGGGCTCGCCAAGCGCCCGCACCCGCTGGTCCCAATTCTCCACGCACAGCGCCAGCCCCCGCTTGCGCCGCGTCGCCACCGGCATCAGCCCGGCCAGCTGACCGCTACCCGCCTCCCGAACCAGCAACAGCCGGGGCACCCCCGCTTCGGGCAGCGCCAGACAGGCTAAAACCGCCGCCCGGCCGTAAAACGGGTTCGCCGTCCCGGCCTCTCGCGCCAACGCATCCCATTCCTGCGCCAAAGCGGAATCATCCGCCGCCGCGATTCTCGAAACGAAGTTGCTGCTCACCCTCTTCACGGGTGCAGTGGTGCGCCAAAATGCTGACGATTAGATTGACGCTGCCGCCTGGATCAGCCCGCCGGCTTGCTTTCATCTGAAGGGCGCTGGGACTTCGCCCGCTCGCCACCACCGCAGCAGGAACAGGACGGCGCCGCGGGCTGTCTGGTCAACGCCGCCTGGCGCCGCCGTTCCTTGCGATTGGGCATCACGGTTCCTGTTTGCATGCCTACACAACCGGGTGCCATCGGCTTCGTTCCGCTACGCCAGGCTTGCGCAAGCGCCCCGCCTGGGCAAGCATGGGGCAAAGGGGAGATTTCGATGACCAAGCCGTTCTGGGTGGCGCTCGCCACGACCATCGCCATGCCCGCGCTGGCGCAGACCGCCCCGGTTCAACCGCCCGCGCCCAAGACGACCTATATCCAGGCCGGCACGCTGCTCGACCGCCCGGGCCGCCCGCCGCGCGGCAACAGCACGATCGTCGTGCGCGATGGCAAGGTAGCCGAGATCCGCGACGGCTTCGCTACGCCCGAGCCTGGCGCCACCCTGATCGACCTGCGCGACGCGTTCGTCCTTCCGGGCCTGATCGACATGCACGTCCATCTCTGGGGCATCGGCGGCGATCCGATGCGGGCGCGGCTGGAGGCGATGACGCGTGACCGCTTCGACAACCAGATGACGGCGGTCGCCAACGCCAAGACCACGCTGGCTGCAGGCTTCACCACCGTGCGCGATCTCGGCGGCGATCCGCGCGGCATCCGTGCACTGCGCGACGCGATCGACGCCGGCGTGGTCGATGGTCCCACGATCATCAATGCCGGCGAGATGGTGTCGGTCACCGGCGGCCACGGGGACGACGGCAACGGCCTGGCCGAGGATTTCGCCGACATGGTCCATGCCAAGGAAATCAACCTGTGCGACGGCCCGGACGACTGCCGCCGGGCAGTGCGCGCGCAGGTCGCACTCGGCGCCCGCGTCATCAAGTTCGCGGCGACGGGCGGCGTGCTCTCCAACGTCAGCGGCGGCCTGGGCCGCGCCATGACGCCAGAGGAAATGCGCGCGATCATCGACACCGCGCATGCGCTCGGCCGCAAGGTCGCCGCGCACAGCCACGCGACCGAAGGCACCCGCGCCGCGCTGGAGGCAGGCGTCGACTCGATCGAACACGGCACCTTCCTCGACGACGAGACGATCCGGCTGTTCAAGGCCAAGGGCGCCTACCTGGTCCCGACCGAGATCGCCCCCGTCGCCGCCCTCGCCCAGGCACGCGGCGGCGCCCTGCCGCCCGCCACCATCGTCAAGGCAGAGGAAGCCGCCGCAGCCATGGCCGCCAATCACCGCCGCGCCTATGCCGCCGGCGTGAAGGTGGCGTTCGGCACCGACACTGGCGTGTCCAAGCACGGCGACAACGCCACCGAATTCGCGCTCATGGTCAGAAACGGGCTCACCCCGGACCAGGCCATCGTCGCCGCCACGACCAGCGCCGCCGATCTGCTCGGCCGCGACGACCTCGGCACGCTGGCGCCGGGCAAGACCGCCGACATCATCGCCGTATCCGGCTCCCCGCTGCAGGACGTACGCCGCCTGGAGCGGGTGGACTTCGTCATGCACCGGGGCGTCGTGGCCAAGGCACGCGGCGAAGAACCCGGCCCCCCCGCCGCACGTTAAGGCCCCCATGCCTCACGCCAGCAACCTCGTTCACCCCGCCGGTCCGGACTCCCCGCACGCGTTCGATATCATCCCGTTGAAGCCCCGCAACGGCACGCTGGATGCCCGCTGCCCGGTCTGCCGCGGCCATGGCGAATGGAACACCGAACTCGACCTGGTCAGCTTCCGCTGCAAGCGCGCCATCTGCGAACGCTGTCACGGCGCCGGCTGGGTCGAAACCGGCAGCGACCCCATCGGCTTTCCCGATATCGAGCTGTCGCCGGAGGGGCATCCCGAATGGGTGACCCGCTATGTCCCGCATGAGGATGTCGCCGACGACAGCCTCGCTGACGGCAATCTGTCGCCACCATAAGCAGCATTCCCGACCACGCCGCACCCGCTGAGCCGCTCAGCCGCTCAGCCTGAAGCGCCCAGCCCCCCCCAGTTCCCCGGCGAAGGCCGGGGCCCAGTTGCGGTGGTCTGTCGACGGCGCAGAAACCTTGCCGCGAAAGCATTGCAGCTAGGCCCCGGCCTCCGCCGGGGAACCAGGAAGCGCTAGGAGATCTCCCCCCTCACCCCGGCACCTTCCCAAAGGAAGGCGGCCGATCCGCCATCTTCGTCCCGAACTTCGAAGGCTTGCGCCCCATCTGGAACACCAGCTCGCCGCCCTTCGCCAGTTCGGCATGCGAAATCCAGTTGCGGGTCCACGGACGCCCGTTCCACCGCACCGACTGGACATAGGGGCTGTCGGGTCCATTCCCCGGCGCGCGGACCCGCAGTGTCTTGCCCTGTCCCAGGTCCATCTCCGCTTCGTCGAACAGCGGCGATCCGAACACATATACCGCGCTCACCGGATCGACCGGATAGAAGCCCAGCGCGCTCAGCACGAACCACGCGCTCATCTGCCCGCAATCGTCGTTGCCGATCACGCCGTCCGGATCGGCCTTGTACATTTCGGTCAGCAGCCGGCGGATCATCGCCTGCGTCTTCCACGGCTTGCCGCAGAAAGCATAGAGATAGGCCGCGTGCTGATCGGGCTCGTTGCCATGGGCATACTGCCCGACCAGGCCGGTGATGTCGGGCGGCGCGTTGTCGGGCAGCGTGGAGGGCGCATTGAAGAACCCGTCCAGCTTCGCCTCGAACTTCGCCTCGCCACCGAAATGCTCGATCAATCCATAGGTGTCGTGCTGGTTCAAGAACGTCGCCTGCCAGCCATTCGCCTCGGTATAGTCGCGCCACCAGGGCTTGGGCATGTGCCCGATCTGCACCGGATCGAACGGCGCCCCCCACCATTTCCCGTCCGAGAAGCGCGGGCGTGCAAAGCCGACCTGCGGGTCGATGACGTTGCGATAGTTCAGGCTCCGCTTGCGCAGCACCGCGGCATCGTCATGCGCCCCCGCAGCCTCCGCCAGTACCGCCATCGCCCAGTCGTCATAGGCATATTCCTGGGTACGGCTGACCGACTCCCATACCTTGTCGGCGGGGATGTAGCCGAGCGTGTAGTAATGGTCGCGGCCCAGCGAGCTTTCGCTGTCCTTGTACTTCGGATCGAACGCGCGGCGGCGGATGTTGGGCCAGGCCGCGGCATAGTCGGCCTCGATCCCCTTCACCCGCGCCTCGGCCATGATGACGACCGAGTGCCAGCCAATCATACAGCCCGTCTCGATCCCCTGAAGCGGCCAGACCGGCGGGCCATAGGGGCTTTGCTGCGTCTGGCGGATCAGGTCGCGGGTGAACATCGCGGCATGCTCTGGCCGGATCAGCGTCAGCAGCGGGTGCAGCGCGCGATACGTATCCCAGGTCGAATAAGTGCTGAACGCCGGCGCGTCCTTGGGCGCCTGGTGCACCTGCCGGTCCATGCCCATGTAGCGGCCATCGCGATCGGTGAAGAGCGTCGGCGCCAGCAGCGTGTGGTAGAGCGCGCTGCCCATGATCGTGCGCTGGTCTTCGGTGCCGCCCTTCACGCGGACGCTCTGCAACTCGCGCGCCCAGACCTTCCGCGCAGCCGCAACCGCGCCATCGAAGTTCCAGCCCGGCGCTTCACCCGCCAGAGCAGCCCGCGCGCCGTCCACCGACACGCCCGACATACCGGTCTTGATCAGGATCGGCTCGCCGCCGGCCTCGTCAAAGAACAGCGCTACCTTCAGCCCCTTGCCGGTGATGCTCCGGGCGCCCTTTGCCGCCGGCTCGTCGCCGTCGAAGAACTCCACGCGATCTGGCTTGCGCGACAGCTGCATCGCGAAGTGGATGTCGCGCCCCTTGGCCCAGCGGTTCACCTTGCGACTGCCGGTCAGCATGCCGTCGGCACCAAGCGCCAGCGACGCCCCCGCGATCAGCGCGCCCGTATCCCACTTGTCCAGGATCATGTGCTCAAAGTCGATCAGGATGTGCCCGGCACCCTGCGGAAAGCGGTAGCGGTGCAGCCCGACCCGCTCGGTCACGGTCAGCTCGGCAAGTACCCCGGACTCCAGCTTCACGCGGTAGTAACCGGGCTCGGCATGCTCGTCGGAGAAGCGCTGCCGGTACCCGGCATCGGCATTGTCGAGCGGTCCGGCTCTCAGTTCCAGCTTGCCGCGCGTCGGCACCACCAGCACGTCGAGCATGTCGCCAATGCCGGTGCCCGACAGGTGGGTGTGGCTGAACCCCATGATCGACCCGTCGGTACGATGATAGCCCGAGCATGCGTCCCAGCGCGCATTGTCGGTGTCCGGCCCCAGCTGCACCATGCCGAAGGGCAGCGATGGCCCTGGAAAGGTGTGGCCATGCCCGCCGGTGCCAACGAACAGGTCGGGCTTGGCCGCGACGGGACCTTGGGCCCAGGCGGTGCCGGGAACGGTGCTGCCGACGATCGCAAGTCCCGTTCCGGACAGCAATTGGCGGCGATTGGCGGTAATCATGGGAACAGGGCCTTCCGGTACAGGTCAGTAAGTGAGGGCGAGCAGTGCGGGCTTGCGCCGCTCGAGGTCGAGGATCAGGTCGCCGAACAGGCCATTGGCCCAGGCGAACCAGCTGCGGGTGAACTTGGCGGGATTATCCTTGTGGAAGCTCTCGTGCATGAAGCCCGTACCGCCATGCGTCTTCTTCAGCCAACTCAGGCACTGGCGGATCACCGCGTCGTCATCGCTCATCAGCGCGCGGGTGATGATCGACATCGGCCAGATCATATCCATGCCGACATGTGGGCCACCGATCCCCTGCGCGGCCGATCCGGCAAAGAAGTACGGATTGCGGTCGCTCCAGGCGAGTGCGGCGGTGCGGCGATAGAGGGGATCGTTGCGGTCCGCGGCACCTAGCAGCGGCAGCGCGGACAGGCTCGGGACATTGGCGTCGTCCATGAAAATCGCGTCGCCATAACCATTTACCTCGAATGCCCAGCTCTGGCCGTCCGGCATCTTGCCGTGCTTCTCCAGCGCCGCCGACACACTCGCGGCCAATGCTTCGGCCTCTAGCGCACCCTCAACATCGCCCCGCGCCTCGCGCAGCACCGCCGCCACCATCCGCAGCGCCGACACCGCAAACAGGTTCGACGGGATCAGGAACGGCAACACGCACGCATCGTCCGAAGGGCGGAACGCCGAATGGATCAGCCCCACCTTCCTGGTTGGCGAACCCAGTCCGCCGAACATCACCGTCTCGGTCGGCGTCACTTCGCGCCGCTGGAACCGGTACGGTCCCGGCCCATCGATCCGCTGCTGTTCCTTCAGCGTCGCCACCGCCTGCTGCATGCCGCGCGCCCATAGGTCGTCGAAGGGCGCCTTGTCCCGCGTAGCCGTCCAGTATGCATGCGCCAGCCGCATCGGGTAGCAGAGGGAGTCGATCTCCCATTTCCGCTCGGCGACGCCCGGCTTCATCTCGGTCATGTCGGCGGCAGCGCCCAGGTTCGACTTGGCGCTGGTGTCCTTCAGGAACGCGTTGGCATAGGGATCAATCAGGATACACCGCGCCTGCCGCTGAAGCGCGCCATGGAACAGCCGCCGCAGCCCGGCGTCCTTGGGCGCCAGGTGCACATAGGTTTGCAGCTGCGCCGAACTGTCGCGCAGCCACATCGCATCGATGTCGCCGGTGATGACGAACGTATCGGGCTTGCCGTCCACCGTGCCCGGCTGGACGGTCGTGTCGAGCGTGTTGGGGTAGCAGTTCTCAAACAGCCATCCGAGTTCCGGATCGGCGATCTTCGCCTTCACCCGCTTGATCTCGGCCTCCACCGCGGGGCTGGTGAACGCCCGCTTCTCCGGCGGCGGCCGTTTCGACACGAGCGGCGCGGCGGATGCAGGCGCAGGCATCAGCGATGAAAGGGCGATCGCCCCGGTACCCGTGACCAGGTCACGACGAGTCATACGCATCACTATTTTCCTTACTTCGCCGGCGCGCTCATCGAAAATGGCGCCGCCGCCTTGCTGCTCGCCCAGGCCGTGTTCGACTTGCTGCCCATCACGAACCGTATCTTGCCACCGCCCATAAGTTGTTCGCGCGAAAGCCAGCTCTTGTCGTGCCGCTTCCCGTTAATGGTCACGGACTGGATGTAGACGTTGTCGGGGCCGTTGTTCGTTGCTTCGATCGACAGCCGCTTGCCATTGGGCAGCGTCATCTCGACGTTGCGGAACAGCGGGCTGCCGATGGCATATTGCCCGACCGTCGGCGTGACGGGATAGAAGCCGAGTGCCGAGAACACGTACCAGGCAGAAGTTTGTCCGTTATCCTCGTCACCCGGATAGCCGTCCGGCGTCGGCGCATAGAGCTTTTTCATCACGTTTCTGACGTGATACTGCGCCTTCCACGGTGCCCCAGCCCAGTTATACAGATAGATCATGTGCTGGATCGGCTGATTGCCATGGGCGTAATTGCCCATATTGACGATCTGCATTTCGCGGATCTCGTGGATCGTCTGCCCGTAATAGCTGTCGTCGAACAATGGCGGCGTATAGAAGATGCTATCCAGCCGCTCGACGAACTTGGCCTCGCCACCCATCAGGTCGATCAGGCCCTGCACGTCCTGCATCACCGACCAGCTGTAATGCAGCGAGTTGCCCTCTGTAAAAGCGTCACCCCATTTCAGCGAGTTGAACGGCGTCGCCCAGCTCCCATCCTGATTGCGCCCGCGCATCCAGCCAGACTGCGGGTCATAGAGCTTGCGATAGTTCTGCGCCTGCTGGGCGTACTTGGCCGCATCCTCAGTCTTGCCCAGCGCCGCTGCCAGCCGCGACAGCGAGAAGTCGGCGGTCGCATATTCAAGGGTGCGTGCGGCATTCTCGTTGATGCCCACATCATACGGCACATAGCCGAGCTTGTTATAGTATTCGACGCCCTCGCGCCCGACCGCATTCACCACCCTACCTCGCTCGTCGCGCGGGCGGCCTTGAGAGGTGGTCGCGTTCTTGACCATAGCCTCATACAGCGTCTCGACATCGAAGCCGCGCACGCCGCTGAGATAGGCGTCGGCGATTAGGTTGGCCGAGTTGGATCCGATCATGACGTTGCGGTGCCCCGGGCTCGCCCATTCGGGCAGCCAGCCGGATTCCTTGTAGGTGTTGACCAGCCCCTGCATGATCTGGCCGTCCACCTCAGGGTACATCAGCGCGAAGAACGGGAACACCGCGCGCCATGTGTCCCAAAAGCCGTTGTCGGTGAACATCGGTCCGGGATGCACCTTGCCGTCATAGGGGCTGTAGTGGACCGTCTGCCCCTTGGCATCGACCTCGTGGAACGTGCGGGGGAACTGGAGCATCCTGTAGAGGGCCGAATAGAAGGTTCGGCGCGCGTCGATGTCAGGATCGGTGACGCGGATGCGGGACAATTCGCCCTCCCAGATCGCACGCGCCTTGGCCTCAGTCTGCGAGAAGCTGTCGCGGCCGACCTCTTGGGCCAGGTTCTGCTGCGCCTGTTCGGGGCTGATGAAGGAGGAGGCGACCTTTACGCCCACCCGCTCGCCGCGCCTGGTCTTGAAGCTGACCACTGCGCCGACATGCGCGCCTTCGCTTTTGGCGGAAGCGCTCAGTTTCCAGTTCTGATCCCAGGTTCTGGTGACGGTGAAATCGTGGTCGAACTGGAGGACGAAAAAGTTGTGAAAGTTGTGCGGAACGCCGCCGCTGTTGTTGCGGGCATAGCCGGTAATCCGCCGATTTTTGGCGTCGATGTTGACCATCGAGCCTTCGTTGTATGCGTCCAGGACGATATGGGCGTCATCGCTTTCCGGAAAGGTGAAGCGGAACTGGGCGGCGCGGCTGGTGGGGACGACCTCCGCGGTCACATCGTGATCGGCGAAATACACCTTGTACTTGTAGGGCTTAGCCTCTTCCGCCTTGTGGCTGAACCAGGAGGCGCGCTCGTCCTGCTTGATCCGCAGCGGACCCGTCACCGCCATCAGCTCGAACGCGGCGTAATCGTTCATCCAGGGGCTGGGCTGGTGGGTCTGCTTGATGCCGCTGATCTTGTTCGCGTCATAGGTATAGCCCCAGCCGCTGCCCATCTTGCCCGTCACCGGCGACCAGAAGTTCATGCCCCAGGGCACCGCCACCGCGGGATAGGTGTTGCCGTACGACAAAGTGTAGTCGGAATCCGTGCCCATCAGCGGGTTGACCAGATCGACCAGCGCCTCGCGCTGCGCCGCTTGCGCGAGCAGGGGTGCCGGCGTCGCCAGTCCGAGCGTCACCAACATCGCGGTCCCGGCGCGCAGCCGCTTTCCCCAAGCGTTCTTCACCCTGACTCTCCCCTGTTCAGTTCTTGCGCGCGATCGGCCGCGGCGCGACGCCTTCGCGGGTCATGACGACCGGCGCGATGGTACCGTCCGCGTTGAAGGTCATCCTGTCGATCGCGACCTGACGATGCTCGCCGCGGTCGGTGTCGAGCGGGCGGCGATGATAGGCGATGTACCAGTCATCGGTGCCCGGCACCTGCACCACCGAATGGTGCCCTGCCCCGCGCGCGATGGCGAAATCCTGGCTGAGGATCTTGCCCATCGGCTTGAACGGCCCCGTAGGCCCCGGCCCCATCGCATAGGCGACGCTGTAATCCGGACCGGTCCAGCCCCCTTCCGACCACATCAGGTAATAGACGCCCTTGCGCTCGATCATGAACGACCCCTCGACATAGCCGGGCGGCGTGATCTCCTTGTACGTCGAGCCGTCCGGGAACGGCACCACCGACTTCAAGTCGCGGCTGAGGCGCACCACGTTGCAGTGCTTCCACCCGCCATAATAGAGATAGACCTGCCCGTCCTTGTCGCGAAAGGCGAAGGGGTCGATCGGCTGCGCGCCATTGTGGAACTTGTCGATCAGCGGCTTGCCGATTGCGTCCTTGAACGGGCCGCCCGGCTTGTCGCTGACTGCCAGGCCGATGCCGCCGAGTTCGGCGTCGCTCTGAATGTCGTTGGCGCTGAAGAACATGTAGTAGCGCCCGTTCGCCTCGATCACCGAAGGCGCCCAGATTGCGTAAGCGGCCCAGGCGGCGTTGCGGACGTCGAACACGTGGCTGTGCTTGGTCCAGTTGACCAGGTCGGGCGAGGAAAAGGCATTGAAGAAGGTCTGCATGCCGTAGGACGGACGCACCGTCTGGCGCTTGCGGGCCTCCTGCTGCTCGGCAGAGAAAGTCGGCGTCACGTCGGGCGTTTCCGCGTGATCCGAATAGGTCGGGTAGATCCAATAGCGTCCACCGAACACCCGGATTTCGGGATCGGCATACCAGCCGGGGACGACCGGGTTGGATGCAGTCGCAAGACCGCAGGCGAGCAGCGCGGTGGTGCCGAGCCCAAGGCGCATGAGCCGCTTCATCATCTGAAACCGCCTTTCGAGAAAAAAAGAGGTGGCTCCCGAAGGAGCCACCCAAGTACGCGGTTGGGGGGGCCGACCGCGATCAGGATTTCTAGGAAGAACCAACATTGGTCCGGCGGCCGAAGCAGTTCCGGTAGGTGAACCGGTCCTTGGTTTCGATGCCGAGACGGCGGCTTTCCTCCGACTTGACCAGATCGATGATCAAGCCAGTGCGCATCCGCTTTTCAGTGCTGGGGCAGGACGCGTTGCGGTCCATTGCTCGTACGGATCGGCGTACGTGCTCAACCCCGACTGAAGTCCACCTACCAATTCGCCGCGACGGTGCCGTTGCCGAACGGCTTGGTGCGCAGCGTTGCAGCGATATCCGTGCGCTTGGGGTCCTGGGCAAACCCTTTGGCCCAGACCGATGGCGGTGCCCGATCGCTCGAATAGGGTCTACCGTCATGCTGCGGGAGCCAGGCCGGCGCGCATGCTTGTGGATAGCAGCAGCGTGGATGCGAGGGCGCCACGGCGGGCGCGGAGCGACGTGTGCAGATGTAGAGCGCGCATGCAGCTTCCTCCCTTAGCCTGACAACTGGCGTGCCGCCCGTCCGACTCGATCCCACCATCTTCATCGGTCTTAATGCCGGTGTTGGATCTAAGATGGTCCTATGTTGGACCTGTTCAACAATAACCAAAGCGACTTGTCAAATCGGTCAGGCGGCGGCGGGGTCTATGGCAAGCGCGCTATCCGCATGAGCGGCGCACCCCGGTTAGGCGAAACAAACAAGGCCGAGAACGAAATTCCGGGTTGCGCCGAAGCAGGCGGTATGTTCGATCCGTCGCGCAACGCAGAGAGATGCGGGACAAGGGAGAGATGATGAAGGCATTCAAAGCCGCAGCGGCCTTGCTTGTGCTGCCAGCCGGAGCGTCGGCGCAGGACTCGGTTCGCCAGGCCGTCGCGATTGCGGGCAAGCCGCCGGCTGGACCGCAGCAGCTGGTGCTGAGCGACCTCCCCGCTCCTGCGGGCAAGCCCGTGCAGCTGTTCGACGGCCGCAGCCTTCAGGGTTGGAAGCCGTGGCTGGGCTATGCCGATCCCGCCATCACCTACAGAGCCGATGCGGCGAGCGTGCCGGTCGGCACGACGCGCGACACTTCTGGCGACTTTGCGGTGCGGCAGGCGGATGGCGAGCCGGCAATCTGGATCAAGGGCGAGACCTGGGGGAGCCTGGTCCACCATGCCGACCTTCGCGACTATCATCTTCGGCTGGAGTATAAATGGGGCGCCAAGACCTGGGCGCCGCGCCTGACCGATCCGCCCAACAACGGGCTGCTCTACCACACCCACGGCAAGCCCGGAGAAGTGTTCGGGACGTGGCAGCCCTCGGTCGAGTTCGAGATCATGAAGGGATCGACCGGCATGATCGTCATGGTCGGATCGAAGGTTCGCGCGACGACTTCGGCGGCGTCCGATCCCTCGATCATCGCCCCGCATCTTCGCTTCCGGGCCGGCGGCCGCGACGTCGAAATGGTGAACGGCACCGGCACCTGGAACGTCGAAGCCGCCAATGACGCCGAGCGTCCGATAGGCGAGTGGAACACGCTGGACCTGTATGTGGTTGGTGACCGTGCCATTCACGTCGTGAACGGTGTGCCCGTGGCCGAAGTGCGGGGCATGGCGACGATCGGACCGGATGGCAGCCGCACGCCGCTGACCCATGGTCAGATCCAGCTCCAGTCCGAAGGCGCCGAAACCTGGTTCCGGCGTATCACGGTCGAGCCGATCCGCAGCCTTCCACGCCTGAAGGCCGCGGGCTGAGTTAGGGGAAAGCAGGCCGGACCGGCGCGGTGCTGCCGCGCACGATCAGCTCGTGCGCGAGCGTCACCTGCCGGACCGGATGCTGAACCCCGCGCAGGATGTCCACCAGCAGCTCCACCGCGCGCCTGCCGATCAGCCCCTTGGGCTGGGCAACCGTGGTCAGCGGCGGATGGAAGAACCTGGCCAGCGGCAGGTCGTCGAAGCCGATGACCGAAACCTGGTCCGGGCAGGCGATACCGGCCGCGCCCAGCGCGCTCATGGCGCCCACCGCCATCTCGTCGCTGAAGCAGAAGATCGCGGTAACGCCGCGGTCGATCAGGTCGCGGGCCTGCTCGAAGGCGGACTGAGCGGAATAGTCGCCGACGCGCACCTCCAGCATCTCCGCCAGGCCGTGCCGCACTGCCATCGCCATGGCGCCGGCCAGGCGGTCGCGGCTGATCGGGCTGACCGGCGGGCCGGTGATGATGCCGATCCGCCGATGGCCCAGGCCGATCAGATGCTCCACCGCGTCGCTGCTCGCCGCGGCATTGTCGATATGGACGCTGGGCACTTGCAGGTCCGCGCTGAATTCGCATCCATTGACGATCGGCGCCACCGTGCTCCCGCCGCCAGCCAACGGGGCGAGGCTTTCCGGCATTCGGTGGCCCAGAAAGATCAGGCCATCGACTTCGCGGCGCAACAGCATGTCGGCATATTGGTCCTCCACTTCGGGATCGTGGCGGGTGTCGCCGACCACGACCGCATAGCCGGCATCGCGCGCCGCCTCTTCCGCACCGTGGATCACGCTGGCGAAGAAGGGATTGGCGATGTCGGGCACCGTCAGCAGAATTTTCGCGGCGCGCAGCGTGCGCAGGCTGCGCGCGGCGACATTGGGACGGTAGCCGAGCGCTTCCACGACTTCGAGCACCCGTTCGCGAGTCGGCGCGGACACCCGGTCGGGTTGGCTCAGCACCCGCGACACCGTCGCGGTGGAGACGCCGGCCTCGGCCGCGACTTGGATGATCGTCGTCATGGCGCCTTCATGTGGGCTGCGACGAACCGTGTCGATAGGGCGCGATGTAATCCTTTACATCGACAATGCCGCTGCATAGGCTTGCCCAATGAAGCGCAGCAAATGCGCTCGGGGAGGATATGCGCATGGTCGCTGCTGAAGGGACGCTCACAGGCTCGGCGCGTCCGGAGTCCGGATTGCTGACAGGGCGCCTGAGCGCACTGATGTTCATGCAGTTCTTCATCTGGGGCGCGTGGAACGTCACGCTCGGCCTGGTGATGCAGACCGTCGGCATCGGCAACCTGATCGCCAACGCCTTTTCGGTCGGGCCGATCGCTTCGATCGTCGGCTCCTTCCTGCTCGGCATGGCGGCTGCCCGCTATTTGAGCCCCAAGATGCTGATGGTGATCCTGCATCTGGTCGGCGGCGTGCTGCTGTTCGTGCTGCCGTCCCTGATCACCCCGGAACATGGCAACAGCTTCGTGTGGCTGCTGCTGGGCTACATGATCCTCTACATGCCGACCGTCGGGCTGGCGAACACCATCGCGCTCAAGAGCTTTGGCGAACGTGTCGACCGCTTCCCCTTCGTGCGCGCGTTCGGCACGCTGGGCTGGATCGCGGCGGGGCTGATCATCGGCTGGGCGGGGCTGTCGGCCAGCCCGCAGATCTTCATCATCGCCGCCGTCGTCTCGATCGCGCTGGGGCTCTACAGCATCACGCTCCCCAATGTCGCAGCCGATGCGCCGCGCGATGAGAGCGTGCTCCGGCAGGTGCTGTGCGTCGAGGCGTTCGGCCTGATGCGCAACCGCTCCTTCCTGATCTTCATCGTCGCTGCGACGCTGATCTCGATCCCGCTGGCGATGTATTACGCCTATGCCTCGGCCTATATCGGCACGGCGGGGATCGAGAATGTCGGCGGCACCATGTCGATCGGGCAGATGTCCGAGCTCGCCTTCATGTTCTCGATGCCCTGGCTGTATAGGCGCTTCGGTGTGAAGCCGCTGCTGCTGGTCGGCATGGTCGCCTGGGCGCTGCGTTATGCGCTGTTCGCGATCGGCGATGGCGGTGACTCGCTGTGGGCGATCTATCTGGGCGTGGCGCTGCACGGCGTGTGCTATGACTTCTTCTTCGTCGCCGGTGCGATCTACACGCAGACCATCGCCTCGCCCAAGGGCGTGAACGCACAGGCACAGGGGATGCTCACGCTGTTCACCTATGGCGTCGGCATGCTGCTTGGCTCGCAGATCGGCGGCCTGCTTTATGCGCAGCTACCCGCCAACGCGACGATCGCCGACTGGCAGGGCATGTGGTGGTATCCCGCGATCGCCGCGGCGGTGGTCGCCATCCTGTTCCAGCTCAGCTTCCGCGACGACACCAGAGAGGCACGCGCATGACCAGCATGAAGGGCCCGGGGATCTTCCTCGCCCAGTTTCTGGGCGATGCCGCCCCGTTCGACACGCTCGACAATCTGGCCGAATGGGCGGCGGGCCTGGGCTTTGTCGGCGTGCAGATCCCGTGCGACACCCGGCTGATCGACGTGAAGCTGGCGGCGGAGAGCAAGGATTATTGCGACGATCTGCGCGGGCGGCTGGCCAAGTTCGGCATCGAGCCTACCGAGCTGTCGACGCACCTACAGGGGCAGCTGGTCGCGGTGCACCCCGCCTATGACACGCTGTTCGACGGGTTCGCGCCCGCCGAATTGCACGGCAAGCCGGCCGAGCGCCAGGCCTGGGCCGTCGAGCAGGTGAAGCTCGCGGCCAGGGCCAGCGCCAATCTCGGCCTGTCGGCGCATGCCACCTTCTCGGGCGCGCTCGCCTGGCCCTATGTCTATCCCTGGCCGCAGCGGCCCGCCGGCCTGGTGGAAGAGGCCTTTGCGGAGCTGGCGCGGCGCTGGACGCCGATCCTGGACGTGTTCGACGACGTCGGCGTCGATTGCGCGTTCGAGATCCATGCAGGCGAGGATCTGCACGACGGCGCATCATGGGAGCGCTTCCTGGCGGCGGTGGACAACCATCCCCGCGCGCGCATCCTGTTCGATCCGTCGCATTACGTGCTGCAACAGCTCGACTATCTCGACTTTATCGACCGCTATCACGACCGGATCTCCTGCTTCCACGTCAAGGATGCCGAGTTCAACCCGACCGGGCGCTCGGGGGTCTATGGCGGCTATGAAAGCTGGGTGAACCGCGCCGGCCGCTTCCGCTCGACGGGGGATGGTCAGGTCGATTTCGGCGCGATTTTCAGCAAGATGGCGCAATATGGCTATGATGGCTGGGCCGTGCTCGAATGGGAATGCGCGCTGAAGCGGGCCGAGGATGGCGCGCGCGAGGGTGCGCCCTTTATCGAGCACCACATGATCCGCGTGACCGAGCGCGCTTTTGACGATTTCGCCGCCAGCGGCGTCGACAAGGGCGCGATCCGCAAGTTGCTCGGGCTTTCTGTGGAGGCTGGCGAGGCATGAGCCGCCAACCGCTTCGTCTGGGCATGATCGGCGGCGGCGAAGGTGCGTTCATCGGCGCCGTGCACCGCATGGCCGCCGCGCTCGACGGCGAGTGGCGCCTGACCGCCGGCGCGTTCAGCACCGACATTGGCCGCAACGGGCGCACCGGCGAACAACTGGGGCTGGACCCGCAACGCGTCTATGGCAGCGTCGACAAGATGCTGGCCGCGGAAGCCGCCCTCCCCGCCGCGGCGCGCATTGATGCCGTCGCGATCGTGACGCCCAACCACCTGCACGCATCGATGGCGATCGCCGCCCTGCGCGCCGGTTTCCATGTGTTCTGCGAAAAGCCGATGGCGATGAGCGTCGCCGAGGCAGAGGCAATTGCCGAGGCGGCACAGGCCAGCGGCCGCCGCTTCGCCCTGGCCTTCACCTACAGCGGCTACCCCCTGGTTGAGGAAGCACGCGCCCGCGTCGCCCGCGGCGATTTCGGCGCGGTCCGGCTGGTGCAGGTCGAATATCTGCAAGGCTGGCTGAGCCAGCCGATCGACACCGACGGCAACAAGCAGGCCGAGTGGCGCACCGATCCCGCGCGCGCCGGACTTGGCGGCTGCCTGGGCGATATCGGCACTCATGCCTTTCACCTGGCCGAGCATGTCTCGGGCCTGCGCACAGAGGCGCTTTCCGCCGAGCTGTCTATCCATGTGCCCGGCAGGCGGCTCGACGACGATGTCAGCGCGCTGCTCCGCTTCGACGGCGGTGCGCGTGGCACACTCAAGGCCAGCCAGGTCGCGGCCGGCGAGGAAAATGGCCTGAAACTGCGCGTCCATGGCGAGCGCGGCGGCCTGGAATGGTCGCAGATGGAGCCGAACACACTCACGCTGCGCTGGCTGGATCGCCCGGCCGAGATCGTGCGCGCCAACGGCCCCGGCCTTCAGCAAAGCACCACGGGGCTGCTGCGCATTCCGGCCGGGCATCCCGAGGGCTATGTCGAGGCGTTTGCGAACCTCTACCGCGCCTTTGCCGCCGCCATTCGCGGCGATGGCGAGGGCTGGTTCCCGGGCGTGCCCGATGGGCTGCGCACCATGAAATTCGTCGAGGCTGTTGTCACCAACGCGGCAGCGGACCAGAAGTGGACCAAAATTGAATCGGGAGAGAAAAGTTGAAGCTTCTCATGTGCCTGGCGGCAGGAACGGTTGCCGCGGCGGCGCTTTTCGTCACGTCCGCACCCACGGTCGCGCAGACAACGCCCCCGCCCGCCTTTGCCGCGTGCAAGGCGTGCCACACGGTTCAGAAGGGCGGCAAGAACGGGGTGGGTCCCAATCTGTATGGCGTGCCCGGCCGACCGGCGGCGTCGGTCCCCGGCTTCAACTATTCGGCCGCGCTAAAGGCGTCGAAGTTGCGCTGGGACGATGCGACGCTGAACCAGTATATTGCCGCACCGACCAAGAAGGTGCCCGGCACTCGCATGCCAATCGGCATGGCCGATCCCGCCAAGCGCGCCGCGATCATCGCCTATCTCAAGGCGGAAAGCGCGAAGTGATGGCGGTGCGGGCATGACGATCTCGCGCCGGACGCTGCTTGCCGCGGGAGCCGTCACGCCGCTGGCCGCCGGTATGGCAGGTGCGCAGGGAGCGGCATCCAACGCGGCGCGCTTCTCGCTCGCTTATGCCCCGCACGAAGGCAGCTTCGCCAGCCGCGGCGGGCTGATCGAGCAGATCGCCTATGCCGCCGACCAGGGCTTTACCGCCTGGGAAGACAATGAAGCGCGTAACCGCAGCGTGGCCGAACAGGCGCGGATGGCCAAGGCGCTGGCCGACCGCAACATGACCATGGGTGTGTTCGTCGCGAGCATGCCCAAATGGTCACAGTCGCGGCCGTTGCTCGGCGCGGCGGATGATGCCGATCGGGAGGCGTTCCTGGCCGACATCCGCACCTCGATCGACGTCGCCAAGCGCCTGAACGCCAGGCACATGACCGTGGTCACCGGGTTTCTCGATCTCAAGGTGCCGGTGGACATCCAGACGGCGCGCGTCATCGACGTGATGCGCCGCGCGGGCGACATTGTCGCGCCGCACGGGATCGCGATGGTGATGGAGCCGCTCAACACGCGCACGAACCATCCGGGCGTCTATATGCAGAGCATCGCGCAGGGCTTTGCCGTCGCACGCGGCGCGAACAGCCCGGGCGTGAAGATCCTGGCCGATGTCTACCATGAGCAGATTCAGTCCGGGAACCTGATCCCGACGCTGGAGACCTGCTGGAGCGAGATCGGCTATCTTCAGTTCGGCGACAATCCAGGGCGCAACGAGCCGGGCACGGGCGAGATCAACTATGCCCCGATCGTCAAATGGCTGCGCGCGCGCCGCTATTCGGGCGTGATCGGGATGGAACATGGCAATTCGGTTCAAGGCCGCGCCGGCGAGGAACGCCTGATTGCCGCCTACCGCGCCATCGACAAGGGTTGAGGGAAGAAGAATGACGCTCATCCGTACAAGCGCAGTCCTGATCGGCGGCATCGCCTCGATCCTGGCGCTGCCCGCCGCCGCGCAGGAGAAGCCCGGCTTCAAGGATACGCCAGTGCTGCCCGGCGGCACCTGGCGCGTGCATGATGCAGACCGCCCTGCCCCGGCGGCTGTCGCTCCTGCGGCTCAGCCGGGCGGTGCGCCGGCCGATGCCGTGGTGCTGTTCGACGGGCGTTCGCTGGATGCATGGCGGGCCGAGCGGACGCTCTGGCCGATCGCGAATGGTGCTTTCACCGTGCCATCGCGTGCCAGCAGCGGTGGAGAGAACAACCTGATCTCCAAGCGGAGCTTTGGCGACGTTCAGCTGCACCTGGAGTTCCGCTCGCCCAACCCGCCGACCAAGACCTCGCAGGATCGCGGCAATAGCGGCATCTGGTTCATGCAGCGCTACGAGTTGCAGATCCTGGATGGGTATCAGAACCCGACCTATGCCGATGGCATGGTGGGCGCGGTCTATGGCTGGAAGCCGCCGCTGGTGAACGCCGCGCGGCGTCCGGGCGAATGGCAGAGCTATGACGTGATCTTCGAGCGGCCCTGCTTTTCGGCGGACGGCAAGCTGTTGCGACCGGCCTATATCACCGCGTTTCTCAACGGCGTACTGGTCCAGAACCATCAGGCGATGCTGGGCACCACCGCCTGGCGCCAGATCGCGAAATACCAGGCGCATCCCGACGCCGCACCGATCCAGTTGCAGGATCATGATTCCCCCGTATCGTTCCGAAACATCTGGGTCCGGCCGCTGCCAGAGACAGCGATTGCACAGGACCTTGGAGGAGAGGCTAAGTGATCGATCGTAGAACTGCGCTCGCCGGCGTGGTCGGCATGTTCGGCGCGGGGCTGTTTGCCCCGATCGCCCGCGCTGCCGATGCCGCCAAGGCTTCGCGTATCCCCGTGATCAGCGAGGGACCGCCTAGCGCCCCCGTATTCACTCCCGCCCAACGGGCGCTGGTGAGCGCGCTCAGCGAGCGGGTGATCCCCACTACCGATACCCCGGGTGCCATTGCCGCCGGTGTGCCGGAATTTATCGAGAAGATGCTGGCCGACTGGGCGGTGCCCGAAGAGCGCAAGCCGATCCTGGCGGGACTTCAGGCCGTCGAGGCGCGCAGCCTTCAGGACTATCGGGTGCCCGCGGCGAAGGCCACGCCCGAACAGCAGGACGCGCTGCTCACGCTGGCGATGAACGGGCAGATCCCATCGGGCGCTGCGTTCTTCGAGGCGTTCCGGCAGCTGGTCGTCACCGGCTATTACACGTCGGAAGTGGGCATCACGCAGGAGCGCGAATATCTGCCCGTGCCGGGTGAATATAATGGTGCCTTCCCCTATTCGCAGGTCAACAAGGTGTACAGCGCATGATCAGCCGTAGAACTTTGCTCGGCGGCGCAGGCGGCGTCGCGGCGCTCGCCTTTGCCGGACGTGTCGCTCCCCCCGCCGCTGCGGCGCAGATCAACGCGATCGGGCTGCAGCTCTATACCGTGCGCGACATCTTCCAGAAGGATCCGGTCGGCACGCTCGAACAGGTGGCGCGCATCGGCTACCGCGAAGTCGAGTTCGGTGGTGGCGGCTATGACGCCATGGATCACGCGCTGCTGCGCCGGACCATGGACCGGCTCGGCCTGCGCTCCCCTTCGATCCACATTGGCTATGATGCGCTGCTCGGGCAGTTCGACAAGTCCGTGGCGATGGCCAAGACGCTGGGCGCCGACACGGTGGTGCTTCCTTACATGACGGACGAGCACCGCAACGAGCAGGCCTGGCAGGTGGCGCTTCCCAACTTCAACCGCTTCGCCGACGGGCTGAACAAGGCCGGGTTGGGCTTTGCGTATCACAACCACGATTTCGAATTCACGGTGAAGCCCGGCGGCGTGAGCCTGTACGAGCGGTTCCTGAAGGAGACCGATCCTGCGCTGGTGAAGATCGAACTCGATCTCTACTGGGCGGCGCATGCGGGCGAAAGCGCCGCGGCACTGATCGATCGGCTGGGCAGCCGCATCTATGCCTATCACGTCAAGGACATGCGCGCGGACCGCAGCATGGCCGCAGTAGGCGCCGGGACGACCGATTTCGCTGCGCTGTTCAAGCGCAAGGCCAGCGCAGGCGTGCGTCACTTCTATGTCGAGAATGATCAGGCGCCGGCGCCCTATCTTCCGGACATCACGACCAGCTTCAAGACGCTGCGCGCGCTGCGTTTCTGACAAGAATACCGGGAGGGGAAGATCATGGCTTCGACCAACAGGTTCGACGCAATCGTCATCGGCTCAGGCGTGAGCGGCGGCTTTGCTGCCAAGGAGCTTACCGAAAAAGGCCTGCGCGTGCTGATGCTGGACCGTGGCGTCATGGTGGAGCATGGCGAAGGGTATCCGTATGACGGCAAGCCCGCCTATGAAGTTCCGGCGCGCAACGTCATGCCCAAGGCACTTGTCGACAGCAACTATTTCATTGCCAAGCATGGCTATATCCAGCCGAGCAACCAGCGCTTCTACAATGACGACCAGCAGAATCCGTATGCCTATGACGAAGGCAGCAAGTTCTTTTGGATTCGTCCGGGCGCGGTCGGCGGCAAGTCGCTGATCTGGGGCCGCTGGAGCTTCCGCTGGGCGCCCGAGGACTTCGAGGCGAACAAGCGCGACGGGATCGATGGCGTCTGGCCGATCGGCTATGACGACGTTGCGCCGTGGTACAGCTATGTCGAGAAATATATCGGCGTGTCGGGTTCGCGCGAGAACCTGCCCTATCTGCCCGACAGCGAGTTCCAGCCGCCGGTGCCGATGAACGTGGCCGAGAAGTGGCTCAAGGAGCGGCTCGAAACCAAGTTCCCAGGCCGCAAGCTGATCAACACGCGGCTGTCCAACATCACCGAAGACAAGCCCGAACAGGGCCGCACCAAGTGCCAGTTCCGCAACCAGTGCAGCAATGGCTGCTCGTTCGGCGCGTATTTCTCCACCCAGGCAGTCACGCTGCCGGCGGCGCTCGCTACCGGGCGGCTGACGCTGCAATCGGACGCGGTGGTCACCAACCTGGAATATGACGCAGGCCGAAAGCGCGTCACGGGCGTGCGCTATGTGGATGCGAAGACCGGCCAGGCCCAGGTGGTCAATGCCGACCTCGTCTTTGTGTGCGCATCGGCGATCGCGTCGACTCAGATCCTGATGAACTCACGCGCGCCGGGCAGCGAGCGCAGCCATTTCGACAGCAGCGGTACGCTTGGCCGCTATGTCATGGACCATATCTTCCGCGTGGGCGTCGAGGGCGATATCCCCGGCATGAGCGAGTATATCGAATATGGCCGGCGCCCGGGGGGCGTCTATGTACCGCGCTTCCGCAACATCGGCGGCGACGAAGGCGTCGGCTTCAAGCGCGGCTATGGCTATCAGGGCAGCGCGCGACGCGACCCTGCGGCGCCGGTGGGCTTTGGCGCATCGATGAAGCAGGGCATGCGCGGCTATACACCCTGGAAGTTCAGCATGGGCGCGTTTGGCGAATGCCTCCCCTACAAGGACAACCGCGTTTCGCTGCACACCAGCAAGGTCGACCGCTTCGGCGTGCCGTTGATGCGCTTCGACGTGCGCTTCCGCGACAACGAGCTCAAGATGATGGCCGACGCCAAGGTTCAGGGCGAGGCGATGCTGAAGGGCGCCGGGCTTACCAACGTTCGGAGCTGGGAAGGGGAACACGTGCCTGGCGACGCGATCCACGAAATGGGTGGCGCACGCATGGGCGCGGATCCGCGCACCTCGGTGCTCAATGGGTGGAGCCAGGCACATGATGCGTCGAACCTGTACGTCACCGATGGCGCACAGATGGCATCGGCATCCTGCGTGAATCCTTCGCTCACCTTCATGGCGCTGACTGCCCGTGCGGCGGATCATGCTGTGCGGCAGCTAACACGGGCATGAAGCGGGCATCAGCCTGCATGCCAGGCTAGGGATACGCCCTCCTGCCGCGCAACGCCGGTGTGCGAAGCGCGGCGGAGTTGGGGATGTAGAGTGTGCTTGGCCCGTACTTTGCTGCCGAAATGCTCGTCGCTCGCCCTACTGTCCGCATAAATATTACAATTTGCGCCACGATGTCTTTTTGAAAATGTCAGCTTGACAGTTTCTTCGAGCAGTCTAGCGTTGTCATGACGATGCACAAAGGTGCACGCGCAGTGGTGGCATCTCGAAGCGGCCGCCAGATCAGGAGAGGAAGATGAACGGTTCACGACTGGCGCCGACGTTCGCGCGCTCGGCTTCTATTCTTGCAATGACGGCAGGGCTCTTGCTGCCCAGCTTGGCGGCTGCACAGGATGCAGGACCAGAAGCGGCATCGCCTATCTCGCAAGAAGAAGAAACCACCGACGAAGTCGTGGTTACCGGCATCCGAGCGGCGCTTGAGCGCTCCATCGCTATCAAGCGCGACGCGTCCGGCATCGTCGATGCGATCTCCGCCGAAGACATCGGCAAGTTCCCCGATACTAACCTGGCCGAATCGCTCCAGCGCATTCCTGGCGTGTCGATCAACCGCACCAACGGCGAAGGCTCGCTGGTCACCGTTCGCGGCTTTGGCCCGACCTACAACCTTGTGACGCTCAATGGGCGGCAGCTCGCCACGTCCAACGTCTCTGTAGTCGGCGGCGACCAGAACGCCGACGGCGCGCAAGGCACCAGCCGTTCCTTCGACTTCTCCAACTTGGCGACCGAAGGCGTCCGCACGCTGGAAGTCTACAAAACCGGCCGTGCGGCAATCCCCTCGGGCGGCATTGGCGCGACCATCAATGTCGTCACCCGTCGCCCGCTCGACAACCGCGACGCTGGCTTGAACGGCAGCATCGGCGCCAAGGCGGTGTACGACACCAGCGTCAACGACTGCCTCGATTGCGGGTCGAAGGTCACGCCGGAATTCTCGGGCGTGCTGAGCTGGAGCGATGACGAGCAGCGGTTCGGTGTCTCGCTGTTCGGAAGTTATCAGAAGCGCAACTTCACTTCGATCGCCGCCACGTCCAACGACTGGAACATCATTCCGTACAGCACCTTCCTGACGGGCGGATTCGCCCGCAGCGGGGGCGCGTGCGTGGGCGGCACCCCCTCCCCGACCTGCACGGTGGTGAACAACGCGCCGACCGACCTCAACCAGCTGGTCGCGATCCCGAACGACAGCCGCTACCACTATGCCGAGGGCAGCCGCGAGCGCATCAACGGCCAGGCGGTGCTGCAGTTCAAGCCGACGGATTCGCTGACCCTGACCGCCGACGCGCTCTATGCGCAGAACACCCAGCAGGAGACCCGGTCGGACCTGTCCAACTGGTTCAGCCGTCCCTTCGACGTGGTGACCTTCGACGGCAACCCGACGGTCGCGACCGCGAATTATCTTCGCGAAACCATCAACGGTCAAAAAGACATCGGCTTCGAAGCGCAGTCGCGCGGGCAAAAGGGCAAGCTTGAGGACTATGGCCTGAACGCCAAGTGGGAGATGGCGAGCAACTTCTCGCTGAACCTGGACGGCCACTGGTCCAAGTCGTCGAGCCGTCCGAACAATCCCAATGGCGTGTCGTCGACGCTGGTCGGTATGGGCGCGAACGTCATCGCGCAGCACTCGGTCGACTACAGCAACGGGATCCCACGCGAGGACGTCACCTTCGGCCCGAGCGGGCCGCTGGACGTCAACGACGTCGGTTCGCAGATCGGGCGAACCTACACCAACACGCAGCAGCAGGAAGTCAAGGAAGTCCGCGCCGACTTCGCCTGGGACCTGGGTGCAGGCAGCCGGTTCGACTTTGGCGGCAATTATCGCACCGCCGACATGCGCCAGACTTCCGTCTCGACGCAGCAGACGCTGGGCGACTGGGGCATCACCAGCCCCGGCGATGTCGAGCGGCTTGCCCCCGGTGCCCTTCAGGGCTTCTGCCTTGAATGCAAGTTCGATCAATATAATCCGGGCGGCGACCCCGAATTGCAGACGGCGTATCGGGGCAATGCAGCTTCGATCTATTCGATCCTGTCGCCCTATTATGCCGGCCTTGGCCGAGCGGTCGGCGTGACCGGCAACCAGGACAACCGCGTCAAGGAAGAGATCTGGGCCGCCTATGGCCAGGTCACCTGGAAGGGCGACCTGGGCGGCGCGGATGCGCGGCTCGTCGCGGGTGTCCGCTACGAGCACACCAAGTCGACGACCACCTCGCTTGAGGCGGTGCCCGGCGCGATCACCTGGGTGTCGGACAACGACTTCACGGTTTCGATCTCCGACCAGACCCGCTACGTCACCGACGGCGGCAGCTATGACAACATCCTGCCGCAGATCGACTTCCAGGTCGAAGTGGCGCGCAACCTGATCGGCCGCGTGTCGTACAGCAAGACGATCGCACGCCCGAACTACGGCAATCTGTTTACCGCAACCACGGTGGGCGGTCCGCCGCGCCCGATCAACAATGGCGGCATCGCCACGGCGAATACCGGCAACGCCCGGCTGCGGCCGCTGATCTCGGACAATTTCGACGCCTCGCTGGAATGGTATTTCAAGCCCGACAGCTATGTGTCGGTAGCATTGTTCGACAAGCGCGTGCGCAACTTCATCGGCAACGGCCAGTTCACTTCCGACCTGTACGGTCTGCGGGACCCGAGCTCGGGCGCGGCGGGTAGCCGGTCCGGCGATGCCCGCGCGGCACTCACGGGCCTCGGCGCCGATATCAGCGACGCCAATTTGTTCGTGATGACCGCGCTGATCCAGTCCACCGGATCGGTCGGTGCCGCCACCACGCAGTTCAGCGCCAACTACAACCCCGGCACCCGCTCGCTGAACGATGCCTTTGTCCAAAGCATCAACAACTCGCTCGACGTGGCGGGCCTGCCCTCCGATCCGCTGTACCAGTTCCAGGTGACACGCCCGATCAACAACCGCGACGCGGAGATCTACGGTCTGGAAATCGCGGGCCAGTATTTCCTCGGCACCACCGGCTTCGGTGTCGCCGCGGCGTACACGCTGGTGCGCGGCGACGTTGGCTTCAACATCGGCGCAAGCCCCAGCGAGGATCAGTTCGCGCTGCTGGGACTCAGCGACACGGTGAGCGGCACGCTGATCTACGAGAAGAACGGGTTGTCGGCGCGGGTTGCGTATAACTGGCGCGACAAGTTCCTGTCGGGGATCAATCGCCAGGGATCGCGCAATCCCGAGTTCACGGCTCCGTTCGGCCAGCTCGACGCGACGCTCAGCTATGAGATCACGCCGCAGATCGCGATCACGCTGGAAGGCATCAACCTGTTGGAAGAGAGCGTCCGCACCTACGCTCGCGACGAACAGCAGCTGTGGTTCGCGCAAGAGCTCGATCGTCGCTTCCTGCTGGGCGCACGCTTCCGCTTCTGAACGGCCGTTGAAGAGGTGGAGGGGCGAGGCAAGCGGCGCCCCTCTTCCTCACGCATGTTTAGCAGCGATGGGCTTTGCGCCATGCTGCTCCCGATAAGGCTTGGATAAAGACAGCGATGCCCAACAGGGTCGTGCTCAATAACATCGACCATGGTGAACTGACCGTGGCGATCCGCCATGGCGCGGCTTTCGACGACGCCGTCAACCAGGTGCCGATCCTTCCGACCGAACTGGAAGAAGCCCAGCGCGAGTTTCCGATCCTCTTCCATCGCCGGGCTGGCGGCATCGAAGCCGTGGCCCTGCTGGGGCTGGATCGTGACGAGAACCTGTTCCTGGACGGAGATCGCTGGAGCAGCCGACATATCCCGCTCTTGCAGCAGCGCGGCCCCTTCTCAATCGGCCTGTCGGATGGGGGCGAGCCGATGCTCCATGTCGATCTGGAGGACCCAAGAGTCGGATCGCCCGATGGCGCCCCGCTATTCCTGCCGCATGGCGGGAACGGGCCGTATCTGGAGCATGTGAGCCAGGTCCTACGGCTGATCCATGCCGGAGCAGAAACCGCTCAGGCAATGTATGGGGCGTTGGACGCGGCGGGTCTCATCCAGCCGATCGCGCTGGAAGTGACGCTGGACGCCGAGACGCGCTACGCGATCACCGGGCATGAAGTGTTGTCGCGCGAACGCCTTGCTGCGCTGAGCGGAACCGAGTTGGAGGCGCTGCATCGCGAAGGGTTCCTGGCGAGCGCGTTCCTCATCGCGGCGTCGCTGGGCAACATCAGCGGGCTGATCGAGCGCAAGAACGCCCGCCGCAGGGCCGCATGAGCCACGTCGCACTTGTTGCGCGGCGGACGCGGGTGATCGAGGATGTGGCTGCAGACGCGATCCCCTTTGACCAGCTGATGGCGGAGCAGCGGCCGACGATCCTGAAGGGCGTTGCGCGGCATTGGCCGATCGTTGGTGAGGGGCTGAAATCACCGCGCGATGCGATCGCCTATATCCAGGGTTTCGATGCTGGGCGGCCGGTGGTTGGCTTCACCGGCAAGCCCGATATCAAGGGGCGGTTTTTCTACAATGACGAACTGACCGGGTTCAATTTCGAGGGTGCGCGGGTTGGGTTGGGTGCTACGCTCGAGCGGATTGGCCAGCATCTTGTCGACGCGGAAACGCCTTCCTTCTACATTGGGTCGACGGACCTTGGGATCTACTTGCCTGGCCTTCGCGAGGCGGGGAACGACCTGGCGTTGAACCACCCGATGTTTGCCGCGCATCCGCCGATCGCGAGCATCTGGATCGGCAACCGCACTAAGGCCTCCGCGCACTACGATATGTCGCATAATTTAGCCTGTTGTGCGGTCGGGAAGCGGCGTTTTACGCTGTTTCCGCCCGATCAGGTCGCTAACCTGTACCCCGGACCGCTGGAACCCACGCCGGGCGGCCAAGTGATCAGCATGGTGGATTTCGTCGCGCCGGATTTCGACGCGCACCCCAACTTCCGCGCGGCACTGGAGGTGGCGGAGATCGCCGAATTGGAGCCGGGGGACGTGCTGTTCTACCCCGCCCTTTGGTGGCACCATGTCGAGGCGCTCGACGCCTTCAACGTGCTCGTCAATTACTGGTGGAATACCTCGCCGGCGTTCATGGACACGCCGCAGAACACGCTGCTGCACGCGCTGCTCAGCCTGCGCGACCGGCCCGAGCCGGAGAAGCAGGCTTGGAAGGCGCTGTTCGACTATTATGTGTTCGGACCCGCAGAGTTGGCCGGCGCGCACCTGCCGGAACATGCGCGCGGGCCGCTCGGGACGCTGGATGAACTGGCCGCGCGGCGGCTTCGCGCGCAGCTGTTGAGCAAGTTGAACCGATGAGCGCGCAGGCAGTGAAGCGGGTGGTGATCGCCGGGGGCGGCACGGCGGGGTGGATCGCGGCGGCGGCGCTGGTCAAGCAGCTGGGGCCGTTGCTCGACATCACGCTGGTGGAGTCGGACGAGATCGGTACCGTCGGCGTGGGGGAGTCGACCATCCCCACCTCCCGGCGGTTTCACCAGTTGCTGGGGCTCGACGAGCCGACCTTCATGCGCGAGACGCAGTCCAGCTTAAAACTGGGCATTTCGTTCGAGAACTGGACCCGCGAAGGCGATCGCTATTTCCACTCCTTCGGCCAGACGGGGCGGCAGGCGAGCTGGATGGCCGACTTCCACCATTTCTGGCTGGAGGCGCAGGCGCAGGACTTTGGCGGCTCGCTTGGCGAATATAGCCTGGAGACGCAGGCGGCAGAGGCCGGGCGGGTCGAGGCTGGCGCGGACGCGCGCACGCAATACGCCTATCACCTGGACGCGACGCTGTACGCGCGGTTCCTGCGCCGATTGAGCGAGCCCGCGGGCGTCCGCCGGGTCGAAGGCAAGATCGCCCGGGTCGAGCAGGCACCCGAGACCGGCTTCCTGACCGCGCTGGTGCTCGAATCCGGGGAGCGGATCGAAGGGGACCTGTTTCTCGACTGCACCGGCTTCCGCGCGTTGCTGATCGAGCAGACGCTGGAAACCGGCTTTGAGGATTGGGGCCAGTGGATCAGCACCGACAGCGCCTTTGCCGTGCAGACCGAGGCCACTGCCCCGCCCGTCCCCTATACGCGCGCCATCGCCCACCAGGCAGGCTGGCGTTGGAAGATCCCGTTGCAGCACCGCGTCGGAAACGGGCTGGTATTCTGCAGCGAGTTCCTGTCCCCCGACGCCGCGCGGCAGCAATTGCTGGACGCCGTCGAGGGCAAGCCGCTGACCGAGCCGCGGCTGATCCGCTATCGGACCGGGCAGCGGCGCAAGGCGTGGAACGGGAACTGCATCGCCCTGGGGCTGTCGAGCGGGTTCATCGAGCCGCTGGAGTCCACCAGCATCCACCTGATCAAGACGGCGGTGACGCGGCTGATCCAGACCTTCCCCTTTGCCGGGATCGGCGGCGCGCAGGTGGAGCGCTTCAACGCGCAGTTCCGGCACGAGATGGAAGGCGTGCGCGACTTCATCATCCTCCATTATCACCTGAACGCGCGCGACGGGCCATTCTGGGAGCGGTGCCGGACCATGGCGATCCCCGACAGTCTGGCGGCGCGCATCGCGCTGTTCCAGGAGAGCGCACAGGCATATCAGGCATCGGACGACCTGTTCCGGGTCGATAGCTGGGTGCAGGTGTTGCTAGGCCAGGGCGTGGCGCCGCGCGGACACCATCAGCTTGCGCGGATGATGCAGGCGGGGGAGCTGGACCAGGCGCTGTCCGGGATACGCGCCAGCGTGGCGCATGCGGCGCGGGAGATGCCTTCGCATGCCGATGCGCTGGCGCGGTACTGTCCTGCGCCGCGGCAGTAGCGGTTGGGGGCCGTAGACAGGCTGTAGGCGCCCACGCTTGGGCGGGCTGACACGGCGCTCCTGATCGCAGCGCCCGACAACGCCGCGGGCGGGGTTGCAGGCTCCCCCTCCCTATCAGGGAGGGGCCAGGGGTGGGTTCGGGCAAGGGCGGGCTCGATGCCCGGCCTTGTCCCTTTCTTCCGAGCAACTCGCTGGGCTCGCTGCGCTCGCACCAGCATCAGGTGAACAGCGCCTCGCGCTGTTCAGGCCATGCCGGGGGCATGGCCGACCTGTTGCTCCCTGCCCCTCCCTTGCAGGGAGGGGAGTTGAGAGGGAGAATGTGGACACAGCCTAGTACCTCCCCGTTCCGGGGAGGTTCGATTAAGATGACCTCTCAGGGAGAGGAGTTCTAGGTGGCGGCTACCTCAGGCCAGCCATCCGCCGCTGAAGCCGGCGCGGAGCAGGCCGTCGCGGATGGGGCGGGCGTTGCGCATATAGCCCCAGACGAAATCGGCCTGGTGGTTGGCGATCATCGCCAGGATGGGGCCCTGATCGATGCCGAGATATTCGTCGTTGAACCAGCCGAGTTCGGGATCGACCATCCCCTTTTCGACCTTCAGGCCCGCGCCAGCTAGCGTCGGGTTGAAGCTGTCGAGGAAGCCGTATTTCCCATACAGCCTGCCTCCGTAGCGCACATGCATGGCCTGGGCGCAGGGGATCACGATTTCCGGGGCAAAGGCGATTGAGCCGAGCGCGGCGGTAGGCGCCAGGGTGCCGTCGTCGAACTCGTCGGGCATGCCCAGCGGGCCGCGTGCGGAATAGGTGCGGAACTGGCGCGGCTTTCCGTTCACCTGGTGCGTGCCGCCGAGCGGGCCGTCACAGGCGGTCAGGCCCCAGATGTCGGCGGCATAGCCCTTCCACCCTTCAGGGTTGCGGATCGCATAATCCCGCTGGGCGTAGGTGGCGCGGCGGCTGTTCTCGAAATAATCGAAGCCTTCGGCGCGCATGGTGGCGTCGCGAACGCCGCGAAAGTCGACCCAGACATGGCTGTACTGGTGTCCGAAGTGCGGTCCGAAGGCCAAGTGCCTCCCCTGCCCCTCGCCGCGCCAGCTATGGGGATAGGTGGCGGTCCAGGCCTGCCAGGCGTCGCGGCTGAGGCGACGGGCCGGGTCGGGTGCGCCTAGGCCCAGCACATAGACGAGCATCGCCTCGTTATAGCCCTTCCAGTCGGACGGGATGAAGCCGCTTTCCGGGTGCCAGCCCATCGACACCAGGGGCGCTCGGGCCTGCATCCAGCGCCAGTCGACGCGGTTGTAGATCTTCCTGGCCAGGTCGCGGATCTCGCGCTCCGCCGCGGCGGTTCCGTCGAAGAATTCGGCGGCGAACAGGATGCCGCCCAGCAACAGGCAGGTGTCGACGGAGGACAGCTCGGTCCGCCCGAAGCGCAGCCCCTGCTGCATGTCGAGAAAGTGGTAGAAGAACCCCTTATGCCCGGTGGTGCCAGAGGCGCTGGGGCCCTGGGGCGCGTTCCAGAAGAAGCGCAGGGTGGTCAGTGTACGCTGTACGGCGGCCTGATGGCTCACCCAGCCGCGTTCGACGCCGATCGGATAGGCAGTGAGCGCAAAGCCGACCGCCGCGATGCTGCAAAAGCCGGCACTGGGCCAGCGATCGGGCGCCAGCCCGTTTGCCGGATTGGTGGTTTCCCAGAAGAAGCGGAACGTCCGCTCCGACACGTCGTCGATCAGCCCGGGGGCGGAACTGGGCGCCGGTACCGCCGGAAGCACGCCCGGACGGGTGCAGGCACCGGCCGCGCCGCCGGCAACCAGAAGGGAGGTGCAGGCGAGAAGCGAACGGCGCGTGATCAACATCAATCTCCAAAAAGGAGGCGAGACCGCCAAGGGGAGCGGCCCCGCCCAGGGGAGGGTCTGGTTAGAAGCGGTAGCCCAGCCGGAACTGGATACGGCGCGGCAGGGTGATGGTGTTGCGCCCGATCTCGGCTGGGTCGAGCGGATCGGTCACGGCACCCGTTGCCGGGTTGATGGTGTTGTTGAAGAACTCGTCGAACCCTTCGAAGTTCTTGTTGTTGAACACGTTGAGCACGTCGACCGCAGCCTGGACGCGGTCACCGCCGAACACTTCGAAGTTCTTGGCGAGGGTCATGTTGACTTCGCAGAAGGCGAACAGCCCCTCGATGCAGTTCTTCGCCGGATAGCGCGCCGAGAAGCTGTTGAAGCCGGAGTCCGCGCCGTTGGTGCCATCGGTGACGCGGAAGGCCTGGCCGCTGCCGAGCGTCGTCAACGTCGAGAACTGGAAGCCCAGCGGCAAGTCGACGATGCCCGAGATCACCAGCCGGTGCCGCTCGTCGCCGCTGCGGGGACGCCAGCCATAATCGTCCGGCGTCACTGCATCGAGGCTGAACAGGTCGCCGCCATTCTGCTCGCCCTTGGAGAGCGTGTAGGCGATGTTCAGGCCCCAGCCCGAGGCTTCGGTATAGTTCTTGTCCAGCGTGACGAAGAGCGCCTTGTACCGGGTATCGAGCCCGTCATAGCCGATCAGCGCGTTCGCATAGCCGAAGGGCGCGAGGGGTGCGGTGTTGCAGCACGTGCCCAGCCCGTTGTTGTTCCGGGTAGCGAACAGGTTGGTATAGCCGTTGCGGCCGCGCTGATAGGAGCCGGTGACCGAGGCCTGGAACACGCCGATCTGCTGGCGCACGCCCAGGCTGATCTGGTCGTTCACCGGCGGGCGCGCGTTGTTCTTTACCGCGAACAGTTCCGGCAGGCCGGCGCTTTGCGAGCTGGCGCGCAGGGCAAGCAGCCCCTCGCGGCTCAGATAGCTGTTGTTCCAGGCGACCGTCGGCAGCCCGCCGCGCGGCGCGCCGTCGGGCGAGAAGCGGAACACGCCGATCGGATTGATCGTGCGCGACAGCTCGTCGACCGTGTTGTTGAAGCTGTTGCGGTCATAATAGCGCCCGAAGCCGCCGAAGAGCACGGTGGAACGGTTGCCGGCCAGATCCCAGGAGAAGCCGAAGCGCGGGGCGATGGCGCCGCCGAACGGCTGCCGATTGTTGCCGTCCGAGATGTAGTCTTCGGGGTTGAAGTAATCGGTGGCGGGCAGCGAGCGCAGCGCCGCCGCGGCATTGGCGGGCGTGCGGTAATCGTTGTTGAAGCCGTTGGTCTCGTAGTCCCAGCGGACGCCAAGGTTCAGCTGCAACCGGCTGGTGATGTCCCAGTCGTCCTGCACATACAGGCCGACCTGGGTGTTGGAACCCTGGATCAGGCCGTTGCCGAGGCCGAGACGCGCTTCTGCCGGGAAGGCGAAGTTGAGGTTGTTCTGCGGCTCGCGGCGGAAGGTGAAGCGCGGCTGGATGTATGCCTGGTTGGCGAACTCGATGTCGGTCACCTCGACGCGACCGCCGACCTTGATCGCGTGGCCGTCGAAGCCGGTATAGGTGAAGTCATTGCGCAGCGTGTGGCCCTTTTGGACCTCGCGCCGGGTCGAATCCTTGCCGCCGAAGATGATGACCGAGTCATAATCGAAGGTGGGAAGGTTCGGGTTCAGCGACGTCGGGTTGAACGTGTAGTCGAGATAGTTGGCGTTGAACTCGTTGGTGAAGTTGTCGCCGCTATAGGTCCATTTGAACAGATAGGTGTCGACGCGGTTGATCTTGTTCTCGGCAGCCTCGTACGAGGTATTGCCGCCGAAACCCTGGATGTCGGTTTCTTCGCGGCGGCTGAAGGACAGGTCGAAGGTCTGGCGATCATCGGGGGTGAGCGTCAGCTTGCCGAAGTAGAAGTCGCCGCGGAACGGGCTGACGAATGCGCCTTCGAAATCGGCGAGGCGGCGGCCGGAGAACTGCTCAAACTCGCTGACGGCCGCGGCCGAGCCAGTGCTGTCGACGTTGAACGCGCGGTTCTGGTCGTTGCCTTCATAGGCGGCGAAGAAGAACAGCTTGTCCTTGACGATCGGGCCGCCGAGCGAGACGCCGTACTGCTTGCGCTCGAAAGCCGGCTCGGGCCGGTTCTCGCGCTTGTCGAAATACCCCTTCTGGGTCAGGCCCTTGTCGGTGTACTGGCCGAAGACCTCGCCGTGGAACTCGTTGGTGCCCGACTTGGTGATGGCAGTGATGATGGCCGAGCCGGCCTGCTCATATTCGGCCTTGTAGTTCTGGGTCAGGACGCGGAATTCCTGGACGGCGAGCTGGCCGAAGGGGTTTCCGCGGCTGTTCTGCTGGCCGGCGATGCCGCCTTCGCGCAGCTTGTTCTTCAGGCTGACGCCGTCGATGAACACATTCACCTGGCTGGCGGTCGAGGCGCCGGACTGGATGCCCTTGTCGGTCTCGCTGTCATTGTAGCGGACGCCCGGCGCGAGTGCGGCGAAGGAGAGGAAGTTGCGGTCGGTCTGTGGCAGGGTGCGGATCTGCTCCTGGCTGACGTTGGTCGCGACTTCGCTGGTGCGGGTTTCGCGCAGACGCGAACCGGTGATCACGACTTCGTCGCCGCCGGCGGTCTCTTCGGCTGCCACTTGCGCTGCCGCCCCGATGGTCAGGTCGAGCGAGGCGGACTGGGCCACGCCGATGCGGATCACCTGGCTGGCGGTTTCGCCGTTCAGGGTGGCGATGACTTCATATTCGCCGGCGCGCAGGCCCGAGAGCGTGTAGCTGCCGTCTGCCTGCGTGGTTCCACGGCTGGTCTGATTGGTGGCGGTGCTGCGCGCGGTGAGCGTCGCGCCGGCGGCCGGCGTGCCGTCGGCGTTCACCACCTGGCCGCGCAGCTGCGACGTGGTGACCTGTGCGCTTGCCGGCGCCGGCAGCACCACGGCCCCAGCGCTCAACATCGTGGCTGCGGCCAGATAGGCGCGCAGTGCCCTTCCCTTTGCGATCATGTTCTGGTCCCTTCTTCTTTTTTATGTGCAGTGGTGGTGGCGCGCACCTCGAGCTCGGGCGCGTGCAGTTCGGTCGCGGCGGGGTTGCCCCGTCCGCTAAGCTGGTCGGTGAGCCTGGTGACCGCGAGGGCGCCGATGCCAGCAATGGGCACGCGCATCGTGGTCAGATGGAGGTATCGGGCGACCGGAATGTCGTCGAAGCCGGCGACGGCGATCTGTTCGGGCACCGACACCCCCGCCTCGCGCAGGGCCAGCATGCAGCCGATCGCCATCATGTCGTTGGCGGCAAAGATGGCGTCGACGCGCTGGCCGCCAGCGATCAGCGCCCGGGCCGCCGCGGCACCGGCTTCTTCGCTGAAGTCGCCCGGCAGCACCAGCGGATCGTCCACGCCCGCGTGCCGCCGCATCGACAGCCGGAACCCCGCCAAGCGTTCCTCGGCATCAAGGTTGCCGGAGGGACCGGTCACATGCGCGATCGCGCGCCGCCCGGTCGCCAGCAAATGGCGAACCATGGTGTCCGCCCCGCCGACATTGTCGACCAACAGCGCGGGCGTGCCCTGGTCGGCGCGGCAGTTCACCAGCACTGCCGGCACGTTCTGCGGCATGTTGCGCATCAGTTCCGCGGCATCGAGATGCGGCGCCATCACCACCAGTCCGTCGACCCGGCCGCGCATCGCGCGCAGCGCATGGACGGCGTCGTTCAGGTCGGCATGCATGTTGGACAGGAGCAAGTGAAAGCCGCGTGCGCTGGCTTCCTTGTCCATGCCGCGCACGATTTCGGAAAAGAACTCGCCATGCAGGTCGGGCAGAACGACGCCGATGGCGTGCGCGCGCGCCATGCTGAGGCTGCGGGCACCGGCATGGGGAACATAGCCGAGCTTTTCGGCAGCCGCGACGACGCGGGCGCGCGTATCGGCACGGATGTTCTCCGCACCGTTCAGCGCGCGCGACACCGAGGCGACGGAAACCTCCGCCTCCCGTGCGACATCGCGAATGGTGGCTTGCGCCATGGAAACTCGTTCTCCCTGCCCGCGCATGTGCCCGCGCTTTGGCTAAATGTGGTTGCACCTGATGAAACCGGTTGCGTTGCTCACGGTGCGCCATACTATGTAACCGGTTACATCGAAGGACCCAAGCGAAATTTGCTTGCGGGCCCCAGCCGCTTCGGTCGCAGGCGGAAAAAGGTTCTAGGAGGAGAATATCATGGTGGATGCACGGATCTCGCGGCGCGCGGCGCTGTTGGGCGCCGGTGCGGTCGCTGCCTGGGCAGCGAGCCCGGCACGCGCGCTCATCCAGGCAGCCGACACGCAGCGGATTCCTGCCTTTGTCGACGCGCTGATCGCGCGGATGACCGTGGAGGAAAAGGCGGGTCAGCTGACCTTGAACGCCGCGGCATGGGCCGGCTCCGCCGCAACCGCACTCAATCCGCCGTCAGCCGGCGCGAGCTTCGAAGAGCAGCTGCAACAGGTTCGCGCCGGGCAACTCACCGGCGTCTTCAACGGCAACGGCGCTGAGATGTCGCGCCGGATGCAGAAGGTCGCGATGGAGGAGTCGCGGCTTAAGGTTCCGCTGATCTTCGCCGCCGACATCATCCACGGCCACCGTACCGTCTTCCCGGTGCCGCTGGGCGAGGCCGCGAGTTGGGAGCCCGAGCTTGCCGAGCGCACCGCCCATATAGCCGCCGTCGAAGCAGCGGCGGCCGGCATCGACTGGACCTTTGCGCCGATGGTCGACATCGCCCGCGACGCGCGCTGGGGTCGCGGCGTAGAGGGTGCTGGCGAAGACGTGCACCTTGGCAACCTTTTCGCCGCCGCGCGGGTGCGCGGCTTCCAGGGCAAGCGCCTGACCGACCGCGACGCCGTGCTCGCCTGCGCGAAGCATTTCGTCGCCTATGGCGCTGCCGAAGCCGGGCTGGACTATAACAGCGTCGACATTTCCGAGCGCACGCTGCGGGAAGTGTATTTCCCGCCTTTCCGGGCTGCGTTCGGCGCGGGCGCGCTGTCGGCCATGGCTTCGTTCAACGAACTGTCGGGCGTTCCCGCGACCGCCAACAAATGGCTGCTCGACGACATCCTGCACGGCGAATGGGAGTTCGGCGGGCTGGTCGTGTCCGATTACACCGGTGACGAGGAACTGATCGCACATGGCTATGCCAAGGACGGCCGCGATGCCGCGCGCCTGGCGTTCCTGGCGGGGGTCGACATGTGCATGCAGAGCGGCCTCTACATGAAGCACCTGCCCGCGTTGGTGCAGGCTGGCGAGGTGCCCCTGGCGCGGCTGGACCAGGCGGTTCGCCGCGTGCTGGCGGTGAAGGCGCAGCTTGGGCTCTTCGACGATCCCTTCCGCCGCATCGATCCCCGGCGTGAAAAGACGCTGGTGCTGTCCAAGCCGCACCGCGCACTGGCGCGCGAGGCCGCCCGCCGATCGGTGGTGCTGCTCAAGAATGACGGCAATCTCCTCCCGCTCAGGAAGAACCAGAAGATCGCGCTGATCGGCCCCTTCGCCGCCGGACAGCATGACTTGGTCGGCCCGTGGTGCGTCTATGGCGACGACAAGCAGGCGGTGGACCTGGCGACTGGCATGCGCGCCGCCGCGACCGATCCGGCGCTGATCACCATTGCTGCGGGTTCAGGCGTGGAGGAGCCGCTTGCCGGTGGGATCGACGCCGCAGTTGCCGCGGCGAGGGCTGCTGACGTGGTGGTGCTCGCGATCGGCGAAGGCACGCGCATGTCCGGCGAAGCGCAGTCGGTGACCGACATCGTCGTGCCCGCGCCGCAGATGGCGCTGGCCGAGGCTGTCGCCGCCACGGGCAAGCCGATCGTCGTGCTGCTCAAGAACGGCCGCGCGCTTGCGCTGGAAGGCGCCGTGGCGGCTGCGCCGGCAATCCTGGTCAGCTGGTTCCTGGGCACCGAGACCGGGCCGGCGCTGGCGGACGTGCTGTACGGCGCCTACAGCCCCTCGGGCCGCCTGCCGGTCAGCTTCCCGCGTGCGGCCGGGCAGGTCCCCTACTACTATAACCACAAATCCACCGGCCGCCCGAACCCCGAAGGCGCGCTTCAGGAATACAAGACCCACTATCGCGGCGTGCCCAATTCGGCGCTGTATCCCTTCGGACATGGCCTTACCTACGGCCAAGTGGACTATGCCGATCTCCGCCACGATCCGGTTCTTGGCTGGAACGGCGCGCTCAACGTGCGTGCGACGGTACGCAACACCGGCAGCCGCGCGTGCGAGGAAGTGGTTCAGCTGTACGTGCGCGACCGTACGGCCAGCATCACGCGCCCCGTCCGCGAGCTGAAGGCGTTCCAGAAGATCGCGCTCAAGCCCGGCGAGACGCGGCAGGTGGACTTTACCATCCGGGCTTCGGACCTGAGGTTCGTAGGTCAGGACAATCGCTGGACGACCGAGCCCGGCACGTTCGACCTTTGGATAGCCCCCTCCGCCGAGGCTGAGGGGTTGGCCGGGCGCTTCGAGCTCACCCGTACGTAAGCACGCCTGACGGGAGCGGGCCGTGCGCAGCGGGGGCCTTTACCGCCTCCGCTGCGCCAGCTCCGCGACGATCTCGGCATGGGCCCGGCGGCGCAGCGGGTTCGCCATCATCAGGACGATGGACAGCGCGACGCAGGCCAGCGGCACGAACGCGATCGCCAGCCGCAATCCTTCCAGCGCTTCCGCGGACTGCCGGAGGTTCGCCTCATAACCGATCACCCCGAGCGTGAGGCCGAACAGGCCGGTCGCCGCGCCGATGGCGGTTCTTTGCAGCAATGCCGCCAGCCCGAACACGGCGCCTTCCAGCCGCGCGCCGGTCGCTCGCTCGCCCCACTCGACCGTGTTGGGCAGCATGGCCCAGAACACGATGTGCACGCCGGTCAGCAGCAGCTGGATCGCCACCAGGAACAGTCGCATGGTGCCGATGTCCCGCACCGCCACCAGTGCGAACAAGCCCAGCAGCAGCACCGCCGGGGCTGCGGCGAGGAACCAGGTCACGCGCCCGCCCGCCTTGCGGCAGATGATCGTCCATACCGGCACCGCCGCCGCGCCGATCAGCCCCATTGCCGCCAGTGCCACTTGCCCGGCCTCTTCGTTGCTGAGTTCGTACTTGTAGTAATAGAGCACCGACTTGGACAGAAAGGTCGAGGCGATGGTGATCGCCGCCATTGCCGCGTTCAGCGTCACAAAGGCGCGGTTGGCGGCGAGAGCCGTGAGCGCGGCGCGGAGCGAGACCGGCGCTTGTGCGGCGGGTGCCTCGCGCTCGGGCACCAGCCAGGCGACCAGCAACAGGATAAGCGATCCAACCGCCCCGAACACCGCGGCCGCCGCGAAATAGGCGCTCGCTCCGGTGCCGCCGGTCAGCCAGCGGCCGAGCGACACGGTTCCCAGACTTACCGTCACCATCGCCGCCGTGCCGAACAGCATGCGCAGCCCGGCCACGAGCGCGCGGTCGCCAGCGTGGGAACTGACCCGCGCGGTCATCGCCAGATAGGGCACGTTGACGGCCGCGTAGGCGGTCCGGAACAGCAGGTGCGTGACGAACACGATGGCAGGCGCCCAGCTGCCACTGCCTATCGGTGGGAGATAGGCTAGCACGAAGCAGAGCCCCAGTGGGATTGCGCCAAGGCTCAGATAGCGGCGATAGCCCTGTTCCCGATGCCGGTCAGCCAGCACACCGACGGCGAGGCTCACCAGTCCGTCCCAGACCAGCGCGGCCATGTAGGTCGCCGCCGCCCAGCCGACCGGCAGCCCCAGCGCCTCGGTATAGTAGAACAGGAGGAAGAGCATGACGCTCTGCCAGTACAGGTTGAACGCGAAGTCGCCCGACGCGAAGAGCACCAGCCGCCAGAGGCTGGATCTGCTGGTGGATTGCTCACCGGATACGGTCACGGCGGTTGTCTAGCGGCTAAGCAGGCCGAACTGAAGCGGGGATGGCCACGGGTTGCTGCTATTCCCGGAAGCTGCCATTCGTTGCAGATGCCGGTCCGGACGGGCGGTTCGGGAGTTGCTCCCGTACATGGACCCAAAAGGATGCGAGAGGGGTTCGGCGGTAGATGAAGGTGCGTAGGGTTGCGCTGATCGGCGCGGTGCTGCTGGGGGTGATCTCACTGGCGGCATGGCTGTTCTGGCCCCGTGCCGTCGCCGTCCAGATCATCGAGGTGAAGCGCGCGCCCGCGGTGCGGATGCTGGCCGTCAACGGGACGGTCCGGCCGCGGCTGTCGGTGGAGGTGCAGGCACCGGTTGCGGGGACGCTCACTGCCCTGCCCTTCGACGTAGGCGCACGGGTGCGTGCGGGCGAGTTGCTGGCCCGGGTCGACGATGCGCCGCAGCGCGCGGCGATTGCCGAGGCGGTGGCCGCAGTGTCTGCGCAGGAGGCGGTCCTCGCCCAGGCGCGGCGCGATCTTGCCCGATATGTCGCGCTTGGCGAGTTCGTGACGCGCCAGCGCCGCGAAGAAGCGCGGCTGGCGGTCGACCAGGGTGTTCAGGAGCTCAACCGCCGCCGGGCCGTGGTGGTCCAGGCGCGCGAAGTGCAGCAGCGCTACGCGGTACGCGCGCCCTTTGCCGGGGTGATCCTTGAGCGGCCTGTGGATCCGGGGCAGACGATCGGGGTGAGCACGGTTCTGTATCGCCTGGCGGACCTGTCGGCGCCGGAGATCGCGGCGGAGGTCGACGAAACCTATGCCGCCGCGATTGCGGTCGGGGGCGAGGCACGGATCGCCCTGCCCGGCCGCTCGCAGCCGCTGCGCGCGACGGTGGTGCATGTCGAGCCTCGGGTGGATCCCTCGACCGGCGCGCGCGAGGTTCGCCTGCGCGCGTCGCAGCCGCTCGACGGGCTGCCGTCGGGGCTGACCATTTCGGTCAACCTCATCATCGAGCGCGAGGTCGCGGCGATCAGTATCCCGCGCAGCGCGATCCTGCGGCCCGACAGCAATCCCAGCGTGCGCGTGGTCGACGCCGATGGGAAAGTGGCCGAACGCAGCATCCGCTTTATCGACTGGCCGGCGGAGAGCGTGACGGTGACCCAGGGGCTGGAGCCGGGCGCGCGCGTGCTGGCCGATCCGCAAGCGGCCACGCCTGGAACCCGCGTCCGCTCGCGCAGCTGAACGATGCGCTATGCCACCAAATTGGCGGTGCGCCACTTGCTGTCCAGCCCCGGGCAGTCGGCGTTGCTTGCGGTGGGCGTGGCGCTGGGGGTGACGGTGTTCATCTTCATGAGCGCATTGATCGGCGGCCTTGCGACCCTGCTCACCCAGCGCACGGTGGGCAGCATCCCGCACATCACCATCGAGATGCGCGATCGTGACCCCCGCGTCCTGCCGGTGCCCGGTACCCAGCAGACGGTGGTCCAGAAGGACCTCAGCCGCCGCGAACAGATTGCCGTGTGGCAGCCCTTCGTGCCCGTGATCGAACAGACCCAGGGCGTCACCGGCGTGTCGCCGCAAATCCGTGGGAGCGCATTCATCGAGCGCGGCCAGGCCGTCGCACCCGTGGGGGTGACGGGCGTCACCCCCGGCAAGCCGTCGGTGATTGCCGATATTGAAGCCGCGCTAGTCAGTGGCGAGGCGCAGTTGCCCGCCGACGGTATCCTGATCGGACGGACACTGGCCGAGGAGCTGGGCGTGCGCGTGGGTCAGGTGCTGCGGGTGGTGTCGGACCGTGGGCGCGAGCGCAGCTTCAGGATCGGTGGGATCTTTGCCCTGGGTATCGCCAGCGCGGACCGCCAGGCGGTCTACATGAACTTCACCGCGGCACGCGCGCTGTTCGATCTGCCCACGGGCGTCTCGCGCATCGAAGTGAAGGTCGAGCCGGTCAACGACGCCCCCGCAATCGCCGAGACGCTGCGCCGGGCGACGGGGCTAAAGGTGACGCCTTGGACGCAGGAGAATGCACAACTCTTCGATGCGCTGGACGCGCAGGGGCGCACGGGCACGATCATCAAGGTCTTTGCCCTGATCACCATCATCGTCGGCATCTCCAGCGCGATGCTGCTCTCGATCGTGCGGCGGCGGGCCGAGATCGGCATCCTACGGGCGATGGGAGCGAGCAAAGGCCTGGTGACGACCGTCTTCGTGCTTGAGGGAACGCTGATCGGGGCCACCGGGGCGATCGGCGGTGCGCTGCTCGCCTGGGCCGCGCTGGCGCCGTTCCCGCCGGTCAGCGAGGTCGCACAGGGCGGGCTGCCGATCGATACCGGCCAGGGGCAGTTCCTGCTCGCCGTGCTGCTGACCACCGGCGCTGCGGCGCTCGCCTCGATCCTTCCGGCGCGGCGCGCGGCGGGGATCGATCCCGTGGAGGCGATCGGACAATGAGCCAGGAAGCGCTCCTTACCGTCCGCAACTTGACCAAGACCTTTGGCGAAGGCGAGGCGAGCGCCACCGTACTCCACGGGATCGACCTGGACTTCCGGCCCGGCGAACTGGCCGCGCTGCTCGGGCCGTCGGGATCGGGCAAGAGCACGTTGCTGACCATATTGGGCACCCTGCTGAAGCCCAGCGGCGGCACGCACGAGATGCTGGGCGTCGATCTTGCCGCGGCCAGCGACACCGAGCGGACGCGCTTTCGCAACGAGCATATCGGCTTCGTCTTCCAGTTCCATCATCTGCTCCCCGACCTTACCGCGCTCGAGAATGTGATGATGCCCGCCGCCGCCAGTGCCGGGCGCGAGACTGGGGCGATGCGATCGCGTGCCGCCGAGCTGCTCGACGCGGTCGGTCTTGCGGACCGCAGGGGGTACCGCCCGGCGGCCATGTCGGGCGGGCAGCGCCAGCGCGTGGCGGTGGCGCGGGCGTTGATGAACCAGCCCGAGCTGGTCCTGGCCGACGAGCCGACCGGGAACCTGGACCGCCAGTCCGCCGACCAGGTGATGACCCTGATCAGCAGGATGAACGCGGAAACGGGGTGCTGCTTCCTGATCTCGACCCACGACGAACACATATCCGCGCGGTGCCGCCGCCAGGTGGAATTGCTCGACGGTCACCTGGTGTAGCGAAGCAGCCCCGCAGCCGCCGGGTCACTCCGTACGATTCCTGACCCCCCGAGAGACGTCACCTTATCCTTCTATAACGGAAAGGAGGATATCCGATGGCACTGCTCGCTTCCGAGCGGCGGCCGATCAGAGAGTGATGGGTTCGACCGGGCATGAAGCGTTACCTCCAAGACGGTCGCGTCGGGCGCTGGAGCGCAAAGCTCCACTTTGCGCTTCTCGCCATCGTTCCGTTCGCGCTGATCCTGCCCCCTGCCCAGGGAACCATGATGATCCTGCCCGTTGCCCCCGGGGCCGAGGCAGCCATCATCTGGGCAACCCGGTCGGGCGCGAGGCTGATCGGGCAAGGTCCGGTGCCGGGCAGCCTGGTGGTGGAAGCATCCTCGGCGTCCTTATGGGCCGCGGCGCTGCGCAACCGGGCGGTTATCGTACGAGCAGGGTTCGCCGGGTGCGGATCGAGTGGAGAGTTGAAATGACGGCCATGAACTTGAACACGCTGCGCCTGATGGGTGTGCGGGTTCTTTCCGCAACCACGGCGCTGCTTGCGCTGATCACCGTCATTGGCGGGGTTGTGACCGGCCACGACGGCGCGACGATCGCGGCTGCCCTGGCGATCGGCCTCACGATCTATCCCGTGCTGGCAGCCCTTGGCGGCCGCGTCGATCAGACCGCGCGCCTTTCGGTCGCAGCCAGCATCGTGGCGCTTCCCGCGCTCATGCTGTTCGTGTTCGAGGGCACGGCATGGCAGACGGACCTCCACCTGGTCTTCTTCGCCGCACTCGCGATGGTGACGATCCTGTGCGACTGGCGCGCCATTGCGCTCGCCACCGGGGTGGTCGCCGTGCACCATCTGACCGTCGGACTAGCGATGCCGAACTGGGTGTTCCTGAACGGCGGCTCGTTCGGGCGCATCCTCATGCATGCGGTCATTCTCCTCGCAGAGGCCGGCACGCTCGCCTGGATCGCGCAAGGCGTGGTGTCCCTGATCGCCACCATGGAAGCGGGCGAGCGCCAGCGCGTGGCGCTTCAGGCCGAAACCGATGCGGAACGCACGCGGACCACCGAAGAGCTCAAGACCGTGATCGCCAACCTGGAATGCGGCCTCACCCGGCTAGCCGAGGGCGATCTGACGCGGCCGATCGATGTTGCCTTTCCTCCGGCCTTTGAGAAGCTGCGCAGCGACTTCAATGGCGCGGTCACGTCGCTTTCCGACCTGATCCGCATGCTCACGCACACTGCCGCGACGATCGATGCGGGCTCACGCGAGATCGCCCAGGCGTCCGAGGACCTGGCCCGCCGTACTGAGGCGAATGCGAGCGACCTCCAAATGAGCACGGCGGCGATCGGCGAGATGGACGGCCGGCTGCGCAAGGGCGCCAGCGCCGCGGAAGCCACCGTGCAGCGCGCCGACCGGACGCTCACCATGGTCGGCAATGGCCGCTCGATCGCGAGCGGCGCCGCCCGCGCGATGAGCAGCGTGTCGGACAGCGCCAAGAAGATCGACGACGTGATCGAGGGGCTAGACAAGATCGCCTTCCAGACGCGCGTGCTTGCCATGAATGCAGCGGTTGAATCAGGCCGCGCCGGAGAGGCTGGGCGCGGCTTTGCCGTCGTCGCGGATCTGGTGGCTTCGCTGGCGATGCGCGCCGAGGAAGAAGCGCAGCGCGCCCGCGAACAACTGACCACCACCCAGAGCGAGATCGCGGTTGCGGTGGAGATGGTCGGCAAGGTCGACGGCGCGCTGGCCGAGATCGACACCGACGTGACAGAGGTTCACGCCTTGCTGCGCAACATCGCGAGCGACAACAAGGGTCAGGCCTCGGCGATCACCGAGATCAGTACCGCCATCAATTCTATGGACCGCGCGACCCAGCAGAATGCCGCCATGGTCGAGGAAACCTCCGCCGCTGCCCGCAACCTGGCGCACCAGGTGAGCGAGCTGACCGTGCAGGCGCGCCAGTTTGCGGTAGAAGAAGAAGCTTCTCGCCTGGCTTCCACCAAGGGGCGGCGACGCGAGCGGTTTGCAGCGGACGCGTTCGCAATCGCCTAATTCGAGCACTGGCTTGGCCGGAGGTCTGATTCTCCTGTCACTCGGCCACTTGCTTGCACCCGTTACCGTAGATGCTGACCACCACTATTTCGCTCAAGTGGGCGACTATGCCGCACTCGGCTGCGCTTAGCGCTCCCTTCCGAGCCTAGCGTCGGGCTCGCTGCACTCGCACCACCCTAGCCCCCTCCCTTGCAGGGAGGGGTGCTCCAAGGGGTGACGGTCGATACGACCTCCTTCTGCTTTCAGAACCAATATCTTCACAGCCGCGGTCCGTTGGGCCGCGGTTGAGGGCCGTCACGCCAGCGTGAAACGACAGTCCTCCGATCGTGAAAGCAAATAGGCATCACACTGGGCGCAATATCGGCGATGCAGCTTCTTCGCCTGATCTAAAAATCTGAGTGAAGATCCTCCCCATCCCGGGGTTGGACCTCAGTTTTTTGCGAGTGAAAGCATGTCCTGGTTCGTGGCTGACGCGCCGATCCGATTGAAGCTGCTGATCGCGTTCGGCATCCTGTTCGCGCTGGTTGCGGTGCAGCCAGTCGCGGCCTGGTTAATCGCACCCTCGAGCGTGCAATGGCTGGGCTTCGGCGCCGCGGGTGTTGCCGCGGTGCTGGGCTTCATGTTCCGCCGCGCAATCGCCGACCCGTATGTCAGCACCGTGCTGCGCATGGAGGCACTGGCCGCCGGTGACCTCGACAGCCCGATCGCTCATACCGAGCATAGCGACTGTGTCGGCCGCATGACCAAGGCGATGTTCGCCTTCCGCGATGCCGCCAAGGTGCAGATCGCCCTCAACGCCGAAGCGCAGAAGCATGGCGCGCTGGTCTGCGGCATGGGCGCCAACCTGAAGGAGCTCGCAGCCGGCAACCTGACCGCGGAGATCACGGCGGAGTACCCGGCCGAGTATGCCGAGCTGAAGCTGAACTTCAACGAAGCGGTGTCGAGCCTGCGCACCCTCATCGGTTCGGTGACGGCAAGCGCGGGAACGATCCGCAACGGCTCGAGCGAGATCGCGCAAGCGTCGGAATCGCTTGCCCGGCGCACCGAAGCCAATGCCGCGAGCCTTGAGCAGACCTCCGCCGCGATCGCCCAGATCGACGGGCGGCTGAAGACCACCGCCGCCGCCGCAACCCGTACCGTCGAGCGCGCAGATGGTGCCATCACTTCAGTGGGTGCCGGCCGCACCGTCACTGCCGAGGCGGTCCAGGCGATGCACCGCGTCAGCGAAAGCGCCAAGGGCATCGACAGCGTGATCGAGGGGCTCGACAAGATCGCCTTCCAGACCCGCGTTCTCGCGATGAACGCGGCGGTGGAGGCTGGGCGCGCCGGTGAGGCGGGCCGGGGCTTCGCGGTCGTCGCCGACCTCGTCTCTGCCCTCGCGATGCGCGCCGAGGAAGAGGCCAAGCGCGCGCGGGACCAGCTCACCGTCACCCAAAGCGAAGTCGTGACCGCCGTCGGCATGGTCGAAAAGGTGGACGGCGCGCTCGCCGCCATTTCGAGCGACGTGGACGAAGTCCATGCGCTGCTCAGCACCATGGCTACCGACAACCGGGCGCAGGCGCTTGCGATCAGCCAGGTCAGCCAAGCCGTTTCGACCATGGATCATTCGACCCAACAGAACGCGGCGATGGTCGAGGAAACGTCAGCCGCGGCGCGCAACCTAGACGCTGAGATTGCGACGCTTACCCGCCAGTCGCAGCGCTTCAGAACCGGCGGCGATCACGCGCCTGCCTGGCAGGCGCGTCCCGCTCCGACGCGGGCCTACGCCCTCCACTGATCCCCAACTCTCGGCTCGAAAATGCCCCGTGTGAAGCTTCCGCTTCACACGAATGGCCCCCCGCGTCCCAACCACAGGCTTGCTTCATGATCTCCAACGCACGGACTTCGCAGCGCACTCGTAGCAGCTGCCCGCTGCTGCGCGCCGCCGTTTGCGCCGTGCTGGCGGGAGCCCCCCCCGCGCTCGCCCAGCAGCGGGCGGGCACGCCCATCGTCAACGTCGCGGTCGCCGACGCGATCATGGACAGCGGTCCGGCACGGATTGCTTCCAACGCCGCAACGCTGCGGATCGACGAACTGCTCGGCATCACCCTGCTGGCATCGACGAACGCGATCGCGGTTGAAGGTGCCGGTTTTGCAGCACCCTTCGTCATCACCAACGCTGGCAATGGCGTTGAGCGCTTCGTACTTGCCGCCACGCTTGAGGGCGTTGCGGGCACCGTGGTCGGCTTCGCGATCGATGGCAACGGCAACGGCGTGTTCGACGCTGGCGAGACGGTGCTCGGCACCGCCCTCACGCCGGTCCTTGCGCCGGGCGAAGCGATCCGGCTGCTCGCCGTGCTGGCGCCGCTGCAGAGCGTGCCGGCGAACGCTGCGCTCAGCATCTTCTCACGCGCGCAGACCGGATCGGGCGCCCCCGGCACCATCTATCCCGGACGCGGCGACGGCAGCACCGATGCGATAGTCGGCCCAACGACGGCCGAGGCGACGATCCGGTTCGCGCTGGCGCGCGGCGCCTCGCCTGAAGCGACGCTGGTCAAGTCGCAGACGCTGGAGTCGACGGGCGCGACCACGGGCATGCGCGGCTCGATCATCACCTATTCGCTCGCCGCCAAGTTCAACGGCGGCGGCACTGCCCGCGGTGCTTCGGTTGTGGATCCGATCCCGGCCGGCACTGCCTTTGTTCCCGGCAGCCTGACCCTTGATGGCGCCGCGCTCAGCGACGCGTCTGACGGCGACGCCGGCAGCTTCGACGGCACGCGGATTGCCGTCGCCCTTGGCGACATCGCCACCCCGCAGACCCGCACCATCCAATTCAAGGTCACGATCCAGTGAGGAGTAGTTCCATGCGCATGTCCCTGTTGCTTGTCGGCTTGGTCGCCGCGGCCCCGGCTATCGCCGGTCCGGTCGAAATTCAGTCCACGGTGCTCGCCGAAAAGCGCGCCGCCGCCGCTGACGGCACCACACGCGTCAGCCTCGTCCCCGCCGGCCGCGTCACGCCGGGCGACCGGGTCGTTTATCAGATCGAATACCGCAACAACGGCAAGCAAGCCGCTGGCGGTCTCGTGATCGCCAATCCGGTTCCGGCGGCGATGCAATATGTCAGCCCGGCCGAGGGTTCCCTCGCGCCGGAACTGTCCGTCGACGGCACCACCTTTGGTCCGCTCTCGACGCTCAAGGTCCGCGATCGCGGTGCGGTTCGTCCCGCCGTTGCCGCTGATGTCCGCGTGGTCCGCTGGCGCATCGCCCAGCCGGTCGCGCCCGGTGCCCGGGGGTCGGTCGCCTTCCGCGCCGTCCTCAAGTGATTTCCCTAACCAGCAACGAAGAAAGTCCCGTTCGTCATGTATAAGCCTAACTTGCGCACCACCCTGCTCGGCGGCGTCGTATTTGCCGCCAGCATCACCGCCAATGCCGCTCAGGCACAGCAGACCGCCGCCGGCACTAGCGTCAACAACCAGGCGACTGTCACTTACGAAGTCGGCGGCGCATCGGCATCGGTGTCGTCGAACGTCGCCAGCTTCGTGGTCGATAAGAAGGTCAACTTGACCGTGGCCGAAGTCGGCGGCGCGCCGACGCAGACGTCGATCAACGCCAGCGATCAGGTGACGACCTTCACCGTCACCAACCTCACCAACGCGGTGCAGGATTTCCGTCTTCAGGCGGACCAGCAGCTCGTGTCGATTCCCCTGCTCGGCACCGATAATTTCGACATGAACAACCTGCGGGCGTTCGTCGACAGCAACGGCAACGGCACCTATGAAGCCGGCGTCGACACTGCGACCTTCATCGACGAACTCGCGCCCGAAGGCGTGGTCACCGTCTTCATCGTTGGCGACACGCCCAACCAGCCGGGTGCGGACACCGCCATCGTCTCGCTGAACGCCATCGTCGCCACCGGCGGCAATCGCGGCACGCTCGGCGCCGATGTGACAGCCAGTTCCACGCTGGTCGCTGACTCGCCCACCACGGTGGAAACGGTGTTCGCCGACGACACGGGCCTGCTCGACAGCCTGCGCAACGGCCAGCAGCGCGCGTTCGACTCGTTCCGGATTTCCACTGCCGTCATGTCGCTGGTGAAGAGCGCGACTACGATCAGCGATCCAGTCAACCTGCTGGTCAACCCGCATCCGATCCCCGGCGCAGTGATCGAGTACTGCATGCGCGTGAACAACGCCGGTCCAGGCGCCGCCAGCAATATCGCACTGGCCGACGCTGTCCCGGCCAACAGCACGTTCGTGCCCGGCTCGATCGCCGTCGGCACATCGGGCTTGCTCGGCGCCTGCATTCTGCTCGGCACCTCGGAAGACGACAACAACACCGGCGCTGACGAGACCGACCTTTATGGCGGTTCGTTCGACGGCACGACCGTGCGGGCGATGCTGCCGACGGTGGCAGCGGGCACGTCCATGTCGGTCGCGTTCCGCGTGACCGTCAACTAAGCGCCCGCGTCTTTCAACTACCCCCCTCCACCACCGGCACGCAGGAAACCCCTGCGTGCCGGAATGGGAACCTGCATGCTGCGAACCCCTGCCCCTTCGCGCGCCTTTGGCCGCGCCCTGGCCCTAGCCATCGCCGCGCTGTCGATCCCGACAGCGGGGGCGCAGACGATTCGCAACACTGCCACCCTCAATTTTCAAAGCGCCGCCGGCCCGCAGCAGATCGCGTCCAATACCGTGACGCTCGATCGCGCGAAGCGCCCGACGCAGATGCGTTTTCGCGAAACCCCGCCCGGCTACACCTACTCGGCCAACATGGCCTGTCAGACCGACCCGTTTCTCCAATTCACCCCAGGCCTTGTCTCGCCTGCCCAGCTCGCCGCCTCGTCACCCCTCGTGGCGGTCGAGCAAGGGCAGGAGTTCATCATGGAACTCGACGCTGACGGTGAAAACCACGACCCTACGAAGCGGGAAGTCGCACTAGTCGACGCCGCGTCTGACTCCGAGCAGATCAAGGTGGCGTTGACCGAGACGGGCGAGAACACCGGCATCTTTGCAGGCGCCATCCCGGCTTCTGGAACGAACGTGTCGAACCGCGCCTGCGACATTCCAGCGCGTGCGAAAGGCAGAATTCGCATTTCGTTCAGCGGAAGCGAAGACAGCTTCACCTCCGATGCCTTCATCCTGGTCGATCCGGAAGGCTATTTCTTCGACTCGCTCACCGGCGAGTTGATCGACGGCGTCATCGTGACGATGATCGACGAAGCCACCGGCAAGCCGGCCGAGCATGTGTTCGGCGATGATGGCGTCAGCGAATATCCCAACACGGTCGTGTCGGGAACCAGCGCCACCGATGCGAGCGGTGAGGTCTACAAGTTCTCGAAGGGGAACTATCGCTTTCCCCTGGCGCCCAAGGGCACCTATCGCCTGAAGTTCACGCCGCCCGCAGGGTATCGCGGTCCTTCGATCGTGACGCCCGATGTCGTTGGCAAGCTCAGCGGTCCTCCCGGGCTGTTCCGCATCAGCGATGCGTCCTATGGCGGCACCTTCGATCTGGTCGATCCCAACCCAGTCTATATCGACATTCCGCTCGATTCCACGGCAAGCGCCGGGAGCTTGGTCGGCAATCCGGTGCTGCAGAAGACCGCTTCGGTGCGCGAAGCGTCGCCTGGTGAGTTCATCCAGTACCGTCTGGACGTCAGCAACAATCTCGACGCTCCTACCATCAGCGAAGTGCGGATCGACGACACGCTTCCCTCTGGCCTGCGCTACCGCGCCGGTACCACCCGCGGCGCACCCGAGCCCGTGCTCTCCGCCGATGGCCGCACCCTAAGCTTCACCCTGCCGCGCATGGGCGGCAAGGCGGCGGCGGCGATCAGCTATGTCCTGTCGGTCACCCCCGGCGCGCGTCAGGGCGAGGCAGTGAACCGTGCGGTCGCCCGCACCATGGCCGGCCGCGGCAATGAAGCGAGTGCCTCCGTGCGCATCCGCCCGCTGCTGATGACCGACGCAATGACGCTCACCGGCCGCGTGACCGAAGGCGGCTGCGGCGATCCGCTGCGTGGGCGCAAGGGCGTGCGGGGCATCCGCATCGTGCTCGAGGACGGAAGCTTCACCGTCACCGACGCCGATGGTCTGTACCATTTCGAGGGCGTCCGCCCGGGCACCCATGTCGTCCAGCTCGACACCGCCAGCATTCCGGCGACGCACAAGCCCGCCACCTGCGACACCGACACCCGCAGCGCCGGCAGCGACATCTCGCGCTTCGTCGAGGGCAGCGGCGGCAGCCTTCAGCGTGCCGACTTCCAGCTGGTGCCCACCGGCGTGAAGGCTGAGGCTGCCGATGCCCTGCCGATCACCGCTGCCGACGATGCCGCCGCCGCGGGCAACCGCAGCGACTGGCTGGACCAGGCGACGCCGGGCACCGACTGGCTGTTCCCGCAGGTCGACCACAACCCGCGCTCGCCCGCCGTCCGCGTCGTGATCCGTCACGCCCCCGGTCAGCGCGTCGCGCTCACCGTCAACGGCAAGCCGGTCGACACGCTGAGCTTCGACGGCAGCGATGCCGATGCCGCACGCGGCGTCGCGATCTCGCGCTGGACCGGTATTCCGCTCGACGAGCGCGACAACCGCCTCCAGGCGCGCGTGCTCGATGCCGATGGCAAGCTCGTCACCACGCTCCACCGCACGGTCCATTACGGCAACGTGCCGCTCCACGCCGAGCACGCCGCCGGCAAGTCGCGCCTCGTCGCGGATGGCCTCACCCGCCCGCTGGTGGCGATCCGCGTCACCGACCGCGACGGCCGCCCCGTGCGCGCCGGCACGCTGGTCCCCTTCCGCGTCGACCAGCCCTATAGCGCCGCGCAGGAAACCGAAGCACAGCAGGGCCGCGCGCTTGCCGGCATGAACCGTGCCGAGGCCACTGCGCGGGTGATCGGTGACGACGGCATCGCCTTTGTCGCGCTCCAGCCCACCACCCACGCGGGCACCGCGCACATCACGATCAAGCTGGCCGATGAGGGCCTGACCAAGATCAGCGACATCAAGGCATTCCTCGCCGCCCCGGCGCGCGACTGGATGGTGGTCGGCTTCGCGCGCGGCACCGCCGGCTTCGACATGCTGCGCTCCAAGAGCCGCGGCCTGGCGCGCGGCGACCGCAACCGCCTGACCAGCGACGGCCAGATCGCGCTCTATGCCAAGGGCCGCATCAAGGGTTCGTGGCTGATGACCATGGCCTATGACAGCGACCGCGCCTATGACGCCGATCGCGGCCTGCTCGGCACGATCGACCCGAACCGCTATTACACCGTGTACGGCGACAACAGCGCCCAGGCCTATGACGCCCCGACCAGCGGCAAGCTGTACCTGCGGCTTGAGCGCAAGGCATTCTATGCGCTGTTCGGCGACTTTGAGAGCGGCCTCGTCGACACGCAGCTGACTCGCTACAGCCGCACGCTGAACGGCGTGAAGGCCGAAGCCGCCGGCAACACGGTGATGTTCAGCGCCTTCGCCGCGCATGACGAGGACCGCTATGGCCGTGACGAGATCCGCGGCAACGGCCTGTCGGGCCCGTACCGACTTAGCGCCCGCGATATCGTGCCGAACAGCGACAAGGTGCTGATCGAGACCCGCGACCGCCTGCGCTCGGACCGGATCGTCGACAGCCAGTCGCTCACCCGCCACATCGACTATGACATCGATCCGCTGTCGGGCACCCTCACCTTCCGCCAGCCGATCCTCAGCCGCGACGCTGATCTGAACCCGGTCTACATCGTCGTCGACTATGAAACGCTGGGCCGTGGCAAGAAGCTGGCGGCGGGCGGCCGCGGTGCGGTCAAGCTTGCCGATGGCAGGGTCGAAGTCGGCGCCAGCGTGCTTCACGACGAAGCGCAGTCGAACGCGACCGTTGCCGGCATCGACCTGCGCGCCAAGCCGATCGACAATGTCGAGATCCGCGCTGAAGTCGCCACAGGTGGCCGCGACGGCATCCGCTCGGCACAGGCCATGCTGGCCGAGGTCGAGCATCACGGGAACGGAGTCGATGTGCTCGCCTATGCCCGACGGCAGGATGTCGGCTTCGGCGTCGGCCAGCAGAATGGCGGCGAGGCCGGCACGCAGAAGGTCGGCGGCGACGCGCGCGTCCAGCTCGGCAACGGCCTGTCGACCGTCGTCTCGGCGTGGCACCAGGACGACCTCACCAGCAACGCCAGTCGCATCGCAGGCGAGGCTCGCATCGAATATCGCCGCGACTCCAGCATGTTGTTCGCCGGCGCGCAGCTCGCGGGCGACCGCACTGCCGATGGCGAGGATCACAAGTCGACCCTGCTCACGCTGGGCGGCACCCAGTCGCTGCTCGACAACAAGCTCGAGCTCACCGGCCAGGCACAGCTCGCACTGGGCGGCCAGAATGACAGCACGGACTTCCCTGCCCGCCAGCAGCTCACTGCGAGCTGGCGCGTGCGCCCGGGCGTGCGCCTGATCGGCGGCTACGAAGTCGCGCAGGGCCAGGATTACACGGCGCACAACGCCCGGGTCGGCTTCGAGGTATCGCCCTGGACGGGGGCCCGCCTGCTCTCCACGATCAACAACCAGGCGACCCGGACCGGCAGCGGCGAGAACGGCACCCGCGCCTTTGCGCAGTACGGCCTCGCCCAGTCGCTTCCCCTTGGCAAGCACTGGACGATCGACGCCACGCTGGACGGTGCCCGCACCGTTTCGGGTCAGGTGCCCGACACCACCCTGGCGCGTCCGGTGATCGGCAGCTCGATCCTGGGCCAGGAAGTCCGCGAAGGCGACTTCATCGCACTCACCGCGGGTGCCGGCTATCGCAGCGAGAGCTGGTCGTGGAACGGCCGCGCCGAATACCGCACGTCCGAGGTGTCGAAGCGTCTGGGCTTCACAAGCAACCTGCTGCGCCCGCTGGGCGAGGGCAAGACGCTGGCCTCATCGCTGCGCGCCTATCGCACCACCGACCAACGCGGCCGCTCGGTCTCGTCGGTCACCGGCGATCTCGCGTTGGCGCTGCGCCCGATCGACAGCCGCTGGTCACTGCTGGAACGCGTCACGCTGCGCAACGAAAGCGCCGACCAGGGCGTCACCAGCAACAACGTGCTCGACGTGCCGACCTTCGCCCAGGGCACGCTCGCCACTTTCCGTGCGATCAACAGCCTGGCCGTGAGCTATCGCTCGGGCGACGAGGGCGGCGCGCACGGGATCGAGGCGAGCCTCTATTACGGCGCGAAGTATGTCCGCGGCCGCTATGCCAACGAGACGCTGGATGGGTTCATCGACGTAGTCGGTTTGGAGATCCGCAAGGACATCCGCCGCAATCTCGACATCGGCTTGCAGGGCAGCGTCCAGCACAGCTGGACCGAAGGCACCGCGGCCTTCTCGTTCGGCCCCACGGTCGGCGTGTCACCCGGCAAGGACCTGTGGGTCGGCGCAGGCTATAACGTCGCCGGCTATCGCGACCGCGACTTCGAGGAAGACCGTTACACGCGGCACGGGGCCTACGTGACTCTACGTGCCAAGTTCGACCGCTCTATTCTTGGAAACATTCGAGACATGTTTGCAGGAGGTCGCAAGTGATCGCCGCGGATGACTCCATCAACACTACAGGAACTTGCAGTAATAAGGGTTTTTACCTGATTGTGAACTGCGCAAATATCGCGTCAAGTCACGGCGATGAATGGCCATACTTCCGGGCAGGGGTGCAAGGAAGCGGCCAAGTCGATACCGTGAGGCAAGATGAGTCAGGTCGATCTGGACATGAATTCCGGCGTGCTGGCGCAGCGTCTCATGCAATTGCATGCGATGCTGCCGGCGCTGACGTCGCGCGTCCTCGAAACGCAGCAGACTTGCGACGAGGCCGTGCGCGCCTTATCCGAGGGCAGTCTGGAACAGATGCTCCGGGCGAAGGACGCAATGACTCACCGCGCCAGCGTCGCAACGGTTATCCAAGGCCGCCAGGCACGGGCGCAGTTCATGCCGGAGAACTGGTTCTCCGATCCGGCCTGGGATATCCTGCTTCACCTCTACGAGGCGCATCTCGATGGCGTCGAGCGCACGGTTGGCGACCTTGGCAGCTTTGCGAACACGTCGCCTGCCACCACCAATCGTTGGCTGGACGTGTTGTTCTCGCGCGGCTGGATCAGCCGCCGCCGCTGCGAGCGCGATCAGCGCCGCACCTTTGTCTCGCTGACGGAAATCGGAACGAATACCGTAGACGCCTATTTCACGCATCTGCGCCAGCCCGCCGGCCAATAACCTGCATGCGCCGCGGCGGGGCGCCTCTCCGGGAGCTCTGCCTGTGATCGCCCTTTTCCAGCGCCTGGGGCTGCTGTCGCTCGTCCTCGCTCTTTGGGCAATGCCGGCTTCGGCATGCACCGTTGCGTCGCCCCCGACCTCGGACCTGGGCAGCTATTCTCCCGGCGCGATCAAGGACCTTGCCGTCACGCGGGTCGGCAAGTCCGGCGGGATCGATTGCAGCGGCACCGTGCTGTCCGTGCTCGGCGGCAACGTGCTGACGGCGACGATCAGCAACACCAACAGCTTCAAGCTCACATCGGCGAACAAGCCCGACGGGGCGTTCCAGGTCTATCCCAGCGCCACGAGCCAGACGGTGTTCGCCGAGAATGTGGCCGTGAACTTCCTCAACCCACAAGTGATCGACCTGCTCGGTCTGCTGGGCAACAGCCCCAGCAGCATCCCGCTCTACATCAAGCCGACCAGCACGACCGCGCTGATGCCCGGCGTCTATCAGGGCGCCTTCCGGGTCACCTGGGCGTGGAAGTTCTGCTCGGGCGTATGGGTGGGTAACAGCTGCACCCTGGGCACGCGCACCGAAGGCACGCAAAGCGCCAACATCGCCTTCACCGTCACCGTTGCGCCCAAGCCACTGACCGTCGCGATAAGTTCGATCACCACCTGGGACCCCGTCACCCAGACCACCAACCCCAAGGCGATCGTCGGCGCGAAGCAGCGCATCACGATCGTCGTGACCAACCCCGACATCATCCCGGCAGACCCGAACACGGTGCGGATCGAACTTCCGGTGCAGGCGGGCACGGCGGTCGCACTGGAAGGTGACGGGGCAAGCAGCGGCAGCGCAATCAGGTTCGCAGACGGCGCGACTGCCTCGAACCTGGCCTTCAGCTATGTCGGCCCCGGTGACATGAGCGACGATGTGGATTTCTTCAGCGCCGGAGTGGGCTGGGCCTACGTGCCCACGCCAGGCGACGCCGCCTCGCAGTCCATGGTCACCAAGATCCGCCTAAAACCCCGCGGCACATTCGCGCCCAGATCTTCGTTCAGCGTGACGCTGCCTTACGTGATCAAATAGCGTCTGTAGGCTGACCTTCAGAGCAGCCCCTACCCGCCTCGCAGGAGCCGCATCACCATGGCGCGGATGCGACCGTAATTGCCCTCGCGCAGGGGGCCGAGGACGCCGTGCTGGTTGGCGTCGAGGAACGCGAGGGGATGCCCCTTTGGGCGGAAGACATAGTGGTCGAACCACGCACTCCATGCCGCGCGCTCGGCCGCCGGCCGTTCGGCTATTGCAATCATCGCCAGCAACATGGTCGTGTAGGGTTGGTCTGGCCCCGCAGCGAAGCCGTCCCACCAGAAGTTCACCAGCATGTTGACGCTGCCCGCCGCGTCCACCTGGTGCCACCACAGCTTTGGAATGTAGATCGCGTCCCCTGGCTCCAGTTCGGCTACCAGCGCCCGGTAGCGCGCCTGCTCGAAGCGGGGATATCGTTCATCCCGAGCGCTACTCGCTGCCGCCAGGCTGATCGGCTGGCCAGCCATGGTGTGGTCGATTGGTCCGACATAAAGATCGCTGATTGCGCCTGGCGGAAACAGGGTGAAGCGCCGCTTCCCCGCAACCACGCAAGCAACATTGTCCATGGTGTCATAGTGACACGGGATCGACGACACATGGCCGATCCAGAAACGCGGCCGCACCGGTGGCGGTATGAAGGGAAGCGGCGTCAGGCATTCGACACCGGGCAAATAGGTCTCTGAGGTCAGCGACCCCATGTACAAGGTGTCGTGGCCCGGCGTGTCCGCAGTCTCAAGGATGCGCCGCAGCGCGTCCCTGAACGGCAGCGTCTGGTGATCGAAGTTGAACCTGCGAAGCTCGGCATCGGCGTGACCATAGCTTCCCTTGATCTCCGCTTTGCCGACGAACAGATCGGCATCCTTGCCCGCGTCGAAGGCTAGAAGCTGCTCCGCTGCCGACCCGACATCCCCACAGGAGACGATCGGCCAATGCCGGGCCGCCCCCCGCACGACGACGGGCTCGCATCGTTCCATCACGGCTGCCTGGAACGCCGCCGGATCGAGGAGCGCGGACGCATCAACCTGGCTCGGGACCGGGTTCACGCCGGAGCGCTCGTCAGCTGGTCGTTGTACCGCCGGGCAAGCCGGCGAACATGGATGATGGACGATGCCTGGGCATAGGCAAGCTGCAGGTCCCCCTGCCTGAACAGGTCGAGCACGGCGGCATCCGGCAGCGCGTGCAAGCGGTCCAGGCTCACCGTGTAGAGCCCGTCCAGGTCTATGTGGCTGCCATCGTCGAAGCGTAGGTTGACGTCGATCGGCTCCAACAGCTTGTGATGAAGAAGCCGCTGGATCACCGCGTCGGTCGCGGGAAGACCTGTCTGCAACCTGCCAAGCGCCTGCTGGACGCGCCGGAGCGCCGCACCTGGCTCGCCGGCATCGTCGAACAAGCGCTCTCCGTCAGAACCTGCAAAGACCGGATGGTCACGATTGATCACGATCCGGTCCTCCACCAGGTAAAACCCCTGACGTTCCAGATCGGCTGGCCGATAGCCGGGAAGCCGGCCGTCAACGCAACTGAGATTCTCGCCCGGGTTCAAGCCCAGGACGACGCCCGCGTAGAAGCCACCGGTTTCGGCATGTTTGGTAAAGAAGATCGGGAAGTCGTGCGAAGCGGCGATGAACTCGTCGGCCACGATCTGGGCAAAATGGCGACTCGCGTCCGGAGCCTGCGAGACGCGAAGCCCGGCGTGCTGCTCGACGTTCAAAGTTTCCCAGTTTTCCAATGCGCTTCCCCTCCGACCGGACTTTGCTCCTGGCGTGCGACGTCATGCACCGCCCCTACGCCCTCGCCAAGGGTGGATCATTGCTCAGACTATAAACTTGCATCCCCCGGCAGCTTTGATACTGTTACCGCTAACTTGCTCCGGAGATGATGGGGATCAGCTCTGAATCGCCGGCAAGTTCACCGTCGTGATCCCTCACCGCAGAAGGGGCGCGACTGAGAGAGGGGATGATGGAATGGCTTTATTGATCTCGAGTCGTGCGCGTACTCAGGGGTGGGCGGGAGCGCTGCCTGCACTTGCCGGCGCGACCAGCCTCCTGGCCTTGGCCGCGGCTTCGCCGGCCTATGCGCAGGTTCAAACCGATCCGTCGGCGACCGGCGCGATGCAGGATGCCGGGCCGGACAGCGGCACCGAAGAAATCATCGTAACCGGCCTTCGCGGCTCGCTTCAGCGCAACCTCGATATCAAGCGCGAATCCTCGGGCGTGGTCGATGTGATCTCCGCCGAGGACATCGGCAAGTTCCCCGATTCCAACGTCGCGGCGTCGCTCCAGCGCCTGCCGGGTGTCTCCATTCAACGCTCTGGCTCGCGCGGCGAGCCCACCGGCATCACCGTTCGCGGCTTTGGCGGCGACTTCAACACCACGCTCTATGATGGTCGCCGCATCTCGACCGCGACTGGCGGACGTCAGATCGACTTCAGCACCGTGGGCGTCGACTTCATCGGCCAGCTGAGCGTGATGAAGACGCCGGACGTTTCGCTTTCTTCCAGCTCGATCGGCGCCACCGTCGACATCCAGTTCCCGAACGCCTTCGATCACCCCGGCTTCCGCCTGGCGGCGACCGGATCGGGATCAATCCAGGACCGCGCCGACAAGATCGTTCCAACCGGCGGGCTGCTGATCAGCAACACCTTCGCCGACGATACGATCGGCGTGCTGGCCGACGTGATCTACACCCGCCGCGACACCGACACCAATCGCGTCTATGTGTCGGGTTGGCCGGGCGGCAACTTCGCCCCGTGCCAGCTCACCGCGGCATGCACGCCGGCGCAGGCTGCTAACAGAACCCTGCCGGGCTGGTTCCCGCAGCAATATGGTGCTGAGCAGCAGCGCGTGCGCGACGAGCGCGTCGACGCCCGCATCTCGCTGCAATACCATCCGTCCGAGGACCTGATGGTCACGCTGGACAACAACTTCTCGCGTCAGAATGTCACGCAGGACAATTACGCGTTCGGCGTCTGGTTCAACCAGGGCGACCTGCGCAATGTGACGCTGGATGAGAACGGCACCGCCGTCGACTTTACGCAGGCCGGCACGCCGACCGACTTCACCGCCGCGCTGAACACGCAGATCCTTCAGACCAACCAGACCGGCCTGAACATCGAGTACAAAGCCTCGGAAAACCTGACGCTTGAGGCCGATGTTGCCTATGCCAAGAGCTGGCTGAACCCGGGCGACACCATCGGCAGCCAAAATGGCGATATCGGTTATGGCGGCGATCTGAGCAACACGCTGCGCTTCACCGTCGATGGCGACAGCAAGAGCGCCTTCCCGACGATCAGCAACTTTGGGCCTGCGGGCAATGGCGCGAACTGGGCGAACCAGGCGCTGATCGGATCGCACGTCACGGTCAACCAGACGCAGAAGAATACCGATGATCTTGTCCAGTTCCGCGGATCCGCGACCTGGAAGCAGGACAATCTGACGCTGAAGGCGGGCGGCCAATATTACCAGGACACGTTCAACTTCCGCAACCAGAGCACCTTCACCAACAATTTTTGGCAGGCCTATGCCGGCTATGGTGCACCCTCTGGACGCGGCAGCGGCGTCGCGCCGCTTCCGGCCAATCTGTACCAGGGCTCGATCAGCCTCGATAACTTCATACCCGGCTTCGACGGCAGCCTGCCGCCGTCGGTGTTCGTGTTCAGCCCGGTGGCGTATCAGAACTTCCTGACCGGTCTCGGCAATCCGCAGGCGCAGAACGTCCCCGGCTTCAACTATGGCAGCGTGAACGGGTTCACCGGCACGTTCGATGAAGCTGTCGATCCCGGCAGCATCCTGCGCGTCCGCGAAAAGACCTGGTCGCTGTTCCTCCGGGCCAGCTTCCAGACGGATGTCGGCGGCCTGCCGTTCACCGTTAACGCAGGCGTTCGCAACGAGACCACGAACCTCTCTGCGACCGGACAGGGCCGACTCCCGACGCAAATCGTGACCAGCGCGGCGGATCCGACGCTGCTCACCGTGTCGGCCTATACCGACGTCCAAGGCGTCACGAACAAGAGCTCCTATTCGTATCTGCTGCCAAGCCTTGATGCGAAACTGGAACTCACAGACGACGTGGTCCTGCGCGTCAGCGCATCGCGGACTCTGACACGTCCCACGCTCAACCTGCTGAACCCGGTGTTGAACGTGGGCAGCGGCCAGCGCGTCGGCGCCTTGTCCGCCAGCGGCGGCAATCCGAACCTGCGGCCGTATCTGGCGGACAACTTCGACATCGGTGCGGAGTGGTATTATCAGCGCAACTCCTACCTGTCGGCCGGCCTGTTCCTGAAGAACGTCAGCAACTTCATCGTTGGCGGCGTCACGCGTCAGGCAGTCAACGGCGTGGTCGATCCGACCACGGGGGCGGCAGCAAGCTTCGCAGTGTCGCAGCAGGTCAATGGGCCTGATGCAACCGTACGGGGTATCGAACTCGCCTGGCAGCACGTGTTCGGCAATTCGGGCTTTGGCTTCCAGGCCAACGCTACGCTGGTCGACACCAACCGGCCCTATGATGACACCAACATCTCGCAGACCGGCTTTGCGGTAACCGGGCTCGCCAATTCGGCGAACTTCGTCGGCTTCTATGACAAGTCCGGTTTCCAGATCCGGGCCGCAGTGAACTGGCGCGACAAGTACCTGCTCCAGTTCGGCCAGAACCAGAATACCGGTTCGTTCGGTGCGGAGCCGACCTTCGTGAACCAGAGCTTCCAGGTCGATCTGACCACCAGCTACGACGTCACGAATAACTTAAGCGTTTTCGCCGAGGCGCTGAACCTCAACAACAACCAGCAGAGCACGCATGGCCGCTACAGCAACCAGCTGCTCGACGTGTTCGACTATGGCCGGCGCTACACGCTGGGCTTGCGTTATCGGTACTGATCCTTCCCAGTACTGATCTTACCTGGGCAGGGTGCGCATCGGTGCGCCCTGCCCCTTGTTTCGCATCGGGCAGGCCTATGCACGAGATCAAGAATATCGTGATCGTGGGTGGCGGCACGGCCGGCTGGCTGACCGCCGGCGTCATCGCCGCTCGCCATCAGGGCAGGCGTGCGCAGGGTTTCACCGTCACGCTGGTGGAGTCGCCGAACGTGCCGATCATCGGCGTCGGCGAAGGCACCTGGCCAACGCTGCGCACCACGCTGCGCAAGATCGGCGTGTCGGAAACCGAATTCTTCCGCCAGTGCGACGCCGCCTTCAAGCAGGGCGCGCGTTTCAATCGCTGGACCACGGGCGCAGCCGACGACGGCTATTACCACCCGCTGATGCTGCCCCAGGGCTTTGCCCAGACCAACCTGGTCCCGCACTGGCTGGCGGCCGAGGACGGCGAAAGCTTCTGCGACGCCGTTACCCCACAGGGGCGGATTTGCGACGCGGGCCTTGCACCGAAGACCGTCGCCACTGCGGAGTTCGAGGGCCCGGCGAACTACGCCTATCACCTCGATGCCGGTAAATTCTCCTCCTTTCTTCAACGCCATTGCTGCGAGAAGCTGGGCGTCAGGCACGTGCTTGCCGACGTCACCGATGTGCACCTGACCGAGAGCGGAGACATCGACCGCCTCGAGACGCAGCAGGGCGTCACCATCGCCGGCGACCTGTTCGTCGACTGCACCGGCTTTGCCGCCCTGCTGATTGGCAAGACGCTGGGCGTCGGCTTCCGCGACTGCAACGACGTGCTGTTCTGCGACACCGCGCTCGCAATGCAGGTCCCCTACGACCATCCCGACGACCCGATCGCCAGCCACACCATCTCCACTGCCCAATCGGCAGGCTGGATCTGGGATATCGGCCTGCCCACCAGGCGTGGCACCGGCCATGTCTTCTCCAGCAGCCACACCAGCGTGGACGAAGCCGAACGGGCACTACGCGAGTATGTCGGCCCCGCTGCGCGCGACCTGCCGGTCCGACGCCTCGCCATCCGCTCCGGCCACCGTGAGGTCTTCTGGAAGAACAACTGCGTCGCAGTGGGCCTTGCCGCGGGGTTCCTCGAGCCGCTGGAAGCCTCTGCGATCGTCCTGATCGAACTCTCGGCCAAGATCATCGCCGAGCAGCTTCCCGCCTGCCGGGAAGTGATGGACCCCGTCGCGCGTCGTTACAACGACACGACCCATTATCGCTGGGGCCGGATCATCGACTTTTTGAAGCTGCACTATTCGCTGACGAAGCGGACGGACACCGACTTCTGGCGCGACAATCAGCGTGCCGAGACGATCCCCGACCGCCTGCGCGAGCTGATGTCGCTGTGGGAATATCACGCGCCCTGGCTCCACGACGAGTTCGACCGCGCCGAGGAAGTGTTTCCCTCCGCCAGCTACCAATATGTCCTCTACGGCATGGGTCATCGCACCATGGTGCCCTCGGGCAGCTTCGAAGCCGATGCCGAACAGGCCGCGCGCCTCCGCCGTGAGAACAAGGCCTATACCGATCGCCTGCTGCACGGCCTGCCCCAGCACCGTGCGCTGATCGACAAGATCGTCCAACATGGCCTTCAGCCAATCTGAACCGCGGAGCGAATTGATGCTTAACCGAACCACTGCGCTTACCGCATTGCTGGCCGGACTGTTCACAGCCTCGGGTGCCTATGCCCGGCCCCGGCTTGACGGCGCGATCGGCGATCATGCGATCCTTCAGCGCAACCAGCCGATCACGCTGGCCGGCAGCGCCAGCCCGGGCGAAACGGTGATGATCAGCCTGGCTGGCCGCAGCGTCAGCATCGCCGCCGACCGCGACGGCCGGTTCAAGGCGCAGCTTCCGGCCCTCCCCGCCGGCGGCCCCTACACGCTTACCCTGGCGGCGCCCAGCGGCGCCACTATCCTCAACGACATCCTGATCGGCGACGTCTTCCTGTGCTCGGGCCAGAGCAACATGGAGATGAAGGTCCGCGAAGCGCAGAGCTTGTTTCCAGAGGCGCATCCGCCCCTCGACACCCGCCTGCGCCTCCTGACCGTCGCCAAGAAGACCGCGGTAACGCCGGCCAGCAAGTTCGACACCGTGCCCGCCTGGGAAATCGCCAGTCCCGAAGCCGCGTACAATTTCTCCGCCGCCTGCCTGTACATGGTCCAGTCGCTGCGCCGCGATACCGACGTGCCGGTCGGGGCGATCCATTCCAGCTGGGGTGGCTCACGGATTAGTGCGTGGATGAGCGACGCCGCCCTGCGCAAGGGTGGCCTCGGCGATCAAGCCGACCTGCTCGCTCTCTATGCCCGCGATCCCGTCGCGGCGACGCGGCGAACCTCGAGCATCTGGGAAGGCTGGTGGCGCGCCGGCAGCGGCGACGCGGCCGGTAAGGAACCCTGGCAGCCGGGCGCCGCGCTCGAATGGCGGCCCGTCCCCGCCTTCACCAACTTCGAAAGCTGGGGCGTTCCCGAACTCGCCGATTATAACGGCATGCTCTGGTATCAGCGCACGGTCGAGCTCACCGATGCGCAGGCTCGCGGCGCCGCGACTCTGTCGCTCGGCATGATCGACGATGCCGACCGCACCTGGGTGAACGGCATGGGCGTCGGCGGCACCAGCCTGGCCGGCGCGCCACGCGTCTATGTCCTCCCCGCCGGCACGCTCAAGCCGGGCCGCAACGTCATCACCGTCAATGACGACGACGTGTATGCGTTCGGCGGCATGCTGGGTCCGGTGGAAGCGATGCGATTGACCTTCGCCGACGGCACCAGCGTGCCACTCAGCACCGACTGGCGCTATGCGATCGCCAAGCGCGTGGCCGGCAGCGCGCCGCGCGTGCCGTGGGACGACATCAACGGCGCGGGTACCTTGTTCAACGCGATGATCGCGCCGCTCGGGCCGATCCGCCTCGCCGGCTTCGCCTGGTACCAGGGCGAGTCCGACACCGGCATCCCTGGCTATGACCGGCGCCTGCGCGCCTTGATCGAGGATTGGCGCACCCGCTTCGGCACGCCGACGACCGCCTTCGCGATCGCGCAGCTCGCCAATTATGGCGGGCCCGCGACCGCACCTTCCGAAAGCGGCTGGGGCGATGTGCGCGACGCGCAGCGCCGCGTCGCCGCGACCGACCCGCATGTCGGCCTGGCCGTCACGCTCGACATCGGCGACGCACAGGACATCCATCCGGGCGAAAAGCGCCTCGTCGGCCAGCGGCTTGCCCAGGCGATGCGCGCGGCGATTGCCGGCACGCCCGGTGGCCGGGCAGGCCCTGCCATCGCCTCGGCCGAGCGCCAGGGCACGAACATCGTGCTGCATTTCTCCGGGGTGAAGGGTGCGCTGCGCACCACCAGCTCGGACCAGGCGATCGGCTTCGAACTTTGCGGCAGCGCACCGGGCAGCTGCCGCTATGCGGCGGCGCGGGCTGCGGGCAGCGACGTGACCGTCACCGGCGACGGCAAGCCGGTCACCCGGGTGCGCTATGCCTGGGCCGACGCGCCGGCCACCAACCTGTGGGACGAGGCGCACCTGCCGGTCGGCACGTTCGAGATCGCCGTCCCCTGAACGCCCCATCACGGCGTGCACGCAACCGGGCACGCCACTTCACTGCGGAGCACAGATTCATGACCAGCAAAGCAAGCCGCCTGATGGTGTCGGCGGCAGCGCTTGCCCTCGCCCTTCCCCTCGTTCCGGCGCTCGCCGGCGGGCGCGATGACGCCGCGCCGGCTGCAAGCGTCGATGCCGATCCGGCGATCGCGAAGGCCAAGGCACTCGTTGCGCGCATGAAGCTGGAGGAGAAGCTTCCCCAGCTGCTCAACGTCGCCCCGGCTATCCCGCGCCTCAACGTCCCGGCCTATAACTGGTGGACGGAATCGCTTCACGGCGCGCTGGGCCCGCTTCCCGCGACCAACTTCCCCGAACCGATCGCGCTCGCCGCCAGCTTCGACGCGCCGATCGTCCACGACGTCGCCGCCGCGATCAGCGTGGAAGTCCGGGCGCTCCACACCCTTGCCCGCCAGACCGGGCGCACCGGCCGGATGGGCAGCGGGCTCGACACCTGGTCGCCCAACATCAACATCTTCCGCGATCCGCGCTGGGGACGCGGCCAGGAAACCTATGGCGAGGATCCCTTCCTCGCCGGCGGCCTGGGCTCAGCCTTCATTCGCGGCATGCAGGGCCCGAACCCCGATCGCCCGCACGTGATCGCCACGCCCAAGCATTTCGCCGTCCACAGTGGCCCTGAGTCCACGCGGCACGAAGCCAATGTTTTCGTTTCCGCCTACGACCTGGAGGATACCTATCTCCCCGCCTTCCGTGCCGCGATCGTCGATGCGCGCGCCGGCTCGGTCATGTGCGCCTATAACCGCATTGACGGGCAGCCCGCCTGCGCGAGCGATCTGCTGCTGAAGGACCATCTCCGCGAAGCCTGGGGCTTTCGCGGCTATGTCGTGTCCGATTGCGACGCCGTGAAGGACATCGCCGACAACCACAAATACGCCCCCGACGGCGCTGCCGCCGTCGCCGCAGCGATGCGCGCGGGCGTCGACAGCGAGTGCAATGGCGAGACGCTGTCCGACACCACCGGCCTGGAAAACCGCTATCGCGAGGCGCTGGGCCGCGGCCTGATCACCCAGGCCGATGTCGACACCGCCCTTATCCGCTTGTTCACCGCCCGCTTCCGCACCGGCGACCTTGCCGGGCTGAAGGATGCGCCAGCCGCAATCCCGCCCAGCGCTGTCGGCAATCCCGAGCATCGTCGCCTGGCGTTGACTGCGGCGGAAAAGACCATGGTGCTGCTGAAGAACGACGGCGTGTTGCCGCTCAAGCCCGGCCTGCGCGTGGCGGTGATCGGCCCGCTCGGCGACGCCACCCGCGTGCTGCGCGGCAACTACTCCTCGGCACTGTCCGGCCCGCCGGTGTCTGTGCTGGAGGGCCTGCGCTCGACCCTGGGTACCCCGAACGTCACCCTGGTCCCGTTCGGCGAGTCCGTCACCGATGGTGACCGCGTGCCGACTTCGGCGCTGACCACGCCCGACGGCAAGCCCGGCGTGCTCGCCCGCTACTACAACCCGACCACGCCGCTTCCCACGCTGTTCGCCCCGGGCACCCGCGAGAAGCGCATCGAAAGCGTCGTGTACCAGAGCGATCCCGTCGTCACGCGGGTCGAGCCCGATGTCGGCAATCGCAACCTTGAACTCGCGCCCGTCGCCGATGTGCACAAGACGGTCTGGACCGGCTTCCTCACCCCGCCCGAGACCGGCACCTACCGCGTCGGCCTTTCCGGCGCGGGGGGCACCCTGACGCTGGACGGCCGCATGATCTCGGACCGGCGCAAGGCGCGCTGGAACGACTTGCCCGGCATGACGACACTCACCCTCACCGCCGGGCGGCGCTACGCCATTCGCGTTGCAGGCAGCGGCATCGATCTGGTCTGGAAGCGCGTCTCGCCCAATCCTGCCGCCGAACTGAAGCGCGCCGCGGCGTCCGCCGACGTGCTCGTCGCTGTGGTGGGCCTCACTTCGGATCTCGAAACCGAGGAAAATGGCGTGAAGGTCGAGGGGTTCGAGGGCGGCGACAAGACCTCGCTCGACATCCCCAGCGACCAGCGCGCGCTGCTCGAACAGGCGCGCGCCACGGGCAAGCCAATCGTGCTCGTCGCGATGAACGGCAGCCCGATCAACCTCGCCTGGGGCAAGGACAACGCCGCCGCCATTCTCGAAGCCTGGTACCCCGGTGAAGTCGGCGGACAGGCAGTGGCCAACATCCTGTCAGGCCGCACCAATCCCGCCGGGCGCCTGCCCCTCACCTTCTACCGCAGCGTCGACGATCTGCCGCCGTTCGGCGACTATTCGATGAAGGGCCGCACCTATCGCTATTTCACGGGCACCCCGGTCTACCCGTTCGGCCATGGGCTCAGCTACACGCGCTTCGACTATGCGCCGCTGAAGCTCACCCCCGCACGGGGTGGCGCGGAAAAGGGCCTGCGCGTGACCACCACCGTGACCAACAGCGGCGGCCGCGCCGGTGAGGAAGTGGCGCAGCTCTACCTCTCCTTCCCCGACCGGCCGGGCCTCCCGCGCCTTGCGCTGCGCGGTTTCCAGCGCGTGTCGCTGAAGGCCGGCGAGAAGCGGCAGCTGACCTTCGACCTGTCGCCCCGCGATGTCAGCAGCGTATCGCCAGAGGGTCGGCGGCTGGTGATGCAGGGCGCCTATCGCGTCACAGTAGGCTCGGGTCAGCCCGGAACCGGCGTGGCGGGCCAGAGTGCCGCCTTCACCGCCAATCAATCAGCAGAGTTGCCCAAGTGAAGCGCCTGTTCCTCTCCGCCTGCGCCCTGCTCGCCCTCGCCAGCCCGGCAAGCGCCTCCGACGATCCGCTCGCTCCCACTGGCCGGTGGAGCGCCAACACCGATGGCAACGCGCCCACCCCGCCCATGGGCTGGAATAGCTGGAACGCGTTCAACAGCGACGTCGACGAAGTGAAGGTACTCGCCTCGGCCGAGGCACTGGTCGACAAGGGGCTGGCCCGTCTGGGCTATCGCTACGTCAACATCGACGATGGCTGGTGGCTCAAGCGTCGCCAACCGGACGGGCGGATGCTGATCCGCACCAGCCACTTTCCCTCTGCCAAGACCGGCAGGAACCCCAGCTTTCGCCCGCTCACCGATCGCCTTCACGCCATGGGGCTGAAGGCGGGCATCTATTCCGACATCGGCCGCAACAGCTGCGGCCAGATCTACACGCCCGACTTCAAGAACCAGCCCGAGGGCAGCGTCGCGGAGCGTGAGGTGGGCCTCTACGGCCATGTCGACAAGGACATCCGCCTCTACTTCGCCGAGTGGAACTTCGACTATATCAAGGTCGACGCCTGCGGCATTCGCGGCCTGCCCGAGGATGCTCCACGAGTACGCTCGGGCCTCTACAGGACACTCAACCCGCTGGTCGACATGGCCTCGCTCGGCGGCTCCGACGTTGCCGGCGTGCGCAAGCTCTATGAAGAAGTTGGCGCGGCTTTGAAGACCCGTGCCGCCGGCCGCGACTATGTCTTCTCGCTCTGCCTCTGGGGCGCCGGCGATGTCCGCACCTGGGGCAAGGATGTCGGCAACCTGTCGCGAACCAGCGATGACATCCAGCCGGTCTGGGCGCGGATGCTCACCAACCTCGACACGGTCACTCACCGCGCGCTCTATGCTCATCCCGGCAGCTGGAACGATCCGGACATGCTGTTCGTCGGCACCGGCGACTTCGACCAGGCTCATCTGGTGGAGGCGCGCTCGCACTTCACCCTCTGGGCCATGCTCAACGCGCCGCTGATCATCGGCTATGACCTGCGCAAGCTGACGCCCGAGCTGCTCGCGATCTTCGGCAACGCCGACCTCGTCGCGCTGAACCAGGACCCTGCCGGCAACCAGGCGGTGCTCGCCTATGACTCCGACGACGTTCAGACCTTTGTGAAGACCCTGGCCAGCGGCGACAAGGCAGTCGCGCTGTTCAATCGCTCCGCCGTCCCGATGAAGGTCGTGCTCACCGCCGAGCAGCTCAAGATGCTGGCCGACGCCGACATTCGCCTGCGCGACCTGTGGAGCAAGCAGGAGCGCAGCTTCCGCAAGGAACTGCCACTCGAACTCGCCCCACACGAAACGCTTGTCTTCCGCGCGAGCGGCACCCGCCGGCTGCCGAATGGCCTCTATCTCTCGGAACAGCCCGGCGCCGTGAACCCGGCCGAGGACGGCATTCCCATGCCGCAGGCCGATCCCACCATTCACCACTCCGTCACCCCTTGGACCTCGACCCGCGGCCCCGGCGATCATCCCCAATATGGCGGCTGGGGCGGCGCCGAGCCCGACCGCGCGCCTTATGGCCTGCCGCTCCGGATCGCAGGCACCGCCTTCGACACCGGCATCGGCGTTCTCGCCAATTCGCGGCTGGAGGTACGCAATACCGGCTTCTCGACCTTCACCGCGATGGTCGGCGTCAATGACACCGGCCGGCGGCAACAGGGCGCGGTGACGTTCGAAGTCTGGGGCGACGGCAAGCTGCTCACTCGCTCGCCCGCCAAGGCGTTCGGCGACCCCGCCGAGCCGCTGCGCGCCAACATCGTCGGTATCCGGATCGTCGAGCTGGTGACCCGCGACAGCACCGGCAAGACCGCGCCTCAACCGGCAAGCTGGGCCGACGCTGCCTTCACGCGCTGAGCCTGGAACCTCAGCCCCGGACGAAATCCGCCCCGCGCAGCCGCACGGGGCGGCCGGGCACCAGTTCCACGTCGACCCGCCGGCTGCCCAGCCGAACTCGTCGCTTCCCCGCAATTCGGCCGACAAGCACCGCCTCTTCCAGGCCGCCGTCGCGCCAGCGCAGGTCGACCGTGCAGGCGCCGCGCGCGCGCAGCCCCGACACCGATCCGCTCGCCCATGCGCGCGGCAAGGCGGGCAGCAGCAGCAGTTCGTCCTCCCGACTCTGCATCAGCATCTCGGCGATCGCGCGGGTGCCGCCGAAATTCCCGTCGATTTGGAACGGCGGATGCGCGTCGAACATGTTCGGGTAGGTCCGCTCAGGCCCGAGCAGGAAGGTCAGGATGCGGTGGGCATGCGCGCCATCGCGCAACCGCGCCCACAGATTCGCCCGCCACGCCGTCGCCCAGCCGGTGGACTCGTCGCCGCGCGTTACCAGCGACCGCTGCGCAGCCTCGGCCAGCGCGGGCGTGCGATCGACATCGATCTGGTTGCTGGGAAACAGGCCATAAAGATGCGACACATGCCGATGGTTCGGCTCGGGCGCCTTTGCATCCCAGTCGCCCTGCCATTCCTGAAGCCGCCCGTCCGCCCCGATCTGGTCCGGCGCGAGCTGCGCCCGCGTCTCCCGGACGATCGCCGCGAAGCTCGCATCCTCGCCTAGGATCCCAGCCGCCCGCGCCACTTGGTCGAACAGGTCGCGCAGGATCTGCTGGTCCATCGCTGGCCCGGCACAGATGGACGCACCGAACGGATGCACATTCTCCGGCGACAGTGACGGGCTGGTCACCAGCTTCCCGCTCGCGGGATCGCGTTGCAGCGTGTCGATGAAGAACAGCACCGCACCCTTCATCAGCGGATAAGCCTGACGCAGAAAGCCCAGGTCACGCGAATAGTCGTAATGCTCCCACAGATGGGTGCACAGCCAGGCGCCGCCGGTCGGCCACAGGCCCCATTGCGCCCCGTCGATCGGCGCCGCCACACGCCACAGGTCGGTATTGTGATGGCACACCCAGCCGCGCGCGCCGTACATCGTCCGCGCCACCTTCTCGCCCGTGACCGCCAGGTCGCGCACCGTCGCGATCAGCGGATCGACGCACTCGGGCAGCGCCGCGACCTGCGCCGGCCAGTAGTTCATCTCGGTATTGATGTTGACCGTGTACTTGGATTCCCAGGCCGGCTTGTTGGAATCGTTCCAGATGCCCTGGAGGTTAGCGGGCTGGCTGCCCGGTCGCGAAGACGCGATCAGCAGGTAGCGTCCATAGTCAAAGTAGAGCGCGGCAAGCCCCGGATCGTCCTGCCCCTGATTGGCTCGAATGCGCAGATCAGTCGGCTGATCCGATCCCGGCCCCTGCCCCAAATCAAGGTTCACTCGCCGGAACAGCGCCTGATGGTCGGCAACCGCCCTGGCGTGCAGCCGGTCGAAGGACTGGCTCACCGCCTGGTCGAGCGTGGCGAGCGTCAGTCGCTCTGGATCCCCGCCCACATCGTCGAAGCGCCGGTAGCTGGTAGCCATCGCCAGCAATACGGTCACACTGCGGGCGCCGCGCACCCGCAACAGCGTGGCCTCGGCGCGCACCGCGCCGCCCTCCGTTGCCACACTCGCACGGGCGGCGAAGCGCAGCGCACCCTCCACCCCGGCCCGTCCGGCATTGCGCCCCATCATGAGCAGCGAAGTGCCCGAGGCCGACCGCGCCAGCCCCGGCTGGGCGGACTGCAACGCCACGCTCATGTCGAACGGCTGGTCCGCAGACATGCGGACAGCGATCACCTGGTCCACCGCCGATGCGAACACCTCCCGCCGATGGCGCACCCCGTCCAGCGTGAACCACGTCGTCGCGACCGCGCTGTCCAGGTCCAGTTCGCGCTCGTAGTCGATCGCCTGCCCCGCCCCTGCGTCGCCCAGGGTCAGGGTCAGCTCTCCGAGGGACTGATAGGCCATCTGGGTCTTCGGCGTGCCCATCAGCCGGGCGTTCGCCAGCGCCTCCGCCTGCGCGAACTTCTCCGCCGCGATCAGCCGCCGGACCTCCGGCAAGGCATCATTCGCCAGTGGGTTGGTGGGATCATAGGGCCCACCCGTCCAGAGCGTATCCTCGTTCAGTTGCAGCGTCTCGGTGCCAGCGCCGCCGAACACCATCGCCCCAAGCCGCCCGTTGCCGACGGGCAGTGCCTCGGTCCAGACGGACGCCGGCTGCCGATACCAAAGCCGCTTGCGCGGGCCCGGCCCGGCAGCCGACGCCGCCAGGACGTCTGAATGGGTGAGGGCCACCGCCATCGCGGCGCCCCCCTCCAGCACGGCACGCCGCGACAGCACGATCCAGCGTCAGCGCAGCTGCAGCACGACGACCGACTTGGCGGGCAGCGTCACGCTGAGCGTACCGCCCGACACCGTGGCGCCCGTGAACGCCGCGGGCTTCACCACCTCGGGCGCGTCGAAGCTGTTATGCGCGTCCATTGCCGCGGCCGTCACGATACGGCCCTCGACACTGCCGGCCTGTACGCCCGCCAGGTTGACCGTTATCGGCAGCGCTCGGTTAGGGTCGACATTGACTAGCGCGACATGCACCTGGCCTGCCGTGTCCCGCACCGCCGAGGCGCTGATCGCCGGGATCGCCACTTCGTCCTTGTGGTACCAGGGCGAGGTCAGCTCCACCGGCAGGGAGGTCGCGCCCTGCCAAGGCTTGTACAGGTCGAACACCCAATAGGTCGGCGTCTTCACCATCCTGGCGCCGTCCGTCAGCAGCATCGCCTGCAGCACGTTCACCATCTGGGCGATGGCGGCCATCTTCACCCGCTCGGCATGGCGGGTGAAGATATGGATGTTGAGCGCCGCCACCATCGCGTCGCGCAGGCTGTTCTGCTGCTGCAGGAAGCCGGGGTTAGACCCCGGCGCCGGATCATACCAGGTGCCCCATTCATCGACCGCCAGCATCACGCGCTTTTCGGGATCGTACTTGTCCATGATCGCCGAATGCTTGGTGATATATTCGTCCATCTCCAGCGTGTGCGCCAGGGTGCTCGCCCATTCCCGCTCGGGGAAGCCCAGCGCTGCGCCCTTGTCTTCCCACTTCTCGTCGCGCGGCCGCGTGTAGAAGTGCAGCGCCAGCCCATCGATGTGCTTGGCCGACAGCTTCATCATCTCCTCGGTCCACTCGTAGTTCGCGTCGGACGGACCACTAGCGATCTTCAGCATCGGCGGCTTGCCCGTCTTAGCAAAGGTCGAGAACTGGTTGGTGAGATCGGCAGCATATTCTGCGCGCATGTTGCCGCCACAGCCCCACAGCTCGTTGCCGATTCCCAAATAGTGGACGTTCCACGGAGCGGCATGGCCGTTAGTCGCACGCTCCTTGGCCAGCACGGTGGAACCCTGCGGGCTGGTCATGTAATCGAGCCACTGGGTAGTTTCCGCCGGCGAGCCGCTGCCAAGGTTGGCTGCGACATAAGCACGGGCGCCCAGCCGCTCAACGAAACCCATGAACTCGTGCGTGCCGAAGCTGTTGTCCTCGTTCACGCCGCCCCAGTTGGTGTTGATCTTCACCGGGCGCTTGCCGCGCGGCCCGATGCCGTCGCGCCAGTGATACTCGTCGGCAAAGCAGCCGCCGGGCCAGCGCACCATCGGCACCTTGATCGCTTTCAGCGCCTCCAGAACGTCGCGCCGATAGCCTCCGTCATTGGGGATCTTGGAACCCTGTCCCACCCAGATGCCGCCATAGATGCCGGTGCCCAGATGTTCGGCGAACTGGCCGAATACGTCGGGATGCACCTGCGGGCCTGGGCGGTCGGCGCGGACCGTCGCAGCAGCGGGCGGCGTGTCGCTGTCCTGCGCATAGGCGGGAAGGACCATCGCCGTGCCAGCCAGGACGAACGAGTAGAACAGTCGACGCATGCTGAACCCCTTTTCTAGAACACGTGCTTGAACATTGGTCGCCACGCGCGAGCGGAACAGCGGATTGGAAAGTGCGCCCGGTGCCCAGGGCCGGACTGTGGCCGAGCCACAACATTCAGCAACCTTCAGGAGCTGAACCGCTACATCTCTCTCCCGCTGTTCTGCCTCTGACTTGGCGAACATGTGCTTTTTAATAGGAGTAATGGACGCTGGAGCAGCGCGTCAATGCTTTCATGTAACGATCCATTCCGGAGGACGATCGAGACGCGAGGCGGTACACCCCAGTGGCGGCTACACAGCGTCGGTTTAACCGGTCCCACCAGATTCAGGCCGTTGCCATCGTGAAAATGCCGGGTATGGTACCGCTCACATAAGAAGAATATCAGAGAGGATAGCCGATGCCCCTGCATCGTAAGGCCGTGGTTGTTGCCGCGCTTTTGTCGTCGGCCATGCCGGCATTTGCCCAGACCACGCTGCGCCTGGATAGGTCGGACTATTTCGAGGCTCCGGGCGTAAACTGGCTTGTCTTCTCGAACGTCAACGAAGGGTTGTTCGCCGACGCCAAGATCAGTGGCGTCGAGCTGATCCAGCAGGGCATCCGCACCGCCACCAACGGCGATGTGCGCCTTGCCGCCACCCCGGGCCAATGGGATCCGGCCGGTGCCTTTGTAAGCCGGCGCGTCGACAAGGCCAACGGCGTGATCGAAGCGGTCATGAAGTATCCGGACTTCCAGTACACGGTCCGCGCGGAGCGCCGCGGCGGATCGATCGTGCTGTCGGTCCTGCTCAACCAGCCGCTGCCCGCGACCCAGGTCGGCAAGGCCGGCCTCAACCTTGAATTCGTGCCCTCGGCCTATTTCCACCGCAGCTACACCACCGATGGCAAGGCGGCGCTGTTCCCGCGCTATCCCGCCGACCTGATGGCGCTGACGCCGGAGCGCAACCTGGCGAGCGGGCGCAGCGACGGACCGGGCGCCGAGCCGCTCCCCTTCGCCAGCGGCCGCAGCCTGGTGCTCGCGCCGGAGGACCCGGCGCGCCGTGTCAGCATCGCCACCAAGGAGGGCAGCCTTGCGATCTTCGACGGCCGCAACCAGGCACAGAATGGCTGGTTCGTGGTGCGCCAGCTGCTGCCCGGCGGCCGTACCGGCCGCGTGCTCGAATGGACGCTCGACGCCAGCAGCGTGCCGGGCTGGCTTCGGCCGCCGGTGATCGGCCATTCGCAGGTCGGCTATTCGCCTGAGGGCGCGAAGATCGCCACTGTCGAACTGGACCGAGACGATCGCCGCAAGCTCCAGCCGCGCCTGCTCAAGCTGAACGCCGCCGGCACCTTCACGCCGGTCAGCACGCTGCCAGCGCGCGAATGGGGCAACTATCTGCGCTACCGCTATGTGCAGCTGGATTTCAGCAAGGTCACGGCGCCAGGTACCTATGCTCTCGAATATGGCGACACCCGCACCGCGCCCTTCCCGATCGAAGCCGGCGTGCTGAACAATGGCTGGAAGCTGACCAACGACGTCTACTTCCCCATTGCCATGGACCATATGGCGGTGAACGAAGCCTATCGCGTCTGGCACGGCGACCCGCATCGCGACGACGCGCGCCAGGCCCCGCTCAACCACGAGCATATCGACCTCTATCGCCAGGGGCCGACCACCGACACGCCGTTCAAGCCGGGCGAGCATATCCCTGGCCTCGCGGTCGGCGGCTGGCTCGACGCGGGCGATTTCGACATCCGCACCCAGACGCAATATCAGGTCATCCGCCAGCTGGTCGACGCGTGGGAGAATTTCGCGATCGACCGCGACACGGTGTCGGTCGACTGGCCATCGCGCCGGGTCGAGATGCATGTGCCCGACGGCACGCCAGACATCCTGCAGCAGATCCGCCACGGCAGCATGCAGTTGATCGCGCAGTATGACGCGGTTGGTCATGCCATTCACGGCATCGTCGAGCCCGACGTCGGCCAGTACACCCATCTCGGCGACGCCGCGAGCAAGACCGACGGGCTGATCTACGATCCCAAGCTCAGGCCCTATGAGCGCGCCTATGACAAGCAGGGCGGGCGTAGCGGCACGCCCGATGATCGCTGGGCCTTCACCAGCAAGGCTTCGGCGCTCGACTATGGCTCGGCCGCCGCGCTCGCCGCGACCTATCGCGCGTGGAAGGGTCGCGACGCGGCTTTCGCCAAGCGCTGCCTCGATCTCGCGCAGAAGATCTGGACCGACGAGCACAGCCACGCGCCCGACCTATTCCAGCACGGCAATACGACGGGCGGCCCGCTCGAGGTGGAGGAGTTCACCGCCGCGGTCGAACTGCTCGTGTCGACCGGCGACAATCGCTATGCCGACCGGGTTCAGGCGCTGACCCCGGCCATGCTGCGTGCCTTCGGCTTCACGGCGGCGACCATGGCAAAGGCCATCCCGCACATGCCGGCAAGCTACCGTGCCGCGCTCGAACCCGCGGCGCGCGACTGGGCGACCAAGGCCCAGGCGGCGCTGAAGGAGAACCCCTTTGGTGTGCCGATCACCGCCGGCGGCTGGGCCGGCAGCGGCGCAGTGCTGAACTTCGGCCTCACTGCCTATGCCCTGCACCAGGCCTTCCCGGACTTGGTCGACACCGCTCCAGTCACGCGCGCGCTCGACTTCCTGCACGGGCACCATCCGGCGTCAGATCGCTCGTTCGTCTCAGGCGTCGGCGCTCTGTCGAAGGAAGTGGCCTATGGCAGCAACCGCGCCGACTTCTCCTTCATCCCTGGAGGGGTCGTGCCCGGCGTCCTGCTGCTCAAGCCCGATTATCCGGAGAACCGCGACGACTGGCCCTTCTTCTGGGGCGAGAACGAATATGTCGTGCCGGAAGGCGCCATGTACATCTCGCTCGCCAACGCGGGAGCGCGTCTGGCGCAGGGCGGCAAGTGATCCGGCAACCCCGCAACAGCTTCAACAAGAACAAGTCTTAACAACAGGAGAGGTCGAATGGCGAACAGAATGAACCAGCGAGCAACGGGCCGCTCGCGCAGCTTCCTCGGGCGGCGTGCTGCCCTGATCGGTGCGGCACTCGCCTGCGCCCTGTCGGTCCCGGCCTATGCGCAGGACGATCAGATGCGCCCGATCGCGATCCCGTCGCAGCCCACTGCCATCGAGCTCGGCACCGGCCCGCTCCCCGGCGGCAACACGCCCGAATCCTGGCACAGCCAATATGGCAGTGTCTTCGCCCGCAATGTGGTGGTCGCGACGCTCACCCCCTTCCTGCCCGATCCCGCCAAGGCGAACGGCACTGCGGTCGTGGTCGCGCCCGGTGGCGGCTTCCGCACCTTGTCGATGGAGAATGAAGGGTGGGACGTCGCCAAGGCGCTCGCCGCCAGGGGCGTCGCTGCCTTCGTCCTCAAATACCGCCTGAACCAGACGCCGCGTGAGATGGCCGCCTTTGAGAAGTCGATGGCAGAGATGTACTCGACCACCGCAGCGCACCCGCCGCGGCCCAACCCTGACCAGATGATGGCCGGCCTCGCGCCGCAGATCACCGACGCGCGCGCCGCGTTCGCTCTGATCCGCAAGCGTGCGGGCGAATGGCGCGTTGACCCGAACCGCGTCGGCATGGTCGGCTTCTCGGCCGGTGCGATGCTTACCATGGCCACTGCAATGGCCGGACAGGATGCCAAGCCCGCGTTCATCGCCAACATCTACGGTCCGCTCGCCAGCGTCACCGTACCTGCCGACGCACCGCCGCTCTTCGTCGCGCTGGCATCCGACGACCCCTTCTTTGCCAATAGCGGGTTCGGCCTGATCGACGCCTGGAAGGCTGCCAAGAAGCCGGTCGAGTTCCACCTCTATGAGCAGGGCGGACATGGCTTCGGCATGTATCCCAAGACGACCACCAGCACTGGCTGGTTCGATGCCTTTGCAAGCTGGATGACCATGCACGGCTGGATCAAGCCGGCCAAGTAACCCGATGCTTGGGGCCGACCGCAATTCACGCGCCGGCCCCAAGCCAACAAGTGATCCGCAGCGCAGCCATTTATTCCGATGGTTCGCGCGGTCCCGGAATGTGGTGATCGCCAGGTGCCGTCCAGCACGAACGGGTCGGCGGCTGTGAGCGCCCCCGGCGCCGACTATCAACCCGAAGGTTCTGCGTCATTGTGACCTGCCAAGTGTGCTGGACGGGTCCAAGGCAAACCTCGACCTAGAGCGGACAATCGGCCCCTGCCCGCTTATTAAGCTCGGACGTTCATTCATCGCGCCCCGGCAGGCATCTCCGCGCCCCATAGCTGTCGTTGCACCCGCTTTTGAGCGACCCAGAAGGCCATCGTTGATCAATCCGGCAGAGGACGCTGGTAGCCGAAGCTAACCGGTCGTCCGTCGAGTGCCCCCGCTTAGGCGCACTATGCAAATACTATGGCAATAGCCGGTTTCCTGTCTCGAATCCCAATGCGGCCTCTGCCTAATGAGCAGCCCTGATGATCCTGCCGGGCGCTCCTGCCCAGGCGATCATCGTGGGGAGCATCAAGATGAAGTCCGTAACGGCCCTTGCGGCCGCAATGCTTGTTTCCGCAACCGCTGCGCCGGCCTTTGCGCAGGATAGCGCGTCCGAAAGCGAGCCAACGCCAGCGGTCACCGTCAGCGGATCTGCGACGATCGCATCTGACTATCGGTTTCGCGGCGTGTCGCAGAGCAATAACGAGATGGCCGTGCAGGGCGGCGTCACGCTCGCGCATGAGAGCGGCTTTTATGCGGGCGTCTGGGGATCGAACCTTGCCGGGTGGGGCACCTTCGGCGGCGCCAACATGGAACTCGATCTTGTCGGTGGCTACAAGGTGGATCTGGGCAGCGGCACGCTGGACGTCGGCGTGACCTGGTACATGTACCCGGGCGGCGCGGACAAAACCGATTTCGCCGAGCCCTATGTAAAGCTGTCGGGCACCGCCGGCCCCGCTACCCTGGTCGCCGGCGTCGCCTATGCGCCCAAGCAGGAAGCGCTCGGCCGCTGGTACAATACCGGCGCCGATGCCGCAGCGGGCGTCTACAACAACCCTGGCGACAAGGAAGACAATCTCTACCTCTGGGGTGACGCCGCCGTCGGCATCGCGGGCACGCCGTTCACCGCCAAAGCGCATATCGGCTATTCGGACGGCAATCCTGGCCTTGGCCCCAACGCGACGAGCGTGGCACCGACCGGCAAATACTGGGACTGGTCGATTGGCGTCGACGCGACCTGGCGTAACCTGACGCTCGGCATCTCCTATGTCGACACCGACATCAGCGACCGCGATGCGGCCTATCTCCAGCCCAGCTTCAGCAACGGTCAGGACGGCACCGGCAGCATTGCCAAAGGTACCGGCCTGATCTCGCTGACCGCAGCCTTCTGACCAAGGAGAACCCCGATGCAGGACCTGCTCTGGATCGCGATCATGGGGGGGCTGCTGGCGCTGACGCTGGCCTATGTCCGCCTGTGTGACAAGGCATAGGGAGGCGAGCATGACCATCGACCTCTGGCTGGCTGCCCTGACGGCGATCGGCCTTCTCCTTTATCTCGTGGCGGTTCTGATCCGCCCCGAACGCTTCTGAGGGGAGCGGAACCATGACTATCCAGGGCTGGATCCTGATACTCGCCTTTGTCGGCATCCTACTGGCACTGGCCAAGCCCGTCGGCACTTGGCTGTTCGCGCTGTACGAAGGCCGCCGCACGCCGCTGCACGTGGTGCTCGGCCCCGTCGAACGCGGCTTCTACAAGCTGGCCGGCATCGATCCCACCGCCGAGCAGAGCTGGCGCCGCTATGCGGTGCACATGCTGATCTTCAACGCAGTGCTGATGCTCTTCACCTACGCGGTGCTGCGCCTTCAGGGCATGCTGCCCGGCAACCCGCAGGGGCTGGCCGGCGTCGGCGAGCATCTGGCGTTCAACACCACCATCAGCTTCGGCGCTAACACCAACTGGCAGAGCTATGGCGGTGAATCGACCATGTCGAACCTCAGCCAGATGCTGGGGCTGACCATCCACAACTTCCTCTCGGCGGCAACCGGCATCGCACTAGCGTTCGCGCTGTTCCGCGGCTTCGCCCGGCGCTCGGCGGCGACGATCGGCAATTTCTGGGCGGACTGCACCCGCGTCACGCTGTACCTCCTCCTGCCCCTCTGCGTGGTCCTCAGCGTCTTCTACATCGCCAGCGGCGTGCCGCAGACGATGGCCGGCGCCGTGAGCGTCAACACGCTGGAAGGCGCGCAGCAATCGATCCTGCTCGGGCCTGTCGCCAGCCAGGAAGCGATCAAGATGCTCGGCACCAACGGTGGCGGCTTCTTCAACGCCAATTCCGCGCATCCGTTCGAAAATCCGAACGCGCTTACCAACTTCATCCAGATGCTTTCGATTTTCCTGATCGGCGTCGGCCTCACCTGGTGCTTCGGCAAGGCCGTCGGCAACACACGCCAGGGTTGGGCGATCCTCGCGGCCATGATGATCCTGTTCCTGGCCGGCACCACCGTCGCATACTGGCAGGAAGCCGCAGGCAACCCGGTGCTCCACAATCTCGGCGTCGCGGGCGGCAACATGGAGGGCAAGGAAGTCCGCTTCGGCATCGCCGCCAGCGCGCTCTTCTCGGTCGTCACCACTGCTGCCTCGTGCGGCGCGGTCAACGCGATGCACGACAGCTTCACGGCGCTGGGCGGCATGATCCCGCTGCTCAACATGCAGCTGGGCGAAGTCGTGATCGGCGGCGTCGGCGCGGGCATCTATGGCTTCCTGCTGTTCGCCATTCTCGCGGTGTTCGTCGCCGGGCTGATGGTCGGGCGCACGCCGGAATATGTCGGCAAGAAGATCGAGGCGCGCGAGGTCAAGCTGGCGGTGCTTGCCATCGCCATCCTGCCGCTGATCATCCTGGGCTTCACCGCGCTGTCGGCGGTCACGGAACAAGGCTTGGCCGGCCCGCTCAACAAGGGGCCGCATGGGTTCAGCGAGATCCTCTATGCCTTTACCAGCGGCGTTGCGAACAACGGCTCGGCCTTTGCCGGCCTGACCGCCAACACCCCTTGGTATAACGGCTTGCTGGGTGTCGCGATGTGGCTCGGCCGCTTCTTCATCATCGTGCCGATGCTGGCGATCGCCGGCTCGCTCGCAGCGAAGAAGTACACGCCCGCCAGCGCCGGGTCATTCCCGACCACCGGCGGACTTTGGGTGGGCCTGCTTGTCGGCATCATCCTGATCCTGGGCGGCCTCACCTTCCTGCCGAGCCTCGCGCTCGGTCCCATCGCCGATCATCTCGCGATGATCCGCGGCCAATCGTTCTGACGGGAGCGCCACCATGGCTCGCACCGCGACAAAATCGCTGTTCACGGCAGACTTGATCGTTCCGGCGATCAAGGATGCCTTCAAGAAACTCAAACCCAGTGAGCTCGTCCGCAACCCGGTGATGTTCGTCACCGCGTGCGTGGCGCTGCTGCTCACCATCCTTATCAATGTCGGTGGCGATGGATTGTCGCTCGACTTCAAGGTCCAATTGGTCGTCTGGCTGTGGCTGACCGTGCTGTTCGGCACCTTTGCAGAGGCGCTGGCGGAGGGTCGGGGCAAGGCGCAGGCCGCCTCGCTGCGCGCGACAAAGGCCGAACTCACCGCCAAGAAGCTCAAGGACGGCCGCACCAGCCAGGTCGCCGCCAGCCAGCTTCGCGCCGGTGACGTGGTGCTGGTGGAAACCGGCGATCTGATCCCGGCCGATGGCGAAGTGATCGAGGGTGTCGCCTCGGTCAACGAAGCCGCCATCACCGGCGAATCCGCGCCGGTGATCCGCGAGGCCGGCGGCGACCGCTCTGCGGTGACCGCAGGCACGCGGGTGATCTCCGACCAGATCAAGGTCCGCGTGACCGCCGATCCGGGCCAGGGCTTTCTCGACCGCATGATCGCGCTGGTGGAAGGCGCCGAGCGGCAGAAGACCCCGAACGAGATCGCACTCACCCTGCTGCTCGTCGGCCTGACGATCATCTTCCTGATCGCCGTCGCCACCATCCCCGCTTTCGCCAGCTATGCCGGCGGCAGCATCCCGGTGGCGATCCTTGCGGCCTTGCTCATCACGCTCATCCCCACCACCATCGCCGCCTTGCTGTCGGCGATCGGTATCGCGGGCATGGACCGGCTGGTGCGCTTCAACGTGCTCGCCAAGTCGGGACGCGCGGTCGAGGCTGCGGGCGACATCGACGTGCTGCTGCTCGACAAGACCGGCACCATCACCATCGGCGACCGTCAGGCGAGCGAGTTCCGCACCGTTGCGGGCACGTCCGACGCCCAGCTTGCCGAAGCCGCGCTGCTCGCCAGCCTGGCCGACGAAACGCCCGAAGGCCGCTCGGTCGTGGTGCTGGCGCGCGAGAAGTTCGGTGTCGCGACCACTTCCCTGCCCACCGATGCGCAGGTGATCCCGTTCACTGCCCAGACCCGCATCTCGGGCGTCACCATCGGCGGCAGCACGATCCAGAAGGGCGCGGTGGATTCGATCCTCCGAGCCAATCCCGGCCTGGGCGAAACCGCCGCCGCCACCGAGCTGCGCCGGATCACTGACGAGATCGCCCGCGCCGGTGGCACCCCGCTGGCGGTGGCGCAGGACGGCAAGCTGCTCGGGGCGATCTTCCTCAAGGATGTGGTGAAGGCAGGCATCCGCGAGCGCTTCGGGGAGCTTCGCGAAATGGGCATCCGCACGGTGATGATCACCGGCGACAATCCGCTCACCGCCGCCGCCATCGCCGCCGAAGCCGGCGTCGACGACTTCCTCGCCCAGGCGACTCCGGAGGACAAGCTGGCGCTGATCCGCAGCGAGCAGCAGGGCGGCAAGCTGGTGGCGATGTGTGGCGACGGCACCAACGACGCGCCCGCTCTCGCGCAAGCAGATGTCGGCGTGGCGATGAACACCGGCACCCAGGCCGCGCGCGAGGCCGGCAACATGGTCGACCTCGACAGCGACCCGACCAAGCTGATCGAAGTGGTCGGTCTGGGCAAGCAGCTGCTGATGACCCGCGGGGCACTGACGACCTTCTCGGTTGCCAACGACGTCGCTAAATATTTCGCCATCATCCCGGCGATGTTCGTGGCGCTCTACCCCGGCCTTGGCGTGCTCAACGTCATGGGGCTCGGGACACCCGAAAGCGCGATCCTGTCGGCGATCATCTTCAACGCGCTGATCATCCCGCTGCTGGTGCCACTCGCGCTTCGGGGCGTGACGTACAAGCCGATGGGGGCAGGCCCGCTGCTCGCCCGCAACTTGGCCATCTATGGCCTGGGTGGCCTCGTCGCGCCGTTCATCGGCATCAAATTGATCGACCTGGCCGTAAACGGCCTGGGTCTCGCCTGAGGAGCATCTTCGATGGGCAAAGACTTCATCACTTCGCTGCGACCGGCAATCGTGCTCACGATCCTGTTCGCACTCTTGCTAGGACTGGTATATCCGTTTGCAATGACCGGTATCGGACAGGCGATCTTCCCCTCCCAGGCCAATGGCAGCCTCGTCCGCGACGCCGCGGGCCGCGTGATCGGCTCCACCGTGGTCGGCGAGGCCTTCACCTCGGATCGCTACTTTCAGACGCGTCCCTCGGCAGCCGGCAAGGGCTATGACGGGCTCGCCTCGTCCGGCTCGAACCTGGGGCCAACTTCGCAGGCGCTCGTCGATCGGGTAAAACCCGATGTTGACAAGCGGCAGTCGGAAGGTGTCGCCGGGCCGGTTCCGGCCGACCTGGTGACGGCAAGCGGTTCTGGGCTCGACCCCGACCTCTCGCCAGAAGCGGCACGCGCTCAGGTGGCACGGGTCGCCAGGGTGCGGGGCATCCCCACGACCCGCCTCGCCAAGCTGGTCGACGACAATATCGAGCGCCCGTTTCTGGGTTTTCTGGGCGAGCCCCGCGTCAACGTGCTTGCACTGAACCAACAGCTTGATCGGCTCGGCGCGGGCCGTTGAACGATCGCGTCAATAGTGATGGGCGACCGACACCTGAAGCCTTCCTCCGCGCCGCTGCGGAGGAAGGCAGAGGACGCCTGAAGATATTCCTCGGCGCGGCGCCGGGGGTCGGCAAGACGTTCGAGATGCTTTCCGAAGGCGCCGCGCGGCAGAAAGCGGGCGCCGATGTCGTTGTTGGCGTGGTCGAGACCCATGGCCGCGCCGAGACGGAGGCGCTTACCCGCGGCCTCGAGATCCTGCCGCGGCGCGCGATCGACTATCAGGGGCGAACCCTCACCGAGATGGACCTCGACGCGCTGCTTGAGCGGCGCCCCGCTCTCGCGCTGGTCGACGAGCTCGCTCACACCAACGCGCCGGGCAGCCGCCATCCCAAACGCTATCAGGATGTCGAGGAACTGCTCGACGCCGGTATCGACGTCTACTCCACGATCAACATCCAGCACGTCGAAAGTCTCAACGACGTCGTCGCCTCTTTTACGCGCGTGCGCGTGCGCGAGACCGTGCCCGACAGCATCCTTGAGCGCGCCGAGATCGAAGTCGTCGACATTCCGCCCGACGAGCTGATCGAGCGGCTCAAGGAGGGCAAAGTCTACCTGCCCCAGGAAGCGACGCGAGCGCTCTCCCACTTCTTCTCCAAGTCCAACCTGTCGGCGTTGCGCGAATTGGCGCTGCGCCGCGCCGCGCAGGCGGTCGACGCGCAGATGCTCGACCATCTGCGCGCCAATGCGCTGGGTGGCACCTGGGCAGGCAGTGAGCGCATCCTAGTGGCGGTAAGCGAGCTTCCAGGGTCTGAGGAGCTGGTGCGTGCGGCCAAGCGCATCGCCGACGCCGCCCATGCAAGCTGGACAGCAATCCACATTGAGACGCCCCGGACGCGCACCCTCGACGAACCGGCGCTGCGCCGCATCGCGGCGGCGCTCAACCTTGCTTCGACCTTGGGTGCAGCCGTCGCCTCGGTTCCCGCAGGTTCCGTGGTCGAGGGCCTCAAGAGCTACGCCGCCGATGCCCGCGCGACCCAGCTGGTGGTCGGCAAGTCTGCGCGCTCGCGTTGGTTCGAATTGCGCCATGGGTCGGTTGTTGACCGGCTAACCCGCGAGACGCCCGGCGTCGCGGTGCATGTCCTGCCACTAGGCGCTACATCGGTTGGTGAGGCTCGCCGCGCGAGGCTACGCGGGAGCTGGGGGCGGCCCAGCGGCTATGTCTGGACGACCTTGATGGTCGCCGCCATTACCGCGCTCGGATTGGCGTTGTTCCACGTGCTCGACCTCGGCAACGTGGCGTTGCTCTACTTGCTGCCGGTGATGACCGCCGCCAGCCTGTTCGGGCTGCGCACCGGGCTTTATGCGGGGCTGGTCTCAAGCCTGGGCTATAACTTCTTCTTCCTACCGCCGACCGGCACGCTTACCGTCAGCAACCCGGAGAACATCATCTCGGTCTTCGTGCTGCTCGGTGTTGCAGTCGCGACCAGCCAGCTGACCGCACGCGTCCGGGCACAGGCTGACATCGCGGCAATCAGCGCGCGGAGCAATGCCGCGCTCGCCGGTTACCTCCGCCAGCTTACCCGGCTCAATGACGTCACTGAAGTCGCTCGCGCCGCATGTGGCGAGATCGCTGACCTTCTCGGGGTTCGGGTAGCGTTGCTCCAGGAGGCTGATACGGGGCTGTCGGTGCTGGCGGCGAGCGAAACGGGCACCCGGCTGGAAATAATGGAGCTCGCCGCCGCCCAATGGGTGTGGGACACCGCCCAGCCCGCTGGCCGCGGCACCGGTACCCTGACGGCATCGGACTGGCAGTTCCAGCCGCTGCTCGGCGGGAAGCGCGTACTCGCGGTACTGGGCGTTGCGCGCGATGATGGCCGCGATCCGGTCCGCCCGGACCAGCTGGCGCTGCTCGGCAGCCTGCTCGACCAGACGTCGCTCGCGCTAGAACGGCTAAGGCTTCAGGCGGAGATGCGCGATGTCGACGCCGTGCGCGAGCGCGATCGACTGCGCGCGGCCCTGCTCTCCTCTGTCAGCCACGATCTTCGCACCCCGCTCACCTCCGTGCTCGCAGCCGCCAGCGAACTGCGCCGCAGCGTTGACAACCCCCTGCTGGGCACGATCGAGAGCGAGGCGATGCGGCTCAACCGCTTTGTCGCCAACCTGCTCGACATGGCACGTGTGGAGGCCGGCGCGCTGCGGCTCAACCTTGAGGCCGCCGACCTCACCGACGCCGTTGCGGCTGCAGTGCATGACACAAGGCGTTCGCTGGAGGGCCATGAGATCCAGCTCGAGGTCCTCCCCGACCTCCCGTTGGTCAAAGTGGACCCGCAGCTCTTCCACCACTGCCTGCTCAACTTGCTCGACAATGCCGGCCGCTATGGCGACCCAGGCACGCCGATCATCGTACGTGCCGAGCGAAAGCCTGGCGCGCTCCTGCTATCCGTGATCGACCAGGGGCCCGGCCTGCCCCTTGGACGCGAGGCCGAGGTCTTCGAGACGTTCAAGCGGCTCGAGGGGTCGGACCGCGCCATCAGCGGCACGGGCCTCGGGCTTGCGATCATCAAGGCTTTTGCCGAAGCGATGGGCATGACGGTGGAAGCCGCCAATCGCGAGGATTGCGCAGGCGCGCGGTTCAGCATTCACTTCCCCGAGCGCCTGCTGGTGCGCGGAACCGATCAAGGGATTGAATTATGAGCGGCCAGCGCGTCCTGGTGGTGGACGACGACCTGCACATTCGCAGGCTGCTGCAGGCAACGCTGGTGCGCGGCGGCTATCAGCCAATTGAGGCGACCACCGCGGCGGAAGCGATCGAGCAGGCAAAGACGGCATCGCCAGACGTGATCCTGCTGGACCTGGGTTTGCCGGATCGCGACGGGCTCGAAATCGTACCGCTGCTCCGCAAGTACACTCAGGCGCCGATCCTCGTGGTTTCTGCGCGGGACGGGACCGACCAGAAGGTTACGGCCCTCGACCTTGGCGCAAACGACTATGTCACCAAGCCGTTCGACAGCGAGGAAGTGCTCGCGCGAGTGCGCGCGTCTCTGCGCCACTATGTCGCTGCCCAGGGCGGTTCGCCAGTTCTTCATACGCACGGGCTCAGGATCGATCTCGTCAATCGAACGATCACGCGCGATAGCGAAGAGATCCGCCTTACGCGCAAGGAGTATGAGGTGCTTCGGCAACTCGCGCTCACCCCAGGCCGCGTGGTGACCCATCAGCGGATCTTGGAAGCTGCGTGGCCACTCGAACATGACCGCCGCGTCGATTATCTTCGCATCGTTGTGCGCAACCTGCGCCAGAAGGTCGAACCCGATCCCGCGCGCCCATCGATTGTGCTCAACGAGCTCGGCGTCGGTTACCGCCTCATGACCGATCCGGAGCGTTGAGTCTCAAGCGTGTTTGGCAGGTTCGGACACTGTGAGAATGCAATAAAAATACAGCCCCCAATCGAGGCCTGATCATCGCGCGCCTCGATGCTGTCCAATCGGTTTCAGGCACGGGCGAGTGCCGGCAAAGGCGCGTCCAGCCATGCCGGCACATGCTGCCGCGAAAGCGACTGGCTCCCGTCTCCGCGATCCGCGACGACGCTATAGCGGCCGCCGTCGACGAGTACCTCTGGCACCAGCGCGCGGCTGTTGTAGGTCGAGGCCATCGAGGCGCCATAGGCACCAGCGGTGTGGAACACCGCGAGGTCCCCACGGGACACGGCATCGATTTCGCGCGCCTTGGCAAAGGTGTCGCCACTTTCGCAGACTGGGCCGACGATATTGGCGACCAACCGCTCTCCGTCCGGGGCGACGGCGGCGAAACGGTGATAGGCGTCGTACATCGCCGGACGTGCGAGGTCGTTCATTGCCGCATCGACGATAACGTGCGGGTGCTCGACCCCCGGCTTGACCCACAGCACGCGGGTGAGCAGCACGCCGGCTGCGCCCGCGATCAGGCGGCCGGGCTCGAACATCAGGGTCACGTCCCAGGTACGCGTGACCCGCTCGACCATTGCGCCATAGGCAGCCGGTGAGGGAAACTGATCCTCCTGCCGATAAGGAATGCCGAGCCCGCCGCCGAGATCGACATGGGTGATGGCATGACCGTCCGCCCGCAGCGCGGCGACCAGCGCACCGGCTGCCACATAGGCTTCCTCAAGGCGGCCGAGATCGCTGATCTGGCTGCCGATATGGAGTGCGATGCCTCGAAGCCGGAGACCCTGCAGCCGCGACAGGCGGTGGTACATCGATCGGGCGTCGGCGATGGGCACCCCGAACTTGTTGGCGCTCTGGCCGGTGGAGATTTTCGGATGGGTTCCGGCCGCGACATCGGGATTGATCCGCAGCACGGCACAGGCGCGCGTTCCCTGCGCCTGCGCAAGCGAGGACAGGAAGACACCTTCTTCCTCAAGCTCGATGTTGAACTGGCAGATGCCCGCGTCGAGCGCGGCGATCATCTCACCATTGGATTTGCCGACGCCGGAGAACAGCACGTCCTGGGGCCGCATGCCCCCGGCAAGCGCTTGGCGCAGCTCGCCCTCGGAGACGATGTCGGCGCCATAGCGCTCGTCAGCGAGCAGCCGCAGGATCGCGACGTTGGGATTGGCCTTTACCGCGAAGGCGATGTGCTTGCGGGCGATGCCGTGCAGGCCGTCGCGGAAGGCGCGTGCCGCGGAACGGATCGCCGCGGCGGAATAGACATAGACCGGCGTACCGACCTCCCGCCCGATCGCGGCAAGCGAAACGTCTTCGGCGTGCAACACGCCCTGGCGATGTTCGAAGAACGACATGATCTCTCCAGATGTCTTGGATAGCTCTTGCTGGCCGCAGGCGATCAGGGGCGGGTGCGACCGCCCACCCTGGACTTGACCCTTGGCCGGGCCGCAGGGCGCTGCGGCCGCGCCAGGTGCCGGGCAGCCCAGGCACGCGGCAGGCGCTCGCCCTGGATCACCAGCACCGCGCCGGCCAGGTACAGGAGGAACGCGACCAGCCCGAGCGGCGCGCTCAGACCGGCATTGGATTTCACGGCGTCCACATTGGAGACGAGCACGAGGCCCGCCGCGGCAGCGAAAAGCGCAAGCCCGCCCAGCCGCCAGTGCAAGTCTCGGCCGGTCATGCGTACGTCTCCGCGTCGACGCTGCGATCGGTGATCACCCGACGTGCCGCGCGGTGCAGTGCCTCAACGACCCGGGCTTCTTCCAACCCCGCCGGCTTGCCGCGCCAAAGCGCGATGTCGGCCGGGAATTCGGCCTCCTGATCCAGCGCGACAAGCAGGTCCGCCATTTCGAAGCGCAGGCCGACCCCGGGATTGGCAAGCCGTGCCGCAGCGGCACGCGCGCGGCCGACGAGCTGCGGCACGCCATCGATGCCGCGCCCTTCGACCGCAGTGAACCCGAACGCCCGCGCATGGTGTGCGGCATGGATCAGCAGGCAGCCGGCGCCGCAGTCCGCGTCGATGATCCGGATGCTGCGGCGACCCGCATCGCGCAGTTCTTCGAGCAGCTGGGCGAGCGCTGTCCAGCGGCTATCGTGCGCGGCGCGGCCCCCCTGTCCGATGCCATGGGAATTTGCAGGCGGTGATGCACGGCGCGGCGCGCGCGCTGTGCGGGATGGCTTGGCGATCATGACTGGTTTTCCTCGTGGAGGGCTGCCGGCAGACTCAGGCGGCGCGGGCGGTTGCGCGTTCGTCCGCGCCGGCCGGCATGAAAGGGACGTGCGGCACGAGCGGTGCGGTGGAGACCACCACCTCGGCATGGAACGCATACCGCTCGGCGCGCGCGAACCCCATCGCGGCGGCGAAGGACACGAAGCGGCCCTCCATCTGCCCCGTACTTTCCTGAACCAGCCAATGGCCGGCCTCATCCTGACCTACAAAGAAGATCGAGCCGCGTTGGTCGGGCTCCGGATCGCTGATCGACGCCACTTGGGACGCTCCTGATAGTGTTGCACCAGCATGGACGGATCGACCGAGCCAGGAGCCGTCAGCATCAGGGCTGCTCGCACGAGAATGGCCGTTGTTCATGCACAAGCGGAATTATGCCCTTCCGCATAGCAATTCGAGACAGGGGAAGGCCGTCCGCCATAGCATTTGCGTAGCGTTTTACCGCTCGGGTGACCTGGGGCGGCTTGCCCAGCCTACATACGAGCGGCGCAACTGTCGATTTGGGGTAGTGCAAGCATTCGGGTGAGTTTGCCGCAGCATCCGCCGCTCCCACCACCAAGTCCCCTACCGGCGATGACGAGCATCATCGCCAGCACGATTAGCGGCTTGAGCCGAAGCACAGAGCGTCGGAAGCGCCCGAGAAGACATCAACGTCCATCGGGCGCCGGAGGATAGGTCAGTCCAGCTTCATGCGGAACCCGGCATACAGGAAGCGTCCCACGGGGCTGACCGGGTAGATCAGCGTATCCAGTTCCGGTTTCTGGTCGAACAGATTGTTCGCGCCCGCATACACCTCCAGGCGCTGCTCGACGTCGACTGCGACGTAAAGGTCATGCTGCCACCGCTGCTTCAGGTAGCGATACTTGGGGTCGACGATGTCCGGATTGCCCGCCATCTGGCGGTTGGTGAAGCGCGAGGTCTTGTCGATCCAGTTCAGACCGTAGTTCACAGTGACCGGGCCCTGGGTCCAAGAAAGGTCGGCGTTCGCAGAGAATTTCGGCGCGAAGCGTTCGCCCCGCTGGTCGGTGGTCTCCGCCCCCGGGGTCTCGATGCCCTGGAGGCGATCGAGGTAATTGCCGACGACGTTCAGGCTGAAGGTGCCCAGGCGGGAGGTCGGCAGGCGATAGTTGAGTGCGACGTCCAGCCCAGCGGTACTGAACTGCGAGACGTTGAACGGCTGGACCGAGAACCCGACGATGTTGCCCGGGCCAGCACCCCCGCCCGTGCCGTTCTGGCGGATGATCGCGGCGCAGAACGGATTGGCCAGCGAAGGCTGATCGACGCAGAGCTGCGCGATGGTCGCCGGGTCGGCAGTGTTGATCGCCTGCTTCAGCCTGATGTCATACCAGTCCGCCCGCAGCGTGAGCCGGGGCACGAAGCTGGGCGACAGGACGATACCTGCGGTCCAAGTCTTTGCGGTTTCCTCGCTGAGGTCGGGATTGCCCTGCGTCAGCCCGGGCAGCACGACGCCGCGGGCGTCGCGATAGCGGGTCGGATCGGCGACGCCGAGGGATTGCAGCAGGGTTGCGCAATTCGCGGCGCGATTGGCGGTACCGTTCTGGATCTCGTTGGCGTTGCACGGATCGGCGATCGCCGCCGAGGTCTGCGATTGCCCGGCGAACAGTTCCCCGACATTGGGCGCGCGGATCGCCACGGAATAGGTGCCGGTCAGCGCGATGTCCCGGATCGGTGAATAGAGACCGTCAACCTTCCAGGTCGTGGCGGTGCCGATCGTCGAATAATCCGAGACGCGAAGCGCCGCGCCGAACTCCAGGCGATCGGCGAAGGGCACGTCCTTGAGCAATGGCGCGCGAAGCTCGGCAAAGGCTTCCTTCACGTCAAACGCGCCGCGGTTGGCCGTCACCACGCCGCCGAAAGTGTTGCCGCCCACCTTCTGCGCGTCGGGCGCGTAGCGGCTGCTTTCCTTCCGATATTCCGCGCCGATGGCGAAGCCGACCGCTCCGCCGGGCAGGGTGAAGAGCTGGCCGAAGTCGCCGGACACCGATGCGGTTGCGACATGCTGTTCGAGCCGCGCGCGGTCGTCGGTGGTCTGGCGAATGAAGTTGAGCGCCTCGCTGGACGCGGCATTCTCACCAAACAGGTTGAGCGGTACGCATTCGCCGGGTCGGAAAGTCGTGGGGGGGAGCGCCACGCGCGGGAAGGCCATCGGCTGGTCGGGCGTCCAGCTGGGATCAAGATTGACCCGGCATGTCGGCTGGCCCGTGACGGGATCGGTGACGGCATCGATTGCGGCGTAGAACCGGTCGCTGAGCACGGCATTGCGCGACCGGCTGCGGATGTCGGTTCGTCCGAAGGTATAGGACGCCTCGTAGCGGGCGTGATCGCTGATCGCTCCACGCGCGCCGACTACGGACCGATAGGTGCGGCGGCGGATATCCTGATCCGGCCGCCCGAGGCCGAACTCGTCGCGGTTCAGCAGGACTCCGCCGATGTCCGGGCTGATCAGGGGCCGGATGGCGTCGGGAATAAAGGCGTTATCTGCTGGAAGGAACAGGTAGATGTCGTAGGTCGGCTGCGAAAGGGAAAAGGCCTTGGTCTGTGCGACCTTGGCCTCGGCGAACAGGGTCAGCGCGGGCGACACCTCGAACCGTGCATTGGCGGACAGGATGTCGCGGCGGTTTCCGGGTAGAAGATCGTCACCGAAGTCGGCCACAAGCGTGCCGCTGCCACCCTGGGTGAACGAATAGGGGACGAATGTTCCGGACCGGAACGGAAGCACGGCACCGGTGCCGTCCACCAGATAATCGGGCATGCCGTCGAAATCGACGTCGATGCCGCCCTCGCGCGCGCTATCGATGTAGCGGACATTGGCCAGCGGAACATTGTCCGGGATGCCGTTGTCGTTCGGGCCGGCATAGTCGAAGGCGTTTTCCGGATCGTCGGGGTTCAGGAAGAAGGTGCGCTTTCCCGGCCCGCTCAACTGCCGTCGGTCGGCATTCAGCAGCCGGTCTTCCTCGCCATGTTCATAGGCGAGGACGATGTTGCCCCGGCCTTCGGCGAAATTCTTGCCGGCCGTGAGGGCAAACAGGCGCTGTCCTGCGTCGCCGCGCTCCGAAATGCCGGCCTGCCCACGCGCCGAGATGCCGTCGAAGTCCTGTCGCATGATGAAGTTCACCACGCCGGTCACGCCGTCGGCGCCGTAGACGGCGGAGGCGCCACCGGTGAGGATGTCGACCCGCTCGACCAGATCGCTTGGGATGGTATTGATGTCGACCGCCTGGCTGCCGGGAACCGACGCGACATGGCGCCTCCCGTTCACCAGGACGAGGGTGCGCTCGGCACCCAGGTTGCGGAGGTTGAGGAGGTTGAGCCCGGTCTGCCCGTTGGCGAGGGCGCGTTGTCCGCTGTTCTGCGCCGAGGTGGACGATCCCTGGAGCGCGGGATAGCCGGCCAGGACGTCGGTGATGTTTGTCGTCCCAGACGCCTCGATCACCCTGCGATCGAGCGACACGACGGGATTGGGGGTATTCGCGACGCCCGAGGCGATGCGCGTGCCGGTGACGACGATCACCGCGGGAGCATCGGGGTTATCGTCCGCGCCGACCGGCACGGCCGGCGCTTGCGCCGGTGCTGACTCTGCTTCGAGGTCGCTCGCTGCGTCACGCCGCGCCGGAGCACTGATAATGATCACGCCCGACGCGGCTTTTCGAAATCGCAGCCCAGAGCCGCGCAGAAGCAGTTCCAGAGCCGTGCCGGTCGAATAGCGGCCGCGCACTGCGGGCGCACGCTTGCCTGCTACCGTGCGCGCGTCGAAAGCGACCTGCTGGCGAGTGTTCCTGGCGAAATCGCGCAGTGCGTCGGCGAGGTCCTGCGCGCGCATGTCCAGCGCGAAGTTCTGCTCCTGCGCCATGGCTGGCGCTGCGTGTCCGCCCACCATAGCGACCGACAGCGCGACCATGGCCACGGACGCGAATTGGCTGCGAAGCACTCGATCGAACATTCTGCCCCCTTCTTCCGGCACCCCCTGCCGTTGATGTAGGACGCACGGGAGCCGCGACGGGACAGCAGAAAAGTTCGTTACGGTTTGCGATTTCCTATCCGGACTCGCACGGGCGAAGGATCAGCGGCAACCCGGCCGGGTCATTCGTGCCGCAGGACGATCTCCGATCCCTGCCGCCGTGCCCGGGCCGGCGACAGTTCAGCGAGTGCATCGAGAAAGGCTCCGGTGTCGCCCGCGGTGAAGAAGCCGCTGATCCGAACATCGGCGAGCCGCGGATCCCCTATCACGATCCGCTCGCGCGCATAGCGATTGACCTGGGCCACCGCAGAGGCGAGCGGCTCATCGTCAAAGCTCAACTGGCCGGATTCCCAAGCAAGCGACCGCACCGGATCTGCGCTCGTCACCCGAGCATCGCCGATCCGCCTTAGCGGTGCGACGAGTTCGCGACCTGGGGTCAGGATCATCTCAGCCGAGCCCTGCGCCAACGCGTTAACCCGCTTATGGTCGGGCCGTGGCCGTTCTCCGGCCGTGTCGAGCACGGCCACCCGCCCCTCGTACAAGACCACGCGCATCTGCTCGCGGCGCATTTCGACACTGAAGGACGTGCCGGTGGCGACGACCATCCGGGGACCCACGGTGACGGCGAACGGCCGCAGCGGGTCCTTCGCCACGTCAAACTTGGCGCGCCCGCGCACCAGCGTCAGCTCCCGTCGTTCCTTCAGCAGCCGCACCCGCACCACGCTGTCCGCGTCCAGTGACAGCCTCGATCCGTCCGCCAGGATCGCGACCCGGCGTTCGCCGATTCCGGTGCGGTACTCGGTCGTCGCCGTGCGCAGAAACAGGGTGCCAAGCAGCACGACCGCCAGCATGGCCGCCATTCCGGCGGCCCATCGCCATCCTCCGGAGATCGGTCGCGCCCAGCGGCGGCCATTGACGCGTTGGAGGCTTTCCAGCGCAGCAGCCCGATGCCCGATCAGTTCGGGCGTCTCGCCCAGTTCCGCCGTGGCGTTCCACACCGCAGTCGCCTCGTCCAGCGCCCGCGCATTGGCCAGGTCGTCGATCCAGACACCGAACTCGGCACGTTCGGCGGCCTCAAGCTCGCCCTCTGCAAGGGTGATGCACCAATAGGCCGCCTGTTCGTCGCGGGTCGGCGCGTGGCTGCTCTCGGACACGCTCATGACAGATCCCGCTGACGCGCCATCAGGCATGCCATCGCCTTGGCGACATGCTTCTTCACCCCGCTCGGGCTGATGCCGAAGCTGTCGGCGATCATCTGCTGGCTCATATTCTCAAGGCGATAGAGCATGAAGATCGTGCGGGTTCGCTCCGGCAGACTGTCGAGGGCAGCAGTGATCGTGGCGAGTTGCCCGCGTGCGGCCGCGATGCGATGGGGATCGAGCGGCTCGACATGGCGGTCGTCATGCCTACCGGCTGCTTCGCGGAATTCCGCACGGACCCGCGCACGGCGCGCGCGATCGATGATGAGGTTCGCCGCGATCTGGAAGACATAGGCATCGGCGGATCGGGCCTGCGCATCGATATCGAGCAGCCGTACGAACACCTCCTGCGTCAGGTCCTCGGCTTCACCATGGTCGCGCACGCGGCGCAGAAAGAACGCCATCAGGGCCGGACGCCAGCGGTGATGCAGATGCGTCTGTTCACTGACCCTTTCCTGCTGCACGCGTCCATCTCCCATCGGCCCTAGACCTGTTCTTAGGACGCACAAGCCAGCAGGAGGGACAGCGTTGGCACGTCCCTCCCCGCCGCCGTCAACATACTAAGCGCATACGGGCAAATACACCGTTGGATACGCGATATCGTGTCAGGTGCTATAGTCCCTTCTAGGGGCGATCACCGCGCTCACCAGGCAAGCGTTTGAACCGCCGTGTGTTCGCAACGCTTTCCCGGCCGGTGCGGAACGCCGGCCGGCGCGGAAGCTCCCAGGTCAGCCGCTTGAGGCACCATCTATTGGGCGCGCAGCTGCCGCCTCCGCTCCGGCGAAACAAGAGCCACCGCGCAATCTGAGTTCTCTGTCACCGCCCTGGGTCGAACTCACGATTCTCATCCGCTCCGAAGGGAGCCTGAGCCAGGGTCGGCTTGTGAGCGGAAAGCGGTCTGTCCGCATTAGAACAACCATCTCGTTGAGCGTGTTCCGCAGATTACTTCGACAATAGATCAGTCGTACCTAACACGTCGATAAACAGATAAGTTGCGCTGATATCAAGACATTGCCGCATAATCCCTGCCCCAAACCGCGGGCGAGAATAGCCCTGCGTTTTGGTCAATGACCGTGAGCAGAGCATCATCGGGCGAATAGCGAAAGCTTGCCGTAGAGCAGCATTCGCTGTTGGGGCGCGACCAAACCGCATACTCACGCCGCAGCGTCGTCGTCACCGAGTTCGGACTCATAGACCAGGCGTAAAAGCTCGGAGAGATTGTGAACGTCCAGCTTCTCGGTGAGATGCGCGCGATGGATCTCCACGGTCCGCGGACTTATTCCTAGGTCCACCCCGATGGTCTTGTTGGTCTGCCCTCGAGCGACTCCCGCTAGCACTTCGCGCTCGCGCCGTGTTAGCCGCTGCAGCCGCGTTTCGGCCCGCTTGGCGAGATCCTGGCGGCGGGACGCACGCTGCAATGTGGATTCTGCAAGCTCGATTGACGTAGCCAATTCGTTCGGCTGCACGGGTTTCGCAAGCACATCGATCGCCCCCATCTTCATAGCGCTCACCGCAGTACCGAAATCATCAAGTCGCGCGATGATGATAGCCGGCAAGGTATCTCGGCGATCGCTCAGTTCGTTGAGCACATCCAGAGCGGCGAGATCTGATGTGCACAGATCGAGCAAGACGCAGCCAGGCTCGACATCTTGAGCGGTCACCAGAGCATGTCCCGATACAAAAAACCTGACTCTGTGACCAAGTCGCTGAAGGATCAGTCCCAAGGATCGCCGGCTTGCAATCTCTTCATCGACCACATGTACCTGCATGCTACGCTCCCATTTTCGACCTGATCGCTCGCATCATTGTTGATGCCGGGCGTCAGGCGCAGAGGGGTTACTAAACACAAACCAACTACCGTCCCGCCGCGCACTATGCACTCGGGCTCATTCAATCAGCGTTGATGCTTTCAGCTGGCGAGAAAACGACAGCGGCAAACTTAGGCGAAATCGCGGAAAACAGAGGGGTAGGACCGCACAATCCGGAATACAGCGCAATTATTGCACGATTGTGAACCCTCCTGGAAGCGCCATCGTTTACTGAAAATTCGCTGAACAAGATGCCTTCCCCCTGCCAAGCATGCACGCCAGGCCTAATTTGGTTGATTTACAAGTAATCATTATCTGGTGGTTAATAGTTCATGCCACTCCTCCATCCTCCTCGGCCTCCTCTACAATCATGCGGTAGCGCTTGGCCATTTCGAGATGGATTACGCGAGCCTCAACGCACTTGGCGCAGGCGGCAGCGTTCAACTCGGCTCGAATCCGGGCGCGCACATACTCCAAATCCGTTCTCAAGCAGGCCCTCCAGATCTTCGATTAGTTTGCCTGGCGCGATTCACGCTTGCCCAATCTGGACAGGTTATTTCCGCTAACTTATCAATGGAATGAGTATCTGTACCTATGGCGTTGCGGCAGCCCAAGTCGACATCAGCGCGGCGCATAATGCTCGCTCCTTTGGGACCCTGTCGGGGCCAAAATTCGGGTCCCTTGGCGGCGTAGCTGTTCTTACGGGAGCGGTAGAATGCCACGCGCCCACCCCTTTCGGGGACACTGACAGACGGGAGTCGTTGGAAGCACAGTTGCGGCGCTTGAGCAGTAAGTCAGGAATGTCGCAAGGAGATGCGTCGGCTGCGCTTTGAGCTTTGGCTACGCTGCCACCAGCAAATGCAAAGCATGGCGAGCTAGCAATTGCGGCTGCCCTCCTAATCAGGCCCCAGTATCTGCGCAGCCCACGCCCCCTGACGTGTCTGTAGGGCGCGGCGGGTCGCACAGGCTGTCATCATGTCTCCTGGCCACCCTGTGTCGTCACCGCGGTGCCCGCCAGCTAGGTGCTGCCTATGCCGCCAGCTGGAACCAAGCGCAGTCTGCACTGAATCAAGCGTGAGCACCCAGGCATGATGCCGTGCCGAGACCATCGAACAGTACGTGCTGCATCCTCTCATCCGATACGCCCGGGACGATCGACCGGCCGTAGGTGTCGGCAGACGCTGGTCTGATCAGCGCCTCCCGACGAGGAAGATCACAGAACCGCTTCGTTTTCATTCTCGCGCGCCGCGCTCGCCACGTCGTCGTTGTGGGCAGCCAAGGCTGCCGCGAGATTCGCCTCCTGCTCGTGCGACAGTGACGTGCGCAGAATGTGTCCGCGAACATCCCGAAGCTCTGCGAGCACGCGTTCAGGCTGAACGCGGCGAACCAGGATGAACAGCGCAGACGAGTCGGGTTTCAACGTCTCAGCCAGTTCGCGCACGAACGAGTCATCGACCCCATAATCCACGAGCGAGCCCGACAGCGCGCCGGCGCCGAGCCCCACCGCGCCACCTACCGCCATGCCGGCGAGCGGATTCAAGAACAGCAGGCCAACCAGCGTACCCCACAGCATGCCGGAAACCCCGCCCGACGCTGCCCCCGCGCCAACCAAATTGACGCTTTGTTTCAGGTTCACCTTGCCGTCCGGCTGACGGATGGCGACCACGGCGTCTTCCAGGTCGATGAGATACTCTTTCTGCAGGCGATTCAGCCTCGCCAGGACGTTATCGGCTTCCTTCAGGTCGTCGAATCCGACTGAAATCAACTCGGCCATCTTCCTACTCCTCTGTTCCATCTAACCTGGAGGCGCGGCATCCATTGTTGGCCCCGCCCTACACTCGATGGCGCTGCGGGCGACCGGTTCCCCGTCTGACCTCAGCAGGCCCGGGTGCCGCGTCGAAAAAGTGCACCCCGCCATTTGGGGAAGGATAACGGCGGGGTGCAGGTTCCGACCGGTTCTTCCCAAGCGGCGGGAAGAGTTCCGGCGGGTCATCAAGTGTCCGGGAGCGTTCGTCATGACAGAGACCGCTGTCCTCCATCTCTGCCCTGAGTCCTGCGTGCCGGCGGCTCGGCCGTGCCGGCACCGCCGCAGCGGTGCAGACGTTGTTGTTGAATCACCCGGCCGAGCCGACCAGATTCTTGCGATTTCAAGTATCCGGCGCTCAGAAGGTCTTTCCCGGCTACACTGCGCTTGTAACCCGCGCCGCAAGGGGCTGTGGATACGCAGAAAAACCTACAAATACTGTTCATGCATTTTATGTGTTCGAGGAACACAGCGGCCAGTCGTCCCGCCTCAGAGTGCCTGTGGGTAAAGCACTTGGCCCTCACCAGCAATGCAAGGTCGCAAGTGCGCCCTCGCCCTGCGGCGACAAGGCTCAACTGCGGGGCAACCCCGATGGGGGTGTCACTTATGCACTTCAACCCAGCACGGAAGTAGCTTCCACCGAAGTTGAAAGACGGAGGTTAACATGACGCGTGACGTAGCTCTGCAATCCAGCTCGGGGCGCCACTCGCCCTTTTCGCAACGACTCGCACCCCTCGGGCGGCTGCGTGCGGAAATGGATCGCTGGTTCGAGGATATCCCAGCCAGGCTTCAACAACTCCAGGCGGGCCAGATCCGCTTTCCTATGTCGTCTCCAGCGATCGACATGACCGAAACGGATGACGGCTACCAATTGACCGCCGAGGTGCCTGGCATCGACGCAGAGGATGTCGAAATCTCGGTGACCGATGGCATGCTGAAAATCGCTGGCGAGAAGCGTGAGGAACGAGCCGAGTCGGCGTCCGACTACAGTTATTCGGAGCGCTCCTATGGCCGTTTCGAGCGTGAGATCGCGCTGCCCCACGATGCCGACACCAGCGCGATCAAGGCCCGTGTGACCAAGGGCGTTCTTGCGATCACCATGCCCAAGGACAAGTCAGCCGAAGGCCGCAAGCAGCAAATCCCGGTGGAGGCCGGCTGAACCCGCGCGGGCCAAGCCCCGCAAGCACGATTAGCCGAGCGTGGCGATGCGATCGGACGCATCGTCCGCCGGCCAATCGCCCACCGACCTGTCGCCGATCGGAGACACCATAGCCCGTCTTCGCGCCGCATATCACCAGCTTATTGCTGCGGCGCGGGCGCACCGCGAGCGCTAATCAACGCCGGCGACAGCAAGGTCGTCGTGCGCATCATCGCGGCCGACGAAGAGGCGGTGATCGCGCGCCATTGCCAGCGGCTGTTAGGCCTGAAGTGAACCATTTGCGGTGGTGCGGGTGAGGACCGCCGGTGCGGCCCCCACGTTTCGCGTGTCAGTTGCGCGGGTATCGCACCGTGCTGCGGAGGCTCGCGATCACCTGCCGTGCGTCAAATGTCGATCGTTCGCTGGGCTTCGCGCCCTTGCTCATGAAAATCTCGGCCGTCGCCTCGTAGCGGCTCACAGTGCTGATATCGATCCTGTCCGCCCAGAACGGATCGCCATACCAAGGATTCCAACTGCGCCAGGCCCCACCGCCGTAATAGCGCCATGACGGGCGCCACCAGCCATACGGGCCAGCAAAGGTGGGGTCGGCGTTGACCCGCGTCTGCACATCCCGGTCGGTCGCACGATTAACGATCGTGAAGCTGTCAAATCCCTCCTGAAGCGTGAGCTCGGCCGCACGATAGAGCAGGTAATTCTCGACCGTCTGTCGCGACGTCAATGTATTGCCTGTGAACGTGACGCGGAACCGGTCGGGAGAAAGCTGCTGATCCGAATAGCCGCCGCTTGCGCGACTGGCGCCACTACCAAGCGGCTGATAGGGCGTCGGCGTGGCGCAGCTCGTCAGTGCAAATAGCACCACTATAATGGCGGCCTGGCCCATTTGCCTTTTACAAGTGCTCGTCATCGACTTGCTCCTTCTCATTATCAGTGGCTCATCAGAAGGCTGCATGGGCTATCCTTCGTGAGACTGGCCGTGACACCGCCGAGAACGCGCTCGCGCAAACGCGACTTTCCGTAAGCACCCATCACAATGTACGAAGCGGCTGTTTCGATCGCGGCTCGTCGCAGGGCGTCGGCGACGGCCTCTTGGTCGATCAAATGCTCACGAACCTCGGCCTTTATGTCATGATAGCCTAGATACTCCGCTGCATCGATCGCACTTCGCTGCCCGCGATGTTCGATCACCTCGACGATCGTGACGCTCGACGCGAACCGGATCAGCGGCACGGCCGCGCGCAGCGCACGGGCTGCCTCGGGCGAGCCGTTCCAGGCGACCATTACATCGCCCCGGGTATCGAAAGGCCGACCATGCGGAAGAATGGCCAGGATCGGCGTGTCGGATTGCATGGCGAGCCGGGCCGGTGCCGGTGTCGATCCCGACGTTTCGGGTTCGTTCACCAAGCTCACGATCGACAGATCGATCAGGTTCAGCCTCTTGAGCGGCGCGCCGCTGGGAACACGGGCCTCATTGATCCAGGTCCAACGCGCCCCTTCCCTCGACAAGCGCGCCTCGATCTGCTGCTGAAACGCCTCCTCCTGCGCGCGTACATCGCGAAGCAGGTCGAGCATCGGATAAACGCCTCCGAACGAGTCGGCGAAGACATATTCGTCGGCGGAGGTGAGTTGCAGGCAATGGACGTGACTGTCGCAGGTTGTCGCAATTCTCAACGCCGCTTCAAGGCGCTGCAACGTCCAGGCATCTTCATTTGCATAGAGCAGAATTGATCGCATTTTCGCCAGCTCCCAGTGCGACAAGCCAGTTGAATGCGCCCGCTCCTTGCGCGTTTGTATACGGAACCGCCCTGAGTACGCCTGGAACATTGGTGGCCTGGCCGTCGACGACGGAGACGAGGACGCAGCCTACTTCGCTGCGGCACCAGCGATCTTCGTAGATTGTGCGAGCGCCGGCGAATGCGGACGACTTTTGTTGCTTGCCCCAGATCCAAGCCTCTGCGGATGGCGGAAGCGGGACGTCCGCGGCGATTGCCGAGCCGACCTCGCGCTACCCCCCGCTCTGGCCACCTCCCTGTCGCGCGATCCAGCGCTGTGCCAGGATCGTGCCGATCAGCGTGATCGCCGCGCCCGCAACGCAAGCCAGAATGCTGTACGCATCGAGCGGCGTCAGCCCCAGGATCTCGCGCAGGGGCGCATAGGCCATCGCGACGAGGTGCAGGAACAGCGCGCCGCCGACACCCACCAGAAGCCATCGATTTCGCGCGAACGATCGCAGCCAGGTAGAACCGACTTTGCGAGACACGGCAAGGACGAAGGCGTTCTCGAACAGGACCAGCGCCAGCAGCACGCTGCTCCTTGCCTCATCGATCGCCTTCCCGCGCCCCAACTCCCAACCGAACAGGCCGGTTGCGAAAAGCGCCATTGCCAGTGCGGGAACCGCCATCAGTATCAATGCCGACCGGTTGATCAGCTGCCTGTCGGTCGCGCTCGGGGGGCGATCGAGTTCGGCGCCAGAACCGCGCCCCATCGCAAGGGTCACGGCTTGCGGTGTCTCGGTAATGATGTTGCCCCACAGCAGTTGCACGGCGGTCAGCGGCGCAGGAAGGCCGATGGCGATAGTGACGGTGAACAGCGCGATCTCTGCCAGGCCAGTGGCAAGCATGAAGATCGTGATCTTGCGCAGGTTGCCGAACGTGACGCGGCCTTCCTCGATGCGCGCGACGATCGAGGCGAAATTGTCGTCGACCAGGATCAGGTCGGCGGCCCCGCGGGCGACATCGGTGCCCCCTTTTCCCATCGCGATGCCGATGTTGGCGGCATGGAGCGCGGGCCCATCGTTCACCCCGTCGCCGGTGACGGCGACAAAATGGCCCATCGCGCGGAACGCCTCGACGATCCGCAGCTTCTGCAGCGGATCGGTACGGGCAAAGACAGTGGCACGGTCAATCGCCGGGACAAGCGCGTTCTGGCGTTCCACCTCGGCGATCTGCGCGCCGGTCAGCACCTGGTCGCTGCTCTCTGCAAGGCCGAGTTGCCGCGCGATGGTGAGTGCGGTCGCCGGGTGATCCCCGGTGATCATGCACACCCGAACCCCGGCGGCGTGGCACGCGGCCACCGCCGGCGCGGCCTCCGGGCGCAGGGGGTCGATCAGTCCGACACATCCCAGCGGAGTCAGGCCCAGCGGGCGTGCCAGATCGATTTCCCCCGGCGACGAGACACGGCGATGGGCCACCGCCAGCACGCGATAGCCATCCGCCGCCAGCGCGTCGGCGGCCCGAACGAGTGTACCGGTCGGCGCATCGCACATTGCCGCAACCGTCTCGACCGCGCCCTTGACGATGAGAACGAACTCGTCCTCGCCCCGCACCAGAACGCTGGCGAAGCAGTTGACGGATTCATAGGGGAACTGAGCGACGCGCTCGGGCGCGGCATCGACGCCATGCTTTCTGCCAAAGTGCAACAAGGCGACGTCGACGCTGTCCCCCACGGCTTCGTCATCGGACGCCCAGTTCGCTTCGTTGCAAGCCACCGCCGCTTGGGCGAGCATGGTGAGCCGTGTGTCGACTGGTGACCAGGACTCTTCGCGCAGACGCTCGCCGGAAGGCGTCAGAATCGCCTCGACCGAGAGCTGGTTAATCGTCAGCGTACCGGTCTTGTCGGTGGCAATGACCGTGCAGGCTCCCAGCCCCTCGACCGCCGGCAGGTTGCGCACCAGCACCTGGCGGGCGGCCATTCGCCTCGTGGCGACGGCCAGCCCGACGGTAACGGCGACCGGCAGACCTTCCGGTATCGCCGATACGGCAAGGGCGGCTGCCATCAACAAGATCTCGGCCGGCGCCGTTCCGCGAAGCAAAAGGATCAAAGCAAGTGCAGCCACGAGCAGCGCCATGCCGAGCGCAATCTGTTTCGATAGCCTGGCAAGATAGAGGATAAGCGGCGCTGGCGCCGCGGGCGCGTGGCGCACGGCGCTGTTGATCCTGCCAAGCTCCGTCCACTTTCCGGTGGCGACCACGACGCCGCTCGCCCGGCCCGAAAGAAACGTCGAGCCGGCGTAGACCATGGTCTGCCGGTCGGCGATTGCGGCGTCCTCAGGGACCCGGGCATGCACGTCCTTGGCGACCGGCATCGCCTCCCCGGTGAGCAGCGACTCGTCCACTTCTGCGTCCATGGCCGACAACAGCCTGAGATCGGCGGGAACGCCCGACCCGGACTCGAGCAGCACCACGTCGCCGGGCACCAGTTCCTCGGCGTCGATATCCGCGACAAGGCCGGCGCGCTCCACCCGGGCGACACGCTTCACCAACTGCTGCAGCCCTTCCGCGCTCGCCGCGGCCTTCCCCTCCTGAACCGCCCCAACCACGGCATTGAGCACGAGGACGACGGCGATGAACAGCGCATCGGTTCGCTCCCCCATCCACAGCGATATCCCTGCCGCGACCAGCAGCAAATAGATCATCGGGTTCTGGAACTGACGGATGAGCAAGGTCAGCCAGCTGGGGGGCGCCCCCTGCGGTAACGCATTGCGTCCCCAGCGTTCGCGCCGCTCGGCGACTTGATTCGCGTTCAGACCATGATCGCTCGCTTCAAGCCGAGCCAGGCATTCCGACGGTGAAAGAACGTGCCACGGCAGCTGGTGGGGGTTCGCCGGATCAGGCCTCACGAAGATAACATCATGGCGAGTGGATCGCTCCGCTTGTTTACCGGCAAGCCCTTCTACGGGGCCCGAGCCACGTGGGGAGTTGCGTGTCCGGACCCGACAACCCTCGCAGGTTTCGCTCCGCGAAGGCCGGACGATCGTGTTCAGGCTCCTTGCCGCAGATTAACCGTCGCCACGGCCGCTGGCATCCGTACGCATACCGAGCATCACTCCATTGCGCGGAGCAGTTCAGCGATCTTTACGCTCGCCACGGTGACATAGCTGTCCGCCACACCATGGGGCAGGATCAGCCAACCGTCGTGAACAAGCGCGCCGCAGCTATAGACGACATTGGGAACATATCCGTCGCGCATGCCTTCGGCCGGCATGACGATGGGATTGCGGGTCCGCGCGAGGAGTTTCGTCGGATCGGCCTTGTCCAGCAGGCAAGCGCCCAGGCAATAGCTGCGGATGGCGCCCACCCCATGCGTGATGACCAGCCATCCCTCCTCGAGTTCGATCGGGGGGCCGCAGGTGCCCAATTGCACGAACTCCCAGGGCCAGCGCGGGCGGATGATCACCTCGCCCGAGTCCCAGCGGTTGAGATCATTGGAAGTCAGCAGCCAGATATTTTCGTGATCTTGGCGCCCCAGCATGGCGTAATAACCGCCGATCCGCCGTGGAAAGAGCGCCATCCCCTTGCCGCCCGCGTATCGCCCCTGCAGCGCGATCAGATCGAATGTTCGGAAGTCGGTGGTCCGCAGGAGTTCCTCCCGCACCCGCTCGCGCCCGACACCGGTATAGGTGCCCAAATAGGTAATCGCGCCGTCGTCCTCGGTGAACCGCGTCAGCCTGAGATCCTCCAGGCCGTTGCGGTGACGCTCCGCCACCGGAAACAGCACCAGGCTCGAAAGATCGCGGTCTTTACCGAAATCCAGCCGGACCGCTGCGTCGCCTTCGCCTCCACCGGGTGTCCAGGTCGCCTTGCCCGAGATGAGCCGGGGTGCCGGCGCCCCGAACGCCACGCTGCCGCCGGCATGGACCGTCCCCACCCGGAAGACGATCGACGACACGTGCCCCTCCCCTACCGCGCGTAGCGAAAGCAGGACACGCAAATCCCCTTCCGCTACCCCCGCCTGATCGTGGTGCGCCACGATACTGGGGTTGAACAGCGCCGCCGCCTCGACCGCATATTCTTCCAGAAGATAGCTTCCGATCAGCTTGATCTGATCATCGGTCAGGGTATCCGCACCGCCACGCGGCGCAATCGCCTCATGGTAACGCCTGGAAAGCAGCATCGCACAATCGTCATGCCGGTGGTCGAGCCGCTTCATGATCGCGGCAAGCCGACGACTGGTCGTTTCCGCGTCCAGTGCGCAGATTCTGGCCACCAGCCCGCCGATGCGGGATCGGGGCGCGTTCTCGGTCGGAAACGGATTATCCGCCGGCGTGAACGGACGCAGCACGACGCGCGAAGGATCGCCGCGGAAGATCAACTCCGTACGCAGTGCTAGGTTCGCACTTCCCAGCAGTGGATAGCCATCGTCACCGGACATCGGGTCATGGATCCCTTAGTTCGCCGTCCGAAAAGGCGGCGTCACGGCCGCAGCACGATGCGTCCGTTCACCTGGCCGCGCCGCAGCCGGTCGAACACGTCGTTCACCGACTCCAGCGGCTCCACCGAAATGGTTGTGCGGATCTTTCCCTCGGCGGCGAACGCCAGCGCCTCGGCCAGATCCCGGCGCGTGCCGACGATCGACCCCCGGACGGAGATGCGCTTGAGCACGACATCGAAAATAGGCGTCGGGAAGTGCCCTGGCGGCAGGCCCACCAGGGCAACCGTTCCGCGCCGCCGCGCGCACGCGATCGCTTGGGAAAAGGCCATTGGGGAAACCGCTGTCACGAGCACGCCATGAGCGCCGCCCCCGGTCGCCGCGATCACCTGCGCCACAGCATCACCGCTCGATCCGTCGACGGCCACATCGGCGCCGAGCGACCGGGCAAGCTCCAGCTTTGCGTCGGCGACGTCGATCGCCACGACGTGCAGACCCATGGCCTTGGCGTACTGGAGCGCTACGTGGCCCAGCCCGCCAACTCCGGAAACAACGACCCATTCTCCCGGCTTCGCCTCGGTTTCCTTAAGGCCCTTGTAGGTGGTGACGCCGGCGCATAGAATCGGGGCGAGCGCGTCGAAATCCGGTTTGGGCGGAAGAAGTCCGACGTACTTCGCGCTGCCCACCGCATATTCCGCAAAGGTGCCGTTTACGGAATAACCGCTGTTGTGCTGCCTCTCGCACAGCGTTTCCCATCCGGTCTGGCAATATTCGCAGCGCCCGCAAGCATCATAGAGCCACGGAATGCCGACGGCATCGCCCTCCTTGATCCCGGCGACCCGCGAACCGAGCGCGGCGACATAGCCGACGCCCTCATGCCCGGGGATCAAGGGCATCACCGGCTTGACCGGCCAGTCGCCATCGACGGCATGGAGATCTGTATGGCAGACGCCAGTTGCCTCGATCTTGACCAACACATCGTCCGGCCCAGGTGTGGGGATGGCACACTCCTGAATCTGCAACGGCGTTCCGAAACTCCGTGCGACAGCTGCTTTCATCAAATTCATTGGCTTAACTCTCCTTCCAGCAGGGGCTTGGTCGGTTGGCCAGACGAGGCGTGTGATCCGGCAGCATCAAGCAAGCGCGGGTCGACATCTCTCCCTCAGACGCCGACCGTGGCAGTCACCACATCCCGGTATGCGCCGAATTGGGGCGCGGCCTGGGGCGGCACCCGGCCGTACATACGACTGGCCGATGGCGTGCTGGTTCCTGTCCCGGCGACGCTGGTCAGCATCCTGGCGCGCCGGGCATCGGAATAGATCTGGCAGGCGACAGGTTCGAGCTCGCCGGTGCGCTTCATCGCCCAGTCGGCGACTACGGGCGCGTTCTGACCCACGTCGGATACGACCGCGTAGGCGACAGCGGGGTTACAATGGACCTCAGACACGTCAACGCTCGAAGTTCCGAGATCCGCATCCATTGCGTTCAACAGGAGCGATGCGGCGCCGGCATCGAGGAGCGCGGTGTCAATTGCCCCGGTTGCGGAGCCCGAGACCCCACACGGCCCGGCACCGGGGAGGCTGGTCTCCAGCTCACCCGTAGTGATCGGCTGCGAAGCTGCATGTCCGGAACATGGGACACCGATGAAGTAAAGAACACACCGGCTGCACATCACAAAGTCCCGCCTAACAAAACTGAGGCCACGACGATCATGCGCGGTTCAATTTCGCTTTAAATGTCGGTTGTTTGATATAGATGAAACAATCCGTAGACGTACCTAGGGGTACTTCTCTGTCATTCATCGCCATAGCGCCTAATCTAAAAATGCAGATATAGAATTGATGGGCATGCCTTGCTGGCAGGCGCGTGCCTCACCGCGACGGTACGAACACTCCACGTCGCCTACTCACAGCCAACTTCGAACAATCTGTCGCCAAGCGACGAATGTCGGCATTCGACATCCGAACCTCGCCAGACGCCTGCCACCGGACTGCAGAAGCTGCGTCAGTTTATCTACCTATGCCGTAGATTGCGAGGCGGGCTTAGTGTCGCGGATGGCGGCCGGCGCCGCAGAAGGCGATTGCTGTCGTCGATGCGGCGCCACGCCAGACACGCGAGTGGAGAACGAACGTGCTCGACATGCCCGAACCTCCTCCCCTGGTTCAGGTCGAAGGGGTACGCGAACAAGCGCCACGTCGCCAGACCGCCTCGGCTCAGCAAAGCGGAGGCGCAACGCCGAGTGGCACCGCCGGCGGCGACACAAGGCGAAGTCTGCCTGAAGGAGGCCCATCGTCAGCGAGCGATGCGCAACTGTCGGGGCCCTCCACATCCGCGAACCAGCGGGATGTCACCACCATCTACGACAAGGGTGGATTGACCGTTCACTGGAGCTTCCAGGGAGGCCTCAACCTTGTCAGCGAAGAGGACCTGTTCTGGAACTTCGCATCGGTCTACGCGCCGACCGCCGGCTTCAATTCCGATGAGACCTGGCTGGAAGCCTATGCAAAGCCGGGCGTTTCCTTCGATCAGCGCTTCGAGAGCGGTCGTGTTCTTTATGGACGGCTCTCCGGGGTGGCGTCGCGCACCTTTGGCACCGACGCGTTCGACGCGCGCGACGAGGGCGCTGTCACACTGGACGAAGGTTATCTCGGCCTTCGCACCACCGATCGTCCCGCCAATTACGACTTCTCAGCCGGTCCACGTGAGTTGAAGCTTGGCACCGGCATGCTCATCGCGAACGGCGGCGTCAGCGGCTTCGAGCGCGGCGCGCTGAAGTTCGGACCGCGCAAGGCCTGGGAGCAGGCGGTGATCGGGCGCATGACTACTGGGGAGGCGACGTTCACGGGCTACTTCGTCCAGCCCAGGGAATTACGCTCCAACGATGGCGACAATCAGCTGGCCGGCTTCGATATGAGGTACGACGCCAAGTCGGGGGATTATCTCGGTTTCACGTACATCAACGTCCTGCGTTCCCACTCTCCCTACGCTCGCGCCGCCGCCGGGGGTCTAGGACCACCGACGATCATTCCGGACGGCCGCGACAAGACGAACGTGGTCAACCTGTATTTTCGCGCCAGCGCCAGCGAAGGCCCGCTCCGCAATCTGTTTGCGACCGGAGACCTTGCCTATGAATGGAACAACCCCGTCGACCTGTCGGCGTGGGGCGCCCGCGCCCAGATCGGTTACCTAATCTCGGAAACGGGGTGGCGGCCTTCGCTTACCTCCACATTCAAGATCTTCTCCGGCGACGACCCGACCACGGCGCGGCTCGAGCGGTTTGACCCGCTTTACTACGAAGGATCGCCGGGGGCGTGGGCGACGGGCTCGAAGTCGTCGATGGTCTTCATCAACTCGAACCTTCAGGCCATGGAGTTGGCGCTCGCCGTGCAGCCGTCCAGGAAGGACGCGTTCACCCTGCGCTATGCGCATATCCGGGCGGACAAGCTCGCCAGTCCGATACAGTTCGGACAGGCAACGCGCCTGATTTCGACGCCCAGCGGGTTCAACTTGATCGCCGGGGTGACGAAGCATCATCTCTCCGATGATCTGTTCCTCGAATACAATCACATCTTCAGCCAGCATGTTTTTTTAACCGCGGGGGTCAGCGCTTCTTTCCCCGGTGCCGGAATCAAGGCGTCATTTCCTGGGAAGGCGCCCACATGGACAGGAGCATTCGTCAATGTCGTGGTCAATTATTAGGGCATCGCGTCCGATCGCAGCCTCCACCTTCGCGTTGATGCTGGGCACCACCGTGGCCGCCCACCAGCAGGAGACCCCCTCGACGGTTGGCGCCCTGCAGAAGAATCCGCTGTCTGCGGAAGCCTCCGATCCGAGGGTGATGGGCTGGATGCAGGGGTTCCCGCCTCCCAGGGACAAGCGCATCATGCAGCCGGAGTCGGATTATTTCAGCTTTCCCAAGCTGCGCTGGTCAGTCTGTCACATCCGCCAGCTGCTGCCGACGATCCAGATCAGCCGGGGCCTGGAGCCAGCGGTTCCCCTTCGATATCTGTCGGCGCCAGAGCTGGAGCGGACCGCCCGCGAGATCGATGCGCTCACCTTTACTCCCCTGAACTCCAGCCAGACGATGACCTGGAAACAGTCGCTTTCCGCGAATTACACCGACGGCATGCTGATCATCCACAAGGGGCGGGTGGTATATGAACATTACTCCGGCTGCCTTGATCAGGCCGGGAAGCACGCCGCCATGTCGATGACGAAGTCGCTGACCGGATTGCTGGCGGAAATCATGGTTGCAGAGGGCAAGCTGGATCCCAGCGCACCCGTCACCCGCTATGTTCCCGAAGTGGCGAACAGCGCCTTTGGCACGGCAACCGTCCGGGAAGTGATGGATATGACAACCGGGCTCGACTATTCGGAGGATTACAGCGACCCCAATGCCGGCGTGTGGAAATATTCCACCGCGGCCAGCCCATTGCCAAAGCCTACCGGGTACACGGGGCCGGTCGGCTATTATGAGTTCCTGGAGCAGATCCAGGCGCAAGGGCGCAACGGCGACGCCTTTCACTACAGGACACCGAATGCCGACATGGTGGGATGGCTTGTGTCGCGGGTCAGTAACAAGTCGATCCCCGAGCTGGCCTCCGAGCGGCTGTGGCGGCCAATGGGCGCCGAGCAGGACGCCTATATGACGGTGGATTCTCTCGGAACGGCATTTGCCGGCGGGGGGCTTAGCGCGAGCTTGCGCGACGTGGGCCGGATTGGGCTGCTGGTCCTCAACGAGGGCGTGATAAACGGGAAGCGGCTCTTCCCAGCCAAGGCAGTGCAGCAGCTTCGCGCTGGGGGTGATCCGAAGAAGTTCGGAACCGAATATCAGGCGCTGATCGGCGGCAGCTATACCGGCTTGTGGTGGATCTATCCGGGCGCCAACCGAGTGGTGGCCGCGCGCGGTGTCTATGGTCAGACCATCTATGTGGACTGGGGCTCGGACATGGTCCTCGTGCGGTTCGCTTCGATGCCCAACGCGGCGAACTCCCTCAACGATCCGACCTCCCTGCCGGCATATCGCGCGGTGTCGGCTTACTTAAAATCGAAGTGATCGCCACCTTACATAAAGATGATAGGTAAGTTGCCGTATTGGCGAAGACGACAAGAACCCTGATGTTCTTCCGCACGCAAGACGGGAGAAGAATATGCGTATGTTCGCCCCTGCCGCACTAGTCGCGATAACCTTCACCACCGCGCCGTTGATGGCGCAGAACCCTTCCGGGTCGCCGCCTGGTGGACCGGGTAGGCCGGGCGGCACTCAGGCAAGTCCGCCGCGTCCAGGACTCGGTCGCCCGCCCAGCCCTAATGTGAACCGGCCGCCCCAGGCGCGCCCACCGGCGCGGCCGCCAAACGCTGGCGTGGGCCGCCCACCCAGCGGGACGGGCTGGAGGCGGCCCACCTCGACGCGGCCGCCTCCCCCGCCACCGCCAAGCTGGTCCAGGAACTGGAACCAATGGCACCGCTGGAACTATAATCGACCGCCACCCGGTCAATCATGGTATTATGCCGATCAATTTTATCGTGATGGCCGCTATTATCGGCCCCGCCGCCTTGGACGGGGTGATCGCATCTATCGCGGATCTAACGGGCGCTATTATTGCCGGCGCAGCGACGGGACGACGGGGCTGATCGTCGGCAGCCTCACCGGAAGCTTGATCGGCGGGCTGCTGGCGAACGGCGGTTCGGACACCTTGGGCGCGCTGATCGGCCTTGGGGCAGGCGCTGCGCTAGGTCGCGCGATCGACAAAGGTCAGGTGGTCTGCCGCTGAGCGCCGGCTGTTGGTGGAGCTCGGCGAGCAATCGCCGGGCTCACTTGCGACAGCGCCTGTGCCGGTCCCACGCGAAGCGGTTCAAGCCGACATCGTTCGTTTGCACTTCCGTGTTGACGAGCAGTTCCTCCGCTGCACCTCGGAGGAACTCAGAGCTATGCGACGAACGATCACTGCAGGCCCTCCGACTGCTCTCGGAATGAAGGCAGACTTCTAATGCCGAAACCAGTACTGCCTTTCCTCCGGCGCCGAGGATCACATCGTCCGGCCACCACATAAGGCAAGTGAGCCACGGCTTGCGGAAGTCGCGGGGCGCTGTGAACAAAAGACTGCTTTCCGCCTCATCTCGTGATCGTGCCCCCGCCCACAACGCGAATGGCGACGTCGTCCTTGTGGTCCGCTGCCGTCACATCCGGACAAGTTGTTGCGATTCCCGTGCGTTGTCGCTCAGGCTCATCCTCGGACGTACGTTCAGCTTTCAGTTCAGCGTAACTGTGTCCACGCCGATCTCGACCCCCCTCCGCGTCGGGAGCCTCAATTGCCTTCGGCATCGACCGTGAACACCACCGGCTTGCCGCGCGACATCGGCTCCCAGCCGGCCGATAAAGCGGCACGCACGCACCTTGAAATCGTCGCGTCGTCGAGTTGGAGACGACCGTGCGGCAACCCCTTCAATAGCCGCTTGGGCGGCGGAAATTCAAGCAACGCTTCGCGCTTGGCATCCCGCTGGAGAAGGGAAACCGTCATTCCCTTCCAACCCTCGTCATCCGACAGATGCGGTTCGCGCTGGAGGTGCCAGTCGTAAGTGACGCCATCGACATTGACGGCGCCTGCACTGGGTCGGGAGTTTGACATATGGATAACTCTAGCAGGCCAACACTGCCAAGGCACAGGGTTCGGGGTCGCCGGCCCATGCACAGCTTGCCTCAGGTCAGGTTACTGACGAGGTTAGGCTCTAGCTCAGACTGGCAGACTTTCGGGACAGAGCGCGTCCATGCTGACCGACAACCGGGCATTCGCGATGGCGCCCCCTAGTAGCAGTCGCTGCTTCAGACGCCGCTTAGCGGCTAGGAGGCCGGCTCTCCTCAGCTAAGTAGCCGAGACGCTAAAGACGCAGTTGCGGACGTTCAGCACAGCTGAGCTGCTCACCGATCCCCGATACCCGTTCATCTGAATTATCGACTACTGAGGAGATCTGGAGCCTGCGCTCGAACAGCTTGGATCGCCCCCCTGCTCCGCCGCAGTGTTTGCTGACAGCCGCGCAAAGCTGTTCTTTGCCGACGTCCGACCTTCATCGCACCCGTTGGCTATTCATCGGGGAGTATCGGGCGCCTACTGGCGGACCAACGCGACATTGCCGACACCCGTTTGGGAGACGACCGCAAAGCCATTGCTTCCGCGCTGATCAATCGCGGCGAGATTATCACGACCAGATTGCAAGATCGCAGCCTGGTTCAGCAGGCCGGTCTGCAGCGTTTCAGCGCGATTGTTCTGCCCAGCCTGAATGATGGCCGAGGCGAGTTGCGAGCCATCCTGAACCTGGCGCGCAGCGTTCCTGGTGCCGAACTGCATTGCGCGGACGAAGTTGGCAGTGCCGCTCTGGACCTGCTCGGCGACGTTGTCGGCCACGCCATAAACGCCCGTGAAGCCGCCCAGGTTCAGCTGAGAACCGAACAGCGCCAGTTCAATCGGCGCACCGCTGTCGGATGCGGCAGCAGGAACCTGCGCCATCTGGACGACCTGTGCGACATTGCTCAAATTGTCGATGCGGTGGCTGACATAGCCCGATGCAAGCGCAATGTGATCAACCTGAAGCGAGACCGTGTCGGCGAACGCACTGACCAGTCCGAAGCTGTTGTAGCGGGTAGCGACCTGGCCGACATCGAGCGAGATCGAAGCGCGAGGCAGATCGAGCCTCGTGGAGAATGCCGCGCCGACCGGCGTGATCTGCTCCATCACAACGTCCTCGCCACTAGCCATCGCGCTGCCGGGGACAGACGCGGTGATCAGCGCCGAAGCCGTGAGGTAAAGCGCGCGTAGGCCAGCAGTCTTCATGTCCCGTTCTTCCCATTGCGACCAACATGTGTCTGTCGCTGTGGAAGTAGGGCACAAATGTTTAACTTAGCGTTTGCGCGCGCTTCGGCATTTTACGGGTTCACGGCGCCTGGTGGGACGACCACGCCACCCGAGCCGCCCGGAATGATCGTCGGGGGCGGCGCGCCCGCGCCACCCGGCGACGCGCCGTTGGGGGCCTGGAAGGCATTGCCGACTGCCTGCGCGATGGGGGCATTGCTGACATCGCCGTTGCGGAGCTGTTCGGCGACCTGATCGGCGTTCGGCACCAGCAGCGGCTGGGCCGCGAGCCGGGTCGGATCTCCATCCTCCGAGCCGCCGAGCAGCAGCACTTCCTCCGCCGAGCGGCGGGGCGCGGGCTGAACAATCGCCTCGAGCACTGACGCGCAATCCACGCCTTCCGGCGCCGGGCGCTTGCTACGCGCAGCCTCGTCGCACGCGTCGACCATGGCCTGCGGGATGGCGGCTAGCCGAGGATTGCGGTCACGCGCCGAGAGCTGGCCAGTAGCGGTACGCGACTGATCGGGTCGGGTCACCTGGCGCAGCTGAGGTGATGTACGTTCAGGCGTGACTTGCTGCACAACCGGACGGGTGCCGGCGGCGATTTGCTCAATGCCGGCGGTCGGTGGCGCACTGATCTGCGGCACGTCCTGCGCAATGGCGAGTGCCGAAGCCAGTAGCAGGATCGTCGCCGCACTCATTATCATCACTGCTGCACCCGCGAAAGATTGGCTTGCCCGGCTTGGTTGGTGAAGCTCCGGCTGCTGTCGGTCCGCTGGATGGTCCAGGATTGATTGCCTTGTCCCGCCTGCGACACCGCACTGAATACGCCATCAGAGGTGTACGCGCCAGGATTGTCCTGCAGCACCGTCGCGAAGTTGCTCGATCCCGATTGGCTGATCTCGGAACGGGCGTAGAGCGCGGTTTCGCTCTGTTCGACAAACGCGGTATTGTCGTTGTTACGCTGATAGATGCGCGACTGCTGGCCGAGACCGCGCTGGAGCACGGCGGCGAAGTTGCCGTTGCCGGGTTTTTCCAACGTGCCCTGCTGGATTTCACTGAACTGCGCGGCATTGTCGACATCGCCGTCCTGGTGGACGAACGCCTGGTTGTCGTCACCGGTCTGATGTGTGATCGCGTCGCTGTCGTCCTCCTGCGAGGTCACGGCCCGATTGCCCAGGCCCACCTGCATCAGGATCGCGCGGTTGTTGCGCCCCACCGTGTCGCCATATTCGACCGAGAAGAGCCGCGCATCCTCTGCGCCCTGCTGGATCAGCCCGTCGTTGCCCGACCCGTTCTGCTTGATCTGCGCGACATTGTTTTCGCCAATGGCCTGGAGCGTCGCGACCTCGTTGCCGGCCTGCGGCCCGCGGATGCCGCCCTGCTGGATCGCGGCATTGTTCGGCGTGACGTCGCGCCGAACGACCCGATGAACCTGATTGATGATCGCGGTCTGCCGGTATTCGGGCCGGCCGGACGCCGTGCCGAACGACACTTGGCCCACATAGGCGCGGTTACGCGAATACTGGCCGGGGCGCGCAGCATCGGCCTGCTCGATGTCGATGCGGTTGTCCTCGCCCAACTGGTTGCCGACCGCCCAGCCCGCTGACCCACGCGACTGATTGATCCGAGCGGCGTTGCGGGTACCATCCTGCTCGGCGGCAGCCTTGTTACCGGGCGCGGTGAATTGGAGCTGTGGCACTGCGTCCAGGCCGAGCGTCTCCTCGACAATGGCGCGAGCCTGGAGTCGAAAGCCCTCGCGCGCAACCATGCCCTTTGTAACGTTGCGGCTTGCACTGTCCTGCTTCGCCGGATCGAAGCTGCTGGAACGGCGCATGCCTTGTTCGAGCACACCTTCGTCCACCACCACCGTTGGCTGGTCGACGACGATGATGTCGATGATCGTGGCCGAGCCGTTCGGCCCCTGACCGTCCGGCCGCGCTGTCTGGGCGAACGCAGGCAGGGCCAGGCACGTCGGCAGCGTAGCCGACACCAGGATCGCTGCGATGACAGGCTTCATACGCTCTGCTCCCTTATCGTGCGTGCGCGCAAATCAGCCTGCGCTCAGCGGCCAGCCTGTACCACAACCACCGGCGGCGCCCCGCGGGTCTGATCGATGGCGATGCTGCGGTTGGCGCCGAGCTGCGTAATCGACGCAGTGACGTCGCCACCCTGACGCAGCGCAATCATGTGATCGCTGCCCACCTGAGCGAGCGCGGCAGTGTTGCCGCCGCCATTCTGCTCCAGCAGGATCGAGTTGTTCGTGCCGGTGCCGTTGCGCGCGGCAATCGCGCCGGCATTGTAGCCGAGGAGCGCCGACTCGGCGCTTCCCAGCTGAGTCTGCACCGCCGTGTTGTTGTTCCCGGTCTGACGGGCATAGGCGAAATTGTCGGTGCCGAGTTGAACTTGGCTCAGTTCATTGCGGTTGCCCGACTGGATCGCGGCGGCCGCGTTTCGATTTCCGCCGATCGCCTGCACCGCCTGGTTGCTGTTGCCGTCTTGGGCGATGTGGAAGCCGTTGTTGTTGCCGGCGACTGTTACCACCGCGTCGTTGTTGCGTCCGCGCTGCGACACAAGGCCCGATTCCAGGCGATCGCTGCTGAAGCCGCGGACGCGCAAGCGGCTGTTCGTCGACGACGTCAGCATGCCGCTGTCGCGGCCCTCGATCGTACCGGCGCCGTTGCGGTTGCCGTCGATCCGCACCAGCGCGCTGCTGTCCACGGCGCCGACTTGATCGATCGTCGCGCGATTGTTGTTGCCGACCTGGACAATGCACGCGGCGCTGTTGGCACAATCCGGCGCGGACTGTGCGTGCGTCATCGAAGGTGCAAGGAGAGCGGCTCCGGCGAGCGCTGCGATCCCGGCGATGTGCTTGATGCGCTTCATTGAACTGTCCCGTGACAGAGGAAAACTGTTACCGCCTATGTGCGGCTCGCTTGATACCCAGGCGAAGGAACCGGCTTTGCCGGCCGAGAAAGGTGGGGCGGCCGGAGCCGCCCCACACAGTCAAAGCTTACTGCTTCACGATAGCGACGTTGTTGTTCCCGTTCTGCGAAACCAGCGAGAGCGAGTCGGGAGCGACCGTCTGCTGGACCTGAGCGAAGTTGTCGTTGCCGGTCTGGAACAATTCCGAGACACGGTTGCCATAAGCCGTGCCCGACTGATTAACAAATGCTTCGTTGTTGTTGCCGTTCTGCTTGATGAACGAGTCGGCGCTGCCTAGCTCGACATTCTGATAGTTGGCCGCGAGGTTGCCGTTACCCGTTTGAACGATGTCGCTATCGATACGACCGGCCAGGCCGAGGCCCTGAACGATCACAGCCTGCGAGTTGACTGCGCCGCGCTGGAAGATGGCGGCATCTCCATTGAAGCGTTGCTGAACTGTCGCCTTATTCTCCGAGTTAACGCCGTTGATGGTCAGGCGAACCTGCTCAATGAACGCGTCGTTGCTACCGCCTACGACGATTGCGCCGACGCCTTGAGCGATGTTTGCGCTATTGCCGTTGCCGGTCTGATCGATACGCGCTTCATTATTGAAGCCGCTAGGCGTCGAAGTGAGAGGCCCGAGAACTTGGGTCGTGAAGCCACCCTGCTGGATCGTTGCACGGTTCATAGCAACGGTGCCCGAGCCGTCGCGAGCCTGGTTGATTTGAGCCGTCTGCTCGCTACCGATCTGCTGAACGAAAGCGGCGTTGTGCGTGTTCAGGCTGTTGGCGGTGCCGTTGTCCTGATCGACGTCGGCCACGTTCTCACTGCCGTTCTGCTTGATAACCGACCAGCCGCGCGTGCCGCCCTGCTGATCGACAAAAGCGTCGTTCTCGTTGCCGTCCTGATCGACGACCGACTTGTTGCCGGTTGCGTTCAGGGTAGGGAGGTTGGTGCCGCTGACGCTGTTGATCACAGCGTCAGCGCCGGTGACGGTGGCGGCAGTTGCGGCTTTGTCGCCGTCGTTCACGCTGCTGCGGAACGAGCTGGACACCGGTGCGCTAGCCGTCTTCTTGACGCTAACTTCCGAGACGCTGTCGGGGTTCGCGGTCGGGCCAACTTGGGCTTGAGCAGCGGTTGCAGTGACAGCCAGCGCCGAAGCGCCGATCAGATACTTGATCATTGTAGTTTCCCCTATTTGGTAGGTTGCCCCTGGTATTGAGGGGCTAAGTTTTGGCTGAACCACGTGCGTGCAGCTGGAAACGCAGCCCCTCAGATGTTCCAGGGACTCGGCTGCGATCTGTGGTTGTGCCGGACGGGAGCGACGCGTGCATCGCTCCCGAAGCAGCGGTTACTGACGCACCGTCGAGACGTTGAAGTTGCCGTTCTGCGAGATGTGCGAGACCGATACCGGTGCTGCGGTCTGCTGGACCAGCAGGCTGTTATTATCTCCGATCTGGTATGCCACTGAGGTTCCGTCGGTCAGCGTTCCTGACTGGTTCACGAAAGCCTCGTTGCCGCCGCCGTACTGCTTGATGAACGATTCGGCCGTGCCGAGCGCACCAACTTCCTGATAGGTGTAGGCATAGTTCAGGTAGCCGCCCTGCACGATCTTGCTGTCCAGATCAGAGCCCTTGCCCTGGACGATGTACGCGCCGGACGTGCTCGAACCCTGCTGGTACACGCGAGCGTCGCCATTGGCTTCCTGCTGAATGCCGACGCGGTTGTCGACATTGTGGTTCACCGGGGGGAAGACCTGCTCGACATATGCATAGTTGTTCTGGTTCGTCGCCGACGAGCCGACGCCCTGCGCGATGAAGACGTCGTTGCGGGTGCCCTTCTGATCGACCACTGCGGTGTTGCTCCCGCCGGCATCGCCAACGAACCCGCCCTGCAGCACAGCGGTAGTCAGGTTGGAACCCGACTGATAAACCTTGGCGCTCTGTTTAGTCGCCTGCGCGCCGCCGACCTGCTGGATGAAGGCCGCGTTCATGGTTGAGGCGCCAACCGCACCGGACTTCGCATCTTCCTGATCAATGGCGGCGTTGTTGTAGTCACCGTCCTGCTTTACGACGGCCCAACCCTTCCAGCCGTCCTGCTGGTTCACGTCGGCGTTGTTGTAGTCTCCGTCTTGATCAACAACCGACTTGTTGCCGGTCTCTTTGAGCGCGAGCGACCCGGCTGCGACGGTGCTGATGACCTTCGAGCCAGCGGCGCCTTCCCAGGTGCCGAACGAGTTGGAGGCGTTACGATCCCGTGCGTTGAGGGCAGTACCGAGCGTGGCCTTGCCCGCCTCGGTCACCGGAGTGGTGTTGTTCTCCTTGACCGAGGCTTCGGCAGGATTTGCAGGAAGCGGCGCAACAACCTGGGCGTTGGCTGCCGTAGCGGAAAATGCTAGCGCCGAGGCGCCGAGCAGAAGAGACTTCATCATTGCGTTCTTCTCCGATCACACTGATGCTGGATCAGTGCTTGGTTCGGCGGCGTCAAAGCCGCTGGGGTCGGCGGGCGTGTCCCTCTAGGTTTGGCCACTGAGTGGGGCACGTCCGTCGTTCTGCTCGCCCCTAATTGGGCGAGTTGGTTGACCGCGCGGGCACAAGCGCCGGCGCGGAAGCTGGTTTGGCGGTGCTGGTGGCAGCGCCTGAAGCTGGAACCGGAGCAGCCTGGGGCCGCTGCGGCTTGATCGGCAGGGTAGGCGCAGGCCGTGCGGCGACCTGCTGCACCGGCGCATTCTGCGCGGGCATCGGCGCCATTTGCGACGTGCTCACAGGTACGGCCGGCTTCGGCGTCCCCGAAGCCCGCTTGCTTGCCTGTGCTCGGCGCTTTGCTCCTTTGCCCTTGGGATCATAGGCAGGAAGCGCGCCGCCATGGGGCCCATCATGCTTGGCATAGGTGGCCGCCATGATCCGGCGCTTTTCGTCCGAGTACTTGGCGAGCAGCAATTCGCCGGCGGTCTTGTCGTTGAAGTTCCAAAGCTGGCGCTGGCCGGGCTTGGCGCCTTCCATGACCAGGGCGTACACCGCCTTTTCGATCGCGGCCTGCACGGCGATGGTCGTGGGCTCGTTCGACGATACGCCCGCTTCGAACTCGAGCAGCTCGTCAAACGTCACGAACTTGAAGACGTTCGAGTTGAGCGCCACCGACGCGACAGTCTTGTGAGTCACGACGTTCGACAGGACTTCACCGGTCTTCACGCTGATCGCGCGGAGATACACCGTGACCGTGTTGGTGCGATATTGGGCTGAGCTGCCGATCGCCAGCATGCGGGCGCCGATGCCACCGGTCTCGACATTGGTGTCGTAGCCGATGATGCCGCCTTCCAGCAGGATGCCGGCGAACAGGAGCGAGGGAAGCACGCTGGTGGGCGTCTGCTCCTCGCCCAGATAGCGGCCGCGCATCTCGCGGATGATCTGGCGTTCCTTGAGGATGTTGTCGAGCCGCTCGCGCTCCACCACGGTAAACCAGTTGCCGTTGCCGGCGTCGCGCAGCGCCTGGACGAGCATCGAAGTGGCACCCTGCGTCACCGCACGTGACAGGCTCTGCAGGTTCTCCGAGGGCTTGAGCTGGCCGGTCTGGTCGTTGAAGCCATAGACGGCGATCGCGACCGGAGCGGGCGGTGGCGGCAGATAGATGAGGTCGCGCTGGACCTCCGTGACGCGTGCCAGGGTGGCCGGGCCGCTAAAGGCCTCCGTCATCTTCGGCGCCGTGCAGCCGGTAAGCGCACACGCGCCCACACCCGCCAGAATGGCGTTCTTGAACATACCCATCAGTAATCCCCCCCGAAAGTGCGCTTAGAAGCCGCCGGTCAGTGGCGTCTCAAGCGACCCGGTTTTTCCCGTCAATGGCGTGTCGAACGACGCGCCCGTTCCCGGAGCCGACATGCCGGCGATCAGCGATTCCGCCGACCGGCCAGGCTGCCCCCCCGGCGCCGCGGCGCTAGCGCCACCGGCATTGTTGTTGAAGTTGAGCGTCGGCACCGCGATCGTGGTGACTTCGCCGGTGGTGTTGTCGCGGATCGTCAGTCGGATTTCAGTGAGCGTACGCTCGAACCCGATCGTCTGATCGCCAACGATGAACTCGCCCGACGTGCCTGGTTGCGACCCGGTGATCGCCTCAACCAAGCTCGACGACAGTGCCGAAAGAAGACGGCTCTGGATCTGGCGGGCGAAGAGTTGCGCCTCCGTCAGTTCCTCGGCTGCGGAACCTTCGGTCTTACGTTCGGGACGCTGCGGCGTCGCTGTTCCCAGCAGATAATCCGAGTTGAACGGATTGCCGCCAAATCCAGGATTAACAAAACGCTGCACGATTTCTTGTGCGGAAGCGGCATTGCTCATTCCGAACAACCCGAACCCGACCATGCCGACACGCAAAAAGCGTCGCATCTACTTTCCCCCGTTTACGCGGCCGCCCCCCAAGGCGCCTTTATAACTCAGCGGGCCGACCCGCCGGTTAAATTTCCGTAAACCGATTCGGAGAATTGGGCTATCATCAACATTGATTAAAAGTTGCAAATCGGCACACTTTTACCGCCTAGTATTTCACGACGGCATTACAAAACTCAACCCTTGTTATATTATGGTACATGAGTTTGTTGCGTTAGGATAACGTCTTTAGGCATAGACGCTATCGTGGGGGCACGGCGGTGCTAGACCGCAACTAATAATGAAGTGAGCAGGGGCTGGATGATCGGGGGGGGCGAGTACGAGCAGACATATGGCCGCGCGCTCGAAAGATGGATCGACACCGATCATCTTCCGCGTGCCATCGTGTCGAAGACATGTCGGCTGATATGGGCGAATGCTGCCGCGCGGAATATGCTCGCAGCGCGAACGGGTCTTGTGATCCACAATGGCATGCTCGTCTGTGCCGAGTCGACGAGGACTCCTTTGCTGACGCGGTTCGTCTCCGAGTGTGACGATCACATCCGTGGCTTTTTCCTGGCCGATGAGACCAGCCGGGCGCACATGGTGCTGCGCGGTCGCCTGATCGACGAGGCTGACGGACTCCCTATGGTCGGCCTCATCTTCTACGAAGACTCGGCAGATTTCCTAGGCCGCTACATGGATGTGGGAGTGGCATTCAAGCTGACGGGAACAGAGCATCAGGTGGTGAACCATCTGCTGAGCGGCGATACGGCCGAGGACATCACCCAGAAGCTGAACGTCTCCATGGCGACGACGCGGAGCCATATTCGCAATATTTATCGAAAGCTGAACGTGACCTCGCGAGAGGCGCTCTTCAAGCGGCTGCAGCCTTTTCGGCTGTAAACAAGGACGCGGCCGGCGGCGAACTCATTCGCCGCGCGGTTTCCTCTTAGCCGGGCGGTCACAACGCAGCTGACCGCTCCAAAGGCATTACATCGCCACACGCCTTGTGATCGAAGACGGGGTATATCGTGGACAGGACTCCAGCCCGCCGCTCCGCCACATAAACGAGGAGTGCTGTCGCGGATCGCGTTCGAAAGCGGGCGGGCGCTATCCGCACGAATGGATCAACGAGCCCCCGCCCCCCCGGCCCTGCTTCTGGAACGAACGGCCGTTCACGGAGACCTCTTCCCAGTGGCTGTTCCCGCTTTCCTTCCGCCCAAAAAGAGCTCATGTGGCCTCTCGCCGGATGGACGGCATGCCCCAAAGAGCGTTGGGCTAATTCGGCCGTCTATCTGACCTGATCACCCAGCCCGCCCCTTATTCATCTCATGACCGGCTGCGTTCCCGCAGGTTCGGCAGCAAGACCGGAAGATCGCCGGGCGTCCAGGCTGAGGTCCGGATCATGATCGTCTCGAACAGGTCGGATGCCAGATAGCCGCTGAGCCAGGCTCGAAGGTGGGGTAGAGGCTGCAGGTCGAACCATAGCCGATCCACTGCGGCGAATTGGCGCACGAACGGCACGATCGCCGCATCGGGCAGCCCTCCAACGGGCCCGCAAAGCTGCCCGCCCTTTGCCAGCCGTAGATCGATGTGTCGCAGGAATGCCAATCCCTGTTGGCGGTATTCACGGGGATCAACGGCGTACCGCTCCGGATACTTGTACCGGTCCAACGCGTACTTAAACGCGCCGTCATTCTCTGCGATCAGCGCCGGATCGTCGCGTTTGAGCCACTCTTCGGGGTCGCAGGCCGCCAGCGCCCAGCGCATGATGTCCAGGCTCTCGTCGATCACGACGTCACCCGGCAGGACAAGCACCGGCACCGTCCCCTTGGGCGACGCCGCGAGCATCGCGGCAGGCTTTGCGCGAAGCGTCACCTCGCGCAGTTCGCAGCGTGTGCCGCTGACCGTCAGCGCCAGCCGAGCGCGCATGGCGTAAGGACAGCGGCGAAAGCTGTAGAGGACTGGATCAGCGTGCGGGGCCATCGGCCTCGCCCGTCTGAACCGCGCCGATATGTGCGCGGCCTCGTGCAGCCGCCAGAAGTTCTTGGCGGTGGCGCTCTCGCGCGGACGCGCGTTGTTCCCGCGTGCGCTCGCCGTGACACGCAGCACAACTCACACCTTCTTCGTACAGCGCCGAGGCGCGGTCCTGCTGACCCACCGGCCTCCGGCAGGCATGGCAAAGCGCGTAGCTGCCTTGGACAAGCCCCTGCCCGACCGCGACGCGCTGATCGAACACGAAGCATTCGCCGCGCCACAGGCTTGCGTCTTCAGCCATGGTCTCCAGATACTTCAATATGCCGCCTTGCAGGTGGAATACTTCCGCCACGCCTTCCTGTTTCAGCAACGCGGTCGACTTCTCGCAGCGGATGCCGCCGGTGCAGAACATCGCCACCCTCGGCTGCTTGCCGGTGCCTAACAATCGCTCCCGTTCAGCGCGGAACCATGCCGGGAAGGCCCGGAAGCTGGTGATATTGGGATCGATGGCCCCTTCGAAGGTGCCCAGCGCCACTTCATAGGCGTTGCGCGTGTCGATCAGGATGGTGTCGGGATCGGAGATCAACGCGTTCCAATCGTTCGGTGCGACATAGGTACCGGCACTTGCGCGGGGATCGATACCCGGCTCGCCCATGGTAACGATTTCGTCTTTCAAACGCACCTTCATCCGGTGGAATGGCATCGTAGCCGCGTTCGAGAGCTTCACCTCAAGATCCGCGCAATCGGGGAGCGCCCTAATATATGCCACGACCGCGGCAACGGCATCCGGCGGGCCGGCGATGGTCCCGTTGATGCCTTCGGAAGCGAGCAACAGGATTCCTCGGATCCCCTGCTCCCGGCACACCTGCTCGATTGGCCCGCGCATCGCGCCGCAGTCCGCGAACCGCGTGAAGCGATACAGGGCTGCCACGCTCACAGGCGAATGCGATTGAGGATCGTCCATGGCGACGCGATAGCGCCAGCGCGCGGATAGGTCAGCAGATCTGATGCTCCGCAACCGCACTCGCTGCATGGGGGATTTTACGAATTGCTTTGGTGGATAGCGCCAGGCTCGTGCTCGTGCTCGACACTGCATAGGCTCGTGAAGCTAAAATCTACATTAGTGTTTATTCACACGCGCGTTAGTGAATGTTGACAGGCATGTTGAGCCGCGGCACCTTGCACGTAAGCCGGCACGAGATGATCGGCAGGGATGGAGAGAGAGCATGCGGGCATATCTTCTCGCGTCGGCGTGTGCCGTCGCCGTGGCAGCGAGCGCTTCACCAGCGGTAGCGCAGAGCGAACCGGGCAACACTGTCGAGCAAATCAGCCCTTCAGGGGATCAGGATGCCGACGCGGAGCCTGGTCAGAACGAAGTGGTCGTTACCGCCACTCGGCGCGCGGAGCGCATCCAGGATGTGCCGGTAAGCGTCACGGCCTTTCAGCAGCAGGAACTGACGCAAAAGGGCATCGTCGGCTTTGAAGGGATCGCCCGCGAAACGCCCGGCGTTATCCTCAACCGGCCCACCCAGAACTTCAACAACTTCACCGCGCGCGGCATCGCCACCAACGGCTACAACGCCAACCTGCAAAGCTCGGTCGCGGTGTATATGGACGAGCTGCCGATCTCGACGATCGGCAACACCACCGTGGTCGACCCGAACCTGTTCGACGTGGAGCGGGTCGAGTTCCTGCGCGGGCCGCAGGGCACGCTGTTCGGCTCGGGCTCACTGTCGGGCGCGATGCGCATCCTGACCAAGAGCCCGGACCTCAACAACTTCGACACCTCGGTGCTAGTCGATCTCGCCCTGACGGGCTCGGACAGCTTCCGCCAGCGCTACAACGCCATGCTCAACGTGCCCGTGGTCACCGACAAGCTCGCGATCCGCGCCGTCGGCTTCTACCGCAACGAGGAAGGCTATCTCGACAATGTCGGAACCGGCGTCCACAACTCGAATACGCTGAAGGATTATGGCGGCCGCGCCCTTGCCCTGTGGAAGCCGACCGACCGGCTGTCGATCCGCCTGCTCGGCTCGTACGAGAACAGCGACCCCGCCGATTCCTCGCTCACCAGCCCTTCGCTCGGCCGCGAGAAGCGCGTGTCGGACCAGCCGGACCGCTTCACGGGCAAGCAGACGATCCTCAACGCCACGCTGGAATATCAGGCGGACTTCGCGACGCTGACCAGCTCGTCGACTTATTCGGACTTCGACCAGCGCTTCTGGCTCGACCTGGCCGGCACCTTCCCTGCCGGCGCCTATCCCGGCGCGCCGATCGCCTTCGGCCTGGACGCCAACGCCTATGACAAGGTGTTCGTCCAGGAGACCCGCCTCGCCTCCACGCTCGAGGGCCCGCTCCAGTTCGTCGTCGGCGGCTTCTACCTGCACCGCCGCCGCGACGTGGACTATTTCTACCGCTCGTCCCTTGCCTTCCTCGCGGCGCGCGGCCTCACCGGCCTGCCGGACCAATATTATCAGAAGCAATACACCCATCAGATCAGCGAGGAACTCGCCGGCTTCGGCGAGCTGACCTACCGCTTCTCCGACAAGTTCTGGGTCACTGGGGGCATGCGCTACGGCCGCACCTCGGCCCAAGGCTTCACCGAGGAGGGCGGCTATCTCGCCAGCGCCTTCGGCCAGAACTACTTCACCTATGCGCTGCTCGGCATCCCGGTGAACTTCAACACCTTCACGCCCTATGAGGCGGCCGAGGGGATCAAGGCGTCGGGAAAGAAGCCTTCGTGGAAGGCCAGCGTCAGCTACAAGCCCAGCCAGTCGCTGACCACCTACGCGACCTTCTCCACCGGATTCCGCGCGCCCATCGTAAACGCCTTTGCCGGGCGCCCGAGCCTGACCAATCCCAACGACATCATCATCCCGAGCGGCGCCTCGTCCGACGACCTGAAAAGCTATGAAGTCGGTGCCAAGGGGCGCTTCCTCGACGGCCTGGTGACGATCAACGCCGCGGCGTACCTCATCGACTGGAGCAACATCCAGGCGCAGGCCAATCGCGTCTCGGACTCGGTCCAGTTCGCAACCAACATTGGCGCCGCGCAGAGCAAGGGCTTCGAAGTCGAGATGGGCATCATCCCGGCCAAGGACGTGTTCATCGGCTTCAACGCCGCCTATAACGACGCCAAGATCACCAAGCTGAGCGCTGAGGAAGCGGCGATCTCGGGCGCGGTGCTCGGCCACCGCCTCTCCGCGCCGCGGCTTCAGGGCTCGATGTTCCTGTCCTACGGCTTCGACCTGGGCAAGGACACCAAGGGCACCCTGGCGGTGAACGCGCAATATGTCGGCTCGTACAACAGCTCGTTCCCGAACACGCCGGGCCTGCCGAACGTGCCGCTGTCGACCTTTGGCGAGACGGACGAATATGTGAACACCAACGTCAGCTTCGGCCTGAAGCGCGGCCCAGTTTCGGCGCAGCTTTACGTCGAGAACGTTTTCGACGATCATTCGGTGATCTACATCCACCCCGAAGCGTTCCTGGTCAGCCGCTTCGGCACGCTGCGCCCGCGCACGATCGGCATCCGCCTCGGCTACGGGCTCTGACGATGCGCGCCGCCTCCCCCTCCACGACGTCCGCGCCCGAACCCGGCACCACAGGCGGGCGGCGACCCTGGTTCGTGCTGGCGGCGCTGACCTTCGTCTACATCCTCAACTTCCTGGATCGGCAGTTGATCGGCATCCTTGCCAAGCCGATCCAGGATTCGCTGCAGGTCACCGACGGGCAGTTGGGGCTGATCGGCGGACTCTATTTCGCGATGTTCTATTGCTTCATCGCCATCCCCGTCGGCTGGCTGGCGGACCGGACCAATCGAGTGAACGTGGTCTCGCTCGCCTGCGCGATCTGGAGCGGCGCGACCACGGCCTGTGGCCTCGCGGGGAACTACACCCAGCTGGTCGTCGCGCGGATGGTCGTCGGCTTCGGTGAGGCCGGGGGCGTGCCCCCTTCCTATGCGCTCATCACCGACACCTATCCGCCGGGCAAGCGCGGGGCGGCGATCGGCATCTTCAATCTGGGCCCCGCGATCGGCGCCGCCGCCGGCGTGGCGTTCGGCGCCTCGGTCGCCGAGCGCTTCGGCTGGCGCATGCCGTTCATCGTCGTCGGCCTGATCGGTATCGTCACGGCGCTGTTCGTCTGGCTGTTCATCCGCGAACCCGAACGCGGCGCCACCGATGCCGTCCGCTCGCGCCAGGCATCGGAAAAGGCGCCTTTCTGGCCGACGCTGCGCATGTTCTTCTCGCACCCGATCCTGATGCTCGCGGCGCTGGGCAGCGGCGCGACGCAGTTCGTGACCTATGGCCTGGGCAATTTCGCCGTGCTGTTCCTGATGCGCGAAAAAGGCATGGTGCTGGGCCAAGTCGCGATCTGGTACGCGCTGGTGCTCGTGCTCGGCATGGGCGGCGGCATGGTGATCTCGGGCCGGGTGATCGACCGCATGACCAGGCGATCGCGCGCCGGCTACGCGATCGCTCCTGCGGTGTCGCTCGCCATCGCCATGCCCTTCTACATCGCCTTCGTATGGGCGCCCAGCTGGCCGCTCGCGCTGGTGCTGCTCGCGGTCGTGATGACCTTCAACTATTTCTACCTCTCCGCGTCGGTGGCGCTGGTGCAGGAGGAAGTGAAGCCCAATCAGCGCGTGCTCTCGGGCGCGCTGCTGCTGCTCGTCATGAACTTCATCGGCCTGGGCCTCGGCCCGACCTGGGTCGGTCAGGCGAGCGATTGGTTCAAGGCGCATGGCGATGCCCATGGCCTGCAATCGGCGCTCTACACGCTTACCCCCTTCTACCTCATCGCCATTGCGCTTTTTCTCTGGCTCGCCCGGCTGCTTCGCCGTGACACGCCCAATCCCGTCCAGGTTCTAGCATGAAACAGCTTCACCACGCGGCCTTCGCTGCAGCGCTCTTCGCGGCCGCGCCCGCACTGGCGCAGTCGCCCACCGTGTCCACGCCCGCGGGAGCCGTGCAGGGCAATGCCCAAGGCGACCTGCACGTGTTCAAGGGCATTCCCTACGCCCAGGCACCCATCGGTACGATGCGCTGGAAGGCGCCGGCGGCGCTTCCGGCTTGGACCGGCACGCGCAAGGCAACCGCGTTTGGTCCCGCCTGCGTGCAGCCGCGCCCGCGCAGTTCAGGCATCTACACCAACCCGCCCGAACAGATGAGCGAGGACTGCCTGACGCTCAACGTCTGGGCACCCAAGAACGCCCGCAACCTACCGGTGTTCGTGTGGATCCACGGCGGCGCGCTTGCCTCCGGCTACAGCCATGAGGGCATGTACGACGGCGCACGCATGGCTGCGCGTGGCATGATCGTCGTGTCGATCAACTACCGCCTCGGTATCCTCGGCTACCTTGCCCACCCCGAACTCAGCGCGGAGTCTACGGACAACATCTCGGGCAATTACGGCCTGCTCGACCAGATCGCGGCGCTGCGCTGGGTCAAGGACAACATCGCCGCGTTCGGAGGCGACGCGGCCAACGTCACGGTCGCAGGCGAGTCCGCCGGCGGCCTGAGCACCCTGTACCTGATGGCCAGCCCGCAGGCGCGCGGCCTGTTCCAGCGGGCAATCGCCCAGAGCGCCTACATGATCTCCGCGCCCGAACTGAAGCAGGCCCGCCACGGCACGCCCTCCGCCGAAGCGGCGGGAAGCCAGATCATGACCGCACTCGGCGCGGCCGATCTGTCCACCCTGCGCGCAATGGACGCGGAAAAGCTCACCACCGATGCCGCGGCAAAGGGCTACGGCCCCTGGGGCACGGTCGACGGCAAGATCCTGACGCGGCAACTGGCCGACACCTGGGATCGCGGCGAACAGGCGCCGGTGCCGGTGCTTGCCGGCTTCAACAGCGGCGAGATCCGCTCGCTGCGCATCCTCCTGCCCCCTGCGCCTGCGGACGCCACCGCCTATGAAGCGGCCATCCGCGCCCGCTATGGCGATCTGGCAGATGCCTTCCTGCGCCTCTACCCGGCGAACGCAGTCGGTGAGAGCATGCTCGCCGCGACTCGCGACGCGCTGTACGGCTGGACCTCCACCCGGCTCGCCATCGGCCAGACCGCGATCGGCCAGCGCGGCTATCTCTATTTGTTCGACCATGGCTATCCCGCCGCCGACGACAACGGGCTGCACGCCTTCCACGCGTCCGAAATTCCCTATGTGTTCGGCACAGCCGGCGGCACCCCCGCACTATGGCCCAAGGTTCCGGACACCCCCGCCGAGCGGCGGATGTCCGACGCGATGATGGCGTACTGGTCCTCGTTCGCGAAGACCGGCGCGCCCGTGGCGAGCGGGCAGCCCACATGGCAGCCTTATGGCAAGCAGGGGCACTACATGGCTTTCGCCCAGGCGCCACGGCCCGCCACCGGGCTCTTCCCCGGCATGTTCGCGCTGCACGAGGCGGCGGTCTGCCGCCGCGGCGCCGCCGGTGATCAGCCCTGGAACTGGAACACCGGCGTCCTTTCGCCCGTGCTGAAGAAGGCGGACGGATGCCGATGATCGACGGGAGCATGCAGGACTATCCGCTCACGCTCGACAAGTTCCTCGACCACGCCGCCAAATGGCACCCGCATGCCCAGGTGGTGACTGCCCGCGACGGCGGTGGAGTCGACCGCATCGGCTATGCCGAGTTGCGGTCCCGCGCGCTGGCGGTGTCGTCATTGCTCGCGGGCTTTGGCACGCGACTGGCCGACCGCGTCGCCACGCTGGCCTGGAACAGCCAGGCGCATGTCGAGGCCTGGTACGGCGTCATGGGCATGGGCGCGGTCTGCCACACGCTCAATCCACGCCTGACTGCTCCCCAGCTTGCCGCGATGCTGCGGCAGTCGGAGGCGAAGCTACTGGTCGTCAGCGCAGACCTGTTGCCGCTGGCGTTGCGCATCGCGGACGAAGGCACACCCATCGAGCGCATCCTGGTGATCGACGGCGACGGTATGTCGCCTGGTGAGAACGCGCCGGTGGTGACTGCGCTGGAGCCGCTGATCGGCGGCGCTTCGGGCGGCGTCGCATGGGGAGGGTTCCCCGAAACCGCGGCGTCGGGACTGTGCTTCACCTCAGGCACCACCGGCGCGCCCAAGGGCGTGACCTACACGCACCGGTCCAGCTTCCTCCACACGCTGCGCCTGCTGCAGGTCGACGTGATGGCGATTTCGGGCAGCGACAACGTGCTCGCCGTCGTCCCGATGTTCCACGCCAACGCCTGGGGCCTGCCCTTCGCCGTCCCCGCCGCGGGCGGCAAGCTGGTGCTGCCCGGACGGAACAATGACGGGGCGAGCCTGGCACGCCTCATCGCGTCCGAGCGGGTCACCGTCGGCATCGGCGTACCCACGGTGTGGCTCGGCGTCGTCGAACATCTCGAGGCGACAGGGGGCTCGCTCCCGTCGCTGCAGCGGATCATCGTCGGAGGGGCCCCTCTGCCGCCTGCGCTGATGGACCGTATCGAGCAGCGCCTGGGTGTTACCGTGCAGACGAGTTGGGGCATGACCGAGCTCTCGCCCTCCGGCACCGTCGCGATACCAGGCGATCCGGATCGGTCGGCCGCGTTCTCGGGCAAGCCCGCCATCGGCGTCGACCTGCGCCTCACTGATGCCGATGGCCGCACTCTCGCCGATCAGCGAGGCGCCGAGGGGCATCTGCACGTACGCGGCGCCGCAGTGGTCGAACGCTATTTCGGACACGCTGAGAATGCGACGGACGCGGAAGGCTGGTTCGCCACTGGCGACCTTGCCCGCATCGAACCGGACGGCAATCTGGTCATCACCGGGCGAGCCAAGGACCTGATCAAGTCGGGCGGCGAGTGGATCAATCCGGCGGAGATCGAGGCGGTGGTCGGCGCCCTTCCCCAGGTGTCGCTCGCCGCCGTGATCGGACGGCCCGATCCCAAATGGGGAGAACGCCCGCTCCTGCTGGTCGAGGTACGTGCCGAGCAGGACGTCAGCGACGAGACGCTGCTCGCCTCCCTGCGCGGTCGCGTGGCGCCGTGGTGGATCCCCGATGCAGTGGTCCGCCTGCCCAGCATGCCGCTCGCGCCCACCGGCAAGATCGACAAGGTGCGCCTGCGCTCCGAATACGCGCACGCCTGAGCCCGCCGCCCTGCTTGACGCCTGCATGGCGAAGACCGAAGACATTCGCGTGCAAGAGAATGTCAAACCAGCGCGGCGGTCGAAAAAGGCCGAACAGCGCGCCGAAACCATGGAGCTGATCCTCGACTCCGCCGAGTATCTCTTCTCCAAGCACGGGCTCTACGGCGTCACGCTGAAGGACGTCGCCAAGCGCGTCGGCGTCCACCACACGCTGCTGAACTATTATTTCGAGGACAAGAACAAGCTGTTCCAGGCGGTGTTCGCCCGCCGCGCAGTGGTCACCAGCGAACGGCGGATGCAGGCGCTCGACGACTATGAGGCGATCTGCGGCGACACGCCCACCGTGGAGGGCGCGCTGCGCGCCTTTCTCGATACCGATCTCGATCTGTATATCGAGGGCGGGGAAGCCTGGAAGAATTACGCCGCGCTCGGCGCCCAAGTGGCGAATACCCCCGAATGGGGCGCCGAGCTGATGGACGCGCATTTCGACCCTGTCGTCCTGCGTCTGATCGCGCTGCTCAAAAAGGCGCTGCCCGACTGCGCGGAAGAGGACATCTTCTGGGGCTATCACTTCGTGACCGGCGCGCTGATGCTCACGCTCGCGCGTACCGGGCGCATCGACCAGCTATCGCACGGGCTCTGCAGATCCGACGATTTCGTGGCGGTCAAGGAGCGGATGGCCTCGTTCATGGCCGCCGGTTTCCTCAACATCTGTAAGCCTGCCACATAACATTCACTCTCTTGTTAGTGAACTGATGTTCCGATAAGCTTTCTGAAAAGCAGGAGAGGAACCGTTGATGGAACTGGCAGGTCGAGTCGCCATCGTGACAGGCGCAGGCGGAGGTCTGGGCCGCGCCCACGCGCTTTACCTCGCCAGCAAGGGCGCGAAGCTGGTCGTCAACGATGTATCCGAAGAGAGTTCCGCTCGGGTCGCAACCGAGATCGAGGCGGCAGGCGGGCAAGCAATGCCCGCGGCCGCCTCGGTAACCAACGAAAGCGACGTCGACAAGATAGTGGCCAGCGCTCTCGCGCGGTGGGGCAGCATCGACATCCTCGTGAACAACGCCGGCATCCTGCGTGACAAGAGCTTCGCCAAGATGACCATGGACGACTTCCGCCTCGTCGTGGACGTCCACCTGATGGGCGCAGCGATCTGTTCCAAGGCCGTGTGGGAAACCATGCGCACCCAGAAATATGGCCGCATCGTCATGACCACCTCGTCATCGGGGCTCTACGGCAATTTCGGCCAAGCCAATTACGGCGCGGCCAAGATGGCGCTGGTCGGGCTGATGCAGACACTCGCAATCGAAGGCGAGAAATACGGCATCCGCGTCAACGCCCTCGCCCCCACTGCCGCGACTCAGATGACCCACGGCGTCCTGTCCGACGATAGCCTGAAGCTGCTCGACCCGGCGCTGGTTAGCCCCGCCTTGCTCGCCCTTGTCGGCAAGCAAGCCCCCACTCGCGCCATCCTCTGCGCCGGCGCCGGTCACTTCGCGCGCGCGAATGTGACTTTGACGGAGGGCCTATATGTCGGCGCCGGCCCTGATGCTGGCGACCAGTTGGTGGAACAATGGCCGCAAGTCAGCGACCGAGCCAACGAAATGGTGCCTGCTTATGGCTTCTTCCAAGCGGATAGAGAGTTGGCCAGCGCAGCGGCGATCGCGGCGCAAGGCTTTCCGGTCACCTCCTAGGTCACCAGCAGCGCTCCGTTCACGAGCGGGAACATAGCGAAGTAGAATGGCGAGCAGATAAGTAACATGCTTGAGGCGTCAGCGGCACTCAAGCCGGCGTATTGCCGAGCGTCGATGGCGCCTAGGTTGCTAAGGGTGTTCTACATCTTCGTCCGAGCAAGCGGCATCTGCTGAATAACGGTTGCCCTGCGCAAATATTGGCTCCGGACGTCCTTGACGGCGTTACGGCAGATCGGCCTGGAGCCATCACCGCGGGAGTACCGCCCTCCCCACCACGGTGAGACCCGTCTCGACGCCGGACGGAGCAGAGAGACCGAGCCGAGTGATCGGCTGGCCGCCGCCGATCCACAACTTCACCGTTCCTGGCATCAGCCGTCGCACGCCTTGAGCATCCACTAGGCTGAGTGACCGCGCATCAAGAGCGAAGCTCACCTGCTGCTTTTGCCCCTTCTTCAGGTGCACACGCTGGAAACGGGCCAGTGTACGGACCGGCGCGGCACCCACTCCCGGGTGCGCGACGTAGAGCTGCACGACTTCGTCGCCATCCCTGTCGCCGACATTGCTTACCGTGACTGACACCTGGACCTTGCCGTCAGCCCCCACCCGCGTCGTCGACAGTTTCGGCATATCATAGCGAAAGCGTGTATAGCTCAGGCCATGGCCGAACGGGTACAGCGCCTCGCCCGTGAAATAGCGATAGGTCCGTCCTTTCATGCTGTAATCGCTGAACGCAGGCAGTTGCTCGGCGGACTTGTAGAAGGTCACCGGCAAACGCCCCGCCGGACTGAAATCGCCGGCAAGCAAGCCTGCCACGGCGTGCCCGCCCTCGCCGCCCGGATACCAGGCCTCCACGATCGCCGGAACGTTCTTGTCGGCCCAATTCACGGCAAGCGCACTGCCGTTCATCAGGACCAGCACCATGGGCTTGCCCGTCGCGCGAAGCCGTTCAAGCAGCGTTTGCTGCGGCGCCGGCAGGTCCAGGCTGGTGCGGTCGCCACCGGCGAAGCCCGGGGCCTGAACTTTCATCTCTTCGCCCTCGATCCGCGCCGAGAGCCCGCCGACGAACACCACCAGGTCTGCCGCCTGCGCGGCCTCGACCGCCTGATCGCCGGCCGGAGTCGGCAAACTCCAGATCAGCTGCTGGCTGCTGCGTGCGCCACGCTGGAAGCCCTCTACGCGGATCGGATAGCGGCGCCCCTGTTCGAGCACGATCTTGCCCGACAGGATCGAAGGCGCGTCGCCGACGCCCCATTCATCGACCACCAGCGTGTCGCCGATAAACACACGGTAGCCATTCTCGCTTGCAAAGCGAAAATTGTACTCGCCGCTCTGCGGCGCGACCAGCGTGCCGGTCCAGCGCGCCGATGTCTCGCGGTCGCCGCGCCATTCGAGCCGCGCATTCGCAGAGACCTCAGTTTTGGTCGGCGGCCCTTCGAGATTGGTCCCGTTGAAATATTCAACCTTCAGCCCCTTGGTCGCGCACGCCGCATCGACGCACAACACATCGTCCGGCACGGGAACCTCGGCCGGGCCGATAAGGCCGGTGCCTTGCGCATAGACGATCTTTGCCTGGGGGTAGCGCGCGCGAAGGCCGTCGAGCACAGTCACGGGCTTGGATGGCGTCCCATAGTAATTGCCGACGAGTGCATCGACGCTATCGGCATTCGGGCCGATGACCGCGATCGTCCGGGGGTTGCCCTTGATCGGTAGCAACCCGCCCTCGTTCTTGAGCAGCACCATCGAAGCCTCGGCCATCTTTCGCGACAAGGCGTGATGTTCGGGCGTATCGTAATCCTTGGCCTTGATCTCCGCGAACGGTAGTTTCGGATCGAACAGCCCGAGTTGAACACGCGCGGTGAACAAACGCTCGGCGGCGCGGTCTACCACCGCTTGCGGCAGCAGCCCGGTCTTGACCGCCGTGACGATGCTGTCGGCATCGGTCGTCATGTTGTTTCGATAATCGCCGCAGATCAGGTCCATCCCGGCCTTGATGCCGACTGCAACGCCTTCGGGCGCCTTCTTGGTATAGTGCAGGGCGTCGGCGCGGTAGATGTTGGCGGCCGCGCCGCAATCGGACACGACATAGCCAGCAAAGCCCCAACTTTTCCGGAGGATATCCTCCATCAGCATCGTGCTCGCACAGCCCGGCACGCCATAGACGGCGTTGTATACGCACATCACCGACTTCACCTTGCCTTCAGTCACCGTCGCGCGGAAGGCAGGGAGGTAGGTGTCCTCCAGGTCATAGGCGCTGGGATAAACGTCTTCGCGATGGCGGTTGCTCTCCGGACCACTATGCACGGCAAAGTGCTTCGACGTCGCTATGACCTTCGGAAAACGAGGGTCGGTGCCCTGCAGGCCTGTGATATAGGCGACGCCAAGTTGCCCGCTGAGATACGGATCCTCGCCATAAGTTTCCTGGCCACGGCCCCAACGGGGATCGCGAAAAATGTTGATGTTAGGAGACCAGACCGTGAGCCCGCGGTAGAAATCGCTGCCACCGTTGGGCAGCCGGCGTTCCAGGAATTTGGCGCGGAACTCGGTCGCCACCGTGTCACCGACCTTCTGGAGCAGCGCGGTGTCCCACGCCGCAGCCATGCCGATCGCCTGCGGAAAGACAGTAGCGATGCCGGCACGGGCAACACCGTGCAGCCCCTCGTTCCACCAATTATACTCTGGAATACCAAGACGCGGAATGGCCGGCGCGGTGTGGCCGAGTTGGGCCGCCTTTTCCTCCAACGTCATGCGCGACACGATATCGCGCGCACGCTCCTGCGGTGCGACGGCGGGATCGCCGAGCCTCCCCCGGTTGGTTTGGGCGGTCGCCAGCGGGGCCAGCGCGCTCGACGCCAGCAGAGCCAACGCCATCTTTAATCCGTTGCTCATCTTTCTCACCCTCACCCGGACGTTTTCACAAGGCGTAGCGAACATCTGATTACGCCGCCAGACCTGACCACTCTTACTAAGTCGGGGCTTCGTCGAGGCGCCCGCCCTGGCGGTGCACGGCGCAGCGCAATTCTCTGCACGGAGGGACTCTGCCCCGTCCCCTGGACCCCGACTGCAGCCTAGCACTAGAGGAGCCCTCAGGTTCAGAATGAAACTGGGCGCGCCCGATGTGAGATCACGGGAGGTGGCGGGTTCTCATCTCTATACCCGGTACTTGCCCATTGGAGAGCCACGAGGAGGCTGGCTGCGATCCGCAGAAATGCGTTCGGGAAAACAGCGGGTTAGAATCCTTCACCTTGCGCTGATCGTCCCTAGCCCCAATAGCCAGCTGATGAAGTCCAATCCTGCACCTGCCGGCATGCATCCGCGTGAGTTCGTTGCCTTCATTGCGGCGCTGATGGGCGTCAACGCCCTGGGTGTTGACCTGATGCTCCCGGCACTGGCGGATATCGGCCGAGACCTCCTCGTCAGCGAAGCCAACCATCGGCAGTGGGTAGTGACCGTCTACATGCTGGGATTCGGTGCCGGGCAGCTGGTATACGGCCCGCTGGCAGACCGCTTCGGCCGGAAGCCGATACTTATCACCACGCTAGTCGGCTTCGTTGCGGCCAGCATCTTCGCTGCGAGTTCTGCTACCTTTGCTGCGCTCCTTGGTGCTCGCTTGCTACAAGGGCTGATGTCGGCTTCCACGCGCGTCCTGGCGGTCGCAATTGTGCGCGATGGCGCGTCAGGCCGGGCGATGGCGCGCACCATGTCCGTCGCCCAGATGATCTTCTTCATCGTGCCCATCCTCGCCCCCACGCTCGGACAGGGCTTGCTCGAGGTCGGGCCATGGCGCTTCATCTTCTATGCCCTAGGCATGTTCGCAGCTTTTGTACTGGCCTGGACCCTGGTGCGCTTGCCTGAGACCCTGCCCTCGGCCCGGCGCGTCGCGATTTCCGTTTCGACGCTGAAGCAGAGCTATCGCCTGACGCTCACTAACCGCTTCTCGATCGGCTACTCGGTGGCGGCGTCGCTCACGTTCGGCGGCATCATCGCCTTCGTGTCCTCGTCTCAGCAAATTTTCGTCGATGAGTTCGGTGCCGGTGATCGTTTCACCTTGCTTTTCGCAGCGTGCGCGGGCGCGATGGGCGTCGCCTCCTTCGCCAACAGCAGGCTGGTTGAACGGCTCGGGACCAGGCTGATCTCGCAGTCTGCCGTCCTGGCTCTCATCGCATTATCGATGGCGCACTTGGTTGTCGTGCTGACGAGTACCGAAACGCTGACGAGCTACCTAATATTCCAGGCGCTCAGCATGACTTGTATTGGCCTGTGTGGTGCTAATTTCGGAGCCATGGCAATGGAACCGGTAGGTCATATCGCAGGCACCGCATCTTCCGTGCAGGGTTTCATCACCAGCATAGGCGCAGTGGCCGTCGCCTCCGTAATCGGTCAATCTTACTCTGGCACCACGCTTCCGCTCGCTATCGGCTATCTATCGATAGGTCTGGCCGTTCTGCTGCTCATCTTCATCATAGAAGGGGGCAAGCTGTTCCAGGCGCGGATGAACCAGGTTGATTCTGCCGAACCTTGTAGGCTGAAGCTTAGGAATGGCGTTGAAGCCGGAGCAGGTTCTTCGGGGGCATAGCCGCGGTTTGTTCAGCCAGCCTGTGGAACTCCAAAGGCCCAAATGCTGACACGCTTGGCGGGCTAAGCGCTTCCAATCGCCGCCGTTAGTTCAGCTGTGGCTTGCCGCCGAAAGCAGGCCGATCACGCACAGGCTGCTTTTTGGTTTTCATCACCGATGGTTCGCTACTGCCACCACGCTGGCAACAGCCCCTGTCTACGCGGGCCTAAGCGGCCACTCGGGCCTCGGAGACCACATCATGCTGACCTTGTTCCACGCGCCCCGCTCCCGCTCTACCCGCATCCTCTGGCTGCTCGAGGAGCTGGGCGCGACTTTCGACCTGCGCTACGTCAGCATCCGCTACATGGACGGCAGCGGCGACGGACCCGATCCGATCAACCCACACCCCGACAAGAAGGTGCCGGCGCTGCTACACGACGGCGCGCTCGTAACGGAGAGCGCGGCGGTGGCGATCTATCTCGCTGATCTCCTGCCTGACGCTGGACTGGCGCCGCGCATCGGCGATCGCGATCGTGGCGCGTATCTCACCTGGATCAGCTGGATCGAGGGCGAGTTCGGGCCCGCGATCTTCCAGCGTCTGGCCGCCGGCGCTGATGCGCCCACGCCGGCCGCGCTTGGGTCTGCACTGCAGCGCCTCAATCACGCCTCGGAGAAAGGTCCTTACCTGCTCGGCGACCGCTTCAGTGCCGCGGACGTAATGCTGGGCGGTACGCTGGGCTGGGCGCGCGACGTTCTTCCAACCGATGGGCCACTCCCCGCCTACCTCACGGGCCTCGCCGCAAGGCCGACATTCGGCCGCGCCATGAAGCGCGATGCGGCAACGGTGAAGCCGGACGCATGACCCGGCGCGACCACTGGCTAGCTGCAAGAGGCCCCGTCGCAGCCAGCGCGTTGCTGGCGATTGGTCAATCGGCGGCACTCGCGCCGCTGGTCGTCACCCTGTAGGCTTCCTTGATGCGCCGCGCCGACCGCCTGTTCGAGATCGTCCAGTTCCTCCGCCGCGCCTCCGGGCCGCTCACCGCAGACGAAATCGCGGCGGAGCTGGAGACGAGCCGGCGTTCGGTATACCGCGACATCGCGGCCCTGATCGCCCAGCGCGTGCCGATCCGGGGCGAGGCCGGGATCGGCTACATTCTCGAGCGGGGCTTCGACATGCCGCCGCTGATGCTGACCTCCGACGAGGTCGAGGCGGTCGTGCTCGGCGCGCAATGGGTGCTAGCCCACGCCGACCAAGGGCTTGCCCGCGCCGCCGCCGACGTGCTCGCCAAAGTCGCCGCGATCGTTCCGGAACGGTTGCGCGCCGCCATCGAAGACCCGGCGGTGATCACGCCGCCCAGGTGGAGCGAGCGGCTCGACGCCGGAGTGGACGTCGCACGCCTGCGCGCCTGGTGCTTGCAGGGGCGTAAGTTGCACATCGGATACGTCGACGAGAGCGGACGCGAAACGGAGCGTACCGTGTGGCCATTTCTGGTCGGCTATATGGATCGGGTTCGAATGCTCATCGCCTGGTGCGAGTTGCGCGGCGACTTCAGGATGTTTCGGACGGACAGGCTTTCGACGATCGAGTTTCGGGACGAACGCTATCCGGAACACCGCGCCACGCTCAGGCGGCGCTGGCTGGCAATGATGCAGGAGCGGCGCGATGCGGAAGCAACTCAAAACCGCCGAGACTGAGCAACCCCTCTGTCTAGCGTTTCAGCTGGTCGCCTGCGGCAGGAGATGGGACGATAGCAGACTTACCGCTTCCGAGCTGCCTGACAGCGATAGCTGTCGCTGCGAACTCCGCGTCATTGAGCGTTGACCGGTGGGAAAATACAAGCGGGTAAGGAAAGCCGAAGCAAATCGAGCGATTATCAAGGCTGGCGCGGTGTGATTTCGACCGCGTTTGGGTTAGCGATGAGGTCGCGGATTGTGGCGGTGTCGCCCTGGTTCACGACTCCGTAGATGGGGACCGATGCGACGCGCGGGTCGGTCAGGATGATCCGATCTCTGGCATAGCGGTTTACCTCCGCGATGACCTCGCTCAACGGCTCGCCCCGGAAGACCAGCCTTCCCTGGGTCCAGGCCGTCGCGCTGTCGGGATCGACATCGGCGGCCTGCCGGATGAAGCCGGTTTCTCCACCCGCGCCCTTCATGGTGCCAAAGGAAAGCCGTTCTCCCTTGCGTGCCAGCTTCTCAATGGGCTCCCCGGCGCCGCGGCGTCCCGGCTCTGAAAGAGCAACCCGGATGACGCCATCCACGACACTCACTTCAGCTTCGTGCCTGCCGACACTCACATCGAACATGGTGCCGATCGCTGCCACTTCGCCGTGCCGCGTCTCGACTATGAAGGGCCGGTTCTTGTCATGCGCTACCTTGAACAGCGCCTCGCCAGAGACCAGCCGGAGCCGACGCTCCTTGGCCGCATAGGCGACTTCGACGCGGCTGTCGGCAGCGAGTGTTACGACAGAGCCGTCGTTGAAGGCGATGCGGCGGCGCTCAGCATGGCCGGTCGAGACGCTCTGCACCGTCTCACGAACAGGCTGTGGGTGAATCAGCCACAGGCCGCCGCCGAACACCAGCAGTGCCGCAGCGGCCGCCGCGGCGGCACGTGCGTGCCATGCCGGACGCTGGCGAACCGGCGCCGAGCCAGGTCTCTCCAGTTCACCGAGCCAATTCCAAAAGGCAGCGGCTTCCTCTCTGTCGGCCGGATGGAGACTGGCGTCGCGCCCCTCCAGAAACGCCTCGAACACGGCGGGTGCGCGCTTGCCCAGATGCGGCTCGTTCATGCTCCGCGCTCCATCAGGTGCGCGAGCCGTTCGTAGAGATGCGCCACAGCATGGTTTAGATGCTTCTGTACCATTCGCGCCGAAATGCCGAGTTCGCGCGCGATCTCGCCGGTGCCCCGCTCGTCGAAGCGACGCATGATGAAAACTTCGCGACAGCGGGGCGACAGTTCATCGAGCGCTGCCTGCAATGCAGCCTGAACGTCGGCCACTCGCCGCTGATCTTCCTGGACCGCACGCACCTGTGGCTGGACTTCGGCCTCGAGCGGCACCACCGGCAGCATTCGGCGATGCCGGTCTGCAATAAGGTTGGACGCTATACGGAAGAGATAGGCCTGAGGCTCGTCAACCGTACGCTCCCGCGCGCTGGCGAGCAGCCGCGCACAAGCCTCCTGGATCAGGTCGTCGACCTCGCAAGGATCGCTGACCCTGCGTGCGACGAACGCGCGCAGCGCCGCGCGATAGGCGTCGAACGCGCCCTCATCGCCCCCCCAGGTGGGCTGCAATTCTGGTAGGCCGGCGGCCAAGCCCGCTTCTCCGCTATGGTTGCACTTGCGCGCCTTTCCTTCCCATGACGCGAGGCGACGGCAAAAGCGAACCCTTGCCGCCGCTTCATGTGACAAAAAAATTTCACTCCTGTTGGTTCGCGTGGCGCGCTGCGGCGCGTCATACCTGTGAATGCCGCCACAGGCATCGATCATGGGGGGTCGACCAAAAATGAGAACACGCCACATTCTTCTGGCAACCGTTGCCGCGTTTGCCGCAGTTCCCGCCAGTGCAGAGGCCAACGAGACGGTACGCCACGAGATCCATCTGTCGAGCAGCCGCCTTGATGCCGCGCTGATGCAGGTTGCACAGCAGACGGGAGTCCAGCTGGTTTTCACCGATCCCGCGATCGCTCGCGTGTCGGCTCCCCGGCTTGAGGGACGGTACAGCATCGCCGACGCGCTCGACCTGCTCCTCGTCAACAGCCGTTACACCTATCGTTTCACTGGCCCGAACAGCGTTCGCGTGGTGCCGCGCCGAGACGCACCGCCAGTGGCTCGGCGGACCTCCCTCTACCAGGTGGTACCGGCGCCGGCGCCGGCGCCCGCGAGCGAGCAGGCGGCAGAGACTGCCCAGGTCGAACAGGCTGTGAATGGCGATGAGGGCGCCCCCGCCGAGATCGTCGTCGTCGGCTCGCAGATCCGCGGCAGCAAGGCGACTGCCGCACTGCCGGTGACTGTGATCGACGAAGCGCAGATCGGCGCGACCGGCGCGACTTCGGGTGACGAGCTGTTCCGCTCGATCCCGCAGATCGGCGACGTGAGCTTCAACAGCTCCTACCTACCCAACAGCTCCAATTCGGCGCGCGGCGATGTCGGTTCGATCAACCTGCGCAACCTGGGCGTCGGCAACACGCTGGTGCTCCTGAACGGCCGGCGGGTCGTCAATCACCCGACCAGCCGCGCCGATGACAATCTCGTGCCGGTGCTGACGGTCAACACCAACGCCATTCCCGTTTTCGGCCTCGAGCGGCTGGAAGTGCTGCGTGACGGTGCTGCGGCGATCTACGGCTCCGACGCGGTCGCAGGCGTGGTGAACACCGTCCTCAAGACGGATTACAGCGGCGTCGAAGTGGAAGGCCAGGTCGGCTGGGCGGACGGCTCGCACTTGTTCGAGACCAACACCCACCTGCTCGTCGGCCACAACCTGGGGAGCCGCGGCAACGTCACGCTCTTCGCAAGCTACGACAAGCGCGAGGGCGTGCTCGCCAGCGACTTCGATTATACCCGCACCAACGACCTGAGGTCGCTGTTTGCCGACACGCGCTTTGCAGGCTCGACCTCGCTTGACGGACGATCGACGGCGACGCCCTGGGGATCCTTCCAGACCCTGAACAACGTCGTCGTGCGCCAGGGAACTACGGGTCTCACCAATGCGTCAGGCCAGTTCCACATCCAGCCCACCAGCCTCGCGGGGTGCCCTGCGGGACGCGCCGGGATCATCGGGGGCACCAACTGCATCGCCACGGGCACCAGCTCGGCAGCGGGCGTCCGGGAGCTGCGCTTCGACGCGCCGCTCGCGTTCAACACCAACGTGACGCCGAACATCCGTCGCATCAATCTGTTCATGAACGGCAACTACGAGATCGCCGACGGGATCGAGCTGTTCGGCGAGGCGGGCTATTATAATGGCCAGAGCGACAGCTGGCAGAGTTCGACCGGCACCCTGACCTCCGGGCCGCTGACGATTGCCGCCAACGCCTATTACAATCCATTCGGCCCAGTGGGCAGCCCGAACCGGCTCGCCAACATCAATGCGCCGGCGGCTGGACAGGCGCTCGTGCTTTCGAGCTACAATTTCGCCGATGCCGGCCCCAACCATGTCGATGTGCTGAACACCCAGTATCGCCTGCTCGGCGGCGTCCGCTTCAGCGCCCTGGGCTTTGATTGGGAAAGCGCCGGCCTCTATTCGGAAGCAAGGGTGCGCGACACGTCCGACGGCATCAGCCAGACGCTGCTCCAGCGTCAGATCAACCTGACGACCCCTGACGCCTACAACCCCTTCAACGGTAGCGGCCTCACTCCTTTGAGCGGGCGTGACAGCACGCCGAACAGCGCTGCGGCGATCGCGGCGATCCGGATCAAGACGACCCGCGTCAGCGAGTCCACGTTGGCTATGTGGGACTTCAAGGGATCGACGACCAACCTGATCAGCCTGCCCGGCGGCAATGTAGGCATGGCCATCGGAGGTGAGCTACGTCGTGAGACGCAGCTCGACGATCGCGATCCCCGTCTGGATGGCACGATCCAGTTCACGGATTCGATCACGGGGGCAATCAACGGGTCTGACCTGGTCGGAACCAGCCCGTCGCCGGACACCAGCGGCCGGCGCACGGTGGCCGCAGCCTATGTCGAGCTCGCGGTGCCGGTAATCTCGCCTGAGATGAACATTCCGCTGGTCCGCAATATCGAGCTCCAGCTTGCCGGACGCTTCGAGCATTATTCGGACGTTGGCTCCGTCGCGAAGCCAAAGATCGCGGGCGCCTGGGACGTGGTGCGGGGCATCCGCCTGCGCGGCTCTTATGCCGAGGGCTTCAAGGCGCCGAACCTCGAGCAGATCAATGCCACGATGGTCACCCGCTCGAACACTCGCACCGACTATATCCGCTGCGAGGCCGAACTACGCACGCGCGCCATCTCCAACTTTGCCAACTGCTCGCAGGGGTTCGCCACCACCGCGCGGCGATCGGGTAATCCCGACCTGAAGCCGGAGGAGTCCAAGACCTGGACGGCGGGCATCGTGCTCGAACCGCACTTCCTCGATTCATCTGTCGGCCGGATCACCTTCACCGCCGACTATTGGCATGTCGCGCAAAAGGGCATCGTCGGCCTGTTCGGAGAGGCCAATGCGCTGATTAACGACTATCTGCTGCGCGTGCAGGGATCCAGCGACCCCAATGTGGTCCGCGCTGCACCCACGGCGGAAGACGTGGCATTGTTCGCCGGCACGAACCTGACGCCGGTTGGCCGAGTGCTCTACGTCAACGACCAGTACGTCAATCTGCTGCCACAGGAAGCGGCAGGCGTGGATCTCAGTGCCAATTGGCGCTTGCCCGACTTTGGTGCGGGCCGGATCACCTTGAACGCCAATGCGGCGTATCTGGACAAATTCTTCCTTGAGCCCTCGCCCCCGGTCCAGACCCTGATCGACGCGCGCGCTGCGGGCACGATCAACGCCGGCACCAACATCGTCGAAGCCGGCGATCTGGTCCGCAGGAACGGAAAGTCCCGGTGGAAGGTGACCGGCTCACTCACCTGGGAGAAGGGGCCGTTCCAACTCGGCGCCTTCACGCAGTATACGGGGGATGTCGAGGACACGGGGCTACTCGATTCCGCCGGCACCGCCTGGGTGATCGAAGACCAGATGACCTACAACCTTTATGGTCAGATCACCGTCGGCCCGCGCGACAGCGTGAACCGCTATCGCCTGCGCATCGGTGTCCGCAACCTTACCAATGAGGCGCCGCCGCTCAGCTCCAGCGGTTTCCTCGGCTCCCTCTACAACCCGTATGGCCGCTACTGGTACGCCAACATGCGGGCGAGCTTCTGATGCGGATCGCCCTCTCGCTAGCGCTCGCGTCCCTCGTGGCGCCGGCGACCGCAACTGCGCAGGAAGCCTCTGAGGCACCAGCCCAGCGCGTCACGGGCGGTGACATCGTCTCCTATGACCAAATCCATAAGCCCGTGATCGGACGCGGGGGCATGGTGGTCAGCCAGAACCGGATCGCCGCGGAAGTGGGCGCGGCGATCCTGCGCAAGGGCGGCAACGCGGTCGATGCCGCGGTCGCCACTGCCTTCGCCCTTGCCGTCACGCTGCCACGCGCCGGCAATGTCGGCGGCGGCGGCTATATGCTGATCCACATGGGCGCAAAGGACGGCAAGCCGGCGCAGGACCTGGCCATCGACTATTATGGGCAGGCTTCGCGCAACACGACGCCCGACCTGTTGCTGGGTACGAACGGCAAGTTCGATCCGGCCAAAGGCTATTCGATGAAGGGAGTGGCGATCCCCGGCACCGTCGCCGGCTTGTGGGAGGCGCATAAGCGCTTCGGCTCGCTCCCCTGGGGCACGCTGATCGCGCCCGCCATCGCGATGGCGCGCGAGGGCGTCATCCTTTCCGACGACGAGGCGCAGGCAAATGCCGACCAGAAGAAGGCCATGAGCGACGATCCCGCCGCCCTGGCGGTCTTCTTCAAGCCCGACGGTAGCGCCTACAAGGCCGGCGAGCGCTGGAAGCAGCCCGACCTCGCCGCAACGCTGCGGATGATCGCGGCGAAGGGGCGCGATGGCTTCTACACCGGCTCGATCGCCAAGAAGATCGCCGCAGGAATGAAGGCGGGCGGCGGCGTGATCGACGAAGCCGATCTTGCCGGCTACCAGCCCATAATCTCGGAGCCGATCTGGTCCAGTTACCGCGGGATGCCGATCGCCTATATGCCGCCTACCGCCTCGGGCGTGAGTGTCGCCGAGGCCATGAACATTCTTGAGGGCTTCCCGGTGCGCGAGCAGCGCTGGGGCAGCGTCGCCAATCTCCATCTTCTGTCGGAAACGCTCAAGATCGTCTGGTCGGACCGCAGCCTGGTGGGCGGCGGGCCGGACTGGCGCACCCCGGCCAAGGCTCTGGCCAGCAAGGAATATGCGGCCTCCCGCGCCAAGCTGATCCGTCTCGACGCCTCGCTGGACGCAAAGACGCTCCCCGACGGCAATCCCTACCCCTATGAGAGCAAGGACACGACGCATTTTTCTGTCGTCGATGCTGCGGGCAATGCCGTTTCCAACACCTACACGCTGTCGGCATCCTATGGCGCCCATGTGGTGGCGCCGGGCACGGGGATTCTGCTCAACAACTCGCTTGGCAATCTCGCCTGGGGCCGCAGCGGCGAAGAAGGCAAGGCGACCCGGCCGGTACCGGGCAAGCGGGTGGGATCGACCATCACCCCGATGATCGTGTTCAAGGATCAGAAGCCCTGGCTGGTCACCGGCACCCCGGGTGGCGGCTATATCATCGCGACGATGGTACAGATGCTGTCTAACGTGATTGATCACCGGTTGAACGTGGCGGAAGCCGCCGAACGCCCACGGATGAACCAGGCGGGCGGCGATGGTCCGATCGAGCTCGAAGAAGGCTTCTCGCCCGACATCATCCCCCTGCTGGAGCGCAAGGGGCACAAGGTTCGCCCCTCCAACACCATGGGTTCCGTCCAGTCGGTCATGGTTGAGGGGGACAAGTTCCTCGGCGCGGCCGACACGCGCCGGCCGGATGCCGCAGCCATTGGCGCCAAGTAGGAGATATATCCAGATGATCACCAAGACCGCGCTGCTATTGGCAGCAGCCCTCGCTCCGCTGGCTGCCCAGGCACAAGCCATCCCCGACGCCCAGCGCAGCGCGATCCTGACCAGCATCGACAAGCATACGCCGGATCTGGCGGCCACCGCCCAGGCGCTCTGGGGCTGGTCCGAGGTCGGGTATCAGGAGACCAAGTCCTCCGCTCTGCTCCAGGCCAGGCTCAAAAAGGCCGGCTTTACTGTGACTCCCGGCGTCGCGGGCATGCCCACGGCCTTCGTCGCCAGCTTCAAGCAGGGCAACGGCGCGGTCATCGGCATCCTGGCCGAGTATGACGCGCTGCCCGGCCTCGCCCAGACAAGCGCCCCCACCAAGACGCCGGTGCAGGGCAAGGCGGCGGGCCACGGCTGCGGTCACAATCTCTTCGGTGCTGCCAGCATCGAGGCGGCGATTGCGATCCGCGAATGGATGATCGCCAACAAGGTGCCGGGGGAACTTCGCGTCTATGGCTCCCCTGCCGAGGAGGGCGGTTCGGGTAAGGTCTATATGGTCCGCGCCGGACTGTTCGACGACGTGTCGGCGATGCTGCACTGGCATCCCGCCGATGCGAACGGCGTCTCCGTCGGCAAGAGCATGGCCAACATCTCCGGCAAGTTCCGCTTCCACGGCGTGAGTGCCCATGCCGCCGCCTCGCCTGAAAAGGGCCGCTCCGCGCTCGACGGGCTCCAGGTGATGGACGTCGCCGTTAATTTCATGCGGGAGCATATCCCGTCCTCGACGCGCATCCACAACATTATCACGAGCGGCGGCGAAGCACCCAATGTCGTGCCGGACTTCGCGGAGAGCTACTACTACGTCCGTAACGTCGACCCGCGGATCGTGCGGGACGTTTGGGCGCGCGTAGTCGAAGCGTCGAAGGGATCCGCAATAGCCACTGGCACCACGGTCGACCATGAGGTGACCGGCGGCGTCTATTCGATGCTGGCCAGCCAAACCCTCGCCGATGTGATGTCCCGCAACCTGGAGGTTGTAGGCGGCGAGCACTGGACGCCTGAGGAAATCGCGTGGGCCACCGAACTTCAGAAGGCACTCCCTACCCAAAGGCCGCTCGACAGCGTGCGTCAGGTCGGCGTGCGCGACAGGGGACCGGAGGGAGGCGGCTCGACGGACGTCGCAGACATCAGTTGGGCCGTCCCGACCATCGGTCTCAACACAGCGACCTGGGTACCGGGTACGCCTGCGCACAGCTGGCAGGCCGTTGCCGCCTCAGGCACTTCCATCGGAACGAAGGGAGCGGCCGTTGCTGCCAAGACCATCGCGCTGACCGCCGCGGATCTCTTCATGAGCCCCGATGTGCTCGCGGCAGCAAAGGACGAACTCGGCAAGGCACGCGGCCCCGACTTCAAGTATGACGCAATGCTCGGCAACCGCTCGCCAGCGCTGACCTATCGCAAGCCTACGCCAGCCTGGGAAGGCCCGAGCAAAGCCAAGTAGGGCTCCGCCCAGCGAATTGGTCTTCACCGGATGAGGAGGCACTGACGCATGGTTAGCGTGAGCGTCGCACCGACACTCACGCTGACTGTTCACACGATAATGGACGATTGGGTGCCCATGGAACGCGTCGGGAGCGAGGATAATGGTTCTCCCGATGACCGCCGCTACATGTTCACGCATGGGCGACCGCTTGGGACCGATGCGAGTGGTTGAACAGGGTCTCGAGACGCAAAGCTGTCGAGAAGCCTAGGCCGGCTTTGTGTTCAAAGACATCGAGGATCGCGGACTGGCGCTTCGCTGCCGCGGGTCAGCCAGCGGCCGTCCGGCGCGCGGTACTTTTCGCCGGCAGCGGTTCGCGCGATCAGGTTGCACCCGGTCACGAACGCCATCTGCTCCACGGTCGAACCCGACGCCGCCTGGTCGGTATACTGCTTCTTACGCTGGATATTGATGTTGTTGACCAGCGCGCGAAGCTCCGGCGTCGCCGAGCCGACAATGCCCAGATAGCCGTCGGGCTGCTCGCCGACCAGGCCCTGCTGGCGCGCCGCCTGATAGGCCGGATCACGCTGTGCCGACGCGGCAGCCGGGATCAGGGCCGCTGCAATCGCCGCGGAGAACAAAAAGGTGCGCATCAAAATATCCCCGGGTTTTCCTGGATCAGCGTCTTCGCCTTGTTGTCCAGGCGATACACCACTTCCTGCGTGATCGAGATGTTCAAATTGATGACAATCGGCTTGTCCGGCGCCGACACGTTGATGCACCCGCTCGTGGCAAATACGCCGCCACATGCTGCCATCAATGCCACGACGCGAGGCGCCACCGGACCTCCTGAACGACTCGACTTCATTTCTGCTCCTTTAATCGCATGGTCTGGCTGTCGGCCGGCTGAATGGCGGGCGGTGCTGCGGCCTCTGCCGTGCGTCCCTGCTCCTCCAGCAGCGCCGGCAGGTTGCGCTCGATCAGTCGGCTGGGATCGTACCAGGATTGAACCGAGCTCAGCAGCTGCTGAAAGGGCGCGCTGATCCGGATGTTGAAAACGAACGGGAGCCGGGCCAGTCGCCGGATCACGAAGTTCGACTTGGTGCCCTTCCCCTGGCTGACGCCGGCGAAGCGGATGTCGGTCACCATGTCGCCGGCAAGCGGGCCGTTCATACCGATCGACAGGCTCCGGTAATTCAGCGATCTTAGCGCCTGAAACGCCATGTTCCCCCAGAAGCCCAGGTCATGGCGCGACACTTCGCCGGCATAGGCGATCGTTCCCCCGGCCCGCGCCTCCAGCACGCCACCTTCGATCCGGCCGCCCTGCGCATCGAACACCATCGGCAGCGTACCGTCGAACCTGCCGATAGCACTGATGTTGTCGAATTCCATTTCCTTCAGGAACAGCGCGGCGTCCGCGCCGACCACCTGGAACGTCAGCCGGCGCTCCCGGCTTTGGGAAAAGTCGAGCAGGGTCGGCTCCAGCACCAGCTCCCCGCCGGCAAAGGGCCAGCGTCCGCCCTCCACCTGCACCCGCTGGCTGCCCAGTATCTGGAAGCGCAGCATGCCGTCGTTCACCGGAACGCCGGGATTGACCTCGGCCACCTTCGCGACCTGCTCAGCGGCGGTGCGCATGTTCAACAGGTCAGTGAAGTGCAGCGTCGTGGCTAGTCCGCGCACCGGCCCGAACGCCGCGGCAAGGTCGATGTCGTCCGTGCCAAAGGTACCGCTGCTGGTCACGCCATGCCGGCTCCACGCGATCCGGCCTTTACCGGAGACCGCGCCGTTCACTTCGGCGATCACGCCATAGGTGAGTGGCGTCAGATCGTGCGGCTGAAGCCCCTGCTCGGCGAAGCGAAGCCCGTCTACCTCGATCTCGGCCGATCCCAGTCCGCTGTTCAGTGCATGCCCAATCCGCACCTCGGCCACCTTCGCGCCACCCCGAAGCGTGTTCAAGGTCGCGCTCGCCCGAACCTCGTCTGCGCTCACGCGAACTTGCGCGTTGTTGGTGGCGAGCGGATGGAAGCGGGCTCGGTCGGCGGCATCACGGATCTGAAGCGCACCGGCAAGCGTCAGCGCCCCTGCGCCCAGCCGCCAATCCCCTGCCCCTGCCGACACCAGCAGCGGCACCGCGCCGATCTGTCCGGCAAGTCCGGAGAAGGTGCCACCCGGCGTGCCAGCCAATGCGCCCGACAGGGCGGCGACATCCATCCGGGTCCCGCCATCCGCACCCAGCCGCAGCGCTGCGCCGGCAATTGCGAGGCGCTGCCGCCCCAAGTCGAAGCGCACCTGCTCCGCTGTGAACCGCAGCGGGTTTTCGCCAAGCATTCCGGCCAGACGCGGCTGTTGCAGCCGCATGCCGCCGCCGATCCGGCCTTGCATCAGGCGCACCATCGCGCCGCCCTCCGGGCAGACCGCCATGCTATGCGGGCCAAGCACCAGGCCGCCGACGGCGAGATGGCGAAACGCAGCGTCGATGCAGCGGGTGTTGACGCTCAGCGAACCCGGCGCCCAGGTGGCGCTGAGTGGAAGCCGCAACTGCTCGATTTGGCCTTGCGCTGTGTTGCCGGAAACATGCGCCAGCGCGATGGCCGTGCCGCTGCCGCCGCGCAGCCGGAACGCCAAGTCCGCGACCGACAGCCTGGCCCCGCCCGCGGCATAAGGTGCGATCGCCCCCGTGCCACGGATCTGGTCCCGTTCCTGCACGAAGCGAAGCGTTGCCTGCGGAAGGCCGCCGCCACGCACCGCAAGCGTACCGGCCGCCCGCAACCTGGTGCTTGATCCGGCCAGACCGATCCGCGCCGTCCCGTCGAAATCCGCCTGCGCGCCACTGGCACCACGCACCCGCGCGCCCGACATCGTCAGCGCTCCCGCACCCGCACGATATGCGAGCGACAGATCACCGCTCGCATCGAACCGCCGGGCGGCCGCCGCGGAAGCTCCGCTCAGCGCAACCATGATCGGCTGAAGCGGGCCGGCGTTCACCTGGCTTCCTAGGCGCTGCACTTGGTTTCGAAGCGAAGGCGCCAGCGCCATGGAGTCGACCTGCGCCTGCCCGGTGAAGGACAGACCCGATCCACCAGCCCCATAAGCGCCCGAGATCGCAGCAGTCTTTCCGCGGTTGCCACGCACATCGAAGCCCCCGGACCGAAGCTCGATCTGGCCGCGGGTAGCGCTCGCCACGCCCTGAAAACTGACCTCGCCGTCGACCGCAGCGAAGCGCAACCCGGGTTGAGTCACAGCTCGCGCCTGCATGGCCGCGTTTCCGCGCCACTGGTCCAGCGCCCCGCTCACCCGCGCTTTCACTGTAACCTTGGCTCCGCGCACCCCGGTTTGGCCGCACTGCACGCCCGCGACGGCTACTGGCCCTTGCAGGCTCGGCTGCGCCTTGCGGATCTGCACCGCCAGCCGCCCGTCCGCTCGCATGAGGTCGCAGCCGGCCAGAGCGAGCCGCGGCGCGCTTACGTGGACAACCCCCTTGAACCCGTCGTTCAACATGCCCTTGCCGGCAATCGCCAGCCGCACGGCACCCGCTGGAGTATCCAGCGAAACCTGCGCATCCGCCACGTCGACGATCAGGGCGGGAGGGGCGAAGGGCTTGCCGGACGGCGGCGGCATCAGCCGGTCGAGCGCCCCCACCGACACGCGCCCGCCGACCACGCGGCCGCGAAGCCGCACCTGTCCTGCGCGGACGGCAAGCACTTGCGCCCGCCACGGCGCCAATGCCGTCCGAACCTCCACCCAGTCCGCCGTGAGGTCTGGGCTGGCGGGGTCCCCGATAACGACGTTGGTCAGGCGCTGCCGCCACGGCGATAGCTGCGTGAGCTCGTACGACGCGGCCACGCCTCGCCGGCCGAGCTCCCGGTCTATGAAATCACGCGCGATCGTGCGCCGCTGTAGCCATAAGGCCGAAACGACAGCGACGATAAGCAGCAACAAGGCAAGCCACAGGCGTCCCCACGGGCGCCTGGCGCGTAACTCTGTCCCTGCTTCCGCCGATACGCCCAGCTTAGTTCCAATGCCCAAGTTCAAGCCTGATGGCTCCTCGCTGGGCTGCGGTTTGCGCATTATCGTCGGCCACGTCAAAGCGGCAACTCCATCCTCCCTGAACCTACCAGTGCTTTGATCGCGCATCATACGGCTGGCCAACGCCTGGCGGGCCATGCTCGACTTCGCTCGTCAATGATGTACAGCCCTGTGCCGGCGATCGAGGCGATCTCGACCGTTAGCGCTCCGCGCATGCTGCCGCACGCTGCGTCTCCTTGAGATGCCCTCTGAAGTCAGGTCTGATTACAGCGATAGCCGGATGCTCGAGGCTACATTCTCGGCACGTCTGGTTCTCCACCTCTGGACTAAAGCGTGCGCATAAGTAGATGTTTTCCGATGATTACCCCTTGGAGCGGAAGATGATCAATGCCCGCCGCAGCTGAAGCGCGCAGCTTCGTTGAAAGCCTGCTCAGGTTCGATGGGGAGCTCGGCGGCTTGGTGGCTCGGCACGACTGGGCGCAGACATCACTCGGCACGATCGAGGAGTGGCCCGAGAGCCTGAAAACCTCACTCGGCATTGTGCTTCTGTCCCCCGTTCCGATGGCCCTGCTCTGGGGCGAGACGGGGCTTATGCTCTACAACGACGGCTATTCGGTTATCGCTGGCGCTAAGCACCCCGCCCTACTTGGCTCCGATGTGCGTCAAGGATGGCCCGAGCTCGCCGAATTCAATGACAATGTCATGCGAGTGGTACTGGCCGGTGGACGCCTCGCCTATCGAGACGAGGCGCTGACGCTCCATCGGCATGGCGTGCCTGAACAGGTCTTCATGAACCTCGACTATTCGCCGGTTCTTGGAGAAGACGGCAGGCCGGCGGGCGTGCTCGCGATCGTGGTGGAAACGACCGAGCATGTCGCTGCGAGACGCGAGGTGGAGGTCGAGCGAGATCGGGGCACGAAGATCCTGGAAAGCATCTCCGACGCCTTCTACGCAGTGGATGACGATTGGCGGTTCACCTACATCAACCACAAGGCCGAGGAGAGTTGGGGCCGTGGCGCCAAGGACCTCCTTGGCAAGCACTGCTGGGCGGAGTTCCCGCAAGCGGTCGGCAGCGAGGCTTACGAGGCGCACCAGCTGGCCATGCGCGAACGCACGTCGGTCCGGCTGGAGACCGTTTCGCCCATCCTGGAACGCTGGATCGGCATCGATATACACCCGACGACTGGCGGCGGGCTGTCGGTCTACTTCCGCGACATCGGCGACCAGAAGATCGCTGAGGAAGCTCGGCGCGCCAGCGATGCACGACTAGCAGCGATCTTCGCCGGTGCAACCGTCGGGCTCTCCGAGGTCAGTCCGGGCGGACGGTTTCTGCGGGTGAACGATGAACTCTGCCGCATCCTTGGACGGGGGCCAGACGAATTGCTTGGCCTGAGTGTAGTCGATGTGACGCACCCTGAGTCCGTTCAGCCGAGCGTGGATGCTCTCTCCAAGGCATCGAGGGCCGGTCAGGCTGCAGCGCTGGATAAGCGTTACGTGCGGCCGGACGGGAGCGCCGTTTGGGCAAACAGTCGGGTCTCGCGTCTCAGTGATGACGATGGACAATCCGGCAATCTCCTCGTCGTCACAGTCGACCTCACTGACCGGCTGGCCGCGGAAGAGCGCATGCGCGAAAGCGAAGCCCGCTACCGGCAGATTGTCGAAGGAGCCGAGGACTTCGCGATTGTCATGGTGGACGAGGACGGAACCATCACCAGCTGGAACACCGGTGCAACGCGCATCACCGACTTCCAGGAGGTGGACATCATCGGGAAGTCGGGCGAGATCATCTTTACGCCCGAGGACCGCGCCGCGGGCGTGCCCGGTCAGGAGCTGAACCGCGCGAAGCTGGGCGGCCGCGCGCTGAACGAGCGCTGGCACCTGAGGAAGGACGGAAGTCGCTTCTGGGGCTCGGGTCTTACCATGCGGCTCGACCAGCCAGGCGGAGGCTATCTCAAGATCTTCCGCGATCGCACGGCCGAGCACGGGGCGGAGGCGAGCCTGCGGCAGGCCCAGCAGGCGCTGGCAGCTGAGGTGGAGGCGCTGGGACGCCTGCAGGAGGTCAGCACGCGACTGATCGGTGATGATGATCCGCAGTCAGTGTACGACGCAATCCTGACGGCTGCTACCGTGCTGATGGGCTCAGAATGCGCCAGCATTCAACTGCTGAACTCGTCCGGCGACCTCGAGTTGCTGGCGCACCGAGGCTACGACCCGCGCTCGGCGGCCTACTGGCAGACGGTCCATGCCGCTTCTGAAAGCACCTGCGGCATTGCACTGACCACGGGCGAGCGGGTGATCGTGCCCGACGTGGAGGACAGTGGCCTCCCGGCAAGCAGCGGGGACCTTCAGTCGTATCGCTGGACTGGCATGCGTGCGGTGCAGACGACGCCGCTTCTGTCTCGCTCGGGCAAGCCGCTCGGCATGCTGTCCACGCATTGGAAGCATCCGCACCAGCCTCCAGAACGCGACCTCAAACTCTTTGACGTGCTCGCCCGGCAGGCCGCCGACGCGATCGAGCGGACTACGGCGAAGGCCGAGTTACGCGAAAGCGAGGCACGGCAAGCCTTTCTGCTCTCGATTTCGGATGCGTTGCGCTCCCTCAGCACGCCGCCGGAGATCGCCGCTGCGGCTGCAGAGCGGCTCGGCGAACGATTTGGCCTGAGCCGGGTCTTCTATGCGGAGTTCTTCGGCAGCCTGATGAAGGTCGAGCGAGACTATACCAGAGGCGTAGAATCGCTCGCCGGCGAGCATGATCTGGAGGCGTTCGGACCGGGCCTGCTCAACGCCTACCACGAATGCCCGATTGTCAAGATCGATGACGTTCGCACCGACGCGCGATTGAACGAAGACGCACGATCAGGACTGCTTGCGAGACAAGTCGGCGCTTACCTGGATGTGGTGCTGTTCCAGGATGAGGATTGGGTAAGCCTGCTGGCCTTGCAAAGCGCGACACCGCGGACATGGACAACATCCGAAGAAGGCCTGTTTCGCGAAGTCGGCGAGCGCGTCAGGGGAGCAATGGAACGCGCGCGGGCCGAGGAAAGGCTACGCGAATTGAATGAAACATTGGAACGGCGGGTAGCCGAGGCCTCTGCCGACCTGGACAGGGTGTGGCGCAATGCGAGCGACATGTTCGCCGTCATCGACGGCGAAGGCAACTTTCGACGCATCAACCCGGCTACGACCGCGATTCTGGGATGGACGGAGCCCGACATTCTGGGACGGAATTTGTTCAAGTTCGTCCACCCCGACGACGTAGCTTCGACGGAACACGCCCTCGAGCACGCCAGAGGCGGAGTGCTGCCTCCCTTCGAGAACCGGTTCCGCGCCAAGGATGGCGAGTTGCGATCGATCTCCTGGACTGCTGCGCCTGAAGGTGCGCTCATCTACGCTTATGGTCGTGACGTGACCGCGGAGAAACAGCGTCAGGCCGATCTCGAAGCGGCGCAGGAAGCGCTACGTCAGAGCCAGAAGATGGAGGCGATGGGACAGCTCACGGGCGGCGTGGCGCATGACTTCAACAATTTGCTTACTCCCATCGTCGGTTCGCTCGACATGCTTCAGCGCAAGGGCATAGGCAACGAGCGCGAGCAGCGACTGATCGCTGGCGCTGCCCAATCCGCTGACCGCGCCAAGACGCTCGTCCAGCGCCTGCTCGCCTTCGCCAGACGGCAGCCTCTGCAGCCAGTCGCCGTAGACATCGCCAAGCTCGTAAACGGGATGGGCGAGCTTGTCTCAAGCACGACTGGTCCGCAGATTGATGTCGTGGTTCAAGCCGAGAGCGACCTGCCCCCGGCCAAAGCCGATCCGAACCAGCTAGAGATGGCGCTGCTGAACCTCGCGGTTAACGCGCGGGACGCCATGCAAGGCGGAGGTACCCTCCGAATCGCCGCAATCGCCGAGAAGGTCGGTCCAGGGCACCGTTCGGGATTGAAGCCTGCGACATACGTCAAGCTGTCGGTCGCCGACACTGGCAAAGGTATGGACGAGGCAACCATCGCGCGGGCGATTGAGCCGTTTTTTTCGACCAAGGGTATTGGCAAGGGGACTGGGCTTGGCCTGTCGATGGTGCATGGCCTCGCCTCGCAGCTCGGTGGCGCCTTGAGTATCCAGAGCCAGCCCGGACTCGGAACCAACGTCGAGCTTTGGCTTCCGCAGAGCGCAACCGCCGCGAAGGATGCGGATCAGGTAGACGACGTCAGCCTGACAGCGGCAGCACGGGGCGTGGCGCTGCTGGTGGACGACGAAGAACTGGTGCGGATGAGCACTGCAGACATGCTTTCGGACTTGGGGTACGTGGTCATTGAGGCAGCGTCCGGCGAAGACGCAATGCGGATAATCGAACAGGGCGAGCGCCTTGACCTTCTCCTGACCGATCACCTGATGCCAGGCATCACCGGAACTGATCTTGCACGGATTACGCGCTCGATCAGGCCTGAACTGCCGGTTCTCCTCGTATCTGGATACGCAGAGACCGAAGGCGTCGATCCTGATCTCCCGCGCCTGACCAAGCCGTTCCGCAAAGATGAGCTCGCGTCGAGCTTGGCTCAGCTGGCAAACGTTTCCGAGCAATTCTTCAAATAGGGCGGCGTCAGCACGACAGGGTCTGTCACTGCCCCGCAGACGAGGAGGTCATCGCATCAATCTCGAACCGTCAAGCCGTTGCCGCGAGATCCTCATCTAAACGGCTGTTGATTTCGGCAAGTAGGGCATAGCGTGATCAATCGGCGCGGGAGTCGGTTTGGTCTTTGATCTTCCTCCGCTACCGGTTCCAAGCATCTCCGCACTCGGCCTCAACGCGGAGCCTATCTCGTGGCTCCCGAGGCAATAAGCAGCGCAGATAACCCAGCGGGCGTAGCGCCGAGTTCGTTCAGCCAAGCTGGAGACGAGAGGAGCACCCTTTTTCGCTGCGTACCCCGCGCCCCTTCAGCCGTTTACTATAATTAGAAAATGGCGCGAGTTCTCTTCTACCTACCCGTCGTAACCCCTTGGTGGTTCGACCACATGATCTCTCCGTTGATTGGGGCTCTCGCCACCGAGACAGAGGTTCACGTCGTTGTACCGCCGCTCTGGCGGAATACGGGTGTCGGTCCGGCGCAGGTGGAGGGGTGCAGCTCCATTCACGGTGTCGAATGGCATATCGTCAATGATCCTGACCACCGCTCGTTGAGGACGTATCCGGCGGACTCGGACGGCGTGGTCGAGTTCGTCCAGAAAATCGCGCCCGACTATGTCTTCTGCAGAAGCGCGGATATTGCGACGCCGTCCAGATTTCCGGGTAAGATTGTCCACCTGCTGGAATCAGGCGCTTCTCCGTTCGCCTTACCGCTCGATGGAATGATACTGCAGCGGGACTTCTGGCACCACGGCGCTATGCCCGTGTTGAGCGACGAGGATCGTGAAAGCCTAGACGCAGCTTTCGCCACGACATGGGAGCGAATGCAGAACAGGTTGGAAAACGAGCCGCCCTTTTGCCTGCCGCGCGACCAGGTGCTGAAGCAGATGGGGCTGCCCGAAGGCCGCAAGATCATCGCCCTGCCGCTGGAATATGAGCACGAGGAGGCATTCACCGGCTTCCACAATCGCTTCGCGCGCAACCTGGATCTTATCGACCATGTGGCCGAGGCAATCGACGACGAGTTCGTGCTGGCGATCGCCGATCACCCGCTAAACTACAAGCATGTCGACAATCGCCTGGTCCACTCTGCAATAAGGGCGCTCGGATCGAGGGCACAGTTGGTCCCGAACGCCGGGGCGCGGTATCTGCCTACAACCTTGCTTATCAAGAACTGCGATGGTCTGGTCGTCCAGAACACCAAGGCGCTTTACGCGGGCGCGTTCTTCGGGAAGCCAACGCTTCGCCTGTCCCATCGTCCCACTGCCGATTGGATCGGCGTGCACGGGGAGATCACGCCGTTTCTAAGCGACGTCAGGGCAGGCCGAGCCGGAGCTTCCGTCAACCAAGCGCGCACCTGGTTCGCATTTCACGTCATGCACGAAGTTATCGCTCCTGCGAAAATTGAGGCTGCGGAAATCCTCGACCGCGTCGAGCGGCCATTCTCGCGTGACCGGCTTCAGAGCGGGCTCGAACGGTTCGAAGCGTATCAAAGCGAAGTGGACTGGGCCGCGTGACCAACTCGGTCGGTCCATTGCTCTGCGGGGTTCGGAGCGTCGTCCTTGAAGCTCTGCCCTCACTTTTCGAACGCCGCTACGACGTAAGGTGGAAGCCGGACGGCAGCCCAGTCACCGAGGCGGACATCTTCCTTGAGGCGCGACTGACCGACTGGCTCGGCGAACGCCTGCCTGGGCTGCAGCTCATCGGCGAAGAGAGCTTCTGCGAGGGTGTGGAACCGCGATCGCGCGACGGCTGGATAGCCGTGCTGGACCCGATCGATGGCACGGAAAATTTTTGTTCCGGACTGAAGGAGTGGGGCGTCGCGCTAAGCCTGTGGCGTGGCGCGGAGCATGCCGGCAGCCTGTTGATGCTCCCCGAACTAGGCGACTGGATGGCGACCGGCGAGCCGATTCAGCGGGTGCGCTCCCGCATCACCGGCTATTCATCCTCAATCCATCCCGCCATCGTCTCGGGGATTTCTGAAGGTGGCGAAGCCCGCATCTTCGGCTGTGCCGTCTATAATATGTTTAACGTCACGCGTGGTGCGCTTGCCCGGTTCGTAAACCCAAAGGGCGCCCGCTCGTGGGACCTTCTCGCGGGGCTAATGCTGGCTCGCGAAAACGACTGCGAGATTCTGATCGATGGACACTCATATGATGGAGCATTTCTCGAGCCGGATCGGCGGTATCGCGTCGACATACGGCACCGATACGATCTTCATCCTGGGCAAGGGTCCTTCGGCTGACGCGGTCTCGCCCGACGCTTTTGTTGGGTCGCTGGTCATCGGCGTGAACGACGCGGAGCGGATTGCGCCGGTCGATATCACGCTGTTCCATGCAGATTGGGTGAAACAGGCGGTGGTGGCCAATGGTCTGCGATCGCGGCTCTACGTTACTTCGACGGATTTCACTTCCCCTGACCGCGAGACGCTGCGCGCGCCGTTCGTGCCGCTCCAGAACGATAATAATGACATGCTAATGCAGCGATTCCTTTCGGACAGCTTTGCAATCGAGGAGGTTCTCTTTCTCTCGGCGCTCAACGTCGCCCGCCAGGTGGCGCGCGCGCGCGGTCGTCGCCAGACGGTCTACATGGTTGGTTTCGATTTCCGGCCAGATGCCGGCGTGTCGGAGGCGATCAACCACGATTATGCGCCTAGTAACAGCGCCGATCGGTTCTTCCGTATCAGCATGCAGGAATTCTTCTTCCTCAACTGCCTGTACATGCTGAAGGATTCCGATCTGGATGTTGTTCATGTGGGCGACCGATCCTTTTCGCAACTGTCGGCCGAGGGCCTGAACCGCCGCTTTCATGTTTCACACGGGGAAACGTCGCGCCGTTTTTGCGCCGGCGTTCAGGTCACGGCGGAGCTTACGACCAATCATTTCGGCGACCGTAACCGGCTGGAGCGCATGATCCGGGCCGCGTGGGCGGCAGGTGCCGACCACATCAAGCTGCAAAAGCGTGATGTTCAAAGCTTTTACACTGCCGAACAGCTCGCTTCACCCTATGTCTCTCCTTTCGGAAAAACCTTTGGCGATTATCGCCGCCAGCTTGAACTTGATCGGGACGATTTCGCTTTTGTAGACGCTCTGTGCCAGGAACTCGGAATACACTGGTTCGCGTCGGTGCTCGATCAGCCCTCGTTCGAGTTCATGCTGCAGTTCGATCCTGCAATGGTAAAGCTGCCCAGCACTATCTCGGAGCACCGGGACTATCTGAGCTACGTCGCGCGGAACTATCGGGGTTCGGTTGTGCTCTCGACCGGAATGACCGGCTTGGAGTATGAAAAGTGGCTGCTTGGCAGCTTCGTAAACTGCCGGGAACTGTACCTGCTGCAGTGTAACTCCGCCTATCCGACGCCCAAGGCGGACTGCAACGTCGCCGTTGTGCGGCACTATCATGGGCTATCGCAGGCCGACCACCGGATCGTCCCGGGCTACTCCAGCCACGACTTCGGTTGGCTAGCCTCAGCACTGGCCGTCGCAGCAGGCGCGCGAATGGTCGAGAAGCACGTCAAGCTGGGCAATAGCGATTGGGCGCATTTCGACGCGGTGGCAGTCGATCTGACTACCTCGGACTTCCGCGACTATGTTGCAATGATCCGGGAGGCCGAGGAGTTGGTCGGCTCTGGGAACAAAGTGATCAATCCGAGCGAGCACCACAAATATCTTCGCGCGGCGGCGTAGGTTTCGAAGATGTACGATCCAGATACTATCGTCGTTCACTACAACTCGAAGATGCGTGATTTTCTGCGCTCGAAGAACATTTCTCTAGCCCACCACAATAAGCTGGATGGGGTGATCATTATGGGCCAAGAGTTGCGCCTGGTCTCTTCTATCCTAGCCGAACCGTTCGCGACCTTCGAAGGTGGCACCTTCTGGAACTCAGGCGCCTTCTCCTACTCACGATCACAGCTTCCGCAGGAGACGTCCGTGGCTCGCTACTGCAGCATTGCTTGGTCTTGCGCGGTGCTTGGCATAGATCATCCCGTTGATTTTATCAGCACCCACGTCTTCACATTCCGGCACTATTTCGAGTCGAACATCCGCGACCACTTTGGCCGAGCGCCGGAGCACGCGCCCTTCCAGTCGCACCGCGGGCCCGTGATCATCGGCAACGACGTGTGGATCGGGCAAAACGTGCTCATCCAGCAGGGGGTCACGATCGGCGACGGTGCAGTCGTCGCCGCCGGCGCGGTCGTTACAAAGGATGTGCCGCCCTTCGCCATCGTTGGTGGGACGCCGGCCCGGCTCATACGCTACCGCTTCCCGGAGCCGCTGATCGAGCGCATCCAGCGAGTCGCATGGTGGCAATATCATGTGGCAGATTTCGATGGCCTGGACGTTACTCAGCCGGAACGGTTCCTCGACGGCATCGAGGAGAGAGTGGCGGCCGGACGGCTTGCACCTTATCGTCCAGAGCGGTTCGACATCTCAGCGATTTTTGCAAGCTTGGCGACACCCGTCACCGAGGGCAACATGCGGCTGATCTCCCAGTGAACATCGTGGCCTTGATGATCGGGCGCGGCGGCAGCTCGCTGAAGGACAAGAACATCTTGCCGGTGCTTGGCGTTCCGCTGCTCCACTGGACGGCAGCGGCAGCCCGCCACAGTCGTCACGTAGACCGCTTCTACATCAGCAGCGATTGTCAGCGAATCCTGCAAACGGCTCGGGAAGCGGGATATCGGCCGATCGAACGTCCCGCGGAGCTCGCAAGCGCGACGGCGCAAAGCAGCGATGCCGTCCGGCACGCTTTCGAGATTATGGAGCGAGACGGGCCAATCGATGTGCTGGTAGTTCAGCACGCGAATGTAGGTACCGTCAGCACGGCGCAGATCGATGCTTGTATCGATCTGCTGCTCGCTAATCCGGAAGCCACCTCAGTGGTGCCTGCGCATCAACATCCGGAATATCATCCAATGCGCGCGAAGCGCCTGCGAAGCGACGGCTCGCTGGAGCCATTCGTCGCAGAAGGCGGCGTTTCCGCAAATCGGCAGGATCTGCCGACCTGTTATTTCTTTGATCATTCGTTTTGGGTGCTGCGCGGGCGCGACGCGGTATTCGATCCTCTTGGGCAGCAACCCTGGCCGTGCATGGGATCCCGGATCCTCCCCTTCGAGACGAGTGGTTGCCGCGACGTCCATGACTTGGCCGACCTCGAGACTACGGCTCAGTGGATTACCGAGCATAGCATTCCCATTCCTGATTTCGGCGCCGACAAAATACGATGAGGTTCGGCCTGCCAGGCGTTTGCGAGAAGCGGCCTTCCAGCCCCAGCAGTTAATCACGCCGCGGCTTGGAACGCGTGGCCGTCTAGGGAGCAATCGGTGGGTGCCTCCCTCCCTCTGATCGTGAGCCCCACACCGCTTATTTCTTCTTGGGCGCACAGCTGCCACCTTGCGAACGACTACGCAGGATTACGCGCCCTCTTGCTTCGGGAGTGCTTACATCCCGTTCTGCCGCGACAGCGCCGAACGCCAAAAAGCCCGCTAAGTCTTGTGACTTGCGGGCTTTTGGTTGCGGGGACAGGATTTGAACCTGTGACCTTCAGGTTATGAGTGCTGCGGCAAGCTGTACGCAAGACTACGCTGCGCTTCTTTGTTCTTCGCGTTTTCAGTGACTTAGGTTGACTACCCTGCCCTTCAGGCCTGACTGTTCCGCAGCATTTCGCTGCGACGCGCGCCCTCTTGCTTCCGCCATGCTGCCGGAACTGCGGAGTTCGCGATCAACGGTAGCAGGAGCATCAGGTGGCGAAACTCACGAAGCGAGTGGTCGAGAGTGCGGAGGTTCGCGCTCAGGAGTACATGATCTGGGACGGTGATATCGCGGGCTTCGGCGTGCGGCTCCTCCCCTCCGGGCGTCGCAGCTATTTGGTCCAGTATCGGGTCGGCACCCGCTCCCGCAGACTGACCCTAGGTGCACACGGGGTGCTTACTCCCGACCAAGCCTGATCGATGGCCATTCAGGCACTGGCTGATGTCTGCTCTGGGGGTGATCCCGCACAAGAGCGGCAGGACCGACGTGAGGCTGTCACGGTGCGAGAGCTGTCGGAACGCCTTGATCGCGAGCACATCTCCATCCGCGTGAAGGAAAGTACGGCCAAGGAGTACCGGCGGAACCTCAAGCGCTTCATCCTCCCTGCCCTTGGCCGCTTGCGAGTGACGGAGGTCAGCCGGGCAGATATCGCCAAGTTCCACCATGATTTGCGGCACATCCCGTACCAAGCGAACCGGAACCTGGAGATCGTCTCCAAGATGTTCAGCCTCGCCGAGATGTGGGGTTTGCGTCCGGACGGCTCGAACCCCCGCAAGCACATCCGCAAGTATCTCGAGGAGAAGCGGGAACGCTTCCTGAGCGCGGCTGAGCTAAAGCGCCTCGGGGAAGTCCTCAACGAGATGGAAGCAGAACGGGTCGAGCATGCATCCGCCATCGCAGCAGTGCGGCTGCTGATTCGGACCGGTTGCAGACTCAACGAGATCATGAAGCTAAAGTGGGAGCATGTGGATCTCGGAGACTCGGCCCTTCGCCTCCCAGACTCCAAAACCGGTGCTAAGGTCTTGCACCTCGGCCAAGCCGCGGTGGATTTCCTTGCCTCCCTTGAGCGTCAGCCGTTCAACCCGCACGTGATTGCAGGCACCCTGCGCGGCAAGCCGCTGTCCGATCTTCAACCGTTCTGGCAGCGGGTGCGCGCCCGTGCTGGTCTGAAGGACGTACGCATCCACGATCTGCGGCAAACCTTCGCATCGGTAGCCGTCGCCTCAGGCCACGGGCTGCCGATGATCGGCAAGCTACTTGGTCACACGCAGGTGCAGACCACTGCCCGCTATGCTCACGTAGCGGGAGATCCTGTGCGAGCGGCTGCTAATAATGTCGCCTCGGAGTTGGCCGCTCGCTTGGCCTGAATGGCAGGTATGCGCCCAATCCCGGTCATTAAGGCTTTCGCAGTCTGCCCCCTCAAAGCGGACGTTCGTTCATATGGCCGTTCAAAGCCGATTTGGTGGGAGACGGAAGGCTGCTCTGGGATGTGGAATCCCGTTTCTGCCGTTCGTGCACCCACCCATTGGTAATCGCTGTGCGTAGCTGCCGAAACGGGGATCCGTCTGTTCTCCAGAACAAACACAGACCAGCTAGGCCTAGGTTCCGGCCGTCAGCGTAGCGATGCTCGCGGCGAGGTCGTCCCGGCGGTAGGGCTTGGTGAGCCTTGGCAGGTCGGGTGCGAGGCCTTGCACCTCGGCGTACCCGGAGACGATTAGCACCGGCTTGTCCGGCTCGCGGGCGCGCACCTCGCGCGCGAGCTCGGCGCCCGTCATGCCGGCCATCAGGTGATCCGTCACCAGCAGATCGAAGCGCAGTCCACCATCGACAAGGCGCAGCGCCTCCTCGGCCGAGGCCGCCTCGACGACGGCATAGCCCATGTCAGCGAGCATGTCGGCAGTGCTCGCCCGCACCAGCTCCTCGTCGTCTACCAGGAGCACAGCGCCCACCGCCCGCACGTCGTTCCCCGCCGATCGCTCCACGCTGTGCGGGGCCTCCCGGCTCGCCGGCAGCCAGAGTTCGACGTTCGTGCCGACGCCCGGCCTGCTCTGCACGGTGAGCGCGCCCCCGAGCTGGGCGGCGAGCCCGTGCGCCATGCTGAGACCAAGGCCCGTGCCCTTGCCGACCCCTTTGGTCGAGTAGAAGGGTTCGATGCAACGGGCGAGCGTCGCCTCATCCATCCCGGCTCCGGTGTCGGCAACCGACACGCGCACATAGTCCCCCGGCGCAAGCTGCGCTCGGCGCCCGCTGTCGACCGTCTCGGCTGCAGCGGCGAGCGTCAGGCGCCCACCGTCCGGCATGGCATCCCTTGAGTTCACGGCAAGGTTCAGGAGCGCCATCTCAAGCTGGTTAGCGTCGGCTTTCGCCGGGGGCAGCTCGGGCGAGAGGTTCAGCTCGAGCTGCACGCGCGGCCCTGACGTGCTCGCCACAAGATCGGCCATGCCCTCGACGAGCTTGTGCACATCGACTGACGTCACCTGCAATGGCTGGCGGCGAGCGAACGCCAGCAGGCGTTGCACGAGCACCCTGGCCCGCTCGGCCGATTGCAGCGCGCCGTCGATCATGCGCTGCTCACGTTCGCCACCGACGCCTCGACGCTTCAAAAGGTCGAGGCTGCCCATGATGGGGGTCAGCAGATTGTTTACATCGTGCGCCACGCCGCCGGTGAGCTGGCCCATCGCCTCCATCTTCTGCGATTGGCGCAGCGCCTCTTGCGCCGCGGTCAGCTCGGCTGCGCGTTCTATCTCAAAGGTGATGTCGCGGCCTACAGCGTTGACCAGCCCTTCTGCAGACCGCGTGGACCATGAAATCCAACGGTAGCTGCCGTCACGATGGCGGTAGCGATTGTCGAACCTTGCGTGCCCGATCCCTTCTGAAAGTTCGCGAGCCCCTGTGGCCGTATGGGCCGCGTCGTCGGGGTGGATGAGGTCGAAGAGGTTCGAACCGACAAGCTCCTTCTCGGTCCAGCCGAGGACTTCCTTCCATGCGGGATTGACCGCGGTCATCACGCCTTCGAACGTGCAGCGGAGCATGATGTCGCGGGAAAGCTGCCAAAGCTCGTTGCGGTCCGCCGTGCGCTCGGCCACCTGCTGCTCGAGCGAGGCCGCCAGGGCACTGAGATCGTCCTCGGCCCTTCGGCGCTCGACCGCCGAGCGCGTCCGGTCTGCCGCATCGCGTATGAACGCGAGGTCCTCCGCCGACCAATTCCGAGGCGCCGTGTTGAGGACGAAGAACACGGCGACAAACTGGCCTCGTTCCATGACCGGGATGTTGACGAAGGCCCGCCCGCCCCTTCGAGAGCGGCGACGGTGCCGACGGTTCGCGGGTCCAATCGAACATCTGGAATGACGACGTCGCGACCGAGGTGCAGATCGGGGCTGTAGCGCCCAAAATCCTGCATGCGGTAGCGGCCCGCTATGCCCGGAGTGCCTGGGGCGGACCAGGTTCGCTCGATAACGAAGCCGTCCATGTCGCCATCCATCGTGCAGTAGCCGGCGGCGGTGGCGCCCACAGCACGTCCGACCACCTCAGATGCGATGAACGTCATTGCAGCAATTCCATCGGCCTCGCGGAGGCGATCATCGAGTTCCAGCAGTGCGTCGCGCTTAGCCTCAGCTTCCTTGCGGTCGTGGATATCGACGGAGACGCCGAACCAACGAGTGATCTCGCCTGAGTTCGTATCGCGATAGGGCTCTGCCCGTACAAGGAACCAACGCCACTCACCCGCCTGCGAGCGGATGCGGTGCTCTACCACGAACGTGGTACCAGCGCGACGTGCCTCTTCGAATGCGGCCATTGTCGCCACCGCATCGTCGGGATGCACATGCTTCGCCGCGACCTCACCCGCGGTTGTCGACTCGTAAGTAATTCCGGTGTAGTCACTCCATTGCTTGTTGAAGAACTCTGTTCGGCCGTCGACATCGGTGATCCAGACGATCTGAGGCACGGCGTCAGCCATAAGCCTAAAACGGGCTTCGCTTTCGCGAAGCGCCTGTTCCGCACGCTTCCTGGCCGTAATGTCCTGGAAAATGACTGCCACTTGTCGTGTTTGCGCCCAGTCTAGGCGGAATGCGGCGACCTCAAGGTGACGCCCCGCCGCCTCGAATTCGCGTTCGAAGCGCACCGTCTCGCCCGTTTCCAGCACGCGCCGGAACGTCGCCACCCAGTCATCGGCTTCCGCCGAACTGAGGACGTCGCGCGCGGTTCGTCCGACGATGTAATCGATACCCGTATGGCGGGCGTAGGCTGGGTTCGCCTCCACGTGGACATAGTCTGACAGAGGACCGCCAGGCCCATCGATCAATTGAAGGACGCAGAAGCCCTCATCCATCCGCTCAAAGAGGGTGCGGTAGCGTTCCTCCGATGCCGATAGACGCTCATGGGCCTGCCGCGCGGCATCTTCAGCGCGCATGCGCTCGACTGCCGCCCAGGTGCGCTGCGCCACATCTTGTGTGAAGGCTACGTCCTCAGACCGCCAGCGCCGAGGTGCTGCGGCGTGGACGAACATTTCCGCCACAACGCGCCCGTCGACCAGGATCGGCACATCCACGAATGCAGCGATACCCATCGCGCCGAACGCCTCCGCTTTGGCAGCCGTGCGCGGATCGGTGCAGATATCATCGACGATGACCGCGTAGCCTCGGCGAAGATCATCGAAATAGGTGCCGAAGTCGGCAAAGCGATGAACGCCAGCAACTGTTGGCAGTCCTTCAATACTCCACTCGGAAACTACTGTGATCGTTTCAGCACTGGCATCCATGACGCCGTAGCCGACGCGACAGGCGCCAAGCGTCTGAGCAAGCATCTGCGCGGAAACTCTTGCCATCGCGTTTGCGTCAGGCGCACCGCGCAGCACATCATCGAGCGCCAGCAGTCCATCGCGTCTCCGTTCGGCGCGAACCCTCTCGGTGACGTCATACCCCCCTACGAAGATGCCGATGACCCCGTCATCGTTGCGGATGGGCTCGTAAAGATGGTCGATATATATGTCCCCATCCTCTTGCTCCAGGCTGAGGGGAACACCGCGCGCAACGTAAGGCTCGCCGCTAGAGTACACCTGGTCGAGCAACTCGAAGATGCCCTGGCCGGCGAGGTCGGGAAATACCTCGCGCACCGTGCGGCCGACGTACTCGCGATCGCCAGATATGGAGCGGTAGGCGTCGTTGACATAGTCGAACTGGTGTTCCGGCCCGCTCGGCACGGCGGCAAAACCCGGCATCTGCTGCAGCATGGCGCGGTGGCGCTGGCGTTCGGCCTCTGCCGCGCGCTCGGCGGCAACCCGATCCGTCCGCTCCATGACAATGGCAAGTACGCCAGCCATGGTCCCGTCCACGTCCCTCACGGCGGAGTAGTCCGCGTCGAGCAGGCGAAGCTCGGGTCCGGCTCCGCGATCCAATGCGATTTCTTGCTCGTGGAGTGAGAACATGCCCCCGGCACGGCAGGCGTCCATCGCTGCCTTGTTGCGGTCAACGAAGTCGGGAAACGCCTCGAACACGCTGGCACCGGCCGAGGCCGGATGAAGGTCGCCGACGATGCTTGCGTAGGCGTCGTTGTACAGCAGGTAACCCGCATCGCCCCAAAGCAGCGCCATCGGGACCGACGAGGCGAAGATGGTCTTGGATTGTGTCGCACAGGTGAAGGAGGCGCTTAGCTCCTCGCCTTTGAACAGGTTAGCCCGCCCTTTTACTCTTTCATTCGGCCGTCGCATCCTTACGCGTTGCGTAGCGCCCCGATGACGAAGGTGATCAGAGGGCTACCCAACGTCAGCACCACGAGTGCCGCTACCCACGTGACCATGCCGCTGACGAAAGCGCACACGCCAATCGCGATCGAGATCCAACTCCGCCGCAAAATCGGACGCATGTCATCCGTCGTCAGGCCTGCGTCGAGCAGCTCCGGTGAGGCGACGATGCTGCGGATCAGCTGGCGGTTTAGGAGGCCCAGCACGATCAGCCATCCGGTGTAGAAGCCTATTCCAACCCGCAGTTGCACGTACTCGCTGATAACCGCTGCCGGAAACGGCATGAACGCCACCGCAAGCAACAACAGCAGGTTGACTGCCGTCAGCCGCTTATTGCTCGCACGTAGCAACCCCATGACTTCATGGTGCACCAGCCAAAACCGGCCAAGCACGAGGAAACTTACCAGAAACCCGATATAGTTGGGTATTAGGCTTAACAGCGCCCGTCCAAGTTCCGGCCCACTCACCTGGTGCAAGTGCGGCAGCTTCACCTCGACGACCAGCAGCGTCATTGCGATCGCGAACACCGCATCAGAGAAAAAAGTTAGCCGTTCAAGCTGCTGCCGGTCGCGTTCCGAGCTGTGCGCGGCGTCCCTCATTGCGGCGAAATCCGTCCTGCCGTGCACCCTCGACGATCATAATCAACAATCAGCATATCCACCCCCCAGTAGTAATTGCGGCGGAGTTCGGCTTTCCACCTCCGCTGATCGTTCGACCTTAACCACCGCCCTCAAGCTCGTCATCGGATTTCAAGGTGAGATCCTCTGACTCCGAATTTGCTTGGGTGTATCAGCTCGCCACTAGCTATGTGCCGAAGCCGCCGTACAGCCCCTCACCTGCACCGAAGCATTCCCAGCTCTGGGGCCACAAGCTAGTGCAGCAAATCTGCTGCTGCGCCACACGATCATAATTTCAGCCTCCGCGGCACCGCACCGTTCCGGGGCACCGCAGCCCAGCGAGAGGTCGTCTTCCATCAGCCTGAGTGGGCTTCCTAAAGCTCTCCAGTGCTCCACCTGCACTGGCCTCCTGCTGCTCCGCTCCACCCCACACCCCTAAAGGGGTGGTGGTGGAGCAGAGCCAGGTGTTCCATTGCTCCGGTGTGCTCCGCTCCACCTCAACGTGGTGGAGCATCAACCGAGCGCCGGCTCGCCGGCGGTCACGAACTTGACGGTCTTGCGCCGGTCGTCCTTGCCCTCGATGATGCGGAGAGCGCCGTTGCCGATCCACTCACCAATGATCCGCCGAAGGCGTGCCTTACCCGGCTTCGTGGTTGGATCGACGTCGAGGATCTCTCCGACGAGGTGCCCCACCCCAATCAGGCGACTGGGAGCTTTCACGATAGGTGCCGCACGCAACTCTTTGCTGCACCCGGCGCAGGTGATCGACGCGCACGCCCTCAAATGCATCGGGCGGCTGCCAGCAGGTAACGACACCCATATTGTCGCCGGCTCCCTGCCCATTGCCCAGAGAGACAGAAGCCATGCGATACTAGGGGGCAGGCGGCAGCGATGCGCTCATATGCATCGCGATCGACGCGGATGTGGAAGACGGTGCTTACCGCCATCCCTGAGCCGGTATTTGACGACCTCAATCGCGCCGAAGATAGATCGCAGCTGCGTTTCAATGCCATCGTAGAGCGGGTGAAGCGAGCCCACCCTGCCTGACGTCACCCTGGCCTTTCTATTGCGGCTAAACGTTGTTGGCGAGGAGCCGGAATTGCGGATAGCCTCAATGTGGCGAGGCGCCCGGCGCAGATCGAAACGAACGGCAGCTTTCGCCTCAAACTCGGTCATTCAACGGGCAGATTGAACAAAGCGTCGCGACTGGTATGATAAATTAAATCATGCGTCGGGAAGGATGCATAGGCTCCTCCCTGCGAGCAGGGAGGAGCCTATGCACTTCCTCATCGCATTCTGCCGTTGAAGGACACGCCGATGATCCGGGGATCGTTGAACACGGCGGCCATGTAGTTCTCCAGCACGCCCTTCAGGTTCTTTTCGTTGGTGATATTGCGCGCGAACGCCGCGATCTCCCAATTGCCGTTACCACCTGCATAGCCGATCTTTAGGCCGCCTTCGAAGTTGCCCTTCGCGTTGAACTCCTCGGTGTCGTACAACACGAAGTTCGTGAAGCCCTGGATGTTCCAGTCGGTCGCGATGAAGAACTTTCCGTCGTTTTGCACGGGCAGGTCATACCGCGCGGCCACGTTGAAGTTGTACTCCGGCGCATTCGGCAGGCGATTGCCATCGATGCGGGCGAAGGCGCCACGGCCCGGGATGTTCACGATCGGATCGGTGACGGTGCACACCACCGCGCCGCCGAGTACGCACACCTGCGCCAGTGCGGCATCGTCCTTGATCTCGGTGTGCAGCCAGCTGCCGCCGAGCGAAAGGGCGAAGCTATCGATCGGTCGCAAGTCCAGCTCCGCCTCGACGCCATAAGCCTCGGCCTTGTCGGCGTTGAGCAGCACACCGTTGCCGTTCACGTCATTGGCGTTCAGCTGGATGTTGTCGACCGTGTAGTAGAAGCCGTTCAGGTTGAAGCGCATCCGGTTATCGAGCGCCGAACCCTTGATGCCGGCTTCCCACGACAGGCTCGTTTCGGAATCCGCGGTGGTGAAGTCCGAGTTGAACACTGCCGAGCGGCCCTGGATCGTCGGGCCGCGGAAGCCGCTCGCCACGCGGGCATAAACGCTCACATCGGGGTTCAGCTTGTACAGCGCGCTGACATCCCAGCTGTCCCGCGTGTCGTCGAGCTCGACGTCCCGGCGGCCTGTATAGGTCACCTGGCCGGTGCCGCTGTCCGCCGTCTTGAGCAGACGCGTGCGCTTGGTGTCGTTGGTGATCCGCGCGCCGCCGGTCAGGGTGAAGCTGTCGGTCAGCGCGTAGCTGACCTGGCCGGAGCCCGCCCAGCTGGTGTTGGTGTTGCGCAGCCGCACCCAGTTGTTGGGGTTGTTGCTGTTCGCGTTGGTCGGGCTGAACGGCGTGGTGAGGAAGAAGCGGCGCTGGTAGAAATCGGTGATGTCGCGGCTGTCGAAATAATAGCCGCCGAACTGCCAATTGAAGCGGCCGGTGCCGGGGCTGGCCAGACGCAGTTCCTGGCTGAACTGGTCGAGGTCACGGATGTTGCCCTGCGACTCGCCGTAATAGGCTGGGCCGGCGAACAGCGTCGCGGCGCCGCCATCGGTGTCACCGCGGCTATAGCCCTTGGTCGTTTCCCACGCCGAGATCGAAGTCAGCACGACGCCGCCAAAATCATAGCTGATACGACCCGACGCGCCGTAGGTGTCATATGCCTGCGGGTTGTTCATCGCCTCGTCCAGCGCGACACGGTCGCGCGGTTCGTTCTCGACGCTGTTCGATCCGCGGACCAGCGCGCCGCGATGGAAGATGGTGGAGGTGCCCTCATACCAGCGGCCATGCCCCGACAGGTCCACCGTCAGCCGGTCGCTGGGGGTGAGGCGCAGCTGAAGGCGCAGGTTGCGGTCATCAAAGCCGCCCATGACGTTGTAGCCGCCGCGAGTGCCGTCAAAGGACGGGCCGGTATAGCTGTTGTCCACCCAGCCATCCCGGTGCTGGTAGAGGCCCGAGACGCGGAAGGACAGCAGATCGCTGACGATCGGCCCGCCAAAGCCCGCATCGATGTTGCTGCTGGCATAGGTGCCGACCGACGCCGACGCCCGGCCCTCGAACGTGTCGCTCGGGCGGATCGTGTCGAACTTGATGATGCCGGCGGTGGTGTTGCGCCCGAACAACGAGCCTTGCGGACCGCGCAGCACTTCCACGCGGTCAAGATCGTAGACCGGGTTGGATTTAAGGACGACATGCTCAAGCACGACGTCGTCCTGGATGATGGAGACGGGCTGAGAAGCGCCGAGGTAGAAGTCGATGTTGCCCAGACCGCGGATGTAGAAGCGCGGGAAGATGCGGCCGGTGGTGGTTTCAGCATACAAGCCAGACACTCGGCCAGCGAGCGCGAGCGTGTCATCACCCGCGGCCTGGAAGTCGCGCAACTGCTGGCCACGCACGACTGCCACAGAGACTGGTACATCCACCAATCGCTCTTCGCGGCGTTGCGCAGTGACGACGATGTCGCTGGCTTGAGTCTCCTCGGCGCTTCCGGCCGCGCCGGTGTCCTGAGCATGGGCATTCTCGGCGCTGAGGGCAACAGCAAGCGCTGCACCGGACAGCAGCGCCCGGCGAACCAACATCAATTTCATTGCATTCCCCATTTTTGCACGATCAAGGTGACGTTGCAGCGCCCGCTTCCTGAACCGAAAGGCTATGGCGCGACACCTTGAGCCGCTTCTTGTGTACGGCCGGGGCGCTAGGCCCGGAATGTTATGGCAATGTGACTATGACTGCGGTCGCGAGCAGATGGGGAAGGACGTTTGCCAAGCGATGGGGCGCGCTCTTGATGTCGGTCAACGAGAGAGCGAAATTGCAGCAAAACGAAATTGCGTTTCAGTCGAACAGGAGTGTAGGCCCGGCAATCGGGCGCGGCATGGACAATCCGCGAGTGAAGAGATTTCGCCCGCTACCGCTTTAATAGCGGCCCTACCATCAGCCCTTTTTGACCGTCATAACCGGTCGTTGAAAGGTAGGCGTGTGATGGATACGGATCGGGAAGAAGCATGTGCAGCCATTCCAACGCCGGCGAGCATGTCCTTGCCCCTGATCGGGTATGAATGGGCTCGGGATAACATCGGAGAGTCAGGCGGGACCGTTTACCGGCTGCACGGCAAAGTCGGCGCGCCTGACCTTTTCCTGAAGCATGGCCAAGGCTCCACCGCTGGTGACATAGCGGACGAGATGGTCAGATTGCGTTGGTTGGCGAGGCATATGCCCGTCCCGGCTGTCGAAGGGTTCGTCTTCGACCAGAACGAGGCTTGGTTGTTGATGACGGCGATACCCGGACATACCGCACACCAACTCCTGGAGGCGCATCCTAATACCCGCATCGGGGTCGTCGATGCTTTGGCGATGTTCCTGCGCCGCCTCCATGCGATCCCAATCAGCGCATGTCCTTTCACTGGCGATCACGCCTACCGGCTCGCACGGGCGCGGGAGCGCATCGAAGCGGGCCTGGTCGAGGAAGATGAGTTTGACGACAAGCACGAAGGCTGGACGGCGGAACAGGTGTGGGGAGCCATGCAGCGTCTGCTGCCGATCCCCTCCGACCCCGTTGTCACACACGGCGACTTCTCGCTCGACAACATCCTGATGCTCGATGGCGAGGTAGTCGGTTGCATCGATGCCGGAAAGGTCGGCATCGCTGACCGCTATCAGGACCTCGCCATATTGTGGAACAACCTCGGGGAGTTCGGCGTATCGCTGCAAGACCGGTTCCTCGAGCAGTACGGCATCGCCGTTGCGGACGACCGCAAGCTCCAGTTCCACTTGCTGCTGGACGAGATGTTCTGAAGCACGGGAGCATTCTCAACCAATCATCCTTGTCGGGGAAGGCGGCTACCCCCGTCTACTCGCCGAAAGCCGCCTGTTCGCTTCCGCCCCAATCCCCGTCATTCGTGATGCTGCGTGACCCGAAACCCGCCACTCGTTCAGACAAACCAGCCATCGTTGCAACGCCTCCTTTTGGGCGACCAACAGATCGTGGAAGGTGGCGGTAATGACTACCCAAGCTCAATCGACCAGCCTTGGAGCACGGTTGGCGCTCTTAGCCATCTTCATGATTACGGTTTTTCCGATTACCCTTTTAGGTGTCGGGCTCTCAGGTGGTAAGCTCTTGTCGATAAGCTTAATCGTCCGCGACCTATTTACACTTGATGCAAGGCTTTTTCTGAGACTTTTCGCCTGGATGGCGTTGCTCACCCCACTGATCTGGAGCGCCCTTTTGTTTCGCCGCTGGCGCTCTCGCCGTGAGAACCGTGCCGTCCGCTAAGGCACCATTGTTGGCCGTTCGGCCGCGGTAGCTCCGATCCCGTTTGTGGACGACCAGCTTATCTGTGATGTTCGCCGAATGTGTACCCAGTCAGAAAGCTTGCTGCCTCAAGATGTCCGCGCGCGTGGCACGCTACGCGGAAACGAATGGGCATGGCCGCCTGCCGATATACCCTTGGTTGTCGAAGCAGCTCGGTTGGCAAAGCTTGTCAGCATTGGAGGTCAGCTTCAGTTTCGCTTTCCAAACGGAGGCACATGTGAACTTTACTGGATTGAGGTCGACACGCTGAAGGTCATTCCACCGGACCTCCCGTGGGAAGAACAGGTCGAGCGAACAGCCGTTACCGCCCTGTCCCAATTCGAGGACCTTCAACGGCGGTTCGATTTCCTAACCGAGGGCCAGTCTGCTTTCGACCGGTACTTAGACGAATTCGCTGCGAGCGGAGGTGATCCTCGCGACGCGATGTGCTTCGTCTGGTATGTAGAAGCAAATTCAGCGGGTGAACCAGCGGTGGTTTGACGTCTGCTTTCCGCCTCTGTCGCCTCAAAGCGGACTGACCACAAATCACCCAACTTCCGCCTATGCCAAGCGCCAGTCAGTTGCCGACAGTCAGTGAAGCCTTCATACCTCATTGGAGATGACCTTCGGCAGTTCAGGACGGCTTCGGGGAGCATATGATGACCGCGCTGACGCTGATGGTGATCCTTGCAACGCAGAGTTCGCCTGCCACCCAACTGCCGCGGGCAGCGACCCGCGCCCTTGTCGCGTATTCTAGCTGCCTCCTTGATCCGCTCGCCAAGGAGACAGGAGAAAGTCTGCCTCAGGAGCGAACTGAGCGAGAGCAAATTGTGGCCGCAATTCTGAAACGGTGCGCTGGCCTGAGGTCGACAACGCGGAAGGAAGCACGCCGAGCGGCATCCACGTTGGGAGCTAGGGCTGAGGTGGACCGAGTACTAATTGCGGCTGAGAGCCAGCTACGCTTCCTTGTCGTTGATCGGGAGAAGGCTATCGCAGCGGATGAAGCGTTCTGTCGGTCTCGGGGGGAAGAACCAGGATGCTAAGGCGGCGTTCCCGTCCACTCTTGAACAGATGTCCGCTTACGCCAGTCTTCTCCCGAAACCGGACAGGCAACTATCCACCCACTCTCAGACGTTCCTGATCGGCAAATCAGACCCTGAAAGCATCCTGTCCGCTTCCGCCCCAGTTGCAGACGCTCAGGACCGGATCCCGGCTTGTCTAAAGCGGACGCGCGTTCAGGCAACCAGGCGCGGGCAAAACTGGGCCGGATGCGGACTGACGGCTGCCATAGCGGAAGCGCTTGGGTCAGCAAGGGGTGGCAACCGACGACGTTTCGCCACGTTCGGTTTTTGAGAAAAAACCTTGGCTGCTAAAAGGAGGTGAGTTGAGCGAACCGGTAATGAATGAGGCGGCAGAACCAGGCGCGAATCGTAGGATGGAGATCAACCCTCCGGTCTTCTTCGTCTCGGCCGGGCTGATCCTTGCCTTCGCGCTCTTCGGTGCCCTTGCACCCGAGCTAGCAAGCAGTGTGTTCGCGGAAGCTCAAGCATTGATCGTTGCGGACTTCGGCTGGTTTTATATCGCGGCGGTGGCGGGCTTTCTGGTGTTCGTCCTGTTCCTGATGTTCAGTCGGTACGGCGATGTAAAACTCGGCCCGGACGACAGTGAACCCGACTACAGCTACCTTTCTTGGTTCGCGATGCTGTTCAGCGCCGGCATGGGAATAGGCCTCATTTTCTTCGGCGTTGCCGAACCGATCCAGCATTATGCGCTGCCACCGGTTGGCGAAGGTCGGACGATCGAATCTGCCCGCCAAGCGATGGTGCTGACCTTTTTCCACTGGGGGCTGCACGCGTGGGCCATCTACATTGTCGTCGGCCTGGCGCTTGCCTATTTTGCCTTTCGGCGCGGTCTGCCGCTCACCATCCGGTCGGCGCTCTACCCGCTGATCGGTGATCGCATCTATGGTCCAATTGGCCATGCCGTCGACATCTTCGCGGTTCTCGGCACAATGTTTGGCGTTGCGACATCGCTCGGGCTCGGCGTGCTCCAGGTCAATGCAGGCTTCAGTTACCTGTTCGGTCTCCCGAGCAACACGCTCGTGCAGCTTGTCTTAATCGTCGCGATTACGGGCATGGCAACACTGTCAGTCGTCTTGGGGCTGGATAGGGGCGTGAAGCGCTTGTCGGAACTGAACATCATCCTCGCCGGGTTGATGCTAGCTTTCGTGCTGGTTGCGGGATCCACCGTGTTTCTCCTGCAAGCGTTCATCCAGAATGTCGGCACGTACCTCAGCGAAGTCGTCCAGCGCACCTTCCGGCTATACGCCTATGAACCCAATCCTTGGCTAGGAAACTGGACGTTGTTCTACTGGGGCTGGTGGATTGCCTGGTCGCCATTTGTCGGCATGTTCATTGCGCGCATCTCACGCGGCCGCACGATCCGGCAGTTCGTCGGCGGCGTGCTGCTGGTGCCAACTCTCTTCACGTTCTTGTGGATGACGGTGTTTGGCAACACGGCGATCGCGATCGATCTGAACGGCACTGCGAGTATCGCCGACACGGTTGCCAATAACCTTCCGGTAGCCCTGTTCGAGACGCTCGAGCAGCTGCCGCTTTCGGTTGTCGTTTCCGGTGTCGCGACGCTCCTGATCATCACCTTCTTCGTAACATCTGCGGACTCTGGGGCTCTCGTCATTGACATGATCACCTCGGGCGCGGCGGAGAACCCGCCTGTGTGGCAGCGCGTCTTCTGGGCGGTGTGCGCGGGTGGTGTTGCGGCGGTCCTGTTGGTGGCTGGCGGTCTCCAGGCACTCCAGACCGCAGCCATCGCTAGCGCGCTGCCATTCGCGGTTGTGATGGTGTTCATTTGTTATGGCTTGCTGCGCGCGCTCCAGACCGAGGGCAAGGAAGCAATGGATCTATCGGTAGTGAGTGCCGTTTCGGCCACTGATACGGCGTTGAGTTGGCAGCAACGCCTCGCCACCATCACTCGTTTCCACGACAAGAGCGAAGTAGAAGCCTTCCTTTCGGAAACAGCCAAGCCGGCGCTCGAAGCCGTGGCGGCACAGATGCGCGAGAGCGGTTTCTCACCTGATCTTATTCAGGAGGGGGAGCACGTCGAACTCAGGGTTCCCCACGATGATCGAGGTGAGTTCCGCTATGGCGTGCGCGCGCGCGGTTTTCGAGCGGCGAGCTTCGCATGGGCGGAGCCGCGCACCGCACCTGAGCGGGTGCGCCTCCATTACCGCGCAGTGGCCCATTCGTCCGAAAGTGACCAGCCACACGACGTGACAGGCTATTCGAACGAGCAGATAATCAACGATCTGCTCAACCGCTACGCTCGGTTCCGCCATACTCGGCGCATGACATAAGCGTGCGCCGGGCAACGAGCGGCTGCCTTCAGGATCACCTCCGCGAAGGCTGAACGACAGGATTTAGACGCATCGCTGCCGTTGTGAGCTTCATGTAAAAACGTCCGCTTACGCCGTCTCGCCGCGCGAAAGCTGCCGGACAGCGAACCACCCAATCTCAGCCGTCCTGATCGGCAAAGCGGACGCCAGAAGCAGACAGGCGGCTTTCGCCTCAGTTGCGGACGTTGTTCGCTTGAACGATAGATGGCCTATGAAGCGCCTGCTGAACGTCGCCTTGTGGCTCGCGCTGATTACGCCTGTCGCATTCTTCGTTTCGATGTTTGGTGACTGCAGGACGGATGTGACGCCTCAGGCCTGCGGTGCAAGCAAGAACGCGACGTTCGTGACGATTATGCTCATCGCTCTCACGGTGCTCGCACTTGCTACCGCATTTTCTTTTCGGAACCGCAGCTAGGCGCCTGAGCAACTCGGGCGAGCGGCCGCTTCCCACCCAATCTCGGACGTTCCCGCACGATCATCGACGCCAGGACGCTGAACGTCCGCAACTGGATAGGAAGCGGACATCGGTTGTCATCACATACGATTGTCGGGGTCACAATCTCGGAGATTGGGCGGCACGGGAAGGCCAAGGCTCCTGTCATCGAGCCACTCGACTGCCCTGCCGTCCATGCTTCGCGCAGCCAGTAGGTCTGTGTGCGCCAGCATCATCCCGAGCAGGAGTGCTTGCACTTCGTCCACGCCGCCAGCCCTCTTGGTCTTTGTGCCTTCCGGCCAGTCGATTTGAACGCGGCAGAAGAAGCTGCCGCGCTCCTCCTCTGGCCTGTAGAAACGGCATTCCGCCTCATGCCAGTCAATTCGGAAAACACGTCGGCAAATCATATCGTCGATCATGTGGCTCCTCCTCGACCGTTGTTTAAGCACGCACGACAATGTCTGCTATTGGGTCGTTAGCTGCCGTTCGCACGTTCGCGATCCGGAACGGCAGCTATCATGCTTCGGCTTCCTGTAAGCTGCCTGTCCGCAAACCACCCAAGAGCTGACCTCAGCCGCCGTAGCAGGGTCCAAAAGCTGACCGTCCGCTTCCAAGACCCCCAGAATAGGTTGCCGATGGGTGCTTATATAGCGCAAAGCTGCCGCCACCCGCATCATACGCAGGATTACGCGCTCTCTTGCTTCGGGAGTGCTTACATCCCGTTCTGCAGCGAGAGCGCCGAACGCTAAAAAGCCCGCTAAGTCATGTGACTTGCGGGCTTTTTGTTGGTTGCGGGGACAGGATTTG
>NZ_JAJNDV010000007.1 GCF_021043375.1 Sphingomonas sp. IC-56
TCCCCCGGGAGGGGGAGGTGGCACGCGAAGCGTGACGGAGGGGTATTCTCCTCATGGTGCAAAGCTTGCGGCGCCTACCCCTCCACCAGCTTCGCTGGTCCCCCTCCCCCTCCCGGGGAGGATTTTACGGGAATCTCCCCTCCCTGAAAGGGAGGGGAGGAGCCGTTGTCACCGCTCGCTCAGATAATACCGGTCCGTCGCCTTCAGCGCGTCGTCCAACTCATACACGATCGGCTGCCCCGTCGGGATCTCCAGCCCCGTGATTTCGTCGTCCGAAATCCCCGACAGGTGCTTCACCAGCGCGCGCAGTGAATTGCCGTGCGCCGAAATCAGCACCCGCTTGCCCGCCTTGATCTCCGGCAAGATGCGCGCCTCCCAATAGGGCAGCACCCGCGCGATCGTGTCCTTCAGGCTCTCGGTCTGGGGGATCGCCACGCCCTTGTAGCGCTCGTCCTTGGCCAGGTCCCAGGCGGAGCCTTCCTCGGGCAGCGGCGGCGGCACGTCGAAGCTGCGGCGCCAGATCTTGACCTGGTCGTCCCCGTGCAGCGCCGCGGTCTCGGCCTTGTTCAGGCCCGTCAGCCCGCCATAATGCCGCTCGTTCAGCCGCCAGTCCTTCTCTGTCGGCAGCCACAGCCGGCCCATCGCCTCCAGCGCCAGGTTCAGCGTCTTGATCGCGCGCGTCTGAAAGCTGGTGAAGGTCAGGTCGAAATCGAGCCCTTTTTCCTTCATCAACTCACCCGCGGCCCAGGCTTCCTTTTCGCCCTGCTCGGTCAGGTTCACGTCCCACCAGCCGGTGAAGCGGTTCTCCAAATTCCACGACGACTGGCCGTGGCGGATCAGGACGAGCTTGGGCATGGGACCTCCTTGCATTGGGTTGGTCCGGTCCTTAGCGGCTGGGCCGGGGCGGGCAAGCAGGAGCAAGTGTTATGGCGATCGTGCGGCAAACCCTGGTCTATGACGGCCCTGGCGGCCCCTTTGAGGGCGTCGCGGCCTGGGACGATGCGGTAGAGGGCGGGCGCCCCGCCGTGCTGGTCGTGCCCAACATCCTGGGACAGAAGGAAGCCGACAATCTGAAGGCAGAGGCGCTGGCCGAACTCGGCTATGTCGCGCTCGCCGCTGACGTCTTCGGCCAGGGTCGGCGCAAGACCGGCGCGTCCGAAAACGTCGCCGAATATATGAACGAACTGAACGCCGACCGCGCCCTGTTGCGCGACCGGCTGTCCGCCTCGCTAGACGCGCTTACCGGCCTTTCGGCCGCGGATCCGGCCAAAACCGCTGCGATTGGCTTCTGTTTCGGCGGAAAATGCGTGCTCGATATGGCGCGCGCGGGCTTGCCGATCCTGGGCGGGGTGTCGTTCCACGGCGTCTATGATCGCCCCGACTACGCCAACGTATCGCCGATCACCGCAAAGCTGCTGGTCTGCCATGGCTGGGACGATCCCCTCTGCCCGCCCGACGTAACCGTTGAATTGGCACGGGAATTGACGGAAAGCGGCGCCGATTGGCAGCTCCACGCCTATGGCCATGCCGGCCACGCCTTCACCGATGTCGATCGCAAGGGCGGCGACAATCCCGCCATCGCCTACGAACCCCGCGCCGACGCTCGCAGCTGGCAGGCGATGACGAACTTTCTGGCCGATATTCTGCTAACCGATTGATTCTAAAAGGACGATGGCCGAAGTTCGGCCACCGTTTTCCGCGTCTACCAGATAGTGGCTCAGCCCTGCAGGTGCCGCTCCAGATCGTCGCACCCGCCAATCCGCTCCTCGCCGATAAAGATCAGCGGCGTGGTGCGAATTCCATGCTCCGCCTTGAAGTCTTCCACCTGTTCCCGCGTGGTCAAATGGCGGTCATCCACCTGAAATCCATTCGCCTCCAGCAACTCCTTGGCCCGCACGCCAAAGGGGCAGACATGGTCTGAAAGCACCATCCGGTGCAGCGTCGCGCTTTGTTGATCGGTCATAGGATGCGCAACTTATCGGGCGGCAAAGGCGTTCCGCCCAACCTTGCCCAAGCCGCATTTTCAGGAACTTAGCCATGCGTTTTCTCGTCGCAGAATGCGAACCGCCCGAAGCGCGCGAGAAGCGGCGGGAAAGCGTCGGCCGCAGTTCGGGGGAGACTTATCTGGAGGTGCTGCACAAGCTCGCCCCCGGTGCCGAGTGCGACCGGCTGAAGCCCACCGACAGCCGGGCCGAGATCCCTAGCCGAGAAGCCCTGAGTGCCTACGACGCGGTCTTCCTCACCGGCTCGCCGCTGCACCTGTGGCAGGACAGCCCGGAGGCACGCCGCCAGATCGAGTTCATGCAAAAGGTATTCGCCTCCGGCACGCCGTCCTTCGGCTCCTGTGCCGGCCTCCAGGTCGCCTGCGTCGCGGCGGGCGGCAAGGTCCGTTCAATGGGCCAGCGCCGCGAAGCCGGCTTTGCCCGCCGCCTGGTCGCGACCGACGCCGGCCGCAATCACCCGCTGCTCGACGGGCGCCCTGCCAGCTATGACGCGCCCGCGATCCACACCGACGAAGTCGAGCAACTCCCCGAAGGCGCCACGCTGCTCGCCAGCAATCGCGTCACGCACGTGCAAGCCGCCGAGATCCGCTGCGGCGATGGGGTTTTCTGGGGCGTCCAATACCACCCAGAGATCTCGCTGCGCGAAGTCGCCGCCGCGCTACGCCGCCAGTCCGACGACCTGCTCGAACACGGCCTCGCGCGCAGCGAAGCCGATGTCGAGCAACTGGCGGAACAGGTCGACGCGCTGCACGAGGCGCCGGATCGCGCCGATCTCGCCTGGCGTCTGGGGCTCGACGATCAGGTCACGGTCCCGGAGCAGCGCACCCGCGAACTCCGCAACTTCATCGAGTATCTGGTGCAGCCAACGCGCAGCCGACGCGGCCGCGCATAAGGGCCGCCGCCACTCAAATCTCGTCGATCATCCCGGCCAGCGTCTCGAGCGACGCATGCGCCAGCACCTTGCAGCGTGCCGGCGACCAGGCGAACTCGGGGTCCGCGTTGGCGTCGTGATCCTTGAACGGCATCTCCAGCGTCATCGCCACGGCGCCGAAGCGCTCGGCAAGCTGGTTGGTCGACATGGTCAGGTTGGCCGTACCGGGTGCCGACTTGGGATAGCCAAGCTCGATCTGAAACTCGGGCGTCTGTGCCGCCAAGCGCCGGCAATATTCGTAGAACTTCTCGCCATGCGCGTCGGACCAGCTCGGAATGCCCTCATATCCGGCCAGGAAGTTCGCCGGGATCGCCTCGTCGCCGTGCACGTCCATGGCGAAGGCCACGCCGGTCTCGTCCATGCGGTTCCGCACGCATAACACTTCGGGGCTGCGCTCAAGGGTCGGGCTGTGCCATTCGCGGTTCAGGTTCACGCCGGCCGCGTTGGTACGCAGATGGCCGCGCCGCGAACCGTCCGGGTTCATGTTGGGCACTAGGTGGAAGGTCGCCTTTTCCCGCAGCGCCTGCGCGGTCGCGTCGCCGGCATCGGTAAGCTTTTCCAACAGCCCTTCCATGAACCACTCGGCCATGGTCTCGCCGGGATGCTGACGCGCATAGAACCACACCTGCTTGGGTCCATCGCCTAGGCTCAGATAGTCGATCGGCTGCCCATCCAGCGTGGTGCCCAGTTCCCGGTGCGTCACGCCCGGCTGCGCGGCGATGCGCGCGATCAGGTCGTGGTGGCGCTCCATGGAATAGGGCGCGAAGTACGCGAACCAGATCACGTCGCTGTCGATGTTGCGCGTAAATTCCAGCACGCCATCGGCATAGCGGGTGTCGGTCGTCCGCCATGCCTGGCGGTCGGTGCTCCAGCGCGCGCGGTAGCCCGGCCAGCCAAAGGCATAGGCCGCGCCGCCCGCATTCAGGATGCGGAAGGTCAGCGTCCGCCCCTTGGCGCCCGCTATGCGGAAGTGGAACCATTGAAAGAAGTCGGACAGGTGATCCGCGACGATCTCCAGATCGACGCGGTCCCCTTCGATGCCAACCAGGCGAATATTGCCGCTGTCGAAGCCGGCGTTGATGTGGACGGTCATTTCACCGTGGTAGTCACCCCGGACTCGCCTGGGAAGTCCCTGAACAGCGCGCGCGACAGCCGCACCGCCTGGTCGCGCGGATCGCTGCCCTTGGTGCCGCTGACCGTTTCGGTGATCGCCCGGCCTTCCCAGATCGTGCTGTTGTCGGCACGCCGACGCAGCTGCACCCACAGTTCGGTGCCCACCACGTTGCGGGTCTTGCCGCCCAGGCCGAAGTTCAGCCCCCCGCTCAGCCCTACGCCGCCGCCGCGACGACCGCCGCTGAAGCTGCCGCCGCCGAGCCCGATGGAGACCGGCGATGGTTCTTGAATGGTGCCGCGCGGCCCGCGGCGAAACGACACCACGCCGATATAGGCCGAAGGCATGGCGCTGGTGGAGCGAACATAGCCGAGCCGCGCAAGCTCGGCGCCGACGGCATCGGCATAGACCTGGAACTCGGGGCCCATGACGATGTCCGCGCCCGTCAGCGGCTCGATCGCGACGGTGGTCCGCTCCATCGGCTGGCCCAGATGATAGCGGGTAACGTCTACCGGCGCCGTGCGGTATGTGGTGGCGCACCCCGCGAGCAACGTCGCGGCGACGGCGGCAACGGCAAAGCGGATCGGCTTGGGCACGGGCGGAAACTCCTGTTTCGAGAGCGGAACGTCTCGACGGAGTCCAACCCCGTCCGCGTCGACTCGTTCCCACTTCGGGGCCGGGCACCTTGACTTCCCCAGCCCCCGATTATAGGCGGGCGCCTCTTTTTCGGCATTCCTATTAGTTTGAGAAGCGAATCGGTCATGAAGATCGTGAATTCATTGAAGTCGCTCAAGGGGCGGCACCGCGACAACCGCGTGATCCGTCGTCGTGGCCGGATCTATGTGATCAACAAGACGCAGAAGCGCTTCAAGGCCCGCCAGGGCTGATCTGCATGGGGAAGCCGCGCGCCGTCATCTTCGATGTCGGCAACGTGCTCTTCTCCTGGGATCCGCGCTTCTTGTACGAGCGCCTGATCGAGGACGATCGGGCGCTCGACGCGTTTCTGAAGGACGTGGTCACCAAGGAGTGGCATTTCCAGCATGACGCTGGACGCCCCTTCGCCGAGACATCGGCGGAGCTTGCTGCGCTGTATCCGCATCATGCGGATCTGATTGCTGCTTGGGGACCGCGCTTCAACGAAAGCATCGGACCAGCGATTCCGGGTATGGCCGAGATCGTCGAGCAACTCGACGCGTCTGGCGTTCCCCTGTTCGCGATCACCAATTTCTCCGGCGAGTTCTGGCGCGAATGGGTGCCGAACCACAAGGAGCTGTTCGACCGCTTCCGCGACATCGTCGTCTCGGGCGACGAGAAGCTGGTGAAGCCGGACCCGGCCATCTACCGCCTCGCCCTCGATCGGTTTGGTCTTGAGGCTCGCGAAGCCGTGTTCGTCGACGACAATGCCGCCAACATCGATGCGGCCGCAGCGATGGGCATTCACGCAGTCCTGTTTACCGATGCCGCCGCTTTTCGCGGCGAACTGGTACAACTGGGGCTGCTCCACTAATCTCCCGTCACCCCGGCCTTGAGCCGGGATCCCGTTCTTCTGATCGCCTATATCAGCGGGACCCCGGCTCAAGGCCGGGGCGACGAAGCGTGTACGCAGGAACGGAAGGCTTACGCCTCCGGCCCGCCATAGTTCTTCAACTCGTCCCCTGTGATCGTGACGACGTGCAGCACGTTGGTCGATCCCGGCGTTCCGAACGGCACGCCGGCAGTGACGATGATGCGCTCGCCTGCGCCTGCCAGATTGTGGCGCAGCGCCATGCGCTTGGCCTTGGCGACCATCTCCTCAAAGGAATCGACGTCGCGGGTATTCACCGCATGCGTGCCCCACAGAAGGCCGGCGCGGCGGGCGGTTTCGATCCGAGGGGTCAGCACCAGGATCGGCACGGTGGGCCGCTCGCGCGAGATGCGGCGTGCGGTGGATCCGGAACTGGTGAAGCACACGATAGCGGCGGCAGACACGGTGCAGGCGATGTTCTTAGCCGCCTCGGCAAGCGCGTCGGCGGTCGTGGGATCTGGTTTGGTCACGGTGAAGTGGACGCGGTCACCATGCGCGGGATCGCGCTCCACGGCGTCGGCGATGGAGTTCATCATCGCCACCGATTCCACCGGCCACTGACCCGCGGCGCTTTCGGCCGAAAGCATGATCGCATCGGCGCCGTCATACACCGCCGTCGCCACGTCAGAGACTTCGGCGCGGGTAGGCGAGGGGCTCTCGATCATCGATTCGAGCATCTGCGTCGCCACGATCACTGGGCGCCCCATGCGGCGGGCGGTCTCGACGATGCGCTTCTGGAGCGGGGGGACCGACTGGGGCGGCAGCTCGACACCCAGATCGCCGCGTGCGACCATGACACCGTCACACTGCTCGACGATTTCTTCCAGGCGCGTGATCGCGCTGGGCTTCTCGATCTTGGCGAGCAACGCAGCCTTGCCGCCGATCAGGCGGCGGGCTTCCATCAGGTCCTCGGGGCGTTGCACGAAGCTGAGTGCGATCCAGTCCACGTTCTGGTCGACGCTGAAAGCGAGGTCGCTACGGTCCTTTTCGGTAAGCGCGGCGAGCGGCAGCACCATGTCGGGAACGTTCAAGCCCTTGGAATTGGACAGGAATCCGCCAACCTCTACGCGCGTGACCAGCCGATCGGGCGTGGCCGAGAGCACGCGCAGCACCATCTTGCCATCGTCAAGCAGCAGGCGCGCATCGGCATGCGCGGCCTCGAAAATCTCGCGGTGGGGCAGCTGGACGCGGGTCGCGTCGCCCGGGGCCGGGTCGCGGTCGAGGACGAATTCCTGACCGGCGGTGAGCATCACCTTGCCCTCGGCAAACTTGCCGACGCGCAGCTTGGGCCCCTGAAGGTCGGCGAGGATGGTGGTGGGGCGGCCGCGCGACTTTTCCAGCGCGCGGATCGCCTGGATCACCGGAACCTTGGAAGCCTGGTCGCCATGGCTCATGTTGATGCGGAAGGCGTCGGCGCCTGCGTCGAACAGCTTCTCGATCATTTCGAACGAATTGCTGGCGGGGCCTAGGGTCGCGAGCACGCGGACCTTCCGGGAACGGGGGCTTACCGCCTGTGTCATATAAATGCTCCTCGCCTTGTGCGCGCTCGCCTCTAACCTCTATTGCTGAAGGATCAACTATGGAGACTCCCCTTGGCGACGCTCGACACGCTGGATGATGCTACCGCTGCGGCGGCTTTCCGCCGGCTTGTGCGCCATCTGCAGCACCGCCACGACGCGGAGAATATCGAGCTGATGGGGCTCGCCGGCTTTTGCCGCAACTGCCTGGCCGACTGGGTGATGGAAGCCGATGGCGCGATGACCCGCGACGAAGCGCGCGAACTGATCCACGGCATGCCGGCGGCCGAGTGGAAGGCGAAGCACCAGGGCGAGGCGACGCCCGAGCAGCTGGCGCGGATGAAGGCCAGCGTCGCACGCAACCAGCCGCACCCCTGACAAGCGGGGCTTGAGCGGGGAGCGAGCGTCCTTTAAGCGCGCCGCTTCCATCTTCATCGCCGCTCGCCCGAGCCCCGCGTGATTCGCGTGGCCGCCTGCGACGCGGTGCCAGACCTACGGAGTAACCCCCATGTCCGATTCGATTTCCGCCGAACAGCTCCGCCTTCTGATCGAGCGGATCGAGCGGCTGGAAGAAGAGAAGAAGGGCATCGCCGACGACATCAAGGACGTCTATGGCGAGGCCAAGTCGACCGGCTTCGACATCAAGACGATGCGCACCATCATCCGGCTGCGCCGCATGGAAAAGCATCACCGCGACGAAGCGGACATGCTGCTGGAAACCTACAAGCAGGCGCTGGGGATCTGATCTTCGGCGTGGGCTGATTCGGGGTCACGCGAAGGCGCGAAGGCGCGGAGAGAAGTGTAGATGTTCGCACAAAGGCGCAGAGGTGTCTTCCCGCCGCGGAACATCAATTAGCTGGACTAACTGCCGCTAACGCGGCGGGTAGATGTGGCCTCCCGCACATCCTCTCTGCGCCTCCGCTCCTCTGCGTGACCCTCTACCTTCTTCGGCTTCGCGAGACCCAAATCGGCGCCCGCCATTGCCCGCAGGCCCGCGCCTGTCCTAGAGACGCAGCCACCGAATTCAGACGAGAGCGCAATGGCAGGCCATTCCAAGTTCAAGAACATCATGCACCGCAAGGGCGCGCAGGATAAGAAGCGCTCTGGCATGTTTTCCAAGCTCAGCCGCGAAATCACCGTGGCGGCGAAGATGGGGATGCCCGATCCCGACATGAATCCGCGCCTGCGCGCGGCGGTGAACGCCGCCAAGGCGCAGTCGATGCCCAAGGACAATATCCAGCGCGCGATCGACAAGGCGTCCAAGGGCGACATGGAGAATTACGAGGAAATCCGCTACGAAGGCTTCGGCCCGGGCGGCGTGTCCTTGATCATCGAAGCGCTGACCGACAACCGCAACCGCACCGCCACCAACGTCCGGGTCGCTGTGTCCAAGAATGGCGGCAATCTGGGCGCCAGCGGCTCGGTGAGCCACGGCTTCGACCGGATGGGCTTGATCAACTATCCGGCGAGCGCGGGTGACGCGGAGAAGGTGTTCGAAGCAGCGCTTGAAGCGGGTGCCGAGGACGTAACGAGCTCCGAGGACGGGCACGAGATCTGGACCGCCCAGGAATCGCTTCACGAAGTCGCCAAGGCGCTTGAGCCCGTGCTGGGCGAGGCCGAGGGCGCCAAGCTCGCCTGGAAGCCGCAGACCATGGTCTCGGTCGACGCAGATGACGCGGCCACGCTGTTCAAGCTGATCGACGCGCTGGACGACGATGACGACGTCCAGACGGTGTGGGGCAATTACGAAGTCTCCGACGAGGTCATGGAGAAGCTCGGCTGATGCAGATCCTCCCCGAGCTTGCTCGGGGAGGGGGACCGCTCGCCATTGGCGAGTGGTGGAGGGGCCGTCGCGCAAGCGGCGGTTTCACCGCCGCCCCCTCCACCATGCTGCGCATGGTCCCCCTCCCCGAGCCAAGCTCGGGGAGGATCTTCTTGTGATCCTGCTCGGCCTGGATCCTGGACTTGGTACCACAGGCTGGGGACTTATCCGCGCCGAAGGCAATCGGCTGAGCCATCTCGCCAATGGCCAGCTCAAGACCGACACCAAGGCGCCGCTCGCCCGGCGGCTGGCGCATCTTGATGCAATGCTGGCCGCGTTGATTGCCGATCATGCGCCCGAGGCGGCGGCGTGCGAGGAGGTGTTCGTCAACAGCAACGCGCAGTCGACGCTGAAGCTGGGGCAGGCGCGCGGCGTGGTGATCTGTGCCGCGGCGCGGGCGGGGCTCGATGTCGGCGAATATACGCCGAGCATCGTCAAGAAGGCGGTGGTCGGCACGGGCGCTGCCGACAAGGCGCAGGTGCATGCCATGGTCTCTCGGCTGTTGCCCGGCGTGAAGATCGCCGGGGCCGACGCCGCCGATGCGCTAGCGGTCGCGATCTGCCACGCGCATCACCTCGCCTCGGCGCGCCGGCTCGGCTGAGGCTTCAGGCGGCCAGCGCCCAAGCAGGCGCCGGTCGGTCGTCGTCGTGGGCGGCACCGCCATCCTCCGGTCGCCGCTGACGGACCGTACGCCGGCTGCGGCCGGGCAACTTTGCCTGCATCCAGCCGAGCACCGCCCGCACGCGAATGGTGGTCGCGGTGGCGAGCGTGACGGCCAGCAGGTCCACCGCCGCAGTCATCTCGATGCTGGATACGATCCCGATCAGTTCGGGCAGGTACATGGCGAAAAGCCTTAGCCCTTCCTCTTCCATGATGAGGAAGAGCAGCACGCCAAACAGCGTGGAGGCGCCAAGCAGCAGGATTTGCGTGCGGGTGAAGCGGGCCAGCCAGGCGGCGGGCCGCTCGACCAGCGCACGGCGCATCGTTTGCCCGATCGGCGTTGGTCCCGCGGCGCAGAGCATCAGCAGCAACAAAAGCAGTGCACTGGTCATCTTGTCCCCCTGTGGGCCCAACATGCGCACGCCACCGGGCTTCGCCTAACCCTGCGGGCACCCCCCCGAGCGATCTTTTCATTTTCCTACCGCGCGATGTTCTGCTTATGTGCCGGCGGAGGCGTTGTGCGCGGTCAGCAGGCGGTCTCCAGAACGTCGGTTTGGCCTGAACTTTTCTAAACTTCCGGAGCAGATCGGCTCGATGATTGCGCATTTGAACGGACGGCTGGCCTCCACGGGTATCGATCATGCGGTGATCGACGTGAACGGCGTCGGCTATCTCGTCGGTGCTTCGGCCAAGACGCTCCACGCACTGGGCGGAACGGGCGAGTTCGTGACCGTGCATACCGAAATGCTGGTGTCGGAGGATTCTATCCGGCTGATGGGCTTTGCCTCGGCCGACGAGCGCGACTGGTTCAAGCTTCTCACCAGCGTCCAGGGCGTCGGCGCGAAAGTGGCCCTGGCGATCCTGTCGCTGCTGGCGCCCGATGAACTGCGCACGGCAGTGGCGCGGGCCGATTCGGCGACCATCGCGCGGTCCAATGGCGTCGGGCCGAAGCTCGCCCAGCGGATCGTCAACGAATTGAAGGACAAGGCAGGCGTGGTGCTGGGCGGCGGCGGGCCTGTCGCAGTGCCGGCAGGCGGGGCAGCGGCGGATGCGGTGTCGGCGCTGCTCAACCTGGGCTTCAAGCCGGCCGAGGCGTCAAACGCAGTCAATGCCGCCAATGACGAGCTTGGAGCGGGTGCCACGCTCGACGCTCTGGTCCGGCTTGCGCTCAAGAAGGCGGCGAAACCTTAAGCGGCAAGCGCGCTGCGGCTGAGCAAGGCTTCGATCCCGCGCCGTTCGCGCGCGACATGGGTCCGCACGCGCAGGATCATGCTGTGCGCCTCGCAGCGATAGGCGTCTTCCTGGCCCGCGATGCCTGACGTGCTCCACTTTGCGACGTAGTTGCGGAACGCCTCGCTGATCAGGATGCATTCGGCCTTGAGCTGTCGGGCGGCATCGGCATCCAGCATCGAGCCGTGCTTTACCATGGGGTCGAAGATCTGCTGGTGCTTGAACACCTGATATCCGGTTAGCACCCGCACGAAGCGCCAGCGCGCGCTGCTCACCACCGCGGGATCCAGATCAGCGCTGCCGAGCATCGCATCGGCTTCCACGGTGACGTCCGCGATCGCCTGATGATGCTGGTGCATTTGCGCGAGAAGGCCGGTGCGGTTCATGGGCTGATTTTGCGGTGGGTACGGTAACCACTCGTTTACGGATGGGGTCCGTGCCACTCCGCATACGGGTCACTCCCCATGCGGGACATCCCGTAGCCATGGACAGAGGCGCACGCGAACAGCTAGGGAACATGCGTGACTGACGCCGACCGCATCTTGACCGCATCCCGCCGTCCCGAGGACGTGGACGCCGCGCTGCGCCCCAAGCATCTCGACGAGTTCGTCGGGCAGAAGGCTGCGCGCGAGAATCTGCGGGTGTTCATCGACGCGGCCAAGGCGCGCGGCGACGCGCTGGACCATGTGCTGTTCTTCGGACCGCCGGGGCTGGGCAAGACGACGCTGGCGCAGATCATCGCGCGCGAAATGGGGGTGGGCTTCCGCTCCACCTCCGGGCCGGTGATCGCCAAGTCTGGCGATCTGGCGGCGCTGCTCACCAACCTGGAGGACGGCGACGTCCTGTTCATCGACGAGATTCACCGGTTGAATCCGGTGGTCGAGGAAGTGCTGTATCCGGCGATGGAGGACCGCGCGCTCGACCTGATGATCGGCGATGGGCCGTCGGCCCGGTCGGTGCGGATCGACCTGCCGCGCTTTACCCTGGTCGGCGCGACGACGCGGCAGGGGCTTTTGAGCACGCCGCTGCGTGACCGGTTCGGCATCCCGGTGCGGCTGCAATTCTATACGGTCGACGAGCTGGAGCGGGTGGTGACGCGCGCGGCCGGCCTGCTCGACCTGGGCATCGCCACCGATGGCGCGCAGGAGATCGCCAGACGCTCGCGCGGCACCCCGCGTATTGCTGGGCGGCTGCTGCGGCGGGTGCGCGATTTCGCCAATGTGCTGGGGGTGGACCGGGTCGATGCCCGGACTGCCGACGCGGCGCTCAACCGCTTGGAGGTCGATCCGCTGGGGCTCGACAATATGGACCGGCGCTATCTCACCATGATCGCCGACATCTACAAGGGCGGGCCGGTCGGCGTGGAGACGCTGGCCGCTGGCCTGTCCGAGGCGCGCGACGCGATCGAGGAAGTCATCGAGCCCTATCTGATCCAGATCGGCATGATCGCCCGCACGGCGCGGGGGCGCTGCTTGAACGCGGCGGGGTGGAAGCATCTCGGCCTCAATCCGCCGGCCGGGGCACAGGACGGGCTGTTCGACTAAGCTTGGGGGTTTCCCGTTTGTTAACGCTCGATTAGGGCAGGGCTTATGACCGCGCCCGCCGCCATTGGCCGTTTCGAAGGCCTAGAGCACCGTTTCGGGCTGCGCGTGTATTTCGAGGATACCGACCTTACCGGCATCGTCTACCACGCGAACTATCTGCGCTACATGGAGCGGGCACGGTCCGACATGCTTGCAGCGGCGGGGATCGACCAGCGCGCGGTGTTCGAAGCGGGCGAGGGAGCGTATGCGGTGCGCGACATTGCGCTGCGCTACCGCACGCCGGCGCGGCTGAGCGACGACCTGATGGTAGTCAGCCGGCTTACCGAACTGCGCGGCGCGTCGGTGCGCATTCAGCAACGAGTCATGCGCGGGGAAACCATAGTGGCGCAGGCCGAGGTCGAGGCGGCGTTCGTCTCGCCAACGGGCAAACCGCGCCGGCAACCGCAGGATTGGGTGGCGAAGTTCGAGCCGCTGCTCTGGAAGGGGAACTAGTATCACGATGCTTATGCTCAGCACTGCCGCCGCGACCATGTCTCCGGTCGGCCTGTTCCTGCAGGCGGACTGGGTGGTGCGCGGCGTCATGATCGGCCTGTTGCTGGCGAGCCTTTGGACCTGGGCGATCATCCTCAGCTTCGGCTTCCGGGTGTCCAGCGTGCGCAAGGCGATCAACGCGTTCGAGGTCGAGTATCGCGAGGCGGACGACATCGACGAGTTCCACCGCCGCTCCGCCACGCGCGACCAGCCGATCGCTCGGGTGTTCTCAGCGGGCGTGACGGAATGGCGGCGCTCCACGACCGGCAAGACCATCGACCGCGAAGGCACGCGCGAGCGGCTGGCTACTGCGATGGGCGCGACGGTGGCGCAGGAGATCGACCGTCTCGCCGACCGGCTGAACTTCCTGGCGACGGTGGGTTCTGTGGCGCCGTTCGTGGGGTTGTTCGGCACCGTGTGGGGCATCATGCGCAGCTTCACCGGCATCGCCCAGCAGCAGAGCACGTCGCTTGCGGTCGTGGCGCCGGGTATCGCCGAGGCGTTGTTCGCCACCGCGATCGGGCTGTTCGCGGCCATTCCGGCGGTGATTGCCTATAATCGCTATTCGCACAGCGTGAACCGCGTCGAGCAGCGGCTGAACCGCTTTGCCGACGGCTTTCACGCGACGCTCAGCCGCCGGCTGGAGATGGAGGCCTAACGCAATGGCCATGCATCTTCCCTCGGGCAAGGGCCGCGGGCGCCGTCAGCCCATGGCCGAGATCAACGTGACGCCGCTGGTCGACGTCATGCTGGTGCTGCTCATCATCTTCATGGTGACGGCGCCGCTGCTGACCGCGGGCGTGCCGGTGAACCTGCCCGACAGCCGCGCCAAGGCGCTGGATCAGGAGCAGGAGCCGATCCAGGTGTCGATCGACGAACAGGGTCAGATCTTCGTCGACGACCAGCCGGTCACCGACGCGACGCTGCCTACTGCGCTGGAGGACATTGCGAAGCGCACCGACGGCGAAGGCAAGCCGCCGCAGATCTTCCTGCGCGCCGACAAGGGCCTGGGCTATGGCAAGGTCATGCAGGTGATGGGCGAGCTCAATCGCGTGGGGCTGAACCGCGTGTCGCTGCTCACCAACGCCACCGACGGCTGACGCGATGGGTTTGACTCGAGGTGAAGCCGTTGCGCTGGGCGTGGCCGCCGCGGGTCACGTCCTGCTGTTCGGCGTGCTGTCGGTCGGCTTCCTGGCGACGCCAAATCCCGACAAGCTGGAGCCGCAGCCGATCGAAGTGACGCTGGCCGACGAGGTCGCGCTGACCAGCGCCGCGCCCGAGATCAGCAGCGAGGCGCCGGCTGCCAAAAAGTCGCCGGTAGAGGCTCCGCTAGAGGCCGACACCGCACCTGAGCCGGCGCCCGAACCCGAGCCGCAGCCGCCCGAGCCGCAACCTGCGCCGGCTCCACAGCCGCAGCCCAAGCCGGCCCCGCCTAAGCCTGCGCCGCCGAAGCCCGCACCTGCCAAGCCCCAGCCGGCAAAGCCGCAGCCAAAGCCACAGCCACAGCCCGCGCCCAAGCCAGCGCCGAAGCCGGCTCCCAAGGCTGCACCGGCCAAGCCGAGCAAGCCTGCGCCTACCGCGCCCGCCAAGCCGACCAAGGCGGCACCCTCTACGCCGACGCGCACGGCAGCGGCAGGGAAGCCAGCGGCGACGAAGCCGGCTGCGGCAGCGCCGGCAAAGGCGCGCGGCCCGGTGAAGCCGAGCGGGCGGCTGGAAGGGCTGGACCTTGGCAGCAGCGATCGGCCAAGCCCGAGCAAGTCTAACGCGGCGCCGGCGGCACGCATGTCGACTCAAGCCGCAGCGAACATCGGCTCGGCCATCCAGCGCCAGGTGCAGCCGTGCGCCGACCGGCAGGTCAGCCCGGGACCGGGCGCGGAGAAGATCCGCGCGGTGGTGAACCTTCGCCTCAACCGTGACGGTTCGCTCGCCGCGCCGCCGCGCATCATCGGGCATGACGGCGTGGACGACAGCAACGAACGCTATGTGCGGCGCGTAGATGACGCGGTGAAGGCGATCTTTGCCGGCTGTTCGCCGCTGCGCAACATGCCCGAGGAACTCTATGACGTTCCGAACGGCTGGAAGAGCTTTACCCTACGATACAGGCTCAAGAGCTGAGGAACATGGAGAGATGATGCGCACCGGAAAGATCGCACTGGCGCTGGTCGCAACGGTGTCGGCACAGGCCCTGCGGGCTCAGAACGTGCCGAGCGCACCGGCACCCGCCCAGCAGGGGCAGCAGGGCCAGGATGATGGCGGGCTGGTGGTCGACGTGGAAGGCGGCATGTCCGCCCCGCTGCCGATCCTGATCCCGGCGATGCCGACGTCGCAGGTCGCCCAGACGCCGGCGGGCTCGACCGATCAGCTGGGACAGAAACTGGCGCAGATTGTCGACGATGATCTGCGCAACACCGGGCTGTTCAAGACCTCCGGCCCCGGCGCGAACCGCGCGATCGGAATCGGCGAAGTGACTGCGCCCAATTACGCCAGCTGGAGCGGTGGGCAGGCGCTGGTTCAGGGCTATGTTCGCGCCAACGGCAACGGGTCGCTGACGATCGGATGCTATCTCTATGACCTGGCGGCGCAGACCGAACTGGTGCGCCAGGGTTTCGTAGTCTCGCCCGGCGACTGGCGCCGCGCGGGGCATAAATGCGCCGACGCGATCTATGCGCGGCTGACCGGCGAGGGCGGCTATTTCGACAGCCAGGTGGTCTATGTCGCCGAGACCGGGCCCAAGGGCCGCCGCCGCAAGCAGCTGGCGATCATGGACCAGGACGGCGCGAACCACCGCTTCCTGACGAACGGCCAGGCGATCGTGCTGACCCCGCGCATGTCGCCGCGCGGCAACGCGATCGTGTATATGAGCTTCGAGAACCGGCAGCCCACGCTCTATGTCTATGACATGGCGGCGCGGTCGAACCGGAAGCTGGTGTCCAATGTCAGCCAGACCTTTGCGCCGCGCTTCTCGCCCGATGGCCGCTGGGTGCTGTTCTCGATGGCGACGGCGGGTAATACCGACATCTATCGCATCAGTGCCTCGGGCGGCGAGCCGCAGCGGCTGACCAACTCGCCCGGGATCGATACCGGGGGATCCTATTCGCCCGATGGATCCAAGATCGTGTTCGAATCGGATCGCGGCGGCACCCAGCAGCTGTACGTGATGAACGCCGACGGTTCGAACCAGCGCCGCATCAGCTTTGGCGGCGGGCGCTATGCGACGCCCGAATGGAGTCCGCGCGGAGACCTGATCGCCTTTACCCGCACCGGCGGCGGCGCGTTCCGCATCGGCGTGATGAACCAGAGCGGGGGTGGCGAGCGGCTGCTGACCGAAAGCTGGGGCGACGAAGGGCCTAGCTGGTCGCCCAATGGGCGCGTGCTGATGTTCTTCCGCTCAGCCCAGGGTTCGGGCCGCCCCGACCTGTGGGCGGTCGACCTGACCGGTGTCGCGCGGAAGATCCCGACGCCGCTGGACGGATCGGATCCGAGCTGGGGACCGCTTCGTCCGTAAACCAGAGATACATGTTGCCCGCGTCACGCGGGAGCCGTTCAAAAGGAGGATAGAACCATGGCCAAGATGACGACCAGCCTGTTGTTGGCTGTTGCGCTGATCGGCACCGCCGGCTGCGCCAAGAAGCGCCCGCCCGAATTGCCGCCCGCACCGGTGGCTGACGGCGATCTGGGTGCCGGTGCAGGCTCGGCCGACACGTCCGACCAATACGGGTCGAATGCGCTCAACGAGAAGTTCAAGCGTGAAGTCATGAGCGACACGGTCCGCTTTGGCCTGGACCAGTATGACATCGATCCCGAGGCGCGCCGCATCCTGGACAGCCAGGTACAGTGGCTGATGGCCAATCCCGCGACCCGGATCACGATCGAAGGCCATGCCGACGAGCGCGGCACCCGCGAATACAATCTTGGGCTGGGTGACCGGCGCGCCAACGCCGCCAAGAACTATCTGGCCGCACGCGGCGTATCGCCGACCCGCATCACCACGATCAGCTATGGCAAGGAACGGCCGGTCGCGCTGGGATCGGACGAGGCGGCCTGGGCACAGAACCGCCGTGCGGTGACCATCGTCATCAGCTGACGCTTCAGCAGTCGACAGATACAAGAACGCCGTCGAGGGCCCGGGTCCTCGACGGCGTTTCCGTTTGTGGCGGTGGCGCTTAGGCGAGCGCTTCGTTCAGCAACCGCGCGAGGCGCAGGCCGCCCTTGGTGACCTGATCGCGCGCCGGCTGTACCAGCCTGGCGATGGTGGCGTTGTCGAGCGTCGCGCGCTGCGGCACGGGGCCGCAAGGATCGCCATAGGCGCTGGCGTAGACGACTTCGCGCGCCACCTTCCAACTGTCGCGGCTCCAGTCCTCGATCGTGCCACCCTGGACGGCGGCGCGTTCCTGCGCGGTATAGACGCGGACCAGCGGCGGCTGCGTGGAGATCGCCCGCTCGGCCAGCAGCCCGTCCCAGATGCTGTGCAGGTTCAGCTTGGCAGTGGAATAGTCGCCATAATTGGACAGCGCGCGATTGCCGCCCAGATCGTGACGGTCGCCGGCGTGCAGCGGCTGATGCAGATCGCCGACGAAGTGGACCAGGAAGACCAGGGCCATAACGCGTTCGCGCACCGGCACGGTCTTGTCCTTCAAGAGCTTCACGTCGCGCTCGATCTGAGCCGACACGCAATTGCCGTCGGGGCAATTGCCCTTGAGCGTGAAGTCCTTGCAGACATCCACATTCTGATAGTGCCAGTTATAGGCATAGCTGAACCGCGGCCCGAGCGGCTTGACGCAATCGGCCCAGACGCTTGCCTGTTCGATGGTGCGGGCAGGGCAGGTGGGCGTTTCCAGCAGCGCCTGCTGCTTCAGCAGCTTGTCGATCTCCGCACGGATCTGCGGCGTGACGTTGCGGTACGCAATCGCCGCCACGCTTTCGTGACCATATTCCCAATAGGCGTGGGCGGGAGAAGCGAAGCCGAGCAGGGCGGCAAGGATCAGAAGCAAGCGACTCATGCCCGGGCGCGTAGGCCGAGCCGGCGCTTGCTTCAACGATTCAAATATAGCTGGTTGGGACGCGCTCAATCTTCGCGGTAGAAGGCGACGCTGCGCGCGCCTGTCGAGGAGGCCTTGCCGCGGTACATGCCGGCCGTGTTGAAGCTCCACGCCATCTCACCCGTCGGCCCGGTGACGATGACGCCGCCGGTACCGCCCAGCGCCTGGGTCTCGGCCATGACGATGTCGGCGGCTTGCTTGAGGCTCTCGCCCTTGAAGCGGACGCGGGCGCAGATCTCGTGCGCGACGCCTTCGCGGATGAAGAACTCGCCGGCACCGGTGGCCGAGACGGCGCAGGCGCGGTCGTCGGCATAGGTGCCCGCGCCGATGATCGGTGCGTCGCCGATACGGCCCCAGCGCTTGCCGGTCGTGCCCCCGGTGGAGGTAGCGGCGGCGACATGGCCGTGGCTGTCCATCGCCACGGCGCCGACCGTGCCGTATTTCAGGTCGACATCGAACCAGCTAAGCTTGGCGTTCGTCTTGAGCCTGTCGAGCTGGCGGCGGCGTTCCGGGGTGGCGAACCAGCTGTTGGGCACTTGTTCAAGGCCCCGGGACTTGCCGAACCGGTCAGCACCGGTGCCCGAAAGCATCACGTGCGGGCTCTGCTCCATCACCGCGCGGGCAAGCGCGACCGGGTGGCGCGTGGTGGTCACGCCGGAGATCGCCCCGGCGGTGCGGGTGCGGCCATCCATCACCGCGGCGTCCAGCTCGTTGCGGCCTTCCCAGGTGAACACCGCGCCGCGACCGGCGTTGAAGTGCGGATCGTCCTCCAGCACCTGGACCGCGGCCTGCACCGCGTCGAGTGAGGTGCCGCCGGCGGCCAGCACCTTTGACCCCGCATCCAGCGCAGCGTTCAGCCCGGCGCGCACGCCAGCTTCCTGTTCGGGGGTGACGCGGCTCTTCTCGATGATCCCGGCGCCCCCATGGATGACCAGCGTCCAGGCGGGTTTTGCCTCATCGGTCTGCGCCTGCGCCTGCAAGGGCGCCAGTGCCAGTCCCAACATCATCCACACATGCCGCATCGATCAGCCCCCGAGTTTGTTCTTCGCCCTGCCTAGCAGGTCTGGCCTCGAGCGCTACGCCCGGGATGTGGCCGGTTTGTCACGCCTGTAACGATTTGTTTCTGCCGATCACCTTGAATGTTGCCAGGATGTGTCAGCGCATGCATCAATGTTGCAGCGCGGCGGGGGCCGTGCCGCCAAAAGTGGCGTAGGACATTGACCGGGGGAAATATATTGATGGCCAAGTGGCTCCGACGCTCGTTGCTAGCATCGACCGTGTTCGTCGGGATTTCGGCGGCACCCGCTTTCGCGCAAGTTGCCGAGCCGGCAGAGGCCGTGCTTGCCGACAATGGCGCGCAAAGTGAAACGGGCGAGGTTCTCGTCACCGGATCGCGCATTGCGCGGCCCGGTCTGGAGCTTGCGAGCCCGGTGAGCGTGATCGCGCAGGAAGAAATCAAGTTCCGCCAGCCGGGAACCGCCGACGACCTGCTGCGCAACCTGCCGGCAATCCGCCCATCGATCGGCGCGGGCGTGAACAACGGTTCTGACGGTTCCTCGACGCTGGACCTGCGCGGAATCGGTCCGCAGCGCACACTGACGCTGCTCGACGGGCGCCGGATCGTGCCCTTCGGGCTAGACGGGCTGACCGACACGAACGTGATCCCGATCGCCCTGCTCGACCGAATCGAAGTGCTGACGGGTGGCGCTTCGTCCACCTACGGCGCGGACGCGGTTGCGGGCGTGGTCAACTTCATCACCCGCCGCGATTTCAACGGCGTTGACGCACAGGCGACCTATCGCATTTCCGAGCGCGGCGATGCTGCGCGCTTCAAGGCCGACATCACGGTGGGCGGCAATTTCGATGACGGGCGTGGCAATGTCGTGCTGAGTGTCGGATACACCAAGGCCGATCCGCTGCTGCACACCAAGCGCGAGATCAGCGCATTCCCGATCAGCTCCACCACCGGCCTGTTCTCCGGCGCCACTGCCGCGCAGGTGACGATCTTCGCGTCACCGAGCAACGCCGCGCTTGGCGTGCCCGCCAGTTCGTTCGGCGCGGTGGTTGATCCGACGACCGGGCGGCTGCGCGCGGCCACGGCTGCCGACACCTACAACACCAACAACGGCACCTATTTTCAGACGCCGCTGGACCGCGTGAACGTGTATGCCGCCGGGCGCTATGAGCTTGGCGATGCTGCCGAATTCTATGCAACCGCGCTGTTCAACCGGAACACGATCGCGACGCAGCTGGCGTCGTCGGGCACCTTCAGCAACACCTACCAGCTGTCGCTCAACAACCCGTATCTGCCAGGCGGCGTGCGCAGCCAACTGTGCACCGCGCGTAGCATCTCGGCGGCGGCGTGCGCGGCTGCGGCGGCGGTGCGGGGCGGGCCCGGCACGCCGGGCTATGTGGAGATCCCGGTGATCGCGCAACGTCGCTTCACCGAATATGGCCCGCGCGGCAACACCATCGAATCGCAGGTTTTCCAGGTGCAGGGCGGCGTCCGCGGCGACATCGCCCCGGGGTTCAAATACGACTTCTCCGCGCAGTACGGCGAAACCACCCAGAACCAGACCCGCGAGAATTGGGGATCGTTCAGCAAGGTGCAGCAGGCTCTGCGCGCCTATCAGGCCGCCGACGGCTCGCTGCGCTGCGTCGACACCGCCAATAACTGCGTCCCGCTGAACCTGTTCGGCCCCAATGGTTCGATCACGCCGGACCAGCTGGCGTTCATCGACCTGGACGCGATCATCAACCGCAAGGTGCGCCAGACCGTGGTCACCGGCAGCGTGACCGGCGACCTGTTCGCGTCGCCCTTCGCGACCAGCAAGGTCGCGTTCGCGGTGGGTGGCGAATATCGCAAGGTATCGGCATCAAGCCAGCCCGATGGTCCGTCGCAGATCCAGGGCGAAGTGCTTGGCACCGGCGCACGCACGCCGCCGGACTTTGGCGAATACAGCGTCAAGGAAGTGTTCGGGGAATTGGTCGTCCCGCTCATCGAGGACCGTCCCTTCTTCCAAAGCCTGACGGCGGAAGGCGGCATCCGCTATTCCGACTACACCACCACGGGCGGCAGCACGACGTGGAAGGCTGGCGGCACCTGGGAGCCGGCTGCCGGCTTCAAGCTGCGCGGCACCTACCAAGTCGCGGTTCGCTCACCCAACATCCAGGAGCTTTACCAGTCGCCGGTGCAGGGACTCGGCAACCTCACCGTCGATCTCTGCCAGGGTGCAGTATCGGGAGGCCTTGCGGCACTCTGCGTCGCGACCGGCGCGCCGGCTGGCGCGATCGGGTCGATCCCGGCGCCGACCTCGGGCCAGATCAACAACACCAGCTCGGGTAACCGCGACCTGGATGTGGAGCGGGCCAAAACCTACACTCTGGGTGGCGTGATCGCCCCGGCGACGTTGCTGCCGGGCTTTGCGCTGACGGTCGATTATTTCAACATCCGCATTGAGCAGGCGATCACGCAGCCGGCGCAGGCCGACATTCTCAACGGCTGCTATTCGGCGGCGCTGAACCCCAGCTTCGCCGTGAACGCGTTCTGTAGCCTGATCGGCCGCAATCCGCTGACCGGCAGTCTGAATGGCGCGGGTGAAACGCCGGGCGTGATCCTGAGCTATTCGAACCTGGGAAGGATCGAATCGGCCGGCATCGACCTGGGGGTCAGCCAGCGCGTGAAGCTGGAGGATTTCGGCCTGAACAACGCCGGATCACTGACGCTCGGCTTCAACGCGACCTGGCTGGACTATTACCACTTCCAGGCGACGCCGAACGCCATCAACCGCGATTGCACCGGCTATTACAGCGCGAGCGGTTGCACCAATCCGCGTGCGGAGTGGCGCTGGAACGGCCGCGTGACCTGGGGCGTCGAGGGCTTCGACGCGTCGCTGCTTTGGACGCATGTCAGCAGCGTCAGCCTGGAGCCGTTCCTGGCCACCCGCCTGGCCGGCGACGTGGCACAGCCGGGCGGGCCCAACCCGAACACCATCCTCGACGCCTATGAGCGTATCCCGGCACACGACTATTTCGACCTGGCGTTCCGGGCCGCGCCGACCGAGAACGTTGAGCTGACGCTGACGGTGAACAACCTGTTCGACAAGGAGCCGCCGCTGGTGGGCTCCGGCGTCGGCGGCACGTCGTTCAACAGCGGCAACACGTTCCCCACCATTTACGATCCCATCGGGCGCTCCTTTACCCTCGGCGTGCGCGTGCGGATGTAATCCGGCTTAATCGTCGGAACCTCGGGGGCAGCGGTCTAACGCCGCTGCCCCTTTTTATGGATCCGTCCTAGGCTTCCGGCCGCCCAGCACGTATATGGCGGGCATGTCCGTAAGACCTTGGCGCGATATCGTGCGGCGTCCCAGCCGCCAGATCATGGTGGGCAACGTCCCCGTTGGCGGCGATGCGCCGGTTACCGTCCAGACGATGACCAACACCGCGACGAGCGATGTGCGCGCGACGATCGACCAGATCCGCCGCTGCGAAGAGGCTGGCGCCGACATCATCCGCGTGTCGTGCCCCGACGTCGAATCGACCACTGCGCTCAAGCAGATCGTCCGCGCTGCGCGGGTGCCAATCGTTGCCGACATTCATTTCCACTATAAGCGCGCACTTGAGGCGGCCGATGCTGGCGCCGCGTGCCTGCGCATCAACCCAGGCAATATCGGCTCGGCCGATCGCGTGAACGAAGTGGTGAACGCCGCCAAGGCGAACGGCGCCGCGATCCGCATCGGCGTGAACGCCGGCAGCCTGGAAAAGGACCTGCTGGAGAAGTACGGCGAGCCGTGCCCCGAGGCGCTGGTCGAGTCCGCGCTTGACCATATCAAGCTGCTCCAGGACCGCGACTTCCACGAGTTCAAGGTAGCGGTGAAGGCGTCGGACGTGTTCCTGGCGGTGGCCGCTTATCAGCAACTGGCTGACGCGGTCGATTGCCCGCTGCACCTGGGCATCACCGAGGCGGGCGGCTTTGTCGGTGGCACGGTGAAGTCGGCAATCGGCATTGGATCGCTGCTGTGGTTCGGCATCGGCGACACCATTCGCGTTTCACTGTCGGCAGAGCCCGAGGAAGAGATCCGCGTCGGCTTCGAGATTCTCAAGTCGCTCGGCATCCGCAATCGTGGCGTGCGTGTCGTGTCTTGCCCCAGCTGCGCGCGGCAGGGCTTTGACGTGATCCGCACGGTGCAGGCGCTGGAGGAACGGCTCCAGCATATTCGCACCCCGCTGTCGCTCTCGGTACTGGGCTGTGTCGTCAATGGCCCGGGCGAGGCGCGCGAGACGGACATCGGGCTGACCGGCGGCGGCAACGGCAAGCACATGGTGTATCTGTCCGGCGTGACCGATCACACGGTGGAGGACGCCGACATGCTCGACCACATCGTCAAGCTGGTGGAGGCCAAGGCCGCCGCGATCGAGCTGGCGGAGAGCGCTGCCACGCAAGCCGCGGAGTGACCGCGGGCAACCGGGTGGCGGCGGCCTTTGCGGCCGCGTGCGCGGGAATCGCGTTGTATTCGGTGATGGACGCAGTGATGAAGGGCCTGTCGCTGGCGATGGGCGCTTATGTCGCGCTGTTCTGGCGGCTGGTGGTGGGTGCGGGCATCATGACGCCGCTCTACGCGCTGTCGAAGCCGCGGCTGCCGGGGCTGCGCATTCTGCGCGTGCACTTCATCCGCAGCGTCATCATCGCGATCATGGCACTAGCCTTCTTCTGGGGCATCGCCCGGGTGCCGCTCGCCGAGGCCATCGCACTGACCTTCATCGCGCCGCTGATCGCGCTTGGCCTGGCCGCGTTGTTCCTCAAGGAGCAGGTCGGGCCGCGTTCGGTGCTGGGCTCCTTGCTGGGACTCGCGGGCGTCGCGATCATCCTGGCCGGGCAGCTTGGTAGCCAGCATTCGGACGAGGCGCCGATCGGCATGATCGCGGTGCTGGTGTCGGCGGTGTTTTACGCCGTGAACCTGGTGATCGCCCGGCACCAGGCGCAGCACGCCAAGCCGATCGAGATTGCGTTCTTCCAGAACTGGTTCATCCTTGCGCTGCTTGGCCTGGCCGCGCCGTTCCTGCTGACCGTGCCCGCGCCGCAGCACTGGCCGGCGATCGTCGCGGCTGCGGCCCTCGCGGTCGTGTCGCTGCTGTTCCTCTCCTGGGCCTATGCGCGGGCCGAGGCGCAGGTGCTGCTCAGTGTGGAATATACTGCCTTTATCTGGGCGGCGGTGATGGGGTGGCTGTTCTTTGGCGAGGCGGTGACGCTGCTCACCATTGCCGGCACAATCCTGATCGTCGCAGGTTGCCTGCTTGCCGCGCGCAGACCCGCCCCCACCGTTCCCGAAGCCGAGATCGCCACCGCATGACCATCGTCCGACCTGCCACACCCGCTGATGTGGCGCTGATCCTGCGCTTCGTGCGGGAGCTTGCCGAATTCGAGCGCGAGCCCGACGCGGTGCATGCCACCGAGCCGATGCTGCACGAGGCGCTGTTCGGCGCGCGCCCGGCCGCCGAGGCGGTGATCGCCGAGCGAGAGGGGCAGCCCGCCGGCTTTGCGCTGTTCTTCCACAACTTCTCGACCTGGACCGGCCGCAAGGGGCTGTACCTGGAAGACCTGTACGTCACCCCCGACGCCCGGGGTGGCGGCGTGGGTACCGCACTGCTCCGCCATTTGGCCGGACTGGCGCTGGACCGCGATTGCGGGCGTTTCGAATGGTCGGTGCTCGACTGGAACGAGCCTGCGATCCGCTTCTATCGGGCAATGGGCGCGGTGGGCATGGACGAATGGCGCGTGCAGCGGGTTGCAGGCGCCGCGCTTGTCCGCCTGGCGGGGCGCTGAGATGGCCTGGGCATTGCTGCTGCTGGGCGGTTGTTTCGAAGTGGGCTTCACCACTTGCCTGCGCTTCGTTGACGGCTTCCGGAACATCCCCTGGACGCTGGGCTTCCTGGTCTCCGCGGGCTTGTCCATGCTGTTGCTGGAGGTCGCCGCGCGGACCATTCCGATGGGCACGGCCTATCTCGTCTGGGGCGGCATCGGCGCGCTCGGCACCGTGCTGGTCGGAATCCTGTGGTTCGGGGAGCCGGTGAACGCCGCGCGGATCGCGCTGATGCTCGTGCTGATCGGATGCATCGCGGGGTTGCGGCTGGTCGGCAACAGCTAGGCCGGACACGAAAATGGGCGCGCATCGGCCGATGCGCGCCCGTTTCTGCTCAAGGGAAGGATCAGCCCTGCGGCGTTTCGACGCCGGTGGCGTCCACCGATGCTTCGGCGGCTTCCTTGTCCTGGTTGTAGCGCTCGATCGCTTCCAGCGTGATCTTGCGCGCGTCCTCTGCGCCGCCCCAGGTGCCGACGCGCACCCACTTCTTCTTCTCCAGGTCCTTGTAGTGGGTGAAGAAGTGCTCGATCTGCTCCATGACGATGGAGGGCAGGTCGTCCTTTTCGTCGATGTCGCTGTAGTAGGGGAAGGTCTTGTCGTCGGGGACGCAGACCAGCTTCTCATCGCCGCCGGCTTCATCCTCGAGGTTCAGCACGGCGATCGGACGCGCACGCACGACCGAGCCGGGCACGAACGGCGAGCGCGCGATCACCAGCGCGTCAAGCGGGTCGCCATCGGGCGACAGCGTGTGTGGCACGAAGCCATAGTTCGCCGGGTAGCGCATCGGCGTATGCAGGATGCGGTCGACGAACAGCGCGCCCGACGCCTTGTCGAACTCATACTTCACCGGCTCGCCGCCGACCGGCACTTCGATGATCACGTTGAGCGTGTGCGGCGGATTGTCGCCGACGGGAATCAAGTCGATGCGCATTCAAAACCCTGTCGTTTGGAACTCCAGCCGGCGTCAGCGCGGCTGGAGCAGCTTGTCGAGGCCAGCCTCGCCCGAGGCCGTCTTCACGAGGTGCGGATAGCGCAGCCCCCCATGATAGTCGATGGCGACTTCGCGGTAGCGATCGCCGCTCTTGAGCATCAGCTTGATCGGGTCCTTGCCGGTCTTGGCCTCCTTCACTGCGGCGACCAGCCGCTCGGAGGTGTAGCCGCGGCCGTTCACCGCGACGATCTCGTCGCCAAGGTCGATCCCTGCGTTGAACGCCGGGCTATCCCAGGCAACGCTGGTGATCCCGCTTTTGCCAAGCGTCAGCCCGAGCGAATAGGCCAGATCAGTCGTCGGGCCGCGGGCGATCTTGTTGGGCTGATCGGTGTAGACCAGCTTGTAGCCGTTGCGCTCGAACCCGCCGGCAGGTGCGCGCTTCGACACCCCGTGCAGCCGCTCGTTGAGCAGCGTGCGCCAGTCATAGGGCTGGATGGCGTTCAGCGTGTTCACGACATCGTCGAAGGTGTAGGTCACTTCGCCATAGTCGCCGTCGCGCAGGCCGAAGAAACGACGGGCAAAATCGTCGGTCGATTTGGTGCCGCCCGAACGCTCGCGCAGGATGGAGTCGACTTCCATCCAGACCAGCAGGCCTTCGTTGTAATAATCCTCCGACCGCTGCCAGCCGACCCAACCCTTAGGCGCGCGGGCGGTGATGACGGGATCGTTGGTGGTGTCGATCAGCGGCCGCCATTCGCGCGCCGGCCGGTTGTCCAGGCTGGCGAGGATGGAGGCATAGGCCTCCAGCGTGTCTTCCTTGCTGACCAGGCCCGAGCGCGCCTGGAAGACATAGCCCCAGAACTGGGTCTGGCCTTCATAGACCCACAGCGACTGGCCGCGGGTCGGCGTGCGGTAATCGGGCGCCCAGAGTTCTGCGCCGCGGCGGAACTTGCCGTCCCAGCTATGGGTGTATTCGTGGGGCAGCAGGTTGCGCGAACCCGGGCCTTCCTCCCACTTGGTGAAGTAGCCCGGCTGCACGCCATTCTCAGAGCTGCGGTGATGCTCCAGGCCGATGCCGCCCAGCTCTTCGCTGATCGACAGCAGGAAGCGGTACTTGTCGTACTGCTGGGTGCCCATGGTCTTCACGGCCTGCTGCACCAGCCGCTTGTGCGCCTCGATCTGCTCGGGCTTGGCTTCCAGTTCCTCGGGCGTGTCGGCGAAGACGTCCAGCGTCACCCGATCGGACAGCGGGAAGGCGCGGTAGTAGCGTCCGGCGAGGACCGGCGAGTCCACCAGCGTATCGTAGCTGGTCTTTTCATAGGTGTAGGTCGAGCCCACCGCCTTGGACGGCAGCCCCGAGGCCGCGGACCAGCCCTCGGGATACTTGACCCGCGCCTGCACCGGGATGCGGCGCACGAAATAGCCGGCCGGATACAGGCTCATCGAGTTGAATTGGAGGCTCATCAGGTTAGGCGTCATCACGATGCGGCCCTGTTCGGGCTTGGTCGCGGAGATGAACTGGAATTCCAGGTCGAGCTTCTTTGCGCCCGCCGGCACGTCGACATGGAAGGCGAACACGTCCACCGTGTCGCGCGTCCAGGGGATGCGCTTGCCATTGGCGGAGATCTGGAGGCCTGCCAGCTTCTCGATCTCACCGCGGGGGCCGTGCTTGCCGGGGAGCCATTTAGGGAACAGCAGCGCCATGTGCCCGCTCTTGGCGACCGGGATCGTCTGCTTGACCTGGAAGATGCCTTGCTGCGTGTTGGTCGCGTCGATGTCGAGCGTCATCGTGCCGGGATAATCGACGTCACGCGCCTGCGGGATGGTGTCCACGAACGGCACCGGCTGCGGCGCGGAGTTCTGCGCGGTGGCGGGCACGGTAGTGGCGAGCAGCAAAGCGGCGAAGGACAAGGCGCGGTGCATCAGGAAAGCGACCCCCTATGGTCTGGAAGAGCGCCTGACATAGGCGCTTGATTTGGCTGCGGTAAAGAGGCGCGGGCGCGTGCTTCATCGCTCCCTAACCATTGCGGGCTAGATGTTGCCGCCATGTATCATGACCCCGCTTTGGCCGCCGCGGCGAAAGCCGATGCGCGTCCGCCCTCGGCAGTGAGCGGCGCCGTCGGGCTGGCGGGGCTCGCCGGATTGGGCGCGTGGATGCTGGTGGCGCATCGCTATGGCATGACCGGGCCCTACGCTGCGCTGGTGAATGTCGCCGCGTGCGCGCTGCCGATGGTGCTGTGGTCGGTGCTGGTCGACAAGGTGCACCGCAATCCGAGTACCGGCATCAACTGGGCGCAGGTTCGCCCGTGGCGCGAGACCTGGGATATCTCCATCGCCAAGCTGACGGGGCTGTGGCTCACCTGGGGCGGGATGGCGGCGATCTTCGTGCTGTTCCGCGTCTGGTGGGACACGCGCTACGCCAACTATCCGTTCGCCTTGTGGTGTCTGGGCGTAGCGGCGCCGGTGCTGTTCGTGCTGTCCGTCCCTTATGTCCTCTGGATCGATCGGCGGTTGGCAGAGCCCAAGGATGGTGCTTGGTCGCTCGGCGCGTGGCTGATGGGCGTACCCGGCCATGACGTGGCGGCGATCCACAATCATCTGCGCAGCTGGGCGGTGAAGGGCTTCTTCCTCGCCTTCATGCTCGGCGTGCTGCCCACCGGCTTTGCGCAGGTCGTCGCGGCCGATCCGCGCGCGCTGCTCAGCAATCCGGTCGCGATCACCGGCTATTGCGTGACGTTGATGTTCGTCATCGACGTGGCGTTCGCTACCGCGGGCTATATCTGCACCTTCCGCCCGCTCGATTCACACATCCGCAGCGCCAACCCGCATGCCGCCGGCTGGGCCGCGGCGTTGATCTGCTATCCGCCCTTTGTGCTGATGGGAGAGGGCGGGGTGCTCGATTACCACCCTGGCAGCGCAGACTGGACATATTGGCTGGGCGGGCACGGCTTGGCGTTAACGCTGCTGGGTGCGATGCTGGTCGGCCTCACGGCGATCTATGCCTGGGCAACCGTCGCCTTCGGGCTGCGCTTCTCTAACCTGACGCATCGCGGCATCCTGACCCATGGGCCTTATGCCTGGAGCCGCCATCCGGCCTATCTGTCGAAGAACCTGTTCTGGTGGCTGTCGGTCATGCCGTTCCTCGCCACCACCGGCTGGACCGACGCGGTCCGCAACGCTGCGGTGATGGCGGCGGTCAGCGGCGTCTATTATTGGCGCGCGCGCACCGAGGAGCGCCATCTGGGCGCCGATCCGGCCTACCAGGCCTATGACACCTGGATCGCGCGAAAAGGCTGGGTCCCGCGCGCGTTCGCCCGTCTGACCTAGAACTTCGCCTCTTCGTACACGCGGCTGATGTCGCCCTGCCAGTCGCCGTTGAAGCGATCGAGCAGCACCTGCGCCGGCACCTTGCCAGTCCGCACGATCTCGCGCAGCGGGTCGAGGAAGCCGCTTTCATTGTCGCCCGACGCGTTCATTCGCGCCCGTGCGTTCAATCCCGCGCCGGCGATGTCGAGCACTTCGCCGGCGACATCCTTCAACGTCCCGCCCCCGGGCAGCGGCGCATCCAGTCCGAGCTTTGGCACTGCGCTTCGCAGCGCCTCGCGCCCTTCCATCGACCAGTCCTTGACCAGATCCCAGGCGGCGTCGAGCGCGCCTTGATCGTAGAGCAGGCCGACCCATAGCGCCGGCAACGCGCAGATGCGGCCCCAGCGCCCGCCATCAGCGCCACGCATCTCCAGGAAGGTCTTCAGGCGCACTTCAGGGAAGGCGGTGGAAAGATGGTCCGCCCAATCCTCCATGGTCGGCTTTCGCCCAGGGTAAGCTGGCAGTTCGCCCCTCAGGAAGTCGCGGAAGCTCTGCCCGGCCGCGTCGATATACTGACCATCGCGGTAGACGAAGTACATCGGCACATCGAGTGCGTAGTCGACATAGCGCTCATACCCGAAGCCATCCTCGAACACGAAGGGCAGCATGCCGGTGCGCGCGGGATCGGTGTCCGACCAGATATGGCTGCGGTACGAAAGGAAGCCGTTAGGTTTGCCTTCGGTGAACGGCGAATTGGCGAATAGCGCAGTGGCGAGCGGTTGGAGCGCCAGACCGACGCGGAACTTCTTGGCCATGTCGGCCTCGGACGCATAATCCAGGTTCACCTGGATCGTGCAGGTGCGCAGCATCATGTCGAGCCCCATGCTGCCGACGCGCGGCATATGGTTTAGCATGATCTTGTAGCGTCCCTTGGGCATGATCGGCAGCTCGGCGCGCGTCTTGTCGTGCCACATGCCCAGGCCCAGAAAACCGATGCCCAGCTTGTCGCCGACTTCCTTCACCTGCTTCAGGTGGCGCCCGGTCTCGGCGCAGGTGTCGTGCAGATTCTCCAGCGGCGCGCCCGAGAGTTCGAACTGACCCGCAGGCTCGAGGCTGATCGCCCCGTCGGGACCCGAGAGCGCGATTACGTTGTCGCCCTCGTAGATCGGCTTCCAGCCAAATTGGGTGAGGCCGATCAGCAGCGCGTGAATGCCGCCGGGCTCTTCGTAGCTGGGGGCACGGTGGTCCGGCGTCTTCCAATACACGAACTTCTCGTGCTCGGTGCCGATGCGCCAGCGTTCGGCGGGCTTCTCGCCGCGGGCGAAATACTCGACCAGTTGGGAACGGTGCTCGATGACCGCTGCGTTGCTGTTCGAACCGGTCTTCGTGCTCATGCGCGGCCCCTTAGCGGCGGGCGATTGGCCGCGCCAGTGTCAATCTGTACCGTTCGGTCCCCAATCGCCGGCGACCCCCATCCAGAGCGCCATCGCCGCCGCCGCCGCGGTCTCTGCCCGCAGGATGCGCGGGCCCAAACCGATGCCGACCGACTGGGGAAGCGCCCGGATCGCCGCGCGCTCATCCTCGTCGAAACCGCCTTCGGGACCGACCAGGATTGCGGCCGGTCCACGGCGCGAACGCATGGCATGTGCCGCTGGCTCCCCGCCGGTTTCATCCGCGAAGAACAAGGTGCGATCCACCGGCCAGTCGCGCAGCAGCGCGGGCAGCTTCACCGGCTCGATCAGCTCGGGCACCGCGGTGCGTCCGCATTGCTCCGCGGCCTCGATCATGTGGCTGCGCAGGCGTTCCAGATTCAGCCGGTCGACCACCGTACGCCGCGTCAGAACGGGAGCCAGCCGCGCCGCGCCCAGCTCGCATGCCTTTTCGGCAACCCAGTCGATCCGCCCCTTCTTGATCGGCGCGGCGCACAGCCACAGGTCGGGCACCGCTTCGCGCTCGCGCAGGCGCTCGGTGATTTCCACGGTCAGGTCGCGCTTGCCCGTGTCTCGGGCAAGCGCCAGCCATTCGCCGGTACGATCGTCGAAGAGCTTGACTGGATCGCCCGCCTTCATCCGCATCACCGAGACCAGATAATGCGCTGGCGGCCCGTCGATCCGCAGCATGCCGGGCGCGAGCTCCTGGTCGAGGAACAGGCGCGGCGTCGACTGTGGGGGCCAGGCAGGAGTGGCGGGCATGGCCATGCTCTAGAAGCGCGCTCGAGTTGCGGCAATGGCGGCTTTGCTTGAGCGCAGACGCCGCGCTGATATGGGAAGCGCATGTCCGTGCGCCCCAGCCTCGATCCGATCGTTCCCGACACCGAGCATCGCGGCCTGGTGCGCCTGCTGCCCGCGGGTGCGCGTCCCTATGCCTTGCTGGCGCGTTTCGACCGCCCGATCGGCTGGTGGCTGCTGTTCTGGCCCGGCGCGTGGGCGATCGCCTTGTCGGGCAATGCACTGGCGCGCTGGGACCTGATCGCGTGGTTCCTGCTGGGCAGCATCGCCATGCGCGGCGCCGGCTGCGTGTACAACGACATTGTCGACCGCGATCTCGACCGCCAGGTCGCGCGCACCGCCAGCCGCCCACTCGCCAGCGGCGTAGTCGGGCTCAAGGCCGCGTGGATCTGGTTGCTCCTGCTCTGCGCGATCGGTCTGATCGTGCTGGTCCAGCTCAGCGTCACGGGCATGATCGTCGCGGTTGCCAGCATTGCTCTGGTCGCCGCCTATCCCTTCATGAAACGCATCACCTGGTGGCCGCAGGCCTGGCTTGGGCTGGTTTTTTCCTGGGCGGCTTTGGTGGGCTGGGCCGAGGCGCCCGAAGCCGGATGGCTGCCCGGCCTTCTGCTCTATGCCGGCTGCATCGCCTGGGTGATCGGCTATGACACCATCTACGCGCTGCAGGATGTGGAGGACGACGCGCTGGTCGGCGTCCGTTCTTCCGCCCGGCGTCTGGGCAGCCGGGTGCGACCGGGCGTGACTGCATTCTATGCCGTGGCGCTTGGCTGCTGGGGCATGAGCTTCTGGCAGTTGCGTCCCGATCCGCTCGCCTTGCTGGCGCTGCTGCCGATGGCATTGCATCTGGCGTGGCAGGTCGCGACGTTGATTCCCGCCGATGGTGCGAACGCGCTGCGCCGCTTCCGGTCGAACCGCGACGCCGGCCTGCTGATGTTCGCGGCCTGCTTCGTCGTCGGCCAGACTCTTTGACCTTGGGGCTCCGCGTACCTAAGTCGCGGCGATGCTGACCAAGGAACAAGCCTGCGAGCGCGTCCACGACATCGTGGCGCGTGCGCGCACCGCGGGTGCCGACGCATCCGACGCCGTGTTCGCCGCCGATCGGTCGCTGTCCGTGTCGGTGCGCATGGGCGCGCTGGAGGATGTCGAGCGCTCGGAGAGCGAGGAACTCGGCCTGCGCGTGTTCGTCGGCCGCCGCTCGGCGAGTGTGTCCACGTCGGACCTCAGTTCGGCTTCGCTCGATGCGCTGGTGGAGCGCGCTATCGCGATGGCGCGTGAGGCGCCGGAGGACCAGTGGGCGGGCCTCGCACCCGAGTCGCGGCTGATGCACGGGGCGCCGCCCCATCTCGATCTGGACGACGGCGCGGAGGTGGATCCGCCGTCGCTCAAACAGCGCGCGCTCGCCGCGGAGGATGCTGCGCGTGCAGTCGCCGGGGTGACCAACAGCGAAGGCGCGGGCGCGGGGGCCAGCCGCTCGATCATGGCGCTCGCGACAAGCCACGGGTTCACCGGCGCCTATGGCCAGTCGAGCCACGGCCTCTCGGCCAGCGTCCTGGCCGGGCCTGCCGGTGCGATGGAGCGCGACCATGCGTCGCACTCCGCGCGCTATGCGTCGATGCTCGAAGCGCCCGAACTGGTGGGCCGCCGCGCGGGCGAGCGCGCGGTGGCGCGGATCAATCCGGCTAAGGTGCAGAGCGGCGCGATGCCAGTGGTGTTCGATCGCCGGGTGTCCTCCGGGCTGGTCGGCCACTTCCTAGGCGCAATCGCCGGTGCGGCAATCACGCGCAAGACCAGCTTCCTGCTCGACCGGCTCGGCACGCAGGTGTTCGCGAAGGGCGTGACGATCAGCGATGATCCGCACCGCCCGCGCGGGCTGCGTTCGCGGCCCTTCGATGGCGAAGGCCTGCCCGTGCTACCGATGAAGCTGGTCGATGCCGGCATGCTGGAAACCTGGCTGCTCGACAGCGCCTCGGCGCGACAGCTGAACATGGAGCCCACCGGCCACGCCTCGCGCGGGGTGGGCGGCGCACCGGGCGTCGCGCCGTCGAACCTGTACATGGAGGCCGGGCATATCCCGCCCGAGACGCTGGTGGGCGAGATCAGCCGCGGCATCCTGGTCACCGAGTTGATCGGGCAGGGCGTCAACGGCGTCACCGGCGACTATAGCCGCGGCGCCGCGGGCTTCCTGATCGAGAATGGCGAGATTACCCAGCCGGTGTCGGAGATCACCATCGCGGGCAATCTCAAGGACATGTTCTTGGCGCTGACTCCCGCCAACGACCTCGAGTTCCGTTTCGGCATCAACGCGCCGACACTGCGCATCGACGGGATGACGGTTGCCGGTGCCTGAACTCGCCGCCGAGGTTGCGGCGATCGCCGCCGAGGCCGGCGCGCTCGCCATGAAGCTGTGGCAGACAGACTTCCGCCGTTGGGAGAAGTCGCCCGGCAACCCGGTGTGCGCCGTCGATCTGGAAGTCGATGGCATGTTGCGGAACCGGCTGGGCCGGCTGCTGCCCGACGCCGGCTGGCTATCGGAGGAAACCATCGACAATGCCGACCGGCTGAGCGCGGCGCGGATCTGGGTGGTCGATCCGATCGATGGCACCCGCGATTATCTGCGCGGCCGCTCGGGCTGGTGCGTGTCGGTGGCGCTGATCGAGCATGGCCAGCCGGTGATCGGCGTGCTCGATGCGCCGGCGCGCGACGAGGTCTGGACCGCCGCGGCGGGGCAGGGTGCCTTTCGCAACGGCGAGCGGCTGCAAGCATCGGACCGCAGTGCACTACCCGGCGCGCGCGTGCCTGCCGACCATCTCCCCAAGGCGGACCGCGACCTGACGCCCGTGGCCAAGCCCAATTCGATCGCGCTGCGCATGGCAATGGTTGCGGCAGGCCAGGCTGACCTGCTGGCGACGCTGCGCTGGGGCAATGAATGGGACATCGCTGCGTCCGTGCTGCTGGCGCGCGAGGCGGGTGCCAACGTGACCGACGCTTTTGGTCGGCCGCTGGCCTTCAACACGCCCTCGGCGCAGGCGTTCGGCACCCTTGCCTCTAGCCAGGGCATCCATGCCGCGGCGGTGGAGCGCCTGGCGAGCCGCGCGGAAGCGGCAGTGGGATCGCGGCGGTAGGTCTCTATCTGCAACGAACTTGTTCCCCGGCGAAGGCCGGGGCCCAGCTGCAATGCCGTAGCAGCAGCGCTCAGCGCCGCCGACAAACCTTCGCAACTGGACCCCGGCCTTCGCCGGGGAACAGACTCGTCTGAGTTAACTGAGCGGCTAGCTCGCCAGCCCGTCGTCGCGATACTTGATCTGAAGGTAGCGGCCGCGTGTCGCCAGCTGGTCGAGATCCCCCTGCGCCAGGTGGGCCGACATCTCCGCAATCTCCTCGTCGATCACTTGGAGTCCCTGCGCCAGCTGCTGGTCGGGCGTCAGCCCGTTGCGCTCCACCCGGCGCAGCGGCTCGGGCACGCGCTGATAACCCTTGATTAGTTCGGGCAATTGCTCGCCCACCAGCTTGCGTACTTCGCCGGCTGCCGGGGCATGCTCGTCCAACGCAGCAAGCTGCGGCGCCAGCATCTCGAGCTTCACGCCGATCGAGTCCACCAGCCCGCGCACCGGTGACGGCAGGGCAGGCCGCTGTGCCTCCAGCCAGCGATCGGTGGTGACCGGCAGTGCTTTCAGCGGCACCTGCGCCAGTTGCTCGACGCGCGGGGGCGCCGATTGCGGGAAGATCGCCAGCGTCACCGTGGCCGCGATCAGCAGCGCCATCATCAACAGCGCGCCGAACATGCCGATCCCGCCGGGCAGGATGAAGCCAAGCACCAGCGCGACGGCGATGATCAGCCCGTCCGCCGCCGCGATCCTCGCCACCCGGCGCAGTATCTCCGCCTCGCGCCGCTGGCGGGAGCGCTTGGAAACCGAGCTATAGCGCTCGCGCGTGCGCTCCAGCAGCGCGTCGGCCTGGGCCAGCTGGCGATCGACGTCGGTCGGCATGGCCGCTTACATCGCCTCCAGCTTGAACGTGTCGGCGGAAGGCCCGGCAAGCTGGTTCTGCGACGCTCCTTCGGCCCGCGCGATATAGCCCTTCGACTTCTCGACTTCGTTGGACAGCGTGTTGACGGTGGTCTTCATGCTGTCGAGCGCCTTCAGCTTGAAGGTGTCGATCGCGTCCATCGTGTCATAGATGTTCTGGAACGCACGCTGCAGCGTTTCGACCGGAATAGTCGCGCTCGCCGCCTGCTCGTGAATGGCGGCGGACTGGCTCTTGAGCAGCTTGCTGGTGGAGTCGATCAGACCGGCCGTGGTCGAGTTCAGCGCGGTGATCTGGTCGAGCACCAGCTTCTGGTTGGTCAGCGCCTGCGCCACCGTCACTGCCGTGCGCAGTGCCGACACGGTGGTGGTCGACGCGCGGTCGACACCCTTTACCAGCTCGACATTGTTCTTTTTGACGAGGTCGAGCGCCAGATAGCCCTGCACCGTGACGGCCATCTGGGTCAGCAGGTCCTGGGTGCGCTGGCGGACATAGAAGAGTGCAGTCTCGCGGATCGCCTTGGCCTTGGCGGGATCGGTGTGGTCCAGCTCATTGGCCTTGTCTTCCAGCCGGCTGTCCATCGCCTTGGACAGGTAGATCATCTGCTCCAACCGGCCCATCGCGTTCCACAGATTGGCCCGCTCGGTGTCGATGGCGGCATTGTCCATCAACAGCTCGTCCTTGCCATTGGCCAGGCTCTTGAGGATCGCGTTGATGTGGCCCTGCGACGACTGGTATTTGTGGAAATACTTCTTGAAGCCGCCCGACCCGAAAATGCGGTCCAGGAAGCCGCCCTTGCCGCCGATCAGCTTGCCGTTCTTGCTGGGATCGAGGTCCTCGACCTGACGGCGAAGCGCGATCAGGTCGGTGCCGACGCCGCCCTCGGCGTCCATTGCCTTGACCGGACGGTCGAGGAAGCGGTTAGACTGGCCCGCGGCTTCACGGATTTCCTTCTGGCCCATTGCCGCGATCGCATCGACGCGCTTGCCGAATTCGGGCGAGTTCACGTCCTGCGCGACCAGATCATCGATGAAGCCGTCGACGCGCTTTTCCAGCTCGCTCTTCTTGCCCTCGTCGACCGGTACCAGGCCAGCGGCCTTTTCGGGCGCCACGGTCGGCACGGGGTCCGGCGGGGTGAGTACCAGACCCTGTTCCGCCACCGCAGTTTCACTCGCCATGCATTCCCTCCAACGCTGTGGCGCCCGTCATACGAACATTGCCGCAGCGATCCAAGTGTATGATGTTGTCATTACACCTTGGCGGCGCAAGAGGGCGTCAGCCCGCCCGTCCGGCCCTCAGCGTCCGGCCCCACCAGCCGATCTCGTCGAACAGGTGATCCAGCCACTTCACGTCGCGCTCGTCGCCGGTGAAGGCACCATCCTTCACCTTCCCCCACACGCCCATGATGTGCACCGAAGCCTCAAGCGGTGCCATGCGCAGCTCGCGGGCGATGGCGGTCAGCTGCTCTATCGACCGCGCACCGCCATTGCCGCCATAGCCGACAAAGCTCACCGGTTTGCGGTGCCATTCGGCATAAACGAAATCGAGTGCATTCTTGAGCACCGCGGGCGGCCCGTGGTTGTACTCGGGAGCTATCAGCACATAGCCATCTGCGCTCGCTATCTTGTCGGCCCAGCGCTGTTGCAGCGGATCCTGGTAGTTCCCCTTCGCCGGCGCGTCGGCATAGGGATAGAAGGGCAGCGCCCATTCCTTGAGGTCCACCATCTCGCAGGCGAGTTCGGGGCGCGCGGCGGCCTCCTCCAACACCCAGCGGCCGACGGGTTCGGCCATCCGGCCCTCCCGCACCGAGCCGAGGATCACGAGGATGTTGAGCGGTTCGGCCATGGCCTGTCCTATTCGAGAACGGGTTTCGCGAAGTGCTGACGCCCGCGCGAAGCAGAACACATACTAGACCGGGCTTCCCGCGATGCACAATTTCCTGTAGGGGCGCGCGAACTCTTCTCAGGAAACAGACATGAATCTCCGCAACGTGGCGATCATCGCCCACGTCGATCACGGCAAGACCACGCTCGTCGACCAGCTTTTCCGCCAGTCCGGTACCTTCCGCGACAACCAGCGCGTCGAAGAGCGGGCGATGGACTCGAACGACCTCGAAAAGGAGCGCGGGATCACCATTCTCGCCAAGCCGACTTCGGTCGACTGGACTCCGCCGGGCGCGAGCGAGAGCATCCGCATCAACATCGTCGACACCCCCGGCCACGCCGACTTCGGTGGCGAGGTGGAGCGCATCCTGTCGATGGTCGACGGCGTCGTCCTGCTGGTCGATTCGTCGGAAGGCGCGATGCCGCAGACGAAGTTCGTGACCGGCAAGGCGCTGGCGCTCGGCCTCAAGCCGATCGTGGTCGTCAACAAGGTCGACCGTGCCGACGCACGCATCCAGGAAGTTCTGGACGAAGTGTTTGACCTGTTCGTGTCGCTGGACGCCAATGACGAGCAGCTCGACTTCCCGGTGCTCTACGCCTCGGGCCGCAACGGCTATGCCTCGACCGACATGGACGCGCGCGAAGGCACGCTGATCCCGATGTTCGAGACCATCGTCAGCCACGTGCCGGCGCCCAAGGTCGAAGTCGAGGACGTGCCCTTCACCTTCCTGGTGACGCTGCTCGACCGCGACAACTTCCTGGGCCGTATCCTCACCGGCCGCGTCAATTCGGGCACGGTGAAGCTGAACCAGCCGATTCACGCGCTGGATAATGATGGCAAGATCATCGAAACCGGCCGCGCGTCCAAGATCCTGTCGTTCCGCGGCCTGGATCGCGTGCCGGTGGACGAGGCCAAGGCAGGCGACATCATCTCGCTCGCCGGTCTGGCCGTGGCCACCGTGTCGAACACGATTTGCGACACGTCGGTCAGCGAGCCGCTGCACGCGCAGCCGATCGATCCCCCCACGCTGTCGATGCGCTTTGCCGTGAACGATTCGCCAATGGCGGGCCGTGAAGGCACCAAGGTGACGTCGCGCATGATCCGCGACCGCCTGTTCCGCGAAGCCGAATCCAACGTCGCCGTGAAGGTGACCGAGGCGTCGGACCGCGACAGCTTCGAAGTTGCCGGTCGCGGCGAGCTTCAGCTGGGCGTGCTGATCGAGACGATGCGCCGCGAAGGCTTCGAGCTGGGCATCAGCCGCCCGCGCGTGCTGTTCGGCGAGGATGAGGACGGCAAGAAGACCGAGCCGTACGAAACCGTCATCATCGACGTGGACGAGGAATATTCGGGCACGGTCGTCGAGAAGATGAACCTGCGCAAGGCCGAGATGACCGACATGCGTCCCTCAGGCGGCGGCAAGACCCGCATCACCTTCTCCGCGCCGTCGCGCGGCATGATCGGCTATCATGGCGAGTTCCTGTCGGACACCCGCGGCACCGGCATCATGAACCGGCTGTTCGAGAAGTATGGCCCGCACAAGGGCAACATCGAAGGCCGCAAGAACGGCGTGCTGATCTCGAACGGCAATGGCGAAGCGCAGTCCTACGCACTGGGTCCGCTCGAAGAGCGCGGCATCCTGTTCGTCGGCCATGGCGAAGCGCTGTACGAAGGCATGATCATCGGCGAGAACGCCAAGACGGAAGACCTTGAGGTCAACCCGATGAAGGCGAAGCAGCTGACCAACTTCCGCGCTTCGGGCGGCAAGGACGACGCCGTCCGCCTGACCCCGCCGAAGAAGATGACGCTGGAACAGGCCATTGCATACATCGACGACGACGAGATGGTCGAAGTCACCCCGACCAAGATCCGCCTGCGCAAGCGCTTCCTCGACCCCAACGAGCGCAAACGCGCCAGCCGGGCGAAGAGCGCCGCCTGAGGGTTGCGTCTGACTTGAGAATGCGAAAGGCGCCGGGGGAAACTCCGGCGCCTTTTGTTTGGCTCGCGCGCGAAGGTGCCGCTTGATGTGGTTAGTGGTCAGGGGCTGGAAGCGCGGCTAAGCGCGCTTGCGTGTTCCTTTCCCCAGCAGACCAGCCCGCATCCTCCCGCGCTCGGATCCATACCCAGTCCGGAAGTCCGTATTTCGTCACTGGCGACGGCGCGCCCTGGGCGCCGATCGGCCACAATGACGCGATCACCTGGCCGGAACTCAGCCCGCTGTTCCGGCGCCGCGATCCCGCAGCGGTGGAACGGCACCTGGTGTCGCTACGGGACCACGGCGTCACCTGTATCCGGCTGATGCTCGAATATGCGCACGGCGAGCATCGCTATCTCGAGCGTCCGGCAGGCCAGTTCGCCCCGAACATGATACGCTTCTGGGACGACCTGTTCGCGCTTCTGGAAAAGATCGGTCTGCACGTCCTGCTGACGCCCTATGACACGTTCTTCATGTGGATCCGGTGGCGGCACCATCCGTATAATCGGGCGAATGGCGGCCCGTGCGCGAGCCGCGGGACCTGGCTGACCTGCCCCGAAACGCGCGACGCGATCAAGAACCGCCTGGCCTTTGCAAGCGACCGATGGGGTGGCAGCCCGGCACTGTTCGCCTGGGACCTGTGGAACGAGATCCACCCCGCGCATGGTGGCGACGATCCTGCCACGGCGGCCCGTTACCTCGACGATGTCGGCCCTTGGCTGCGTGCGCATGAGATCGAGCGGCGCGGCTACGCCAACCTCCAAACCGTTTCCGTGTTCGGTCCCGAATTGATCAAGCACCCCAAGCTGGTCGAGACGATCTTCCGCCACCCCGCGCTCGATTTCGCCAACACGCACTTATACGAACACGGCACCATCGACGCGCCGCGCGACACCGTAGCCCCGGCGCTGGCGGTGGCGCGCCTGATGCGAACGGCCGTCATCGAAGCGGGTACCGCCCGCCCGGTGTTCGATTCCGAACATGGACCGATCCACAGCTTCAAGGACAAGAAGCGGACGCTGCCGGAGCCGTTCGACGACGAATATTTTCGGCACATACAATGGGCGCACCTTGCGAGCGGCGGGGCGGGCGGTGGCATGCGGTGGCCCAATCGGCATCCGCATATACTCACCGCCGGTATGCGCGCGGCGCAGCGCCGCTTGGCCGAGTTCCTTCCCGTGGTCGACTGGACCCGGTTCAAGCGCCGCAATCTGTCGGATGAGATGACCTGCGACGATCCTGGCGTCGCCGTAGTCGGTTGTGGCGACGATGCGCAGGCGATCGCATGGCTGGTGCGGACCGACCAATTGTCCAAGCAGGGTATGGTGATCGAGCATGTCGGCGCTGCACCCGCCACCTTGCGCATTCCCGGCCTACAGGACGGCGTGTATTCCGCCCTGGCCTATGACACGCGCACGGGCGAGACCCGCGAGCTTCCGCCTTGTACCAGCGCAGGCGGCACGCTGCACGTCGCGACAGGCGCGGTCCGCAGCGACGTGATGATCGCGGTGCGTATGGCAGCATAGATCAGGATCGCGCTATCGCTGAGCCGCAGGGCAATTCGCAACCAGCCGCGCCAATCATGGGCATTGCTGTCTGCCCTTTGGGAAGTGCCGTCCATCCCGCTATGGGTGAGCAAAGCCACGATTGAGGGTGCCTGATGTCTGAAGACTATGCGAGCGGCCAACGCGATGGCTTGCGGCTGGCGCTGGCGATCCTGGCTGCGGAGGAGGCCAAATGGGCGGCCTTGCTCGGCGAAAGCCCATCCTGGCGGACTAATGCCACGCGTGAGGTGCGGCACAAGACCCTGCAGGTCGCGCAGAAGCGCGTGCAAACGGCATTAAACCGCCTGCTCCCCAAAGAGGCGGAAACCACGAACGAAGAACTGACCTCCGCGCTTGATCGGCTTGGCCTTTAGATCTGCTCGCAACGATCACGCGACGGGGGCTGGCCTAGAGCGCGATCAGCCTTCCGACATCTCCAGCAGCACCGCCCATTCCTCCGGCCGCACCGGCGTGACGCTCAGCCGCGACTGGCGGATCATCTCCAGGTTGGCGAGGCGCGGCTCGGCCTTGATGTCGGGCAGGGGCACCGGCTTTGCCAGTTTGCGCACCGGCTTCACTTCCACGCTCGCCCATTTGCCGTCTTCGCCATCGGGCTGCCAGGCGCGGGTGATCTCCATGATGCCCACCGCGGCCTTCTGGATATTCGAATGGTAGAAGATCGCCTGGTCGCCGGGCTGCATCTCCTTAAGGAAATTGCGCGCGGTGTAGTTGCGCACCCCATTCCATTCGGTCGCACCGTCTTGGATCAGGTGGTCCCAGCCATAGACATCGGGTTCGGAGCGGAGGAGCCAATACGCCATGCGCGCTCGATAACCGGCTAAACCGAGGGTGAACAACCGATTTCGAACGGGTTCAGCCGCAACGCGTTATTGCCCCTGCTATCGGCGCAGGCTCCGTCGCTCCGCGAGTCCCGCGCGTGCATCAAGAGGAGGCGTTCATGACCAATCTTGTGAAGAAGGCGGTGCTTGGCGGCGTTCTCGGCGCGACGGTCTTGACCGGCATGGCGCCGGTCGCCGAGGCGCAGCGCTATCGCCATTATCATCGCGACCGTGACAATGGCGGGGCCGCGCTCGTCGCCGGCATCGCCGGGCTGGCGATCGGCGCGGCGCTGGCCAGCGACCGCGGCTATGACCGGCGCTACGATTATGACCGGCGCTTCTACCGCACCCGCGGCTATTATCCGGTCGACGGCTATTATTACCGCGATCATTATCGGCGCTATCGCGGCTGGGAGCGGTGCGGCGTGCGCCGGATGTACGATCCCTATCTCGGGCACCCGGTGCGGGTGCGCTACTGCCGCTGAGGCGGCGAGCGGACGACATGGCGGGGCGGCGCGGGCAAAGGCTCGCGCCGCCCTCTTCGTTTGCGCGGATGTGCAGCTACACTGGAGGGCATGCACAGCGATTCGCCTGACCCCGTAGACGCGGCCGATCCCTATGCCCGCGAGGCGCAGACCTTTCCGGCCCTGTCGGCGGAGATGACCGAGCGCATCGCCGGCTTTGGAGCCGAGGAAGCAGTGGCGGAAGGGGCGTTCCTCTTTCGCCGGGGGGACCGCAGCGTCGACTTCTTCCTGTGCCTGGCAGGTGGCATCGAAATACTTGACCATGACGTGCAAGGTGCCGAACACGTCGTCCATCGTCACGCGGCCGGGCAGTTCACGGGCGAGCTCGATCTGTTCAACGACCGCACCATCCTGGTGAGCGCGCGGGCGCTGCCGGGCACGCGGGTGATACGCGTTGGGCGTGCCGACTTTCGCCGGCTGATCACGGCCGAGCCCGACATTGGCGAGATCGTGATGCGCGCGTTCATCCTGCGCCGCGTCGGCATGCTGCTCCATGGCGAGGCCGGCGTCGCGCTGGTCGGCCCCGGACACATGGCCGATACCGCTCGGCTGGAGACCTTTCTCTCGCGCAATGCGCTCCCGCATCGCCGCATCGATACCGAACAGGACGCTGACGCCGCCGGGTTCCTGGAATGCTTCGCGCTGCGCCATGCCGACCTGCCGGTGGTGGTGGCGGACGGACAGGTGCTGCGCCGTCCCTCCAATGCGCAGCTGGCCGACGCGCTCGGCCTGACCAGCGCGATCGATCCCGGGCATGTCCATGACGTGGCGGTGGTTGGCGCCGGGCCCGCGGGATTGGCCGCGGCGGTCTATGCCGCGTCGGAGGGGCTCGACACGATCGTGATCGAATCAGTGGCGCCGGGCGGGCAGGCGGGAACAAGCTCCAAGATCGAGAACTATCTCGGCTTCCCCACCGGCATCTCGGGCCAGGCGCTGGCCGGGCGCGCCCAGGTCCAGGCGCAGAAGTTCGGCGCTCGGCTGCTGGTGTCGCGGTCGGTGGCCGGGATCGACTGTGAGACCCACCCCTTTCGTCTGCAGCTCGACGACGGCGCCAGCATCCAGGCGCGTTCGGTGGTGGTCGCGACCGGTGCGCGGTACCGCAAGCTCGATCTGCCGCGCTATGCCGAGCTGGAAGGCAACGGCATCTATTATGCCGCAACTGCGATGGAGGCCGGTCTGTGCGCGTCGCAGCCGGTGGTGGTGGTTGGCGGCGGCAACTCGGCGGGGCAGGCGGCGATCTACCTTTCTCAGACGGCCGGGCACGTTCATATCCTGGTGCGCGGGCCCGGGCTCGCCGCGACCATGTCGAGCTACCTGATCGACCGCATCGAAGCATCGGATCGCATCACGCTCCACCCCTATACCGAAGTGACCGAGCTGGAGGGGGAGGGCCATCTGCGTGCGCTGCGCTGGACGAACCGGCAGAGTGGCGCACCCCAGCGCCAGGAGGTCGGTGCACTGTTCGTGATGATCGGCGCCGAACCCAACACGGAATGGCTCAACGGCTGCATCGACCTGGATCCCGCAGGATTCGTGCGCACCAGCGAGGGGCACACGCTGTTCTGCTCGACCCATCCCGGCATCTTCGCGGTGGGCGATGTGCGCGCCGGATCGGTGAAGCGCGTCGCGTCGGGGGTCGGTGAGGGATCGGTGGTGGTATCGGCGCTGCACCGTTACCTTGAAAGCCTGCGCCAATGACGGCAAAGGCGAGGCCATGAGCGACACCCCTCCCGACCGCCTGTCGGTCAATCCGCAGAGCCCGCACTTCAACCAGCAGGTGCTGGAGCGCGGCATCGGCATCCGCTTCAAGGGCCAGCAGCGCCACGACGTCGAGGAATACAGCATTTCCGAAGGCTGGATCCGCGTCGGCCTGGGCAAGAAGGTCGACCGCAAGGGTCAGCCGCTGACGATCAAGCTGGTCGGTCCGGTCGAAGCATGGTTCGAGCGGCCGGCAGAAGGTGAGTCGCAGGACGCGGCGCAGGACGAAGCCGAGGGCTGAGCCCGTTGAACTGTCACCCCGGCACCTGGCCGGGGCGACAGCATCCAATTGTCAGTGAACGAAGCGCGCCACCACGTCGCGATACGAGCGGCTGACCTTCACCTGCGCGCCTGAATCGAGCACCAGGAAGCATTCGCCATTGGTGTGCGGCTTGACCTGCTTGACCAGGTCCAGGTTGACGATGGTCGAGCGGTGAACGCGCTGGAACCGGCGCGGATCGAGCCGCTTCTCCAGGTCCTTCATCGTCTCACGCAGGATCAGCGTGTTGTCGCCGGTATAGATGCACATGTAATCGCCGGCCGCGTCGATGCGCTCAATCGTGTCGACATCGACGCGGAAGATCTGGCCGCGATCCTTGATGTTGATGAGCTTCTCGAAGCGGTTGGACGCCATTTCGGTGTTGCCGTCAGCAGCACCCATATCGTCCACCGCGTCAGGCGCCACTTCGGCCAGCACTTCCTTCAGCCGGTCGACTTCCTCGACACCGCGCTTTTCCGCCAGGCGCTGGCGCACCCGGTCGAGCGTGTCGGCAAGCCGCGAAGGCTCCACCGGTTTCATCAGGTAATCCATCGCCTGCGCCTCGAACGCGCGAATGGCGTGATCGCTATAGGCGGTCACAAAGACGAACAGCGGCGGCTCGACTTCCATCAGTCCTTGCACGACGGAAAAGCCGTCAAAGCCCGGCATCTGGATGTCGAGAAAGACGAGATCGGGCTTATGGGTCTTGATCGATCGAATGGCTTCGCGGCCGTTCGAGCATTTGTCGATAATCTCGACATCCTCATGTTCCTGGAGCCGCAGCTCGAGCCCCTGGATCGCCAGGGATTCGTCGTCGACGAGGATGGTACGGATGGTCATGCGGCCTCTCGGTTCGGTTCCTCAAGCTGGAACGGTATTTCGATCTCAACGCTGAACCCTTCCCCAGGATTCGTACGCGCATCGAAGCGATGGTCAGGCCCGTAAGCCTGAACCAGCCGTTCCCGAATATTGGCGAGCCCCACGCCAGTTGAAAGCGTCGGCCTTGGCTTCGCTTCGATCAATCCTGGGCCGGTGTCCGACACGGCGATCTGCACCCGTTCTCCGGTGAGCCGAGCCGTGATGGTGATATCGGCGCCTTCTTCCTGCGGCGTGACGGCATATTTGATCGCGTTTTCGACCAGCGGCTGGAGCAGCAGCGAAGGCAGCCGGGCCTTGGCGACGCGCGCATCGATGTCGAAATGCGGTCGCATCCGCTCGTCGAAGCGCATCTTCTCGATCTCGAGGTACAGCTTCAGCGTCTCCACTTCCTGCGCCAGAGTAACATGCGCAGTGGGCTCGTTGGCCAGCGTGTAGCGCAGGAACGAGGACAGGCGGCTCAGCATCACGTTCGCGCGCTCGGTCTGCTTCAGAAGCACCAACGTGGAGATCGAATTGAGCGTGTTGAACAGGAAGTGCGGGTTGAGCTGATAGCGCAGCATCGCCAGCTGCGCGCTCGACGCCTGCAGCTCCAGCGCCTGCATCTGGTCGATCTGCTGCTCGACGATCAGGTAGAAGTTGATCCCGAAATACAGCGCCGACCAGCCGGCGAGCACGGTGAAGTTCAGGAACAGCGTGGCCAGTACCAGGCTGATGCTGATTCCCGGATCAGCCAGCTTGATCAGCGAATAAGTAAACGCGTCGAGCACGGCATAGATCACCGTGGCGAGCGCCAGGGTGCCGAGCGTCAGCAGGATGCCGGTGATCCGTGGCATTCGGCGATAGCTGCCATAGAGCGTGGAAAGCAGCAGGGTGAGGCAATAGCCGACGATCGATTCGATGATCGGCAGCAGGATGTTTTCGACCGACAGCGTGTTCGAAATCGAGGAAACCGTGCGCAGCAGCAGATAGCCGCTCCAGCCCGCCGCCTGGAGCATCCAGAAGGCGCGCGCCTTGTCCTCGAAAAAGGGGCGCGAGAGCAGGCCGGGCCTGCTGATCGTATCGGGCATCAATTGCCGCGCGGGTTCCACTGCCTTGGCCACCCGCGCCCTCTAACACCGGGTGCCATAGTGGGCAAAGAGCCCGCCAAACGAAAACCGCCGCCCCATTGCTGGAGCGGCGGCTTTTCGTTCAGCCAGGAAGCTGGATCAGAACTCGAAGTGGATCGAGCCCGTGAAGGTCCGCGGCGAACCCAGGTTCAGGCGCGGGTTGTTCGAGAAGCCCTGATTGGTGGTCAGGCTGCCGAAAAACCGCTCCTTGAGCAGGTTGGTCGCGTTGAACTGCAGGAAGGTGCGCTCCAGGCCGACGTTGGACAGGCCGAAGCGGATGTCCGCGTTCACGAGCGTGTAGCCAGCCACTTCGAAGTCGTTCACGTCGGTGACCCAACGGTCGCCGGTGTGCTTGGCTTCGATGCCGAACTGGAAGGGTTCCAGGTCCAGCTGTGCGCGGCCGCCATAGGTCCACTGCGGCGTCTCGACGACTTCCTTGCCGCGCAGCGGGATCACCGTGTTGCTGCGCAGGTCGAGCAGGTCATCCTGCAGCTCGGTCTTGATGTACGAACCGAAGGCATAGAGCGACAGCTGCGGGATCGGACGGACGCTGACGAGACCGTCAAAGCCATAGCTCTTCACCGCGCCGACGTTGCGGTCGACGTTGATGAAGTTGGTCGAGCCTTCTTCCTGCACCTGCGAGCTGATGATGCGGTTCTTGTAGTAGATGTACCAAGCACCAGCCTGCGCCGTGAAGACGCGCGAGTTGTAGCGCAGACCCAGGTCGAACGAGTCGGTCTTTTCCGGCTGCAGATCGAAGGACGGCTGGATGTACACGCCATTCGAAACGCGGGTTGCGCCGTACGAGTAGAGATTGTCGGTCTTGGGCGCCGAGAAGCCCTTGGCGTAGCTAGCGAACAGGCTCACGCGATCAACCAGGTCGAAGGTGAAGCCAACGTTCGGCAGCACCGCGCTATAGGTCTCGACGCGGTTCTGGTACGGCGCACCATACTGGCCGCGGGTAGCGTTCGCGCCAACCTGTGCCAGGGTTTCGGAGGTGCAGTAGGCGTCGCTCGACTGGCCCGCGATCGTGTAGCAGAAGTTGCTGAGATTGCGGCGGAAGAACGGTGCGCGCACGCCCAGGTTCAGGTTCAGGCGGTTGTCGAAGAACTTGCCGCGATATTCACCCGAAACCTGATGCAGGATCGCATAGGACAGGCGATCACGCTTGTTCAGCACATTGCCTGCGCGGTCGAGAACCGGGCGCTCGGTGTCGCCGTCGAAGCCGAATACGTCATACGGACGACCGATTGAATTCAGCAGGCTGGCTTCACCGGTCTGGCGGTGGCGTGCACGGTCCCAGGTATAGGCGACGCGAACCAGGTTGTTCGGGTCGATCTGATAGCGCATGCCGGCAATCGCGACGAAGCGCTGGGTGCGGGTGTTCGACGGATAGTAGACGCGAACGCGGTCACGGATGTCGCCATCGCCGTTGATGTCGACGCCACCGGTCAGGCGGCCGCCCTGGTTGGTGTTGTCACCCGATACCGTGGTCCCGCTCTCGTTGAAGATCGTCGAGCCGCCGCCATTGGCGCGGGTGAAGCTGTAGCCGCCGTCGAAGGTGAACAGCAGGCTGTCGGTCAGCTCGAAGCGCGAGTTGAGGCGCATCACGCCCGTGTCCGACGGATTCATCGCGGTCAGCGAGGAATTGGCGCACGATGCCGCGTCGTTCTGCGCGGTGTTGTTGCCGAACGCTACGTTGGCCGAAGGCGGCGAGCAGAACTGGTCGTACGGACCCGTGACCGACGAGTCGCGGTTGTCGAACACGGCGTCATACTGCTCGCGCGACAGGTCCAGCTTGTACGGATTCTCCGGCGTCGGTGCACCCGCGCCCGTGGCGTTCGGAACCACGGTGGCGCCGAGGAGCGTCCGGATGTTCGCGCTGGTCGGGTTGCTGTACTGGCTGTTGCGGTTGCGGTTGTAGTGACCCGACAGGGCGATGAAGTCGCCATTGCCGCCGATCGGCTGATAGACCTTGGCGTTGAACTGCTGCTTGCTCAGCTTGCCGAAGCCGCGGAACTGGTCATAGGTTTCGTTGCTGGCGGCGATCCAGGCCTTGGTGCCGAACTTGGTCAGTTCGCCGGTGTTGATCATGCCGAACACACGATTAAAGTCGAACGTGCCGTGCGTGTAGACCGCGATCGCGCCCATCTCGTCGGTGGGCATCAGCGAACGATAGTTCACGGTGCCGCCCGAGGCGCTGGCCGTCGGCGAGTCGACGTCGGTCGCGCCGAAGTTCACGTTCGCCTGCTCGATCAGCTCGGGGTCGAGCATCTGGTTCGAATAGACCGAATAGTTGCCCGAGTCGTTGAGCGGGATACCGTCGAACGTCACCGAGACGCGGTCGCCGCTGAAGCCGCGGATGCGCAGGTTGCCGCCCGAGGTGCCATAGGGATCGTTGTTGGTGAAGTTGACGCCGGGGACGAAGTTGATCGTCTCCAGGATCGACTGGCCGGGCACCTGGCGCTCGATGAACTCCTGGGTCAGCACGGCGCGGGCCTTGGGCTGATCCGGGATCTGGACGCCGCCGATCTCGCGCGGGCCAGCCTGGCCGGTGACAACGACTTCTTCGGCCTGACCTTCCGCTTCGATCGTACCGGTCGACTGCGCATACGCGCTCACCGGAGTCATCAGCGCGGCAACTGCCACGCCAGCATACAGCTTGGTGCGCATTTATATCCCTTTTCGGTGTGCTCGGTCAGCACGGTCACGCGGTGGGCTTCACCGTCCGGCGGCCCATGCGAATGATTTATGTCGACTCTATGACAGTCAACGGAACCGTTATGAAACCTGAGCGTTGCGCGCTGGTTTCACTTTGCTGCGTTGCAAAAAAGTCACTCAGCCGAGGCGGCAATCGTCTGCCATTCCGCCTCGGTAAGCACTTGAATTCCCAAGTCCGCCGCCTTCTTCAGCTTGGAGCCCGCGTCCGCGCCGGCGATCAGCATATCCGTCTTGGCCGATATCGATGTGGCGACTCGCGCGCCCAGCGATTCGGCCTGCGCCTTGGCCTCGTCGCGGCTCAGCGTTTCCAGCTTGCCGGTGAAGACCAACGTCTTGCCGCTGACCTGCGACGCGCGAGTCTCCACCACGAAGTCGGGCGGCGACACCTCGGCCAGCAGGTCGCTCCACAAGGCGCGGTTGTGTGGTTCATGGAAGAAGTCGGCCAGCGCATGCCCCACCGCCGCACCCACATTTTCGACACCGATATGCTCGGCCATCGCCTTGTCGAGCCGCGCCTGGTGCTTCTGCGGCGTCTCGCCGAGCACCGCCGCGCACTCGGCGCGTAGCGCGATCAGTGCGTCGCCCAGCTCTTGCAGTTCTTCCAGCGTCCGGTAGCGCTTCAACAGGTCGCGCGCAGTGACCACGCCGATGTGGCGGATGCCCAGCCCGAACAAGAGGCGCACCGCGTCGGGCGCCCGCTTGGCCTCGATCGCTGCGAGCAGGTTGTCGACCGACTTCTCCTTCCACCCCTCGCGCCCGAGCAGGTCGTCGCGGTGGTCCTTCAGGCGGAAGATGTCGGCCGGTTCCGTAATCCACCCCAGCCCCAGGAACTCGACCAGCGTCTTCTCGCCAAGGCCCTCGATGTCTAGCGCGCCGCGGCTGACGAAGTGGCGCAGCCGCTCCAGCCGTTGCGCCGGGCAGATTAGTCCGCCGGTGCAGCGGATATCGACTTCGCCTTCCTCGCGCACCGCTTCGGACTGGCAGTCGGGGCAGTGCGTCGGAAAGATCCAGGCCTCGCGCGGCTCCTCGCGTGTGAGGTTCTCGACGATTTGCGGGATCACGTCGCCTGCGCGCTGGAGCACCACCCGGTCGCCCGGCCGCACCCCCAGCCGTTCGATCTCATCGGCATTGTGCAGCGTGGCGTTGGTCACCACCACGCCGCCCACCGTCACTGGCTCCAGCCGCGCGACCGGCGTCAGCTTGCCGGTCCGCCCAACCTGGATGTCGATCCGCTGCAGGGTGGTCTGCGCGCGCTCGGCGGGAAACTTATGGGCGATGCCCCAGCGCGGCGCCCGCCCGACATAGCCCAGCCGACCCTGCCAATCGAGGCGGTCGACCTTGTACACCACGCCGTCGATGTCGAAGGGCAGGTCGGCGCGTACCGCTTCGATCGCGCGGTACTGCGCCAGCGCCGCGTCTAGGTCGAGCGGCCCGGCGAACAGATCGGATACGGGGAAGCCCATCGCGCGGATGGCGGCGATTACCGCTGCCTGCGTCTCGACGGGCAGTCCGCTGGTCTCGCCCCAGCCCCAGGCGAGGAAGCGCAGCGGGCGCGTGGCGGTGACTGCCGCATCCTTCTGGCGCAGCGAGCCTGCGGCGGCATTGCGCGGGTTGGCGAACTGGCGCGCTTCCTTGCCCGCTGCCTCTGCCTCGGCGAGCAGCCGGGCATTGAGCGCCGCGAAGTCGTCCTTCGCCATATACACTTCGCCGCGCACTTCGAAGATCTCGGGCGCGCCGCTCAGCGTCTGGGGAATGTCGGCGATGGTGCGCGCGTTCGCCGTCACATCCTCGCCGACCCGCCCGTCGCCGCGGGTCAGCGCCTGCACGAGTTTCCCGCCCTCATAGCGCAGCGAACAGGACAGCCCGTCGATCTTGGGTTCGGCGGTAAGGGCCACCGCCTCATCGTCACCGAGATTCAGGAACCGCCGCACCCGGCCGAGGAAATCCGCAACATCCTCGCGCGAGAAGGCGTTATCCAGGCTGAACATCTGCCGCGCATGCGCAACCTTAGCCAGGTGGCCAGAGGGCGCCGCGCCCACCTGGCGCGACGGCGAATCGCTGCGCACCAATTCGGGAAACGCCGCCTCAATCGCGACATTGCGCCGCATCAGCGCGTCATAGTCCGCGTCGCTGATCTCAGGCGCGTCCTCGGTGTGATACAGCCGGTTATGGCGGGCGATCTCGGCGGCCAGCCGCTCGAGTTCGGCGGCGGCGTCTTCGGGCGTGCGGGGCAGCTCGGCGGTCATGCCGACCGGTTAGGGGAGGGGCGCCCCGCCGATCAAGCTTGATCGCACGCCCGCGCCCAGCAATGACGGCGCCATGCGCTTCGTCAAGCTCGCCCTCGCCGTCCTGCTCTGGATCCTTGTAGCGTTCTGCCTCGCCGCGACGACGCTCCCGCACTTCCTCGACCGCGTCTATTATGAGGGGCCCGAAACCGCCCATTACGACGGGGCGCATTTCTTCAATCCCGATGGGGACAACGATCGGCTTCGCCAGCGCCCAGGCAGCCGCTTCGGCTTCGTCACCCGCTATCTGCTCGGCAATGACGACCGCCCCGCCTGGCCCGAGCGAGTAGCGGTCCGCCCGACAAAGCCGGCCGCTCGGGTGGACGGACAGGCTATGCGGGTGACCTGGGTCGGCCACGCCACCCTGCTGGTCCAGGCCAACAGCCTCAACATCCTGACCGACCCCATCTGGAGCGACCGCGCCGGTCCCTTCGGCCTCGGGCCAAAGCGGGTGGCGGAGCCCGGCATCCGCTTCGACGATCTGCCGCGCATCGATCTCGTGCTGGTGAGCCACAACCACTACGACCATATGGATCTCGCGACCTTGAAGCGGCTGTGGGACCGCGATCGGCCACTGATCGTCACCTCGCTCGGCAATGACCGCGTCATGATCGACGCAGGCGTGCCCGCGCGCGCGCTCGACTGGGGGCAGTCGCTCGACGTGCGCCCTGGCATGCGGGTGGCCGTCACCCGCAACCATCATTGGGGCAGCCGCTGGTTCTCCGACCGCAACCGCGCCCTTTGGTCCAGCTTCGTGGTCGAGCTCTCGGGCGGCAATTTCTTCTTCTCGGGCGACACCGGGCTCGGTGACGGGAAATGGCCTGCCGAAGCCGCCGCGCTTGGCTCCATCCGCCTCGCTGCCATCCCGATCGGCGCCTTCCGCTTCGAGGACAAGCAGATGGCTTCGGGCAGCCATGTCGGCCCGCTCGGCGCGCTGCATATCTGGCAGGGGCTAGGCCAGCCTCAAGCGATCCCGATCCACTGGGGCACCTTCCGCCTCTCGCGCGAAGCCTATGACACGCCGCCGCGTATGCTGGCGGGCATGCAGCGCTGCGCCGGCCCCGATCCGCGGCGTTTTGCACCCGCCGCCATCGGGCAGAGCGTGGAGGTGCCGCCGCTCGCCGCGCCTGGCCCTGCGCCTGATTTCGCCAAGCTCGAAGCCTGCATCCGCGCCGGCCAGTTCGACGCGCTGCGCTGAGCTCGTGTCGCGCGGCTATCACACCAGCATCGACCGCGCCGGGCTGGCCCTCGGTGCCGGCAGCCTGATGCTCGGTTGCATGACCTTCCTGCTGTTGCTTCTGGGCGACGCGCACGATCCGCGCAGTCTCGCACTTGGCTTCGCGCTCGGCACGCTGATCGGCGCACTCGGGCTTGTCGCGGTCGCCGGTCCGCTATGGCTGGCGCTGCATGCCGCCGGCCTGCGTGGTCCGGTGACCGCCGGTGTCGCGGGCGCGGTCCTGGCGCTGACGCTGTTCGTCGCGGCGCAGACGCACGGCTTCGGCCTGTTCGACGCACAGCCGCTTGGGCGCAGCGCCGCGCTGTTCCGCTGGGTCAGCGCTTTGCTCACCGCCGGATTGCTGGCGATGCTCGCAGGCGCCATGGCGCTCGCCATGTGGCGAATCGCCTATCGTCGCCGCTGAGAAGAGGTGGGGAGCTTCTGTTGCCCGGTGCCCCGAGCACATGAAGGTCCAGGGGGTTCTGTTGCCCGGCCCCCCTGGTGGCCGCTGGAATCCGCTTCTGTTGCCCGGTGCGGTCCAACCGCGCATTTTAGTCTAACCTTAAGCCGTTAAGCCGTGGGGTTAGGCCGCAATAGCGAGTGCTTCGTTATCGTTGGCACTTGTGTTTCAGACCGTCACAGTGGCCCACGCTGAGAGATAGATAGCGCTTTTCAACACACGTCGATCCTAGTTCGGCCCCATCATGAGCCCCGCTGAAAGCGGGGGTTATGGTGGAGCCGCCGGGTACCGCCCCCGGGTCCGCTGCGCCTATTGCACGCCTTCGTTTATCCCCATAGCCGAGCAAGCCCGGCACGACCCATATAGGGGCTATGTCGGTTCATGAAAAGGCCAGCTTGCAATCGCTAAGGCCTTCACAGCCAAGCAATTGGTCGCCATGGGAGAAACATCATGTTGACGCAGCGTTCTCGCTACGCGCTTCGCGCGATGCTTTTCCTTGGCGATCAGTCGGCGAGCGTGCCGACGGCGATGAACCGCATTGCGAGCGAGGCCAATGTGCCGCGCAAGTTCCTGGAACTGATCCTCGCCGATCTGCGCGACGCTGGCTTCCTGCTATCGACTCGCGGGAAGATGGGCGGGTACCGCCTCGCCCGCGCCCCGCATCTCATCTCGCTGGGGGAGATCATCCGCGTGATCGAAGGGCCGCTGGCGCTGGTCCCCTGCGTCAGCCGCACCGCCTATCGTCCGTGCAATGATTGTAAGGACGAGGCGACCTGCGCGATCCGCTTGGCCATGTCGCGCGTGCGCGACGAAACCGCGCGCATTCTCGACGGCACCAGCCTGGCCGACGCCACCGCCACGGTTCTCGCCGCCGCCTGACCCTTATCAATCCTCCCTCGCAAAGCGGGGGAGGTGGCGCCGAAGGCGACGGAGGGGGCCTCTCCACGGGCGATGCCGACCGATTTCGTCACCCCGGCCTTGAGCCGGGGTCCCGCTGCCTTGCCCCACAAAAGAAGAAGCGGGATCCCGGCTCAAGGCCGGGATGACGAGAAGAGCCTAAGTTCCCTCGTTGCGCCGCCTCAATTCGTCCCTGATCTCGCGCAACAGCTTCACGTCCTCCGCCTCGGGCACCGGCGCCGCCTCGCCCGTCTTCTTCTCATGCTCCACCACGCGGATCGCCCGGTTCACGCCGCGCACCAGCAGGAACACCATGAACGCCAGGATCAGGAAGTTTATCACCACCGTGATGAACTGCCCGAAGCCGAACAGCGGCACACCCGCCGCCTTCAGCGCCGCATAATTGTCGGGTGACCCCGCATAGCTTGCCGGAATCGCCCCCAGCCGAATGAAATAGCTGGAGAAATCGAACCCGCCGAACAGCCATCCGACCACCGGCATGATTAGGTCGTCGGTCAGCGACTTGGTGATCGTGCCGAACGCCGCGCCGATGATCACGCCTACCGCCAGCTCCAGCACGTTGCCGCGCGCGATGAAGGTCCGGAACTCCTTCCACATGCCGTCCATTCTCCGTCCGATATATGCGGTTCGTTACATGTCCGATTTCGCTTTCGGGCTCCAGTGTTCTTGCCGTATAAGACACCGTGCCCCCATATCAGGGGCTCAACTGGGTTTGGAGGATCATTCCCGATGAAGTTTCGTGCTGCGACCGCACTCGTCCCCGCCGTCCTGCTGGCGGGCTGCGGCCTCAACAGCGTTCCCACCGCCGAGGAAGAAGCCAAGGCGAAGTGGGCCGACGTCCAGACCAACTATCAGCGCCGCGCCGACCTGATCCCCAATCTGGTCGCGACCGTGAAGGGCGCCGCAGGCTCGGAGGGCAAGATCCTCGCCGACGTCACCAACGCCCGCGCCCGCGCGACGCAGATTCAGGTGACCGGCGACGACTTGACCGATTCGGCCAAGATGTCGGCGTTCAACCAGGCGCAGAACGGCCTGACCCTGTCGCTCCAGCGCATGCAGGAAGCCTATCCCCAGCTTCAGAGCCAGGGTAACTTCACCACGCTGATGTCGCAGCTGGAAGGTACCGAGAACCGCATCGCGATCTCGATCCGCGACTATAACGCCGCGGTGCAGGCCTATAACACGCGCATCCGTACCTTCCCCGACGCGGTCGGCGCCAAGATCTTCTACGGTGCCAAGCCGATGACGCCGTTCCAGGCACAGGCCGGTGCGGACAAGGCGCCCACTGTCGATTTCGGGAACACCAACTGATCCTTTTCGGATCAAGGGAAACAGTGTGACCATCCAACGCGCGCTCGCGTTCGTCCTCAGCCTGCTCCTGCTGCCGCTTGCGGCGCAGGCGCAGAGCTTCCCCAAGCTCACCGGCCGCGTGGTCGACGCCGCAAACCTGCTCTCGCCCGAGCAGGAGGCGCAGATCACGCAGCTGTCCAGCGAAGTGGAGCAGGCCTCCTCGCGCCAGTTCGTCGTCGCGACGATCCCGGATCTCGGCGGCTATGACATCGCCGATTATGGCTACCGGCTTCTCCGCGACTGGGGCATCGGCCAATCGGAGGCGAATAACGGGATCATTCTCATTGTCGCGCCGGCCGATCGTAAGGTTCGCATCGAAGTCGGATATGGCCTCGAGCCGATCATGACCGATGCCCTATCGAACGCAATCATCACTGAACAAATCATTCCGCGCTTCAAGGCGGGCGATATGGGCGGCGGCATCGTCGCAGGTGCGCAGGCGATCGGCGAGCAGATGCGGCTGCCGTTGGAAGCGGCAGAACAGCGCGCCCAGCAACAAGCGCAGAAGCAGGCCAAGGCAGCGCCGCGCCAGACGCGGAGCAACGGCGGGGGTATCCCCTGGGGCTTGGTCTTCTGGGGCGTGATCCTTGTCTTTGTCATCCTGCCGATGCTCTTCGGCGGCCGGCGCGGGCGTAAGGGTTCGCGGCGTTACCGCGGTCGCGGTGACGGCGGCGCCCTGCCGATCATCCTGTGGAGCATCGCCAGCGAAATGAGCCGCGGCGGTGGTTCCGGCTGGGGTGGTGGCGGCGGCGATTGGGGCGGCGGCGGCGGCTTCTCCGGCGGTGGTGGATCGGGCGGCGGCGGCGGCGCCTCGGGGAGTTGGTGACGATGCGGCTCAGCCAAGCGGATCATGAACGCGTCACCGGTGCGGTGACGCAGGCCGAGCTTTCCACCGACGGTGAGATCGTCACGGTCGTGGCCGGCCGATCGGACCCCTATCACGACGTCGCGCTGCACTGGACGGTGCTGGCGATGCTGCTCGTGCTGGCGCTGCTTGCCTGGGTACCCACGCCGGTGGAATGGCTTCACGCCCGATTCGTCGACGCCTGGTCGGACACCCCGCCGCGCTGGTATCTGACGTTTGCGCTGCTGCTAATGGCCCTGACCTTCCTGGTCGCGCGCGTGCTGCTCGCAATCGATGCGCTGCGCATGCTGCTCACGCCGGGCGCCACCAAGGCGCGCCGCGTCCATCGCGCAGCAATGAAGCTGTTCCGCACCGCCACCGAGAAGCGCACCAAGGCCTCCACCGGCGTGCTCCTCTATCTGAGCCTCGCTGAACACCGTGCGGAGATCATCGCGGACGAGGCGATCCACAGCCGCGTCGCCCCCGATGTCTGGGGCGCCGCCATGGCCGCGCTGATCGCCGACGTGAAGGATGGTCGCCCGGGCGACGGCATGGCCGCCGCCGTGACTCAGATCGGCGCTATCCTCGCGGAGCATTTCCCGCGGAGCGAAGGCGACACCAACGAATTGCCCGACCGGTTGATCGAACTATGAGCAGCGACCCCATCGAGATCGCCTGGGAAGGCAAGTGGATCCAGGCCAAGCGCCAGGGCACCTGGGAGTTCGTCTCCCGCGCGCGGGGCATCAAGGCGACAGTGATCGTCGCCATCGATGACGACGATCATGTCCTGCTGGTCGACCAATACCGTGTCCCGCTTGGCAAGCGCTGCCTCGAACTCCCCGCCGGCCTCATTGGCGACGAGCACGACACCGACACGGTGGAAAGCGCCGCCCGGCGCGAGCTGGAGGAAGAAACCGGCTATACCTGTGCGGAGGTAGTCGACCTCGGCGAATTCTACGCCTCACCCGGCATGGTCAGCGAAAGCTTCTACCTGGTCCGGGCGACCGGCCTGTCGAAGATCGGCGAAGGCGGCGGCGTGGCGGAAGAGGACATCAACGTCCACCGCGTGCCCATGGCCGACATCCCCGCCTTCGTCGCACAGAAGCGTGCCGAGGGCTTCGCCGTCGACGTGAAGATGCTGCTCCTGCTCGCCAGCGACCTGCTCAAGCCATAAGATCCTCTCCGGAACGGGGAGGGGGACCGCTCGCGAAGCGAGTGGTGGAGGGGGCTGCCCACCAGCCTGGAGCGCAGAGACTAGCCCGGCGTCACCCTCACGCGCGCCGCCGCATTCGTGCGACGAGGGCCCTACTTACCGGAAATTATCCGCATACGCCTGAAGCTTCAGCTTCCGCTCAGGCGCGGGCACCACATGATACGCATAGCCCTCACGCTCGGCATAGGCGATCGCCGCCTCGGCCGTCGGAAAGGTGATCCGCACCTGGTTCGACACGTCGCCGCCGCCGTTCCAGCCCGTCAGCGGATCAGCTTCCTGCGCCTTTGCCGGCTCGAGTTCGAGCATCCAGACGTCCAGACGCGAGCGCCCCGACTGCATCGAGTTCTTGGGACGCTGAAAGATACGAGCGGTCTTCACGAAAAACCTCCAATGGTCACGCCCGCTCTAACGCGCGGCGGCGCGTCTTGCATCCGCATTTTTCGTGCGCAGCGTCGCCGACGCATTGGCGGGGTCATCGGGCCAGGGATGCCGGGGATAGCGCCCGCGCATCTCCTTGGCGACCGCCGCCCAGCTGCCCGCCCAAAATCCGGGCAGATCGCGCGTCGTCTGGATCGGTCGTCCGGCCGGCGAGGTGAGGCTCAGCACCAGCGGCACGCCGTTGCCGATCGTCGGATGCTCGGACAGCCCGAACAGCGACTGCACCCGCAACTCCACCCGCGGACCGCCTTCCGCGGCATAGTCGATGGCATGGCTCGATCCGGCAGGCGTCTCCAGCCGCGCCGGCGCCAGCTTGTCGAGCGTGCGCTGCCCCTCCCATCCCAGCAGGTTCTGCAACGCCTGGGTCAGCCCCTCCGCCGCCACCGCATCCAGCCGCCGCTTGCCCACGAGCAGCGGCGGCAACCAGTCGTCCAGGCCGTCGATCAGCGCTTCGTCCGACAGCGCGGCATAGCCGCCATACGCCGCCCGCGTCCGCAGCGCCTGCGCCGTCTCCGACCAGGGCAGCAGCCCCAGCCCATGCGTCCGCACCCCCTCCAGCAACGCGGCCTCGATCTCGCCAGGATCGGCCGCCGAGTCCGGCCCACTCGACAGTCGGATCGCGCCAAGCCGGCGCTCGCGCACCGCTTCGGTGCGGCAAGTGGCGGGATCGAACCGCACGCGTCGCCGCGTCTCGATCCGTCCGCCGAACAGCGCCTCAACATCGGCAAAGTCGATCTTCACCGCCGACAGGATACGCGCACCCGCTGCCATCCCCTGCGTCTCCGCCACCGCCAGCCACTCGGCCCGCGCGAGTGATGAGGTCGGATCGAGCTTGAAACCGCGCCCGCCGACCGATGCCCAGGTCTCCCCCGACCCATCCCGCCGCTTCGCCACGCGATCCGGGAAAGCCAGCGCGATACAAATGCCAACCGCTTCTCCCCTCCCTCCCAGGGAGGCGCCGGGGGCCAACTTGGACCACCGCTCCGCCAGCCGCCGGCCATTCTCCGCCCGCTGCCCGCGCTCCCCCCGCCACCGCCGCAACCGCAGTTCCAGATCGGCGTCGTTCCCGCCCAGCCCACGCTCGCCGAGCAGCACCGCAACCTCCGCCGCGGTCCGCGCCAGCCCCATTTCGCCCGCGCGCACCAGCATATGCCCCAGCCGGGGCGGCAGCGGCAGCCTGGCGATCGCCTTGCCATGCTCGGTCGGTCGCCCGGCGTCATCCAGCGCCTCCAGCACGCCCAGCCGCCCCCGCGCCTCCGCCACCGCAGCCTCGGGCGGCGGGTCCAGCCAGGCGAGCTGGCGCGGGTCGCTGACGCCCCACAGCGCGCAGTCGAGCGTCAGCGCCGACAGATCGGCTTCCAAAATCTCCGGCGGATCGAAGCGCGGCAGCCCCGCCGTCGCCGCTTCCTCCCACAACCGATAGGCCACCCCGGGACCCTGCCGCGCCGCACGCCCGGCGCGCTGCGTCACCGACGCCTGGCTCGTCCGCTCGGTCACCAGCCGCGTCATGCCCGCTGCCCGGTCATAGCGCGGCCGCCGTGCCAGCCCCGAATCGATCACCACCCGAATGCCGTCCAGCGTCAGCGACGTCTCCGCGATCGAGGTCGCCAGCACCACCTTGCGCCGACCCTCAGGATCCGGCGCGATCGCCGCTCGCTGCGCCCCCGGGTCCAGGCTCCCGTGCAGCCGGTGCAGTGCCGCCCCCTCGGGCAGCGCCAGCCGGTCGGCGGTCCGCTCGATCTCGGCCACCCCCGGCAGGAACGCCAGCACGCCGCCGCTTTCCTCGCGCAGCGCAGTCCGGATGGCCCCGGCCACCGAATCCTCGATCCGTGCCTCCGCCGCGCGCCCCACATGCTTGAGCGTCAGTGGGTAGGAGCGCCCCTCGCTCTCCACCACCGGCGCCCCGCCCATCAGCCCGGAAAAGCGCGTGCCGTCCAGCGTCGCTGACATCGCCACCAGCCGCAGGTCGGGCCGCAGCCCAGCCTGCGCATCCAGCGCCAGCGCCAGTCCGAAGTCGCTGTCCAGGCTGCGCTCATGCACTTCGTCGAACAGCACCGCCGACACGCCCGCCAGCTCGGGATCGGACTGGATGCGGTTCACGAAGATACCCTCGGTCACCACCGTCACCCGCGTCGCCGCCGATCGCTTGGCGTCCATCCGCGTGGCATAGCCAAAGGTGCGGCCGACCGGCTCACCCGCCAAAGCCGCCATCCGCTCGCCCGCCGCGCGCGCCGCCAGCCGCCGGGGCGACAGCAACAGCACTTCGCCGCTGCACCACGCCTCACCCAGCAGCGCCGGCGCCACCGCGGTCGTCTTGCCCGCGCCCGGCGGCGCCACCAGCACGGCGTTCGACGCTCCGCGCAGCACGTCGAGCAAAGCCGGCAACACGGCATGGATCGGCAGAGTCTCACGCATCACGCGCAACCAATTGCCCGAACCCGGGTTGGGCGCAATCGAAGCATAGGAGCGAACACCATGGCAGCACGGACCCTAGCACAGTTCACCATCACCACCGACGCCGAGGGCGACTACGTCCTCCACCTCGAGGACGACGATGGCGAGACGATGGAGTTCACAGCCAGCTACGAGCAGCTCGACCTGATCGTCGAGGCGATCGAGGAACAGCTCGACAACGACGAAGAGGACATGCTCGGCGTCGATGACGACGAGGACGCCGACGCCGAAGAAAAGGAATAAGGCGTCTCCGCGTCTAGATGCGGAACCTAAACCCTGTTCCCCGGCGAAGGCCGGGGCCCAGGTGCCACGCAGTCGAGAAGGCGACACACCGCCCTTCTTCGTCATCCCGGCCTTGAGCCGGGATCCCGCTTCTTCTTCTGCCGGTTCAAGGCAGCGGGACCCCGGCTCAAGGCCGGGGTGACGAAGAACGGGAGGAGGCGCCCTGCGGTCGCTGCCCCGTCAGCGAATCAAAGCCCCCGGATCATATCGAACCCGCCCGGCCAGATCGCGTCCTCGATCGAATCGCCGATGGCCGACACCACGCCCAGCACCACCAGCACGATCACCAGATCGAGCAACAGCACGCCGGCAAACGCCACATAGGGGTGGAACGGCCCAACGCGATCGAACCCGTCGCGCAGCGGCGGCCGCGCGCGTCGCATCAATAGGCTCGCGCCACCGCGAACTCGACCGCTTCGACCATCGCGTCCTTGGCCGCGCCATTGGCGAAGCCGCCCAGCGCATCGATCGCCCGCTGTCCGTAATGCCGTGCCCGCGCCAGCGTATCGTCCACCGCCCGGCTCGCCTGCACCAGCCGCACCGCCTCGGCAAAGTCCTCGTCCGCCACGCGCCGCCCGGCGATTGCTTCCTTCCAAAAGCCGCGCGCCGCCTCGTCGCCGCGCGCATAGGCCAGGATCACCGGCAGCGTCATCTTGCCTTCGCGGAAGTCGTCCCCAGCGTCCTTGCCCATCGTGGTCGCGTCGGAGACATAGTCGATCGCATCGTCCACCAGCTGGAACGCGATGCCTAGATTGCGGCCATAGGCGTCCAGCGCCGCTTCCTCGCCCTCGGGCCGTTCCGCCACGATCGCCGCGATCCGGCAGGCAGCCGCGAACAGCGCCGCGGTCTTCGCGCCGATGATGTCGAGATAGCGTTCCTCGGACAGGTCCAGCCGCCGCACCGCGGTCAGCTGGTTCACTTCGCCCTCGGCGATCACCGCGCTGGCGTTGCTCAGCACCTTCAACGCCTTCAGGCTCCCGCTCTCCACCATCAGCTCGAACGATCGGCTGAACAGGAAGTCGCCGACCAGCACGCTTGCCGGGTTGCCCCAGATGATGTTCGCCGTCCGCCGCCCGCGCCGCAGGTCCGAACCGTCGACCACATCGTCGTGGAGCAACGTCGCGGTGTGGATGAACTCCACGGCCCCCGCCAGCCCGTGATGGCGCGTGCCGGTATAGCCCAGCAGCTGCGCGCTCGCGAGCGTCAGCATCGGCCGCATCCGCTTGCCGCCGCCGGCGATCAGGTGCCCGGCCAGTTCCGGGATCAGCGGAATGTCGGAGCGCATGCGGTCCAGAATGACCGCATTCACCATGTTCATGTCGTGCGCCACCAGGCCGAGCAGGGGTTCCAGCGAGGGCTCGGGGCGCGAGCCCAGGCGATGGATGGTGGCGCTCATGCGTGGGCCTCTGGCCTGTTGCTGCCGTAAAGGCAAGTGGATGGGGTTGCACCCCGGCGTGTGCCACGCGAAAGGGAGCGCGGGAGGGCTTTTCACTATGCCGGACGCCACGCTTACCCGTTACCGCCAGAGCATCGACAATATCGATGCCGCGCTGGTCTTCATGCTCGCCGAGCGGTTCAAGGTCACCCAGGCGGTGGGCGAGTACAAGGCGCAGTCCGGCCTGCCGCCCGCCGATCCCGGCCGCGAAGAGGCGCAGATCGCCCGGCTGCGCGCGCTGGCCAAGGACGCCGATCTCGACCCCGAATTTTCCGAAAAGTTCCTGCGCTTCATCATCGACGAAGTGATCCGCCACCATGTGCAGCTGCGGGACGGCGCGTGACGCTTCGCCTCGCTGCCGCGGTGGCGCTGCTCGCGGCTCTGTCTGCCTGCAACGCGCTGCCCGATGATTACCAGCCCAAGCCCAAAAAGGCGCAGCCCACCGCCAGGGCAACGCCGATCGCCGAACCTAGCCCGGTCCCAACGATGCCGGCGGACAATTCTGCCCGCCTGGCGGCTGCCCGCGCGGTCGTCCCGGCCACGCTTGACAGCTATGTCTTCGATGGCGACGACAAGCTGATCGACGCGCCCTTCGGCCCGGTGCTGCTGCGCCACGGTCACAATCCCGACGCCGGCCATAGCGAGCCTGGCGTGATCGCCGCTTATTATCTGCGCGCCGAGGGCGAGCGCTTCGTGTTGGTCAACAGCTATCCCGATGCGGCGGTGAGCGGCAGCTTCGGCAATCTTACGCGCTGGTCGGTATCGGGTGCCTTCACCGATCTGCCGGTGGTCGTGGTTGAGGGTGGCGGCACGTGGCAGGGCTGCACCGTCGGCCTGACCGATCTGATCGAATTGCGCCCCATCGGCCCGGCGGTGATCGCCAGCATCACCACCACCTTCGATCCCAGCGGCATGACCGAGGATGGCGGCGAGGCCTATACCGGCACGATCACCGACGTGCGCCGCGATCGCGGCTTCACTGTCCGCTACAAAGGAACCGACTCGTTCGCCGAGCGATACGTTCGCCGTGGCAACCGCTTCGTGATCGAGGGGGGCGAGAGCCGCATCACCGGCTGCTGAGTGAAAGGGGAGGGGCGCGTGCCCACAGGCGACGATTATCTGATCTTCCGCCCCGACGATGTCGATCTCTCCCGCTCGCCGCTGCGCCGCTCGATCGACGAGCCGACCTATGTGCTCGGCGCGTTCAACCCTGGCCTGACCCGCCTGCCAAACGGCAACCTCCTGCTGATGGTGCGCGTGGCCGAGGCGCTGCGTGAGCCGGTGGAGGGCGACTGCGCCCGCGCGATCCGGTGGACGTCGGACGGGTACGTCCTCGACCGCCATGCCCTGCACGGCCTCCACATCGACGACCCCCGCCAATTCGCCCTGAAGGACCGCAACCCGCGCCTGCTCGGCCTCACTTCGCTGTCCTGGCTGCTCCCGGTCGAACTCGACGCTCAGGGCCGCGAGATCGTCCGCATCCACTATGACAAGGCGATTCAGCCCAGCGCATCGTACCTCGACTATGGCGTAGAGGACGCCCGTATCAGCCGCATCGGGGACACCTGGTGGATGACCGTCTGCGGCGTCTCGGCCGAACGCCACTGCACCGCCATGTACCGCTCCACCAACGGCCTGGACTACGACCTACTCGGTGTCGTGCTCGACCACCAGAACAAGGACATGCTGCTGTTCGAAGGCCAGGTCGGGGATAAGTACATGGCGCTCACCCGGCCACTCGGCGAGGTCTATTTCGCGTACCCGCAGGACAGCGAATGGCTCGGCGGCCCGTCGATCAACATGGCCCAGTCCCCCGACGGCCTCCACTGGAAGCCGCTCGACACCCCCGGCATCCGCGCGCGCAAGGGCACGACCAGCACCCAGCGCATCGGCGGCGGCAGCCAGCCGATCCTCACGCCCGATGGCTGGCTGATGATCTATCACGGCGTCGAGAAGCAGGGGCTGGTGGGCGTCTACCGCAGCTTCTGGGCGCTGCTAGACCGCGATGATCCCGCGCGCATCCTCCGCCTGGAGGACAGCACGCCCTTGTACGAGGCAGACCCCGCGCTCACCGCCGACATCGCGCACCAGATGTACCTGCCCACTCCGGTCGTCTTCACGACGGGAATCGTGGATGCCGGCGACCACTACATCGTCGCCCATGGCGAAGCTGACCTAGCCTGCCGCATCACCCACACGCCCAAGGAGCGGTTCCGATGACAGACCCGCACTGGTGGCAATCCGGCGTCATCTACCAGATCTACCCGCGATCGTTCCAGGACTCGAACGGCGACGGCATCGGCGACCTGCCCGGCATCGAAGCCCGCCTCGATTCGCTGGTCGAGTTGGGCGTGGACGCGATCTGGATATCCCCGATCTTCCCCAGCCCTATGGCCGACTTCGGCTACGACGTCGCGGACTACACCGGCATCGACCCGCGCTTCGGCACGCTCAAGGACTTCGACGCCCTCCTGAAGGCCGCCCACGACCGCGGCCTCAAGCTCCTGCTCGATTTCGTCCCCAACCACAGCTCGGACCAGCACCCCTGGTTCCTCGAAAGCCGGTCCTCGCGCGACAACCCCAAGCGCGACTGGTACATCTGGCGCGACGCCAATCCCGACGGCTCGCCGCCCAACAACTGGATCAGCGACTTCGGCGGTTCGTCCTGGCAGTGGGACGAGACCACCGGCCAATATTATCTCCACGCCTTCTTGAAGGAACAGCCGGACCTCAACTGGCGCAACCCGGAGGTGCAGGCCGCGATGCTCGACGCGATGCGCTTCTGGTTCGATCGCGGCGTGGACGGCTTTCGCATCGACGTGCTCTGGCACATGGTCAAGCACGCCGACTTCCCCAACAATCCCCCCAACCCCGATTATGTCGCGGGCATGGGCGAGATGTTCAGCGTCCTCCAGCTGCACTCCACCGACCAGGAGGAAGTCCACGCCATCGCCGCCCGCATGCGCGCGCTCGCCGACGCCTATCCCGACCGCGTGCTGATCGGCGAGATCTACCTGCCGCTGGACCGCCTGATGCGCTATTACGGCACCGACGCACCGGGCGTGCACCTGCCCTTCAACTTCCAGCTGATCGACGCCCCCTGGGACGCCACTCATCTGGCGAAGATCATCGCCGAGTACGAAGCCGCGCTGCCCCCCGGCGGCTGGCCCAACTGGGTGCTCGGCAACCATGACCGCCCCCGCGCAGCCACCCGCTTCGGCCCCGAGCAGGCGCGCGTCGCCGCGATGCTGCTGCTCACCCTGCGCGGCACGCCCACGCTCTATTATGGCGACGAAATCGGCATGGCCGATGTCACGATCCCCGCTGATCAGGTCCAGGACCCCCGCGAGCTGCGCGAACCCGGCATCGGCCTGGGCCGCGACCCCGTCCGCACCCCCATGGCCTGGGACGCCACCCCCAACGCCGGCTTCACCACCGGCACGCCCTGGCTCCCGCTCCATCCAGACTGGCAGACCCGCAACGTCGCGGCCCAGCGCAGCCAACCGGGCTCGATGTGGCACCTCCACCGCGACCTCCTCGCGCTCCGCCGCCAGCACCCCGCCCTCGCCATCGGCGACTGGCAACCGGTCGAAGCCAGCGGCACCCTCCTCGCCTATGAACGCCGCCACGGCGACCAGCGCCTGCTGATCGTCCTCAACCTCGGCGACCAGCCGCAACCCTTCTCCATACCCGAATGGGCCGAAGGTTTCACGCCGCTGCTCTCCACCCGTGGCGGCACCCCCGACCCGGCGCTCCTCCTGCCCAACGAAGGCCTTATCCTCGCATGAAGATCGCAATGCTGGCCCCCATCGCGTGGCGCACGCCGCCGCGGCACTATGGCCCCTGGGAGCTCGTCACCAGCCTGCTGACCGAAGCGCTGGTCGCCAAGGGTGTCGATGTCACCCTCTTCGCCACCCAGGATTCGATCACGTCAGGCACGCTGGCCGGCGTGGTCCCCGCCTCGTACGAGGAAGACCCCAGCATCGATGCCAAGGTCTGGGAATACCGCCACCTCAGCCACCTCTTCAGCCGCGCGTCCGAGTTCGACCTGATCCACAACCAGGCCGATTTCCCCGCCCACGCCTTTGCGCCCTTGGTCGACACCCCGATGGTTACCACCATCCACGGTTTCTCCTCGGACCGCATCCTGCCGATGTACAAGCCGTTCGAGGACCGCGTGCACTATGTCGCGATCAGCGACGCCGACCGTCACCCGAGCCTGCGCTACGCCGCCACCATCCACCACGGCATCCGCCTCGACGAGTTTCCCTTCGACGCAGCGGGCAGCGAAGACCTGCTCTTCTTCGGGCGCATGCACCCCGACAAGGGCGCCGCCGAAGCCATCGCCGTTGCGCAGGCCACCGGCCGCCGCCTCAACCTCTACGGCATCATCCAGGACCAGGGCTATTTCGACCGCGAGGTAAAGCCGCACCTCACCGACCGCATCGTCTATCACGGACCCGTAGGCGGCGAAGCCCGCCTCAAGGCGCTCGGGCAAGCGAGGGCTCTCCTCCACCTTATCAACTTCGACGAACCCTTCGGCTTGTCGGTGGTCGAGGCGATGGCCTGCGGCACGCCCGTCATTGCGATAAACCGCGGCTCGATGTCCGAACTCATCACCCCCGATACCGGCGTGCTGGTGTCGTGCGTCGAGGAAGCGACACAGGCAGTGGAGGCCCTGTCGATCGATCGCCAAGCCTGCCGCCGCCGCATCGAGGACCACTTCTCGGTCGAGGCGATGGCGGATAGATACATCGCCTTGTACGAGAAGATCCTGGGGGCACGATGATCCGGCACTGGCTGTTCGCGGGCGCGTTGCTGGCGCTGCCGCTCTCTCCCGCGACCGCCAACGACACCACCGCCCATCTCGCCGCCGGCGGGCTGGTGCTGGTCAAGAACGACGCGGTGGAGATGGAGTCCGAGGATCTCCACATCTCCCGCTCGCGCGTTCAGGTCCGCTACCGGTTCCGCAACACCAGCGGCAAGGACGTGACGCTACGCGTCGCCTTCCCCATGCCCCCGATCGGCGGGCCCGGCTTCTTCATGCAGGACGTGGCGATCCCGGTCGACGCGCCCGCCAACTTCCTCGGCTTCGCCACCCGCGTCGATGGCAAGCCGGTGCAAAGCGAGATCGAACAGCGCGCCTTTGCCGGCGACACCGACCGCACCGCCTGGCTCACCGCCAACCGGGTGCCGCTAGCCCCCCACCGCGACGAAGCGCGCGCCGCACTCGACAGCCTCCCTGCCGCCAGACGTGCCGAGGCCGTGCGCCTGGGCCTGATCGACGAGGACGGCGAACCCGCTTGGACCCTGCGCATCACCTATCACTGGCAACAACACTTCCCCGCCGGCGTGCCGGTCGTGGTCGAACATGGCTACACGCCCTCGGTCGGCGCCACCGTCGGCACCATGCTCGGCGAAGCAGGGGGCGACCCCGAAACCGCAACCCGCTACTGCGTCGATCCGCCGCTCCTGGGCACGCTGCGTGCCGCCAGCCGCGCCGGCCGCCACTATTTCGAGCAATGGGTCGATTACGTGCTGGTCACCGGCGGCAACTGGAAAAAGCCGATCGGCCGCTTCCGTCTGGTAGTCGACAAGGAGGCCCCCGCCGACCTGGTCAGCTTCTGCGGCCAAGGCGTCCGCAAGATCAGCCCCACTCGCTTCGAAATGACGAAGACCAACTGGCGCCCCGACAAGGACCTCTCGGTCCTATTCCTGAGCGGACGCTAACCGCGGGCTGACGCCACAGCACAACTCCCGTCGCCCCGGACCTGAGCCGGGGTCCCGCTGCTGATCCCTGAACCTTGTTGGCTCCCTGTCAGTGGTGACTTGTTGCGGGCAAAGGTCTGTTAGTCCACCAAGAAGAAGATGGAAGACGCACAAGTGCAGGGCTTCCATGACTAAGGGGGGAAATAGCCGATGTACTGGGTGCTGATGTTGTTCCTGATGGGCCAGGATCCGACGTCGTCCTTCAATCCGGTGGTGCCTATCGAGCCGGCCAGCTGGCTGCGCAGCGAAGACTATCCGATAAACGCCCTGAGGTATGAAATGTCAGGCGTATCCAAGACCGAAATCTTCGTCGGCGTCGATGGCCGGCCACAGGCTTGTTATGTGGTTGAGTCCAGCGGGTCACCGGATCTGGATGCGATGACCTGCGCAGCTGCAATCCGGCGGGGCAAGTACAAGCCTGCCACGGATGGAACGGGCAAGCCGATGCATGGCATGGCGCGGTATAACGCCGCGTGGCGGATTATCGGCGAACGCCTGGGGGAAGTGCCGGCTGACGTAACTTTGTCGGCGTCGACGTTGCCCGACGGCCGCCAATCGGCGCGCGTAGCTTTGAAATACATCGTGGATGAGGCCGGAAGGATCATCAACTGCGCAGTCACGGATAGCAGCGGATCGGCCAAACTGGATGATCTGGCATGTCGCGCAATGCCGCAACGCTACACCTTTGCGCCAGCACGCGACAAGGCCGGGAAAGCTTGGCAGGTTGTCCGAACGCAAAGTGTTGCCTTCGAATTAAGCCGCTAGTCTCGGGCTCAAGCTGCTGCCGTTGTTCGCGCTGTGGAGCAACCTGACGTCACCTCCCGGAATGCTCGCAGTGTGGAGCGGGGACATCACTCCGCCGCCAGCAACTTCTCCGCCCCACCCAGATCCACCGACACCAACCGGCTCACGCCGCGCTCCACCATCGTCACCCCGAACAACCGGTGCATCCGGCTCATCGTCGCGGCATTGTGGGTGACGATCAGGTAGCGGGTCCGCGTCTCCTCGCTCATCCGCTCCAGCAGCCCGCAAAACCGGTCGACATTGGCATCGTCCAGCGGCGCGTCGACTTCGTCGAGCACGCAGATCGGCGCCGGCTTGGTCAGGAACAGCGCAAAAATCAGCGCCACCGCCGTCAGCGCCTGCTCACCCCCCGACAGCAAGGTGAGCGACTGGAGCCGCTTGCCCGGCGGCTGTGCCAGGATTTCCAGCCCCGCCTCCAGCGGATCGTCCGAATCGATCATCTGCAGATGCGCCTGTCCGCCGTTGAACAGCGTGGTGAACAACCGCCGGAAATGTCCGTCCACCGCCTCGAACGCCGCCAGCAGCCGCTGCCGCCCTTCGCGGTTCAGCGTGCCGATCGATCCCCGCAGGCGATTGACGGCCTGGGTAAGCTCGTCGCGCTCCTTCGCATTGGTCGAGAACGCCGCTTCCAGTTCGGCAAGTTCCGCTTCGGCGACCAGGTTCACCGGCCCGATCCGCTCGCGGTCGGCGACCAGCCGTTCATGCGCGCTCGACTCGTCCTGGGGCGTCTTCACGCTGGCGCTCTCGAACCCGGCGCGCTGGGGCAGCAGCGGGGGCGGGCATTCGAAGCGCTCGCCCGAGAGCCGTCCCATCTCTACCCGGCGCATCTCCTGGCTCTCCGCCCGCGCCAGTGCGCCCGCCCGGGTTTCGCGCGCTTCGGCCAGCGCCTCGTTGGCGATGCGCACCGCCCCCTCGGTCGCGCGCAGCCCCGCTTCGGCCTCGCGCTCCGCCGCCTGCGCGGCCGCCGACTGCGCGCGCAACGCGTCGCTCTCCCGCTCGGCCTCGGTCACCGATGCCGCCAGCGCCGCCGGCCGCCCAGCCAGCGTGGCGCTCTCCTCGGCCAGCGCCGCCGCGCGCTTGTCCATTTCGGACGCGCGCCGCGCCGCATCGCCTGCGCGCGACTTCCAGCTCTTGGCTTCGGCGCCCGCCGCCGCCAGCCGCTCACGCGCCTGGCCGATCTCGCGTTCCAGCGTGCCGCGCTCCGCCCGCGCTCCCGCGACCGCGGTTCTGCGCAGCTCCGCGTCGCGCGACAGCGCCGCCACCTTCGCCCGCGTCTCCGATCCGTCCGGCAGCGCCGCCTTTGCCGCCTCGGCACGGCCAAGCTCGCCCGCCGCCTCCTCCTGCTCGCCGGCGATGCGGCCCGTCCGCGCCTGAAGGTCCGCGCGCTGCGCATCCAGCCGCTCGATCTGCGCGCTCGCCCGGTCCTCCGCGCGCGCTGCTTCGCGCGCTAAAGTCTCGGCCCGCTCCAACGTACGGCGATGGCCCTGCGCGGCCTGCCTCGCCTGCGCGATCGCCGCGTCGACCCCGGCAAGCTCGGCCGTAGCGGCATCCACTGCCGCCGCCGCCGCCGGCCGCGCCCGTTCGATCGCCCCCAATCGGTTGACGCGCTCCAGCCGCTCCGCCGCCGCGGCTCCGCCCGACTTCGCACGATAGCCGTCCCAGCGCCGCAGGCTCCCGCTGAGCGTCACCAGCCGCTGTCCCACGGCCAGCGCCTGGCCATCATCCTCCGCGGCAACCAGCACCTGCGCCAGCCGGCGTGCCAGCGCCGCCGGAGCCTCGACATGCCCGGCCAGCGGCACCGTCCCCGCCGGCGCCGACGGATCGTCGGCCCGCACCTGCGCGCCCGCCCAGAACCGCTCGGCGCCGGTATCCAGCCCCGCCTCCAGATCGTCCCCTAAAGCTGCCGCCAGCGCGCGCTCATAGCCCGCATCCACCCGCACCCGGTCGAGCAGCCGGTCCTTGCCGCTTGGCGCAGTCGATTTGCGAAGCGCCGCCGCCTCGCTGTCCAACTGAGCCAGTTCGGCATGCGCCGCCGCCCGCGCGGACTGCGCCCGGTCCCGCCCGCCGATCGCCACGCGCTCGCTCGCCTCGGCCTCCGCCAGTCCGGCCCGCGCCGAGTCCGCCTCCGCGACCGCCGCCGCCCGTGCTTCCTGCGCCCGCTGTTTTTCCGCCTGCAACGGTCCGGCTGCTGGCAGCGCCGCAGCCTCCGCGTCGATCCGCGCCCGATCCCGCGCCGTGCGCTCCACCCGCGTCCGCGCCGCCGCCAGCGCAGCCTCGGCCACCCGCGCCTCCGCCGCTTCGCTCGCCTGCGCCGCCAGTGCCTGGGCCAGCGCCACCTCGGCATCGCGCGCCGTCCGCTCGGCATCGGCCAGCGCCGCATCGAGCAGTGGCATCCGCGCGCCCGCCTCGGCAATCCGCGCCTCCAGCGCCTTCATCTCGTCGTTGAGCCGCGCCAGCGCCTCGGCGGCATCATGCGCCAGCGCCCCTTCGCGCCCGCGATCCTCTTCCAGCCGGCGGCTCGCATCGCCCAGCTCGGCGATCCGCCGCTCCACGCCCGCGCGTTCGCTGCGCAGCGCCGCCAGCCGGTGCATCGCCTCGCTCGCCTGGTCGCGCAGGCTCAGCGCATCGGCGCGCACGCCCGCCAGCGTCTCCGCCGCCGCCTGCTGCTCCGCCGCCGCCGCGTCATGCGCCGCACTGCGCTGCGCCACCATCGCCTCGGCCGCCGCGGCATCCTTCTTGGCCGCGTCCGCCGCCGCCGCCGCATCGCGCCAGCGCGCGAAGATCATCCGCGCCTCGGCGGTACGGATCCGCTCGGACAGTTCGCGATACCGCTCCGCCTGCCGCGCCTGGCGCTTGAGCGAGGCCGCGAGCGCTTCCTGGTCGCCGATCACTTCGTCCAGTCGTACCAGGTTCGCCTCGGTCGCGCGCAGCTTGGCCTCCGCATCGCGCCGCCGCACATGCAGCCCGGCGATCCCGGCAGCTTCCTCCAGCATCGCCCGGCGCTCGGCGGGCTTGGCGGCGATCACCGCGCTGATCCGCCCCTGGCTCACCAGGGCAGGGGAGTGCGCCCCCGTCGCGGCATCGGCGAACAGCAGCGCCACGTCCTTGGCGCGCACGTCGCGCCCGTTGATGCGATAGGCCGAACCCGTCCCCCGCTCGATCCGGCGGACGACTTCCAGTTCTTCGTCGTCATCCTGTTCGGCCAGGATCGACACTTCGGCGAAGTTGCGGGACGGGCGCGCCTGCGTGCCCGCGAAGATCACGTCTTCCATGCCGCCGCCGCGCAAGGATTTGGCGCTGTTCTCGCCCATCGCCCAGCGCAGCGCTTCGAGCAGGTTCGACTTGCCGCAGCCATTGGGGCCGACGATCCCCGTCAGCCCCGGCTCGATGCGCAGATCGGCTGGGTCCACGAAGCTCTTGAAGCCCGTCAGCCGCAGCCGCTTGATCTGCATGCCCGCCGCCCCCCGCGGCCTGGCGCGTTACCGCGCGCCGGCGGCCTTGAGTGCGGTCTCGACCTGGGACCAGACCGCGGCGTCGATCTTCTCGTCGTTGATGAAGAAGGTGGGCGTTCCCTGCACGCCGCGATTGTTGGACGCATCCGCCATCACGTCGGCGATCTGCTTGATGACGGTCTGGTCGGCCAGGCACTGGCGCGCCTTGGCTTCGGGGATGCCGCGCTGCTTGGCGAAGTCGATCATGCCCATATGGTCGGCGATCACCGCGGCGGCCTGGGGCGGGCTCAGCGTGCCCAGCTGCTCCACCACCGCTGGCGGCAGCTTTTCCTGCTTCTCGAAGAACGCCGCCTGGTTGGCGAAGATCTGGTCGAGCATCGGGAAGAACGCGTCGGTGCCCGCGCACTGGTTCAACATCGACAGCGCCAGATCGGGCGCGCCGTGGAGCGGGAAGTCGCGGAACTCGTAGCTGACCTTGCCGGTCGAGATATAGTTGGCGCGCAGCGGCTCGGCCGCTTCGGTCCCGAACCGGCCACAGGTCGGGCAGGTCCGCGATCCATATTCGACCAGCTTGATCGGCGCGTTCGGGTTGCCCTGACGATAGCCGTTCTCGGGCGTCTTCGAGACCACTTCGGCCCAGGTCTTGCCGGCCGGCGGAGCCACCTGCGCGACCGGCGTGCTCGACGTCACCGGGGTGGCGCTGTTGCCGCTATCGCCGCCGCCGCAACCGGCAAGCATCGCAAGGGGGATCAGGGCAAGGGCTGCACGCATCGGTTCAAATCTCCACGGGGGGTAAAGGTCAGGCGCCGGCGGCGCGCAGTTCGGGCTGCAGCCGGTCCCAGGTGTAGGCGCGCACCGCACGCCCGTTGACGAAGAAACCGGGCGTGCCCTGCACATTGTGCAGGTTGATCGCGTCGGCATGGGTCTTGGCGATGCTTTTGACGAGCGCAGGGCTGCCCAGGCACTTGCGCGCCTGCGCCTCGCTCAGCCCCTGCGCCTTCATGAACGGGATCACGCCCATCACTTCGGCAAAGCGCGTCGCCATCTGCGGCGGCTCCAGCTTCTGATAGCCTTCCGCGACCTGCGGCGACTTTTTCAGGAACGCCTCCAGCCGCTCGGCAAAGCCGCTCTGCCCGGCATAGATCGCGTCGAGCACCGGAAAGAAGCGCTGCGCCGGCACGCACTGGTTGACCAGCGCCAGCGCCAGATCGGGCGCGCCATGGATCAGGAAGTCGCGATATTCATAGCTCACCTTGCCGCTGGCGATGAACTCGCTGCGCAGCGGGGCCATGCCCTCGGTGGCGAACCGGCCGCAGGTGGGGCAGGTGCGCGAGCCATATTCCACCAGCTTGACCGGCGCGTTCGGATTGCCCTGGCGATACCCGCCCTCGGGCGTGCGCACGACCATGTTCACCCAGTTCTTCGCCGCCGTCGCCGGCTTGCGCTGCGGCTCCGCCACGCCCGAGCCGCCCACACCCAGCGCCAGCACCGCCGCGCCCAGAACCGCCATCATCCGCATCAATCGATCCTGCCCAGCTTCGGCTTATCGCCATTGGCCACCACGCCCGCCGCCAGCGCTTCGAGCACTGCCTTCAACTCGGGATCGACGATCCCGCGCAGGCTCTCGCCCATCGCCTCGGAAAGCGGCTTCAGGCTCGGCGGCGGCGCCGCCTTCTCGGTCTTGCGCACCGCGCCATGCTTGATGGAAAGCCGCGCCACCGCGTGATACCCGAAGAACCGGTTCACCCGCTCGATGATCTCCGGGCCGATATGCTGCATCATCGGGGCATGCGCGCCCGACACCACCAGGCTCAGCACGCCCTCGGCGCGCTTGCCCTGGGGAAAGCGGATCGATTCGGGGATCGACACCCGCGCATAGCGCTCGCCGACGATCTCGCCCCAGCGGCTGACCACGGCATGCTGCACAAAGCCGAACTTGCGAAACGCCGCGCCGCCCACCTCGGGCAACAGCTCGGAAACGGGCCGCACGCGATTCGATCGCTTGGGCTCCATCTTGGGCTGGCGCGTAGTGGCACGGGGGGTCTTCGTCATTGCGGCGCACTCATGCCATAGGGGCCCCAGCCCGACAACGCTCCTCGCGCAAACGCCAGGGCGACGGATCGGACATTTCCTCATTCCTCCCCCGGAGGGGGAGGGGGACCGGCGAAGCCGGTGGAGGGGTAGTCTCCGCGCGCGGTGTCGATGATGTGGCGCAAGACCGCTTCCAGGTTCGACAGTATCTCGCCCGCTGGAATGCGCAGAACCCGCACGCCTTGCGCCTCAAGCCACGCGTCCCGCTCCGCATCACGCTCCGGCCGGTCGCCGCGTCCATGCGCCTCGCCGTCGACCTCAACCGCCAGTTTGAAGCGCGGGCAGAAGAAGTCGAGAATGTACGGTCCGGCAGGATGCTGATGCCGGAACCGGAGGCCCGTGCCGTTCTTGCGCAGCGCTTGCCAGAGCAGCACCTCGGGCAGAAGCATCTTCCTGCGCTGATGCCTTGCTAGCCTTTGGGTGCGCTTCGGCCCGTGCAGCATGCGGCAAGCTACCCCTCCACCAGCCTGCGGCTGGTCCCCCTCCCCCTCCGGGGGAGGATTGAAGAGAGCAGCCCCCGCATTGCTTTGCAACGGCAGCTCACTTGAAACCGCGACGTTTCGCAATTGGCAAAAGCGACGCGGAGAGCAGACGATCGACTGACGCGCCACCGGCGTCCCCTCTACCCTCTCCCGCCTGCGGGAGAGGGTGGCAAGCGCAGCGAAGCCGGGTGGGGGTTCAGTGGGATTCTCCTCGCGGGTCATTCCCGCTGGGAACCATGTGCGGGACCGTAGGCTGAACGCCATTCAGGGGTGCTAAAGGGCCCTCAGGCCGTAGAGCAAGTTGTAGGTCCAACTTGTGCGGGTCTGCTTACTGTCGAGGCAGGCATCACGAAGATGTAGGGACGCGTCTTTGTACTGGTCGCACATGGCTGGGCTGGCTGCATACCGCTGGTTCTCCAGCCGGACGATTGTGGCACCAAACCAGATCAACAATATAAGCATCCCTACGATTAGAATGTTCTTCATGTCAGATTCCATTAGCTTACCCACCGTATACGTACGTTATACTTGGATTTTCGGGCCGCTATATGGTAGTATTGAGGGCTGGTAATTCAGCCCGGTGGACTGATTCCTAGGGCGCAGAATACTCCGGCGACCAAATAACTCTTGAGGAGGTCGGGCAAAATGAAAGCCAAACTGTCAAGCAGCCGGAAGCGCAACTTCCACAATACTGTCGTGAAAAAATCTCGGAGAAGGCTACAGGGCGAACTGCCGTGGACCCCGCCGACTTCTCTAGAAACAACTGTCTTGCTCGGCGGGGTCCACGGCAGTTCGCCCTGTGCAGTCAACTGCGCTACGCTTCGATTCTGACAGTTTCCTAAAAACCGTCAAGCCAGATTCGTTCTCAGTCTGTTCGATCACTCGCTCGTGTGGTTAACACGCCACAGTGGCCAATTAGTTGACGTGCGGCGTCGTACGAAAGACTGGTTACGCGCGAAGGCGGAATTGAGGGCCGAACGTCCGCTTTCCACACATGCTCGGCGATGAGTTTATGAGATCAACACCCCACCACCGGACCCCACAGTGATATGCCGCCCCCTCCTCGACTGGTACGACGCCCACGCCCGCGCGCTCCCCTGGCGCGCGCCGCCCGGCAGCAACGCCACCGATCCCTACCGCGTCTGGCTGTCGGAGATCATGCTCCAGCAGACGCAAGTCGCAACCGTGATCCCGTATTTCGAGAAGTTCACCACCCGCTGGCCGACGTTCGAGGCCTTTGCCGCCGCCGACGATGCCGATGTCATGACCGCCTGGGCGGGCCTGGGCTATTACGCCCGCGCCCGCAATCTGCTCGCCTGCGCCCGTGAGGTAACCCGGCTCGGCGCCATGCCCGATACCGAGGAGGGACTGCGCGCGCTGCCGGGCATCGGCGCTTATACCGCCGCCGCCATCGCCGCGATCGCCTTTGGCCGCCGCGCGGTGGTGGTCGACGCCAATGTCGAGCGGGTGGTGTCGCGCCTGTTCGCGATTCAAACCCCGCTGCCCGCCTCGCGCCCTCAGATCCGCGCCCATACCGACGCCATCACCCCGGACACCCGTGCCGGTGATTTCGCCCAGGCGATGATGGACCTCGGCAGCACCATCTGCACTGCGCGCGCACCGCGTTGCCTGCTCTGCCCCTTCCGCGACCAGTGCGCAGGCTTCCGCACCGGCACACCCGAGCTCTTCCCCCACAAGGCAAAGAAAGCCCCCAAGCCCCAGCGCTACGGCACCATGTTCTGGGCCGAGCGCGACGGCCATGTCCTGCTCGTCCGCCGCCCGGACAAGGGGCTGCTCGGCGGCATGCGCGCGCTGCCCACCGGCCCGTGGGAGTCCGACGCGCCCGGCCTGCAAGGCGCGCCCGCCGCCGCCGATTGGCGCCTGCACGACGATACCGTCGCGCACGGCTTCACCCATTTCGATCTTCAGGTCGCGCTTGCCGCGGCAACCATCGGCCCGCATGAGGTTTTGGAAGGCGAATGGTGGCCGGTCGCGGATCTCGCATCCGCCGGGCTGCCCACTGTCTTTGCCAAGGCGGCAAACAGGTTCGGGAGTATGCGATGCGCAAGCTGATCGGGTTGACTGTCACGGGCGCACTCGCGCTCACCACGCCCGCCTGGGGCCAGGCGCTGCGCCAGCCGCAGCCCCAGCCTGCACCTGCGACCCGCACGGCCTTGCCCGCCACCGACGCGCTGGCGAAGCGCTGGGTCGCCGAGAATCGCGTGCCCGGCATCGTCATCGCCGTGGGGCAGGGCGATGCCGCCCCCCGGATCGCCACCGCCGGCCGCATCGCCAACGCGGCCACTGCGCCCGCTGCCGATGCCGACAGCCTGTGGCGCGTTTATTCGATGACCAAGCCGATCACCGGAATCGCCGCGATGATCCTGGTCGAACAGGGCAAGCTCGGCCTTGACCAGCCGATCAGCGACTTCATTCCCGCCTTCAAGACCATGAAGGTGTTGGTCGACCCCACCAAGGACCTGACCAGCCGCCCGGCCACGCGCCAGATCACCGTGCGCAACCTGCTCACCCACACCGCCGGCCTGGGCTACAACATCATCACCAAGGGGCCGTTGCTCGACGAATATAACCGCCTGGGCATCAATCCCGCCGCGGTCAGCGCCGCGATGGAGCCCGGCATGCGCGCCGTCCGGCCAAAGAGCCTGGAGGAGTTCGCCAACCGTGTCGCCACGCTCCCGCTGATCGCCGAGCCCGGCGCCACCTGGAGCTATTCGATCGGCCTCGACGTGCTGGGCCGCGTGATCGAAGTGGCGAGCGGCATGCCGTTCGACAGCTTCGTGCAAACCCGCATCTTCCAGCCGCTCGGCATGACCGCCAGCTACTGGACCGTTCCCGCCGACAAGGCGCGCCTGTTCGCCACCAACTATGCGCAAGTGGGCGACAGCCGCGTGCCGCTCGATCCCGGCGCGACCTCCGCCTGGCTTCAGCCGCCCAGCTTTCCCTATGGCGGCGCGGGTCTCGTCATGTCGGCGCGCGACTATGACCGCTTCCTCCACATGCTGCTGAACGGCGGCACGCTGGGCGGCGCGCGCATCTTGAAGCCCGAGACGGTGCGCCTCGCCATGTCCGACCTGTTGCCCGCCGGTACCGACCGCAGCGTGCTGCGCGCGATGTTCGACGGCGCGGACATGGGCTTTGGCGCCGGCGGCTCGGTGTCGCTCGCCGATCAGCCCGGCGGGCCCGGCAAGGGGACCTATGGCTGGGCCGGTGCCGCCGGAACGCTCGGCTGGGTGGACCCGACAAACCGCGTCCGCGCCACCGTGATGATCAATCTGTTCGGCCAGACTCCGCTGAAAAGCGAAGCCACGCGCGCGATTTACGCCGATCTGCGCCAGTGATCGCACCCGGTTTCACCGGCGGCACGCTAGACCGTGCCGACCGCATCCGCCACGATTTCGAGATGCTCGCCGCGGCGCAGGCCGATCCGCGCGCCCGCCTGCTCGTGCTGAACGGCCTCGATCCGGAGCTGGACGGGGAGGGGCGGCTGCGCTGGACCGATCTCGCTTCGGCCACTGGCGAGCGCATCTTCCTGGGCTGCGATCCCGATGGTGTGCCCCTCTTCGCGCTGGCCCCGCCGCACGGACAGCGGCTGCCCGGCGGCCGCTCGCCTGCGCTGAACGCGATTCTGGACAGCTTCCATGCCGAGGATGCCGCGCTCTACGCCGCCGCGCGCAGTCTGGTCGATTGGCATGCGCGGCACGGTTTTTGTGCGGTTTGCGGTGAAATAAGTGCGATTTTCCGCGCAGGCTGGGGCCGCAAATGCCCCAATTGCGCCGCCGAACATTTCCCGCGCGTCGACCCCGTCGTCATCATGATCGCCGAACATGAAGGTCGCGCGCTGCTCGGCCGCCAGCCCAGCTGGCCTCCCGGCCGCTATTCCGCACTCGCCGGTTTCCTCGAAGTCGGCGAATCGATCGAGGAAGCCGTGGCCCGCGAAGTGCTTGAAGAAGCAGGCGTTTCGGTCCGCGACGTGCGCTACGTCGCCAGCCAGCCCTGGCCGTTCCCATCCTCGCTGATGATCGCCTGCTTGGGCCAAGCTACGGACGACGCTATCACCATGGACGTCCACGAACTCGAGGACGCCCGCTGGTTCACCCGCGAAGAAGTCCGCCAGGCCCTCTCCCGCGACCCCGCCGCGCCCTTCCTCGCGCCTCCGCCCTACGCCATCGCCAATACACTGCTAAGTCATTGGGCGGAAAGCAAAACCTAGTTCCCGGCGGGTATCGTTTTCCGCGTCTACAAGAGGTTAGACACGATCCCGCGCCTGCGGATAGCTCCCCAGCACCCGCACCCATTTCGAATGGAACGTCAGTTCCTCCAAAGCCCGATCCAGATGCGCCTCCCCAGGCCGTCCCACCACGTCGCAATAGAACTCGGTAGCCGCAAAGCTCCCACCCCGCTGGTAGCTCTCCAGCTTGGTCATGTTCACCCCGTTGGTCGCAAATCCCCCCAACGCCTTGTACAGCGCAGCCGGCACGTTCTTCACTTCGAACACAAACGTCGTCATGCACGCCCCTGCGGCTTCCAGCGCCACAGCCTCGCGCGCCAGCACCACGAACCGCGTCATGTTGTGATCCGCATCCGCCAGATCGGTGGCGAGTAACTGCAGGCCATAAAGCGCGGCAGCCCCAGGCGGCGCCAATGCCGCGACGCTCGCATCCTGCATCTCGGCCACCACTGCCGCGGCTCCGGCCGTGTCGGGGTACGAAACGGGCGCGATGCCATGTTCCTTCAGCCAATGCCGGCACTGTCCCAGTGCCTGCGGGTGGCTCATCGCCTGCCGCACATCCGCGATGCTGCCCGTGCTCATCAGGCCATAGCGGATCGGCAAGAAATGCTCGCCGACAATGGTTAGCTCCGATTCGGGCAGCAAGAAGTGGATGTCCGCCACTCGCCCATGCAGCGAGTTCTCAATCGGGATCATCGCCCGATCGGCACGCCCCTCGCGCACCGCGTCGATCGCATCCTCGAATGAAAAGCACGGCAGCGGCAGGGCTTGAGGAAAGGCTTCGAGCACCGCGATGTGCGAATTGGCGCCCGGCGCGCCCTGGAACGCGACGGCGCGTCCGGGCGCTGCGGCAGCCTGTTGCGACATCGCCGCGACAATCGGGCGGGCAGGGGCAGCGAAGTTTTCCATCGTGCGTTGCGGCTAGCGAGCGTGACGACTTACGGCAACCCGCGCTTGCGGTACGCGGAACGCTGTTTAAAAGGCAATCCGAATAGTCTCAGGGGCATGCGATGGACGATCGGTTCAATACGATTGCAGGTTGGACTCTGGCCGGCGGAATTGCCGCACTTGGCCTTACCATCGTCAGTGGCATGGCCTTCCACTCCGAACGGCCGGAGCGGATGGGTTATGCAATCGAAGGCGTCGAGGAAGCCGGAGAGGGTGGCGCCGCCGCGGTCGAGCCGATCGCCGTGCGTCTTGCCAAGGCCGATCCGGCCAAGGGCGCCGACGTGTTCAAGCAGTGCACGGCCTGCCACACGATCAATCAGGGTGGTGCGTCGGGGATCGGCCCGAATCTCTACGCCGCCGTCGGCAAGGCGCATGGCCATGTTCCCGGCTTCGCCTATTCGGACGCGCTGAAGGCTGTGCCCGGCAACTGGACCTTTGACGCGCTCGACGCGTGGCTGACCTCACCGCGCAAATATGCGCCTGGCACCAAGATGACCTATGCTGGTCTCGCCAATCCGCAGGACCGTGCCAACGTCATCGCCTACCTGAACAGCCAGGGCTCCAACCTGCCGCTCCCGGCTGCGCCTGCCGCTGGCGAGGCTCCGGCCGATAACGCCGCACAAGAGAACGTGGCCGAGGGCGCCGATCCTGCCGAGATCTCGAATCAGGCGACGCCTGGCCAGGGCACGCCCGAGCAGAGCAAGCAGAACCAGATTCAGGCCGAGGAAAAGGCCGGCCTGCCCAAGAGCAACCACTAAGCAGTCGTTCCTCCCTCGCATGGGCGGGGGAGGGGGGCGCCGCTGACCCAGCTTTTCTAAACAGTTCCCCGGCGAAGGCCGGGGCCTAGTTTCGAAATTCTCGCGAGCGCGGTCTATCCTCTCGATCCTGCGGCAGCTGGGCCCCGGCCTTCGCCGGGGAACCAGGTTCCGCTCGTTGGGACGAAGCCCGACCAACTCAGCGTTGGCAAGGCGCCGCCGCTCAGCCCTCGGCCTGCTTGTTCCGCCAGAAGTCCTGCACGATCTCCCAGCCTTCCTCCGCCGTTTCGACGAAGTGGAACAGGTTCAGGTCGCGCGGGCCGATCACGCCTTCCTCGCACAACGCCTCGAAGTTCACGACGCGCTGCCAGAACTCCTTGCCATAAAACAGCACCGGCATCGGCGCGATCTTGCCGGTTTGGATCAGCGTCAGCAGCTCGAAGCTTTCGTCGAACGTGCCGAAGCCGCCCGGAAACACCGCCACCGCGCGCGCATGCAGCAGGAAGTGCATTTTCCGCAGCGCGAAGTAGTGGAACTGCATGCTCAGCCCCGGCGTGACATAGGGGTTGGGCGCCTGCTCGTGCGGCAGCACGATGTTCAGCCCCACCGATTCGGCACCGACATCCTGCGCACCGCGATTCGCCGCTTCCATGATCGAGGGACCACCGCCCGAACACACCACGAAGTGCCGCTTGCCCGCTTCATCGAGCGGAAAGTTGCTGACGATCTGGGCCAGCTCGCGCGCGACGTCATAATATTTGGACTTGGCGATCAGCCGCTCGGCAATCTTCTTCTGCTGCGGCGTGTCGGCCAGTTCCAGCAGCCCCTGTGCCTTGCTCGGCTCGGGGATACGCGCTGATCCATACATGACGAAGGTCGATGCGATGTTCGCCGCGTCCAGGATCAGCTGCGGCTTCAACAGCTCCAGCTGGAAACGCACGGGCCGCAGGTCCTCGCGCAACAGGAAGTCCATGTCCTGAAACGCAAGCCGGTATGCGGGATGCTCGGTCTGGGGGGTGCCGCTGCCGGTGTTGGCGGTTTCGGCTTCTTGCTGCGCGGTCGGAAAAACCCGGCTCGGTACGCGTGTATCGTTCATTTACGCCGACTTACGACCATCGCGCGCGCGCTGCAAACATCCAGATCAGGCGCAGAACGGCCCGCGCCCCATGTCCAGGTGCAGATGGTCGCGATGCGCGGCGTTGTAATCGGGGCTGAGCACCGTCTTGAACCGCTTACACGCCGACCGGTGGATCACCTCAAAGAATTCGCGCACCTGCTCATCGTCCGACTTCCACCCGCCCAGCACGCGGACCTTGCGCCCGTCGGCCAGCACGAACCCGCCAATGTCGACGGCATTGCCCAGGCCATGCTCGGACAGCCGGTTGCTCGCGCTCGACCCGACGATCGCCCGACAGACATAGGTGCCCATGCTTTCCACCCGCACCAGTTCGCTGCCCAGGATCTGCTTGGCGGCGGGCGCCACCGCGAATCGAATCCAGCCGATGAAGCTGCGCGCCAGCGGGCAGCGCATCGATTTGATATTGGTGATGGGCACGCCAACGTCCAGCAACTGCACCGCGCCCAGCACCTGGCACCCGCCGCCGAAGTCGCGGTCGGGCAGGGGGCTGAACCGCACTGCCTCGCGCGACAGGTCGGTGAAGCATTGCTGCGTCTCGCGCGGAGTGGGGCGATTGAGCGTGATCGGCGGCGATCCGCGCGGCCGCGCGGCAGGCATCCGCCTGGGTTCCTTGTCCCCATCGCCGAACACGCAGCCGGCGAGCAGAAGCGGGGCGAACACGGCAAACCATCTGACCAGACGCATGCCGCCCTGATAACACGCGTTGGTGAACCGTGCCTGTTTGACTTGCGGGATGGTAGCGTTACCTCATCGTTCCAACAGGGCGCCGCATCGTACAGCGCCCGTGCCGGAGAGGTGCCATGACCAAGCTGATCGCCGCACTCGCCTGGGTGCTCGTCCTTATGGCATCCCCCGCGCTTGCGCAGGACCCACCCGCCGCGCCGCAGCGGATCGCCCTGTGGGCGAATGGTGCACCCGGCTTCGAGAGCCGCAAGTCCATCCCCGAACAGGCGCAGGATTACTGGCTGAAGCCGGTCAATGATCCCAGCATCACCTATTACCCGGCCCGCGCCGGGCGGGAGACGGGTGCGTCGGTGGTGATCATGCCGGGCGGCGCGCATGAATTCCTGGTGATCACGACGGAGGGGGACCATGTCGCACGCTGGTTCAACGAACGCGGCGTGTCCGCCTTCGTGCTGCGCTACCGCCTCTTCCGGGGCAAGGACTCCCCCTATCGCTTCGAGCATGCGCGTCAGGATGCCGAGCGAGCGGTGCGCACGATCCGCTCCCGCGCCGCAGAGTGGAAGCTCGATCCGAAGCGAATCGGCGTGATCGGCTTTTCGGCAGGCGGCGAACTCGCCCGCGCCACCCTTCTGGGCGAGCCGGTGGCCGCACCGGGCAAGGGCGACGCCGTCGACCGGCTCTCGGCACGGCCCGATTTCGGCGTGCTGGTCTTCCCCGGACCGCTCCATGTCGAGGAAAAGATCACCGCCGCCTCGCCGCCGCTGCTGCTGACCGCAGCCAGTGATGACGAATGCTGTTCGCAGCCGCCCATCGACCTGCTCACCGCCTATCGTGCCGCGGGCGCCTCGGCCGAGCTGCACCTCTACGCCGCCGGCGGTCATGCCTACAACATGGGCGAGACGACGCCGCTGACCAGCCTGCGCAATTGGCCCGCGCGGATCACCGACTGGATGACCGACCGCGGCCTGCTCACCACCTGGCGGCCCGCGCCGCCGTCCAAGCGTTAGATTGACATTCCGCCCGTCGCCGCTAGGGCCGTCGACGGGCCACGCGGTCCCAACGCCGCGCGTGCTCTCTGCAAGGAGAGACTACATGACTGATACTGCCGTTACCGACGCCACAACTGCGTCCGCAAAGCCCGTCACCAAGCCGGCGCGCCCCTATTTTTCCTCCGGACCCTGCGCCAAGCCTCCAGGCTGGGATGCCGCCAAGCTCGCGACCGACGTGCTCGGCCGTTCGCATCGCTCGAAGCTTGGCAAGACCCGCCTGCAATATTGCATCGACCTGATGCGCGAGTTGCTGCAGCTCCCCGACACCCACCGCATCGGTATCGTCCCCGGCTCCGACACCGGCGCCTTCGAAATGGCGATGTGGACGATGCTGGGCGCCCGCCCCGTCACTACACTCGCTTGGGAAAGCTTCGGTGAAGGTTGGGTCACCGATGCCGCCAAGCAGCTGAAGCTCGACCCCACGATCCTGCGCGCCGACTACGGCCAGATCCCTGACTTGACCCAGGTCGACTGGTCGAACGACGTACTGTTCACCTGGAACGGCACCACCAGCGGCGTGCGCGTGCCGAATGGCGACTGGATTCCCGACGATCGCGAAGGCCTAAGCTTCGCCGACGCGACCAGCGCGGTGTTCGCCTACGACCTGCCCTGGGACAAGATCGACGTCGCCACCTTCTCCTGGCAGAAGGTGCTGGGCGGCGAGGGCGGCCATGGCGTGCTGATCCTCGGCCCCCGTGCCGTCGAACGTCTCGAAAGCTACACCCCCGCCTGGCCGCTCCCCAAGGTCTTCCGCCTCGTCTCCAAGGGCAAGCTCGCTGAGGGCGTGTTCAAGGGCGAGACGATCAACACCCCGTCGATGCTCGCCGTTGAAGACGCGATCTGGTCGCTGGAATGGGCCAAGAGCCTCGGGCCGAAGGGACTGATCGCCCGCTCGGACGCCAACGCCGCCGCGCTTCAGAAGATCGTCGCGGAGCGTGACTGGCTCGGAAACCTGGCGCAGGACGACGCGATCCGCTCGACCACCAGCGTCTGCCTCACCGTCGAGGGCGCCGACGCCGACTTCATCAAGAAGTTTGCATCGCTGCTCGAAAAGGAAGATGCGGCCTACGACGTCGCCGGCTACCGCGACGCGCCGGCAGGCCTGCGCATCTGGTGCGGCGCCACCGTCGACACCGCCGATATCGAAGCGCTCGGCCCCTGGCTCGACTGGGCCTACGCCCAGGCAAAGGCCGGCTGACCTAAAAGCCCTCTCCCGCCTGCGGGAGAGGGTTGGGTGAGGGTGAGTCCCTCCCCCCCGAGCAGCACAGCACGAAATAGACACCCTCACCCCGACCCTCTCCCGCACGCGGGAGAGGGAGCAGAAGGTAGAAACACCATGCCAAAAGTCCTTATCAGCGACAAAATGGATCCCAAGGCCGCGCAGATCTTCCGCGAGCGCGGCGTCGAGGTCGACGAGATCACCGGCAAGACCCCAGACGAGCTGAAGGCTATCATCGGCCAGTATGACGGTCTCGCCATCCGCAGCTCGACCAAGGTCACCAAGGAGATCCTCGAGCACGCGACCAACCTCAAGGTCGTCGGCCGCGCCGGCATCGGCGTCGACAATGTCGACATCCCCGCCGCCTCGGCCAAGGGCGTGGTGGTGATGAACACGCCGTTCGGCAACTCGATCACAACCGCGGAGCACGCCATCGCTCTCATGTTCGCGCTCGCCCGCGACCTGCCCGAGGCGGACAAGTCCACCCAAGCCGGCAAGTGGGAAAAGAACCGCTTCATGGGCGTCGAGGTCACCGGCAAGACGCTTGGCCTGATCGGCGCGGGCAATATCGGCTCGATCGTTGCCGACCGTGCGCTGGGCCTCAAGATGAAGGTGATCGCCTATGATCCCTTCCTGACGCCTGAGCGCGCGATCGAAATGGGCGTCGAGAAGATGAGCCTCGACGATCTGTTGCTGCGCGCCGATTTCATCACGCTGCACACGCCGCTGACCGACCAGACGCGCAACATCCTCAGCCGCGAGAATCTCGCCAAGACCAAGAAGGGCGTGCGCATCATCAACTGCGCCCGCGGCGGGCTGATCGACGAAGCCGCGCTCAAGGAATGCCTCGATTCGGGCCATGCCGGCGGCGCCGCGCTCGACGTGTTCGTGACCGAGCCCGCCAAGGAGTCGCCGCTGTTCGGGACGCCGAACTTCATTTCGACGCCCCACCTCGGCGCATCGACCAGCGAAGCGCAGGTCAATGTCGCGATCCAGGTCGCCGAGCAGATGGCCGATTACCTCGTCTCGGGCGGCGTCACCAACGCGCTCAACATGCCCAGCCTCTCGGCCGAGGAAGCCCCGCGCCTCAAGCCTTACATGGCGCTCGCCGAAAAGCTCGGCAGCCTGGTCGGCCAGCTCTCGCATGGCGAGCTGTCGAACATCGCCATCGAAGTCGAAGGCGCTGCCGCCGAACTCAACCAGAAACCGATCACCGGCGCCGTCCTCGCCGGGCTGATGCGCGTCCATTCCGACACGGTGAACATGGTCAACGCGCCGTTCCTCGCCAAGGAGCGCGGGCTCGACGTGCGCGAAGTGCGCCATGACCGCGAGGGCGACTATCACACCCTCGTCCGCGTCACCGTCGGCACCCAGACCGGCGACCGCTCGGTTGCAGGCACGCTGTTCGGCAACCAGGCCCCCCGCCTCGTCGAACTGTTCGGCATCAAGGTCGAGGCCGATCTGGCCGGCCCGATGCTCTACATCGTCAATGAGGACGCGCCCGGCTTCATCGGCCGTCTGGGCACCACGCTGGGCGAAGCAGGCGTCAACATCGGCACCTTCCACCTCGGCCGTCGCCAGGCGGGCGGTGAAGCCGTGCTGCTGCTGTCGGTCGATGAACAGGTCAGCCCCGACCTGATCGCCAAGGTCCGCGCGCTGCCTGGCGTGAAGACCGCCATGGCGCTCAACTTCTGAATCCGTTAGCGGGCAGCGTCATGACCGGATTGCTGCCCGAAGGATTTCACGATCGACTGCCACCCGCCGCGGACGCCGCGGCCCGCCTGGAGGCGCGCGTGCTCGGCCATGCGCGCCTCTACGGCTATGAACAGGTCGATCCGCCGCTCGCTGAATTCGCCGACGAACTGGCGACCCGCCTGAAAGCCGGCGGCGTCCGCGACGCGGTGCGCTTCATCGATCCGGTGTCGCAGCGTACGCTGGCGATCCGCCCCGACCTTACCGCGCAGGTCGGCCGCATCGCCGCCACCCGCATGGGTCACCACCCGCGCCCGGTGCGGCTCTGCTATGCCGGCCAGGTGCTGCGCCTTAGCGGCTCCGAACTCGATCCCCAGCGTGCCATGCGCCAGATCGGCTGCGAACTGATCGGCCTCGACTCGGTCGCCGCCGCGACGGAGATCGTCCAGGTCGCGATCGAGGCATTGCACGCGGCCGGCCTCACCGGTCTCGCCCTCGACTTCACCTTGCCGGACCTGGTCGACACGCTCGCCGCCGGTAAGCTCGATGCAGGCACCCTGGAAACCCTGCGCGACCGCCTGGATGCCAAGGATGCCGCCGGCGTCGCCGCGATCGACCGCCGTTATCTGCCGCTGATCGAGGCTGCGGGCCCGTTCGACACGGCAATCGCCAAGCTGCGCAGCATCGACGCGGGCAACGCGCTCGCCAGCCGCCTCGAAGGCTTGACGGCAATCGCCGCGTCGCTGCGCGGCCAGGTCGCGCTGACCCTCGACCCCACCGAGCGCCACGGCTTCGAGTATCAGAGCTGGCTCGGGTTTTCGCTCTTCGCTCAAGGGCTGCGCAGCGAGATCGGCCGAGGCGGCACCTACAGCGTCGTTCACGGCGACGGCCGCGAAGAGCCCGCCGTGGGCTTCTCGCTCTACGCCGACCCCGTCCTCAATGCTGGCCTCGGCACGGCGGAGCGCACCCGCCTGTTCCTGCCCGTCGGTACCGCGCCTGAAATCGGTGCGGCCCTGCGCGCGCAGGGCTGGGTGACGGTGGCCGCGCTGGAGCCCGGCGACACGCCGCAGGCGCAGTTGTGCAGCCATGTCCTGCGGGACGGCGAACCCGCCGCGCTCTGATCAGGGGCGCGGCTCAGCGAGCCAGCAAGGCGCCGACGTCACCCCGCTCGAACGCCGCACACGCGCCCGCCACCGCCTCGCGGAACCGTGCATCCTCCGCCAGCCGCGCCGGGAACACCTGCCGCACGCCCAACAAGGCCGCGACAGGCTCCGGCCCGGTCGCCGCCCGCACCAGCACATCCTTCAACGGGTCGGTAATCGGCTCGCCCGCCAGTCCCATGCGCCGCGCGAACGCCATCCACGCCGCCACGGGCACCGCCAGCCGCTGCACGCTCCGCCCAGCGTCGAGCGCGTCCGCCACCGTATCCAGCAGGCGGTAGGGCAGCTTCTGCGACCCATCCCAAGCGATCTGCGCCAACAGGTGCCGAATCGCCGGATTGCGAAACCGCTCCAGCACCGCATCGGCATAGCCCGCCACATCCAGCCCCTCGACCGGCTTCAGCGACCCGGCGATGTCCTGATGCATCAACCGCGCGACGAACCCGCCCAGCGCCGCATCGGACACCGCCTCGAACACCGTCTCGTGCCCCAGCGCCAGTCCGATATAGGCCAGGCTCGAATGCGCCCCGTTCAGGACCCGCAACTTCGCCTGCTCATAGCCGCGCACGTCTGCGGTCAGCGTCACGCCTGCGGAGCCCAGATCCGGCGCATCGGCCATGTCGAAACGCTGTAGCACCCACTGCGTAAAGCGCTCGCGCTGCACCGCCGCCAGGTCTGCCACGCCCAGCGCGCCCTCCACTCTGGCGAGGAACGCCGCGTCGCTTGCCGGGGTGATCGAATCCACCATCGAATCTGGAAACGCCACCTCTGCCTCGATCCATTGGGCCAAGTCAGGGTCATGTTCCCGCGCCAGCGCCGCGCACGCCGCGCGCAGCTTCGCACCGTTGCCGGTCATGTTGTCGCAGCACAGCATCGCGAACGGCGCTAAGCCCGCTGCACGCCGCTCGCGCAGCCCCGCCACGATCCAACCAATCACGCTCGCGGGCTCGGCGGGCGCGTTCAGATCATGGACAATGTCGGGATGCGCGAAGTCCAGCGTTCCATCGCCACCGAGGCAATAGCCTTTCTCGGTCACCGTGCTCGTCGCGATCCGCACCTGCGGTTTCGCCAACAACGCACGCAGCCGCGCGCCTTCGCCCGGCCCGATCGCCTCCGAATGCGCCGCCACCACGCGCATGCTCGGCTCGCGATCGATCACTGCCAGCGTGTAGAGTCCGTCCTGCCGCTTGAGTGCATCCGTGGTGCTTCCGCTGCGCAGCGAAACCGCAGCAATGCCCCAGCGCGGATCGGCGTCAAGCACCCGGTCGACATAGTGCGCCTGGTGCGCCCGGTGGAATGCCCCAGGCCCGAAATGGACGATCCCGGTGGTGATCCCCGCCGGATCATGCCCGGGCCTATGAATTGCGTGGGGAAGGGCGGAAAGCGCCGAGCGGGTCAGGATTGCCATGCCGCAAGCAATCAGGGGGCGACACCTGTGTCAATGTGGGGGGCGGTTTCCTTCTCTACGTCACCCCGGCCTTGAGCCGGGGTCCCGCTAGATCCTAGCAGGCAGAAGAAGAAGCGGGATCCCGGCTCAAGGCCGGGATGACAGTGGGAGAAAGCATTGTTCGCGCAGAGGCGCAGAGGACGCAGAGGAGATGGTCCGCGCGACAGCGCGCCTCAAACATCGCGGGATCAAAGGAAGGGCTACTGGCGAAGCCGGGCCAACCCCTTTGCGCTCTCTGCGCCTCTGCGCGAACCCACCTTCTTCCAACCAGCACGTCTAACGCGGCCAGCCCCTCGAGGCAGCATCCTTGGGCATCAGGAACCGCACCTGCCGGTTGGGAAAGTCGATATCCACCCGCCGGAAACTGCGCAGCGCGTCCATACCGAGCAGCAGCGCCGGATGCTCGGACAAGCCAAAGCGACGAAACGGCTCCACATCGGCAAAGGCAACCGGCAGTTCGCCAAACTGCACCCGCCCCACGGTGACGTCGGGAATGGTGGTATAGGCCGCCACCGTGGTCTCGCCGGTCACACTGGTCAGCTCCACCGGCTCGGCTTGCGCCGCCCGCCGGCCGATCCGCTTGCGCAGGGCGCTGTTGCCCATGGTCACCGCCGATCCGGTATCCAGCACCACGCGGATGCGCGTCGATCCGTAAAAGGCATCGGTCACGATCAACTGCCCGAACAGGCTCTTGGCGGTCACCACGATCTCGTCCGGGGACCGCCGGGCCCGCTTGTTCCGCTTGCTGCTCGGCTGCACTGCCATTTCGAGCTTTTCGAAATCGATCGAGACCTGATGGTCCTTCAGCGTGTCGATACCCAGCAATCCGGCCGCGCCCAGATGGCGCGCGAACAGCGCGGGGGCGACTACGCGGTGCGGCTTGCCGATCGTGCGGATCGCCAGATCGGGCACGATGACAGTCTCCACACGGCCGGTCCCGGTCATTGACGTCAGCGATACGGGCTTGCCCGGCGCCAGCCGCAGCACCTGCGCCAGTTCGCGCGAGACCACCGACCGCTCGGCCCCCGTGTCGATGATGAACTTGTACGGCCCCCTGCTGCCGATCGCCACAGGCACGGTCAGCCGCGCATCGGCCTGTTCCAGCGCCAGAAGCATCGCTTCCGGGGACGGTTCCGCAATCGCCAGCTCCTGCCCAGCGCCGGGAGCGGCACAGGCCAGGCAGCCGATCAGAAGGAACCGCCCGACTCGCTTCATGCATGAAGCCTACGCCTGTCGATGCTGCGCAACAATCCGCGCAGCTGAGGCTCAGTCGACCCGCATCGCCTCCGCCGCGATCGCCGCCTCTGCCTCAGCCCACAAGGCGTCCTCGCCCGATCCCTGCACCACTTTTTCGCGACCGATCATGATCAGCACCGGCACAGCCATCGGGCTCACCCGCTCCAGGTCGACATGCAGCATCTGCTCAGCCGCGCCGTCCAGCAGCCGAGCGAGCCGTCCCACGTCGGTCATCCGCGCCCGGGCATCCTCCCATGCCGCTCGTAGCAACAGATGGTCGGGCTCATATTTGCGCAGCACGTCGTAGATCAGGTCGGTGGAAAAGGTGACCTGACGCCCGCTCTTCTTCTTGCCCGGCACCTGCCGCTCGACCAACCCGCCGATGATCGCCACCTCGCGAAATGCCCGCTTGAGCAGCGCCGATTGCTGCACCCAGTCGACGAACTCGTGCTCCAGAATGTCGGGTGAGAACAAAGCCGCCGGATCGGTGATCTTCTCCAGCCCATACACTGCCAGCGCATAATCATTGGCGACGAAGCCCAGGGGCTTCAGTCCCATCGCCTCCATCCGCCGGGTGAGCAGCATGCCGAGCGACTGGTGCGCGTTCCACCCCTCGAAGCTATAGGCGACCATGTGGTGCCGCCCTTCATGCGGGAAGGTCTCCACCAGCAACTGCCCCGGTGCAGGCAACACCGATCGGTGCAACTGCACCTCCAGCCACTCGCGCACATCGTCCGGAAAGCGCGCCCATTGGCTCTGATCGTGCAGGAAGGCCCTGACCCGATCGGCGAGCGTGGAGGTGATCGCGAGCCGTGCCCCCATATACGACACGAACCGCGCCTGCTTGGACGTGGCGCGGACGATCAGGTCGGTCAGCTCGACGCGCTCGACCTCCAGCGCAAGACCGGCAAAGAAAAAGGTGTCGCCCGGCGCCAGCTGCGTGCCGAACGCTTCCTCCACCTTGCCCAGCCGCCGCCCGTTTTTGAAGCGCACTTCCAGCATGGGAGCCTCGACGATGATGCCAGCATTCAGCCGATGCTGCGCAATAAAACCGGGCTTCGTGACCCGCCACATGCCGTCCTGCCCGCGGGTCAGCCGCTTGAACCGGTCATAGGCCTTTAGCGAATAGCCGCCATCGGCGATGAAGTTCAGCACTCGGTCGAAGATCTCGCCGTCCAGCGCGGAATAGGGGAGGGCGGCGCGCACCTCCTCCAGCATCTCGGGCCCGGAAAACGGCGCCGCGCACGCGCAGCCCATGACATGCTGGGCCAGCACGTCGAGCGATCCGGAGCGGAAGGTGTCAACATCGAGGTCGCCTTCCTCGACTGCGTCGAGCGCCGCGCGCGCCTCCAGATACTCGAAGCGGTTGCCCGGGATCAGCACCGCCTCGGACGGCTCGTCCAGCCGGTGATTGGCCCGCCCGATCCGTTGCAGCAGCCGCGACGATCCCTTGGGCGCCCCCATCTGGATCACGCAATCGACATCGCCCCAGTCCACGCCGAGGTCTAGGCTGGCCGTCGCCACCAGCGCGCGCAATTGGCCGTCCGCCATTGCCTGTTCAGCCTTGCGCCGCGCCTCCAGGCTCAAACTGCCATGGTGCACGCCGATCGGCAGCTTGAGCTCGTTGACCTTCCAAAGCTGCTGGAACACCAGCTCGGCCAGCCCGCGCGTGTTGCAGAAGACGATGGTCGTCCTGTGCGTCTCGATCTCCGCCATCACCTGCGGGATGGCATAGATGCCCGAATGCCCGGCCCAGGGCACCCGCCCCTCGGGCAGCAGGATGGCGATGTTGGGATCGGCGCCCTTGTCGCCCTGCACCAGCGTCACGCTGTCGATATCGCCGTGCGGCGCCAACCAGGCGCGATAACCGTCGGGATCGCGCACCGTCGCGGATAGCGCCACGCGCCGCAGTCCCGGGGCGAGCCGTTGCAGCCGCGCCATCGCTAGCGCCAGCAGGTCGCCACGCTTGCCGGTGGCAAAGGCATGAACCTCGTCGATCACCACCGTTTTCAGGTCGGAAAACATGGTGAGGCTGTCTTCGTAGGACAGCAGCAGGCTGAGCGATTCAGGCGTGGTCAGCAGGATCTGCGGGGGCCGCGCCCGTTGCCGCATCTTGCGGTCGTGCGGCGTGTCGCCGCTCCGCGTTTCCACCCGGATCGGCAGCTTCATTTCTTCGATCGGGTTCAACAGGTTACGCTGAACGTCGACGGCAAGCGCCTTGAGCGGCGAAATATAGAGCGTGTGCAGCCCCTCTACGGGACGCTCTACTAGGTCGATCAAAGTCGGCAGGAACCCGGCTAACGTCTTGCCCGCCCCGGTCGGCGCGACCAGCAACGCATGCCGATCCGCGCGCGCGGCCGCGGCCATTTCCAGTTGGTGCCGGCGCGGCGCCCAGCCACGCGCGGCAAACCAGCCCGCCAGGGGTTCGGGAAGTGCGCCGATGGGATCGCTCACGCGTCAGCGGTGGCGCGATCCCGCGACATAGGCAAGCGTGTCAGGCGACGCCGCCGTTCTGGCGTGCCTTGTCCTCGCGGTCCTGCTGATCGTACAGGTCGCGCGTCGCTGCTTCGGTGTGGGCGATGTCGCGGCGGGAGCCGCGATTGTGCAGCATCGCCCAGGCGATCGCGATGGCGAGCAGGATGGGGCCAACGATTACCATCACGCCTTGGATGTTAGACAGGTCCATGGGTGTACCTTTCCGGCTTCGGTTCATCTCCCCAACGAAGCCGGGGCCGTATTCGATCCAATTGGAACCCCAGCGCCGCAGAACCATATATCTTGCATGGCATTAGGCAGTTGGATCGAACCGCATCCCACGGGCATCTACATCCCCGCAGCGGATGCATGGGTCGATCCCTCGCAGCCGGTGGAACGTGCACTGGTCACGCATGGCCATGCCGACCACGCCCGCGGCGGCCATGGTCAGGTATGGGCTACGCCCGGTACGCTGGCGATCATGGACTGCCGCTATGGCGCGCAGAATGGCCGAGCGTGCGATTATGGCGACGTGATCCGCATGGGTGATGTGGATATCAGCTTCGTGCCTGCCGGCCATGTGCTCGGCTCTTCGCAGATCGTGCTCGAACATGCCGGCGAGCGGGTAGTGGTTTCGGGCGATTACAAGCGCCGCGAGGACCCGACCTGCGAGCCTTTCCAGCCGGTGCCGTGCGATATCTTCATCACCGAGGCGACGTTTGGCCTGCCTGTGTTCCGGCATCCTGAAACGCATGACGAGATGGACAAGCTGCTCGCGGCGCTCAGGGCCGAACCCACCCGCTGCATCCTGGTGGGGGCCTATGCGCTGGGCAAGGCGCAGCGGGTGATTCGCGAACTGCGCGTGATGGGGTTCGACGATCCCATCTACATTCACGGCGCACTTCAGCGGCTGTGTGACCTGTATGTCGAACATGGCGTGGATCTGGGCGACCTCCGCCCTGCTACTGGAGCCACCAAGGCGGAGCTTCAGGGCCGCATCATCCTGGCGCCGCCGGGCACGCTGAACGACCGCTGGTCCAGACGGCTGCCCGATCCGATCACGGCAATGGCGTCAGGCTGGATGCGAGTGCGGCAGCGCGCACGCCAGCGGAACATCGAACTGCCGCTGATCCTGTCCGACCACGCCGATTGGGACGAACTGACCCAGACGATCCAGGAGATCGCGCCGCGCGAAGTGTGGGTGACGCATGGCCGCGAGGATGCGCTGGTCCACTGGTGCCGGATGCGCCAGATCAAGGCCCGGGCGCTCGACCTCGTCGGCTTCGAAGATGAAGACGACTGAAGCGCCACCCTTCCAACAGCTTGGGATGTAGAATTTCGGCCGCTTGACTGGCGCGCCGCCGCATACCTGCGGATGCTCTTTGAAAAGCCTTGGCGCCCTGTTGAACGCGCACTTCGCCTAAACTTTTCTAAACTTCCGCGGAAATGCGCTCAGCTTGCCACGCGCAGTGGTGCTTCGTCGCTTTCGCTGAACAGCCAGGCTTCGGCCTCCGCAAACGTGTCGAAGCAATAGGCACCACGCCCGGACAGTGCCCGCAGCAACTGGCTGCGGGCGAGCGTGCGGCCAATCACGAAGGCAAGCTTGCGCGACCGGTATTCCGGCGTGCCCAGCACGCCCTGAAAGGCGCCGACCATCTCCTGAGGCTGGATCTTCATCTCGCGCAGATCGGTCAGCGTCAGATGCGCGTTGCGCGGGCAGACTAGCTGGGCGTGCGCTAAGACCCGCGCGGCTAGGAACCCTTGGATGTCATCGGGGCCGAACAGCCCTCCCATCGTGATCCGGACCAGATCCCGCTCGGGCTCGACATGGAAAGAGAAGTTCGCGCTCACCTGCACATTATAGAACGGTTGCGCCTCAGGCGGCGCCTGCGAGCGCCTTTTGCCTCCGTCGTTGTACGGAGCTGCCGATCCCCATTGCCTCACGATACTTGGCGACGGTACGCCGCGCAATGTCGAAGCCCTTCGCGTTGAGCAGCTCAACGAGGGTGTCGTCGGACAGGATCTTCTTGGGATCCTCGGCGGCGATCAACGCGCGGATCGCGCTCTTCACGGCTTCAGCCGACACGGCCTCGCCGCCATCGGCCGCAGCAATCGCGCTGGTGAAGAAGTATTTGAGTTCGAACAGCCCGCGCGCGCAGCTCAGATATTTGTTCGACGTCACCCGGCTGACGGTCGATTCGTGCATCTCGATCGCCTCGGCCACCTGGCGCAGCGTCAGCGGGCGAAGATGCGCGACTCCTCGCAAGAAGAAAGCTTCCTGCTGCTTCACGATCTCGCTCGCGACCTTCACGATCGTGCGCTGGCGCTGGTCCAGCGCCTTGATCAGCCAATTGGCGCTGGCGAGGCATTCGGTCAGCCACGCCTTGCTTGCCTTGTCCTGCGAGCCCGCCGAAACCTCTGCATGGTAGCTGCGGTTGACCAGCAGCCGGGGAAGGGTGGCGTTGTTCAGCTCCACCGCCCAGCCGCTCCCACGCCGCGCCACGAATACATCGGGGGTGACCGACGCGCTGGGCTCGCCACCAAAGCGGCATCCGGGCTTGGGATCATAGGAGCGCAGCTCGCGGATCATGTCGCCAAGATCCTCGTCGTCCACATCGCAGATGCGCTTCAGCCGCGCCATCTCACCGCGCGCGACCAGGTCGAGATTGTCGATCAACCGCGCCATGCAGGGATCGTAGCGGTCGGCTTCCTTGGCTTGGAGTGCCAGGCATTCGGACAGGCTGCGTGCGCCAACGCCAGTGGGGTCAAAGGTCTGAATGATCGCCAGCACCGCCTCGGCGCGCGCCAGCGGCACTTCCAGCCGGCTGGCGATGTCGAGCAACGCGCCTTGCAGATAGCCGCACTCGTCGATCTGATCGATGATCTGCGCGGCGATGAACAGGTCGGGTCCCGCCACGCTCGCCCCTGCTTGCGCCAGCAGATGGTCGCACAGGCTCATGCCCCCCGCGGGCATGTTGTCGAAGTCGGAGCCGTCTTCCGACATGCCGCCGCCACTGCCGGTCAGCCCCAGGCTGCCGTCCAGCCCCCCCATGCTGTCGGCTACCGAGTCGTGATGAAAGGTTTCGGCGGACAAGTCGACGTCGAGCGCTGCTTCCCCAAGCGCTTCGCCGCCGCTGGCCAGCAGTTCGCTGGCATCCGCTGGCCCGTCGCGCGGGGTGTCCCACTCGCCCTGATCCTCAGGCGGCAACGCATCGGGCGCATCCTGACCGCCGCCTTGGGTGTCGAGCAGCGGGTTTTTCTCCAGCTCCTCGGCGATGAATATCTCGACTTCCAGGTTGGACAGCGCCAGCAGCTTGATCGCCTGCTGAAGCTGCGGCGTCATCACCAGCGATTGCGACTGCCGCAGGTCGAGGCGAGGCGCGAGGCTCATAGTCTAGAGCTCGAAACTCTCGCCCAAGTACAGGCGGCGGACATTCTCGTCCCTGACGAGTTCGTCCGGCGAGCCCGCGAAAAGAACCCGGCCATCATAGATGATGTAGCCGCGATCAACGATTTCCAGCGTCTCGCGGACATTGTGATCGGTGATCAGCACGCCGATGCCGCGCTTCTTCAGCTCGCAGATCAGGTCGCGAATGTCGGAGATCGAGATCGGATCGATGCCGGCGAACGGCTCGTCCAGCAGCATGATGGTCGGGTCCGCGGCCAGGGCCCGGGCAATCTCGGCGCGCCGCCGCTCACCGCCGGACAACGCCATGGAGGGCGACGAGCGCAGTCGAGTCAGCCCGAACTCGTCGAGCAGCTGGTCGAGCCGCGCCTGGCGCTCATCCTTGCTGCGGCCGCTCAGCTCCAGCACCGCCATGATGTTCTGCTCGACGCTCAAGCCGCGGAAAATCGAGGTTTCCTGTGGCAGATAACCCAGGCCCAGCACCGCGCGGCGATACATGGGTAGCCGAGTGATATCCTCGCCATCCAGCATGATGCGGCCAGAATCCGGCTTCACCAGTCCCATGACCGAATAGAAGCAGGTCGTCTTGCCCGCGCCGTTCGGCCCCAACAGGCCGATCACTTCGCCGCGACCGACGGAAACCGATACGTCGGTGAGCACCACGCGCTTGTCATAGGACTTCGCAATGGAGATCACCGCCAGCCCTTCGCCAGGAACCGAGACCGGATCCGCTATCAAAGGCTCGATCGTGGCGACATCGTTCATGGCAGGTCCTCAGCTCTTCCTTTCACGCGTGCCGGGGCGATGCGCTTGGCACGAACCTGGGGAAAGATCGTGCCGAAGGAAAGGGGCGGTGCGGCGGGCGGTCTCAAAAACCGGTTATTGCTGGGGCGTTCCGGAACGCTTGGGCACCGAGAAGCGGCCGGTGACGCGGCCCCCGCTGCTCTGCATCCCCGGCTGGCCCGGCGCGGCGGTACCGCCGCCCACGCCCGATCCGTCGATGGTCGCACGCCCGGTGTCCAGGTTGATCGACAAACGGCCGCCGGTCACGGTGTTGCCGCCCTGGCGCAGCGTCACCCTGCCGATCATTGTGATGATCCGCCGGTTCAAGTCGTAGACCGCATATTGCGAGGTCGCGCTCTGCTGCGGCCGCGTTACGGTGACGCCCCCTGCTGCGTCGAGGCGAGACACCTGCGGCGAACCTTCAGTGATCTGGCCAGTGTAATTTACCGTCACCCGCGCGGCGGTCAGCGTCATCTCGGCCTGCGTGATGCGGACGTTTCCCGTCAGCAGCGCGCGATTCGCACGATCCTGCAGTTCGATGCTGTTCGACGCGACATCGATCGGCGCATCCGAATTGTGGCGCGACTGCGCAACGGCGCCGCTGGACGCGGCAAGCGCGAGCGGCAGGCCGATCGACAGTAGAGCTAGAGCGCGAGTCATCAGCGCCTATTTGCGCGCTTGGGGAATATCCGCAAGCGCGCATTGCCATCGAGCGTCACGGTACGCTTCTCCAGGTCGGCGCTCATCTTGTTGCCGCTGAATACGCCCATAGGGGTATTGCCGCGCACGGCGCCGCCGCTTTCCATGGTGCGGGTCTTCAGGTCCACCGTCGCGTTGTGGGTGTTGAGCACATAACCGTCAGAGGTCTTGAAGCGGATCTCTCCGTCCACCGCGACCTGCTCGGTATTCAGGTCATAGCTGCCCTTGGGCGCCACAATCGAAGCCGGGCCTTCGGGCAGCTTTATCTCAGCCTGCAGGTCGTTCAGTTCCACCACGGGCCTGGCCGAGCTTTGCTGGATTGCCGAGCCGGCATGCAGGCGGAACGCCTGCCCCTTCGTATCCACGCCGCGATAGTCCGCGCTCTCGATCCGCAGCCGCTCCTTGGCGACATCCACGCGGTTCTTGTCGAGCAGGAAGCTCATCTCGCCGCCCATCGTCAGCGGTGCGATCACCAGAAAGGCCGCAAGTACGCCGATCGCCGCGGGCAACGCGATTAGCAGCAGCCGGACCGCGCGATCATGGCTGCTGCCCGGATGGGCCCAGCCGCGCTTTTTTGATGGGAGGCGAGTGGCGAGATCAGGCATGCGCGAAGATGTCGACCTCCGGCCAGCCCGCCAGATCTAGCTCGGCGCGCCAGGGCAGGAAATCGAAACAGGCTTGAGCGAGCGGCATGCGTCCTTCACGTTCGAGACGGGTGTCGAGTTCCACTTTCATCGCGTGAAGAAAGCGCACGTCAGAAGCGGCATAGTCCTTCTGCGCGTCGGAAAGCACGGGCCCGCCCCAGTCCGACGACTGCTGCTGCTTGGAGATTTCCTGGCCCAGCAGGTCGCGGACGAGGTCCTTCAGACCATGCCGGTCGGTATAAGTCCGGACCAGCCGCGACGCGATCTTGGTGCAGAACACCGGGCCGGCGGTGACGCCCAGATAGAAGCGAATCGCTGCCAGATCGAACCGGGCATAATGGTACAGCTTCAGCCGGTCGGGATCGGCAAGCACCGCGCGCAGATTGGGCGCGTCATAGCTCGACTGCGGGCCGAATCGCACCAGGTGCTCGTCGCCCGAGCCGTCCGAGAGCTGCACGACGCACAGCCGGTCGCGCATGGTGATGAGGCCCATCGTCTCGGTGTCGACGGCGATCGACGCGCCGGGAGCGAACACGCCCTCGGGCAGATCTTCTTCGTGGAAATGTACAGCCATGCCGCGCGCATAGGCGGGTTGCGCGCGTACCTCAATGCCGCTGATAGCGCCTCTCACCGCACCCGGTTTTTCAAGGCGTCGGTACCGCACAGTGGAGCGCATCTTCCTGCACTGGTGGGCAATTGCCGCAATCCCGACGAATTTTGTTCGCACCTCGTTTGATTTTCAGTTATGACGGCCCGTGGCGGTACTTTCTGAGACCGCGAAGACCTGCGTTTTTCGTCCGACGCTCGGTTTTGGTTTTGATGTGGGCGAACCGGGAAGACGAGCAGGGCATGAGTTTCGATAGAGGGCGCCGTGGGGATCGCGGCGGACGCGGCAGGGACAAGCGCGACGGTTTCGGCGGCGGCGATGACAGCGGCTTCGGCGGCGGCAGCAGCTTCGGCGGCGATCGCGGCGGCTTCGGTGGTGGTGGCTTCGGCGGCGGCGATCGTGGCGGCTTCGGCGGCGGCGGCGGCTTCGGCGGCGGCGGTGGTGGCTATCGCGGCGGCGGTGGTGGCGGCGGCTTCGGCGGCGGTCGCAGCGGCGGCGGTGGCGGCTTCGGCGGCGGTCGTGGCGGCGGCGGTGGCGGCATGCCCCCCCAGGTTGTCGGCGAAGCGACGGGTGTCGTTAAGTTCTTCAACAGCCAGAAGGGTTTCGGCTTCGTCGTTCGCGATGATGGCGGCGAGGACGTGTTCGTGCATATCTCCGCAGTGGAGCAGGCAGGCCTGACCGGTCTGGCCGAGGGTCAGCCCCTGGGCTTCACCCTGGTGGATCGCGGCGGCCGTATCTCGGCAACCGAGCTGAAGATCGACGGCGAACCGATGCCGGTCGAGGACAATGGCGGCGGCGCACCGCGCGGCGATGCCGGCGGCACCCGTGGCGGCCCGCAGCGTCAGCTGACCGGTGAGCGTGCTACCGGCACGGTCAAGTTCTTCAACGCGATGAAGGGCTTCGGCTTCATTCAGCGCGACGATGGCCAGCCGGACGCATTCGTGCACATCTCCGCAGTGGAGCGGGCAGGCATGCCGACTCTCAACGAGGGTGACCGACTCGAGTTCGAACTCGAAGTCGATCGTCGCGGCAAGCACGCAGCGGTGAACCTGCAGCCCGGCAGCTAAGCCGAGCAGCAGCAAACGGATCAGGGGTCTGGCGGCAACGCCGGGCCCTTTTTCTTTGTCGACCCTAGGGCAAGTGCGGCGCTACGGGCGATTCACCCCCCCTCGGTAGTTCCCCGGCGAAGAGCGGGGCTCGGTCGCAGCGTCGTTGCAGTCGAAGATCCACTCCGCAAAGTGTCGCCAACTGCGGGCCCCTCATTATGCGAACAGGAGAAGCCCTGTGACGGACACCGCCTTTCAGCCCCGCTCGACCGACGCCCTGATCGTTATCGATCCGCAGATCGACTTCTGCCCCGGCGGCGCGCTCGCAGTCGCGGGCGGTGACGAAGTGATGCCCGGCATCAACATGCTCGCCCCGGCGTTCCCGATCGTAGCGGTAACCCAGGATTGGCACCCCGCTGGCCACCATTCCTTCGCCAGCAGCCATCCCGACTTCGAGCCGTTCGACACGATCGCCATGCCCTATGGCGATCAGGTGCTGTGGCCGGATCACTGCATCCAGGGCTCGGCCGGCGCTACGTTCCATCCCGCGATCGCGCCGACGTTGGATCGGGCGACGCTGATCGTCCGCAAAGGCTATAATCCCGCCGTCGACTCCTATTCCGCCTTTTTGAGAACGACAAGGTCACCAGGACCGGTCTGGCCGGCTTTCTGCGCGACAAGGGCGTCACGCGCTGCCTGTTCGTGGGGCTGGCCTATGACTTCTGCGTCGCCTGGTCAGCACTCGACGCTCGGCGCGAAGGGTTCGAAGCGGTGGTGTTGAAGCAATATTGCCGCGCCATAGCCATGCCGCTCCCCGACGGCGGCACCACCGCGACTATGGCCGAGGCGCAGTTCGCGGCAGCCGGCGTGACCCTGATGGGCTGAGCGGCGGGTCAGGTGACGATCTTGGTCAGTCCCTCGATTGTGTCGGCTTCATGTGCCGGCTTGTCGGTGCGGATGCGGCTTACCCGTGGAAAGCGCATGGCGAGCCCGGACTTGTGGCGCTTGGACAAATGGATCGAATCGAACGCGACTTCGAGCACCAGGGTCTTGTCCGTCTCCCGCACCGGGCCGAACCGGTTGACCGTGTGATTGCGCACATAGCGGTCGAGCCATTTCAGCTCTTCGTCGGTGAACCCGAAATAAGCCTTTCCCACCGGCAGCAGCTCGCCCTCCGCGTTCCAGCAGCCGAAGGTGAAGTCCGAATAGAACGAGCTGCGGCGACCGTTGCCGCGCTGGGCGTACATCAGCACGCAATCTGCGGTAAGGGGATCGCGCTTCCATTTGTACCAGAGGCCCACCCGACGACCAGCGACATAGGGCGAGTCGCGACGCTTGAGCATGACGCCTTCGATTGCCGCATTTCGCGCTTCGGCGCGGACTTCCTCGAGGGCGCGGAAGTCCTTGGCTTCGATCAAGGCTGAGAGGTCAAATCGTTCCGGATCTAAGATTTCAGCGAAGTTTTCGAGGAGATTTCTTCGGGTGGACCAGGGGAATTCGCGGACGTCTTGGGTGCCGTTGTATAGTATGTCGTAGACGCGGACAAAGGCGGGGTATTCTTGTAGAGCCTTGGCAGAAACTGCTTTTCTTCCAAGGCGTTGCTGCAAGGCGTTGAAGCTGGCGGCGCCTGCGCCCTCGTCCATGGTGGTGCCCTGGGCCGTGCCTTTCACCAGTAATTCGCCGTCAAGCACGCCCGATTGCGTGAAAGCGGACGCGATTTCGGGGAAACTGTGGGTGATATCGTCGCCAGCGCGGCTGAAAAGCCGGGTTTGCCCCGCGACATGGACCAGCTGGACGCGGATGCCGTCCCATTTCCATTCGGCGGCATAGTCCTGAAGGCTGACCTCGCTTTCCTCCAGCGGATGGGCGAGCATGAACGGGCGGAACACGGGCACGTCCAGCACGGTCGGCTGGGCGCCGCGGCCTTCCGCCCAATCGAACAACAGGAGGAAGGGCGGGGAAATGCCGTGCCAGACCTCCTCCACCGCATCGACGTCCAGTTCGAACGCCTGGGCCAGCGCGGTCTTGGCAAGACGCGCGGAGACGCCCACGCGCAACTCGCCGGTGGCAAGCTTGAGCAAGGCATAGCGTTCGTCCGAATCGAGCCGGTCGAGCATCTCGGCCAGCACCGCGGGCGCATCGGAGCGCGTGATGCTGCCCAGGCGCCCGATGACTTCGGACAGCGAAAGCGGCTCGGAGGGTTCCAATGGACTCTGTGGCGCGGGCCAGAGCAGCGCGACGGTTTCGGCCGTGTCGCCGACGAAATCGCGGCTGAGCCCGAACAGCACCGGATCGACGCGTTCCTGGATCAGCGCGCGAATCAGCGCGGGTTTGACTGCCGGCAGGTCCAGCGTGCCGGTAAGCGCCGCCAGCGCCCAGCCACGGTCGGGATCAGGGGTTGCGCGGAGATAGTCGCCGATCAGGCGAAGCTTGGCGTTGCGCGATCGTGTGTAGATCAGCCGGTCGAGCAGGTCTGCAAAAGCGCGCATCGCACCATCTTGGTTCGTGTACGCGGCGCCGGGAGGGCGTCCGCAAGGGGCCGACGCGCAGCCCCTTGCGGTTGTTCCAGCATCAGCCCTTGCGGCTGGCCTCGAACAGGAACCAGGCGCGCTCTTCGGCCTGGTCGGTCCATTCGTCGACCACGCCGCTGGTCGCGTTGTCGTTTGCTTCTTCGGCTGCGGCCTTCACGATGCGGAAGCTCTCGACCAGCTTGAGATTGTCGTCGCGCAGCTCGGCGAGCATGTCGCCGGCGGAGACGAAATCGGCGTCATTGTCGGTGATCGTCTGGCGGCGCGCGATGTCGCCGATCGAGCGCAGCGTGGTGTTGCCGGTCTTGCGCACGCGCTCGGCAATGTCGTCGGTTACGCCCAGGATCTGCGCGGCCTGTTCGTCGAGCATCAGGTGATAATCGCGGAAATGCGGCCCCGAGACGTGCCAGTGAAAGTTCTTGGTCTTGAGGTAGAGCGTGTAGCAATCGGCCAGCGCGCTGTTGAGCGCATCGGCCACGCTGCGCGTGTCGTTGCGGTTGAGGTCGGTGGGCGTCTGCAGCGCCTGCGTGTCGGTCATGATGGGTCTCCCGGATTGGTTTCGGATCCTCGACGAAGCCAATATGGGATCGGCTCCGCTTCAAGCCATGGCTTTTGCCATGATCCTGATCGAAGCTGCCAACGTCAGAAGAGCCGAAGGGCTCCCAGGCCGATGACGGTGCCGGCAAGGAGGAACAGCGCGGCGATGGCGAGGCGCAGCTGGCGCAGCGGCAGCGCGGACCAGCGGGTTTCGTCCAGACTGAGCGCAGCCGCGCTGACGATGGTCGCGCCCAGGGTGGCGCCGATCGCGGCGAACCAGGGTGCGCCGCCGGTTGATAGCGCGAAGGTCAGGAACTGGGTCCGCTCGCCAAGGGCGAGGATGAAGAGTCCGGCGACGGAGGTGGCGAACGCGCCCAGGCGCCAGCGGTCGAGGCGGCTGGGGAGCCGCGAGGTCCAGAGCCCGGTGACGCCCGCAAAGAGGAGCGCCACCGCCAGCAGCAGTGATTTCGCCTCTGGGGTGAGCGTGGCGGTGAGGGTGCCGCCTAGCGCTGCGGCGATCGCGTTGCCCGCCGCGTGGGCGGCAAAGGCGGCGAACAGGATGGTGATGGGCCGACGGTAGCGATCCACAAGGATGGCGGCGAGCAGCGGCGGCCGATCGCCGATCTGGCTGAGCAGCGCCAGCAGAAAGGCCGGGACGAACGCTTCCATCGGGAGGTGGTAGAGGATTGGGGGGCGGGGGGATAGCGGGTGGTGTTCTCCCTCTCCCGCCTGCGGGAGAGGGCTTTGGCGCGGCTGTCTGTAGAGGGCGGGGTTCTTCACGTTGTCCGTCGCTTGTGGTGACTACCCCTCCACCGCCTTTGGCGGTCCCCCTCCCCCTCCGGGGGAGGATCAATGTTCTCTCTCTCTCCCGTAGGCGGGAGAGGGCTTTGGCTTGACTTTTGCTCGCGCGTGGCCCATCCGCCCGCACCTGTTAGCGGTGCGTAGACGCGCGCCGCTTTTCCATTTTTGCAATCAAGGGTTTCGGGTCATGGCCAAGCCGACCACTGTCAAGATCAAGCTCGTCAGCTCGGCGGACACGGGTTTCTTCTACGTCACCAAAAAGAATCCGCGCACGCAGACCGAGAAGCTGAACTTCCGCAAGTATGATCCCGTCGTGCGCAAGCATGTCGAGTTCAAGGAAGCCAAGATCAAGTAAGCGCCAGCGGGGGATTCACTCCCCCGTATCGCCTGCTTCGTCTTCCTCTTGCTCTTCGGTGCTTCCGGGCACCAGTGCGCGGACTTCTTCCATGAAGCGCGCCAGCGAGATCGGCTTGGAAACATAGGCATTCGCGCCAGCGGCGCGGATGCGTTCCTCGTCCTCGCGTCCGGCATAGGCGGTCACCGCCATGATCGGGATCGCGCGCAGTTCGCCGTCCCGCTTCATCTCGCGAATCAGCTCCAATCCGGTCACGTGTGGCATCTGAATGTCCATGACGACCAGATCGGGGCCGAATTCGCGCGTCTTAGCCACGGCCTCGCGCCCGTCCTTCACCGGCTCGACTACGAAGCGATGCGCCCGCAGCAGATCGCAGAAGAGTTTCAGATTGAGTTCGTTGTCCTCGACAACGAGCACCCTTTTTGCCACGCCGACACCCGTAATGATTACAAGGACCTGTTAGGCGATGGCGCCCGCGGAGACAAATGCCGATGCGCTGGCGTTGCAGGCGCTGATCTGGACGCTGGGCGATTCGGCGAGGGCGAATCGGCTGCTCGACCTGACCGGCCTTACCCCCGACGAATTGCGCGCGCGGCTGGGCGAGCCGGCGCTGCTGGCCGCCGCGATCGGTTTTCTTGAATCCTATGAGCCGGACCTGATCGCTTGTGCCGAGGCGATCGACGCCAGCCCGGCCGAACTCGTCGCCGCTCGTGCGGTGCTGGAGCGCGCATGAAACCCCTTCTGATTACCGATTGCGACGAAGTGCTGCTGCACATGGTGCGGCATTTCGGCACCTGGCTGGACGAAGCGCATGATATCGAATTGTCGCTGGCGCTGGGCGGGTTCGAGAATGCCATGCGCCACCGGGCCGATGGCAGCGTCGTCGCGACGCCGCGCATGTGGGAGCTGCTCGACGGCTTCTTCCCCGACGAGATGGCGCGCCAGACGCTGGTGCCGCATGCGCGCGAGGCGCTGGCTGCGATCGCGGAGCGGGCAGATATCGTCGTGCTCACCAATTTGCGCGACCATTGCCGGCCGCACCGCATCGCCCAGTTGGACGAGCATGACATCGCCTATCGCGTCGAGTGCAACCAGGGGCCCAAGGGGCCCGCGGTAGCGCGGCTGGTGGCCGAGTTCGGCAATCCGGTCACCGTGTTCGTCGACGATCTGGCCCAGCATCACGAATCGGTCGCGCGCACCGTGCCGCAGGTGCACCGGCTGCACATGGTGTCCGAGCCCGACATGGCGCCGCACATCGCGCCGGCGCGCCATGCCCATGCCCGGATCGACGATTGGCAGGAGGCGCAGGCCTGGATCGAGGCGCGCTTTGCGCAAGGGTTGACCGGCGCCGCAGCGAGTGGTTCAGCTTCGGCATGACTGCTGCCATCGACGCAAAGCTGGCCGAGCTCGGCCTTTCACTTCCCGAAGCCGCCGCACCGGTGGCTGCCTATGTCCCGGCCGTAGAGGCTGGGGGCATGCTGCACCTGTCCGGGCAGTTGCCGTTCAAGGATGGCGAGTTGATGACCGGGCGGTTGGGCGAGGATCGCGACTTGGCATACGGCCAGGAGGCGGCGCAGCGCTGCGGACTGATGGTGGTCGCGCAGATCAAGAAGGCGCTGGGCGGCGACCTGTCGCGGGTCGAGCGGATCGTGAAGCTGGGCGTGTTCGTGAATTCGGCCGCCAGCTTTACCGACCAGCCCAAGGTGGCGAACGGCGCGTCCGAGCTGATGCAGGAACTGTTCGGCGAAGCAGGGCGCCACGCCCGTAGCGCCGTGGGCGTGCCGGTGCTGCCGCTGGGTGCGGCGGTGGAAATCGACGCGGTGGTGCAGATCCGTAGCTGAGCTGAGCTGGGCCGGACGCGCCGGGCGTGGTGCGGACTAGGGTTCATCCCGGGCTATGGAATCTACTTACTCCCTAAGCGTGCGGGCACTTCGTAGAAAAGCCGCGAACGGGAGGCACTTCATGCTCATCGACACGCGCGGCGCCGAACATCGCGAACTGGAGACGCAGGCCGGCGCATTGTTGCGTGTCGTTGCCGCCCAGGCGCCGGACAGCGCGAGCGTGGCAGGCATGCGCTGGCGCATGGCGCGCGCGTTGTCCGACTATCTGGCGCAGGAAGACCGCCGCGTCCGCGATGCGCGTTTGCGCCAGGAGGACGGCATGCTGGCCAAGCAATTCCACGGCTACATCCTCGACTGGCCGGTAAGCCGGATCACGGGCGATTGGGCCGCGTTCGGTCGCGCGACGCAGGCGGTGCTGGCGTCGATCGCCGATCGCATGACGGGCGCGGGATCGCCCTGCTACCCGCATGCCGACCGAGTGCCGGCACGGCGCGCCGCCTGAGCGGTTGAGGCATGGCCCGGCTTTCCGCATAAGCGGGGCATGCGTTCTGTTTTCCTGCAAAGCCTGACCTCCGCCGCGCTGCTCGCGCTGGCGGGTTGCGTCGCCCCGAGCGAGCCCGCACCCGAGGCTGCGCCGCCGGTGCCGATGCCCACCCGGGCGCCGCCACCGCCACCCGCGCCGCGGCCCACGCCTTCGGCGGACTGGCGTGATTGGGCGCTGTCGCCCGGCACCTGGACCTATCGGCGCGAGGGGAGTGGGAGCGTGGCTGGGTTCGGGGCTGCGGGCGCTGCGCCTGCGCTCAGCCTGCGCTGCGATGCTGGCGCGGGCCGGATCACCCTGTCGCTCGGACGTGTGGGCGCTGGGTCCGCTACGGTCCGGACCAGCTCGAGTGTGCGCGCGCTGCCGCTGACGAGGGGCGCTGACGGGCAGTCGAGCGCGAGTCTCGGCGCGCGCGACGGGCTGCTCGACGCGATGGGCTTCAGCCGGGGGCGGTTCATTGTGGAGGTGGCGGGGCAGCCGCCGCTGGTGGTGCCGGCCTGGCCCGAGATCCTGCGCGTGGCGGAGGATTGCCGGCGCTGATCCGCGCGCTTGTCCGGCATAGGGCCCAGACCTCTGAGGCTCGCGCAGAAAGAAATTCAAAACAAGGCTTGTTCTGCGTGCCGGGGTGATTCACACTCCTCAAGTGTCGCAAGGCACAGGCTCTTCAACTGGCGAAAGGAGGTGATCCGATGTCTCATGGTTCAGCAGTGAGGTCGGTTCAGTTCGTTCGGGAGACGCGCCGCTAAGCGGGGGTGGCGGACGGCGGATGCCGTCTGCATCCCGGTGAAGCGGCCCGCATGGTCTCCCGGGCTGGAACACTCCGGTCGCTGACCATGTCGGAGGTCGTCGGGCGCCCTGATGGGTGCTCGGCGACCTCTCTCATTTATAAAGCAGTGGTTTGTTGAAGAGGCTGTATGACGGCGACGAGACGCGCGGTGTTGGGCGGCGGCGCTGCCCTGTTGGGGATGGCCGCGGGAACGGGCGCGATCGCGCAGACAGGGCCTGGGGACGAGGTCGTGCGGCTGTGGCCGGGGCGTCCGCCGGGCTATCGCGGTACGAAGATCGTCCGCAAGGTGGCCGACCAGTCCAAGGACCCGGCGCACACCGATCGCTGGGTGAGCGGCATCGACGATCCGGTGCTGGTGGTGCGTCGCCCCGCAAAGGCGAATGGCAGCGCGGTGCTGCTGGTGCCGGGCGGCGGCTATGGCTTCCTGGCCTATGACAATGAAGGCACCGAACAGGCGGCGTGGCTGAACGCGCGCGGCGTGACGGCCTTTATCCTGCTCTATCGCCTGCCCGGCGACGGATGGGAGCAGCGCGGGCTGGTGCCGCTGCAGGATGCGCAGCGGGCGATGCGGGTGATCCGGTCGGGCGCGGCGAAGTTCGGCGTCGATCCGGCGCGGGTGGCCGTGCTTGGCTTTTCGGCCGGCGGGCATCTGGCAGGATCGCTGGCAACGCGGCACGGCGAGCGCGTGTACACGCCCGTCGATGCGGCCGACGGGTTGTCGGCGCGGCCTGATCTTGCCGGACTGGTATACCCGGTCATCAACCTGGATGCGGCGATCACCCATGCCGGGTCGCGCGATAATCTGCTGGGGCCGAACCCCTCGGCCGAGGCGCTGCGCCACGCATCGGTGGAGCAGCGCGTCACCGCCGACACGCCGCCGCTGTTCCTGATCCACGCGTCCGACGACGGGCTGGTGCCGGTGGCCAACAGCCTGGTGCTGTATGACGCGGCGCTGAAGGCCGGGCGCAAGGCGGAGATGCACCTGTTCGACGAGGGCGGACACGGCTTTGGCGCGCGCTTGCCCAAGGCGTCGCCGGGTTCCGCCTGGCCGGCGCTGTTCCACGCCTATGGCGTGCGCAAGGGCGTGTTCCGGGCATGAAGCGGCTGGCGCTCGCCGCCTTGCTTGCGGCGGCGCCGGCGGCGGTGGCTCAGGATTACCAAAGTTCGCCGGAGCGCCGCGTCGTGGAGGAGCGGGACTGGGGACCGTGGCTCGGGCCGTTCCGCGCCAGGCTGGTGCCGAGCCTGATGGAGGATTTTGGCGAACGCTATTTGTATGCCGACGCGAACCGGCGGCTCGGGCCGCCAAGGGGCCGCGAGCAGCGCGTGATATTCCTCGGGGACTCAATCACCGACAAATGGAACCTGGCGGCGGCGTTTCCGGACAAGGCCTATATCAATCGCGGCATCGGCAGCCAGGTCACCGCGCAGATGCTGCTGCGCTTTCACCAGGACGTGATCGCGCTGAAGCCGCGCGCGGTGGTGATCCTGGCCGGCGTCAACGACGTGCAGGGCTTTCTGCAGCGCGAGACGGTGGAGCAAATCGAAGCCAATTACGAAGCGATGGCGGATCTGGCCGACCGGCACGGCATTGCCGTCGTCTTCGGATCCCTGCTGCCGGTGCACAGCTATACCGAGCGGGCGCAGGGCGTGGTGGCGGAGCGGAAGCCCGACACGCTGCGCACGCTGAATGCCTGGTTGCAGCGCTTCTGTGCAGCGCGCGGCTATGGCTATGCCGATTATTACGCGGCGCTGGCGGACGCGCATGGGCTGCTGGATCGCCAATGGAGCGACGACGGCGTGCACCCGTTGCCCGCCGCCTATGCCCGGATGGCCCCGATCGCGCAGGCGGCGATTACGCGGGCGCTTGGTCGCCCGCCAGCGTCTTGAGGCGGTAGAGAACGTCCAGCGCTTCGCGCGGGCTTAGCGCGTCGATGTCGAGTGCGCCGAGTTCATTTCGCAGCGCGTCGACCTTGGCTTCCTCCTGCTCGGCGATTGCCGCGAACAGCGGCAGGTCGTCGAGGCCGGCGGCGAGGCCGCCGGTTTTCTCGCGGCCGGCCTCCAGCTTGTCGAGCACCGCCTTGGCGCGCTTGATCGTCGCCGGGGGCATGCCCGCGAGCCGCGCGACGGCGATGCCGTAGCTGCGGTCGGCGGGGCCGTCGGCGAGTTCATGGAGGAGGACGAGGTCGCCCTTCCACTCGCGTGCGCGGACATGGTGGAGGGTCAGCGCGTCGCAGCGCTCGGCCAGGCGAGTCAGTTCGTGATAATGGGTGGCGAACAGGCAGCGGCAGCGATTGTCCTCATGGATCGCCTCCACCACCGACCAGGCGATGGCGAGGCCGTCATACGTCGAAGTGCCGCGGCCGACCTCGTCGAGGATCACGAAGCTGCGCGGCGTTGCCTGCGCCAGGATCGCCGCAGTCTCGACCATCTCGACCATGAAGGTGGAGCGGCCGCGCGCCAAATTGTCCGAGGCGCCGACGCGGCTGAACAGGCGGTCGACCAGGCCGAGCGTCGCGCTGGTGGCGGGGACGTAGCTGCCGGCTTGCGCGAGCACAGCGAGCAGCGCGTTCTGGCGCAGGAAGGTCGACTTGCCGCCCATGTTGGGGCCGGTGACCAGCCATAGGCGTGAGTTCTCGGAGAGCTTGCAGTCGTTGGCAACGAAGCGGCCGCCCGATTTGGCGACGGCTTCCTCCACCACCGGATGGCGCCCGCCTTCGACCTCGAAGCAGCTATGCTCGACCAGTGCGGGCCGGGCCCAGCTGCTTTCGGCTGCGCGTTCGGCGAGGCCGGCGGCCACGTCGATCCGGGCGAGGGCGTCGGCGGTGGCGGCGATGCTTTCGCGGCGGCCGAGCGCGGTGGTGGTAAGATCTTCGAGATGCGCGGCTTCGGCGGCGAGCGCGTGGGCGCCGGCCTGAGTCACCTTGACCGCGACATCATGGAGTTCGGGGGCGTTGAAGCGGACGACGCCGGCCAGCGTCTGGCGGTGGGTGAAGCCGCTGTCGGGCGCCATCAACGCGTCGGCGGAGCGCGCGGGCACTTCGATATGGTAGCCGAGCACGCCGTTGTGGCGGATCTTGAGCGCGGTGATGCCGGTGCGGCTGCGATAGTCGGCCTCCAGCGCGGCGATGGCGCGGCGGCCGCCGGCGCCGGCATCGCGAAGATCGTCGAGCGCGGCGTCATAGCCCTCCGCGATGTAACCGCCATGCGCGGCGTCGACCGGCGGTTCGGGCACAAGGGCGCGGGAGAGCAGATCGATCAGCGTGCCGTGGCCGCGCAGCTGTGGGATCAGCTGGGCGAGCAGGGCGGGCACGTCATCGAGCGCGGCGAGCCGTTCGCCAAGGCGCCAAGCCCCGTCGAGACCATCGCGCAGCTGGCCGAGATCGCGGGGCGAGCCGCGGCCTGCGGCAAGGCGGCCGAGCGCACGTCCGATGTCGGGCAAGGCGCGGAGCGCGCCGCGCACCATGTCGCGAACGCCGGCATCGTCATGGAAACGCTGCACCAGGTCGAGCCGTGCCTCGATTCCGGCGCGGTCCATCAAGGGCGTGGCGATGTCCTGGCCGAGTAGGCGCGCCCCGGCGCCGGTGACGGTGCGGTCGACGCTGTCGAGCAGGCTGCCCTTGCGGACGCCAGCCTGTGAGACGCAGAGTTCGAGGCTCTCGCGCGTCGCTGCGTCGATGGCCATGAATGCCTCGGTCCGGCTGACACGGGGCGGACGCAGGAAGGGCAGCGAACCCTTGGCAGTGTGGTCGAGATAGGCGACCAGCCCGCCGGCGGCTGCCAGCGCCGCGCGCGAGAAGGTGCCGAACCCGTCGAGCGTGGCGACGCCGAAGAGGGACTTGAGCCGTTCCTCCGCCGCAGCACTGTCGAAGCCGGCGCGTGGGCGCAGCACGGTGGCGAGTGCGTCGAAGGCTGAGGCGTCGCAGGCGACGGTTTCGGCCGGGGACAGCCGGGCGATTTCGGCAGAAACGCGATCGGCATCGGTTTCGATGATCTCGAAGCGGCCGGTCGAAATGTCCGCGCAGGCAATGGCGACGCTGCCACCCGCTTCGCCGATTGCTACGCACCAGTTTGCCGAGCGGCTGTCGAGCAGCGTTTCCTCGGTCAGGGTGCCGGCGGTCACCACCCGCACGATGTCGCGGGCGACCAGCGCCTTGGAGCCGCCGCGCTTCTTGGCCTGTTCGGGGGTTTCGGTCTGCTCGGCAATGGCGACGCGGTGGCCGGCCTTGATCAGCCGGGCGAGATAGCCCTCCATCGCATGCACCGGCACGCCGCACATCGGGATACGCTCGCCCTCATGCTCGCCGCGTGCGGTGAGCGCGATATCCAGGCAGGCGCTGGCGATCTTCGCATCGTCGAAGAACAGCTCGAAGAAATCGCCCATGCGGTAGAAGAGCAGGCAATCCTCGGCTTCGGCCTTGAGCGCAAGATATTGTGCCATCATCGGCGTGGGGGCGGCGGAGGACATGCAGCATGCGGTAGCCGATGCGCCGGGGCGATCAACTCCCGGCTGCCGCTTTCCTGGGGACGACTCGCGGGGAAACACTCCGTTACCGCTCAAGGCACATCCGCCGATTGCAGCTACGGAATCGTCACCCTAAAGGAAGGGGACCAGGAGATATGAATGTCTGAGGAATCCAAGGTCCAGTTTTCCGAGCGCGAGGCGCTTCGCTACCATTCGGAAGGCCGGCCCGGTAAAATCGAGATCGTCGCGTCCAAGCCGATGGCGACTCAGCGCGATCTCGCGCTCGCCTACTCGCCCGGCGTCGCGGTGCCCGTGCGCGCCATCGCCGAGGATCCTTCGCTCGCTTATGACTATACCGCCAAGGGCAATCTGGTCGCGGTGATCTCCAACGGCACGGCGATCCTTGGGCTCGGCAATCTGGGCGCACTGGCGTCCAAGCCGGTGATGGAAGGCAAGGCGGTGCTGTTCAAGCGCTTCGCCGACGTCGACTCGATCGACATCGAGCTGAAGACCGAAGACGTGAACCGCTTCATCGACGCAGTGGAGCTGATGGAGCCGAGCTTCGGCGGCATCAACCTGGAGGACATCAAGTCCCCGGAATGCTTCGTGATCGAGCAGACGCTGCGCGAACGCATGAACATCCCGGTGTTCCATGACGACCAGCACGGCACCGCGATCATCGCCGCCGCCGGCCTGATCAACGCGCTTCACCTGACCGGGCGCGACATCAAGCATACCAAGATCGTGATGCTGGGTGCCGGCGCCGCCGCAATCGCGTGCGCCGAACTGATCAAGGCGATGGGCCTGCCGCACGACAACCTGCTGATGTGCGACCTGAACGGCGTGATCTATCAGGGCCGCGAAGAAAGCATGAACCAGTGGAAGTCGGCACACGCCGTCGCCACGGACAAGCGCACCTTTGCCGAGGCGATCGACGGCGCCGACGTGTTCGTCGGGCTGGCATCGGCCAACTCGCTGCCGCCCGAGCTGCTCAAGACGATGGCGCCGCGCCCGATCGTGTTCGCGATGGCGAACCCCGATCCCGAGATCAGCCCGCCGGTTGCCAAGGAAGCGCGGCCGGACGCGATCATCGCCACCGGCCGTTCGGACTATCCGAACCAGGTCAACAATGTGCTGGGCTTCCCGTTCATCTTCCGCGGCGCGCTGGACGTGCGCGCGACGACGATCAACGACGCGATGAAGGTCGCCGCCGCGCGCGCGCTGGCCGAACTGGCCCGCCAGCAGGTGCCCGAGGAAGTCGCCGCGGCTTACGGCACGCAGCACAGCTTTGGCCCCGAATACATCATCCCCGCGCCGTTCGATCCGCGGCTGATGGAGATCGTACCCGCCGCCGTTGCCCAGGCAGCGATGGATTCGGGCGTCGCGACCAAGCCGATCGTCGACATGGCGGCGTATCGCCAGTCGCTGCGCGCACGGCTTAATCCGACGACTTCGGTGCTCAGCCTTGCCTATGAGGGTGCACGCGCGCATCCCAAGCGCGTGATTTTCGCTGAGGGCGAGGAAGAAGTGGTGCTGCGCGCCGCCATCGCCTTCAAGGAAGGTGGTTATGGCATCCCGGTGCTGGTCGGCCGTGAGTCGGTGTCCGACAAGCTTCAGGCGCTGGGCGCCAACCCGGAAGACTTCGAGATCCACAACAGCGTCAATTCGCCGCTGGTGCCGCGGATGGTCGAGTTCCTGTACCAGCGGCTACAGCGCCGCGGCTACCTGCGCCGTGACATCGAACGGCTGGTCAACCGCGACCGCAACATCTTCGGCGCGCTGCTGCTCCAGCTGGGCGAGGGCGATGCGATGCTGACCGGCGTCACGCGCACCTATGCCGAGACGATGCGCCAGGTGCGCCGGGTGATCGACTATGCGCCGGGCCGCATTGCCTTTGGCATGCACGTGCTGGTGGGGCAGTCGCACACGGTGTTCATCGCCGACACGACGGTAAACGAGCGCCCGAGTGCGGAAGAACTGGCGCAGATCGCCGAGGGCGCGGCCCAGGTCGCGCGGCGCATGGGCCACGAACCCCGCGTCGCATTCCTCAGCTATTCGACCTTCGGCAATCCCGAAGGCCGCTGGCTCGAACATGTGCGCGGCGCGATCAAGCTGCTCGACGAGCGCAAGCCCGAGTTCGAATATGAAGGCGAGATGTCGCCGGACGTCGCGCTCAACCCCAAGCAGCTGGCGAACTATCCGTTCGCGCGGTTGTCTGGCCCGGCCAACGTGCTGATCATGCCGGGGCTGCAATCGGCGAATATCTCGGCCAAGCTGCTGCGCGAGCTGGGCGGCGATTCGACGATCGGGCCGATGCTGATCGGCATGGAAAAGCCGGTGCAGATCGCGCCGATGACCGCGACCGCAAGCGAGCTGGTGACGCTGGCGGTGCTGGCAGCCGGCGGGATCGCGCGCTGAGTTGGATGCTCCCTCGGCTGGTCCGGGGGAGAGTTCCTAGCCGTCGATGCTGCCGCCGAGGCTGGCATTGACCAGGCCGCCGTCGACGGTGAGCGTTTCGCCGACGACGTAGTCGCCCGCGCGGCTGGCGAGGTAGATGGCGGCACCGGCCATGTCTTCGTCGGTGCCGATGCGGCCGGCGGGGATGCGTTTGGCGACGCCGTCGCCGTGATCGCGCGCGGCCTTGTTCATGTCGCTGGGGAAGGCGCCGGGCGCGAGTGAGGATACCACGATTTTGTCGCGGATCAGCCGTGCGGCCATGCGGCGGGTCAGGTGGATCAGCGCGGCCTTCGACGCCTGATAGCTATAGGTTTCCCACGGGTTCACCCGCTGGCCGTCGATCGAGGTGATGTTGATAACCTTGGCGGGGCGGGCTTGCATGCCCGACGCCTTGAGCAGGGTGTGGAGCGCCTGGGTGAGGAAGAAGGGCGACTTGACGTTGAGCTCCATCACCTTGTCCCAGCCCTTTTCGGGGAAGGTGTCGAATGCCTCGCCCCAGGCCGCACCGGCATTGTTGACGAGGATGTCGAGCCGCGGCTCGCGCGCGGCGAGTTCGGCGGCGAGTGCCTTGCAGCCTTCGACCGTGGAGACGTCCATCGGCAGCGCAATGCAGTTCGGGCCCAACGCGGTCGCGGTCTCTTCGCAGGCCTCGGCCTTGCGCGAGGAGACATAGACCTTCGCGCCTTGAGCGACGAAGCCGGCGGCGATCATCCGGCCAATGCCGCGCGACCCTCCGGTGACGAGCGCGACGCGATTGTCGAGGCGGAACAGGGTGGTGGTGTCCATTGGTATCGTCCTCTCCTGGCGGTCAGCCGCCGCGCTTGAGCGTCTCGCGGGCGATGATCAGCTGCTGGATCTGGCTGGTGCCTTCGTAGATGCGGAACAGGCGCACGTCGCGGTACAGCCGTTCGATGCCATAGTCGGCGATGTAGCCCGCCCCGCCGAAGATCTGCACCGCGCGATCGGCAACGCGGCCGACCATCTCGCTGGCGAAGTATTTCGCGGCGGCGGCTTCCATGGTGGTGTTCTCGCCGCGGTCCTTAGCCGCGGCGGTTTCGAGCACCAGCGCGCGGGCGGCGAGTGCTTCGGTCTTTGAGTCGGCCAGCATCGCCTGGATCAGCTGGTGCTCGGCGATTGGCTTGCCGAACTGGCGGCGCTCGGTGGCATAGGCGACGCAATCGGCGATCAGCCGCTCGGCGGTGCCGACGCATACCGCCGCGATGTGGAGCCGGCCGCGGTCGAGCACCTGCATGGCGATGCGGAAGCCGTCACCTTCCGCGCCCAGGCGGTTGGCGGCAGGCACCGGGGTGTCGTCGAACGTGACGTCGGCGACCTTGGCACCCTTTTGCCCCATCTTCTTTTCAGGTTCGCCAATGCTGATGCCGGGCAGATCGCGGGGGACCAGAAACGCCGATACGCCGCGGCCGCCGGGATCGTCCGAAGTGCGCGCCATGACAGTGAAGAGCTCTGCCTTGTCGGCATTGGTGATGTAGCGTTTGGTGCCCGAGAGGCGATAGACCTCGCCATCGCGGACCGCCCGCGTCTTCACCGCGCCCGAGTCTGAGCCGACATCGGGCTCGGTCAGTGCGAAGCTGGTGACGATTTCGCCGGTGGCGATGCGCGGCAGCCACTGGGCCTTTTGCTCTGGCGTTCCGGCCATCACGAGACCCTGGCTGCCTATACCGACATTGGTGCCGAACGCCGAGCGGAAGGCGGGAGTGGTGCGGCCGAACTCGATGGCGACGCGGCACTCCTCCGCCATGCTCAGGCTCAGGCCGCCATGCTCTTCACCGATCGACAGGCCGAACAGGCCGAGTGCCTTCATCGACTCGATCAGGTCGGGGGGTATTGCGTCGGCAGCCTCGATCTCGGCTTCGCGTGGGCGAAGCTGCTCCGCGACGAAGCGTCGGACCGTGTCCAACAGGCTGTCGAATACCTCCGGGTCGAGCGCCATGCATCCGTTCTTCTTGTTCTAATTACCTCCAGGCTATCGCTTCGTGCGGGCGCGAACAAGCCATACCGGATGTTCAAAACAGATAGTTTGCAGGCGCGCTTACCGTGTAGAGTTCAGCAGCCCAGGGATCAGGGGCGGCAATTCGCGCCCGAGGAAACCGAGCGGCCCGACCGTTTCGGCCAAGCGCCGCCCCGCCTCGCCATGCAGCCAGACACCCCAGGCGGCGGCGACGCGCGGCGTGGCGCCTCGGGCCATCAGAGCACCGATAATCCCGGCGAGCACATCGCCCGAGCCGCCGGTGGCAAGGCCTGGGCCGCCGCCGGCGTAGCGCAGCACCGGCTGATCGGGGCAGGCGATCCAGGTCAGCGCGCCCTTCAGCAGCACGGTGGCGCCGAAGCGCTCGGCAGCTTCGCGCACCAGCCCTGCGGGGTCGTCTTTGGTGCGCGCTTCGTCGCACTGCATCAGCTGGATCATTTCGCCCGGATGTGGCGTCAGGACGATCCGCCCTTCATGCGCCTGCAGCGCGTCGGCCATGTCGGGGGCCGCGGTCAGCGCGGCGGCGTCGATCACCAGCGACAGGTCGGACCTGGGTTTGGCGATTGCGGCGGACAGGATCGGTGCAGCGGCCGATTTGCTTCCCATGCCCGGACCCAGCACCAGCGTGTCGCAGCGCGTCAGGTACTCGGCGAGCTTGGGTCCCGCCTCGGCGCCGAGCTCGCCCGCTTCGTTGGTGGGGAGCGAATAGACGGCGGCTTCGGGCATGGTCAGGCCGAGTGCCAGGGCAACGCGCTGTGCGGTAGCCAGCTGGACCTTGCCGGCGCCGGCGCGGAACGCGGCTTCACCGGTGAGGCGAAGCGCGCCGGGCACCGTTTCGGAGCCCCCGGCGATGAGGACGCGGCCGCGGCTGTTCTTGTCGGTATCGCCTTCAGGTTGCGGCAGCGGGTGCTCGGCGAGCCAGGCGGAATCGAGCGCGCTCATCCGCGTGCCGCCACTGGTGCGTCCGGCTCGGACGTGACTTGCGCCTGCGAGTCGCGCTCCATCGATGCGGTCACGTTGTAGCGGACCAGCGCCATTCCCCCGTCCTTGCCCGCAGCGGGATCGAAGGCATATTCGGTGACCGAACAGTTGGCGACATCGCCGGCCTTGTCGATCGCGAGGATCTCGGCTTCCGACAGGTTCTCGATGATGTAGCGCAGGCAGAGCACCACGACCTGGTGCGCGACGATCATCACGTTGCGGCCGGCATAATGGAGCGAGACCGTGTCCAGCAGCGCACGCAGGCGGAAGATGACATCACACCAGCTCTCGCCGCCGGGCGGGCGGTGGTAGAATTTGCCGAGCAGGCGGCGGAACTCGGCCTGGTCGGGCTCAAGTGCGTGAATGCCTGCGCTGGTCAGGCCGTCGAGAATGCCAAATTCCTTTTCGCGCAGCCGTTCGTCGGCGCAAATCGGCTCGGCGGGATCGGCGCCGCCTGCGTCGCGGAAGATGCGGGCGGTTTCGCGGGCGCGCAGATAAGGGCTGGCGAGGATCACGTCCGGGCGGCCATTGCCATGCCCTTGCGCGAACCAGCGGCCGAGTGCGTCGGCCTGCTGCTCGCCGAGCTGCGACAGGGGCACGTCGACGTCGCGCATGTCGATGGCGATGCGGTGCTCACCGGCGGCGTCGGCCTGGTCGCGGGCGACATTGCCGGCGCTCTGGCCATGGCGGACGATCCAGAGGCGCGTCGGCCAGCGGGGGTGGGTTTGATCGGGCATTGCTGGGTCAATGCCGGGGGGCGTGATTGGTTCACGCGAAGGCGCGAAGGCACGAAGGCACGAAGGGTGAAGAAGGAAGAGGTTCGCGCAGAGGCGCGGAGGCGCAGAGAAGACGGCCTGTGGCTTCGTTCGGGAGACTAGTCTCTACGTCCGAACTGGCGGCGCGGAGCGTTCCTGCCGCTTCGCGGCGTCTTCTTTTTCTCTGCGTCTCTGCGCCTCTGCGCGAACCTCTAAACTTCCTGCCTTCGAACTCTGGCGTGAACTTCAAGCGCCCGCGGCTGTAAGCCGATCAAGCTGGTCGCTGGCCAGCGTCACGTCCCAGGCGCCCAGTAGTTCGTCGAGTTGTTCGAGCGAGGTGGCGCTGGCGATCGGTGCGGTCACGCCGTCCTGTGCGGCCAGCCAGGCCAGAGCGATCTGGGCGTGGCTGGCGCCCGTTTGCGCGGCGACTTCGTCCATTGCGGCGAGTACCGGGCCACCCTTACCCTTGAGCAGCTCGCCCATACGGCCGCCGCGGACGCTTTTGCCCAGGTCCGCGTCGCTGCGGTACTTGCCGGTGAGGAAGCCCGAAGCCAGGCCGTAATAGGGCAGCACGCCGATATTCTGGGTGACGCACAGGTCCTGCAGCTCGCCTTCGAACTTGCGGCGGCTGACGAGATTATATTCGGGCTGGAGCACCCGGTAGTGCGGGAGACCGTCGCGCGCGGCGATATCGAGCGCCGCCTTGAAGCGGATCGCGTGGAAGTTGGACGCGCCGAGCACGCGGACCTTGCCGGCGTCGATCAGGCGACCAAAGGCGGCGAGCACTTCTTCCTGCGGTACGTTCTCATCGTCCTGGTGTGCGTAATAGAGGTCGATGGTTTCCACGCCCAGCCGCTGGAGCGAGGCTTCGGCTGCGGCGGCGATGCGGGCGGGGGCGAGGCCGGTGCCGCCTTCGCCCGGCAGCATGCCGACCTTGGTCGCGAGCAGCACCTGGTCGCGCTTGCCCGAGGTGCGCAGCCATTCGCCGATGATCGTCTCGGATTCGCCGCCCTGATGGCCCGAGACCCAGGCGGAGTAGACGTCGGCGGTGTCGATCATCACCCCGCCAGCTTCGGCGAAGCGGTCGAGGATGCGGAAGCTTTGCGCCTTGTCGATGGTCCAGCCAAAGACATTGCCGCCAAGCACCAGCGGCGGGATGGCAAGGCCGCTGGCGCCGAGTTCGCGAGTGGGGGTCATTGGGCGTCCTCCGAAATGTTGACCGGAGTGCCGGAATTAATGTCGATCGCCTCGGCTGCCTCGTTCAGCTGACGCGCCTCGTCGGGGGTGAGCCCGCTGGGGTCCTCGTCAGCCTGTCCGCAACCGGCGAGCGCCAGGGCGAGGGGCAGCAACGGCAAAAGACGCATTCCGGCTTCTCCTGGCTTGAGGACGCCTAACGGTTAGTCGATGATCTCGTTGCCTGCCACGCCGTCATCGCTGACATTGGCTTCGTAGCTGTTCTCGGCTGCGTCGAAGGCCGCGTCGGTTGCGGCATTGGCGGCGTTCACGTCGGCGACGGCTTCGCCCATGGTGTTGCTGTCGCCGGTCATGGTTTCATTGGCTTCGGCGGCTTCGTTCTGCGCCTTGTTGTTGCAGGCGGAAAGGGCGAGCAGGGCGAGGGCGGGGAAGAGGAGGGTGCGCATGCTGTATACCTTCTTGTCGACGCGGAAAACGGAGGTATCCGGCGTCAACAGCTGAGGCAACAGGGATGCTCGATTGACCTGATATAAAGATATCTTTATATCTCCATGTCCCATGACTTCGGCCCTTTCCATCTTCCGCGCGCTGGCGGATTCGACGCGGTTGCGCATCGTGGCGCTGCTGCGCGCGATGGAGCTGAGCGTCGGCGAACTGGCGCAGGTGCTGGGCCAGAGCCAGCCGCGCGTGTCGCGCCATGTGAAGATCCTGTGCGACGCGGGGCTTGCCGAGCGGCGCAAGGAAGGCAGCTGGGTGTTCGTCGCGCTGGGCGCGGACCACAAGGTGCAGCCGATCCTGGCGGCGTTCGACAGCTGGAACGAGAAGGATCACTGGACGATCGCGGATGAGGCCCGGCTGGCGGCGGTGCGCGCCGACCGGGCCGTCGCGGCGGCGGACTGGTTCGAGGCCAATGCCGGACAGTGGGACGCGATCCGATCGCTCCATGTCGCGGAAAGCCAGGTCGAGGCGGCGATGGCCAAGGCGCTGGGTGAGGGGCCGCTTGGCCAGCTGGTCGATATCGGTACGGGCACTGGGCGCATGCTGGAGCTGTTCGGGCCCAAGGCGCGGCAGGCGCTGGGCATCGACCGCTCGTCGGAAATGCTGCGGCTGGCGCGTGCCAAGCTGTCCGAGCAGGGGCTGGACAATGCCGAGCTGCGCCAGGCTGACCTGTATGCCCTGCCGCTGAGCGATGGCGGCGCCGACACCGCGATCCTCCACCATGTGCTGCACTTCGCACAGCAGCCCGGCGCCGCGATCGGCGAGGCCGGGCGCGTGCTGAGTGACGGCGGTCGGCTGCTGATCGTCGATTTCGCGCCCCACGAGCGCGAGGAACTGCGCACCCGCGACGCGCATGCGCGGCTGGGCTTTTCCGACGAGCAGGTGCTGGCGTGGTTCGAGGCGGCGGGGCTCGCGCCGGTGCTGGTCGAGACGCTGGAGGGTGGCGAGCTCACCGTGAAACTATGGCTGGGTCGCAAGACCGGCGAGAAAAAGAGGGAAGTGAAGGCGGCATGAGCAACGTGGATCCTTTGGCGCCGCCGCTGTTCGCCGATGTGGCGGGCGACATCGATGTGAGCTTCGAATTCTTCCCGCCCAAGAGCGAGAAGATGGAAGAAACGCTGTGGGAGTCGGTGCAGACGCTCTCGCCGCTCGGGCCGCGCTTCGTGAGCGTCACCTATGGCGCGGGCGGGACCACGCGCGAGCGCACCCACAACACGGTGGCGCGGATCGCGCGCGAGACGGCGATCCCTGCCGCCGCGCACCTCACCTGTGTCGAGGCGACCCGCGAGGAGATCGACCAGGTCGCGCAGGAATATTGGGCCGCGGGCGTGCGGCATATCGTCGCGCTGCGCGGGGATTCGCCGCGTGCGGGCGAGAAGTACCGCACCCACCCGGGCGGGTATGAGAATGCCGCCGATCTGGTGGCCGGCCTTCGCAAGCTACACCCATTCGAGATTTCGGTCGCGGCCTATCCCGAATGCCATCCGGATTCCGAGCATGCCCAGGCGGATCTGGACAATCTGAAGCGCAAGATCGACGCTGGCGCCAACCGGGCGATCACCCAGTTCTTCTTCGAGCCCGACACGTTTTTCCGCTTTCGCGACGATGCGATCAAGGCAGGGATCGATGCCGAGATCGTGCCGGGGATCATGCCGGTGATGAACTATGCCAGCGTGGTGCGGATGTCGGCGATGTGCGGCACCGCGGTTCCGGCATGGATGGAGACGCTGTTCGAGGGGTTGGACGAGCATCCCGCCGCGCGCCAGCTGGTGGCGGCGACGCTGACGGCCGAATTGTGCCGCAAGCTCTATGCCGGGGGTGTGCGGCAGTTTCACTTCTACACGCTCAACCGGGCGGAGCTTAGCTACGCGATTTGTCACTTGCTGGGGGTTCGGCCCCGGGCGGCGGCGGGATTGGTCGCGGCTTAGAAATCCTCCCTGGAACGGGGAGGGGGACCAAGGCGCGAAGCGGCTTGGTGGAGGGGGCTCTCCGCGAGCGAGCCCCTTGCGGCAACCCCCCTCCACCATGCTTCGCATGGTCCCCCTCCCCTTTCCGGGGAGGATTGAGAGAAGTGATATGACTGCACGCGAGAAACTGCTGGCTGAGGCCGCCAAGCGCATCCTGATCACCGACGGCGCCTTTGGGACCGAGATCCAGAACTGGAAGCTCGACGAGGCGGCCTATGCGGGCGATCTGGGCCTCACGCACGACCAGAAGGGCAATAACGACATCCTCGCGCTGACCATGCCTGAGGTGCCCGCGTCGATCCACCGCGCCTATTTCGAGGCCGGAGCGGACATTGCCGAGACCAACACCTTCTCGGCAAACCGGATCAGCCAGGCCGATTACGGCGCCGAGCATCTGGTGCGCGCGATCAATGTCGAGAGCGCGAAGCTGGCGCGGGGAATCGCCGACGAGTTCGAGGCCAGGGACGGGCGGCCGCGCTTCGTGGCGGGCGCATTGGGGCCGACCAACAAGACGCTGTCGCTGTCGCCCGACGTCAACGACCCTGGCTTTCGCGAGATCGACTTCGACCATCTGAAGGACGTGTACCGCGAGCAGATCGACGCGCTGGTCGAGGGCGGGGTGGACTTCATCCTGATCGAGACGGTGTTCGATACGCTCAATGCCAAGGCCGGGGTCATGGCGGCGATCGAGGCGGGCAATGACCTGGGCCGCGACTTGCCGATCATGCTGTCGATGACGCTGACCGACCTGTCCGGGCGCAACCTGTCGGGCCACACGGTCGAGGCGTTCTGGCACGCGGTGCGGCATGCCAAGCCGGTGACGATCGGGCTTAATTGTTCGTTCGGGGCCGAGCAGCTGCGGCCGCATGTGAAGACGCTCTCGGCGCTCTGCGACACGCTGATCATGGTGTATCCTAATGCCGGGCTGCCCAACGAGCTTGGCGCCTATGACGAGGCGCCGGCGACGACCGCCGGACTGGTCAAGGAATGGGCCGATGCGGGGCAGGTCAACGTTCTCGGCGGGTGCTGCGGGTCGACGCCGGCGCATATCGCGGCGATTGCGCAGGCGGTGAAGGACTTGGCCCCGCGGGCGATCCCCAAGCCGCCGGTGCAGACGCGGCTGGCCGGGCTGGAGCCGTTTACGATGGTGGCTTGAACCTCAAATCCTCCCCCGGAGGGGGAGGAGGACCAGCGAAGCTGGTGGAGGGGTAGTCTCCGCACGCTGGCCGGTTCGTTTGTTGCAACTACCCCTCCACCGCCTTTGGCGGTCCCCCTCCCCCTCCGGGGGAGGATCTAGAGAAGAGAAGCATGACCAACCTTTCCACCGGCTTCGTCAATATCGGCGAGCGCACCAACGTTACGGGCTCTGCGCGCTTCAAGAAGCTGATCATGAACGGCGACTATGCCGCGGCGGTGGAAGTCGCGTTGCAGCAGGTTGAGGCCGGCGCGCAGGTGCTCGACGTCAACATGGACGAGGGGCTGCTGGACGCGCACGAGGCGATGACCACCTTCCTCAAGCTGATCCAGGCCGAGCCCGATATCGCGCGCATTCCGGTGATGGTCGACAGCTCCAAGTGGGACGTCATCGAGGCGGGGCTGAAGTGCGTTTCGGGCAAGCCGATCGTCAATTCGATCAGCATGAAGGAAGGCGTCGACCAGTTCCTGGAGCATGCGCGCAAGTGCATGGCCTATGGCGCGGCGGTGGTGGTGATGGCGTTCGACGAGGTCGGGCAGGCCGACACCAAGGAGCGCAAGGTCGAGATCTGCGCGCGCGCATACGACCTGCTGGTCGGGATCGGCTTTCCGCCCGAGGACATCATCTTCGACCCCAATGTGTTCGCGGTGGCGACCGGGATCGAGGAGCATAATAACTACGGCGTCGACTTCATCGAGGCATGCCGCGAGATCAAGGCGCGCTGCCCGCACGTCCATATCTCGGGCGGTCTGTCGAACCTGAGCTTCTCGTTCCGCGGCAATGAGCCGGTCCGGAAAGCGATGCACTCGGTGTTCCTGTACCACGCGATCCCCGCGGGCATGGACATGGCGATCGTCAATGCCGGGCAGCTCGACGTCTATGACCAGATCGAGCCCGAGCTGCGCCAGGCCTGCGAGGATGTGATCCTCAATCGCGATCCCGAGGCCGGCGAGCGGCTGGTCGCGCTGGCCGAGAAGTTCCGCGGCACCGACGCGGTGGCGGAAAAGGCGGCGGCGGAATGGCGCAGCCTGCCGGTCACCAAGCGGCTGGAATATGCGCTGGTAAAGGGCATCGACGCGCATGTCGTCGACGATACCGAGGAATGCCGTCAGGCGTTCGCGCGGCCGATCGAAGTCATCGAAGGTCCGCTGATGGACGGTATGAACGTCGTCGGCGACCTGTTCGGATCGGGCAAGATGTTCCTGCCCCAGGTGGTGAAGTCCGCGCGCGTGATGAAGAAGGCAGTGGCGCACCTGCTGCCCTTTATCGAGGCCGCCAAGGAGCCCGGCGCCAAGGGCAAGGGCAAGGTGATCATGGCGACGGTGAAGGGCGATGTTCACGACATCGGCAAGAACATCGTCGGCGTGGTGTTGCAGTGCAACGGTTTCGACGTGGTCGATCTGGGCGTGATGGTGCCGTGGTCGAAGATCATCGAGGCGGCGAACGAGAACGACGCCGACATGATCGGGCTGTCGGGGCTGATCACGCCGTCGCTGGACGAGATGGTGACCGTGGCCGAGGAGATGCAGCGCGCGGCAATGACGATGCCGCTGCTGATCGGGGGCGCGACCACCAGCCGGGTGCATACCGCGCTCAAGATCGAGCCGATGTACAAGGGGCCGGTGGTCCATGTGCTCGACGCCAGCCGCGCGGTGGGCGTGGCGACGGCGCTCGTCTCCGACACGCAGCGCGACGATTATGTCGCCAAGGTTGCCGCGGAATATGAGCAGGTCCGCGTGGCGCGGGCGAGCAAGGGGCAGAGCGAGCTTCTGCCGCTCAGCGTTGCGCGTGCGAACGCGTTCAAGCCCGATATGGCGCTCAAGCCCGGCGCGCCGAAGCAGCCGGGCGTGCATGTGTTCGACGATTGGGACCTGAACGACCTGCGCCCCTATATCGACTGGACGCCGTTCTTCCGCGCCTGGGAACTGGCGGGCAACTATCCCGCGATCCTGAGCGATGCGGTGGTGGGCGAGAGCGCCACCAGCCTGTTCGCCGACGCGCAGAAGATGCTGGACCGGATCATCGCGGAGAAGTGGCTGACCGCACGCGGCGTGGCGGGGCTGTGGCCGTGCCACCGCAACGGCGACGACATCTGGGTGCAGACGCGCCATTCCGACGACCATCGCAGCCCCGATGGCGCGAGCGTGCCCGAGCATTTCCACGTGCCCGATCTCGACCGCACCAATGAAGCGAGCGTTCGCCTGCCCATGCTGCGCCAGCAGATCGCCAAGCGCGAGGGGCGGGCGAACATGTGCCTGGCCGACTTTATCGACAGCCATGGTGACTGGATGGGCGGCTTTGCCGTGTCGATCCATGGCATCGAGCCGCATCTGGAGCGCTTCAAGGCGGCGATCGACGATTATTCGGACATCCTCTTGAAGGCCCTGGCCGACCGTCTGGCCGAGGCCTTTGCCGAGCGGCTGCACCAGCATGTCCGGACCGACCTGTGGGGCTATGCCGCGGGCGAGCAGTTGGACAATGACGCGCTGATCCGCGAGCAATATCGTGGCATCCGCCCGGCGCCGGGCTATCCGGCCTGCCCCGAGCACAGCCTGAAGCCGATCCTGTTCGACATGCTGGACGCGCAGGCGAACACGGGCGCGGTGCTGACCGAGAGCTTTGCGATGCTGCCGACGGCGGCGGTGTCGGGCTTTTACTTTGGGCACCCGCAGGCGGAGTATTTCGGGGTGGCGCGGGTGGGGCGCGACCAGCTGGAGGACTATGCGGCGCGGCGGGGAGTGGGCGTGGAGCAGGCCGAGCGCTGGCTGCGGCCCAACCTGGACTGAGCGGGTGGCGCGGCGGCGGCGGGGCCGCTAACCGGAGGGGATGGAATCCTCACCCCTTCGCCTGCGGCTCGACGGCGCCGCGCTGGTGCACAATTGGAAGACCCTGGCGGCAATGAGCGGCACCGCTGCGTGCGGCGCGGCGGTGAAGGCCGATGGCTATGGGCTGGGCGCGCGCGAGGTGGTGCGGCGGCTGGCGGCGGCAGGGTGCCGGAACTTTTTCGTGGCGCATTGGAGTGAGGCGCGGGCGCTGGCGGACCTGGGCGTGCAGCTGTCGGTGCTGCATGGGGTGCGCGCAGAGGACATGGCCGACCGGCCTGACGGTGCGCGGCCGGTGTTGAACTCACCCGAACAGGTGCGGCGCTGGCGCGAGGCTGGCGGTGGCGTGTGCGACGTGATGGTCGACACCGGCATGAACCGGCTAGGCGTGTCGGTGGAAGACATTGCCGCGGGGCTGCTCGACGGTCTCGCGGTCGAGACGCTGATGAGCCACCTTGCCTGCGCCGACGAGGACAGCGTCTTGAACGAGCGCCAGCGCCAGCGGTTCGCCGCACTGCGCGGGCGGACGGGGGCGCCGCGGATGAGCCTGGCCAATTCGGCAGGAATCGCGCTTGGGTCGGACTACCACTTCGACCTGACCCGACCGGGGCTGGCGCTATATGGCGGCATTGCGCGCCGCGAGTTCGCCAACAGCATCCGGCAGGTTGTTCAGCCCGAGGCGCAGGTGTTGCAAAGGCGTACCGTCCGCGCGGGGGAGAGCGTGGGCTACAACGCCACCTTCACTGCGCCAACGGACATGGACGTGGCGATCCTCAACATCGGCTATGCCGACGGCTATCTGCGGTGCTTCTCAGGCAAGGGGCGGGCGTGGTTCGACGGCGTCGAGCTGCCGGTGCTTGGGCGGGTGTCGATGGACTTGGTCGCGGTGGGTGTGGATGCGGCGCCTACGCTGCGCGAAAGTGACTGGGCTGCACTAAACTATGCGCTGCCGGAGACCGCAGCGCTGAGCGGGCTGTCGCAATATGAGCTGCTCACCGGGCTGGGAGCTCGCTACCAGCCCGTTTGGTCGCACTGAACAAAAAAAGGGCCGCTCCCGAAGGAGCGGCCCGATGTTGAGCGGTGAAGTGCTTAGAACTTCGTGCTCAGGGTCACCTTATAACGGCGACCGATCTGATCGTAGTAATCAGCGAACCGATAGCCGAGATCGCCTGCCGTGGTCTGGTCGAGCAGGTTGCTCGCGGTCAGCTGGATTCGGAAGTTCTCGTTCGCATCGATTCCGAGCGCGAAGTCGATGTTGTTCGTCGTCGGATAGCGGCTGTACGGATACTGCTCGGTGGTGGCCGGCAGACCGCTCACGAAGATCCGGGTCGGCGACTGCCGGTTCCAGGTGATCTGACCGAACGCCCCTGCATGCTCGTAGCGGAGCGATGCCTGAGTTTCGAGCGACGGACGTCCGAAGGTACCTGCGCTGGACAGGGTATCGTCGAACTGACCCGAAGACGAGCTGTCATACTTGATCAGATAGTAGGCGCTGCCGTTCAGGATGAGTCGGTCGGAACCGATGTTCATCCGATACGATCCGGTGAAGTTGATCGCCTCGATCTTGATGCCGCCCAGGTTCAGGAAGCCTGCCTGGTAGCCATTGTTGATCTGGAAGGCCGCATCACGCGAGAACTGCGAGCAGGTGTTGACGCCCACTGCTGCCGACGGATCGGGGTAGGTGGTGCTGTCGTAGCAGGTCCGCAGCACGTCATTGATGCCAACCGGTACGATCGTATCGTCAAGGCGCAGGTTGAAGTAATCGGCCGTCAGAGTCAGCCCTTCGATCCAGCGCGGACGAAGTCCTACGCCGACGGTCCAGCTCGTGCCACGCTCTGGAACCAGCCCCGGCGAGCCGGAATAGGTGCCCTGCAGGCCGGTGCCGGCTGCCACGAAGTTCCGCAGGAACTCGTTGGCCGATGCTGCGTCGGTTGCATTGCCGTTGGCGATCACTGCCGCGACGCAGTTTGCACGACGAGTCGTTGCGAGTGCGCCGGAGTCGATGTTCGCCGGGCTGCAATAGTCGGTCGGAGTCGAGAAGACCGGCTGGCCACCGAGGAAGAGCTCCACGATCGAAGGCTGGCGGACCGACTTGGTGTAGTTGCCGCGGAAGCGGATGTCGCGCACCGGCTCCCAGCTGCCGCCCAGCGTGTAGATCGTGTTCCAGTCCCCGCTTGCCTCCGGGCTGACCAGATTACCGGCAAGCGTGCGATATTCGCCTGCTTGACCGCTCTGCTTGGAGACGCGGATGCCCGGGTTGAACTCGAGCTTGCCGAGAAAACCGAGGAAGTCATCGCCGGTGATCGGCACGACCAACTCGCCACCGAATTCATAGGTTTCGGTGAACGCATCGGTGTTTGCCGACGGTGCCGAACGCGAGCGCCCGAGCTGATTGAGCGAGTCGCTCATGAAGCTGAGGTGATCGCGGCGGTACTCGCCGTTCGCGTTTACCTGAAGCGTGCCAGCGGGTAGATCGAACAGTCCGCCGCCGACCGACGCCTGGATGAAGGTCTGCTCCGACATGTTCCGGAATTCGGAAATGTTCGTCACATAGGCCTTCGAGGCTTCAGACATCTGGTTGTAGCCGAACGGGTTCAGCGGACGGCAGCCGTTGATCATTTCCTGGGTGATCGTCGGCGTGACGAGCGTCTCCGTCGGGACACCGTCGGCACCAACCACGCGGGTGATGTTCTCGGAAATGCCGATCGGCGAACGGCCCAGATACTGGTTCGGGAAGAGCTGGGCGCGGCAGATGATGTTGCCATTGGCAGGCCCGCCGCGAGCGGCGCCCTCATCAACCGCGTCGAGCGCCAGCTGATACTCGACGTCGGCGATGCCAGCCGAGCGCGTGTTCTGCTTGGAGTTGCCATAGGTGGCGGAGAATTCCGCGTTCCACGACTTGCCGAACAGATTGAAATCGGCGCTCAGGCCGCCGAGAATCCGGTAGGTTTCCGAGCGCTGCGTGTATTGGTTCGCACCCAGAATGTCCTGGTTCTGGCGCGTAACCACGAAGTTGCCCTGGTTCGTTGCACCCGGCGCGATGCCGACGGAGCTCAGAACTGCGCGATCGGCGCTATCAAGGAACGGGTTGTCGTAGTTCAGCAGCAGCGGTGCATTTTCCTGCGTGTTGGTCAGGAAGTTCTGCGCGCCCGCGATGTTCCCCAGCGACCGGTTCAGGACCTTGGCATAGGTGTTCTCGGTGAAGAACTTGATGTTGTCGGTGATCTTGAAGCTGGCATTGCCGTTGAAGACATACCGGTCCTGCTGCGTGCGCAGCACCGTGTTTTCCAGGCTGCGGCGGAAGCCGCCATTGCCACCGCGCGCGGCACCGATCGTCAGCGGCGAATTGCCGCTGACCGGACCCGAGAAGGTGTACGGACGCAGCGAGCCGTCGTCGTTGAATTCAAGCGGGACCGCCACATAGGGCAGTACTTGGTTGACGGGAACGCGCACCGTGGTGCCGTTCACCTTCACATCCACCAGCGAGGTGTCGGTGTTGGCGATCCGCGGCACGTCGGGTGCGAAGGTGCCGATGAAGTAGTTCAGGTTCGTGTTGGGATTGGCGGCCAGGAATTCACGCGCGGTGAACCGGTTGGCCTGGAGCAGGTTGACTGCCAGCGTCGACTGTTGTGCCGCGGTTGCGCCCGCAGGAGCAGTGACACCGTAAGCCGCGAACACCTGCGCTGCAGTGACGCCCGTCGGAAGGGCAGTCGGCGCAAAGGTGGTGAAGGGCACGTTGGCGGCCGGCGTGGTACGCCCGTTCAGGCCATTGCCCGAAAGATTGCCGATGGCAGTGCCGTTGTTATACGCAAGCCCGACGCCGGGAGTGCCTTGGATGACCTGACCCGACGTAACCCAGTAGCCGTTGTTGTTCGTCCCGATGGTGGTGCGGCCGCCGGTGGCATTGGTCGCGTTGATCGCGAAGCCCACGGGCGCGAGACCGTTCCGGAACGTGATGTAATTGCTGGTCCGCAGCGTGGTGCCAGAACCCGAGGTGATCGGCGTGTAAGGCGTATAGAAGTTCGTGCTGTTGACGTTGAGCACCGTGCCCGGATTGCTCAGCGTCTGCGTGACGAGGCCGAGCCCGAACAGCGTGGAGGCCTGACCATCATCGGAGGCGCGCAGGAACGCACCGTTGTTCGCACCGTTGATGTCGATGATCGACGTGCCGGTGAAGTTCGGGTTGCGGACGCCGCCATTGAACGGGTTGTTATAGGTGCCGGGGCGAATATTGCGGAAATCGCGCGACACGGCTTGCAGACCGTCGTTGCGGCTATACTCGCCCGACAGCGTGATGTTCAGCCGGTCGTCCATGAAGTTCTTACCGGCGAGCAGGCTCAGCTGGTACTGGCCAGCATCGCCGCGCTCCGAAATGCCCGACACGGCACGTGCGCGCAGGCCCTCGAAATCGTCCAGCAGGATGTAGTTGACCACGCCCGCAACTGCGTCCGCGCCGTACGCTGCGGCGCCGCCAACGGTGACCACGTCGATCCTATCGATCAGCGAGGACGGGATGACGTTAACGTCTACCTGGCTTCCGGTCTCGTTGCCGGCGACGAACAGCGATCCGGCGTTGCCCGAAACGAAGCGGCGACCGTTGACCAGCGTCAGCGTGCGTGCCGTGCCGAGATCCAGGAGATCGACGAATGCAGCGCCCAGGCTGGCGGTCTGGCCGCCATTGTTGCCGTTCAGCGGGCTGGCGCCATTGCCTACCAGCGGAATGTCGTTCAGCGCCTCGAGCGCGTTGGTGAAGCCGCGCGTCTCAATCGACTGCGCTCCGACCTGCACGCCCGGGAGGATGCCCTCCGTTTCAGGGCGACGGATGCGCGAACCGGTAACAAGAACCTCGTTCGTACCCTCGTCCTGCGTGACGTCGTCATTGCCTTCGGCCGACGTCTGCTGATCCTGGTTGGCTTCGAGCGGCTCTGCCTGCGCGAAAGCGGCGTGCGGGAACAGGAACGCGGCGCTCGCAAGCGCGGTCGCTCCCATCAAGTGAGATAGTTTCATTATAATTGCCCCGGGGCGATATGCCCCCGAGCAATGAAAATGCTTAGCGCCTCCGGCGGCAAGCATGATTATGATATTGCCGGACTTTGTGGCCCGGTGTTGCACGAATGTTACAGTAGGGGTGCTATTGTTGCGCTTGCAGCAACCTTCCAGCAACATTCGTAAACCAGCTCATCTGCCGAGATGCCTCACCGTTCCACACACATCGCGATTCCCATGCCGCCGCCGATGCACAGAGTCGCGAGTCCCCGCTTCGCGTCGCGGCGTCCCATTTCGTGGAGCAGCGTAGTGAGCACCCGGGCGCCGCTGGCGCCGATCGGGTGACCGATGGCAATGGCGCCGCCGTTGACGTTGACCTTTTGCGCGTCCCAGCCGAGCTCCTTGCCGACGGCAAGTGCTTGAGCGGCAAAGGCTTCGTTGGCTTCGATGAGATCGAGGTCGGCGACTTGCCAGCCGGCCTTTTCCAGCGCGCGGCGGGTGGCGGGGACGGGGCCGATGCCCATGATGGAGGGGTCGACGCCCGCACTTGCCCAGCTGGCGATGCGTGCCAGGATCGGGGCGCCGCGGCGTTCGGCTTCGTCGCGGCGCATCACCACCAGCGCGGCTGCGCCGTCATTGATACCCGAGGCGTTGGCGGCGGTGACGGTGCCATCCTTTTTGAAGGCGGGACGCAGGCCGGCGATGCCCTCAACGGCCGCGCCGGCGCGGATATATTCGTCCTGGTCGACGATCGTGTCGCTCTTGCGGCCCTTGACCGTGACGGGGGCGATCTCGTCGGCGAAGCGGCCTTCGGCACGGGCGCGCTCGGCCAGGTTCTGCGAGCGGACGGCGAAGGCGTCCTGATCGTCGCGAGTGACCTGGAACTGCTCGGCCAGGTTCTCGGCGGTGATGCCCATGTGATAGCCGTTGAAGACGTCGGTCAGGCCGTCCTTGATCATGGTGTCGACCAGCGCGAGATCGCCCATCTTGGTACCTGGGCGGAGCGACTGGGCGTGGGTGCTCATCGACATGGATTCCTGGCCACCGGCGACGACGATGGTCGCGTCGCCCGTGGCGATCGCCTGATAGGCGAGCGCGACGGCGCGGAGGCCCGATCCGCAGACCTGCTGCACGCCCCAGGCGGGCACTTCCTTGGGGATGCCGGCGGCCATGGAGGCCTGGCGCGCGGGGTTCTGACCCTGCGCGGCGGTGAGCACCTGGCCGAGGATGACTTCGGAGACTTCCTCGCCCTTGACGTTCGCCTGGGCGAGCGCCGCTTGAATCGCGGCGCGGCCGAGCTCGTGCGCGGGGACGGTGGCGAAGGCGCCGAGGAAGCTGCCGACAGGCGTGCGCTTGGCGGCGGTGATGACGATGTCGGCGGGCGAGGTCATGGCGGGGTTCCTGCGGAAGGTCTGGTAGAGGGTTATCTAGAGGCCGGAAGCGCGGTTAGCCAGTCCGCCAGCGGCTGCCACAGCGCGGTGCGGCCGCGGCTGCCGACGACCATGCCGACATGGCCGAGCGCAGACTCGAACACTGTGCCGGCGCTCGGCGCGCTGGCGGCGGGGACGATGCGGTCGGTGGTGGAGACGAAGGCGAGGGTCGGGCAGCTGAGCGCGCGCGGATCGACGCTTCGGCCCTCTACTTGCCAGGCGCCGGTGCCGGGGAGGTCGGCGGTGAAGAAGTCGTCGAACAGCTGGCGGCCGGTGGCCCAGGTGAGCGGGGCGCCGCCATTGGCCCAGTCCTCCAGCACGACGAATGCGCGGGCAGCGGCGCTGGAGGGGGGCAGGCGGCCGAAGCGTTCGAACTTGGCCACGGTGCGCGCGGGGTCGAGCTGCCAGAAGCCGGCCTGGAGGACCTCCATTGGCATCAGCCCGAGCTGGCGGGAGGGGCGGCGGGCCTGCGCCCAGAGCGCGGCGGCGGACTGCGTCGCCTCGCCATAGGCGCGGAAGTGCCAGGGGGCGGCGATGGTGGCGAGCCCGGCGGTTTCGGTCACGCTGGCAGCGGCGATGGCGAGCGTGCCGCCCAGGCAATAGCCGACCAGCACCGGCGGGCGCGGAAGGCTGCGCAGCATCGGGAGCAGCAATCGCTCGACATGCGCGGTGACGTCCATGTCGCGCTCGGCGGGCGTGGGAGTGCCCCAGTCGACCAGCATCGGTCGCACGCCCTGGCGGCTGAGCCAGCGCAGCAGCGAGTTGCCGCGGGCGAGGTCGAGCACTTGCGGCGGATTGATCAGCGAGGGGACGAACACCACCGGCCGCCCGGTACCGCCATAGTCGCGCAGCCGGGCGCGGCCGCTGGCGGCGATGGCGGGTTTGGGCGGGCGCGGCGCGGGGCGTGGCGCGGTCTGATAGCGGCGAAGACCTGCCAGTGCCGCGGCGCGGCGCTCAGGCGATGCCGCGGTTTCGTCCCGCAATAGGGCGAGGAACAAGGGCAGCGGGCGCGGCCCGTGTTGCGGCGCAGAATGAAAGTCTGATAGGGTTGCTGCAATCACGCGAGAGGGTCCCCATGAAGAAGGCAGCACCTGGAAGCGGTCCGGTCATCATAAAGAAATACGCGAACCGGCGGCTCTACAATACCGAGACTTCGTCCTACATCACGCTCGAACATCTCGCCGCGATGACGCGCGAGGGTCGCGACTTCAAGGTGGTCGACGCGAAGACCGACGACGACATCACCCACAATGTGCTGACCCAGATCATCATGGAAGAGGAATCGCGCGGGCAGACGATGCTGCCGGTCAGCTTCCTGCGCCAGCTGATCTCGCTCTATGGCGATTCGATGCAGGCGATGGTGCCGGGCTATCTGGAGGCGTCGATGGACAGCTTCCGCCACAACCAGGAGCAATTCCGCACCGCAGTGGAAGGCGCGTTCGCCGGATCACCCTTCGCCGAGCTGGCCAAGCGCAACATGGCGATGTTCGAAGCCGCGGCGAGCGCGTTCAAGCCCGCGGGAACTGTGGCAGCGCCTGTGGCGAGCGAGACGGCTGCGGGGGGGGGCGACGATGTCGCTGCGCTGAAGGCGGAGCTGGCGCGGCTGCAGGAAAAGATCGAGAAGCTGGCGAGCTAGGGGTCAGATCGGCTGGCGTGCCTTGAAGCCGCCGAGCGAGGCGAGGATCTCCTCGGCGCTCAGCATCTTCTGCTCGATGACGCAGCGCAGCCCCAGGCCGTCAAAGCCCTGATAATCGGACGCGGTCGCGTAGGCGATGGTGGCCTCGGCGCGTGCCTCCGCCCCGCGCACGGCGCGGGCGGGCAGCGGGATCACTTCGCCAAAGCGCGACCCTGAAGAGTCCGCCACGATGCGCGCAGCCTCGTCGATGATCGAGATGCGGGTGCGCGCCCAGTCCTTTTCGCCGAGCAGCGTGCGGTCGGAGATGATCGCCGGGATGTGCCCCTCCCAATCGAACTCCAGGTAGAAGACGCCTGCTGGTACGCCCGAACTGCCGGAGCGCCGGATACCGGTTACGAAGACCAGCACGGCGCGGTGATCGGACCAGGGATTCTGCCAGACCGCATCGGTGTACCATTGTTCGCGCTGCGTGCTTCCCATGGCCTTCAGGAACTGGGATGCATTGGCCAGGTTGGTGGTGCGTACCCGCGCATTTTGATCCGAACAGAGAATGACGCGGCCTTGCGGGTCCGCGACGAACGCGTTGAGATAATAGGGCGATGTCGCGGTGAACAGCGCCAGGCGTGCCTGGGCCGCTGCCAGCTTTTCGGGTGTGGGGTCCAGAGTCGCGGCGACGATTTCGGCATCCGAGGCCAGGATGCGCAGGTCGATGCTGCGTCCATAAAGGTGCCGGGTGACGTTCTGGATCAACGCCTGGGCGAGCTCGACCAGCCGGGTCTCTTCGATTTCGTTGACCATTTCATCGGCAATGCCGGCGCCGAGTGCGAGGCGCTCGCGCACTTCCGAACGGAAATCATGGCTGGCACTGCGCGCCTGCTGCGCCAGCGCCTTCACTTCCTGCGCTACCACCGAAAAGCCCCGACCCGCCTCGCCCGATCGCGCCGCCTCGATGGCCGCGTTCAGCGCGAGCAGATTGGTGCGCGCAGCGATCTCTTCGCTGGTGTTGGCGTAGGTGTCGACTTCATCGCGAAGGACCGACAAAAGGGAGCGGATTCGGCGTGGCACGAATGATATTGGTAAAGCGCAATGGTTAAGGCTTCGTTGGTTTCTAAACCCGGTTACTGCGGCGCTGCATGCCTGCTTCGTACCGCGGCCACGCATGCACGCTGAGCTATGGGTCGGGGCCGCCGCAGCGATCGGCGTGGCCGTGGCCAGCGGAGTGGGTGAGCATCGCCGCCGGAACCGGCGTGACCTGGATCGCGTGGGGCTGGTGCCCTGGCCGTTGATCCAATTGCTGGCGATGCTGGCGGCGGTGATCTGCGCGAGCGTCGCGCTCAACCTGCGCTAGTTCTCAGTAGAAGCGGCGCAGCGTCAGGGTTCGCCTGCTGCCGTCGCACAGGCCCAGCCGAACAGTGGTGCCGGGTGCGCCGGCGCCCCAGTTGATCGCGGGGCCCAGCCGAGTCATGTCCGCGACTGCGACACCATCGACTTCGCAGATCGTCTCGCCATCGCGCCAGCCGGCCTGCGCCGCGGGCGAATTGCGCATCACATGGATCACGCGCAGCTGCGTGGCATCCTGATGCATCAGCAATCCGCTGGTGGAGCGGACGACCGGCGCATCGATCAGCTTGCCCGGTTGCAGCACCATGCGGCCGGCGCCCGGATCGAGCAGCACGCGAAACCGCAGCAGGAGCCCGCTGCCGATCCGTCCCGCGCTGCTGCTGACCGTGAGGAAGCCGCCGGGCCGTTCCAGGCGAATCTCCGTTTCGGGGACGGTGAGCGTGCCAAGCTGGACCGCAGAGGCCACTGCAGTCTCCGCTACGGTCGCGCCGCCCATGCCCCAGCCCAGCGTGCTGGTGACCTGGGCGCGCTTGAAGCCGATGGCGGCCCAACTCGCGTCGCCGATGGTCAGGCCGGACCCGTCGCCAGTGTCGACCACGACCGGGCGGATCCGCTGCCCGGCAACGGTCAATTCGGACCGGAACAGCCCGGTGCTGGCGCGCGACAGCGGCACGGTGGTGCCGGTGAACGGCATGCGCCCACTGGGCAACAGGCGGAAGCGGCGGGCGTCATAGTCGATGTCGAGCGCGCAGCAGGACAATATGTCGGCGCCCACGAACATGTCCGCGCCGAAGGGGAACAGCCCGTCGGCTCCCGAAATGCCGATGCGGCCGCCGGTGCGGGTCAGCCCGCCAAAGGTAATGGTGCCGCCGCGCGCCCAGCCAATCTCGACCGAGCCGCCGATGGCGGTCGCCTGTTCATGGCTGCGCGCCTTCAACCCGATACGGTCGGCGAATTGCGTGGTGACGAAGCTGTCCGTCACGCCGCTGTCGAGGATCGCCCGTGCCGGTTTGCCGTTCACTTGAATCGTGAAGCGGATCTGGTTGCCGTCGCTCATTTCGAACGGGACCCACCGCGCCTCCGCGTCCGGTGCCAGGGTAGTGCCCGCCTGGGGCTGGACGGCGATCAGGGCGGGCAGCAACAGCGTGGCGAACATCACGCCTATCTAAGGGCGCTCAGGCGCCGGCTTCAATGCTTTGCCGGTGCGGCGTCCGAGAAACTTACAGGCACGCCTCGAGCATCGCATGGTCGAAGCCATATTGCTTGGCCTTTTCCAGCGTATAAGGGCGCAAGCCCATCGAGCGGTATTCGCCGATGATCTTGCCCTCGGCGCTCTCGTCCAGATATTCGAACTTGAAGAGTTCCTGGGTGACGATCACCGGGCCTTCCATGCCGATCACTTCGGTGATGTTGGTGATGCGGCGCGAACCGTCGCGCAGGCGCTTCACCTGGATGATCAGGTCGACCGAGTCGGCGATCTGGCGCGAGATCGCTTCCTTGGGCACCTTGATGTCCGACATCATCACCATGTTCTCCATACGCGCCAGCGCCTCGCGCGGGGAGTTGGAGTGGAGCGTACACATCGATCCATCGTGGCCGGTGTTCATAGCCGAGAGCATGTCGAAGCACTCGGCGCCTCGGATTTCGCCCAGGATGATGCGGTCGGGACGCATACGCAGCGCGTTCTTCACCAAGTCGCGGATCGAGATCTCGCCCTGGCCCTCCAGATTGGGCGGGCGGGTTTCGAGCGGCAGCCAGTGCGGCTGTTGCAGCCGAAGCTCGGCCGCGTCCTCGATCGTCAGCACGCGCTCGCCCGGGTCGATCATCTTCGACAGCGCATTGAGCATCGTCGTCTTGCCCGAGCCGGTACCGCCCGAAATGACGATGTTGAAGCGGCTGGCGCCGGCGATCTTCAGCATCGTCGCCATCTTCTCGGACATGGAGCCGCCCTTGGCCATCATGTCGAGCGTGATCGGCTTGGCCGAGAACTTACGGATCGAGATGGCCGTGCCCTTGAGGCTCAACGGCGGCACGATGACGTTGACGCGGCTGCCGTCCTTGAGGCGGGCGTCGGCCAGCGGCGTGGTCTGATCGACGCGGCGGCCTACCGAGTTGCAGATGCGCTGGGCGATCTGGAACAGATGCTCCTCGTCGCGGAACTGGATATTGGCGAGCTCTAGCTTGCCCTTGCGTTCGACGAAGGTCTGCTCGGGACCGTTGACCATGATGTCGGAAATCGCCGGGTCGGCGAGCAGCTCTTCGAGGGGCCCAAGCCCGAGCAGCTCGTCGACCAGCACCTTTTCCAGCGCGAACTGCTCGCGGCGGTTGAGGGTCAGCTTCAGCTCGGCGAGCACTTCGCCGATGATCGGGCGGAATTCCTCGGCCAGCTCGTCCTTGCTGAGCGTGGCCGCGGCTTCGGGATCGACGCGCTCCAGCAGGCGCGGCAGCACCTGCTCCTTGATGCGATGGATCGAGGCTTCGAAGCCTTCGACGCGCGAATTGCCGGCTTCCCCCGACGCGGCCTGGCGGTCGGCGAGCCGCTGCATCGCGTCGCTGCTGGCGGCGCTTGGCCCCAGGGGGTCGCGCTGTTCGAGCGGGTCAGGGAAGGCGCTGGCGCCGGGCAGGGGAACGGTGTTGAGCGGCGGAAACTGCTCGCCGCCCACCGGCATGGGATCATTGGGCCGGGGCGCCGGGCCCCCGCCCTGCATCGGCCGGGCGACTCCAAAGGCAGGCCGGCCGCCCCCGGGTCCACCCATTCCACTGCGTCGACCGAATGCGCTCATTGCTAACTCTTATGTTCCGGACTGGCCGAAGAGGTAGCGCGCAAGGATTTAGATTTGCCTAACCAAGGCGTTGCGCCCGGGCGGGGGCGGCAGCGCGTCGTTAATCAGCGCGCTCGGCCAGCACCGTCAGGCCGCGGTCGTTTACTTCGGCGAAGCCGCCTTCGATGCGGATGATTTCGGGCGTGGTGGCGCCGGTGCGGTAGATTTCGAGATTGCCGTCGCGGACCGTCGACATGAACGGGGCATGCCCCTCCAGCACGCCGAAGTCGCCTTCGGTGCCGGGGACGACGACCATGTGAACGTCTTCGGAGCGGACGAGGCGTTCGGGGGTGACGAGTTCGAAGTGCAGCATTTGATTAAACTCCACCCCTCCCTTCCAGGGAGGGGCAAGGGGTGGGTCTAGCGGTGGCGGGGGCTCGATGCCCCCGACGTCGCTCTTTGGGGGCTAGCGCGGGAGGCTCGCTTCGCTCGCCACCCACCCCCAACCCCTCCCTTGAAAGGGAGGGGCGAATTAAGTTTACGCTTCGCCGGCCATCTTCTGGGCCTTGGCGACAGCCTGGTCGATGCCGCCGACCATGTAGAAGGCGGCTTCGGGCAGGTGGTCGTATTCGCCGTTCACCACTGCCTTGAACGACTTGATGGTGTCTTCGATCTGCACGAACGCGCCGGGGATGCCGGTGAACACTTCGGCGACGTGGAACGGCTGGCTGAGGAAGCGCTGGATCTTGCGGGCGCGCGAGACGGTCAGCTTATCTTCTTCGCTCAGCTCGTCCATGCCGAGGATGGCAATGATGTCCTGCAGCGACTTGTACTTCTGCAGGATCGCCTGAACGGCGCGGGCGGTCTCGTAATGCTCCTGCCCGACGATCCGCGGCTCGAGCACGCGGCTGGTCGAGTCCAGCGGATCCACGGCCGGGTAGATGCCGAGCTCGGAGATCGCGCGGTTGAGAACCGTGGTCGCGTCCAAGTGGGCGAACGAGGTTGCCGGCGCCGGATCGGTAAGATCGTCGGCGGGAACGTACACGGCCTGGACCGAGGTGATCGAGCCCTTGTTGGTCGAGGTGATGCGCTCCTGCAGCGCGCCCATGTCGGTCGACAGCGTCGGCTGATAGCCCACGGCGGAGGGAATACGGCCGAGCAGTGCCGACACTTCTGCGCCCGCCTGAGTGAAGCGGAAGATGTTATCGACGAAGAAGAGCACGTCCTGGCCTTCCTGGTCGCGGAAATATTCCGCGATGGTCAGGCCCGAGAGCGCGACGCGGGCGCGGGCGCCGGGCGGCTCGTTCATCTGGCCATAAACCAGCGCGACCTTCGAGCCCTCGGAGATGGCGTTGCCATCGGCGTCCTTGGCGATGACGCCGGCGTCGAGGAACTCGTGGTAGAGATCGTTGCCCTCGCGGGTGCGCTCACCCACGCCTGCGAACACCGAGGTGCCGCCATGGCCCTTTGCGATGTTGTTGATCAGCTCCTGGATGAGCACGGTCTTGCCGACGCCCGCGCCGCCGAACAGGCCGATCTTGCCGCCCTTTGCGTAGGGGGCGAGCAGGTCGATGACCTTGATGCCGGTGACCAGGATCGCGCTCTCGGTCGACTGGTCGACGAACTCAGGCGCCTTGGCATGGATCGGCGCGCGCAGATCGGTCTGCACCGGGCCACGCTCGTCAATCGGCTCGCCGACGACGTTGAGGATGCGGCCGAGCGTCGCCGGGCCGACGGGCACGCGGATCTGCGAGCCGGTGTCGGTCACGGTCTGACCGCGGGTCAGGCCATCGGTCGAGTCCATCGCGATCGTGCGGACGGTGTTCTCACCCAGATGCTGGGCGACTTCGAGCACCAGGCGGGTGCCGTTATTGTCGGTCTCCAGCGCCGACAGGATCGCCGGCAGGGTGTTCTCGAAGTGCACGTCGACGACGGCGCCGATCACCTGGGCGATCTTGCCGACATTGTTCGTGGTACCCGGGCGGGTAAGTTCAGCGGCGGTTGCCATCGTCTGCTTCCTTGCTTCTGATCGGTTCTTAGAGCGCTTCCGCGCCCGAAATGATTTCCACCAGCTCGGTGGTGATCGCGGCCTGACGGGCGCGGTTATACTGGATCGACAGCCGCTTGATCAGGTCGCCGGCATTGCGTGTCGCATTGTCCATCGCCGTCATCTTCGAACCCTGCTCGGACGCGGCGTTCTCACGGATCGCACGGTACAGTTGGATGGCGATGTTGCGCGGCAGCAGGTCGGCGAGGATCTCTTCCTCACCGGGCTCATACTCGACAACCGCGGACCCGGCCGGCTCAGCGGCCGCGGTGGGGATAGCCACCGGGATGATCTGCTGCTCCGTCGGATCCTGAGTCAGCACCGACTTGAAGTGCGAATAGAAGAGCGTCGCAACGTCGAACTCGCCCGCCTGGTAGCGCGCGATGATGTCGTCGGCATAGGCGCGGGCTTCGGCGAAGCCCAGCTTGCCCAGATCGCCCGGCTCGACCGAGTGGACGATGTTCTCGCGGAACTGACGCGCCAGCACGGCGCGCCCCTTGCGGCCGATCGTGTAGATCTTGACCGTCTTGCCCTGCGCGATGAGCTCCTGCGCGCGGCGGCGTGCGAGGCGGGCGATGTTGGTGTTGAACGCGCCGGCCAGGCCCTTGTCGGACGTGGCGACGACGAGCAGGTGCACCTGGTCCTTGCCGGTGCCCGCGAGCAGCGGGGAGCTGCCCGGGCCGCTTGCCACCTTGGCGGCCAAGCTCGACACGACCGACTCCAGCCGCTCGGCATAGGGACGGCCGGCCTCGGCCGCTTCCTGCGCGCGGCGCAGCTTGGCGGCGGCGACCATCTTCATCGCCTTGGTGATCTTCTGGGTCGACTTCACCGACCCGATCCGGATTTTCAGCGCCTTGAGGGTGGCCATTTCATTCCCTTATTCGTCACCCCGGCCTTGAGCCGGGGTCCCGCTACCTTGATCCCGCACAAGAAGCGGGACCCCGGGCCAAGCCCGGGGTGACGAGGTAGTTATGCGAAGGTCTTGCCGAACGCAGTCAGCGCTTCCTTCAGCTTGTCGCGGACATCATCCTTGAGGTCCTTGCTGTCGCGGATCGCGCCGAGGAGGTCGGCATGGCTGTTCCGCATTTCGGTCAGCATCGCCTGCTCGTAGCGGGTCACGTCCTGCACCGGCACGGCGTCGATGAAGCCCTGCGTACCTGCGAAGATCGACACGGTCTGCTCTTCGAACGGCAGCGGCGAGAACTGGGGCTGCTTGAGCAGCTCGGTCAGGCGCGCGCCGCGGTTGAGCAGCTTCTGCGTCGATGCGTCGAGGTCCGAACCGAACTGGGCGAACGCCGCCATCTCGCGATACTGCGCCAGCTCGAGCTTGATCGAGCCCGACACCTTCTTCATCGCCTTGGTCTGTGCGGCCGAGCCCACGCGGCTCACCGACAGGCCGACGTTGATCGCCGGCCGGATGCCCGCGAAGAACAGGTCGGTTTCAAGGAAGATCTGGCCGTCGGTGATCGAAATCACGTTGGTCGGAATATAGGCCGACACGTCGCCTGCCTGGGTTTCGATGATCGGCAGGGCGGTCAGCGAGCCGCCGCCATTGGCGTCCGACATCTTCGCCGCACGCTCCAGCAGACGGCTATGCAGATAGAACACGTCGCCGGGATAGGCTTCGCGGCCCGGCGGGCGGCGCAGCAGCAGCGACATCTGACGATAGGCGACGGCCTGCTTCGACAGATCGTCGAACACGATCAGCGCGTGCATGCCATTGTCGCGGAAATACTCGCCCATCGCGGTGCCCGTGTAGGGCGCCAGGAACTGCAGCGGAGCGGGCTCCGAAGCGGTGGCGGCGACGACGATGGAATATTCCATCGCGCCATTTTCCTCGAGCGTCTTGACCAGTTGCGCGACGGTGGAGCGCTTCTGGCCGATCGCGACATAGACGCAATAGAGCTTCTTGCTCTCGTCCGTGCCGGCGTTCACGCCCTTCTGGTTGATGAAAGCGTCGATCGCGACGGCGGACTTGCCGGTCTGGCGATCGCCGATGATCAGCTCGCGCTGGCCACGGCCAACGGGAACCAGCGCGTCGATGGCCTTGAGGCCCGACTGCATCGGCTCGCTGACCGACTGGCGCGGGATGATGCCCGGAGCCTTTACTTCGACGCGGCTGCGCTTCTCGGCGACGATCGGGCCCTTGCCGTCGATCGGGTTGCCAAGGCCGTCCACGACGCGGCCGAGCAGGCCCTTGCCGACGGGAACGTCCACGATGGTGCCGGTGCGCTTGACGACGTCGCCTTCCTTGATCTCGGCGTCCGAGCCAAAGATCACGACGCCGACATTGTCGGCCTCGAGGTTGAGCGCCATGCCCTGCACGCCATTGGCGAATTCGACCATCTCACCGGCCTGGACATTGTCGAGGCCATAGATGCGGGCGATGCCGTCACCGACGCTCAGCACCTGGCCGGTTTCGGAGATCTGGGCTTCGGTGCCGAAGCTGGAGATCTGGTCCTTGATGACCTTCGAGATTTCTGCGGCGCGGATATCCATGGTTAGCCTTTCATCGCGTGCGCGAGGGAGTTCAGTCGGGTCTTGATCGACGAATCGATCATCTGGCTGCCGATCTTCACGACTAGGCCGCCAAGGAGCGAGGGATCGACCGACAGGTCGACGGTAACGTCACGGCCAAGCCGCGTGCGCAGCTGCTGCTTGAGCGCATCGACCTGACCGACGTCGAGCGGATGGGCCGAGACCACTTCGGCAGTGGTTTCGCCGCGATGCTGCGCCGCAAGCTGGCGGAACGCGCGGATCATCGCGGGCAGTTCCTTCAGGCGCCGGTTCTGCGCGAGCACGCCCAGGAAATTGGTGGTGGTCGCGTCGAGCTGCAGCGCACCGGCCGTTGCGGCAACGGCGCGCGCGGCTTCGGGCCGAGTTACCACCGGGCTGTTCACCAGCAGGCGGAACTCGGGCGAGTCGGTGAGCGCCTGACGCACGGCCGCAAGGCTCGCCTCCACCTGAGGCAGGGTGTTCGCATCGCGTGCGATCTCAAACAGGGCGGTCGCATAACGTCCGCTTAGGCTGGCCTGGATACCGCCGGAATTCTCCACGCGATTCGGTTCCTCTTGGAGGTTCGGGTTGTCGTCCCATGCACAAAAAGCGGGGGCGCCGGAAGCGTCCCCGATGGGTCGCCGCGCGGTTAGCATCGGTGTCACGGGGATGCAACCTGAGTCACGGTTGATTAAGGGTTGCCCGGTCCAGCCGGTGCCGAAAATCTTGCCCGAAAGGGCGAGGGGGACCTGGCCATGAGCGTGCGCTCGCGGCCAGATCCCCCTTCGTCACGCTTGCGCGTGCTGCCTTCGCTTAGTGCAAGGACAGATGGCTTGGCTTAGCGTCCGCGGCCACCCTGGGTGCGGTTGCCGCCACCCGGCGCGCCGGCCGGCTTGGCGCTGAACTTGCGCTTGGGCCGGGCATAGTTGCGCGGACGCTCGCCGCCAGCGCCGGCCTCTCCCTGCGGTGCGTCGAAACGGCGCGGCCGGGCGTCGCCCGAACCTTCCTGGCGCCGCTGCGGCTGGCCGGAACGACCGCCGCCACGCTGCATGTCGCGGCCGCGCTGGCCGTTCTGCTGGTCGCGGCTGGGCGCGATGTTGATGCGCGAGCTGCTGATCTTGGCGGCTTCGGCCAGGAAATTCTCCGGCAGCGTCACCACCGTCAGCTTCTGACGTGTCAGCCGCTCGATGTCGCGCAGGTACGGACGCTCATCCTCGGCGCAATAGCTGATCGCCAGACCCGTTGCGCCGGCGCGCGCGGTGCGGCCGATGCGGTGGACATACTGCTCGGGCACGTTGGGCAGTTCGAAGTTGAACACATGGCTGACGCCCGACACGTCGATGCCGCGCGCGGCGATGTCGGTGGCGACCAGGATCTTGACCTTGCCCGAACGGAACTCGCCCAGCGCACGCTCACGCTGCGGCTGGCTCTTGTTGCCGTGGATCGCGTTGGACGCGATGCCGTTGCCGGCGAGCAGGCGGACGACGCGGTCGGCGCCATGCTTGGTACGGGTGAACACCAGCGCGCGGTCGATGCTTTCGTCGCGCAGTGCCATGGTGAGCAGCGCCTGCTTCTCGCCCTGGGTGACATGCGTCACCTGCTGCTCGACGCGCTCGGCGGTGGTCGCGACCGGGGTCACCTTCACTTCCACCGGATCCTTGATGAACTGGCCGGCCAGTTCGCGGATCGTCTTGGGCATGGTTGCCGAGAAGAACAGCGTCTGACGCTTCGAAGGCAGCTCGCGGACGATGCGCTTCAATGCGTGGATGAAGCCCAGGTCCATCATCTGGTCGGCTTCGTCGAGCACCAGGATCTCGATGCCGAGCAGGATGGCATAATGCTGGTCGATCAGGTCGACCAGACGGCCCGGGGTGGCGACGACGATGTCGACGCCGCGTGCCAGGTCGGTCTTGTTCTTGTGCACCGACGTGCCGCCGAACAGCGTGCAGACCGACAGCTTGGTGCCCTTGGAATACAGGCGCGCCTGGTCGGCGATCTGGCTGGCCAGCTCGCGGGTCGGGGCGAGCACCAGCATGCGGCAGCCGCGCGGCTGGGGACGCTTGTTGCTGGCGATCAGCCGGTCGATTGAGGGCAGCATGAACGCCGCGGTCTTGCCGGTGCCGGTCTGGGCGATGCCGAGCAGGTCGCGCCCTTCGAGCAGCGACGGGATCGACTGTGCCTGGATCGGCGTCGCTTCGGTATAGCCCTTGGTGGCGAGCGCAGCGAGAATGGTCTCGGAAAGACCAAGTTGATTGAATTGCATTGGGAAACCTTGCGAAAACGGCCAGCGGCCCGGACAAAGTCCAGGCGCGAAGGCGGGGTCAAAAATGACGACCCGCGTGACTAGGGAAGCCGCTAAATCAACCGAGGCAGAGCCGGGACGTAGCCATGGGCCATCATCCGATCACGCTGCTAAATGCCTCGATGGTCGGCGATATGGTGGAAATGCCGTTATAAGTCAAGGCGGACCCGGATGCGCGTCCAGCCGTTTCGCTGGCGATGGCCGTCACCGATATCGCAGCGCGCACCTATAACCATAACTGGCGGCTGGACCCGATCGTCCGCAGCCTGCTCGACACCGACTTCTACAAGCTGTTGATGTTGCAGATGATTCGTCATCTGTACAGCGACGTGCAGGTCACGTTCCAGCTGATCAACCGCAGCAAGTCGGTGCGGCTGGCTGATGACATCGACGAAGCCGAGCTGCGCGCGCAACTCGACCATGCCCGCACCGTGCGCTTTTCCAAGAAGGAGCTGATCTGGCTGGCGGGCAACAGCTTCTACGGACAGCAACGGATGTTCGCGCCCGACTTCATCGACTGGCTGAGCCGCTTCCAGCTGCCGGAATATGAGCTGCGCGCGATCGATGGGCAGTATGAGCTGCGCTTCGAGGGGCCTTGGACCCACACGACCATCTGGGAAATCCCGGCGCTCACCATCGTCAACGAACTGCGCGCCCGTTCCGCTATGCGCGACCGCGGCCGCTTTGCGCTCGATGTGCTCTATGCCCGCGCCAAGGCCAAGCTTTGGGAAAAGGTGGAACGGCTGCAGGAACTGCCCGACCTCGTCCTCTCCGACTTCGGCACGCGGCGGCGGCACGGCTTCCTTTGGCAGCGCTGGTGCGTGGAGGCGCTGAAGGAAGGGCTTGGCAGCCGCTTCATCGGCACGTCCAACGTGCTGCTGGCAATGGACAACGACCTGGAGGCGATCGGCACCAATGCGCACGAACTGCCAATGGTGCTCGGCGCGCTCGCGCCCGACGACGCCGCCCTGAAGCGTGCGCCCTATCAGGTGCTCGAACAGTGGCAGCGCCATTATGGCGGCAACTTGCTGATCGTGCTGCCTGATGCGTTCGGTACCGCCGCGTTCCTGCGCGACGCCCCGGACTGGGTGGCGGACTGGACCGGGTTCCGCCCCGACAGCGCGCCGCCGATCGAAGGGGGTGAGGCGATCATCGACTGGTGGCGCGCGAAGGGCCGCGATCCGCGGCAGAAGCTGCTGATCTTTTCCGACGGCATGGACATCGATTCGATCGAGCGCGTGTACCGCCACTTTCATGGCCGGGTGCGGATGAGCTTTGGCTGGGGCACCAACCTCACTAACGATTTCCGCGGCTGCGATCCGCAGGATGCCGCCGGCCTGAAGCCGATCTCGCTGGTGGCCAAGGTGGTGGAGGCCAATGGCCGCCCGGCGGTGAAGCTGTCCGACAACCCGGACAAGGCGACGGGCAAGCCCGAAGAAGTCGCGCGCTATCTGCGCGTGTTCGGGGACGATGGCCGCACGCGGAGCGCGGTTTCCGTCTGACACTTTACGCCACTTTAACTCCACTTAGCCGAAGCCTCGACTCCTTACTGGGAGTTGAGCGTGCTGGTCGCCAGGCTGGAAGTATTGGGTGAGATCGACCAGCGCGGCGCGGTGCGTTTCTATGTCGCGGGCGAGACTCGGCTGCGCGGCGGCGACGGCCGCCCGGTCGATGTACAGATCGAGAATCTGTCGCGCACCGGTTTCCTGTTCCTGTCGCAACTCGGCTATCCGGTCGGGACCCTGGTGACGATCGGACTGTCCGGCGCGGGGCTGCGCGAGGCGCGGGTGGTGTGGCGCGAGGAGGAGCGGCATGGCTGCGAATTCCTGGTGCCGCTGCCCGAATCGCAGATGGAGCTGGCGTATCGCGGTCAGGCGTCGATGCTCGCCGAATTGCAGGAAGCGCTGGCGCGGCGCTGGCCGGCGGCGGCGCCCGAACCGGAGCCCGAGGGCGAAGAGTCGCTGCCGGACAATGTGACTCGCTTCCCGCCGCGCTAACGACTTTCGAGCGCAAGCGGCGGGATGCCGCGGCGCGCGCGCGGGCCTATACCGGCGCCATGACACAGCAGCCGCCACTCACCGACGATGCAGCCTGGGCGGCGTTCGAAGCGCGCGACCGCGCGTATGAAGACTGCTTCGTGGTCGCGGTCACCACCACCGGCATTTACTGCAAGCCGACCTGTCCCGCGCGCCGGCCGCAGCGGGCCCATGTCCGTTTCCTGCCCGACACTGCGGCGGCACGTGCGGCCGGCTTCCGCGCCTGCCTGCGGTGCAAGCCCGACGACATTGCCCGCGAGCGGGTGGCGGTGGCGCAGGCAGTCGCGCTGCTCGACGCGGCGCAGGTGCCGCCGACGCTCGACGCATTGGCGGCAGCGGTCGGCTATGCGCCGCATCATTTCCAGCGTCTGTTCAAGCGTGCGACCGGCGTCAGCCCGGCGGCCTATGTCCGCGGGCTGCGCGCGCGCCGGGCTGCTGCGGCGCTGCACGAGGAAACCAGCGTCACCGACGCAATCTATGCGGCGGGCTATTCCGCGCCCAGCCGCTTCTACGAAACTGCAGGAGACCGGCTCGGCATGGCGCCCAGCGTGTGGAAGCGTGGCGGGGCAGGGGCGACGATCTGGTGGACGCTGGCACCCACTACGCTCGGCCCGCTGCTGATCGCCGCGACCGAGAAGGGGCTCTGCCGCGTCGCCTTTGACGAGGATGGCGCGGCGCTCGCCCGGCGCTTCCCCGCCGCGCAGATCGTGGAGGGTGGTGAAGCGCTGCAAGCGCTAGCCGCCCGCGTGGTCGCCGAGATGGAAACGCCCGGGCGCGACACCAGCCTGCCGCTCGACGTGCAAGGCACGGCGTTCCAGGAAGCGGTGTGGCAGGCACTGCGCGCGATTCCGGCAGGCGAGACCCGCAGCTATTCGCAGCTGGCGGTCGCCGCGGGTCGGCCCGGCGCGGTTCGCGCAGCGGGCACCGCGTGCGGCGCCAACCAGGTCGCGGTGGTCATTCCCTGCCACCGCGCCCAGCGCAGCGACGGCAGCATGGGCGGCTATGCCTATGGCATCGACCGCAAGCGCGTGCTGCGCCGGCGTGAGGGTGTCGAGGATTAGGGTGCCCCGACGCGAAACACTGCGAAGAACGAGACCGGAGCTCCCGCGCCGCGGCCAGTCTTCTCACCTGGACGATGTTTCTGGAAGATTGCAGGCGGGGCAGATCGTCGCTGTTTGCGACGAGAGCGAGCAGACTGCTCAGAAAGGGCCCTATTCCGCCGCCGAAGCCCCCGGCGCGGCGCGGCAGCTATATACCAGCTTCTCGTTATACACCTGCGGCAGCGCCGCGCGGATCGCCTGTTGCTGGGTGGCCAGGTTCGCGCGCGCGGCCTGGTTCGTCGAACAGCTCTTGAGCGGGACGGCGGCGCGCAGCTGCCGGGCCCGCGTCATCTGCTCGACGGAGAGCAGGTAGCGCGTGTTGGTGTAGGTCCGCGTCGCCGGGTCATAGTCGAGCACCGAGACCGACTGTTCCTGCTCCGGCACCAGGATGCGCTGCCAACGCGAGCCGGCCTCGGCATATTGCGTGCGGCCGTTGATGCAGCCGTCGCGGCCGATGTCCAGGGTCACGCGCTCGGTTGCGCTCACGGTCACGCGGCTGCGCTCGGGCACCAGCGTGCAGACCATCTTGCCGCGACCGGCATCGGCGGCGGGGACGGCGCCGTTGCTCGCTGTCGCCTTGGGCAGCGCCATGACGCGATCAGGATCGAAGCTCGGCCGGCTAACGAACAGCACCACTGCGCCGATCATCAGCACGCCGCCGCCTGCCGCGACCCAGATCGCCTCGCGCCGGCGCTCGCGCGACAACAGCAGCCCGCTCCCGCCAAGCGCCAGCGCGCCCAGCACCAGCAGCACCGCGGCGCCGGCCATGAAGTTCTCGCGCGTCGCCTCGTTGCGGGCGCGCGCCTGTTCCAGCGTGTCCTGGCGTTCGGCTGCGGCTTTCGCGGCGGCGGCACGCGCTTCCTGCTCGGTCAGCTGCCGCGCCTGTTCGTCGGCGCTGCGGTCGCGCGCCATCTGTTCCTCGACTGTGGTGCAGGGGGTGCTGACAATAGCGGCGGGCTGGCGGGCCTCCTGAAGGAAGGCGGCAAGCTCGTTCTGCGCGATGGCAAAGGCGAAGGTCGCGTCGCCTTCATCGGCGCGAGTGATGGCCGAATTCACCCCGATCACGCGCCCGCACCTGTCGAGCAGCGGTCCGCCCGAATTGCCCCGCGCGATGTTGGCGGTGTGGAGCAGCACATTGGTGCCCTCCAGCGCCCGCGCGCCGGCAAAGCCGCCCTGCGAGCGCACCGGCGATTGCGGCTTGATGAAGTCGACGGCGGACCGCGCAGTGGCGAGATCGACATTTCCGGGATAGCCAAGCGCGATCAGCGCCTCGCCGTCACTCGGCGCGCCGGCGAACAGCGTGAGCGGCGGCAAGCGCAGGCCCGAAAATTCGATCAGCGCCAGGTCGCGCGCCGGGTCGATCGCGATCAGCCTTCCCTGGACCGACTTGTCGCCCTCCGAAGGCACCACCCCGATCACGACATTGTCGGGATAGCGCGAGGCGAGCTCGACGACATGGGCGTTGGTGACGATGCGGTTGGGCGCGACCGCAAAGCCGCTGCCATGGCCAAAGCCCACCACTTCATCGTCCACCACCGCAATGGTGACGATCCGCACCACCCCGCGGCCCGCCGCGGAAATGTCGTCGGCGCGTGCCGGCGCGCTCCACACCAGCATCAACGCCAACACCGCCAGCAGCCGCCGAACCATCAAACCCGAGCCTTTCGTTGCGGCACAGCTTTCGGGGAAAAAGCCCTTGGGTTCAAGCTAGGCGCGGTGCCGGGGCTAAGCTTCCTCGGGTTCGTTCTTGTCGTCCCTGGATTTATCGAGTTCGCGGATCACCGCGTCGGTGTCACCGCTGTCGATCAGCTTGATCAGCGTGGTCGATGCCATCGCCAGCCCCTTGCCATGCGGCTGATAGGCCAGCGGCGCCAGCATGGCGCGAGCCCGCGCCTTGTTCCCGTCGCGCAGCAGCATGGTGGCCAGGTTGAAGCGCAGGCGGTTGTCCTGCGGCGCCAGCTCGAACGCCTTGTGCAGGCCGTCCTTGGCATTGGCAGAAGGCGTCGCGCCCGCATCCACGAAGCTGCGGTAATACAGGATCAGCGGTTCTGGGTCCTCTGGGTCGATGCGGTTACCAGCGGCGATGATCTTGCGGATGGCGGACCAGGTCGCGGGCGTCTTGTCCCCTGCCTTACGTGCGACGCCCATGCGCGCCATCGCCTTATAAACATGGCCGTCCACGCTCTTTGGATTGGCTTTCAGCGCGCGGTCGGCCGCAGCCTCCGCAGTGACGAAGTCGCCCGCGTCATAGGCGGCCTCGGCCAGCACCATCTGGGCGCCATGATCGTCGGGGTGAGGCGCCGCGGCGCGCTTGGCGCGTTGATACACGCCCAGTGAGGTCTTGGAATCCACGCCCACCTTGGATCGGATGCGGACATCCATTGTTGCCGCCTCTCCGGGCGTGCACTTGCGAAGTTCGACCGGGGCTGTCTTGATCGCCGTACCGGACAGCTTCATGACCTTGAAGGTGCCGCGCTTATAGTCTTCCAGCTCGCGGTCGAGCTTGCGCAAGTCGCCAAAGACTTGTGCAGCCTCCAGCGGCGCCTTTCCCGCGTTGATGGCATCGAGATACGCTCGGGGCTGGCCGGTCCGCGCGTCGGACAACATCAGATAGTGGGCGAGCAGCCATCCGCGGCCGTAAAGGCCGTCGCGCTGTATGTCGTCCAGCTTCAGCGTGTCGGCGACCAGCAGCTTCTGGATCGGCAACGCATTGCCGCTCATCAAGCCATAGCCGCGATATTGCGGCGGCCGCCCCAAGTCGATGGCGCCGTCGTCATAGATTTCACCGTGGCCAGCGTCTCGGCATACCCCTCGATGTACCAGGTCGGATAAACGGCGTCGGGCGAAAAGGTCCACATCAAGTGGTGCGCGTATTCATGGAGCAGGATCGCCTGGGCACTCAGGTCGTCATCGGCTGTCCCCGCCCAGCGCGGCACGACCGCGAGCGAGCCGCCCGCGCGTGAGATGTAGAAACCTGCCGCGTTCCTAATCGAAAGTTTCTCCACGGCGTCAGCGTTGTCGACAAAGTACACATTCAGCCGGTTGGCCTTGCCGATGGGCTGGTCGTCTTGCTTCAACAGGAACCGGATCGCCGCGTCGAAGCGCTCCAGCCTGGCCGCGAACTGCTTGACCCGCGCAGGTGGCTGTTCCGAATAGACCACGAAGTGCGGCGTGCTTGCCTCATACCAGTCCGCCCTGGCGGTGGCAGGCACAACCAATGCCGCCAGTGACAGCGAAACGCGTATCATCCTCTCACCCCCGATATCGTCGCCCGACGATAACCCGCTCCGCCGCACTTGCCTTGAACAAAATCGACAGGGGCTAGAGGAAGTTATACGGGTCCACGTCCACCGCCACGCGCACCTTCGCGCCCCATTCCAATCCGCCGAGCCATTCGCGGATCACGTCCTGCACGTCGAACGCCCGCCTGGCATGGACCAGCAGCCGGAACCGGTGCCGCCCGCGCAGCATCGCCAGAGGGGCGGGGGCGGGACCATAGACGTGCATCTCGTCCATGCGGGGCGCCGTGCGGCCGATCATGCGGGCGACATCGTGTGCCGCGGCCTTGTCCTCGCTCGACACGATGATCGCGGCATAGCGCCCGAACGGCGGCGCCTCCGCCTCGCGCCGCGCCTCGGTCTCGGCTTCGTAAAAGGCAGCGCTGTCGCCTGAGACCAGCGCCTGCATTACCTGTGCATCGGGGGCATGCGTCTGGATGAAGACCGTACCCGGCTTCTCGCCGCGCCCGGCGCGGCCCGACACCTGCATGATCTGCTGGAAGGTGCGCTCCGCTGCGCGCAGATCGCCACCGTCCAGGCCCAGATCGGCATCGACCACCCCCACCACCGTCAGGTTGGGGAAGTGATAGCCCTTGGTCACTAGCTGCGTGCCAACGACGATGTCGATGTCGCCATGCTCCATGCGCTGGACGAACTCCGCCGCCTTGGCCGGGGACCAGAGCGTATCCGACGTGACGATCGCGGTCTTCGCCTGCGGCCACAGCGTCGCCACTTCATCGGCGATCCGCTCCACGCCTGGACCGCACGCAACCAGGCTGTCGGGCTCCTCGCATTCGGGGCAGATTTCGGGCGTCGGCACGGTGTGCCCGCAATGATGGCAGGACAGCCGCCGGATCAGCCGGTGTTCGACCATCCAGGCGGTGCAGTTCGGGCATTGGAAGCGGTGCCCGCAATGCCGGCACAAAGTCAGCGGCGCATAGCCCCGCCGGTTGAGGAACAGCAGCGACTGCTCGCCCCGTTCCAGCGCCGCATCGATCGCCAGCACCAGCTTGGGCGCCAGCCAGCGCCCGCGCTCGGGAGGCTCCTTGATCAGGTCGATCGCCTCGATCTCGGGCAGCTCGGCTACGCCATAGCGCCCCGGCAGCTTCAGCTCTTCATAGCGCCCGACTTCAACCTGGTGGCGCGTCTCGATTGCCGGCGTGGCGGAGGCGAGGATCACCGGACAGCTCTCGAACTTGCCGCGCATCACCGCCACGTCGCGGGCGTGATAATGAACCCCGTCTTCCTGCTTGAAGCTGGTCTCGTGCGCCTCGTCGACGACGATCAGCCCCAGGTTCCGGTACGGCAGGAACAGTGCCGAGCGCGCGCCCACCGTCACCATCGCCTCGCCGCGCGCGATCGCCCGCCAGGCACGGCGGCGTTGCGAGGTACGTAAGCCGGAATGCCAGGCGATCGGCTCGCACCCGAACCGCTTGGCAAAGCGGGTGAGGAACGGCTCGGTCAGCGCGATCTCGGGGAGCAACACCAGGGTCTGCTTGCCCGCCGCCAGCGCCGCGGCCACGGCCTCAAAATACACTTCGGTCTTGCCCGACCCGGTCACCCCGTCGAGCAGGAACGGCTGGAACGCCTCCGCACCCACCGCCTGACGCAGGATCGACGACACGTCGATCTGCTCCTTGCTCAGCGTGGGCGGCGCAAAGTTCGGGTCGGGCAGGGGATAGGGCGAGTCGGTATCCACCGTCACCGCCTCGATGGCGCCCAGCTTGCACAGGCCCCGGATCACGGCCTCGGACACGTCGGCGATGGTGGCAAGCTCGCGCACCAGTCCCTGGCGGTCGCCGATCCGCTCCAGCGCCTGCTCGCGCTGCGCCGTCATGCGCTCAGGGACCAGCCCGGTCGCGCGATATTCGACGATGGTCGGCGCGTTCTCAAACGCAGCGGTCGACGACAGCGCCATGCGCAGCACCGACGAGAGCGGCGCCAGATAATAATTCGCCGTCCACTCCACGAGCCGCCGCACCGCGGCGGTCAGCGGCGGCGCGTCCGCCACCGACAACAGGTTGCGCAGCCGGTTGTCGCCCACTTCTTCGGTCGGCAGCCGCTCGGGCTCCCACACCACCCCGGCATATTGGCGCGGCCCGATCGGCGCAGCCACGATCGACCCCGGCTCGACCTCCATGCCGTGGGGCACGCGATAGTCGAGGGGGCCAAGCGCTGGATGCAGCACAAGGACACGGGCGCGGTTGCCGGGCATGGGAGCCCTCATATGGGTATTTTGCGCCGGGACGGAATCCCCTTCAGAGTGACAATGTCAGCTGCAGCGAAAGCGCATGGTCCATCTGCGCCTGGCTGCCGCCGCGGGCGAAGCGATACTGGTTGAGATAGCCGATGTCCGCCGACACATCCTTGATCAGCGGCACGGTGACGCCAAGGATGTTGCGCATCCGGTCATAGCCCGCGCGCTGTCCCCAGCCGGTGCTGTTGGCCATGAAGAAGCTTTCATGGCTGGCGAACAGTTTCACACCCTTGCCGACCGGATGATTGTACCGGATCAGCGGTCGAATCCGAAAGCCGATCTCCTCGCCATCAGGGTGAAAGCGCTCGTCCACGCGCAGCCGGCCCGTCACGCGCCCAAAGGTCAGCACTACATGCTGGCGCAGCCGGTTCTCGTCATCGGCGGTGTTGCCGCCATGCCCCGCGACATGGCGATAGCCAAAGCCGATCTCGACATGGTCCGACAGCTTGTGGCTGACGATCCCGCCCAGCTCGGTGTGGTACAGGCCGTCCTGACGGTCGCTCCAGCGCGCGATCCCTTCCAGCGTGACGCGGGTGTCGTCGCTTAGCCCGATGTTGATGTTGGTCTGCGTCCACAGTTGCGCGTCCTCGGTCTGCGCTTGTGCGGCGACCGGCAGCAGCGACAGCGCAGCGGCAAGGGTGAATAGACGCAAGGGACAAAGCTCCGGGGTTCGACGCGGCATATAGGCGCGTCCGCATGATCGCCAAAGTGCGGGATTGTACGCGTTGCCAAATGCGGGCGGACCGATAGGCTAGGGGCGCCGAACCGGGAAAGGGGGAGAACCGATGTTCCTGACTGCACTCGCGCTCAGCATGGCCGCCGCGCCCTGCCGCACCTATGACACCGCGCTGCCCCAACCTCTGCGCGGCTGGACGCGCACCGGGCGCGGCCTGGACACCGGCCATGCCGTCACGCTGAACGCAGGCCGCGACCGCAACGTTGCCACTACCATGCGCATCCGCAAGGCAGGCACCTTTGGCATCGCGCTCGACCAGGCCGGCTGGATCGATGTCGCGCTAGGACGCGGACAGCCGCTTGCCTCCGTGGCGCACGGCCACGGCCCGGAATGCTCCACCATCCGCAAGATCGTCCGCTACCGCCTGCAACCCGGCACCTATCGCGTCGCGGCCTCACGGCTTAAGGGAACGCGCGCGCGGCTGATGCTGGTGCGCTACTGATTCTCGCTTAGGGGCCACACCCATGAAGTTCTTCGCCGATACCGCCGATACCAAGGAAATCCGCGACCTGGCCGATGCCGGGCTGCTCGACGGCGTCACCACCAATCCGTCGCTGATCCACAAGGCCGGCCGCAACTTCCTGGAAGTGGTCGAGGAAATCTGCGGCATCGTGCCGGGCATGCCGGTCTCCGCCGAAGTCGTCGCGCTCGACTATGAGACGATGATGAAGGAAGCCGAGATCGTCCGGAAGATCGCCGACAACATCGCGGTCAAGGTTCCGCTGACGATCGACGGGCTGAAAGTCTGCAAGGCGCTGACCGACGACGGCACCATGGTCAACGTGACGCTCTGCTTCTCGGCCAACCAGGCGCTGCTTGCGGCAAAGGCCGGCGCGACCTTCATCTCGCCCTTCGTCGGCCGCCACGACGATATCGGCTTCGACGGCATGGACCTGATCGAGGCCATTCGCCTGATCTACGACAATTACGATTTCGACACCCAGATCCTGGTAGCCAGCGTGCGCCATCCGGTCCACATCCTCCAGGCCGCCAAGATCGGTGCCGACGTGATGACCGCACCGCCCGCCGTCATTCGCCAGCTGGTCAAGCACCCCCTGACCGACAAGGGCATCGAAGGCTTCCTGGCCGACTGGGCCAAGACCGGCCAGACCATCGCTTGACCTCTTAGATCCTCCCCGGAACGGGGAGGGGGACCATGCGTAGCATGGTGGAGGGGGAGCGCCACAGGCGACTCGCTTGCGGAAAGCCCCCTCCACCACGCGACTTAGGTCGCGCGGCCCCCCCTCCCCGTGTCGGGGAGGATTGTTTAGGGTGGCGTCGTGACCCCACTCCCACTCCTCTACGCCCAGCACCTCGCCCGCGACCGCCGCCGTTCCGCGCACACCGTCCGCGCCTACGAAGCCACCGCGCTCCGCCTCCTGGCCTTCCTCCAGTCGCACTGGGGCGGACCGGTTGCCCGCGAAGCGCTCGCCCAGATTACCCCCGCCGACCTCCGCGCTTTCCTCGCGCATCGCCGCAATGAAGGTCTGTCCAACGCCTCCGCCGCACGCGAACTTTCCGCCGTACGCGGTTTCCTGAAGTTCGCAGGCGGCGAGGGCGCCGAACTCCCCCGCCTGCGCGGGCCCCGCGTGAAGAAGGGCGTGCCCCGCCCGATCTCGCCTCAGGAAGCCGTGGCGCTCGCCGAAACGGTGTCGGAGGAAGCGGTCGAACGCTGGATCGCCGCGCGCGACTGGGCGGTGCTTCTGCTGCTCTACGGCGCTGGCCTGCGCATCGGCGAGGCGGTAGGCCTCACCGCCGCCATCCTCCCGCTCGGCGAGACCCTCACGGTCACCGGCAAGCGCAACAAGACGCGGCTGGTGCCGCTGCTGCCCCAGGTCCGCGCGGCGATCGAAGCCTATGCCGAGGCCTGCCCCTACGCGCTTGGCCGCGACGCCCCCCTGTTCCGCGGCGCCAAGGGCGGTCCGCTTTCGCCGGGCATCATCCGCAAATCGGTCCGCAGCGCCCGCGCCATGCTTGGCCTGTCCGACCGCACCACACCTCACGCGCTACGCCACAGCTTCGCCACGCATCTGCTCGGCCGCGGCGCCGATCTGCGGGCGCTACAGGAACTGCTTGGTCACGCCAGCCTCAGTTCGACGCAGATCTACACCGCCGTCGATGCCGCCCACCTGTTGGACGTCTACCGCAACGCCCATCCACGCGCCTAACGCTGCGCGCGGGGCTTCCACGTCACGACACGCCACACATAACCGCCCACGCACAGCACCGCGAAGGCGATCAGGGCCGGCACGATGAACCGCTCGATATCCTCGATATGCGTGTCCAGCCCCATGCCGACCGACACCAGCAGGCAGTTCCACAACAGGCTGCCGGCACAGGTGAACAGGCAGAAGCGCAAGAAGGGCATGTGCATCATGCCCGCGGGGATCGAGATCACCGTGCGCCCGAACGGCAGAAAGCGGAACACGAACACCGTGATCCCGCCCCAGCGGTCGAAATAGCGGTGCAGCTTCTCGACATCCTCCCATTCGATCGTCAGCCAGCGGCCCCAGCGCGTCACCAACGGCCGCAGCCGTTCATAGCCCAGCCGTCGCCCGATCTCCCACCAGAACAGATTGCCGACCACCGTGCCCAGCGTGCCGACCACGATCACGCCGATCAGGTCGAGCTTGCCCTTGGACACGGCGATTCCCGCCATGCCCATGATCGCCTCCGACGGGATCGGCGGCACGATGTTCTCGAGCATCATCAACACGAAGATGCCCCAATAGCCCCAGTCCAGCAGTCCGTTCATCGCGCCTGTCTCAGCCGGCCATGGACGCGACGCGACGCTCGATCGCGTCCCAGATCATGCCGCCGACATCGCTGCCGTTGAACTTGTCGATCGCGACGATGCCCGTGGGAGAGGTGACGTTGATCTCGGTCAGCCACTCGCCGCCGATCACGTCGATGCCGACGAACAGCAGCCCGCGCTTCTTGAGCTCCGGGCCCATCGCCGCGCAGATCTCTTCCTCGCGCGCCGTCAACTCGGTCTTGGCCGCCGATCCGCCCACCGCCAGGTTCGACCGGATCTCGCCTTCGCCCGGGATGCGGTTGATCGCGCCGGCCACTTCACCATCGACCAGCACGATGCGCTTGTCGCCCTGCGCCACCGAAGGCAGGAACGCCTGCACCATGTGCGGCTCGCGATAGGCGGTGTTGAACACTTCGATTAGTGCCGACAGATTGGCGCCGTCGCGCCCGACCTTGAAGATCGCCTTGCCGCCATTGCCGTGCAGCGGCTTGATGACGATTTCGCCATGTTGCGCCAGGAACGCGCGCGCTTCGTCGAGGCTGCGGGTGATCAGCGTCGGCGGCATGAAGCGCGCATAATCCAGCACGAAGACCTTTTCCGGCGCGTTCCGCACGCTTGCGGGATCGTTCACGACCAGCGTCTTGTGCGCGATCCGCTCCAGCAGATGGGTCGCGGTAATATAGCCCAAGTCAAAGGGCGGGTCCTGGCGCATCAGCACCACATCGGCCTCTTCGCCCAGATCGAGGCTTACCGGCGAGCCAAAGGTGAAGTGGTCGCCTTGCACCGGCTGCACGGTGACGGGATGCGCCTGCGCCCAAACGCGGCCATCGGAATAGTTCAACTCCTCGGGGCCATAGTGGAACAGCCGGTGCCCGCGCGCCTGCGCCGACAGCATCAGCGCAAAGCTGGAATCCCCGGCGATGTTGATGTCCTTCAGCGGGTCCATCTGCACGGCAACGACAAGCGACATGGGGCCTCCTTCAGGACACGCACTAAGGTGACGTAACGAACTACGTCACCCGATCCAGGCGTTCTCGATATGGCGAGGCACCGTGCGCGGGGCAATCAGGATCACGTCGACGCGAATGTCTTCACCGGCCAAAGCGTAGCGCGGCATCAGATATTCCGCCGCCGCCGCCACCCGCGCCAGCCGCCGTTCGTCGATGGCGAAGTCGAGGTCGGCAGCGTTTGCGCGGGTCTTTACTTCCACGAATGCGATCAGGTTTCCCTTGCGCACGATCAGGTCGACTTCACCCACCGGCGTGCGGACTCGGCGGTCGAGAATCCGCCAGCCCTTGAGCCACAGCCACCAGGCAGCGCGGCGTTCACCCTCGCGGCCGCGATTTTCCGCCGCTTTACGGTCCCTTGCCGCAGCTTTGGGTCGCTTCATCTGCAAGGACTCGCCACTTCGCGATAACCTGCATTAGACATACTCGACCGAACCGAAATGAGTCGGGTCGCTTGTCGCCACCGGGGGGTGTCGAACACATGGAATCGAACGAACGTTACTACCGTCGTCGTGCCATTCAGGAGATGACGGCCGCCCGCCTCGCAGTGACCGAGGGCGCCAAGCAGCGCCGTCGCGAACTGGCCGAGGGTTATGTCCGCCGCCTGGCCGAACTGACCGGTTCGGATGAGCGGTTCCTTCTGGATTCGGTCACCGCTCATCAGGTCCAGCTCGCCTAAGCCTTCATCGCAAGCGCGCGTTGGTACAGCGCCTTGCGGTCCAGGCCCAGTTTCTTGGCCACTTCACCCGCCGCCTTGGCAGGGGGCAGCCTTGTCAGCGCCTCTGCCAGAGCAGCATCGGCATCTTCCTCGCTGGGCGGGGGTGCTTCGCCCGGGGGGGCGACCACCACCACGATTTCGCCCTTGGGCGGCGCGTCCGCATAGCGCGCGGCGAGCTGCGACAGCGTGCCGGTCACGCATTCCTCGAACTTCTTGGTGATCTCGCGCGCTACCGCGGCCTCGCGGTCGCCCAGGCCCTCCCTCAGGGCCTCCAGCGTCGCCGCCAACCGAGGTCCAGACTCGTACAGCACCAGCGTCGCCCGGATTGCCGCCACCTCGGCGATCGCCTCCGCCTTGGCCTGCATCTTTGGCGGCAAAAAGCCGATGAACAGGAAGCGGTCAGTGGGCAGCCCCGCCAGCGTCAGTGCGGCCACTGCCGCGCACGGTCCCGGGATCGTCGTCACCGCATGCCCCGCCGCCCGCGCATCGCGCACCAGCTTGTAGCCCGGATCGGAGATCAGCGGCGTGCCGGCGTCGGACACGAGCGCGACGGCTTCAGACGCCATCCTGGCCACCAGCCCCGGCCGCACCCCATCGGCGTTATGGTCGTGATAGGGCATCATCCGCCCCTTCGCGCCCAGATGCCGGAACAGCCCGGCTGTCACACGTGAGTCCTCGACCGCAACGATATCGGCGCTCAACAGTATTTCAGACGCGCGCGGCGAAAGGTCGCCGAGATTGCCGATCGGAGTGGCCACGATATAGAGGCCGGGCGCGAGAACAGAAGTCATCGGGGAAGTTCATGGCAGACGCCAACGGGGTACCGCAACGGGCGGTTTGGAACTTGGTGCGGTCCGCCGCACTCGCAGCAACCATGTTGGTGGCGGCCTGCGTCGCACCGCGCAACGCGCCGGAGCCCGCGCGCGTGCCCCCGCCGGTCGAGCGGCCGCGGCCGGTTGCGCCGCGCCCGATCCAGCCAGGGCTGCCGCAGGATGTGGAGCGGCACCGCGTCGCGCTGCTCGTGCCGCTGTCAGGACCCAATGCCGGCGTCGGCCGCTCGATCCAGAACGCCACGCAGCTGGCGATCCTCGACGCCCGCAACGACGATCTGCGCATCACGACCTATGACACCGCCGCGCCCGGTGGCGCCGCCGCCGCTGCAACCCAGGCGCTTGCCGAGGGCAACCGGCTGATCCTCGGCCCGCTGCTCGCCGAAGACGCGCGCGCCGTCGCGCCGGTCGCTCGCCAGGCACGCGTGCCCGTGCTCAGCTTCTCCAACGATGCCACCGCCGCGGGCAATGGCACCTATATCCTGGGCTATTCGCCGTCGCAGTCGATCGAGCGCGTGGTGGATTATGCGCGCAGCAGCGGCATCACCGAATTTGCCGGGCTGATGCCCGCCGGCACCTATGGCGACCGCGCATCCACCGCCTTCCTGCGCGCGGTCGAGGATGCTGGCGGCAAGGTGCTGGCGATGGAAACCTATGAAGCGCGGCCGGGCTCGATGACGAGCGCTGTTGCGAAGATCGGCCGCTCGCCCTTCCAGGCGATCCTGATCGCGGGCGCCGCCGACAGCGCCGTGACCGCCGTCCCGCTCGTTCGCCGCTCGGCCAGCGGCAAGACGGCGCGCGTGCTCGGCACCGAGTTGTGGAACACCGATTCGGGTGTCGGCGCTCGCACCGCGCTCAACGGCGCCTGGTTCGCCAGCGTGCCCGACAACTATTATCGCCAGTTCGCCGGCAAGTACCGCGCCCGCTTCGGCGCGGCACCGTACCGCTTGTCGACGCTCGGCTATGACGCCGTGCTGCTGACCATCCGCGTCGCGCGTGATTGGCGCCCGGGCTCGGAGTTCCCCGAACGCCGGCTGGTAGACCGCGACGGCTTTGCCGGTCTTGACGGCGCCTTCCGCTTCGGCCGCGACGGCGTCGCCGAACGCGCGCTGGAGGTGCAGGAAGTGCGCGGCGGCACCACCGTCACGGTTTCCGCCGCCCCGACCAACTTCGCAGGAAACTGATCGTGCCTCGATCCTCCCTCGCCCCGGGCGAGGGAGGGCAGGGGGCTCAGGCGACCACCAGCTCGCGCAGGATCGCTTCCAGCACTGGCATTCCTGTATCGGTCACCTGCAACCGCTCGCCGGTCCGGGTTATCAGTCCCTGGCGCTGCATCGCGTCCAGCGCATGCGCATCCAGCGGCGGCGTACCCCCGGCCAGCGCAGCGATACGCGCCAAGTCGACGCCCTCTTCCAACCGCAGCCCCATCAGCAGCGCCTCGACGCCGCGTTCCTGGGGCACCAGCGGGTCCTCCCGCTCAATGCCATGGCCGTTCCGTTCGACGGAGGTCAGCCAGTTCTCCGGCTTCTTGCGCCGCAGGCTCGCCACGCCGCCCCGCCGGCCATGCGCGCCCGGACCCACGCCCGCGTAATCGCCATAGCGCCAATAGGTCAGGTTGTGCCGGCTCTCCGCGCCGGGCCGGGCGTGGTTGGAGATCTCATAAGCCGGCAGTCCAGCCGCCGCCGTCATCGCGCGCGTCGCCTCGAACAGGTCGGCCGCCGCGTCGGGATCAAATGCGGCCAGTTCGCCCTTTTCGAACAAGGTCGCGAAGCGCGTGCCCGCTTCGATGGTCAGCTGATATAACGAAAGATGTTCGGTGCCAAAGCCCAGCGCCCGGCCCAGCTCGGCTTCCCAGCCGGCAAGCGTCTGGTCGGGCCGGGCATAGATCAGGTCGAAGCTCACTCGCGCGAACACGGCCTGCGCGGTGTCGAGCGCCGCCAGTCCCTCGGCCACGCCGTGCGCGCGGCCCAGAAAGCGCAGCGCGTCATCGTCGAGCGCCTGCAACCCCAGCGAAACGCGATTCACGCCGGCCCGCGACAGGTCGGCGAACCGTGCTGCCTCCACCGAAGACGGGTTGGCCTCCAGCGTAATCTCGATGCCCGGCTCGAACGTCCAGTGCTGCGCGGCGGCATCGATCACCGCCGCCACCGTTTCGGGCGGCATCAGCGACGGCGTGCCGCCGCCAAAGAAGATCGACCCCAGCCGTCGCCCCGGCAGCAGCGCGGCCTCATGCGCGAGATCGGCAAGCATCGCCGCGCGCCAGATCTCCTGGTCCACCGATTCGCGGACATGGCTGTTGAAGTCGCAATAGGGGCATTTGGACACGCAGAACGGCCAATGGACGTACAATGCCAGTGGTGGGGAGTCGGCGGTCATGGATCCAGCGCTGTCCAAGGCTGGATCGGCTGGAGCGGGTAACGGGAATCGAACCCGTGTATTCAGCTTGGAAGGCTGCTGCACTACCATTGTGCTATACCCGCCCGGTGCCGAGGCTTGCCTGAGCGTGCCCTGCCGCAGTGCGCAGCGGAGCGATGCGCGAGCGAGTGCCACAAGCACCCGGTCCCGGTCAACTATCCGCGTGCCGGTGCGGGTCGGCTGAGCACATAGGCGGCCAATGCGAGCAGCAGCACCGCTACGCAGCCGGCGAGCCATGCGGGCGGATGGGCCTGCCACAGGAATAGGGCATAGCCGCCGGCCATGCTGGCGACCGCGACGATCTTGGCTTTGGCCGGAATAGCGCCCTCGACACGCCACGCCCGCAGCGGCGGACCGAACAAGCGGTGCTGCAACAGCCAATTCTCCAGCCGGGGCGAGGATCTGCTGAAGCTCCCCGCCGCCAGGATGATGAAGATGGTGGTCGGCATCACCGGCAGGAACGCGCCGATCACCCCCAGGCTCAAGAAGAACAGCCCCAGCACCAGATAGCCCGCGCGCGCCGCGCGCGACCGCGCCAGCTGGGGTGGCGGGGGAGGAGGCGCCTGGCGCATTCCCTCCACTTGCCCGCGCCCACACTCCCGCACAAGCGAAAGCAAGGGGCGCAGGCAGGCGCGCTAGAAGGCGAAGGCCTCGCTGCTGCGGCGTTCGCCCAGCAGGAATGCGTCGGCGACAATCTGCAACGGCCGCACGTCGACATCGCTTTCGCCCGCGCTGACGAGTTCGGCGAAGCGCGCATAGAGCCGGGCATATTCACGATCCGGCGCCTTTTGCGGTTCGGCGCCCGGCAGCTCCAGGATGCTGCCGCCCATCGACAGCCGCAGCATGCCGGCATCGGTGTCGACTTCGATGTCCCAGGTCTGCGGCCCGGTCTGGAGGAAGTCGAACGCCGCGCTCACCTCCGCCGTGCCGCTCCGCATCGCCAGCTCGGCGCGCAGCGGCGACGCGCGGCCCTCGGGCACTTCCATCCAAGCCGAATCGAGCAGTAGCGGCTCGGGCAGGATGCGCGTGGCGATCGACAGCGCGTTAATGCCCGGATCGAACACGCCGAAGCCACCGGGACCCAGAATCCATTCCTGCCCCGGATGCCAGCGGCGAATATCCTCGCGCCAATGGATGCGCATCGCCGTGATCTGCTTGTCGGCCAGCCATTCCCGCGCCGGCGCCACACCCGCAGCCTCGCGCGAATGCCAGCTGGTGAACAGCGTTACTTGCCTAGCCCGTGCCTGCGCCTCCAGCGCCGCAATTTCCGACAGAGTCGCGGCTGGCGGCTTTTCCAGCATCACGTGCAGCCCGGCCGCGATCGCGGTGGCTGCCTGTTCGTAGCGCCCGTCCGGCGGCGTGCACAGCGACACCGCCTGGAGATCGGGCACCGCCGCAATCATCGCATCGATGTCGGGAAAGGAAGCAACGCGCTCCACGCTCGCATTCCGGCTCGCCACCGCCGCCAGGTCGAAACGCTCGTCGCCGGCAAGGGCGGGCAGATGCTGGTCCCGAGCGATCTTGCCGATGCCGACCAGTCCCAGTCGAATTGGTGCCGTCACACCCTGCTCCTCATTTATCAGATATATTCTTCCTATTGCCCGGCATCGCGGTTATCAATCCCGCCCACGATCCGCCCGATCAAGCATGGCGGACAAAGGATGCGGCCCGGGCGCCGCAGGAGAGAGGCATGCAGCACGCGCAGAATCCCTTGCTCGGCATCCACCCGTTGCACGCGCCCAGCCGCGGCACCGCTCCTGCGCACGCCCTTCCACGAAAAAACCGGGAGAGAGACTTGAAGACGCTTGCCCCCTATCTCGCCGCCGCTGCCATGCTGGCGCTCGCCAGCCCCGCCGCGCATGCCGCCACCGCGAAGCGCGGCACCTTCGGCAAGCTTGCCGATGGACGCGCCGTTCAGTCGGTCACCCTGGCTAATGCCCGCGGCGTCTCCGCCACCGTGATCGCCTATGGCGCGACGCTCCAGTCGGTGGTCATGCCCGACCGCACCGGCAAGCGCGCAGATGTCGCGCTCGGCTATGACAATATCGGCCAGTATGTCGACAAGGGCCAGTATTTTGGCGGCACCGTCGGCCGCTTCGCCAACCGCCTCGACGCCGGCCGCTTCCGGATCGACGGTCAGACCTTCCAGACGCCGGTCAACGATGGCAAGAATTCGCTGCATGGCGGCACGACCGGCTTCGACAAGGTGCTGTGGGAAGTGGTGTCGGTCGCCAATGGCCCGACCGCCTCGGTGACGCTGCGCTATGTCAGCCCGGATGGTGACCAGGGGTATCCCGGCACCATGACGGTGGACGCGATCTATTCGCTGGACGAACGCAACAACCTGACGATCGAATATCGCGCGACCACTGACAAGCCGACGATCGCCAACATCACCAACCACGCGTACTGGAACCTGTCGGGCGAAGGCTCGGCCAACGGGGCGATGGGCCACATGGTGACCATCCCCGCCACCAGCTATCTGCCGACCGATGCCGGCGCGATCCCCAGCGGCCAGTTCAAGCCCGTTGCCGGCACCGTGTTCGACTTCCGCACCGCGCGTGCCGTGGGCGACCGCGTCCGCGACGCCAGCGACCAGCAGATCGTGTTCGGCCGCGGCTATGACCATAATTGGGTGGTCGGCCGCGAAGTGACGCAAAACCAGCACCTGATGGCCAAGGTCTATGATCCCGCCTCGGGCCGCGGCTTCGAGCTCTGGTCGAACCAGCCCGGGCTGCAATTCTACTCCGGCAACTTCTTCGACGCGACCAGCCACGGCAAGTCGAACAAGATCTATCGCATGGGCGACGCCGTGGTGTTCGAGCCGCAGATATTCCCGGATGCCCCGAACCAGAAGGGCTTTCCCAACGCGCGGCTGAACCCGGGCCAGACCTATCGCAACATCATGACCTACCGCCTGACCACCGGCGGCACCACGGCGCCGAAGAAGCGCTGAACCCCTCAGGAGAGCACAAGACGATGATGATCCGCCGCACTTTCCTTCTCGCCGCCAGCGCGCTGACGCTGACGGCGACGCTGTCGCCCGCGCAGGCGCGCGACCAGTGGACCAAGGCGCAGGCCAATGGCTGGCACGCGACCCAGCCCTGGCAGATCGGCGCCAACTACACGCCGGCCACCGCCATCAACCAGCTCGAAATGTTCCAGGCAGAGACCTGGGACCCGAAGCGTATCGACCTGGAACTCGGCTGGGCGCAGGCGATGGGCATGAACGTGATGCGGGTGAACCTGCACCATCTGTTGTGGGAAACCGACGCGCCGGGCCTCAAGCGCCGCATGAACGAGTTCATGACCATCGCGGCCCGGCACAACATCAAGACGCTGTGGATCTTCTTCGACAGCTGCTGGGATCCCGATCCCGTCGCCGGTCCGCAGCACCCGCCGATCCCGGGCGTGCATAATTCCGGCTCCGTCCAGTCGCCGGGCGCCGCGCGCCTGAAGGACGCCTCGCAATATGGCAAGTTGGAAGCCTATGTGAAGGACGTCGTCACGACCTTTGCCAAGGATGATCGCGTCGTCGGCTGGGACGTCTGGAACGAACCGAACAATCCGGGCGGCGGCAACTACAAGCCGACGCCGGACAAGAACAAATATGTCGCGACGCTGCTGCCGCGCATCTTCGCTGCCGCACGCGCCGCCAACCCGGTTCAGCCGCTCACCTCTGGCGTCTGGATCGGCGACCATTGGGACGACCAGAGCAAGCTCGACGCGGTAGAGAAGATCCAGATCCGCGAATCCGACATCCTGAGCTTCCACGACTATAGCTGGCCGGAAAAGTTCGAGGAGCGCGCCAAGCAGATGCTCAGCTATGGCCGCCCGGTCTGGTGCACCGAATATATGGCACGCGGCAACGGCTCGACCTTCGACAACACCCTGCCGATCGCCAAGAAGCTCAATATCGCGATGTACAATTGGGGCTTCGTCGACGGAAAGATGCAGACGCGTTTCCCGTGGGACAGCTGGAAGAAGCCCTACACCTATGAAGAGCCGACGATCTGGTTCCACGACGTGCTGCACTTCGACGGCACGCCGTACCGCCAGGCCGAGGTCGACCTGATCAAGCGGATGGCAGCGGCGCCCAAGGGCGTGGTTCCGGCGGCGGCATACTGATGCGCTGGCCGCTTCGTGCGGCCGGCCTGCTGTTTCCCGCGCTGCTGGCGGTTCTCCCGTCGGCAGCGCAGGGGCAGGCGCGCTCGCTCTTTGCCGGCGCCGATCCCGACATCGAAATCGCGGACGGCCGCTACTGGATCTACCCGACGGGCGGGGAGGGGCTGTCGGCCTGGTCCTCACCCGACATGGCGCAGTGGAAGCGCGAAGCGCCGCTCCTGCGCCTCAAGGACATCCCCTGGGTCAGGAACGACCGCGTGCCGGTCCACTTCCTCTGGGCACCCGACATGGTGCAGGCGAATGGCAGCTGGTTCTTCTATTATTCGGTCGGGCCCCAGAACCCGACCCCCAGCCGTATCGGCGTGGCGGTCTGCAAGGGGCCAGCGGGTCCCTGCACCGACAGTGGCCGTCCGCTGGTCAACGATGGCGGCAAGGGGTTCGAGGCGATCGACCCGGCCGTGTTCGTCGACCCCAAGAGCAAGACGCCCTATCTCTATGCCGGCGGCAGCGCGGGCGCCAAGCTGCGCGCCTGGGTGCTCAAGCCGGACATGGTGACGATCGAGCGTGAAGTGCCGGTGGAAACCCCGCCGAACTTCACCGAAGGCGCCTTCATGCACGTTCGCAACGGCATCTATTACCTGTCGTACAGCGCCGGGCAGTGGAACCACTCCAATTACCAGGTTCACTATGCCGTCGCGCTCTCGCCCACCGGCCCCTGGCGCTATGGCGGCGCGCTGCTCCAGGCCGACAAGAAGTTCAAGGGACCCGGCCATCACAGCTTTTTCCAGGATCCCAAGGACGGGCAATGGTACATCGCCTATCACCGCTGGGAAAACGCGCCCGGCGACGGCCCCTATGATGGCGAGCGCCGCGTCGCCATCCAGAAGGTAACGTACCGCGAAGACGGCGCCATCTTGCCCATCAAGATGAACTGACCTCTAGCCTCCACAGCTGGATCAAGCCTAACTGGTAAAGAGGAACCCGCTCCACCCCCCACGCGTACGCCAAACCGTGTCCACTCCCACGATCCTCTGGTTCCGCCAGGACCTTCGCCTGGATGACCAGCCCGCCCTGCACGCCGCGGTCGAAAGCGGCGCGGTTATCCCCGTCTACATCCTCGACGACGAAACCCCCGGCGCGTGGCGCATCGGCGGCGCGCAGCGCTGGTGGCTCCACCACAGCCTGACGAGCTTGGCTCAAAGCCTGGAGGCTAAAGGCAGCCGCCTGATCCTTCGCCGCGACCCCGCCGCCAACGTGCTGCGCGACCTCCTGGCCGAGACCGGCGCACAACAGATCCACGCGATCACTCACCACGAACCCTGGTGGCGCCAGGTCGAGGAGACGCTTGGCGACGCACTCTGCCTGCACGCGGGCAATCATCTCGCCCCCGTCGAGCACATCACCACCGGCGCCGGGCAGCCGTACCGGATCTTCTCCTCCTTCTGGCGCGCCCTCCAGCAGTTCCTCCCGCCCGAGCCGCCACTCCCTGCACCGAATCGCGTCCCCGCTCCCGCAGACTGGCCGCGCAGCGACACGCTCGACGATTGGAACCTGCTCCCAACGCGCCCGAACTGGGCGGCGGCGTTCGGCGAGGATTGGCAGCCCGGCGAGGCCGAGGCACTCGACAAGGCGGAGGATTGGGCCGAGCATGTCGGCAGCTACGAAGAAGCCCGCAACCTGCCGACCGAGGTGGAGGGTACCTCGCGCCTCTCGCCCCATCTCCATTTCGGCGAGATCTCGCCCCGCCAGCTCTACGCCCAAGTCAGCGGCGCCAGCCAAGCCGACAAGTTCCTGAAGGAACTCGCCTGGCGCGACTTCACCGACGGCGTCATCCGGGCGCTCCCCGATTACGCCACCCACAACGGCCGCGCGAAATATGATGCGCTGCGCTGGCGCACGGGCGCAGACGCGGAAGCCGACCTCAAGGCGTGGCAGCAGGGCCGCACCGGCTATCCCATTGTCGACGCCGGCATGCGCCAGCTCTGGGTCAGCGGCTGGATGCACAACCGTGTCCGCATGATCACTGCCAGCTTCCTGGTGAAGCACCTGCTGATCGATTGGCGCGAGGGAGAGCGCTGGTTCTGGGACTGTCTGGTCGACGCCGACTATGGCAACAACGCCGTCAATTGGCAGTGGATCGCCGGCACCGGGATCGACGCCAACATGTTCAGCCGGATCATGGCGCCGCTGTCGCAGTCGGAGAAGTTCGGCGCCGCCGACTATATCCGCCGCTGGGTACCCGAGCTTGCGAGCCTTTCCGACGCGGCAATCCACGATCCCGACGCGGCAGGCTGCCGCCCGGCGGGCTATCCGGCCAAGATCATCGGCCACCGCGAGGGCCGCGAGCGCGCGCTTGCCGCCGCCCGCGCGCTGGGCTGAGCAGTCAGGCCTTTTCGATTTCCGCCGTGCCGATCAGCGTCAGTACGTCCTGAACAAGCACCCGCATCGCTGCATGCGCCGCTTCCGGATCGCGCGCGGCGATGGCGTCGCGTACCGCGGCATGCTCGGCCAGGCTGGCGGTATGCCCCTTGATCCGGTTGGTGAAGCGGATCGAGCTGCGCAGCGCCGTGCTCACCACATCGCGGAACTGCGCGTAAAAGGGATTTTCCGACGCCCGCAGGATGGCAACGTGAAAGGCGATGTCGGCGTCCAGCGCATCCTCCTCGCCGCGCTCGGCCGCTTCCATCCGCTCCAGGCCCGTCGAAATCGCCCGCAAATCTTCTTCCGTCGCCACCCGCGCCGCCAGCGCCGCGGCTTCAGGCTCGATCGCGACGCGCAACTCGTTAAACTGGCGCAGCAGCTCGAGCGAGAATTTGCGCTCCAGCAGCCATCGCAGCACGTCGGTATCGAACAGGTTCCAGTTCTGCGACGGCTGGACCACCGTCCCCTGGCGCGGCCGCGCGCTCAGCAGCCCCTTGGCGGTCAGCATCTTGACCGCCTCGCGTGTCACCGACCGGCTGACGCCGTGCTGCTTGGCCAGCTCGGCCTCGATCGGGAACGGTTCGTGCTCATAGCGTCCGGTGACGATCGCGCGCCCCAGGCTGTCGAGCATGCCATAAGTGAGATTGCGGCCCAGTTGCGGGCGCTCGTCGGCGCTCCCCAGGCTCGGATAATTGCTGGCCATGCCCTTGTGTAAACCCTCTTCACGCGCAACGGTCGTTTCGTGCGCACCCGCCTTGACCTACGTTAGCGGTATCGCGTCGCTGGACAAGGCTATTAAATACGATAAATGAACAATGCGGCTCCACTCGCCGCAAAGACATGCTGGTGGTGAACTGATGTCGGTGTTCGGTACGCGTTTCCTGGCCGTGGATTGGGGCACCACCAATCGCCGCGTCTTCCTGATCGAGGGCGGGCAGGTCGTCAGCACCGTGCGCGACGACAAGGGCGTGACCGCAGTCACTCCGGGCGACTTCGGCGGGGAAGCCGCGGGCATCCGCGAGCGTTTCGGCGACTTGCCGATGCTGCTCGCCGGCATGGTCGGCTCCACGGTCGGCTGGCAGGTCGCCCCCTATGTCGCGGCACCCGCGGGCGTGCCCGAAATCGCCGCGAGCCTGTTGTGGATCGACGACCGCACCGCCATCGTCCCCGGCATCTCCACCCTGGTCACCGGCCGCCCCGACGTGATGCGCGGCGAGGAAGTCCAGCTGCTCGGCGCCGTCGCCGCGGGCCTGGTCCCCGCCGACGCGCTGCTCGCCCAGCCGGGCACCCATTGCAAATGGGTGACCATGGCGGCCGGCCGCGTCGCCGACTTCACCACCGCCATGACCGGCGAGCTGTTCGCGCTGCTCAAGAAGCACGGCCTGCTCGCCTCCCAGCTCACCGGCGACGTCACGCCCGGCGTCGCCTTCCTCCAGGGCGTCGAGGAGGGCCGACGCCGCGACGTCGCCGCCTCCTTGTTCGGCATTCGCGCCGCCAAGATGCTGGGGACTCGCGGCGATGCGGACGCCGCGGCCTATGCCAGCGGCCTGCTGATCGGCGCCGATGTCGCCGCGCGGCTGGAAACCAGCGGCCACGACACCGTCCACATCCTCGCTGACCCGATGCTGGGCGGGCTCTACGCCGCGGCGATTGAAGCCCAGGGCCGCACCGCCCATCTAGTCGACAGCCACGCCGCCTTCGTCGCCGGCATCAACGAGATCGCAAAACAATGAGCCACATCGCCGCCTTCGACGCCGCCTTCGCGCGCTGCCCGCTGATCGCCATCCTGCGCGGGGTAAAGCCCGATGAGGTGGAGGGCATCGGCGAAGCGCTGGTCGAGGCCGGCTTCACCCTGATCGAAGTTCCGATGAACTCGCCCGACCCGCTCGACAGCGTCGCGCGCCTGGCCAAGCGGTTCGAGGGCCGGGCGGTGATCGGCGCGGGCACCGTGCTCAAGGTCGATCAGGTCGAGGCTGTCCGTGCCGCCGGCGGCACCATGATCATCTCCCCCAACGCGAACACCGCGGTGATCGCGGCCAGCGCCGCCGCCGGCCTGGTGTCACTTCCCGGCATCGCCACGCCCACCGAAGCCTTTGCCGCGATCGACGCGGGCGCCACTGCGCTCAAGCTCTTCCCCGCCGAAGCCGCCAGCCCGAGCGTGCTCAAGGCCATGCGCGCCGTCCTTCCCAAGGACATGCGCCTGCTCCCCGTCGGCGGCATCGCTCCCGACAATATGGATCCCTGGCGCGACGCCGGCGCCGCCGGCTTCGGCCTGGGGTCGGCACTCTACAAGGTGGGCCTGACGGCCGACCAAGTCGCCACCAACGCCCGCGCCTTCGTCGCCGCGCTCAAGTAACGCTGCCACATTCCGTCATCCCGGCCTTGAGCCGGGATCCCGCTTCTTCTTCTGTGGGGCAAGGCAGCGGGACCCCGGCTCAAGGCCGGGGTGACGAATTGACAGATCCGGAGAAGATCCCCCCCTTCCGGGGGAGGATCGTGACCGGCTAGGCCTACTGCGCGTCCGGCCCCATCAGCGCCGGCCCGTCACGCCGCGCATCCAGCATCGAATCCCCACCCAGCGTCCGGTACAGCGTCACCAGGTTGCTCGCCTGGGTCAGCCGCGTCGTCACCAGCGTCCGCCGCGCCGCGTATAGCGAGCGCTGCGCATCCAGCGTCGCCAGGAACGTGTCGATCCCGCCGCGATAGCGCGCCTCGGCCAGGCGATAGGTATCCGCCGCTGCCTCGGCCTGGGCGTTGGTCGCGCGCAGCTGCTCGGTCACCGTGCCGCGCCGCGCCAGCGCGTCGGCCACTTCGCGGAACGCGATCTGGATCGTGCGCTCATACGCCGCCACCGACGCATCGCGCTGCGCCTGGGTCAGCCGTACGCCCGCGCGCGCCGCGCCCGCGTTGAAGATCGAATAGTTCGCGTTGGCCCCGCCCGACCAGGTAAAGCCATCCCCCCGGAACAGCCCGGCCAGCGCATCGCTCGCCAACCCTAGCACGCCCGTCAGGGTGATGCGCGGGAACAAGGCCGCGCGCGCCGCGCCGATCTCGGCATTGGCGGCACGCAGCGTATATTCGGCCTGCACCACGTCGGGTCGGCGCAGCAGCACCTGCGAATCGACGCCCGCGGGCAGTTCCGTCACCCCCGGCGCCGCTTCGTCGATCGACCGCGGCAACAGCGTCTCGGCGATCGGATTGCCGACCAGCAGCTGGAGCGCATTCACGTCCTGCGCCAGCGCGGTGGTCTGCACCGCCAGGTCGGCACGCGCGCCTTCCAGGATCTGCTCGGCCTGGCGCAGGTCGGTGCGCGGCGCGATCCCGCCCTGCAACCGGGCGCGCGTAAGCCGCACGCTGCGCTCGGCGCTCTCCGCGGTGTCCTGCGCAATCGCCAACAGGCTCTTGTCGGCGGCATAGGTCAGCCAAGCATCGGCAATGTCACCGATCAGCGTCAGCCGGGTCGCCCGCGCCGCCGCTTCGGTCGCGAAATAGCGGTTCTGCTCGGCCTCGGTCAGCGAGGCGATCCGCCCGAACAGGTCGATCTCGAACGAGGTGATGCCGCCATTTACCGAAAAGCGCGTGCGGGTGCCCGATCCGCCACCCACAACCGTTCCGCCATTGCCGGCGCCGTTACCCGTGCCGCCATTGCCGTTGCCGACCCCGCCGGTTCCGGTGCCGGTGCCGCCATTGCCGGTCCCCGTACCGACCCCGCCATTATTGCCGACGACCGTGGAGCCGCCGCCCGATCCCCCCGACACATTGCCGCCGCCGCTGACGCCCAGCTCGGGCAACAGGTCCGCGCGCTGGATGCGATATTGCTCGCGCGCCACGCGGATATTCGCCGCCGCCACGCGCAGGTCGCGATTGTTGACCAGCGCCTGGCGGATCAACGCCTGCAACCGCTCGTCGCGGAAGATGTCCTGATAGGTAACTGCCGGCAACGCGGCCTCTCTTTGGGCCAAATAAGCGTCGCCCAGCGGCCAGCTCGGCGGCACCGGCGATGCCGGCCGCACATAGTCGGGCGCCATCGATTTGCACCCGGCCAGCGACACGCTGGCCAGCAGGATCAGCGCAGCGCGCTTCATGCCGTTGCCTCCGGAGCGTTGCGCCGCGTCCGCGCGCGGATCGCCTTGAGCCCGTCACGGACCCCGCGGCGGACCAGCACGAAGAACAGCGGAATGTAGAAGATGGCGAGCACGGTCGCAGTAATCATGCCGCCGATCACCGACGTGCCGATCGCGATGCGGCTGTTGGCGCCGGCACCGGTCGAGATCGCCAGCGGCAGCACGCCGAAGATGAAGGCAAGGCTGGTCATCAGGATCGGGCGAAGGCGGATGCGTGCCGCCTCGATCGCGGCGTCGATCACGCGCTTGCCCTGCTTTTCGGCCTGTTCGGCGAACTCGATCATCAGGATGGCGTTCTTCGCGGCCAGCCCCATCGTCGTGAGCAGTCCGATCTGCAGGTACACGTCATTCTGCAGCCCGCGCAGCGTCACGGCAAAGATCGCCCCGACCAGCCCGAGCGGGATGATCAGCAGCACCGCGATCGGGATCGACCAGCTTTCATACAGCGCGGCCAGGCACAGGAACACGACCAGCAGCGAAATGCCGTACAACAGCGGCGCCTGACCCGCCGACAGCCGCTCCTGATAGGACAGCCCGGCCCAGGCGACGCTGGTGCCCGGGATCTGCCGCGCCAGTTCCTCCATCCGGTCCATCGCCGCGCCCGAGCTCTGGCCCGGCGCCGCCTGGCCCTGGATCTCGAAGGCGGGGATGCCCTGGAATCGCGACATGGTGGTCGGCGCGGTCGACCAGCTGGTCTGCGCGAAGGAAGAGAAGGGCACCATCTGCCCGGCGGCATTGTTGCGCACGAACCATTCGTTGATGTCGGACGGCGCGGCGCGGAACGGCGCGTCACCCTGGACATAGACGCGCTTCACGCGGCCCCGGTCGATGAAGTCGTTGACGTAGCGCCCGCCCCAGGCCGTCGACAGCGTGTTGTTCACGTCACCCTGGGCAAGCCCCAGCGCCGCCAGCTTCTGCTGGTCGACATCGACCTTCAGCGTGGCCACGTCGGGCAGGTCGGACAGGCGGACCTGCGCCAGCATCGGATCGGCATTGGCCAGCGCCAGCAGCTTGTCGCGCGCGGCCAGGAACTCCTCGCGCGGCATGCCGCTCGCATTCTGGAGCTCCATGGTGAAGCCGGTGGACTGGCCCAGCCCGCGGATTGCCGGCGGCACCAGCGCAAAGACCTGCGCGTCGCGGAAGTTGCGGAATGCGCCCGAAGCACGCCCGACGATCGCCTCAGCCGAGTTTTCCTTGCCCTCGCGCTGGGACCAGTCGGTCAGGTTGAGGAAGCCCTGGCCGGTGTTCTGACCGCTCGCGCCGCCGCCGCCGCCGCCCGTGACGGTGAAAGTGACCGAGACGTTTTTGGCTTCCTGCTCACGGAAATAGCGTTCGATTGCCAGCTGCACTTCCTGGGTGCGGCTCTGTGTCGCGCCGGCGGGCAGGCGGAACTGCACCGATGTAGCGCCCTGGTCCTCGGTCGGAAGGAAGCCGGTGGGCAGCCGGACGAACATCAGCACCAGCAGCGCGCACGCCGCGGCGTAGAGCAGCAGGAACAGCCATTTGCGGTCCACCACCTTGGCGACGCCATTGGCGTACCGGTTCGAAGCGCGGTCGAAGCCGTTGTTGAACCCGTTGCGGGCGCGCTCGAAGAAACGGCCGACGCGCGGGAAGCGCCGCTCCACCCAGCCGCCATGATGCTCGCTCTTCTTCTTGAGCAGCGTGGCGGTGAGCGCCGGGGTCAGGATCAGCGCCACCAGTGCCGACAGCACCATCGACGCAACGATGGTGACCGAGAACTGGCGATAGATCACGCCCGTCGACCCGCCAAAGAACGCCATGGGCAGGAACACTGCCGAGAGCACCAGCGCGATCGCCACCAGCGCGACTTGGATCTGCTCCATCGACTGGATCGTCGCATCGCGCGGCGACAGGTCGGGGTTTTCCTCCATCAGGCGCTCGACATTCTCGACCACCACGATCGCGTCGTCGACCAGCAGGCCGATCGCCAGCACCAGCCCGAACAGCGTCAGCGTGTTGATGGTGAAGCCCAGCGCATAGAAGACGCCGAACGTGCCCAGCAGCACCACCGGCACGGCGAGGGCGGGGATCAGCGTCGCGCGCCAGCTTTGCAGGAACACGAACATCACGATCACCACCAGGATGATCGCCTCGATCAGCGTCTTGACCACTTCCTCGATCGACAGCTTGATGAAGCCAGTCGTGTCGTTGGCATAGGCATAGTTGAAGCCCGCCGGGAAACCGCGTGCGGCTTCCTCGACCCGCGCCTTGACCAGCTCGGCGGTCTCCAGCGCGTCGGCGCCGGGCGCCAGGCTGATCGCCACGCCGGCGCCCGGATGGCCGTTGACGCGGCTGACCGCGTTATAGCTTTCCGCGCCCAGTTCGACGCGCGCCACGTCCTTCAGGAACACGTTGGCGCCGCTGGTCTCGGTCTTGAGGATGATCTGCTCGAACTGCTCGGGCCGCTGCAACCGCGACTGCGCGGTCACCGTGGCGTTGAGCATCTGCGAACTGGGCTGCGGCTGCCCGCCGATCTCGCCCGCCGCCACTTCGGTGTTCTGGTTCTGGATCGCCGTGATCACGTCGCCGGGCATCAGCGCATAGCTCGCCAGCCGGTCCGGGTTCAGCCAGATCCGCATCGCATAAGGCGCGCCGAACACATTGGTGTCGCCCACGCCCGGTACGCGCGCCAGCGTGTCCTGCAGGTTGGACGACAGCCAGTCGGACACGTCGATATTGGTGCGCTTGTCGGTCTCGTCATACACGCCGACGATCATCAGGAAGTCGGGGTTCGACTTGGTGACGCGCAGCCCCTGCTGCTGCACCTGCTGGGGCAGGCGGGGCAGCGCCTGCTGCACCTGGTTCTGCACCTGCACCTGCGCGATGTCCGGGTCGGTGCCCTTTTCAAACGTCGCGCTGATCGTCACCTGCCCGCGCGCGGTCGAATTGGAGCTGAAATAGAGCAGTCCGTCGATGCCGGTCAGCTGCTGCTCGATCACCTGCGTGACCGAATTCTGCACCGTCTCGGCCGACGCGCCGGGATAGCTCGCGCGGATATTGACCTGCGGCGGCGCCACATCGGGATATTGCGCGATGGGCAGCGACAGGATCGCGCCCACGCCGGCCAGCATCACGATGATCGCCAGCACCCAGGCAAAGATCGGCCGGTCGATGAAAATACGCGACATTAGTTGCTCTTCGACTGACCGGCATTGCCGCCCGCAGCCCCGCCGCCGCTACCGCGCGGACCACCGCCGCCCTGCGTTGCCGCCTGTCCGCCACCCTTGGGCGCCTGAATCTTCTGCGGCGCACTCGCCGGCACCGGCCGGATCTCGGCGTCGGGGCGCAGGTTCGCGGTGCCCTGCACGATCACCTTGTCCCCCGGAGCGAGGCCTTGCGTCACCACCCAGTACGCGCCCTGCGTCCGCTCGGCGACCACCGTGCGCGCCACCGCGCGGTTGCCCGGCCCCACGATATAGACCGTCGCCGCGCCCTTGGGATCGCGCGACACGCCCGCCTGGGGTACCAGGAACGCCTCCGTATCGATCGCCTGGGCGAACTGCGCCCGCACGAACATGCCCGGCAGCAACAGCCCTTCGGGATTATCGAACCGCGCGCGCAGCGTCACCGTGCCGGTATTCTGGTTCACCACCACTTCGGAGAACTGGACCGTGCCCGTCCGCCCGAAGTCGCTGCCATCCTCCAGCACCAGCCGCACGCTGGCGGAGCCCGGAATGGTGCCCCCCTTGGCCATCGCCTTGCGCAGCGCCAGCATCGCCGCGCTCGATTGCTGAATATCGACGAAGATCGGGTCCAGCCGCTGGATGACGGCAAGCGGATCGGCCTGGTTGGTCGTCACCAGCGCACCCTCGGTCACCAGCGACCGCCCGATGCGCCCCGTGATCGGCGCCGGCACCTTGGTGAAGCGCAGGTTGATCCGCGCGGTCTGCACCGCGGCATTGTTCTGCGCGACGGCGGCGTTAGCCTGCTGCGCCTGCGCGGCGACGTCGGTATATTCCTGCTGGCTGACCGCTTCCATTTCGGCGAGCGGGCGATAGCGCTGCGCCCGGATGCGCGCGGCGTTCGCATTGGCCTGCGCGCTTTGCAGGTTGGCCTGCGCCTGCGCGGCCTGCGCCTGATAGATGCTGGGGTCGATCTGGTAGAGCGTCTGCCCGGCCTTCACGATCGATCCTTCGGTGAAGAACCGCTTCTGCAGGATGCCGGCCACCTGCGGCCGCACTTCGGACATCTGAAAGGCAGTGACACGCCCGGCCAGTTCGGTGGTCACCGGCACGCTGGTCGGCTGCACCACCACATAGCCCACCTGTGCCGGCCCGCTGGGGCCGCGTCCGCCGCCCTTTTTCTGGGCGGGGTCCTGCGTACCGCCGCAAGACGCCAGCAGCGACGCCGCCAGCAAGAGGACCGTGGATCGGCGGCGGCTCGTCAAATGGGAATGCTGCAAATGTTCTGACCCGCTCTGCGCGCCCGTTTCCGGGCGGAATTCAGTGTGGAAACCCGCCCATAAGGCGCAGGTTGCGGCGCATCTACAGCTTAAATGTATCAGGATGTGTCAGGACTTCCCGACACAAAGACAAAAGGCCGCCTCTCGCGAGAGAGACGGCCCTTCCATTGCCGAGCCGCTGCGGCGAGCAGCTCTGCTACTTAGTGCCTTCAGCCGGCAATCACGCCGAAGCGAACCGAAGCCTTGGGCGCCGCAACTAGCATGTGACAATGAGACATCAGATCACCTCCTTCCATGTTGTTGAACTCGAAGGGGAATATGGGTGTGCGGCAAGATTTGTGAAGGGGGTGCCTACAACAATAATTCCTCCCCGGCACGGGGAGGGGGACCGCCGCCAAAGGCGGTGGTGGAGGGGGCTCTCCGCCCAGGAGCCGCTCGCGGAAATCCCCCTCCACCCCCAGCTGACGCTGGCGGTCCCCCGCCCCGTGCCGGGGAGGATTACAAAGGCCTTCCCGCGCCCTCCCAAACCCCGTATCAGCCCGCCCCAAATGGCACGCATAGAAACCCCCAAGCGCATCCGGGGCACCCAGGACATCTTCGGCGAAGAGCAGCGCCGCTTCGCCACCGTCATCGACGCGTTCGACCGCGTCCGGCGGCTTTATTGCTTTCAGCGGCTGGAGATCCCGATCTTCGAGGCGACCAATGTCTTCGCCCGCTCGATGGGCGAGACCAGCGACGTGGTCTCGAAGGAAATGTACACCTTCGAGGATCGCGGCGGCGACTCCATCACCCTGCGCCCCGAATTCACCGCGGGCATCGCGCGGGCGTACATCACCGAGGGCTGGCAGCAATATGCGCCGCTGAAGCTCGCCACCTCCGGCCCGGTGTTCCGCTATGAGCGCCCGCAAAAGGGCCGCTTCCGCCAGTTCCACCAGATCGACGCCGAGATCATCGGCGCGCCTGAGCCCGCCGCCGACGTCGAACTCCTCGTCCTCGCCGACCAGCTGCTCCACGATCTCGGCATCCACGAAGGCGTGACCCTTCAGCTCAACACGCTGGGCGACGCCGAAACCCGCGACGCCTGGCGCACCGCGCTCGTCGCCCATTTCGAGGCGCACAAGGACCAGCTGTCGCAAGACAGCCTGACGCGTCTGGAAAAGAACCCGATGCGCATCCTCGATTCGAAGGACCCGGGCGACCGCGCCGTCGCCGACAGCGCACCAGACATCGACGCGTATTTGACCGACGAAGCAGACAGCTTCTTCAAGGCGGTAACCAACGGCCTCGACGCCGCCGGCGTGGCCTGGACTCGCAACAGCCGCCTGGTCCGCGGCCTCGATTATTACCGCCACACCGCCTTCGAGTTCGTCACCGACCGCCTCGGCGCGCAGGGCACCGTGCTCGCCGGTGGCCGCTATGACGGCCTGATCGGCTCGCTCGGCGGCCCCGAGACCGCGGGCGTGGGCTGGGCGGCGGGCGTCGAGCGGCTGGCGATGCTGATCGAAGAGCCGGCGGCCGAGCGGATCGCGGTAGCAGTCATTCCAATGGGCGCTCAGGCGGACTTGTACGCGATGGGGGTAGTGGCAGACCTGCGTCGTGCCGATGTTGCGGCCGACATGGCTTTTCGCGGCAACCTAAAGAAGCGAATGAGCAAGGCCAATGTGCAGGGGGCCAGCTACGCCGTGCTGATTGGCGACGAGGAGATTGCCAGCGGAAAACTTACGGTGAAGGATCTTGGTTCGGGAAAGCAGTACAGCTTCTCCGGCGACGAACTTTCCGCATTCAAGCACGCGGCTTGGCTTCGAAGTACAGGCGTTGAAGACGCAGACGTCGAGAGCGAGACGCTGCTCGAGGAAATGCTAGCTGAGTGGGCGGCAGGATTGTGGACTGAGGTTCCCTCGACGTGATCTCCATCCCCGCCGACCGCATCGCGGCGATCGAGGCGCGGCGCGACGAGTTGCAGGCGCAGATGGCGACCGGCGACCTGCCTGGCGACCGCTTCGTCCAGGTGTCGAAGGAATATGCCGAACTGGAACCGGTGGCGCTCGCCGCCGGTGAGGTCCGCCGCCTGCGCGCCGAAACCGAATCGCTTCAGCAAATGGCGCAGGACCCCGACGAGGACCTCCGCGCGATGGCGAACGAGGAACTGCGCGCCAACCACGACGCGCTGGCCACCGCCGAACGCAGCCTGGCGCTCTCGCTGCTCCCGCGCGACGCCGCCGACGAGCGCCCGGCGATGCTCGAAATCCGTGCGGGCACCGGCGGCGACGAGGCCGCGCTGTTCGCCGGCGACTTGCTGCGCATGTACCAGCGCTATGCCGAGCGCATGGGCTGGCGGATCGAACTGATCTCCAGCAGCACCTCGGAAGCCGGCGGCTTCAAGGAAGTCGTCGCCTCGGTCACCGGCACCGGCGTGTTCGCCAAGCTGAAGTTCGAATCCGGCGTCCACCGCGTCCAGCGCGTGCCCGCCACCGAAGCCGGCGGCCGCATCCACACCTCTGCCGCCACCGTCGCGGTTCTGCCCGAAGCCGAGGACGTCGATCTCAAGATCGACGAAAAGGACCTGCGCATCGACATCTTCCGCGCCTCCGGCCCAGGCGGGCAGGGGGTCAACACCACGGACTCCGCCGTGCGGATCACTCACTTGCCGACCGGCACGATCGTGATCCAGCAGGACGAGCGTTCGCAGATCAAGAACAAGGCCAAGGCAATGAAGGTGCTGCGCACCCGCCTGTACGAGCGCGAACGCGAGCGCCTGGCAGCAGAACGCACCGGCGCCCGCCGCTCCATGGTCGGCTCGGGCGATCGTTCCGAGCGCATCCGCACCTATAATTTCGGCCAGGGCCGCGTCACCGACCACCGCATCAACCTGACCCTCCACCGCCTTCCCGAAATCCTCGAAGGCGAGTTGGACGAACTGATCGGCGCCCTGATCGCCCAGGACGAAGCCGACCGCCTGGCCCAACTCGACGGCTGACGCGCGCCGTGCATCTTCTTCTTCGTCACCCCGGCCTTGAGCCGGGGTCCCGCTTCCTTGAGCGAGCAGAAGAAGAAGAAGAAGCGGGATCCCGGCTCAAGACCGGGATGACCCGGGGCAAGGGCGGCTCCGTCAATCAATCCTCCCCCGGAGGGGGAGGGGGACCATGCGCAGCATGGTGGAGGGGTATTCTCCGCGGGCAACGTCGCTGGTGGTGAGCTACCCCTCCGTCATCCCTTCGGGCTGCCACCTCCCCCTCCGGGGGAGGACTCAAAAGCCGCAAACCGCTGGTCTGTCGCTGCGCGGATATGGAGTAGACGGGCTAACACAATCTCCCTCTCACCGCGCGCGGTGAGAGGGTAGGGGAGCGTGGCATGACATCCGATCCGAGCGAATCACCTGAACCAGGCTCTGCCCTTCCGCCCGCGAAGGGAGAAAGCGTGCACGCAACCCTCGCCGCCGCCACCAGCCAACTCGCCCCGATCACAGACACCCCCCGCCTCGACGCCGAACTCCTGATGGCACACGCGCTGGGCACCACGCGTAACGACCTCCTCCTGCGCCACCTCGACGCCGCCACCCCGCACGGCTTCGCCGCGCTCCTGAACCGTCGCCTGAACCACGAACCCGTCGCCTACATTACCGGCACCCGGGCCTTCTGGACCATCGACCTCGAAGTCGGTCCCGGCGCGCTGGTACCTCGCCCGGACAGCGAAACCCTTATCGAAGCCGCGATCGAGCATTTCGCCCGCCGAACCCCGCGCACCATTCTCGATCTCGGCACCGGCCCGGGCACGCTGCTGCTCGCCGCGCTCGATCAATGGCCCGAAGCCGAGGGCCTTGGCATCGACGCGTCCGACTCCGCGCTCGCTTATGCCCGCCGCAACGCCGATCGCCTTGGCCTCGCGCCGCGCGCCAGCTTCCGCCTTGGCAACTGGGCCGAAGACCTCACCGGCCAGTTCGACCTCATCCTCGCCAACCCGCCCTATATCGGCACCGGCGAAGCGCTCCCGCCCGAGGTGCGCGACCATGAGCCCGCTTCGGCGCTGTTCGCCGGCGCCGATGGCCTGGACGATTACCGTCGCATCGTGCCGCAGCTTCCGCGCCTGCTCGCCCCCGGCGGCGCGGCGCTGCTGGAGATCGGCTGGACCCAGGCCGACGCGGTTTGCGCGCTGGGTGCCGAGCATGGGCTGGAACCGCGCGTCTACAAGGATCTTGGCGACCGTCCCCGGGCGGTACGCCTCACTTGAACGACCCTTGCGACACCCCATATTTCCACTTGGAGATCGATGCTGCACCGGCTAAGAACGCGAACGGGGCAAAGCACTTTCAACCACGTCAGACCACGTCGTTGAATTTCGGGGCATTTGCCCTCTCCAGGTCATGTGAGCCACTGCAGTCCGGTGGCCATGGCAGACGGAAAGAACCGGCAGTTCCGGGGCTTTCCGCGGTTGTAACGTGCATCCGGGACCGCTGATGGATCGACGGACGGCTTAGGTAGACAGGACAAACAGACCTTGATGAACAATCGTCAGGCTAACGGCCGCCGTCGCGGTCGTGGTGGTCAGCAGCAGCAGCGCCCCGGTGGCGGCAACCAGGGTAATGGCAGCCGGATCGACAATCGCGCGCGGGGCAATGCCGCCCAGCTGCACGAAAAGTACAAGAACCTGGCCTCCGACGCGCAGCGCCAGGGCGACCGGGTCAACACCGAATATTATCTGCAGTTCGCCGATCACTATTTCCGGGTGCTGAGCGAAACCCGCTCGCGCTTCGAGGAACAGCAGCAGCAGCGCCGCCCGCGTGAAGACATGGACGGCAGTGACGACGACTTCGAATATGGTGCCGAGGGCGAGCAGGCCCAGCAGCCGCAGCAGGGCGAAGCGCGCCAGCAGCGCGAACCTCGCGAACAGCGTGAACCGCGCGAAAATCGCGCGCCGCGTGGCGAAAACCGCGACTATCGCGAGCGTGAACCGCGCGAAAACCGTGAAAATCGGGACAACCGCGAAGGGCGGGATCAGCGCAACGGCTATGCCAATGGCAACGTCGCTGCCGCACCGGTCGAGAGCCAAGTGCCTGTGGAAGCTGCCGAATCCGCTCCGGTCGAGGTGCGTGAGGATGCCGAGCCGCGCCGCCGCACCCGCCGCCCGCGCCGCGAGGAAAACGCTGCGCCGGTAGACGCGGGTGAGGGCCTCGATCTGGCCGTCCTGCCGCCCGCGCTCGGCGATGTGGTTTCAGCCGAAGTGTCTGAAGAAGAACCGAAAAAGCCGCGCCGCCGCCGCACTGCGCGGACCGAGGACGCCGAAGCGCCGGCCGTCTGAAGACACCGCGTTTTCCGCGTCGACAAGATAGTCGCTAATCGGCGGCTGAGCCCAGGCTCAGTCGCCGATTTCCATTTGGTCCTTCAGCGGATCCTCAACCCGCGCATCATGTCCGCTCCCTGAGGAGAGGAACATCAATCCCATCAATGCTGCAGTGAGCATGATGGTCAGAAACACGCCTAAAAACGTCGCGCTAGCCGTCACCCAGTCCAGCCCGCCCAGCGACCAGTACAGCGCCAGCTCGGCCGCCCCCGTCGCCAGCAGCGCCACCCCCGTCATCCACCACAGAATACGCTTGAACCGCCCCCACGCGAAAGCCGCGTAGGCCGGATCGTCCAGGTCTTGCTCCTCCTCGGGCATGGCTTTGCAATTGCGCCCGAATCATGGAAGAAACAACTGCCTCAGGCACAGGGCGGAGTCGGCGCATGACCATCGCGGCAATCCTGGACGGCAAGGGGCGCGACGTCGTCTCGATCGACGCGGACCAGTCGGTCACGCAAGCAGCATCGCTCCTGGCCGAACGCCGCATCGGCGCAGTACCGGTAATGCGGGACGGCACAGTGGCGGGCATCTTCTCCGAACGCGACGTGATTTACTGCCTGGCCAACGACGGCGCCGCCGCGCTCGACCGCCCGGTGTCGGACGTTATGACCGCTCCCGCAATCACTGTCGGACCAGGTGAGTCCGTCCTCGCCGCTCTGGCCCTCATGACCCAGCGCCGCATCCGCCATCTGCCCGTTGTGGAGGGCGGCCGCTGCATCGGCCTCGTTTCGATCGGCGACCTGGTTAAGTACCGGATCGACCGCATCGAAGCCGAAGCGGAGGCGATGCGCAGCTACATTCAAACGGCGTGACCCGATCGGCGGTAGCGAACCAACGCGGCGACTTCACGCACCAGCCCGCGCGCAAACACCGCCAGCCACCCGCAATAGGCCGCAGCACCCACTCCAGTCAGAAGCACCAGTCGAACCAAGGGCGACAGCGGGGGGAGCAGGCGGTCTATCGCGATCACGAATCCCGCCATCGCCAGCGATGCAATCACCGGCGGCAGCAAGCCTTCCCCAAGCTCCCATGCCCCAACCCCGATCACCGGCAGCGTCCGCCAGGTCGAGATCGCTAGGTAAACTGGATAGGCAAGCAGCCACGCGGCGACCAGCCCCATCACGCCCCACTGCACCCCGACCAGGTATGCGCTGGTCAGCAACGCCGCTCCGATCGCGCCGTTTGTGGCCCCCAATCCCGGCCGCCCCGCGGCATCGGTCGCCGGGGAATAAAGGACCTGCATCGTCATGAAGGGCATCGCCAGCGCGAGCCATTGCACCACGGGCGCTGCTTCGATCCATTTGGGTCCGAGCACCACCTCCACAAGCGGATAGGCCGTAGCCGCGAGCCCGAGATAGAAGGGCATCCCCACGACCATGATCAATCGCGCCGATTTCACGAACGCAGTAGCGACCGCGGCGCGATCCTCCTTGATCCGCGCATAGGCGGAGAAGGCCACTTCGTTGAGCGGAGGCACGAACTTTGCCACGAAGATCTGCGTGAGGAACAGGCTGGTGGTATAGATCCCCAGCAGATGCGGGTCGAACGAACGCCCGGCGATGAACACGTCGGCCTGGCTCTGCACGAACCAGAAGATCTGACCCGCCGCCATGATCCCGCCATAGCGCAGCATGTCGCCGGCCCCGCGAAAGTCGAAGCTCGGCCACATCAGCGTGCCGGCCGCCCAAGTCATGCCGGACGCTTTCACGACATACATGGCGAGCGGTGCCGCCACGAGCGTCCAGACGCCCAACCCGGCATAGGCGCCGCCAAGTGCGGTCACTGCTCCAGCGATCCCCGACGCAAAATTGACCTGCGCCTGCCGCCGAAAGTCCATTGCCCGTGCGAGCTGCGCATAGGGAAGCGCGACAAAGGGGGTGGTGAGGTAGATCAGCGCCTGTACGCGCAGCAGGTCGCCGACGACAGGCTGCCGGTAATAGGACGCGACAAGCGGCGCGGTGACGAACTGGGTGGCTGCCAAGCCCAGGTTCAGCAGGATCAGCATGCCGAACAATTGGCGCTGCGCCTGAAGACCGGCGTCACGCCGCTGGATCAGCGCACTGGCCAGCCCATAGCCGTTGAGCATGTTGAGCAGCACCAGGATGACCTGAGTCATCGCGAACAAGCCATAATCGGCGGGATTGAGGACCCGGATCACCACGAAAGTGGACGCCCAGGTAAGCATTTGCCCGACAATCTGCGCGCCCGAACGCCAGATCACAGCGCTGCGGACCTGATCGGACAGCGAGTCGGTGGGCAGATTCGCCGGTTGAGCAGTGGATTGCGTCACGAAACGGTCATGGCGGGAGGGTATTGAGAAGGCGTAAACCCGAGGATTTCTGCGGCTTTCCGGGTGTTCTGGGGGCTGTAGGTAATTTTGTTCCAAAAAACCCGTTGACGGGTCGGAACCCTCCACATATATGCCCTTTCACCGCAGCGACGCGGCGCTCTTGGAAACGAGGTGCGGGTGTCGGGGTGGTCACCACATTGACGGCGCTTTGATCGCCCC
>NZ_JAJNDV010000008.1:0-43927 GCF_021043375.1 Sphingomonas sp. IC-56
GGGCTTGATGGCCTGGCTGGGGCTTTGGCCGTGACGGTTCTGCGTCTTCTTGGCGCGCAGACGCGCGCACCCACCCCCCTGCCCCTCCCTGCATACAGGGAGGGGTGAGAAGGAGGGATTATCGCCGTTTGCCTTGGTGGCGGATGTTGCCCGGGCGGCCGCGGCGTTTGAGGACGCGGGGTGGGCCGGACTTGCCTCGGCGAGCTTCGCTTGCCGGGCTGCCGGCTGAGCCTTTGCCGTCGGGGAGTTCGAAACGCAGCGCGCCGGAGACCGGGCTAGCCTCGGCCAGGCGCAGCTGGAGCCGCTGGCCGAGCTTGAACGCCTCGCCCGAATGTTCGCCGATCAGCTGCTGGCTCGCTTCGTCGTATCTGAAATACTCCGAGCCGAGATCGCGCACTGGCACGAGGCCGTCGCCGCCGATGCCTTCAATGGTCGCGAAGAAGCCGAAGCTCTGCACGCCGGTGATGCGCGCGTCCATGACCGAGCCGACATGCTCGGAAAGATACGCCGCGACATAGCGGTCGACGGTTTCGCGTTCGGCCTCCATCGCGCGGCGTTCGAGCTGGCTGATGCTTTCGCCGATGCGGTCCATGCTGCCGGCTTCTTCCGCCGTCAGCCCGCCCTGGCCCAGGCGATAGGCGTCGACCAGCGCGCGGTGGACGACGAGGTCGGCATAGCGGCGGATCGGCGAGGTGAAGTGGGCGTAGCTGCCCAAGCCAAGGCCGAAGTGACCGGTGTTGTCGGGGCCGTAATAAGCCTGGGTCTGGGTGCGCAGGACCTGCTGCATGATCTCGTCGCGAGCGTCCGACTCCCCTACGCGCTCAAGGATGCGGTTGAAGGTCGCCGGGCGGATCACCTGGCCGAGCGCGAACTCCAAGTCGAAGGTGGCGAGATAGTCCTTGAGCGCGGTCAGCTTTTCGCGCGTGGGCGGTTCGTGGTCGCGGTACATGACCGGGGCCTTCTTGGCCTCCAGCGCCTTGGCCGCCGCGACGTTGGCGGCGATCATGTAATCCTCGATCAGCTTGTGCGCGTCGAGGCGCTCGCGCGGGGCGACCGACATGATGCGCCCCTTTTCGTCTAGGACGATGCGGCGCTCGGGGAGATCCAGGTCGAGCGGCTCGCGCTTCTGGCGGGCGCGGTAGAGCGCGTTCCAGCAATCCCAGAGCGGCGCAAGGATGTCGCGGAGCTGCGTTTCCTCAGGCGACGGGCTGTAGGGCGCGTCGGCGTCCACAGGCTCGGCAGCGTCTGCGGCGCCGTAGGGCAGCGGACGCTTGTCGATCAGCGCCTGGGCGTTCTCGTACGGGATGTTGGCGGCGATGCGGACCAGCGCGCGGGTGAAGCGCCAGCTCTTGAGCGTGCCGTCCTTCGACACCTGAAGGTGGCAGGCCATGGCGGCGCGGTCGGCGCCCTGCTTGAGCGAGCAGACTTCGGCCGAGAGGATCTCGGGCAGCATCGGCACGACGCGGTCGGGGAAATAGACCGAGTTGCCGCGCTTGCGCGCCTCGCGGTCGATGGCGGAGCCGGGGCGGACATAGAAGGACACGTCGGCGATCGCGACGACGGCCTTCCAGCCGCCTTCGTTCTTGGGATCGTCGTCGGGGGTGGCCCAGACCGCGTCGTCATGGTCGCGCGCGTCGGCGGGGTCGATCGCGACAATCGGGAGATGGGTGAGGTCTTCGCGTTCGCCTAGCGGCTGCTTCGACACGCGCTCGGCCTCCGCCAGCAGCTCGTCGGAGAAGACGTTGGGGATGCCGTGCTTGTGGATCGCGATCAGCGAGAAGCTGCGCGGGGCGAAGGGATCGCCCAGGATCTCGGCCACGTGCGCGAAGATGCGCGGCGGCTTGCCGGCCTTGTTGGCAAGGACGAGGTCGCCGGGCTCGGCGCCGTTGCGCTCGGAGATGGGGTAGACAGTGCGCTCGCGCTTGTCGACGGGGTGGAGGTAGAGCCGGCCTTCCTCTTCGCGGACGACGCCGAGGACCTGTTCCTGGCCGCTGGCGAGCTTCTTCATCGGGTGGGCGATCAGGCCGCTGCCGGCTTCTTCGGTGCGTGCGAGGATACGGTCGCCGACCGCGAGGGCGGCGCGCTTGCCGCGCGGTTCGCGGACGCGCAGGCGGGGCACGGGAATACCCTCGGCCTCCCAGCGCTCGGGCACGGCCCAGACGGTGTCGCCGTCATTGTCGACGACGCGCAGCACGGTCACCTTGGGCACGCCGCCCATCTTGTGAAAGGCGCGTCCGGGGCCGCCGTCGATCAGGCCTTCGTCGGCCATGTCCTTCAACAGCGCCTTCAATGCGATCTTGTCCTGCGCGGACAGGCCGAACGCCTTGGCGATCTCGCGCTTGCCCGCGGGCGTGTCGGAGGAGGTGATGAAATCGAGGATCTGCTGCCGGGTGGGCAGGCCTGCTCTTGTCTTGGTTCTTGCCATTCAACCCTCACATAGGGACTCGCGTGCGATGTACCAACTTCCAAGCGGGCTTCGGTGTCCTGCGGCACGATTGGGTAAACGCCCGTTAAGCTCCTGTTGATGAACCTAGGTTATGGTGCGGCGCGAGGGAGCACGCATGGCGACGAGGTTTTCGCAGTATCGCGCGGTTGCGCCCGCGCTGGTGGAACAGCGCGGCGAGCCGCGGCACCGCATTCTGGTGACGCCTGCAACCGTGCGCGCCCATGGCGAGGAGCCCGATGAGGCGATGCTGCGCGACCTGTCGGTCTATGGATGCCGCATCACCTGTTCGGCCGGGTATCCCGAGGGCGAGCGGCTGTGGCTGCGCTTCAGCGGAAGCATGCCGATCGCGGCGACCGTGGTGTGGAACGATGGCGAGCAGGTCGGCTGCCGCTTCGACGCGCCGATCGAGCGCAGCCTGATGCGCGCGCTGACCTTAGTGCTCTGCTGAGAGCTCACCAGCGGTAATTGAAGCTGACGCTGATCCGCTTGGCGCTGCCCGAGCCGGGCGGGACTTCGTGGCGCATCCAGCTTTCCCAGAGCAGCACGGTGCCGGGTTCGGGTGCGATCTCGACAAAGGTCTGAAGCTGCTCGGGCGCGTCTTCGCGGCGGGTAGGCGCGGCCATCATCATCGCCAGACGCGGGTCCTCAAGCTTCAGCCCGCGCGAGCCTGGGGGCAGCGCCAGGTACAGCGTGCCCGAGACCACGCTGTGCGGGTGGAGATGCGCGCCGTGCCCGCCCTTCCCGTCCAGCACGTTGACCCACAGGCTGTCGAGCTTGAGCTTCTTGCCCGCCAGTTCGAAATGGCAGGCCTGCGCGAAGCGGGCGACGTGGCGGTCGAGCAGGCGCTTCAAGTCCGCGAAGGCCGGATCGCGGATCGGCAAGTCGTTCAAGGAGGCGTAGGAGGTGTAGCCGCGATAGCCATGCGCCTTGCACCAGCGGCGCCCGGCCAGGTCCTCTTGCGCCAATTGCAGGCAGGACGCCTCCAGCTCCTTCAGGAGGTCGGCGTCACCGAGCGGCTCCTGATAGAGCAGAGAGGCGAACAGCGTGCGCATGGGGATCAGTAGGCTCGCGCGACCAGGATGCGCTCGACGGCGGGCTGGCCGGTGAAGACGCACGCGCCCTCCGCCGGGGCCGCATTGCCGGGCACGTTGCGCATGGTGAGCTTGAGCTTCTTCAGACGTTCCACCACCTGGTCGAGATCGGCGCCGGTCGGCTTGGACCAGTTGACCTCGACCCAACCGGGATAGCGGATCTTGTCATCGAACGCGGCAGCGAGCCCGTCGAAATCGGTGACGTCGCGGCGGATGTTCGCGTCGAGGCGCCCGCGGGCCTGTTCGTGCAGCGCAGCCTGGATGCTTTCCAGCGTCTGCGCAGCGCCATCGACGAAATCGGCGCGGGCGATCACGGCGCTGTCGAGCTTGCCGTCCTCGCGGTACAGGCGATCACGGCGGACCACCGAGACATTGCCGCCGGCGACGTCGCGGCCGCCCACTTCGACGATGATCGGCGCGCCCTTCTTGACCCAGCCCCAGCGCTTGGTCGCGGCCTTGGCGGGCTTGAGGTCGAGCAGCGCGCGAACCGGCTCGCCGAGCGCCGAGAGTTTGGCGAGATCGGCCTGGAGCGCCTTGCAATAGTCGACGATCGCCTGATCCTCGGGCACGTCGCGCAGCATCGGCACGATCACGATCTGCCAGGGGGCGACGCGCGGCGGCACGCGCAGGCCGTCATCATCGCCATGGACCATGATGAGGCCACCAATCATGCGGGTCGACACGCCCCAGCTGGTGGTCTGGGCGAGTTCCTGCTGCCCCTCGGCATTCTGGAACTTGATGTTCTGCGCGCTGGAGAAGGTGGTGCCGAGGAAGTGGCTGGTGCCCGCCTGAAGCGCCTTGCCGTCCTGCATCATCGCTTCGATCGAATAGGTCGCGACGGCGCCGGGGAAGCGCTCATTCTCCGGCTTTTCGCCCGCGACCACGGGCATCGCCAGGCAATCCTCGGCAAAGCTGCGATAGACCTCAAGCATCTTCATGGTCTCTTCGCGCGCTTCCTCCACCGTGGCGTGGGCGGTGTGCCCTTCCTGCCAAAGGAATTCGGCGGTGCGCAGGAACATGCGGGTGCGCATTTCCCAGCGCACGACGTTCGCCCATTGGTTGATGAGGACGGGCAAGTCGCGCCAGCTCTGCACCCAGCGGCTGAAGGCGGCGCCGATCACGGTTTCGGAGGTGGGGCGCACGACCAGCGGCTCTTCGAGCTTCGCCTCGGGATCGGGAACGAGCTTGCCGTCCTTCTGCACCAGACGGTGATGGGTGACGACCGCCATTTCCTTGGCAAAGCCGTCGACATGCTCGGCCTCCTTTTCGAAATAGGAGAGCGGGATGAAGAGCGGGAAATAGCAATTCTCGTGGCCCGTCGCCTTGATACGATCGTCGAGCAGGCGCTGGATGCGCTCCCAGATGCCATAGCCCCATGGCCGGATGACCATGCAGCCGCGAACGCCGCTATCCTCGGCCATGTCGGCTTCGGTGATGACGGTCTGGTACCAGGCTGCGAAATCGGCTTCGCGGGTGACGTTGAGGGCGCGCTTGATCATGGCGTGCCTCTAGCGCGGCGGGTGGTCGGAGCAAAGGGTGCACGGTTCATGCGGGTTGAGGGGGAGGCGCGGGAGGCTTAGGGCCCTCGCAAAGCAGTGCTCCCCTCCCTGCAGGGGAGGGGCTTGAGGGTGGGTGCGCGCGTCTGCGCGCCTAAAGATTCCTTCAAGCGTTTCGTTGAAGGCGGCAGTCGGGGCATCGAGCCCCGCCTGTCGCTGAACCCACCCCTTGATCCCCTCCCTTCCCGGGAGGGGAATGAACAGGCAGGAAGTTGCCGCCGACCATGCAATCTGACCGACCGCCACACAGATCCTCCCCCGGAGGGGGAGGGGGACCACGCGAAGCGTGGTGGAGGGGTATTCTCCGCGAGCGGCCCAGCTCGTGGATAGCTACCCCTCCGTCAGCCCTGCGGGCTGCCACCTCCCCCTCCGGGGGAGGATTTATCGCTACGCTGGATGTTCAAGCGGTCTTGAGTCCCCTGCCCCATGCAATCTGACCGCATCTTTACCGGGCTGGGGCTGCGGCTGTTCGCGATCCTGTGCATGTCGACCATGTCGGCGCTGATCAAGCTGGCCGAGACGCGCGGCGCGACGTTGGTCGAGACGATGTTCCATCGCCAGTTGTGGGCGGTGCCGCTGGTGTCGGCGTGGATCGCGATGGGGCCGGGACTGGGATCGGTGCGGACCAAGCGGTTCAAGGCGCATCTGTCGCGCACCGCGGTGGGGCTGACCGGCATGGTCTTCACCTTTGGCGCGGTGCTGCTGCTGCCGCTGGCGGAGGCGACCACCTTTCAGTTCACCGTGCCGATCTTCGCCACGCTGCTGGGCGCGCTGGTGCTCAAGGAGGCGACCGGCTGGCATCGCTGGGGCGCGGTGATCGTCGGGTTCCTCGGCGTGCTAGTGGTGGCGCAGCCAGGGAGCACGCATATCTCGCTGTTCGGGGCGGCGGTGGGGCTGCTCGCCGGGCTGTTCGTCGCGATCGTCGCGATCCTGTTGCGCCAGATCGGCAGGACCGAAAGCGCCGGCACGACGGTGTTCTGGTTCTCGGTGCTGTCACTGCCGCCGCTTGGGATCGCCTATGCCTTTCAGTTGCAGGCGCATGACCTGGGCACCTGGGCGATCCTGATCGGCATCGGGCTGGTCGGGGGCGTGGGGCAGCTGGCGCTCACCGGATCCCTGCGCTTCGCGCCGGTCTCGGTGGTGGTGCCGATGGACTATTCGAGCCTAGTGTGGGGCACGCTCTATGGCTGGCTGCTCTTCGCGGCCTGGCCGACGCCCTATACCTGGCTTGGGGCGCCGGTGATCATCGCGAGCGGGCTGTACATTGTCTGGCGTGAGCGGGTGCGCAAGGTGGAGCAGACAGTGGCGGCGAACGACGCGCCGGCCAGCTGATCAGGCGCGCGCCGCCCGCGCGCTCTCCAGCATACGCCGGGCGCGCAGGTACATTTCCAGCCGGGTGGCGGCGACCAGGCCGAGCGCGAGTGCGACCAGGATGTCGGTCAGCGTCATGGCGTTGAGGTGGAGGAACGTGTCCCCTGCCCCGCTTGCCAGCGCCGAACGGGCGGCGAAGCGCACCGCGATCAGGCCGACGATGAACAGCAACGCCGCGGGCGAGGACCGCTGGTTGAGCATGTGCGTCTCGGGATCGATCTGGATGCGCATGAAGCGGCCGCGCTGCCAGCCAAGCGCGGCGCCGATGACGAGCGCGACCAGGCTGAGCGCCCAGCCGAGCGGCGATGGCGGGGCGGCGATGAACATGGAGGCAGTGGCGAGCGCGAGGATCGCGGGGACGATCCACAGCCGCTCGATCCTGAGCGGGCGGACCTTGTTCATCCGCCAGATGCGGATGCCGAGCACGAGCGCGATGATCGTGCCGCTGATCGCGTAGCTGATCCACGAATTCTGATACTGCATGCCGTTCCCCCCGGAGCCGAGGGGAACGGCATAGCAGCGTGGTTCAGCGAAGCGCCACGCTTATTCGGCGGCTTGCGCCTTGGGCGTGTCCTTGTAGGCCAGGATCGGCTTGCGCGCGGCCAGCGTCTCGTCGAGGCGGCGGCGGGGCGCGAAGTGCGGCGCGGACTTGAGCGCGGGCTCGCCATTCTTGGCGCGCGCCGCGACCGAGCAGAAGGCGCCGATGAACTGGTCGAGCGTCGCCTTGCTCTCGGTTTCGGTCGGTTCCACCAGCATCGCGCCGTGGACGACCAGCGGGAAATACACCGTCATCGGGTGATAGCCCTCGTCGATCAGCCCCTTGGCGATGTCGAGCGTCGAGAAGCCTTCGGCCAGGCCCTTATCGCTGAAGATCGCTTCGTGCATGCACGGGCCCGACTTGGCGAAGGGCGCGTCGAGCACGTCCTCCATCGCGCGGAGCACATAGTTGGCGTTGAGCACCGAATCCTCGGCGACCTGGCGCAGGCCATCGGCGCCGTGGCTGAGGATGTAGGTGAGCGCCCGCGTGAACATGCCCATCTGGCCGTGGAAGGCGACCATGCGGCCGAAGCTGCCGGCGTGATGCTCGCCCGCGGTCTCTTCCTCGACCAGCACGAACTGGTCGCCCTGCTTCTCGACGAAGGGCAGCGGCGCATAGGGGGTGAGTGCTTCGGAAAACACCACCGGGCCCGAGCCGGGACCGCCGCCGCCATGGGGGGTGGAGAAGGTCTTGTGCAGGTTGATGTGCATCGCGTCGACGCCGAGGTCGCCCGGGCGGACCCGGCCGACGATGGCGTTGAAGTTCGCGCCGTCGCAATAGACGTATCCGCCCGCGGCGTGGACCGCGTCGGAGATCGCCTTCAAGTCAGGTTCGAACAGGCCGCAGGTGTTCGGGTTGGTGATCATCACGCCGGCGATGTCGGGGCCCAGGCGTGCCTTGAGCGCATCCAGGTTTACGCGGCCTTCGGCGGTGGCGGGGATGTCCTCGACCGTGAAGCCGGCGAAGGCGGCGGTGGCGGGGTTGGTGCCGTGGGCGCTTTCGGGAACCAGGATGACCTTGCGCGCCTGCTGGCCCTTGGCATCGAGCGCGGCGCGGATCGCGAGGATGCCGCACAGCTCGCCATGGGCGCCGGCCTTGGGGCTCATCGCCACCGAGTGCATGCCGGTGAGCGTCACCAGCCAATGCGCGAGCTGGTGGATCACTTCGAACGCGCCCTGCACCGTGTCGACAGGCTGAAGCGGGTGGACGTCGGCGAAGCCGGGCAGCCGGGCCATGCGCTCGTTGAGGCGCGGGTTGTGCTTCATCGTGCACGAGCCGAGCGGGAACAGGCCGAGATCGATGGCGTAGTTTTGGCGGCTGAGGCGGGTGTAGTGACGAACGGTCTCGGGCTCGGACAGGCCGGGCAGGTTGATCGGCGCGGTACGGGCGAGCTTGCCGAGGCGCGACGTGGCAGCGGGCACTTCAGCAAAGTCGACGCCGGTGGTCTCGTTCGAGCCGATCTCGAAGATCAGCGCTTCATCGAGCATCAGCGCGCGGTTGCCGGTGAAGGTTTCGCCGGCGCTCTCGCCCTTTTCGGGCGTGGTCGGACGCCAGCCGGACTGGTTGATCGTGCTCATGCCAGCACCTCCTGGAGCGCGGAGGCAAGCGTCTCGACGTCCTCCGCCGTGGTGGTTTCGGTGACCGCGACGACCAGGCCGTTGGCGAGATCGGCAGCGTCGGGATAGAGGCGGCCGAGCGAGACGCCGGCCAGGATGTTCCTGTCGGCGAGCGCGCGGACGACCGGCCGGGCCTCGACCGGCAGCTTCAACGTGAATTCGTTGAAGAAGGTCGGGGTCACCAGTTCGACGCCGGGGATCTGCGCCAGACGGTCGGCGGCGGCACTAGCCTGGGCGTGGTTGATCGCGGCGAGCTGACGCAGGCCGGCTTCACCGAGCAGGGTCATGTGCGCCGACATGGCGAGCGCGCACAGCACCGAGGAGGTGCAGATGTTCGACGTCGCCTTTTCGCGGCGGATATGCTGCTCGCGGGTGGAGAGCGTCAGCACGAAGCCGCGCTTGCCTTCCGCGTCCACGGTTTCGCCGCAGAGGCGGCCCGGCATCTGGCGGACCAGCTTTTCCGAGCAGGCGAACAGGCCGACATAGGGGCCGCCGAACTGGAGGCCGACGCCAAGCGACTGGCCTTCGCCGACGACGATGTCGGCGCCCATCTCGCCCGGGGACTTGATCGCACCAAGGGCGACGGGCTCCGTGACGACGGCGATCAGCAGCGCCTTCTTGGCGTGCGCGGCTTCGGCGAGGGCGGACAGGTCCTCGATACGGCCGAGAATGTCGGGATACTGGACCACGACGCAGCTGGTGCCGTCGTCGATCTGGGCGATCAGATCCTGGGTGTCGGGCGCGGGGCTGAGCGTCGGCAGCGACGTCACCAGCTGGTCGCCGGTGAACTTGGCCATGGTCTTGGCGACCGAGACATAATGCGGGTGGATGCCGCCCGAGAGGATCGCCTTGCCGCGCTTGGTGAGGCGGCGGGCCATCGAGATGGCTTCCCAGCACGCGGTCGAGCCGTCGTACATCGACGCGTTCGCCACGTCGCAGCCGAGCAGACGCGCGACCTGGCTCTGGAATTCGAACATCACCTGGAGCGTGCCCTGGGCGATTTCAGGCTGATAGGGCGTGTAGGCGGTGAGGAACTCGCCGCGCTGGATGATGTGGTCGACGCTGGCCGGCACATGGTGGCGATAGGCGCCGGCGCCGAGGAAGAAGGGCACCTCCCCTGCGACCACGTTCTTGCGGGCGAGCGCGGTCATGTGACGCTCGACCGCCAGTTCGCTAGCGTGCGGCGGCAGTCCGGCGATCGGGCCCGACAGGCGGGCGGACTCAGGAACGTCGACGAACAGGTCGTCCACGGAAGCCGCGCCGATGGTGGCGAGCATCGCCTGGCGGTCGGTGTCGGTCAGGGGCAGGTAGCGCATTTCGACCATATCTCCCCCCTCCCTACTCAGGGAGGGGACTTTGTCGGGTCGAAATGCCTCCCAGGCATTTCTGGGCCATGCGGGGCATGGCCCACCCGAACAGTGGGTGGGTACCAGCGGCGGCGGAGGCTCGATGCCTCCGGCGTCGCTCTTTGGGGGTGCGGCAGGCGCTCGCTGCGCTCGCGACCCACCCCCAACCCCTCCCTTGAAAGGGAGGGGAGCAGTTCAGCTTACAGGCCGGCGACGAAGTCCTTGTAGGCGGCTTCATCCATCAGGGCTTCGACTTCCGCCGCGTTCGACAGCGTCAGCTTGAAGAACCAGCCTTCGCCTTCGGGGTCTTCGTTGACCAGTGCGGGGTTGTCGGCGAGCGCGGGGTTGCCTTCGACCACGGTGCCGCTCGCCGGGGCGTACACGTCCGAGGCAGCCTTGACCGATTCCACGACCGCGGCGTCGTCGCCCTTGGCGACGGTCTTGCCGGCGTCGGGGGTCTCGACGAACACGATGTCGCCGAGCTGGCTCTGGGCGTAGGTGGTGATGCCGACGGTGGCGGTGTCGCCGTCGACCTGGATCCATTCATGGTCTTGGGTGAAGTAACGGCTCATGTCTCAGGCTCCCTTGCGGACATAGCGGTGGGGGACGAAGGGCATCGCAGTGACCTCCGCGGAATGGGTCTTGCCGCGCTGGCTCAGCGTCACGCGCGTGCCGGGGGTGGCGAGCGCGGCGGGGACATAGGCCATGGCGATCGGCTTCTGGACCGACGGGGCGAAGCCGCCGCTGGTGACCTTGCCGATCTCCGCACCGCTGTCATCCACCACGGTGGCGCCTTCGCGAACCGGCTGGCGGCCCTCGACGATCAGGCCGACGCGCTTGGTGGCGGAGCCGTTGGCGCGGTCGGCGAGGATCGCCTCGGCACCGGGGAAGCCGCCATCCTCGCGGCGGCGCTTGGACAGCGCGAAGCCGAGATCGGCGGCGACCGGGTTGGTGTCGAGATCGAGGTCGTGGCCGTAAAGCGGGAGGCCGGCTTCGAGGCGCAGCGAATCGCGCGCGCCCAGGCCGATCGGCTTGACTTCGGGCTGGGCGCAGAGCGCTTCGGCGAACGCTTCGACGGCATCGCCCGGGATCGAGATCTCGAAGCCGTCCTCACCGGTGTAGCCCGAGCGGCTGACCCAGAGCGGGTTGCCCTGCCATTCAAAGGCAGCGGCGGTCATGAAGACCAGCGACGCCACGCCGGGAACGACGCGCTCAAGCGCAGTGACCGCTTCGGGACCTTGCAGCGCGAGCAGCGCCTGTTCGTCGAGATGGTTGATGACGACATCGTCGGGCAGCGCTTCGCGGAACACGCCCAGATCGTCCCACTTGGTCGCGCCGTTGACGACCATGTAGAAGGCGCCGGCGTCGATCTCGAACGCGTTGTCTTCGCCCAGGCGCGTGACCATGAGGTCGTCATGAATGCCGCCATTGTCGGCGAGCAGCAGCGAATAGCGCATGCGGCCGGGGGTCAGCCCCTTGATATCGCCGGGCAGCAGGGTCTCGAGCTGAACGTCGGCGTCCGCGCCCGAGAAGAGCAGCTGGCCCATATGGCTGACGTCGAACAGGCCGGCATGCTCGCGGGTCCATAGATGCTCGGCCATGATGCCTTCATACTGGACGGGCATTTCATAGCCGGCGAACGGCACCATGCGGCCGCCGCGGGCGCGGTGCCACTGGTCGAGCGGAAGCAGCTGCGGGGCGAGCGCTTCGCCTTCGGGTTCTTGGACGTCCTGGCTCATCACACACGGTTCCGGCGCAGTGGATCGACGACGGAACGCGCGCCTGCGTGTGCGCCCTGGTTCCATCGCCCCCTCTGTCACGGGACCTGAGAGCTTTCACGAGCCTTGGACTCGCTTACCCCTTCGGTGGCTACTTCTTCAGCAGCGCTTTCCAGAGTGTCGTGCGCGCGCGGTCCTCGGTGCCTGAGAGATTCCGGGGCGGTTGCTCCTTCGGCGGCCCGGTGAAACCGGACACTCTCCCGCGCGTGCCCATGCCGGTTGCCCGGCATCGACGCGGGGAGCCTTGGCGGGGCGGCGAGCGCGAGTCAATCGGGGTTTGCGTGCCGAAAAAGTAAAGGCCGGGGCATCGAGCCCCGGCCTTTGCTGTACCCACCCCTTGATCCCCTCCCTTGCAGGGAAGGGAGAGTGTCATCAGCGCGTCGCGTTGTACTTGAGCTGGTCCTGGGTGAGCTGGAAGCCCACCAGCGCCTCGAACGTGGCGGCGAGGACGGCGTCGCGCACTTCGGGCGTGGAGAGCGGATCCATCGCGGCGGCCTCGTCGCCGGCCTTGCGGCGCTCGGTCAGCTTCTTGCGGACCTCCTCGGGCAGCGTCGCGGCGGACTTGGCCACCGATCCGCTCACCTGGGCGCGCGTCTGGGCGCGGATCTGACCTTCCTCGAAGCGCAGAGTGACCTGGTTCACGGTCTTGGCAACTACCGACGAGCCGCCGCGGACGATCGCCAGGTAATAAGGCAGCGTCACTTCGCGCGCCGGGCCAGGCTGCGCGCGGCGGGCGAGCACATCGAAGGTAACGGTGGTGACGATCGGATCGAGCGAGTCGACGCAGGTGGACTGGAGATTGGTCAGCGTCGCGGTGACGTCGATCGCCGACGCCTCACGGCTGGCCGGCGGGTTGAACAACGTGATGTCGCCGGTGCCGGCGGTGACGCCGACGCGCGGGCAGGCGGAGCGGACCGCGGAGATACCACCCGCAGTGATCTCGCCGGTGCGGGCGCAGCCGCCTGCGGCGAGCAGGACAAGGGCAGGAACGGCGAACTTGGCGAGCGACACGGGCGGAACACCTTTCACAAACACGGGCCGCGATCAAAGGCGGCCCGGAAACGGGCGGCACCATAGGAACCGCCTTTCGCCCGCGCAAGCAATCGCGTAGAGCGCGAGGCGTGATGGACCAGGCCCCGAAACCCGCTCTCGAACTGCTGATCGCCGCCCCGCGCGGCTTCTGCGCCGGCGTCGACCGAGCGATCCGGATCGTCGAACTGGCGATCGAGAAATATGGCGCGCCGGTCTATGTCCGGCATGAGATCGTGCACAACAAGTTCGTGGTCGACACGCTGAAGGCGCAGGGCGCGATCTTTGTCGAGGAACTCGACCAGGTGCCCGATGGCGTGCCGGTGGTGTTCTCCGCGCACGGCGTGCCCAAGGCAGTGCCGGCCAAGGCGGCCGAGCGTGGGCTCTCCTATCTCGACGCCACCTGTCCGCTGGTTTCCAAGGTGCACCGCCAAGCCGAGCGGCTGGTCGCGGGCGGACGGCATATCCTGTTCATCGGCCATGCCGGACACCCCGAAGTTATCGGTACGTTCGGCCAAGTGCCCGAAGGCGCGATGACGCTGATCGAGACGCCCGAGGATGCCGAGCGCGTGCAGGTCGCCGACCCTGACAACCTAGCCTTCCTTACCCAGACCACCTTGTCGGTGGACGACACGGCGGCGACGCTCGACGTGCTCAAGCGGCGCTTCCCGGCCATCCTGGCGCCCGGACCCAACGACATCTGCTACGCGACCACCAATCGCCAGGGGGCGGTGAAGGCGATCGCCTCGTCGGTCGATCTGGTGCTGGTGATCGGCGGGAAGAATTCGTCCAACTCGCTGCGGCTGGTGGAAGTGGCCGAGCGTGAGGGCACCACCGCTTATCTGATCCCCCGCGCGGAAGATGTGGACTGGGCGTGGTTTGAGGGTGTGCGTTCGCTGGGGGTGAGCGCAGGCGCGTCGGCGCCCGAGCTGCTGGTGCGCGAGCTGGTGGCCAAGTTGTCCGAACGGTTCGATGTGCGCGAGCGCGAAGTCGAGACGGTGGAAGAGAACGTCGTCTTCAAGCTGCCGCGCGGGCTGGAAGCCGCCTAGCGGCTATGCCTGCCCCAAGCACAACTGCGGTTGTGCGCGGGGCGCTTTCGCGGGATGGCTGCTCCAGGGTCGCGGGCAAAGGGGCAGGAATGGCGGTCTACACACAGGTCTCTTCCGAAGCATTGGCAGGCTTCCTGGCGAAGTTCGATGCAGGCGAGCTGGTGTCTGCCAAGGGTATCGCGGAGGGGGTGGAGAATTCCAACTACCTCGTCGACACCAGCCGTGGCCGCTACATCCTCACCCTGTACGAGCGGCGGGTTGCCGCCGATGACCTGCCCTATTTCATGGCGCTGCTCGACCATCTTGCCGGCAAGGGGCTGCCCGTGCCGCCGGCGATCAAGGACCGGAGCGGACGCGAGATCCACGAGTTGGAAGGGCGGCCGGCCTGCCTGATCCAGTTCCTGCCCGGTGTGTCGGTGACGGCCCCCTCCCCTTCCCAGGCCGAAGCAGCCGGTGCTGCGCTGGGTACGATGCACGCGGCGCTGTCGGACTTCGGCCTCGATCGGCCCAACACGATGGGGGTGGATAGCTGGCAGGCGCAGTTCGACCGCTGCGGGCGGGATCTTGACGCGATCGAAGCGGGTCTGTTCGACCGGGTGGGCCGCGCGCTGGACCGCATGCTTGCCCGCTGGCCGCGCGACTTGCCAGTGAGCGCGATCCACGCCGATCTGTTCCCCGACAATGTGCTGATGCTGGGTGACACGGTCACCGGGCTGATCGACTTCTATTTCGCATGCACCGATCTGCGCGCCTATGACCTTGCCGTCACGCACGGCGCCTGGGCGTTTGACGGCAGCGGGCGCAGCTTCTCTCCGGAGATCGGGACTGCCCTGCTCCGGGGGTATGAACGTAGCCAGAAGCTGAGCGCCGCGGAGCGGGCTGCCCTGCCGACCCTGGCGGAGGGCGCGGCGCTGCGCTTCGTGCTCAGCCGGGCCTGGGACTGGCTCAACACGCCGGCGGACGCACTTGTCACCAGGAAAGATCCGCTGGCCTATCTCCGCCGGCTGGACTTCTACGCTGCGAAGGGCGACGCGCTGTTCGCATGAGCGAACTGCAACATGTCGAGATGTTCACCGATGGCGCGTGCAAGGGCAACCCGGGCAAGGGCGGCTGGGGCGTGCTGCTGCGCATGGGCGAGACCGAGAAGGAATTATCGGGCGGCGAGCCGCACACCACCAACAATCGCATGGAGCTGATGGCGGCGATCCAGGGGCTGAAGGCGCTCAAGCGCCCGTGCCGGGTCACGCTGTCGACCGACAGCCGCTACGTGATGGATGGGCTGACCAAGTGGATCCATGGATGGATGAAGAATGGCTGGCGCACCGCCGACAAGAAGCCGGTCAAGAATGCCGAGCTGTGGCAGGAACTGCTTGCCGCCGCCGAGCCGCACCGCGTGGAATGGGTGTGGGTAAAGGGCCATGCCGGGCATCCGGGCAACGAGCGCGCGGACAAGCTGGCGAGCGACGCGGCGGTAGCGCAGCGATAGATGCTGCATGGCGGCTCCCATTGTGGGCCGCCAAAGCTGCCGGGCTGGCGGCATGCCACCAGCCCGGCCAATTACTTAGAACCGCACGCGGAAGCCCGCGCGGTAGGTCCGGCCCAGCGTGTCGTAGAGCGCCGGGTTCACGTCCAGGCCGGTGTTGGTCTGGGGTGCGGGCGCGGGATCATGGTCGAGCAGATTGTCGACCTTGAAGAAGAACGCACCCTGTTCGCCGACATTGATCGACCCGCCGAGATCCAGGTAGAACGCGCCCTTCATCTTGTTGAAGTCGATGGTCGGGTTGTTGCCGGTCGAGACCGGGCAGGTTCCGACCGAGCAGACCACATACTGGTTACCGAAGGTGCCATCGGAGAACCAACGCTCCTGAAGGAACAGGCTGAAGGCGTCGTTGCTGTAGGTTTGGACGCCCAGCACCTTCCAGTCGGGCACGTTGCCGTTGTTGGCACCTGCCTGATCCACCACGGCAACCCCGGCGATGCCCGAGTCCACCAGGAACTCACGCACATGCGTGGCGAGCGCGCGGAAGGTGAAGGAGCCCGGCATGCCGAGCGGCTGCTTCCACTGATAGCTCGCCTCGATGTCGAAGCCGCTGGTCTTCCAGGACGCCAGGTTGAACGGCTGGACGTTGACGAAATTGCCGCCCTGGATCGGGCTGTTCAGCTCGAAGCCGCCGCAGAATGCCTGATTGCCTTCGAAGCAGAAACGGACGATCTGGTCGGGCGACAGGCTGGACACGACGTCGTCGAGCTTGATGGTGTAATAGTCGAACGACAGGCTCAGGCCCGGCAGCCAGGACGGATTGGCATATACGGCGCCGATTTCGGTGTTGCGGGCAATTTCGGGCCGGAGGTTGGGATTGCCGACCGTGTTCTGGAACACCTGCACCGCGACGTTGCGGAACGGATCGCCGAAGTTCGGCAGGGTGGTGACCGTCGGCGCTGCGAACAGTTCGGACAGATTAGGCGCACGCACGTCGCGTGACGTAACCGCGCGCAGGCGGAAGCCGTCCAGCGGCGTGTCCCAGGTGCCGCCGACCTTCCACGCCCATACGGTGCCCGAGGTCGAGTAATCCGTGACGCGCGCGGCGCCGTTCAGGTTCGCGCGACCGATGCTGTCGTTGTTGAACAAGGGCAGGTTCAGCTCGGCGAAGCCTTCATAGACATGGTAGCTGCCGCGGCCGTTCTTGTAGTTGCCCGCTGCCCAGTTGCTGCCCAAGGGCGCGTTGAGCAGGGGGTCGGCGGGATATTCGGGGCTGTTCGGGCTGATGCCGGTTACGCCCGCGCCGTAGGGATCGCCGTTCACCCGGTAGAACTCGCTGCGATATTCGCCACCAAAGGCGATCGACAGCGGGCCTGCCCACAGGTTGAACAAATCGCCCGACACGTTGACGCTGGCGACTTCCTGCGTGAGCTTCGTGTGCTGGAACGGCCCGTTTTCGGGCGTGACATAGGCCAGGGCCGCGGCCGAAGGCGTGAAGCCGCCAAAGATGTTGATCGGCTGGCATCCGCCCGCCCGCGCTGCGGGATTGGCGCAGACGATCGCGCCGTTCAGGCTGATCGCGTTGGTCGCGGCGTTATAGCGCTCCTGAAGCACGATATCATCGACATTGATGTCGGCGATGGTGGTGCCATGCTCGTAATAGGCGTCGTAGTTCCAGTCGGACCCCATGAGGCCGAACCTGCCCTTCGCGCCGGCTACGATGCGATACTGGCGGCGGTCGGTCGACACCTTGGGATCGGGAAATGCCCCGTTGCTTGAACCGAAGTTGAAGGACGTGATCCCGGCGACTGCGCAGCGATCGCGGATCGACTGCGGCAGGAACGGATTGGCGCACTGCACCGTCAGGTTGGGGCGATTATAGCCGGGGCTTGGCTGGTTGTTGCTGGTGACCTGGGCGATGTTGACGGTGACGTACACCTCGTTGTTCTCGGCAAAGTCGAAGCCGAGGCGTCCGAAGCCGTTGATCCGCTCCAGCTCCGACTTGAGCGACGCGCCCGAGCCCGGCGCACCCGAAAGATCGCCGCCGACGCAGAAGCTGTTGCCAGGGAAGCAGTTCGATACCCGGCCGTTGCCGAGCGGCTGGCCGTTCGAACCATAGTTGAAGGCATAGGGCACGCCGTTCACGTCGAACGCGGTACCCTGGAGTGGGCCGTTATTGATCAGGCCGTAGCGCGCATATTGGTAGGGCTGCGCATAGTCGCGGTAGAGGAACTGGGGCGAGCCGTTGTTGGTGATGCCGGTGTTGACCAGCGTGGTCGCGCGATACCAGTCGCGGCTACCGGCGAGATCGGTGCCGAAATCGCCGGGGCCGACGCCGCCTTCATGCGAATATTCGCCGCTGACGATCACGCGCAGGCGATTGTCGAGCAGCGCGCCGCCATAGGCCGCCTGGACCAGTGCCTGACCATCATCGCCATAATGCGTGACGCCGCCCTGCACATTGGCCTTGAACCCAGTGAAGCGGGTGTCGGTGATGAAGTTGACCACACCGCCGACCGCGTCTGACCCGTAAGACGCCGATGCGCCGCCGGTGACAACGTCGACGCGCTTGACCAGCAGCTGCGGGAACATGCTGATATCGGGAACGCCGGTCACGTTCGCGCCGACGACACGCTGGCCGTCGAGCAGGGTCAGCGTGCGGATGGGACCGAGACCGCGCAGCGAGAAGGAGCTCAGCCCCTGCGTGCCGCTGGAGGTGCTGAACGTGCCGGTGCTCGCGCCGGTGGAGCCTTGCAGCGAGGGCAGCTGCGCGACGGTGTTGAAGATGTTGGGCTGTGCGTTCGCCGCGATCTGCTCTTCGCCGATCACCGTGGTGGGCGTTGGCGCAGTGAACCCGCTGGAGATGATGCGCGTGCCCGTGACGACGACTTCGCCCGGCGCGGACTGAGTATCCTCGGCCAGCGTCTCTTGTCCGGTCAGCGGAACGGACGGGCTGGCCTGATCCTCTGCAGGCGCGGGCGCCTCCTGCGCGAAGGCCGGAGAGGCTGATGCGAGCGCCGCAGCCAGCACCAGCATGCTGGTAGCGGTAACATACCGACGCGGCTGGCGGCGGCGATCACCCATAACCTTGTTCATCCCTGCATCCTCTCTGGCAGCGACCTCCCGCTGATACGGCGTGGAGGTCGCTCATTGTTTCTGTAGGGTTACTGTAACGGATGCAGAGCCGGGCAGCATCTACGACCAAAGTCGCACGACAGTGTTGTCAGGGGCGCGCGGAGAACAGCGCCTTGTGCGTGAGGATGAACAGGGTGCGGCCATCAGGCCCGCCAAACAGCAGTTGAAGCGGACGTTGCGGCACGTCGATGCGGCCCTGTTCCTGCCCATCGGCGCCGTAGACGAAGATCTGTCCGTTCGCGACATAGACTCGCCCGTCCGGCCCCACCGCGACGCCTTCGCCGCCGCGCGATGCGAACGGCTTGAGATCGGTCACCGCGCCCCCTGCCCCGAGCAGCCCGCTATAGGTGCGGTCCTCCGACCCGTTGGCGATGTAGACGCGCGATCCGACCTTGCCGGTGACAAAGCCATAGGTGTCGAGCGTGTCGGAGAAGCGCCAGCCGATATGATCCGCGGGCCCCTGTTGCCAGACGCGGAAGGCGGGCAGGATCAGGCTGCCATCGGGCGAGCGATATTCCTGCGCCTTGGGCACCGCCATGTCGCGGGCGAACATCTCCTCCAGCGTGACGAACTGGTCACGCTCCGGATCATATTGATCCCGGAATTCGCCATTGTTCCAGAAGCTGGCGGGCAGTGCCACGCTGGCCGCCGCCCGGTTCGCGACCGGCGTGGGCGTGATCACCCGCACATCCTGCGGCTTGGCGGAATCGATGCTGTACACAGTCGCGGCCGCGCCCGCCGAGGACAACACCATCAGATTGCCGGAGCGGTCCACCGCCAGATTAACCGGGTCGAGCGGGGCATCGGCGACGATCGACAGCCCTTCCTTTTCCGACCAGCCATGGATGCGGTGAAAATAGCGGTCGACGAAGTAGAGCTTGCCCGCGGGATCCACAGCGCCGCCGCCTAACGAGTAGAACCCCTCCGACAGCATCCGCACCGGCGTGAGCGACGGTGTCGGCGCAGGCGCGGGTGCGTCGTTGACGTCCAGCACGGCGAATTCGCGTTCGCGCACTTGCGTGCCGCGCGTCACGTCGGTGATCGCATTCTCGTAAGGATATTTGCTGGCGCGCAGATAGGTGCCGCAGCCATTGGTGTCGCACGTCGCAAAGCCGCTCTCCGCATTCACATGGACGTTGCGGAAGCGGATGTTGGTCGACCCATAGAGCAGCACCGCAGAGGGTGCCGGTTGGAGCGAGCGCGTCACGCGATAAGCGTGGAGATTGGCGAACAGGATGTCGCGCGAATTGCGCACCTCCAGCGCCACGGTGTCGCGACTCTCACCGGCCTCCTCTTCAGTCTGCGGCGCCAGGAACTCCCAGTTGCGCACGCCATCGAGTACGATTTCGGCCCGGCGGTGATGCTCGGCCGACATCTGGTACACATAGCCCGGCGTGCTGGTGTTGGTGACGTACAGCCCGGCCTGGGAATAGGTGTTCGGCGTCCAGAGCTGGTTAAAGGTGCCGCCGCCGCCATCGGTCACCCACAGGCTGGCATATTGCCCGTCCCAGCGCTTGGCAGGGTCCTGGTCCGCGGTGTGGTTGGCGTTGTACGGGTCGAAGCGGCTGCCATCGGCCAGGAACGTGCCGTGCCCGCCCTGAAACTTGACGTCGTCAACCAGCGAGCGCTCGCCAGCGCGCCACACCAATGCGGTCGCGCGTGGATTGCTGCCGCCGGTGAACAGGCCCAGGCCGGAGACGATCGCTGCGCCGCCCTTGGCGCTTTCGATCATCGCGCGCGGGCTGCCGACGCCGCGATAGGCCGGGCTGTCCTCGGCCAGGACGATCTGCGTCAGGCTGGGGTGCAGGCCGATCAGCACGGTGTCCGCGCGCAGCTTGAGCGTGTCCGACACCTTGTAGAAGCCCGCCGGGAAGTAGAGCACCTTGCGGCTGTCGATCGCGCGCTGGATCGCGGCGGTGTCGTCGGCGGCGTTGTCGCCCTTCACGCCCAGATCGCGGACATTGGTCCATTGCGACACCGGCGGCAGCGCGCGGATGGCGGGGTCGCGGCGGCGGTCCTTGCCGGAAAGCGGCGCTGCGTCCATCTTCGTCGCGAAGCTGCCGGTGGCGCCGAGCGAAGGCACGTGCAGGCCATAAGTGAACTCGCGGACGCGGTAGCGGGCAGCGGGGCCGGTCACGGTGCGGCCGCTGTCGCGGAAGCGCGCGAACACCGGCGTGCCCGTGCTCACGGCATTGTCGAAGCCGACCTGGGTATAGGCATTGCCTTCATTGCTGATGATGACGCCGGCGCGGGCGACGTTTTCGAACCGCACATCCTTGCCCCACAGCCAGTCGCCATAGCCGCGGTCGATCTCGATCCCGACGGGCACGTTGCGAAACACGGTGTTGACCAGAGTCAGCCCCGCTTCATGCTCGCGGATTGCGGCGTCGCGCTGTCCCTCGAACGTCGAATCGAGCAGGGTGTACTGCCAGGCGGGCGACGTCTTTTCGGCAAGAATGCCGTAGCGGCCGCCGAAGAAGCGCAGGTCCTGGCCGATATTGCCGACCTGATAGACGCCGGCCAGCGCCGAGCCGAGATGGAAGTCCATATGGCTGAGAAAGGTGTGCTGCGCAGTGTGCGAGCGCACTGCGGTCGCCGCCGGATTGCCCTCGCCGATCTGGAAATCGACATTGGTCATCGCCGAATAGAAGGTGCCCGAATTGGCATCGCCGATATTGGGGTTGAACGGCACACTGGTGGGCGGCGGGACTGGTATGGGGCGGCTGTCGGCGCCGAGTTCCGGCTTGTTGCCGGTGAAGAAGACCATGCTGCCGACGCCGCGCTGGAAACCGGGCGTGTTGGGGGCGAGCACGAACACCGGGCGTTTGCGGCCGACGCCGAACAGGCGGACGCCCGGCCACATGTAAATGGTGCGGCTGATCCGGTAGCGTCCCTCGGGCAGGAACACGATGCCGCCGCCGCCCTTTGCGGCAACCGCGTCGATCGCCTGCTGGATCGCGGCGGACGCGTCTGCCACGCCGTCGCGTGGGGCGGACACGGTCACCGCGCGCGGATCGGCAGGCGCTGTGACGTAGACGGAGGTCGATCCCGATGCAGCCAGCGCAGGTGCGGCGACCCCGGCGAGGAGCAGCGATGCAATGGCGAGACCGCTTGGCCGGGCGCGCGAAATGGCAATCATGATCGTACGTCCTCGCAAAATCGCTATGGTAGCAGCCTGTGCCGGATACCCCCAGGGACGCGAGCGGGCGACTGCGACCAAGGTCGTAATGGTCAAGGGCGCTCCGACACGGGATACCGCTGATGGTCCGGCCAACTGGCTGAGTGAGAGCAGGGGCGGCGGTGCACAAGCTTCAGGAACAATCCGCAGGGACGCATGCCATCGTCCTGATGGGCGTCAGCGGTAGCGGTAAGTCAACGCTGTCAGAGCATCTGGCGACGATGCTCGACTGCCCCGTGCTCGAGGGTGACGCGTTCCATTCATCCGCTAACGTCGCCAAAATGACGGCGGGTCATCCACTCACTGATGAGGACCGCTGGCCCTGGCTCGGTGCCCTTGGCAACGCGATCGGCCAGGCGGCGATGGAGCATGGGCGGGCGGTTGCCGCCTGCTCGGCGCTGAAGCGTAGCTATCGCGAACGGTTGTGCGCCACCTCGTCCGTGCCATTGTTCTTCGTGCTGCTCGACACCGACCGGGCGGAGATCGCACGCAGGCTGGCTAACCGCCCGGGCCATTACATGCCGCCCAGCCTTCTCGACAGCCAACTGGCGACGCTGGAGCGCCCCGCTGCAGACGAGTACGCGCTGCGGGTGGATGCGACCCGCTCCCCTGCCCTGCTGTCCGCCGATGTGCTGGGCTGGGTTCAGTCGGTTACCGCGCTTGGCTGAGCGTTACGGCATCAGGCGCTTGCGTCCCTGTGACAGGTGCCAGCGCATTGCCAGCGCTGCGCCGTCCGCATCGCGCGCGCGGATCGCCTCCACAATCGCGTCATGTTCTTCCATCATCGCGCCGATCACCTCAGGCGGGCGCGAGCGCGAGATTTCGACGCCGGCGCGCAGGATCTGCATGACGGCGTCGTGCAGATGGTCGAACACCGGCAGGAATGCCGCATTGCCCGTCGCTTCGAAGATCGCGCGGTGCAGCAGCCAGTCCTCGTCGTGCGCAGGCGCGTTGGAAAGCAGCGCGCCACGCAGCGCGGTCAGCGCCCTCTCGATCGTGTCGAGCTGCTGGTGCGAGCGGCGCTGGGCGGCCAGGCGCGCCGCCTCTGCCTCCAGCACGAAACGGACCTCGTAGGTGCCGAGCGTCGCGGCAAGCGCGTCCATGGCGACATGGGTGCCCAGGCGTTCGGACGGACGGCGCTTCACATAGGATCCAGCGCCCAGCCGCGCCTCCGTCACACCATCGGAGGCGAGCCGCGCGAGCGCTTCGCGCACAATGGTGCGCGACATGCCGAACATCTGCGCGAGCCGCGCCTCCGACGGCAGGCGATCGCCGCTGACCAGCCCTTCATCGTTGATGATCTGCACGATCGCCGCGTAGGCGCGATCGGCCAAGCGGCCTTCGCTCACCGATGCCCTCCACGCTGCCCCTGATCAGAGCACATAGGACAGCGCCATCACCAGTGCGAGGCCGACGACCGAGATCGCGGTTTCCAGCAGGGACCAGGTGCGGAACGTGTCCGCCGTGCTGGTGCCGACATAGCTCTTCACCAGCCAGAAGCCGGGATCGTTGACATGGCTGAAGAACACCGAGCCTGCGCCGATCGCCAGCACCACCAGTTCGGGCGATACACCCGAACTCGCGACCACGCCCGGCATGATACCCACCGCAGTGATCGTCGCCACCGTCGCCGAACCGGCGGCCAAGCGAATACCCACCGCGACCAGCCAGCCCAGCAGCAACGGTGAGATGGCGTGCATCAGCACCAGTCGCGCCAGCAGATCGGACAAGCCCGCAGTCACCAGCACCTGCTTCAAGGCGCCGCCTGCCCCGATGGCGAGCAGGATGGCACCGGCCGCCTCCATGGTCTCATGCCACACCGCGTCCTGGATCTTCGCCTCACGCAGCCGCCGCCCGAACAGTGCCGGAAGCGCAATGAGGTTGGTCACGAGCAGCGCGATCACGGGGTTGCTGGCCGCAACCAGCGCCGGCGCGCGACGAAAGCCGGGCACCATCTGCCCCAGCTCGCCCACCGCGATCAGCAACACGGGCAGCAGCACGATCAGCAGCGACAAGGCGCGCGACGGGGTGGCGATCGCCAGGCGGTGGTCGTGAAGCACCGGCGGCGTCAGCCGCACTCCGCGCGTGGTGAAGCGCGCGAGCACCGGACCCGCGATGATCGCCGTTGGGATAGCAATGAGCGTCCCATAGAGCATCGTCTTGCCCAGATTGGCGCCCAGCGCCTCGACGGCGAGCAGTGGGCCGGGGTGCGGCGGAACCAGCGCGTGCACCACGCCCAGGCCGGCAAGTGCGGGCATGATCAGCCGCAGCTTGGCCGCATCGCGGGTAGCGGGATCGGGACCAGCCATCTCCTCTGCCGCGGCGATCACGATCGGCAGCAGCAGCACCATTCCCGTTTCGAAGAACAGCGGCAGACCGATCACGATCGCTATTCCCAGCGTCGCCCAAGGCGCGGCGCGGATGCCGGTCAGCTGCAACGCCCCTTTGGCGAGCGAAGCCGCCGCACCGGACAGATGGAGGATCGCGCCGAGCGACAGGCCGAGCGCGACCACCAGCCCGGTACCGCCGATGATGTCGCCGACGCCCTTTTGCACGGCCTTGGCCGTATCGGGCAACGGCAGCCCGGCGAGCAGGCCCACGGCGAAGGCGCCGCACAGCAAGGCGAGGAAGGGGTGCAGCCGGCCGCGAACGATCATCACGACCGCGAGCAGGATACCGACCAAGGCCGCGACAACCAGGCGAATATCGCCGCCGGTCATCGGACGCCTCCCCGCGCGCACCCGAAAAGCTTCCGTGCCTGGACCATGCCAGCCTCTCCCTTTGTGGTGGCGGCGCATTCGCCTGCCTGAACGATCTGTAGGACAGCTTTTTGATAGTCGGCAACAAAAAAGGCTTGCCGGCAAGCAAAGTAGGGGATCATACATAAAACCTGTCCAACCGAATCTGCGAAAAGATGGATTGGTGGATAGCAATCTCGCCTGGTGCGAACGCCGCGGCGAGCAACGGCCACAAGCCGATCAGGAGAGGATGACGATGAAAGGGATCGCCCAGGATCTGAGCAAATCGGATACCGACGCTGCCACGCCGCCGCCGGTTCTGCAATTGACTCCCACCCAGATCAAGGTGCTGCGCGGTGTCCGCTCGGGCCAGCTCAACAAGCAGATCGCCTATGATCTTGGGATCGCCGAGACCACGGTGAAGGCGCACATGACCGCGCTGATGCGCAAGCTGAACGTGCGCAACCGTACCCAGGTCGCAATCGCCGCCGAAGCACTGAGTTTCCGCGCAGCCTGATGCCGGCGCACCGCGGCGGGCACCTGCTACGACTTTGGTCGTGCATGCCGCATCGCGCGTGAACCTATACGACAAGAACATAAAAAATGGGGAGCGGAGATATGAAGGCGAAGTGGCTGCTTGGCGCAGCGATGATCATGGCGCCGCTGCCGGTGCTTGCGCAATCTCCCTCCGTGTATCGCAGTGCTCCCAACGATCCGCGCGCAATAACCGTGCGCGGTGTCGGCGATGGGGTCGCCGACGACAGCGCCGCGATCCAGCAGGCGATCGATGCCGCCGCCAAGAGCGGCCATGGGGGCGTCGTCTTCCTGCCCTCTGGCCGCTACCGGATCAGCCGCACGATCTTTGTGCGATCAGCAGTGCGGGTGTTCGGCGTAGGCCCCACTCGGCCCGAGATCGTGCTGGCCGACAACAGCACGGGCTTTGGCTCGGGCGTCGCGGCGATGGTCAGCTTCACCGGCGAGGACCAGTACCGCGCTGGCAAGGTGCCGGTTCCGCCGCCCACCAGCGTACCCTTTAATCCCAACATCTTCGATGCGACGTCGAGCACCTTTTACTCGGCACTTTCCAATGTGAATTTCCGGATCGGTGCGGGGAATGCTGGTGCGGTCGCGGTGCGATTCCGCGTCGCGCAGCATGGCTATCTGCGCCATGTCGACTTCCACACCGGATCGGGCCTCGCCGGCGTCTATCAGGCCGGCAACGAGTTCGAGAATCTGCGCTTCTTTGGCGGGCGCTATGGCATCATGTCGGAAAAGACGTCGCCCGCCTGGCAGTTCACGCTGATAGATTCCGAGTTCCAGGGCCAGCGCGACGCGGCGATTCGCGAGCATGAAGTGGATCTGACCCTGGTCAACGTGTCAATCAAGGACACGCCGGTCGGGATCGAGATCGATCGCGGTTATTCGGACTCGCTGTTCGGCAAGCAGGTGCGGTTCGAGAATGTGTCGAACGCAGCCGTGCTGGTTTCCGAGGAAAACAGCGTCTTCACCCAAGTCGGCTTTGCCGATGCGGTGGCGGTCAACACGCCGACCTTTGCGCGCTTCCGCGACAGCGGGAAGACCGTGGCGGGCTCCGGCGCCCGCTATCAGGTCAAGGACTTCTCCTACGGATTGAAGCTGCCGGGGCTGGGCACGATCGGCGACTATGCGACGGACGTGGAGATGGCGCCGCTCCGCCGCGCGCCGGCGCGGCCTGCACCGAAGATCCGCGCGCTACCGCCGGTGTCGCAATGGACCAATGTCCGCGACCTGGGCGTAAAGGGCGACGACACCACCGACGATACCGCCGCGCTCCAGCGGGCGATCGACACCCACCGCGTGCTGTATTTCCCGATGGGCCGCTATCGCGTGACCGATACGCTGAAGCTGCGGCCCGACAGCGTGCTGATCGCGCTCCACCCTAGCCTCACCCACATCTATCTGCCTGACGAGACGCCCGCCTATATGGGCGTGGGCGGCCCCAAGGCGCTGATCCAGAGCGCCAAGGGCGGCAACGCCATCGTGCACGGCCTGGGGCTGTGGACCGGGGGCGTGAACCCGCGCGCGACTGCGCTGCTATGGCGTGCCGGCGAAGCGTCGGAAGTCAACGACGTCAAGATCCAGGGCGGTGGCGGCACCGTGCTGACCAAAGGTAGTCCGATCGGTTTTGGGGATCCGCGTGCACGCTTTGACGGCCAATATCCCAGCATCTGGGTGACGGATGGCGGCGGCGGTACCTTTGCGGCGCTGTGGTCGCCCAACACGCTGTCTTCGGCGGGCTTCTATGTGTCGGACACCAAGACGCCGGGCCATGTCTACCAGCTGTCGGCCGAGCATCATTACCGCGCCGAAATCGTGCTGAAGAACGTCGAGAATTGGGAGTTCCTGGCGCCCCAGACCGAGCAGGAAGTGCAGGACGGCGTCAACGCGGTCTCCACCGAGTTCCACAACTCGCGCAACATCCTGTTCGCCAATTATCACGGCTATCGCGTGACGCGGACGATCAAGCCGATGGACGCGGCGGTGAAGCTGTACAATTCGGCAGAGATCCGCTTCCGTAACGTCCATGTGAACGCCGAGAGCGGCTTTGCGAGCTGCGACACCAAGGGCTGCGGCACGTTTCTGCGCGCGAGCAAGTTCCCGTTCGAGAACTCGATCAAGGACATGACGCGCCAGCAGGAGGTCCGCGAGCGCGAGTTCGCGCGGCTCGACCTGCCGGCAGCACCCACGGCCGCTGCGACGCAGCCCGCGATCCCGGTATCGCCGGGGGTCCAAAAGCTGGCCGACGGCTTCTATTCGATCGCCGGCGGGGCGGTGGACGCCAACGGCAAGCTGTACTTCATTGACCGCTTCTTCCAGCGCATCCATGGCTGGTCCAAGGCCGAAGGGTTGTCGATCGTCGCCGACGCGCCGGTTGACGGGGTGAACCTGGCGGTGGACCGTTCGGGTGACCTGATGGTGCTCTCTTCTGCCGGGCGCGATGGCACCGTCTTCAGCATCGACCCCAAAAAGCCGCATGATGTTCGCGTGATCGCCCCCACGGCCACGCGCGCGCGCAAGGGAGCAGCGACGCTGCTGCCGGTGAATGTCTGGGCCAATGGCGAGTTTGCGGACCGGATCGATCCCAAGACCTATGCCTATCCGCCACTTTCCGAGTTCTTCACCTCGAAGATGGGGGAAGCCAAGCCGCAGGAATATGTCTCGCCCGATGGATCGCTGGTGCTGCCTGCCTTCCGGGTGTGGAACCAGGGTCCGGACGATCATCGCGGCTGGCGCTGGTCGGATACGCTCGACGCGCATGGGCTGGTGGCGGCCGATGCGAACGGCCGTGTCGTGCTGACCAACGCGTCGGAGAACCGGACCTATAGCGGCGTGGTGGGCGATGCCGGCCGCGTGACCGATTTGAAGGTCGTCGCCGATCGCGGTGGCGAGAGCGTGGCCCGCGACGATGCTGGCAATCTCTATGTCGCGAATGGGCAGGTGTTCGTCTACGGGCCGGACGGACGGCTGTTACGCCGCATCGACGTGCCCGAGCGCCCGCTCCAGCTGGTGCTTGGCGGGTCGGACCGGCGCACGCTGTTCATCCTCACCCATCATGCGCTGTATGGAGCGGCGCTCTAGCCGAGCGATGACCTGCGTTCCGGCCGCACCCGTGTGATTGCAGAGGCGGCGCGCCATCCCGCCGCCGCCTCTGGATACTTAACTTCCGGCGACTTGAGGAGGCTCAGCCTTCCTTGACGAAGAAGCGATCGATGACGTTCTGGGCCAGACGCGCAGGCTTGAGCGTTTCTGCGTCCAGGCAGCACCAACTCGACTTCACTTCGGCGAGCACTTCCGAACCGCGCTTGATAACGGTTTCGTAGAAAGCGCGGGCGCCATGCACCTTTTCGAGCAGCACGGTGGCGACCACTTCGTCCTCAAGGAACGCGGGGCGGCGATAGGTGATCTCGTGCTTGAGCGCGACCCACAGATGCTGGCCGACGACGTCGCTGGGCGCGAGGCGCTGCCAATGGTCGATCACCGCGGCCTGCACCCATTTCAAATAGCTGGCGTTGTTCACATGCCCCATGAAGTCGATGTCATCCTGTGCCACATCGACGGAGAAATCATGCGGAAGTGCGGTTGCGGCCATGTTCGTCATTCTAGCCGATACGCAGCGTCCTAGCGAGTCGTTCCCGCCAAAAGCTTTGATATCCCTGATGCTCGAAATGCTTGGGGGCCGCGCGTCCATCTAGAAGCGGGTTGGAGCATAGGGTGCCGGGTCGATGCCGGTATCGCTGGTCCGACCCACCAGCAGCGCGGCGGCAAGCTTGGCGGCGGCGGGCGCGGTCTGGATGCCGAACCCGCCCTGCCCCGCGCACCAGAAAAAGCCGGGCACCTGCGCATCGAAGCCATAAACCGGCAGGCGGTCGGGCGCGAAGCTGCGTAGCCCCGCCCATTTATGCTCCAGCCGGGCGACGCGCCAATCGACCACCTGCTCGAACCGGTGGATGGCGAGCGCGACGTCCAGTTCCTCGGGCGCGGCATCGCACGGGTCGCTGGCGGTTTCATCATGCGGGCTGAGCCAGAGGCGGCCGCCGGCTTCGGGCTTGAAGTAGAAGCTGCCGCCGATGTGCTGGACATGCGGGGCCGATGTCGGGGGCGCCGGATCGGTCTCGAGCTGGAGCATGGTCCGGCGGTACGGCTGGATGCCGAGCGGGCGCGCGCCCGCGGCTTGCGCGACCGAGTCGGCCCAGGCGCCCGCGGCGTTGACCAGCAGCCCAGCGGAGAAACTGTCCGCTTCGGTGCGCAACTGCCAGCCTGCGCCATCGCGCTGCGCGGTCTGAAGGCCGGCGGATACGGCGAGGTCTGCGCCGCCGTTGCGCGCCGCCGCCAGATACCAGGCGTGCAGTGCCGCCACGTCGATATAGGCGCAACTCGGTTCGAAGACCCCGAGCGTCCAGTCGGGGCGCAAGCCAGGCAGATAGCCGCGCGGATCGACCGCGTGCAACTCGACGCCGGTGCCGGCGAACTCGGCCAGGAACGCGTCGACTGCCCCCGCCTCCGTACTCCGGGCGATGTGCAGCGCGCCGAGCGGGTCGAGAAAGCCGCCTTCGCGCAGGGACGGGCCTGAGGCCGTGGTGAGCGGCTGGATGCCCGGCCCGCCATAGGTTTCCGACCAGAAGGCAGCCGAACGGCCCGTCGCGTGGTAGCCGGGCCGCTCCTCGGCCTCGAGCAGCAGCACGCTGGTGTGCGGTGCGAGCTCGGCGGCCAGGCTGGCGCCGGCGATTCCCGCGCCGACAATGGCGATGTCGTACCGCTTCACGGCGTCGGGGCCCGCTGTGCAAGGAAGGCGTCGATCTCGCCGAGTGCGCGGTTTCGCACGGCGTCCACCTCGCGCAGGATTTCGTGCGCGCTCTCGGCGCCAAAGGTGACGACCCCGCAAGCGGGGATGCGCGGGGCGAGGCGCAGCGCCGCGCGCGGATCGACCAGCGCGTCGGCGGTCGCGACCAGCATCAGAACCGGCGTGGCGATGCGCTCCAGGCGCGGATCGCCGGCGAGTTGGCGCATCGACTTGAACCCCTCGATCACCCAGCGCCAGCTTGGCGGGCCGGTGAGGAGGTCGCTCTGGTGCGTCTGCCACCATATCTCATCGGAATAACGGTCGGTGTCGTGTGTCAGCAGCGTGTTGCGGGTGGTGGTGGTATAAGGCTTTTCATTACCCTTCCAAGCGGGGCGCGCCATGTCGCCCATGCCGCCCATCAGCTGCGCGGCACGTTCGGCAAACGGGCCGAAGATGCCGTGGCGGAAGCCGAGCATCGGCGCCACCAGCACCGCCGCGTCGGGTGCAATTGCCTCCTCGGCCAGCGCGCGCAGCAGGACGTGCCCGCCCATCGAATGCCCCATGACCACATGCGGCCCCGGCGTGGCGGCGGCCCATTCCGCATAGAACGCAGCCAGGTCGGCGACGTAGCGGCCATAATCGTCGATGTGGCCGCAGTTCGCGGCCTTGGTGCAGCGGCCCGATCCGCCCTGCCCCCGCCAGTCGAACGACGTGACGTGCCACCCCTGTGCGTGCCAGTGGGCAAGCGACTCGAGATACTTCTCAGCCATGTCGCCGCGCCCGCCCTGGAACAGGATGGAGCCGCGCGGCGCATCCGAGTCGGAGCGCCAATCGAACACCCGCATTTCCCAACCGTCCTGAGCGGCCCAGCGGCGGACCTGCGCACCGGGCGGCAGCGCGCGGCGGTCTATCAGGGAAGTTGCCATGGGGGGTGGTTACGTTTTGATAAGCCGTCCCGTCTAGGGATTAACCGTGATGGGGGACTCGTTCGCACTCTTTCTGATCGGCGCGCTGGCGCTGTTGCTGGTCTCCGCCGGGGTTCAGGACGCGCGCACGCGTGAGATCGCCAACTGGAAGAATGCGGCGATCGCGCTGCTGGCGCCTGCCTGGTGGTGGGTGAACGGAGTTGCGCTTTGGCCCGACTTGGCGGTCCAGTTGGGTGTCGCGCTCCTGGTCTTCGCGGTTTTCTTTGGCGCCTTTTGTGCCGGACAGATGGGGGGCGGCGACGTGAAGATGATCGGCGCGCTGGCGCTGTGGCTGCCGTTGCAGCCGCTGATCTGGATGCTGATCGTCATGTCGCTGCTGGGCGGCGCGCTGACGCTGTTGTTCCTGGTGGAGCGCTGGATTCGCCACCGTCGCGAGGTGCCGATCGAGATCCCGTACGGCGTCGCGATCGCGATTGCCGGACTACTTACCCTCAACGAACCGATCTTTAACCAGTTTCTGTGATGTTTAACGCCGACGCAACCAGTGGGTGGCGTTCTTGAAAAGGCTCGAAGCGAATGGATGCACGCAAGCTCTTCCTGCTGTCCGGCGCGTTGGTGGTGGCTATCGTCACTGCCTTCATGGCGCGCAGCCTGGTGATCGGCGCGCCTGCCCCTCAGGCAGCCGCAGCACCTGCGGCTACGCCGGCGAACACCACTGAAGTGATGGTCGCGACTCGTGCGCTGCCGGTCGGCACCATCCTCGACGCAGAGGCCGTCAAGTTCGTTGCCTGGCCCAAGGATCTGGTCGAGGGCGCCTATATCGTGAAGGGCGAAGGCGAACCCGCCAAGCTGCAGGGCACAGTGGTGCGCTTCGCGATCCCCGCGGGGCAGCCGATCACCCAGGGCGCGCTGGTGAAGCCCGGCGATCGCGGCTTCCTGGCGGCAGCGCTGGGGCCGGGCATGCGCGCGGTGACCGTGCCGGTGTCGGCGCAGAGCTCGGTCGCGGGCTTCGTGTTTCCAGGCGACCGAGTCGACCTGGTGCTCACGCAGTCGGTCACCGGCGGGGGCGATGGTCCGCCCCTCAAGGCGTCGGAGACGATCCTGCGCAACCTGCGCGTGCTCGCCACCGACCAACGCACCGACAAGCAGACCGATGAAAAGGGCAACACGGTTGTCAGCACCTATTCCAACGTGACGCTGGAGGCGACGCCCAAGATCGCCGAGAAGATCGCGGTGGCGCAGACCGTCGGCGACCTGTCGCTGTCGTTGCGCTCGATTGCGGACAATCAGAGCGAGCTGGAGCAGGCCATTGCCAGCGGCGAGGTCGAAGTTCCCGCCGATGGCGATCCGCGAAAGGAAAAGGCGATGCTCGCTCGGATCGCCGCGCGACCGATGGAAGGCGCGTCCACCTTTGCCACCGGCGCCGATGTGTCCCGCTTCCAGCGCAGCACCGTGCCGGGCAAGAACACCAGCAGCGCGTCCGAAAGCAGCGGCCCGGTCAGCGCCGCACCCGCGCCGGGCGCTCCGGCCGCCGCAGCCGCCCCGGTCCGCCGTGGCCCGGTGGTCACCGTGGTGCGCGGCAACAGCGAAGCCGAAGTCCAGTTCGGGGGTTCCAAGTGATGCGAATGACCAATCTGCCGGCGCGCGCGCTTGCCGCCACCGCGCTGACCGCCATGCTGGCAACCGTTCCCGCCGAGGCGATGGCGCAGAGCCGCCAGCGCGCGCGGGTGGGCCAGATGCCAGCCGGCTCGCAGCGTCCGACCAGCGAAGTGATGCTCTCCATCGGCGAGGGTGAGATGATCACCCTGCCGCAGAGCGTTGCCAATGTCTGGGTGTCGAACCCGACTGTGGCTGACGTCTATGTGACCAATCCGCGCCAGATCAACCTGTTCGGCAAGGCCGATGGCGAAGCCACGATCTTTGCCACCAGCGCAAGCGGGGCTGTGGTCTATTCCACCACCGTGCGCGTGAACGCGAACATCACCGCCCTGGACCGCATGCTGAAGATCGCGATGCCCGACGCGGCCATCCGCGTCACCACCGCGGGGCAGCTGGCGGTGCTGACCGGCACCGTCGCCTCGCCCGACGAGTCGCAGCAGGCCGAACGGCTGGTCACTGCCGCGCTCAATCCCGGCGTGAATACCAGCGAACCCAATGCCACGCTCAAGATGGCGGTGATCAACCGGCTGAAGACCGCCACCCCATTGCAGGTCAACCTGCAGGTGCGCTTCGCTGAGGTAAGCCGCAGCTTCGTCAAGAACATCGGCGTGAACCTCACCAACCGCGACAGCGGTGGCTTCCTGTTCGGCATTGCCCAGGGCCGCCAGGGATCCTTCACGTATAACAACGGAACGACCACGACGCCGCAGGGCGTCGCGCCTGGTGGGTCGCTGGTCACCTTCCCGGCACAGAACAACGGCAACACCGTGATTGGCGCGGCGGGCCGGTTCCTCGGCACCGACCTGCTCGCCTCGCTCGACCTGGGTGAGACCATCGGTCAGGTGACCACGCTGGCCACCCCGAACCTGACGGCGATTTCGGGCGAGACGGCAAACTTCCTGGCGGGCGGCGAGATCCCAATCCCGATCGCGCAGGCGCTTGGCACCGTTTCCATCGAGTACAAGCAATATGGCGTCAGCCTGGCGTTCACGCCCACCGTACTCGCGGATGGCCGCATCTCGCTTCGCGTACGCCCGGAAGTGTCGCAGCTTTCGGCGTCGGGGGCGGTAGCGTTCAACGGCATATCGATTCCCGCCCTGACCACCCGCCGCAGCGAAACCACCGTGGAGATGGGCTCGGGCGAAAGCATGGTCATCGGTGGGCTGATGCAGAACACGCACAATAACAGCTTCACCAAGACCCCGGGCGCCGCCGACATCCCGATCCTGGGCGCGCTGTTCCGCTCCAATGCGTTCCAGCGCAACGAGACCGAGCTGATGATCGTGATCACGCCGTATCTCGTGAAGCCGGTCAACGCTAACCAGATCGTCCTGCCGACCGACGGGTATCAGGCGCCCAATGACCTGCAACGGATTATCGGCGGCCAGTTGAGCGGCATGAGCGGGGGCGAGCGGCCCAAGCCCAGCATGTCGCCTGACAGCGCCATGCCGACGGTGGGCGCGATGGCGCCGGCGCCAATCACGCCCGCCGCACAGGGCCCCGCGCGCCCCGCCACGCAGGCGGTGAAGCCAAGCGCGGTACCTGCCTCCACCAACAAGAAGAAGAAGGGCGCCTCTGCGGCCCCCGGCTTCGGCTTCTGATGTCCAGGAGACCCGCAACCATGTCGCGCTTCACTCCCCTGCTCCTCGCGCCCGTGCTGATGCTCGGCGCGTGCGGCACCTATAATGGTGGCGTGGATTCGGTGTACCAGCCGGTGGTCCAGCGAAACTTCTATGTGCTCGACCTTCAGACGGCTGACTATGCGCTGGCGCCCGGCGAAGGCGAACGGCTGGCCGGATGGATGGCGTCGATGGGCCTGCGCTATGGTGACCAGGTCGCCGTGGACGATGGCGGCGCCGGCACTGCCGGACGCGAGGAAATCGGTGCAGAGGCAGGCCGCTATGGCCTGTTGCTCAACGAGAAGGCGCCGGTCACGGTTGGCCAGATCGCGCCGGGCACCGTTCGGGTGGTCGTGACACGCATGCAGGCCAGTGTGCCCGGATGCCCCGACTTCTCGCGCCAGTATCAGCCCGATTTTTCGGCAAGCACGACCTCCAACTATGGCTGTGCCACCAACAGCAACCTGGCGGCGATGGTGGCCGATCCGGGCGATCTGGTGAAGGGCGCACCCGGCTCGGCGACTGCCGACCCGCGCACCGCAAACAAGGCCATCAACGCGCTGCGCAATGCAACGCCGACCGGCGCTGGCGGCACGGCCGTTCGCAGCGAAACCACTGGAGGTGGCCGATGAACGCGCCGTTCAACCCGTCGCGTACTGCGCACCGCGACCCGTTCGTCGCCTTTGTCTGCGACGAAGCGACTGCCGAGGCGCTGCGCCCGATCGCAGTCGAACTCGGCTGGTCGCCTGAAAAGGTCAATAAGGGCGGGCTGCGCAACGCGGTCCAGACCCTGTCGGTGTCGGCCAGCCCCAACATCCTGTTCGTCGACCTGTCCGAATCCGGCGATCCGCTGAACGATATCAACGCGCTGGCCGAAGTGTGCGAACCCGGCACGGTGGTCATCGCATCGGGTCAGGTCAACGACGTCCGGCTGTACCGCGACCTGCTGGCCAGCGGCATCCACGATTACCTGCTCAAGCCGCTTAATCCGGACGCCCTGCGCGACGTGTTCGCGCAGGCGCAGAGCGCGATGAATGCCCCCAAGCACGTCGATGCGACGGTCGAGCGGGCGCATTGCGCGATCGCGGTGATCGGCACGCGCGGCGGCGCCGGTGCGTCCACAATCGCGACCTCGCTCGCCTGGCTGCTCAGCGACAAGCATGCCCGCTCTACCGCGCTGCTCGACTTGGACGTGCATTTCGGCACCGGTGCGCTGGCGCTCGACCTGGAGCCGGGCCGCGGCCTGACCGATGCGATCGAGAATCCCAGCCGTATCGACGGACTGTTCATCGAGCGTGCAATGGTGCGCGCTTCAGAACGGCTGGCGGTGCTCTCGGCCGAAGCGCCGATCCATTCGCCGATCATGAGCGACGGGGCTGCCTTCTACCAGTTGCAGGAAGAGATGCGCAGCGCGTTCGAGTGCACAGTGATCGACTTGCCGCGCGGCATGCTGGTCAACCATCCGCACCTGATCACCGATGTGCAGGTGGCCGTGCTGGTCACCGATCTCACCCTGGCGGCGGCGCGCGATGCGATCCGCATCCTTAGCTGGTTCAAGTCCAACGCGCCCCAAACCCAGGTGATCCTTGCCGCCAACAAGGTGCAGCCCGCGGCGGTCCTGGAGATCAGCCGCAAGGACTTCGAAACCTCGATCGAGCGCAAGATCGACCTGCTGGTGCCGTTCGACGCGAAGCTGGCCAGCCAGGCCGCCAAGCTGGGCAAGCCGCTTGCCGAGATCGCGAAGAACGCCAAGGCGATGCAGCCGCTTGCCGATCTGGCGGCGCGGATCACGGCGATGAGCGAGGCCGAACTGGCCGCCGACAAGGCCGCGCCGGGCAAGACTCCGCGCGGATCGTCGCTGCTCGACAAGCTGAAGATCAGCATGGCGGGCAAGGCAAAGAAGTAACCTTCGCGGGCGCATGGTCGCCCCGATGAACGAGGCTGGAGGCGGACGGACGTGAACATGCTGCCATTCATGATGCTGGGCGGCGCCGTCTTCCTGGTGCTGGCGATGGTGATCGCGGCCTTTTCGGGTCCTTCCACGGCGCGCGCGGGATCGCGGCGGCTGAGCAGCGTGCGTGACCGCCATGTCGGCGGTATCGGCCCTGCCGCGGTGGAAACGCAGATCCGCCGCGTGACCGCATCGCGCTCGGGCGCCGACTCCGCCGCGCTGCGCCTGCTGCCCAACCCTGCCGAGCTTCAGAAGCGGCTGGCCATGACGGGCAAGCCCTGGACCGTCGGCCAATATGGCATGGTGACGCTGGGCCTGATCATCGTCTCCGCCTCGCTGCTGATGCTGCGCGGCGCGCCTTTGTGGCTGGCGCTGTTCCTCAGCCTGGCGCTGGGCATGGGGCTGCCGCACTTTCTGGTCGGGTTCTTCGTCAAGCGCCGCGTCGCCAGCTTCACCGCCAAGTTTCCCGATGCGATCGAACTGCTCGTGCGCGGCCTGCGCTCGGGCCTGCCGATCACCGAAACCATGGGCGTAGTGGGTGCCGAAGTGCGCGGTCCCGTGGGCGAGGAGTTCCGCGCGGTCGCCGATAAGATGAAGATCGGCCGGACGCTGGATGCCGCCCTTCAGGAGACCGCCGACCGCCTGGGCACGCCGGAGTTCCAGTTCTTCGTCATCACCATTGCCATCCAGCGCGAAACCGGTGGTAACCTGGCCGAAACGCTCGCCAACCTGGCCGATGTGCTACGCAAGCGCAGCCAGATGAAACTGAAGATCAAGGCGATGTCTTCGGAGTCCAAGGCTTCTGCCCTGATCGTCGGCTCGCTTCCCTTCATCGTGTTCGGGCTCGTGTGGTTCATCAACAACAATTACATGGCCAACTTCTTCGCCGATGAACGACTGATGGTCGCTGGCGCGGGCGGGCTGATCTGGATGAGCCTGGGCGCCTTCATCATGGCCAAGATGGTCAATTTCGAGATCTGATGCGATGAACAACGGACCAACTTTGCTAGGCGTAGACGTGCTGTGGGTGGCCACGCTGCTTGCCGGCGTGTGTGCCGCCGCGGTGATGTTCGCTCTCTACACCGCGCTGTCGGTGCGAGATCCCATGGCCAAGCGCGTCAAGGCGCTGAATGACCGGCGCGAACAGCTCAAGGCCGGCATCACTGCCTCCACCAGCAAGCGCCGCGCCAAGCTGGTCCAGAAGAACGAGACCACCGACCGCATCCGTTCGCTGCTCTCAGGCATGAAGGTGCTGCAGGACGAACAGGTCAAGGCCGCGCAGATCAAGCTGCTCCAGGCCGGCATCCGCCGTAAGGAATGGGCCGTCGGCGTGATCTTTGGCCGGCTGGTGCTGCCGATCCTGCTCGGCGGCTTCATGGGCTTCCTGGTTTATGGCACCGACACGTTTGCCGATTACTCGGGCCTCAAGAAGTACATGATCGTCGCGGGGGCGCTGATCCTTGGCTATAAGGGCCCCGACATTTACCTGAAGAACGCGATCACCAAGCGCAGCCATGCCATCCGCAAGGGGCTGCCCGACGCGCTCGACCTGCTGGTGATCTGCGCCGAAGCCGGCCTGACCGTCGATGCCGCCTTTGCCCGCGTCGCCCGCGAGCTGGGCCGCGCCTATCCCGAACTGGGCGAGGAATTCTCGCTGACTGCGATCGAGCTGGGCTTCCTGACCGAGCGGCGGCAGGCGTTCGAGAACCTGGCCACGCGTATCGATCTGGAGGCGGTTCGCGGCGTGGTAACGACCATGATCCAGACGGAGAAATACGGCACCCCGCTGGCCTCTGCCCTGCGCGTGCTGTCGGCTGAGTTCCGCAACGAACGCATGATGCGCGCGGAGGAAAAGGCCGCGCGCCTGCCCGCGATCATGACCATACCGCTGATCCTGTTCATCCTGCCGGTGCTGTTCATCGTCATCCTGGGCCCGGCGGCGTGCTCGATCAGCGACAACCTGATGCGCTGAACTGAACCCGCGTGGCGACGGCGCGTTGGCATGTGGGGCAGGCGCAGGCCGCCCCCAGGTCAACAAGGGAGTCGTCCATGCAGGATTTGCCGTTTCAAACGCCGACGCAATGGGCCGCGCTGGCGATCGCGCTGATCGCCGGCCTGCTGCTTGGGCTGGCGCTGGCGCCCCGGCACCGCAAATGGCGCGAACGGTTCCACAATGAGGAACTGGCGCACAGCAGCTTCCGCACCCGCGCCGAAACCGAGCTGAAGGAACGCAACACCCGCGTGCGCGCGCTGGAGGAGGAGAACCTTCATCTGCGCCAGGCTTTGGAAAAGGGCGGCGTGGCGGTCCCCGCCGGCACCGCCGCGGTTGCGGCAACGGGATCGAGCGGCTGGTTCGGGCGCGGCGGCGATGACCTGACCCGCATCCGCGGCATCGACGAAGCGCGCGCCAAGCAGCTCCACAAGCTGGGCTATAAGAGCTTTGCCGATATCGAGGACATGCGCATCGATCAGGCGCTGACCGCCGAGCAGAAGCTGGGCATGGGCCCGGGCGCCATCGCCGCGGCGAACTGGCGCGAGCAGGCCGGCCTGCTGCGCGCCGGCCGGCACGAGGAACACGCCAAGCATTATGGGTAAACCTCAATCCTCCCCCGGAGGGGGAGGGGGGACCAGCAAAGCTGGTGGAGGGGTAGTCTCCGCAGGCGATGCAGCTTGCGGAGACTACCCCTCCGTCACGCTTGCGCGTGCCACCTCCCCCTCCGGGGGAGGATCTGACTACTTCCTGAGCGCCGCCTGCGCCGCCGCCAGCCGCGCGATGGGTACGCGGTAAGGCGAGGCCGAGACGTAATCGAGCCCCGTGGCTTCGCAGAACGCGATGCTCGCCGGGTCGCCGCCATGTTCGCCGCAAATGCCCAGCTTGATGTCGGGCCGCGTCGCCCGGCCCCGCTCGGCCGCCAGCGCGATCAGCTCGCCCACACCTTCGACGTCCAGGCTGACGAACGGGTCCTTCGCGTAGATGCCCTTCTCGACATAGCTGGTGAGGAAGCGTGCCGCATCGTCGCGGCTGACGCCCAGCGTCGTCTGAGTCAGGTCGTTGGTGCCGAAGCTGAAGAACGCGCCCACCTCAGCGATCTCGCCTGCCTTTAGCGCCGCACGCGGCAGTTCAATCATCGTGCCGACCAGATATTCGATCGTCCGGCCGCGCTCCGCGAAAACCGCCTGTGCGGCCTGGTCGACAACGATCTTCATCAGTTCCAGCTCGCGCCGCGTGGCGACCAGCGGGATCATCACCTCTGGGATCGGCGCGTCGCCCGACTTTTCCGCGACGTCGATCGCCGCCTCGAAGATCGCGCGCGCCTGCATCTCGTAAATCTCAGGGTAAGTCACGCCTAGCCGGCACCCGCGATGCCCCAGCATCGGGTTGAACTCGTGCAGCTCGGCCGCGCGGCGCTTGAGCACCTCGACATCGACCGACGCCGCCGCCGCCACTTCGGCGAACTCGGCTTCCTCATGCGGCAAGAATTCGTGCAGCGGCGGATCGAGCAGACGGATGGTGACCGGCAGCCCCGCCATCACCTCGAAGATCTCGGCAAAGTCGCTGCGCTGCTCGGGCAACAGTTTCTCGAGCGCGGCGCGGCGGCCCGCCTCGTCCTCCACCAGGATCATCTGGCGCACTGCGGTGATCCGCGCGCCTTCGAAGAACATATGCTCGGTGCGGCACAGCCCGATGCCTTCGGCGCCGAAATCGCGCGCGGTGCGGCAATCGAGCGGCGTCTCGGCGTTGGCGCGGACCTTCAGCCGGCGCTTGGCGTCCGCCCATTCCATCAGCGTTGCGAAATCGCCCGACAGTTCGGGCTGCACGGTCGGCACTTCGCCAGCCATCACTTCGCCGGTCGACCCGTCGATGGTCACGGTATCGCCCTCGCGCACTTCGCGCCCGCCGACGCGCAGCATCTTCTCGCGCGCGTTGATCGCCAGCGTGCCCGCGCCCGAGACGCAGGGACGCCCCATGCCGCGCGCCACCACCGCGGCGTGGCTGGTCATGCCCCCGCGCGCGGTCAGGATACCCTTGGCCGCGTGCATCCCGTGAATGTCCTCGGGGCTGGTCTCGGTACGGATCAGGATCACCGACTCGCCCGCCGCCGCGCGCTTCTCGGCAGTGTCGCTGTCGAACACCGCGAAGCCCGACGCGGCGCCCGGCGACGCCGGCAGCCCCTTGGTCAGCACGTCGCGAGCCGCATTCGGATCCAGCGTCGGGTGCAGCAGCTGGTCGAGCGCGGCGGGATCGACGCGCAGGATCGCCTCCTCGGTCGAGATCAGCCCCTCATTCGCCATGTCCACGGCGATCTTGAGCGCGGCCTTGGCGGTGCGCTTGCCCGATCGCGTCTGGAGCATCCACAGTTTGGCGCGCTCGACCGTGAACTCGATGTCCTGCATGTCGCGGTAATGGGTTTCGAGCGTGTCGAAAACCGCGGCGAGCTGCTGGTACACCTCCGGCATCGCCTCTTCCATCGACGCGGGCTTGGCCCCTGCCCGCTCGCGCGCCGCGCGCGTCAGATATTGCGGCGTGCGGATGCCCGCCACCACGTCCTCGCCCTGCGCGTTGATCAGGAACTCGCCATAATAGGCCCGCTCGCCGGTCGAGGGATCGCGCGTGAAGGCGACGCCGGTGGCGCTGGTCTCGCCCATGTTGCCGAACACCATCGCCTGCACGTTGACGGCCGTGCCCCAGCCGCCGGGAATGTCGTTCAGCCGGCGATAGACCTTGGCGCGCTCCGACTGCCACGATCCGAACACCGCGCCCACCGCGCCCCAAAGCTGGTCGTGCACGTCCTGCGGGAACGGCTTGCCCCACAATTCCTCGACCAGCCCCTTATACTCGGCGACCAGCCCCTGCAGGTCCTGCGCGGACAGCTCGGTGTCGAGCGTGAAGCCGCGATCCTCCTTGGCGATCTCCAGCGCTTCCTCGAAGCGGCCGTGATCCAGTTCCAGCACCACGTCGGAATACATCTGGATGAAGCGGCGATAGCTGTCCCAGGCGAAACGCGCGTCGCCGCTTGCCTCACACAGCCCGACCACGGTCTGATCGTTCAGCCCCAGGTTCAGCACCGTGTCCATCATGCCCGGCATCGACACCCGCGCGCCCGAGCGCACCGACACCAGCAGCGGATCGGCCGCGTCGCCGAAGCGCTTGCCCGTAATCCCCTCGATATGCGCGATCCCGTTCGCGACTTCGGCCTTCACGCTCTCGGGAAAGGTCTGGCCTTCCTCGTAGTAGCGCGTGCACATCTGAGTCGAGATGGTGAAGCCCGGGGGCACCGGCAGGCCGATCGAGGCCATCTCCGCCAGGTTCGCGCCCTTGCCGCCCAGAAGATTCTTGTCGCCCGCGCCGCCGTCGGAAACCCCACCGCCGAAGCGGTACACATATTGAGTCATCAACATCCCTTCATGCCGAAGCGCCACGCGCGAGCGGTCGTTTCGCTATCGCACCTGCGAACATGAAGGAAGCGCTGACCACGTTGTCAGGTTCCAAGTAGAGGAAGATGATTGCGGTTTCAGCGAAGCCCTTGGGCAGAAAGGCAGAATTGTCCGATAAATCTTAGCCGTCGATCCGGGCGAAATCGGCCACTTTGTGCACCGCGTCACGCATGCGCGCGAGCAGCGCCAGTCGCGCCGAGCGCTTGGCCGGATCGGGGTCGTTCACCGTTACCTTCTCGAAGAACGCATCGATCGGCCCACGCAGCGTGGCCAGCGCGGCCATGGCGCCTGCAAAGTCCTCGCGCTGGATCGCCACGGTCGCGATCGGCTCGGCAGCGTCGAGCGCGGCGATAAGGTCGGCTTCCTCGGGCAGCGGCTCATAGGTGAGCGGCTTGGCCTCGACGTCGACCCATTCCTCCTTCTTGAGGATGTTGGCCGCACGCTTGTACCCGGCGAGCAGGTTGGCGCCGTCCTCCGTGGTGACGAACGCCTGGAGCGCATGCACCCGGGCAAGCAGGCGGACGAGATCGTCCTCGCCGCCCAGCGCGAACACTGCATCAATCAGGTCGTGGCGAACGCCCGCCTCGCGCTGCTGGACCTTGAGGCGGTCGGCGAAGAAAGCGAACAGAACACGACTGTCAGTCACCCCCTCTTCGACATACCGGGCTGCATCTTCGTTAGCCCGATCAGTAGCGGATTGCATGAGTCGGAAGAAATCATCTCGGTCGATCAGCTTACGACTAATAGCTTCGTATTCAGCGATAGCGGGCCAAACTCGATCGATCGGGCTCCGCTGCTGCCTGAAGTGAATGTCGGCGCACGCTTGGAAGAGAGGCTTAAGCAAACCGAATCTCAGATCATTGACGATGACGAGCCGGATGACTCCCAAAACTGCTCTTCTAAGCGCAAATGGGTCCTTCGACCCCGTTGGACGCTCGTCGATCGTGAAGAAAGCAGCGAGCGTATCGAGCTTGTCCGCCAAGCTCACCGCCACCGTTGTCGGCGCAGTCGGCACGTCGTCGCCCTGCCCGACCGGCTTGTAGTGGTCGCGCACCGCTTCGGCTACCGCGGGGTCCTCGCCCTGCGCAGCGGCGTAATAGCCGCCCATCAGTCCCTGGAGCTCGGGGAATTCGCCGACCATGCCGGTGACGAGATCAGCCTTGGCCAATTCGGCCGCACGGCGCGCCAGCCTGGGGTCGCAGTTCGAGACGATGCCTTCGCTCGCCAGCCACTCAGCCAACTTGGCGACGCGCTCGACCTTGTCGGCGACGGTGCCCAGCTTTTCGTGGAAGACGATCTTCTCAAGCTTGGGTTGGAGATCCCCCAGCCGCGTCTTCAAGTCGGTGTCGTAGAAGAACTTGGCGTCCGACAGCCGCGCCGCCAGCACCTTCTGGTTTCCCTCGACAATCTTGGCCCCGTCGTCGGACGGGTCGATATTCGCGGTGCACACAAACGCGTTGGCCAGCTTGCCCGAAGCGTCCGAACACACGAAATACTTCTGGTTCACGCGCGCGGTGAGCTGGATCACCTCGGGCGGCACTTCCAGGAAGCTTTCGTCGAAGCGGCCGAGCAGCGGCACCGGCCATTCGGTCAGCCCCGCATTTTCGAACAGCAGCCCTTCGTCCTCGATCAGCGTCAGGCCGGCCTTCTTCGCCGCCATCTTGGCGCCCAGCGCGATGATGTTGCGGCGCTCGGCACCGTCTACCACGACATGGCACATGCGCAGCTTCTCGACATAATCGTCGGCGCTGCCGATGGTGATGATTCCCGGATGATGGAAGCGGTGGCCGACCGTCGCCACCCCACTCTGCACGCCGGCAACTTCGAACGGCACTACCTCTTCGCCCAGGATGGCGACGATGCCCTGGAGCGGGCGTACCCAGCGCGGGCTCTCGGTCGATTGCGAGGGTGCGCCCCAGCGCATCGACTTGGGCCAGGCAAAGGCGCGGATCACCGCCGGCACCGCTTCGGCAATCACCGCCGCGGTCGCCCGACCCGGCTTGTTCACCACGGCGAAGTACACGCCGTCGCGCTCGACCAACTGGTCCTGGGTCAGCCCCGTCTTGCGCAGGAAGCCTTCCAGCGCCTGCGGCGGCGCGGAGGTGCGCGGCCCCTTGCTCTCCTCCGACATGGCCGCCGTCTGCTCGGGCAGCCCGCGCGCGATCAGCGCCAGTCGGCGCGGCGTCGCATAGGTAACGATTTCGGCGGCCTTGAGCCCCGCCTTGTCCAGCTCGGCGGCGAACAGCTTGGCCAGGTCCTCACGCGCACGCTCCTGCATGCGCGCGGGGATTTCCTCGGAGCGGAGTTCGAGAAGGAAGTCTGTCATTTCGATCCACGCGAAGGCGCGAAGGCGCAAAGAGAGGAAGTTAAGAGGTTCGCGCAGAGGCGCAGAGGCGCAGAGACACGCCCTCCGGCGGCGTCAGCCGCCCCTGTGACCCGAAGCAGCTTGGTAAGCGCTGCGTGTTGAGGGCCGCTGGCGCGGCGAGCATGCATCTCTGCGCCTCTGCGCCTCTGCGCGAACCTCTTCTGCTTTGCGCCTTCGCGCCTTCGCGTGAAACCAATCACGCCACCCACCCCGGATACTTGGCCTGCCAATCGGCCGTGTTCTTCTCGATCCACGCCGCGCAAGCGCCCTTCGCCAGGTCGCGTACCCGGCCCATATAGG
>NZ_JAJNDV010000008.1:44025-139472 GCF_021043375.1 Sphingomonas sp. IC-56
CGTTCGCGCCTTCGCGTGAAACCAATCACGCCACCCACCCCGGATACTTGGCCTGCCAATCGGCCGTGTTCTTCTCGATCCACGCCGCGCAAGCGCCCTTCGCCAGGTCGCGTACCCGGCCCATATAGGCCTGCCGCTCGGCGACCGAGATCACCCCGCGCGCCTGGAGCAGGTTGAAGATGTGGCTCGCCTCGATCGCCTGCTCGTACGCGGGGATCGGCAGCTTGGTCTCAAGGCAGTTCTCGCACTCGGCCGCCGCCTTGCGGAACTGGTCGAACAGCGTCTCGGTATCGGCGACCTCGAAGTTCCAGGTCGACATCTGCTTCTCGTTTTCGAGGAACACGTCGCCATAGGTCACGCCCGCGTCGTTGAACGCCAGGTCGTACACGCTGTCCTTGTTCTGGATGTACATCGCCAGCCGCTCAAGCCCGTAGGTCAGCTCGCCCGCGACCGGCTTGCAGTCGAATCCGCCCATTTGCTGGAAATAGGTGAACTGCGTCACTTCCATCCCGTCGCACCAGACTTCCCAGCCCAGACCCCAGGCGCCGAGCGTCGGCGACTCCCAATCGTCCTCGACGAAGCGGATGTCGTGCTTGGTGAAGTCGATGCCGATCGCCGCGAGGCTGCCCAGGTACAGCTCCTGCAAGTCAGGCGGGCTCGGCTTTAGGATCACCTGATATTGGTAATAATGCTGCAGCCGGTTCGGGTTCTCGCCATAACGGCCATCGGTGGGGCGGCGGCAGGGCTGGACGAAGGCGGCGTTCCACGGCTCGGGCCCCAGCGCGCGCAGCGTCGTGGCAGTGTGAAAGGTGCCTGCGCCCATGCGCATGTCATAGGGTTGCAGGATCAGGCAGCCGCGCGTGCTCCAATAATCATGGAGCTTGAGGATCATGGCCTGGAAGCTGAGGGGTTCCGACATGCGCCGTGCTTTGGCGTGGCAGGCCCGCGTTGACAAGGCGGCAGTGGTTCCGGTCTAGCTCCGCCCATGTTCCGCGCCCTCCTCCTGGGGCTCGCGCTGCTGCTCGTCGGCGGCTGCGGGTCCAAGCACGCCGCCAGTGACGCCGATCCCGCTTTGTGGGTGGTGAAGGACGCCGACACCACGATCTATCTGTTCGGCACGGTGCACATGCTCAAGCCCGGGCTGAGCTGGTTCGACGAGGGCGTGCGGAAAGCGTTCGACGAAAGCGGCGAATTGGTGCTCGAACTCGTGATGCCCCCTGAGGCGGAAATGCAGGCGCTGGTGAGCGAATTGGGCATGACGCCTGACGCCACGCTGCTGCAACAGCTGCCGCCCGAGGCCGTCGACAAGCTGCACGCCACGCTTGCCGAAGCGGGTTTTCCTGCCAACGCGCTCGACCGCGCCGAGCCTTGGCTCGCGGCGACCATGCTGTCGTCAATGCCGCTGCGCGAACTGGGCTACGACGAAAAAGACGGCGCGGAACAGGTGCTTACCGCTGCCGCCAAGAGCGCGGGCAAGCGGGTGTCGGGCCTTGAGACCGCGCGCGAACAGCTAGGCTATTTCGACACGCTGCCCCTCCCCGCCCAGCGCGCGCTGCTGTTGGACACGCTCAAGGACCTGTCGAACACGGGCGGCACCGTCGACAAGATGGTGGCCGCGTGGAGCAAGGGCGATGCCGATGGGCTGGGCAAGATCATGAACCAGGACCTCGCCCGCTCGCCAGAACTCGCCAAGGCGCTGCTGGAAAGCCGCAACCGCAACTGGGCTGGCTGGATCACCCGGCGGATGCACAAGCCGGGCACCGTGTTCGTCGCGGTTGGTGCAGGCCATCTTGCAGGCGCGCAGAGTGTGCAGGCGATGCTCGCGGCGAAGGGACTGAAGGTCGAGCGCGTCGATTACTGATCCTTGCCCCTCCTCCCCTTTTCCGCTACAGGCCGCCGCTTCCGCGCCAGGGTCATCCCTGGAGGCCTGGCCGGGAATGGAACACTTTAGCACATTGGAATCGACACATGAGCGACACGCTTACGCTGTCGGCCGAGACGCGCGAACAGGTTGGCAAGGGAGCCTCCCGTTTGCTTCGTCGTGAAGGCCGCGTCCCCGCCGTGATCTACGGCAACAAGGCAGATCCCGTCAGCATCCACCTGAACGAGCGCGAGCTCCAGAAGCTGCTCAACACCGGGCACTTCTTCAACTCGGTCGTGATGGTCAATGGCGAGCGCACGCTGCCCAAGGACGTGGCATTCGACGTCGTGACCGACCGTCCGCTGCATGTCGACTTCCTGCGCATCTCCGAGCACGCGACCGTCACCGTTCAGGTGCCGATCGTGTTCGTCGACGAAGACGAGGCCCCCGGCCTGAAGCGCGGCGGCGTGCTCAACATCGTCCGCCACGAGCTGGAGTTGGTGGTCGACGCGGCTGAGATCCCCGACCAGATCGAGATCTCGGTCAAGGGTCTGGAAGTCGGCGACTCGCTGCACATCTCGGCGGTCACCCTGCCGCAGGGCGCGACTTCGGCGATCACCGACCGCGACTTCACCATCGCGACCGTGGTTGCTCCGTCGGCGCTCAAGTCGAGCGAAGGCGACACCGAGACGGAAGTAGCCGGCGAGTAATCACTCCCGCTTCGCGGTTCAAAAGATCGCCTCCGCACCCTAGGTGCGGGGGCGATCTTCGTTTTAGGGACTATGCGCATGCAGCTCTGGGTCGGCCTGGGCAATCCGGGGCCGCAATATGCGATGCACCGGCACAATGTCGGGTTCATGGCGCTGGACGCCATCGCCGAGGTGCATGGCTTCTCCGCACCCAAGAAGCAGTTCCACGGCTGGACTCAGGAAGGCCGTATCGGGCCGGAAAAGATCATCCTGCTCAAGCCCGCGACCTTTATGAACGAAAGCGGCCGGGCGGTGCGCGCGGCGATGGACTTCTACAAGTTCACCCCCGCCGACGTGACGCTGTTCCACGACGAGCTCGACCTGGTGCCGTTCAAGGTGAAGGTGAAGATCGGCGGGGGGACCGCCGGGCATAATGGCCTGCGTTCGACCGACGCGCATATCGGCCCGGACTTCCGGCGCGTGCGGCTGGGCATTGGCCATCCCGGGCACAAGGACCGCGTCACCGGCTATGTGCTGGGCAACTACGCCAAGGCCGAGATCGAGCCGCTGACCGACATGCTCGGTGCCATCGCCGCCGAGGCGGAGTGGCTGGCCAAGGGCGATGACCCCCGCTTCATGAGCGACGTGGCGTCGCGGCTGCAGGACTAACAAAAAAGAAAGGGGCCCCGGTCGCCCGGAGCCCCTCTCTATCAGCCCATAAGGCCGCTTACTTCTTGCCGACGACTTCGCCGACCAGACGCTGGTCGGCGCCGTTGAAGGTACCGGTGCCGGCGAAGGTGATGCCGACTTCCTTGGCCTGCGAGCCAAAGAACCCGCCGGAGATCGTGCCGGACAGCGGGCTGCCCTGCGTGAAGCTGCCGGTGAACTGGTTGTTACCCACGCCAATCGCGCCCTGCGCCGTGAAGGTGCCGTAGGGCGTGGTGGTCGCGCCATTGGTGGTCGTCAAATTCATCGTGACATTGACCAGCCCGGTCGCGAAGTTGACGCTCACCGTCACCGTGCCGCCCAGGCGGCTGATCGTGGTGGCACCGCCAGCGACGCTGACCAGGCGGGCGTTGACGCGCGAGGTATAGGCCTGGGTGCCAGTGGTCGGCATGTCAGTCAGTGCGGTCGGATAGCCGAACACCGAGTAGGTGATGCGCTTGGCACCCGTGGCCGAGTCACCGCGCCACCAATTCGCATAGCTGGTCTGCGTGAACTGCAGGCCGGTGTCGCTGGTGTTGGTCGCAGCGGCGATGGTGTTGTTCAGGAATTCCAGCTGCGAGAACTTGCCTGCCGTCGCGGTATCCGTCGTGCGGAACACGAACTCGGGCGCCGTGGTCGCCGGCGGGGTGGTGAGGTTCGCCTGCTTGAAGCGCGCTTCCTCGGTGTTTTCGCGGATCACGTAATCGGCGGTGGCAATCGCGTTGCTGGTTGCCAGGCGGACGCGGTTCGACAGCATTTCGGTGCCTGCGACGCCGAGGGTCACTGCCCCAGCGTCCGGATTGCCGGTGTAGCTGGTGGTCGCGTTGATCGTCGAGAACTCGGCCGCGGCTGCCAGCGGGAAGGCAGCATAGGTCGGCGACGCAGTGGGCGTCGGCGTCGGGCTGGTCGTCGGCGTAGGCGTCGGGGACGCGTCGTCGTCGTCGTCGCCGCCGCTGCAGCTCGCCAGCGCCAGGCCCGCCAAAGCGGCGCTCATGATGATGTGACGGCGAATCATTCCGTGCTCCTCTGAACTCAAACTTTGCCGACAAGGGCTCGCCGCCCTGTACCCCAGGTGAACGGGGCTACGTCAAGCGACGAACCGAAGGCTCTGGCTGAGGACAAGGCCCGTTCGCCCCTCCCCGCTTCACGCGCCGCTCCGCCTGGCAGCGAGGGCTGGACGGCAGCTGGATATGCTCTGCAGTGCGGGCAAGCCCCTGGAGCAGGCGGCGCTCGCGCGACCGCAGCGCAGGCAAGTCGCCCAGCCCGATCCGCTGCCGGAGATCGGCCGGCACCAGATCCACGGCCGCCCGGATCCCGAGCCGCTGGATGGGACGCAGCGGGCGCGGCATCAGCGGCGCGTCCCGAAGGACCGACAGGAACTCGTGCAGGATCGGCGATGGGCCGAGCCGAGGCGTCATTGCCGCGAACAGCGCGTCGAGTTCGGCGCCGGAGGCCGGCGGCGCCTCCACCCCGTACAGCGCGGCACCGGCCCTGGACTCGGCGAAGTAGCGGTCACGTTCCACCGGCGAGACCGGGCGGGCATAACGGTGATAGGCTTCCATAAACGCCCAGGTCGCCGTCGCCTGCACCCATAGCAGCAACTCGGGATCGTCGGCGGCATAGCGGATGCCCTCGGGCGTCGTGCCGCGGATCTGCGCGTGCATGCGGTTGACCCGTGCCGCCGTCGCTTCGAACACGCTGCGCGCGCCATAGACCGTGACCATCGCCGCCATGCCCGTGCGGCGCAGCCGCCGGCCGGGATCACGCTTGAAGCTGCTATGATCCCACACCCCGTGGCGCACCCTGGGCTCGCCGAGTTCCAGCAGCACCGCCGCGATGCCGCCGATATAGAGCGTTACTGGATTGCCATAGACGTCCCACGACACCGATCCCGCGGGCACCACCGCCGGCTCGCCGGGAGGCACCGTGAAGTCCACGCCCTCGGGGGCGAGGACCCGCGCCGCGACCCGGTCGAGAAGGCTGCGAATCATGGCACAATCAACGCCCTTTTCCGCGCTTGGCTCCCCTGCGCGCGCGAGCGGCTGGAAACGCGCGCGCTTTCCGCCTATCGAGCGCGCCAACCAGCCGGCATTTTCCGGCGCCACCAGATCAGGATCACGTTCCCCATGGGTTTCCGCTGCGGCATTGTCGGCCTGCCCAACGTCGGCAAGTCCACACTCTTCAACGCACTCACCGAAACCGCCGCGGCGCAGGCGGCGAATTATCCGTTTTGCACGATCGAGCCGAACGTCGGCAACGTCGCCGTGCCCGATCCGCGGCTGGACAAGCTGGCCGAGATCGCCGGATCGCAGAAGATCATCGCGACGCAGCTCGGCTTTGTCGACATCGCCGGCTTGGTGCGCGGCGCGTCGAAAGGCGAAGGGCTGGGCAACCAGTTCCTGGGCAACATCCGCGAAGTGGACGCGATCGTCCACGTCCTGCGCTGTTTCGAAAATGACGACATCCAGCATGTCGACAACAAGGTCGATCCGATCGCCGACGCGGAGACGGTCGAGACCGAGTTGATGCTGTCGGACCTGGAAAGCCTGGAAAAGCGCGTTCCTAACCTCATCAAGAAGGGCGCGCAGGGCGACAAGGAAGCCAAGATCGGCGCGAGCGTGCTCGGCCAGGCGCTGGAGCTGCTGCGCGACGGCAAGCCCGCGCGCCTCACCGTCCCCAAGGACGATGAAGAAGCGCGCGTCTTCGCCCAGGCGCAGCTGCTGACCGGCAAGCCCGTCCTCTATGTCTGCAACGTCAACGAGGAAGACGCGGCCAACGGCAATGCGCTGTCGGCCAAGGTGTTCGAAAAAGCGAAGGCCGAAGGCGCCGAGGCGGTGGTCGTCTCCGCCGCGATCGAGGCCGACATCGCGACCATGCCGGTCGAGGAGCGCGCCGATTTCCTCGCCGAGCTGGGTCTGGAGGAAACCGGCCTCGCCCGCGTGATCCGCGCCGGATACAAGCTGCTCAACCTGCTGACCTTCTTCACCGTGGGTCCCAAGGAAGCGCGCGCCTGGACCGTGCACCAGGGCGCCACTGCGCCGAATGCTGCGGGCGAGATCCATTCGGATTTCGAGAAGGGTTTCATCCGCGCCGAGACCATCGCCTATGACGACTTCGTCGCGCTGGGCGGCGAGTCCAAGGCCCGCGAAGCCGGCAAGCTGCGCGCCGAGGGCAAGGCCTATGTCGTGCAGGACGGCGACGTGATGCACTTCCTCCACAGCTGATGCGACGCACCATGCCCGGGCTTTAGGTTAGGGCATGGTGAAGTTGAGAAAGTTGGGACGCCGCGCAAAGCGCCGCTGCGCGTTACCCGTCGAACGCCGCCAGGATTGGGCACGGCCCCTCGCCGCCCCGGCCGCATTCATGCGCCAGCTTGCGCAGCGCATCCCGCGCCCGGCTGAGTTCCGCGATTCTGGCGTCCAGCGCTTCCAGGCGTTCGCGCGCCAGTTCTCGGGCGCGGGACCTGTCGTTGCGCGCGTCGAGATCCAGCAGCTCGGCGATTTGCTCCAGGGTAAAGCCCGCCCCCTGGGCCGAGCGGATGAAGCGCAGGCGGCGTAGGTCCGGTTCGCCGTAGCGGCGCACGCCGCCATAGCTCCCGGTACGCGCGGGTTCGTCGAGCAGGCCGCGGCGCTGGTAATAACGCACCGTCTCCACGCCGACCCCGCCTGCGTCCGCCAACTTGCCGATCGTCATCGTCATGCCGCTTGACTCCGTACCATGGTACGGGCGCTATATGGCGGCGCATGGCGAACAATGCAAAGCGCGCGATGCTGTATCGCATGGTCATGCCCGGGCATGTCTGCCCCTATGGGCTGAAGTCGAAATGGCTGCTGAGGCGGCATGGCTATGCCGTGGACGACCGGTCTCTGCGCACGCGCGCCGAAGTCGACGCGTTCAAGGCCGAGCACGGCGTAGCGACCACACCGCAGACGTTTATCGGCGGCGAGCGGATCGGCGGGCATGACGATCTGCGCCGCTTCTTCGGCAAGTCCGTCGCGGACAAGAACGCGACCAGCTACAGGCCGGTGATCGCACTGTTCGCGATGACCGCGTGCATGGCGCTTGCAGCCAGTGTCGCTGTCGAGGGCGCCCCTTTCACCCTGCGCGCGGCGGAATGGTTCGTAAGCTTCAGCATGTGCGTACTGGCGCTCCTGAAGCTCCAGGATGTCGAGCGCTTCTCGACCATGTTCCTCAACTATGATCTGCTCGCCCGGCGCTGGGTGCCTTATGGCTATGTGTATCCCTTTGCCGAAGGGTTGGCAGGCGTGCTGATGACGGCGGGGGTGCTGACCTGGTTGTCGGTTCCGGTAGCGCTGGTGATCGGCGGCATCGGCGCGGTGTCGGTGTTCAAGGCAGTGTATGTCGATCGGCGAGAGCTCAAATGCGCTTGCGTGGGCGGCGCCAGCAACGTCCCGCTGGGCTTTGTGTCGCTGACCGAGAACCTGTTCATGGTCGGCATGGCGCTTTGGATGCTGCTGCGTCCGATGGGAGTGATGTGATGCGTACCACCCTCGTTGCCCTGGCGCTGCTCGCGCCATTTCCGGCCATCGCTCAAGACCATGCCGGTCATGGGCAGCATCCTGCGCTGCCGACTCAGGAAACCACCTCGCCGGCGGATCACAACACGATGGACCATGGTCACATGGATCATGGTGCGATGGTTGAGGACGGCGTGATGGTCGCGGACAGCCATGCACTCCCCGCGACAACGCCGGGCACCGGTACGTCGCTGCTGCCAGGGGCGGAGGGCGGCATGCGCGGCGTGCATCTGACGCATGGCGGCGACTGGATGGTGATGGCGCATGGCGACGTCATGCTCGCCTATACCGATCAGGGTGGGCTGCGCGGCGAGGATGCGGTGTTCTCCGGCTCCATGGCGATGCTGATGGCGCAGCGGGAATGGTCCGATGGCACCCGAGTGCGCTTCAATGGCATGTGGAGCCTCGATCCCGTCAATGGCCGGCGCGGCTATCCCAATCTGTTCGCCACGGGTGAGACGGCCAACGGACGCCCGCTGGTCGACCGCCAGCACCCGCATGATTTCTGGATGGAGCTGTCCGCCCGCGTCGACGTGCCGCTGGGCGGCGGTGTCTCCGGCTTCCTGTATGGCGGGCCGGTGGCCGAGCCCGCACTCGGGCCCTCTGCCTTCGTCCACCGCCGCTCGGCACGATACCTCCCGCTCTCGCCGATCAGCCACCATTGGTTCGACAGCACCCATGTGACCTTCGGCGTGGTAACTGCCGGGCTGGCGACGCGCGGCGTGCAGCTCGAAGCTTCCGCCTTCAAGGGACGCGAGCCGGACGAGGAGCGCTGGGGCTTCGACACGCCCAAGCTCGACAGCTGGAGCGTGCGGGCAAGCTTCACGCCTTCCCCCAATTGGGCGCTGCAGGTCAGCCACGGCCGGCTCGAACAGCCCGAGGCGATGCATGCGGGCGAGGATGAGCGCCGCACCACCGCAAGCGCGCATTACGCCCGTGGCGGCTTCTCCGCGATGGCCGCATTTTCGGCCAAGGACCGCGTGCCGGGCCAGACGCTCACCGCCTGGCTGGGCGAGGCGAACTGGAACCTCGACAGCCATCACACCGTGTTCGGCCGGGTGGAAAATGTCGGCAATGACGAGCTTTTCCCCGATCATGACGATCCGCTGCACGACACGAAGTTCCGCGTGACGCGTTTCGAGGGCGGCTACGCCTATCGCATCCCCTTTGGCCGGGCCGAACTGGCGCTGGGCGGTTCGCTGGCGGCCTATGCCAAGCCTTCCGCGCTCGATGCAGCCTATGGCGACCGTCCGCTTAGCTACACGCTGTTCGCGCGGCTGGCCGTGGGGCAGTAGGACTTTTTTCGGCAACAATTGGCTGGCATCGGCGCGGCCATGCGTTTCCCCTCCAAGCTTGCCGCCGCCGCGTTTGCCGCCCTTCTTCAGGCCTGTGCAACTGCCCCGGTGCCCGTTCCCGCATCTCCGGCCAACGCTGTGGCCGAGATGCGCGAGCCGGTGACGATCCTCGTGTCGATCGACGGGTTCCGCCCAGACTATCTGAAGCGGGGCGTAACCCCGGTCCTTTCGCGGCTGGCGCGCGAGGGCGTTTCCTCGCCGATGCGGCCCAGCTTCCCGTCCAAAACCTTCCCCAACCACTGGACACTGGTCACCGGCCTGCGCCCTGACCGGCACGGCATCGTCGCCAACAAGATGGAGGACCCGGCTCGCCCGGACGAGGTCTTCACCATGGCCGTGGACGATCCCTTCTGGTGGAGCGAGGCTCAGCCGATTTGGGTCGACGCTGAAAAGGCCGGTATTCGCACCGCCACCATGTTCTGGCCCGGCTCCAACGTGCCGTTCGGCGGCACCGTCGAGCCAGGCGGTCACAACAAGGTGGTGGGCGGCACGCGCCCCAGCGACTGGCAGCAGTTCAATCAGGCCGTGACTGGTGAGCAGCGCGTGAATGGCGTCCTCGATTGGATGCGGCGTCCAGCTGCAACCAGGCCCAAGCTGGTGACTCTGTATTTCGATACGGTCGACACCGCCGGCCACGCCTATGGTCCCAACGACCGGCGCACCACCGACTCCGTTGCCGAGGTCGACCGGATGGTAGGCCAGCTGTTCGACGGGCTCGCCGCCCTGCGCCAGCCGGCGAACCTGGTGATCGTCGCCGATCATGGCATGGCGGAAACCAGCAATACGCGCATCGTGATGCTGGGGCTGCCGACCGACAGCTATCATCTGGTGGAGGCCGGTCCCTACGCGGCGCTGACGCCCACGCCGGGCCGTGAGGCGCTGGTAGAAAAGGCATTGCTCCGCCGCCACCCGCACATGGAATGCTGGCGCAAGGGCGAAATCCCGGCGCGCTTTCATTATGGGCGCAACCCGCGCGTACCGGCGATCCTCTGCCTGGCGGAAGATGGCTGGCTGATCAGCGACAAGCCCGCCAAGGGGCCGTTCACGCAAGGCGCGCATGGCTATGATGCCGCGTCGCCCGACATGGCGGCGCTGTTCATCGCCCATGGGCCCGCCTTCCGCGCTGCCCAGTTGCCGGCCTTTGACAATGTCGACGTCTATCCGCTGCTCCGCGACCTGATCGGGTTGCCGGCGAAGCAGGATGTCGACGGCACCGACGCTCCCTTTGGACGCGTGATCGGCCGCTGACCGGCTTGCACGGGCGCCGCTTTCGTCCGAAGCTCGCGCCCATGCAGTATCTGGATGATCTTTCCGTCGGCGACCGGGCGAGTTTCGGCCGCTACGAAGTCACGCGCGAGGAAGTGCTCGACTTCGCGCGCAAATATGACCCCCAGCCCTTTCACCTGTCGGACGAAGCGGCGGCGCAGACGCATTTCGGCCAGCTGGCGGCAAGCGGCTGGCACACCTGCGCGATGACCATGGCGATGCTGGTCGAGCATATGAAAACAAATCCCCAGGCAAGCCTGGGCGCCGCAGGCACGGACGAGCTGCGCTGGCTGAAGCCCGTCCACCCCGGCGACGTGCTACGCTGCGAAACCGAGATATTGGAGATCCGCCCGTCGCAGAGCCGCCCGGATATGGGCAGCATCCGCAGCCAGATGACGACCTTCAACCAAAAGGACGAGCCAGTGCTCCGCTTCGTCGCGCTCGCCCTGCTGCGCCGGCGCCCGCAAGGCTGACCTGCGCTAGCTAGGCGGAGCGACAACCGGCGCTCCGCCTCTAGGCCTTATTGCGGGCGCTGCGTCCGCCCACGCCAAGTTCCGCCACTGCGCGGCGGGGCGCTGGAACCGCCGCCCCGATAGGTCGAGGCGCCCGGCGGTACATGGCGGCGGTCGCTCCAGGTGCCGCTGTTCGGACGCGGGGTCGTGGCATCGGGCCGCGGCGGGCGATTGCCGCCATTCCAGTCGGGCCGCCCCGGGCGGTTGGGCCGCGAACCATTCCAGTCCGGGCGGTTAGGCCGATCGGGCCGGGCGCCATTCCAATCAGGACGGTTCGGTCGGTTTGCGCCGTCCCCGCCGGGTCGGCCTAGCCGGCCATCATTCCACCCCGGGCGTCCCAGTCCGCCGGGCCGGTTGCCCCACTGACCCCAGTTCGGGCGGCGATCGCCGCGCCAGTCACGCCCGCGATTTTCCCAATAGCGGCGCTGTCCCTGGTTCCAGCGATATGGACGGCGATAGCGGTCGTACACATAGACGCCCGAGCCCGGATAATAGTAATCGCCATACCAGCCGAAATAGCTGCCAAGCCCCGCGCCGCCATAGCCGAAGCCATCATAGCCGAAGCCGTCATAGCCATAGCCGCCATAGCCACCGTAATCGGCAACGCCATAGCCCACCGAAACCCCTGAATAGCCATAGCCGTCCTCGGCACAGCCGGCAGTGGTCAGGCCAAGCGCAGCGAGCATGCCGGCGGCGAGAACAGAACGAAGACCCATGGCGAACCTCTCAAGCCGCGGAAGGACCGGCGCGGCGGCGGTGTTATGGCTTAGAAGAACGTGGCGTCCGAAGTGATGTTCCGCAATGCGCCAGCGCAGCGGTCCTCTCGCTCCGAACGTCCCGTTTTGCGCCAGCCTGCCTGAACCGCAGCTTGCTCGCCGCCCCTGCAGAACGCTCGATCAGTGTCCCTCGAACGCAACCAGCGAGGAGACCGTCACACCTTCGTCGCGCAGCGCCTCCGCCCCGCCCAGTTCCGGCAGGTCGATGACGAAGCTCGCCTGCACCACCTCGGCGCCCGCCTTGCGCAGCAGCCGCACCGCCGCGCGCGCCGTGCCCCCGGTGGCGATCAGATCATCGACCAGCAGCACGCGCGCACCCGGCGTGCATGCGTCGGCATGGATGGCGATCCGGTCGGTGCCATATTCCAGCGCGTAGTCCTCCGCGATGGTGGCGCCAGGCAGCTTGCCGTCCTTGCGGATCAGCAGCACGCCCGTGCCCAGCTTCACCGCCAGCGCCGCGCCGAACAGGAAGCCGCGCGCCTCGACTCCCGCCACCAGGTCGATCGGCCCCTGCACCTGCTCGGCCATGCGGTCGATGGTCAGCCGCAGCCCCTCAGGGTCGAGCAGCAGCGTGGTGATGTCGCGGAACATGATCCCCGGCTTGGGAAAATCGGGAATCGTGCGGATGCGCGCGCGGATGTCGTCATTGTCGTTGGTCATGGCGCTTCCTTGAAAACAGAAATCCCGCCGGAGCAAGGCTCGCGGCGGGACTTCTTCACTCAGGCAATGGTGCCGGCGCTCAGTGCTTCACGCCGCGCCACACCGTCAGATACGCACCATAGGCCAGGCCCGTGGCGAGGATCAGGAACAGCACCACCGCCACGCCGGCACGGTGCCGGGTCTGCAGCGTCGGCTCCGCGGTCCACACCAGGAATGCCGCCACGTCCTTCGACATCTGGTCCACGGTCGCGCGCGTGCCGTCCGAATAGGTGACCTGGTTTTCACTGGTCAGCGGCGGCGGCATCGCGATGTTCAGGTTCGCGAAGTACGGGTTGTAATGGGATCCATCGGGAGTCTTGGCCGCCGGGAACTTCTTGAGCAGCTCGGCCGGCTGGTTCTGATACCCCGTCAGCAGCGAGTGGACATAGGCCGCGCCGTCATGCCGCGCCTTCGTGATCAGGCTCAGGTCAGGCGGGCTGCCGGTGCCGGGATAGTATACCTTGGGGAAGCGGTCCGACGGCAGGTTGTCGCGCTCGCCCCAGGTACCCGCCTTGGGGTCCTGCACCGGCTGCTTGATCGCCCAGTCCTTCGCGATCTTCTTCACCTCGGCTTCGTTATAGCCGATCTTCTGAAGGTCGCGGAACGACACCAGGTTCAGCGAGTGGCAGCTGGCGCAGACCTTTTCATACACCAGGAAGCCGCGCTGCAGCTGGGCGTTGTCGAACTTGCCGAGCGGCCCGTTCGAAGCGAGTGCGAGTTCCTCTGGATGCTTGTGGAACTCCTCCTCGGCGCTTGGCGGCGTGGGTTCCTTGATCATCGTCGTGATGGTGCCGACCAGCGCCAGCAACAGCACGAAGATGAAGCCGGCACCGATCAGGAACTTGATGGAGCGCGTGAACAGCGGAAGCATGTGGTCGTTTCCCCTTACGCGCGCAGCGCAGTTTCGGTCATCCGCGAGCCGCCATGGTCGCCCAGCACTGCCTCGGTGATCGAGTTGGGCAGCGGCTTGGGACGCTCCAGGCGCGAGATGATCGGAACGACGATCAGGAAGTGCGCGAAATAATAAGCGGCGCAGATCTGGCTGGCGATGACGATGCCGGGCGTCGCCGCCGAACCACCGCAATAACCCAGCACCAGCACGTCGAGCACCAGGATCCAGAAGGCGATGCGGTAGCCCGGGCGGAAGTTCGCCGAACGCACCGGCGACTTGTCGAGCCAGGGCAGGAAGAACAGCAGGATGATCGATCCGAACATCGCCACCACGCCCCACAGCTTGGCCGGGATGATGAAGTCCGCGGTGAAAGCGCGCAGGATCGCGTAGAACGGCCAGAAATACCATTCGGGCACGATATGCGCGGGCGTCGAGAGCGGGTTCGCCGGGATGTAGTTGTCCGGATGGCCCAGCAGATCGGGGTAGAAGAAAATCAGCGTCGTGAACACGAGCATGAAGATGCCGACGCCGAAGCCGTCCTTGGCCGTGTAGTACGGATGGAACGGCACCGTGTCCTGCTCACCCTTCACTTCCACGCCGGTCGGATTGCCCGAACCCGGAATGTGCAGCGCCCAGATGTGCAGGATCACGGCACCGGCAATCACGAACGGCAGCAGATAGTGGAGCGAGAAGAAGCGATTGAGCGCCGCGTCGTCCGGCGCGTAGCCGCCCAGCAGCCACACGCGCACCCACTCACCGACCACGGGGATCGCCGAGAAGAAGCCGGTGATCACCTGCGCGCCCCAGAAGCTCATCTGGCCCCAGGGAAGGACGTAGCCCATGAACGCAGTGGCCATGACGAGGAGGAAGATCACCACGCCGATCAGCCACACCATCTCGCGCGGCGCCTTGTACGATCCGTAATACAGGCCGCGGAAGATGTGGATGTAGATCACCAGCAGGAACATGCTGGCGCCGTTGGCGTGCGCGAAACGCAGGAACCAGCCTGCGTTAACGTCCCGCATGATCGTGGCGTTCACGCTTTCGAACGCACCCACAGCGGAAGTGTGGAAGTGCATCGCCAGCACGATGCCGGTGACGATCTGGATAACCAGCGCCAGCCCGGCGAGAACGCCGAAATTCCAGAAATAGTTGAGGTTGCGCGGCACCGGATAGCCGGCACCGATCGCATTATAAACGAAGCGCGGCAGCGGCAGGCGGCTGTCCACCCACTGCATGACCGGCGATTTGGGTTCGTATTGGCGTGCCCAGGGAAAGCTCATCAGCGTCTATCCTCAACCGACCACGACGACAGTGTCGGACGTGAATGCATAATCCGGAACCTGAAGGTTCGTCGGCGCCGGCCCCTGCCGGATGCGGCCCGCGGTGTCATAGGCCGAGCCATGGCATGGGCAGAAATAACCCCCGAACGGCCCGCGATTCTCGCCTTCGCCGGCACCCAGCGGCACGCAGCCCAGATGGGTGCACACGCCCAGCGTGATCAGCCAGTTCTGCTTGCCTTCCTTGGTACGCTCGGCGAGCGTCTGCGGATCGCGCAGGCTCGACACCGGCACCTTGTCCGCCTCGGCGATCTCCGCCGGCGTCAGGTTGCGCACGAACAACGGCTGCTTGCGGAAGCTCGCCTTGATCGCCTGCCCCGGCTCGATCGCCGACAGGTCAAGCTCAGTGGTCGACAGCGCCAGCACGTCGGCCGAAGGATTCATGGAATTGATCAGCGGCAGCACCGCGACAGCGCCACCGACACCTGCCACCGATACCGCGGCGACCTTCAGGTAATCGCGCCGGCGTAGATTCTCGATGGTATTGCCGGGAGGAACCACGGTCTGATCGGAAGAAACACCGTCTTCAAGCGTCGCCATGCATCAGCCCTTGCACTTCGAAACAACCCGCGGCGGATGCGCGGAAACGGGACACGGGCGAGTATTCGCCCAAAACCCCCGGTGCCCCCGGCGGCAGGCAGGGGTGATAGACGGGCATATGGAACTTTGCCAACAGGGTTTTTGCTTGAGGCGAACACATGCCAATGCTTGCTGCGCTGCAGCAGGACTTCGAGCGCGCATTTAATACACGCTGTTTCGCGCGCAGGGGTGACGCCGTACAGCCGGGGCGCTAGTCGGCTGCGCGATGCGCATCGCCCTGTTCCAGCCAGAGATTGCCGGCAATGTCGGCACCATCCTGCGGGTCGGCGCCTGCTTCGATGTGGCGCTCGACCTGATCGAACCGATGGGCTTCCCCTGGAGCGACCGCAGCCGCAAGCGCGCCGCGATGGACTATGACGATCGCGTGGACGTGCGCCGCCACGCCGATTGGGATGCCTTTGCCGCCGCGCTGACCGGGCGGCTGGTGCTGTTCACCACGCGCGGCGGCGTCGCATTGCCCCAGGCGCGGTTTGAACGAGGCGACACACTGCTGTTCGGGTCGGAAAGCGCAGGCGTGCCTGACTTCGTCCATGCCCATGCCGACCTTGCGGTCAGAATACCGCTTCAGCCCGCCGCCCGATCGTTGAACCTGGCGGTTGCGGTAGGGATCGGGATCGCCGAAGCGTTGCGCCAGACGGAAGGATTTGCCCCATGATCGAACTCGACCCGCAACAACAGCGCGCGCGCAGCTGGTTCGAAAGCCTGCGCGATTCGATCTGCGCCGAGTTCGAGGCGATCGAGGGCGAGGCAGGGTCCGATGCCCGTTTCCACTATACGCCCTGGGATCGCGTCGATGCCGCGGGCGCGCAGGGCGGCGGCGGCGTACGCGGCGTGATGAAGGGGCAGGTCTTCGAAAAGGTAGGCGTCAACGTCTCCACCGTCGGCGGCGCGTTCGAAGGCGATTTCGCCAAGAGCATCCATGGCGCGGGCGAAGATCCCAGCTTCTTCGCCACCGGCATCAGCCTGGTCGCCCACATGGCCAATCCGCACGTCCCCGCCGTGCACATGAACACCCGCTTCCTGACCACCACCAAACGCTGGTTCGGCGGCGGCGCTGATCTCAACCCGCCCATTCCCTATGCCGAGGATACCGAGGCATTCCACGCCCGGCTGAAGGCGGCCTGCGACGCGCACGACCCGGCTCACTATCCGCGATTCAAGGAATGGGCGGACGAGTATTTCTACATCCCGCACCGCAAGGTGCACCGCGGCGTCGGTGGCATCTTCTACGATCACCTGGAGAATGACTGGGAAGCCGATTTCGCCTTCACCCAGGATGTCGGCCGCGCCTTTCTCGACATCTTCCCGGCACTGGTGCGCCGGCGCATGAACATGCCCTTCACCGACGCCGACAAGGCCCGCCAGCTCGAATGGCGCGGCCGCTATGCCGAATTCAACCTGATCTATGACCGCGGCACGCTGTTCGGCCTGAAGACCGGCGGCAATATCGACGCCATCCTGATGAGCCTGCCGCCCGTCGCGACATGGGACTGATCCCCGTCGCCGATGGCCAGGTGGCCACGGTGGTCACGTCCCTGGAAATGCGGGAGCGGCCCCGCCCGCGCCCGCTGCCGCCCTCGCCGTTGCGGCTGGTACGCTGGGCAGCACCGGCGAGCGACAAGTACCGCACGCTGTTCCGCCGCGTCGGCGCACCCTGGCTATGGTTCTCGCGCCTGGTGATGGCCGAGGACGCGCTGCGCGCCATCCTCGATGATTCGCGGATCGAGGTGTATGCCGCGGTCGACCGCCATGGGATCGAGCTCGGCCTGCTCGAAATCGACTTCCGCATGGAGGCAGGCTGCGAGCTATCCTATTTCGCGCTGGTGCCCGAAATGACCGGCAAGGGGCATGGCGGCTGGATGATGGCCCATGCCCTGCAACTTGCCTGGCGCAAGGGCGTCGAGCGGGTGCGCGTCCATACCGGTTCGCTCGACCATCCCCGCGCGCTCGGCTTTTATCGCCATCACGGCTTCACCCCCACCCGCCGCACGGTGGAAACCTTTGCCGATCCGCGCCTGGCGGGCATCCTGCCCGCCGACGCCGCGCCTCACGTCCCGCTGCTGGGCACCTCCGCCGCGCGGTAGATCGCGGCCTGCAGGATCACCATCGCCAGCGATCCCGCCGCCGACACCGCTGCGGTCAATATCTCCAGCGGCAGCTGCAACAGCGGCGATCCGCCGCTCCGCTCCACCATCAGCGTCACAGCACTGAACAACAGCGCACCGACATAGCTGCACGCGAACACCATCACGCACATACCCGCCACGACCCAGCCGCGCCGCGCGGTCATGCGCACGCTGTCCATCACCGCGGCGAACGGCCCTCGCTCGGGACGGGTCACCACCGCCGCGCCGGTCAGGAACGCACGTCCGCCAATGTAGAGCGCGACGATTAGCAACAGCATCGATCCCAGCGCCATGGTGAACAACACGCAGGTCCAGGCGATCAGCAGCAGCGGCAGCAGCTTCAGCGTGCGCGCCATGGCCGCGCCCAGCGTGGGCCGGCTCCGGTCAAGCAGCAGTACCAACACCACGCCGCTCCCGAATGTGAGCAGCACCAGTTGCAGCACGATCCACCCACCTTGCTGCGCCAGCCATTCGCTGACGATCCGCAGCAGCTCCTGCCGGTCCGCAGTCTCTACCTCCGGCATCGGCAGGAACAGCCGCGTTGCCAGCGTCGGCAGGAAGAAGAACACCGACGCGACACGCACCAGCAGATCGCGCTCGCTGCGCCACAGCGCGCGGGCATCGACGAATACGGCGGGAACGCTCCAGGTCATGCCAGGCCCGCCGGGTCCCCGTGCGCGCCCGATCGGGCTGCCAGCGCAAGGTACAGCTTGGCCGTGAACCCGGCGAGCACGACCGAGAAGCCCGACTGCACCGCCGCCACCACGATCGAGGTGAGCACGTCCGCCAGGCTCAGCCCTTCGCCCGATCCGCCCGCGACGAGTTCGAACACGCTGCCGAACACCACCTGCGCGGCGAGCTGCGCCACCCAGCTGACCACCACATAGAGGATCAGCACGCCCAGGATGCGGAAACCATGGCCGCGCGTCAGCTGCCAGCTGCGCTTGACCGCGCTCAGCGCCCGACGTTCACGCACGATTGTAGGCGTGACGACCAGCAGCCGCGCGCCGAACCACAGAAACGCGCCCAGCAGCACCAGCATATAGATGCCCGCGAACGCCGCCACGCCCGCGCTCATGTTCAGCGGCTGTTCGACCGAAAGCGCCATCAGGTCCTGCCCGCTCAAGCCGATCGCAATCGCAATTGGCGAAGCGAGCACAAGCGCGGCGAGCAACAGCAACACGCTCACGCCCAAAGTCGCCGGAAGCCGGCTGAGCGCCACCCGGCCGGCGCTGCGGTCGGACACCAGGTCCAGGCCCATCGCCGTGATCGCCAGCGTGCCCCATAGCGACAGCACGGCAAAACCCAGCTGCAACAGTCCGAGCAGCAATCCCAGCATGGTCCCGTCGCGCGGTTGCAGCGCCGACAGACTGCCCTGGATCGAGGCGGGCACGAAAAAGGCGATCAGCGCCACCGGCAGGATGGCCGCGACATTGTCGCCGAGAAACTCGGCCGTGCGATCCCAAACGGTGCCCATCTTGACCATGCGTGTTCATTCCCGTGCCGCAGCAGCGCGTCCTGCATCAAGGCCACGCGCCGGTCTGTTACCCGCCGCCCGATGCAATGCCAATGCTTGCGAAACCGCCCGCAGGCGCGCAATCGGCGCTGCATGGCATCCCCGATTGAATGGCGCGTCGAACCAGGGCGCATAGAATACGGCGCCGCCCATGCCGAAATGGAAGCCCGCGCCGCCGCCGTCACCGCGCGCGAGGCGGCCGAGCTTGTCTGGCTGCTCGAACATCCCCCGGTCTATACCGCGGGCACCAGCGCCGATCCCAACGAACTGCTCGACGCGCGCTTCCCCGTGCATCGCACCGGGCGCGGCGGGCGCTACACCTATCACGGCCCCGGCCAGCGCATCGGCTATGTCGTGCTCGACTTGCGGGAGCGGCGGCGCGACGTGCGCAACTATGTCCATGCGCTGGAAGGCTGGGTGATCGCCGCGCTGGGTGCACTCGATATCGAAGCGTTCCGCGCGCCCGGGCGGATCGGCATCTGGACACTGGAGGGTGGTGTAGAGGCCAAGATCGGTGCGATCGGCGTGCGAATCCGCCAATGGGTTACGCTGCACGGATTCGCAGTGAACCTGTCGCCGTCGCTGGGCGATTTTGCCGGCATCGTGCCCTGCGGGATCGCCGAATTCCCGGTCACCAGCGCGGCGGCGCTGAGCAAAAACATCTCGCCAGCCGCCTTCGATCAAGCACTCTCCGCCACATTTATGCCCTTTTTAGAGGCTCTCAATCCTTGAGACGCAAAATCGAGTCTTGAGGGGCTGCCCCGAACCGTCTAATGTACACTCCGGTTTGGGTATTAGCGGCGCGTGCGTCGTCCAAATCCATTATCTAGGGAGCTTTTACATGCGTGCAGTCATTTCCAAGATCGTTGCTGGTTCGATGATCGCCGGCGCGGCCCTCCTGGCCTCGGCTTGCTCGAGCAACGACTCGAACACCAACGTGACCAACACCACCGAAGTCGTCCCGACCGAGAACATCGGCGCAACCGACACGATGGTCACCAACATCGACACCGCTGCTCCGATGGACAACGGCACGATGACCGACACCAACATGTCGGGCGACATGACCGGCAACATGTCGGGCGACATGACCGGCACCACCGGCAACGCGATGTAATCATCGCGCGCAAGCGTGTTGAAATGAACAAAGGGCCGTCCGGGCGACCGGGCGGTCCTTTTTCTTTGCCTGGCCCCCCTCCGGACTCCGTAATTCCACGACTTCGCAAAAAAGGCTTGGGCCCGGACTCGAAACCCCGTAACCGTGCGGATGCAAAAGGTTAAAGAGGGCGCAATGCTCGGTTCGCGTATCGCAATCATCGTCGCCGGCGCCGCCGGTCTCTTCGCCGCAGCACCCGCTTCGGCGCAGTTCTACCTGAAGGCGCCCACGCTGCCGAATGGGCGCGTCACCGGTGCGGAGCCCGGCATCGTCGCCTCTACACTGGCCGACGCCTCGCCCGTCGAGCTTCGCGCGGCCCTGGTGTGGAACCTGCGCGCGGCGCTCAACGTCGCGGCACTGCAGTGCCAGTTCGAACCGACGTTGCTGACGCTGCCCAACTACAACGCGCTCATCAAGGATCACGCAGAAGAACTGCGTACTTCTTATGGAACGCTTGAGAAATATTTCATTCGAACGCTGAAGAATCCCAAGGCCGGTCAAACAGAACTCGACCGCTTCGGCACTCGCGTCTATTCCAGCTTCTCTGCCGTGTCGGGCCAGCTGTCATTCTGCCAGACTGCTGCCGCAATTGGCCATGAGGCGCTGTTTACCAAGCGCGGCGAGTTCGGCGACCTTGCGCACGACCGCATGCGCGAACTCCGCGCCAGCCTGACTGCCTGGGGCGATCCGCTGGTCGGCGGCAACGTGTCGTTCCAATATCCCAGCTGGGGCCCGCTGCCGGTGTTCGGCAACGCCAAGTGCTGGAAGAAGCAGAGCTACCAGATCAAGCGCTGCGGCCCGGTGAATATCGCCAGCCGCTAGGGGAGCACAAACATCCCCGTCATCCCGGCCTTGAGCCGGGATCCCGCTTCTTCTTCTGGAGGTTTGAGAGCGGGACCCCGGCTCAAGGCCGGGGTGACGAAGAATTCAAATCGGACTGATCCCCGGCGAAGGCCGGGGCCTAGCTGCCACCGGCCTGACGAAGCGTCCCGCGCTCTCGATAAACCTTTGCAACTGGGCCCCGGCCTTCGCCGGGGAACGGCTTTTTCGATTACTTCGCGCCCAGCCCCAGCCCTCAGCGCAGCCCCAACAGCTTGTGCGTCTGCAACGAAAGCCGCCACCGCGGCCGCGCCATGGCCAGCGCGATCGCCGCCTCCTGGTTCTCCACGGCCCGCACATCGTCCATCGGCTGCACCAGGAAGTGGGCAAAGCCCCACCCCTCCATCGCCTCAGGGTCTATCCCAGCCTGGGGCCAGACGAGCTTCAGCTCGTCGCCCGACTGTTGCAAGACCTCGCTCCCCGCCTTGGGGCTGATGCACACCCAGTCGATATCCGGATGCGTAGCGATCGTGCCGTTGCTCTCGATGGCGATGCGGAAGCCCCGCGCGTGCAGCGCCTCGACCAGCGCATCGTCGACCTGCAGCATCGGCTCGCCCCCGGTCAGCACCACGAAACGCCCCGCCCGGCCGGGCCCCCAATGCCCCAGCACCGCCTCGACCAGGGCCTCGGCATCGGCAAACTTGCCGCCGCCCAGCCCGTCGACACCGACGAAATCGGTGTCGCAGAACCGGCACACCGCCGTCGCCCGGTCCTGCTCACGCCCCGACCACAGATTGCATCCGGCGAAGCGCACGAACACTGCCCGCGCCCCGGCGTTCACGCCCTCACCCTGGAGCGTGAGGAACATTTCCTTGACGGCGTAGCTCATGGCGCGGTCGCGTAGACCGTCGGATCCGGCAGCCCGGCTTCCTGATAGCCCTTGGACCGCAGGCGGCAGCTGTCACAGAGCCCGCAATGCAGTCCCTCGGGCGTCGGATCATAGCAGGACCAGCTCTGCCCGGCATCGAGCCCCAGCCGCTCGGCCTCACGTGCGATATCGGCCTTGCTCATATGCTGGAGTGGCGCCTGGATGCGGAAGGGCTGGCCTTCCACGCCCGCCTTGGTGGCAAGCTCCGCCAGATTCTCGAACGCGGCGATGAACTCGGGCCGGCAATCGGGATAGCCCGAATAATCCAGCGCGTTGACGCCGATATAGATGTCGCGCGCGCCCGCCGCCTCGGCCCAGCCGAGCGCCAGGCTGAGGAAAATCGTGTTGCGCGCCGGCACATAGGTCACGGGAATAGTGTCCCCCACGCCGTCCTTGGGCACCGCGATGTCGTCGGTCAGCGCCGACCCGCCGAACGCGCGCAGATCGAGCGGGATCACCACATGGCGCTCGGCGCCGACCATGGCCGCGACGCGCCGTGCCGCTTTCAGCTCCACCTGGTGGCGCTGGCCGTAATCGAAGGAGAGCGCGAACACGCGGTGACCGTCCTCGCGCGCCCGCGCGGCGGACACCATCGAATCGAGTCCGCCGGAAACCAGTACAATTGCAACGCTGTCAGTCATGAAGGGTCCGCTAGCCGCTTTTCGGCGTCAGGAAAACAAGGGCGGCGAATGCCTTACTGGCACTGCCCGACGCGGCGCGCCTCATATTGCTCGGCAAAGGGGGCGCCATCGACGATGCCCGACGTGTCGATCACGACGGTGTGGGAGGTGTCGACGGTGATGCTGGTGCGGCCATGGCCGCGCCCCGGACAGGTATAGCGGACCGTCGCGGAGGTGCCGCCATTCTCCACCACGACATGCTCGCACCGCGCGCCCCAGTGGCGAAGCTGCAGCAGCGCGGCCGGATCACGCAGGCAGATGCCGCGCGACGCGCCTTCGCCGTCGCGCAACTGCCACTGGCCGCGCTCAATCGCCTTGAGCGAACTCAGCGCCGACTGGCGCTGCGCCACGGCTGCCCCGGCACTGCCAAGGACCAGCACACCGGCAGCCGCCGACAACCATGCACGCCGAATCATCATGAAGGAATCCCGACCGGCGCCACGATCAGCGCCGGTCGGGCAAATAATACCGCTCGGTACATTTTACAATGTGGACGGTGCGAATTCGTCCAGCGCCAGCGGGAAGACCTTGGAGCAAAAGGCGCAATCGACGCTGATCGTGCCTTGCTCGTCCGCCATTTCCGCACGGTCCTCCGCCGCGAACTTGGTGAGCACACCCCGGTAATATTCGGCGCTGCACCGGCATCCACGGGTCAGGTCGACGCCGCTCAGCACGCGCACTTCGCGCTCCTCGTTGAACAGCCGCCACACCAGGTTCTCCAGCGGGATCGTCGCATCGCCCAGCTCGTCGATGCCCATGGTGCTGGCGAGCGCTTCCACGCCGTTCCACTCCGGGTGATCGAGCCGCACGTGCAGCCGCTCACGGCCCACCTCGCCCTCCGGCAGATGCTGGAGGAACAGGCCGCCCGCCACCAGCTTGCCGTCCGCCCCGCGGCGGTGCTGCAGGCGGATCAGGCTCGGGATCTGCTCGGACTGGAAGAAGTAGCTCTGCGCCGCTTCCGCCAGGCTGTCGCCGTCCAGCGGCACGATGCCCTGATAACGCTCGCCGCTCGTCGTCTGGTCGAACGTCACGGCCAGATAGCCTTCGTTGAACAGCGACTTGATCGACGGCTTCTTGCCCAGGCGGCTCAGGCGCACTTCGTCGAACTGCACATAGCCGCGCAGCTCGCCATTCTTGTAATCGCACACCAGCAGCTTGACGACGCCACGCTGGGTCTGCGCCTGGATGGTCAGCTGTCCCTCGCCATTCTTCAGCGTCGAGCCGAGCAGCGCGGCCAGCGTCACCGCCTCGGTCAGGATCGCCTCGATCGGCGCGGGATAGCTGTGCGCCGACAGGATCTGCTCCAGCGCCGAACCCAGCCGCACCATGCGCCCGCGCGCGTGGCTGTCAGGCAGGGTGAAGCCGATCACGCGGTCGGTGTCATGCACGGGTGCGGTAGTCATCGAACGTCTCCGCCGTCCGCGGCCCACATGACGTGCCATGCGCGGTCCAGTCGAACGGATATGTTTGGGGTTGCAGCAAAGATAGGGCGCGAGCGCCGTACTTCAACTCAGCCGGGCCTGACACTGAACGCAGCCCCCAAGAGTTCCCCGGCGAAGGCCGGGGCCCAGCTGCCAAGGTCATCGAGCGGCAGTACACACCCGCGAATGCGTCGAAACTGAGCCCCGGCCTTCGCCGGGGAACAGGGTGTGTATCAGCGGCGCCCGCTCAGCCGATCTGCCCGAACACCCAGCGCAGCACCGACTTCTGCGCGTGCAGCCGATTCTCCGCCTCGCTCCAGATCAGCGACTGCGGCCCGTCGATCACCGCATCCACCACTTCCTCCCCGCGATGCGCCGGCAGACAGTGGAGGAACTTCGCGTCTGGCTTGGCGGCTGCCATCAGCGCCTCATCCACCTGGAACGGCATCATCGCGGCCAGCTTAGTCTCGGCATGGTCCTGCCCCATCGAAATCCAGGTGTCGGTGACGATGATGTCGGCACCCTCCACCGCCTCGCGCGCGCTGCCGACCACCCGGGCCCGGCCCCGCCCGCGCGCCACATCAGCCTCGCTCGGCTGGAACCCCTGCGGGCACGCCGCGACCACGTCGAAGTGCATCAGCCCGCCGGCTTCCATGATCGACGCGAGCACGTTGTTGCCGTCGCCCAGCCACGCGACCTTCAGACCCGGCAGTGCCTTGCCGCTCTCGATGATCGTCAGCAGGTCGGCCATGATCTGGCACGGGTGCGACGCGTCGGTCAGCCCGTTGATCACCGGCACGCTGGCATATTTCGCCATGTCGACCAGCTTCTGATGGTCGTCGGTGCGGATCATGATCGCGTCGACATAGCCCGAGAGCACCCGCGCGGTATCGGCGATGCTCTCGCCCCGCCCGATCTGCATCGAGCCGGCGTCCATCACGATCGACGTGCCGCCCAGCTGCCGGATCGCCATGTCGAACGAAACGCGGGTACGCGTCGAGTTCTTCTCGAAGATCATCGCCAGTACGTGGCCCGCCAGCGGCGCATCGGCGTCGGCGCGACCCTTGGGGAAGCCCGCGCGCGCCTCCTTGCGCTGAAGGGCGTCCGCCAACATCGCAGCAACACCGTCGCCGCCCGCATCGCTCAAGTTCAGAAAGTGGCGAGTCATTCAAATCCTCCCCGGCACGGGGAGGGGGACCGCGCCGCATCGCGGCGTGGTGGAGGGGGCCCGCCCCAAACCACCAGCTCGCGGAGAGCCCCCTCCACCATGCTTTGCATGGTCCCCCTCCCCGTCCCCGGGGAGGATCGTTTTAGTCATCGCTCGGCCCGGCGAACGTGCGCGCGCCTTCGCTGAGCCGTTCGACGCACTCGGCGATATGGCTTTCGTCGATCACCAGCGGCGGCAGCACGCGGAACACATTCTCGCCCGCCGCCACGGTCAGCAGCCCGTGATTGTCGCGCAGATGCGCCACAAAGTCGCGGCTCACTGCCGTATCCTTCATCTTGATCCCCAGCATCAGCCCCTTGCCGCGGATCTCCTCGAACAGGTGATCATGGTTCGGGATCATCTGCTCGAACGCCTGGCGCAGCCGCTCGCCCATGCGCTCGACGTTCGGCAGGAAGTCGGGCTCGAGCATCACGTCGAGCACCGCCTGCCCCGCCGCCATCGCCAGCGGATTGCCGCCATAAGTCGATCCGTGGGTGCCGATCACCATGCCCTTGGCCGCTTCCTCGGTCGCCAGGCAGGCGCCCAGCGGGAAGCCCGCACCGATGCCCTTGGCCACCGTCATGATGTCGGGCTCGATGCCATAATGCTCGTACGCCCACATCTTGCCGGTCCGGCCATAGCCGCACTGGATCTCGTCGAGGATCAGCAGCAGGCCGTGTTCGTCACACGCCTTGCGCAGCCCGGTGATGAACTCCGGCGTGCCGGCGGTCATCCCGCCCTCGCCCTGCACCGTCTCGACCAGGAAGCCCGCGGTCTCGCCGTCGATCGCGGCCAGCGCCCCTTCCAGGTCGTTGAAGGCGACATAGTCGAAGCCGGGCAGCAGTGGCTCGAACCCGTCGCGCATCTTGGCCTGGTCGGTCGCGGAAATCGCGCCGAGCGAGCGCCCGTGGAACGCGTTCTTGAAGGTGATCAGCTTGGTGCGCTGCGGGTTGCCATTGGCATAGTGATAGCGCCGCGCGGTCTTGATCGCGCACTCGATCGCCTCGACGCCCGAATTGGTGAAGAACACCGTGTCGGCAAAGCTGACGTCGATGATCCGCTGCGCCAGCGCCTCGCCCTGCGGGCTACCATAAAGGTTCGACACATGCATCAGCGTCGCGGCTTGCTCGGCGATCGCCTTCACCAGATGCGGATGGCCGTGCCCCAGCGCGTTGACTGCGATGCCGGCGGCGAAGTCGAGATACTGCTCGCCGCGCTCGCCATAGAGGTACACGCCCTCGCCTCGCACCGGCCGCACACCGCACCGCGGGTAAACGGGCATGAGCGGGGTAATCGGCATGGGATGGTACCTCCTTAAGGAAACGCTGGGGGAAAGCTCCAGAAACGCAAAAGGGCGGCCAACCGGACCGCCCGGATCAGGTGTTTACGAGGGGGAGGCGGGCTGCGTCAACCGCCATCCATCCTCAGCTCTTGAGCTTCCACCCCCTGCGGATCAGCGTGTAGCACAGCACCGCCAGCACCAGGTCCAGCCCCAGGATCACTGCCGTGCCCAGCAGCACCGGCGAGTCCGCCACGCCCAGGAACCCGTAGCGGAAGCCCGAGATGATGTAGAAGAAGGGGTTGGCGTGGCTGATCGCCTGGAAGGTCGGCGCCAGCCGGTCCACCGAATAGAAGGTGCCCGACAGCAGGGTCAGCGGCGACACGACGAAATTGGTCACCGCCGCGGCATGATCGAACTTTTCCGCCCAGATCGACGTCAGCACGCCCATCAGCGCCAGGAACACCGATCCCAGCAGCCCGAACCACAGGATCGCCCACAGATGCGCCGGCGCCACATGCACGCCGGGCCACAGCGCCATCGCCAGCCACACCGCGCCGCCCACGCAAAATGCCCGCGTGACTGCGCCACCCACCAAAGCCGCCAGCAGCTCGGAGGTCGACAGCGGCGGCATCAGGTAATCGACGATATTGCCCTGGATCTTGCCCACCAGCAGCGAGAAGCTGGCATTGGCGAACGCGTTGTTGAGCATCCCCATCACGATCAGCCCAGGCGCGATGAAATCGGCGAAGTGAATCTCGTGACCCTGCAGCGACACCGTGCGCCCGCTGCCGCCCAGCGCCACGGTAAAGATCACCAGAAACATCAGCGTCGTGACCGCGGGCGCCCAAACAGTCTGGAGCTGCACCTTGAAGAAACGGCGCACCTCCTTCACATAGAGGGTACGCAAGCCTCCCCAGTTGATGTTTCGGATTACCGGGACACCCGGCTCGGGAAGCGCTTGGCCGCTTGAAGGCTGGATGGTCATGGCGCGTTCGCGTAACTGCTGCCGCCGCCGCCTGCAAGCTGCCGACTCACGAGTAAGGAAGACGATGAGCTGGACCGAAGAGCGTATCGAATCGCTGAAGAAGATGTGGGACAAGGGTTCCACCGCCACCCAGATCGCCGAAGAGCTGGGCGGCGTCAGCCGCAACGCCGTGATCGGCAAGGCGCATCGCCTGGGCCTCCAGTCGCGCCCCAGCCCGGTCAAGCAGAACGAGGCAAAGGCCGCGGCCGCCCTCATCGCGCTGACGGCAGCCGCCGCCGCGCCCGAGCCCGTACCGGCGCCTGAGGAAGCAGCGCCCCCGCCGCCGGCTCCCAAGCCCGCACCGGCCGTCGAAGCCGCGCCCGAGCCTGCCCCACGCCCGGTGCGCGCCGCCGCGCCTGCGCCCGAGGTGGAAGCCGAAGCGGACGCACCCCAGGCAGCCGCACCTGAGCAGCCCGCCCCGCGTCCCGATGGTCCGGTGATGCGCTCGGTCGGTCCTGGCGGCTTCGTGCGCCAGAACCCGGGCGACCAGGCCCCGCCGAGCACGCCCGCGCCCCCGCGCCGCCTGGTCCCTGCCAAGCCCAGCGACGCGATCGCCGGCAAGACCAGCCTGCTCGACCTCAACGACCGCATCTGCAAATGGCCGCTCGGCCACCCGGGCGAGCCCGACTTCCACTTCTGCGGCGACAAGGTGAATCCGGGCTTCCCATATTGCGTCGCCCATTGCGGCCACGCCTATCAGGCGCAGCTCCCCCGCCGTGACCGCCGTCCCGGCCCGCCCCTCCCCTTCGGCGGCGCGCCCCGCCGCTAAGGGATCGAACACGAAAAGGCCGCCGGCAAAACCGGCGGCCTTTTTATTTGCGCCCTCGTCATCCCGGCCTTGAGCCGGGATCCCGCTTCTTCTTTCACCCGCCCGAAACGCGTGACCCCGGCTCAACGCCGGAGTGACGGAAAGAAAAGACGGAAGGGCCCCGCCGCAAGCACCACGCTCGCAGCAGAGCCCCCTCGCATCAGAACCGCAGGCTCGCCGTCACGCGCGCGCTGTGCCAGTCGAACCGGTCGTCGCTGCGACGCATGTCGGTGCCGGCCGGGTTCACCAGCAGGAACGGATTGGTGGTCACCGGCGCGCTGCCCGGGCCAACCGCCACGGTCGGGCTCTCGTCGTTGACGTTGGTGTAGGTGTAAAGCACGCCGATCGAGAAATTGTCGGCCACACGCTGCTCGATGCCGCCGCCAGCGGTATAGCCCCAGGCGTTGCGCTTATCGTCGTCCAGCGTGAAGCTGTTCGCCGTGTTGCTGGTCTCGAAGCCACGGTTCACCCGCACCAGCGCCGCACCGCCGGTGATGTAGGGCAGCGTGTTGCCCATCGCATAGCCGGCGCGCAGGCGGCCCGCCGCGTTCCAGTCGATCTGTCGGGTAAAGGCATAGCGCGCGGGCGTGACGCTGTACGCGCTGCTCGCGTCGGAGATGTTGGACTTGCCGAACTCGCCGACTGCGCCGACGACGATGTTGCCGAACTGCACGTCATAGCCGACATGGCCGGCATAGCCGACCCGATCGCTGTCCTGCTTGCACCCGGTCGGAGTGGCACTCACGGCGCGTCCGCCGCAAAAGCCCGGCCCGAAGGCATTCAGGCCTCCCCGAGTGCTCACGGTATCGCCGAACGAGCCATCCAGATTGGTGTCGAACTCGATCGGGGCGTCACGGTCGCTGCCCTGAAGGTCGAGCCCCGCGCTGATCCCGACATAGGGGCCGGTCCAGTCCCGCTCCTGCGCGAAAGCCGGGCCGGCGAGAACAAGAGTGGAAGCGCCGAGGAAAAGCGCGGTTACGCTACGCATGTACAAGGATCCTGATTTACATGGATTAAGCCCACTCAACGCGCGGCATCCCCCAGGTCTCCCCTCGACACACTTTGTAATACGGAGGCTCCCAGCGCAGCGGGGGAGGAAACAGCCGCCGCGCCAGCGGCGGATGACGGAGGGGCGCCGCGCACCGCGCGGACCACGCGAGGAGCCGCCACCACAAGCCCCCCTCAGCCCCACCCCGAATCTTTGCACCCGGCCCCTGCGTGTACTATGGTTGTTCCATGGCCGAAGACCTGTTTGCCGCACCCGGCGTGCCCTCGGGCACCTATGACGCATCCTCGATCGAAGTGCTTGAAGGTCTGGAGCCCGTCCGGCGCCGCCCGGGCATGTATATCGGTGGCACGGACGAGCGTGCGCTCCACCATCTCGCCGCCGAAGTGCTCGACAATGCGATGGACGAGGCGGTTGCCGGCCATGCCAACCGCATCGAAATCCATCTCGAAGTCGGCAACCGGCTGACCATCGTCGACAATGGCCGCGGCATGCCAATCGACCCGCATCCCAAATTCCCCGACAAGTCCGCGCTCGAAGTCATCCTGTCGATGCTCCACTCGGGCGGTAAGTTCAGCGGCAAGGCCTATGCCACCAGCGGCGGCCTGCACGGCGTCGGCATCAGCGTGGTCAACGCCCTCTCGACCGACACCGTCATCGAAGTCGCGCGCGACCGCCAGCTCTACCGCCAGCGCTTCAGCCGCGGCCAGACGCTCGGGCCCCTGGAGCATCTCGGCGGCACCCCCAACCGCCGCGGCACGAGCGTCGCGTTCAGCCCGGACGCCGAGATCTTCGGCCCGGAGCTGATCTTCAAGCCCGCGCGCCTGTACAAGCTCGCCCGCTCCAAGGCGTATCTGTTCGCCGGCGTCGAAATCCGCTGGCGCTGCGATCCCTCGCTCCTCACCGACGATACGCCGGCCGAAGCGGTGTTCCAGTTCCCCGGCGGCCTGGCCGACCACCTCAAGGAACAGATCGGCACCCGCGAATGCGCCTCGTCCGAATTCTTCTCCGGGCAGCAGGAGTTCCCTGACGGCCAGGGACGGGTCGAATGGGCGGTCGCTTGGCCGCTGTGGAGCGATGGCTCGTACAGCTGGTATTGCAACACCATCCCCACCCCCGACGGCGGCACCCATGAACAGGGCCTGCGCCAGGCGCTGGTCCGCAGCATGCGCAGCTTCGGCGACCTGGTCGGCCAGAAAAAGGCCAAGGACATCACCGCCGATGACGTGATGGTCGGCTCCGAACTGATGCTGTCGCTGTTCATCCGCGAGCCGCAATTTCAGTCGCAGACCAAGGACCGCCTCACCTCGCCCGACGCCACTGCGCTGGTCGAGAAGGCCGTCCGCGACCATTTCGACCATTTCCTCACCGACAAGATGGAACGCGGCAAGGCGCTGCTCGGCTATGTGCTGGAGCGCATGGACGACCGCCTGCGCCGCAAGCAGGAGCGCGAGGTCAAGCGCAAGACCGCGACCTCCGGCCGCAAGCTGCGCCTGCCGGGCAAGCTCACTGACTGCGCCGCCGACAGCCCCGAAGGCACCGAAATGTTCATCGTCGAGGGTGATTCGGCCGGCGGCTCGGCCAAACAGGCGCGCGACCGCAAGACTCAGGCGATCCTGCCGATCCGCGGCAAGATCCTGAACGTCGCCAGCGCGACGAGTGCGAAGATCGGCGCCAACCAGGAAATCGCCGACCTGATCCTGGCACTGGGCTGCGGCACCCGCAAGGACTGCGACCCCAGCCATCTGCGCTATGAGCGCGTCATCATCATGACCGACGCAGACGTCGACGGCGCGCACATCGCCACGCTGCTGATGACCTTCTTCTTCCAGGAAATGCCCGACCTGGTCCGCCGCGGGCACCTCTACCTCGCCCAGCCGCCGCTCTACCGCCTGACGGTGGGCTCCAAGTCGCTCTACGCCCGCGACGACGCCCACCGCATCGAGATCGAGAAGACCGCCTTCAAGGGCAAGAAAGTCGAAGTCAGCCGGTTCAAGGGTCTGGGTGAGATGAACCCCAGCCAGCTTAAGGAAACCACCATGGACCCCAAGACGCGCGGCCTGCTGCGCGTCACCCTGCCCCAGGAATATGAGGAGCGCGCAGGCGTAAAGGACCTGGTCGACCGCCTGATGGGCAACAACCCAGCCCACCGCTTCGCCTTCATCCAGGAAAACGCCGCAAGACTGGATGAAGAGGTAATCGACGCCTGAAATCAGGCTAAGTGATTGACTTAATTACCGTCGTTCCCGCCAGCAGGTGCAGCCATGCAACCATTTTCCGCGTCGACCAGATAGTCGCCTAGGACGCTAGCGCCTCCACCAGGCTCCGCACCTTCTTCTGTCGCCACTGCGGCAACGGCGCCACGAACCAGAAGCCGAAGCGTGCCGCCCTGGGTTCGCCCACCACCTCCAGCCGCCCCGCTGCAAGATCAGCGCGCGCCAGCAACTCCGGCACCGTCGCACGCCCCAAACCCTGCACCGCCGCCTCGATGGCGAGCCCGGCATCGGCGACCCGCACCAGCGATGCCTCGTCCTCCGCCAGGCACCCTGCCCACGCGATTGCCGTGTCGATCCCGCCCCCGGGCCGCTGCACGGTCACCATGCCATCACTCTCGATCGCCTCGCCCTCATGCTCGCCCGGCCCCTCGCCCCAGCGGATCGCCAGGTCGAGATTGGCCTCGGTGAAGTCCAGCGCCTCGTCGGCAGGGACCAGCATGAAGCGCAGGTCGGGATCGCGCCGGGCAACCTCCGACAGCTTTGGCATCAGCCATTTGGCAGTCAGGTCACGCGGCGCGGCGATGGTCAGCGACTTGGACGATTGCCCCGCCTGCATCGCGCGAACGGACTCTTCAAACTGGAGGAATCCTGCGCGCAATGCGACCAATCCAGCCTCGGCCTCGGGCGTCAGTTCCAGCCCCTTGGTGGTGCGCCGGAACAGCACTACACCTAGCGTATCCTCCAGCGCGCGGATCTGCTGCCCGACCGCGGCCGGCGTCACCGCCAGCTCGTCGGCGGCGCGGGTGAAGGACAGGTGCCGCGCAGCAGCATCGAGCACGCGCAGGCCGTTCAGGGGAAGATGGGTACGCTTCATCCCGCCACCGCCGGCGCGGTCAGCGCGAATTTCGGGATGGCGACGTCGAACGCCGCACCGTCGGCGGCTATCATGTGGTAGCTTCCCTGCATGTTCCCCGTCGGCGTCGTAAGCGGACACCCCGAGACATAGTCGAAACTCGCACCCGGTTCGATCACCGGTTGTTCGCCGACGACGCCCTCGCCTTCCACCGTGTGACGCATGCCGCGTCCATCCGTGATGATCCAGTGCCGAGTCAGCAGCTGGACCGGAGCCGACCCCTCATTCTCGATGCGGATGTGATAGGCCCAGAACCATCGCCCGCGCGCCGGCTCCGACTGTTCCGGGAGATAGGACGCCGACACCCGCACCATGATGCCACGGGTCTGCGCCTCTTCCGTGAACAGCGCCTTCATCATAGCCCGACTTGCCGCAACGCCTGATCGAGGTCGGCGATCAGGTCGTCGGCATCCTCCAGCCCCACATTCAGGCGGAGCAGATTCTCGGTGACGCCCATCTCCAGCCGCTTCTCCTCGGCCAAACCCGAGTGGGTGGTGGAGGAAGGATGCGTCATCAGCGAGCGTGAATCGCCGATGTTGTTGGAGATATCGATCAGCTCCAGCCCGTCGAGCAAACCATGCGCCTGCGCACGACCACCCTCGACCTCGAACGAGAAGATCGGTCCTGCAGCCGCCATCTGCCGCATGAACAGTGCGTGCTGCGGATGGCTGGGCAGTGCCGGGAAGTTCACCTTCGGCACCCGGCCTTCCAGGAAGGTGCCGACCTTTAGCGCGTTCTCGCTCTGCCGGCGGATGCGCAGGTCGAGCGTCTCCAGCCCCTTGAGCACCACCCAGGCATTGAAGGCGCTGAGCGTCGGCCCGGTGTTGCGGTGGAAGGGCAGCAGCGTATTGTTGATGAAGTCCTCAGTCCCCGCAACCGCGCCGGCGAGCACGCGGCCCTGCCCGTCCATCATCTTGGTGGCCGAATAGGCGACGATGTCGGCGCCCCATTCCATTGGCCGCTGGAGCGCAGGCGTGGCGAAGGCATTGTCGACCACCGTCTTGATGCCGCGCGCACGGGCGATGCCGCACACCGCCTCCAGGTCGACCACGTCCATGGTGGGATTGGCAGGCGTTTCGAAGAAGAACAGCTTGGTGTTGTCCTGGACTGCGTCCTGGAACTGCTGCGGATCGCGGGCATCGACGATCGTCGCCTGAATCCCAAACTTGGGCAGCAGCGTGTCGGTCAGCCAGCGGCACGAGCCAAACGCCGCGCGCCCGGCGACGATGTGATCGCCCTGCTCAAGCTGGCACAGCAACGCCGCCGTCATCGCCGCCATGCCGGTCGCCATGGAACGGCACGCCTCGGCGCCTTCCAACAAAGCGATGCGCTGCTCCAGCATTTCCACCGTCGGATTCTGGAGCCGGGAATAGGTCATCCCCTGCTGTTCGCCCGCAAAGCGGGCTGCAGCGTCAGCGGCGCAGTCATAGGCGTAGCCCGAGGTGAGGAACAGCGCCTCGCTGGTCTCGCCAAACTCGCTGCGTGCGGTGCCGCCTCTGATCGCCTGGGTAGCGGGCTTCCAGTTGCGGGTAATGCTGGGGTCTTGTCCGGTGCGGCGCTTCATGTGCCTGCTTTGCCGGGGCGCGCGCCCTTACGTCAACCAAGTCCGGCATGACGCCGGTGAAATGATCGTTTAGTGCGCGGGCATGCTCGATCGCCTCAAGGCCCTCAGGAACCGCCCGTTTCTCGTTGCCCTGCTGGTCGGGTTAGCCGCACAGTTGCTCTTCACCGTGCATCTCGACCGGCCGAGCCGCATCATGTTCGACGAAGTGCATTATGTGCCGGCGGCGCAGGCGCTGCTCGATCTGGCGAGCCCGCGGAACATCGAGCATCCGCTGGTGGGCAAGGAACTGATCGCCGCGGGTATTGCGCTATTCGGCGACAATCCCTTTGGCTGGAGAGCCTTTGCCACGGCCGCTGGCACTGGCACCGTACTGGCGGTGTTCGCCTTCCTGTGGCTGCTGACTACATCCATGCGCGCGGCGCTGGTCGGCGCGGCGCTTGCGGCACTTAACCAAACGCTGTTCGTCCAGGCACGCACAGGGATGCTGGACGTGTTCCTGGGCGCGTTCCTGCTCTGGGGGCTGGTGCTGCTGCTCTGGGCGATGCGCGGTACCGCACGGCAGGCCTGGACGCGGTGGACAGGCGCGGCGGTGTTGCTGGGGCTGGCAACGGGCGTGAAATGGTCGGCAGTGCCCTACATCGCGCTGATCGGCTTGGCATTCCTGGTCATCCGGCTGCGCGATGCGCGGCAGGCACGGCGTTCGCTGGCATGGGTGCTCGCCGGGCGCGACCAGCCGCACTGGCGAGGGATCGCTACGGTGCCGGGCCTGCTGGTGCTGGGGCTGGTCAGCGTCGCAACCTACTTCCTGACCTTCCTGCCTGCCTTTTTCTACACCAATGCGCCGCTCACGCTTGGGGAGCTGATCCCGCTGCAACAGCAGATGTGGGCGCTCCAGACACAGGTCCTGCCGTCCCACACCTACCAGTCCGACTGGTGGAGCTGGCCGCTGATGCTCCGGCCGATCTGGTATTTTTATGAATGGGATCGCGGTGCCCAGCGCGGCGTGCTGCTGATCGGCAATCCGGTGGTGATGTGGGGCGGCCTGGCCGCGGTGCTCGCCTGCTTCTGGGCTGGTCTTCGCGAGCGGTCGAACCGCGCGCTTGCGGTCGCGCTCTTATGGACCGCCTCGGTGGCGATCTACGCCATCATCCCGAAGTCACTGGGCTTCTATTATTATTACCACCTGTCGGGTCTGTTCCTGTGCCTGGTGATCCCGGTGGCGTTCCTGCACTTGGACCGGGGGCGCGGACGCGGATGGGAGGAATGGTTCCTGGTCGCGGCAGTGGTCGCCTTCGTCTACTTCTACCCGATCCTGGCCGCGTCACCGCTGAAGGATGCGCAAGGGTTCCAACATTGGATGTGGTTCCCCTCCTGGCGGTAAGCCTCAGTACCGCCCCCAGGTGAAGCGCGACGAAAGCACGAAGTTCCAGACTGCGGCAACGACGATCCCCGCCAGCGCCGACAAGCGCCAGTCGCCATGCTGGACGTTGTGGAGGAAGGCGGCCACGCCGACATTGGCGACCGCCCCCACCGCACACACCACGCAGAAGCTGACCCAGCCGCCCAGAAGGGCACGCGCGCCCTTCAGCCGCTGTTCGCGATAGGTGAGCGCGTTGTTGAGGAAGAAGTTGAACGTCATCGCCACCACGACCGCGACGATCGTCGCTGTCACGAAGGGCGCTTCCGCCAGTCCGAACAGCAGCTCCAGCACCAGGAAGTGGACGCCCGCCCCCAACGCACCGATAGCGGAGAACATGGCGAAGCGGACCGGCACGACCTTGCCAAACATTCGGTCATACAGTGCGATGAGATATTCCATCGCGACGACGTGATCGAGCTTGCTCTCGCCCTCGGTGCGGGTGCGGAACACATAGGGCAGTTCGACGAACCTGAGCGGCCGGGGCGAGGCGGTCATGATGTCGAGCAGGATCTTGAACCCGATCGCCGAAAGCGTCGGCACCAGGCCGCGCACGACTGCCGTGCGGATCATGAAAAAGCCGCTCATCGGGTCGCTCAGTTCGGCCTTGAGCACGCGGCGCGAGAGCTTGGTGGCGAAGGCGGACTTGGCCACCCGGTCGCGGTCCCATTCGCCGGTACCGCCGCCTTCCACGAAGCGCGATCCGACCACCACGTCGAGCGTCGGATCGGCGGCGAGCGCGTCCAGCATGCTGGGCAACAGCCGCTCGTCATGCTGGAGATCGCCGTCGATCACCGCCACCACCGGCGCGGCGGTGGCGCACATCCCCTCAATACACGCCGAGGACAGACCGCGGCGGCCGATGCGCTGGATGACCCGGACGCGCGGGTCGACGCGGGCGAGTTCGCGTGCGGCGTCGGCGGTGCCGTCCGGGCTGTCGTCGTCGACGAAGATCGCTTCCCAGTTGCGGCCCTGCAACGCCTGATCAAGCTTGGCGATCAGCGTCGGAACGTTGGCGCGTTCGTTGAACGTCGGGATGACGACCGCAAGCTCCAGTAGAGTGTGCACTAGAGGGCCCGAAGCACTGCGTCGCCCATCGCTTCTGTGGTGTCGGTGCCGCCCAGATCGGGGGTGCGGACGCCGCTTTGTAGCGCGGACGCTACGGCATCCTCAATGCGCTTGGCCGATGCTTCATCGTTCAGTGAGTAGCGCAGCAGCATGGCGGCCGACAGGATCGCCGCGCATGGATTGGCTTTTCCTTGCCCGGCGATGTCCGGCGCGCTGCCATGGATCGGCTCGTACATGCCGTTGGCGCCGCTGCCGCCGCTCAGCGATGCGGACGGGAGCATGCCGATCGAGCCCGCGCACATGCTCGCCTGGTCCGACAGGATGTCGCCGAACAGGTTGCCGGTGACGATCACGTCGAAGTCGGCGGGGCGGCGAACCAGCTGCATGGCGGCGTTGTCGACATACATGTGGGTGAGGCGCACGTCGGGATACTCGGTGCTCAGCTCATTGACGACGTCGCGCCACAATTGCGAGGTTTCCAGCACATTCGCCTTGTCGACCGAGCACAGCTTGCGCCGGCGGCTGCGCGCCGTTTCGAACCCGATGCGGACGATGCGCTCCACTTCGGCTTCGTCATAGCCCATCCAGTCATAGCCCTGGCGCAGGCCCTCCATCGTCGTGCGGCGCCCCTTCTCGCCGAAATAGACGTCACCGGTCAGCTCGCGCACGATGACGAGGTCGAGGCCAGCAACGACCTCCGTCTTGAGCGGCGAGGCGTCTTCCAGGCCCGGAAAAAGCTTGGCGGGGCGGATATTGGCGAACAGGCCAAGCTCGCGGCGGATGCCGAGCAACGCAGCCTCGGGGCGCAGACGCCGCTCCAGAGCCTCGAAGCGGGGATCGCCGATCGCGCCGAACAACACCGCATCGGCGCGCTTGGCGAGCGCGATCGTTTCAGGCGGCAGCGGCATGCCGCATTGCAGATAGGCGGCGCCGCCAACCGGCGCTTCCTCGAAGGTCAGGTCCAGGCCAAGCGCTTCCAGCACGCGGCGTGCCTGGGTGGTGACCTCGGGCCCGATACCGTCACCGGGCAGAACAGCAATCAGCGGCATCCACGCTCCTTCGAGAAACTCGGCCCCGCTTTGCCGCCCACGCCCCCGTTAAGCAACCGCCCGCTTGAGCCGGTCGATAAGCCGCGCGCGGTTGGCGAGCACATCGGCGCTCCGCCCGATCAGCAGATCGCGCTCCAGGAAGTGCCCGGTGAGCCGCAATCCATCCAGGATGTCGCCCCATTCCGCCGAGCCGCCTTGCGTCAGGAAGGACGGCAGGCGCAGCAGCCGGTCCTCATACCCGCTCGCCCCCGCGCGGCTCACCGCGATCCCGGACTTGGGGCTGACAAAGGCGAGGTCGTGCGTGGTGCCGGTGGCGGCGCAGCGCTCCAGGTCGAGGCCGAAGCCCAGTTCGGCGAGCAGTAGCAGCTCGTAGCGAACCATTGCCGTCGCCCAACCTCGGGCGGCCGGCGCCGCTTCGATGGCGGCCAGCACCCCGTCCAGCGCGCCATAGAGGCGGGGATAAGGCTGCGCCTCGGGCAAGGTCGCGGCGGTGAGCGCGGTCGCCCATTGCAGCGCTACTGCGGGCAACGGCTCACCGAACAGCGGCGCGCGGCTGTGGATCAGTTCCACGGTAAGCCCGGCCAACTGCTCCTCGGTACGCGAGCGCCATTCGCCCAGGATCAGGTTGGCAGGCTGTAGCACCGGCCGCAGCGCCCGCGACCGGCCGCCGCGCACATAGCCGGGCTGAAGACCATCGCTCTCGGTCAGCGCGCGGGCGACGGCGCCATGCTCGCCATGCCCGCGTACGCTCAGGAGAATGGCTTCGGCGCGCAGGTACATGGCGCCGTGCTAGCCGCGGCGAATCCTTTTGGCGAGGTTGCCGAGCCCCGCGCCCAGCACCAGCCGCTTGGCCAGCGCCACGCTGCGGTCGAAGCCGCCCAGCGCCGCCATGGTCATGCGATTGGCAAAGGACGGACGCAGCAGCAGCAGGTCGACGCACGACACACCGCCGGTGGCGAACTGGCGCTTGTGCTGCCCTTCCCCTTCCGTGAAGTCGAAGGTCGCGAACGCGCCCTCGTCGAACAGGTCGTGCACCGCCTGAAGCTGGAGCACGGCGCCCGGCGACAGTTCGTTGAACGCCGGATCATGCCCGACATAGGCATAGATCACCGTGTCCCCGACGATCGGGCAATACAGATACGCAGCAGGCTCGCCGCCGATATAGAGCAGCCAGGCGCGCACACGACCGACCGCGGCGGAGGCATGCATGCTGCGCACGAAATCGGGATTGTCGGGCAGCCCTGAACCCAGCAGCCGTTCCTGATAGGTGCGCAGCGAAATGCGGCGCGCGGCGTCGTGGAACGCCTCCATCTCCGATGGCGCGGAGAAGGCGCGGATATCGAGCTGACCGCCCGAAGCCGCCGCCACCTTCTTGGCCTTGCGGCGCAGGCTCTGGCGGGCATTGGACGACAGCCCGGAAAACCACCGGTCGAAATCCAGCGTCAGGTCGAGATAATAGCGGGTGTAACGCTGGCGCACAAAGGGCAGCATGCCGCCCGACGCCTTGACCAGCGGCCCCATCAGCCCCTCGGGTAGCGACGTCACGGCATAGCCATGCGCCGCCCGGTCTAGCGGCGGCAGTCCGGGCAAGCGGGCGGCGCGGGCATCCGCCAGGCTGAGCGGCACGCGCACCAGCGTACGGTCCACGCTCATCAGCGTGCGGGCACCGATCTCGAACTTCAGCTTGGTCTTGCGCAGGCGCGCGGGATCCGCGCGAACTTCGCTCATCGCGTTCATGCCGCGCGCTCTTCGACCCAGTTCGACCAGAGCTGTTCGGCCTGGCGCAGGCGCGTGCGCACCAGGCTCGGCGCCAAAGGCCGATCCTGCGCGTCGAGCGGCATCGCCGGGCAGTCGCGGAAATGTGTCGTCACCAAAGTCCCCTGCCGTTCCGCCAGCATGCGGCACAATGATTCGAACCGGCGGACGTGCACTGCGTTTGGCCGCGTGCCGGCCCGATTGGCAAGCTCGAAGCCATGTCCGACAATGGTCACTGCGGCGTGCCGTTCCCTGGCTGCGTGGGCCAGCGCCGCGCGCATCTCGGCCGAGGACAGCGCACAGATCTGGAAGTGGCGCAGATGCCCCGGGCGATCCTCGATACAGGTCACCGGCACTTCGACAATGCCGTGATGCGCGATCGGCGCGATCTGGCGCGCGGGCAAGCCGATCGCGCTGGGCCAGGGATGCTCCGAGCCGTTATGGCTCGAGTCATAACGAAAGCCGAGCGCGGCGAGCGCGCGCAGCGTGTCGTCGTTGGCGGAATAGGAGCCCGAGCGGAACGCGGTGAGTTCGCCTGCGCCCGCCTTGCGCAGCAGATCGGCGGCCTGCGCAATCAGTTCGCGCTGGCCGTCCAGGCCATAGTCGATCAGCTCGAACAGGCCGAAGCCAGCGCCCTTGTCGTCCGCGCGCGCACCCGTCCAGTTGGGATGAAGGTGCAGCTGCACCTCCTGCCCGGCGTGCAGGATACGCTCCACCACGCGCTTCACGGGGTCGAGGCCATAGACCAGCGCCGGCATGGGATCGACGAAGAAACAGGCCTTCAGGCTGTGACGCGCCAGTTGCTCCAGCTGCCAGCTCACGCCCACCCCGGCGGGCTCCAGCGAGCGTTGGGCGATGGTGGCGATGTCGTGCCCGGCGACATGGTGGCGCCACATCAGCTCGGTATCGATCGTGATGAAGGCGCGGGTAGACATGACGCGAGTGTAGGTGTGGGGCAGTGAAGATTGCGTTTCGGCGCAGGATTGCCCGCCCGGTCAGGGCAAGCGCGAACGAATCGCAGGCAACTCGCATGGGCGAAACCGCCCCCGAAGCGCTTGCTCCGGGGGTGGCACGCGTCAGGGCGTTACGCCGTAGCGGGCATATTGCTCGTCGATCCGCGGCCACATGAGGCGGGCTGCGGCAAGATCGGCATCGCCCGCCTTGTCACCCTTCTTCTTCAGGATGACGCCGCGCAGATACAGGCTGGCGGTCATTTCCGGCGCGACTTCGAGCGCCGCGTTCAAGTCCCCCAGCGCATCGTCGATCCGGCCCATGCGGTAATAGACCAGCGCGCGACTGTCATAGATCGCCGCGGGCTGCTCGGCGATCTCGATCGCTCGCGTGCAATCCTTGAGCGCAGTGTCCAGCGCGACGTTCAACGTGCCCTTCAGCCAGCACCGGCTGTTCAGCAGGTCGGCCTTGCCCGGGCTCGTCTTCACCGCCCCATCCATTGCGGCAATCGCCTCGTCCGGACGCTTCGCTTCGGCCAGAAGATCGGCCTGAAGCGTGACATAGAAGGCCTGTTCGTCTCCGCCGGCGTCGATCCGCTCGGCGATCATCGCCAAAGCGCCATCCTGGTCTCCCTCACGGAAGCGCAGCGTTGCGACGGTGTTCACTGCACCCATCGAGGAGGGGTCGAGTGCGAGCGCCGCTTCGGCGTCCTTCAGCGCGGCGGCGTCATCCTTCATCTGCTGGAGCACGCTTGCCCGCCTGAGATACAGGTCCGCGCTCGGGGCAATGCCGATCGCCTTGTCCAGATCGGCCTTTGCCATCTTCCAGTCCCAGACGCTTATGTGGAAGTCGGCCCGAGTGCTATAACCGCCGGCCTCATCAGGCGCTTGCGCGATAGCCTTGCCATAGCCGGCGAGGATCGGCTGCAGCGCGCCGCTGCGCCGCGCCTCCTCCACCTGCCGCCATCCGGACGGATAGGCTTCCGGCGCTGCGATCTTCAACAAGCGGTTCTTGGCCAGCGACATCTGGCTGCGCGCGGCGGGAATGTCGGCCGCCGCGATCTCGTCGCCCGTGTTCTCGACCCGGTCCTCCACATGCAGGACGCCGTTCGCAAGCGTTGTCGTCCGCTTGATCCGTGCGCCGCCGAGCATTGCAGGCAGGTTTTGATCGCCTTCCAGCACAAAGCCATCACCCTTGGCTGGGAGCGTCACTTTGGTGCGATAGATCACCGTCGCGGGCCCCGCCCCGGCAACCGGAATGTCCTTCCAGGCAGGACGCGCGCGATCCGGGGCGAAACTGACCTCACTGACGATCTTGTCCAGTGGCATGCGGTACCGGGATTGCTCAACGGTCCAAGGGCTGCCCGCAATGCCGGTTGCGCGCATCGTCGCCGTGCCGGTTTCCGCATCATAGCCCATGCTGCTGTCGAAGATCACAGCGCCGCCGCCCAGGACTCGCTCGGCAGTGCCCTGCGCCGCTTCGTTGCGCTGCTCCCTGGTCATCTGGCTGGAGGCGGCCTGCCCCATACCGGCCATCGGACCGCGCATCCGCAATTCGAGCGTAAAGGGCGTCGGCAGCCTCAGGCCCGCGCGCTGATCATAGTCGATGTCGATCTCGACCAGGGGGCGGGCCGGGGCGCGTGCGGGCGGCGACAGCAACTCGGCACCCTTGGCGCGGAGCGGCAGCACATGGCGAAAGGGGGGAACATCGTCCAGGTCCGCGAGCCGCGTGCCGGACCCCGTGCCGTCCAGCCACAGGCTCTTCCCCCCGATGGTCGCCAGCACCAGAACATGGTCGAACGCCCCTGCGCTGGGCAGGCGGCCGGGCACCTGATCCCCCAGGTTGATATTCGCCGCCACGGCTTCGGCCTCGATATCGAGCGCACGCAGCATGGCGAGCAACAGCAACGTCTTGGCCTTGCAGTCACCATAGCGCAGCGTCCAGGTCTGCCCCGGCGATTGCGGCACATAGTTGCCGCCAGCCATGCCGTTGAACAGGTAGCGCACTTCATCCTGCACGAGCCGCAGCGCGGCGGCCGCGCGGACGCGCTGGTCCTGCGATGTCGCAGCGATCTTGGCCACTTCGGCGGCGAGCGGGCTGCCGGGCGCGATCAGGCCGTCGGTCTTGTACAGCGGCGCCATGACTCGGGAGATCGACGCCCAGTCGGCGAAGCTGGACACCTCCAGGATTGGCAGCTTGCGGTAACGGGCGGGCGCATCGGCCGGCAGTTCGGGAAGCTTTGCCAAGGGCATCGCGATTTCGACTTCGTTGAAGCCGCCCTTGGTCACCACGGCAGGCTTCAGCCCGTCGACATAGGTGCGCCAGCGAAGATCGGTCCCCACCGGCCAGCTCAGCCGCGCGCGGGCGAACTTGGCGCGGTTGGGTGCGGCGAGCAGCCCCTGCGCCGCCTGCACATTGCCCTGCAACGCCTTGTCGCTAATGGTGGTGGAATAGGCGACGCGCAGCACGTCGCCGACGCGGAGCCCTTCGGCCTGGAGGGTGGCGGTCAGCACGCCGTTCAACTGGCGCTGTTCCAACTGCTCCTCGCGACGAAGCACCTGGAAAGGCTGCGCGCCCGCGACCAGGTCGATGACCTCGCCGCCGCGCAGGATCTGGGCGCGGTGGATGATCAGATCGCCGGCGTCAGGCTGCCAGGCGAGCTTCACCTGCCCCACTTCGCTCAACATCTGCGCGGTGACCGCCCGGACGGCCTGGTCTACATAGGACCAGAGTTGCCCGTCGCTGACGCGCTGCTGCTGATCCAGGATCACCAAAGCAGGATCGGCATCGCTCAGCTTGGCGACCTCCGGCGCGGGCGCGGCCAGCACCCAGCCGGGTGCCGGCTGGTACAACGGCTTGTCGCCGGCATGGGCCACCCCGGCCATGCACAGAAACGGAACCAGCGAAACGCCGCTACGCCACATCATACTTCCCCCCGACTATCGGGAACGGAAAGTAACGGCTCTCCTGCCCGACACAAGCCAAGTTGTTGTGCAGGCGCGATGCAGTGAAACGGAGCGGCTAACGGGCGTGGTAGAAGTCGTAGACTTGTTGCGCGACGGCGGCGGACACGCCGGGCGCCTTTTTCAGGTCTTCCAGGCTGGCGTTGCGCACGGCGCGGCCGGTGCCGAAGTGCATCAGCAGCGCCTTCTTGCGCGCCGGGCCGATCCCTGGAACCTCGTCCAGCGGCGAAGCACCGATCGCCTTGGCGCGCTTATCGCGGTGCGCGCCGATTGCGAAGCGGTGGACCTCGTCGCGCAGGCGCTGGAGGTAGAACAGCAGCGGCGAATTGACCGGCAACGTGAGTTCGCGCCCGTCCATCAGGTGAAACACCTCGCGCCCGTCGCGGCCATGGTGCGGGCCCTTGGCGACGCCGACTAGGCAGACATCCTCGATGCCGAGGTCCTCGAGCACACCCTTCACCGCATTGAGTTGCCCACGGCCGCCGTCGATCAGCACCAGATCAGGCCACTCGCCCTGCGTTCGATCCGGGTCCTCGCTCTGCGCACGCGCGAAGCGGCGGCCGAACACCTCGCGCATCATGCCGTAATCGTCGCCGGCGATGGTTTCGGGGCGCTTGATGTTGAACTTGCGATACTGGTTCTTGCGGAAGCCCTCGGGACCGGCGACCACCATGGCGCCCAGCGCATTGGTGCCCTGGATGTGGCTGTTGTCATAGACTTCGATGCGCTGGGGTGACTCGGGCAGATCGAACAGGTCCGCGACCTCGGCGAGCAGTTTTGCCTGGGTGGTGCTTTCGGCCAGACGACGGTCGAGCGCCTCGACGGCGTTGCGCTGCGCCTGTTCGAGCAGGCGGCGGCGGGGGCCCCGCTGCGGCACCCCAATCGCGACTCTGTGCCCCGACCGCTCCGCCAGCGCCTCGGACAGGAGCTTGGCTTCTTCCAAATTGCGGTCGACGAAGATCGTCTTGGGCGGCGGCACTTCCTCATAGAACTGCATCAGGAACTGGGTGAGCACTTCGTCCTCGGGCACTTCGTTGGTGTGCGCGGGAAAGAAGCTGCGATGCCCCCAATTTTGGCCGCCGCGGATGAAGAAGGCCTGGATGCCCATCGTGCCGGACTTGCAGGCGAGCGCGAAGATGTCGACGTCGCCCACGCCTTCGGCGTTGATCGCCTGGCTGCCCTGGATGAAGGTCAGCGCCTTCAGCCGGTCGCGCAGGATCGCGGCCAGTTCGAAATCGAGATTCTCCGCCGCGGCCTGCATCTGCTCGCCGAGCTTAGCCTGGACCTGGGTCTTCTTGCCCTGGAGGAAGTTGCGCGCGTCGCCGACCAGCTCGGCATAGCCTTCGGTGTCGATCCGCCCTACGCACGGCGCCGAGCAGCGGCGGATCTGGTACAGCAGGCACGGCCGGTCGCGGGTGGCGAAGAAGCTGTCAGTGCACGAGCGCAGCAGGAACAGCTTCTGGAGCGCGTTGAGCGTCTGCCGCACCTGCCCCGCCCCGGCGAACGGGCCGAAATAATCGCCCTTGTAGCGCCGCGCACCACGGTGCAGCTGGACGCGGGCGAAGTCGTGATCCTGGCGCAGCAGGATGAACGGGAACGACTTATCGTCGCGCAGCAGGACGTTGTACGGTGGGCGATAGCGCTTGATCAGCTGCGCTTCGAGCAGCAGCGCCTCGGCCTCGTTGTTGGTGGTGACGATGGTCATCGACCGCGTCTGCGCCACCATGCGCTGAAGCCGCTTCGACAGGCGGGTGACCTGGGTATAGTTGGTGACGCGATTCTTCAGCGCCCGCGCCTTGCCGACATACAGCACGTCGCCGCGCGCATCCTGCATGCGGTACACGCCCGGGCGGATGGGCAGCGTCTGTAGCACGTTGCGGATTGCTGCGACGCCGGCCTCCAGGTCGGGCGTTTCCGCGCCGCGAACTGTATAGGTCGCGGTTTCCTCGTTGAATCGATTGGGGGAATTGGGGTCCGACATTGCCAGCCGATCTAGGGAGTCGTGCGCCGCCGCGCTACTTCTGCGCGGCCGCGTTTTCCATGCGCTGCGCCTCGGCTTCGATCTGGTTCATCATTTCCTGCGCGCGCAGACCGATATCCTGGCGCTCACGCTGCTCCTTGGCTTGATGACGTAGCGCCAGGACAAGCACGGCCGCTGCGAGCACGAGCGTGACGATGCCGGCGATCTGGAGCCAGCGATAGCGAGGGTTCGGGGCCATGCGGCAGCCTTAGCCGCGCTTCGCCACGCCGTCATGAAAAATGCCGCCCCCCAGCATCCTGGAGAGCGGCATCTAAACCTTGCGAGACGGTCGAACTCAGTTGAGCCGGCCGAGCCCCGAAATGGTGTGGTCGACCAGCGAACGATCGGCCGCGGCATCGTGCTTCTGCGCGATGATCGCAGCAGCCGCCTTAGTCGCCGCATCGGCAGCCTTGGCGCGGATCGCGTCCACCGCGGCGCGCTCGGCCGCAGCAATCTTGTCCTCGGCCATCTTGGCGCGGCGGGCGGTCAGTTCGGCCGCGTCGGCCTCTGCCTTCGCCAGCACGCCCTTTGCTTCTTCCTCGGCATGGGCGATCATCGCCTGTGCCTCGGTTTCGATCGATGCGATCTTGCGGGCATATTCGTCGCGAAGCGCTTCGGCTTCGGCACGAAGCTGCTTGGCCTCGTCCAGGCGCGAGCGGATCGCCGCGATCTGCCCGTCGAGCCCGCGGGCGATCGCCGCCGGCACGCGCTTGAACACCAGCACCGCCAGGAAGACTGCCATGGCGATCGACACCCAGACGGTAGCGTCCAGTCCGAACACCGACGGATCGGGATGGTGCGTGCCGGTCGGGCCGACGCCGCCTTCCTCGGTGGAAAGCGCATGCTCGCCGGTATCGCGCAGCGGCATGCCCTCGCCGTGACGCGCGGCGGTCAGATTGTTGTCGGCAGCTTCGCCGCCTTGGACCTGTGCCTCAGCCATGGAGCACCGCCTTCACTGCATTCTCGGCCTCGAGCGCCGAAACCTCCGTACCCGACAGGCGTGCGACGATGTCGCGTGCCGCGTCGGCAGCCACGGCCTCGATCTCCGCAGTCGCGGCAAGCGTCGCGCTGGCGATGCGAGCCTCGGCTGCGGCGATGTTGGCATCCTGCGCAGCGCCGGCGGCCTTGAGCCGCGTTTCGGCAGCCGCAGCACCCTGTGCCCGTGCTTCCGCAACGCGCTTGGTCGCCGCTTCACGCGCCGCGTTCTCACGCGTCCGCCACTGCTCTTCGGCCGTATCAGCAGCCGTGCGTGCGGCTTCCGCCGCCGCCAGGTCGCTGGTCACGGTCTGGTCGCGCTGGTCGACGGTGGAAAGCACCCGGGGCAACATGCCCAGGCCGACCACGAAGAAGACGAAGCCGAACGCCAGCAGCGTCCAGAAGATCTGGGACGCGTAGGTATCGGCGATCTGTTCTATCTGAGGCATTGCAATCCCATGCCGAAAACGGGCCGGCGCTTAAGGCCGGCCCGGAACCGTTAGGCGACGAAGATCAGCAGCACTGCAACGACGAACGCGAGCAGGCCGAGAAGCTCGGCGGCCGCGAAGCCGATGAACATGTTGCCCTGCTGGCTGGCAGCGGCACCCGGGTTGCGCAGTGCGCCCTGCAGGTAAGCCGAGAAGACGTTGCCCACGCCCAGCGCGGCCAGGCCGGCGCCGATTGCTGCAAGGCCAGCGCCGAGGAGCTTGATCGAGTCTGCGTCCATTTAAGATACTCCCTAGAAAAGTTCGAAGTGGGTCAGGAAAAGCGGATCAATGATGGTCGTGCAGGTGCACGGCATCGTTGATGTAGAGCGAGGTCAGCAGCGCGAAGACATAGGCCTGCACGCCAGCCACCAGCATTTCGAGTGCCGACACACCGGCCATCAGCGCGAAGCTCGGCACGCCGACAAGGATGCCCAGGCCTGCACTGGTGTTGCCAGCGTTGATGATGAAGCCAGCCAGCACCTTCAGCAGGATGTGGCCCGCGGTCATCGCGACGAAGAGCCGCAGCGCCAGGCTGAACGGGCGCACCATGAACGAGACGAACTCGATCGGGGCCACGAGCAGCAGCACGGGGATCGGCGTCCCCTTCGGCGCGAACAGCGAGAAGAAGCGGAAGCCATGCTTGGCAAAGCCGACGACCAGCACAATCGCGAAGCTCAGGATCGCCAGCACGCCGGTGACGGTGAAGTGGCTGGTGACGGTGAAGGGGTGCACGCCGACAATGCCGAACGGCAGCAGGCCGAGCACGTTGGCGAACAGGATGAACATGAACAGCGAGAACACGTAGGGCGTGAACTTGCGTCCTTCCTTGCCGATATTCGCCTTGAGCAGGTTATCGATGAAGTTGGTGAAGGTCTCCACCATCAGCTGCCAGCGGCCCGGCACGATCGCGCGCTTCATGCCGCCCAGCATGAACACCCACAGCGCCACGGCTGCGACGCACATCCAAAGGGCCGAATTGGTGAACGCGATCTGGTGACCGGCCAGGTTGAAGCCGTCCCAGATGGTCTGCACCTCGAACTGGTGCATTGGATCGATCTTGCCGCCGCCTGCCGCCACGCTCGTTTACCCTCAAGCCCAGTTAGCCAAAGCGCCCGAAGGTTCTCACTTCGAGCGCTGGTTTGAAATCCGTATGATGTTCCTGAAAGCGCTGACTATTCCAAGGAACAGCAGCGTCAACAGGAGCCAAGGTGACGTGCCGAGCAGCCAATCGAGCGTATAGCCGATCACCGCCCCGCCGATCATGCCGCCGATCAGTTCGGCCAGCACCCGATTGCCCAGGCGATAATTGGCATCAGCCTCGCCCGTCGGTGCGCCGTTCCTGACCGCCTCTTCCGATTTTGCCCGCCTTAGCCGCTCGTCGAGCGACGTGATGCGTGCATCCTCCTGAAGGGGTTTCAGCCCGGGCTCTTCCTCTGCCATCCCGCCTTTCCTTCTCCGTTTCCGGTAGCCAGCCGCGATGTGCCGAGGGCGAACCCGCCAGGCACCGGCGCTTTAGGAAGGGCCGCCGGGCGAGTCAACCTTTGCAACAATTCGGTAAGGCATCGTTCATCTGCGCACGCGGCGTGCAAGTCACGGCATGACGAACCGATTTTCGTGGCTATAGTCGCGGCCATGGCAGGGGAGCCCACCGACAATAGCGGTCATCGCGCACGGCTGCGGCAGCGCTTGTTCGAGGGCGGGCCCGACGCGCTGCTCGACCATGAACTGATCGAGTATCTGCTGGCCCTGGCTATCCCGCGCCGCGATACCAAGCCGCTCGCCAAGGCGCTGCTGCACGAGTTCGGCGGGATCGCCGGACTGCTCACCGCCGACGCCGAGGCGCTGGCGCGCGTGCCCGGCATGGGCGAGACCAGTGCGGCGGCGCTCAAGGCCGCGCACGCCGCGGCGCTCCGCCTGCTACGCAGCCAGGTAGCGGCGCGGCCGGTGCTCGCCAACCGGCAGGCACTGCTCGACTATCTGCGCGCCGACATGGCGCACCATGTGATCGAGCGGGTGCGCGTGCTGCACCTCAATTCCAAGAACATGCTGATCCGCGACGAACTGATGAACGAGGGCTCGGTCGACGAAGCGCCGGTCTATGTTCGCGAAGTTATCCGCCGCGCGATCGACCTAGGCTCGGCGGCAATCATCCTGGTCCACAACCACCCCTCGGGCGATCCCTCCCCCTCCCGCGCGGACATCGAGATTACGCGGGCCGTAGCCGAAGCGGGTAAGCGGCTGAACATCGTGGTGCATGACCATGTCATCCTCGGCAAGGAGGGGCATACCAGCCTAAGGGCGAAGGGGTTGATCTGAAGGGCGCCCGGGGCACTATCCGCAATCGTTCCCCGGCGAAGGCCGGGGCCCAGCTTCGGGATGCCATCGGGCCGCAACCCGCCGTCTCGGCCGGCTCGCAACTGGGCCCCGGCCTTCGCCGGGGAACTGTTTAGTACCCTAGGTGCCGTTCACCCCTTCGGGCGGTTGCGGTCCTTCTTGCGGGTCGCGTCCGGCGTTGCGGTCGGCGTCGCCCCCGGCGTAGGCTGTGCCGTCTGCGCGGCGGGAGCAGGCGTTGCCGTCGGCGCCGGCGCTCGCACAGCCTCGGCCGGATCGCCGGGAGGTGCGTCGTCGGTCATCGCCGCGGGATCGGCCTCTGGCTGTGGCGGTTGCGGCGCCGTCGGTGCGTGGCTTTCCGGATGCGTCGTGTTCGGTGTCGGGGTTTGCTGCGCCAGCGCCGGCATAGCCACCATCAGCGTCCCGGATACGAGCAATGCCTTCAGCATCATCTGCTCTCCTTTTATGCATTTCGGACGCGCCATCGGGGGGCGGCACGGAAATACCTGCACAACAAGGAATGCACCGCCGCGCGAGGGGTTCCCTCCCCTGCGTTTGCGGCCCCCTTCCCTCCCTGCTAGAGGGCCGCCGTCCCATTCCGTCGAGCCCCGCGCGCCCGACGCCCGAGCCAGAAGGAAAGCCATGGTCCCCCGTTATGCCCGCGCCGAGATGACGGCGATCTGGTCCCCCGAAGCACGCTTCGCCATCTGGTTCGAGATCGAGGCGCACGCGACCGAGGCACTGGGCGAGCTGGGCGTGGTGCCCAAGTCGGCGGCCAAGGCGCTTTGGGACTGGTGGGCGACCAAGCCCGTCATCGACGTCGCCGCGATCGACGCGATCGAGGCGGTCACCAAGCATGACGTTATCGCCTTCCTCACCTGGGTCGCTGAACAGGTGGGTGACGAAGCCCGCTTCATGCATCAGGGCATGACCAGCTCCGACGTGCTCGACACCTGCCTGTCGGTGCAGCTTGCCCGCGCCAGCGACATCCTGCTCGCCGATCTCGACCAGCTGCTCGAAACGCTCAAGCGCCGCGCGTTCGAGCACAAGCTGACCCCGACCATCGGCCGCAGCCACGGCATTCATGCCGAGCCGGTGACCTTTGGCCTCAAGCTTGCCGAGGCCTATGCCGAGTTCAAGCGCAACCGCGAGCGCCTGGTCGCCGCGCGTGCCGACATCGCCACCTGCGCCATTTCCGGCGCGGTCGGCACCTTCGCCAATATCGATCCCCGCGTCGAAGCGCATGTCGCGCAGAAGCTCGGCCTCGCCATCGAACCGGTTTCGACTCAGGTCATCCCGCGCGACCGCCATGCAATGTTCTTTGCGACGCTCGGCGTGATCGCCTCTTCGATCGAGCGCCTGGCCGTCGAGGTCCGCCACTTGCAGCGCACCGAAGTGCTGGAAGCCGAGGAGTATTTCTCGCCCGGCCAGAAGGGGTCGTCGGCGATGCCGCACAAGCGCAATCCGGTGCTGACTGAAAACCTGACGGGCCTCGCGCGCATGGTGCGCAGTGCCGCGATTCCGGCGATGGAGAATGTGGCGCTGTGGCATGAGCGCGACATCAGCCACTCCTCGGTCGAGCGGTATATCGGCCCCGACGCGACGATCACGCTCGATTTCGCGCTCGCGCGGCTCAACGGCGTGATGGACAAGCTGCTGGTCTACCCCAAGCGCATGCAGAAGAACCTCGACCGCATGGGCGGCCTGGTCCACTCGCAGCGCGTGCTCCTGGCGCTGACCCAGGCCGGGGTAAGCCGCGAAGACAGCTATCGCCTGGTCCAGCGCAACGCCATGAAGGTGTGGGAGAGCGACGGCGAGCTGTCGCTGCTCGAACTGCTCAAGGCGGATCCTGAAGTCACCGCCGCGCTGTCTGCGGAGGAACTCGAGGACAAGTTCGACTTGGGCTACCACTTCGCGCAGGTCGACACGATCTTCGCGCGCGTGTTCGGGTGAACCCCAGTCACAAGGCGCTGCGCGAGGGTACGCGGGAAGACCATGAGCGAGTCGACGCGGCCTTTGCCGCGTTCGACCTCGCCGACCGCAGGCACTATGCCGCGTTCCTGCACGCCCATGCCGAGGTCCTGCTGCCGCTGGAGGCCGCGCTCGACGCCGCTGGCGCCGAGCAGATCACGCCCGATTGGCCGACGCGCAGGCGTGGCGCGCAGATTCGCGAAGACCTCGCCTTCCTGCGCGACGTGGCGGTGGAGGCCCCGCAGGCAGAACCCGTCCAGTGGCAGCTGGATACGCCCGAAGCCGTCGCCGGCGCGCTTTATGTACTTGAAGGATCGAGGCTAGGCGGCAAGTTCCTTGCGCGACAATTGCCGGCCGACTTTCCCCGCGCGTATCTTGCTTCAGATCAAGCGGCTGAGAAATGGCGCAATTTGCTGGATCACATAGATATGATCCTGTACGAGCCTGCCCCATTGCAGTCCGCCCTTGCTGCCGCGCGCCACGCCTTTGCAGCCTTTGAGCGTTCCGCGGTGCGTTGGGTGCAAGTCAAGGACTGAGAGTGGCCGATCAGGAACGTGAATTCGACGTCGATCTGACCAATTGCGACCGTGAGCCGATCCACGAACTCGGCGCGATCCAGCCCTTCGGCTTCCTCCTGGCGCTGTCCACCGACTGGATGGTGCGCCGCGCCTCGGCCAATATCGACCAGTTCTTCGGAACCAGCGCCGAGGATCTGCTCGGCATGCCGGCGATCGAGCTGTTCGGCGAGCATGCGGTTCACACCATCCGCAATCGCCTGGCCATGCTCCGCGGCCCCGATGCGGTGGAACGCCTGTTTGCCGTCAAGCTTGTCGACGGGCGCCGCTTCGACTTCGCGCTCCACATGGTGGGCGACACGATCATCGTCGAAGGCGAAGCCACCAACGAGGAAAGCAGTACCGACGCGGGCTCGGCGATCCGCGCGATGATGGCGCGGCTGGACGCCACGCCCGACACCGCCGCCTTCTACCGCGAAGGCGCGCGCCAGGTGCGGGCACTGACCGGCTTCGACCGGGTCATGGTCTACCGCTTCGATCCCGACGGTTCGGGCGTCGTGGTGGCCGAAGCCGCTCGCTCGGGCATCGGCAGCTTCCTCGACCTGCGATATCCCGCCAGCGACATCCCCAAGCAGGCGCGCAAGCTCTATATCCGCACCCCCTTCCGCATCATCGCCGACGTGCATGCGGCGCCGGTGCCGATCCTGCCGCGGCTGGACGAAACCGGCGCACCGATCGACCTGTCGCTCTCGGTGTTGCGCTCGGTGTCGCCGATCCATATCGAATATCTCAAGAACATGGGCGTCGGCGCCTCCTTGTCGATCTCGATCATCGTCGAGGGTCAGCTCTGGGGCTTGTTCGCGTGCCACCATTACGGCCATCGCCGCCCGACCTTTGAGCGCCGCTCCATCGCCGAACTGTTTGGCCAGATGTTCGCGCTGAAGCTGGAAAGCCGTGAGCGCCGCGACCTCGCCAAGTTCGAAATCGCCGCGCGTGCCAGCAGCGACCGTTTGCTCGCCGCGGTAGCCGGCGACGCCACCCTGCTCGACAATCCCGAATGGCTCGCCGCCATGCTGCGCGAGACCGTGCCGTGCGACGGCATCGCGATCTGGATCAACGGCAAGTGCTCCTATACCGGGCTCACGCCCCCGGCGAGCGCCCTGCCTGTGCTGGTCCGCCGCCTCAACGCCATGGCCGCGGGCCGGATCTTCGCCACCGATCATCTTGCCGACACGCTGACATCGGCTGCCGACTATCAGGACGTCGCCGCCGGCGTCCTCGCTATCCCGATCTCGCGCTCCCCGCGCGACTATGTGATGCTCTTCCGCCAGGAAAAGGCGCGCACCGTCCGTTGGGCCGGCGATCCGCACAAGCCCGCGCAGCTCGGTCCCAACGGCGCGCGCCTCACGCCGCGCCAGAGCTTCGCGTTGTGGAGCCAGGAAGTCCGCGGCCGCTCCGAGCCTTTCACTGCGGTGGAAGTCCGCGTCGCCGAAATGCTGCGCGTCTCACTGATCGAGATCGTGCTGCGGCTGTCCGACGAGGCGCAGGAAGAACGCAAGCGCTCGTCCGAACGCCAGGAACTGCTGATCGCGGAACTCAACCACCGCGTCCGCAACATTCTCAGCCTGATCCGCGGCCTGGTCCGCCAGTCGCTTGATCCCGAGGCTGACACCCGCAACACCATCGCGCTTCTGGAAGGCCGCATCGAGAGCCTGGCGCGCGCACACGACCAGATCACGCAGGACAATTGGAGCGCCGCGCCGCTCGGCCGCCTGATCGAGACTGAGGCGGCCGCCTATCTCGCCGGCAAGAGCCAGCGCCTGAGCTGCGATGGCCCGCCCGTGCTGCTCGATCCCAACGCCTTTTCCACCATGGCGCTGGTCTTCCACGAGCTGATGACCAACTCCGCCAAATATGGCGCGCTGTCGGACAACGGCAACGTCCAGGTGAAGTGGCACATCACCGACGGCGGCGACCTGCGCATCAGCTGGCGCGAGCGGGGCGGTCCGGCGGTGCAGCCGCCCAAGCGCCAGGGCTTCGGCACCACCATCATCCAGCGCTCGATTCCCTATGATCTCGGCGGCACCGCCGATGTGCGTTATGTGCTGACGGGTCTGGAGGCCGACTTCTGCGTGCCCGCAGGCCACATCACGCTTGAGGAGCCGGGACGTCCCTCCGCTTCCGCCCCAGCCCGCGCCGTCCTGGCATCGGGAGAGGCCGCGCCCGTCGTCAAGCCGATCTCGGGCCTGGTACTACTGGTCGAGGATAGCCTGATCATCGCCATGGATGCCGAGGACATCCTGACTCGCCTTGGCGCCAGCCGCGTCGTCACCGCCGCAAGCAACAACCAGGCGCAGCGCGAGATTGCCGCCGAGCAGTTCGAACTCGCGGTGCTCGACGTCAATCTGGGCACGGAAACCAGCCTGCCGATCGCCGATACGCTGCGCGACCGCGGCATCCCCTATGTCTTCGCGACCGGTTATGGCGAGCAATTGCGCCTGCCCGAGGAGCATGAAGACGCGCTGGTGATCCAGAAGCCCTACACGCTGACCAGCCTGGGACAGGCAATCGCGCGGATGCTGCCGCCCGACGCCTGAACGCCAGCGCCGCGCCGCAGTAATCAGCCCGGCGCCGAGGCACCGGGCGAAGCAAACAGGGCCGAGGCTTTCCGCCCCGGCCCTGCTCCAACTCAATAAGCGGCTGCGCGCGCCTGGGTCGAGTTGTGGCCGCCATTGCGGTACAGCACTTCGCGGGCGCGATCGCCGTCGATGCCGGCGCCCTGCACGGTGACGACGACGCCGCCATCCTTCATGCGGCCGCCATAATAGTCGGCATCTTCATGGCTGACGCCGTGCTTGGTCAGCACTTCGTTGAACGTACCCGTCAGCGCGCCGACGCCAGCGCCGATCGCCATTGCCTCGGGCACTGCCGAAGCCGCGATCGCGCCAGCCGCTGCCAGCGGGCCGACGCCCGGGATCGCAAGCGCCGCGACGCCAAGGCCCGCGCCCAGTGCGCCGCCGCCCAGGATGCCGCGCAGCACGTTGCGGTGATGCTCGTCGGTGATCTCACCTTCGCCAGAGGTCGCGGTGGTGGTGCCGCCATGATGCGCAATGATCGAAAGATCGGTGTCCTGAACGCCCAGCGTCCGAAGCTCGGATACCGCGCGTTCCGCTTCCGCGTGCGAATCGAAGATTGCCGATGCGTGTACCATGAATGCTCCTCTTTGTTGCGCCGCTCTTCAGCGGTCTGCGGGTTCAACAAAGGGGGGACGGGCTCGTTCCTCCCGAACGAAATAGGACGGGACCGCCACCATCAGGCATCCAGTTCCCCGGCGAAGGCCGGGGCCCAGTTGCAATGTCGTCTGAGAGGATTGCCTGCCCTCACCACGTGCGCCGAAGCTAGGCCCCGGCCTCCGCCGGGGTACAGCCCACGCAAGCGCCGGAAGGCTTCAGCCCCGGCCAGAGCCTCAGCCCAACGCCGCCTTCAACTTGGCGAAGAACCCGGTAGATTCCGGGCACTCGTCCCCGGTCTCGGTCTCGCGGAACTCCTCCAGCAGCTCGCGCTGCCGCGCGGTAAGCTTGGTCGGCATTTCCACGGTCAGCTGCACCACCAGGTCGCCGCGCCCGCGGCCCTGGAGCACCGGCATGCCCACGCCGCGCTGGCGTACTTCGCGGCCCGACTGGGTGCCGGGCAGGATCTTCACGACGTGGCTCTCGCCGTCGAGCCCTGGCAGCGTGATCTCGCCGCCAAGCGCCGCAGTGGTGAAGCTGATCGGCGCGCGCGCATAGAGCGTGGTGCCCTCGCGATCGAAGATCGCGTGCTTCTTGACGTGGAGGAAGATGTACAGGTCGCCCGCCGGCGCCCCGCGTGCCCCCGCCTCACCTTCGCCGGTCAGGCGGATGCGCGTGCCTTCATCGACCCCGGGCGGCACGTTGATGCTCAGCGTCTTGGTCTTGTCGGTGCGTCCTTCGCCGCGGCAGTCGCGGCACGGATCGGCGATCACCTGGCCCGCGCCGTGACAGACCGGGCAGGTCCGCTCAACCATGAAGAAGCCCTGCTGCGCGCGCACCTTGCCATGGCCGTTGCACTGCTGGCAGGTCTTGGCCTGGGTGCCCGGCGTCGCGCCGGAGCCGGTGCAGGTGTCGCACAGCGCGGAAACGTCGACGGTGATCTCGGTGTTCTTGCCGTGGAACGCTTCTTCCAGCGTGATGTCCATGTCGTAGCGCAGGTCCGCGCCACGCAGGTTCGCGCGGCCACCGCCGCCACGACCGCCCATGAACTCGCCGAACACGCTCTCGAAAATATCGGAAAAGCCGCTGAAGTCCTGCGCGCCGTGCCCGCCGCCTGCGCCGCCCTGCTTGAACGCGGCATGGCCGAAGCGGTCGTACGCCGCGCGCTTCTGGGGATCCTTCAGGCAGTCATAGGCTTCGCTGATCGCCTTGAACTTGGCCTCGGAATCCGAGCATCCCGGGTTCTTGTCGGGATGATACTTCATCGCGAGCTTGCGGTAGGACGACTTGATCGTCCCCGCGTCGGCGGTGCGCTCGCACTGGAGCAGTTCGTAATAGTCGACTTCGGTGGTCATTCAAAAAGCCCTCTCCCCAGTTGAGGAGAGGATTGGGAGAGGGGCAGTCCGCCAGCGGCCCAAGCCACCACGGTCACCCCACTCCCCCTCTCCCCGGCCCTCTCCCCGCGAGCGGAAAGAGGGAGGGGTGTGTTTTTACGCCTTGTTGTCGTCCACCTCGGAGAACTCGGCATCGACGACTTCTTCGCCGCCCGCCTCGTTACCCGCAGCCGCGCCTGCATTCGGCGAGGCGTTCTCGGCCGACTGCTTCTCGTAGATCGCCTGCCCCAGCTTCATCGCCACCTGGGCGAGGTTCTGTGCCTTGGCCTGCATCTCGTCGGCGTCGCCGCCTTCGATCGCAGTCTTGGTCTCGGCGATCGCGGCCTCGATTTCGCCCTTCAGCGAAGCGTCGACCTTGTCGCCATTTTCCTGCAGCTGGCGCTCGGTGGTGTGCACCAGGCTCTCGGCGTTGTTCTTCGCCTCGGCCGCAGCGCGACGCTTCTTGTCCTCTTCGGCGAAGTTCTCGGCGTCGCGGACCATCTGCTCGATGTCGTTGTCGCTGAGGCCGCCCGAGGCCTGGATGCGGATCTGCTGCTCCTTGCCGGTGCCCTTGTCCTTGGCCGACACATTGACCAGGCCATTGGCGTCGATGTCGAAGGTCACTTCGATCTGCGGCACGCCGCGCGGCGCCGGCGGAATGCCGATCAGGTCGAACTGGCCCAGCATCTTGTTGTCGGCCGCCATTTCGCGCTCGCCCTGGAAGACGCGGATGGTCACTGCCTGCTGATTGTCGTCAGCGGTGGAGTAGACCTGCGACTTCTTGGTCGGGATCGTGGTGTTGCGGTCGATCATGCGGGTGAACACGCCACCCAGCGTCTCGATGCCCAGCGACAGCGGCGTCACGTCGAGCAGCAGCACGTCCTTGACGTCGCCCTGGAGCACGCCGGCCTGGATCGCGGCACCGATCGCCACGACTTCGTCCGGATTCACGCCGGTGTGCGGCTCCTTGCCGAAGAACGACTTCACGACGTCGCGCACCTTGGGCATGCGGGTCATGCCGCCGACCAGCACCACTTCGTCGATCGCGTCGGCCTTCAGGCCCGCATCGGCCAGCGCCTTGCGGCACGGCTCCAGCGTGCGCTGGATCAGGTCATCGACCAGACGCTCCAGCTCGGCGCGGCTGATCGACTTCACCAGGTGCTTCGGGCCATTGGCGTCGGCGGTGATGAAGGGCAGATTGACTTCGGTGGTCTGCGCCGAGGAAAGCTCGATCTTCGCCTTTTCGGCGGCTTCCTTCAGACGCTGCAGCGCCAGCTTGTCCTTGGTGAGGTCGATGCCCTCGGCCTTGCGGAACTCGTCGGCCAGATACTGGACGATCTTGGAGTCGAAGTCCTCGCCACCCAGGAAGGTGTCGCCGTTGGTCGCCTTCACTTCGAACACGCCGTCGCCGATTTCCAGCACCGAGATGTCGAACGTGCCGCCGCCAAGGTCATAGACTGCGATGGTCTTGTTGCTGTCCTTGTCGAGACCGTATGCCAGCGCAGCCGCGGTCGGCTCGTTGATGATGCGCAGCACTTCCAGGCCGGCGATCTTGCCGGCGTCCTTGGTCGCCTGACGCTGGGCGTCGTTGAAGTACGCCGGAACGGTGATCACCGCCTGGCTGACCGTCTCGCCGAGATACGATTCAGCGGTTTCCTTCATCTTCTGCAGGATGAAGGCGGAGATCTGCGATGGGCTATACTCTTCGCCGCCAGCCTTGACCCACGCGTCGCCGTTCGGGCCGCGCGCGATCGCGTACGGCACCAGCTCGGTGTCCTTCTTGGTCACCGGATCGTCGAAGCGGCGGCCGATCAGGCGCTTCACTGCGAAGATGGTGTTGTCGCCATTCGTCACTGCCTGGCGCTTTGCCGGCTGGCCGATCAGACGCTCGCCATCCTTGGCGAAGGCGACGATCGACGGGGTGGTACGCGCACCCTCTGCATTTTCGATGACCTTGGGCTTGCCGCCTTCCATTACGGCAACGCAGCTGTTGGTCGTGCCCAGATCGATACCGATTACTTTAGCCATGGTCCCTCAGTGGCCCCCAGTTCAAAAAGTTAAGCGCATGGCTCCTCGCGACCCTTTTTTAGGCGCCGCAGGGAACCGTTTCCGGGCAGGGATATAGGTGGCCCTGCGCTTGCCGCAAGAAGGACAAGATTCTACGACGCTTCCCGAATTGGGAGGACGGCGGATGCGAGGGATTTTGGGGATCGTTGCGGGGGCGCTGCTCTTGTCCGCCTGCCACCAGCAGCCCGCCGAGCCCGCGGTCGAGAAGGCCTGGGCTCGCCTGCCCGCGGTCTCCGGCAGGCCCGGCGCGGCCTATTTCACGCTGAAGGGCGGATCTCAGGCGGATAAGCTCGTCGGCATCGCCTCCCCCGCCGCCACTCGCGCTGAACTGCACGAAACGATGCAGCATGGCGGCATGAGCATGATGCAGCCGCTGCGCGAGGTCGCCCTGGACGCCGGCAAGACCGTCAACTTCGCGCCAGGCGGCCGGCACGTCATGCTGTTCGGTCTGTCGCCGAGCCTGAAGCCCGGCGCCCAAATCCCGCTGGTGCTAAGCCTCGCCAGCGGCAAGAAGCTGGAAGCCCAAGCCCAGCTCGTCGGCGCCGGCGACCCCCAGCCCTAGGCTTTAGTCGAACCGATTGTACGAAGGCGGATCGCTCGCCGGGAAGGACTCGTCCACCCCTTCGTCGACCTTGTCCCACACATCATCGGCGTCATGGTCGCGCATATGTTCGGGCCCCGCATCGCGGGTCTGGTCGAAGCTGCCCTTCACCGCACCCGGCTGCGCAAACGCCGCCGGCGTGACAGCGTCTTCTTCTTCCACCCGCCGCAAATAGCGGCCCAGCAGGAACGCGCCGGTCGCCACCGCGGCCACGCCGATCCACGCCCCGCTGCCGATGCTGCGCTTGCGATTGATCCCCGACATCATGCAATCACCCTCTTTTTATTCGTATACAAGAACGTATCCGCACCGACTATTTCGTCTGCTCGATCGCCGTCGCGGCGCCGCTGTCATGCTTCCGGGTGGCGAAGAAGACCACCAGCGCTGCCACGACGAACGCGACCAGAATGTAGGTGCCAAGCGCCGCCTTGGGCTTGTTCGAGGAAAGCTGCTTGTCTGGCTTGGGCATGATCGCTCCGGAACTGAGATGAAGGGCAAACGCCGCAAACGCCCGCTAGGTCCGCCGCGCCGTCGCGCGGCTGCCAAGCTGGTCGAGCGCATCGGCATTATCGCGGCCCCAGGCATAGAGCATCGCCACGGGCTCCACGAAACGCGTGCCCAGTTCGCTCAGGCGATACTCCACGGCCGGCGGCACCGCACTCTGCACATGGCGGGTGATCAGCCCCACTTCCTCCATTTCGCGCAGCGTCTGGGTCAGCATCTTCTTCGAGATTCCCGGCAGGCTGCGGTGGAGCACTCCCGTTCGCGCGGCGCCGCCATGCCGGACGTGCAGCGTGTGCAGCACCATGCTGGTCCATTTGGTCGCGAACAGCGCCAGCACACGCCGCGGCGCGCAATCCTCCCGCCACTCCTCATCGGCCGAGCCCGGCTGCATGACTGGTTACCTCCTGGTGCCTAGGTTCCTGTTTGGTGCCGTCTAGAAGCCGGGCCCGCCCCTGCCTAGCTCCCGCTTCGAACAAGCACGGGATCAAGAACATGGCAAAAACCGCACTGGTGGTCGGGGCAAGCGGCATTGTGGGCAGCGCGACCGCGGCGCTGCTGATCGAGCAAGGCTGGCGCGTGCACGGGCTCGCCCGTCGCCCGACGGCGCAGGAGGGCGTAGCGCCGGTTGCTGCGGACTTGCAGGACGCCACCGCCACGGCGCGAGCCCTCGAACATCTCAGCCCCGACGCGGTGTTCATCACCACCTGGCTGCGCCAGGACAGCGAGGCGGAGAATATCCGCGTCAACGCTGCGATGGTGCGCAACCTGCTCGATGCGCTGCCCAAGCCCACCGCCCCGCGCCATGTCGCGCTGGTTACCGGCCTCAAGCATTATCTCGGGCCGTTCGAAGCCTATGGCAAAGGCGTGCTGCCGCAGACGCCGTTCCGCGAGGAACAGGGCCGGCTCGATGTCGAGAACTTCTATTACGCGCAGGAGGACGAAGTCTTCGCGGCCGCCGAGCGCGACGGCTTCACCTGGAGCGTCCATCGCCCCCACACGGTGATCGGCAAGGCAGTCGGCAACGCCATGAACATGGGCACGACGCTTGCCGTTTATGCGACGCTCTGCCGCGAAACAGGACGCCCCTTCACCTTCCCGGGCTCTGCCGCGCAGTGGAGCGGACTGACCGACATGACCGATGCCGGTCAGCTTGCCCGCCAGCTGCTCTGGGCCACCGAAACCGAAGCGGCACACAACCAAGCGTTCAACATCGTCAACGGCGACGTTTTCCGCTGGCAGTGGATGTGGAGCCGCATTGCGGACTGGTTCGGCATCGAAGCGGCCCCGTTCGACGGTACGGCGCGCCCGCTTGAGCAGCAGATGGCGAACGACGCGGACACCTGGCGGCAGATCGCGCAGCGCGAGAAGCTGGCCGAGCCCGACCTCAACCGCCTGGCGTCACCCTGGCACACCGACGCCGATCTTGGCCGTCCGCTGGAAGTCGTCACCGACATGTCCAAGAGCCGGCGCCTGGGCTTCACTGCCTACCAACCGACCGACGACGCTTTCTTCGCGCTGTTCGAGCGGTTGCGGACGGATCGCCTGATCCCCTGACCGGCGTGACAAAGCGGGCCCGGCGCGGCATGTCATAGGCATGACCGCGTCGCGCCCACTCACGCCGGGGGAGACCCGGCTCGCCGCATCGGTGTTCGGCGAGGCCGTCGACTATGCGCAGGCGCGGGTCGCCAATCGCAAATGGGCGTTCTTCCAGCCGCGTAACACCACCATGGCCCCGCGCGGCACGATCCACTTTCACCCGCAAAGCGGCATCTATCATGAGGACTTCAGCCTTGCCCCCTTGGGAGTGCAGGGCCTGTTCGTGCACGAAATGGTGCATATCTGGCAGCATCAGTGCGGCATCTTCCTGCCGCTCAAGCGCCACCCTTTTTGCCGCTACGATTATGCGATCAAGCCCGGCCAGGCCTTTGCCCGCTACGGGCTCGAGCAACAGGCCGAGATCGTCCGCCACGCCTTCCTGCTGCGCCACCGCGCCATCATCCCGGGCGCGCCGCCGCTGAGCCAGTATGAAACGCTGCTGCCCTTTAAGCCTGCCTAGTCCTGGTTCGGTATCCGAACGTTGAAAGGCCGTGGCTGTACCGGGCGCGGCGTGACCGGCGCTGGGCGCACTTGCGGCACTGACGGAGTCGCATCGGGCTGAGCAGCGGGCGCGGGCGCGGGCTGAGGCGCACGCGGACGATCAGCGGGCGGGCGCGTGGGCGAGGGCCGGACCACCGGCGGCGTCACGCCACTGGGCGTTGCGGGTGCCGGTGTCCCGATCGGTGGACGCCGGTTCCAGCCGGGCCGCCCCTCCGGGCGCATGGGTCGCACTGGCCGCACGCCACTCAGCAACGTCGACTCGCCGGGTGCGACACCCGGCTGCGGCACAGGGCGAGGCCGGTTCCAGCCCGGCCGGTTGCTCCATGGGCGCGGCGGCCTCACGACTCCGGACGGCGCAGCAGCGGCAGGAGGCGCTGGGAGTGTACCCACCACCCCGCCCGGCCGCGTGCCGTTCCAACCCGGCCGCCGGGGACGATCCGGACGGCCCGATTCCGGAAGCCCTATCTCCGGGCGGCCCGCGCCCGGTGGCGGCGTCGTGATCACCGGCGGCAGGGCAGGAACCTGTGCGCCTGGGGCTCTAGGCCGGTCCGGGCGACCGGCTGAGGGCCGCGGACGATCCGGTCGGGTTGCGGGCCGGTCCGGGCGGGGGCGGACACCCTGGCGCGGCGGTTGGCCGGGCCGCGCATCGGGCCGCCGCCAGCGCGCGGGCGGTCTTCCCAGGAACCCGCCATCGCGCCATCGCCGAAAGCCATCGCCCAGGGCACGCCGACGCACGCGCTCATCGTTCAGCCGGTCGCGCCAGGTCCGCGCGGCCTGACTCTCGCGCTGCGCCCGCCACGCCGGCTGCGACAGGAAGCCCTGCTGCCACAGGTCGAGGAACCCGCCCATGTACAGGCTCGACTCGACCCATGCGCCACTGTCCACCGGCTCGCCCGCCCCGCTGCGCATCGCCCGCTTCAGCCGCTGCGCACGGTCCAGCAGCACCATCGCCTGCTCCAGCCGCGCCGTGCCTTCCAGTTCCGACAGCGCAGTGCCGTCCGCGTCATACGCCATCGCCAGATCGCCCGCTTCGAACGCGAAGCTTGCGCCGGGCTCGACGGCGAGGAACGGCGTGGCGCTGCGCGGCTCGAAATAATAGCTGCGCATGCCTTCGGCGGCTTCTTCGACGATAACCACGTGGCCGTCGCGCAACTGCCAGGCCCAGGGCTCGACATCCGCGAAGGTGAAGGCCGTGTCTGGCGGCGAGTCGCCGATCACATCCCAGAGCGCATCAGCCCGGTCGATCCAGGCATAATCCTCCGGCGCGCCTGCCCGTTCAGCCGGCGGCTCCTGGCTGGCGGCGGAAAAGATCCGGGTGTCCTGCGCCGCCACTGGCATCGCCACGCTCAGCGCGGCGCAGAGCGCCAGCGCCGCGGTCACGCCGCCCAACCCGTTCTTCCGCTCCGCCATCGACGCTCTCCCCAGCCTGCTGCACGCAGCATCCTGCTGGGGGCGTGAATGGCACATGACCAAATCCCGCGGAAGTCAGCCTGGGTCAGCCGCCGTCCGGCGCGTCAGCCGGACAGCGGTGCCTCGCGCTACTTGTGCCCGCCGCCGCCAGCATTCTGCTTGGAAGCGGTGCGGCTGTTATCCGCATCCTTTTCGTGCTGCTTCTCGCTACCGGCCTGCGTCTCGCGGCCGCTCTTGCCGTCGTGGTCGCCCTTCTCTGCCATGTCGCTCTCCTGCGTTAGTTTGCGCAGGAAAGAACCGGCGAAGCGGGCGCCCCGTTCCGGCGGTTCGTCGCTCAGTCGGCGCCGACCAGCTTCTTGGCCTTGTCCACGATCTTGTGGACCACCCCTTCTTCGGCCGCTTCGGCCTCTTCCTTGGTCTTGAACGCCACGCCTGCGGGCTCGGCCGGCGGCGCATAGATCGAGAAGAGCTTCAGGGGCCCATCACCCTTGTTGATGATGTTGTGCTTGGCGCCCTTGGGGATCACGATCACGCGGTTCTCGACCACTTTGGTGCGGCTGCCGTCCACCACCGCCTGGCCTTCGCCCGACACGAAGAAGGTCGTCTGGTCCGCAGGGTGCGTTTCCTCGCCGATCTCTTCGCCGGGCTGAAGGTGCATCAGCACGATCTGGATGTTATCGTCCAGATACACTTCCTTCTGGAAGAAGCTGTTCTTGCCAGCCGCCTCGATCAGGTCCTTGTTGAAAACCGCCATCTACATGCTCCCGTCGTCGCGGCTCCTAGAACCGGTGCGAGCAATCGGGGTTCCCTCGACCGCTCCATTCGAAGGCTCCAGGCCTTCCGCTACGTAGATTCACGAGGGGCAGGCCCGCGCGCTTCGTTCCGGCACCGTCCTATAATGTGCACAGGTCCGAGGGCCCAACGCATAGCCGAAGACCGGGCGCATCGCCCCAGGCGCTTCTTTCAACTGGATTTCTTGCATGCCTATCCTCCTTTCCAGCGCTCTATGCGCGCCGTTGCTTCTCTGCGCCGCAAGCGCGCCTGCGTTTGAAGAGCGCAAGGACAGCGACAAGCCTGCGCAGAACTTTCCGGAAAGCGCCTCGGCGAAGCCCGCAGTCGACACGCTGCGCCGCTTCCCCAACGAAGCGACAGGCGAAGGCACCACCACCGAAGGCTTCAACCAGCATCGCTGGGCCGAGGACTGGCGCGCTTACAAGGATCCGGTCAAGCGCGACGACGTCTTCGATCGCCTCAAATATCTCCCGCTCGCGGGCGACGGCGACGTGTACCTCACCCTCAGCGGCGAGGCTCGCGCCCGGTTCAACCATCTGACCAATCCGGGCCTGAACCGTGGGCCAGCACAGGACCAGGAGCTGCTGCGTCTGGTTGGCGGTGCCGACCTGCATCTTGGCAAGCATTTCCGCCTGTTCGGCGAGCTCGCCAGCGGTCAGATCACGGGCGAAAATATCGGCGTTCCCGCGACCAATCTGAAGAACGATCTGTTCGCCCAGCAATATTTCGCCGAAGCGACCGTCGACATCGGTCCTGCTGCGGTGGGCGTGCGCTATGGCCGACAGGAGTTCTCCGACGGTGCCGCACAGTTGGTCTCTCAGCGCGACAACAACAGCCTGGCCCTGGTTCTGAACGGCATTCGCGGCTGGGCGCGCACGTCAGACCTGCGCGCCGACGTGTTCGACCTGAAGTTCACCACGCTCGGCTCGGAAGGCCTGAGCGACGATCGCACCGATGACGGCCACCGCTTTTCGGGCGTCACCTTCGGCTATGCCCTGCCCAAGACGCTGTTCGGAAAGTCGAAGCTCTATTTCGACCCCTTTATTTGGCGCTTCCGGAGCTCAGGCCAGCGCTGGGGCGTCACCACGGCCACCGAAGTGCGCAACTATCTGGGCGCGCGGCTGTGGGGCAGCGCGGGCGACTATACGATCGACTGGACGGTGACGCACCAGAGCGGCGAGTTCGGCGATCGCGAGATCGATGCGACTCAGATTTTCATGGCGCAGAACGTGCTGCTCAGCAAATCCTCGGCGCTCAAGCCGCGCCTGGGCTTCCACTTCGACTATGGTACCGGCGGCAATGCCAACGGCACGGGCAAGCTCGGCACCGCCGCGGCGCCGTTCGGCAACACGATCTACTTCGCCTATACCACGGCGGTCGGCCCGACCAACCTGCGCATGATCGCGCCGACCTTCGCCTTCTCTCCGGCCAAGACGATCAAGGTTGCGACTGAATATAGCTGGGTGATGCGCGACGATTTGTCGCAGCCGGTGTATCGCGGCAGCGCAACGCCCTATGCCCGCACCGCCGACGTGGAGGGCCGCGACGTCGCCCAGCTGGCGCGGTTGCAGGTGGTGTGGACGCCCACCCGCCGCTTGTCCCTGACGGGACGCTACGAACACCTCTTCACCGGCGAAGTGTTCGAGCGCGCAGGCTATACGGACTATGACTTCTTGGCGCTCTGGGCGAACTGGCGCTTCTGACATCAAGTGGCGGGCCAAGTCGCCGCCCCGTAACGACTTGGCACCGTCATCAATTCGCGTTGCCAGGCCGCCGCAAAAGGCTTGCTGACAGGCCGTGAGGCGCTGTAGGTGACAGACCTATGACAGTTCCTCCGCCGGACCGGTCACGGGATCGCCGGATCGAGGATCCGACGAACCTCTGGATCATCCATCCCGCAGGCCGCGTGCTCCTGCCGGGGTTTCTGGCGCGTGGCATTTCGGCGAACGCGGTTTCGTTCGGCGGCCTGGCCTTGGGCGCTGCCGCTGCGCTCTCGTTCAGCCAATGGCATGTCTGGCCCTTTGCGCTGTTGGGCCTGCTTCTTTCGGTCGGCTGGCTGATCGCCGATGGCTTGGACGGGATGATTGCCCGCGCCACCGGCACCGCAAGCCCGCTCGGCCGCGCGCTGGATGGCTTGTGCGATCATGGCGTTTTCGCGCTGATCTACATCGTGCTTGCGGTGTCGATCGGCACGGTGGAAGGCTGGGTCCTCGCCTGGGCCGCCGGCGCCGCGCATGCCGTGCAGGCCAATCTGTACGAAAGCGAACGCGCCCGCTTCCATCGCCGGTGCAAGGGCATTGGCGCCGCGCCGCCGCCTGCGCCCAGCCGCAATCCGCTGGTGCGGCTGTACGACCGCGCCGCCGGCATGCTGGACGGCCTGGCCGCGCCGTTCGACGCGGCAATGGGACGTCAGCGCGACCCCAGCCGGTTGGCGCTTGAATATGGCGCCCGCGCCACGCGCCCGATGCGGCTGTTGAGCCTGCTCACCGCCAATGTCCGCGTGTCAGCCATTTTCCTTGCCTGTCTGGCTGGAAATCCCCGGCTGTTCTGGTGGTTCGAGCTCGTGCCGCTCACCGCAGTGCTCGTCATCGGCCTGTTCTGGCACCGCGCCGTCGAGGCGCGCCTGATCCGAAGCCTGGGCACCCAGCCCGGGCAAACTTCCAATACCGAACAATCACCCACGCAAAGGACGTGAAGTAGTAATGTCGAGCATCAACATCGCCGTGGTCGGCGTCGGCAATTGCGCCAGCTCCCTCGTACAGGGACTTTCCTATTACCGGGAAGGTGCCAACGATACGGTCGGCCTGATGCACTGGGACCTGGGCGGCTACCGCCCCAGCGACATCCAGGTCGTCGCCGCGTGGGACGTGGACAAGCGCAAGGTCGGCAAGGACGTGGCAGAGGCGATCTTCGCCAAGCCCAACAACACCGCCATTTTCTGCTCCTCGGTCGAGTCCACCGGCGCCACCGTGCGCATGGGCAAGGTCCTGGACGGCGTCGCCGACCACATGGCCGACTATAACGACGACCGCACCTTCATCGTCGCTGAAGAGCGTGAGCCGACCAAGGAAGAAGTCGTCGCCCTGCTGCGCGAGACCAAGACCGACGTGCTGATGAACTATCTGCCGGTCGGTTCGCAGGCCGCATCCGAGTTCTACGCGGAATGCGCGCTCGAAGCCGGCGTCGCCTTCGTCAACAACATTCCCGTGTTCATCGCCAGCAACCCGGAATGGGCGCAGCGCTTCACCGATGCCGGCGTGCCGATCATCGGCGACGACATCAAGGCCCAGCTCGGCGCGACCATCGTCCACCGCGTGTTGACCGATCTGTTCGCCAAGCGCGGCGTCAAGCTGGAGCGCACCTATCAGCTCAATACCGGCGGCAACACCGACTTCCTCAACATGTCGAACCACCGCCGCCTCGCCTCCAAGAAGATCTCGAAGACCGAGGCCGTGCAGTCGGTCGCGGCCGAGCGCCTGGACGACGAGAACGTCCATATCGGCCCGTCCGACTATGTACCGTGGCAGAACGACAACAAGATCTGCTTCCTGCGCATGGAAGGCTCGATGTTCGGCGGCGTGCCGATGAACCTCGAACTGCGCCTCTCGGTCGAGGACAGCCCGAACAGCGCCGGCGTCGCGATCGACATGATCCGCTGCGCCAAGCTGGCCAAGGATCGCGGCATCGCCGGCCCGATCGACGCCGCCTCGGCCTATTTCTGCAAGCATCCGCGCACGCAGATGACCGACGATCTCGCCCAGCTCGCGGTCGAAGACTTCATCGCCGCCGCATAAGGTGATCGACACCGCGATCCTGCTCGCGGCGGGCGAAGGCAGCCGCCTTCGCTCGGCCGCCCCGTTCAAGCCGCTGTGCCGGGTGGGTGGGCATACCTTGCTCGCCCACGCCCTGTACGGCCTGGCACAAGCGGGGCTGTCGCGGGCAGTGATCGTGCTCGGCTACGGCGCCGACAGCATCGAGGCGCATCTGCGCGCCCGCCGCTGGCCGATCGCCATAGAAACCGTCCGGACCGAGGATCACCTCAAGCCCAACGGCACCTCGGTGCTCGCGGCGCAGCCCCATATCGCCGGCGGCGAAGCACTGCTGGCGATGTGCGACCACCTCGTCGACCCCATCCTCTACCGCCGCATGGCGCAAGTAGGCGCGGGCGGCGGCACCCGCCTCGCCATCGACCGCCGCATCGGCAGCGACTGGGTCGACCTGGACGACGTCACCCGCGTCCAGACCCGGGGCGAGCACATCGTCGCCATCGGCAAGGGCCTGGAGCCCTATGACTGCTTCGACGCCGGCGTCTTCGCCACAGGCCCCGCGCTGTTCGCCGCTTTAGGCCAACTCGCCGCGCCCTCCCTCACCGAAGGCATGCGGCTCCTGGCCGCGCAGGGCCAGGCGCTGGTTACCGATTGCAGCGACCTCGACTGGATCGACGTCGACGACCAATGGGCGCTGGACAAGGCGGAACGCTGGCGTGGGGTGGCTGTCGCTCGGGCGTGACTTGGCAAGTACGCCGTCGCCCGTGGTGCTACAGGGTAGCCGGACTATTCGATTTTCGCCCAAAACTATGCAGACGGGATATAGATCTAGCTGCTCCGCGCCTTGCTAGTGCCATATCGGGCTTAGCAACCCACCTGCGCCCAGTGATACAAGTTCCTGTCACCGTGCTCGCGGAGCCGATGAGATCAATGCTTCATCTTAACCGGTGGCAGGATACATCTCTTCGAGAGATGGCTCTCGCTGAGAATCCTACTAGTGCAGCCGATCACTTCACCGCAACTTTCCTGCCGACGCCGTGCCGTCGAACGAAACGCGCGATTATTGAGTGCTAGTTGCGCTCCACTCGCATTTCCCTAAACTAAAAATAGGGAGAGGCATTTTGTTCAAATCCAAGACGGTCTTTGTGGTTGGTGCGGGCGCGAGTTGTGAGGCAGGCCTGCCAAGTGGGGAGGCTTTGAAGACCAATATCGCCAGAGTGATGGACATCCGCTTCAACGATTGGGGAAGCGAGCTTATCTCGGGCGACTACAGGATGGTGGATGCTCTTCGTGCAGCAGCCCGCGCAGCCGGGGACGAGCGAGGGAACATCAATCCTTACCTGCACAAAGCATGGCGTATCAGGGATGTGGTTCCAGCGGCAGCTATTTCTATTGATAACTTCCTAGACGCCCACCGCGGCGATGCCCAGATGGAACTTTGCGGGAAGCTTGGGATAGTGAAGTCCATCTTGGACGCAGAAAAGCAAAGCAAGCTGAAACCGCGAGAACCGGGCGAAGCAGATTTCACTCTCCGTGACCTCTCCGGCACATGGTACGTCGGCTTTCTCCAGATGCTCACCGAGGGCCTTCGGCGAGGGCATGCTCATGAAATATTTGATAATGTTAGCATAATCACATTCAATTACGACCGGTGTATTGAACGTTTTTTGGCGCAAGCTCTTGCTGACTACTACGACTTTTCCCCGTCGGCTTCTCAGGAGATTGTCTCCAACCTCCGCATTTTCCACCCCTATGGCCAAGTCGGGAAACTTCCGTGGCAGATCGAGAGTGGAGGTGTCGCCTTCGGGTCCGACTACGGAAACCTTCTTCAACTCGCAGGACAGATCAAGACGTTTACAGAAGGCCTAGATGATCAGCAAATTTTGAGCGGCATGCACGACGCAGTCGGCGATGCCGAGGTTCTGGTCTTTCTAGGATTCGCGTTCCATCCTCTTAACATGGAACTGCTAACACCTGGGTATTCTACAGCTGCTCAACGGATCTATGCTACAACCTTGGGGCTATCCGATAGCGACGAAGCCGTCATCGAAGATGATATCCTACGTATGCTCGGCAAAGATGATCTTGCATTTTTCGATCAGCAGTCACTCAAGCCAGAAATGGCAAAGATGAAGTGCGGCGACTTTTTTCGTCACTACTTTCGAAGCATCAGCGCCGCCCCAGAAGGATGATACGGCAGGAGCTTTTTCCGGATATTGCTAGCACATCCGAATAGGGGTACATTCGAAGGATGGATTTCTCGATACCAGAGGTTCCACGCCTCAAATCGATTCCGGAACATGCATTTGATGCGCTGGTGCTCGAAATTGATCGCTTCCAACAGCGCCTTACGGGAGAACAAGAGGTCGGCGTAGTCGCCAACGGAGCCGGCCTTATAATCCACGTGGGCCAACTCCGCTTCTCTGGGCAGATGATCGTGTTCGACGGCGTTGATGGCGACGGTCGTGAAGCTCGCCTTATTCAGCACTATACGCAAGCCAATGTGCAAATGATCGCGGTTCAAAAGCTTGCCGACCAGCCGCGACGCATCGGATTTTGATCTAGGCTCCTTAGTGAGTTCTCAGATGAAGCCTCCTAACGCTTCTTAAGGCGCCACTTCCTTCCCCTCATAGTCAAACAGCTTCCCGCTATCCGGCACCTTCAGTTCCTCGATCACGTCGAGCAACTGCATCGCCGCGCGGTCGGGGGTGAACAGCCGCCCGGCCTGCACATTGCCCTGGAACGGCTTCGACAATGCGGTGTCGACCGTGCCCGGATGCAGCGCCACCACGATCGCGCGGCTGCCCCGGCGGCGTTCCTCGATCGCCAGCGTGCGGACCATCATGTTGAGCGCCGCCTTGGACGCGCGATAGCCGTACCAGCCGCCGACCTGGTTGTCGCTGATCGATCCCACCCGCGCCGACAGCGCCGCGAACACCGCGCGTCCGTCCTTGGGCATCAGCGGCAGGAAGTGCTTTGCCACCAGCGCCGGGCCGATCGTGTTGACGGCATAGACCTGCGCCAGCCACGCGGGATCGAGGTCGCGCACTGCCTTTTCCGGGCCATGGCTGTCCGCGTGGAGCACCCCTGTCGCGACGATCACCAGCCCGGGCGCCGGCCCCTTGCCCACCAGGGCCGCCGCGGCGGCGATGCTGGCCTCGTCGCTCAGGTCGAGATGCTGCGCCCCACCGCGCGACCGGGCAAAACCGTGCACCACGTCAAACGCGCCCTCCTCGATCAGCGCCGCTTCCAACGCGCCGCCGATCCCGCCCGAAGCGCCGATGACCACCGCTGCACCGTTCATCGCCGCGCCCCCAAACCGCTATTCTCCTCGGTGACAGGCGCCCCCTCACCCCGCTCCAGCGCCGCATACAGCGCCATCCACCGCGGCGTGATCGCGTCCAGCCGCGCCTGGTCCCGCGGCGTAATCGCATGGTCCACCCCCGGCTCGCCATAGGCGTTGAGGATCTCCGCGCGCTCCCGCGCCACCGCGACATATTCCTCCGCCACCGCATTGCCCGGCTCCGCGCCCAGCACATTGGCGCGATACCGCAGGGAATCGAACACCGCTTGCGGATCGCTCAGGAACAGCGTGCGCGTCTGCCCGTACAGCATCGGCGTCACGTCGATCAGCCTGCCCTCCGGGCTCCGCCAGATGCCATGATGCTCCGCCTCGAAATAGCGCCCCGGCCAGCGCCAGATCGCCCAGCCATAGGCCACTTCGCCGCCACCCCGCGCCACCGCTGCTGCGGCATTGTCGAAGCAATAGGCGATGCGCGCCGCCTCGCCCGGCACCACGTCCACATATTCGGGCACGCCGGGCGCCACTGTGACGCAGAACGCCAGCACCGCATCATCGATCACCTGCGGCGTATCCGTACCCAACGCATGCTCCTGCGAGTCTCCAAGCCCAGGCACTTCGCCCCAACCGAGCCGTCGCGCAAGGCCGGCAACCGCCTACAGCAAGCTGGCCTGCGCGCCCGGCTGGTGCGAGGCCCGCGTCTCGACGCGCGCCGCCCGGCGATTGGGACTCACCAGCGGCGGCAGCTTGGGCTTCAGCCCGCCGAACAGCTCCGCCAGCGTGAAGATCTGGAGCCGCGGAAAGCGCCCGAACTCCATCTCGGCAATCCCGTGCGCCGCGGCCTCTTCCGCCATCCCGCGCGTCGGCAGCCCTGCGCACACGAATACGCCCAAAGGGTGCTTGTCCCGCTGCATCACGCCCCAAAGATCGCGCACCATCGCCGGGTTGATGTGGGTGCCGGCCTTCACGGAAATCACCCCGGTCTCCGGCTTGGCCCCGCGCCCAAGATAATAGAAGTACCCGTCGACCCCCTTGTCGCCGCCCTTCTTGCCACCCATCCACGGCCACCCACCCAGCTTCAGCGTGATCCAGGCCTGGAACTGGTGCGGATCGTCGCGCGCCAGCCGCTGGGCCGAAGCAAGATCGCGCGGCACGCCCACGGTCTCGAACTCCACGCCGTCACCATAACCCTCGCGCAGCCGCTTCTCGATCAGCCCGATCGCCAGATGCGTGACATCGATCCCGATCCACCGACGCCCAAGCTTCTGCGCCGCATCGACCGCCGTCCCGCACCCGCAGAAGGGATCAAGCACGACATCGCCCGGGTTGGAGGAGGCGGTTATGATCCGCTCCAGCAGGGCACGCGGCTTCTGGGTCGGATAGCCGAGCCGCTCCTGTGCCTGCGAATTAAGCGGCGGAATATCATCCCACAAGTTCTGCATGGGGCGGCCACCACGCTCATCCAGATAAAGCTTCAGCCGCAATCGTCCGTCGGACTTGGCTGGATAGTGGAGCAGGCCCTCCTCATCATATTGCCGCATCTTGTTCTGGGTACACGTCCAGCCATTGGGATGAGGCTTGTAGGTAATGCCGTTTAGCGCCGCGTAGTCATAGTGCAGATTGGGCCTCACGCCCGGGTTGCGCATGTCTCGCGTGGTGAAGCGTCGGCCACTCGCGTCAACTTGATTATACTTGGTGTCGATGTGCTTCTCGGAGAGCGGCATCATCGGTTTGTTCCAGACGGGACTTGGCCCCTTCGAGTAGTAGAAGATCGTGTCGGTCACGTCGCCATAAGTAGCGGAGACGTTGCCGTGCGCACTGGTCCGCTTCCAGACGATCTCGTTCCGGTACCTCTCCAACCCAAACACCGCGTCCAGCACCAGCTTGAGGTAATGGCTCGCCGTCGGATCGCAGTGCAGGTACAGGCTCCCGGTCGGCTTCAGCACGCGGTGCAGTTCCACCAGCCGCACCGCCATCATCGCCAGGTACGCCAGCATCGCGTTCGTGCCGATCGACGCGCGCATCGCCTGCATTAGCGTGTGCAGTGCATGATTGCCGCTATGCATGATGTCGAGCAGCGCCTCCTCGGCGGCAGGTCCCCAACTCCAGGTGTCGTCGAACGCCTCGATGCTGGCGTCAGCACCCGACCCGATCGGCGACTTGAACAGGATGTTGTAGCTCGCATTCGAATTGAACGGCGGATCCAGGTAGATCAGGTCGACGCTTTCGTCCGGCACATGCTCGCGCAGGACATCGAGATTATCTCCATAATAGAGCTGGCTCAACGCGTCGTCTCTCCAGTGACGTGACCCGGTGCGAGGCAGTACTTGATCAAAACGTGAGCGGTTGCCGAACATTGTCCGTTACGGAGCAGCGCTCCCTCCCCAGAACCCCGCAACAGCATGGGCCGCGAGAGATGGCGGGCCAGAACAGCTGCCTCCGTTTCGGTGCTTTCGTCCGCGCAAGCCGCCACGCTGGCGAAACCCGATCGCTCTTCCTATCTCCGGCTCTGGCACTCCCTTTAGAACAAAGCTAGAACCCACCGCATGGCACTTACCACCATCTCCGTCCGCGGCGCGCGTGAGCACAATCTCAAGGGCGTGGACATCGACATCCCGCGCGACACGCTGACGGTGATCACCGGCCTGTCGGGCTCGGGCAAGTCGAGCCTGGCCTTCGACACCATCTATGCCGAGGGGCAGCGCCGCTATGTCGAGAGCCTGAGCGCCTATGCGCGTCAGTTCCTTGAGATGATGCAGAAGCCCAATGTCGAGCATATCGAGGGCCTCTCCCCCGCCATCTCGATCGAGCAGAAGACCACCAGCCGCAATCCGCGCTCGACCGTGGCGACGGTTACCGAGATCTACGATTACATGCGCCTGCTATGGGCGCGCGTCGGCGTGCCCTACAGCCCCGCCACCGGCCTGCCGATTAGCGCCCAGACCGTCAGCCAGATGGTCGACCGCGTGCTCGCCCTGCCCGAGGGCACCCGCCTGCTCCTCCTCGCCCCCGTCGTGCGCGGCCGCAAGGGCGAGTATCGCAAGGAGCTCGCCGAGTGGCAGCGCGCCGGCTTCCAGCGCGTCCGCATCGACGGCGAGATGTACCTGATCGAGGAAGCGCCCGCGCTCGACAAGAAGTACAAGCACGACATCGAAGTCGTGGTCGATCGCCTGGTCGTCCGCGAGGATATCGCCACCCGCCTGGCGGAGTCCTTCGAAACCGCGCTCAAGCTCGCCGAGGGCCTGGCCTATGTCGACTTGACCGACGGCGTCGTCCCCGGCCGCGAGAACGACGCGGCGGACGCGGGCGCGATGAAGGGCGCCGGCATCCCCGCCAACCGCATCGTCTTCTCCGAAAAGTTCGCCTGCCCGGTCAGCGGCTTCACCATCCCCGAGATCGAGCCGCGCCTGTTCTCGTTCAACGCGCCGCAGGGCGCCTGCCCGGCCTGCGACGGCCTGGGCGAAAAGCTCGAATTCGACGAAGACCTCGTCGTCCCCAATCACGAACTGACGATCAAGAAGGGCGCGATCGTCCCCTGGGCCAAGTCCAACCCGCCCTCCCCTTACTACATGCAGGTGCTCGGCTCCCTCGCCCGCGAGTTCGGCTTCAGCCTCGACACCAAGTGGAGCGAGCTGCCCGAGGAGCATCGCTACGCCATCCTCCACGGCACCCGCGGCAAGGCGGTCACGCTCACCTTCGTCGACGGCAAGAAGTCCTACGACGTCAAGAAACCGTTCGAGGGCGTGATCGGCAACCTCAACCGCCGCATGCTCCAGACCGAGAGCGCGTTCATGCGCGAGGAGCTGAGCAAGTACCAGGCCGCGCACCCGTGCGAGACCTGCGGCGGCGCGCGCCTCAAGCCCGAGGCGCGCGCCGTCAAGGTCGCGGGCGAGGACATCTCCCACGCCACCCACCTCTCCGTTGTCGACGCGCTCGCCTGGTTCCAGAAGCTGCCCGACACGCTCACCCCCCAGCAAAAGGAAATCGCCCGCGCGATCCTTAAGGAGATCGACGAGCGCCTAGGCTTCCTCAACAATGTCGGCCTCGACTATCTCAACCTCGACCGCACCTCCGGCACGCTCTCGGGCGGCGAGAGCCAGCGCATCCGCCTCGCCAGCCAGATCGGCAGCGGCCTATCGGGCGTGCTCTACGTCCTCGACGAGCCCAGCATCGGCCTCCACCAGCGCGACAACGACATGCTGCTCGCCACGCTCAAGCGCCTGCGCGACCTCGGCAACACCGTGCTGGTGGTCGAGCATGACGAGGATGCGATCCGCACCGCCGATTATGTGATCGACATGGGGCCGGGCGCCGGCGTCCATGGCGGCGAAGTCGTCGCCAAGGGCACGCTCGCCGAAGTCCTCGCGACCGAAGGCTCCGTCACCGCCGACTATCTCAACGGCACCCGCGAAGTCCCGCTCCCCGCCAAGCGCCGCAAGGGCAATGGCAAGAAGCTCACCGTCCACAACGCCACCGCCAACAATCTGCGCGGCGTCACCGCGTCGATACCCTTGGGCACCTTCACCTGCATCACCGGCGTGTCGGGATCGGGCAAGTCGAGCTTCACCATCGACACGCTCTATGCCTCGGCCGCGCGCACCCTCAACGGCGCCCGCGTGCTCGCCGGCAAGCACGACAAGATCACCGGGCTTGAGCATTGCGACAAGGTGATCGACATCGATCAGTCGCCGATCGGCCGCACCCCGCGCTCGAACCCGGCGACCTATACCGGCGCCTTCACCCAGATCCGCGACTGGTTCGCCGGGCTCCCGGAGGCGCAGGCGCGCGGCTACAAGCCCGGCCGCTTCTCGTTCAACGTCAAGGGCGGCCGGTGCGAGGCGTGCCAGGGCGACGGCGTGCTCAAGATCGAGATGCACTTCCTCCCCGACGTCTATGTCGAATGCGACGTCTGCCACGGCGCCCGCTACAACCGCGAAACGCTGGAAGTGAAGTTCAAGGGCAAGAGCATTGCCGACGTGCTCGACATGACGGTCGAGGACGCGCACGAATTCTTCAAGGCCGTGCCCCCGATCCGCGACCGCATGGCGATGCTCGCCGAAGTGGGCCTGGGTTACGTAAAGGTCGGGCAACAGGCCACCACCCTCTCGGGCGGCGAGGCCCAGCGCGTCAAGCTCGCCAAGGAACTCGCCCGCCGCGCCACCGGCCAGACCCTCTACATCCTCGACGAGCCCACCACCGGCCTCCATTTCGAGGATGTCCGCAAGCTGCTGGAGGTCCTCCACGCCCTGGTCGAACAGGGCAATACCGTGGTGGTGATCGAGCACAACCTCGACGTCATCAAGACCGCCGACTGGGTCCTCGACCTGGGTCCGGAGGGCGGCGTCAAGGGCGGCGAGATCGTCGCCCAGGGCACTCCGGAGACGGTGGCGAAGGAACCGCGCAGCTTTACGGGGAAGTATCTGGCGCCGCTGCTCAAGCCGCGCAAAGTAACCGAACAGCAAGCCGCCGCCGAGTAACCTTGCCTCTCCCCAATAGGGAGAGGGAGGGACCCGTCGCGCAGCGATGGGAGGGAGAGGGGCATGACCGAAGCACCGGACGCCGAGCAGGACCTGCAAGCCCATTTCGAAGCCGAGGACATGCGCCTCCGCGTCCAGATCGCCGGCTATGCCGGCGTCGCGGTGGTGGTGCTGCTCATAGCGCTCGCGCCGATGCTTTCCGGCCTGAATATCGCCGGCGACGGGTGGCGCCTATTCGTCTGGGCGACCGTCTCTCTACCGCTGCTGACCATCACCGGCCTGGCTTGGAAACGTGGCCGCTTCCGCATGGCGAGCGGCCATGTCCATCGCGGCTGGATCGTCCGCGCAGCAGCGGTGTTGGTCCTTGCTTTGTCGTTCGGGTTTTTCTGGTTCTGATAACCTCACGCAGGGCAATTGCCAGACGGTGGATAGTAGGAGATCGTGCTAGGGTGCGCACCAGATTAGCACGGTGTACTGCAGAGCTATCCGGGGACGCCTGCCACCCGATTCAAGGCGAAGTAGGTTGCGAAAGGCGAGAGCTAAGAATCAATCGCTGCTGCGCCTTTGTTGAGGATCATAGGAGACGATTGTGGCAAGAGGTGACAGGAGCAAGAGCAGACATCGCGGATCACGAATTCGAGATCATCATCGAGAAGGTAAGCGCCTCTTGCCACCTTATGCCAGGCTCCCTGGATCAGTGGAACTTTCCTCATGGAGGGATGAAAGGTTACCAGAAGTTATTTGGGCGGCATTGATATGCACCAGGTTAACTCGGGATTTGTATTTAGGTATATTTAGAGATATATCTATAGCGACGAAGGATAACTCTGAACTAGTTTTCGAGGGGATGGGCCACTCAAGGCTAGCCAAGCTTTCAGCCGATGAATTCAAGACATTGCTAGCTCCTGTGCTAAACTTAAAGGATGCGGTTGCAGCCCTAGCCCCACTCCGGTTGCTGCCAGATCTACCTGATATCCAGCATTGGCTTCCTTACATTCCCGACATTACAAACACTCAAGAAGCATGGACCAGCCTAGCTGAAGCAATTGCTGCGAATTCATGGCATCAATCGGAAAGCGCCACTGATATTAGGTGGCTTAAGGTCATCACGATGATCACAGCGGGAAAGATAAACTATCCCGGTGAGATGGCAGAATCATTTCAGTCAATCCTCGGATACCCTGCTGTTGGCGACATGCGGAAAGTGCGCCCATTAATTCGCGCAACTGAAATGGCGTTCGCCATGCCGATAGCCGATCCTACGTCGTCACACTGGCCGCTAAACTTCTGGAAGGTATGCCTAAACTTAACGGGCTGTGTTCCGGCTCCCATAAGACAGCCTCAGGATATCAACGTCTCTAAGATGATTGATGAGACAATAAGAATTTACGCTGTAGCAGCGGAGCATTTTCATAACTCTATCAGCACTACAGACATAGATGACCGCCTTGATGGCACCTTTGGCCTAACTTTATACGGCATAGTCACGCAGATCACGCTGCTGATGTCAGATTCCCATCAGAGGGTTCAAGGTAGACTTCTTGTTAGAACCCTTGTGGAAATATACATCACACTCTCTTTCCTAATAAAAAAAGATGATGATGTTTTTTGGAAAAGGTATCGTAATTATGGCAGCGGTCAAGCTAAGCTCGCCTACCTAAAATTGATAGATCTGGATAGCGATGAAGTACCATCGTATGTTCGGTTAAATGAGCTTGAGGAATTAGCTAACGAAGACCGCTGGCAGGAGTTTGTAGAAATAGATCTTGGCAACTGGGCGAAGCTGGATTTAAGGAGAATGAGCGAGGAAGCGGGAGTCAAAGACGTGTATGATCGTTATTATTCCTGGCCTTCTGGCTTTGTTCATGGGCAATGGTCAGCAGTAAGAGACACAGTTTTTGACCTCTGTGTTAATCCGCTGCATCGTTATCATAGAATACCATCACCACCACGACTGGACATGGGCAGTGTCGCTCCAGACGGAGCAAAGCTAGTGAACTTAATTCTCGATCTGCTCAATCAAGCTTACCCTCCTTTCAAGCCGCGCCTGAAGGTAAAACACGGCATCCAAGATTAAGAACCGGACGCGTCAAATCATTTCACAGTTCTTGGTAAGCGCTCGTGCAGCCGATCGCTCCAAAAAAACTCTTATGATTGCATGCTAGAACCATGCCCCACCTCCCCACCAACCCGGCCCATCTCGGCCCCGGCGCCACCGCATCGGTCGAGCCCGAGTTCACCGGCATGGAATGGTACGCCGCCTACACCGCGCGCCACGCGGCCGACGGGATCGAGGGTCGGCTCGTGTCGCAATACAGCTTCACCGAAAGCTGGGACTCGTGGGAGGTCCACCCGCACGGCGCGGAGATGGTGATCTGCACCGCCGGCACCCTGACGCTCCACCAGGAGCATCCCGACGGCAGCACCGAAACCGCCACCCTCCACGCGGGCGACTATGCCATCAACCCGCCCGGCACGACCGGGGTCCCCGCAAAGTAACACTTTGCGGGGTGGTGTGGGCACACCGCCGACGTGGCGCAAGGCACCACCGCCACCGCGATCTTCATCACGCCGGGCGAAGGCACCACCCACCGCCCGCGCTGAGCCGCGCCTCAGACCAGGCCTTCGCCCACACCCACCACCATCAGCAGCACGATCGCCACCGCCAGCATCGCCACGTTCGCGCGCCGCCCCTTCACCTTGAGCAGCGCGGTCAGCAGCGCCACCAGGCACAGCCCGCCGCCGCCGACCAGCCATTCTGCGGCCTCGCTCATCGCCAGTTCCGCCTCGGGCGACGGCTTGACGATCTCCAGCGCGATCTGCCCGATCCAGCTTCCGACGTTCGCGATCAGCAGTCCGGCGATCACCAGCCGGTTCTGCTTGTCGTACCAGTCGTCGAAATCGGGCCATTGCTCGGGCTCGTCAGGAAAAATCAAAGTCGCGGCCAGGTAATAGATGCCGACGATCCCCAGCACGGCGACCAGCGTCAGGTAATCCGCGCCGATCTGGTTGCGCGCCTCCCACGCCACCAGCCAGAAGCTCATCAGGTCGAGCACGACCAGCAGGCCCAGCAGCGGTGTCAGCCAGCCGATCCGCACCGGCCGGTTGCCGCGCTTGCGCTTCAGCGCCCGCGAGAACCCACCCAGCACCTCGGCCACCGCCAGCCCCAGCAGCAGCCCGAACACCGCGAACACCAGCTCAAATGCAGACATCGCCTTCCCCCTCGGCCCCACTCCCCAGCAGGTAAGCAGCTTCTCCCCCGCCCCGGCATAAAGCAAGCATGTCGCTACGCCCGGGCACTGGCTGCCGCGCGGCCTTGCAATGTAGGATTTGGCCTGCTTTGCTCGCGCGGTGACCTTTCCGGCCAGCCAAATCGAATGGGCTCGGGCGCCTGAAAAAGGTGCGTTTGGCCTAAACTTTTCTAAACTTCCAAGCGGTCTGGCCCGCTTCCGGGCGGCGCACTTGTAATTCTTTGGCAAGCGCCCATATGTAGTGCGCTTCAGTCGCAATTGACGGTCTTCGGCGCTTTGCGGCCCTTCTTCCTTCTCTCTGCCTTGCAGCACGAGGTTCGTCCAAAATCGGGCGCGCCGACCACAGAAGGAATATTTTCCATGAGCAGCAACATCGGCACCGTTAAGTTCTTCGACGCCACCAAGGGTTATGGCTTCATCGCCCCCGACAATGGCGGCCAGGACGCTTTCGTGCACATCAGCGCCGTCGAGCGTTCGGGCATGGGCACGCTGAACCAGAACCAGCGCGTCAGCTATGACCTTGAGAACGACAAGCGCGGCCGCGCATCGGCCGTGAACATCGACGCCGCCGAATAATCCTTCCCTCTGTCCGGCGCGCCTCGTTTCGCGGGGCGCGCCATTCTAACCTCACCGACGGGAGCTTCACTTATGGGTAACCAACCCGATTATCGCGGTCAGGCCGCCAAGTGCCGCGCCGACGCCGATGCTTCCACGCTCGACAATGTCCGCGACCGCAATCTGCGCGCGGAGGCCGCATGGCTTGAAATGGCCCAGCGCCAGGACCGTGTGAGCGCGTCGCGCCGTGAACGTGAGGCACCCTTACAGGAAATTGCATGAATTTGATTGATACCGTTCCCGCTACCCAGACTGCGCGCCGCACCCGGCGCACCCTGACTCCGATCTTCTGCCCGCGCGAAACCGCCCGGGCTGCCGTGCGCGAAGTGCTCGGCTGAGCGCGCGACCCGCTGGAACTGCACAGTCTTGCAGATCGCGGGTCCGCTCTCCATCTACCCATCAGCGTGCCGGCACGTTCCCACGGGAACCTTCGCGCCCTTCAACACTTCCGACTTTAGACAAAGGGGCTGGCGGACCGCCGGTCCATCTCCCCCTGCGTCGCCATTCGGAAGATGGCCGCCGCGCGAAAGCGGCGGCGCATTCGTCAACGCAAAACAGGAAAACGATGAACTTCTTTACCAACATTCACGAAATGCAGATTACCCGTAGCAACAACCACTCGTTCTCGGCCTTCGTGCCGATGCATCGCCGCCTCTTCCCGATTGAACCCTGCCCGCGCGAAGTCGCGCGCGCCGCGGTCCGCGAAGTGCTCGGCTAAGCCCCAGGCGGGCGTTTCGGGGCGCTTTTATCAGCGACCGATCCGCCCGCGCTCAGGCCTGATTTCTTCAGGGGAACACCACCCCAGCCTGCCCGTTAAGCCAGCAACCCCAATCATGACGGGATTGCACCATGGCAGCCAAGACTCCCCCCAAGCGCGAACCCCGCGCGAATGACAACGGCGACACCTCCGGCACGCTCTCCAAACAAGTCGCGGCGAACAAACCCAGCGGCCGTTCGCTGGCAATCGGTACGCTGTCGGCAGGTGCCGTGATCGGCGCCGTCGTCGCCGCGTTGTTCGGCGCAAAGAAGCTGAGCAAGCGCAGCTACACCGACGGCCAGCCGCTCGCCCCGGGCGCCCAGCCCGACCCGGCGCCCACCCCCGCCGAAGGTCCCGCCGCCGCGCAGGCCGCCCCGACAGCCGGCTCGGCCGAGCATGTCCCCACCGACCTGATGGGCGACAAGCATCCCGGCTTTGAGGACCGCGCCGTCGATGCCTTCCGTCCCGATCCCACCGCGCCGATCCCCGTTGGCGAGCGCGACGCCTTTCGCCCAGCGCTCGCTGGTGCATCGGCCCCGACGCTCGTTTCCGGCCAGGCGCAGGAAAACGAACGCCTCAACGCCACGCCGTCCTGATCAGCAAGGAAACACGACAATGAGCATCTTCGGCAAGATCAAGGACGCGATCTTCGGCAAGGGCGGCGGCCCCTTTGGCGACAATTATCTCGGCCACAGCAACAACCGCCGCGACACACCTGCGCCTGCCCCCCAGGCTCCGGCGGCGACTCCGGCGCCCCAAACACCGTCCGCCCCCCAGGCCCAACAGCCGGCACCCGCTGCGCCGGCCCAGCCGCAGCAGCCGGTGGATGTCGAGCAGGTACTGACCGGTATCGCCGCGAGCAAGGGCAATCCCGCTCTCAACTGGCGCACGTCGATCGTCGACCTGATGAAGTTGCTCGACCTGGACTCCAGCCTCGACAACCGCAAGGAACTGGCGACTGAGCTCGGCTATACGGGCGAAAAGAACGGCTCGGCGGAGATGAACATCTGGCTCCACAAGGCCGTGATGCAGCAGCTCGAGAAGAGCGGCGGCAAGGTTCCGGCCTCGCTGAAGGACTGAGCCATGGCAGTCGACTACACGCAGCTGTCGAAAGGGCTAGGTTGGTTTTCCCTGGCGCTCGGCGCGGCTGAATTGCTGGCACCCCGCAAGATCACCCAGGCGCTCGACGCCGAGGGTAACGAGCGGCTGGTAAAGGCATTTGGCGCGCGGGAGATCGCCGCTGGCCTCGCCATTCTCGGTGCGCCCGCGCATACAGAGCGGGTCGGCTCGCGGGTGGCGGGGGATGCGTTGGACCTTGGCGCCCTCGCGCTCGCCGCACGCAACTCCCCGCGCAACCCTTGGGTATGGGGAGCGATAGGCTTCGTCGTCGGCGCAACGGTCGCCGATGTGCTGGTGACACGAGGTCTGAAACAGGTGCCCACGCTGGACGACATGGATCCCGCCAAAGCACCGCCGCCGCGTGCCGGCTCAGGCAAGGCAACCTCTCCAGAGCCTGCCCATACTGCCAGCGGAACGCCACCGGTCGTCGCGTGATCGCAACCTTCGCGGATGCTCGGGCATTGCCTGTGTATCCGACAACCTAGGGAGATCACGATTGCGTACCCTGATGCTCGGCGCTTTGGCAGCTGCCGCTGGCCTCAGCGCCTGCACAGACACCGGCTATGGCACCGGCTTTGGCGGCGGAGGTTACCGTAGCTATGACTGGAACCGGCCGGACCCGTCCTATGGGGACTATTATGCCGATCGCTATTACCGCGGAGGCAACTACCGCGAGCGCCGCCTGTCGCGGAACGACCGCGTCTATCGTGGGCAGAATGGCCAATATTATTGTCGCCGCTCGGACGGCACCACTGGCCTGATCGTCGGCGGCATTGCGGGCAGCGTGCTCGGCAATATCATCGCGCCTGGACGTTCCGAAACCCTCGGCACGCTTCTCGGTGCCGCTGCCGGCGCAGTTGCTGGCCGTGAGATCGAGCGGAACCAGGATCGTAACCAGGTTCGCTGCCGCTGACCCGGCACTTCCCGCCGCTTCCAAGCGGGCGGCGCAAACGGAGAATATGCGTATGACAACCCGCACCGCAACCGCCCGCTACGAAGGCTTCGGCAAGGAAGGCAACGGCCAGCTTACCGCGCCTTCGGGCGTGCTCGATGCGACGCCCTATGGCTTCAACACGCGCTTTGGCGATGAGAAGGGCACCAACCCGGAAGAGCTGATCGCCGCGGCGCATGCCGGCTGCTTCACCATGGCGCTCAGCTTCGCGCTCGCCAAGGCTGGGTTCAGCGACGGCAGTCTGGAAACCAAGGCGGCGGTGAAGCTGGAGCAGGATGGCGAGGGCGGGTTCACGATCACGCGTTCCGACCTGACGCTGACTGCCTCAGTGCCCGGCATTTCCGCGGAGCAGTTCGAAGCGCTGGCCCGCAGCGCGGAGCAAAATTGCCCGGTGTCCAAGCTGCTGAAGGCCGAGATCAACCTGGACTATACTTTAGCCTGAGCATCATCCGCGCCCGGAGCCCATCCGGGCGCGGCCAGTTCGAAGCCGGAGAATTCAAAACCGGGTACGACCACGCAAGTGAGCAGCGCCCATCCCTCGCACGCAGTCGCAGCTTGCCACGTGCCGTTCGGCACCCGCGCTTGCGGCGACTGACCGCCAAGCACGTTGCCCCCGAGCACCACCGTTTTCGTGATTGCCGCATCATCACCGATGTGGAGTTTCAGCGGCGCTCCGGCATGCCACAACCAAAGCTCGTCAGCATCGACGCGGTGCCAATGCGACCGCTCGCCTCCTTCCAGCAGAAAGTGGATCGCCGTTCCCGCCGCGCGTTCTCCTTCAGCCGCCTCGGCCCGCCACGTTTCCCGGTACCAGCCACCTTCTGGATGCGGAGCCAAGCCGAGTTTTTCGATGATCGCCTGTGCTTCGCTCACCCTAACCTCCGATGACCGTCCTGTAGTTCTGGGTTCATGAAACCGGCGGTACAGGCGGGACGTTTCGTTACCAGTTCCAAATGATGAATGATCTAGGGAGTAGTTCAAATGCGTAATCTGATGCTCGCCGCTGGCGCACTGTCGCTGCTGGCCCCCGTTTCGATGGCGCTGCCGACCGCGAAGGCAGAAGCCAAGTCGTACAGCTACAAGGACGATCAGCGCCGCTCGCGCTATCGGGAATGGCGCGGTCGTGACGGCCGGACCTATTGCAAGAAGTCGAACGGCACCACCGGCCTGGTGGTCGGCGGCATCGGCGGCGCGCTGGTGGGCCGGACGATCGATACCCGGGGCGACCGCACTGGCGGCACCGTACTCGGCGCTGTTGCAGGCGCACTGGCCGGCCGTGAGATCGACCGCGCCAACAGCAACAATCGCCGTCGCTGCCGCTAAGGCTGGCTGACCGCACGCGGAGCATGGAGTTAACGCTTAGGCGCGTATAAGCGCCGCCATGCTCCAAGTGCTGGTCCTTTCCACACTCTTCCCTGACGCGACCCGGCCGAACTTCGGCATCTTCGTCGAACGTCAAACGCAGGCGCTTGCCGCCCGAGACAATGTCGAAATCAGGGTAGTCGCGCCACGCGGCATTCCGCCTTGGCCTCTTTCCCTGCTCGACCGCTATGCCCTCCTCGCCGCGCTTCCCGATCACGAAACCTGGAACGGGTTGCAGGTAGATCGACCGGCCTTTCTGAACCTTCCGGGCACCGGCGGCCGTTTCCATGCCGCAGCGCTCACTCGAGCCGTGATTTCCGTTCTGGACCGCATCCGTGGCGAATTCCCGTTCGACGTGCTCGCAGCGGAATTCTTCTTCCCTGACGGGGTATCCGCAGTGGCCCTTGGCCAGCGCTATGGCGTACCGGTGTCGATCAAGGCGCGCGGCTCGGATATTCATCGCTGGGCCAGCAAGCCAGGGGTGGGCCGCCAGATCGTCGGAGCTGGATGCGCCGCCGACGGAATGATCGCTGTATCCGAAGGTCTGCGCGACGACATGGCCGCGCTCGGCATGCCGCGGGAGCGGATTTCCTGCATTGTCACGGGCGTCGACCTGTCCCGCTTCGCACCCGTGGACCAGATTGCAGCCAAAGCGGCACTGGGCGTGAAGGGTCCGCTGGTGCTGTCTGTCGGCGCGTTGATCCCGATCAAGGGGCATGAGATCGTGATCGAAGCGGTAGCAGCGCTCCCCGGCGTGACCCTATGGATCGCGGGCGAGGGCCCTCACCGCCCCATTCTTGCCAGGAAGATCGCTAAGCTCGGCTTGGGAGACCGCGTGCGGCTGCTGGGCGCGGTTCCGCACGACCAGGTCGCACGGCTGCTTGCCGCTGCCGACATCATGGCACTTGCGTCGGAGCGCGAGGGGCTGGCCAATGCCTGGATAGAGGCACTGGCCAGTGGGACGCCCATTATCATCCCCGATGTCGGCGGCGCCCGGCAGGTTGTACGCACGCCCGAGGCCGGCCGCATCGTGCCAAGAACGCCCGCAGCATTTGCTGCGGCAATCCATGCACTGATTGCATCGCCGCCACCAGCAGCAGCCGTACGAACCACGGTCGAGCCGTTTACCTGGGAAGCGAACAGCCGCAACCTTCACGCCTATTATCAGGCGTTGATCGACCGCCACCGCGCGACACACGCCTGACGGAACGCGCGCCTCGCTGCTCCGTTCGACTGAGCGTGGGGGGTGATGGAGGTAGCGATGGAAGACGACAGCCGGCCCCAACACGGTGCCGCACCGCGCGGAAGCGATGGCAGCACGCTTGCCGATCAGTTGAACCAGACGACCTCACCGGACGCGGGCGGAACCGTGTCGGGCTCGCGCGAAGAAGACGCTCGTTCCCGCCCGGGCGAACTCGAGATCGTGTTCGACGCTGAAGAAGACGAGCATGGCGGTCATTGATCCGCCGACGGAACTCACTGCCCCCCTTCTCGCGTTGATCGTGCAAGGTGCGAACACAGATGCCGCTTCGCGGCGTGGAGGATTGAATGGGCAGTAAGAAGAAAAAGGACGAGGACCGCACGGCCAAGCCGGCAAAGGCAGCCAAGCCGCCCAAGGCGGAGAAGAGCAAAAGCCTGCTTCCCAAGACGATCAACGGCGCCAAGCTGCCCAAGGACGTGCGCGAGAAGCTGGCCGATCTGGCCAGGCATCCTGTGGTGGCCGACCTGCTCGCCGCCGGGCTCGTCGCGCTGGCCGCCCGGATCAAGAACGAGCCCAAGGTCAAGGAAGGCGCCGCAAAAGCAGTCAGCAACGCGCTGGATGCGGGTGCCGGAACCGGGCAGGACATGGCGCACCTCGCCGCCAACATCGCCACGGCGGTGGTTACGCCCGTGGTGACACGGATCCGCAATGCCGCCGTCGCGGCGGCTGCGACGCCCGCCGAGGAACCCGAAACCGAGAGTTTCGCTGCGACGCCCGAAGAAGCAGCACCGGAAGAAGCGGCACGCAGCGGCCAAGCCGGAAGCACCGCTAGCGAAGCCGCCAAGCCACGCGCCACCCGGAGAGCGGCTCCCAAGCCCGCAGCAGCGCCCCAGGAGACGAACGATGCCTGACACACCCGGCGGCACCAATCCGCACAACCTGTCTACCGATCACCAGAAGCCCGGCGATGCGGCCCTGCCCAAGGACACGATGGACAGCGGCAATGACGAAGCCCATTGGGCCAAGGACTATGATCCTGCCGGTGATGTCGGCAAAGCCAACCCGAGCGGCAATCCTACCGATTGAGCTAAGGGCTTCCCGATCCGTCGGGAAGCCCTTCTCGCATCACAGCACGTAGCGGCTGAGGTCGGTGTTGCGTGCGATGCTCGACAGCTGCCGCTCGACATAGGTCGCGTCGATCAGCAGCGTCGAACCTGAGCGGTCCTCCGCGTCGAAGCTGACTTCCTCGAGCAGCTTTTCCATCACCGTCGCCAGGCGGCGCGCGCCGATATTCTCGACTTCGCCATTCACTTCCGCGGCGATCTTGGCAACCGCGCGGATGCCGTCCTCGGTGAAATCGATCGACACGCCCTCGGTGCCCAGCAGCGCGGCATATTGCTGCACCAGGCTCGCCTTGGTGTCCGACAGGATCGCGACGAAGTCCTCCTCGGTCAGCGCCTTCAGCTCAACCCGGATCGGTAGTCGGCCCTGAAGCTCAGGCAGCAGGTCCGATGGCTTGGCGACGTGAAACGCCCCTGACGCGATGAACAGGATATGGTCGGTCTTCATCGGCCCGTACTTAGTCGCGACGGTGGTGCCTTCGATCAGCGGCAGCAAATCGCGCTGCACCCCTTCGCGGCTCACAGAACCACCGCGCACGTCGGACACGGCGATCTTGTCGATCTCGTCGAGGAAGACGATCCCGTTCGCCTCGGCGTCGGCCAGCGCCACGCGGCTGACCTCGTCCTGGTCCAGCCGCTTGTCGGCCTCTTCCTCCACCAGCTTGTCCCACGCACTGCGCACATTGAGCTTGCGGCGCTTGAGCGGCGTACCGGCCAGCCCCTTCATCATCTCGGACAGGTTGATCATCTGCGGCGCGCCACCCGGCACGTCGAACGGCATGGTCGGCGCCTGCTCGACTTCGATCTCGATCTCGGTGTTGTCGAGCACGCCGTCATGGAAGCGCTGCTTGAACGCCTCGCGCGTCGCGGTGCTCGCATCCTTGCCGGTCAGCGCATCGAGCAGGCGGCCCATCGCCGCTTCCTCGGCCTTGTCCTTCACGGCGGAGCGGCGGCGCTCCTTCTCCAGCCGGATCGCTTCTTCCACGAGGTCGCGGGCGATCTGCTCGACATCGCGGCCGACATAGCCGACTTCGGTGAACTTGGTCGCTTCGACCTTCACGAACGGCGCGTCGGCAAGTCTTGCCAAGCGCCGGCTGATCTCAGTCTTGCCGCAACCAGTCGGCCCTATCATCAGGATGTTCTTCGGCGTCACCTCGTCGCGCAAGTCGGCGCTGAGCTGCTGGCGGCGCCAGCGATTGCGCAGCGCGACCGCGACTGCCTTCTTGGCGTCGCGCTGGCCGATGATGTGGCTGTCGAGCGCAGCGACGATCGTCTTGGGGGTAAGGTTCTGGTTCATGTAAACTCTTGGCTGGCCGATCGCATCGGCCGGTGAAGTTGAGAAAGTTGCGGCCTTCGGAGTCGCTCAGCTCGCGCTGTCGAGCGTTTCCACGGTCAGCCGATCGTTGGTGTAGACACACAGCTCGCCCGCAATCTTCATCGCCTGGCGCGCGATCTTCTCGGCGTCGCTTTCATAGTCGACCAGCGCCCGCGCCGCGGCGAGCGCGAAGTTCCCGCCCGATCCGATCGCCGCCACGCCACCCTCGGGCTCCAGCACGTCGCCATTACCGGTGACGACCAACGTCACGTCCTTGTCGGCGACGATCAGCATCGCCTCCAGATTGCGAAGGTACTTGTCGGTCCGCCAATCCTTGGCCAGTTCCACCGCCGCGCGCAGCAACTGTCCTTGGTGCCGCTCCAGCTTGCTTTCCAGCCGCTCGAACAGCGTGAAGGCGTCGGCGGTAGCGCCCGCGAAGCCCGCGATGACCTTGCCATCGCCCAGCGGCCGCACCTTGCGCGCATTCGGCTTCATCACCGTGTTGCCGGCCGAAACCTGGCCGTCGCCCGCGATCACCACCTTGCCCGATTTGCGCACGGAGAGAATGGTCGTGCCGTGCCACGCATTGTTCTTGTCACTCATAGGCCGTCGCATATGGGGAGCGTGTCGCAATCGCGCAAAGGGGCGCATCCACGTCCGAGGCCAGGCTATTGCACGGCCAAGGAAAAACCCTCGCCTCAGCATGCTCCCGAGCGGTATGGCCGATCCACCCTTCCTGCGGAGCGACCATGCGCCACGATGACAACCTGACCACCGACCGCCAGACCTTCGTCACGCATCTCGAATGCTCGATGACCGGCGAGCGCTACGAGGCGGATCAACTCCACGGCCTCTCGCGCGCCGGCCGCCCGCTGCTGGTGCGCTACGATCTGGAGGGCGTGAAGGCCGCGCTGACCCCTGACATCCTCGCCCGGCGCCCCGCAGACCTGTGGCGCTACCGCGAGCTGCTGCCGGTCCGCCGCACCGAGAATATCGTCAGCCTGGGCGAGACGGCCACGCCGATCATCCCTCTAGAGAAGGAGCCCGGCAATGTCTGGGTGAAGGATGAAGGCCGCCTTCCCACCGGGTCGTTCAAGGCGCGCGGGCTGGTGATGGCGATCGCCATGGCAAAGGAGCTCGGCGTCGCCACCATTGCCATGCCGACCAACGGTAATGCCGGCGCGGCAGCGGCGGCCTATGCCGCGCGCGCGGGAATCGAGGCGGTAATCTTCTGCCCAGCCGACACGCCCGAAATCAACGTGCGCGAGATCGCCGCTCAGGGTGCGCGCGTCTATCGCGTCAACGGCCTCATCGACGATTGCGGCAAGATCGTCGGACAGGGGAAGGAAACGCGCGGCTGGTTCGATCTCTCCACCCTCAAGGAACCATATAGGATCGAAGGCAAGAAGACGATGGGGCTCGAACTCGCCGAGCAATTCGGCTGGGAACTGCCCGACGCGATCTTCTATCCCACCGGCGGCGGCACCGGGCTGATCGGCATGTGGAAGGCGTTCGACGAGATGGAGGCGCTCGGCTGGATCGGCGCCAAGCGTCCGCGCATGTATGCCGTCCAGGCCGAGGGCTGCGCACCAATCGTCCGCGCTTTCGAAGCCGGCGAGCGCCACGCCACCCGCTGGGAGGACGCGCATACCGTCGCGGCGGGCATCCGCGTGCCACAGGCCGTGGGCGACTTCCTGATCCTGGACGCAGTGCGCGCGAGCGGCGGCAAGGCGCTGGCGGTCAGCGACGCGGCCTTGGTGCAGGCGGTGGACGACGCCGCGCGTAAGGACGGGCTGCTGATGTGCCCCGAAGGCGGCGCCACCCTGGCGGCGTACCGCGATGCGCTTGCAGGCGGGTTGGTGGACGCCGAGGAACGGGTGGTGCTGTTCAACTGCGCCACCGGGCTGAAATACCCGCTCAGCGACCAGTCGCACTATCTCGACCGTCATCAGCCGATCGACTGGGCAGCACTCTAAAGGGGTTCTCGATCCTTCTCTTGCGAGCGGAGGATCGAGGTTCGACTCACCTGGGCGCTGTATCGACTCGGATGGACGCAGCCCAGGGAACGCGCGACTCCGCCGAACGCTCAGCGCCGCATGCGTGCCAAGCGGCTGAATTCCTCGATGATCGACCGCATCGTCTTCGACGACGAAGCGGAGACGCTGGTAATCTCGTTCAGGCAATCGGGACGCTATGTCTATTCGGGGGTGCCGCGCGCGATCTATGACGCGCTGGGCAAAGCGGTCTCGGCAGGCGCTTATTTCAACCAATGCATCAAAGGGCGGTTTCCGTGCCGGCCCGAACGCCGCCGGCATCGCCCTGCCGAAGGCTGAACACCGCTCGCCTCGAAACGCGTGGGGTCGCGTAACCTAGCGCTCGACAACCACCCTAGAGGTGGAACATAAAGGGACCATCCGAGTCGCTTTCCTTCCGTCGGCGGCCAAGCTGTCGCGCAAGATGTTGCGTTGGTCGCGCCGCCTGCTCCCAAGATAGCGGATTTTCTCCACAAGAAAGCTGCAGGCGCCGTACGCAATGCGACTAGCCGTGGGCGCCGATTTTGCGTAGGATGACGTCGTGAACTTGGATGCCCTGAGGGACCTTTAGGGGTGCCCGAAGCGGCAGGTGCGGAGTCGGGGTTGATGCAACGGGCGGGCCAGCAATCGGCATCCGAATTCCGGCGCAATGCGCGACGTCGCTCCGCTCGCCCCATGGCCAACGTGATGCCCTCGGCGGGCAAGTCCCTCCCCCACGCAGGGGGAGGGCACCTCGCGTCAAAGCGGCTGGCCGCCCTCTTCTTCCTCGAAGGTTACCGCGACATCGGCATTGGCCGAGAGGCGGACCTGGTCGCCCTCGACATCAGCGACAAGGCCGAGCGAAATGAAGTGGTGATGCCCTTCATGCGACTGTTCGGCGCCTTCGATCTGCGCGCCCGAGTCCTTCTTGGTGAGCTTGATGCGGTCGCCCTCGACCTTGTCGACGGTGCCGACATGGACGCCGTCGGCGCCGATGACTTCCATATGCTCGCGGATTGCAGTTGCGTCGGCCATTTGGGGTCTCCCGTGGTTGGTTCGCGGACTGAACGCGCCCGGTGGGGAAACGATGCAGGCTGTGGCGGGCTTCGTTATTCATATGAGGGGATGGGCGCATGAAGGGGCTTCGTACCATGGCCGCGCTGAGCACCCTGGCGCTGCTGGCCGCGTGTGCGCGCCAGGCATCGAGTACGGTGCAGGCCGACGCGCCGGGGCTCCTGTTCGGGCTCTGGCACGGGTTCATCTTTCCCGCCGCCTGGCTGCTCAGCCTCTTCATGCCGGACGTCGCGGTCTATGCCGTGCCCAACAACGGCGGGTGGTATGATTTCGGCTATTTCCTGGGCATCTGGTTCTTCGGCGTGGGCGCGTGGCGCGGCAAGAAAGTGGTGTACCGCACCCGCGTGGTGCACGACCGCGGCACCGTGATCGATCACCGATGACCCGCAGCCTCGCCATCATGGCCGGCGTCGCCGGAGCCGCGGGTGCGACGGGCCTCGCAACGCTGGTTCGTCCCAAGCTCGCGCGCGACGCGCTGCGCCTGGCCGACGCGGAGGCGACGACGTACGCGCTGCGGATTGCTGGGATGATGCTGTTCGCGCTGGGGCTGTTCCTCGGCGGCTTCGCGACGGTCGCGACCTTGGCAGGAGGACCGGTATGACCGCCTTCGCCGTAGGTCCCTGCCCTGCCACCTTTCCGCTAATCAAACTTATCTAATTCACCCGGAGTAACCCTCATGCCGCTTCTCGAAGCCCGCAAGACCTACAAGCCCTTCGAATATCCCTGGGCGTTCGATTTCTGGAAGCGCCAACAGCAGGTGCACTGGTTGCCCGAGGAAGTGCCGCTGGGCGAGGATTGCCGCGACTGGGCGCAGAAGCTCACAGAGCATGAGCGCAACCTGCTGACGCAGATCTTCCGCTTCTTCACCCAGGCCGACGTGGAAGTGCAGGATTGCTACCACGAGAAGTATGGCCGCGTGTTCAAGCCGACCGAAATCAAGATGATGCTCGCGGCCTTCTCCAACATGGAGACGGTGCATATCGCGGCGTACAGTCACCTGCTCGACACGATCGGCATGCCCGAAAGCGAGTACGGCATGTTCCTCGAATATAGCGAGATGAAGGACAAGCACGACTATCTGCAGAAGTTCGGCGTCGACACCGACGAGGACATTGCCAAGACGCTGGCGATGTTCGGCGGCTTCACCGAGGGGCTGCAGCTGTTCGCCAGCTTCGCGATGCTGATGAACTTCCCGCGCTTCAACAAGATGAAGGGCATGGGCCAGATCGTCAGCTGGTCGGTGCGCGACGAGAGCCTGCACTGCGAAGGCATCATCCGGCTGTTCCACGCCTTCGCCAAGGAGCGCGACTGCCTGACAAAGGCGGTCAAGGAAGACATCATGGACATGTGCCAGACCACGGTCCGGCTGGAGGACGCGTTCATCGACCTGGCGTTTGAGCAGGGTCCGGTGACCGGCATGACGCCCAAGGAGATCAAGAAATATATCCGCTACATCGCCGACTGGCGGCTGGGCCAGCTGGGCCTGAAGCCGATCTACATGATCGACGAGCACCCCCTGCCCTGGCTCGCACCGCTGCTGAACGGCGTCGAGCACGCGAACTTCTTTGAACAGCGCGCGACCGAATATTCGAAGGGCGCGACGCGGGGTCAGTGGAACGAGGTGTGGGAATCGTTCGACAAGCGCCAGAAGGTCAAGACCGTGCCGGTGGCGAACGAAGACGCTGGCGAGGGCGACATGTTCTCCAACGCCGGAGTTGCCGCGGAATAATCCAGCGCATCCTTCGCGAGGTTCCAGCAGGCGCCCGGCTTCCCTTAGGAAGTCGGGCGTTTTGCTATCTGCTTGCGGAAACCCGGGGCGCCAGCGGTCCGTTCGTTGCAGGCGTCCAGGCCCGCTTCATTGCTAGCTTAATCCGATCTACGCCTACTGCCTTCATCAACCACGTGGAGCCCGGTGCGGCGGTGCAGCTCCGTCATCGACCCAGCAAGCGCGCTGATTGCAGGCTCAAAGTCATCCCAAGCTCCCCGATTTCCGCACCTGAACGGGACGAGTTCCCCCTGAATGCGGATTTTCCTCGAAGTAGAGTGAATAAGGCGAACCCGACATAAAATGTCACGGAAACGTAATCGCTCGATCAATAGCGTCAGGCGGAGGCGCACCCGAGGGATAATCCGCCAAGCCTCAGCTCAACACGCCGGTTTTCCGCCATTTTCTGGCCCGAAACGATCGTGACATTCCTGCAACACTGGCCCGGGTTTCCTCGTTCGAGCGCTAGCCGCAGTGCAACAAATGCCTATCTCGACGCTTCTGCCACCCGACGGCACCGCCCAGCGCTCGGCGTATCGGAGCCTGCGGTGCCGGCTAGTATTTTAACTGCGTAAGAGGTTTTTTCACCATGCGTACCCTGCTTGCTGCTGCGGCCTTCGCCGCGGTCCTCCCGACTGTTGCCTCCGCTCAGGATTACAGCGCGACCGACACGACGGCGACCACCACCGCCGACACCACCGCAACCGAGACCGCACCCGACGGTTCGCCGGCATTCGGCATCGAGCCGTATTTCGGCATCATGGGCGGCTGGGAGCAGTTCGACGACAACAAGATCCCGGCAGGCATCCCGGCTTCGTCGAACGGCGTCGACTATGACGGCGGCCTCGTGCAGGGCGTGCTCGGCGTGAACGTGCCCGTCGGCCCGTTCTTCGTCGGTGCTGAAGGCAACGTCGCCAAGGGCTTCTCCGGCGCGATCGACTGGGAATATGGCGTTGCCGGCCGCGCAGGCGTCCGTCTGGGCGACAGCGGCATGATCTATGCCAAGGCTGGCTACCAGTGGGTCAACTTCGACCGTCTGGGCGATGACAGCCGTGACTTCCACGACATCACCGCCGGTCTGGGCGTCGAAGTCGGTCCGAAGGACATCGGTCTGGGCGGCATCACCGGCAATTCCGGCGTGCGCTTCCGCCTGGAGCTGAACAGCTTCGGCAAGGACTTCAACAGCTTCCAGCCGATGGCCGGTGTGATCGCACACTTCTGATGCTGGGTTGATGGGACGCGGGCAGGCGGAAACGCCGCCCGCGTCTTGTCGCGCCAGCCACTCGGCTGAGCGCCATGTTTACGGTTCGTTAACCCGCACCCTTCACCTTTTGGTAACGCATTCGGCGGATGTTTCGCCGGAGCAGTTCCAAGGTGGCCCATGGTCCGGCGTAACGGCTTTCTCCTCCTATTCCTGATGCCCGCGCTCAGCGCATGCGCTGGACACAAGCGCCCTGCCACCATCGCTGTAGAAGCGGTGGAGACGCCGATCACCTGGCGCGACACGATCGCGCCGCGGGATCGCGCGACGATCGACACCCTGCCCCAGCGGCTTGCCGATTTCGGTACCAAAGTGCCGGCACGGCAGCGGCTTGCACAAGGTGCGCTGCTCGATCCCGCCGCCGCACTGGACCATGCCACCCTTCCTCCTGGCGCCTATCACTGCCGCGCACTGCGCATTGCGCGAAAGGTGATCCGAAAGGGCGAGGCCGATTTCTGCCACATCAGCGGCGTGCCCGAAGGTCTCGGCTTCGTGAAGCAGACCGGCACCGCGCCGACGGCCGGCTACCTCTATTCCGATGGCAACCGCTATGTGTTCCTCGGTGCCAAGCAGCGCAAAGCAGGCGACAATGCCTTGGCCTATGGCGCCAACCAGGCCGCCGATATGGTGGGCGTGGTCGAGCGAGTGGGTAATTTCCGCTGGCGCATGGCGCTGGCGGGCGCGGCACTAGGCCAGCTCGACCTGTATGAGCTCACGCCAGTGCCCCCCGAGCAGCAGCCCAAGGGCTAAGCTATTCGCACCAGGGGCGTCGGCGGCCCTCCCAGGGACGAGCCAAGCCCTCCTCGATGAGCTGCTCGCCCAATGACTGGCCGTCGCGCATCACCACGCGCAGCTTGCGCCCATAGCGATCGGTGTCGCGCCCTTCGACCGCAAGCGTAACCGGTCCCCGGTTGAGCAACGCCTGCAGCCGGCGCGTGGCGGCATTTCCCAGCCGGCGCTCTTCGGCGCACCGCGGCGGGTGGGTTTCAGGCGCGTCGATATCGGCAACGCGAACGCGCTCCCCATGCATCCAGAAGCTGTCTCCATCGACCACGCAATTGGTGCCGCCGCCGCGGTGGCAAAGGCTGAAATGGACCGCCGCGGCGGGCTTGGCAGCCTCTGCGCTGGGCGGGCCGATCGTCGCCTCCCAGCCGGTGGCGGCCAGACCCGCTGCGGCGGCGCCGAGTAGGACCAGCAGGGTATTGCGGAGGCGGGACTTGGGCCGGGAACGCCGGCGGCGGTACGCAGACTGAAAACGCATGCCCGGCGTCTAGCTGCCGGTTCCTTAGCAAGAGATGGATAGCCGGTCCGGATCGGCAGCATCGCGGGACAAGCTCGGCAGGAACGGAGGTATTGCGGGATTAGGTCCGTTGTGGATCCGATCGCCGCCATCGCGATATGGTGGCGCATGGCACAAGGCGATGCTCCTCGGATCGAATATGGTTGCGAACGCTGCGGCGAAACCGCTGTGACGCGAGAGGCTTGGGCCGAATGGGACATCCCGGCCCAGGCCTGGGTTCTCAGCGCAACATTCGACTTCGCGTTCTGCCACCACTGCCATCGGCAAACGGTGCTGGTCGCGCGGGAGGTAGGCTGCTCCTAGCCAAACTTTCGTCACCCC
>NZ_JAJNDV010000008.1:139572-173471 GCF_021043375.1 Sphingomonas sp. IC-56
GGACATCCCGGCCCAGGCCTGGGTTCTCAGCGCAACATTCGACTTCGCGTTCTGCCACCACTGCCATCGGCAAACGGTGCTGGTCGCGCGGGAGGTAGGCTGCTCCTAGCCAAACTTTCGTCACCCCGGCCTTGAGCCGGGGTCCCGCTATATCGAGCCAGCAGAAGAAGCGGGATCCCGGCTCAAGGCCGGGATGACGGAGATTTCAGCGGCTATCCAAAGAGGCGACGGCACGGGGGTCGACGTCACCCCTCCACTCCAAGCTGCCACAGGATGAAGGCGATCTCGTCGGCATATTCCTTGAGGCTTTCCCAGCGACCCGACTTCCCCCCATGGCCCGCGCCCATGTTGGTCTTGAGCAGCAGGATATTGTCGTCCGTCTTGGTGGCGCGCAGCTTGGCCGCCCACTTGGCCGGCTCCCAATAGGTCACGCGCGGATCGTTGAGGCCGCCCGAGATGAACATCGGCGGATAGGCCTGCGCCTTCACATTGTCGTACGGGCTGTAGGAGCGGATCAGTTCGAACGCCGCGGCATCTTCGACTGGATTGCCCCATTCAGGCCACTCACCGGGCGTGAGTGGCAGGCTTTCGTCGAGCATCGTGTTGAGCACGTCGACGAACGGCACGTCTGCCACCACCGCCCCCCATAGCTCAGGATCAGAATTGACTACCGCGCCCATCAGCTCGCCGCCGGCCGAGCGGCCAGCGATGGCGATCTGGCCAGGCGCCGTGAAGCCGCGTTCGATCAGCCCCTTCGCCACGTCCACAAAGTCGTTGAAGGTGTTGGTCCGCTTCTCCAGCCGGCCATCATGATACCATTGCTGGCCAAGATCGTCGCCGCCACGAATATGCGCGATGGCAAAGGCGATGCCGCGGTCGAGGAACGACATGCGGCTGGTGGAGAAGCCGGGCGGGATGGCATGGCCATAGGCGCCGTAGGAATAAAGGTAGAGCTTGCCCGATCCGTCGCGCGGGAAGTCGGCGGGATACACGATCGACACCGGCACCTGCGTCCCGTCTCGCGCGGCGATGTGTAGCCGCTCGGTGCGATATTTGGACGCGTCGTAACCCGAGGGGATCTCCTGCACCTTCAGCGTTTCCAGCGTGCCAGTGGCGACGTCGTAATCCTGGACGGTGCCGGGGGTGACCATCGACTCATAGCCCAGACGGAGCTTTTCGACGGCGTATTCGGGATTGTCGCCCAAGCCCGCGACATAGCTTGCCTCCGGGAACTTCAGCCGGGTGGGGGCAATGGCGGGGTCGTAGCGGTGGAGCTCGATCTGATCGAGGCCGTTCTCGCGGCCTTCCACGATGAAGAAGTCGGCGAAACAGGTGACGCCGGTCATGTAGAAGTGCGGCGATGCCGGGATGCGCTCAACCCACTCGCCGGGCGCGTCGATCGAGGCGGTGACCAAGCGGAACTGTGGGTGGGTGTCGTTGGTGTGAATGAACAGCGTGCCTTCATGCTCGTCCACGTCATATTCGCGACCAGTCTTGCGTGGCGCTACCAGGATCGGCGCGGCGAGCGGGTCGTTGGCGGGGAGCAGGCGGATTTCGGTGGTCTCATGATCGCTGGTGGTGAGCGCGATCCACTTGCGGTCGCCGATCAGCTCGACGCCAACCGAGAAGCCCAGCTCTTCCTCGTGATAGACCACCACGTCGTCGGCCGGCGACGTGCCCAAGCGATGCAACTTGATCGTGCGGGTGCGCCAATTGTCGTCGGTGACACCGTAGAGGATGGCGCTGCCATCGGTGGTGAAGACGATGTTGCCGATCGTGCCCTCGATCGAGACGTCGCCCCATTTTCCGGCAGCCCCCTCAATCGCCTCGTCGACGTTGCCGTCGGTGCGCAGGTCCTTGAAGCGGATCGTGTAGCGTTCCGATCCGTCATCGTCTGTGGAATAGGCCATCAGCCCGCCATCCTCGGTAAGCGAGATTGCGCCGACGCGGAAATACTCCTTACCCTCGGCAAGTGCGGGCTCGTCGAGGATCAGCTGGTCCGGACCGCCCGCGACCGGGCGCCGCCAATAGCGCGGATATTCGCCGCCGACTTCATGGTCGCTCCAGTACAGCCAGTCGCCGTCCTTCTGCGGCACGGTCGACTCGTCTTCCTTGATGCGCGTGCGCATCTCCTGGAACAGCCGCTCGGACAGCGGCTTGAGCGGCGCCATCACCGTGTCGAAATACCGGTTCTCTTCCTCCAGATACGCCAGCACGTCCTTGTCGGCGACGGTGGGGTAGTTGAGGTCGCGCAGCCATGCCCAGGGATCTTCGATGGTGATGCCGTGGCGGGTGAAGCTGTGCGGGCGGGTCTGGGCCACGGGCGGCTTGGGGAAATCGGTCATGTCCTGCCCATAGTGCACCCGCATGCCTGCTGTCGAACGCTGGCGAACCGCCCGGCGGCGCCTTACATCGCAGAGCATGGGTGTGCTTTGCTGAAGCGTGTAGCGGCGGCGCTGTCCGCGATAATGGTGCTGGCTGCCGCGCCGGCAGCGGCGCAGGTGCAGACGCGCGAGCAGGCGCTGGCGCAGGACGCCGGCGAATATGCGCGGCTGTACGGGGTGCCACAGGACGAGGCGCTGCGGCGGCTGCATGCCCAGGCCGACAGCATTCCGGTCACCGACGCCATTGCCAACCAGTATCGCGACAGGCTCGCCGGAATTTCGATCCAGCATCGCCCCGACTATCGCATCAACGTCTACCTGGCCGGCAGCGAGCCGGTGGCCGAGCGGCGCATCCGCGCGGGCGGCATGAGCGTGCCAATCACCTTTCGCACTGGCGCCAAGGCGAGCCGCGAGCGCGTGGTATGGGCGATCACCTATCACCAGGGGGCGATCCGGGCCGCCCTGCCCTCCCCACCCTCGATGGGTCTCGATCCGCGCACCGGCGAGTTGGTGGTGATCGCGGGCGGTGCGGTGACCGCGCGGCAGGGCGGCGCGGCGGCGCTGGACGCGAAGCTATCCGCACTGGCGGGGGTGCCGGTGCAGGTGCGGGTGATGGACCGGGTCGACGTCAATCTGGGGCTGCATGGCGGGTCGCGGGTGGATGGGATCGATCCGGCCAATGGCAAGCGGTATCGCTGCACCACCGGCTTTGCCGTCACTGATGGCTCACGCACTGGCATCACCACCGCGGCACACTGCCTGGACGACATGACCTATTACGCGCCTGACCGCAGCACCATGCCGCTTAGCTTTGTCGGGCAATGGGGCTGGGGCTATCATGATGTGCAGATTTTCGCCGGCCCCGCGCCTGAGCGGCCGCTGATCTATTCGGACACTGCGCGCAAAGTAGAGCGTCCCGTAGAGGCCCAAGTCACTCGCCCGAGCACCCGCGCAGGAGACTTTGTCTGCCATCGCGGCGAGAGTAGCGGCTATAGCTGCGCGGAGGTGGAGCTGTTGGATTTCGCACCCGCCGGCGACCTGTGCGGAGGGGCGTGCCTGCCCACCTGGGTGGCGGTCAAAGGTCCGACCTGCAAGGGCGGTGACAGCGGTGGGCCGGTGTTCAGCGGCACGTCGGCGTACGGCGTGGTGAAGGGCGCGAGCTACCAGACAGACGGTTCCTGCGCCTTCTACTTCTACATGTCGCTCGACTATCTGCCCGCGGGCTGGAAGCTCCTGACCGACCCTCTACTTGTCCCTCTACGCGGTAATCTGCCACAGACCCTCCAACGTTGAATTGTGGAACCTGCCTCATGTCCAGCTATGCCGACCGCCTCCGCGCCCTTCGCGACCAGCTTGCGCAGGACGGGCTCGACGGCTTCGTCGTGCCGCTCACCGATGAGCACATGTCCGAATATGTCGGCGAATACGCTCAGCGTCTCGCCTGGCTGACCGGCTTTCAGGGATCGGCGGGCAGTGCAGTGGTGCTGCCGGAAAAGGCAGCGATCTTCACCGACGGGCGCTACACGATCCAGGTGCGCCAGCAGGTCTCCGCCGAGCAGTGGGACTATGTCGGCGTGCCGGCGACCAGCATCGCGGCCTGGCTGGAGGCGCATGCGCCGCAGGGCGGGCGGATCGGTTATGACCCGTGGCTGCACACCCGCGCCTGGCTCGAGGAAGTGCGCAAGGCGCTCGCCGAGCGCGGGACGACGCTGGTGGCGGTGCGCCGCAACCCGGTCGACGCTGTGTGGGCGGAGCAGCCATCGCCTTCCGACGCGCTGCTGGCGGTGCAGAGCGAGGATGCCGCCGGCAAGTCGTCGGCCGCCAAGCGCGCGGAAATCGCCGAATGGCTGAACGAGCGCCGCGCCGACGCAGTGGTGCTGTCCGCGCTCGATTCGATTGCCTGGGCGTTCAACATCCGCGGCGGCGACGTCGCCCACACGCCGGTCGCACTCGCCTATGCCATCGTCCATGCCGACGGCACCGGCGACCTGTTCGTCGAGGCGAACAAGGTGCCTGACGCAGTGCGCCAGCATCTGGGCAATGCGATCCGCATCCAGGACCGCGCGGCGTTCGCACCGGCATTGGGCGCGCTGGCAGGCAAGCGCGTGGCTGCCGATCCCGAGCGGGCAGTGGCCGCGATCTTCGACGCGCTTGACGCTGGCGGCGCCAAGGTGCTGAGCGTGCGCGATCCGGTGGTGCTCGCCAAGGCGATCAAGAACCCCGCCGAGATTGCCGGCCACCACGCCGCGCAGGCACGCGACGGCGCGGCGATGGTGCGCTTCCTGAAGTGGTTCGAAGAGACCGCCCCGGCGGGCGAACTGACCGAGCTTTTGGCGGCTGCGAAGCTCCAGGCGTTCCGCGAGGAAACCGGGCTGCTCAAGGACCTGAGCTTCGAGACGATCTCGGCCACGGGTCCGAACGGCGCGCTGCCACACTACAAGGTGACGCAAGAGTCGAGCCTGCGGATCGAGCCGGGCCAGCTCTACCTGATCGATTCGGGCGGACAATATGCCGATGGCACCACCGACATCACCCGCGTGATGCCGGTGGGCGAGCCGAGCGCCGAAATGCGCGACCGCTTCACGCGCGTGCTGAAGGGCCATATCGCCATCGACACCGCAGTGTTTCCCGACGGCACCGTGGGCGCGCAGCTCGACAGCTTCGCGCGACGGCCTTTGTGGGAAGTGGGACTCGATTTCGGCCATGGCGTGGGCCACGGTGTCGGCGCGTATCTGTCAGTGCATGAAGGGCCGCAGCGCATCGCCCAGCCCAACTATCCCGGCGGACAGTCGCTGGAGCCACTGCGCGCGGGCATGATGCTGTCCAACGAGCCGGGCTATTACAAAGCGGGCGAGTACGGCATCCGCATCGAGAATCTGGTGCTGATCGTCGAGCAGGAGATTGCCGGCGCCGAGCAGCGGATGCTGGGATTCGAGACGCTGACCTTTGTGCCGATCGAGCGGACGTTGATCGAGCCGGGGCTGCTCACGCCGCAGGAGCTGGCGTGGCTCAATGCGTACCACGCGCGGGTCGTCGAGCTGATCGGGCCGTTGCTGGAGTGGGATGCGCGGGCTTGGCTGGAAGCGAAGTGCGCGGCGATCGGGTGAGGGAGTCCGCGCGGCCCGTGTAGTCCAGCCGGCAGTTCCCCGGCGAAGGCCGGGGCCCAGCCTCGGCGCACTTTGAAGCTTCAGTGCGCCTGCTCGACCGCACTGCAACTGGCCCTCGGCCTCCGCCGGGGAACTGTGATGTTATTGATCGCGTGGTTCGGGGCTGGGCGTCGCCGGCGACTCCGCCTCATTCGCCTGCTCGCGCGCCTGGGCCTTTCGCTTGCGCAGGTTCTGGCGGAGCGCGGCGGCCAGGCGGGCCTTCTTTTCCGTGTCGGTCATGGATTCAGCGATAAACCTTGAAACTTCCGATTGACAATGCGGCGCGCCCAAGCACATAGGCGCCCTCCACCCGGCCAGTCAGGCCGGCGAGTGCTGCCGTAGCTCAGTGGTAGAGCGCATCCTTGGTAAGGCTGAGGTCGTGAGTTCAATCCTCACCGGCAGCACCATTTTTCTCCGCATCGTATAACTCCCCCTTTGGGGGAGCACTGCCCAAGCAAGCCCACGCACGTCACAGCGGGGCCCCGTCCTTGTCCAGCACCTCCATGCGATAGGCGCAGCCGTAAAGCGTCTTACCCGGATGCGTCGCCGCATTCGAAATGGTGCGCGCTACCTCCATGCGGCTCCGGAACGATTCGCTCTCCCTTGCCGGCTCCGTTTCATTCTTCAGAATGCGCTGGCCGCCGAATTTGCGGAACTTGAACTCGGCCTCGACCTGCGCACGCGTCGCCTTTCCCGACGCGACCAGCTCCGCAATCAGGGGTTCGATATCGAACTCGTTGGCGATCTGCTCGGGTCGGGCGACCACCGCCGGGTCGGCCACGTCGAGAACCGCCAGGATCGAATCGCCGGAAAAGGCGATCCGCTGTGTACGGTGGCCCGCGACGGTGATCGGCGCGGGCAGCTGATATTCCAGCAGGAACCCGGCGTCGGACCCGATCTGCTTCCAGCCCCGCTTACGGGCGATGCCATCCTTCCCTCGGACGGCCATTGCGAAGCTCATATAGCTGGGCACATCGAGACGGCAGTTGATGGCGTCGATCTCGGCAACCTGGGCGGGATCGGCTTCAGTCTCCTGGAGCGGAAGAGCCAAGGAAAGGGCGAAGAGCGTCAGTGCTGGGAATGGCATGGCGACACGCTAGCCGGAGCGCTGCGGCAATGGGAAGCCCGCTTCGGGCGTGAAGGGTTGCGCACGGCCACACCTTGGCCGATTAGCCAATCATCCCCGGAACTAAGGACCGTTTCCATGAAGACCCGCGCCGCCGTCGCGTTTGAAGCGAAGAAGCCCCTGGAGATCGTCGAGCTGGACCTGGAGGGCCCCAAGGCCGGCGAAGTGCTGGTAGAGATCATGGCGACCGGCATCTGCCATACCGATGCCTATACGCTCGATGGGCTGGACAGCGAGGGGCTGTTCCCCAGCGTGCTGGGGCATGAGGGCGCCGGCATCGTCCGCGAAGTCGGCGCGGGCGTTACGTCCGTGACGCCGGGCGACCATGTCATCCCGCTCTACACGCCCGAATGCCGCCAGTGTAAGTCGTGCCTGTCCGGCAAGACCAACCTGTGCACCGCTATCCGTGCGACCCAGGGCAAGGGGCTGATGCCCGACGGCACCACCCGCTTCAGCTACAAGGGGCAGCCGATCTATCATTACATGGGCTGCTCGACCTTCTCGAACTTCACGGTGCTGCCCGAGATCGCCGTCGCGAAGATCCGCGAAGACGCACCGTTCAAGACCAGCTGCTATATCGGCTGCGGCGTGACGACGGGCGTGGGCGCGGTGGTCAACACCGCCAAGGTGCAGGTGGGCGACAACATCGTCGTGTTCGGCCTGGGCGGCATCGGCCTCAACGTGCTGCAGGGCGCAAAGATGGCCGGCGCGAGCAAGATCGTGGGCGTCGACATCAACCCCGACCGCGAGAAATGGGGCCGCCGTTTCGGCATGACCGACTTCATCAACGGCAAGGGCAAGAGCCGCGAGGAGGTGATCGCCGAAGTGCTGGCGCTGACCGATGGCGGCGCGGACTTCACGTTCGACTGCACCGGCAACACCGAAGTCATGCGCACCGCGCTCGAGGCATGCCATCGCGGCTGGGGCACCAGCATCATCATCGGTGTGGCCGAGGCGGGCAAGGAGATCAGCACGCGCCCCTTCCAGCTGGTGACCGGGCGCAACTGGCGCGGCACCGCGTTCGGCGGCGCCAAGGGCCGCACCGATGTGCCCAAGATCGTCGACTGGTACATGAACGGCAAGATCGAGATCGACCCGATGATCACCCATGTTCTCACGCTGGAGGAGATCAACAAGGGCTTCGACCTGATGCACGCCGGCGAGAGCATTCGCAGCGTCGTGGTGTATTGATCCGGCGTTGAGGGTGGAGGAAGGCATGGAAACCCTCTCGACCAACCACGCACATGGCGGCGTGCAGGGCGTGTACCGGCATGCGAGCAGCGCGACGGGGACCGACATGACCTTTTCGGTCTATGTGCCGCCGCATGCCTCGGGTGCGAAGCTGCCGGTGTTGTGGTACCTGTCGGGTCTCACCTGCACGCACGCCAACGTCACGGACAAGGGCGAGTATCGCCGCGCCTGCGCTGAAGCCGGCGTGATCTTCGTCGCGCCCGATACCAGCCCGCGCGGCGAGGGCGTGCCCAACGACGAGGCGTATGACTTCGGCCAAGGCGCAGGCTTCTACCTCGACGCAACGCAAGACCCTTGGGCGGCAAACTTCCGGATGCGGTCCTATGTCGAGGACGAACTGCCCGCACTCATTGCCGCGGAGTTCCCCGCGGACATGGGCGCGCAGGGGATCACCGGCCATTCGATGGGCGGCCATGGCGCGCTGACCATCGGTTTGCGCAATCCGCAGCGCTTCCGCAGCGTGTCGGCCTTCGCGCCGATCGTTGCGCCGGCGCTGGTGCCCTGGGGCGAGAAGGCGTTTGAGGGTTATCTCGGCGCCGATCGGGCTGCCTGGGCGGAATATGACGCCTGCGCGCTGATCGGCAACGGCGCGCGTGTGCCCGCGCTGCTGGTCGATGTCGGCGATGCCGACCAGTTCCTGACCGAGCAGCTCCGCCCCGAACTGCTGGAAGCGGCATGCGAGGCCGCGGGCATCCCGCTGACGCTGCGCCGCCAGCCGGGCTATGATCACAGCTATTACTTCATCTCCACCTTCATGGCGGAGCATGTCGCCTGGCACGCGGAGCGGCTGAAAGCATGACCCAATATGATGTGCTGATCGTCGGGGCCGGCCACGGCGGCGCGCAGGCTGCGATCGCGCTGCGGCAGGGCGGCTTTACCGGCACACTCGCCCTGATCGGCGAGGAGCCGGAACTTCCGTACGAGCGCCCACCGCTCTCGAAGGAGTATCTGGCAGGCGAGAAGCCGTGGGAGCGGATGCTGATCCGCCAAGGCGCTTTTTGGGAAGAACGTGATGTAGCCATGCTGCTCGGGCAGCGCGTGATGGCGGTGGATTCGGCGGCGCACTGCGTCACCACCGCGGCGGGCGATACGATCCGGTATGGCAGCCTGATCTGGGCGGCGGGTGGCCATGCGCGGCGCCTGCCCTGCCCCGGCGGAGACTTGGCCAACGTGCACACCATCCGTAGCCGCGCCGATATCGACACGATGCTGGCCGGGTTGTCCGGTGTGACGCGCGTGGTGGTGATCGGCGGCGGTTATATCGGGCTGGAGGCCGCGGCCGCGCTGACCAAGCTGGGCCGGCAAGTGACGCTGGTGGAGGCGCAGGACCGCGTGCTCGCCCGGGTGGCCGGGACGCCGCTGTCGCGTTTCTTCGAGGCTGAGCACCGCGACCATGGTGTCGATCTGCGGCTGGGCGAACAGGTTGCGGCAATCGAGGGCGAAACGCGCGCCACCGGGGTCCGCCTGGGTGACGGCAGCGTGCTACCCGCCGACATGGTGATCGTCGGCATCGGCATCGTTCCCGCAGTCGAGCCGCTGCTCGCAGCCGGCGCGCAGGGCAACAACGGCGTGCTGGTGGATGCGCAGTGCCGCACCTCGCTGCCCGATATCTTCGCGGTGGGTGACTGCGCGCTGCATGCCAATCGCTATGCGGAGGGCGCGTGCATCCGGCTGGAGTCGGTGCAGAACGCCAATGACCAGGCGAGCGTCGCGGCCAAGACGATCCTGGGTGGCGACACGGCCTATGACGCGGTGCCGTGGTTCTGGTCGAACCAGTATGACCTCAAGCTCCAGACCGTCGGGCTGTCCACCGGCCACGACAGCACTCTGGTGCGCGGCGATCCGGCGACGCGGAGCTTCTCGGTCGTGTACCTGCGCGAGGGCCGAGTGATCGCGCTCGACTGCGTCAACGCGATCAAGGACTACGTCCAGGGGCGCAAGCTGGTGGTGGAAGGCGCAGCACCCGATCTCGCCGCGGTGGCCGACCCGTCGCGGCCGCTCAAGGAACTCGCCTAGCCTCGGGGAAGCTGATAGCCTTCGCCCGAAACGCTTTGGGGGAAGAAATCATGCGGAAGTTCCTGGCCGCGCTGGCGCTGACCTTGGCGCCGGCAGCCTATGCGCAGACCAGCACGGATTCCGATCCGGCGCTGTGGGTGGTGAAGGATGCGGACACCACCGTGTACCTGTTCGGCACGGTGCATGTGCTCAAGCCTGGGCTGAGCTGGTTCGACGAGGCGGTGAAGACGGCGTTCGACAAGAGCGACCAGCTGGTGATCGAGATGGTCGAGCCAGACCAGGCCGCCATCCAGCAATTGGTCATGAAGATGGCGGTAAACCCCACTGGCCCGACGCTGACCGAGAAGCTACCCGCCGACAAGCGCGAGGCCTATGCCAAGGCGATGGCGGATGTCGGCATCCCGGCCGCGGCGTTCGATCGCCTGGACCCCTGGGTGGCCGCAATCACCCTGGGTTCGGCAGGATTGCCCAAGCTTGGCTATGACCCAAACAGCGGCGCCGACAAGGTGCTGGCCAACGCAGCCAAGTCAGTCAACAAGCCCGTGCAGGGGCTGGAGACGTTGGAACAGCAGCTTGGTTATTTCGATGGGCTGCCCGAACCCTTGCAGGTGAAGTTCCTGGTCTCAACCGTCGACGATTACAGCAAGACCGGCGAGATCCTGGGCAAGATGATCCAGACCTGGTCGGCAGGCGATCCGGAAGCGCTGGGCAAGACCATGAACGAGGAAATGCGCGACACGCCCGAGATCGCGAAGGTACTGCTAACCGACCGCAATGTGCGCTGGGCCGACTGGATCCAGAAGCGGATGGCGCAGCCGGGCACGGTGTTCGTCGCGGTGGGCGCGGGGCATCTGGCTGGGGCCGACAGCGTTCAGGCGCAGCTCGCCAAGCGCCAGTTGAATGCGACGCGCGTTCCCTACTGATCCGAGGGACCCGCAGGCTGCACGCGGCGTTCGGGTCTTTTCCACGCAACGGAGCAGCAGCATGGCCAAAAACCCGCGTCCCTTACTCGGCCTTGCCGCCGGCGTCGCCGCGGGGCTGGTCGCCTCGGCGGCGATGGCAGCCTTTCAGGCCCAGACGCACAAGCTGCTGCCGGACTCGGGCAACACGGACGAAGATCCGGCCACGGTACAGGCAGCGGACGCCGCCAGCGAGATCGTGACCGGCGATCCCGTGCCCGACGCTTATCGCGAGCAGGCCGGCCAGGTCGTGCATTATCTGGTCGGCGGCGTGCTCGGCGGCATCTATGGCGTGCTGGCGGAGTACAAGCCCGAAGCAAGCGCGGGGTTCGGCACCGCCTACGGCATCGCCACCTCGGCCCTGCTGGACGAAGGCGCGGTACCTGCCGCAGGGCTGGCGCCTGCGCCGACTGACACGTCGCTGGTCACGCACATGTACGGCACGGCCTCGCACCTGGTCTACGGGTGGGTGCTGGAATCCGTTCGCGCGATGATTGCCGGACGGGGGTAACCCGCCGACCAGTTCCCCGGCGAAGGGCGAGGCCTAGGTGCCAAGGTTTCTCAGACGACGGGACGCCGTCGCGACTTTGCCGAAGCTGGGCGCGGCCTTCGCTGGGGAACTACTTGGTTCGTCAGAACAGTTCCGGCTGCCGCGTCACCCGGCGTGTCACTTCGCCGCCGCCCGACCGCCGGAGATATTCCCGCTCGGCGGTATGCCGCACATCGGGGTCGCGGTCGGTGAGGAAGCCGGCGAGCGACTCCTCGTCGATCTCGTGCCATTCCTTGCCGCGATCGGGGCCATAGCGGACACGCGGCAGCAGGCCGGGCTCCTTGGACCATTGGATCAGCTGCGCAACACCCACTTCGTTGAGCATGTCGCGCAGGTGATGCGCGGTGACATAGGCGTCAGGAAAGGCGCGGTGCGCAGGCAGCCCACGCTCATGCTCCAACCCTTCGGGCATGCGCCAATAGCGCAGCATCTGGTTGGAAAAACTCGGCACGTGCGGCCAAAGCCGCATCGAACATTTCCAGGTACAGATCCAGTCCGCCCCCCGCGTGAGCGCAGCGGTGCAGTATTGCTCCTCGAAATCCGATCGGTGCGCCGCCAGCGCCACCCGGCGCGGCCAGGGATCCAGGATCGGACGTGCGACATCATGCCAATAGGGCGCGTCGGCAACATCCTCGTTGCGAATATGATGGATCGCCATGGTGAGCGGCGGAATCTGTCGCCCGGGATTGACCAGGCGATTGCCGCCCTCACCCTGCAATTCCCAGCGGCCATCTGCGCCAAGTGCCACGTCCTGCCAGCCGATCTCGCACACACCGTGTGTGGGAGGAGCCTGGCCAGTGGTTTCTAGGTCGATGACGCGGATGATCTGGGGAGGTGGCGGAGCCATCCGGCGGATGTGGGGCTTTGGCACCGCGAATGCCAGCCTTAAAGCCCCTCCCCATCAGGGAGGGGCTCTTGATGCTTAGTGCGCCGCTTGCGGTCCGCGCTGGAGGCCGCTGGCCGCCAGCTGGGCGTCGATCATCGCCATCAGGCGGTCGAGGCCTTCCTGGCTCTTGGCTTCGGCGCGGGCGACCAGCACGTCCTGGGTGTTAGATGCGCGCAGCAGCCACCAGCCATCGACGGTGTTGACGCGGGCGCCATCGGTGCGGTCGACATCGGCGCCCTCGGCTTCCAGGCGCTCGAGCACTTCATCGATCACCGCGAACTTGCGGGTCTCGTCAACCTGGAAGCGCATTTCCGGCGTGTTGATCATCGCCGGCATGTCGTCCTTGATCTGGTTCATCGGCTTACCGATGGTATGGACGGCGCGGATCAGCTGGACGGCAGCGAACTGCGCGTCGTCATAGCCATAATAGTTGTAGAAGGTGTCGGCGAAGAAGATGTGGCCACTCATCTCGCCGGCGAGCGGCGCGTGGGTTTCCTTCATCTTGGTCTTGATCAGGCTGTGCCCGGTCTTCCACATCACCGGCTTGCCGCCCAGCTCGGCGATCCGGTCGTAAAGGGCCTGGCTGGCCTTCACGTCGGCGATCACCGTCGCGCCCGGCTCGGCCTTGAGCAGCGGCTCGGCGAGGATCGAGAGGATCTGGTCGCCCCAGATCACCCGGCCCTGGCCATCAACCGCACCGATGCGGTCGCCGTCGCCATCGAACGCCAGGCCGAAGTCGAGGCCCTTCTCGACGACCAGCGCCTTCAAGTCGGCGAGGTTCTTTTCCTCGGTCGGATCGGGATGGTGGTTGGGGAAATTGCCGTCGACGTCGGTGAAGATGGTGAAGTGCTCACCCGGCAGCTGGGCGACCAGCTTCTCGATCACCGGGCCGGCAGCGCCGTTGCCGGCGTCCCAGCCGATGCGGTAGCTGCCGCCGGCATAACCCGCGAGCAGGCGGCCGACATAGGCGTCCTCGATATCATAGTCGGTAACGGTGCCTTCCTCGCCCGCCTCGACCGAGTCCCAATCGCCCTCGGCAGACAGCCGGCCGAGCCCCTGGATGTCCTCGCCGAAGAACGGACGGTGCTGGAACACCATTTTGAAGCCGTTGTAGTTGCCCGGATTGTGGCTGCCGGTGATCTGGATGCCGCCATCGACCTCCAGCGTCGCTTCGGCATAGTACAGCATCGGGGTCGGCCCCATGCCAGTCCGCACCACGTCGCAGCCGCACGATGTCAGCCCCTCGACCAGCGCCGCCTCGAGCTCGGGCGAGGACAAGCGGCCATCGCGGCCCACCGCTACCCGGTGCCCGCCGGCACGGCGCAGCAGCGTGGCGAAGCTGCGGCCGATCGCGCGGGCGTCGTCGGGCCCAAGCGTCTGCCCCACGATACCGCGGATGTCATATTCGCGCAGCGAAGTGGGGTCGAAACGATGCGTCATGGTGCCTCCCGGAAGATGATGCTGGCCCAATCCGCGAAACGGTCAGAAGTTTCAATTACGCATGCGTAACAGGTGTGGAAATCACGCCAAAGCGTCCAGGGCACCGCGTCAGAGGCGCAGCAGCAGGTCGCGGGCGGCGTTCACGCGACGGGTGAGTTCCTCCGATCCACCCCGATCGGGATGCACCGCGGACACCAGCCGCCGGTGTGCGGCCTTGATCTCGTCCGGTCCGGCGCCGGTCGAAAGCCCCAGGATCGCGCGCGCTTCCTCCTCGCCGAACGCGGCGGGCACCGGCAGCTTGCGCGCAGCCGGCCGGGGCTTTGGCGTAGCCCGCTTGATCGGGCGCCCGGCAGTGTACCGGCGGGGTCCACGCCACAGCAGGTAGAATCCGAAGATCACCAGCAGAGCGAGGATAAGCTTGACCATCAGGCAACGGCCGGCAGCGCGGGTTCGGGCAGCGCCAGCCCCGCCATCATCTCGCGCAGTTCCTGGCGTGCGGCGACATGGCTGAGCCCCATTGCGCCGAACTCGCCGGCATCGAGCATGGTCAGTCCCTGCGGAAAGAGTTCGCGATAGATCACGCGCTCGGACAGGCCCGAGATCACGCGGAAGCCGACCCGCTTGGAGAGCTGGTCGATGGCTTCGGACACGCGGCGCATGTTGCGCGCCTCGATATGCTGCATGCGGTTGCGCAACACGACCCAGTCGATGGTTTCGCCATTGGCCCCCGCCCGGCGCTTGCGCGATTCCCAGATCAGCTCGGAATAGAAGCTGGGGCGTTGTACCTTGAAGGTCTCGGGATCGACATGCCCGATCAGGTCGAAATCGACGAAGCTGTCGTTCATCGGCGTGACCAGGGTGTCGGCATTGGTGACCGAGATCCGCGCGAACTTGTCGTCGCGGCCAGGGGTGTCGATCACCACAAAGTCCGCGTCCTGCCCCAGCCGGTCCAGCGTCTCGGCGAAAAAGTCCATGCTTTCGCCGTCATGTGTCTCATAAATGGGCGTCGGCAGGTCACGGCCGGTCCGCTTCATCGTCGCATGGCGGTTGTCGAGATAGCGGCCCATGGTCCGCTGACGGTGATCCAGGTCGAAACACGCCACGCGCGCGCCCTTGCACGCCAGTGCGATGGCAGCGTGCACGGCAGTGGTGGATTTGCCCGTACCGCCCTTCTCGTTCGCAAAAACGAGAACATGCAAGCGCTTAGCTGCCTCGGTCACCCAGAAGACTTCCTTTGTTGATCGCGCCGCCTCCTCCCCATAGAAGGCCGCGCTTCTGCTTTATCGAAAGTGCCAAGCCGTGCAAACCGTCCGTCAGCTTCCAGCCCTTCGCGAGGCCGTTTCCGGCTTCCGCGCAGCCGGGGACCGCGTGGCGTTCGTGCCGACCATGGGCGCGCTGCATGACGGGCACATGGCGCTGGTGGAAGCCGCCAGGCGCACCGCGACTCGCGTAGTGGTGTCGATCTTCGTGAACCCCAAGCAGTTCGGGCCAAAAGAGGACTTGGCCAAATATCCCCGCAAGGAAATGGCGGACTCGCGCATGCTCTCCACCGCGGGCGTCGACCTGCTGTGGCTGCCGCCAGTCGAGGTGATGTACCCGCACGGCTTCGAGACGACGGTGTCGGTCGGCGGCGTCAGCGAAGTGCTGGACGGTGCTGCGCGTCCGGGCCATTTCGACGGCGTGGCGACCGTGGTCACCAAGCTGTTCAACCAGGTGCAGCCCGATGTGGCGCTGTTCGGCGAGAAGGACTGGCAGCAACTCCAGGTGATTCGTCGCATGGTCGCCGATCTGGACTTGCCCGTCGAAATCCTGGGCGTGCCGACCTATCGCGACGATGACGGCCTCGCCCTATCGTCGCGCAACGCGTATCTCCTTCCTGAAGAGCGCGCGCGCGCGGTGGCCCTGCCCCGCGCGCTGGGCTTTGCCGAACGCGCGATCGCCAAGGGCGAGGATACGCAAGCCGCGCTGGCGCAGGCGCGCGACACGCTGAGCGCTGCCGGGTTTGACGTGGACTATATCACCCTGGCCGATGCCGAGACGCTGGGCGATCCGGTCGCCGGCCGCGCGATGCGCCTGCTGGGCGCCGCGCGGATCGGCGGCACGCGGCTGATCGACAATATCCCCGTGACTACGAATGATCACGGTTAACCCTGTTAACCATTTCTTCTGACTTCATCGTCAAAACCCAGGATCAGAGGGATCAGATTTTGGGGTGACGACAATGGGCAATAGCCTGAAGAGCGCACGTTTCCTGATCGAAAGCCGGCTGCGCGATGCAGCCAAGGGCGACGCATCAGCATGCTACGATCTGGGAATGGTATATTCCAGCGGCGCCGACGGCGTCGGCGTAGACCTCGTCGAAGCGCATAAATGGTTCAACATCGCCGCCGTCTCGGGCAGCAACGAGGCACAGATGTGCCGTGCCGAAATCGCCGAGGACATGACCGCGCGCGAGATCAACGACGCCCAAAAGGCCGCCCGCGCCTGGCTGCGCGGCACCCAGCTGCGCGCGGCCTGAAGACTAGCTAACAGCACATCTGGTTCCCCGGCGAAGGCCGGGTCCAGCTGCAACGCACTGGCGAGAGTTGTCTCCGCTCGCTGAGTCCATCGAGCCTGGGCCCCGGCCTTCGCCGGGAAACCAGATCCGATTACTCCTCCGCGTCGACCTTCTTCGCCGGCGCCTTCTTCGCCGCCGGCTTCTTGGCCGCGGTCTTCGTAGCCGCCGCCTTTTTCGGCGCCGCCTTCTTCTTCGCTGGCGCCTTCTTCTTCCCCTTTGCGGGCGCTGCCGCGGCACGCGCGTCGATCAGCTGGGCGGCTTCCTCCAGCGTGAGCTGGTCCTTGTCGATCGACTTGGGCAGCGTCGCATTGGTCTCGCCATCAGTGACATAGGCGCCATAGCGACCCTCCATCAGCTTGATCTCGGCTTCGCTGCGCGGATGCTTGCCCAGCACCTTCAGTGGCTCACGGGCCGCGCCCCGTGCCGGACGGCCACCGCCAGCCGCCGCTTCGGCCAGCTTTACCACCGCCGCGTTCATGCCCGTCTCGAACACGTCCGCCGTCGTCTGCAGCCGGGCGTACTTGCCGGCATGGGCGAGATAAGGGCCGTAGCGCCCGATCGACGCCGTGATCGGCTCCCCGGTTTCGGGATGGTTGCCGATCTGGCGCGGCAGCTTGAGCAGCTTGAGCGCCCATTCCAGGTCGAGCTCGATATCCTTGGGGATCGACGCCTTGGGCGCTTCCTTGCCCTCGCCAAGCTGGATGTACGGCCCGAACCGGCCCGACTTGCGCTCGACCTGCAGCCCGGTGTCGGGATCGGTGCCGAGCACTTCGGGTCCCGAATCCTCACCCTCACCGCCCGGCTGGGCAAAGCGGCGCGTGAACTTGCACTCGGGATAATTGGAGCAGGCGATGAACGCGCCGAAGCGTCCGCCGCGCAGCGCCAGCTGGCCGTTGCCGCAATTGGGGCACAGCCGCGGGTCCGAGCCATCGGCCTTTTGCGGGAACAGATAGGGCGCCAGGAACTGGTCGAGCTCGGCGGTGATCGCCGAGGGCTGCTGCTCCATGACTTCGGCGGTACGCGGCTTGAAGTCCTTCCAGAACGCCTCAAGCACCGCCTGCCACAGCGCGCGGCCGCCCGACACATCGTCCAGCTCTTCCTCAAGCTCGGCGGTGAAGTCGTACGACACATACTTCTCGAAGAAGCGCTCCAGGAACGCGGTCAGCAGCCGGCCGCTCTCCTCGGCAAAGAAGCGGTTCTTCTCGACGCGGACATAGGCCCGGTCCTTCAGCACCTGAATGATCGAGGCATAGGTCGACGGACGGCCGATGCCGAGTTCTTCCAGCCGCTTGACCAGCGAGGCTTCGGAGAAGCGGGGCGGCGGCTGGGTGAAGTGCTGCTCGGCAGTGACGCCCTTCTTGGCCGGCGCCGCGCCTTCGCTCATCCGCGGCAGGCGGCGGCTGTCCTCGTCGCCCTCATCGTCGCGGCCTTCCTCGTACAGCGCGAGATAGCCGGGGAAGAGCACGACCTGGCCAGTGGCGCGCAGCGCGTGCTGGCCGGTGCCGTCCTGCAATTCGATCGTGGTGCGCTCCATGCGCGCCGACGCCATCTGGCTGGCAAGCGCACGCTTCCAGATCAGGTCGTAGAGCCGGGCATGATCGCCAGAGCCGACCCGATCCTTGGAGAAGTCGGTCGGGCGGATCGCCTCGTGCGCTTCCTGGGCGTTCTTGGCCTTGGTCTGATACTGGCGCGGCTTGTCGGGCACATAGCTGCCGTCATAGCGGGTCGCGACAGCCTTGCGCGCTTCCTGGATCGCGCCGCCATCCATCTGCACACCGTCCGTACGCATATAGGTGATCGCGCCGTCCTCGTAGAGGCCCTGCGCGACGCGCATGGTGTGGCTGGCCGAGAAGCCGAGCTTCCGCGCCGCCTCCTGCTGAAGCGTCGAGGTAGTGAAGGGCGGCGGCGGGTTCCGGGTGGCAGGCTTGGTCTCGACCGACACGACGGTGAAGCGGCCTTCCTCAACTGCCTTCTTGGCGGCAAGCGCGGTGCCTTCGTCGCCGATCGACAGGCGGTCGATCTTGTCGCCCTTGAACTTGACCATGCGCGCCTGGAACGGCGTGCCGTCCTGTTCCAGCTCGGCGATCACCGACCAATATTCCTGGGGTCGGAAGCTTTCGATCTCGCGCTCGCGGTCGACGATGATCCGCAGCGCCACCGACTGGACGCGCCCGGCCGACTTGGCGCCGGGCAGCTTGCGCCAGAGGACCGGCGAAAGCGTGAAGCCCACCAGATAGTCCAGCGCACGGCGCGCGCGGTACGCGTCGATCAGATGGGTGTCGAGCTCGCGCGGCGCCTTCATCGCGGCCAGGATCGCGGGCTTGGTGATCGCGTTGAACGTGACGCGCTCGACTTCCCTGGGCAGCGCCTTCTTGCCGCGCAGCACTTCCTGCACGTGCCAGCTGATCGCCTCGCCCTCGCGATCAGGGTCAGTGGCCAGGATCAGTCGGTCGGCCTTCTTGGCCTCGTCGGCGATGGCCTTCAGCTGCTTGGACTTGTCCGCATAGGTTTCCCATTCCATCGCGAACCCTTCGTCAGGGTTCACCGATCCGTCGCGCGGCGGCAGGTCGCGGACGTGACCGTAGGAAGCCAGGACGCGATAGTCCTTGCCGAGATACTTCTCGATGGTTTTCGCCTTGGCGGGCGATTCGACGATGACGAGCTGCATGGAGTTCGTAGAGGTCCTTACGTGTACGCGTACGAGAGTGGGGAGCCGGAACGCCCGCCGTCAAGGCCGCGCCACTAAGCCGGGGGCGCGGCGAAGGCCAGCCGCGTTCGGCTTTTTCCGCTAGTCTTCGGGAACGGCGGAAGAAACGGCTCGTTCTCCCGCACAATCAATACAGGTTAATTGGAGATCGATGCATGGCCCTTTTCGGCTCGGATGCGAATGAACCCGCGCGCCTGGATGACAGCATGCAGGAAGTGCTGGATGAAACGCAGAAGCTGGGCCTGACGCCGCCCTGGACATTGTCCGCCACCGACGCGCGCAATCAGCCGACGCCCGCGGACGGCGCCAAGCAGGTGATGCGCAACCGCGGCATCGATCCCGATGCCGATCTGGGCGTCGCGACCAAGGACTTCACGATCCCAGGCCCGGGCGGCGAGATCCAGGCACGGCTTTATGGCCGCAAGAACGAGACCGGCACCAAGCCTGTCGTCGTCTACTTCCACGGCGGCGGCTGGGTGATCGCCGATCTCGACGTATATGATTCGACACCCCGCGCGCTGGCGCTCGCCTCCGACTGCATCTTCGTGTCGTGCCATTACCGCCAGGCGCCCGAGCACAAATTCCCTGCCGCGCACGACGATGCTTGGGCAGCGTATAAATGGGTGGTCGAGAACGCCGCCAGCTTCGATGGCGACCCGTCCCGGATCGCCGTGATGGGCGAAAGCGCGGGCGGCAATCTCGCCGCCAATGTCTCGATCCGCGCGCGCGACGAAGGCTTCCCGCTGCCCAAGACCCAGGTCCTGGTCTATCCGGTTGCCGACAACGACACCAACAGCACCAGCTATCGCGAAAATGCCGGCGCGATGCCGCTCAACAAGCCCTTCATGGAATGGTTCGTCAGCCATGTGTTCGAGGATCAGCGCCAGACCGAGGATCCTCGGCTAAAGCTGGTATCGGCCAACCTCGCCGGCCTGCCGCCGACGATGATCATCGCGGCGCAGGTCGATCCGCTGCGCACCGAGGGCAAGATCCTGGCCGCACGGCTGGAGGCAGCGGGCGTCGAGACGAGCTACACCTGTTATGACGGCGTCACCCATGAGTTTTTCGGCATGGGCCTGGTGGTGAAGGACGCCGCCGCCGCGCAGACCAAGGTGGCGGGCCACTTGAAAAAGGAACTGCGCGTGGGGCTGCTCGGCAGGATCGCCGGCGCGCTTTCCTGATCCTGGTTAGTTACGGAACCGAAACGAGTTATCCGGCGTATCGCCTGGGGATCACTCGTTTCGGAGTCCGCATTGGCCAGCGCCCCCGCATCACCCCGCCGCTTCCACCGTCGGCGGCTATGGATCATCGGGATCGCGCTCGCCATGCTGCTCGTCGGCGTGGGCCTGATAGTGGCCATCGGCAATCACCGCGCCAACCCGCCGCCCCGCGTGACCGATCCTTTTCCGGCGCCCCATCAGCTTTCCGCTATCGCCGTGCCGCTCGACATCGATGCCGCGGTGCTTTCCCGCATGCTGGAGCGTGAGGTCCCCCGCACGCTCTGGTCGATCAACCGCCCAGTTAAGGAGTGCGTCCCGGCCGCTCGCGTGAAGCTGCTCGGCGCCAACCTCAAGGTCACGCCCGCGCTCGGTTGCACGGTGGTCGGCACCGTCACGCGCGCGCCGATCCGCCTGCGCGGCGTGGGCGAGGAGATCATCGCCGACATTCCCATTCACGCGCGGATCAGCGCGCGTGACGTGGGCGGCGTGCTGGCGGGCGAAACCGCGACCGGGTCGGCAATGGCGCATGCCCGTATCCGGCTGGCCTTGCAGAACGACTGGAGCGTACGCGCGGTCGTTCGCCTCGCCTATGACTGGACCGACGCACCGGGCATCGAGTTTCTCGGCCAGCGGATCACCTTCACCGACCAGGCCGATGCCAGGCTCCAGCCGATCGTGCGCAACCTGGAACGCACCTTGCCGGCCGAAGTCGCCAAGCTCAACATCCGCACCCGTGTGGCCGAAGCCTGGGCACAGAGCTTCACGTCGCTCCAGCTCAACGCGCAGAACCCGCCGGTGTGGATGCGGATCACGCCGCAACGGCTGCGCTATGGCGGGTATCGCTTTTCGGGCAACACGCTGCGGCTGCGGCTAGGCATGGACGCGCTGACCGAAACCTTTGTCGGCCCGCGTCCGGAGGACCCGGACGCGATCCCGCTGCCGCCGCTTTCGCGCACAACCGGGGGCGAACAATTGCGCTTCTTCATTCCCGTGATCGCGGACTATGCGCAGCTGGAGCCGGTGATCCTGAGAGCTTTGGTGAAACGATCGCGCCGCGCCTTCGACGTGCCCGGGATCGGCCCGGTCACGGCTCGGTTCGACAAGGTAACGGCTTATGCCACCGCCGGCGGGCGGATCGCGCTCGGGATCACCCTGGCAGCGCGGGCGGAGGGAGACCGTGAGGACACAAACGGCCTGGTGTGGGTCACTGCGCTGCCGGTCAATGCCGCGAACTCGCAGCGTGTCGGCTTCACCCAACTGGCAGTGGATGGCGACACCGACGGCATTGGCGGCGATCTGCTGGTGCGGCTCGTGAACACGCCGGGCGTGTCACGCGCAGTAGCGGATTCGCTGACTCAGAACTTCACCGACGATTTCCGCGAACTGATCGGCAAGGTGCAGCGCGCGATCGTGGAAAAGAGCGCGGGCGATTTCGTGATCCGCGCTGAGATCGGCCAAGTGCGCACCGGCGTGCTGAAGGCCGGCGGCCCGGGGCTGTACCTGCCCGTCTGGGCGGACGGGTCGGCGCGTGTGACCTATGTGCCCAACGCCCGCTAGCGCAGGCTGACCCGCGCCCCGGCGTGACGGTCCAGCCGTCCAGCGAGCTCGAGTTCCAAGAGCACGGTCTGCACTGCCGCCGGTGCCCGCCCTGACTGGCGGACAAGCTCGTCCACCGACACCGGCACCGGGCCCAGCAGCGCCTCGACCGCCCGCCGTTCGCTGTCGGAGGCGTCCTGCGGCGGCGCACCGGCAAAGCCGCCGCCGGGCGCGCGAACCGCACGCGCGTCGATGGGGTGGATCGTCTCCAATATGTCGTCCACACTCTGGATCAGCGTGGCGCCCTCACGGATCAGCAAATTGCACCCCTGCGCGCGCGGATCCAGCGGTGAGCCGGGTACCGCCATCACGTCGCGGCCCGCCTCTGCCGCGAGCCGCGCGGTGATCAGCGAGCCCGACCGCGGTGCGGCTTCCACCACCACCGTACCCTGCGAAAGCCCGGCGATGATGCGGTTGCGCGAGGGGAAGAAGCGCGCGAGCGGCTCGGTGCCCGGCGGCTGCTCCGCGACCAGCAGGCCTTCGCGCGCGACCTGTTCCTGAAGCTCGGCGTTTTCGGGCGGAAAGGCGATGTCGATGCCGCTCGCGATTACCCCCACCGTGCCGCCGCCGATCGCGCCGCGATGCGCCGCGGTGTCGATGCCGCGCGCGAGGCCGGACACCACCGTAACGCCGGCCTCCCCGAGCCGGAACGCCAGTTCGCGGGCGAAGCGGCACGCGGCTGCCGAGGCGTTGCGCGCGCCGACCATCGCGACACAGCTGCGCTGCACGAGCGCCAGGTCGCCACGCACGATCAGCGCGGGCGGCGCGCTCTCCGTTTCGGCGAGCAGCTGGGGATAGTCGGGATCGTCGAGGAACAGGTATCGCGCACCAAGCCGCTCGACCGCCGCAATCTCGCGCGTGATGCGCGCGGCATCGGCAAGCACCGGGGCCCTGCCCCCGCCCCGCGCGGCGAGCATAGGGATAGCGTCCAGCGCAGCCTCGGCACTGCCGAAGCGCGCGATCAACTGGCGATAGGTGACCGGGCCGATATTGCCCGAGCGCAGCAGCCTGAGGCGCGGCGCCCGGGGATCAGCCACGCTTCTTCCCGATGCGCGGCTCGGTCCCGCTCAGCAGGCGGTCGATATTGTCACGGTGCTTCCACAGCACGATCAGCGCGAGCCCCAGCAACAGCAACACCAGGTCGATGCGCCCCCAGAACGCGGCGCTGACCGGCGCGCTCACCGCCGCCGCCATGCCGGCCAGCGAGGAGATGCGCAGCGCGCCGAGCAGGCCAAGCCACACCGCCGCATACACGAGCCCCGAGGGCCAGTGCAGCGCAACCACGATCCCCATCAGCGTCGCCACGCCCTTGCCGCCGCGGAACTTCAGCCACACCGGATAGCAATGCCCCAGAAACGCGGCCATGCCGGCGATCGGGCCGGTGCCGGGAAACAGCGCGTCCGCCAGCAGCACGGCGGCAGCACCCTTGCCCAGGTCGAGCAGCAGCGTCGCGGCCGCCAGCCCCTTGCGTCCGGTACGCAGCACATTGGTTGCGCCGATATTGCCCGAACCGATGCTGCGCAGGTCACCCGCGCCGAACCAGCGCGTCAGCAGCACCCCGAACGGGATCGATCCGAGCAGATAGCCCAGCACGATCATCATCGCCGGTGCGGCCCAAGGTGTTTGCGTGAACAAGCTATCCCCCATCGTGCCGGAACATAGTCGATACGCACGGTTGCGCAATGACATGCCGCACGAGCCGCGGGACCTGCCCGCCGGAGGGCGCAAGCGACCGCCTCGATTGACGCGCGCAGGACGCAGGGCCATCTGCGCCGCATGGCCGACACCCGCCCGATCCTGTTCTTCGATTCTGGCGTTGGAGGATTGTCGGTGCTGGAACCGACTGCGCGGCTGCTGCCGCACGCGCCTTTGGTCTATGTTGCCGATTCCGCTGGCTTCCCCTATGGCACGCGCAGCGAAGCGGAGATCGCCGCGCGCGTCCCCGCGTTGCTCGGGCGACTGGCGGAGCGCTACGATCCGCGGCTGATCGTAATCGCGTGCAACACCGCCTCCACCATCGCGCTCCAGCATGTCCGCGCCGCGCTCGACGTGCCGATCGTCGGCACGGTGCCCGCGATCAAGCCCGCCGCCGAGCAGAGCCGCACCCGCGTGATCGGCGTGCTGGGCACCGAGGCAACCGTCCGCCAGCCCTATGTCGACGATCTCGCGCAGCGCTTTGCCGGCGACTGCACAGTGCTGCGCTATGGATCGGCAGCCTTGGTGGCGCTTGCGGAGGCCGCGTTGGGCGGCGAGGCGCCCGATCTCGCCGCGCTACGCGGGGAACTGGACGGGCTGTTCGCGCAACCCGGCGGTGACCGGCTCGACACGATCGTCAACGCCTGCACGCATTTCCCGCTGTTGGAAGATGCGCTCGCCGCCGCTGCGCCACACCCGGTGGCATTTGTCGACGGCGGGCCGGGTATCGCCCGCAGAGTGCGCCACTTGACCGAGGGTCAGGCCTGGCCCGATCAGCCTTTACCGGGGCGCGCCGTGTTCACTCAACGCACCGCCCGCACGGACGCCCTCGCGCCTGCGCTCGCCCGCTATGGTCTGACCAGCATCGAGTCGCTTTAGGCGGCGGTCCGCAGGACCACCAGGTTCTGCAGCATGGCCGCGTAACACTCGGCCATTTCAAGATGCGCCTGCCGCGCAGCCACGCTCGTCGCACGCTCGGCTCTCAGCCGTTCGTCGCGTTCGCGGCGCGTGTAATAGTCGAAGTCGTGACTGTTCATGGCGACGCTCCTATCCAGGCGGGAGCACAACGTCTCTCGGCTGCAAACTCGCTTGATGCAGTGATTCGCTTACGAGGAACTTTGATACCACAGCCAGCAGATCGAGTCCTGATCCGCATCAACTTTTAATCACTATGGCGCAACTTTGCTCACCTTTGGAAATATTGCAGAACCGCGACATCGCGTGCGCAATCGATCACAGCATCCGTAATTCCCACATGCGCAGGCACTGGAAAAACACGCAATTGAGCGGTAGGAACCCGCTCCATGCAGAGCACAGACAGCGCCGCGCCAGCCGTCGACTATTCGCGGGTTTTCAACCAGGCGATCGACAGACTTCATGCCGAAGGGCGCTACCGGGTGTTTATCGACATCCTGCGCAACAAGGGCATGTTCCCGAACGCGCGCTGTTTTGCCGGCCATAACGGCCCCAAGCCGATCACCGTCTGGTGCTCGAACGATTACCTGGCGATGGGGCAGCACCCCAAGGTTGTCGCGGCGATGGAGGAAGCGCTGCACGACGTCGGCGCGGGCTCGGGAGGCACCCGCAACATCGGCGGCAACACCCATTACCATATCGAGCTGGAGCATGAGCTCGCCGACCTTCATGGCAAGGAAGGCGCGCTGCTGTTCACCAGCGGCTATGTCTCGAACGAGGCGACGCTCTCCACGCTCGCCAAGATCATGCCCGGCTGCATCATCTATTCGGACGAGCTGAACCACGCCTCGATGATCGCCGGCATCCGCAATGCGGGCTGCGAAAAGCGGGTGTTCCGCCACAATGACCTGGCGCACCTGGAAGAGCTGCTGGCCGGCGACGATCCGAGCGTGCCCAAGCTGATCGCGTTCGAGAGCGTCTATTCGATGGACGCCGACATCGCGCCGATCGCCGAGATCTGCGACCTGGCCGACAAGTACAACGCGCTGACCTATCTCGACGAGGTCCATGCCGTGGGCATGTACGGCGCGCGCGGCGGCGGCATTTCCGAACGCGACGGCGTGGCCGACCGGCTGACCATCATCGAAGGCACACTGGGCAAGGCGTTCGGCGTGATGGGCGGGTACATCACCGCCGACCAGGTCATCATCGACGTGATCCGCAGCTATGCGCCGGGCTTCATCTTCACCACCTCGCTCTCGCCGGTGCTGGTTGCCGGCGCGCTGGCCAGCGTGAAGCATCTGAAAGGCTCGACCGACGAGCGTGAGGGGCAGCAGGCTGCCGCGGCACGGCTCAAGGCGCTGATGGCGGAAGCCGGGCTGCCGGTGATGCCTTCGACCACGCACATCGTGCCGTTGATGGTGGGCGATCCGGTCAAGGCCAAGAAGATCAGCGACGTGCTGCTCGCCGAATATGGCGTGTACGTTCAGCCGATCAATTACCCCACCGTTCCGCGCGGCAGCGAGCGGCTGCGCTTCACCCCCGGGCCCGCGCACAGCGAAGCGATGATGCGCGAGCTGGTCGATGCGCTAGTCGAGATCTGGGGCCGGTTGGAACTGCGCCGGGCAGCATGAGCGACGGCGGCCCTGATGCCGATGGCTGGCTGTTCCTGACCAGCGCGGCGGGCGAAACTCCGGTCGTAGTGCGGGTACGTGCCCGGCCGCCGAGCGATGCCGAGCGCGAGGAGAACCCCAATCTGGTGGTGATTCGCTGGCCGTTCGACGGCGAGGACGGCGCCTTCCCCGACGAAGACCTGCTCACCGACATGGCCGCGTTCGAAGAACAGCTCTTCGCCGCCATGGATCATGACGGCTGGGGCACCGGGGTTGCTGTCCTTACCGCCAGCGGCGCGCGGGAATGGCGCATCTACACGCAGGACTTCGAGCGCTTTCAGGACGGGCTCAACGAAGCCCTGGTCGGCGCGGCGCCCTATCCGCTCGAGTTCGCAACCTTCGAGGATCCCGACTGGACCGCGTACACCGAACTGACGCCTGACGCCTGACGCCGCGTAAGGGCGCCAGCCGGACCGATGTCGTGCAGACGGCTGCCGCGGAGTGGCCAAGCCGCTCCGCAAGCTGCCGGATCAGCGGGTCTCGTTTTCCACTGCGTCGCCGACGCGGTCGGCACGCTGGCCTACGTCGTCCGCGGCATTGCCGATTTCGTCGCCTGCATCGTCGGCCACGTTGCTGATCGCGGCACCGGCATCGGCCGCGGCATTCTCCGCCACGTCGCTGGCGTCCGAAGCGACATTGCCGATCGCGTCGCCGGCCTGTTCCAGCGAGTTCTGCAGATTGTCGTCGGACGACTGCGAGCATGCCCCCAGGATCAGCAGCGCGGGGGCGAGGGCGAAAATCTGTCTGCGCATCTATCTCTCCAACTAGCCATGACGGCCACTCCGGCGTAGGAGCGCGCGCATGTCGCGCCGCATCGCTATCGCCTCGGATCATGCCGCCTTTGCCATGAAGGCAGAACTCGCAGAATGGTTGCGTAATGAAGGGTGGCTGGTGGCCGATCTTGGTCCCGCCAACGCCGACAGCGTCGATTATCCCGATTATGGCTACCGCATGGCCAGCGCGGTCGCCTCTGGCGAGGCGGATTTCGGTATCGCGTTGTGCGGATCGGGCATCGGCATCTCGATCGCCGTGAACCGCAATCCTGCTGCCCGCTGCGCCCTGGTGTCGGAGCCACTGTCCGCGTCGCTCGCCCGTCAGCACAACGACGCCAATGTCATCGCGCTTGGTGCGCGCCTGATCGGCGTCGAAATGGCCAAGGCCTGCATCTCCGCTTTCCTGTCCACCGACTTTCTCGGCGACCGCCACCAGCGCCGCGTCGAGAAGCTGAGCAACCCGCAAGGAGCCTGACCATGAGCACCAACCCGCAAACGGCAGGGCTCCAGCCCGATGGTTTCTTCACCAAGACGCTCGCCGATGTCGACCCGGCGGTCTTTGCCGGCGTCCACCACGAGCTTGAGCGCGAGCAGTACCAGATCGAGCTGATCGCCAGCGAGAACATCGTCTCCAAGGCCGTGCTCGAAGCGCAGGGCAGCGTCTTCACCAACAAGTACGCCGAAGGCTATCCGGGCAAGCGCTATTATCAGGGCTGCCACCCGTCCGACGAAGTCGAGAGCCTTGCGATCGACCGCGCGAAGCAGCTGTTCGGCTGCGGCTTCGTGAACGTTCAGCCCCATTCGGGCGCGCAGGCGAACGGCGCAGTGATGCTGGCGCTGGCCAAGCCCGGCGACACGATCCTCGGCCTCAGCCTCGATGCCGGCGGCCACCTGACCCACGGCGCGCGCGCGGCGATGAGTGGCAAGTGGTTCAACGCAGTCCAGTACGGCGTGCGCGAGGAAGACCATCTGATCGACTTCGACCAGGTCGAGGCGCTCGCCAAGGAGCATAGCCCCAAGATCCTGATCGCGGGCGGCTCGGCCTATCCGCGCCACATCGACTTTGCCCGCTTCCGTGCGATTGCGGACGAAGTCGGCGCGATCTTCATGGTCGACATGGCGCACTTCGCCGGCCTGGTCGCGGGCGGCGTGCACCCCTCGCCCTTCGGCCACGCGCATGTGGTGACCACCACCACCCACAAGACGCTCCGCGGCCCTCGCGGCGGCATGATCATGACCGATGACGAGGCGATCGCGAAGAAGATCAACTCGGCGGTCTTCCCCGGTCTTCAGGGCGGCCCGCTGATGCACGTGATCGCCGCCAAGGCAGTCGCGTTCGGCGAAGCGCTCCAGCCCGACTTCAAGAGCTACGCCGCCGCGGTGGTCGAGAACGCCAAGGTGCTGGCAGCGACGCTCAAGGAGCGCGGCGCCAACCTGGTCTCCGGCGGCACCGACACGCACCTGGCACTGGTCGACCTCACCCCGCTGGGCGTCACCGGCCGCGACGCGGACGAGGCGCTCGAGCGTGCCGGCATCACCTGCAACAAGAACGGCATCCCCAACGATCCGCTGCCGCCGGTCAAGACCAGCGGCATCCGCGTCGGCTCGCCGGCCGGCACCACCCGCGGCTTCGGCACGGGCGAGTTCCGCGAGATCGGCAATCTGGTCGCCGACGTGCTCGACGGTCTGCGCAACAAGGGCGAAGCCGGCGACGCCGCAGTGGAAGCCGACGTCAAGGCCCGCGTCCGCGCGCTGTGCGAGCGCTTCCCCATCTATCCGGGGATGTAATGCGCTGCCCGTTCTGCGCCAATGAAGACAGCCAGGTAAAGGACAGCCGCCCCACCGAAGACGGGGCGGCCATCCGCCGGCGGCGCCAGTGCGAGGCCTGCGCCGCGCGCTTCACCACGTTCGAACGCATCCAGCTGCGCGACCTGACCGTGCTCAAGAGCGGCGAGCGGCGCGAACCGTTCGAGCGTGACAAGCTGCTGCGCTCGGTCGCCACTGCCTGCCGCAAGCGCCCCATCGCTGCGGTGCAGATCGAGAAGCTGGTGTCCGGCATCCAGCGCCAGCTCGAGACGCTGGGCGACACCGACATCCCCTCCCAGCGCATCGGCGAAATGGTGATGGACGGATTGAAGGGCCTGGACTCGGTCGCCTATATCCGCTTCGCCAGCGTGTATAAGGACTTCCGCGAAGCCAAGGACTTCGAGGAGTTCGCCGGCAGCGTCAACGAAGTCGCCAAGCCATGAACCCGGTCATCGTCCTCGTCCGCCCGCAACTGGGCGAGAATATTGGCAAGGCCGCGCGCGCCATGCTGAACTTCGGCCTTGTCGAGATGCGGCTGGTCAGCCCCCGCGACGGCTGGCCCAACCCCAGCGCCGGCCCGGCAGCCAGCGGCGCCGACATCGTGCTGGAAAAGGCGCAGGTGTTCGAAACCGTCGCCGATGCGGTGGCCGACTGCGCGCATGTCTATGCCACTACGGTACGCAAGCGCGGCATCACCAAGCCGGTGGTTACGCCCGAAGTCGCCGCAGGCGACATCCGCGCGGCGCAGGGCCGTGCGGCGATCCTGTTCGGTCCGGAACGCTCAGGCCTCGAAACCGACGACGTCGCGCTCGCCCGCACGATCATCACCGTGCCGATCAACCCGGAATTCGGCTCGCTCAACCTCGCCCAGGCCGTGATCCTGGTCGCCTATGAATGGTCCAAGGGCGCCGCACTCGAAAGCCCACCCGCCGTCGACCTCGACCCGCCGGCTCCCCAGGAGGAACTGGAGGGCATGATCGAGCAGCTCGACGCGATGCTGGCGGACAGCGGCTATTACTTCCCCCCCGATCGCACCCCGACCACCCGCCGCACGCTGCGCACCATGCTAACCAAGCCGGGCTGGTCGAGCCAGGAAATGCGGACCTTCCGCGGCGTGCTCTCAGCCCTTAACGGCCGCAAGCAACATCGTAGCAACGGTGACAAACAAGGCTGATTAGCTCTTCCACGCCAAGGCAGATGGGATATGCTCATCGTGTCGTCAGACTTGAGGGAAGTCTCCAGATGCGTAGCCTTGTACTTGTCGCGCTTTTAACTGCCACTCTGCCTGCTGCGGCACAGGAAAAGCCGCAGTCTTCCGATACAGCGGCAAAGGCGGAGAAAAAGGTCTGCCGCAATATGGCGAACACCGGTTCGCGCCTGCAGAAGCGCGAATGCCATACCGCATCAGAATGGACGGCGATCGAGGCGCGGAATGCCGAGGAAAATCTACTCGCCCGCAGTCAACGGCAGAATGGCCGGCTCTAAAGCCTAGCGTTACCGGGCGCTGCGATCGAAGCGGTCCATTTCGTACGCGATCGATGCCTCCACCAGGCACTCCCACATTTCTGCCACGGCATTGTCTGGGATCCCAGCCTCGCCCGCGTGGCGAACCGCGTTTGCAATCACCTCTGCCTTGCGCGCGTCGTCACGAACCATGCCGCGCTCCGGCTTGATCCGCGCCGCCGCCTCCATGTAGCCGAAGCGGCGCTTGAGCAGCGCGATCAGTTCGCGGTCGACCGCGTCCACCCCGGCGCGAACTTCGGTCATCGTCTGGCAGGCTTGGGGATCGCGGATGTCGTGCATCGGCGCTCCATGGCGTCCCCCACCAGCGCTGTCCAGCTTGACTCACAGCACCTCCACCGGTAACGGCCACCGCTTCGCAATGGCCCTGCACCCCGGTGAAGCGGTGGCCCTGCCCTCCTTGTGAGACCAGCAGGCGAAACCGGGAACAACGTCGTTAGCATTTGCAATCAAGGATAGAACATGTCGAAGCGCCATAGCGCCAAGCACAAGCTCGACCGTCGTCTCGGCGAGAACATCTGGGGCCGTCCCAAGAGCCCGGTCAACAAGCGCGAATACGGCCCCGGCCAGCACGGCCAGCGCCGCAAGGGCAAGATGTCGGACTTCGGCATCCAGCTGCGCGCCAAGCAGAAGCTCAAGGGCTATTACGGCGACATCACCGAAAAGCAGTTCAAGAAGACCTATGAAGAGGCATCGCGCCTGAAGGGCGACACCGGTCAGAACCTGATCGGCCTGCTCGAGCAGCGTCTCGACATGATCGTCTACCGCGCCAAGTTCGCGCCGACGATCTGGTCGGCCCGCCAGCTGGTCAACCACGGCCACGTCCAGGTCGATGGCGAGAAGTGCAACATCGGTTCGCGCCGCATCAAGCCGGGCCAGACTGTGTCGCTGAGCGGCAAGGCGCAGGAAATGGCGCTGGTGCTCGAAGCACAGGCCCTGTCCGAGCGTGACATCCCCGAATATGTCGCACCCGACGGCGCATCGAAGATCACCTTCAACCGCGTGCCGACCCTCGATGAGGTTCCCTACCCGGTGAAGATGGAGCCGAACCTGGTCGTCGAGTTCTACTCGCGCTAAGTCCAAGCTTCAGCCGAAACACGAGAAGGGCGGTCCCGCGGGGCCGCCCTTTTTGTTTGCCCCGCCGCGGGCAGGCCAGAGTAGCCGGGCAAGGCATGGCTCCGGGCCCGCAGCTGCAACGAAAAAGGGCGCCCGCAATAGCGGACGCCCCTCCAGTTCAGGCTGCCTACGTGCGAACAGCCCGATCTGTCCGCTGAAGCGGTATCAGATGCCGTTCGACAGGTTGGTGTCGGCGTCATTGGTCCGCATGTCTTCGGCCTGGTTGTCGCCCATCGCGCGGACGGCGTCAGCCTGGTTGTCGAGGCTGCTCTCGGCGCCGGTGCCTGCGGCGTTGTCGGCGGCGGCTTCGAGATTCTCTGCCGCTGCTTCGGCATTCGCTTCGATGTTGTCGGCAGCCTGCTCACGCGGGCTGTTGTTGCAAGCGGAGAGCGCCAGCGAGCCGACCAGTGCGGCGACAGCGAAAATCTTCTTCATGGTGCATCACCCTTTATGTTTGATAGCGGAAGCGTTCGTAGGGGCGGCGGTGGCATCAATCAACCTTTGTTAAGGTGGCGTGACACGAGCCCAGCGCTTGTGGGGAACTGGCTGGGAAGGAATGGCGACCGCCACAATTGCGGTCCTTCTGCTCGATCCTGCCCGGCCAGGGAGGTGTCGCCAAAGGCGACAAGGGATGTAAGCCACGCCCACTCCGCCGCGGCGCCGCGATTCGCTAGCGCGCCCGATCAAGAGGCTTCCTAGGCGCTTCCACCACTGGCAGACTGCCCCTCCATCCTTCTTGTCAGGAGCCCGCATGCGCCTCGCCGTTTCCGCCCTAGCCCTTCTGCTCGCCGGCACCGCCGCCTCGGCGCAGACCGCGCCGGCCCTGTCGCTCGACACGCTCAAGACCGTCACCAAGACGCTCTCGTCCGACGAGTTCGAGGGCCGCGCCCCCGCCACCGCGGGCGAAGACAAGACCGTCCGCTACCTGGTCGAGCGTTTCCAGAAGGCGGGACTGAAGCCCGGCAACAAGGGCAGCTGGGTCCAGGACGTGCCGCTGGTCGAGATCACCGGCAGCAACGTGCAGCCGCTCACCTTCACTGGCGGCAAGACCCCAGTAAGCCTGGCCTACCGCAAGGACATGGTCGTCGCGACCTATCAGGTGACACCGCGCACGCAGGTCGCGAATAGCGACGTTGTGTTCGTCGGCTACGGCATCAATGCGCCCGAGCGCGGCTGGAACGATTATGCCGGGGTGGACGTGAAGGGGAAGACAGTCGTCATCCTGATCAACGATCCCGATTGGCAGACGCAGGGTTTGGAGGGCACCTTCGGCGGCCGCGCCATGACTTATTACGGCCGCTGGACCTACAAATATGAGGAAGCCGCCCGCCAGGGCGCGGCCGCGGCGATCATCGTCCATGATACCGAACCGGCCGCCTATGGCTGGGGCGTCGTCCAGTCGAGCTGGACCGGCCCGCAGCTGGAACAGGACACGCCGGGCAATCACATGGACCAGTCCAAGGCGATCGGATGGATTCAGCTGGACGCTGCCAAGGCGCTCTTCGCCAGCGCGGGCAAGGATTATGCGAGCATGGCCGAAGCGGCGAAGCGCAAGGGCTTCAAGGCCGTGCCGCTGGGCGTGAAGGCGTCGGTCAGCTTCGACAATGCGATCCGCCGCCAGGCATCGAAGAACGTGGTCGGCATCCTGCCAGGCAGCGAGCGCCCCGACGAAGTGGTGCTCTATTCCGCGCATTGGGATCATCTCGGCCGCTGCGACGCCGTAAACGGCGACGACATCTGCAACGGCGCGCTCGACAATGCGTCGGGCACCGCGGGTCTGGTTGCGCTGGCGGAGGCGCAGGTGAAAGCGGGCGCGGCCAAGCGATCCATGGCGTTCCTGGCGGTGACGGGTGAGGAATCCGGTCTGCTTGGCTCCAAATTCTACGCCGAAAACCCGATCTTTCCGCTCAACAAGACCGTGGGCGGCGTCAACATGGACGGGGTCAACATCATCGGCCGCACCAAGGATTTCGTGCTGATTGGCGTAGGCAAGTCCGAGCTGGAGGACATGGTGAAGCCGATCGTCGCGGCGCAGGACCGCGTGATCGTGCCTGAACCGACGCCGGAAAAGGGCTTCTACTATCGCTCCGACCATTTCAGCATGGCGAAGCTGGGTGTGCCGATGCTCTATGGCGAAAGCGGCGAAGATCTGCGCGTGGGCGGCAAGGAAGCCGGCCACAGGGCGTCCGAAGACTATATCGAGCATCGCTACCACAAGCCGCAGGACGAATATTCAGACAGCTGGAACTGGGACGGCGCGGTGGAGGATCTCGGCATCTTCTACACCCTCGGCCGCCAGCTGGCGGAAGGCAGCACCTGGCCAAACTGGTACCCCACCGCCGAATTCCGCGCCATCCGCGACAAGAGCCGGGCCGGGGTGAAGTAAGCTTAAATCCTCCCCGGTACGGGGAGGGGGACCAGCGAAGCTGGTGGAGGGGGTAGTCTCCACAGGCGATGTCCCATGAGGCGAATACCCCTCCACCACCAGCTAGCGCTGGCGGTCCCCCTCCCCCTCCGGGGGAGGATCTAAGATGCCGCCGATCAGCGCTCTCTTGAACGTTA
>NZ_JAJNDV010000009.1 GCF_021043375.1 Sphingomonas sp. IC-56
GGCGGTGGGGCGGTGGGGCGGTGCAGGTGCCACGAGCCCAATGAGGTCGCGCAATTCAGGTTTGGCGTTTCAGTCGGGACCGTGTGGGCTGGGTGAAGGTGTGCTCGCAGTTGTCTAAGGAGCAGGTTGAAGGCTTCTGTTCCTTTTGATCTTCAGGCCGCGTCCCCCTGCCTTAGGCTGGCAGAAGAAGAAGCGGGACCCCGGCTCAGGGCGGGGGTGACGGAGGGTTTTGGGCCGGGTTGGGTTTTTGGGTACGCCTGGTGTGCTTGGTGCGTGGGCGGCTGGGCGGGCGAACTTTCCTCCTTGGATCACGTTCTGGTAGCGCTTGGGTGAACAGGGGAGGGTGTATGACCAGCGCGTTGGATTGGAACGGGCGTGTCGGCGATGTCTGGGCCGCGGAATGGCGGCGGACTGATCGCAGTCTGGCGGGCGTGGGTGCCGCGCTGAACGCCGCGATCCTCGACGTGGCGCCGCAGCGGGGTTCGGCGCTGGATATCGGGTGTGGTGCGGGGAACACCGCGCTGGCGCTTGCCGCTGAACGGCCCGATCTGTCGGTCACCGGCATAGACTTGTCGCCTGCGCTGGTGGAGATCGCGCGCGGGCGGGGCGATGGCATTGCCAATCTGCACTTCGAAGTGGGCGACGCGCAGGGCCTGGGCGGGCGCGGTGCCGACCTGATCGTATCGCGGCATGGGGTGATGTTCTTTGCCGATCCGGTTGCCGGGTTCGCAGCGTTGCGCGCGTCGGCGGTGTCCGGAGCGCGGCTGGTCTTTTCCTGCTTTGCGCCGCGCGCCGAAAACCAGTGGACGATGGTGGCCGACGCGGCGGTCGGCAACGATCCCGCACCTGCCGCCGGCTATGCGCCTGGCCCTTATGGCCTGGCCGACGCTGACTTCACGGGCGACGTGCTGCGCCGCGCGGGGTGGGTCGACGCCGCGCCGCAGCTTGCCCCGTTCCGCTATGTGGCCGGCGCCGGGCCGGACCCCGTCGAGGACGCATTGAGCTTCCTGTCGCGGATCGGATCGGCGGCGCGCACGCTTGCCGATGCCACGCCCGAACGGCGGGAGGTGCTGCGCGCTTCGCTGCGTGACGCCTTGACCGAGCATGTCCGCGATGGTGTCGTCGCGTTCGACGGCGCCGCCTGGATCTGGACCGCGACCGCAGGAGAGAGCGCATGATCATCGTCCACCATCTCGAGAATTCGCGCTCGCAGCGCATCCTATGGCTGCTGGAGGAACTGGGGCTTCCCTATGAGGTGCGCCGGTATGAGCGGAACAAGGCGACGATGCTGGCGCCGGCCGAGCTGCGGCGCGTCCACCCGCTCGGCAAGGCGCCGGTGATCGAGGATGGGGATCATGTCATCGTCGAGACCGGGGCGATCATCGAGTATCTGGTCGAAAAGGCCGATGGGCGTCTGGGGGCGCCGGCGCACCGCGCCGATGTGCTGCGCTATCGGCACTTCCTCCATTATGCCGAGGGGTCGCTGATGCCGCCGCTGTTCACCACGCTGATCCTGAGCCGGGTGCCGTTGTTCGGGAAAACGGCGATCAAGAAGTTCCGGCCGATGGTCGAGGTCCATCTGGACTATGTCGAGGGCGAGCTGGCGCAGCGGCCCTGGTTCGCCGGCAAGGAGATGACTGCGGCGGATGTGATGATGAGCTTTCCGCTGGAAGCCGCAGTGAAACGCGCCGGGGCGACGCAGGGGCGGCCGCACCTGGCGGCGTGGCTGGAGAAGATCCATGCCCGGCCTGCGTATCAGGCGGCGCTCAAGGCGGGCGGGCCTTATGCTTATGCTTGAGGGCTAGTTGCAGCGCATTTTAGCGTCGCGCGCCTTTTCGACGTCGTTGCAGCTGGACCCCGGCCTTCGCCGGGGAACTGGAGCGGGTGAGGTGGCGCGCCTGCGTGACCGGGCGCACCGTGGCTCGTCGACGATTGTGGTCGGACTGCCGCTAGCGGTTCCCCGGCTTTCGCCGGGGAACAGATGGGTCGAGGCTTGCCCGCCTTAGTGGCGGGGTTGGCCGTATTCCTGGAAGCTGTCGGCGTCGTCCGGCAGTCCGGCCGGGATGGGGACCACGGGGTCGGGGTTCTCGGGCGTGTCGAGTTGCCCCTCCCAACGCGCCACCACGGTTGCGGCGACGGCGTTGCCGATGACGTTGGTGGCGGTGCGGCCCATGTCGAGGAAGTGATCGACCGCGAGGATCAGCAGGATGCCGGCCTCCGGTATGTCGAAATGCGCGAGCGTGCCGGTGATCACCACCAGGCTGGCGCGCGGCACGCCGGCAATGCCCTTGCTGGTGACCATCAGGATCAGCAGCATCTGGATCATCGTCGCCCAGTCGAGATGGATGCCATAGGCCTGCGCGATGAAGATCGACGCGAACGTCATGTACATCATCGATCCGTCCAGATTGAACGAATAGCCGAGCGGCAGCACGAAGCTGGCGATCCGGGGCGGTACGCCGAAGCGGTCGAGCGCTTCGAGCGTGCGCGGGTAGGCGGCTTCGGACGAGGCAGTCGAGAAGCCCAGCAGGATCGGATCGCGCAGATAGCGCATGAGCATGCCGGTGCGCGGCCCGACGAACAGGAAGCAGGCGCCGAGCAGCACCGCCCACAGTGCGATCAGGCCGATATAGAAGCTGGCCATGAAGAAGGCGAGATCGCCGACCACGCCCAGCCCCTTGGTCGCGAGCGTACGGGCGACGGCGCAGAACACCGCGACCGGCGCGAACAGCATCACATAGCCGGTTACGGTCAGCATGACGCTGACCAGTGCTTCGAGGCCGCGGACGAGCGGCGCGCCCTTTTCACCGACTGCGGCGAGGCCGACGCCGAAGAAGAGCGAGAAGATCACGAGCTGGAGGATGTCGTTCTTTGCCATGGCATCGAGCGCCGAGGTGGGCACGATGTGGATGAAGAATTTGGCAGCGTCGAAGCCAGCGCGGTCGACGCCGCTGGAGGCGGCCGCATCGGGAAGCGGCAGGTTCAGGCCGACGCCGGGCTGGAGCAGGTTGACGAGCAACAGGCCCAGGGTCAGCGAGATGAGGCTGGCGCAGACGAACCACAGGAACGCCTTCAACCCCACGCGGCCGATCGCGCCGCCGCCGCCCATATGGGCAATGCCGACCACCAGCGTGGACACCACCAGCGGGGCGATGATCATCTTGATCAGATGGAGGAACATCTGCGTCGGGATGTCGAAATAATAGGCGATGTCGTCGAGGGTCTTGGTGCCCGCCCCGCCATCGTCATAGGTGACGTTGAGCGCCCAGCCGAGCACGCCGCCCAGCACCAGCGCCGCCAAAATCCACCAAGTAAGTCGCTTTCCCACGCAATCCCCCAAAAAGTTCGCGCCACGGAAGGGGATTGTCGCCGCCGGGTCAAGCGCCCTATCGCTGTCGGCGTGTTTTCAGGGGAGTTTTTGCGATGCCGCTCACCACGCGCCGGCAGATGCTGACAGCGGCCGCAGCGCTTCCGCTGCTGGGGGTTTCGCACGTTGTGCGGGCGGCGGAGCCTGACCTGTCGGGCTTGCGCGACATGACGCGCGATGCGCAGCCGATAACCGTGGAAGAGCGGCGGGGGCGGATCGCCAAGGCGCAGGCGTTGATGAAGGCGGCGGGGATCGGGGCGATCGTGGTCGAGCCGGGATCGTCGCTGGTGTATTTCACCGGGTTGCGCTGGGGGCGGAGCGAGCGGTTGACCGCGCTGGTGCTGCCGGTGGAGGGCGAGCCGTGCATCGTCACGCCGTTCTTTGAGGCGCCGCGCACGCAGGAAGGGCTGGCGGTGCCGGCCGACATCCGCGTGTGGCAGGAACATGAGGATCCGCTGCGCTTGGTCGCGGGGTTTCTGCGCGAGCGCAAGCTGGCGAACCGGCCGATCGGGATCGAGGAAACGGCGCGGTTCTTTGCCTTTGACGGGTTGCGGCAGGCACTGCCTGGGACTGCTATCACTTCGGCCAACCCGGTGGTGCGCGGCTGTCGGATGATAAAGTCGAGCGCGGAGATCGCGCTGATGCAGCGGGCGACTGACGTGACGCTGGCGGCCTATCGCTTCGTGCATGCGCGGATCGAGCGGGGCATGTCGCAGCGCGATATTGCCGGACTGATGGATGCGGCGACCGCGAAGCTGGGCGGGGACCCCGAGTTCAGCCTAGTGCTGGTGGGCGAGGGGGCGGCCTATCCGCATGGCACGCGCACGCCGGCGGCGGTGGCCGACGGGCGCATCGTGCTGATGGATTGCGGGTGCACGGTGCAGGGCTATCAGTCCGACGTGTCGCGCACCTTTGTGCATGGAGCGGCGTCCGCCGAGCAGCGCAAGGTGTGGGACCAGGTCGCGCGCGGACAGCAGGTGGCGTTCGCGGCGGCGAAGCTGGGCACGCCGGCGGGGCAGGTCGATGACGCGGTGCGGGGCTATTATGCGAGCCTAGGCTATGGGCCGGATTACAAGCTGCCGGGGCTGTCGCACCGCACGGGGCATGGCATCGGGCTGGACGGGCATGAGCCGGTCAATCTGGTGCGCGGCGAAGCGACTCGGCTGGCGCCGGGGATGTGCTTCTCCAACGAGCCCGGCATCTACATCCCGGGCAGCTTTGGCGTGCGGCTGGAGGACTGTTTCCATATGACCGCGGGCGGCCCGCAATGGTTCAGCACCCCGCCGAAGTCGATCGACGCGCCGTTGGGGTGATGCGGCACACCGTTTCGCTTGAGCACGGACGCGCCACCGCTTAAGTCGGCGCTCATGACGTCGACCAACGATATCCGCCGCTCCTTCCTCGACTATTTCGAGGGCCAGGGTCATGCCCGTGTTCCGAGCGCGCCGCTCGTGCCGCACAACGACCCCACGCTCATGTTCGTGAATGCGGGCATGGTGCCGTTCAAGAACGTGTTCACGGGGCTGGAGACGCGGCCCTACACCACGGCCACGTCGAGCCAGAAGTGCGTGCGCGCGGGCGGCAAGCACAACGACCTGGACAATGTCGGCTATACCGCGCGGCATCACACCTTTTTCGAGATGCTGGGCAATTTCTCGTTCGGCGATTATTTCAAGGAACAGGCGATCACGCACGCCTGGACCCTGCTGACCAAGGTGTGGGGGATCCCTGCCGAGCGGCTGGTGGTCACGGTCTATCACACCGACGACCAGGCGTTCGAGCTGTGGAAGAAGATCGCCGGGTTGCCCGAGCACAAGATCATCCGCATCGCCACCAAGGATAATTTCTGGGCGATGGGTGCCGATGGCCCGTGCGGGCCGTGCTCGGAAATCTTCTACGACCATGGCGAGCACATCTATGGTGGCCCTCCCGGCAGCCCGGAGGAGGATGGCGACCGCTTCGTCGAGATCTGGAACCTGGTGTTCATGCAGTTCGTGCAGGAAGCCGACCAGATCGTGGGCGACCTGCCCCGCCCAAGCATCGATACCGGCATGGGGCTGGAGCGCGTCGCGGCGGTGCTGCAGGGCGTCCATGACAATTACGACACGGATACCTTCAAGGCGCTGATCGCGGAGAGCGGCGCGCTGACCGGCGCCGCCACGACGGGTGAACATCAGGCGAGCCACCGCGTCATCGCCGATCACCTTCGCTCGTCGGGCTTCCTGGTGGCCGATGGCGTGCTGCCGGCCAATGAAGGCCGCGGCTATGTGCTCCGCCGGATCATGCGCCGGGCGATGCGGCACGCGCACATCCTGGGCGCCAAGGACCCGTTGATGCACCGCATGGTGCCGAGCCTGGTGGCAGAGATGGGCGCGGCGTTCCCCGAGCTGGTGCGCGCGCAGCCGCTGATCGAGGCGACGTTGCTCCAGGAAGAGACGCGGTTCCGCAAGACGCTGGCCAACGGCCTGCGGCTGCTGGACGAAGCGACTGCGGACATGGGCGAAGGCGCGACGCTGCCGGGCGAGACGGCGTTCAAGCTGTATGACACGTTCGGCTTTCCGTACGACCTGACCGAGGACGCGCTGCGTTCCAAGTCGATCAGCGTGGACCGCGCCGGCTTCGACACCGCCATGGCCGAGCAGAAGCGCGCCGCGCGCGCGGCCTGGAAGGGTTCTGGCGAAAAGGCATCGGACGAACTGTGGTACGACATCGCCGACGAGTTCGGCGGCACCGAGTTCACCGGCTATGCCGCCGAGGAAGGCGAGGGCGAAGTGCTCGCGATCTTGAAGGACGGCGTGCGCGTGGAGCGCGCGGCGCAGGGCGAGCGCGTGTCGGTGGTGTTCAACCAGACGCCTTTCTATGGCGAGAGCGGCGGTCAGGTCGGTGACGCCGGCACGATCACCAGCGACAAGGGGCTGCACGCCACGGTGTCGGATACTCGGAAATATCTGGGCCGGGTGTGGGCGCATGAGATGGTGGTGGATGCCGGCGAGATCGCGCTGCGCGACGCGGTGCATCTGCGTGTCGATCATGCCCGCCGCGGCGCGATCCGCGCGAACCATAGCGCCACCCACCTGCTGCACGAGGCTTTGCGCGAGCGGCTGGGCGGCCATGTCGCGCAGAAGGGCAGCCTGGTTGCGGCCGAGCGACTGCGGTTCGACTTCTCGCAGCCGACCGGCATGACGTCAGAGGACATCTCGAAGGTGGAAGCCGATGTGAACCGGCACATCCGCGGCAATGGCAGCGTCGTCACGCGGCTGATGACGCCCGACGAGGCGATCGAAGAAGGCGCAATGGCGCTGTTCGGCGAGAAATATGGCGACGAGGTCCGCGTGGTGTCGATGGGCACCAACGACGATGGCAAGACCTATTCGCTTGAACTGTGCGGCGGCACGCATGTGAACGCGCTGGGCGAGATCGGGCTGTTCAAGATCGTCGACGAAGGCGCGTCCTCTTCGGGCATTCGCCGGGTCGAGGCGCTGACCGGCGAAGCCGCGCGGCAATGGCTGGCGGCGCGCGACGAGAAGCTGCGCGAGACGGCTGCGGTGCTCAAGGCATCCCCCGACGAAGTGCCGGCGCGGGTCGCCACGCTGGTCGAGGAGCGGCGCCGGCTGGAGCGCGAACTGGCCGAGGCCAAGAAGGCACTGGCGCTGGGCGGCGGCGGCGGGGCAGCCCCTGCCGGTCCCGAGCAGGTCGGCGGGGTCAACTTTGTCGGCCAGGTGCTCGACGGGTTGGAAGCCAAGGCGCTGCGCGGCGCGGTGGACGATGCCAAGCAGCGCATCGGTTCGGGCGTGGTGGTGCTGGTCGCGACCAACGATGGCCGCGCTTCGGTGGCGGTGGGCGTGACCGACGGGCTGGGACTGAGCGCAGTCGACCTAGTCAAGGTGGCGGTGTCGGTGCTGGGCGGGCAGGGCGGCGGTGGCCGTCCCGACATGGCGCAGGGCGGCGGGCCCGATGCGGCAAAGGCGGACGACGCAGTGGCCGCGGTGCGCGCGGCGCTGGCGGAGAACCGCGCGGCGACGTGAGCGCGAGCTGATCTGAACCAGGCTGTTCCCCGGCGGAGGCCGGGGGCCAGTTGCAATGCGGTTTGATTTGCAGTCCTCGCTTACCAAGTGCGTGGCAGCTGGGCCCCGGCCTTCGCCGAGGAACTGATTCAGTGTGATGGTTAACCTTTAGTTTTGCGGCAGCAGCCGTTCAGGACGCTTCCTTGCCCAGGCGCACTCGGCGCAGGCGCGGGTCACGTTCGAGGCCGGCGGCGAGGCGGATGGATTTGCGCATCTCGTCGCGCTTTTCGTGGATCGACGCGATCACCGGGCCGACCGCCACGCCCAAGTCGACCAGCACTGCCTCGGACAGCTGGAGTGAGCTTTCCAGCGTTTCCGGTACCGCGTCGGTGACGCCGGCGCGGTAGAGTTCGGCGGCGTGGTTGGCGTCGCGCGCGCGGGCGATGATCGGAAGGTCCGGCACCCAGGCGCGCACCCGCTTGGCGAGGCGGACCGTCAGCACCGGGTCGTCCATGGTGAGGATCAACGCCCGTGCGTGGCCGAGCCGCAGCTGGTCGACCAGTTCGCTGCGCGTGACGTCGCCGAACACGACCGTGAAGCCGTCGCGGCGGGCGGCGTTCACATTGTCGATATCAGCGTCAACCGCGAGGAAGGGCAGGTCGTGGCGCCGCAACATGTCGGCCACGGTACGCCCGACCCGGCCAAAGCCGATGATCACTGCGCCGGGCCCTGCTTCGTCGATCGCGAGTCCCGACGCATCGGTGGGCGTGTTGCGCTCGATCAGGCCGGAGATCATCTGTCCGGCCTTGGCCAGCAGCGGCGTGGCGGTGAGGCCGATCGCTGTCACGGTGGTCCAGAACGCGCCGGTGGTGGGGGAAAGCAGCCCTGCCGCCCCGGCCACACCGAGCACGATGAGGGTGGTCTCGGATGGGCTGGCCATCAGCACGCCGGTTTCGGCCGCGGTGCCACTGCGGGCGCCGGAAATCTTGAGCAGGCCCATGGTCACGCCGGCCTTTACGACCATCACCAGCATGGTCGCGCCGAGCAGGGCGCCCCAGTTCTCGGCAACGAAGCGCAGGTCCAGCCGCATGCCGACGGTGATCAGGAAGACGCCGAGCGCGAGGCCCTTGAACGGTGCGGTGATCGCTTCGACTTCGCCGTGATACTCAGTTTCGGCGATCAAGAGCCCTGCGATCAGGGCGCCGACGATCGGCGACAGGCCCGCCGCGGCGGTCGCCAGGCTGGCGACGATCACGACCAACAGGCTGGCGGCGAGGAACAGTTCGGGGCTCTTGGTGCGTGCGGCCTGGGCGAACATGCGCGGGAGCAGGAAGCGACCGCCGACGAACAGCGCCGCAACGGTAGCGACGCCCAACCCTAGCGTGCGCAGCAGGCCCCACATGCCCGCGTCGCCTGCGGACGGGGCTAGCGCGCCGAGCATGAAGATGATCGGGACGAGCGCCAGATCCTCGAACAACAGCATCGCGAAAGCGGCGCGTCCCACCGCGCTGCTGGTCCCGGCGATCGGGATCACCAGGGCGGTGGAGGAAAGCGCGAGTGCGAGGCCGAGGCCGATCGACCCGCCGGTGCTGAGGCCGGTGAGGTAGAACGCCCCTGCCAGGATGAGGCCGGCGCCGAGCAGTTCCGCCGCGCCGACGCCGAATACCAGCGCGCGCATTGCCCACAATCTTCGGAACGATAGCTCCAGGCCGATCGAGAAGAGAAGCAGGATGATGCCGAATTCGGCGAACGGCTCGATTGAGTGCACGTCCGAGATGGTGAGGTAATAGAGCCAGGGGCTTTCATCGACCAATGCGCCCAGGCTGGAAGGTCCGACCAGGATGCCCACCAGAATGAAGCCGATCACCGGGCTGATGCGGAAGCGGGCAAAGGCGGGGATCACAAGACCCGCCGCGCCGAGGATCACGAGGGCGTCGCTGAGGCCACTGTTCTGGAGCGTGAGCATGGGGCGCATCTAAACGGCTAATGCCGACGATGTCATGCGGCGGATGCGCTTCGGGTGGCGGTTTGGGCCTTGAGAAAAGCGGCGGAAACGAAAAAGCGCGGGAGACGTCGCCGCCTCCCGCGCTTTGTTCGCGTGCCTTGGGCGGATGGCTTACTGCCAGCTGCCCATTGCGGTTTCGAGGTTGACGCGGATCGCTTCGAAGAACTGCTCGGTGGTCATCCAGGCCTGATCGGGGCCGATGAGCAGGGCGAGATCCTTGGTCATCTTGCCGCTCTCGACCGTCTCAATGCAGACGCGCTCGAGCGTCTCGGCAAAGCGAGTCACGTCGGGCGTGCCGTCGAACTTGCCGCGATACTTGAGGCCGCCGGTCCATGCGAAGATCGACGCGATCGGGTTGGTCGACGTCGCCTTGCCCTGCTGGTGCTGGCGGTAGTGGCGCGTGACGGTGCCGTGCGCAGCCTCTGCTTCGATGGTCTTGCCGTCGGGCGACATCAGGACCGAGGTCATGAGGCCGAGCGAGCCGAAGCCCTGTGCGACCTGATCCGACTGCACGTCGCCGTCATAGTTCTTGCAGGCCCAGACGAACTCGCCGTGCCACTTGAGCGCGGAGGCGACCATGTCGTCGATCAGGCGGTGCTCATAGACGATGCCGGCTTCCTGGAACTTCTCCTTGAAGCCTTCGGTCTCGAACACTTCCTGGAAAAGGTCCTTGAAGCGGCCGTCATAGGCCTTGAGGATGGTGTTCTTGGTCGACAGGTAGACCGGCCAGCCGAGGTTGAGGCCGTAGTTCAGCGACGAGCGAGCGAAATCGCGGATCGAGTCGTCGAGGTTGTACATTGCCAGCGCGACGCCGGCGTCCTTGAAGTTGTACACTTCGCGGTCGATCTTTTCGCCATTCTCGCCTTCCCAGACGAGGCGCAGCTTGCCGGCACCGGGCACCTTGAAGTCGGTTGCGCGGTACTGGTCGCCGAACGCGTGACGGCCAACGACGATCGGCTTGGTCCAGCCCGGGATCAGGCGAGGGACGTTGGAGATCACGATGGGTTCGCGGAAGATCGTGCCCCCCAGGATGTTGCGGATCGTGCCGTTGGGCGACTTCCACATTTCCTTCAGGCTGAATTCCTCGACGCGCTGCTCGTCGGGGGTGATCGTGGCGCACTTCACGCCGACGCCATATTGCTTGATCGCGTTAGCCGAATCGATCGTGATCTGATCGTTGGTCTCGTCGCGCTTCTCGACCGAGAGGTCGTAGTACTTCAGATCGATGTCGAGATAGGGGAGGATCAGGCGCTCGCGGATCCACTGCCAGATGATCCGCGTCATCTCGTCGCCGTCGATCTCCACGACCGGCGTTGCAACCTTGATCTTCGACATTGGCTCGCTCGTCCTTGTGTGTTTCGGGTTGAGCGAGCGTCTAGGAGGATGGGGGAGGGGGATCAAGCGCCCTCAGGCGCTTACTCCTTCCAGGCCCACCAGAGCTGTGCCGGCGGGATGTTCCACCATTCCACCTCATGGTCGATGTTCGACCAGTGCGGCGTGAGGAAGTTCCGGACCTTGGGGTTGTACTGATAGACCAGGAAGGCGCCGCCGGGACGCAGCACGTCGTGCGTCGCCTTGGCGATCTGGTCGCCGACACCGGGTGGCAGGGTGGAAAAGGGGAGGCCCGAGGTGATGTAGTCGGCCTGCTCGAAGCCGTGTTCGTTGACGATGCGCTGCACGTCGGCGGCCGAGCCGAGCACCGCGGAGAAACGCGGATCGTCGATTGTGGCGCGCAGATACTGGATGAAGTCGGGGTTGGTGTCGATCACCACCAGCTTCGCGTCGGGACCCAGCTGTTCGAGGATCGGGCGCGTGAACGTGCCGACCCCGGGGCCATATTCGACGAACAGCTTGCACTGATCCCAGTCGACCTTGGAGATCATGTGGCGCACCAGCCGCTGCGACGAGGAGGCGACGGCGCCGACCATCACGGGGTTCTTGAGGAACCCCTTGAGGAACATCACCCAGGGCGAAGGCACGCCGGCCGCGCGGGCACGGGCGCGACGGCGCTTCGCGGCAGCAGTCGATGCGGGCATGAACATCCTTTGATATCGTAACGAAGGTGGCGCAATCGCCTGCAAAAAAGCGAACGAACTTGCAAGCCACGCGGTTGCATTATTTGCGGGACAGGGCGCCGTTTACCGCATCGGGCGAGCGTGAAACTGATCCTAGGAAAGTGACCTGCACCCCGCTACACCCAGGGCATGGCATCGCTAGACAAGCCTCCCGTGGGCACCACCACGGTCAAGTGGCGCTTTCCAGATATCCATCCTGAGGGCCGCAAATACGTCCTGATCGCCGCTGCGGTCGCGCTGCTCAGCCTTTTCGTGTGGGATTTCGTCACCTGGCCGCTGGTGTTCCTGACGGTGGGGGTCGCCGCGTTTTTTCGCGATCCGGTGCGCGTCACGCCACAGGGTGACGGGCTGATCGTGTCGCCCGCCGACGGGCTGGTCACCATGATCGAGCGCGTGCCGCTGCCCCCCGAACTGCGCGGCCCGGGCGCGCTGGGCGAGGCGCCGATGGTGCGTGTGTCCGTGTTCATGAGCATGTTCGACGTGCATGTGAACCGCACGCCCATTGCCGGCACGGTCCGCCACGTCATCTATATCTCCGGCAAGTTCATGAACGCGGACTTCGACAAGGCCAGCGACGAGAATGAGCGGCAGCACTTCGTGGTCGAGGACCGCGACGGGCTGCGCATCGGCTTCACGCAGATCGCAGGGCTGGTCGCACGCCGCATCGTGGCGTTCGCCAAGGCTGGCGACATGGTGGTTGCCGGACAGCGCATCGGGCTGATCCGCTTCGGCAGCCGAGTCGATGTGTTCCTGCCTGACGATTATGCGTGTGACGTCGTGCTCGGCCAGCGGACCATCGCCGGGGAAACGATCCTGGCGCGCCGCGGCGGGACCAAGGCGCAGGGGATTGCGCAGTGAACAGTATTTTTCGCTTCAGTGAGGCAGTTCGACATGCGTGAACCCAAGCTTGACCGTTCGCCCCGCAATCTGCGCTTTACCAATGCCGCGCGCGGGATCCCGCTGCGGGCCGTGCTGCCCAACACCGTAACCGCGCTGGCGCTTTGCTCGGGTTTGACCGCGACCCGCTTTGCAATGCTGGGCAACTGGGAAGTGGCGGTGCTGATGGTGCTCGCCGCCGCAGTGCTAGACGGCGTGGATGGCAAGATCGCGCGGCTGGTTCGCGCGGAAAGCCGGTTCGGAGCCGAGCTCGACAGCCTGTCCGATGCAATCTCCTTTGGCGTCGCGCCCGCGCTTATTCTCTATCTGTGGTCGCTCAATACGCTTGGCCGATTCGGCTGGCTGGTAGCGCTGCTGCTGGCATTGTTCTGTGCGCTGCGCCTGGCGCGCTTCAATGCCGCGATCGACCAGAAGGAGCAGCCGCACAAATCGGCCGGGTTCCTGACCGGCGTTCCTGCGCCGGCCGGGGCGCTGCTGGCGCTGACGCCGCTCTATCTGTGGTTGTGGACGGGGGAAGCGACGCTGGCCGAGCCGGCGATCGTTGCGCCCTGGACTGTGCTGATCGCGGTTCTGATGATTTCGAGCATCGCGACCTTCGCACCCACTATCCGCCTGAAGCAGAATGTGCGTTTCGAAGCGGTCGCGGTGCTGGTCGTATTCGTTGCCGCTCTGGTTTCGGCGCCGTGGCCGACGCTGGCGGTGATGGCGCTCGTCTACCTGGCCGCCATCCCGTTCAGCATTCGCAGCTATCGCCGCATCAGGCGGCTGCGCGCTGCGGCTGTGGACGGTTCGGCATACGTGCCGGCATCGCCCGCACCGTGACCCGGCTGAGCCGCGACGGGAGTGCAGGAAGCTTGCTGACGGGGCGAGTCAGTTCCGCGAAGCGATGCAGCTGCGGACGGACACTCGCGAAGACAGTCCAGAGCGACGCCGCCAGCGCGGCACCGAACAGCAGATAAACGCCAATTGCAGCCATACGAAACTCCTGCCACGCTCGTTGCACGGACACGCCGCACAAGAACCAAGTGATTTCAACGTGCTAACGGGGCAAGACGTTCCCTGCTCCGCTTCTGAACCCTTTATGTTCCATTAACGTTCCGCTTGTCAACGCGGCGTGCTGCATTTGTTCTACTTGCCTGAGGGGTGGGCTTCGGCTAAGGTGCCCGCCTCAACCCCGCATGGGAAGCATCATAAACCGGTGCCGAAGTTGATCCCGCCACACTGGCGCGGATGAATGTCGGTCACTCGCTTCCCAGAGGCTCAACCGGAAGGAGTTATCCCTATGGCGGCACCCGTCGTCTCCATGCAGCAGCTGCTCGAATCGGGCGCGCATTTCGGCCACCAGACGCACCGCTGGAACCCGAAGATGAAGCCTTACATCTTTGGCGACCGCAACGGCGTCCACATCATCGATCTTTCGCAGACCGTTCCGCTGTTCGCACGCGCGCTCGAGTTCGTGTCGTCGACCGTCGCTTCGGGCGGCAAGGTGCTGTTCGTCGGCACCAAGCGCCAGGCGCAGGAGCCGATCGCCGACGCAGCGCGTCGCGCAGGCCAGCACTTCGTCAACCATCGCTGGCTGGGCGGCATGCTCACCAACTGGAAGACCATCAGCAACTCGATCAAGCGCCTCAAGACGCTTGAAGAGCAGCTGTCGGGCGACACGGTCGGTCTGACCAAGAAGGAAGTGCTCCAGCTCACCCGTGAGAAGGACAAGCTCGAGCTTTCGCTTGGCGGCATCCGCGACATGGGCGGCGTTCCCGACATCATGTTCGTGATCGACGCCAACAAGGAAGAGCTGGCGATCAAGGAAGCCAACACGCTGGGTATCCCGGTTGTGGCGATCCTCGACTCGAACGTCTCGCCCGATGGCATCGCGTTCCCGGTTCCGGCGAACGACGACGCCAGCCGCGCCATCCGCCTGTACTGCGAAGCGATCGCCATTGCCGCGACTCGTGGCGGCCAGGATGCGATGCGCAACTCAGGCTATGACTTCGGTGCTGCCGAGCAGCCCCCGGTCGAGCAGGCGCTGAGCGAGCCGGAAGCGCCGGCTGCGGCGACCGAAGTGAACCAGGCCGTCGAAGGCGAGCGCCAGATCGACGCGTAACCGGTCAAAGGCTGTCTCCGAACTGACATGGGGTGCGACTAGGCGCCTGGTCAGTTCGGAAAGCCGACCCATTCCCCGTTCGTGCTGAGCTTGTCTAAGCACCGTTCTTCCTTCCGGTGTCGGCAAGAAACAGAACGGCCCTTCGACAAGCTCAGGGCGAACGGGGTTTTTGATATACGGCTCGGGGCCACCGCAGCCGTCAAGCTAGAGGAAGAGAACATGGCCGAGATCACTGCAGCAGCCGTGAAGGAGCTCCGCGAAAAGAGCGGCGCCGGCATGATGGATTGCAAGAAGGCGCTGAACGAGACCAACGGCGACATGGAAGCCGCTGTTGATTGGTTGCGCACCAAGGGCCTGGCCACTGCCGCCAAGAAGTCCAGCCGCACCGCGGCCGAGGGCCTGGTCGGCGTGCAGGTCGCCGGCACCAAGGGCGTTGCCGTCGAAGTGAACTCGCAGACCGACTTCGTCGCGAAGAACGAGATCTTCCAGACGTTCGTGCGCGACGTAACCGCGCTCGCGATGGAAGTCGGTGCCGATGTCGAAGCGCTGAAGGCGGCCAAGCTGCCCGCCGGCACCGTCGAGGAAGTACTGACCGCGAACATCGCGACCATCGGCGAGAACCAGGTTCTGCGCCGCGCAAAGACCGTGGAAGTGTCCAAGGGCGCGGTGATCCCGTACGTCCACAACGCGGCTGCGCCGGGCCTGGGCAAGATCGGCGTGCTCGTCGCGCTTGAGTCTGACGCCGGTGCCGACGTGCTCGAGCCGCTGGGCAAGCAGATCGCGATGCACATCGCCGCTGCATTCCCGCTGGCGCTGTCGGTCGAGACCCTCGATCCGGAAGTCGTCGAGCGCGAAGCCGCGATCCTGCGTGAGAAGAATGCGGACAAGATCGTCGGCAAGTCCGACGAGGTCGCGCAGAAGATCCTCAACGGGCCGGTCGAGAAGTTCAAGAAGGAGAACGCGCTGCTCACCCAGGCGTTCGTCATGGACGGCAAGACCCCGGTGCAGGACGTGATCGCCCAGGCCGGCAAGGATGCCGGCACCACGATCACGCTGACCGACTATGTCCGCTTCCAGCTCGGCGAGGGCATCGAGAAGGAAGAAAGCGACTTCGCCGCCGAAGTGGCCGCGACCGCCGGTCTGTCCAAGTAAGGACCAGCAACCTGTGACAGGATGCCCGGGAGGCGCGGTCTGCACCAGATCTCCTCGGCATCTCTGCTTGTTCCGGCGGCGCGGCACCTCTAAGGTCCGCGCCGCTTCGCTATCTACGCTCCCCTCGAATCCTAGGCTCCAATGACCGCTTCGCGCTTCCAACGAATCCTGCTCAAATTGTCCGGCGAAGTGCTGATGGGGCAGGGGCAGTTCGGCATCGATCCCGCCACCTGCGACCGTGTCGCCGCCGAAGTGAAGGAAGCCACCGAGACCGGGCTTGAAGTGTGCATGGTCGTCGGCGGGGGCAACATCTTCCGCGGGCTGGCGGGTGCCGCGCAGGGATTCGACCGGGCGAGCGCCGACTATATGGGCATGCTGGCCACGGTGATGAACGCGCTGGCGATGCAGAACGCGCTGGAGAAGATCGGCGTGCAGACCCGCGTGCAGTCGGCGATCCCGATGGCCAGCGTGTGCGAGCCCTATGTTCGCCGTCGTGCCGAGCGGCACATGGAAAAGGGGCGCGTGGTGATCTTTGCCGCGGGCACGGGCCTGCCGTTCTTCACCACCGACACCACCGCTGCGCTGCGTGCCGCCGAGATGAATTGCGACGCGCTGTTCAAGGGCACTTCGGTCGACGGCGTGTACGACGCCGACCCGAAGAAGGTGCCGACCGCGACGCGCTACGACACGCTGAGCTATGACCGCGTCCTTGCCGACAATCTGAAGGTGATGGATGCGTCGGCCGTGGCGCTGTGCCGTGACAACCATATCCCGATCGTGGTGTTCAACATCCGCGAGGAAGGCAATCTCGCCGCCGTGCTGCGCGGCGAGGGCACTTCGACGATCGTTCAAACCCAAGCTTGAATTAACAGGAGCCGGTAATGGCCGCTTACGACAAAGCCGATCTTGAACGCCGCATGGCGGGTGCCGTTGAATCGCTGAAGCATGATCTTGGCGGCCTGCGCACCGGCCGCGCTTCCACCAGCCTGCTCGATCCCGTGACGGTCGAGGTCTATGGCTCGCACATGCCGCTGAACCAGCTGGCGACGGTTTCCGTGCCGGAACCTCGGATGCTGTCGGTGCAGGTGTGGGACAAGTCCAATGTCGGCCCGGCCGACAAGGCGATCCGCTCGGCAGGTCTTGGCCTGAACCCGATCGTCGACGGGCAGACGCTGCGCCTGCCGATCCCGGACCTGACCGAGGAGCGGCGCAAGGAACTCGCCAAGCTGGCCAGCCAATATGCCGAAAAGGCACGCATCGCGGTTCGCAACGTGCGCCGCGACGGCAATGACAGCCTGAAGACCGACGAGAAGAAGGGCGTGTTCGGCGAGGACGACCGCAAGCGCCACGAAACCGAAGTCCAGAAGCTGACCGACGCCACCATCGCCGAGATCGACGCGGCAGCCGCGGCGAAGGAAAAGGAAATCCTCAACAAGTGATGCTGCGGCATCGCCTTGTCTGGTCGGGCGGGGGCGTCCGTGGCTGCTAAGCCGGCGCCCCAGCTCGCCGCTGCGCCCGTGCCGCGCCATGTTGCGATCATCATGGACGGCAATGGGCGCTGGGCGAAGAAGCGGTTCCTGCCGCGGATCGCCGGGCACAAGCAGGGCGTGGAGGCGGTGCGCCGCATCAGCCGTGCCGCGCGGAAGCTCGGCATCGAGGCGCTGACGCTGTACGCGTTTTCCTCCGAGAACTGGCGGCGTCCCGAGGAGGAGGTTCGCGACCTGATGGGCCTGCTCCGCCAGTTCCTGGCGAGCGAGCTTGAGGAACTGATTTCCGAAGGCGTGAAGCTGCGGGTCATCGGCGATTGGCGCCGGCTTCAGCCGGACCTGGTATCGATGATCGATGCGGCGATTTCGCGCACGGCCGACAATCCGGGGCCGACGCTGGTGATCGCGCTGAATTACGGCGCGCAGGCAGAAATCTTGGCGGCTGCACGGCGCCTCGCCGAACAGGTGCAGGACGGCGTGCTCGCCCCCGAGGGAATCGATGCGCAGCGTTTCGAGGCGAGCCTGGAGACGGCCGATCTGCCGCCGCTCGACCTGATGATCCGCACCTCGGGCGAGCAGCGGCTGTCCAACTTCCTGTTGTGGCAGGCGGCTTATGCCGAGCTGTTGTTCGTGGACACGCTTTGGCCCGACTTCGACGAGGCAGCTTTGGCTGCCGCGATCGACCAGTTCGGCAAGCGCCAGCGGCGCTTCGGCGGCCTGTGAGCCGCAAAATGTCCGATCTTGGCACGCGCGCGGTCGTTGGCATCGCGCTGGTGGTCATGGCGAGCGCGGCGTTGTGGGCAGGTGGGCTGGGCTTCTGGCTGATCCTTGCCGTAGCCGCGATCCTGATGATCGGCGAGTGGGCCGGGCTGATGCATGCCACGCTGCGCCAGCGCCGGCTTTCGCAATATGCCCTGTCGGTGCCGCTGGCGATCATGGCGCCGGACATTGCGGCCGGGCCGAGCTTTCTGTCGCTTGGGCTGCTGATCGGTGGCGCCTTTTTCCTGGGTGCGATTACGCGCAGCGGGCGGCTAGCGGCGGGCGTGCTGTATGTCGGGCTGCCGGTGCTGGCGCTGCTGATGCTGCGCGAGCGTGGCGATCAGGGGCTGTTACTCACCTTCTGGGCGATGGCATTGGTGTGGGCGGCGGACACGGGCGCGTATTTTGCGGGCCGGGCCATTGGCGGGCCGAAGCTGGCGCCGCGGATCAGCCCCAACAAGACCTGGGCAGGCTTTATCGGCGGGATGGTGGCTGCGACGGTGTTCGCGCTGGTGCTGGTATGGCGTTTCGATTTGCCGCTGGTGCTGGCGGTGGCGACGCCGCTGCTTGCCGCTGCGTCGCAAGCGGGTGACCTGTATGAGAGCCATCTCAAGCGCCAGGCTGGGGTCAAGGACTCGAGCAACCTCCTGCCGGGCCATGGCGGGATCCTGGACCGGCTGGACGGGCTGGTGTTCGTGGCCCCGCTGGCCGCATTGCTGGTGATTGCGCTGATCTGATGAAGAAGACCATCACTGTTCTTGGCGCTACCGGATCGGTGGGCAGTTCGACGCTCGACCTGATCGAACGCGCGCCCGACCAGTTCGAAGTGCTGGCGCTCACCGCCAATTGCGACGTCGACAAGCTTGCCGCCGCGGCGCTGCGCACGCGTGCCAAGCGCGCGGTGGTGGCGGATGAAAGCTGCCTGGACCGGCTGCGCGATGCGCTGGCGGGCAGCGGCATCGAAGCGTGCGGCGGCGAGGCGGCGATCTGCGACTCGGCGCGGATGGGCGCCGACTGGACCATGGCCGCAATCGTCGGCACGGCGGGCCTGAAGCCGGTAATGGCTGCGCTTGAGGGCGGCAGGACGGTTGCGCTGGCCAACAAGGAATCGCTGGTCTCGGCCGGGGCCGTGATGATGGCGGCCGCGAGCCGGCATGGCGCGACGCTGCTCCCGGTGGACTCGGAGCACAATGCTGTATTCCAATGCCTGGATCGGAGCGCGCCCCAGGCGGTTCGGCGTATCATCCTGACGGCAAGCGGTGGCCCTTTCCGCCAGACCCCGCTGGAGGCGATGCAGTCGATCACGCCGGCCCAGGCGGTGGCGCATCCCAACTGGTCGATGGGCGCGAAGATCTCGGTCGATTCTGCGACGATGATGAACAAGGGCCTTGAACTGATCGAGGCCTATCACCTGTTCCCGGTGGGGGCCGACAAGCTCGACGTGCTGGTGCACGCGCAGTCGGTGATCCATTCGATGGTGGAATATATCGACGGGTCGGTGCTGGCCCAGCTTGGCTCGCCGGACATGCGTACCCCCATTGCCTATGCGCTAGCCTGGCCGGAGCGGATGGAGACGCCGAGCGAACCGCTCGACCTTGCCCGCATCGGACGGCTGAATTTCGAAGCGCCTGACTATGTGCGCTTCCCCGCGCTCAAGCTTGCGCGCGAGGCGCTGGCAGCCGGGGGCGCACGTCCGGCCGTTCTCAACGCCGCCAACGAAGTGGCTGTTGCCGGCTTCCTTTCCGGCGCGGTCGGCTTTCTTGAAATTGCCGCAATCGTTGCCGATACGCTGGACCGCTACGATCCGGCCGCCCCGGAAACGCTCGACGCAGTGCTTGCGATCGACGCCGAGGCGCGCCGCTATGCGGTCGAGCGTGTGAAGGACTGTGTCGTTTGATCGAATCGCCCGGCTTCCTGCTCACCCTCCTTGCGTTCGCGCTGGTGATCGGGCCGCTCGTTTTCCTCCACGAGATGGGGCACTATCTCGCCGGGCGCTGGTTCGGCGTGAAGGCAGAGGAGTTCTCGATCGGCTTTGGCCGCGAACTCGCCGGCTTCACGGATCGCCGCGGCACCCGCTGGAAGTTCTGCCTGTTGCCGCTGGGCGGCTATGTCCGCTTTGCCGGCGACATGAACCCAGCGTCGCAGCCCACCGCCGACTGGCTGGCGCTGCCCGCGCATGAGCGGGCGCAGACCTTTCAGGCAAAGCCGCTGTGGCAGCGCGCGATCATCGTCGCCGCCGGTCCGGTCGCCAATTTCATCATCGCCATTCTGATCCTCTCGGCGTTCGCGCTCGCCTATGGCGACAACCGCACGCCGAGCACGGTCGGAACGGTGCTGCCGGGCAGTGCGGCCGAGCAGGCTGGGCTTCGGCCTGGCGATCAGGTGACGGCGCTGGGTGGCCGTTCGGTCGATACCTATGCCGATATGGTGAAGTATACGCAGCTTCGCCCCGGCGAGGCGGTTACGATCGCCTATCAGCGGAACGGCGAGCCGCGCTCGGTCGACGCACAGATCGGCGTGCGCGTGGAGCGTGACCGGTTCGGCAACGAGTTCCGCATTGGGCGGCTGGGCATCGGCCCGGCCAAGCCCGTGCACGAGTCCGTCAACCTGTTGGAAGCGCCGGTGATCGGCCTGCGCATGACCGGCGACATCATCCAGATGACGGTGGACGGGCTGGGCCAGATCATCACCGGGCGCCGTTCGGTGGCCGAGCTTGGCGGACCGCTCAAGATCGCGCAGGTCTCCGGCGAACGGCTGGCGATGGGGCCGACCGAATTCGTGTTCCTGATCGCGCTCATCTCGATTAATCTTGGATTCATCAACCTGTTGCCAGTGCCTGTACTGGATGGCGGGCATTTGCTGTTCTACGCAGTGGAAGCCGTACGCCGTCGACCGGTCGAGCCGCAGGTGATGGAATGGGCTTATCGGGGTGGTCTGATCGCAATTCTGGCATTGATGCTGCTGGTCACGTTGAATGATCTTGGTGCATTGGGCTTGTGGAAGAATTTGGCCGGCTTGATCGGCTGAAGCGGTTAAGGCAGGGGCGGTATGTTCCGGCGTCGCGTGGGCAGCGGCTTTTCTCGAAATCCGACTTGGGGTGGGATGTGAATATCAAGACTGGTAATCTCGGCACGCGCGCAGTGGCAGTGCTTCTCGCGGGCACGATGCTCTCGGGAACGGCACACGCCCAGGCGGCCGGCCGTCCGGCGCCCGCACCGCAGCCCGCCACGCAGCAGGCGACGCCTGCCGCAGCGCCCGCGCAGGTGGTGCCTGTTCAGGAAGTCCGCACCGTACGCACGCTGCGCGTCGAAGGGTCGCAGCGCGTCGAGCCCGAGACGGTGCTGTCCTACACGCGCCTGCGGGTAGGGGAGACCTACACCAACGAAACGATCGATCAGGCGATCAAGGACCTGCTCGCGTCCGATCTGCTCGCCGACGTCGAGATCGACGGCGCGCTGACCGGCGACCTGACCATCCGGATCAAGGAAAATCCGGTGATCAACCGGGTCGTGTTCGAGGGCAACAAGCGCCTGAAGGCCGACAAGATCCAGAAGGAAGTGAAGCTGTCGCCGCGGCAGATCTTCACCCGCACCGCCGTGCGTGCCGACGTTGCGCGCATCGTCGAGCTGTACCGCCGCCAGGGGCGCTTCGCCGCCAATGTGCAGCCCAAGATGGTCAGCCTGGACCAGAACCGCGTCGACGTGATCTTCGAGATCAACGAGGGTCCCAAGTCCAAGGTCCGCCAGATCAACATCATCGGCAACGAGGTGTTCTCCGACGGGCAGCTGCGCGGCGAGATGGCGACCAAGACGTCGAGCCTGAAGAACCTGCTCAGCTCGAATACGTCCTATGACCAGGACCGTTTGGCCTATGACCAGCAAAAGCTGCGCCAATTCTATCTGACCAACGGCTATGCCGATTTCCGCGTGATCTCGGCCGTGGCCGAGCTCACCCCGGACAAGCGCGACTTCATCATCACCTATGTGGTCGAGGAAGGTCCGCGCTATAAGTTCGGCCCCGTGACGGTCGACAGCGCGATACGCGACTTTGACGACAAGAAGCTCGCCAGCGCCCTCGCGATCAAGGAAGGCGACTGGTACAACGCCAAGGCAGTCGAGGACACGGTCGAGCAGCTCAGCGAGACCGCCGGCGCGTTCGGCTATGCGTTTGCCGATGTGCGTCCCGAGTTCCAGCGCGACCGCGAGAGCCTGACGATGACGATGAACTTCCGCATTGCGGAAGCCAATCGTACGTACATCGAGCGCATCGACATCACCGGCAACCGCCAGACCCAGGACAAGGTGATCCGCCGCGAAATGCGCGTTGCCGAGGGTGACGCGTTCAACACCTTCCTGGTGAAGCGCTCTCAGGACCGCATCAACAGCCTGGGGTATTTCCAGGACAAGTTCGAGATCGAGCGCAAGGAAGGATCGAGCCCCGACCGCATAGTGCTCGCCGCGAATGTGGAAGAGCGCGCGAACGGCGAACTGACGCTGTCGGCGGGCTTCTCAAGCCTCGAGCAGTTCATCCTTCAGGCGTCGATCCGCCAGCGCAACTTCCGCGGCAAGGGGCAGACCGTCTCGGCATCGGTGGACTATTCCAGCTATTCCAAGTCGGTCGAACTGGGCTTCACCGAGCCCTATCTGTTCGACAGCAACGTGGCGCTGGGCGGCACGATTTTCCGCCGCGATTACAACGCGTTCAACTATATCGGCAGCGACCGTTCGACCACCTACAGCCAGGTTTCGACCGGCTTCCAGGTCGTCGCCGGCGTTCCGCTGACCGAATATTGGACGCTGTCGGGCCGCTACCAGCTGGCGCAGGACGACGTCACGCTCGACAAGAACACCTTCTACTCGGACACCGATGGTGACGGAGTCAGGGAGTGTGATCCCGTCATTGCCGGGCGCTATTATTGCGAAGCGGTGGGCAATCGCCTGACCTCGCTGGTCGGCGTTTCGCTGATCTATGACAGCCTCAACAGCCGCCTGCGCCCGACGCGGGGCGAACGCCTGACGCTGGGCGCCGACTTTGCGGGTCTGGGCGGCGATGTCCGTTACATCCGAGGGCGTGTCGACGCGGACAAGTATTGGAACCTGGGCAGCAACTTCATCTTCTCGGTCTCGGCTGAGGGCGGTTACATCCACAGCCTGGAAAGCAGCCGTGGCCCGGGCATCGATCCGGTGCGTATCACCGACCGCTTCTACCTGGGCGAGCCGCAGTTCCGTGGCTTCGACATTCGCGGCGTCGGTCCGCGCGTCCAGCGTATCGGCTTCACGGGCGATCCGCTGACCGGTACGCAGCTGCTGGTCGAGGACCGCGACCGCATCGTCGACGACGCGATTGGCGGCAAGGCCTATTACCTGACCAAGGCCGAGCTGGAGATCCCGCTTGGCGCAGGCGCGCAGGAACTGGGCTTGCGGCCGTCCATCTATGTGATGGCGGGCAGCCTGTTCAACATCACGCGCCCTGCCAAGACGATCGAGTTCGCTCAGGCTGCGGACGCGAGCGGCAAGCCGCTGTTCAACGCGGATGGATCGCCCACGCTGCTGCCCAAGGACAATTTCCTGAAGGACGCGGCAGGCAACCAGCTGTATTTCGCCGGTGGTGTTCCAACGGTTACCACGACTTGCCAGGTCGGCTATTCGGCGTCGCCGAGCCAGCCCTGCGTCGGCACCACGATCAACCCGATCGCCAGCAGCCCGACTGCGCCGTTCTTTGAGCGCTATGTCGGTGACTCGGCACGCCCGAGGCTTTCGGTCGGTATCGGCGTCAACTGGAATTCGCCCTTTGGCCCCTTGCGCATCGACGTCGCCAAGGCGCTGCTCAAGAACGAGGGCGACGATAACAAGCTCATCACTTTCAACGTAGGGACTCAGTTCTGATGATCACCAAGAAGTGCATCCTCGCGGCGATCCTCGCCGCCCCGGCGACCCTCGCGATCGCTGCTCCGGCACAGGCACAGGTTTCGGGTATCGCCTCGGCAAACCCGGCGGCCGTGGTTGCCAGCTCCAAGGCGCTGACGGCAGCCCACCAGCAGATCTCGACGACCTACAAGGCCGCCTTCGACCAGATGCAGCAGCGCCGCCAGACGCTCGAAACCGAGATGAAGCCGCTGATCGCGCAGATCGACACGAACAAGGACGGCCAGGTCAGCGACGCTGAGCTGACCGCCGCGCAGACCGCCAAGAACCCGGCGATCGAGAAGATCCGCACCGCGCAGACCAACGCCCAGAACGACCTGTCGCGCCTGAGCAACCCGGCCGCACGCGCCGAGCTGTTCGCGATTGAATCCGTCCTGCGCCAGTATGAGCCGGCGATGATGCGCGTCGTCAACGCGCGCAAGATCTCGGTCGTGCTCGCACCGGAAGTGTTCCAGTACGCGCCGGATTCGGCCGACATCAGCACTGCGATCACCGCCGAAATCGACAAGACGACCCCGACCGTCAGCATCCAGCCGCCCGCCAACTGGCAGCCGAGCCGCGACACGCAGGCGATCCAGCAGCAGATCGCCCAGGCGGCGCAGATCCGCGCCTATCAGCAGGCTGCTGCACAGCAGCAGGGCGCCGCAGCCCGTCCGGCCGGGACTCCGGCTGCTCCGGCCGCGAACACCAACCGTCCGGCTGAGCCGCGGTGAGCGAAGCGGAAGCGACCGGCGGCACCAACATTGGCCCGCTCGACATCGGGCGGGTGATGTCGGCGCTGCCGCATCGCTATCCGATGCTGTTGGTGGACCGGGTCGAGGAACTCGTCCTCGACCAGCGGATCGTCGCGATCAAGGCAGTCAGCATGAATGAAGGGTTCTTCCAGGGGCATTTCCCTGGGCGTCCGATCATGCCTGGCGTGCTCCAGGTCGAGGCGCTGGCGCAGGCCGCCGGCGTTCTGGCAGTGGAAAGCCTTCAGCTCTCGGGCTCGGGCAAGCTGGTGTACTTTATGTCGATCGACGGCGTGAAGTTCCGCAAGCCGGTTGAACCCGGCGTGCTGCTCCGGCTTGAAGCCAGCTTCGTCCAAAAGCGGTCGCGCGTGTGCAAGTTCGCCGGGAAGGCGTATGTCGATGGCGATCTGGCCACCGAGTGCGAGTTCACGGCGATGATCGCCGATCCGCCCAAGTAAGCAATCCATGCCTCGGTTGCGCAGGCCCGAGCTCTCTGCTAGGCGCGCGCATCCGCTGCCGGTCGGTAACCGGTGGCTTTTTCAAGGAATTCCATCGTGAAGACTGACACGCATCCCGACTACCACATGATCAAGGTCCAGATGACCGACGGCACCGTGTACGAAACCCGCTCCACCTGGGGCAAGGAAGGCGACACGATGCAGCTGGAAATCGATCCGCTGGCGCACCCGGCCTGGGTCGGCGGCCGCGGCCAGATGCTCGATCAGGGCGGTCAGGTGGCGCGCTTCAACAAGCGTTTCGGCGGCCTTAGCCTAGGCAAGAAGTAATCGGCGGGCGGCTTTCGGCCGCTCTCCGTTCTTTCAATCCCCGCATCGTGTCTGCGCCGGCTCCGGCTGCGCGGCATGAGGCGGGGATTTTTGAGTCTTAGCTGGCTCGGGTGCTTGTTCGCCTGCCACATTTAGGTCATCATCCGACTTCTCGCTGAGGATCGGTGATGATCAAGAGCCTCTCAGTTTGCGCGGTATCGCTGATACTCGGAACGCCTGCTCTTGCGGATGAACGGCCGCGTGACAACGCCGTGGTCCCTGGAAGTTCGGGCGTGAAGGTCGATACGGCATCGCTGGGGCCTATTCCGAGCCGAGTGCCGACCGGGCGGTCCTTTGATCGCTTTGCATTGCCCGCCCAGGCGCTGAAGTTCGATCAGCGCACGATGCAACCTGATTTGGTGCCGCCCCTAGCCCGGCCGGCGGATCAGCCCTTCACCGCTGTTCAAGACGATCAGGAAATCACCCGACAGACATCGCTGCGCCTGACGGAGACCACGTCGAGCGATGGCGGGCGCTATGCCGTGAACGAAGCCCTTTCGGATCATCGCAAGCCGCGATTTCGCCGGTCGGCGCTCGGCACGCTGCTGACCTTGCGCCTGGATGGCGAAGCCGAAAGTCCGCCTTTCAGCGTCGGGGGAGGCGGGGTGGCGGCTGCGGTGTGGCAGGCCCTGCCGAAGTCCTGATCACGGCAGGGATAAGCCGGCCTTCAGTCTTCCTGCGCGGCGTGATCGACAAGGTCCATCAAGATTCGGGCCGCATCGCGATCGGCAGCATTTTCGAACGCGACATCGAGATCGGGCGCCGCCCCGAACATGAACATCAAGGACCAGAGCGCGAAGCGGCGACTGCGATCGGTTTCCAGGCCGAACTCGACCTGCATCCGCTCGATGCCTGACTGCAGCGCACCCGGCGCGAGTTGTTGAAGGTCTGCCGTTCCGAAGAACCGCACCATCTGATCGTCGAGTTGCATGAAGCGCGCTCAGCCGCGAGGCTTTGGGCGATTGCCGGGCCCCTTGGGACCGTCCGAACCACGTGGCGGCCGGGGACCATCAGGGCGGCGCGGACGATCCCGCGGGGGCGATCGCCCGTCAGTGGTGCGCTGAGCTGGTGTAGGGCGCGCACCAGCACTGGCCAGCCCGACCGAATAGCCCTCCTTCAACAGCTTGGTGAAGGCGCCGCGGACATTGGCGGTGATGGCGTCCTGCACTTCCTTGGGTAGGTCGGCGAAGGTCGTGTTGCGGTGGATGCCGTTCAGTTCACGCACCAGCAGGTTGGGCAATCCGTTGGAGCCCGCCTTCAGCGCATCGACTGAGTCGAGGAACGCGGAGAACAGGATTTCCTGCATCAATTCGGTGGCAGTCTTCGGCATGGTGAGTCCAACGCTTTGAGGGGACCGAAGGGCGCAGGGAAAGTGCGGCAACGGTAGTTTGCCGAACTAGCCCCCTGACCATAGCAGTCAAGCGATGCCTCCGCGCGCTGGTGCTTCGGCGGTCGCGTGCAACCACATTCATGTAATTTCGCCGTCATATCAGTGATGTAGATGTCTCCGAACGTCGCGGAGAGATCGGATGAACAAGCGTACGCTAGCTCAAGCCCTGGAAGAATCCGCACAGCAGGCGAAAAGCTTTGCCGAGGCGCAGGAGCTTTCGCTGCGCGCCAGCAAGTTGCAGCGGGCGGAGGCTGGCACTCAGGCTTCGCGTCCGCCGCTGCCGCTCTTCCGCAACTGAGCGGCGCCTTCGGCTACTCGCCGCTGAACAGGTTCTTGAACCGGTGGGGCTGCGAGCGGAGATACTGCTCCGGCGCCTTCACCGTTGCGCCGAGATGCGCGGCGGCATGCCAGGGCCAGCGCGGATCGTAGAGCATCGTGCGGGCGAGGGCGATCATGTCGGCGTCGCCGGTCCCGACGATCGCCTCCGCTTGGTCATAGTCGCTGATCATCCCCACCGCGACAACCGGCAGCTTCGTCGCCTGCTTGATATCGCGGGCAAGCGGCACCTGATAATTGGGGCCGACCGGAATGTCCTGACGGGGATCAAGCCCGCCGCTCGACACGTGCACCGCGGCGCAGCCGCGCGCTTCCAGCGCCTGCACAAAGGCAATGGACTGCTCGACATCCCAGCCGCCCTCAACCCAATCGGTGCCCGAAAGCCGCATGGTAACCGGACGCTCGGCGGGAAACGCTGCGCGCACCGCATCGAAAACCTCGAGCGCGAAGCGCATCCGGTTCTCCAGCGAGCCGCCATAGTCGTCATCGCGGTGGTTGGAGAGCGGGGACAGGAACTGGTGGAGCAGATAGCCATGGGCCCCGTGAAGCTGGATCGCGTCCAGGCCGAGCCGCGCCGACCGGCGAGCCGCATCGGCGAACGCGTCGCGCACCCGCTTCAACCCGTCGCGGTCCAGCGCGGTGGGCGCCAGTTCGCCCTCGGCAAAGGGCAGGGCTGAGGGCGCTTCGGTCTGCCAGCCATGCGGGTGGGGCGGCTGGATCTGCTGTCCGCCGTCCCAGGGGCGGGCAGTCGAGGCCTTGCGGCCGGCATGGGCAAGCTGAATAGCGATCCCCATGGGTGACCAGCGGCGGATGCTCTCCACGACCTTCGCCATTGCCGCTTCCGTCGCATCGTCCCAGAGCCCGACATCGGCCCAGGTGATCCGTCCTTCCGGAACGACCGCCGTCGCCTCGATCGTCAGCAAGGCGGCACCCGACAGCGCCAGTTGGCCAAGGTGGATCAGGTGCCAATCGGTCATGCACCCATCGATCGCAGAATATTGGCACATCGGTGCGATCACGATGCGGTTCGGCAGGTCCAGGCCGCCGACGTTGATCGGCTGGAACAGGGCAGGGCGCTTCATCGAACAAAATCCTCCGGTTTGGAGGGCTGAACGCTTATGCCGCCGAGGGCTTCCCATGTTTGGGAAAGAATTTCCTGGATGGCGGAGAGAGTGGGATTCGAACCCACGGTGAGCTTCCACCCACGGCGGTTTTCAAGACCGCTGCCTTAAACCACTCGGCCATCTCTCCGGTGGCGCTCCGCTAGCCGCTTCTGCGCCGCGCCGCCACAATTTCTTGACCGGCCGTTGCGCTTGGGGGTTCAGCGCACGCGCCGGCTGTGCCACACACCACGGATGTTCGGTTGGTTAAGCGCGTTCGGTAGTTCCTCGGCTATGGCCCTGAGCCTAGTGGCAAGTGCCCCCACGGCGCCCGCGCCGGTGCAGGATGAGGCGGGGTTCCAGGCCTATCTCCAGACGCTTGCGCGCCAGGCTGAGCGTGAGGGTGTGACGCGCCGGACCATCGACCTTGTCATGCCCAACCTGACCTACAATCCGCGGGTGGTGGAACTCGACCGACAGCAGCCCGATGGCGGCCCGAACGCGGCGATCCCGCCCTTTGCGCCGTACCGCATCCGCCATGTCGATAATGCCCGCATTTCGCAGGGGCGGGTCGCCTATCAGCGGCAACGCCCGCGGCTTGCCAGCATCGAGCAGGAAACCGGCGTTCCCGAATCGATCATGGTCGCAATTTGGGGACATGAAACCAATTACGGGCGGGTGATGGGCGGCTTTGACCTGCCGCGCGCGCTTGCCAGCCTTGCCTATGAAGGGCGGCGGCGCGAGCTGTTCTCGACCGAGTTCATAGCGACCCTTAAGATGATCGATCGCGGCGTGCCGCGTTCGAAACTGGTGGGAAGTTGGGCCGGCGCGTTTGGCGGTCCGCAGTTCCTGCCAAGCGTTTATCTTCGCCTCGCCCGCGACGGCGACGGCGACGGCATGGCCGATATTTGGACAAGCGAGGCCGACACGCTTGCGTCGATCGCCGCTTATTTCGTGAACGCCGGATGGCGCGCGGGCCAGCCCTGGGGCTTTGCGGTCAGCGTGCCCGCCGGGCTGGATCGCAGCGCACTGGGCAACCGGACCGCGTCGCCGCGCTGTCCGCGCGTGCATGAACGGCACAGCCAGTGGAAGACGGTCGCCGAATGGCGCGCGCTGGGCATCGTGCCAACTGGGCGGGGCTGGCCCGCCGACAACGTTCAGGCGACGCTGCTAGAACCCGACGGCCCCGGCAACACGGCCTATCTCCTCACCGGCAATTATCGCGTGATCCTCGATTATAACTGCTCGAATTTTTATGCGCTGTCGGTAGGATTGCTCGCCGATGAAGTGGAACGCTGACACCGCCGCCCTGCTGCCGCTGATCGCCTTGTGTGTCGGGACGCCTGTCCATGCCGCGCAACGTGCGCCCGGCACGGCGTATGCGCCGCCCGAGACACAGGATCGCGACGCCGGTTTCGCGCCGCCGCCAAGCGAGGGGCCCAGCGGCTCCTCCAGGACGCGCCCGGGCGAGTTCCGCTATGACGAGACCGGCTATGCCGACGTTCGCACTGTGGACGGCGGGGGGGCTGCCGATACGGCGTCGGTGGCCGTGCATCGCTCGCTGCCGGTCGGCACCGTGCTGGAGGTGACGTCACTGGACACCGGCCGCACTATTTTGGTGCTGGTCACCGGGCAGCTGGCGCTGGGTGCCGATCATCCCATCGATCTTTCGACGGGTGCTGCGACTCAGCTTGGCTATGCGCAAGACCAGCGGGTGCCGGTGCGCATCCGCGCGGTGACGCCTTCCGGGCCCGACATGGCCGCGCTTCGAGCCGGCACTGCGCCAAGCCCGCGGGCCGATGCGCCGCCGGTGCTTCTGAACGCGCTTCGCAAACGCTTGCCCGCGACGCCCGCCGCCGTGCCGGTGCGCGCGGCAGCGCCGGTCCGGTCGCCGGCACCCGTGCGTTCACGTGCCGCCGCGCCTGCTCCCGCTGCCAAGCCGGTGGCTGTCCGCGGACGCTATCTTGTGCAGGTGGCCGCACTTTCCTCGCCCGGCAACGCACAAGCGCTTGCGCGGAGCATGGGCGGGTTCGTAAAGCAGGGTGGAGGGCTCCACCGCGTGCAGCTCGGCCCGTTCGCGACCCAAGCACAGGCCGAAGCCGCTCGCGGCAGGGCCGCCCGCGCGGGTCATGCAGACGCGCGCGTCATCGCCGCCAACTAGTTTTCGTACCCCGGGGAACTCGCACACCCATGAAGAAGCTCGCCGCCGCATCGCTCCTCGCGCTCGCTGTCGCCTATCCCACGACCGCGGCAAATCCGCCCTTCGACACGCCGGCACCCATTGCGTACATGGAGGACCTGTCCTCCGGCGCAGTGCTCTATGCCAAGGACGCCGACCGCCGCATGCCGCCAGCATCGATGGCGAAGATGATGACGGTCTATGTCGCTTTTGACCTCATCAAGAAGGGTGAGCTCAAGCTCGATCAGCAGATCGAGGTGCGGCCCGAGACGTGGAAGAAGTGGCATTCGCAGGGTTCGACCATGTTCCTGGCCGTGGGCGAGAAGCCGACGGTTTCCGATCTGCTGAAGGGCATCGTCACCCTGTCGGGCAACGACGCCTGCGTCGTGCTTGCAGAGGGCATCGCTGGCACGGAGGAAGCGTTCGCCAATCTGATGAACCAGCAGGCGCAGCGCATCGGCTTGACCAACAGCCATTTCGGCAATTCGAACGGCTGGCCGGACGAGGGTCGCACCTATGTGACCGCGCGCGATCTGGCGCATCTTGCAGCCGCCACGATCAAGGAGCATCCGGACCTCTACAAGCAATATTACTCGCTGCCGAGCTTCACCTGGGGCAAGACGCTGGGTGCCGGTGCCGCGATCAGCCAAGGCAACCGCGATCCGCTGCTCGGCCGCGTCGAGGGGGCCGACGGTCTCAAGACCGGGCACACCGAGGAGGCGGGCTATGGCTTCACCGGGTCGGCCGAACAGGGCGGTCGCAGGCTGGTGATGGTGGTCGCCGGACTCGACAGCTATGGCGGGCGTGCCGATGAATCAGTGCGCTTCATGAACTGGGGCTTCCGCTCGTGGAAGGCGCGCCCGATCGCAGCCAAGGGCCGCAAGATCGGCGATGTCGAGGTGCAGGGCGGAAGCGACACGACCGTTGGCGTCGTGGCACCGCGCGACCTGAACGCGACGGTGCCCGCCGGCACTTCGCCGCAGATGCAGGGCAAGATCGTCTACCAGGGTCCCGTCAAGGCGCCGATCAAGGCCGGCGCCCACATTGCGGACCTGGTCGTCGAAACGCCTGGCATGCCCACTCAGACGCTGCCGCTGGTCGCGGAAACGGAGATCGGCGAGGCCGGCTTCTTCCGCCGCGCCTGGCAGGGCCTCTGGTCGCTGTTCGCCTGACCCGTTTTCCCTTCCCCGTTCGCGGGGAGGGGATCATGGTCCCGCCATGCTGCTCGGCAATCAACCCGCCCGCGATGCGCTTGCCGCCGCCATGGCTAGCGGCGCGTTGCACCATGCCTGGCTGTTTGCCGGGCCGGAGGGCGTGGGGAAGAGCAGCTTCGCCCACCTCGCCGCTGCGCGCATGCTTGCCGAGGCGCTGGAGCCGCACAAGCTACAGCCTGGCTGGGACGTGCCCGAGAACAGCCAGACCGCGCACCTGCTCGCGTCGGGCGCCCATCCCGATTTCCGCGCGCTAGCCCGGCTTCCCAAGGATGCCGACAAGCCTGACGAGGCGCTGGCCCGGTCGATCACGATTGCCCAGGTGCGCTCGCTCCAGCCGCTGTTCGCCACCAAGCCGGCATTGTCGCCGCGCCGGGTCATCCTGATCGACGCGATCGACGATCTGGAGCGGGGCGGGGCCAACGCGCTTCTCAAGAACCTGGAGGAGCCGCCCCAGGGCACGATCTTCCTGCTGGTCAGCCACGCACCTGGCCGGCTGCTGCCGACGATCCGGTCGCGCTGCCGCCTGCTCCGGTTCGAGGCGCTTGAGGATGGCGACGTCGCGCAGATCCTGCGGGCCGAGCTTCCCGACGCCACGTCTGACGAGATCGACGCGCTGGTCCGCGCGGGTGAAGGCTCGCCGGGGCGCGCGCTTGGCTTCGCTGGACTGGATCTAGCCGCGCTCGAAGCAGAAATGGACAAGCTCGCGACGGTTGGGGACCCGTCCAACGCGCTGCGGGGCCGCCTTGCCAAGCTGCTCGGCAGCAAGGCTGCGCAGCCCCGCTACGAAGCATTTCTCGACCGCGCGCCCAGCTTCATCGCCCAGCGCGCCAAGGCGCTGGCGGGCGAACGCCTGCGCGTGGCACTCGACGCCTATGCCGCGGCGCTCGACCTCGCCGGGGCGGCGCGCGGCTTGTCGCTCGACGCGGGTGCAACCGTGTTCGAAATGAGCGGCCTGCTCGTGCGGCTGAGCGGGCGCTGACGCATAGCGCCAGAGACCGTGTTGCCGACACCGCGCGCGATCCCTAAAGCCGGCGCATGGCGAACCCCTTCTACATCAGCACGGCAATCCACTATCCCAATGGCCGGCCGCATATCGGCCACGCCTATGAGATGATCGCCGCCGACGCGATCGCGCGCTTCCAGCGCCAGCATGGCCGCGACGTGTTTTTCCAGACCGGCACCGACGAGCATGGCCTCAAGATGGTGCAGACCGCGCGCGCGCGCGGAATGGAAGCCCGCGAACTCGCCGACGAAATGTCGAGCTATTTCCGCGAGATGGCGGATGGTCTGGATATTTCGTACGACCGCTTCATCCGCACCTCGGAACCCGAGCATTATGCCGCGAGCCAGTCGATCTGGAAGGCGATGGCCGATGCCGGCGATCTGTATCTCGACCGCTATGAAGGCTGGTACTCGGTCCGCGACGAAGCCTTTTACGAGGAAAAGGAACTGACCGAAGGCGAGGGGGGGCAGAAGCTGTCGCCGCAAGGTACGCCGGTCGAGTGGACTGCCGAGGAGACCTGGTTCTTCCGCCTGTCCAAATACCAGCAGCCGCTGCTCGACTTCTATGCGGCGAACCCTGACTTCATCCGCCCGGAATCGCGCCGCAACGAGATCCTGCGCTTCGTCGAGGGCGGGCTGGTCGATCTGTCGGTCAGCCGCACCAGCTTCGACTGGGGTGTGCCGGTACCGGATAGCCCCGATCACGTCATGTATGTGTGGGTCGATGCGCTGACCAACTACATCACCGGCGCCGGCTACCCGCACGATCCGGAGCGCTTCGCCAAGTTCTGGCCTGCAGACATCCACCTGATCGGCAAGGATATTGTCCGCTTCCACGCGGTGTATTGGCCAGCCTTCCTCATGTCGGCTAACCTGCCGCTGCCCAAGCAGGTTTTCGGCCATGGCTTCCTGCTCAACCGGGGGGAAAAGATGTCCAAGTCGGTCGGCAATGTCGTCGACCCGATGCAACTCGCTGAGCTCTACGGGGTCGACGCGCTACGCTATTTCCTGCTGCGTGACGTGAGCTTCGGCAATGACGGCACCTTCAGCGACGAGGCGATCGTCACTCGCGCCAATGCTGATCTCTCGAACAGCTTCGGCAATCTCGCCCAGCGCACGCTCGCCTTCATTGCCAAAAATTGCGAAGGACAGGTCGAGGAGGGCAGGGCCGAGGAAGCCGACGCCGTGCTCCTCACCGAAGTCGATACCGCCTGCGCCGCCTTCAACGCTGCTTTTGAGGATCTGGCGCTCAGCCAAGCGCTCGAGGCGTGGATGGTCGGGGTATTCGCCTGCAACCAGTATATCGACGCGCAGGCACCCTGGGCGCTCCGGAAAACCGATCCCGACCGTATGCGTGCGGTGCTCCGTACATTGATCCGGGCGATCAGGCACCTCGCCACTACGATCCAGCCGGTGATCCCCGGTTCCTCGGCGAAGCTGTTGGCACAATTGCCGCCGCAGGACGACGATGCCTTCCGCATTGCGCCGCCGATCCCCATCTTCCCCCGACTGGAGCTCCAGCAAACGGAGAACGCGTGAGACTAGCCGACAGCCATTGCCACCTGAACTATAAAGGGCTTGTTGAAGAACAGCAGCAAGTCCTTGCTCGCGCTCGGGAAAGTGGAGTGGGGGCGATGCTGAACATCTCTACGCGCGAGCGCGAGTGGGACGACGTCATCGCGGTTGCCGAACGCGAGCACGACGTTTGGGCATCGGTCGGTATCCATCCGCACGAGGCTGATCAGCATCCCCATGTTGACACGGCCAAGCTGGTTGAGCGTACGCAGCACCCACGCGTCGTCGGTATCGGGGAAAGCGGGCTGGACTATTATTATGACCACAGCGACCGCGAGCGGCAGCAGGCGAGCTTCCGCGCCCACCTCGCGGCCTGCCGCGAGACCCAGCTGCCGATTATCGTTCATACCAGAGATGCCGAAGAGGACACCGCAGAGATCTTGCGTGAGGAAATGGGGAAGGGCGCCTTTCCGGGCGTGATCCACTGTTTCACTGCCAGCGGCGCCTTTGCGGACATTGCGTTGGAACTGGGCTTCTACATCTCGATTTCAGGTATCGTGACCTTCAAGAACGCCCGCGACCTCCAGGAAACAGCAGTGCGGCTGCCGCTCGACCGGCTGCTGATCGAGACTGACGCGCCCTTCCTGGCACCCGTGCCTCATCGCGGGAAACCCGGCGAGCCGGCCTTTGTTGCCGACACTTGCCGCTTCCTGGCCAAGCTGCGCGGAGAAGATCCCGAAGCACTGGCTGAAGCGACGCGCCGCAACTTCCACGCACTGTTTGCCAAAACGCTCGCATGAGCGCTGGGGACCACGTGGCTCCGCTGCGTTCGGCCAACGCTCACGGCTTTTGAGGAAGCGTCGCTAACGTGTTGAAGATACGCATCCTCGGTTCGGGTACCTCTTCCGGCGTGCCGCGTATCGGTAGCGAGTGGGGGGCATGCGATCCCGCCGAACCCAGGAACCGCCGCACGCGCTCCTCGGCGCTGGTAACCACGGGCAGCACCACAATCCTGATCGACACCAGCCCCGACATGCGCGAGCAGCTAATCGCCGCCGATGTCGGCGACGTGGACGCGGTGATCTGGACGCACGATCACGCCGACCACACGCATGGCATTGATGATCTTCGCCAACTCATGCACTTGCGCGACGGCATGCCGGTGCGAGGGCTGGCACGTCCGTTCACGCGTGCGCAGATCGAGAGCAAGTTCAACTATGTGTTTCACGGCCGTGGCGGCTACCCACCGACCGTAGCCATCGAGGATCTTCCGGACTGCATCACCATTGGCGACATCCGCATCACGACTGCGGACCAGCCGCACGGCCGCATCTTCTCCGCGGGCATGCGCTTCGATTTTGGTGGTACTTCAATTGGATATGCGACGGACTTCCACGAAATGACGAACGGGATGCGGACGCTCTACGCCGATCTCGATGTGTGGGTGGTGGATGCACTGCGCCGGGTGCCACATCCGACGCATCCGCATCTCTCCGAAGTGCTCGGCTGGGTAAACGAGTTGGCGCCGAAAAGGACCGCGCTGGTTCATATGGACCATAGCATGGACTATATGAGCCTGGCCGCCGAGCTTCCGCATGGGATCGAGCCAGGCTATGACGGCCTGGAGATACCTGCGTGAATGGTTGGGACAACATCAATGCACTTTGGCTGATCGGCGGCCTGGTACTCGTTCTTAGCGCCCTGAGTGCGCGGCGGCTCAGCTTCGGCATGATCTTTCGGTCGTTGGTATCCTGGGCGTTGATCATCCTCATCGCCGTGCTCGCCGTAGCTCATCGCCATGAACTGGCGGCACTTTGGACGCAGGCGACCGAGCGGCTGGGCATTGACGACCAGAAGGTCGATGGCGACACCGTCCGCATCCGCATGAGCCCCGACGGGCATTTCTGGGCGCGCGTCACGATGAATGGGGTTCAGCGCCGCATGCTGATCGACAGCGGCGCGACCATAACCGCGATCTCGGCAGAGACTGCCCAGGCGGCGAACGTCGCGCCGGGTGCAGGCATCCCGGTGATGATCGAGACCGCCAACGGCACCGTCGCGGCGCAGCGTGGTCGGATCGAGCGGCTGGCGATCGGTCCGCTTGCCACCGAGGATCTGGGCGTGGTGATCTCGGAGAACTTCGGAAAGCTCGATGTGCTCGGCATGAATTTCCTGTCGCGGCTGCACAGCTGGCGCGTCGAGAACAACACGCTCATCCTCGAGCCGCGCCGAGACGCAAGCGACGGGGGCGAGGATGCAACTACTAAACCGGTGAGCCGGGCGTAACGCCGATCGGGACTCTTGAACCCGACCAAAGCGCAGACAAAAACTTACATAATGTATATTATCGTTCTATCCTAAAAGGTGAGGCGAGTGGCGGTATAAGCCAGTACGCACGTTCCTCCGGGCAGCTACCAAGACCCTGATAATCTTACATGATACAAGGAGAAGGTTGTGCGGTTAGGTAGAGCAATCGCGATCGTCGCGGCGATGCTGATGACGTACCCCGCGGCGGCTGAAGAACGCTGGGTCGCCAGCTGGGGATCGGCGCAGATGGTGCCCACCAGCGAGAATCTGCTTCCACAAGCGCGATCGGCGGATTTCACGCTCCGACAGCTCGTGCGACTTTCGACCGGTGGCAAGCGCGTTCGCGTTCGGTTCTCCAATGCCTTTGGTACAGAGCCGCTGGTCATCGGTGGAGCGCATCTTGGGCGCCCGGTGAAGATCGGTGCGCCGGAGCTGGCCGATGCGGGCAGCACCCTCACCTTTGCCGGCGAGCCGAGGATCACCATTGCCGCGGGGGCTGAAGTGTATTCGGATCCAGTAGATATGGCGGTTCGGCCGGCGGAAGACCTTGCCGTCAGCCTTTACTTCCCGCGGGCGCCGGTTGGACAGACGGGGCATCCGGGGTCTCGGGCGACTAGTTTTCTGATTTTGGGGAACGCCGTTTCGGAGCGGAAGCCGGTTGGTGCGGAGGGAAGCGCGCGGTGGTGGGCGCTTTCGGATGTGGAAGTGGAAGTTGGTGAAAGTGCCGCGGCGGCGGTGGTGGCTGTGGGGGACTCGATCACCGATGGCTATGGGGTTGCCCCTGACACCAACACGCGGTGGACCGATGTTTTCGCGGCCAGGTTGCGGGGCGAAGTTGCCACACGGTCCATCGGCGTGGTCAATGCAGGCATTGGCGGCAACCGGATCCTGCTCGACGGCAGCGGCCCCAACCTGCTCGCGCGCTTCGATCGGGACGTGATCGCGCGCAGCGGCGTGCGCTGGGCGATCCTGCTGGAAGGCGTCAACGACCTGGGCACCCTCACCCGCGACGCCCCGGCGAGCCCGCAGGAGCATGCCGCACTCGTGACCCGGATGACCCAGGCATACACGCAGCTGGTCGCACGCGCCCATGCGCATGGGATCAAGGTGATCGGCGGCACGATCATGCCGTTTGGCGGCAACGACTATTATCATCCCGAGCCAGAGCTGGAAGCCGCGCGGCAGGCCGTGAACCATTTCATCCGCACAAGCGGCGCGTTCGATGCGGTGATCGATTTCGACAAGATCATGCGCGATCCGGCACGCCCGGACCGGCTGAACCCCGCCTATGACTCTGGCGACCATCTCCATCCGTCCATCGCGGGCTATCGGGCAATGGGCGAAGCGGTCCCCCTCTCCCTCTTCAAGGCCCCGCGTTCACAGGCGCCGGGAACCCGCCCATAAACAAAGGCGGCGGCGAACACCTAAGTGTCCGCCGCCGAGTGGGGAGTTCAGTTGGACGTCAGAACCGGCCGCGAATACCGACCAGCACGGTGCGACCCGGATTGTAGGAGTTGAAGGTGGCGTTCTCGAACTGGAAGTAGCTGCTCTGCGCTGTCTTCGTGATGTTAATCACGTTGAGGACCAGGGTTGGCAGATAGTCCTTGCCGAACACCTTGCTGAGATCGAGATTGCCCGAGAAGTCGAGCTGCCCGTAGTCGCGGCCGTAATAAGCGGCGAGCGGGATCCCGTTCTCACCCGGATTCACGCCCTGCGATCCTTCGTTGAAGGTATAGGTCAGGCGTGCCGAAAGGCCGTTGCCTTCATAATAGCCGGTGAGGGTGTAGGTGGTTGGGGCAACGCCGAGCGCGATCGCGGGTGCGCCGGCACCCTGCCCCTTCTGATCGATCAGCGTCAGGTTGCCCTGCACGCCGAAGCCCGTCACGCCGACATAGTTGGTCAGGAAGTCGAGCGGCTGGGTGACCTGGAATTCCAGGCCGTTGACGATCAGCTTGCCGTCCGAATTCACCTGCTGCTGCAGGTCGATCAGAACGTCACGCAGCGGCTGGCCCGGCTGAGCGCGGGCCGAGAGCGCGTCGCGCTGCGCCTGGGTGAGCGATTCCACGGTGATGCCGAAGGGCTCGAGGGTGGAAAGCGGCACGGTGCGGGTGCCGTTCACCGTGAACCCGGTGATCGACTTGCGGAACGCGGCGACCGCGATCACCCCTTCCCCACCAGTGTAATATTCGAAGCCCAGATCGATGTTGGTCGAGATGTAGGGATCGAGTTCCTGATTGCCGATCGTGCCGATGTCGGCCGAGGGCGCGACGAAGCTGGCACCCGGCAGCAACGCGTTGGGGTTGGGGCGCGTCAGCGTCCGCGAGAGCGAGCCGCGGGCAACCGCCTTGCCCGCGAAGTCGAAGGCTAAGCTCGCCGAGGGCAGGAAGTTGGAATACACCGAGCGCGAGTTCGGGAAGATGATCGTGTTGGGGTAGCGGCTGCCATCGGGCCGCTGCGCGCCTGCAGGAAGCGTGTTGCGCGCATCGGGAACGCTGATCCGGCCGCCGACGATCTGTTCGGTCCGGACATAGCGCAGGCCGCCATTGAGGCGCAGCGTGTTCTCGCCGATATCGAAGATGCCGTTGGCCTCGGCAAAGGTGCCGGTCACCTTTTCGCGGATCAGACCGCCATTGGCGCTGCTTGCCGACTGGCCGGTTTCCTGCGCCTGCCCCAGCAGCGTGTCGTAGTTGGTGGCGGTGCGGAACCGGTCCCAATCGACAGTGATGAAGCCGTTGTCGCCGGGCTGGAGGAAGCCGGGGACGGCAGCGGTGGGGATCACCGAACCGGCATAAGTGATCGGCGCCCCACCGGCAGTGAAGCCGGTGCCATAGCCCGGGAAAGCGGGGAAGCCGGCCGCGAATGGCGTGCCCGGGACCTGCGTTCCCGGCTGGTTCAGGCCGGTGCAGGGTGTGGTCGCAGTGTTGGGCGAGGGTAACGTTACACTGGGACCGTTGCCGCAGATCGCGTTCTGCCACGGATTGGTGTTGTCGAACGGGGTGATGCGGCGACGCGTGTCGTCATAGGCACCGCCCACCCGGACGCTGAAGCGCTTTTCATCGCCGAACAACAGGCTGCCGCGAATACCCTTGGTTTCGGTCTCGCGCTCTTCACCGTTCAGGTTGACGCGGCCACCACCATTCCAGCCGAAATTGGCCGGGTTGTTGAGGTCGAGGCTGGACTCGATGAGCGGAATGCCGCCGTTGTTGGTGTAGTTGACCGTCGCACCGCTGTTTGGCGGCGTGATCACCAGCACCGTCGGGCTTTCACGGCGGAACTTGCTCTTGGTGTAGTTGGCTTGAAGGTCGCCCTTCACATAGTCGTTGATCTCGAACTCGATGCCCGGGTTCACACCCCAATAATCCTGGGCGTCCTTGAACGGCCGATATTCGAGGAAGAACTGCGAATTGGCGTAGGTGCCGCTGGTGACGACACAGCCCGTGGTGCAATCCGAGCGGTCATAGGTGGTGTTGAGCGGAATGGCGCCGCCATTGCGAACCGCCCAGTTCATCGAGGTGCGGGTGAATTCGGTATCCCGCTTGCCGTACATGCCATCCAGATAGAAGTGGAAGGAGTCGCTCGGGCGCCATTCCAGCGAGGCCAGCCCGTTGTAGCGCTCGCGCGAGCCGACCTCGGTGCGCGGACGGCCCAGGCGCGGCAGCAGGCCGTTGTCGATCTGGGTGATGTTCGCGCCCGGATTGCGGGCCAGCAGGAAGGCCTGATCGATCGGCGTCCCGGTGACGAGGCCGTTGCCGGCGCCGACCGGCACAGTGGCCGGAATGGTGAAGTTGCCGCCGCCGGTGGTGTTGCGCGTGGCACCGGTATTCTGCGTCGCGCTCAGGTTCGGGTTGGTCCAGCCGATGGTTTCAAAGCCGTCGACGCGGAACTCGTTTTTGACGGCGGCGCCGCCGACCAGGATCCCGAAGTCGCCGAAGGTCGCGCTGGCGACGATGTGGCCGCGATAGCCCCATTTGTCGGCCGCGCTGACCTTGGAGCCCTGAAGCCCATAGCTGATATAGGGCTTGGGATTGTCGAACGGGCGCGCCGAGCGAAGGTTGACGGTACCGGCGGCGCCGCCTTCGACCTGGCTGGCGACAGGCGACTTGCTGACCGTCAGCTGTGTGAACAGCTCGGTCGGCAGCAGATCGAGATCGACTTCGCGATTGGTACCCTGTGCGTCGAAACGGACCGAGGCGACCGCGACCGGTGCGCCGTTCAGCAGCACGCGCGTGAAGTTGGTGCCGAGGCCACGGATCGCGACGTTGGCGCCCTCACCCGTCACTTCGCGGCTGATGGTCACGCCGGGGATGCGGTTGACCGATTCAGCGATGTTGATGTCGGGGAACTTGCCGATATCCTCGGCAAAGATCGTGTCGGTGAAGCCGATCGAATTGCGTTTGGCGTTGGTCTGGCTCTGCAGCGAAGCGCGGTAGCCGGTGACGACGATGTCTTCATTGCCGGTAGCCGACGGGTCGGCAGGCTGCGCCTGGGCGCCGGCGTCATCGATCTGGGTCGGGGCGGTCTGCCCCGCCCCGGTGTCCTGCGGCGAGGGTTCGTTGGCGCTGCTGCTCGAGGAGGCAGTGGGTGCATTGTCGGCCGAGCCCTGGGCCTGGGCAAAGGCAGGCCAGGCGGCGGTGGTCAGCAGCATGGTGGTAACAAGCGCCAGCGGACGGCGCACGGCTAACGGGGTAGCGCGAACAGTCATAACATCCTCCCGACCGCATCAACGCTGCACGCCGGCTTCAGCCGGTCATGGTAGCGGTCACATCAAAGGCGTAAGACCGGCGCCGCGCCACTGTCAACGGCTAACCGGGGCACCCCCGACCATTTAGTTTCCCGGCGCGAAGGGGAAGCTTTGCGCTTTGTACCAGTCAAGCGGGTGCGCGGGCTCGGCGACGCCCGCGGGAAGCGGGCGGCCGCTGATCGAGCGGAAATAGGCGATGCTGGCGTCGCGCCACCACTGCGCCTCGCGCTGCTGGACGGCAAGGAAGCTGGCGGTGTGCTCCCAGCGCTCGGCGTCGACATAGGGGCGCAGCGCATCCCATTGCCGCCGCATCGTTGCCACGCCGGCGACGCCCCGGTCGTAGCGCCGCACCAGCGTGTCCCACAGCGTGCTGCCATCGGCCATGCGGCGATCCCACGAGACATGGTGGAACCACAGCAGCAGGTCCTCGCCGGTCTTGTCCGGATCGGCGAAGCGGCGTGCGACGGGCGGGGCATATTGCGCCACGGCGTTGCTGCCGGTGCGGGTGCGATCGAAGCCGATCCCCTTGGCGTCGGCGCGGTGGTAATAGGTCGGGTTCCATTCGGGGCGGGCAAGGTCCGACACCCAAGGGCCGGGGCCGTAATGGTGTCCGGTCGCCATCAGATGCGCGAGGCCGAGCGGAGTCATGTAGTCGACTGCCGCCTGGCGCGACGCCATCATCATCTGGACGGTGGGCTGGACGAAGGCGGGATCGGGGGTGAAGGTGAGGCCTGCCCATTCGCCGGCGACCGCGCGCGGATCCGCATTCGGGTTCCAGGCCAGTCGGCCAAAGGCGTACCAGTTCGCCTGGTCGAACACCGAGCCCGACCAGTTGCGGTCGCTGCCGATATTGGCGACGCCAGCGATGCCCGACATGCGGTGATTGTCCAGCGAGCCGTCGATGACCTTGGCGACGCTCGAGCCGCGGCCCTTGGCGAAGGTGTCGGCCTCCAGCGTCTCTGCAAACAGGCCGCCGAGATAAACGAGGTGCGTGGAGAAGCCGAGATACTCCTTGGTGATCTGGAATTCGACCATCATCGGCGTCTTGGGCATGGCGCCGAACAGCGGATGGAAAGGCTCGCGCGGCTGGAAGTCGATGGCGCCGTTCTTCACCTGGACCAGGACATTGTCGGCGAACTTGCCGTCGACCGGCTTGAACTCGGTATAGGCCTGCTTGGCGCGATCCTCGGGATCGGTTTCGGCATAGACAAAGGCGCGCCACATGACGATGCCGCCATGCGGGGCGACGGCGGCGGCGAGCGCGTTGGCGCCGTCCGCATGGGTGCGGTGATAGTCGCGGGGGCCAGGCTGACCCTCGCTGTTGGCCTTGACCAGGAAGCCGCCGAAATCGGGGATGGTGCGGTAGATCTCGTCCGCCTTTGCCTTCCACCAGGCGCGCACGGCGGGGTCGAGCGGGTCGGCGGTCTTGAGCCCACCAAGCTCGATCGGCGCGGAGAAGCGGGCCGACAGATAGACCTTGATGCCATAGGGGCGCAGCGTGTCGGCGACGGCGGCAGCCTTGGCGATGTAGGGCGCGGTCAGGCTCTCGGCCTTGGCGTTGACGTTGTTGAGCACCGTGCCGTTGATGCCGAGCGAGGCGTTGGCGCGGGCATAGTCGATGTAGCGCGGGTCCTTTGCGTCGGGCAGACGCCACCAGTCCCAGATAGACTGGCCGGAATAGCCGCGCTCGACGCTGCGATCGAGATTGTCCCAGTGGTTGAGGATCCGCAGCTTGACCTTGGGCCGGTCCGTGATGTCGAGGCCGGCGAGCGGCTGGCCGAGTTGCATGCGGCGGATCAGGGCATAGGCGCCGTATAGGACGCCGGCGGGACGGTTGGCGGCGATCACCGTCACGGGCTTGCCGCCCACGGTGACGCTGCGCAGGAGATAGCCCTCCTCCCCCAACCCGCTCAGCGGCAGGCGTTGGGCGGCGATCTGCGGCGCACTGGCGGTGCCGAGAAGGATCGCCCCCTGCCCGCTGCCGGCCTGGCCGCCGCGGTATCCTGCCAAGGCGCGCTCGAGCTCCTGGGCGGCGGCGCGGATGGTGGGATCCTGCTCCCCGGCGAGCACTGCCGCGGGAAGCGCTGCCGATTGCGCTGCAGGCAGCGGACGATAGCGAAGCCAGAGGTCATAGCCGTCCTCGGCCAATGCGGGAGGTGCGGTCAGCGCCACGGAAAATAGCGCAGCCATCAGGGCGATCAGTCGGCGCATTGCCTCTCCTCTTGCCGCTGCTCTGCCGGCGCGGCTTGACAATCAGGGGCTGGGTAGCATGGTAGCGTTATCAGCGACAAGGCGGCACGAGCCGCCGTTCGGGCGCCAAGGCTCAGGAGAGGATATTGATGGACTTGCACGATCTTTCGGGGCTGCGTTCCAGCCGCCGTGCCCTGCTGGGCTGGCTCGGTTCGGCTTCGGTGCTGGCGCTGCATCCCGGCACCGCCTCGGCGGCAGCGGGACCGGTCTACAAGGACCCGCGCGCGCCCGTCGATCTGCGCGTGCGTGACTTGCTGGGCCGGATGACGCTGGAGGAAAAGGTCGGGCAGATCATTTCGCTATGGGCCACCAAGTCGGAGATCATGGTCGAGGGCGGGCTCGAGTTCGATCCTGCAAAGGCCAGCGCGAACTACCCCAACAGCTTCGGACAGGTTACCCGCCCGTCGGACCGGCGCGGCGGGCCGCAGGTGGCGGCGGTCGCCGGCGGAACCGGCGCGCGCTGGCGCGGTGCCGCCTCCACCATCGCCTTCGTCAATGCAGTGCAGCGCTGGGCGACGCAGAAGACGCGGCTGGGCATTCCGGTGATCTTCCATGAGGAGTCGCTGCACGGCTATATGGCGCCGGACGCGACGATGTTCCCGCAGGCGATCGGCATGGCCGGAAGCTTCGACCGCGAGCTGATGCACGATGTGCAGGCGGTGATCGGACGCGAAGTGCGCGCGCATGGCAGCCATCTGGCGCTGTCGCCGGTGGTGGACATTGCCCGCGACCCGCGCTGGGGGCGCATCGAGGAAACCTTTGGCGAAGACCCCTATGTCTGCGGCGAAATGGGCGTGGCAGCGGTGCGCGGGCTTCAGGGCGATGGCGCGGTGCTGGGCCCGGACAAGGTACTCGCGACGCTGAAGCACATGACCGGACACGGGCAGCCGCAGGCGGGCAACAATATCGGACCGGCGCCGATCGCCGAGCGCGAACTGCGCTCGCACTTCTTTCCGCCGTTCCGCGCGGTCGTGGAGCGTACGGGCATCGCCGCGGTGATGCCGTCGTACAACGAGCTGGATGGTGTGCCGAGCCATGGCAACAAATGGCTGCTGACCAACGTGCTGCGGGGCGAGTGGAACTTCCAGGGAGCGATCGTCAGCGATTATGGGGCGGTCGAGGAGCTTGCCACCATTCACCATGTCACTGCGGATCGCGAGGAAAGCGCGCGTGCCGCGCTGGCGGCTGGTGTCGACAGTGAGCTGCCCGACGGGCTGGGTTTCCGCACCCTGGTAGCGCAGGTGCGCGACGGACGGGTGGCGCAGGCGGCGGTGGACGCTGCGTGCGGGCGCATGCTGGCGCTCAAGTTCCGCGCCGGGCTGTTCGAAAACCCCTATGCCGATGCCCGCGTCGCGTCGCGGCTGACCGGCAATGCCGAGGCGCGCGCACTGGCGCTGAAGGCGGCGCACCGTTCGCTGTGCCTGTTAACCAACGACGGCACCCTCCCCTTGTCCCCCGGCGCACACAAGCGCGTCGCAGTGATCGGGCCGAACGCCGCGGTCGCACGGCTGGGGGGCTATTCGGGTCAGCCCAAGGTGGCGGTGTCGCTGCTCGACGGCGTGCGGGCCAAGCTGCGCGGGCGGGCCGAAGTCCTGCATGCGCAGGGTGTGTTCATCACGCGATCAGAGGATCGCTCCGTCGACCTAGTCGAGCTTGCCGATGCGGCTGAGAACCGGCGCCTGATCGCACAGGCCGTCGAGGTTGCGCGCGGCGCCGATCTGGTGATCCTGGCCATCGGCGATACCGAGCAGACCAGCCGTGAGGGCTTTGCCGCCAACCATCTTGGCGATCGCACCAGCCTGGACCTGGTCGGCGAGCAGAACGAGTTGTTCGACGCGCTGCATGCGCTCGGCAAGCCGGTCGTGGTGTGCGCGATCAACGGGCGGCCGCCGAGCTGGCCCAATGTGGTTGCCAAGGCCAATGCCGTGCTCGGCTGCTGGTATCCGGGGCAAGAAGGCGGAACCGCAATGGCGGACGCGCTGTGGGGCGACATGAATCCCGGCGCCAAGCTGCCGGTGACGGTTGCGCGCAACGCCGGCCAGCTGCCGCTTTACTATGACTCCAAGCCGAGCGTCGGGCGCGGCTATCTGTTCGATACGACCAGCCCGCTGTTTCCGTTTGGCCATGGTCTGAGCTACACGCGCTTCGAGATGAGCGCGCCAGTGCTGTCGCAGCCGCGGATCGGCCGCGCCGGATCTGTCGATGTGTCGGTGACCGTGCGTAATGTCGGGCAGCGAGCCGGTGATGAAGTGGTGCAGCTGTACGTGCGCGATGAAGTCGCGAGCGTCACCCAGCCGCTGAAGAAGCTGGTCGAGTTCCAGCGCGTGACGCTGGCGCCCGGTGAGAGCCGCACGGTCAAGATGACGCTCGACCGCCGCGCCTTTGCGCTGTGGAACCGGCAGCTGGAGGAAGTGGTCGAACCCGGCCGCTTCACGATCATGGCAGGGCCGAACTCGGTCGACCTCAAGTCCGTGGCGCTGGAGATCGCCTGATGCCCCGGATCACTGCCGCCCGGGTCATCGTCACCTGTCCCGGGCGCAACTTCGTCACGTTGAAGATCGAAACGGACGAGGGGATCTATGGCCTGGGCGACGCGACGCTCAATGGACGGGAGCTGGCGGTTGCCAGCTACCTGGCCGATCACGTCGTCCCTTGCCTGATCGGGCGCGACGCGCATCGGATCGAGGACGTCTGGCAGTATCTCTACAAGGGCGCCTATTGGCGGCGGGGACCCGTGACCATGGCGGCGATCGCCGCGGTCGATACCGCCTTGTGGGACATCAAGGGCAAGATCGCCGGCCTGCCGGTCTATCAGTTGCTGGGTGGCGCCAGCCGTGACGGGTGCATGGTCTATGGCCATGCCAATGGCCGCGACATCGAGGAAACGCTGGACGACGCCCGGCGCCATGTGGAGCAGGGCTACAAGGCGGTTCGCCTGCAATCCGGCGTTCCCGGGCTCGCCGCCACTTATGGCGTTGCCAAGCATGGCAAGCGCTATGAGCCTGCCGACGCGGACTTGCCGACCGAGAGCCTGTGGTCGACGTCGAAATATTTGCGTTCAGCCCCTGCCCTGTTCGAAGCAGGACGCGAGGCGCTGGGCTGGGATGTGCATCTGCTCCATGATGTGCACCACCGGCTGACCCCGATCGAGGCGGCGCGGCTGGGCAAGGACCTGGAGCCGTACCGGCTGTTCTGGATTGAGGATGCGACCCCTGCCGAGAACCAAGCCAATTTCCGCCTGATCCGCCAGCACACCACCACGCCGCTGGCCGTGGGCGAGATCTTCAATTCGGTGTGGGACGCCAAGCAACTGATCGAGGAACAGCTGATCGACTATATCCGCGCCACCGTGGTGCATGCCGGTGGGATCACGCACCTCAATCGGCTGGCGAGCTTCGCCGCGATGCATAATGTTCGCACCGGCTGCCACGGCGCAACCGACCTTTCGCCGGTTTGCATGGCCGCGGCGCTGCATTTCGGGCTGTCGGTGCCGAACTTTAGCATCCAGGAACTGATGCCGCATACCGCCGAGACCGATGCGGTGTTTCCGCACGCGTACCGCTTTGCCGACGGGCTGATGCACCCGGGCGATGCGCCCGGCTTGGGCGTCGACATCGACGAGGCGCTTGCCGCCAAGTACGAGTATAAGCGCGCCTATCTGCCGGTGAATCGGCTGGAAGACGGCACTGTCTGGGACTGGTGACGCGGGACACCGGCAATTGCTTGCCGCGACCGAATTGCGCGTTATGGTAGCGCTACCCAAGACATTGCGCAGGCGACGCCAGACCGCCGCGCACTAGGAGTAAGGAACAACATCATGCCTCGTTTCAGCGCCATCGCCGCGATCACTCTTTCGCTGATCGGCGGTACCGCCGTGGTCGCGCAGACTGCGCGCCAGGATGGCGATGCTACCCCGCCGCCGAACGCGCGCTACCTGTCGCAGCCGCTGACGCGCGAGATCTTCACCGCTGACCCTTCGGCGCATGTCTTCAACGGCCGCATCTACATCTATGCCAGCCACGACATCGAATCCGGGGTGCCCAACGACGATCTCGGCACGCAATATGCGATGCGCGATTATCGCGTGCTGTCGATGGATCGGCCCGGCGGCAAGGTCACCGTGCACCCCGTCGCGCTGGACTTGAAGGACGTGCGCTGGGCCGGCAAGCAGATGTGGGCGCCCGACGCTGCGTATAAGAACGGCACCTACTTCCTGTACTTCCCGGCCAAGGACAAGCAGGGCATTTTCCGCATCGGGGTCGCAACGTCGAAGTCGCCGACGGGCCCGTTCAAGGCCGATCCGGAGCCGATGCGCGGCACCTATTCGATGGACCCGCACGTCTTCACCGACACTGACGGCACCAGCTATCTGTACGTCGGCGGCATCTGGGGCGGCCAGCTCCAGAACTGGGCGACCGGCACCTACAACCCCGACGCCGGCGTCACCGACCTGAAGCAGGACGACAAGCCTGCGCTGATGCCCAAGGTCGCGCGGCTGGATGCCAGCATGAAGCAGATTGCCGAGCCGCTGCAGGACGTCCAGATCCTCGACGAACAGGGCAAGCCGGTCCTCGGCGGCGACCATGACCGTCGCTTCTTCGAGGCCGCCTGGACTTTCAAGCGCGGTGACACCTACTACTTCACCTATTCCACCGGCGACACGCACAAGATCGCCTACGCGACCGGCAAGTCGCCGCGCGGGCCGTTCACCTATCGCGGCGTGGTGCTGAACCCGGTGCAGGGCTGGACCAACCATCATTCGGCGACGCAGGTCGGCGGCAAGTGGTACGTGTTCTACCACGACACGCAGATCTCGGGTAAGAACCACCTGCGCAACGTGAAGATGGCGCCGCTGACGTTCAACGCAGACGGCACGATCCAGACGATCGATCCGTTCGTTCGCTGATTGGGAAGGCTGGGGCGGCGCTTGCCGTCGCCCTCGTCACGAGTACGGCACGACGCGCAACGTAGGCCACCAGAACGTCATGTGCGGCAGGATCCGGCAGATTCAGCGGGTCAGGCTGTACCGCTGCGGCTGATCCGCGGCGGCGCAGTAGCGCGGCGAGCCGGGTAAACGGGAGAAGAATCTATGCGTCGCTTGCTCATACTAGGGGCCGCGCTGACCAGCGCTACGACCGCCGCGGCGACCGACCTGCCGCGCTTCAGCAACTTCACTTATGAAGGGCGAACCCAGGAGCAAGCGCGTGCGTTACCCGGCGAGTATCTGAACCCGATCCTGTCGGGCTATTATCCCGATCCTTCGGTGACGCGGGTCGGCGATGAGTATTATCTCGCCCTCTCCTCCTTTGCGCACTTTCCCGGGCTGCCGATCTTCCGGTCCAAGGACCTGGTGAACTGGACGCAGATCGGCAATGCCATCGACCGGCCTGGGCAGCTGGATTTTACGGGGATGGGCACGTCCCGCGCGGTTTTCGCGCCCGATATCTCCTTTCATGCCGGCACGTTCTACATCGCAGGGACGTGCGTCGATTGCGGCGGCAATTTCGTCATCACGGCGAAGGATGCGGCGGGGCCCTGGTCCGATCCCATATGGCTGCCATTCGAAGGCATTGACCCGTCCATCTATTGGGAGGGCGATCGCGCCTATATCGTCAACAATCGTGCGCCGGCAGAACCGCCGCGCTATGAGGGACACCGCGCCATCTGGCTGCAGGAGTTCGACTGGCGCGCGGGCAAGATGGTTGGCGAGAGCGTGCAGCTGGTCAATGGCGGCGTGGACATCACCAAGCAGCCGGTCTGGATCGAAGGGCCGCACATCCTGCGCCGCGAGGGCTGGTACTATCTGACTGCGGCCGAGGGCGGGACGAGCGTCAACCATTCGCAGGTCGTGCTGCGCTCAAAGGCGCTGCGTGGACCGTATCGGCCTTTCGCGGGCAATCCGATCCTGACGCAGCGCGACCTGGATCCCGCACGCCCGCATCCGGTGACGTCCACCGGCCATGCCAAGCTGGTGCAGACACAGCGTGGAGACTGGTGGGCGACGTTCCTTGGTGTCCGGCCCTATGAAAGCGACTATTACAATATCGGCCGCGAAACCTTCCTGCTGCCCGTCACCTGGAAGGACGGCTGGCCGATCATCCTGCCCAAGGACAAGCCAGTGCCGTTCACCGCGCCCAGGCCGAACCTGCCGCGCCAGCCGCAAGCGGCGACGCCGACCAGCGGCGACTTCTCCTATGTCGACGAGTTCGACGGCAAGAAGCTCGGTCTCGCCTGGATCGGCATACGCACGCCCAAAGCGCCGCTGTATCAGCTTCGTGCCGGCGAGCTGGTCCTCAATTCCGGTACCCGGCTGGGGGATCTGTCGGGTGCGCCGGGTTATGTCGCGCGGCGGCTTCAGCACCATGTCGCGACGGTAGCCACGACCGTGCGCTTCTCACCGGATAAGGATGGAGAGCGCGCTGGCCTCGCGGCGGTGCAGAGCGACCGCAACCACCTGTTCTTCGGGGTCACGCGCCTTGGCGGGCGGACTTCGATCGCCCTCTACACGAGCGATGACGGCAAGGAGCAACTGGTCGCCTCCACACCAGTGGCGAGCGGCACGCCGGTGACGTTGACGATCCATGCGGACGCAGGAACGATGCGCGTCCAGTACAAGGTGGGCGGCGAGACCAAGACGCTTGCGAGCGACGTGGATACCCGCTTCCTCAGCACCAAGGTAGCAGGCGGCTTTGTCGGAACGCTGATTGGTCCCTATAGCTGGGTAGCGCCTTCCTCGTAACGCTCAACCAGGTCCCCACTATATGGCATTCACCAACATCGAGCGCCTTGCCGCCATCATGGCTCGCCTGCGCGATCCAGAGCATGGCTGCGAGTGGGACTCGGTTCAGACCTTCGCCACGATCGCGCCGTTCACGATTGAAGAAGCCTATGAAGTGGCCGACGCGATCGAGCGTGACGACATGGCGGAGTTGAAGGACGAACTGGGTGACCTGCTGCTCCAGGTGGTGTTCCACAGCCGCATGGCCGAGGAAGCAGGACACTTCACCCTGGAAGACGTGGCGCAGTCGATCAGTGACAAGATGGAGCGCCGCCACCCGCACATCTTCGGCGATGAGGCCGAGGGCGGGCATTACCGCTGGGAGCAGATCAAGGCCGAAGAACGTGCGGCAAAAGGCTCAACCAGCGCACTGGACGGTGTCGCGATCGGCCTGCCCGCCCTGCTCCGCGCCGAGAAGATCCAGAAGCGTGCCGCGCGAACCGGGTTCGACTGGCCCGACCCGACCGGCGCCCGGGCAAAGATCGAGGAGGAAATCGCCGAAGTGGAAGGCGCGTCGGAGGACACTCGCGAAGAGGAAATCGGCGACCTGCTGTTTTCGGTCGTGAACTGGGCCCGCAAGTTCGGCATCGATCCCGAAGCCGCGCTGCGCCGTGCCAATGGCAAGTTCGAGACGCGCTTCAAGGCGATGGAGGCCGAGGCCGGCGACGCATTCGCAGGGCTCGACCTGGAGGCGAAGGAAGCACTCTGGCAGCGGGCGAAAACCCGATCCTGATGGATCAGGCGTGGCGCGTGCCGAACCGCTCGAAATCGCTTGGCGCCATCCGAACTTCGTAGACGACCTGGTCGCCCTCTACCCAGTGATCGCACACATCGCCATGCTGATGCAGCCAGGCCGCCCCTGCCCCATCGGCCGGGTCGAGCGGGATGGTGTAGCGGCGATGCCCTTCGGTCAACCTGCCGGCAATCGTCTGGATCAGCGCGTCCACGCCTTCTCCGGTGACGGCTGAGATCGGCATGACGTTCTCACGCTTTGCCGCGGCTTCCAGCAAGCGCGCGCGCTCTTCCTCGTCCACCAGGTCGAGCTTGTTCCAGGCTTCGAACCGCGGCGTCGCCTCGGCAACGCCCAGCTCGTCCAACACCTTCTCGACGTCTACGCGCTGCGGCTCGGTATCGGGATGCGCGATATCGCGGACATGGATCAGCAGGTCGGCCGAAACCACTTCCTCCAGCGTCGCCTTGAAGGCGGCAACGAGTTGCGTCGGCAGTTCCGACACGAAGCCCACCGTGTCCGACAAGATTGCCTTGTCGATCCCAGGCAAGGCGATCTGCCGCAGCGTCGGGTCCAAGGTGGCGAACAGGAGATTTTCTGCCATCACCCCTGCCCCGGTCAGGCGGTTGAACAGCGTCGACTTGCCGGCATTGGTATAGCCCACCAGTGCGATCACCGGCCAGGGCGCGCGCTGCCGCCGGTCGCGGTGCAGCGTGCGCGTGCGGCTTACCTGATCGAGTTCGCGACGCAGACGCGCCATGCGGTCGCGGATGAGCCGCCGGTCGGCCTCGATTTGGGTTTCACCGGGGCCCCCGAGGAAGCCGAAGCCGCCGCGCTGCCGCTCAAGGTGCGTCCAGCTCCGGACGAGCCGGCCGGCCTGATAGTCCAAGTGCGCGAGTTCGACCTGCAGGCGCCCTTCGGCGGTACGCGCACGCTCGCCAAAGATTTCGAGGATCAGGCCGGTTCGGTCGATGACCTTGCAGCCCATCGCGGTTTCGAGGTTGCGTTGCTGCACCGGCGTCAGGGCAGCGTCGAAGACCGCGAGTTGCAGATCCTTGTCGCGGACCGTCTCGGCCAGCGCTTCGACCTGACCGGACCCGATCAAGGTGCCGGGCTTGGGCTGCCGCAGCTTGATTGCGACCTTTTCCTGGACCTGGACCCCGATCGCAGCGGCGAGGCCGGCAGTCTCCTCAAGACGCCCCTCCGCGTCCCGAGAACTGCCACCCATGTCGGGATAAACCACAATTGCCTGTGCACCCCGGGCGAATTCATCGGGGTCGCGATCAAAACCGGTGCTCATGAAAGGTATCAATCGTCGTCGGAGCCGTTCGTTTCCTCGGCGAGGTTGAGCGGGTGCGCCGGCTGGATCGTCGAGACGGCATGCTTGTAGACGAGCTGCGCCATGCCCTCGCGCTGGAGCAGCATGCAGAACAGGTCGAATGCGGCAATCTGTCCCTGCAGCATCACGCCGTTGACCAGGAACATGGTAACATTTTCCTGCTGCCGCCGGACGGCGTTGAGGAAGATTTCCTGGAGCACGGGGTTCTTGTGCTGATACTCACCAGCCGCTTCGAGCAGCGAGGTCAGGTCCATCGGCCCGGCCGGCATGATCGTGGAGATCGCGTGCTTGTAGATCAGCTGCGACTGGCCATCGCGGCGCAGCAGCACGGAGAAATTGTCGAACCAGGTCACGATGCCCTGGAGCTTCACGCCCTTCACCAGAAACATGGTCACTGGCGTCTTGGAGCGGCGAAGCGAGTTGAGGAAAAGATCCTGGAGCGAGGTTTGCTTCTCGGCCATCAGCTTTGAATCCTTATATTATTGGCGGGATCTGTCCGCTTAGCGCCGTTTCCCGGCGTCAGAGTCCGCACCACCCTGGCGCGTTGTGGCACCGTAGTTTCTTCGCGAGGCTTCGTCCACGCGCTAATCGTCGCGGGTATCGGTGATCCCGAGCAACTTGAGCTTCCGGTGGAGGGCCGAGCGCTCCATGCCGATGAAGCTGGCGGTTCGCGAGATGTTGCCGGAAAAGCGGCGGATCTGGACCCGCAGATATTCGCGCTCGAAACTTTCGCGGGCTTCCTTCAGCGGCGCGCCCATCATGGCACTCGCCCCCATGGCGCTGCCCGCATCGGTCGACGCGCCGAGCACCTCGGGCGGCAAAAGGTCAAGGTCGATGCGGCCGATGCGGTCTCCCGGCGCCAGGATCACGGTGCGTTCGACGATGTTGCGCAGCTGGCGGACATTGCCCGGCCATTCATAGCTTTGCAGCGCGACCATCGCATCGGGCGCGATTTCCGGCGTCGGGACGCGGCGACCATTGGCATAATGCGCAACGAAATGCTCGACGAGCACGGGAATGTCCTCCCGACGCTCGGTCAGCGATGGGATCAGCACCGGCACGACGTTGAGCCTGTAGTAGAGGTCCTCGCGGAAGCGGCCGGCGCTGATTTCGGCCTGAAGATCGCGCGAGGTCGCCGATACCACTCGTACGTCCACCTTGACCGTGCGCGTGCCGCCGATGCGGCTGAAGCTTTGGTCGGTCAGAACACGAAGGATGCGCGCCTGCGTGGCCAGCGGCATGTCGGCGATTTCGTCGAGGAACAAGGTGCCGCCATGCGCCTGTTCGAGCAGGCCGGTGCGGATCAGGTCCCCGCCCTCCTCGACGCCGAACAGGTCTTCCTCGCCGCGTTCCGGCGTCATGCGCGCTGCGCTTACGATGACGAACGGCGCGTTGGTGCGCTGGCTCCATGCGTGGAGCAGGCGCGCTGCGACTTCCTTGCCGACCCCGGGTCCGCCGGTGATCAGCACGCGGCTGCCTGTGGACGCCACGCGCTTGAGCGTCGCCCGAACCGAGTTGATGGCCGCCGACGTTCCGGTCAGGTCATTGTCGCGTCCCACCGAAGCACGCAGTGAAGCGACTTCCTGGCGAAGCCGCTCGGTCTCGGTTGCGCGCTCGACGAGAAGGAGCAGCCGTTCGGCCTCAAAGGGCTTTTCGATGAAGTCGGACGCGCCCCGGCGGATCGCGGCGACCGCCGTGTCGATGTTGCCATGACCCGAGATCACCAGCACCGGGATGGAGGCGTCACGGCGCTTGATCTCGTCAAGGAGTTCCAGGCCGTCCAGGCGGGAGCCCTGAAGCCATACGTCGAGCAGAACGAGGCTCGGCCGGCGTTCAGCGATCGCTTCCAGGGCCGCATCGCTGTCGGCCGCACCGCGCGTGGCATAGCCTTCGTCTTCCAGCACGCCCGCCACCAACTCGCGGATGTCACGTTCATCGTCGACGACGAGAATATCAAGGCTCATGATCTGCGGTTTCCACTGGACGTGAGTGCTGCCTGGCGCGGCTGAGTAGCATCGGCTTCTGGGTCGGCGTTGGCGGCCATGCGGTCGAGCGCGTCGATGTCGAAGCACAAGGTCACTACGGTTCCTCCGCCCGCCCGATCGGCAAAGGCTATGGTGCCGAAATGCTCCTCGACGATCTTGGTGACGATCGCGAGCCCGAGGCCGGTGCCCCGGCTGCGGGTGGTCATGTAGGGCTCGATGATGCGGTCACGGTCCGGCGGCAGGCCGATGCCGTTGTCGGCGATGGTGACCAGCACCTTTGCGCCGCGTTCGGGATGCAGCGTGAGCACGACCTCGCCGGGGTCCGTCATGCCCTTCTCCATCCGCGTGTCGATCGCTTCCACCGCGTTCTTCACGATGTTTGTCAGCGCCTGTCCGATCTGGCGGCGGTCACAGACGATGCTGGGTGAGTCCTCCGGCTCCTCGAGCACGAAGCGGATCGAGGGGTGCGCAACCTCCTGGAGGAACATCGACTGGCGCACGATGTCGAGCAGCGACTCGCGGCGGAATACGGGCTTGGGCATGCGGGCGAAGGACGAGAATTCGTCCACCATGCGCCGGAGATCGCCCACCTGCCGGACAATCGTCTCGGTCAGTTTGGCGAAGGTCGTGTCGGACGCGTCGATCTGTTTGCCATAGCGCCGCTGAAGCCGCTCGGCTGCGAGCTGGATCGGCGTGAGCGGGTTCTTGATTTCATGGGCAATCCGCCGCGCCACGTCCGACCAGGCAGCCCGCCGCTGGTCGACCAGCTGCTGGGTGATGTCGTCGAAGGTCAGCACGCGTCCCTGCTCGTCAGAGGTCACCTTGACCGCCAGCGTGCGTGCGTCCCCGCCGGTGGTGATCTCCACCACTGCCTCGCGCTCCTCACCGTCGAGCAGCGAGTCCAGTTCGGGAACTATGTCGCGCAGCTGCCGGCCGACCAGATCCTCTCGGCCAAGTCCCAGGAGCGAGCGGGCCGACGCGTTCATCAGCCGCACGCCCCGGCTGGCGTCGATCGCGACGACACCCGCGGACACGCCCGAGATCACGGCTTCGATCAGGACACGCCGGCTTTCGGCCTGCGCCGTTGCCGAGACCAGCGCCTGGGTCTGCGCCTGCAAGCGCTCGGTCATGCCGTTGAACGCGCTGCCGAGCGTGGCGATTTCGTCGGCATTCTTCGCAACGGCGACGCGCGCGTCCAGATGCCCTTCCGCGACTCGCCGCGCCGCATCGACCAGTTCGTTGATCGGGCGCACCAGACGGTCTGCCGCAGTGAGCGCAAAGAACACCACCAGCGCGATGATGATCAGCGAAATGACGAACAGGACGAGGTTGAACTGTAGCTGGATGGACCGGGATCGCGACAGCAAGGCGTTATAGTCAGTGAACACCGACTTCACCCGGCCGAGCCGGATCGCCATCTCGTTCGCGTAAGGCTCACGATAGGAATAGAGATAGAGCTCGGTGTCGGGGACCCGGGTCAGCGAATAGGTGAATTTCGGGTTGGTGCCGACGACGCTCAGCTTGCCGTCGTTGATCTTCTTTATGTCCGCAGGACTGACGTCGAGCATCAGATTACGGTCGGAATTGTTGACCAGCGCCTGGGTCTGGATCTCCCCCTTGCTCGACAGGGAAAAGAGCAAGCTGCTCGAGAGGCTGCGCTGGAACACCGTCCACGAGAAGCTCGCCTTGAACTCGGGCGTGTCGATCACATAGCCGGAATTCAGCGCACGATTGACGTCCCGCGCCAGGGCGATGTTCTCATTGTCGACGTACTGAAGCAGCTGCGCATAGGATTCCTCGGCGAGGCCGCGGGAGTTTTCGAGCAGGCCTTGCGCGCGTCCCGAGAACCAGAACTCGGCTCCCGATTGGAACAGGATCGAGGCGACCACCGCCAACAGAACCGTGGGTACCGCCGCCAGAACCGAGAAGATCGCCACCAGCCGCAAGTGAAGCTGAGCGCGCCCGCCTCCTGGCAGCCGCGCGGCTCGCTTCAGTGCGACCCGCCGGCCGATCAGCACGATTAATGAGCCGCACGTAATGAGGTTCGCAACCAGCAACGACGCCACGAGCGGAGGGGTAAGCAGCCGCTGCGGCGTTCCCTGTTTGGCAACGATCAGGTAGGTCGCGCCTGCGATGATCAGTGCAACTGCGAGCACCAGGAGTTCGATGGCTGGCGTAACGCCAAAGCGCCGCTGACGCGGTTCGGTATGGGCGGTCTGCTCGGGAGCCAAATCCATCGTGTTCTGAATACAACGCAACCGTTGCTCAGAAAACACATTATTTCAGTTTAACGATACTCAATTGGCGTCTGGCGGAGAATCGCCGCCCAACCCGATGTGCAGCGTGTCCATGCGCTTGCGCAACGTGTTGCGATTGATGCCAAGCGCCCTCGCCGCGCGAAGCTGGTTTCCACCATGACGCACCAGCATCGCCTCGATCAACGGACGCTCCACTTCGCCAATGACGCGATCATAGAGGGTCCCATCGTCGAGCGCGTCCGGGTTCTCTACCGCAAGCCGGTCCAGCCAAGCGCGGATCGCCGTGTCGATGCCGGCGTCGGTTCCAGCCGCAACCGGCAGGCGAACCAGCCCCAGTGCATCACGAATGGCCTGCCCATCGATCCGGTCATCCCGGGCGAGCGCGGCCACGCGGCGCATGATGTTCTCAAGCTCGCGCACATTGCCGGGCCAGTCGTGCCGCTCCAGGATGGCGACAGCGTCCTGCTCCAAATGCTTGCGGGGCAGACCATCCTGTACGGCCTGATCGAGAAAATGGCGGGCCAGCAGAGGAACGTCCTCTCGCCTCTCCCGCAACGCGGGCAAGGCGATCGGGACGACGTTCAACCTGTAGAAGAGATCTTCGCGGAATTGGCCCGATTGAACGAGTTGCGGCAGTTCCTTGTTGGTGGCTGCGACGATGCGCACGTCGACGCGGATCGTCCTCGAGCCCCCCACGGTGGTGAACTCCCCGGTTTGCAGGACGCGCAGCAGGCGGGTCTGCGCGTCCATGGGCATGTCACCGATCTCGTCGAGGAACAGCGTTCCGCCCGATGCCTGTTCGAACTTGCCCGCGACCCGCGCCTGGGCGCCGGTAAATGCACCACGTTCGTGGCCGAACAGCTCTGCTTCGATCAAGTCACGCGGGATCGCGGCCATGTTCAACGCGATCAAGGGCGCGCGCCGGCGGGGGCCTAGATCATGGATCGCCTTGGCCACCAGCTCCTTGCCCGTGCCCGATTCGCCGCTGATCAACACAGTCAGGTCGTTCGACACCACGCGCGCGATGATACGATACACATCCTGCATTGCCGGAGAGCGTCCGATCAGCGGACCTGCGGCGGCCTCGCTCGACGCGAACTCTTCAGTGCCACTCCGCCGCTTCGCCAACGCCGCGCGAACAGTCTGGCTCAACACGTTCAAATCAAATGGTTTGGGCAGATAATCAAAGGCGCCGACTTCAGTGGCGCGAACAGCGGTTGCCAGGGTATTCTGCGCCGACAGGACGATGACGGGCAATTCAGGGCGTCCGGCGAGCACCGCGCCAAGCGCTTCCAGCCCGTTGCCGTCCGGCAGCACGACGTCGGTGACGAGCACATCGGGCGTCTCGGCGTTCAGCCGGTCGTGCAGTTCGGCCAGGCTCTGCGCCAACACGACGCGGTGGCCGTCCCGTTTCAGCGCGGCCGCTACAACCGTCCGGACGGCGGCGTCATCATCGACGACCAGAACCGTCGCCATCATGCTGCCCGCGGCAGCAGCAGGCGGAACACCGTCATCGCGGGTTCCCGCTCGCTGGAATATTGCACGATACCCCCCATGTCCCGGGCCAGCTTGTCGACCAGGGGGAGCCCCAGCCCTTTGCCTTCCGGCTTGCTCGTCACGAACGGCTCAAACAGATGATCGATGATATCCTCCGGGGCGCCGGGGCCATTGTCCATCACCAGCAACTCGATGGGAAGCGGCTGGCGCGGACGTCCTGCGCCATTGCTCACCGACATGCCGTGGCGATAGGCGGTAGCAAGGATGATGCGCGGTTCGTCCACGCCCGCAAGCGCTTCGGAGGCGTTCTTCATCAGGTTCAGCAACACCTGAAGCAGCGCATCAGGATCGACCATCGCGGAAGGGAGCGACGGGTCGAAGCGTTCTTCAATTAATATGTCACGGGCGAAGCCCGCGGTCGCCACTCGCCGGGCATGATCCAGCAAGGGATAGATGTTGGTTGGCGCCAGCGCCAGGGGACGCGTGTCGGTGAAATCCTGCATGCGGTCGATCAGCGCGGCGATGCGGTCCACCTCGGTCGTGATCAGCGCGGTGAGCCCCGCATCCTCCTCCCCGGATTGGAGCAACTGCGCCGCTCCGCGGATGCCAGACAACGGGTTCTTGATCTCGTGCCCCAGCATGGCCGCGGCCCCGATCGCCGCCCGCGCGCCGGCCGCTCGATCCGCCCCCTGCGTCATGCGTCGCGACTGGGCCGCATGGTGCAGCGTCACGATCCGCCAGCCGCCATGCTCGCTTAGCGGCGCTTCCAGCCAATCGACGCGTACGCGCACGCCGCGGTTCGTTTCTACTTCAACGTCGAAGACAGCGAAGCCGTGGCCATCCTTGCGTTCGCTATAATCGTCAGGAGGCAGCAGCACGGCGGCGTAAGGCTGCCCTACCATGGCGGTTTCGCTTTGGTTCAGCAGCAACTCGCAGGCGGCATTGGCATGCGCAATCCGCCCTTCGGCATCCAGCACCAGTACCGCGACGGGGAGCGCCGCGAACAGGTCGGCATAGCTTGGTTCCGCAACAGCGGGAGGCGCAGGCGCGTGGCTCAAGCTGCTGCGAGGGCGCGCCATGGCGCGTAGAACTCGTCCAACATCTCCAGCACGCGCTTGGGATCGGACACCTGATTCACCTTGTTCCGGAACTCCGCCGAGCCGTGGATGCCTTTAGTGTACCAGCCGATATGCTTGCGCATCATGTTCACGCCGACTTCGTCGCCATAGTGCGCGAGCGTGTCGACATAATGCTCAACGATGACGCGGTACTGCTCTTCCAGGCTGGGCTCTGCCCGTTCGCCCTTGCCTGTAAGACCGTCCATGACTTGGCGCAGGACCCATGGCTTGCCATAGGCTCCTCGGCCGATCATCACCCCGTCGGCGCCCGATTGGCGGAGCGCCTCGCGGGCATCCTCAAGCGTGAGGATGTCGCCGTTGGCGATCACCGGAAGCGTCACCGCCTCCTTGACTTTGCGGATGAAAGCCCAGTCGGCCGAGCCCTTGTACATCTGGTTGCGCGTGCGCCCGTGGATGGTGATCAGCTGCGCACCCAGATCTTGCGCGATGCGGGCAAGCTCGGGCGCGTTGAGGCTGTCATGGTCCCAGCCCATCCGCATTTTGACTGTGACCGGAACCTTCACTGCCTTCACGCACGCCTCGATCAGCGCGCCGGCGAGCTTCAGGTCGCGCATCAATGCCGAGCCGGCCTCGCCGTTGGTCACCTTGCGCACCGGGCAGCCCATGTTGATGTCGATGATCGCCGCGCCGCGATCCTCGTTCAGCCTGGCGGCTTCGCCCATCTCATAGGGCGTGCAGCCGACCAGCTGCATCGACACGGGTTCCTCGATCGGGTCCCATGCCGCCTTCTGAATCGACTGCCGGGTCTCGCGGATCGCCGCCTGGCTGGCGATCATCTCGGTGACGTTCAAGCCGGAGCCATAGCGGCGCACCGCGCGGCGGAACGGCAAGTCCGTCACGCCGGTCATCGGCGCCAGCAGCACGGGCGCTTCGATCCGCACGGGACCGATCTGGATGGGGGCAAGTTCGCGCATCATCTGCCTGAAAACTAAGCACTGGCCGCTACGCGGACAAGGCGCGATTGGCAAGCGCCGCGTCCCGGGCTAGGCGGCGGCGCCATGGGGCATCCACATACCGTCGCGCTGATCGTCGCCGCTGGGCAAGGCACTCGCACCAGGGCTGCGTTGCCCAAGCAGTTCGCGTTGCTGGGTGGCAGGGCGGTTCTTGCGCATAGCTATGATGCGCTTGCTTCCCATCCGCAGATCGACCGGGTCGTGGTGGTGATCGGTGCGGGGCAGCAGGACTTGCTTGGCTCGGCATTGGGCGATGTCGAGTTCGTTGTGGGTGGCGCTACGCGGCGGGAGTCGGTTCTTCGGGGATTGAAATATCTGGAGAATGACGGAGTTTCGCGGGTTCTGGTGCATGATGCTGCGCGGCCTTTGCTGCCGCATTCGGTCGTGGATCGGTTGCTGGTTGCGCTGGAAAGCGATGTGGCTGCGCTGCCGGTTTTGGGGGTGGTGGACACTATCTTGTCCACGCGGAAAACACTGGCTGGGGAGGTGGTGCCTCGGGAAACGCTGGCGCGGGTGCAGACGCCGCAGGCCTTTGCTTTCACTACGTTATTAGCGGCGCACAAGGCGTGGCCGGCCGACCGTGAGGCGACGGACGACGCACAGATGGTTCGGGCCATGGGCGGCGAGGTTCGTCTGGTTCAAGGAGATCCGATGCTGGAAAAGATCACGGTTGCCAATGACTTCGCGGCAGCGGAGCAGCGGCTGGGCGGCGCGATGCAGGTCCGCAGCGCGCAAGGGTTCGACGTCCATCGCTTCGAAACGGGTCAGGAATTGTGGCTTGGCGGCATCCTGATCCCGCATGACAAGGGCCTTTCGGGGCATAGCGACGCCGATGTGGCGCTTCATGCGATCACCGACGCGCTGCTCGGCACGATCGCCGCGGGCGATATCGGCATGCATTTTCCGCCCAGCGATCCGAAGTGGCGCGGTGCCGCCTCGGCCCAGTTCCTGCGCCACGCGCTGAGCCTGCTTACCGAGCAGGGCGGCGTGCTCGACTTCGTCGACGTGACGGTGATGTGCGAGGCGCCGAAAATCGGGCCGCATCGCGACGCGATCCGCGCCAGCATTGCCGAGATCCTTGCGCTCCCCATCGCCTGCGTCAGCGTCAAGGCCACCACCACTGAGCGGCTGGGCTTCACCGGCCGCGGCGAAGGCATGGCCGCGCAGGCGATCGCGACCGTGCGCGTGCCGGTCAGCTGGCGGTAACCACCATGACTCGCCTCCCGCCGCGTAAGGTGGCAGAGGCGAGCGCCTGATGGACACGATTCTTCCCGCCGAACTCGTCGAATCCGCCCGCAAGGTGCTGGAGGCCAACCGCGCGCTGGGCCGCAAGATTGCGGTGGCGGAAAGCTGCACCGGCGGGTTGGTGTCGGCCGCGCTGACCGAACTGCCCGGATCTTCCGACGTATTCGAAGTCGGCTTCGTAACCTATTCCAACGAAGCCAAGACCGAGGCGCTGAAGGTCAGCACCGACGTGCTGGAAACCTTTGGCGCCGTCTCCATCGCGGTCGCCTGGAGCATGGCGCAGGGTGCGCTCAAGCGCTCCAACGCGGATGTCGCGGTGGCGATCACCGGGATCGCCGGCCCTGATGGCGGATCGGAAAAGAAGCCAGTGGGTACCGTGGTGTTCGCGCAGGCCGAACGCGGCGCCGACCCGCAGCATATCGTCGCCGACGCCCGCCATTTCGAGAATAGCGGGCGTGGCGGCATCCGCCTTCAGGCGGCGCTGTGTGCGCTGGAACTGCTGATGCCGGGAGCGCCAGGCGCCGACGCGTCGCCATAGAGGCGCGCGGCGCGTTCCTCGAACGCGTTGATCATTTTCCGCAGGGCACGGTCGAACACCTGGCCGGCGAGCATTTCGAACACGCGGCTCTTGAAAGCAAAGTCGACGCAGAAATCGACATGGCACCCGCCCTGCCCGTCCGACCGAAATTTCCAGTCGTTGTTCAGGTACTTTAGCGGCCCTTCGAGATAGTCGACGCGGATGTGGTCCGGACGCTGCTTCTCGACCTTGGACGTGAAGCTTTCGCGCAGCCCCTTGAACCCGACGATCAGGTCGGCGACCATCTGCGTGTCGCTGTTGGAGCGCACGCGTACCGCCGACACCCAGGGCAGGAACTCGCCATAGCGGCCGACATCCGCGACCAGATCGAACATCTGCTGCGGCGTGTAAGGCAGCGAGCGGGTTTCGGAATGCTTAGGCACGTGCGAGCTTGGCCTCTCGCGCGGCGCGCATCTTCGCGAAATCGTCGCCGGCATGGTAGCTCGAACGCGTCAGCGGGCTCGACGCGACCAGCAGGAAGCCCTTTGCCCGGGCGATCGCGCCATAGGAATTGAATGCCTGCGGCGTCACGAAGTCGATCACCTTGGCATGCTTGGGCGTGGGCTGAAGATACTGGCCCATGGTCAGGAAATCGATGTCGGCGCTGCGCATGTCGTCCATGACCTGGTGCACTTCCAGCCGCTCTTCGCCGAGACCGAGCATGATACCCGACTTGGTGAAGATCGACGGATCGAGCTTCTTCACCGTCTCCAGCAGGCGGATCGAGGCGTAATAGCGCGCACCCGGGCGGATCGTGGGGTAGAGGCGCGGGACGGTTTCGAGATTGTGGTTGTACACGTCGGGCCGCGCGGCGACGATCATCTCGACCGCCTGCTCATGCTTGTTGCGGAAGTCCGGCGTCAGGATCTCGATGGTGGTTACGGGATTGGATTTGCGGATCGCCTCGATCACCTTGACGAACTGCTTGGCGCCGCCGTCCGGCAGATCGTCGCGGTCGACCGAGGTGATGACGATGTGCTCCAGGCCCATCTGCGCGGCGGCATCCGCCACGTTGTTGGGCTCCATCGGATCGACGGCGCGCGGCATGCCGGTCTTGACGTTGCAGAAGGCGCAGGCGCGGGTGCAGGTGTCGCCCAGGATCATCACGGTGGCGTGCTTTTTCGACCAGCATTCCCCGATATTGGGGCACGCCGCCTCTTCGCAGACCGTCGTCAAACTCTTCGAGCGCATCAGCGCGCGGGTCTGGGCGAAGCCGGCGGAGGTCGGCGCCTTGACGCGGATCCAGTCCGGCTTGCGGACACGCTCGGGACGGGGAAGCGGCGACATCTCGTTCATGGAGGCGCAAATAGCGATCCGCCCGCCCGGGCACAACCAAGCGCTGTGCATCCTTGATTGCAGTGCACCGAAGTGGGTTCGCAAGCGTTTGGCGAGCCATTATGGAGGCACCATGACCTATTACACCGACCTGCTCGACGGCTATCAGCGCTTCCGCACCAGCGATTATCGGCGCCAGCGCGAGCGTTGGGCCGAATTATCGCAGGGGCAGGACCCCAAGGTGATGGTGATCGCCTGTTCCGACAGCCGAGTCGATCCGGCGCAGATCTTCGACACGCTGCCCGGCGAGATCTTCGTGGTGCGCAACGTCGCCAACCTGGTGCCGCCATTCGAAACCGGCGGCGGGCGCCACGGTGTGTCGGCCGCGCTCGAGTTCGCCGTGACGCAGCTGGAAGTGCCCGAGATCGTGGTGATGGGGCATGGCGCGTGCGGCGGCGTGCATGCCGCGCTGACCAAGCGCTTCGCCGATGCCGAGCCCGGTGCCGGTGGGTTCATCGCGCACTGGGTCGACATGCTGGACGAGGCGCGCGACCGGATCGTGGCGGAGCATGGCGAGGGACCTGAAGCAGTGCGGGCGCTGGAGCTGGAGACAGTGCGCGTGTCGATCGCCAATCTGCGCACCTTCCCCTGGGTTGCGGAGCGCGAGGCGGCCGGCAAGCTGACCATCCACGGCGCCTATTTCGCAATCGCCGACGGGGTGCTGCACGTGCTGGGCGAGGATGGCCGTTTCAACCCGGCCTAGCGCCTTCCCTCCCGCCCGCTTTGCGCCCAGGGTCCCGCTGCGTTCTCCGGAAAGAAGTAGAAGCGGGATCCCGGCTCAAGGCCGGGATGACGGGAGTGTTTTGGGCCGATAGCTGAGTGGCCGATCTTCGCCGAGAAGACAGGAAAGCCGGCCAACAGGTCTGGTGGGCGCGGGCCCGGCGGCGGCATGCGTCGGGAGACATAGCCGCAGCCGGACGCTATGCGCGCGGGATGGCCCGGCTGCTCCTGTTCAACAAACCCTTTGGGGTCTTGTCGCAATTCACGGATCGTGGATCGCCGACGGTTCGCTCGACCTTGTCGGACTTCATCGCGGTGAAGGGCGTCTATCCGGCCGGAAGACTCGATCGGGACAGCGAGGGCCTGTTGCTGCTCTGCGATGATGGGCGGCTGCAGGCGCGGATTGCCGATCCGCGCTTCAAGATGCCCAAGACCTATCTTGTGCAGGTCGAGGGCGATCCGCAGAAACCGGAACTGGCGCGCTTGCGGCAGGGCGTCATGCTCAAGGATGGCATGACCCTGCCGGCCGATGTTGCTCGTATCGACGCGCCGGACCTGTGGATGCGCGATCCGCCGATACGCCAGCGCAAGCACATCCCCGACAGCTGGCTGAAAATCACGATCCGCGAAGGGCGCAACCGGCAGGTGCGCCGCATGACGGCGACGGTCGGGTTGCCCACCCTGAGGCTGGTCCGCTGGTCGATCGGCGACTGGTGTGTCGCCGGGATCGCGCCGGGCCAGTTCGAGGAGGTGTCTGGCTCGGGCGAAAGGACCAGCGGCACGTCCAAGGTGCCGGTTGCCGCCGGCCGTAAAAGCTGATTTGAGGCTTCGCGCAGAGGGGCTTCGACGCCTTCCGCCCCGCGTACGCGCTCGGGATGAGTTGCTTCGGTCGTCTCGCGATCCGCTTTCTCTTGTAATTGCGTATCAAGGTACATCGGCAGGGTTCTGGAATTCAATGAATTATCGCCATTCCTTCCATGCCGGCAACAGCGCCGATGTCGTGAAGCACAGCCTGCTGATCGCGCTCGTCCGGGCCTTGCAGCAAAAGCCGGGCGCGTTGACCCTGGTCGACACCCATGCCGGCTGCGGGCTCTATGACCTTGGCGGCGAGCAGGCCCAGCGCACCGGCGAAGCCGCGCAAGGCGTGCTGCGGGCCTTTGCCGATGCGAACCCCTTGCTGGACGACTATCGCGCCGCCGTACGGGCGGTGAATGTCGGGGCAGAGCCGCACCTCTATCCCGGCTCGCCGCAGTTCCTGGCGCAGCTCCTGCGCCCGCAGGACCTGCTGATCCTCAATGAAAAGCATCCAGAGGACGCCCGTGCCCTGCGCGGGGCGATGCGCGGTACGTCTGCCGCCGTGCACGAGCGCGATGCCTATGAGCTTTGGCTGGCGATGGTGCCGACCCGAACGGCGCGCGGCGTCGTGGTGGTCGATCCGCCGTACGAGCAGACCGACGAACGCGCCCGCATCACCGCCACGCTCGCCGCGGCGCACCGCAAATGGGCGCATGGCGTGACGGTGATCTGGTATCCGCTGAAAGACCGCACGACGCATCTGCAGTGGAAGAACAAGTTGCGTGCGCTCGGCATCCCGAAATTCATGGTCGTGGAGCATTGGTTGTATGATGCCGACCAGCCCGGCATCTATAACGGCGCGGGCCTTTTCATCGTCAATCCGCCCTATGCCTTCACCCAGGCGCTGGCACCGCTGCTGGAAGCGCTCCGCGCCGCGCTGGCGCCGGAGGGGCATAGGGGCGAGATCACCGCGGGTTGGTTGGAGAATTGAGACTGTGAGCGACCGCCACTTAGACGCGGTCGTTCTGTTTATCCGAGCATGCAGTGGCGAGATCGAGGGGGCCCAGGGCTTGCTCGGCGACGCGGGCGACTTCGGGATCGAGCAGCGGGGGTGTCATCGGCACCTGTTGTTCCAGCGCATCGGCAATGGCCTTGAGCGCGGCGATGCGGGCAGCCTTCTTGTCGTTGCCGTCGATGACGATCCAGGGTGCGGCTTCGGTGTTCGTTTCACGGAACATGTCGTGCATGGCGTCGAGATAGTCGGCGCGGCGGGCGCGGTTGCGGAAGTCGTCCAGCCCGGTCTTCCAGCGTTTCCAGGGATGCTCGATACGGTCCTTTAGCCGCGCATCCTGGGTATCCTGCGTGGCGTGGACGAAGATCTTGATCAGCGTGGTGCCGTCGGCGACCTGCTGGGCTTCAAAGGCGTTGATCTCGCCATAGCTTGCGCGCCACTCTTCCTCGCTGGCATAGCCCTCGACCCGCTCGACCAGCACGCGGCCGTACCAGCTGCGGTCGAAGATCGCGATGTTGTGGTCGGATGGGAGCCGACGCCAGAAGCGCCAGAGGAAGTGGCGCGCCTTTTCCTCGGGCGTGGGCGCGGCGATCGGCCACACTTCGAAATAGCGCGGGTCCCACTTGGCGGTGAGGCGCTGGATGATGCCGCCCTTCCCTGCTGCGTCCCATCCTTCGAACAGGATGATCGCGCGGCGTTTGTGGACGATATGGGCGTAGTGGATGCGGCTCAGCCGGTCCTGGAGCTTTTTGAGCTTTTTCTTGTAGTGGCCGTCATAGGGTTTGCCGGCTTCATAATCGCTGAGATCGATGGTCATGCCCGGCCCAACGTGCGGGCGCGGCGAAACGCTGCATCAGCAGGCGACGACGTTGACCGCGAGGCCGCCTTGAGCGGTTTCCTTGTACTTGGAGCGCATGTCTTCGCCGGTCTGGCGCATCGTCTCAATCACGGCATCCAGGCTGACGATGTGGCTGCCATCGCCGTGGAGCGCGAGATAGGCGGCGTTGATCGCCTTGATCGCGCCCATCGTGTTGCGCTCGATGCAGGGGATCTGGACCAGACCGCCGATCGGATCGCAGGTGAGGCCGAGATTATGCTCCATGCCGATCTCGGCGGCATTCTCGATCTGGGCATTGGTGGCGCCGAGCGCGGCGGCGAGGCCGGCGGCAGCCATCGAGCAGGCGACGCCTACCTCGCCCTGGCAGCCCATCTCTGCTGCCGAGATCGAGGCACGCTTCTTGTAGAGGAAGCCGATCGCGGCGGCGGTCAGCAGGAAGGTGCGCGCGCCTGCCGGCGTGGGCGCGGCGCAGAAGGTCTCGTAATAGCGCAGCACTGCCGGGATGACGCCGGCGGCGCCGTTGGTCGGCGCGGTGACGACGCGGCCGCCTGCGGCATTCTCTTCGTTGACAGCAAGCGCCCAGAGGCTGACCCAGTCGAACACGAGCGAGGGGTCGCTGCGCGGGCCGCGGGCGATCAGGCGCTGGTGGAGGTCGCGGGCGCGGCGCTTTACCTTGAGCCCGCCGGGAAGCTCGCCCTCGCCGCGGCAGCCGCGGTCGATGCAGGCGGACATGGCGGCGCGCAGGCTGTCGATGAAGGCGTCGGTCTCGGCATCGTCGCGCCAGGCGGCTTCGTTGGCGCGGACGATGTCGGCGATGGAGACGCCCTGCGCTTCGCCCACTGCGAGCAGTTCGGCGCCTGAGGTGAAGGCGAAGGGGAGCTTGACGTTGGTCTGGGGCGGTTCGCAGCCACCCTCCACGATGGCGCCGCCGCCGATCGAGTAGACAAAGCTCTCATAGGGTTCTGCGTCGGCGTAATGCGCGACGAAGCGCATGCCGTTGGGGTGCGCGGGGAGGAAGCGGTCTTCGCGGAAGACGAGATGCTGGCCTTCCACGAAGGGTACTGCGACATGGCCGCCGAGGACGAGCTGCTGTTCGGCGCGGATGGTGGCGACGATGGTCGCCGCCGCGTCCGGGTCGACCATTTCGGGGCGGTGGCCGGCGAGGCCGAGCAAGACGGCGGTGTCGGTGGCGTGGCCGCGGCCAGTGAGGGCAAGCGAGCCGAACAGCTCGCAGGAGACGCTAGTCGGGGCGCCGCGATCGAGCGCGGCCTCGGCAAAGGCGGCGGCGGCGCGCATCGGGCCGACCGTGTGGGAGCTGGATGGGCCGATGCCGATGGTGAACAGATCGGCCAGGCCGATGGTCGCTTCCGCCTGGGTGCGGGCGCGGGGGTTTGCCTGGTCCAACATGCTCTCTCCTGCGCGGCTTCGTTACTGGACCATATAGGCGCGCGGAGGCGCCCCGGCGAGGGCCGGAGCGCCATGCGCGATCAGCCGGCTGCCGGATCTACGATGCCGTCGGTGCCCTTCTTGGCGAGGTCGGCCGCAACCTGCGGCGAGAGGCGGATGCTGAGTTCCTTCAGCTGCTTCTCGCTGACGAACGACGGTGCGCCCATCATCAGATCCTCGGCCTTTTGGGTCATCGGGAAGGTGATGACTTCGCGGATGTTGGGTTCGTCGGCGAGCAGCATGACGATGCGGTCGACGCCCGGTGCCGAGCCGCCGTGCGGGGGTGCGCCGAACTTGAAGGCGTTGATCATGCCGGCGAAGTTCGCGTCAACGTCGGCCTGGCTGTAGCCGGCGATCTCGAACGCCTTGTACATGATTTCCGGACGGTGGTTCCGGATCGCGCCCGAGCTGAGCTCGATGCCGTTGCAGACGATGTCGTACTGATAGGCGAGGATGTCGAGCGGGTCCTTGGTCTCCAGCGCCTCCAGCTCGCCCTGGGGCATGGAGAAGGGATTGTGGCTGAAGTCGACCTTCTTGGCGTCCTCGTCATACTCGAACATCGGGAAATCCACGATCCAGCAGAATTCGAAGCGCTTCTTGTCGATGAGGTCGAGCTGCTCGGCAGCGCGAGTGCGCGCCAAACCGGCGAGCTTGGCGGCCTGGGCTTCCTTGCCCGCGGCGAAGAAGATGCCGTCGTTCGGACCGAGGCCCATGGCTTCGGCGATCGCCTTCATGCCGTCCTGGCCGTGGTTGTTGGCGATGGGGCCGCCGAACACGCCGTCCTTCTGGGTGGCGTAGCCGAGGCCCGGGAAGCCTTCGCTTTGTGCCCAGCTGTTCATGTCGTCGAAGAACTTGCGGCTCTTCTCATGGGTGCCGGGGGCCGGGATCGCGCGGACGACGTCGCCGCCCTCGACGATCGAGGCGAAGCGGCCGAAGCCCGAGCCCTTGAAGAAGTCGGACACGTCGGTGATGACCAGCGGGTTGCGCAGGTCGGGCTTATCATTGCCGTACTTCAGCATCGATTCGCGGTACGGGATGCGCTTGAAGGGGAGCGCCGAGACGCTGCGGCCCTTGCCTTCCCAATCGGCGAATTCTTCAAACACGCCATGAAGAACGGGTTCGATCGCTGCAAAAACATCGTCTTGCGTGACGTAGCTCATTTCGAAATCGAGCTGGTAGAATTCACCTGGGCTGCGGTCGGCGCGGGCGTCCTCATCGCGGAAGCAAGGGGCGATCTGGAAATAACGGTCGAAGCCGGCGACCATCAGCAGCTGCTTGAACATCTGCGGCGCCTGGGGAAGCGCGTAGAACTTGCCCGGGTGGACGCGGCTGGGGACGAGATAGTCGCGGGCGCCTTCAGGGCTGGACGCGGTCAGGATCGGGGTCTGGAATTCGGTGAAGCCCTGATCGATCATGCGGCGGCGCAGCGACGAGATGACGTTGGAGCGCAGCAGAATGTTCTTGTGCACCTTGTCGCGGCGCAGATCGAGGAAGCGGTAGCGCAGGCGGATATCCTCGGGATATGCGGCGTCGCCGAACACCGGGAGCGGCAGTTCCTGTGCCTGGGACTGCACGGTGACCTGTGCGGCGCGGACCTCGATCTCGCCGGTCGGCAGGTTGGGGTTCACCACGCTGGCGTCGCGAGCGATCACCGTGCCGGTGACCGTCACCACCGATTCGCTGCGCAGCGACTCGATGGCGGCAAAGGCGGGGCCGCTGACGTCCGTGACGATCTGGGTGATGCCATAATGGTCGCGCAGGTCGATGAAGACGAGATCGCCATGGTCACGCTTGCGATGCACCCAGCCGGAGACGCGGACTTCCTGTCCGACATGATCGGCGCGCAGCTGAGCGCAGGTATGGGTGCGATACGGGTGCATGGTCATTCTCTCGATGATCGTCGCCTTCGCGGCGGCGCAGGCATGGTAAGCGTGGCCGCGCATTCCTGTCACACCCCACTTTTGTCAACCCGAAGACCCGTATATGGCGATGCTGATGCACATACATGGTCTGATCGAGGACACCGCCACCCTCGCCGCTCTTTGCTCTCGCCTTGCGAAGTCCGACTTCATCACGGTCGACACCGAGTTCATGCGCGAGAACAGCTATTGGCCCGAGCTTTGCCTGATCCAGGTGGCGAACACGGAAGAAGCCGCGGCGATCGATCCGATGGCGCCTGGGCTCGACCTGAAGCCGTTGCTCGATCTGATGACCGAGAATGACGAGGTTCTGAAAGTCTTCCATGCCGGCGGACAGGATCTCGAGATCGTTTATAACCTAACCGGCAAGACCCCCTTCCCCCTGTTCGACACGCAGGTGGCGGCGATGGCGCTCGGCCAGGGCGAGCAGATCGGCTACTCCAATCTGGTCGATACCTATCTGGGCATCGTCGTCGACAAGGGCGCGCGCTTCACCGACTGGGCGCGCCGGCCGCTGGACGCGCGGCAGATCGAATATGCGATCGGCGACGTTACGCACCTTTCCAAGATCTTTCCCAAGATGCTGGAAAAGCTGCGCAAGAGCGGGCGCGGCGTGTGGCTGAACCAGGAAATGGAGCGGCTGGGCGACCCGGAGAATTACCGCAACGATCCCGACGCCGCCTGGGAGCGGGTGCGCATTTCCAGCCGCAAGCCCGAAGTGCTGGGACGGCTGAAGGCGTTGGCGCGGTGGCGCGAACTGGAAGCGCAGGGCAAGAACCTGCCGCGCGGCCGCATCGTCAAGGACGAGACGCTGGCCGACCTGGCGAGCAATCCGCCGCGCAAGCAGGCCGACCTGACGCGCGTGCGCGGGCTGTCGGCCGCATGGGCGAACAACGATATCGGCGGGCGGCTGATGGCGGCGATCGAAGGATCGAGGCCGATGTCGGCGGCCGAAATGCCGTCGCGCGACGAGCGCAAGCCGGCGCTGGGCAAGGACGGGGCGCTGGTTGCTGACCTGCTCAAGCTGCTGCTTAAGATCCGCGCCAAGGAGATCAACGTGGCGGCGCGGCTGCTGGCACGGTCGGAAGATCTGGAAGCGCTGGCTTCAGGCGTGCGCGTGGACCTGCCGATCCTGGAGGGGTGGCGTTACGAGCAGTTCGGGCGCGACGCGCTGGCGCTGGTCGAGGGTCAGCTTGGGTTCACGGTCAAGGGCGGAAAGCTCAAGATGACCCGTACCGAGGAGCCCGCCGCATGATCCGTTCGCTGCTGCCCATCGCCGCACTGGCCTGTGCCGCCTGCACGCCGCAGGCGCGGCCCCGGGCCCCGGCACAGGAGCATCCCCAGGTGACCGAAATAGCGCCCCCTGCCGTGCCCGTGGGCACGTGCGGCAGCGAGCGGCTTGCGACGCTGGTGGGTAAGACCCGTAGCGAAGCAGTCGCGGCCGAGGCGCTGCGGCTTTCCGGCGCGCGGACTCTGCGCTGGATCGAGCCGGGCATGGCGGTGACGATGGATTATCGCCAGGACCGGCTGAACCTGTACGTCGACGCGCAAGGCAAGGTCGAGCGGCTCAGCTGCAGCTGAGCCGCGGCTAAGGCTGTATCGACATTGGCGCTCGGTTCTCCCCTCCTCCCAAGGGAGGGGCTTATGCGCTGCTCGGAATTCCTAACCCACCCCTGGCCCCTCCCTTACAGGGAGGGGAATTCGACATCGAAGGGGTCTAGACTTCCAGCACCGGCTGGCAGCCGAAGGCAGCGGCGAGCGCCTTGTGCCGGCGGGCGACGGTGTCGCCGTAGAGCGCCTCATCCTCGGGCGGCAGGCACAGCGCGAGTGTTCCGTCCGAAAGCGTGAGACGCGAGCGCTGCAACGGCGCCGCGACTCCGCCGCTCAGCCGCTGGCCCAGCCGCATGGCGAGGCCCCATAGCTTGGCGCGGCGCAGGGCCTCTGGCCCGGAAAGCCGGCCAAGCGGCTCGGGGCTGTTCATCTTGCCGCCGAGCGATGCGTAGAGCGCCTGCGCGATCAGTGCGCGGCCCCTGGCATCCACGCCGACCCAATTGCCGTGCAGCCCGATTTCCATGCCGCGTTCGTCGCGGAATTCGGGGTTGGCGCGCCAGCCGACATCGGCGAGCAGGCAGGCGGCATGACGCAACCGGGCAATGTCGGCAGGCTCATCGGCGAAGAGGGGCGCGATCCAGCGATCGAGCAAGTCGCCATGTTCGGGGAAGCGGCCGAGCCGGCGCCCTTCGTCGCGCGCGGCGACGATCAGCGGGTCCTGCTGGCGCTCCTCGCGCGAGAGGCGCTGGAACAACAGCCCTTCGCGCAGGCCATAGGCCGATACCACCGTGCCGCTGCTGCCCAGATGCTTGAGGACGCTGCCGAGGAGCACGGTGGCGTTGTCCAGCGTAGGCAGGCGCGCGCTCGAGAGATCAGGAACCGCCTTGAGCTCGGCCTTGGACAAGTCGGCGAGCGCCCGGGTGAGTTCGCCGATGCGATCGAGCGACAGGGTGTATTGATGCAGCACGGGCAGCGGGTAGGCGGTCAGGTGCATGTCGAGCTTGGCGAGCGAACGCCACGAGCCGCCGACCAGGTAGAATGGCAGCCCCTTCCCCCTGCCCGTCCAGCCGGTCTCGGCGATCAGCCGGGCGACGGTGCGGTCGAGCACGCCCTTGCCCTGGGCACGGATGGCGCCGAGGCGGAGCACGCCCAGTGGGAACGAAACGCGGTCGGTGACGGTGCCCGCCACGACGCGGACCAGCTCCAGGCTGCCGCCGCCGAGATCACCGACAACGCCGTCCGCTTCGGGGATGCCGGACAGCACGCCAAAGCCGGAAGCCATTGCCTCCTCTTCGCCGGCAAGCAGCTCGACTTCGAGCCCGTAGCGGCGGGCGGCGGCGATGAGTTCGTGGCCGTTAGACGCATCGCGTACCGCCGCGGTGGCGACGGTGCGCAATTCGTTCACCTGCATCTCACGCGCCAGCCTGGCGAAGCGTTGCAACGCCGAGCAGGCCAGCTTCAGACTGGCGGGTTCGATCGCGCCGGTTTCGCTGAGCGAGCGGCCGAGCCCGGCCATGACCTTCTCGTTGAACAGGATCGCGGGCAGACGGACCGGCCCCTGATACACGACCAGGCGGACCGAGTTGGAGCCGATGTCGATGATGGCGAGGCGGGGCTCATCGGCTACCTCCGCCTGACGCGGCTTGGCCGACAGCAGATTGGCCAAGCTCACGCGCCCTTGGCCGCGCGGCGGCGCTTCAGCGAAAGCTTCGGCACGGGCTTACGCGTTTCCAGCGCAGCGCCGCGGCCTGACAGTGACGGGTTGGTCATGAAATAACGGTGCAGGTTGAATGCCCCTTCGCTGGTGTCGGCGCGGACATAGCTGCCATCGGGCTTCAGCCACCAGCTCTGTTCGTTGTCGAGCAGATTGGCCACCATCACCTGATCCAGCACCTGGTCATGCACCGTCTTGTTGAGGATCGGTAACATGAACTCCACGCGGCGGTCGAAGTTGCGCTGCATCCAGTCCGCCGAGGAGATGAACAGCTTTGCCTCGTCATTGGGCAGCGCGTTGCCGTTGCCGAACGCCCAGATGCGGCTGTGTTCCAGGAAGCGGCCGACGATCGATTTGACGCGAATATTCTCCGACATGCCGGGCACGCCCGGGCGCAGGCAGCAGATGCCGCGGATGACGAGGTCGATCTCCACGCCGGCGCTGCTCGCCTCGTACAGCTTCTCGATGGTGGCGGGATCGACCAGCGAGTTCATCTTGGCCCAGATCGCACCGGGCCTGCCGGCACGAGCATGGGCGATTTCGCTCTCGATCAGATCGCGAAGCCGGTCGCGCAGGTCGCGCGGGCTGATCGCCATGAGCTTGAGCTTCTTGGGCTCGACATAGCCGGTGACGTAATTGAAGATTTGTGCCGCGTCGGTGCCGATGCGCGGATCGGCGGTGAAGAAACTGAGATCGGTGTAGATGCGCGCGGTCACCGGGTGATAATTGCCGGTGCCGAGGTGGCAATAGGTGCGGAAGCCATTGCCCTCGCGCCGGACCACCATCGAGATCTTGGCGTGGGTCTTCCAGTCGATAAAGCCATAGACCACCTGGACGCCGGCACGCTCCAGCGCGGTTGCCCAGAGGAGATTCTGTTCCTCGTCGAAGCGGGCCTTGAGCTCCACCACGGCAGTGACGGACTTGCCGGCTTCGGCCGCAGCGATCAGCGCGCTGATGACGCCGGCCTGCTTGCCGGCGCGGTAGAGCGTCTGCTTGATGGCGACGACGTCTGGGTCCTGCGCGGCTTGCGTCAGGAAGGCGATCACTACGTCGAAGGTTTCGTAGGGATGGTGAACGACGATGTCCTTGGCGCGAATCGCCGCGAAGCAGTCGCCGCCATATTCCCGGATGCGCTCGGGGAAGCGCGGGGTGTAGAGCGAGAATTTGAGCTCGGGGCGGTCCTCGTCGACCAGCTTGGCGAGATCGCCGACGCCCAGGAAACCGCCGGTTTCGGTGAGCAGCGCCTCGCTGCCGCCCAGTTCCTCCTTGAGCACGGCTTCGAGCGAGGGGGGCGTCGAGTCCTCCATCTCCAGGCGGATTACCCGGCCGCGGCGGCGCCGCTTGATCGCGCTGCGGAAGGTGAGGACGAGGTCTTCGGCTTCTTCCTCGATCTCCAGGTCGCTGTCGCGCAGGACGCGGAACACTGCCGAGCCGCGGACGGTGTAGCCGGGGAACAGCAGGTGCCAGAAATGCTTCACCACCGTCTCGATCGCGACATAGCGCGCAGGTTCGCCGGGCAGGCGCAGGAAGCGCGGCATGGTGGTGGGGAGCAAAACGAGTTCGCGGATCGGCTCCTGGTCCTTGTCACGCACCAAGTCGAAGATGACGCTGAGCCCCTGATTGGGGATGAAGGGAAACGGGTGCGCGGGATCGAGCGCCTGGGGGGTCAGGATCGGGAAGATTTGCTCGCCGAAATGCCCCTCCAGCCAGTCCTGGGTCGCCCCTTCGATGCCGTCGGCTTCCAGCACCTCAATGCCGGCCTCCGCCAGCTGGCCGCGGATCAGATTCCAGACGCTTTGCTGGTTGTCAGCGAGGATCTTCGCCTCGGCGGAAATGGCGGCGAGCTGCTGCCCCGGGGTGAGGCCGTCGGCGGAGCGCGCTTCCACCTGCTGAAGCTCCTGGCCGAGCAGGCCGGCGACGCGGACCATGAAGAATTCGTCGAAGTTCGACCCCGAGATCGACAGGAAGCGCAGCCGCTCAAGGAGGGGATGCGCAGGGTTGCAGGCCTCGTCCATCACCCGGCGGTTGAAGGCGAGCCAGCTCATCTCGCGGTTGAAATAGCGGTCGCCAGCCATGCCCGTTTCTGGCTCCGGAATCGCTTGCGGCCGCACTTTGGTCATGGTTCCTCGTCTTCTTGCCACTTGCTCAGCAGCCCGGCGTTCCCGAGCACCTGGCGCACCATGGGAATGGTCAAGCGCTGCTCGGCCTCGGTCTCCAGCACATCGGCAACGCGCAGGATCGCGATATGGCTGCGCTCGATCCGGCGCGAGAGCCAGGCGACGACGTCAGGCTTGGCGTGGAGAAGGTGGCGCTCGAACGCGCGCTCGATGAGCTGGGGGATCAGCGCGTCATCGGGCGGGCCGATCTCCAGCAGCGGCGAGGCGGCAAGGCGCGAGCGCAGGTCGGGGAGCTTGACCTCCCAGACAGGTGGCGCGGCTTCGGCCACCATCAGCAACGGGCGGCGTTCCTGCTGTGCCTGGTTCCAGGCGTGGAAGACGTCGGTCTCCGCCGCACGATCGGCATCGTCGAAGATGTGGCCGCCGCTCTTGGCTGCGAAGATGCGGGCCAGCAGGCTGCGGCCGGATTTACGCGGGCCGACCAGCAACGCGGCCATCACCGGCCAGGTCGCCCAGCGCTCCAGCTGCTGCACGGCGTGCACGTTGGAGTCGCTGACCAGGAATTCCGTCTCACGCGCTTCGGGCAGGCCGAGCGGCAGGCGCAGCTGCGTCATTCGCCGGTTGCGGCGCTCGGGTTCGCGGGCGCGGAAGGCGGTGCCGCGCCCGGGGCGGGGCCTGCTGCCCGGCGGATGCGGAGCACGCCGACGCCTTCCTGAACTTGCCACCCCCGCGCCTCCAAAGCCGCCCGCAGGCCGGCGATAGAGCCATCATACGACACGCGCATGACGGAGACGCCGCCCAGCGCCAGGCTGGTAGTGGCCGCCGAGCGAACGCCGGGCACGCCGCGCACCGCCGATTCGGAAGCGTTGAGCGCGGCGACATTGGGCGTGTCGACCTGCACGGTATAGCTGGCCGTGGACACGCTGCTGGGCAGCGGCGTGGGAGTTTCGGACGGCGCCGCGGCGGCGGCGGCCGCTTCTGCCGCTGCCTCGGCTTCGGCCTTCTTCTCGGCCTCACTCTTCACGCGCGGGGGCCGGGTGGCGAGCAGCGCGTCGGTGCGGAGCAATCCGCCGGCCAGCGCCTGCTGGTACGCCTTGTCGATCCGCTGGATGCCCGCGTCGAGCAGTGTGTCGAGCGCGTCGCCATTGTCGACGCGCAGCGCAAAGCTGGCGATCGGCTTGCGGTCGGGCCCGTGATTGGCGGCGAAGATGCCGACCACCGGACCGCCGGGATATTCGCGGCGCAGCTGCACTTCGGCGACCAGCACGTCGGAAGCGCCATATTGGTCGAGCACGGTGCGCCACCAGTTACGCCCGCGGCGCAGCGTCTGGCCGGCGTTGATCAACAGCGCGTCGGGGCCGGTGCCGCCGAGGCGGACATAATCGATGGTGCTGCCGCCGCTGCGGAAACGGTTCCATGCGCGCATCCAGGCGGTTTCCCGCTCGAACACGCGCCCTACCCCGCCGGAAAACTCCAGCGGAATGAGCAGCATCGGCGCGGAGCGCGTCACCTGAGTCGACACGCCCAGGATAGCGCCGGCACGGGCACGGTCGAACAGCACGCCCAGACTGGCGATATAGCGGTTCGGGCCGATCTGTTCACGCTCGACCACGATGCCAGCGGAAAGCGAATCCAGCGTGCTGTCGGGCAGGCTCGACTTCTTGCCGGTCAGGCGCTGCGACAGCATCTCCCAACCCTTGCGCTGGGCCAGGCGCCAGCCACCCTGGCGCGCGGCGTCGGCGTCCTTGGCCGATACGTCGACCCGAACGCCCGATACTTCGAAGCTGCCCGAGGCGTCGACCGCGACTCCTGCGGCAGCGCCGCCGCCGCCCTGCGCCATCACCATGCCGCCCACGCCGGCCAGAGCGAGCGCGCCAGCGATGCCGACAATGGTGGAGGAACGCGAAACCTGCATGCGGGCGCTCTTTTGGCGGAGGCGTGCGTCGAAGCCAAGCGCGTAATGATCAACAAGAGGGAGTTCCGATTTCCCTCAACCGGCGCTAAGCGCGTCCGCCATGAGCGACGAGCAAGCCTATACCTACGCCCAGGCCGGCGTTTCCATCGCAGCGGGCAATGCCCTGGTCCGGGCCATCGCCCCGCTTGCCCGATCGACGCGGCGCCCGGGCGCCGACGCCGACCTGGGTGGCTTTGGTGGCCTGTTCGACCTGAAGGCCGCCGGGTTCGAGGATCCTCTGCTGGTCGCGGCCAATGACGGCGTCGGCACCAAGCTGAAGCTGGCCATCGAGCATGACGCGCATGACGGCGTCGGGGTCGACCTGGTCGCGATGTGCGCCAACGACTTGATCGTGCAGGGTGCCGAGCCTTTGTTCTTCCTGGACTATTATGCCAGCGGCAAGCTGGACGCGGGCGTTGCCGAGCGCGTGATCGCCAGTATTGCCGACGGGTGCCGCCAGGCGGGCTGCGCGCTGATCGGCGGCGAGACCGCCGAGATGCCGGGCATGTATGCCGATGGCGATTACGACCTGGCCGGCTTCTGTGTCGGCGCGGTGGAGCGCAAGAACCTGCTCGACGGCAGCAAGATCCGTCCCGGCGACGTGCTGCTGGGCCTCGCCTCGACGGGCGTGCATTCCAATGGATTCTCGCTGGTACGCCGGCTGGCTGCCGACAAGGGGTGGAAGCTCAACCGGCCTTCGGTGTTCGACCAGGAACGGCTGCTGATCGACACGCTGATGGCGCCGACGCGTATCTATGTCGCCAGCCTGTTGCCGCAGCTGCGCAAGGGCACGATCCACGGTCTGGCGCACATCACCGGCGGCGGACTGCTGGAGAATGTGCCGCGCGTGCTGCCGCAGGATTGCCATGCCCGGATCGATGCCGGCGCGTGGGCGCTGCCGCGGCTGATGGCGTTCCTGCAGGCGCAGGGGAATATCGAGCCCGAGGAGATGGCGCGAACCTTCAACTGCGGCGTCGGCATGGTGGCGGCAGTTGCGGCCAACCAGGCAGAGGGCGTGGCACGCGAGCTTACCGAGGCCGGCGAAACCGTGTTCACCATCGGCACGGTGGAAGAAGGCCCGCGCGGCTGCACCGTATTCGGCGCCGAGGAAATCTGGAGCGCCCGCCAGCCTTGGTCCGCCACGCATAATGGCTAAGCGCCGGCTGGGCATCCTGATCTCGGGACGCGGCTCCAACATGGCGTCGCTGGTGGAAGCATCGCGCGCGGCCGACTGCCCCTATGAAGTTGTGCTGGTCGCCAGCGACAAGCCGGCCGCGGCGGGGCTCGGCTGGGCCGCCGAACAGGGCATCGCCACCTTTGCGCAGAGCCCCAAGGGGATGCCCAAGGCCGAGTATGAAGCGGCGATCGACGCCGCGCTGCGGGACGCTGGAGTCGAGGCGATCGCGCTTGCCGGCTATATGCGGCTGCTGTCCGACGACTTCGTTGCGCGGTGGCGTGGGCGGATCGTCAACATCCATCCCTCGCTGCTGCCCAAGTACAAGGGGCTCGACACGCATGCGCGCGCCCTTGCCGCGGGCGATGCGACAGCGGGTTGTTCGGTGCATATCGTGACCGAAGAACTCGACGGCGGCGCGTTGCTGGGCCAGGCCCAAGTGCCCGTGCTGCCCGGCGACACCGCCGACAGCCTGGCCGCGCGCGTTCTGGAACAGGAGCATCGGCTATACCCGCAAACCGTCGCCGCATGGCTGCGCGGTGCTGAGACCGCCGCACATTCTTCCTAACATCGGATATTTTCGTAACGCGCTGAGTTGATGGCCAATAGCTCAAACGAGCAGGTCATCAGGAACGAGAGAGGCGCGTTGATGCCCCATCCCCATCTGTCCAACACGCCGGAAAAGGCCGGCGGCACCGCCACTGCGGAGCAGGGTCAGGTCATGCTCGACGGACCGGACGGCGTCGCTGTCGCAATGACGCCGGAAGCCGCGCTCCTGACCGCGCAGAGCCTGACCGCCGCGGCCGAAGAAGCGACCGACCAGCAGAGTGCCGAGGGGCATCCGAGCTGACCCCCTTGCCTATCCGTATCTCAGCGCCCGATAAGAGGCGCGCATGATCAAGGTCGCCAGTTATAACATGCGCAAGTCGATCGGCACCGATCGGCGGCGGCGCCCCGAGCGGACGCTGCAGGTGCTGTGCGAAATCGACGCCGACATTGTCGCCTTGCAGGAGGCCGACCGCCGCTTTGGCGCGCGGGAGGCGGTGCTGACTCCGCACCTGCTAGCCGAGCATGGCGACTGGAAGCCGGTGATGTTCGGCATGCGGGCGCGCTCGATGGGTTGGCACGGCAACGCGCTGCTGGTGCGGCGCGATGCCGAGGTTCTGGATTGCGAGGCGATCCATTTGCCGGCGCTGGAGCCGCGCGGCGCAGTGATGGCGGACATTCGGCTGAAGGGCCAGGTGATCCGAGTCGTCGGCATGCATCTCGACCTGTCGGGCCTGTGGCGGCGGCGGCAGGCGCATGCGGTGATCGCGCATCTTAACGCCAGCGCGCAAAGCTATCCCACCGTGCTGATGGGCGACCTGAACGACTGGAGCGCGCAAGGCGGGTGCCTGCGTGATTTCGGCCAGCATTTCACCTTTGCCGCAACCGGCAAGAGTTTCCATGCGCGGCGGCCGATGGCGCGGCTCGACCGGATCATGGTCACGCCTGATTTGGCGATCGGGGAGTGCGGCGTGCACGAAAGCCTGCATGCCCGCACCGCATCCGACCATCTTCCGATCTGGGCCGAGCTCCAGCCCGCTTGATGGTGCAACCCCGCGACAAGGAATTGCGGCTCGCGCTGGTCTGCTATGGCGGGATCAGCCTGGCCGTCTACATGCACGGCATCACCAAGGAGATATGGCGGCTGGCGCGTGCCAGCTGTTCGGCGCAGGCGGGCGAGGACGGCAACGGCATCTATCGCGAGCTGCTCGAGGAAATCCGCGCAACATCGGGCGTCAACCTGCGGGTGCTGGTGGACATATTGTCCGGGGCGAGCGCGGGCGGGATCAACGCGATCTTCCTGGCACAGGCGATCAACAGCGGCCAATCCCTGGAACCGCTGACCGAGCTGTGGCTGAAGCATGCCGATGTAGAGGCTCTGATAGAGCCCCGGCAGGCGCCGTCGCACCGGTTCGCCAAGATATGGGCCGCGCCGATCGCCTGGATCGTCGCCAATCGCAGCAAAACCATCGACGCCACGGTCGACGCTGAAGCCCGCGACGAAGTGCGGATGAAGCTGGAACGGTTCGTCCGCTCGCGCTGGTTCGAGCCGCCCTTTGGGGGCACGCGGCTGCTCACCATGCTACTCGACGCATTCCAGGCGATGCAGGACGGCCCGACCGCGCACCGGTTGCTGCCCGAGGGGCAGCCGCTCGACCTGTTCGTCACCGTCACCGATTTTCGCGGGCATCCTGAGACGATCCGGCTCAATTCGCCCGAGCAGGTGCTGGAGACCGAGCATCGGCTGGTGTTTCCCTTCTCGGCCCGGGGCACCGAGGCCGGGGCGCTCGCCCATTCCGCTGAGTTGGCGTTCGCGGCGCGGGCGACGTCGAGCTTCCCCGGCGCCTTTCCACCCTTCGGCGTGGAGGAGATCGACACCGTGCTCGCCGAGCGTGGCGACAGCTGGGAGAGCCGCGATGCGTTCCTGGCCCGGACGCTGCCGCAGCAATGGGAGGACAACCGCGCCGAGAAGGCAGTGCTGATCGACGGATCGGTGCTCGCCAACGCGCCCTTTCGCCCCGCAATCGAAGCGCTGCGCGAGCGGCCGTCGCGCCGGCAGGTGGACCGGCGCTTCGTGTTCATCGATCCGTTTCCCGATTTCCGCTTCGACTTCTACGGCGATCAGGCCGCCAAGCCGGGCTTTTTCCAGACGATCATCGGATCGCTGTCCGAGCTGCCGCGCGCGCAGCCGATCCGCGACAATCTGGAGGCGATCTCTGCGCGGTCGGATAAGATCGAGCGGATGGTGGCGATCACCGCCGAGATCCGCGCCGAAGTGGAGGCGCAGGTAGAGGCGCTGTTCGGCTATACGCTGTGGCTCGATTACCCGACGCCCAAGCGGATCGCGGCATGGCGGCGGCGCGCGCAGGTCGCGGCGGCGGCGAAGGCGGGCTATGGCCACACGGCGTATGGGCTGCTGAAGGTCGAGGGTACGATCGACCGGCTCGCGCGGCTGATCTACACGATCGGCGACCGGCACGAGCCCGACCGCCTGCGCGAGATTCGCACCGCGATTGCGGGAGCGGTGCGCGAGCGCGGTGCCGACCGGTTCGGCGCGATGATCTCCAACGGCGCCAATCCCCAGACGCTCGATTTTCTGCGCAGTCACGATCTGGGCTTCCGCATCCGGCGGCTGCGGTTGCTGGCGCGGCGCCTAAGCGAAGTCGATGCGCCCGACGCAGGCACCGAGCTGTTGCCGATGCGGACCGCCATTTACGAATCGCTGGCGGGCTACGTGGAATGCAAACGCTCCGAGCCGTTTGCCGATCTGCGCGACGCGGTACGTGACGTGACGCAGGATCCCTGGCCGGTGCTGGACCTGATCGGCGAGCGCATGGCGCTGCGCGCGCTCGACACCGCGAGCGATGCGCGGCTTTCGGATGGGTTCAGTGCCCTGTCCAAGGAGTTGCGGCGGCCGATGCTGCTGGCGCATCTGGGCTTTCCCTTCTTCGACATCGCCACGCTGCCGCTGCTCCAGGGCGAGGGTATGGACGAGTTCGACCCCATCCGCGTCGACCGCATCTCGCCGGACGACGCAGTGGCGATCCGCCAGGGCGGGGCGCAGGCGACGCTGAAGGGCATCCAGTTCAACAATTTCGGCGCGTTCTTCAGCCGCGCCTATCGCGAGAACGACTATCTGTGGGGGCGGCTGCATGGTGCCGACCGGCTGATCGACATCGTGCTGTCCACATTGGCGGCGGAGGACCGACTTGCCGGCGAGCGCGTGTCGGCGATCAAGCGGCGCGCGTTTCACGCGATCCTGGATGAAGAGGAAGCGCGGCTCACTGCGGTGCCCGGGCTGTTCCGGCAGCTGCGCGAGGAGATCGGGCCGCGCTGACTGGCAATGCGCGCTGCGCGGCCCTAAGGTTGCAGGCGTTACGATTTGAACGGAGGCGGAATGCGGTTTCTGAAGGTGCTGTTCTGGCTGTTGCTGGGCGGCCTCGTCGCAGCATTCGTGATCTACAATGGCGATGAGACGGTTACGCTCCGCCTGTCGTCCACCCTTGTCGCGGATTTCAGCCTGCCGCTCCTGCTGATCCTTGTGTTCCTGCTGGGCCTGCTGCCGTCGATGGTCGCGTATCAGGCGATGCGCTGGCGCGCGCGGCAGCGCATTGCGGGGCTGGAACGTGCATTGACCGATTTGCGGGCAGTGACCGCGCCGCCTGCCGAGCCGGTGGTGGAGCTGCCGGCTCCGGAGCCCCGCGCATGACGTCGCCGGTTTACGTCGCGCTGGACACGCCCGATCTCGAGCGGGCGCGCGCCATTGCCAGCCGCGTGCGCACCCATGTGGGCGGGATCAAGCTGGGCCTGGAATTCTTCATGGCGAACGGCAGCCGCGGCGTGCAGGCGCTGGCCGAGATCGGCCTGCCGATCTTCCTTGACCTGAAGTTCCACGACATCCCCAATACCGTCGCCAAGGCGATCGAGGCGCTGGGCGGGATCAAACCCGCGATCCTGACCGTGCATGCCGCGGGCGGGCGGGCGATGCTGGAGGCTGCCAAGGCTGCGGCACCGGCAGGCACCAAGGTGGTGGCGGTGACCATGCTCACCAGCCTGGACGACCAGGACCTTGCCTCCATCGGCGTCGCGCCCGACCCGCATGCGCAGGTTATGCGCCTAGCAGAGCTTGCTCGCGCATCGGGCGTAGACGGCATCGTCTGTTCGGGTGAGGAAGTCGCCGCTGCCAAGGCCGCCTGGTCCGAGGGGTTCTTCGTCGTGCCGGGGGTGCGCCCCGCCAGTGGGTCGGCGGGTGACCAGAAGCGCGTGGTCACGCCGCGCGCCGCGCTGGATTCGGGCGCATCGATCCTGGTGATCGGCCGGCCGATCACCCAGGCAGAGGACCCGGATCATGCCGCCCGGGACATCGCCGCCACGCTGTAAGGTGACAGGGCCGGCCCGATCGGCGTAGAGGCGGCGCATGCCTATCCTCGCCAAGATCTGCGGCCTGTCCACGCCCGACACGCTCGACGCCGCCGTGCGCGACGGTGCGGCGCAGGTCGGGTTCGTGTTCTTTCCGCCCTCCCCGCGCCATCTCGGCTTCGAGCAGGCGGCGGCCCTGGCCGGCCGCGTGCCGGGCCAGGTGCAGAAGCTGGGCGTATTCGTCGATCCCGACGATGCGTTGCTCGACGCGGCCGTCGCCGCTGGACGGCTGGACGCGTTGCAGCTGCACAAGACCAGCCCCCAGCGCAGTGCGGCGATCCGCGCGCGCACACGCCTGCCGGTCTGGGCGGCCGTGCCGGTCAAGACCGCCGCGGACCTGACGAGCGCCGCGGCCCTTGCCGGGGCGGCCGACCGCATCCTGTATGACGCCAAGACGCCCGAAGGTGCAGCGCTGCCCGGCGGCCTGGGGATGCGGTTCGACTGGCGGCTGCTTCAAGGTCACCGCCACCCGATGCCATGGAGCCTGTCGGGCGGGCTCGACCCCGACAATGTAGCCGAAGCGATCGGCACCACCGGCGCCACCTCGGTCGATGTTTCCTCGGGCGTGGAAAGCGCGCCCGGCATCAAGGATGTGGACAAGGTCGCCGCGTTCCTTAAAGCCGTCCGCTCGCTATGAGCACACCAAACTCCTTCCGCGCCCAGCCCGACGATCGCGGGCATTTCGGCCAGTTCGGCGGCCGCTTCGTCGCCGAAACCCTGATGCCGCTGGTCCTCGACCTGGAGCGCGAATATCGCGCGGCGCAGGCCGACCCCGCCTTCCAGGCGCAGTTCGACGACCTGCTGGAGCATTATGTCGGGCGACCCAGCCCGCTTTACTATGCCGAGCGGCTGACCGACGCGCTGCGCGAATCCGCGCCTGAGGGTATGGGCGCCGAGGTCTGGTTCAAGCGCGACGAGCTGAACCATACCGGCGCGCACAAGATCAACAATTGCATCGGCCAGATCCTGCTGGCGATGCGCATGGGCAAGACCCGCATCATCGCCGAGACCGGGGCCGGCCAGCATGGCGTGGCGACGGCGACGGTCTGCGCGCGCTTCGGCCTGCCCTGCGTCATCTATATGGGCGCGACGGACGTGGCGCGGCAGCAGCCCAATGTGTTCCGCATGAAGCTGCTCGGCGCCGAGGTGGTGCCGGTGACCTCCGGCGCGGCGACGCTCAAGGACGCGATGAACGAGGGGCTTCGCGACTGGGTCGCGAACGTCCACGACACCTTCTACATCATCGGCACCGCTGCGGGCCCCCACCCCTATCCCGAGCTGGTCCGCGATTTCCAGTCGGTGATCGGCAAGGAAGCGCGTGCACAGATGCTGGCGCGCACCGGCAAGCTGCCCGACCTGCTGGTCGCGGCGATCGGCGGCGGTTCCAATGCGATCGGGCTGTTCCACCCGTTCTTGGACGATGCCGATGTGGCGATGCTGGGCGTAGAAGCCGCGGGCGAAGGGCTCGACAAGCGCCATGCTGCCAGTCTGGCCGGCGGCGAGCCGGGCATCCTGCACGGCAACCGAACCTATCTGCTTCAGGACGAAGATGGGCAGATCACCGAAGCGCACTCGATTTCGGCTGGGCTCGATTATCCCGGTATCGGCCCGGAACATGCCTGGCTGCGCGATATCGGCCGCGTCGAATATACCAGCGTCACCGACACCGAGGCGCTGGACGCGTTCCAGCTTCTGTGCCGCACCGAGGGTATCATCCCCGCGCTCGAGCCGAGCCATGCCATCGCTGCGGTTGCCAAGGCTGCGCGCGCCATGCCGCACGACAAGGTAATCCTGGCCAACCTGTGCGGCCGTGGTGACAAGGACATCTTCACCGTCGCCAGTGCGCTTGGGTTCGACCTGTGACGAGGATTTCCGCCGCATTTGCCGCTGCACGTTCGCAGGGCCGCGCTGCCCTGGTGACCTTCGTCACGGCGGGCGACCCGACGCCGGCTGCCACCAACGCCGTGCTCGACGCACTGGTCGAGGGTGGAGCCGACGTAATCGAACTGGGCATGCCGTTCACTGATCCAATGGCGGACGGCCCCGCGATCCAGGCGGCCAACCTGCGCAGCTTGGGTGCGGGCACGCGCACCGCGGATGTGCTGGCGATCGTCCGGGCCTTTCGCGCCAAGCACGCGCACGTTCCGCTGGTGCTGATGGGCTATGCCAACACGATGACGCGGCCCGATCCCGCGCGCTTCGCCGCGATGGCGGCGGAGGCCGGTGCGGATGGCATCATCTGTGTCGATATTCCGCCTGAAGAAGCCGACACGCTTGCGCCGTTGGCGGCGCAGGGCGTGGACGTGATCCGGCTGGCCACACCTACCACCGACGCCAGGCGGCTGCCGGCGGTGCTAAACGGCGCGTCGGGCTTCGTCTATTATGTCTCGGTGGCCGGCATCACCGGACTGCAGCAGGCCGCGCAGGCGTCGATCGACACCGCGGTGGCGCAGCTCAAGGCTGCTACCGATCTGCCCATCGTCGTCGGGTTCGGCGTGCGCACGCCTGAACAGGCCGCCGCGATCGGCCGCGTCGCCGACGGCGTGGTGGTCGGATCGGCAATCGTCGACCTGGTCGGCCAGCATGGCGCCGCTGCGCCTAAGCCGGTCAGAACCTATATCCAATCGCTATCGGCGGCATTGGCTGCCGCACCCAAGGAAGTCGCATGAGCTGGATCAGCCGCGTCCGCAACGCCCTCGCCTACGTCACCACGCGTACCGACGAGACCCCCGACAATCTCTGGCACAAGTGCAAGGGATGCGGGACGATGGTGTTCACCAAGGAGCTGGAGCAGAACCAATATGTCTGCCCGCATTGCGATCACCATGAACGGATCGGGCCGGCGCGGCGTTTCGACTATCTGTTCGACGCGGACAGCTACACGGTGCTGCCCAGCCCTAAAGTGGCCGAGGATCCGCTTAAGTTCCGGGATCAAAAGCCTTATCCGGCGCGGCTGAAGGCGGCGCGGACGGCCACGGGCGAGCAGGACGCGTTTTTGAACGCTTCCGGAACGATCCATGGTCGCAAGGCAGTGATTGGCGTGCAGGACTTCGCCTTTATGGGCGGATCGATGGGTCAGGCCGTGGGCGAAGCATTCATCGCCGGCGTGGAAGCGGCGATCGCGGCGCATGCGCCGTATATCGTCTTCACCGCCTCGGGCGGCGCGCGCATGCAGGAAGGCATTCTGAGCCTGATGCAGATGCCGCGCACCACTGTGGCGATCGAGATGCTGCATGACGCCGGCCTGCCCTATATCGTCGTGCTGACCGACCCGACCTCGGGCGGCGTGATGGCGGCCTATGCGATGCTGGGCGACGTGCAGATCGCCGAGCCGCGCGCGACTTTGGCCTTTACCGGCCGCCGCGTGATCGAGAACACGATCCGCGAAAAGCTGCCCGACGATTTCCAGACCTCCGAATATTATCGCGAGCATGGGCTGATCGACATGGTCACCCACCGCAAGGAGTTGCGCGATACGCTCGGGCAGCTGATTGGGCTGTTGTGCGCGGACAAGGCTGCGGCTGCGTGATGCAGTTCCCGCTCCCTCACCCTCTTCCCTAAGGGAGAGGGAGCACGTGCCCGACTTCGCCATCTCCACTGACCCTGCGGTGCAGCGGCAGCTAGACCGGCTGACGGCGCTGTCGCCGGGTGCCGACATTCTGGGGCTCGGCCGGATCACGCGGCTGCTGGAGCGCGTTGGCAATCCGCAGCTGCGGCTGCCGCCGGTGCTCCATGTCGCGGGGACCAACGGCAAGGGATCGACGTGCGCGTTCCTGCGCGCCGCGATCGAGGCGGCGGGTATGCGCGCGCATGTCTATTCGAGCCCGCATTTGGTGCGTTTCAATGAGCGCATCCGGCTGGCGGGCAGTCTGATCGATGACGCGCAACTTGCGCCGCTGCTGGAGGAAGTGCTCGACCAGGGGGGGGACATCGGGGCCAGCTTCTTCGAAGTGACCACCGCTGCCGCGCTGCTCGCCTTTGCCCGCACGCCCGCCGACGCGTGCATCGTCGAGGTGGGCCTCGGCGGACGTTTGGACGCGACCAACGTCATTCCCCAGCCAGCGGTGACCGGCATCGCGCAGCTTGGTATCGATCACCAGGCATTCCTGGGCGACACGCTGGCCGCGATCGCCGCGGAAAAGGCGGGGATCGTCAAACAGGGCGTGCCGCTGGTGACCATGGACTACCCCGACGACATTGCGGCGGTCGTGCGCGAGGCGGCGCGGGCCGCGGGGGCGGCGGTGTTCGTGCAGGGCGAGGCCTGGGACTTCGAGGCTGGCGACGGGGTGCTTCGATACCGCGACGCAGCGGGCGAGGTGGTGACGCCCCTCCCCGTCCTCGCCGGTACGCATCAGCCCGCCAACCTGGCGCTGTCGATCGCCATGCTGCGCCACCAGCAATCGCTGCGCGTGCCGGACGCCGCACTGGCGATAGCGGCGGGGTCCGCGCGCTGGCCGGCGCGAATGCAGCGGCTGCGGCCGGGCCCGCTGACGGCGCTGCTTCCGGAGGGTTCGGAGGTTTGGCTGGATGGCGGGCACAACGCCAACGCCGCCGATGCGGTGAGCGCGGCGATGCACGACGTGGCGAAGGGCCGCCCGCTCCAGCTGGTGCTGGGCATGCTGGCGAACAAGGATGCCGCGACGATGCTCGATCGGTTCGCCCCGCTGGCTGAGGCGCTAGTCGCGGTGCCGGTGCCGGGGCATGAGCACCATGCCCCCGCCAAACTGGCTGAGGCTGCACGGGTGCGCGGGCTGACGGCCATGGAAGCGGACGACCTGCCGCATGCATTGCGCTTGATCGCAGAGCGGCCTGCGGGTTCGCCGCTCGTGCTGATCCTGGGCTCGCTGTACCTGGCGGGCGTCGCATTGGCGCAGAACGACGAGCTGCCCGACTGAGACGGCCTGTTGCGATTGACTTGCAATAGCGGATTGGCGATTACGCTTCGGGTCACCGATGCAGGAGTCGTTTATGTCCGCTGCCCAGACCTTGGCCGCCACGCTGCCCGCGCTTCAACCCGAAGATGCAGGCGCCCGCCTGTTGCTGTTCGGGGTGCGGCAGATGGGGACCAACGGCATCCATGACGCCTCGGTCGCGCACGCCTTTGTCACGGCGTTCGGGCTGGGTTTCCAGCGGCCGCTGGTGCTGCTGCGCGCGCTGATGGCGGAGATTTCCAGCGCCGCCAGCGGGCCGATCCAGATCGCGCCGTGGTGCTGCCCTCGCATGACCGGATCGGAGGCGGTGCTGCTGGATGTTTTGGGCCGGGTCGGGCGCAATCCGCAGGGCGCACATACGCTGCTGGCCGACCTGCTCGGCACGCGCGATGCTTATGGCGTGCTGTCGACGGCGCATGCCCTCTCGGAGGCATTCGCCGATATGGCACTGCCGCTCTAGCGGTTTGGCGCCGGGCTAGTCGGCGTTGTCGAACTTCCGCACCTCGACAGCCTGCTCGTCAAAGCCGTCGAGCAGGCGGGCATTGATGCCCATCTTGCCGAAATCCTCGCCCAGGGTCTCCCAGTGGGTACCGCAGCCACAGACCGGGCAATGGTGGATGCCGATCATGCGGTCGCCCCAGATATAGGCCGTCGTCTCGCCTGAAATGGTGACCTGTTCGGGCGGGTAATAGGCGACGCGCCAGGCGAGCCGCCGACACAGCGAGCAGTTACAGTCCGCCACCCATTCCGGCTGGGTTGGCAGCTCTATCCGCACCTTACCACAGTGGCAGCTTCCACGAACGCGCATACTGCCTGCTACCGCAGTCTGGAGGTGTTCGCCATCGGGCGTCAGGCGGGGACGCGCTGGCCGCCTGCGGCGCGGCGCTCGACCATTGCGGAGCGCCACCATTCGGCGAGCACCAGCACCACCGCCACCCCGCCCAGCCCTGCGGTCAGGAAGAAGATGTCGGCATAGCCGTAGCGCTCGATCGCCTCGCCCGTAGCGGCACGGCCGAGCGCGCCGACCAGGAAGGTCATCGAGGAGAGCAGCGCATATTGCACCGCGCTGTATTCGCGTGCGGTGATCGAGGAGATGTAGGCAACGAACGCAGTGCCCGCGAGGCCGCCGGCGATGTTCTCGCCCGAGATCGCCACCATCAGCCGCAGCATCCGCAGATCGACACCGAGCCGATCGAGGAAGAACAGCTGGGAAAAGGCGTCGATGTTCGCCCCGCCCAGCGCGAGATCGGCATAAAGCAGGTTGGACAGCGCTGCGACGATGCCTCCGACGAGCAGCGTCGGCATGCGGCCAAGCGTCGCCAGCAACAGGCCGCCCACTGCGACGCCCAGGATGGTCATGACGACGCCGAACAGCTTGGAGGCGAAGGCGACCTCGTCATTCGTGTACTGGAGTTCGCCCAGATAGAAGGGGAAGGCGAACGGCGCCCAGATGGAATCCGCGATGCGATAGAGCAGGATCACCGCCAGCACGAGCAGCGCCCCCCAGCGCAGCCGGCCGACAATCTCGGCGAGCGGCAGGATCAGCGCGCGGTAGCTGTGGTTGGCGAACGCCTGGGCGCCGCGCGGCGGGGCTTCGGCGGCGCCTTCATGGTGCGGCAGGCGGTTGGTCCACCCGGCGATCAGCGCCGGCACGATCACCGTCGCGACGATGATCCAGGGGCCCCAGGTCTGGGTAAAGGCGCCGGAGGACGGCGCGGTCGCACCGGGGGCCACCGGGCGCAGCGCCTCGACCATGAAGCTGCCCAGCAGCAGGATCGCCCAGGCCCAGCAGAGCGCGACGACGGCGAGCGCAATGCTGCGCTTGGCCGGAACCGGGACGGCGTGGCCGGCAAGCGGCGAGACGCGTTCGGCGGGATCGCTCGGCGCCTCTGGCGTGAACAGCGTCATCGCCACCGCCGCGAGCATCACGAAGCCGAAGCCGACATACACGGTGGGCCAGCTGAGGCGCGCCGCCAGCACCAGCGCCAACGCGCCACCGGCGAGCGCGGCGAAACGGTTGCCCAGTTGATAGATCGCCGACAGCAGCTCCACCGTCGCCGCCTCGTCGGCCACTTCGATGCGCCAGGCGTCGATCACCACGTCCTGTGTCGCCGAGAGGAAGGCGGCGATCACCGCCAGCACCGCAAAGCTGCCGATCGCGGTCAGCGGGTCGGTAGCGGCGAGCAGCCAGAGCAGCACCGCGAGCGCTCCCTGGCACAGCACCAGCCACGACCGCCGCCGACCCAGCCGGTCGAGCAGCGGCAGCCGCACGCGGTCCACCACCGGCGACCACAGGAACTTGAAGGCATAAGCGAGGCCAATCCACGACAGCACACCAATGGTGGCAAGGCTGACCTTCAGTTCGCCCAGCCACGCGTTCAGCGTGCCGATCAGCAGCACGAAGGGGAGGCCCGAGGCGAAGCCCAGCACGAGCATGGCCGTCGTCTTCCGATTGCGCATCGCCGCGCGGACCAGCGCCCAGCCCTTCAGTTTCTCGCTCAACCCTGCACCCTCGTTCGCTGCTGGGCGGGACACTAGCGTGGTGGGCGCAGAAGACTAGTCCGGCTCGGGTGCTTCCCTTCCGTCCTCCTTCGTCACCCCGGCCTTGAGCCGGGGTCCCGCTTCTGTTTGGGCGGCCGAAGAAGAAGAAGCGGGATCCCGGCTCAAGGCCGGGATGACGGTAGGGACCGTGGGCGGGTGTCGCAACACTCGCCGCGTGCCGGTGCCGCTATGGTTTCCCATTCCTGCACGCGCCCTCCGGGCAAACCCGCACGCGTGGCCGACCGGATCCCGCAGCGGCGGGGCGCACGCTATCTGAAGGCTCTAGCCAGCCGAGGATTACTCCCATGCCCTTGTTGCCCCCCGAATTTGCCGAGCACACGGAAGAACGGATTCATCCGGCGCTGACCCTGCTGCTCGTGCTCGCCGCGTCGGGCTTGGGCTGGGCGATGATCTTTGCGCTGCTGTTCCTGCGGGAGCTTTAAGCCGCGGATTTGAACAGGCTGAAGCTTTGGGGCAGGCGCTTGGGCTCCTGTCCTTCGAGTACCGCCTCGATCGCCTTGATCGCCGCCAACAGGTCGCGCTGCGGATAGGGCTTGGCCAGGCAGCCGACCGCAAGCGAGCGCGCTTCGCCCGGGCAGCTCCCGGTCACGAACAGCACCTGGATGCCGCGCTGGATCGCCGCGCGGGCCACTTCCACCCCGCTGCCATCGGACAGGCTGATATCGACCAGGATCAGGTCGAGCGTCTCGGCCTCGCCCACGGCGACCAGCGCATCGGCGACCGAATCGACCGTGCCGACAATCTCGAACCCTTCGCCCGTCAGGAAATGCTCGGTGTCGAACGCGACCAGCGGCTCGTCCTCCACGACCAGCACCCGCTCGATCAGCCGTTTCTTCTTCCCGAACAACATCGCACCGCCCCACACGCGGCGAGGTTTAGCACCCCACCTGGATCTCGAACGCGCGAAAGCCGTTTCCGCGCCGCGATAATTTTTGCTCCCCGCCGCATAATCGCTATATCGCGCCGGTGCCCCCGTCCAATCCCAAAGAAACGCAGCGCATCGCCAAGCTGCTAGCCCGTGCCGGAATCGCGTCGCGCCGCGAGATCGAACGCATGATCGCCGAAGGGCGGATCGCGCTGAACGGTGTCACCATCGACACGCCCGCGACGCTGCTCACCTCCCTGGCAGGGGTGACCGTAGACGGCGACCGGGTGGAAGCGCCCGCGCCCGCACGGCTGTTCCGCTATCACAAGACCGCCGGGCTGCTGACCGCCGAGTTCGATCCGGCGGGGCGCCCGACCATCTATGACCGCCTGCCCGACGGGTTGCCGCGGGTGATGCCGGTCGGCCGGCTCGACTTGAATACCGAAGGCTTGCTGCTGCTTACCAACGATGGCGAGCTGAAGCGAGAGCTGGAACTGCCCGCGACCGGAGTCGAGCGCAGCTACCGCGCGCGCGCTTATGGCCAAGTGACGCAGGCGCAGCTCGAGGAACTGATGCTGGGCATCGAGATCGAGGGCATCCGCTATGGATCGATCAACGCCAATATCGAGCGGCGGACCGGCGCCAATCTGTGGATCGAAATGACGCTGACCGAAGGCAAGAACCGGGAGGTCCGGCGGGTGCTGGAGCATCTGGGGCTGCAGGTCAGCCGGCTGATCCGGACGCGCTATGGCCCCTTCTATCTGGGCGACCTGCCCGGAGGCGATGTGGACGAAATCCGCCCGGCCGACCTCCAGACCTTCCGCACGGTGCTGTCCAAGCCCGGGGGCGGCAAGGCGGCGTCGAACCTGCAATTCGCAGTGCGTGCGCGCGTCGAAGCGGCGCCCCGGCCCGAGCCGATCGAGCCCCCTGCCCGGCCGCGGCGCGGCGCAGTGGAGCCCGAGCGGCCGAGCACGCGCTTTACCCCTCGAGTGACTCCGCCAGCGGCGCGTCCGGTGCGCAACCCCGAGCGGAGCGAGCGTCCGGTGCGTGACGGGGACCGCCCCACGCGCGGGCGGCGCGACGACGCTGCTACGCCGCGTGGCGGCGTGCAGCGGCCCGAGCGTCCGGCTCCTAGTGCACGCCCAGGCGAGCGCGTTGCACCACGTGGTGCCGTGCAGCGGCCTGAGCGCCCGGGTCCTGGCACGCGTCGGCGCGATGGGGATGCCGAGCAGCCCCGCGCTCGCGAGGGGCGCTTCACGCCACGCGCCACGCCACCCCGCAACGACCGGCCAGAGCGGGAGGAACCGCGCGGCGTCGCCAAGCCCGCCCGCGCCGCACGCGCACGGGCGCATCGCGACACGCTGGAGCCGCGCCGTGGCGACGTCACCGCCAGGCCGCAGGCTGGCCGGCCGACAAAGGGTCCGTCCGGCGGACGCGGAAAGCCTTCGGTGAAGCCGGGCGGCAAGCCTGGCCGTCCGCCGCGGGGGCAGAAATAATGCGCGTGATCGCCGGCACCTGGCGCGGACGTCCACTCGGCGCGCCCAAGGGGCAGACGACTCGCCCCACCGCCGATCGCACCCGCGAGGCGCTGTTTTCGATGCTCACCAGCCGGCTTGGGAGTTTCGAGGAGCTGGCGGTAGCCGACCTGTTCGCAGGTTCTGGGGCGCTGGGGATCGAGGCGCTGTCGCGCGGCGCGAAATCGTGCCTGTTCGTGGAGCAGGACAAGCCGGCGCTCGATGCACTCAAGGCCAACATCGCCAAGCTGGGCGCCACCGGCGCGCAGGTCCGGGCTGGGTCAGTCATGGCGCTGGGGCCCGCGCCGCAGCCGCTGGACCTGATCCTGATGGACCCGCCCTATGGCACCGGCGCCGGGTCGGTCGCGCTCGACAAGCTGGGGCGGCTCGGCTGGGCGGGACCCGCGACCTGGATCAGCATCGAGACGGCCAAGGACGAGCAGATCGACGTGAGCGGCTTCACCGTCGATGTGTCGCGCGTCCACGGCAAGGCGCGGCTCACGCTGCTGCGCGCCGCCTGATCAGCACCAGCCCGGCGAAGCTGAGCAACGCCGCGGCCGACAGATAGCCGCCGACCCAGAGCAGCCCGCCGCGCTTTACCAGTGTTTCGGCGATCAGTGGGGTGAGCCCACCGCCGATGATCCCGCCGATGTTGAAGGTAACCGACACGCCGGTATAGCGCACGCGCGCCGGGAACAGGCTGGGCAGCCAGGCGCCGAGCGGGCCATAGACCAGCCCCATCACGAACAGCGCCATCGCGAGCCAGGCGAACAGCAGCGGCAGCGCGTCGGCCGCCACCATCCACGCCATCGCGAGCGCGACGGGCACGGTCAGCAGGCAGCCGCGCATCAGAACCGTCGTCGCGCCGGTGCGGTCGGCCCATATGCCCGCGGTCAGGATACCCGCGGCCATGAACAAAATCGCCGCCATCTCAACGCCCAGGAACGCCTCGCGGTCATAGCCCAGATCCTTGGTGCCGTAGCCGATGATGAACACGGTCGCGATGTAGAACAGCGCGAAACAGGCGACGGTGCCGATGGTACCGGCGAGCGTCGGCAGCAGCTGGGTTCGCAGCAATTCACCGATCGGCACGCGCGGCGGCGGGGCTGCTTCGGCGGCTTTCACGAAGGCAGGTGTCTCGGTGAGGCGCAGCCGCACCCACAGGCCAAGACCCACCAGCAAGCCGCTGGCGAGGAACGGCAACCGCCACCCCCATTCGCGGAACTGATCGTCGGTCATCACCGCGCCGAGCACCAGAAAGAAGCCGTTGGCGAAGATGAAGCCGACCGGCGCGCCGAGCGGCGGGAAGCTGCCATAGCGGTTGGCCCAGCCCGGCGGCGCATTCTCCACCGCGAGCAGGCTCGCCCCGCCCCACTCGCCGCCCAACCCCAATCCCTGGCCGAAGCGCATCAGGCAGAGCAGCGCTGGGGCGAGCCAGCCGATCATGGCATAGGTCGGCAGAAAGGCGATCAGCAGGGTCGACACGCCCATCAACATCAGCGAGGCGACCAGCGTCGACTTACGGCCCAGCCGGTCACCGAAATGCCCGAACACCAGCCCGCCCAGCGGCCGCGCGAAAAACGCGACGCTGAAGCTGGCATAGGACAGAAGCTGGCGGACCGTCGGGTCCTCGGCCGGGAAGAACAGCGCCGGGAACACCAGCGCCGCGGCGGTCGCGTAGATATAGAAGTCGTAGAATTCGACGGAGGTGCCCACCAAACTGGCGAACAGGATGCGCCGGTGCGACGGCGGGTGAGCCACGGGTGTGTTCATCCCGCCAGCTTCGCGGACGAAGCAAGAGCGGTCAACGCCTGTGGCCGCCGCGGGCTGGGCATGGCGCCTGCGAGCACCGCGGCAGTGCATCCATGGCATCGTGATTGCGGTGACCGCAGCATCTTTTTAGGGAGTGGGTCCGCTTGGCCGGGCGGCGTGTTTCACCAGCGGCCCCTGCCAGCACGACAAGAGGAAGCACCGCGATGACCACCATCCCGTACCAGCCTGAAGCGGGCGCCGAGACGCCCGCGCAGCGGCCCTGGTACCGGCACCTCTACATCCAGGTGCTGATCGCCATCGCAGCCGGCGTGCTCATCGGCCATTTCGCGCCCGCCACGGGCGAAGCGCTCAAGCCACTGGGCGACGCCTTCATCAAGCTGGTAAAAATGATCATCGCCCCGGTGATCTTCCTCACCATCGTCACCGGGATCGCGGGCATGCGCGACCTCGCCTCGGTCGGCCGGGTGGCGGGCAAGGCGTTTGGCTATTTCTTCTTCTTCTCCACGCTGGCGCTGATCGTCGGCCTGATCGTCGCCAATGTCATTCGGCCCGGCGCGGGGCTCAACATCGATCCCGCCACGCTCGACACGTCCAAGGTCGCGGTGTTCGCGGCCAAGGCGCATGAGTCCACGCTTACCGGCTTCCTGATGGGCATCATTCCCGACAGCTTCCTGTCGGGGCTGACCGAAGGCAACATCCTCCAGACGCTGTTCATCGCCATCCTGTTTGGCATCGGCCTGGCGCTGATCGGCGATCGCGGCAACCGGATCACCGACGCGCTGGAGGACCTGTCGCTCGCCGTGTTCAAGGTGGTGGCGATCCTGATGAAGGTCGCCCCGATCGGCGCGTTCGGCGCGATGGCCTTCACCATTGGCGCGTACGGCGTCGGGACGCTTGCCAATCTCGCCATGCTGGTAGGCACCTTTTACCTGACCTCGTTGATCTTCGTCATCGTGGTGCTGGGCGCCGTGTCCCGGTTGGCGGGCTTCTCAATCTTCCGGCTGATCGGCTATCTGAAGGCAGAGCTGCTGCTGGTGCTCGGCACGTCGAGCTCGGAAAGCGCCTTGCCCAGCCTGATGGAGAAGATGGAGCGTGCCGGCTGCGCAAAGTCGGTCGTTGGGTTGGTCGTGCCGACCGGTTACTCGTTCAACCTGGACGGGACCAACATCTACATGACGCTGGCGGCCTTGTTCATTGCCCAGGCCTGCAATGTCGACCTGACGCTCGGGCAACAGCTGCTGCTCCTGAGCGTCGCGATGCTGTCGTCCAAGGGTGCGGCGGGCGTTACCGGCGCCGGGTTCATCACCCTGGCCGCCACCTTGTCGATCGTCCCGAGCGTGCCGGTGGCCGGCATGGCGCTGATCCTGGGCGTCGACCGCTTCATGTCCGAATGCCGCAGCCTGACCAACTTCATCGGCAACGCCGTCGCTACGGTGGTCGTGTCGCGCTGGGAAGGACGCCTCGACGAAACGCAGTTCAACCTCGCACTGACCGGAAAGAGTCCGCGCGTCGATCAGATGGATGTCGACGCGGTGCCCGCGGCGTGAGGACAATGATATGCCATTGCGCCCTTCCTATGGCCGTGGCCGTCTCCATGGATCTGCTGCGCGACCGCGCCAAGGCGACACTCGGCACGCGCTAGGACTTCCGCGCCTCCAACCGCGCGACGATGCTGGGCAGCAGTCGTGGAGCGGCACGTCGCGGACGGCTGTGGGTGAGGTCATGGGCGGCGCAACCGCATTTTCGCGCTCCTGGCCCGCCAGCAATTGAGCCGGCCGCCACTTTGCTCTACCCCTTGTCCCGATGCAGTTGAGCGAAGCACCCAAGGGCGCATGACCGCCACGATCGCACTGGTCGATGACGACCGGAACATCCTGACGTCGGTCTCGATCGCCCTTCAGACCGAGGGCTTCTTGACCCGCGTCTATTCTGAAGGCGAAAGCGCGCTTAAGGCTCTGATCGACAACCCGCCGGATCTGGCGGTTCTGGATATCAAGATGCCCCGCATGGACGGGCTCGAGCTGCTCCGCCGCCTGCGCGAGAAGAGCCAGATCCCGGTCATCTTCCTGACGTCAAAGGACGATGAACTGGACGAAGCGCTCGGCCTCGCCATGGGAGCGGACGATTACATCGCCAAACCGTTCAGCCAGCGCCTGCTGATCGCCCGCATCCGCGCCATCCTGCGCCGCACCGAAACCGCGCTGCCCACGGCCGAGGGGGGTCAGCCCCAGCCGGCCGAGGCGCTGGTGCGCGGGCGGCTAGCCATGGACCCGGCCCGGCACAAGGTCACCTGGGACGGGGCGAACGTGACGCTTACCGTCACCGAATTCCTGATCCTGGAAACGCTGGCGCAGCGCCCCGGCATCGTGAAGACGCGCAACCAGCTGATGGACGCGGCGTATCAGGATGACATCTATGTCGATGACCGCACCATCGACAGCCACATCAAGCGCGTCCGGCGCAAATTTCGCCAGGTAGATCCGCAGTTCGACGCCATCGAGACGCTGTATGGCGCCGGCTATCGCTTCTCGGACGAATAACGAGCGCGATCTCGCGCTCACCTGGTCGACCCGGATCAGTCTCACCGCCCGTATCCTCGCGGTGAACATCTTTGCGCTCGCCTTGCTGGGCAGTGGCTTCTTCTATCTCGATTCCTTCCGCAGCCGCATGGTCGACAGCCGCGTCGCCCAGGCCAAGCGGGAGGTGCGGCTTATTGCCCAGGCGCTTGCCTCCGCCACCAACGAGCGGCGCAATCTGTTGGTGCTCAGCCTTGCGCGTGACACGGGCAACCGCATTCGCCTGTTCGACGAAGATGGGCGGATGCTGGCCGACAGTCAGGAGCTTGGCTTGCGCAACGTCGTCCTGCGCGATCCGGACAAAGATCCCTGGAACCAGTCCACCGCCCGCTTCCTCGACGCCGTCATCGACACGGTCGCGGGCGCCGATCGCGCGCCGCTGTTTCGCGAGCAGCCGCGCGACGAAGGCATGGACTGGCCGGACGTGCGCACCGCACGCGAGACGCTCGGTACCCCGGCCACTGTCTGGCGGGCGCCCGACCGCACGCCGGTGATCACCGCCGGCGCGCCGATCACCCAGCTTGGCGTGGTGATGACCACCACCAATGCGCGCGACATCACCCGCACGGTCCGTACCGAGCGCTGGCGGCTCAGCATGGTGTTGGGCATCGTGGCGCTTCTGTCGATCTTCCTGTCGCTGTTCCTGGCACGTACGATCGTCCGCCCGTTGCAGCTCCTTGCCCGCGCGGCGATCCGCGTCCGTCTGGGCCGTGCCCGCGAAGTAGTGGTCCCCCGCCTGCCTGAGCGCCGCGACGAGATCGGCCTTCTCGCGCGCGCGGTGTCGGACATGACGCAGGCGCTGCGTGCCCGGATCGACGCGACCGAAGCGTTCGCGGCCGATGTCACCCACGAACTGAAGAACCCGCTGGCTTCGCTGCGCTCGGCGGTGGACGGCCTCGCCCGCGTGAAGGATCCGGAGCTCCAGGCGCGGCTGCTGGCCATCGTCCAGGACGATGTGCATCGCCTTGATCGGCTGATCACCGACATTTCCGAAGCCTCACGCCTCGACGCGCAGCTCAGCCGCGCGACGTTCGAGCCCGTCGACATCGGCAGGATGATCGCAGCGCTGATCGCCCAGCGCGAATCGCGCGGCCTGCCCGATGGCATTCGCATCCACTTCGACCAGCACGCCGACGCGCCGCTCATCGTCCTGGGCGAAGGCGCACGCCTTGAGCGTGTCTTCGAGAACCTGATCGAGAACGCCCTCTCCTTCTCGCCCCCCGGCGGTCTGATCACGCTCACCGCCTCGAGCGAGGCCGATACACTGATCGTCACGGTGGAGGACCAGGGCCCCGGCGTACCTGAAGAAGCGCGCGAAGCGATCTTCCGCCGCTTCCACTCCGTCCGGCCCGATGCGGAGGCTTTCGGGCTTCACTCCGGGCTCGGCCTTGCCATCGCCCGCACGATTGTCGAAGGCCATCAGGGGAGCATTTCAGTGGAAACGCGGGAGGAGCGCGTGAGCGGAGCGATGTTCATTGTGCGATTGCCGCGGGCGGAACAGGGTTGATGGTGGAACCTCGCTATCCTTCGGTCTCGTCCGAGACGCTGGCAGCCGCCTGCGTCGCGCTGAACGGCCGCGCGGTGCTGATCGAATCCCGCGACACGCAGGCGCGCTCGGAACTGGCGCTGCGCCTGGTGGATCGGGGCGGAAGCCTGATTGCCGGCGAGCATAGCATCTGCCAGCGCCAGGACGGCCACTTGATCGCCTGCGCTCCGGTGCACGACCGCGGCCGGATCGAAGTCGCCGGGTTGGGCATTGTCGAGCTGCCCTTTCAGGAACGTGCCCCGGTGGACTTGCTGATCGTCATCCTCGACAAACCCACGCTTTTTCCAGAAGAAACGACACGCCGCGTGGCCGGCATTCCTGTTCGCGTGGTGACGCTTGCCGCGCTGGACCCCGCCGCACCCGCCAAGATCGCCGTAGCCCTGGGACAATTGCACCGATGAGCCACCCCAAGCACATTCTGCTCGTCACCGGCATGTCGGGCGCCGGCAAGTCCACCGTGCTGCGTACGCTGGAGGATCTTGGCTGGGAAACCGTCGACAATCTCCCGCTGCTCCTGCTGGACCGCCTGCTCGACACGGCGCCGGCGGCTGGCACGAACAGCGACGACGACCGCCCGCTTGCGATCGGCATCGGCAGCCAGACGCGCGGCTTCGATGCCGAAAGCATCGTCCGGCGCATCAAGAAGCTTCAGGAGGATCACGACCTCCATGTCGGCACGCTCTATCTGGAATGCTCCGGCTCAGAACTCGAGCGGCGCTACGACGAGACGCGCCGACGCCACCCCCTTGCCCAGGATCGCCCGGCAAGCGACGGGATCGCGCGCGAACGCGAGCTCCTGATCCCGCTCCGCCGCTGGTCCAACCGGCTGATCGACACCACCAACCTGTCTTCCAACGAACTCGCGCACCAGATCCGCACCACCTTTTCAGGCGACGGGTTGGGCAAGACCGTGCTGACGATCGCCTCGTTCGGCTTCGCCCGCGGCCTGCCGCGCGACGCCGATCTGGTGTTCGACATGCGCTTCCTGCGCAATCCGCACTGGGTGCCGTCGCTCCGCCCGGGCACCGGCAAGGATGCCGACGTCTCGGCTTACATCGTCGAGGACGCCGCCTACGCGCCGGCCATGGCCCAGATCGAGGCGCTGCTGCTCCTGCTGCTCCCGCGCTATGAGGCGGAAGGCAAATCCTATGTTACCGTCGCGTTCGGCTGTACCGGCGGGAGACATCGCTCGGTTCATGTCGCCGAACGCATGGCGCGCCGGTTGCGCGAGGAAGGATTTTCGCCCACGGTGAAACACCGCGATTTGCAGACCGCACCGCAGGACTCGCTGGAAGGAGCCCCGGTCACGACATCAGGGGGCGGAGTTTGAAATGATTGGTTTGGTACTCGTGACACACGGACATCTCGCAGAGGAGTTCGTCGTCGCGATGGAGCATGTGGTGGGCCAGCAGGAACGGATCGCTCCGATCTGCATCGGCCCCGAAGACGACATGGAGAGCCGCCGCGCCGACATTGCCGAGGCGATCGGCCGCGTCGATGAAGGTCAAGGCGTGATCGTGCTGAGCGATCTGTTCGGCGGCACCCCATCGAACCTGGCCATCTCGCTGATGGAGGCCGGCCGCATCGAAGTGATCGCCGGCATCAACCTGCCGATGCTCATCCGTCTCGGCAGCGCCCGCAAGACGATGAAGGTCACTGAGGCTGTCGCCGCCGCGCGCGACGCAGGCCGCAAATACATTACCATCGCCTCAGAGGTGCTGGGGGAAGCTGCCGCGTGAGCCGCTGCACCCGCACTGTTGCGATTTCGAACCGCCGCGGGCTGCACGCCCGGGCGAGCATGGCATTCGTCACCCTCGCCTCCAGCCAGCCTGTCGAACTGACCGTGGAAAAGGACGGCAACAGCGCGTCTGGCACTTCGATCCTCGACCTGATGATGTTGGGCGCAGCCAAGGGTGATTCGATCATTATCAGCGCGGAGGGCGATGGCGCCGAAGCGGCTGTGCAGGCGCTGTCCGAGCTGGTCGAGGCGCGCTTCGGCGAGGAATGAGTGCCGCCCCGCCGCTTGCGGGACGACTTCGGGAAGGGCATGGAGCGCGCATGCCTCGCGAAATCACTGCCTATTCCAACCCGCTGATCAAACGCGTTCGCCAGCTGCGTGAAAAGCGCCATCGCCGCGAGGAAGGCCTGTTCCTCGCCGAAGGTCTGCGCATCCTGACCGAGGCGCGCGAGGCTGGGCGCCTGCCCGAGTTCCTGTTCTTCGCCCGCGACAATGCCAATCACCCGCTCGTCCGCGCGCTGGTGGCGGACACCGAGGCCGCCGGTGGCGAGGCCATCGAGACCAACGCCGACATTCTGTCCAAACTGTCGGGGAAGGACAATCCCGGCGCCGTCGTGGGCGTTTATCCTGAGTTCGGCGTGGCGCTTGAGGATCTGGACCGCAGCGCCGCCTGGATCTGGTTGGTGGCCGAGCGGCTGCGCGATCCCGGCAATCTCGGCACCATTCTGCGCACCGGCGATGCTATCGGTGCAGGCGGACTGATCCTGATCGACGACTGCGTCGATCCGTTTTCGGTCGAGGCGGTCCGCGCGAGCATGGGCGCGTTGTTCACGGTGCCGGTCGTCCGGACCAGCTGGGCGGCGTTCCAGCCCTGGCTGCGCGCGGGACCGGGTCAGCTTGTGGGGCTTAGCCTGGACACCGAGCACGACTATCAGTCGCCGCGCTATGCCGCGCCCACTTTCCTCCTCACCGGCAACGAGGCCCAGGGCATGCCCGACTTCATGGCCGCCGAATGTGACCTGCTGGTCAAGATCCCGATGCTCGGCAAGGCCGACAGCCTCAACGCCGCAGTCGCCACCGCCGTGATGGCCTATGAAGTGCTCAACCAGCAACGCGGCGGCTGATCACTTCTGCCATCACCGGTTCAGCAAGGTGCCTGCAAGCTAGCATCGGAAGGAGTTATCCCATGCGCCTGGCTGCTGCCCTCACCCTATGCCTCACCGCCCCACTCCCCGCGCAGGCACAGCCGCAGCCCTACCGCGCGCTGGGCACGGAGCCTTTCTGGTCCTTGACCATCGACCAGGACAAGATGCGCTATCAACCCGCGGACGACCGGGCAATCGCAGTCGCCACCCCGCGCGTACGCACCATCGCCGGCGGGAAGCGCTACCTGACGCGCACCATGACGGTGTCGATCACCCACGCTCCGTGCAGCGACGGCATGAGCGACCGCATCTATCCCGACACAGTGACGCTCCGGATCGGCAAGCTCGTCCGCAAAGGCTGTGGCGGCAGGCAGCCCGCGGCAGCTACCGCCACGCTGCTCGAAGGTGACTGGAACATCGAAGCGATCGATGGACGTCCATCATTGAAGGAGCACCCGCACATCGCGTTTCGCGGCGGGCGCCTACAGGGCAGCACCGGTTGCAACAGCTTCAGCGGCAGCTTCGCCTTCGCACGCGGCTATCTGCAAGCCGGCCCGCTCGCAACCACCCGCCGCGGCTGCATCGGCAACGGCATTGCCGAGCAGGAACGGCGGCTGCTCGCCCTGCTCTCCCACAAGCTCAGCGTCAGCCGCAACCCGGCGGGCAAACTGGTCCTGACCGATCCCTATCGCGGCAAACTGGTGCTGAAACCCCGCTGACCCGCGTCGAGACGCTGAAGCCAGCAGCAACGCTACTCCGCCGCCCGAACCACGACCGCCTCGGCATCTCCATCGGGCGCCGGCAGCAACTCCACGGCAGGCGCCTTGGCGACCACGTCCACCGTATCGATCGCGGTCAGCTCCGAATTGCCGGTATCCACGTTGAGGGCCTGAAAGCGGCGCGCCGACACCATCACCCGGCCCTCGAAGCTCGACACGAACTTGTTGTAATTCTCGACCGCGCTGTTGAGCCCGCCGCCCACGCGCTTCAAATGCCCCGCGGCAGTCGCCAGCCGCTCGTACATTTCCTTGCCCAGCTTGCCGACCTCGCGTGCGTCCTCAGTCAGCTTCTGCTGGCGCCACATCGCCGCCACGGTCCGCGCCAGCGGCAGGAAGGCGGAAGGCCCCGCGATGATCACCCGGTTGCGGGCCGCCCGCTCCCACAGCTCCATGTCGATTTCCAGCGCGCTCGACAGGAAATTGTCGCCAGGGATGTACATGATGACGAAGTCGGGCGCCTTGTCGAACTGCGCCCAATAGGCCTTGCGCGACAGGGCATCGGCATGGTTGCGCACTGCCCGCGCATGCGCCGCCAGCGCAGCCTGCCGGTCCTCGGCCGAAGTCGCTTCCGCTGCCTGAAGATACGCGTCGAGCACGCACTTCACATCGACGATCAGCTGCTGATCGCCCGGCAGGCGGATGATGAAGTCGGGCCGGAGCATGCCGTCCTCGGTCGTCACCGATACCTCGGCGGCGAAGTCGACATGCCCGTCCAGCCCGGCAAGCTCGATCAGGTTGCGGAACTGCTGCTCACCCCAGCGCCCACGCGTCTTGGGTGCCGCCCGCAATGCATTGACGAGCTTGGCCGTTTCGGTCCGCGTCTCGCCCAGACTCGCCTGCACTGCGGAAATCGTTTCCTTCAGCGCGCCATAGCTGTCGTGCCGATCCTTTTCCACTCGCTGCAGCCCTTCCTCATAGCGCTTCAGCGTCGATTCGACGGGCTGCAGCAGCGCCTTGAGCTTGGCCTCGTTCTTCTCGCCGGCCTGGTTGAAGCGTGCATCGGCACGCTCCAGGAAATTCTTCTGCGCCTCGCCCAGCATCGTCGCGGCCGTCTCGCGGAACTGCCCGGCCATCACTTCGCGCGCATTGACGAACTCGGCCAGCCGCTCCTCGAACGATCCCGCCTTCGCCTTCAGTTCGGCATGTTCCAGGCGGGCCATGTCGCGCTCGTCGCGGATACGCGAAAGCTCGGCGCGCAGCCCCGGCACTTCGCCGCCGCGCTCTTCCGCCGCTGCCAGGTCCATGATCGCCGCCTTGAAGTCCGCTTCGCGCCGACCGCGCTCGCTACGCAGCTGCGCAGCGCCACGCCCACCCAGCAGCCAGCCGACAACGATGCCAGCCAGCAACGCCACCACGATCAATACCAGCGCCAAGAGTTCCAACATACGCCTCCAAGAACAGAAGGCGAACCTACCCGCAGCGCCTCAGCGAGGCAAGCGCAAGCTGCGCGGCCTCAGGCGGCGCGGCGCAGCTTGGTCAGCTTCTTCATGATCATGTCGCGCTTTAACTTCGACAGATGGTCGAGGAACACGATGCCCTCCAGATGATCCATCTCATGCTGGATGCAGGTGGCGAGCAGGCCGTCGAACACGGCGTCCTGCGCCTCGCCCTTCTCGTCCAACCACTTCACGCGGCAGCGCGCGGGGCGTTCGATGTCGGCGAACTGTTCGGGGATCGACAGGCAACCCTCGGTATAGACCGACATCTCTTCCGAAGGCTCGGAAATCGCGGGATTGATGAAGACGCGCGGGTGCCGGATCGGCTTGCCCTCTTCGTCCTCTTCCTCCTGAAGGTCCATCACCACCACGCGCTTCGCCACGCCGACCTGGATCGCGGCAAGCCCGATGCCCGGCGCGTCGTACATCGTGTCGAACATGTCGGTGATCAGCTGGCGCAGATCGTCATCCACCTCCCCAACGGGTTCGGAGACGAGGCGCAAGCGCGGATCGGGTACTTCAACGATAGGGAGAATGGCCATGGCGCCGAAATAGTCGCGGTCCCGGCCCGCTGCAAGCGGCTGCGTGCGTCAGGCGACCGGACGCCTAGCCCGCAGCGCCTGGGCGAGCGTCCCCTCGTCCAGATAGTCCAGCTCACCGCCCACCGGCAGCCCATGCGCCAGCTGCGTGATCCGCACCGGATAGGTCTCCAGCCGCTCGGCCACATAGTGCGCCGTGGTCTGCCCATCCAAGGTGGCGTTCATCGCCAGCACCACTTCATCGACTCCGCCATCGGCCACGCGGCGCACCAGGCTGTCGATACGAAGATCTTCGGGCCGCACCCCCTCCAGCGCCGACAGCCGGCCACCAAGCACGTGGAACTTGCCCGGGAACAGCCGCGCCCGATCCAGCGCCCAAAGATCAGCGACTTCCTCCACTACGCACAATGCCCGCGCATCCCGCCGGGGATCGGCGCAGATCGCACACGGATCCGACGTGTCGACATTCCCGCAGATCGCGCAGGTGCTCAGCCGCTGGCTCACCGCGCCCAGCGCCGAGAGCAGCGGCTCCAGCGCGGTTTCCCGCTTCTTAAGCAGATGCAGCACCGCGCGCCGCGCAGAGCGGGGGCCGAGCCCAGGCAGCCGCGACAGCGCCTGGGTCAGTGCCTCGATTTCGGGAGAAGCCATGAACACGGACATAGGGGCTTGCGCCCGGCCCTGCCAAGCGGTTGAGGGGAGGCTATGCGGATCATCTTCATGGGAACCCCCGAATTCGCCGTTCCGGTGCTCGACGCGCTGGTCGAGGCCGGGCACGAAATCGTGGCGGCATACAGCCAGCCGCCGCGCCGGGCCGGGCGTGGCAAGCAGCTGACGCCCACGCCGGTGCATGCGCGCGCGGAAGCGCTTGGCATCGAAGTCCGCACGCCCGTCACGCTGCGCGACGCCGATGCGCAGGCGGACTTCGCAGCGCTCGCCGCCGACGTTGCGGTGGTCGCCGCCTATGGCCTCATCCTCCCCCGCCCCGTGCTCGACGCGCCGCGGCTGGGCTGCCTCAACGTTCACGCCTCGCTGCTGCCGCGCTGGCGCGGCGCCGCGCCGATCCAGCGCGCGATTTTGGCAGGCGACGCGGAGACCGGCGTCGGCATCATGCAAATGGAGGCGGGGCTCGATACCGGACCTGTCCGGCTGGAGGGCCGCACGCCCGTCGCCGACAAGACTGCTGGCGACCTCACCCGCGAACTCAGCACCATGGGTGCCCGGCTGATGGTGCAGGTCCTGCGCGATCCCAACGCTTACCCGCCTGCCCCCCAGGCCGAGCATGGCGTCACCCACGCGCCCAAGATCGACAAGGCCGAAGCGCGGCTCGACTTCGCCCAGGATGCCGACGCCGTCGAGCGCCAGGTCCGCGCGTTCAACCCGGCACCGGGCGCGTTCTTCGAATTTAACGGCGAACGCATCCGCGTCCACGCGGCGCGGGTGCTAGCCGGCGAAAGCACTCCCGGCACCGTGCTAGACTCCGCGCTCACCATCGCCTGTGGCAGCGGTGCGATCCAGCCAACCGCAGTGCAGCGCGCCGGCCGCGGCGTCATGTCCACCGCCGAACTGTTGCGCGGCTTCGCCATCCCCCCGGGCACCCAGCTTTGACGCGCTTTGCGCTTACCGTGGAGTTCGACGGCCGGCCCTTCATGGGCTGGCAGCGCCAGGACCATGGCCCCAGCGTGCAGCAGGCGATCGAGGATGCCGCCCATCTCGTCACCGGCGAGCGGGTGATCGTCCACGCCGCCGGGCGCACCGACGCAGGCGTCCATGGCCTGGGCATGCGCGCGCATCTCGACATCACGCGGGAGATCACGCCCTTCCGCCTTATGGAGGCGCTCAACGCGCGGGTGCGTCCGCACCCCGTCGCCATCCTCGATTGCGTCGAGGTGCCGGACGACTGGCACGCCCGCTTTTCCTGCCGCGCGCGCCATTACGAATATCGCATCGTCAACCGCCGCGCCCCGCTCACCTGGGAAAAGGGGCTGGCCTGGCGCCTGGCCAATCCCCTCGACGCAGCGGCGATGCACGAAGCAGCGCAGATCCTGGTGGGCCGCCACGACTTCACCACCTTCCGCTCGGTGCATTGCCAGTCGGATAGCCCGCTCAAAAGCATCGACCGGCTCGACGTGTTGCGCGAAGGCGACCGCCTGCTCGTCCGCGCCTCGGCCCGGTCGTTCCTCCACCATCAGGTCCGCTCCATGGTCGGCTGCCTCGCGCTGGTGGGCCAGGGCAAGTGGAGCGCCGACGATCTGCGCGACGCGCTCGAGGCGCGCGACCGTACGCGATTGGGCCTAAACGCCCCGCCCGATGGTCTGTTCTTCGTGCGGGCTGATTACCCTACCGACTAAACCGCGCCGCCAGCTCGACATGCGTCGACCAGCGGAACTGCCCCACCGGCTGCACCCAGTCGAGCCGATACCCACCTTTACACAGGGTCTCCGCGTCGCGCGCGAAGGTGTTGGGATTGCAAGAAACATAGGCGACCACCGGCACCGTAGATGCCGCGATCTCCGCTGCCTGCTCGCGCGCCCCGGCACGGGGCGGGTCGAGCACCACGGCATCGAAGTTGTTCAGGTCTTTCGGCTGGAGCGGTCGGCGGAACAGGTCGCGATGATCGGCAAACACGGTGCGCTGCGCTCGCGCGGCGGCGGCCTTCAGCGCCAGGATAGGGTCGCGCGCCGCCTCGCCGGCGTAGACCCGCGCATGCGGCAGCGCGAAGGTAAAGGTGCCGAGCCCGGCGAACAGATCGGCCACCGCGCGCGCATCGCCGACGATGTCCCGCACCACCGCGACCAGCGCGGCCTCTCCCTCCGGCGTCGCCTGGAGGAAGTTGCCCGGCGGGAACGGCACTGCAACGCCGCCAAGCGTGACTGTAACCGGCTCCGGCTCCCAGCGCGCGGTCGGCCCAAAGCCCTCGTCCATCGACAAGCGCGCGAGCTGGTGGCGGTGCGCAAAGGCCGTAATCGCCTCGGCAGCGGCAAGTCCCTCGGCCTCCAGCCCGTCGATCAGCACGTCGCGGCCCTGGTCGGTCTGCGCCAGATGCACGTTGATCCGCCGGTTGCCCGGGATCAGCGCCGCCAGCAGCCCGCGTAGCGGCGCAACCAGCTGGAACAGCTCGGGCGCAAGGATCCAGCACTCCTCGATATCGATCAGGGTATGGCTGTTCTGCTCGGTAAAGCCCATCCGGACCTGGCGCCCGCGACGCTCGGCATGCAGCGTCGCCCGGCGTCGGGTATTCGGCGGCGAGAGCAAGGGTGTGCGGATCTCCGTCTCCAGCCCCTGTGCGGCCAGCGCGCCGCCTACCCGATCCCGGATGAACCCGCTCCAGGCATGGTCGTCCAGATGCTGGAGTTGGCACCCACCGCATTCAGGGAAGTGCTTGCACGGGGGCTTCTGGTGGTGCGGCCCGTGCGTCAGGCTGCCATCGGCGTTCAGCACATCGCCCGGGGCGGCGAAACGGACATGCCGGCCATCCTGGGTGACTCCATCACCGCGCCCGGCGATCCGGACGATTTCATCGATATTCAAAGACATTCACTAACTGCTTGAGGAACATGGTGGATCAGCTGATCGGCGAAGAAGGCCGGGCCGGCAAGCTGCGCCGCACGGCCATGCAGCCACACCGCCGCTTCCGCCGCCTGCACGCCCTTAAGCCCATGCGCAACCTGCGCCGCGAGCAGCCCGGCGAGCACGTCGCCCGTTCCTGCGGTCGACAGCCAGGGCGACGCGCCCGCGAGCACGCGCACCGCACCCTTGGGGGAGGCGATCACCGTGTCCGCGCCCTTGTGCACGACCGTCGCACCGGTCGCGCGTGCCGCGGCGAGCGTGCGGTCGATCTTGCTGCCGTCAAAGCCGAACATCCGGTCGAACTCGCCCGAATGCGGCGTGATCCAGGTCGGCGCGCTACGCGTCTGCAACCAGGCGGCCGCGTTGGTGCCGAGCAAGCTAAGCGCGTCGCCGTCGAGCACCAGCGGCTTTTCCGCGGCAAAAGCGGCGCGCAGATACGCGTCCGCAGTACCGTCACGGCCAAGGCCGGGGCCGAGCACCACTGCGTCGATCCGATCCCATTGCAGGAACTCGGCCAGATCTTCGCTTTGGGCAAAGGCGCGGCGTACCAGCGCATCGGGACCACCATGCCAGGGCCGCTCCCCCGCAAGCACGACATAGCCGGCGCCCGACGCCATCGCCGCACCCGCCGAGAGCCGCGCCGCACCGGGCATCGCGCCCTCGATCACCACCACCAGCCCGCGGGTATATTTGTGGCTGAGCGCGTGCGGGGTCGCCAGCCGGGGCCGCGCGGCCGTGCGCCAGCCAGTGTCGCTTTCCACGCCGATATCGGCGAGCATCACCGTGCCACAGCGTTCCAGCCCGGCATCGAGCAGATGCGCAGGCTTGAGCGCGCCGAGCGCCAGGGTGAGGTCGACGCCCTTCGGCACGCCCAGGTCTGCGCCAGTATCGGTTTCCAATCCCGAGGGTAGATCGATGGCGAGCGTGAACTCGGCCTGCGCGCACAGTTCGCCGAATATCGCGGCCAGCCCACGCTCAAGCGGGCGAGTCAGCCCAGTTCCGAACAGCCCGTCGACGAGCACCGGCCGCGGGCGCGCCGCGTACATCGAACTCGTAACCCCCTGCCACAGATGGTGCATCCGCTCGGCTGCACCCGGCTTGGGCGTGCCGGTCGCGGCGACGGTCACGTCCAACCCTCCGCGCTGCAAAAGTCGTGCCGCAACATAGGCATCGCCGCCATTGTTGCCGGGACCTGCCAGCACCAGAATCGGCCGGCCCATGGCAAAGCGCGCGGTCTCGCGCGCGACCGCCTCGCCGGCGCGCTCCATCAACTCGGCCTGCGAAACGCCGGACGCGAACACCGCCTGCTCGGCGGCGATCATCCCCTCGGCGGTGAGAATTGGCGCATCGCTCGGGATCATGGCGTCGCCTCGGGTGCGCGCACGGTCGCCGGCAATCGGTAGCGCGCGCCGCCCAGCGCCACTTCGATCATGTCGGGGGCGAGCACTGTCACAAGCGCCTGCTCGGCGCCGTCCGCCGCCTCCACGCCGCGCCCATCGGTGGTGACACGCAGCCGGTGAAAGCCACCCTCGGGCTGGCGTAGCGTGAGGAACAGCCCGTCCTGCGACTGCACCCGGTCGACCGTACAACTGGGAGTGAAGCTCTCAGCGCCGGCTGGCGCACAGGCGATCTTGCCCTCTGCTTGCGCATAGGCGGTCTTTGCCGCCTCGCGCTTCGCCTCAGCAGGTTTGTCGGGAAGCGCCGGCTTGCAGCCGGCCAGCAGCACCAGGGCAATCAAGGCCCCGCCACGCACCCGCGCGGCGGGGACAGTACAGGCATCAGATATCGGCGTAGACATGGCGTTCGGCGCTGGCTCCCGGGTGGGTCACCGCGCCCTTATAGGCGGGGCCGACCGTTCGGGAATAGCGCCACAGCGCGCCGGACTGATAGTCGTTGACGCGCGGCTGCCAGCGGGCGCGTCGGTCCGCCATCTCCTCGTCCGAAATGACCAGGTCGATGGTGCCCGCCTCGGCATCGATGCGGATGGTGTCGCCATCCTCGACCAGCGCGATCGGGCCGCCTTCGGCCGCCTCTGGACCGACATGGCCTATGCAGAAACCCCGCGTACCACCCGAGAAGCGGCCATCGGTGATCAGCGCCACCTTCTCGCCCATGCCCAAGCCATATAGCGCGGCGGTGGTCGACAGCATCTCGCGCATGCCGGGCCCACCCTTGGGCCCTTCATAACGGATGACGATCACCTCGCCTTCGCGGATCGCACGCTGCTCCACTGCGGCAAACGCCTCTTCTTCGCAATCGAAGCACCGCGCCGGCCCTTCGAACTGGAGCCGGTGCATGCCGGCGACCTTCACGATCGCCCCGTCGGGCGCGAGGCTCCCGCGCAGGCCGACCACCCCGCCGGTGGGGGTGAGTGGCGTCGTGACGTCATAGATCACCTTCTGGTCGGGGTTCCAGGTGACCTCGTCGATGTTCTCAGCGAGGGTCCGGCCGCTCACCGTCATGCACTCGCCATGCAGGAAGCCGCCAGCAAGCAGCGTCTTCATCAGCATGTACACGCCGCCTGCCTCATACATGTCCTTGGCGACATAGCGTCCGCCGGGCTTGAGGTCCGCGATATAGGGAGTCGTCTTGAAGATCTCGGCCACGTCGAACAGGTCGAACTCGATGCCCGCTTCGCTCGCCATCGCCGGCAAATGGAGCGCGGCGTTGGTCGATCCGCCGGTCGCCGCCACCACGCGCGCCGCGTTCTCGAACGCTTCGCGGGTACACAGGTCGCGCGGACGCAGGTTGCGGGCGATCAGCTCCATCACCTGCACGCCGGCGGCATGCGCCACCTGCTCACGGCTGGTATACGGTGCCGGCGCCATGTTGCTGTTCGGCAAAGACAATCCGATCGCCTCGGCGACGCAGGCCATGGTGTTGGCGGTGAACTGTCCGCCACACGCGCCGGCGCCAGGACAGGCGACCTTTTCCAGGTCATGCACTTCGGTGAGGGGACAGGCGCCAGCGGCGTAGCGGCCGACCGCTTCGAACACGTCGACCACCGTCACGTCCTTGTTGTGGAAGCGGCCTGGCAGGATCGACCCGCCGTAGACGAAGATCGACGGCACGTTCAGCCGCAGCATCGCCATCATCATGCCCGGCAGCGACTTGTCGCATCCGGCAAAGCCGACCAGCGCGTCATAGCAATGCCCGCGCACGCTGAGCTCGACGGAGTCCGCAATCACCTCACGGCTGACCAGCGACGACTTCATGCCCTGGTGCCCCATGGCGATGCCGTCGGTGACCGTGATGGTGTTGAAACGCCGCGGCATGCCGCCACCGGCGATTACGCCCCGACGCGCGACTTCGGCCTGCGCGTCCAGAGTGATGTTGCACGGCGCGCTGTCGTTCCCGGCAGAGGCGACACCGACGAACGGCTTGGCGATATCCTCCTCAGGGATCCCCATGGCGTAGTAGTAGCTGCGGTGCGGCGCGCGCTCCGGGCCGACAGACACGTGGCGGCTGGGAAGCTTCGATTTTTCGTACTGGTTGGTCATAGCGCGACAGGCTATTGCGCAGCAGAACTCCCCGACGCAAGACTATTGCGCAAAGTTTTTGCGAGTGCGGCAAGGATCTCGGTCCAGCGCCCCACACCAGCATCATCGCGGATCAAGTCGTTACGCACCTCGATCGACAGCGAAGGGATGCCATTCGCCTCGGCATGCCGGTTCAGCGTCGCGTTAAGCAACCGGCCCGAATAGGGTTCGTTGTCACCCGTCACCAATTCCTCCCCTTCGAAGAAGCGGATCGCCGGAGTCGCCGCGCGCGCGTCGCGATTGTAGAGCACGCCGACCTCCCATGGCCGATCGCTTCCGCCATGTTCCAGCCGCGGCGTGAAGCTGTGGATCGCCAGGATCAGCTTCGGGCGACGGGCACGCACCTGCGCCGCCAGCACATGGTGATAGGGCCCGTGAAAGCGCGCGATCCGCTCGGCGCGATCGGCATGTTGGTTGCCCGGGATCCAGTGCCCGTCGGAACGGTGCGGGATCAGCCCGGCATGGTCGGGTTCCCGGTGCAGATCGATCACCAGCCGCGACACCGTGCCCAGCACCGCCGGCACGTCCAGCGCCGCGGCAAGGCTGCGGGTCAGCGGCCCTGCGCCGATGTCGACTCCGATGTGCAGGTCCAGCAACTCAGGCGCGATGCCCAGGTCTACGCCCTCCGGCACAGCGTTTGATGCATGGTCGCAGAGGAGCAGGGTATCCCCTTGCGAACCCTCGATGATTTCGGCCGGTGATGTCATTGGAAGCGCGGGCTCCTCTTGTGCTGGAATGCGGCCAGGCCTTCGGCGAACTCGTCCCCGCCAAACGCATCATCGAACTCCCGGTCCAACTCCGCGCCACCGCGCAGCGTCCGCTTGAGCAGCCGCACCGCTTGCGGCGCATTGTCGGTGATCGCGCTGGCTAGCGCATGCGCGGCCTGGATCGCGGAGGCGGCGCGCACTTCCACCAAGCCCGCCCGCTCGGCAGCATCGGCATCGAGCCGCTGGGCACTGAACAACATCGCCGCCGCCCTACCGCGGCCCACCTGCGCCACCAGCCGCGCCACATCCTCCTGTGGGTAGCCGATCCCCAGCCGCGCAGGAGTCACCGCGAACACCGCGTCGTCTCCGCCCACCCGGATATCCGCGGCGAGTGTCAGCGCCACGCCCGCCCCGAAACAGCCGCTGTCGACTGCGGCGATCACCGGCATGGGCAGCGCGGCGATGGCTTCGATCCCCTGCCGCATCGCCTCGCGAAAGCGGGGGCGCACCGCCGGATTCGCCTGGAGCCGCGCGAACTCGGCAATGTCGGCGCCTGCGCAGAATATGCCGGAAATGCCCGAGCACAGGATCACCACCCGTGCCTCCCCGACCTGCATCGCCGCACGACCAAGCGCATCCCACCCGGCAATGGGCAATGCGTTGCGCGCCTCTGCGCGATCGAGTGTGATGGTGGCGATGGGGCCGTCATGCGTGACGCGGATCATGTGACGGCTCTGCCCGATCGGGCAGAGCCTGTCACGGTGGCGCGGGCCAAGCCGGGCCATCGGCGGACGTCCGGCGCCGGCCGTCTGATCCGCTACGTGCCGTGTCGCCCGACAAGCATCAACGCCGGCTTAGCAGGCGTGGTAAACGCTCAACGCAGCGCGGTCGCGACGCTCCACCATCCGGGCCGCACAAGCGCCACCCGCGCAGCATCACAGTCCGCCTGCGTGTCGAACAGCGCGAAGCACGTCGCTCCCGAACCCGACATCCGCGACAGCATTACGCCGCGCTGCTCAGACAGGATCTGAAGAACCTCCGCGATCACCGGCGCGGCCGCAACCGCCGGCGCTTCCAAGTCGTTGCGCCCCTCCAGCGGGTCGGGGCCCAGCGCCCCGCGATCTACCCCGTCCCAGCGCCGAAACACGTCCGCGGTAGAAACTGCCACGCCAGGGTTCACCAGCAGCACTGGCGTACCCGGCCGCCCCGGCACCGGCTCCAACAACTCGCCGCGTCCACGCCCGATCGCCGTGCGCCCCAGCAGGCAGGCCGGCACGTCGGAGCCCAGCCCGTCCGCGATCTCGAACAGCGCCGGATCATCCAGCGCAACGCCGTTCAACCGCGCCAGCGCGCGCAGCGTCGCCGCCGCGTCCGCCGATCCGCCACCAATGCCGGAAGCGACCGGCAGATGCTTCTCCAACTCGATGGCGTACGCGCCCCCGCCTAAGCGCTGCCGAAATCGCTCCGCCGCGCGCGTGACGAGATTGTCCCCCTCGCCCGACAGCGCCGCCGCAAACGGCCCGGTAATCGCGAAAGCAGCTTCGTCCGCCGGCGCCACCCGTACGACATCGCCAGACCCGACGAACGCGAACAGCGTCTCAAGCTCGTGATAACCATCCGGCCGCCGCGCACGAACATGCAGCGCCAGGTTCAGCTTTGCCGGCGCGTGCTCGACGATCACCGCTGCGCCCTCACATGTTGGGATAATTGGGCCCGCCCCCGCCCTCGGGCACCACCCAGTTGATGTTCTGGGTCGGGTCCTTGATGTCGCAGGTCTTGCAGTGGACGCAGTTTTGCGCGTTGATCTGGAAGCGCGGCTCGCCACCATCCTCCACCACTTCGTACACGCCGGCCGGGCAGTAACGCTGCGCGGGCTCGGCATAGACCGGCAGGTTGAACCGGATCGGCACGTCCGGATCCTTCAGCGTCAGGTGCACCGGCTGGTCTTCCTCATGGTTGGTGTTCGAAATGAACACCGAGGAAAGACGATCGAAGGTCAGCACGCCGTCGGGCTTCGGGTATTCGATTTTGCGCGCATGCTCGGCGCGCCACAGGCTTTCGTGATCCGGCTTGTGCTTCATGGTGAAGGGCCAGCGTAGGCCCAGCATTTCCATCCACATCGCCGCACCGGCTGCCAGCGTACCCCAGGTATCGCCGAACTTCTTCACCAGCGGCGCCACGTTCCGGACGGTGCGCAGCTCCTTGTACACCCAGCTCTGCTTATACGCCGCCGGATAGGCGTCCAGCGTATCGCTGGTGCGCCCGGCGGCGACCGCCTCGAACGCCGCCTCCGCGGCCATCATGCCGCTCTTCATCGCGGTATGTGTGCCCTTGATCCGCGGCACGTTGAGGAAGCCGGCGGTGTCGCCGATCAGCGCCGCGCCCGGCATCACCAGCTTGGGCACCGACTGCCAGCCGCCCTCGCTGATCGCCCGCGCGCCGTACGACACGCGCTTGCCGCCTTCCAGCAGCTTGGCGATCTCGGGATGCGTCTTCCAACGCTGCATCTCGTGGAAGGGGGAGAGATACGGGTTCTTGTAGCTCAGCCACACCACGAACCCGAGCGCCACCTGCCCGTCGGCCTGATGGTACAGGAAGCCGCCGCCGTTGGATTCGCCTTCCTTTAGCGGCCAGCCCTGGGTGTGCACCACCTTGCCGGGAACGTGCTTCTTGGGATCGATGTCCCACAATTCCTTGATGCCGATGCCATAAACCTGCGGCTGCGCATCGCTGCACAGGTCGAATTGTCGCTGCAGCTGCTTGGACAAATGCCCGCGCACGCCCTCGGCAAAGAAGGTGTACTTCGCGTGCAGTTCCAGACCCGGCTGATAATCGCCCTTGTGCGTGCCGTCGCGCGCCACGCCCATGTCGCCGGTCGCCACGCCCTTTACGCTGCCATCCTCGTTGTAGAGGATCTCGGCGGCCGCAAAGCCCGGGAAGATCTCGACGCCCATCTCCTGCGCCTTGTCCGCCAGCCAGCGGCACAGATTGCCAAGGCTGCCGGTATAAGTGCCCTTGTTGTGCAGGAACGGCGGCGTCAGGAACTCGGGGAAGCTCGACTTGCCCTTCTCGCTCAGCACCCAGTGATGGTTCTCCGTCACCGGCGTGTTCGCCAACGGGCAACCGTCCTCGCGCCAGCTGGGCAACAGCTCGTCCAGCGCCTTGGGATCGATCACCGCGCCCGACAGGATATGGGCACCGACTTCCGATCCCTTTTCCAGGATACAGACCGACAGCTCCTGCCCGGCTTGCTCCGCCAGCTGCTTCAGCCGGATCGCCGCCGACAGGCCCGATGGACCCGCCCCGACGATCACGACGTCATAGGGCATCGACTCCCGCTCGCTCATCCTCTTTATCCTCGCGAAACTCATCAAAGGGCGTACAGGTCGCGCTTGTCGTCGCGCGTCCGCAACGTCCTGCCTGCCGCGTCGATGAAGGCAGATTGACCGCGGCGTCAACAGGGATTCAAAGATAGGGTATGGGGGCGGAACCGCTAGACGAGTGGCAGGGAACACTGGCGAGCGCGCTGGAATGGTGGCGCGACGCCGGCGTCGACATGCTGGTCGAGGAAGAGCCGCGCGAATGGCTCACCCGCGCCGCCCCGCCGCTCGAAGCCGCAACGGCCAGCCCTGCCGTAACGGCACCCGTGGCCGAGGTCCTGCCCGACACGCTCGACGCTTTTCTCGAATGGCGCCTGGGCGACACGGCGCCCGAAGCCGGTTGGATGTCCCCCCGCTTTGCCCCGACCGGGCCGGCAGACGCGGAATGGGTATTGCTCACCGACATGCCCGAGCCTGAGGACAGCGACCGCCTGCTGGGTGGCGCGCCGGGCCGATTGCTCGATCGCATGCTGGCTGCGGTCGGCTTGTCGCGCGAGTCGGTCTATGTCCTCGGCCTGGCCGTCGGGCGTCCGATGACCGGCCGCATCCCGCCTGAACGAGAGGCGCGGCTGATCGAACTTGCCCACCATCACCTCTCGCTGCTGAAGCCCCGGAAGCTGCTCTTGCTCGGACAAGCGGCGAGCCGTGTTGTGCCTGAGACGAACGGCGGGAGCGTTTCAGATAGTATACGCGCCGTTAACCAATTTGGGGCAAAGACGATGGTGGTGGCGACCTTCCACCCGCGTTTCCTGTTGGAGCGGCCGGTCGCCAAAAGTGAAGCCTGGAAACATCTGCTGCTTATGAGCCGGGGGCCCAGCGAGTGAAGAAGCGTATCCTTTTAGCCGCGGCCTTTGTTGCGGCACCCGCGACGGCGCATGCCGACGTCGTTCCCGCAGGCACGCTGCCTGCCGCGCTCGATTCCGCTGTGCCCGCGCGCGACGGCGACGGCATCCCCGATCAGCTCGACGAGGACCAGCAGGAGGGCTATCGCCGCGTCTTCGCCGCGATCCGCGCCGAGCAATGGGTCGACGCGCAGCTCCAGCTGGACTCGATGAAGCACGGCCCGCTGCATTCGATCGCCCGCGCCGAGCTCTACACCGCCAAGAACTCCCCCAAGGTCGACCTGCCGCCGCTGACGGCGCTGCTCCAGGAAGCGCCCGAGCTTCCCGAGGCCGAACAGCTCGCCCGCCTGGCAAAGACCCGCGGCGCGACCGAACTTCCCGAGCTTCCCCAGGCACAGCGTCTGGTCTGGTTCGATGGCGCCCCCGTCCGCCAGCGCGCCCGCTCGATAAAGAGCGACAACGCCGCGACGTCGGTCGCCATCGAGATTTCGCCCTTCGTAAAGGCCGATGACGGCGCCTCTGCCGAAGCCGTGGTCGAGAAGTTCGCCGCCGATCTGACGCCCGAGGCACTGACCGAGTGGCAGCAAAAGGTCGCCTGGATCTATTACGTCGCCGGTGACGACGGCAACGCCCGCCGCATGGCCGCCAAGGCGCAGCAGGGCGTGGGCGACTGGGCCGCGCAGGCCGACTGGGTCGGCGGCCTCGCCGCCTGGCGCCAGCAGGATTGCGCCGACGCCGGCACTTCGTTCGAGCGGGTCGCCACCCGCGCCTCCGATATCGAGATGCGCTCGGCCGGCCTGTATTGGGGCTCGCGCGCCGACATGATGTGCGGCCGCCCCGACAAGGTCGGGCAGAAGCTGCGTGCCGCGACTCAGTATAGCGAAACCTATTACGGCCTGCTCGCCAAGGCCGCGCTCGCGATCGAGGACAAGCCCGGCAAGAGCGAGAAGCTGGTCGCCCAGGACTGGCAGATGCTGGCCCGCCGCCCCAACCTCCGCGTCGCTGCCGCGCTGATCGAAATCGGCGAGACCGGCCTGGCCGACAAGGTGCTGCGCCACCAGGCCCGCTTCTCCACCCCGACCGAGCATGCCGCGCTCAGCCGCCTGGCCGGCCGCTTCGACCTCGCCTCCACACAGCTCTGGCTGTCGCACAACGGCCCGGCCGGCGCGAAGCCGCTGCTTCAGGCCCGCTATCCCGCGCCCAACTGGACGCCCGCGGGCGGCTGGCGCGTCGACAAGGCGCTGGTCTACGCCCACACCCTCCAGGAATCGCGCTTCAACGCCGAGGTTCGCAGCGCCGCCGGCGCCATGGGCCTCATGCAGGTCAAGACCGGCGCCGCCTCCGATGTCGGTCGCCGCCGCGGCGTGACCTATGCCGCCTCGGACCTGACCAAGCCCGCGGTCAACATGGAGATCGGCCAGTCCTATCTCGAACAGCTGCGCGACCAGCCCTTCACCGGCGGCCTGCTGCCCAAGGTGATCGCCGCCTACAATGCCGGCCCCACCCCGGTGCAGGCCTGGAACAGCCTCACCAAGGACAATGGCGATCCCCTGCTTTATATCGAGAGCATCCCCTATTGGGAGACGCGCGGCTACGTCATGATCGTCCTGCGCAACTACTGGATGTACGAGCAGCAGGAGGGCCGCAAGTCCTCCAGCCGCGCCGCGCTCACCCAAGGCATGTGGCCCAAATTCCCCGGCCTTCCCGGCGCGCCGGCCGTGAAGATCAGCGGCCGCGCAAACACCGGACGGCAGCTCGCCCGTGCCGATTGACGCCAGCATCGCGTTCCGGCCCGTCCGGATCGCCGTGCTCACCGTGTCCGACACCCGCACGCTCGCCGACGACCGCTCGGGCGACCGGCTGGTGGAGCGGCTGACGACCGCAGGCCACGAACTCGCCGACCGCGCGATCGTCCGCGACGATCCCGACCAGATCGTCGGCAAGCTCCACGCCTGGATCGACGATCCGCAAATCGACGTGGTGCTCACCACCGGCGGCACCGGCGTCACCGGCCGCGACATTACGCCCGAGGCGCTTGCGCGGGTCTGGGACAAGGAGATCCCCGGCTTCGGTGAGCTGTTCCGCTGGCTCAGCTTCCAGTCGATCGGCACCTCGACCATTCAGTCCCGCGCCACCGCCGGTGTCGCCCGCGGCACCTACCTCTTCGCGCTCCCCGGCTCGACCGGCGCAGTCACCGACGCTTGGGACGGCATCCTCGCCACCCAGCTCGACATCCGCCACAAGCCCTGCAACTTCGTCGAACTGATGCCGCGCCTGCTGGAGCGCTGACCTAAAGATCCTCCCCCGGAGGGGGAGGGGGACCAGCGAAGCTGGTGGAGGGGTATTCTCCACGAGCGACACAGCATGCGGCACTTACCCCTCCACCACCAGCTGCGCTGGCGGTCCCCCTCCCCCTCCGGGGGAGGATCTGAGTCCCGCCTCAATCCTCCGTCACAAACACCCCCAGCACATTCCCAGCCGGATCGCGAAAGTGGAACCGCCGCCCGCCAGGATAGGCGAACACCGGCACCACCACCTCACCGCCCGCGGCCTCCACCTTGGCCAGCGCATCCTCCAGGTCCTGCACCTCGACCAGCACCAGTACCTGCGCGATCGCCTGGTCGTCGCTCCCGTTCAGCCCCAGGTCGACATCGCCCCCGGTCGTCGCGGCATAGTCCGGCCCGAAGTCGGTAAAGCCCCAGCCAAACGCCTGCGCGTAGAAGTCGCGCGCCGGCCCCGTGCCCTGCACCGGCAGTTCGACATAGCTGATCCTGGCCATCATCTTCCCCCTGGATGTTCTTGCTATGTTCTGCTCGTTTCCGTAGCCTTTGTCAATGGCGAAGACTCGAGCAACCCGCGGCGCGACCCTCAACGCGGAGAGCACCCGCTTCAACCTCGCCCAGCGCGAAGCCGATGGCGACTGGCTCGATGCGCGGGCCGATATCGACGGCGCCCCGCCCCCGCTGCGCACCAGCGTGACGGTGGAGAAGCCGCGCACCATCCTCACCCGCAACAACTCGCCCGACGTCCGCTTCGACCAGTCGGTGAACCCGTATCGCGGCTGCGAGCATGGCTGCATCTACTGCTTCGCCCGCCCCAGCCACGCCTTTCACGATCTCTCCCCTGGCCTGGACTTCGAGAGCAAGCTCTTCGCCAAGCCCGATGCCCCCGCCCTGTTGCGCGCCGAGCTCAAGAAGCGCGGCTATGTCTGCAAGCCGATCGCCTTTGGCACCAACACTGATCCGTATCAGCCGATCGCGGCGCAATGGCGCATCACCCGCGGCTGCATCGAGGTGCTCTCCGCGTGCAACCACCCGATCACCATCACCACCAAGTCCGATCGCGTCACCCGCGACCTCGATCTGCTCGCCCCCATGGCGGCCAAGGGACTGGCGGCAGTGATGCTCTCGGTCACCACGCTCGATCCGCGCACCGCCATGACGGTGGAGCCCCGCGCCACCACGCCCAAACGCCGCATCGCCGCCATCCGCACGCTCAGCGACGCCGGCGTCCCCGTGCTGGTCTCGCTCGCCCCTGTGATCCCCCAGATCACCGACCATGAGATCGAGCACATCCTCGAACTCGCCGCAGAGGCCGGTGCCCGCTCGGCCTTCTTCATGCCCGTCCGCCTGCCGCACGAAGTCGCGCCGCTGTTCCGCGCCTGGCTCGACACCTATTTCCCCGACCGCGCTGCCAAGGTGATGCACACCATCCAGTCGATCCGCGGCGGGCGCGACAATGATCCCAACTTCTTTACCCGGATGAAGGGCCAAGGCCCCTGGGCCGATCTGCTGCGCACACGCTTCAACATCGCCGCCAAACGCCATGGCTTGGACGGCGACCGCGTCCAGCTGCGCACCGACCTCTTCCGCCCGCCACCTGGAGCACAGGGCGAGCTGTTCTGATTGCCAGCCTCCCCCTGCCTCCTTAAGCATCACGCTTCTCTTCAAGGATCCTCGATGCGCGCTTTCCTGCTGGCGGTGACCGCCTTCTTCGTTGCTCCCAATGCCCTGGCGCAGACCGACGCGCTTCCCACCGGCAAGCTGCCCGACACGGCAAGGCCCGTCGCCTACCGCCTGGACATGACCATCGTTCCGTCCCAGCCGCGCTTCAGCGGCCATACCGAGATTGATGTCGATCTGAAGGCGCCTGCGCGTTCGATCTTCCTCCACGGCCGCAGCCTCCACATGGCAAAGGCCAGCGTCCGCATCGCCGGCAAGGAGACCCCCGCCACCTTCACACAAAAGACGCCGCAGGGCCTCGCCCAGCTCGATTTCGGCCGCACCCTTCCCGCCGGGCGCATCACGCTGAAGTTCGACCATGACGGCGCGTTCGCCACCGGCCCCGCCGGGCTCTACCACCTGGAAATCGACAAGCAGTGGTACAGCTGGACTCAGTTCGAATCGATCGACGCCCGCTCGGCCTTCCCGTCCTTTGACGAGCCCGGTTTCAAGACGCCGTTCACTGTCTCGATCCGCACCGCGCCGGGCCTGATGGCGATCAGCAACGCCCCCGAAGCGGGCAAGCCCGTCAAGGCCGGCAAGCTCGTCCGCCACAACTTCATCGCCACCAAGCCGCTGCCCACCTACCTCATCGCCTTCGTCGTCGGCCCGTTCGCCAGCGTGGAGACGGTCGTGCCACCCAGCCCCCAGCGCAAGGAGCCGCTGCCGCTGCGGGTGATCGGGACCAAGCCCAATGCCGGTCAGCTGCAATATGCGCTCGATGAATCCGGCAAGATCGTCACCCTGCTCGAATCCTATTTCGACCAGCCTTTCCCGTATCCCAAGCTCGACCAGATCGGCTCGCCGGTGATGCCCGGCGCAATGGAGAACGCCGGCGCCGACATCTATGGCGATGGCATCCTCTTCCTCGATGAAAAGGCGCCGACGCCCAACAAGCAGACTTTCGGCATGGTCGTCGCGCATGAGCTGTCGCACCAATGGTTCGGTGACCTCGTCACGCCGGCCTGGTGGGACGATCTGTGGCTGAACGAAAGCTTTGCCAACTGGATGGGCTATCGCATCGGCAACGCCTGGCGGCCCGATCTCAACATCGGCGTCGACGCGATCAAGGAGGGCTTCGATGCGATGAAGCTCGACGCGCTCGCCGCCGGGCGTCCGATCCATGAACGCATCACCAAGGATGCCGATATCGACGCCGCCTTCGACGCCATCACTTATGGCAAGGGCGGCCATGTCGTCGGCATGATCGCCGCGTATATGGGCGAGGAGAAGTTCCGCGACGGCGTGCGCCTCCACATGCGCCGCCACTTCCACGGCAACGCCAGCACCGAACAATTCTTCGGCTCGCTCGCCGAAGCCGCGCATGACCCGCGCGTGCTGCAATCGCTGCGCAGCTTCGTCGATCAGCAGGGCGTGCCCGTGGTCACCCTGCGCCGCACCGCCGCCGGCTTCGACGCCAGCCAGCAGCGCTACGCCTATTTCGGCAGCAACGCGCCTGCTCAGCAATGGCTGGTGCCGCTCTGCGTGCGCGTCGCGATCGCCAAGAACTGCACCCTGCTCGAGGGCGCTACAGCGAAGATCGCTGCCCCCTCCGGCCAGGGCCCCGTGGTCCCGAACGCCGGCGGCTGGGGCTATTACCGCTTCGAGCTCGATCAGCGCGATTGGGACGCGCTGATCGCCGCCGGCGCGACCCTGCCCGAACCCGAAGCGCTGGCGCTCGACGACAGCCTGTGGGCCAGCTTCTACGCCGGCAAGCCGCGCGTGCCGCAACTGGTCCAGCTCGCCCGGGTCATGGCTGCCCACCCGGCCAGCCGCATCGCGCTCGACAATGCCGAACGGCTGCGCGGCCTCGAAGCCCGCGGCCTCGTCACTCCGCAGGCGCTGCCCGCCTATCGCCAGATGCTGTCGGCCATCTACCGCCCGATGCTGGACAAGCTCGGCTTCGATCCCGCCGCGGGCATCAACACCGCCGAAAGCCCCGACACCCGTCAGCTTCGCCGCGACCTGCTCGACATCGTCGTCGCCGCATGCGATCCCTCCGTCCGCACCCGCCTGACCACCGCGCTCGACGCGTATCTGGCCGGCGACACAAAGGCGCTGGACGGCCAGTATCTCCAGACCGCCATCGCCCTCGCAACCGAGGCACGGGGTTCCGCCTTTGCCCGCACGATCGCGGACAAGGCGCTTTCGGGCACCGATCCCGCACTTGCCGAGGCCGGGCTCGCAGGCATCGCCAGCTCGAACAATCCAGAGGTCGCCCGCTGGTTCTTGAACGACTTCACCGATCCCCGCCTGCCCGCGCAGCCGCGGCTGATGGTAACCGCGCTGTTCCTGCGCTCGCCCGCCACCCGCGACATCGCCAGCAGCTTCATGCTCACGCATTTCGACGAGTTCTCGAAGACGGCAGGCGGTGGCGGCATCTTCTCGGCTCGGATGGCCGGCATGTTCAACGGGCTCTGCTCGGTGGAACAGGCCAATCAGGTCGATGCGAAGCTGCGCCCGCAACTCGCCGATGACAGCACGCTGGGTCTCGACCGCGTGGTGGAAACCATCCGCAACTGCGCCCGCTTCCGCGACGCCAAAACCCAGGAAGTCAGCGCCGCACTGATGGCCGTGCACTAAAAAGAACCTCCCCTGCAGGCGGATGGTGGAGGGGGCCAACCACAAGCAACTCACTTAAAAAGATCCTCCCCCGGAGGGGGAGGTGGCAGCGCGCAGCGCTGACGGAGGGGTAGTCACCCAAAAGCGACACTGCGCGTGGAGACTACCCCTCCACCAGCGCCGCTGGTTCCCCTCCCCCTCCGGGGGAGGGTCTAGAAAGTCACCCTTTCAACCGGAAATCCCGATACGCATCACGGATCGCGCGCTTCAGCAGCTTGCCCGTCGCGCTATGCGGCAGCGAGTCCACGAACAGCACCGCGTCGGGCAACCACCATTTCGCCACCCGCGTCTCCAGATGCGCCCGCACCGCGGCCTCATCCACCTCAGCCCCTGGCTTGCGCACCACCAGCAGGATCGGCCGTTCTTCCCAGCGCGGGTGATGCACCCCGATCGCCGCCGCCTCGGCCACGCCCGGGCACCCCACCGCGCAATTCTCGAGTTCGACCGAGCTTATCCACTCGCCGCCCGATTTGATCACGTCCTTCACGCGGTCGGTGATCTGCATCGTCCCGTCCGGGTGCAGCATCGCCACGTCGCCGGTGTCGAACCAGTTGCCGGCGTCCACCGCCGGCGCTTCTTCCTTGAAATATTGGCCGATCACCCAGGGCCCGCGCACTTGCAGGCGCCCCGCGCTCGCGCCGTCGCGCGGCAGCACGGTGCCGGCCTCGTCCACCACCCGCAGTTCGACGCCGAACGGCACCGTCCCCTGCTTGGACACCTGATCGACCTGCGCCTCGAAGCTCAGATCATCCCAATCCGGCGACGGCGCGCCCATCGTCCCGATCGGCGAGGTTTCGGTCATGCCCCAGGCATGGTTCACTCGGATGCCCATCCGCATCAGCCGCTCGATCATGGCCCGCGGCGCCGCCGATCCGCCAATGGTGACGATCTTGAGATGCTCGGGCGCCGCCCCGCTCGCGTCCATATACTGGAACATCGCAAACCACACGGTGGGCACCCCGGCCGAATGCGTCACGCGCTCCCGGTTCATCAGGTCGCACAGGACCGCAGGCTCGTTGACCGCCGCGAAGACCAGCTTGATCCCCGCCCCCGCCGCCGCCCAGGGCAGGCCCCAGCCTACCGCATGGAACATCGGCACGATCGGCATCGCCACCGCGCGGCGCGACAGGTCGAACACGTCGGGCTGCATCTCGCTCATCGCATGCAGCACGGTGGAGCGGTGGCTGTACACCACCCCCTTCGGGTTCCCGGTCGTTCCGCTGGTGTAACAAAGCATGCACGGGTCCCGCTCGTCCCCCTCAACCCAATCGAAGACGCCGTTTTCCGCGTCTACAAGATAGTCGAACGACCCATCGTCAAAGCACACATAATGCTCAATGGAAGACCACTGCCCCCGCATCCGCTCAACGATCGGCGCAAAGGCGCGGTCATAGAACAGCACCTTGTCCTCGGCATGGTTGGCGATGAAGGCCAGCTGGTCGTCGAACAGCCGAGGGTTGATCGTGTGGATCAGCCCACCCATCCCCGCCACGCCATACCAGGCGACCAGATGCCGGGCATGGTTCATCGCCAGCGTCGCCACCCGATCCCCCGGCCGCACCCCCAGCCGAACCAGCGCCTGCGCCAGTCGCCGCGCATCCTTTGCCACGCCGCCCCAGTCCGTCCGCGTCTCGCTACCATCGGCCCAGCGCGTGACGATCTCGCGGTCCCCATGCTCACGCGCGGCATGATCGAGCAGCCGCGTCACCCGCAGCGGAAAATCCTGCATCCCTCCAAACATCGCTCTCTCCGGCTTTATGTTTGGGGAGAGGGTATCGCATGGAGGGACGAAGTCGAGGCCCGCCACACCGGGAAACACTTCGTCATAAGGCACCCCAGTTCCCCGGCGAAGGCCGGGGCCCAGCTGCAATGCAGCTCGTTAGATCAGTCCACCCTCGCGACCACGTGGCAGCTGGGCCCCGGCCTCCGCCGGGGAACTGCAAGCGTCGCAGCTATCAAGATCCTCCCCCGGAGGGGGAGGTGGCAGCGCAAAGCGCTGACGGAGGGGTATTCTCCACAAGCGACAAAGCCCGTGGAGATTACCCCTCCACCCCACACTATCGTGCGCGGTCCCCCGCCCGGGAGGATCTAACCCGCTAAGCCGCCACCGCCAAAGTAACCTCAGGCCGCCCGAACTTCGCCGACCGCACCCCAGGCACCGCTCGCAACGTCTCGATCATCTCCTCATCCAGCCGGAAATTGCGCCCGACCACCAACTCCGCCTGCCCCTCGGCACCATAAGGCACCCACAGCCGGACCGTGCTTCGCCCGCCGCGAAGCTCTCCGATCATCTCGGCCAGCCGCGGCATCACCGCCACATCGTCCACTTCCAGGTCGATGATCAGCCGCGCCGCGTCCGCAAGCTCCTCGAACGGCTGCACGCGCTTCACCGAGACCCGCGGCGTGTCCTCGCCCGCGCGCTTGTCGAGTTCCACCGTCAGCACCGCGCAGCCGCCGGCCTTTGCCGCCTCTTCCAGGTCCTTAGCGGCCACTTCGTCGAAGCACGTCGTCAGCGTCTGCGCGCTCTGGTCGGAGATCGTCGCCATCAGATACTTGTTGCCGCGCGCCGAAGTTCGCCACCGCGCATCCTCGACCAACGCCGCAATCGTCGCCCCCACGCGCCCGCCGACGGGAATGTCCATCTCGCCCAACGTCCCGATCTGGCGAACCCCGTGCATCCGCGTCAGGTGGCCGTACCGGTCGAGCGGATGCGCCTCGAAATAATAGCCATAGGCGTCACGCTCGGCATTGATCTGTTCGGACTTGGACCAGCTTACCCCGCGTGGCAGCTGGATCGCGCTGCCGCTAGGCTCGGCCTCGCCGAACAACCCGCCCTGCCCGCTGGTCTTGTTGGCAAAGGTGCGCTGCGCCACCGCCAGCATCGTCTCGGCGGCGGCATACACCCCGGCGCGGTTGGGCTGGATCGAATCGAAAGCCCCCGCCGCCGCGAGCGTTTCCAGCTGCCGCTTGTTGATCAGCCGCGGGTCGACACGCTTGGCGAAATCGTCGAGCGACTTGAAGCGGCCTTTGGCGTCCCGCTCCTCGACCAGTTCCTCCATTGCCCGCTCACCTACGCCCTTCAGCGCGCCCAGCGCATAGCGCACCGCCAGCCCGTCCTCGGTCTTCTCGACATGGAAGTCGGCCAAGCTCTTGTTGATGTCGGCGGGCAGCACGTCGATGTTCAGCCGGCGCATATCGTCGGCGAAGATCGCCAGCTTGTCGGTCTGGTGGATATCGTACGCCATCGACGCGGCGAAAAACTCGTGCGGGTGATGCGCCTTCAGCCACGCCGTCTGGTACGCCAGCAGCGCATAGGCGGCGGCGTGCGACTTGTTGAAGCCGTACCCCGCGAACTTGTCGATCAAGTCGAACAGCTCGTTGGCCTTGGACGCCTTGATGTTGTTCACCTTGGCGCAGCCTTCGACGAAGATCGCGCGCTGCTGGTCCATCTCCGCCTTGATCTTCTTGCCCATGGCACGCCGGAGCATGTCCGCCCCGCCCAGCGAATATCCCGCCAGGATCTGCGCGGCCTGCATCACCTGCTCCTGATAGACGAAGATCCCATAGGTCTCCTTCAGGATCGGCTCGAGCGCCTCGTGCGGATAGACAATCTCCTCGCTGCCCTGCTTGCGCCGGCCAAAGCTCGGGATGTTGTCCATCGGCCCCGGGCGATACAGCGACACGAGCGCGATGATGTCGCCGAAATTGGTTGGCCGCACTGCGGTCAGCGTGCGCCGCATGCCTTCGGATTCCAGCTGGAACACGCCCACCGTGTCGCCGCGCTGAAGCAGATCATAGACTTCGGTGTCGTCCCAGCTGAGCTCGTCCAGATCGACCTCGATGCCCCGGTCGCCCAGCAGCTCGACCGCTTTCTTGAGCACTGACAGCGTCTTAAGACCCAGAAAGTCGAACTTCACCAGCCCCGCACCTTCGACATATTTCATGTCGAACTGGGTGACGGGCATGTCCGATCGCGGATCGCGGTACAGCGGCACCAGCTGCGCCAGCGGCCGGTCGCCGATCACCACGCCAGCGGCGTGCGTGGACGAGTGTCGCGGCAGCCCTTCCAGCCGCATGCAAAGGTCCACCAGCCGCTTCACATCGGCCTGGCTCTTATACTCGGCGTGGAATTCCGACACGCCGTTCAGCGTCCGCTCCAGCGTCCACGGATCGGTCGGGTGGTTCGGGATCAGCTTGGCCAGGCGGTCGACCTGGCCATAGCTCATCTGGAGCACGCGGCCGATGTCCTTGATCACCGCACGGGCCTTCATCGTTCCGAACGTGATGATCTGCGCCACCGTGTCGCGGCCGTATTTCTCCTGCACGTAACGGATCACTTCGCCACGGCGCGTTTCGCAAAAGTCGATGTCGAAGTCGGGCATCGACACGCGTTCCGGGTTCAGGAAGCGCTCGAACAGCAGTCCCAGCTTGAGGGGATCGAGGTCGGTGATCGTGAGAACCCACGCCACCACCGAGCCCGCACCCGATCCGCGCCCCGGCCCGACGGGAATGTCGTGGGCCTTCGCCCATTGAATGAAGTCGGCGACGATCAGGAAGTAGCCGGGGAACCCCATCTGGATGATGACGTCCAGCTCGAACTCCAGCCGGTCCTCATACGCCTTGCGGTCCTCGGCTGAAGTGATCCCCGCCTTTTCCAGCCGCGCGTCGAGCCCGACCCAGCTGCGCTCACGCAGCATCGCCGCCTCGCCCTCGCGGTCACCGGCAAGGCTGGGAAGGATCGGCTTGCGCTTTGGCGCCGCATAGGCGCAACGCTGTGCGACGATCAGTGTGTTCTCGATGGCTTCCGGCAAGTCGGCAAACAGCCGCTTCATCTCGTCGGCCGGCTTCATCCACGCATCGGGCGAACTGCGCGGCCGGTCGTCCGACGCGACATAGGAGGAGTTGGCGATGCACAGCATCGCGTCATGCGCCTGGTGAAAGTCCGCCTCGGCGAAGCAGCACGGATTGGTACCCACGATCGGCAGGTCGCGCGCATAGGCATAGTCGAGCAGCTTGCCCTCGGCACGCGTCTCCACATCGTCGCCGCGCCGCGCGATCTCGATATACAGCTTGCCTGGGAACAGCGCCTCCAGCCTCGCCGCATAGGCCTCCGCCGCGCGGTCCTGCTCCTCGGCATAGAGGCGTGCTAGAGCCCCTTCGGCCCCCGCAGTCAGGCACAACAGCCCCTCTACACGACCCTCCAGCGCCTCGAAGGGCACATGCGCCTCTTCCTCAATCGGCCGGTCGAGATGCGCCTGCGACACCAGGTCGCACAGGTTCAGATATCCCGTCTCGTCCTGCGCATAGAGCGCGAGCCAGTCGATCGGCGCGCTCACCCCCTCGGGCATGTCCGGGCGCTTCACCGCCAGCAGTGTGCCGATGATCGGCTGCACGCCCGCCTTCTTCGCTGCATCCGAATAGGACATGGCGGCATACAGCCCGTTGCGGTCCGCCACCGCTGCCGCCGGGAAGCCCAGCGTCTTGGCCTGCTTGGCGACCGCCTTGGGCTCGATGGCCCCTTCCAGCATGGTGAAGGAGGAGAAAACCCGAAGCGGAACGAAACCCGAATGCATGGCCGGACTCTTGGCTCCCTCCCCCCGATTCTGCAAGCCGGCCTGCGCGGTTAACGCCGATTAACCGTTACGCTCCGTAACCCACCGTAAAGCGAAGTCGCGGATGGGAGCCGCCCTGAATGGCCGCGCAACCGAACGTTTGCCAGAACCCTGGTTAACGAAGCGGCACGCGCCGCTAGGCATAATCAGGGACTACGAAAAATGGCGATCCTCTGCTCGGTCATGGGCCACACCCCAAGCGCTCAGCGCCACCAGAACCAGGGTCTCGAATTCAGCCTGTGCCACCATTGCGGATGCGACCTGATCCGCTTCGCCGACAGCGCCGACTGGACCAAGGTTCCGACTGGCTTCCAGGTGGTGTGGCGTGAGTTCGGCCGCTCGGACGACGCAGCCTCCGTCGCCCAGCGCATGGCGCGAATGACCCCACCGCGGCGCCGCGATCCGCGCAACGCCCGTCCCCAGCCCCGCCGCGATCCGCGCGGCCGGCCGATGCAGGGCACGGCGTCGATGATGGGCCTCATTACCCGCATCGGCAAGCTGGTCGAGGAGGAGCCCGTCGACACGCTGGTCGACAAGAGCGCGCAAAAGGCCATTCGCCTTCCGCACATCAAGACCAACTAAGGTCTCCGGGCAATCAGAGCAGTGCCTCGATCGCTCCCTTCAGGCTCGCCGGCTTGGTGGTCGGGGCATAACGTTCCACCACCTGCCCCTGCCGGTTGACCAGGAACTTGGTAAAGTTCCATTTGATCCCCTTGGACCCCATCAGTCCCGGCGCCTCGCCCTTCAGCCGCTCGAACAGCGGCGCAGCGGCAGGTCCGTTCACGTCCACCTTGGCGAACACCGGAAAGCTGACGTCATAGGTCAGCGAACAGAAGTTCGCGATCTCCGCCGCGTCGCCGGGCTCCTGGCCGCCAAACTGGTTGCACGGGAACGCCAGCACCGCAAAGCCGCGCTCGCGATAGTCGCGCCACAGCGCCTCCAACTCGGCATATTGCGGCGTGAACCCGCATTTGGAGGCGGTGTTGACGATCAGCAGCACCTGCCCGGCATAGTCCGACAGGTCGACCGTGCTGCCATCCGCAGCCGTGACCGGAATGTCCGTCAACGCGCTCATGCGAGCACCCCTTCGTGCAGCCGCACGACCCGGTCCATCCGCGCCGCAAGCCGCTCGTTATGCGTCGCCACCAGCGCCGCCGACCCCTGCGTCCGCACCAGGTTCAGGAATTCGGCAAACACTCGCTCGGAGGTAACCTCGTCCAGATTGCCGGTCGGCTCATCGGCCAGCACCAGCGCCGGCCGGTTCGCCAGCGCCCGCGCAACGGCCACGCGCTGCTGTTCGCCGCCCGAAAGCTGGTTGGGCCGATGCTTCAACCGCGCACCCAACCCTAGCGCCACCAGCAGCTCCTCCGCCCGCGTATCGGCATCAGCCCGCGTCGCCCCTTTAACCATCTGCGGCAGCACCACATTCTCGATGGCGTTGAAGTCGGGCAGCAGATGGTGGAACTGGTACACAAAGCCCAGGCTGTCGCGCCGCACATCGGTGCGCCCGCCGGAAGGCAGCTTCGCGGCCTCCTTGCCGGCGATGCGGATCGATCCCTCGAACCCGCCTTCCAGCAAACCCACCGCCTGCAACAGAGTCGACTTGCCCGACCCCGACGGGCCCAGCAGCGCGACGATCTCGCCGGGCATGATGTCCAAGTCTACCCCGCGCAGCACCTCGATCACCGCTTCGCCCTGGGCGAAGCGGCGGCGCAGCCCGCGCGTCTGAAGAACCGGCTCACTCATAGCGCAGCACCTGTACGGGATCGGTCTTGGCTGCCTTCCACGCCGGATACAGCGTGGCCAGGAAGCTGAACAGCAACGCCATGACGCAGATGCCGATCGTTTCGAACGGATCGGTCTTGGCAGGCAGCTCGGTCAGGAAGCGCATCGACGGGTCCCAGATATTCTGGCCCGTCACCACTCCGATAAACGCGGCCACCTTCTCGCGGAAGGTGATGAACAGGAAGCCAAGAACGCCTCCTGCCGCCACGCCGAGCGCGCCGATGGTCGTCCCCACCGTGACGAAGATGCGCATCAACGCGCCGCGCGACGCCCCCATGGTCCGCAACACGGCGATGTCACGCCGCTTGGACTGAACCAGCATGATCAGCGACGACACGATGTTGAACGACGCCACGATCAGGATGATCGACAGCACCGTGAACGACACGATCCGGTCGACGCCCAACGCTTCGAACAACTCGCGATTCATCTGCCGCCAATCGACGATCTGACCCTTGCCCTCCACCTTGGGCACCAGCGGCGCGACGATCTTTTCCACCCGGTCGGGATCGACCGTGTTCATCTCAATCATGCTCACCGAATCACCGAGTAGTAGCAGCGTCTGCGCATCCTCGATCGGCATGATCAGGAAGATCTTGTCGAAGTCATAGACGCCGATCTCGAAAATCGCGCCGACCCGGTACTTCACGATCCGCGGCACCGTTCCAAACGGCGTGGAAGCGCCCTGCGGGTTGAATACGGAGATCTCGCTACCGATGGTCGCGCCGAGCGACTCCGCCAGTCGCGACCCGATCGCCACATTCTCGCTGCCCGGCTTCAGCCGCGTCAACGATCCCAGCACTTCCTTGCCCTTGAGCGCAGGATTGCTGAGGATGTCCTCATAGCGCATGCCGCGCACCTGCGTGGCTTCCAGACGCCCGTTATAGGTGACGGCAAGCGGCTGTTCGATCAGCGGCACCGCGCTGGTGACCCCAGGCGTCGCCTTGGCCGCCGCGGCGATCTCGCGCCAGTCGCGCAGCTGGCCGGCATAGCCCTGCACCACTGCGTGGCCGTTCAATCCAGTGATCTTGCCGAACAGTTCGGCGCGAAAGCCGTTCATCACGCTCATCACCACGATCAGCGCGGCAACGCCCAGCATGACGGCGACCAGACTGAACCCGGCGACAACGGCGATGAACGCCTCGCTCCGCCCCGGCAGCAGGTACCGGCGAGCGATCATCCGCTCATAGCGTGAAAGTAGCATGCGGCTGGTTTACGCCTCTCGAAAACAGTCGCGCCGCTCTAAGCCAAGCGTCTGAGCGAGGCAATGCACCCTAAGGACCCTCCCTCAGAAGGAGAGGATCCAATCGCCTGTTGCCGATTCAACACAGGGCGGAACCAATCCACTTCGGGCCTCTAGAAGGCATCGTGACAAATCGTTGCTCCCGCCGTAGCAACACTACATCGAAACGCAGGCAGCAAACGGCCGTGGTTCGGGGAGGGTTCAGCCCCGCTTCGTAGCGATACGAAAGCGTGCGGGCGGACCATCACAAGGGGGCTGACGAGCGATCGTCACGCAGGCGCCCGGGCTGGAAACGGTCCGGGCGTTTTCCGTTTTAGGCATCGAAGCTTTCACTCCGCTGAACGAACCCGAAACGGGGAGGCAGCGCAAAGCACCACCTCCCCGCCCCAACGTCTCCCGGCCAGGCGAGACGCTAGCTCAATCTCATTCCCCTGAAAGGGGAGGTGGCGCGCGCAGCGCGGCGGAGGGGTGTCGCCGCTTTTAGGATTTTCCTCACTCACAGCGGAGACACCCCTCCGTCAGCCCTTCGGGCTGCCACCTCCCCTTCAAGGGGAGGATCTGGATGCCGAGATGCACGTCGATGACCCCCCAAGTTCCCCGGCGAAGGCCGGGGCCCAGCGTCGGCGAAGCTCGTGATCGCAGACTGCCCCATCGGCGACATGGCAACTGGGCCCCGGCCTTCGCCGGGGAGCACGGGAGAAAAACACTCCGCGCTGCCCATCCATCAAAACGACTTGCTCAGCGTCAGCCCGTAGGTCCGCGGATCCCCCGGCTGCCCGGAGATCAGCCCGGTATTCCCCGGCGTGGTCGCCAGCACTTCGAAATACTGCTCGCCGAACGCATTGCGCACCCAGCCGAACAGGTTGAAGTCGCTCGTGCGGAACCCGACGCGGAAATTCGCCAGCGTATATCCTTCGATGTCGGTGTAGATCGATCGCGAGGCATTGGATGAGAATTTCGACCGCGAGTTGGCGTCGCCGCCCAGGTAGAACGCTCCATCCAGCCCGAACGCCCGTCCGGGCACATTATACTCGGCCCCGTAAGAGAACGCCCAGTTCGAGATCCCCGGCAGCCACTGCCCGGATATGTCGCACACCACCGGGCTCAGCTGCCCCGGCACGCCCGGTGTTCCGCCTGCACTCCCCACCGGCGCCGCGCTGCCGCCCGAAAGCTCGGGTGGGCACGGCGCGTTGGTGAACTCGACATATTCGTGATCGGTATAGGCCCCGTTCACGTACAAGTTCAGCCGGTCCGAAGGCCGCAGCGAGAAGTCAGTCTCCACACCCCGCACCCGCACCTCGCCAGCATTGGCCAAGTACCCGCGCAGCGTCGAATTGGCGCCGTTGTTCACAACCGCCTGGTAATCCTTTATCACCGTCCAGAAGCCGGCGAGGTTGAAGGTCGCCTTGCGGTCCCAGAACTGCGTCTTGGCGCCCACTTCGAAATGGTCGACCTTTTCCGGGGCGACCTGCGCCAGGTCGGTCTGCACCACGCCGTTGACCACCGGCACCCCGTTCAGGTTGAGCCCGCCCGATTTGAAGCTGTGCGCATAGGTCGCATACAGCAGCACATCGCGCGATGGCTTGTACGACAATGTCAGGTCGTAGGAGACGTTCCAGGCGCGGTACTTCTCATCCTGGAACGCCTGGGGCTGGAGCGCGTCGCGCTGCGCCGCCTGGCGCGCATTGCCGCCGCTATAGGGCACCAGATTGCCCGCCGCGTCGGTGACGATGCTGACATAGCTGCCGACCTTGTCGTCGTAGTTCACCCGGACGCCGGGTGAGACGGTGAACTTGTCGCCCAGCTTCAGGTTCAGCTTACCGAACAGCGCGCCACTGAAGTTCTTCAGGCGAATGTCGTTCTCCGCCGTCAGCCCGTTCAGCACGCTGGGATCGTTCGCCAGTGCGCTGCTTGGGTTGATAAGCCAGCGGCTGGCCGCCGGACCCTGCTGCTGCACGCCGGTGGTGTGGATGTCCTGGTAAAAGGCGAAGGCGCCGAGCACATAGTCGAACCCCTTCCCCTCCCCGGCATAGCGGAATTCCTGGGTATACTGGTTCTGCTTGGTCGGGTTCTGCGACAGCGTCGTGATCGGCAGGCCGGTAAAGTCGCGGTCGTTGGCAGGCCCCCAGTTCCAGAAGCGCCAGGCGGTGACCGACGTCAGCGTCCCGCTGCCGGTGTCCCATTCCGCTCGCAGCGATGCACCGCCCAATTCGTTGAGCGCGTTCAACTCCGCGTCGAGATCGGTCAGGCGGTCGAACGGGTTGGTGCTAGGCACGGCATAGCCAAACGCCTGGGTCAGCGCCGGATATTGCCGGTTGGCGGCGCGCTGGGTCGGCCCGTAGCGCACATAGATCTGTGCGCAGCATTCCGGATTCTGCCGGTTCCAATCCGCCGACAGCGTCAGGTCCAGCGTATCCGTTGCACGCCACAACAGCGCGCCACGAAGCCCGACATTGTCCTGCTCATTGACATAATTGTCGCTGGCGACGTTGTAGATCGTACCCCGGCGACTGGTGGTGCTGACGCCCAGCCGTACCGCGAGGTCGTCGGCCAGGGGACCCGACACCGAAGCCTTGGCTTGCTTGAACTCCAGATTGCCGACGCTCAGCTCGGCGCGGCCTTCAAAGTCGAAGCTGGGGGCCTTGCTGGTAATGTTGATCGCACCCGCGACGGTGTTCTTGCCATACAGCGTGCCCTGCGGTCCGCGTAGCGTTTCGATCTGCTGCACGTCGAGGAAATCGAGCGTCGCGACCGCGACGCGGCTGAAATACACCTGATCGATATACACGCCGACACCCTGATCGATGCCGTCATTGGTCAGCCCCAGCGGCGCGCCCAGGCCGCGGATGTTCACCGACGAATTGCGGGGATTGGTCGAATAGAATTGCAGCGTGGGCTGCAATTGCTGGAGCCGCTGCACATTGAAGCTGCCGGTATTGTCCAGCTCCTTCACACCCACGACCGAGATCGGGATCGGCACATTCTGCGCCCGCTCCTCGCGCCGCCGAGCGGTTACCACGACGTCCGCCGCAGCCGAACTGCGCTGCACGTCTTCCTCGGTGCGGTCCTGGTCGCCCGGCGCGGGCTGTACCGTCTGCACGGCAATCGGAGACGTGCTGGCCAGCAACAGCAACGATAACGACAGGCTCATCTCAATCCCCTTCAGCTTCTGATTACAATCTCCATCAATTGAGGGGATATTGGCGAGCGAGCGAAACTTGCCTCACGACAAGCTGTGGTTTGACCCTCTTGAACTGGAGGACGCGATTTCCAAAATAACACCCAGGCGCAGTGCCTTAAGGGCTGCGCCGGGGGTCGCGGGCGCGTGTTCCGGGCCTCTATCGCACACTCAACTTGCTCATTGAGGAGATTGGAAATGCGTCAGATCGACTTCACTCCCTTCCGCCGCTCGACTGTCGGCTTCGACCGCTTGTTTGACTTGCTCGAATCCAGCGCACGCCAGGCGAGCAGCGAAAACTACCCGCCCTTCAACCTCGAGCGTCTCGCCGAGGATCGCTATCGGATCACCCTAGCGGTCGCTGGGTTCAAGGCTGACGAGATCGACATCACCGCGCAGCAAAACCTGCTGCTCGTCGCTGGCCGCAAGGATAGCGAGAACGAAAACAACCAGGGCAGCTATCTGCACCTTGGCATCGCCAACCGCAGCTTCGAGCGCCGCTTCGAACTCGCCGATTTCGTGCGGGTGGACAGCGCCAATCTGGCGGACGGCCTGCTCGTGATCGAACTGGTCCGCGAAGTGCCTGAGGCGATGAAGCCCAAGAAGATCGCAGTCACCACCGGCGAGCAGCCGGCCGGCGCGATCGAACACCGCAACGCAGCCTGAGGGCCGCGTAAAAGCTAGCGGCGCTTTCCTCCCTTTGGGCGCCGCAGCAGGGGCGTCCGGACCAGCGGTCCGGACGCCTTTTGCTTGCCTGCCCTCAGACGAGTCGGCTGTGCTTGACCGCCGCTTCGATGAAGCTGGCGAACAGCGGGTGCGGCTCGAACGGCTTGGACTTGAGCTCGGGATGGAACTGCACGCCCACGAACCAGGGATGATCCGGCCGCTCGACAATTTCGGGCAGCGAGCCATCGGGCGACATGCCGGAGAACACCAGTCCGCTCTTCTCGAGCACCCCCTTATAGTGGGTGTTCACTTCGTAGCGGTGGCGATGCCGCTCGCTGATCTCTTCCGCGCCGTAGATCGACGCAACGACGCTGTTACCGCCAAGTTTGGCGGTATAGGCACCCAGTCGCATCGTCCCGCCCAGATCGCCGCCAGCCTCACGCTTCTGCAAGCCTTCAGCGGTCATCCATTCGGTGATCATGCCAACCACCGGCTCTTCCGTAGGACCGAACTCAGTCGTGGAAGCCGTTTCGAGACCCTCGGCGCGCGCACCATCGACGCACGCCATCTGCATGCCAAGACAGATCCCGAAGAACGGCACCTTGCGCTCGCGTGCGAAACGGACGCCGGCAATTTTGCCCTCGCTGCCGCGCTCCCCGAATCCACCGGGAACAAGGATGCCGTGCATGGGCTCCAGCTCGGCGGCAACTTCCTTTTCACCGCGCTCGAACAGTTCGGCATCAACCCAGCGGATGTTCACCTTCACGCTGTTCGCAATGCCGCCGTGCACCAGAGCTTCGTGAAGCGACTTATAGGCGTCGGGCACGCCCATATATTTGCCAACCACGCCGATGGTGACTTCACCTTCGGGGTTCTGAAGCCGCGCGACGATCTGCTCCCAACGCTCTAGGTTCGGAGCGTCACCGGGTTCGATGCCGAAGGCCTTGAGCACTTCGAGGTCCAGTCCTTCGCGGTGATACTGAAGCGGTACGGCGTAGATGCTCTTAGCATCCAAGGCCGGAATCACCGCCGACGCCGGCACGTTACAGAACTGCGCGATCTTCGCACGCTCGCCAGCAGGCAAGTCGCGCTCGGCCCGGCACACCAGCACGTCTGGCTGAACGCCGAGCGACGCCAGATCGCGGACGCTGTGCTGGGTCGGCTTGGTCTTCAACTCGCCCGCGGCCGCAATGTACGGCACCAGCGTAACATGGATGCTGACCGACTGACCACGACCGAGATCGTTGCGCAGCTGGCGGATCGCCTCGATGAACGGCAGCGACTCGATGTCACCCACGGTGCCGCCGATTTCGCACAGCACGAAGTCGAGGTCGTCGGTGTCGTCCTGTGCAAACTGCTTAATGGCATCAGTAACGTGCGGGATGACCTGCACCGTTGCGCCGAGATAATCGCCACGCCGCTCGCGCTCGATGATCGTCTTGTAGATCCGGCCCGAGGTGATGTTGTCCGACTGGCGCGATGCCACGCCGGTGAACCGCTCATAATGACCAAGGTCGAGATCGGTTTCGGCGCCGTCGTCGGTCACATAGACCTCACCATGCTGGTGCGGCGACATCGTGCCGGGATCGACGTTGAGATAAGGATCGAACTTGCGGATGCGGACCCGATAGCCACGAGCCTGAAGCAGCGCCGCGAGGCTCGCTGCCATAAGACCCTTGCCAAGCGAGGAGACCACGCCGCCGGTGATGAAAATATACCGCGCCATGGGAGAAAACGCCTAACGTGTTTGAACGCGCGCCGACAAGCGCCCGAATCCGGGCCGGCGCGCTTTTATTTGGTCAAGCCCCGCTTTCTACGGAGCCAGCTGCTTCTTACTGAACGTTCGCCATCGCCGCGCCGTTGCCGCTCAGCGCACTCGCTTCGGGTGCAACCGCAGGCGCAGCAGCGTTGTCGGCGCCGAAGGGGACGCCAGGCGCCGCGCTCGGCGAAGTTACCGGCGCAGCCGGGGTACGCTGCAGCGTCGTATCGATCGACGTCGAGTGCCGCGTCGCCGCGATCACGGCGAGCAGGATGCTCATGCCGATGAAGATTGCTGCCAGCACGGCCGTGGAGCGCGTCAGGAAATCCGCCGCGCCGCGCGCCGACATCAGGCCCGACGGGCTGCCGCCAGTGGTGAGCCCGCCGCCCTCGGACTTCTGCATGAGGATCACGGTCACGAGCAGTGCCGCGATGATGGCATGGACGACGAGCAGAAAGGTGAACATCTATAACCGGACCTGTTGGCGGAAACCGGCGACATAGGGGAGCAGCGGGACGGGATCAACCGCCGCGTTTTCGCGCGCGGCTCGGGCCCGAAGACGGCATCACAAACAAAGCGGTAACATTTCGCCAACGCACTGAAACCTAGGCCGTGTCGCTGCGTTTGTGTGGAAGATCCTGAGGCGAGCCGGGATCGTAACGCATGAGTATATGCCGTGAACGCAATGTCCGACCAGTCGCTGTCGTCTTGGAAGAACACGCTGATCGATTACGTGCGCTCGGGCGAGCCCGATCTCACGAATCGGCAGATGGCGCTTTTGATGCTGGTTTATCTCGACCAGGGTCCTCACACCGTGCGCGGTTTGGCGCGAGCCTTGAACGTTTCCAAGCCCGTAGTAACGCGTGCCTTGAACAGGCTGGGCACGCTGGGCTATCTGCGCCGCCAACGCGACGATACCGACAAACGAAACATCTTCGTCGCACGTACACCTGAAGGGGCAGAGTTTCTTGCAGAATTCGGGCATTTCCTCGCGGGCGACGCCATCAGCGAGCCCATCGCCCGGCGGGCACACGCGTAAGCGCTTCGCACTGAAGGGCCGTTCGATCGCGGTCGATCCACGGGTACACGCCGTTCGACGGGACCTTGCCGACGTTCGGTTGGCGGACCGGGTCTTCGCGCCGCATTATGCAGCGCCATTGCCTCGAAAGCTCCTCTCCGGTGCCGAGCTGCGAGCCACCGCTTCTTCGGAGTCGGAAGTGCTGATGCAGCTCCCGGCTGAAGCCCGGTTCGAGGTGCTGGAATATTCCGGAACGAACGCCTGGGGTATTGCTCCCGATGTTGCCTTGGTAGGCTATGTTCCCATTGAGGCCCTGGGCGGCGAGGAATGACGGTTCGGGTGTTTATTGATGGCGCGGTGGGTACTACCGGCCTGGAGATTCGCGAGCGCCTGGACGGGCGCGCTGGCATCGAGTCGCTCGTACTTGCCGATGCGGACCGCAAGGACCCGCGCAAGCGCGAAGATGCGCTGAATTCGTCCGACTTCGTGATCCTGTGCCTGCCGGACGATGCTGCGCGCGAGGCGGTGGCCATGATCCGGAACACCCGCGTGCGGGTGATCGACGCGTCCACGGCATACCGCACGGCACCGGACTGGACCTATGGTTTTGCCGAGCTCGAGCCCGGCCAGATGACCGCAATCGCCGAGGCAGATCGAGTGAGCAATCCCGGCTGCTACCCAACCGGGTTCCTGGCGCTCGTGCGTCCGCTGGTGCGCGCAGGCATCGTGCCGCATGACTATCCACTGAGCGTTAATGCGGTTTCGGGATATTCCGGCGGCGGCAAGTCGATGATCGCCGAGTTCGAAGATGCGGACGCAGCGTCGTTCACGCAGACCGCGTATCGCAGCTATGGATTGTCGCTCGCACACAAGCATGTGCCCGAGATGCAGAAGCATGCCCGGCTGGAGCATCCGCCGATCTTCATGCCCTCAGTCGCGCGGACCTATCGCGGCATGCTTGTTGAAGTGCCGCTTCCCCTCCACGCCTTCACACGCCGGCCTTCGATCGAAGCAGTCGAAAACGTCCTGCGCGACGCCTACAAGGACTCGCCGCTCGTGCGGGTTCTGCCCGCGGACATGGGTACCGTCTCGATTGAAGCCGATGCAGGGACCGACCGGCTGTCGCTGCGGGTGTTCGGTAACATCGAGAGCGGCCAGGCACGCCTGGTCGCCACGCTCGACAATCTGGGCAAGGGTGCGGCGGGCGCGGCCGTGCAGAACCTCAACATCATGGCCGGGCTCGATCCCGTCGCCGGCCTGATCCTCTGACCGCATGTGGGCGGCGATGTGCCGCCCCGTTCCGCTCCCGACTTGATCTTTGATCGCTGTTGGTGTCTCGCGGGCCAAACCAGTCGAGAGGGACGCGATGCATCAGCCCGTTGGCAAATTGCTGTTGTTTGGGGCAACCGGGGATCTTTCGCAGCGCATGCTGCTGCCCTCGCTGTACGCGCTTCATGCCGACGGCTTGTTGCCTTCCGGGCTGACCATCACCGCGACGGCGCGGTCCGATCATGACGATGCCAGCTTTCGTGTTTTCGCGCGTGAGGCGTTGGACAAGTTCCTGCCGGCAGATCGGAAGGACGAAGGCGCACTGGAGGGTTTTCTAGAGCGTCTGAATTATCAGCCGCTCGACGCGGCGAAGATGGATGGTTTTGCGGCGCTGAAGGAGAAGGTCGGCGACATTTCCGGCGGTTTGGCCATCTTCTTGTCGACGGCGCCGTGGCTGTTCGGGCCGACGATCAAGGGGTTGGAATCGGCCGGTTTGGCCGGCGACAATGTTCGCATCGGGCTGGAGAAGCCGCTCGGCCGCGACCTGCAATCCAGCCGTGAAATCAATGACTTGGTCGCTGCAGCGTTTCCGGAGGAGCGCACCTTCCGGATCGACCATTATCTGGGCAAGGAGACTGTCCAGAACATCCTGGCGCTCCGCTTCGGCAACTCGCTGTTCGAGCCAGTGTGGAACGCGCAGGGCATCGACCATGTGCAGATCACGGTTTCGGAAACCGTGGGCCTTGAGGGTCGCGCGGGCTTCTATGATGAGACCGGTGCTCTACGCGACATGGTCCAGAACCATATGCTGCAGCTGGTCGCGCTAATCGCGATGGAGCCCCCTGCCCGCTTCGACGGCACGGCGATCCGGGACGAAAAGGTGAAGGTGCTGCGGTCGCTGCGGCCGATCAGCGCCACCGAGGCGTCGCAGCTTACCGTCACCGGCCAATATGGCGGCGGCGCAGTGAAAGGCGAGATCGTCCGCGACTATGCCAGCGACCTGGAAAAGCCCTCCGCCACCGAGACCTTCGTGGCGATCAAGGCGCATGTCGACAACTGGCGCTGGCACGGCGTCCCCTTCTATCTGCGAACCGGCAAGCGCCTGGCCGAGCGCCGGTCCGAGATCGTCATCCAGTTCAAGCCAGTGCCGCACTCGATCTTCGCGCAGCGCGGAGCGATGCTCCAGCCGAACACGCTGGTGATCCGCTTGCAGCCTGAAGAGTATGTCCGCTTGCTGGTAATGGCGAAGCAACCAGGGCTCGACCGCGAGGGCGTGCGGCTGCGCGAAGTTCCGCTGAACCTCAGCCTCGACAGCGAGTTCGCCGGAACGACCCGCCGCATCGCCTATGAACGGCTGCTGCTCGACCTGATCGAAGGCGATCCGACGCTGTTCGTCCGCCGCGACGAAGTAGAGGCGCAGTGGGAGTGGATCGACAGCATCCGCGCCGGCTGGGAAGCCAATGACATGAAGCCCAAGCCCTACGCCTCGGGAAGCTGGGGCCCCTCGGCTTCGGTAGCGCTCACCGAGCGCGACGGCGTGACGTGGAACGAATAGCCGCCGCTCCCCATATGTTCGGGAGATCGGCCGCAAAATGCATGCAGGAGCCAGAATGACGACAGAGATCGAATGGTGGGAATATGACGACGCCAGCGAGATGGCCGATGCCGTCGCTGGTGACGTCCAGTTCATTATCGAAAGCGCAATCGATGCGCGCGGCGCCGCCGTGGTGGCCCTGGCCGGCGGCAAGACGCCGCTGCCGATCTATGAAAAGCTAGTCCAGGCGAAGCTCGACTGGAAGCGCGTGACGATCATCCCGGGCGACGATCGCCTGGTCCCGCTGGGCGACCCGCTTTCCAATGTTACTGCGATCGGCAAGCTGTTCCTGCCAAAGGGTGCCCGGGTCATTCCGCTGATCAGCGACAAGGCCGAGGACTACAAGGCTGCCGGCCGCGCCGCCGATGCGCGGCTTCAGGACCTGCACTGGCCGCTGGACCTGTGCCTGCTGGGCGTGGGCGGCGACGGCCATGCCGCCTCGATCTTCCCCGGCCCTGATTTCGACGAAGCGTTGAACGGCCCGCGGGAGCGCCGCGCGCTGGGCGTCATGCCCGATCCGCTTCCTCCCGAGGCTCCCGTCGCCCGCGTGACGCTGAGCCGCGCCGCGATCGTGTCAGCCCGTGCGCTGATGATCGCCATTACCGGCGACGCGAAGCGCAGCGTGCTCGAAGACGCGATCAAGCAGGGTGCTTCTTCCAACTATCCGGTCGGCCGCATCCTTGCCGACGTCGAGCTGCCGGTCGACATTCACTGGAGTGCCTGATGGCATCGCTGCATTCTGAAATCGCCGCCGTCACCGATCGCGTGATCGAGCGCTCGAAAGAGCGCCGGCAAGCCTATCTCGACCTGATCCGCCGCGAGCGCGAGTCCGGCGCGGACCGCCCGAAGCTGGGCTGCGCCAATCTGGCGCACGCCTATGCGGGCACCGACGAGCAACGCGACCTGATGACGCCGGGCAACCGGATGAACATCGGCATCGTGACGTCGTACAACGACATGCTGTCGGCACATGCGACCTATTACCGCTATCCCGAGCAGATGAAGGTCTGGGCGCTGGAAGCGGGCGCCACGGCGCAGGTCGCCGGCGGCGTGCCCGCAATGTGCGACGGCGTGACCCAGGGTTATGAGGGGATGGAGCTGTCGCTGTTCAGCCGCGACACTATCGCCCTTTCCACTGCGGTGGCCCTGTCTCACCGCGTGTTCGAGGGCGCGGCGCTGCTCGGCATCTGCGACAAGATCGTACCCGGGCTGCTGATGGGGGCGCTCCGCTTCGGTCATTTGCCGATGGTGATGATTCCTGGTGGGCCGATGCGCTCCGGCCTGGCCAACAAGGACAAGGCCGCGGTTCGCGAGCGCTATGCCGAAGGCAAGGCGACGCGCGAGGAACTGCTCGAGTCCGAGATTGCCGCCTATCACGGCAAGGGCACCTGCACCTTTTATGGCACCGCCAATTCCAACCAGATGATGATGGAAGCCATGGGCCTCCACATCCCCGGCGCTGCCTTTGCCAATCCGCAGACCAAGCTACGCCAGGAACTGACGCGTGCAGCAGTGCACCGGCTGACCGAGATCGGCTGGAATGGCGACGATTATCGCCCGATCGGCCATGTCGTCGATGAAAAGGCGATCGTGAACGCGGCCATCGTGCTGCTCGCCACCGGCGGCTCGACCAATCACCTGATCCACGTACCCGCTTTTGCGCGGGCCGCTGGTATCCTGATCGACTGGGAGGACTTCGACCGGCTGTCGCGCGCCGTACCTCTGTTGACGCGGGTTTACCCCAATGGTTCGGCGGACGTGAACATGTTCGAGGACGCTGGCGGCCCGCCCTTCGTCATCAAGGAACTGCTGCGCGGCGGGCTGATGCACGGCGACACGGTGACCGTGGCGACGGACGGCATGCAGGCCTATGGCCGAAAGCCGTACATGGATCAGGACCAGCTCGTCTGGCGCGACCTGCCGGCCAAGAGCGATGACGAGACGATCGTGCGCACCGTCGAGGAGCCTTTCTCGCCTGAGGGTGGCTTCCGTATCCTGAAGGGCAATATCGGCCGCGCCTGCATCAAGGTGTCGGCAGTCGAGCGTGACCGCTGGGTCATCGAAGCGCCGGCGCGGGTCTTCACTGACCAGCAGGCGGTGCAGGACGCGTTCAAGGCCGGCGAACTCGACCGCGACGTGATCGTGGTTATGCGCTTCCAGGGCCCGCGCGCGAACGGGATGCCTGAGCTCCACAAGCTCACCCCGCCGCTTGGCGTGCTTCAGAATCGCGGCTTCCGAGTTGCGCTCGTCACCGACGGGCGAATGTCGGGGGCGAGCGGCAAGGTGCCGTGCGCGATCCACTTGTCGCCCGAGGCGCTGGGTGGTGGTCCGATCGCCAAGGTGCGCGACGGGGACATCATCCGATTGGACGCCGAAGCGGGAACGCTGGAAGCCTTGGTCGATGCTGCCGAATGGGAAGCGCGGCCCCATGCCGAGGCCCCGCCCGTACCACAGGGAACCGGACGCGAGCTGTTCGCGATGATGCGCAACCATGCCAGCGCTGCCGAGGAGGGCGCGTCGGCGATGCTGGCAGAGGCCGGACTGTAACGCCGCTCCTGACGAGGCGCGTCCTTTACATCCGTGCCGGTTGCGCGGAGAAGGGCCGCGCCTCCACTGCCAACGTTGACAGGCGGTGAAGAGGGGGGATCAGGGAGCTGAAATGGAAGTCGTCGCGGTAGATATCGGGGGCACGCACGCCCGCTTCACCATCGCCGAGGTTGAGGGCGGACGCGTTCTATCCTTGGGCGAGCCCGTGACGCTCAAGGTCGCTGAGCATGCCACCTTCCCCCTGGCCTGGGCGGCGTTTGGCGAGCAGCTCGGCCGTCCGGTACCGCGCGCCGCCGGTATCGCAGTAGCCTCGCCGGTCAACGACACGCTGATCAAATTCACCAACAATCCGTGGATCATCCGCCCGCCGATGATCAAAGAGCGGCTGGGCGTCGACAATTTCACGCTGATCAATGATTTCGGCGCGATCGGGCATGCGGTGGGGCAGCTCGATGGAAAGGCCTATGTCCATCTTTGCGGTCCCGACGTGGAGCTGCCGGAATATGGCGCGATCACGGTCTGCGGGCCGGGCACCGGCCTGGGTGTGGCGCAGGTGTTCCGCCAGCGCGGCAGCTATCATGTGATTTCCACCGAGGGGGGGCACACCGATTTCGCCCCGCTTGACAATATCGATGATGCGATCATCCGGCGCCTGCGCCCGACCTACACGCGCGTTTCGACGGAGCGGGTTTGCGCGGGACCGGGGCTGGTCAACATCTATGAAACGCTTGCCCAGATGGAAGGCAAGCCGGTGATCCACCGCGACGACAAGCAGCTGTGGGAGTTCGCGCTCAGCGGCAAGGACACGCTTGCCACTGCGGCGCTGGAGCGTTTCTGCCTCACGCTTGGCGCGGTCGCAGGCGACCTGGCGCTCGCGCATGGTCCCACCGCCGTGGTGATCGCGGGCGGGCTGGGTCTGCGGCTCAAGGATCGGCTGGTGCAGTCGGGCTTTGGCCAGCGCTTTGTCGCCAAGGGGCGGTTCCAGAGCCTGATGTCGACCATCCCGGTAAAGATCATCACGCACGAGCAGCCCGGCCTGTATGGCGCCGCGGCGGCCTTTGCCCAGGAGCATGCATTGTGACCACGATTGCCGACATCATGCAGACCAGCCCGGTGATCCCGGTGCTGGTGATCGAGGACGCGGCAACTGCCCGTCCCCTCGCCGAGGCGCTGGTCAAGGGCGGATTGCGCGTGCTGGAGGTGACGATGCGCACGCCGGCGGCGCTCGACGCGATCCGCGAGATGAAGCAGGTCGAGGGCGCGATCGTCGGCGCGGGCACGGTGGTCAACACCGACCAGTTCGCTCAGGTGATGAGCGCGGGCGCCGAGTTCATTGTGTCGCCAGGATTGACCGATCGCTTGGGCAGCGCGATCGTGGAGAGCGGCGTGCCTTTCCTCCCCGGGATCGCCAATGCCGGCGACATCATGCGCGGATACGACCTTGGCCTGCGTCACTTCAAGTTCTTCCCGGCCGAGACCAGCGGCGGGCTGAAGGCGCTCAAGGCGCTGGCAGCGCCGTTCTACGAAGCCAAGTTCTGCCCGACCGGCGGCGTCAGCGCGGCGAGTGCACCCGAATGGCTCGGGTTCGATCCGGTGCTGTGCGTCGGCGGCAGCTGGGTGACGCCGAAGGGCGCGAGCTTTGAGGAAGTCGAAGCACTGGCGCGCGAGGCTGCGGCGCTGGGCAGGTAAGTTGGAGTTGGCGGCCGCGCTGCGGCCGCCGCTTGGCCTACATCTCTCCGCGGGCGCGGCGCAGTGCGTACCACTTCGCGACATTGGCGTTGTGCTGTTCGAGCGTGTCGGCGAACACATGGCCGCCGGTGCCGTCGGCTACGAAGTACAGCGCACTCGACCGCTCCGGATCGAGCACCGCATCAATGCTGGCCCGGCCAGGATTGGCGATCGGGCCCTGTGGGAGCCCGGCCATGGCGTAGGTGTTGTAGCCGTTCTGCGCCTGGATCTCGGACTTGAGGATCCGGCGGCCGAGCGGCTTGCCCTTGGTCATGGGATAAATGATCGTCGGATCGGCCTGGAGCCGCATGCCCTGGCGCAGCCGGTTGCCGTAGACGGCAGCGACCATGCGGCGCTCCGACGCCTTCCCGGTTTCCTTCTCAACGATTGATGCCAGCGTCAGCGCTTGTTGCGGTGTCGCCACCGCGATGCCGGGCTTGCGCGCCGCCCACGCCTTGGCAAGATAGTCGGTCATTGCCTTTTGCATGCGTGTAAGCACCGCCTGGCGCGTGTCGGCGCGGTTATAGGCATAGCTGTCGGGTAGGACCGAACCCTCGGGCGGGACCGCGATTGGGCCGGACAGCTGCGGCGCCTTCATCAGCGCCTCATAGACCAGGATCGAGGGGGTGCCTTCCGGGATGGTCACGAAGCGCTGCAGGGTCTTGCCGCCTTGCAGCATCTTGAGGACGTCCGACTGGCTGAGCCCGGCGGGCACGCGGTACTCGCCGGCCTTGATCGGTACGCTGCCGCCGAAGATCTTGGACAGGATCAGGAACCGGCTTGCCGACCGGATCGCTCCCGCCTTTTCCAGTTCCTCCGCAGCTCGGCTGAGGCTGGCGCCTTCGGGCACCAGCACAGTGACGTTACCGCGCGCCGGCCCCGCCCCGCCCCAGAGGTGGAGCACCCCGAACGCCGCTGCACACAGGACGAGTGCGGCGACGATCAGGGCGCATCCAATGCGCCGCTTGCCCAGACGGCGCGTGGTCATCGGATCAGACCGCCTTCATCACCAGGCTGGCATTGGTGCCGCCGAAGCCGAAGCTGTTGTTAAGGATCGCCTTTACCTTGCGCTCCTGCGCGACATGCGGGACCAGGTTGACGCCTGCGCAGTTGTCGCTCGGATTGTCGAGGTTAAGCGTCGGCGGAACGATGCTGTCGCGCATCGCCAGGATGCAGAAGATCGCCTCCACCGCACCGGCACCGCCAAGCAGGTGACCGATGGCAGACTTGGTCGAACTCATCGCCAGCCCGTCCATGGCATCGCCAAACAGCTTGCGCACCGCACCGAGTTCGAGCTCGTCACCGAGGGGCGTCGAGGTGCCATGTGCGTTGATGTAGTCGATATCCTCCAAAGCGAGACCCGACTTGCGCACGGCCATCTGCATAGAGCGGAACGCGCCGGCGCCCTCCGGGTGCGGTGCCGTCACATGATAGGCATCGCCAGACAGGCCATAGCCGATCACTTCGGCATAGATCTTGGCGCCACGCTTCTTGGCGTGCTCATACTCCTCGAGCACGACGACGCCGGCGCCCTCACCCATGACGAAACCGTCGCGATCCTTGTCATAGGGGCGGCTGCCCTTGGTTGGGTCGTCGCGGAAGCCGGTGGAGAGCGCGCGGGCCTGGCCGAAGCCGGCGATGCCGATCGGGCAGATCGCGCTTTCCGCGCCGCCAGCCAGCATGATGTCCGCGTCGTCCATCGCGATCATCCGCGCCGCGTCGCCGATCGAATGCGCGCCGGTCGAGCACGCGGTAACAACCGCATGGTTCGGGCCCATCAGGCCGTACTTGATCGAGACCTGGCCCGAGATAAGGTTGATCAGGCGGCCGTGAACGAAGTGCGGGCTGACCCGCTTGGGGCCCTTGGCCGCGAGCACGAGCGATTCGCTCTCAATACCCGGCAGGCCGCCGATACCCGAGCCGATCGAGCAGCCGGCGCGGAAGCGGGTTTCCTCGTCCATGTCGAGCAGGCCGGCGTCTTCGATCGCCTGGCCCGCGGCGTCGATGCCGTAGACGATGAAGGGATCGACCTGACGCTGGATCTTGTGATCGACGCGCTTGCCCGGATCGAAGCCGAATTCGTGATCCGGCGCCTTCACTTCACAGGCATAGTTGGTGTGAAAATCGGTGGCGTCGAAACGCTCGATGGTGGCTGCGCCGGACCTGCCGGCGACGATGTTCTTCCAGGCGGTTTCGACATCGGCACCCACCGGGGTGACGAGGCCGAGGCCGGTCACGACTACGCGGCGCATTGGCATTTCTCTCCGTCGAAGTTCACGAAAGTTGTGCGGAGCGGGACATATTTCCAGCCCGGCTTATAAGCAAACGGCTCCCCGTCCCCTCTTGCGAGCCGGACGGGAAGCCGTTGAATGGCAAGCCGACCCCATCAAAGGGTACGGTTTATCGCCAAAGTTGGCGATCAGCCTTCCTGGTGCTCGCTGATGTAGCTCACCGCGTCCTGGACGGTGGTGATCTTTTCAGCGGCATCGTCGGGGATTTCGACGCCGAATTCTTCCTCGAAGGCCATTACCAGCTCGACGATGTCGAGCGAATCGGCACCGAGGTCATCGATGAAGCTGGCGGTCGGCACGACTTCCTTTTCGTCGACGCCGAGGTGATCGACCACGAGCGACTTGACGCGGGTGGTGATCTCTTCCTGGTTGGCCATGGTCCCTGTTATCCTTTGTGACTGGGCTCTGAATATGTGTGACCGCACCTAATTGCGTGCCGGTGCGCTGGCAAGAGGCGTCGCAACGCTTCAGGCGGCGGAAAAATCCTGTGCCGCATACTGCGCGGTGTTCAGGAACGAGAAATATTCGGCGAGCAGCTCCGCGTTTGCGCGGGTCTGTTGCGCTTCCTCGGTCACCGCCGCCTGGATCAGCGCCTGCGTGTCCTGCGTGGTAAGCACGTGGACGCGCTTTTCCTCGGGCAGCGCCTGGAACTGATCCTCCAGGGCGGACGCATCGAACCCCTTCTCCTCCACAGCCTTGCGGGCAAGCGGCAGGCCGATCCTGGCGAGCGCATAGAAGCTCGCCGCCTTGGCGGCAGCGGTTGTCCACTTATGCTCCGTCGCGCACGCCTTTGCAGCGGCGCTCAGCCCCTGCCCTACCGCTGGCGAGTAGGTCAGCCGCTTGCCGACCTCGTTCAGCGCGCTGATCGCTTCGGATTCGACCTGGCCGCGCACGCCGGCGTCCAGTTTAGTCGCGACGCAATCCAGCGTGGAGAGATCGGCTGCCTGCGCCGGCATCGCGGCAAGGGACAGGAACGCGGCTACAACAATTCGCATGCAATCACTCCTGCCCCCAGGACTTGGCTCAAAGCATCGCCATTCCGCCGTTCACATGCAAGGTCTGGCCAGTGACATAGCTGGCCTCCTTGCTGGCGAGATAGACGACGGCGGCTGCGATATCCTCACCTTCGCCCAGCTTTCCCGCCGGAATGCGGGTGGTGAGCGCCTCCTTCTGCGCGTCGGGCAGGCCGTCGGTCATCGCCGAGCGGATGAAGCCGGGGGCGACGCAGTTTACGGTGATGTTGCGGCTGGCGAGTTCCTGGCCAAGCGCCTTGGACATGCCGACGAGGCCGGCCTTGGAGGCGGCATAGTTGGCCTGACCGGGGTTGCCGGTGGCGCCCACGACCGAGGTGATCGAGATCATGCGGCCGAAGCGCGCCTTCATCATCGGCTTCGCAGCGGCGCGCATCAGGCGGAACGCGGCTTCGAGGTTAACGCGGATGACCTGATCCCACTCGTCATCCTTCATCCGCATGACGAGGTTGTCGCGGGTGACGCCGGCATTGTTGACCAGGATGCTGAGGCCGCCGAGCGCTTCGACCGCCTGGGGGACGAGGGCGTCGACCTGGGCGGGATCGGAAAGGTTGGCCTGGAGGGTGACGTGGTCGCCACCGAGTTCCGCCTTAAAGGCTTCGAGCTTTTCCGGGTTGGAGCCGGAAATGGCGAGGCGAGCGCCCTGGGCGGCCAGACCCTTGGCGATGGCGGAGCCGATCCCGCCGGAGGCGCCGGTGACGAGGGCGGTCATGCCTGTGAGGTCGAACATTCGGTAGTCCTTCTTTATTGGTTCACGCGAAGGCGCGAAGACGCGAAGTCTTTGTGGTCATTGACGATCCGGCGGAGCCCCTCCTTGAGCGTCTCGCCTCCGAAGTTGATAAGCAGCCCAAGGGGCTGCTTGAGCAAGCGGAGATAGGTCAGGACCTGCTTGCCATGGACCGGAAGCAGCCGCTCGACTGACTTGATCTCCACGAGCACCGAGCCGTTCACGATCAAATCAGCACGAAACGCCTGCTGAAAGCGCAACCCGTCGTACTCGATGTCGATCGGACACTGCTGGGCGACGGAATGACCGCGCTCGACAAGCTTGGCGGCCAAGATGTTCTCGTAGACGCTTTCGAGGAGTCCAGGGCCAAGCCCCTTATGCAGCCTCAACGCCGCGTCGATGATGTCTGCCGCGGTCGCCTCGACGTCATGCATCTTAGCGTCTTCGCGCCTTCGCGTGAAAAAATCAAAGCGTCTTCGCCAGGGCTTCGATGTCGTCCATCGTCACCACGCTGGTGACGGGGACGTCGGGGGTGATGCGCTTTACCATGCCGGCGAGGACCTTGCCGCCGAGTTCGACGAAGTCGGTCACGCCGGCTTCTGCCATGGCCGCTACGCTTTCGCGCCAGCGGACCATGCCGGTTACCTGCTCGACCAGCAGCGTGCGGATGGTGGCGGGGTCGGCGACGGGAGCGGCGGTTACGTTGGCGTAGAGGGGGACCAGGGGGGCCTGGATCGCTACGTCGGCGAGTGCCTTTTCCATGGCGTCGGCGGCGGGTTGCATCATCGAACAGTGGAAGGGGGCCGAGACGGGCAGCAGGATGCCGCGCTTGGCGCCGTGGTCCTTGGCGATGGCAATGGCGCGCTCGATCGCGGCGCGGGCGCCGGAGATCACGACCTGGGTGGGATCATTGTCGTTGGCGACGGTGCAGACTTCGCCTTCCGCGGCGGCGTCGGCGATGGCCTGCGCCTTGGTGAGGTCGGCGCCGAGCAAGGCGGCCATGGCACCCTCACCCACGGGCACGGCGGCCTGCATTGCGTCGCCACGGATGCGCAGCAGCCTGGCGGTGGTGGATAGGTCGAGCGCGCCGGCTGCGCAAAGCGCGGTATATTCGCCCAGGCTGTGGCCGGCGACATAGTCGGCCTTGTCGGCCAGGCGGATGCCGCCTTCCTTCTCCAGCACGCGCAGCACGGCGATGGCATTGGCCATGATCGCGGGCTGGGCATTGGCGGTGAGGGTGAGCTGGTCCTCGGGACCCTCGCTCATCAGGCGGAACAGGTTCTGGCCGAGCGCTTCGTCTACTTCCTGGAACACCTCGCGCGCGGTGGCGCTAGCGTCCGCGAGCGGCTTGCCCATACCGACGGCCTGGCTGCCCTGACCGGGGAAGATGAATGCGCGCATCTGGCGTCTCCTGTTCGCGAAATTCGAAGCGGGGCGGTTAGTACCGGGATGGGTTGGGGGCAAGAGTTGGTGGTTTGTGGTTGCAGTGTTGGTGTTTGGGTAGCGCGGCGGTTGCCCACTTCCCTCGTCATCCCGGCCTTGAGCCGGGATCCCGCTGTCTTGCCCAGCAGACGAAGAAGCGGGACCCCGGCTCGAGGCCGGGGTGACGGAGATAGGAACGTTGCCGCTTTCGCAGCCGTTGGGGCTCGCTTCGCTCGCTACCCACCCCCGCCCCTCCCTTGTAGGGAGGGGTGAAGAAGCGTTGCCGTTACAATTCGCGACCATTTCGCCGCTCCGCTGGGACGGGGCTGCGACAACCGGGTCCTATCTCTTGTTCAACGCCGCAGGACGCGGCGCGGTACAAAGGAATAGAGCCATGAAGAAGTTTATCCTGGGTCTGGTCGCCGCTTCGGTTGCAGCAACGCCGGTGATGGCAGCAGCCGCCCCGCAACGTCACACCGAAGTGCAGCGCACGGTCGTGAAGCAGCGCCCCAACGGCACCACGGTGGTGAAGCAGCGCGCGGTGCAGCAGCGCCAGGTCGTCCAGCAGCGTCAGTTTCAGCGGGCGCAGCAATACCGGACCAACTGGCGCAAGGGCGAGCGTTTCGACAACCGCTATGCCCGCAACTATCGCCAGATCGACTACCGCCAGTATCGTGGACTGAAGGCGCCGCCGCGCGGCTACCGTTATGTCCAGTCGGGTAACGACGCGGTGCTGGTCGGGATCACCAGCGGGATCATCGCAGCGGTGTTCGGGAACCTGATCCGCTAAGTCGTTGAGACCGATCAAGGATGAGCGAGACGGCGGGGCTTCGGCTCCGCCGTCCCTGTTTCGGACGCCTTCAAGCGCCGCGGAGGGTGGAAACATGCCGGACTTGCGTGGTTAACGCCGTGCCAACCATTTTGCGAGTTCCCGAAGATTGATCCGCTTGCCCTCCCCTCGTCCCTATTGGCTATTCGGCCTTGCCGCGCTTGGCGGTGGCGCAGCGATGTTTCCGATGCTCAGCGACGCGAGCAGCAGCGGGCAAAGCACGCCCGCGTTTCTGGAGGCCGCGCAGCGGCGCCATGCGGCGGCGCATGACGAGCGGTTTCATACCCATCATCCCGGCAGCATCACCCTGGCCGAAGTGATCCAGGTCCAGCGGCAGCGGCGCGCGCTGAAGCCGGTCGAAGCGGCGGCGGGTGCTGTTGTGCCGGCTGTGGGTGGATGGGAAGCGCAGCTTGGCGCGTTCGGTAGTGCCGAGGCGGCGGAGCGGCAGCAGGCGCGGCTTCCTTCGCTGTCCTTGCCGGTGGCAGTGCATCGCGACGGAGGGCTGTTCCGGCTGAAGAGTGCCGCGGCTGGGGAGCCGGAAGTCGCCGAGGCGTTCTGCAGGGGTGCGGTGGCCGCCGGGTTCGATTGTTTCGTGCGGCGGCGGGTCTAGCCTTTCGTCACCCCGGCCTTGAGCCGGGATTCCGCTGCTTCTATCCAGAAGAAGAAGCGGGATCCCGGCTCAAGGCTGGAATGACGTGGGTGGAAAGTCCGGGTGCTCGGGCCTTGCTTTTTGCCGCGCTTGCCGGCATAGGCCGCGCAGCCGGGGTGGAGACGCTGTCTTCGCCCCTGCCTGCTTTTGACTACAAGACGACAGCCGGAGGGGCGTTGCACATGGGGTGCACGTCAGCGATCGGCCAACAGAAAGAGAATGCATGGCTCTGTACGAGCACGTGTTCCTTGCGCGCCAGGATCTGGCACAGGCGCAGGTGGACGCACTGGCGGAAACCGCCACCAAGATCATCCAGGACAATAACGGCCGCGTCGTGAAGACGGAGAGCTGGGGTCTTCGTTCGCTCGCCTATCGCATCGCGAAGAACCGCAAGGCGCACTACGTCATGCTCGAAATCGACGCACCGGGTTCGGTGATCGCCGAGCTGGAGCGCCAGACGCAGATCAACGAAGACGTGATCCGCTACATGACCGTCAAGGTTGACGGCCATGAAGAAGGTCCGACCGTGATGATGCGCAAGGGCCAGGAGCGCGAGCGTGGCCGTGGCCGTCGTGACCGCGACGAAGGTGGCAACACCGGTTTCGGTGGCGGCGAGTAAGGAGCTTAGAGAAACATGGCACGTCCCTTTTTCCGCCGTCGCAAGAGCTGCCCCTTCTCCGCGAAGGACGCTCCCCGGATCGACTATAAGGATGTCCGTCTGCTCCAGGGCTTCGTGTCCGAGCGCGGCAAGATCGTCCCGTCGCGCATCACTTCGGTGAGCGCAAAGAAGCAGCGCGAGCTGGCCCAGGCCATCAAGCGCGCCCGTCACCTGGGCCTGCTGCCCTACATCGTTAAGTAAGGAGCAGAGACCATGGAAGTCATCCTGCTGGAGCGCATCGAAAAGCTCGGCGTCATCGGCGACGTCGTGAAGGTGAAGGACGGGTTCGCCCGTAACTTCCTGCTCCCGAACAAGAAGGCGCTGCGTTCGAACGCAGCTAACCTGAAGGTGTTCGAAGCCAACCGTGCGCGAATCGAATCCGACAACGCGGCACGCCGCGCTGACGCCGAGAAGGAAGCCGGCAACTTCAACGACACTTCGGTGACGCTGATCCGCCAGGCCTCCAACACCGGCCAGCTGTACGGTTCGGTCGCGGTTCGCGATCTGGTCGACGCGCTTGTCGCCGACGGCCACAAGGTCATTAAGTCGCAGGTCGTCCTGGACAAGCCGATCAAGTCGATCGGCGTGTACCAGGTGCGCGTTGCGCTGCACCCTGAAGTCGCGGTGACCGTGAAGGTCAACGTCGCACGCTCGCCGGAAGAGGCCGAGATGCAGGCACAGGGCGTGGACGTGATGTCGGCAATGTTCGAAAAGGACGAAGCCGGCTTCACCGAGGATTACGATCCCAACGCCGAGCCCGGCGCATCCGCCGAGGTCCGCGAGGAGCAGGCCGAGGGCGACAACGCCTGAAGCCAGCGACTACGCTGGACACACAGAAAGGGCCGCTCCGGAATGCCGGGGCGGCCCTTTTTGCGTTTGGGCGTTCCGCAAACAAAAAGGCCGCCGGTGAGGGCGGCCCTTTTGCGGGAGTGACGCTGGAGAACTGCTGGTCAGGGGCACGTGACGCACGCGCCGATCACGGCAGCGAGTGGTATCAGGGCGAAAACGACGGGAACAACCTTGCTCATCACACCAAGCCTTGCGTAGAAGTTACCGTGCAGAACGAGTGGTTTGCGAGAAGGTTGCAGGCGGATGAACCTCCTGTTCCGGCGCGGTTCACGGGGACGGAGGGATTAGCGCGGCGTGCTTGCTTTGCTGTTGCCGATCGCGCTTGCGGCCCCTGCACCGCCGCCCTCGCTGGAGCAGGCGATCCTCCTTGAGCTGAACTTCGCGCGCACCGAGCCGCGGCGCTATGCGCAGACGCTGCGAGCGTATCGGCGCTATTTCAGGGGGCGCGTGGTCTACACCCCCAACCGTCCAGCCGGGATCCGCACGGGCGAAGGGACGAAGGCGGTGGACGAGGCGATTGAATTCCTGGAGCGTCAGGCCGTCACGCCGCCGCTGGCCGACGCGCCGCTGCTGACACGAGCGGCGGGGGTGCATGTCACCGAGCAGGGGCCGCGCGGCGAGACGGGGCACCGCTCGCGCGACGGCGCCGATCCGCGTGACCGCGTACAGCGACTGGGTGGCGGCAACTATGTCGCGGAGACGATCACTTATGGCCCCGACACCGCCGCCGAAGTGGTGCGCCAGCTGATCGTCGACGACAAGGTGCCGAGCCGCGGCCACCGCCGCACCGTCTTCGCCGCCGAGATGCGTTTCGCCGGGGCCAAGTGCGGGCCGCACAAGGTGTATGGCACGATGTGCGTGGTGGAATATGCCCGCACCCCGAGCGGGCGCTACTGAGGCTTATTTCCGCCCGAACAGCTTCTCGATATCGCCATGCGCGAGCTTCACCCAGGTGGGGCGGCCATGGTTGCACTGGCCCGAATGAGGCGTGACTTCCATCTCGCGGAGGAGCGCGTTCATTTCGGCGACCGACAGGATCCGGCCGGCACGGACCGAACCATGGCAGGCCATGGTGGCCGCGACATGGTCGAGGCGTTCCTTTAGGGACAGCGCCTCGTCAAAGCCGGCGAGTTCGTCGGCCAGATCGGTGACCAGGCCGTGGATGTCCCCCTGCCCTAGCAGCGCCGGCGTGGCGCGGACCAGCATCGCCCGCGGGCCGAAGCGCTCCAGCTCTAAACCAAACTCGGCGAGTTCTGCGGTGCGCGCTTCGAGGCGGTCGCAAGCGGGCTCGTCGAGTTCGACCACTTCGGGCAGGAGCAGCGCCTGGGACGCGACGCCCCCGCCCTGCACCGCCCGCCGCATGCGTTCGAGAACGAGGCGTTCATGGGCGGCGTGCTGGTCGACCAGCACCAGGCCATCGGCGGCTTCGGCGACGATATAGGTCTTTGCGACCTGGCCGCGCGCGACGCCCAGCGGGAAGTCAGTGCTGGCGGGTACCGGTGCGGCGGCGGGCTCGGCTCGTGCCTGGGGCGGCGGCGAGAAGAAGGTTGGGCGGGATTCATGGACCGCACCCGAATAGCGCGTCATCGGCTCGTAAACCGGTGCGGCTGGCTGCACCGGCTCGGGCGTCCACATCGCAAGCGCCGCTTCGCTGGGCCGTTGCACGCTGCGATGGCCAGCTTCGTCGAGCGCGCGGCGCAGGCCGCTGACGATCAGCCCGCGGGCAAGCGCGGGATCGCGGAAGCGCACCTCGGTCTTGGCCGGATGGACATTAACATCGACCTGGTCGGCAGGAACGTCGAGGAACAGCGCCAGCACCGGGTGGCGGTCGCGCGGCAGCATTTCGGCATAGGCGCCGCGCACCGCGCCGACGAGCAGCCGGTCCTTTACCGGCCGCCCGTTGACAAAGAGGTACTGATGGTCGGCCACCCCGCGATTGAAGGTCGGGATCGCCGCCACCCCGCCGAGCACGAGCCCCTCGCGCTCGAAGTTGATCGCGACGCTGTTGTTGGCGAGTTCGCGGTCAGTGAGCGCGGCCACACGCTGCGGCCGGTTCTCGCCGCCCTGGACCGAGAGCACGCGGCGCCCATCATGCTCCATCGAAAAGGCAAGGTCCGGACGCGCCATCGCAAGCCGCTTCACCACGTCCATGGCCGCGGCGAACTCGGCGCGGGTGGAGCGCAGGAACTTGCGGCGGGCGGGCACGCGGGCGAACAATTGCTCGACGCGGACGCGAGTCCCCGGGGGCAGCGCGGCGGGCCCTTCTTCCACACGCTCGCCATTATCTACGGTGAGTGCCCAGCCATCGGCGCCGCGCACCCGACTCTCCAGCGACAGCCGCGCGACGCTGGCGATCGAGGGCAACGCCTCGCCGCGAAATCCCAACGTCGTAACTTGGTCGATCGCGTCGTCGGGCAGCTTGGAGGTGGCGTGCCGTTCCAGCGCCAACGCCATTTCGGCCGCGTTCATGCCGCAGCCGTCGTCGATAACTTCGATCAATTCTGTACCACCTGCGGCGAGCCGAATGGCGATGCGGGTTGCACCCGCGTCGATGGCGTTTTCGACCAGTTCCTTGAGCGCCGAAGCGGGGCGTTCGACCACTTCTCCGGCGGCAATCCGGTTGACAAGATGCTCGGGCAGACGGCGTATTGACATGGCTAACCGTCTAGCCCAACGGAAGGCATCCCGCGACCCGCAAGCGCATGCACCGAGGTGGATTTCACGATCCCCCCGGAAGGGTCCGGACTAGAATCTAAAGCGAACAGCCGGCGGCGGGCGCCCGACCGGGCAGGACGGAACAACGAATGGCTTTCTCCCGCTTTTTCAAATTCATGTCGCACGACATGGCGATCGACCTGGGTACCGCGAACACCGTGGTATATCTTCGCGGGCGCGGCGTGGTGCTGAACGAGCCTTCGGTGGTCGCGGTCGAGACGCTGAACGGCGTGAAGAAGGTCAAGGCGGTCGGCGACGACGCCAAGCTGATGATGGGCAAGACCCCCGGCAGCATCGAAGCGATTCGTCCGCTCCGCGACGGCGTGATCGCCGACATCGATGTCGCCGAACAGATGATCAAGCACTTCATCCAGAAGGTGCATGGGCAGCGCCGCTTCATGCGCTGGCCCCAAATCGTGATCTGCGTGCCGTCGGGTTCCACCAGCGTCGAGCGCCGCGCGATCCGCGACGCCGCATCCAATGCCGGCGCCAGCCAGGTCTGGCTGATCGAGGAGCCGATGGCTGCCGCGATCGGTGCCGACATGCCGGTGACCGAGCCGATCGGTTCGATGGTCGTCGATATCGGCGGCGGCACCACCGAAGTGGCGGTACTGAGCCTGCGTGGCCTGGCCTATTCCACCAGCGTGCGCGTTGGCGGTGACAAGATGGACGAGGCGATCGTCTCCTATGTCCGCCGCAACCACAATTTGCTGATCGGGGAAGCCACGGCCGAGCGCATCAAGCAGGAAGTTGGCGTCGCGAAGCCGCCGGCTGACGGCATCGGCAAGACGATCTTCATCAAGGGCCGCGACCTAGTGAACGGCGTTCCCAAGGAAATCCAGATCAACCAGGGCCAGATCGCCGAAGCGCTGTCCGAGCCCGTCGGCACGATCGTCGAAGGCGTTCGCATCGCGCTGGAGAACACCGCGCCCGAACTCGCCGCCGACATTGTCGACCAGGGCATCGTGCTCACCGGTGGCGGCGCGCTGCTGTGGGGACTGGACGAAGTGCTGCGCGACGAGACCGGCCTGCCGGTGACCGTCGCGGAGGATCCGCTGACCTGCGTGGCGCTGGGCACCGGCCGTGCGCTGGAGGATCCGGCGTTCCGCGGCGTTCTGCAAGCCGTCTGATCAGGGAGGTCCGAGGCACATGGCGCCGCCAGGTAACCGGCGCCCGGGCTTCTCGCGGCGCGCGCAGTACGGGCTTTTCCTCACCTATGTCGGTGCGATCAGCGGCGCATTGATCGGAGGCGTGCTGTTGCTGCTGTCCGCTTTCGATCCGCCCGCCTTTGCCGCGCTGCGCCGCACTGTCGCTGAAGTGACCACGCCGGTCTCTTCGGGGCTGGCGGTGGCGAGCGACGGCGTCGCGGGCGTGCCGGCGGCGATCGGCAGCTATTTCGCAGTGCATTCGGAGAATGCCCGCTTGAAGCAGCAGCTGGCCGACGAACGCCGGCTCGTCACCCGCGCTCAGACCCTGATCCGTGAAAACGGCAAGCTGCGCGGCCTGCTCAAGCTGCGCGACGTGGGCAACGACATCGTTGTGACCGCCCGCCTGGTCAATAGCTCGGCGACCAGCACGCGCCGCTATGCGACGCTCAACGCAGGCAGCTGGCAGGGCGTGCAGCGTGGACAGCCGGTGCGTGAGGCCGGCGGACTGGTCGGCCAGGTAATCGAAACCGGTCCGAACACCGCCCGCGTGCTGCTGATCGTCGACGCAGACAGCATCGTGCCGGTGCGCCGCACCCGCGACGGGCTTCCCGCGATTGCGGCGGGCCGCGGCGACGGTCTGATCGAGATTCGCTCGGCCGGCGCTGCCGCCATGGTCTTCCGTCCCGGCGACGCCTTTGTGACCTCGGGCACGGGCGGCATCTTCCCGCCCGACGTGCCGGTGGCGCATGTGGTCAAGCCCGGGCGCGACATTGCGGTAGCCGAGCCGGCCGCCAACCCGAGCGCGCTCGACTTCGCGATCGTGCAGCCGAGCTTCCTACCACCGCCCCCCCCTGCCCCGA